>CAVUDJ010000016.1:0-504779 GCA_963740215.1 uncultured Actinomycetota bacterium
TGCGGTGCTCGAAGGTGACGATCCCGGCGTCGGGCCGCGACTTGCTGTCCTTGAGCGCCGACCACTTCGGTCTCGGCGCGCAGCGTGTCGCCGATGAAGACCGGCTTGGGCATCCGCACCTTGTCGTAGCCGAGATTGGCGACCAGCGTGCCGAGCGTCGTGTCGCCGACCGACAGCCCGACCAGCAGCGCGAAGGTGAAGGTGCCGTTGACGACGATCCGGCCGAACTCGGTCGCCGCGGCATAGTTCGGCGTCGAGATGCAGCGGCTGCGGATTGTGGGTCAGCGCCGAGATCAGCAGATTGTCGGTCTCGGTGACGGTGCGGTGCGGCTGATGGCGGATCCGGTCGCCGAGCGTCCACTCCTCGTAAAAGCGGCCGGGCATTCAGATCCTCCCGAACGGTCGCAAGCGGTGATGGAGGAGCCTCGCCGATGGCCTGGAGGCGTCGACCTCCGCCGTCCGGGAGGATTGACCGTCATCGCTCCCCCTTCTCGATCCGCGCCAGCAACGTGCCTTCGCTCACCTGCGCGCCTTCGCTGCGTTGAGCTCGGCGACCATGCCGTCGAACGGCGCGGTCAGGCTGTGCTCCATCTTCATCGCCTCGAGCGTGAGCAGCTTCTGGCCCTTGGTCGACCGTGTCGCCCTGCCGCGACCTCGACCGCGATGACCTTGCCCGGCATCGGCGACAGGATCGCGCCCGTCGCCAGCCGCGCTGCCGCCGCCGCGCCGCCGCGCCGCGGCAGGTCGAAGGCGAAGGCCTGGCCCTGTCGGAGAAGACCAGCACCGTCTCGCCGATCGCGGCTGAGCGACGCCTCGGCGCTCGTCCGCTTCGCCGAGCTCGATCCGCGGTCGTCGCCGCCGTCGGCGAAGCGCGACGCCGCGGTCGTCGCCGCGGCATTGAGGCGGAAACCCTGCAGCGCGTCCACGGATCGGCCGCCGACGTCGCCGAAGTCGACGCCAGCATGCGCTGGCGGCGAGCGTTCCAGACGCGTCGGACGGCGCCGGCGGCCGGCACGAGCTGTCGATCTGCGCCGGCGATGAAGCCGGTGTCGACGTCGCCCGCGCGGAAATCCGGATCGGCGGCAGCGCGCGCCAGGAAGCGCGGCGTTGGTCCTGCACCGGCCAGACCTCGACCTGCTCGCAGCGCGTCGACCAGCCGGTCGATCGCGTCGCCCGCGCGTGTCGCGCGCGTGGCGATCAGCTTGGCGATCATCGGGTCGTAATAGGGGCTGATCCGCGTCGCCCTCCTCGACGCCGGTGTCGATCCGCATGCCGTGCCGCGGCGAGCACGAAATGGTCGAGCCGGCCGGTGCGAGGGCAGGAAGCCCGTGGCCGGGTCCTCGGCATAGAGCCGCGCCTCCATCGCCCAGCCGTTGATCGTCAGCTCGTCCTGGCGCTTCGGCAGCGGCTCGCCGCGCGGCGACGCGCAGCTGCCATTCGACCAGATCCTGGCCGGTGATCTCCTCGGTCACCGGATGCTCGACCTGGAGCCGGGTGTTCATCTCCATGAACCAGATGCGGTCGGCGCGCAGGCCCTTCGGACGCGTCGGCGATGAACTCGATCGTGCCCGCGCCGACATAGTCGACCGCCTTGCGCCGCCTTGACCGCCGCCTCGCAGACCGCGGCGCGGGTCGCCTCGTCCATGCCCGGCGCCGGCGCTTCCTCGATCACCTTCTGGTGGCGGCGCTGCAGCGAGCAGTCGCGCTCGAACAGGTGGACGACATTGCCGTGGCTGTCGCCGAACACCTGCACCTCGATGTGGCGCGGGCGCTGGATATATTTCTCGATCAGCACCCGGTCGTCGCCGAACGAGGCGGCCGCCTCGCGCTTGCAGCACGGCAGCATGTCGGCGAACTCGGCCGCCGCGTTGACCCGCCGCATGCCCTTGCCGCCGCCGCCGGCGACCGCCTTGATCAGCACCGGATAGCCGATCGCGTCGGCCTCGCGCCTGCAGCCGCTCCGGCGTCCTGGTCCTCGCCCAGATAGCCGGGCGTCACCGGCACGCCGGCCTCGGCCATCAGCTTCTTGGCCGCGTCCTTGAGCCCCATCGCGCGGATCGACGACGGCTTCGGCCCGACCCAGATCAGCCCCGCGTCGATCACCGCCTGCGCGAAATCGGCATTCTCGGAGAGGAAGCCGTAGCCCGGATGGATCGCCTCGGCGCCCGTCTCCTTGGCGGCGGCGATGATCTTCTCGCCGACGAGATAGCTCTCCCGCGCCGGCGACGGGCCGATATGCACCGCCTCGTCCGCCTCGCGCACGTGCAGCGCCTTGGCGTCGGCGTCGGAATAGACGGCGACGGTGCGGATGCCGAGCCGCGCGCGGTGCGGATGATCCGGCAGGCGATCTCGCCGCGGTTGGCGATGAGGAGGGACTTGATCATGCGAACCGCTACGAATTCGGGACGATGGTCCACGGCTATGATCTAGGATCCCAGCGCGCATGTCGATGCGGAGCGCAGTGTAACTCGCGCAGATGAGCCGCAGATCACTTCGATGGAAGCGCGGCTCTCGAGCGCCCGCCAGACCTCGGCCGAAGTCGCCATGCAAGATTGCGCACCTCCGGATCGAGATGCTTCTCAGTCGCCGCGGTCATATCGATCAGATCGATGTCATGCGGTACGGGACTGATCGACCCGATCGTCGCGGAACGCATAGCCATGCAGGTAGCGACAGCCATCGCATTTCGACTGACGCGCATTTCTTCGGGCATGTGCACGCATTGCCGACCTCGAAGGCGCGGTTCGACGCGAGTTCACCGCCTCCGCTTCCGAAGCTCCGGCTGGGCCGTCGATGCGCGAAGCGAGGCATCGCAAGGCAGTGAACGGACCGCTCGATTGCCACATCACATCCGGAACACGCCGAACTGCGCCCGCTCCGGGATCGGCGCGTTCAGGGTCGGCGGCGAAGGCGAGGCCCAGCACGTCGCGGGTCTGGGCCGGGTCGATGATGCCGTCGTCCCACAGCCGCGCGGTGGCGTGATAGGGATTGCCCTCGTCCTCGTAGCGCTGGCGGATCGGCGCCTTGAAGGCTTCGGCCTCCTCCGGCGTCCAGCTGTCGGCGTCCTTGTGGACGGTGGCGAGCACCGATCGCCGCCTGCTCGCCGCCCATCACGCTGATCCGGCTGTTGGGCCAGGTGAACAGGAAGCGCGGGCGAGTAGGCCCGGCCGCACATGCCGTAATTGCCGGCGCCGAAGCTGCCGCCGATCAGGACGGTGATCTTGGGCACCTGCGCCGTGGCGACGGCGGTGACCAGCTTGGCGCCGTCCTTGGCGATGCCGCCCGCCTCATATTTGCCGCCGACCATGAAGCCGGAGATGTTCTGGAGGAACAGCAAGGGCGTCCGCCGCTGGCAGGCGAGCTCGATGAAATGGGCGCCCTTCAGCGCGCTTTCCGAGAAGAGGATGCCGTTATTGGCGAGGATCGCGACCGGCATGCCCCAGATGCGGGCGAAGCCGCAGACCAGGGTCGTGCCGTAGAGCGGCTTGAACTCGTGGAACTCGCGAGCCGTCGACGATCCGGGCGATCACCTCGTGCACGTCATAGGGCGTGCGCACGTCGTCGGGGATGATGCCGTACAGCTCGTCCGGGTCGAGCTTCGGCGGTCGACCGGCTCGGCGAGGTCGATGTCGACCGTCTTCACCGTGTTCAGCCGCGCGACGATGTCGCGGACGATGGTCAGCGCATGCTCGTCATTCTCGGCGAGATGGTCGACCACGCCGGACTTGCGCGCGTGGAGGTCGCCGCCGCCCAGATCCTCGGCCGAGATCACCTCGCCGGTCGCCGCCTTCACCAGCGGCGGGCCGCCGAGGAAGATCGTGCCCTGGTTGCGGACGATCACGCTCTCGTCGCGACATCGCCGGCACATAGGCGCCGCCGGCGGTGCAGCTGCCCATCACGCAGGCGATCTGGGCGATGCCCTGGCCGCTCATCTGCGCCTGGTTGTAGAAGATGCGGCCGAAATGCTCGCGGTCGGGGAACACCTCGGCCTGGTGCGGCAGGTTGGCGCCGCCGCTGTCGACCAGATAGACGCAGGGCAGCCGGTTCTGCAGCGCGATCTCCTGCGCGCGCAGATGCTTCTTCACCGTCATCGGGAAATAGGCGCCGCCCTTCACCGTCGGCGTCGTTGGCGACGATCATCGTCTCGCGGCCGGAGACGCGGCCGATGCCGGCGATCATGCCCGCGCCCGGCGCCTCGCCGTCGTACATGCCGCAGGCGGCGAGCTGGCCGATCTCGAGGAAGGGCGAGCCCGGATCGAGCAGCCGCTCGACCCGGTCGCGCGGCAGCAGCTTGCCGCGCGCGACATGGCGCTCGCGTGACTTCTCGGGGCCGCCCAGCGCGGCCTTCGCGACCCGCTCGCGCAGCTCGTCGGCGAGCGCGCGATTGTGCGCAGCATAACTGCGGTAAGTGTCCGAACTCGTCGTCGATCTTGCTGAGTCAGCAACGTCATGCCGCGCGCCCTCGGCTTTTTCCTGCTCCTCGAACTCCGCGACGGCTTCCTTGACCACCTCCATCTTGCGCCGGTTCTTGGGGCTCAGCAGATATTGCCAGACGCCGAGCAGGTTGATCGCGAACAGGATCGCATTCTGCCAGGTCAGCCCGCCGCCATCCGGCTGCGATCTGCGCACCAAGGCGATCCAGGCGATGTTCATGGTGCAGAACAGGACGAAGCCGAAGCCGGTCACCCGCCGGCCGAGATCGCTCGCGAGCATCAAGCGGCGATGATGCCGCTGATCGTCGCATACCATTCGAGCAGCTCGGTCAGGGCGCCCTCCCGATCATGGGGGAAAGGATGGCGAGCAGTCCGGCGGCCGTGAACATGGGGCCGCTGATATGCTTGCCCTTGCTGATGTAGAATGCCAGCAACCCCAGCCCCAGATAGGCCGCACCGATCAGCATCACGACCGGAACCGGCGTTCCCGGCCAGGCGACGGTCAGCGCGGTCAGCAGCATGAGCAGGGTCGCCATGTGCCAGGTGAAGCGGATCGGCGCGGCCGATGCGCGGCGCGGCCGCGAAGGCATCCGACGCCAGCAGCGGCCGGAGCATGCGTTGCTCGCCGCGCACCGAATGGATCGCGGCGGTGACGACGATGACGACAGCGGAGGCGATCGGCAAGCAGGATCATGCCGCCCCGATCAGCTCGCGGCCGATCAGCATCCGGCGGATCTCGTTGGTGCCGGCGCCGATGTCGAGCAGCTTGGCGTCGCGCATGTAGCGCTCGACCGGCCAGTCCTTGGTGTAGCCGGCGCCGCCCAGCGCCTGGATCGCCTCGCAGGCTGACCTTCACCGCGCTCTCGCGACGCAGCAGGATCGCGCCGGCGGCGTCGAACCGCGTCGTCTTGCCGGCGTCGCAAGTCCTCGCGACCTGGTAGACGTAGGCGCGCGGCCGAATTGAGCGCGACATACATGTCGGCGACCTTGGCCTGGATCAGCTGGAAGCGCGCCGATCGGCTTGCCGAACTGCTTGCGCTCGCGGACATAGGGAAGGACCACGTCGAGGCAGGCCTGCATGATGCCGAGCTGGATGCCGGCGAGCACGGTCCGCTCGTAATCGAGGCCCGACATCAGCACGCCGACGCCGCCGTTGACCGGCCCCATCACATTCTCGTCCGGCACCTCGCAATCGTCGAAGACCAGCTCGGCGGTCGGGCTGCCGCGCATGCCCATCTTGTCGAGCTTCTGGCCGATCGAGAAGCCGGGCATGTCCTTCTCGATGATGAAGGTGGTGATGCCGCGGCTGCCCTCGCCGGTCTTGGCGTAGACGACCAGGGTGTCGGCATAGGCCGCGTTGGTGATCCAGAATTTGGTGCCGTTGAGGACGTAGCCGCCCTGCACCTTCTCGGCCTTGAGCTTCATCGACGACCACGTCGGAGCCCGGCGCCGGCCTCGGACATGGCGAGCGCTGCCGACATGCTCGCCGCAGATCAGCTTGGGCAGATATTTCGCCTTCTGCTCCGGGTTCGCCCAGCGGCGGATCTGGTTGACGCACAGGTTCGAATGGGCGCCGTAGGACAGGCCGATCGAGGCCGAGGCGCGGGCCACTTCCTCCTGCGCGACGACATGCTCGAGATAGCCGAGGCCGAGCCCGCCATCCTCCTCCGTCGACGGTGATGCCGTGCAGGCCCGAGCTCGCCCATCTCCGGCCACAGCTCGCTCGGGAACCAGTCCTCCTCGTCGATCTCGCGCGGCGAGCGGCGCGATCCGGTCGGCGGCGAAGCGGCGGGTGGTGTCGCGGATCGTGTCGGCCATCTCGCCGAGCGCGAAATCGAGGCCCGAGATCGGACATGTCGTCTCTCCCTTCGCGCGGCGGCCCTAGCAGAGCGCCGAAGGATTGGACAAGGCGGCCCAGTGCCTGCGCGAGTCCGGGGCGCCGGGCGGTCGGCGCGGCTGCCCCGGCGGCGGCGCGCCCGGCGGCAGCGGCGCCGGCGTCGGATGCGGCTGGCCGCGGTGGCAGGTGAAGCAGGTCACCCGCGGCTCGCTGCGAGCCCGCCGATCGCCGGCAGCAGCTCGTCGTTGAGCCGCGCCGTCATCCGCATCATGCCGCGCGCGATATTCTTGTGCGGGTTGGCGTCGGAGCGCGAAGTCGCGCGCCTTCGTGGCAATGGCTGCACTGCACGCCCGAGCGCCCGCGTGAAGCCCTGCATCGCCTGCATCAGCCGCTCCTGCGGCGATGTCGCGCGGAAGCACCTGCAGGTTACGCTCGCTCGGCCCGTCGCCTGGGCGGCGCGCCTGCGGCGGCTGCGCGACGAGCGACCGCGGCGAGCGACCAGGCTGGCGGCGGCGAGCGGGAGCGTGCCTGATCATGACGCACTGCGTAACGCGATTCGTGCGCGGTTTGAATACGCCCGCGTCAGCCGCTTATGTGCGAGCTCGCAACCAGCCTATGTGAGCGCGAGCACCTTCGACTGGAGCCCCATCCATGGCCAGCCCGCCGACCCGATCGTCATCCTCTCCTACGCCCGCACCCCGATGGGCGGCTTCCAGGGCGCGCTCGCCGGCGCCAGCGCGACCGAGCTCGGCGCCGCCGCGGTCGCGCGCCGCGGTCGAGCGCGCCGGCGTCGACCGGCGAGCAGGTCGACAAGATCTTCATGGGCTGCGTCCTTCCCGCCGGCCTCGGCCAGGCCCCGGCCCGCCAGGCGGCGCTCGGCGCCGGCCTCCCCCGCTCGGTCGAGGCGACCACGGTCAACAAGGTGTGCGGCTCGGGCATGCAGGCGGCGATGTTCGCCCACGACATGATCGCCGCCGGCTCGCGCCGACCTGATCGTCGCCGGCGGCATGGAGTCCATGTCCAACGCGCCCTACCTGATGACGAAGCATCGCGCCGGCGCCCGCATCGGCCACGACACGGTCTACGACCATATGATGCTCGACGGGCTCGAGGACGCCTATGACGCCGGGCCGGGCGATGGGCACCTTCGCCGAGGATGCGGCGCGCGAATATCAGTTCACCCGCGGCGCCCAGGACGAATATGCGATCGAATCGCTGCGCCGCGCCAACGAGGCGATCCAGTCGCGGCGCGTTCGAGCGCGAGATCGTCGCCGGTCGACGGTCAAGACCCGCAAGGGCGAGGACGATCGTCGCCATGCGACGAGCAGCCCGGCAAGGCCAATCCCGAGAAGATCCCCGGCCTCAAGCCCGCCTTCGCCAAGGACGGCACGATCACCGCCGCCAACGCCTCAGCAGCATCACCGACGGCGCCGCGGCGCTGGTGCATCACCCGCGCAGAGCGTCGCCGACCGGCTCGGCCTCAAGCCGGTCGCCCGCATCGTCGCCCACGCCGCCCACGCCCACGAGCCGGCCAAGTTCACCACCGCCCCGGTCCCGGCCGTCCGCAAGGCGCTCGAGCAAGGCCGGCTGGAGCGTCGGCGACGTCGACCTGTACGAGGTCAACGAGGCCTTCGCCTGCGTCGCGATGATCGCGATGCGCGACCTCGGCATCCCGCACGACAAGCTCAACGTCCACGGCGGCGCCACGGCGCTCGGCCACCCGATCGGCGCCAGCGGCGCGCGCATCCTGGCGACCTTGCTGTCGCGCGCTGGAGACCCACGGCCAGAAGCGCGGCCTCGCCACCCTCTGCATCGGCGGCGGCGAAGCGACCGCGATGGCGGTGGAGCTGGTCGACTGACCGGCACGGATCACGCAATGCTGGGGCGATGCTTCGTGCTCACCCGCATCCTCGCTAACCCCTTTTGAACCATTTCACGCGAAACTCGGCCGGGGGGCAGACATGGAGTCGCTCGTGCCGCAGGCCGCCCAGGTCTTGAACGCACCGTCCCCTCTCTTCACGCGCACCGGGCGCCGGGTCGCGGTGAGCCTCGCCGCGCGCGTGCGCTACGCAGGCCTGCGGGAAGCGGCGGCGATGATCGTCAACATCTCCAGCTACGGGGTGCGCGCGCAATGCCCGGTCGATTCCGCCGCGGCGATTTCGTCGCGCTGAGCCTGCCGGCGATCGGCGTGGTGCGGGCAAAGGTGGCCTGGTGCAGCGGCGGCTTCTTCGGCGCGATCTTCAGCAGCACGGTCGACATCGGCAATCTCACCCTTGGCGACGATCAGGACCGCGCCCTGCCGAGCTACATGGTCCACCGGCCCGCCACCCTGCGCTAGGCAGCACGGGACGTTAGCGCCTCAGATGGAGATAGGCCAGCGTCGAAATCACCCGTTTCGGCGAGCATCGCCCAATCATGGACGTTCAGCTGCCCGCTGCGCCATTCGACCGTACCGGTCTCCCGCAGCGACTTCAGCGTCCGGTTGACATGCACCGGCGTCAGGCCCGGCGCGTCGGCGACAAATTCCTGGGTGAGCGGCAGGGCGAAGCGGCCGTCCTCGACCAGGCCGGCGGCCCGCGCGCGGAAGAACATCTCGCAGAAGAAATGGGGGGCGAGGCATGTGCGGGCAAATGGCTGTTGCGGACCAGCCATTGGCGGAAGTCGCCGCCTGGACGAGGGTCTGTCGCCACAGCAGTTTGCGCGTTTCGGGGCGATCGTCGATGATCCGGTAGAGCGGGTCGTGCGAGATCAGGCCGATCCCGGGTCGATCACCGCGCCCAGACTATTGTCCATATAGTCGATGTAGAGCGTCTCGAGACTCGGCGCCTCGTCGGGCAGATAGAAGGAATGGATCTGACGGGCGCCTTCGGGACCGATCGTATAGCGATAGAGCAGGCCGGACAGGACCAGCACGACATGGTTCGGCTGGTCGCCCGCGATAGAAATCACTGTTCCGCCGCAGGTCGCGCACCTCCTCCGGGAGCGCAGTGAGGATCGCCTGGTCCTCGCGCGACAGCTCGCCGAAGCAGACCAGATGCCGTGCCAGGATCTCGCCGACCGACGTCATGCGCCTTCTCCCTGCCCGGTCCGCTCTCCATCCTTGATCACCACCGCATCGCGAAACTGGACGGTCATGACAGGGTTGTTCTCGCGGATCGGCCACCGCCGCGTACTCGTTCAGTTGGTGCCTTGCTTCTGTGATCCGGGTCCGGCCGTCCTCGATCGCGGCCGCGACGCTCCGCGCGACGAGCCGGTACGCGGACCGGTAGTCCAGCCCGTGGGCGAGCACGAGTTCCTCGGCGAGGTCGGCCGCCCCGGTGAAGTGCGCGCTCGCCGCGGCGGCGAGCGCCTCACGGTGCACCGCCAGCGTGCGGACCACCTCGGCGCCGAGCGCCACCACCCGCCGGGCGAGGTCGAGTGCGGATGCCACCTCGCCGTACGCGTGCAGCCAGTTGTCGGTACGGGCCGACGGGGTGCGCTGGGTGACGAGCAGGCCGGTCGCCCGGCCGATCAGCGTGCCGGCCCCGGCGCGGATCACCGCGAGGGCGTACGGGTTGCGCTTCTGCGGCATCAGCACCGATGCCCGGCACAGCGAGGCGTCGAGCGTGACGTAGCCGAACGGCGGGCTGGCGAAGATCTCCAGGTCCTCGGCCAGCCGGTCGACGGTGGTCGCGGCCTGCGCGGCGTCGACCACCGCGTCGGCGAGGCCGTCGGCCGCCCACATCACGTCGCGGGTGTGCGCGCCGGGGCCGGCGAAGCCGAGCAGTCTCGGCCAACCTGCGCCCGGTCGATCGGTACCCGGCTGCCGCCCACGCCGCCCACCCCGGCAGGCGAACGGTCGGCCCACCGGTAGGTCTGCTCGATCCGGTCCAGGTGCCGGGTGGCCTCCTCCCCGAACCCACCGAGGTAGTGGCCGAACGTCGACGGCTGCGCCGGCTGGAGGTATGTGGTGTCGGCCCACACCGTGCCAGCGTGCGCATCGGCCTGCTCGGCGACGGCGGCCAGGAACCGGGTCACCGTCTCGTGCAGGTCGAGCAGCCGGTCGCGCAGTGCGAGCCGGAAGGCGATGCGGCCGGCTTCCCGCCTGGTCCGGCCGGTGTGCAGCCAGCCAGCGGCGTTGCCGAGCCGCCGCTCGAGTTCGCGCTCGCGGCTGTTGTACGCGTCGCCGTAGACCGGGTCGTACGGGAACTCCTCGGCCGGGGTGTCCAGAATGTCCAGAGAGCGGCTCAGCAGGACGCTCGCCTGCCGCGCCGGGATCGACGCGCCGCCTCGATGCAGCGCCAGGACGTGGGCGAGGTCGGCGAGGCCGAGTCCGCGGTGCAGCAGTGGGGCGTCGGCCAGTTCCATGGCGTAGCCGGCCTCGATGAGCTCCGGGGCGGGGCCGCTGCTGATCCGGGCCTCGGCGCCCAGGTATCCCTCGGGACGGGCCTCGCTCGCTCTCGCTCGCTCACGTCGATCCTTCGGTCCGGTGAACAGCGTCGGGGCGCCGCCGGTGACCAGGAACACGACCGGGCCGTCGAGCTGCCCGGCCAGCGCCGCGTCCGCCAGGCCCGCCATCGCCTTGGCCCCGAACACTGGGTCGAGGAAGACGCCCTCGGTACGCGCCACCAGCCTGGCCGCCTGCTCGCCCGCTGGCGAGCGGCACGCCGTAGCCCGGCCCCAGGTACCCGTCGACGACCACGACGTCGTCGGTCCGGTGCTCGGCCCCGGGCAAGCCCAGGAGCTTGCCGACGCCGCAGGCGAGGCCGGTGACGCGGGTGACGCACTCCTCGGCGGGGCGGCTCACGGTCACCCCGACGACCCGCGTAGGTCGCCCGCAGCCAGCGCGCGCCGGCCAAGCAGGCCGGCCTGGGTGCCGCAGGAACCGGTGGCCAGCCACAGCCGCGACGGGGCCAGCCCGGTCGCCAGCAGCTGGTCGGCCAGCTCCAGGCTGGCCCGCACGTACCCGGCGGCGCCGAGCACGGTGGCACCGCCGCGGGGCAGGACGCAGGGCCGCCGCCCGACCGGCGCAGAGCTCGGCTGCGAGCGCCTCGATCGCCGTCGTCCACCGAGACCCGGTCGGGCTCGCCGGTGAACCGCACGTCTGCCCCGGTCAGCTCGTCGAGCAGCAGGTTTCCGGCACGGCGGGACGGGGTAGCCGTAGCAGACGAGGTACGGGTCGAGGCCGCAGCGGCGGGCGGCCAGCGCCGCCAGCATCGCCCAGTTCGACTGCGGGCCCGCGCCGGTGACCAGGCAGTCGCAGTCCTGGGCGAGCGCGTCGGCGATCAGGTACTCCAGGGCCCGCACCTTGTTGCCGCCGAGGCCGAGGCCGGTGAGATCGTCGCGCTTGAGCCAGACCTCGACGCCGAGCGCGTCGCCGAGCCGGGGCGCGGCTGCAGCGGCGTGGGCAGCGGCCGCCAGCGGGCACGTGCAGGGCAGCAGCGCCAGCCAGGTGCTTCATCGGGCGCGGCAGTCGGATCGGTCGCTCAGTCCTCTCGGCCGCGCCGACCACCCGGTCGACGAACGCCGGGGCGGCGCCGAGGGCGGCGCCGTGGATCGAGGCAGCCGGCGATCTCGTCCGGCGTCGAGACGCTCGCTGATCCGGGATCGGCGAGCAGCGCGGCCTCCAGGTCGACGCCGCGTTCCAGGCCGGCCATCGTCGCCTCGTAGACCACCTGGTGCGCGGCGTGCTTGCCGATCCGGTCGGCCAGCGCACGCAGCACCGGCTCGGACAGGACGTAGCCGCCGTTGCGCCTCGAGGTTCGCCTGCCATCCGGTCGGCGTCGACCTCGAGCCCGTCGAGCAGGCGGCAGCCGAAGGCCAGGGCCGCGCCGGTGAGCAGGCAGGCCTCGGGCAGCACGACCCACTCGGTCTTCCACGCCCGGCCGTCCCGCTCGTGCTCGTGGATCATGCCCTCCATCGCCACCACCGCGTCGGCCCGTACCACCCGGGCGAGCGTGACCAGGTGCTCGGACAGTTCGGGGTTGCGCTTGTGCGGCATGGTGATGCTGCCCACCTGCCCGGGCGTGAACGGCTCGCGCACCTCGCCGATCTCGGGCGCTGCAGCTCGTACACCTCTTGCCGATCTTGCGCCAGCGTGGCCGTCACCATGGCCAGCAGGCTCGACGAACTCGGCCACCCGGTCGCGGGCGGTGATCCACGGCGACGTCCGGGGCGGCCAGCCCGAGCCGGTCGGCGAACGCGGCGAGCAGCGGCAGGGCGCCGATCGCCCCAGAACTCCATCGTGCCGAGCGCCCCGCCGAGCTGGACGACCTCCCAGCGGCGGCGGCCCTCGGCCAGCCGCTCCCGGTGGCGGTCGTAGCTCGGAGGCCCACACCGCCGCCTTGAACCCGAAGGTGATCGGCAGGCCGGGCTGGCCGTGCGTGCGGCCGCACATGATCGTGTCCCGATGCCGCTCCGCAGGGCGAGGGCCGCGGCCTCGGCGTCGCCGCGAGGTCGCGGTCCAGGACCCGGCCGACCTCGCGCATGACCAGCGCTGTCCACGTGTCCGACAGGTCCTGGACTGTGGCGCCGTGGTAGATCCACTCCCGCGGCGTGCTCCGGCAGGACCTCCTGCAGGCAGCGGATCAGGCCGAGCGTGGAGTGGCCGGTGGCGCGGGTCTGTTCGGCGACCTTCTCGAGGTCGAGCAGCCGCACGTCGGCGTGGTCGCCGGATGGTGCCGTGCGGCGTCCGCGGGCACGATGCCCGACCTCGGCCTGCGCCTCGGCCAGCGCGGCGAGGATCTCCAGCCAGGACTGGACGCGCCCTCGTCGTCGAGCAGCCCGTGCAGCTCGGGAGTGCGCCCACAGGTGCCTGTAGAGGATCGAGTCGACGAGGTGGGCGCCCATCGCGATCGCCCCTACCCGACAGCGGCTTCGTCGCGCGTGTCGACGCCGGTGAGCCAGCGCAGCGCCCGCCGGATCTCGTCGAGATTGGATCCCCACGGCACGACCGCCGTGCCGCCCTCGAACTCGATGCCCCGTTCGAGCAGGCAGCACTTGGCCAGCGTCGGCTCGCTGCTGCCCGGTCGACCGCACTCGCTGCCGGGGGCAGATGTCGACCCGCGGCGGCTCGTCGCCGTAGAAGTGCCGGTGCAGCTGCAGCGAACGCTCGCAGCCGATCGAGCGTCCAGTCCTCCCGCTCGCGCCGGCCGGGTGTCCAGGAACGCGACCTCGCCAGCCAGGTCCACCCCGGAGCCGCGGCACGGCAGCAGGTACCGCCGCGCGGGGTGCGCCGCCGCAAGCTGGCGGAGGTCGACCGCGTCGAGCACCAGGTCGATCGGCGGCAGGTCCTCGTCGAAGGCCACGACCTGCTCGGCCATGGCGAGCAGCTTCGGCGGCTCGGGCGGCACGACCTCGGTGACCCGGACCCGGCATCGGCGCCGGCTCCCAGATGAAGTTCACGTGCTCGTATCGGCCCTGTACGACATAGGTCCGCGCGCCCGGCCGGGCGTGGCGCAACGCCGTGCGGGCCAGCGCGGTCGCGTTGCCGACGTCGGCGTCCGGCGCGGTGATCCAGACCACCTCGGCCGGCCCGGCCAGCACCCGAGCCTCGACGACTGGCGAGAACAGCGGCTCGGTGGACGCCTTGCGCACGGCCACCAGCGCGGTCTCGCCTCGCCGTTGCGCAGCGCCAGATAGTCGGTGCGGCGGTACACCTCGCGCCAAGCAGGAACGGCACCAGATCCAGCTCGGTCAGCGGTACGTCGACCTCCTGCACGGACAGGCCGCGGTACGGGCGGGTGATCGTGTTCGGCGCCGGGTCGGGGATCACCGCCGCGCTCCCGCGCCGGTGACCGCGGTGTCCGCGCGGAGGCCCAGCCGCAGCGTCTCCAGCGGCAGCACCTCGTCCGGCGGCACGTTGCCCAGGTTCGCGCCGGCGCCGAGACCGGCGGATGAACCACGTCTGCTGCGCCTTGCGCGGCGCCTCGAAGATGACCCGATCGACGGGCAGCCGGTCGGCGATCGCCTCGACCAGGTCCTCCCGCACGCTGCCGTCCTCGTCGTACAGCCCGACCGTGCCGCTCTCCCGACCCTCGGCGATCACCCAGCGGGCTCCGGCGGCCAGGTCCGCCTCCATCTCGGCGAGCCAGTGCTCGGTGACCACCGGGACGTGGCCGTCCTTGGCGCCGGTCTCGGCGAGGACCATGAAGTCGGCGGACAGCGATCGCACCAGCTCCGTCTTACGCGCGGGCGTGAGAGCCTGCAGGCCGTTGGACACCTCGACCGCGTCGACGCCGATGTCCGCTGCCCAGCGCCGCAGCTCGTCGACCCGGCCCTGCGCCGCGCACGACCTCCAGCAGCGTCCCGCCCAGGCAGGCCGTGACGCCCGCGGCGCTGCACAGTGCGACCCGCTCCTTGACGGCCGGGTCGACGTAGCCGATTCCCCAGCCGATCTTGAGCACGTCCACGAGCTGGCCTGTCCCGGCCAGCAGGGCCTCGAGCGCGGGGATGGGCATGCCCTTGTCCAGCACATGGGTGATCCCACGGTCGCGGGGCTTCTGGTCACGAGCGGGCAGGTCGAGGAAGTCCGGACAGTTCCACACGGCCCCTCCACTCGTCGGTGTCGGCTCGTGGCTTGCCTGGAACGTAATCCGGGGCGGCCCGGCAGTCAGTGTCTTGGTGGGACGAACGCTCGGCGATCCTTCGTCCCGCCGGGCCATGGAGCCCTGCCACCGCGCCGTACCTAGCGGTTCCCATGGGAGCGGGAGGAGGCGCGTGGTGAGCCGGCGACTCGTTGTGGTCGGTGGCGGCGCGGCGGGGATGTCAGCCGCATCCGCTGCCCGGCGGGTCGACCCCGCCCTGGAGATCGTCGTGCTGGAGCCGGTGGGTACGCCGGCTACGGCATGTGCGGCATCCCGTACTACCTCAGCGGCGCTGGTCGCCGGGCCGACAGCGTTGCTGGCCTACCCGCCGGCGTTCTTCCGCGAGCAGCGCCGGATCGACCTCCGCCTGCATGCCCGGGCCACCAGCGCTCGACTCCGGAGCGGCATGTCATCCGCTACCGCGAGGGCGGGCGGGACACCCGGCTCGGCTACCACCGGCTCGTCGTCGCCGCGGGCGGAACGCCGACCCTGCCGCCGGTGCCGGGGCTGGACGACCCGCGGGTGTTCGGCGTGCGCACGCTGGAGGACGCCATCGGCCTGCGCAGCCTGCTCGACGCCGGGCGTATCGGCCGGGCACTCGTGGTCGGCGGCGGCTACATCGGTCTGGAGATGGTCGAGGCACTGATCGCCCGTGGCGTGGCCGTGATCCAGGCCGAACTGCTGCCGAGGGTGATGCCCAACCTCGATCCGCCGGTGGCGGCCTTGGTCGAGGAGGAGGTGCGCCGCCACGGCGTCGACCTGCGGCTGGGCGCCCGCCTCGCACGCGGTGCGCCGCACCGGCGAGGGACCTGGAGGCGCTGATGACGGCGAGACGGTGGCGACGGTCGACGCGGTCATTGTCGCGGCTGGTGTACGGGCGGCGGCCAGCGTGGCCGCCGAGGCGGGCGCCGCCACCGGTCCGGGCGGCGCGCTGCTCGTCGACGACCGGATGCGCACGTCGCCTGCCGGACGTGTACGCGGCCGGCGACTGCATCGCCCCGTACCACCTGGTGCTCGGTCGACCAGCGTTCGTGCCGCTGGGTCCGGCGGCGAACAAGACCGGGCGGGTGGCCGGCACCATGGCCGCTGGCGGCGACGCTCGCTTCCGGGGGATCGTGGGCACCGCGGTGGTGAAGGTGTTCGACCTCGCGGTCGCCCGGACCGGGCTGACCCTGGCCGAGGCGGAGGCGGAGGGCCTGCCGGCGGTCGCCACCGACGTGGTCGGTCGGTCCCGCGCCAAGTACTACCCGGGCACCGACCAGGTGACCGTCCGACTGGTCCACGAAACCGGCGGACGGCTGCTGGGCGCGCAGATGGTGGGCGCCGAGGGCGTGGCCAAGCGGATCGACGTCGTGGCCGTCGCACTGCAGGCGGGCTTCGACGTTCGACGACCTCGCCGCCCTGGACCTGTCCTACGCCCCGCCCTATGCGCCGGTCTACGAGCCGATCCTGCTCGCTGCCCAGGCTGCCTCGGCAAGGTCCGCAGCCGGCGCTGCGGCGGTTCCGGCCTGAGCCATGACACCCGAGCGGCCAACCTCAGCGTCCGGTCCGGCGCGGGTCGCGGTCGTCACCGGCGCCGCGTCAGGCATCGGCCTGGCCACCGCGGCACGGCTGGTGGCGGACGGGCTGCGGGTCGCCGTTCTCGACATCTGAACGACGCCGTCGCAGCCATCGGCGGGACGGCGTGGCCTCGCGGATGCGCGCCGACGTCACCGATCCAGCCGACGTGCAACGCGCGTTCCCCAGATCCTCGACGCCTTCGGCCGCATCGACGTGCTGGTGAACAACGCCGGCATCACCGGCTCGGCCGAGGCGACCGTCTGCCACCTGACGCCGATCGAGGAGTGGGACCGGGTGCTGGCGGTCAACGTCCGCGGACCGTTTCTGTGTGCCCGGGCGGCGCTGCCGACGATGCTGCGCCAGGGGTCAGGCCACGTCATCACCGTCGCCTCCGTCGCCGGCCTGGTCGCCTTTCCGGGGCGCTGCGCGTACACCACGTCCAAAGGGCGCGGCGGTGCAGCTCACCAAGTCGCTGGCCGTCGACTACGCGGCCAGGGGCATCCGGGCCAACGCGGTCTGCCCCGGATTCGTCCAGACGCCGATGACGCAGTGGCGGCTGGACGTGCCGGAGCTGCGGGCCCAGGTCGAGGCCAACATCCCGCTCGGGCGGGTCGCCCAGCCCGACGAGATCGCGGACGCCGTCGCGGTGCTCGCCTCCGACCGGCTCGGCTATCTGACCGGCCACGCCCTGGCGATCGACGGCGGCTGGACCGCGCTGTGACCGCGCGAGAGAAAGGTGGAGTCATGACCGGAAGGCTGGACGGCAAGGTCGCGCTGGTCACCGGCGCCGGCTCCGGGATCGGGCGGGCCAGCGCGGAGCTGTTCGCCGCCGAAGGCGCCGCGGTGGCGGTGGTCGACCTGCGCGAGGACGCCGCGACGGAGACGGTGGCCAAGATCGCGACGGCCGGTGGCCGGGCGATCGCGATCGGCGCCGACGTGACCGTGGCCAGCGAGGTGGACGCCGCCGTCGGCCGCGCGGTGGCCGAGTTGGGGCGCCTCGACGTCCTCTACAACAACGCCGGGGTGAACAGCTCAGGCTCGGTGGCCGAGGCCACCGAGGCCGACTGGGACCGCTGCTTCGCGGTCAACGTCAAGGGCACCTTCCTCTGCTCACGGGCGGCCGTCCCGCACCTGGCGGCGGCCGGCGGCGCCGCCATCGTCAACCAGGGCTCGGTGGCCGGGCTGGTGGGCATCCCGAACTTCGCCGCCTACTGCGCGGCCAAGGGCGCGGTGGTCGCGCTCACCCGTTCGATGGCGATCGACCTGGCCGCCCGTCAGATCCGCGTCAACGCGATCTGCCCCGGCACGGTGTTCACCCCGCTGATGGAGCCCATGTTGCGGGCTCGGGGCGACGGTGACCTGGAGGCCGGACTGGCGAAGACGGTCGCCAAGTACCCGATCGGCCGGCTCGGAACGCCGGAGGAGATCGCCCGGGTCGCGCTGTTCCTGGCCAGCGACGACGCGTCGTTCCTTACCGGTTCGGTGGTGACCGCCGACGGCGGCATGACCATCCAGTAGCGGGAGTGAGACCATGCCGTTCCACCTTTCCGCCGACAAGCTCGTCGACCTCGACCGGGCGGCGGCAGCTGTCGTCGACGGGGCGCTCGTCGCGCTCGGCGGTGGGCTGTCCGCCCGGCTGCCGATGGCGCTGGTACGGGAGCTGATCCGGGCCAGGGCCGCCGCGACCTGCACGTCCTCGGCTCGGCGCACGGCATCGACGTCGACCTGCTGGTTGCCGCGGGGGCGGTCGGCGATCTGCGAGGAGAGCTACGTCGGGTTCGAGCAGGACTTCGGGCTTGCGCCGGCGTACCGGCGCGCGGCCGAGACCGGCTCTGATCGAGGTCCGGGAGAGCTGCTGCGCCACCATCCTCGCCCAGCTGCGAGCCGCCGAGTTCGGCCTGCCGATCCTGCCGGTCCGCGGCGTGAAGGGCTCCGACATCCGCCGGCTGCATCCCGAGTACGGCGAGGTGACCTGCCCGTTTACCGGCGAGATCCTGGTCGTGGTGCCGCCGCTGCGGCCGGACGTGGCGCTGATCCACGCGCCGCTCGGCGACCGGCGCGGCAACCTGCACCTGGACCAGCCGTACGTGCTGGACGAGCGGTTCGCCGCAGCCTCCCGGCAGGTGGTCGCCACGGTGGAGCGGATCGCCTCGACCGAGGACGTGGTGGCGGCCGGGGTGACCATCCCGGCCCACCTGGTGACCGCGGTGGCCGAGGTTCCCTACGGCGCGCATCCGACCTCGTGTTACCCCGGCTACGCGTACGACCGGCCGCACCTCGCCGAGTATGTGCGGGCGGCCACGGCCGGCGCCGCCGAGCTGGCCGGCTACGTCGACCGGTACGTGAACGGGACGGCCACCGAGGAGGCCTATCGCAAGGTCGTCGGCGAGGAGCGGCTCGCCGCTCTCGGGCAGTGGTCCGTCTCGACGCAAGCCTGGAAGGACCTGTTCAGATGACCTTCTCGATCGACGAGTGGTTCGTCGTGGTGCTGGCTCGCACCATCCGCGACCGCGAGGTCGTCTTCCACGGCTTCGGCAGCCCGTGCGCCCAGGTGGCCATGCACGTCGCCCGGCACACCCACGCCCGGGACATGCTGCTGGTCGAGGGGGCCACCTACGCGGTCAACCCCGACCCGCCGTTCATCCCGCCGACCAGCAACGACCTGGCGCTGCAGCGGGGCGCGCCGTACCGGATGCGGTTCGAGGAGTTCTTCGACGCCGCGGCCCGGGGCGAGGTGGACCGGATGTTCCTGTCCGGCGGGCAGATCGACGGCTACGGCAACACCAACGTCACGGCCATCGGCCCGCTCGACCGGCCCAAGGTCAAGCTCGGCGGCGGTGGCGGTGGATGCAACCTCGCCGCCAGTATCGGCAGCCTCACGCTGTGGACGTCCCGGCACCGGTCGGGGCGCACCCTGGTCGAGCGGTGCGACTTCGTCACGGACATGGGCCACCGCACACCGGGCGGCACCCGCGCCGAGCTTGGCTTCGCCGGCGGTGGCCCCGAGTGGTTGGTCACCGAGCTCGGCGTCTTCGACTACGACACGGACGGGTACGCCCGGCTGCGCCAGCTCTTCCCTGACGTCGGGCTGGACGAGGTGCGCGCCGCCACCGGCTTCCCGCTGCGGATCGCCACCGACCTACGACCGATCAAGCCACCGAGCCCGGCGGAGATCGCCGCGTTGCGGGCGGTGGATCCGCTCGGCGTCCGCCGTTCGGAGTTCTCCGCGCGGGAGCTGCGCCGCACCTTCACCCACGGGGCCAGCGCGGCCTGCGCATGCTGAGCAGCCCGCTGACCGCCGTGTTCGAACCGCGGCGGGTCGCGCTGGTCGGGGCATCCGACCAGCCGGGCAGCGTGGGAGCGTTGCTGTGGCGCAACCTGTCCAGCTTTCCCGGCGAGATCCTTCCGGTGACCCGGTCGGCCACGGTCATCGATGGCCGGCCCGCGTTCCCGACGTTGCGCGACGTCGGGGGCGACGTCGACCTCGCCGTCGTGGCCGTGCCCGCGCCCGCCGTACCGGCCGTGATCCGGGACGCGGCGGCCACCGGGGTAGCCGCCGCCATCGTGATCAGCGGCGGCTTCGCCGAGGCCGGTCCGGACGGTGCCCTGCTCCAGCAGGAGATGATGGCCGCCGCGCGGGCCGGCGGAGTGCGGATCGTCGGGCCGAACTGCTTCGGGGTGCAGAACTGCGACCTCCCGCTGAACGCCTCCATCGCCGCCGGTAGCCCGCTGCGCGGGGGAGGGATCAGCCTGGTTACGCAGTCCGGGGCGTACGGCATGGCCGCGCACTCCATTGGCCTCGACGAGCGCATCCGGTTCGCCAAGGTGTACGCCGCGGGGAACAAGGTGGACGTCGCCGACGCCGAACTCCTGCGCTACCTCGGCGCCGACCCCGCCAGCCGAACGCTGTGCTTCTTCCTGGAGTCCCTTGTGGACGGCCGAGCGTTCTTCGAGGAGGCCTGCCGGGTCACGCCGCACAAGCCGGTGATCGTGGCCAGGACCGGCCGATCCGCCGCCGGGCTGCGCGCCGCCGTGTCGCATACAGCCGCGCTGGCTGGCAGCGAGCGCATCTGGCGAGCCGCGTTCGAGCATGCTGGAGTGGTCCAGGTCCGGTCAGGGCTGGAGATGCTCGACGCGGCCCGTGCTCTGGACTGCCAGCCGCCCGCGGGGCCGCGGGTCGCGATCATCACCAACTCTGGCGGCACCGGCGTCGAGTTGGTCGACCTGCTCGCCGACGAAGGGCTTGACGTGCCCGAGCTGTCGGCCGCTCTGCAGGACGAGATCCGCCCGCTGCTACCGCCGCTCGCCAGCCCCCGCAACCCGGTCGACATCACCCCGGTCTGGCACCGCTTCACCGAGCTGTATCCGATGCTGGTGGACCGGCTGGCCCGCTCGGGTGAGGTCGACGCGGTCGTACCCCTCCTGCTCCAGCGCTCGGCGACGGAGCCGGTCGCCCGCGCGGTCGGCGCGGCGGTGGCCCGGCTGCGGGCCGATCACGTACCGGTGCCGGTGTACGTGTGCTGGGTGGCGCCGCGAGTGGCCCGGCCGGGCGCGGATCTGCTCCAGGAAGCGGGCGTGCCGTGCTTCGAATGGCCCGAACGGACCGCCCGCGCCCTCGGCCACGCCGTCCGGTACGGCGCTGCACACGCCCGGGTCCGCCGGCCGCCCCCCGCACCCGCCAGACCGACGGGCCTTCTCCCGCTGACGAGCGGGTTGCTCGATACCGACGCGGCCGCCGGAGTACTCGCCCGCGCCGGCATCCGCACCGTGCCAGGGAGAACCTGCGCAAGCGTCGCCGAAGCCGAGACGGCCGCCGACGATCTCGGTTACCCGTGCGTGGCCAAGATCGTCCACCCGACCGTCGTACACAGGAGCGAAGCGCACGGCGTCCGTCTTGGTCTGCACGACCGGCGGGACGTCCACCTCGCCGCCGCCGATCTGCTTGCCCTCGTGCCTGGTGCGCGGGTGCTCGTGCAGCACCAGGCCACTGGTACCGAGGTCGTCATCGGCGGTGTCCGCGACCCGCAGTTCGGCCCGGCGGTGCTGGCCGGTCTCGGCGGGGTCTTCGTCGAGGCGATCGACGACGTCGCGCTCGGTCTCGCTCCGCTGCGCAGCGAGGACGCCGCTCGGCTGCTCGCCAGCCTGCGCGGCCATGCCGTGCTGACCGGGGCCCGCGGCGCCGAGCCGGTTGACCTCGACGCGCTCTCCGGGACGATCCGCGCGGTCGGCGACCTGCTCGCATCCGTGCCGGAGATCGCTGAGCTCGACCTGAATCCGGTGCTTGCGACCGCCGACGGCTGCGTTGCCGTGGATTGGCGAATTCTGGTCCAGAATCCGCCCGCTCAGGACGAGGATGCGGCGGTGGATTCGCCCGGCCAAGCCGGAGAAACGATCCGTCGCTCGACGTAGCGTCCAGGAAGGTGGCCGTCACTGACGGAGGCCGCGGCTTCCTGACGGAAGGAGCAATCCATGCGAGTCGGATCTCAGGATGTATTGCTGCCCACCACGATGGTGGGCAACTATCCCAACCCCCGCTGGTACGACGGACGTGCCTTTGCCACGTATCCCAAGGGGGAGTTCGTCTACGACGCCATCAGCCGTGAGGCGTTTGAGGACGCGGTCGGCGCCATCGTCCACGACCAGGAGGCCGCTGGGCTAGACGTGATCAGCGACGGCAAGGTGTACGGGGGTGACTCCCCCTACGGCCAGATCCTCTACCACTACGTCGAACGCATGACCGGCTTCAAGTTGACCGGTCCGCCGATCGGCCTGCCGATCTACTCCACGCTCTTCGCGCCCACCTGCGTCGGCGAGGTACGCCGCGAGCACCCGTTCCACCTGGCCACGCTGCGGGCGGTGCGTCGGGCGACGCGCAAGCCGGTGAAGGTGTCCTACACCGGTATCCAGGTGCTGGCCGCCGCGACCAACAACCAGCACTACAAGGAGACCAAGGAGCTGGCACTCGCGATCGCCAAGGCGTTCAACGAGGACTTCAAGGAGCTCGCCGACAACGGCTGCGACATCATCCAGTTGGACGAGTTCGTCTGGCCGTACGGCATGGGGGACTGGGAGGTCGAGGCACTCAACACGGCCGTCGAGGGCGCCGGCTGCCAGTTCTGGGTGCACACCTGCTGGGGCAACTACTCGGGAACGCCGGGCTACTTCCCGGACGACGAGGAGCGGGAGTTCGGCGCCTGGGTGCTCGATCACCGGCCGACCTCAGCCCCTGCACCCCAACGGGCACAGGGGATCTTCCCCAAGGTGCTCGACGCCAACATCGACGCGCTGAACTACGAGGTGGGTCGCACCGGACCCGACGACCTCAAGCCATTGCTCGAGCACAGCTGGTCGAAGGACTTCGCCGCCGGAATCATCGACGTGAAGAGCACCATCACCGAGACGTCCGCGGAAGTCGTTGACCGCATCCACCAGGTGCTGGAGTTCGTGCCGGCCGAGCGGCTCGCGCTCACCACGGACTGCGGCCTGATCAACCTGCCGCGGATGATCGCGGCGAGCAAGCTACGCGCCCTCGCTGACGGGGCAGCCATCGTGCGCGAGGAGCAGCAGAAGAAGCAGTAGCCGCCTGCCAGACGTGCGAGCCCGGACCGGACGAGCAGACGGTCCGGGCAGCACGCCTGGCGTTGCTGCCGGTGAGGAGGGAGCCATGGCAGACCAGCCAAGGGTCCTGGAGGGGAATCGCAAGTTCGTCTGGTTCACGCCGACGAAGCGACACGCCAGCGAATACGAGATGTTCACCATCGGCCAGCAGTCCAGCCCCCAGCAGTGGCTGGTGGTCGACTGGCCACTGCGCTTCGACGACGGGAGAGCCCCCTACACGGACCAGTCGACGGCGGTGCGCTCAAGCGACTGGGAGCGCTTCCGCGACCCCAGTCAGGTCTGGTACCGGCCCTACGTCGTCAGCAGGAACCACGAGGAGCACAGCCTCGACCGGTTCGTCCGCCACGCGCTGGACGACGGACTTGCCAAGGGGATTAACCCGGAGTGGGTTCGAGAGGTGCTAGGCAGGTACTACGCCGCCTGGCCCTTCGTCGAGTACGGGCTGTTCCTGTCGCTGTGCTACGCCGTGCGGGAAGCGCTCGGCGACTCGGTCATGTTCGCCCTCGTCTTCGAGGCAGCCGACAAGGTGCGACACCTACAGGACATCGTCCACCTCACCTTCGACCTGGCGGCCGTCCTGCCCGACTACGACGACGAGGGCGCACGCTCCGCGTGGATGGAAGACCCGACCCTCGTCCCAGCCCGGGAGAACGTGGAGCGGATCGTCTCCGCGGACGACTGGGCGGAGATAGTGATCGCGGTGAACCTCGTCTTCGAGCCGCTCGTCGGGGACCTGGCGAAGACCGAGTTCTTCGCTCGCGCGGCTCCCTGGAACGGGGACCCCGTGACACCGATGATCCTTGCGGGGGTCCGGGAGGACAGCCGTCGCCAGCTGGCGACGACGGAAGAGCTCGTGCGGATGCTGCTGTCGGATCCCGAGCACGGTGACCACAACCGCGACGTCATCTCCGGCTGGGTGGAGCGATGGACGCCGGTGAGCGTGGCAGCGGCGCGAGCCCTGGAGGGTCTGTTCTCGATCAAAGGGATCGAGGCGCCCCCGTTCGAGGCCAGCTTCGAGCTGGTCCAGGCGCGCCAGCGCAGGATCCGGGATGAGCTCCAGCTCCGGTGACACAACGGCGAAAGGAAGGCGAGCAGCGTGACCGACCAGGGGGAGGCGGGCATGGTCGTCGCCCACGCCGCCAGCGACACGGTGGGCATCTCGCTCATGCGGAGCGCCGAGACCGAGGCGGCGGTCGAGCTCGTCCGTGACGAGCTGCCTGACGCGCGGATCAGCTTCAGGGACTGCTACTACAAGATCGAGAGAGCCGGGCTGCTCGAGTTCGACATGGAAGAGCTGAGCGAGCGCGTCGGCCGCGAGGTGGACACGGACATCTTCCTGGTCAGCATGAGCTCCTACTACGGCCGGATGGTCGTCTCCGACGGCAGGATCCAGATCTTCGCGGAGATCCTGCCCGAGCGTTTCAGGGACCTCGACAGCCCGTAACCAGCTCGGGCGCGGTTGAGGAGCGAGCGGGAAGGCAGCACGTGACGATGTCGAAGAGCCTGGTTGAGGTGCACGACAAGGCGAAGTCCTACGACTGGGACTTCACCTCCGGTGATCAGCGCCCGAAATACCCCACCCGTTACATCATCCCGAAGCACGGCAAAGATCCGTTCCGGATGCTGATCCGGGATTACATGCGGATGGAGGCGGAGAAGGACGACCGGACGTACGGGTTCCTCGACGGCGCGCTTCGGATGGGCATGGCCGACGAGATCCAGCCCCGGTTCATGGAGTGCCTGAAGCTGACCCTCCCCGACCTGACCAACGCCGAGTTCCAGGCGGTTGCCGGCACCGGGATGATCATCACCTGCATCCAGAACCAGGAGCTCCGCCAGGGCTACCAGGCCCAGATGATGGACGAGGTGCGCCACACTCAGCTCGAGATGGCCCTGCGGCGCTACTACGTCGAGCACTGGAGGGACCCGGCCGGCTGGGACGCCACGCAGAAGTCCCTCTACCAGCACCCAGGAGGACTCGTCTCGGTCGCGCTGTTCCAGAACTTCAATACCGGGGACGTCATCGACAGCGTGGTGAACCTCAACGTCGTCGTCGAGACCGCCTACACGAACATCCTCCTCGTGGCCGTCCCGCAGATCGCCGTCGCCAACGGGGATCACGCCCTCGCCACCACCTTCTTGTCAATCCAGTCGGATGAGGCCAGGCACATGGCCAACGGCTACGGGTCCCTGATGGCGGTGCTCCAGGACGACCGCAACGTACCGGCGCTCAACGAGGCGCTTGAGCGGCATTTCTGGCACACCCACCGAGGGCTGGACGCGCTGGTGGGCTGGCAGTCCGAGTACGGCGCGACGGTGCGCCCGTGGGCCTACAAGGACCAGTGGCAGGAATGGGTGGTGGACGACTTCGTCAGCAGCTACCTGGACCGCATGACCGATCTCGGGATCCGGCCACCCAAGCGACTGGGCAAGGTCGCCCACGACGTCCAGTGGCTGCATCACACGCTCGGCATGGCGCTCGCGGCGTTCTGGCCGTTGAACTTCTGGCGCTCGGACGCGATGTACGAGCCGGACTTCGAGTGGTTCGAGAATCACTACCCGGGTTGGCACGATGCCTACGGCGCTTTCTGGCAGGCCCACCGCCAGATGGCCGACCCGTCGGTGGGACGGATCATGCTCCAGGAGTTGCCCGCACTGCCGCCGTTCTGCCAGGTGTGCCAGCTGCCGTGCGCGATGCCACGGCTCGACCAGAACGAGATGCGCATCGTCGAGTACGGGGATTCGAGGTTCGCCGTGTGCAGCGAGGGTTGCGAATGGATCTTCACCCGGTGGCCGGAGGCGCACGCTCACCGCAAGAGCTTCTGGGAGCGCTACCACGGTTGGGACCTCGCTGACGTGATCCTCGACCTGGGGTTCGTCCGGCCCGACGGGGAAACGCTGATCGGCCAGCCCACCCTCGACCAGGAGCGCCTGTGGACCATCGACGACATCCGGAGGCTGCGGTTTGAGGTCAAGGACCCGCTGCAGAGCGTGTAGCGCAAGGTCATGAGCAAGATCCACGTCCTCCCGTTCGACCGCGCCTTCGAGTGCGCCGATGGGGAGACGATCCTCGCCGCCGCCCTTCGCCAGGGGCTGTACGTCCGCTACGGCTGCAAGCACGGCGGCTGCGGCACGTGCAAGGGCCTGCTGGTCGAAGGGGATGTCGAGGAGTCCGGCTCGACGTTCGCCCTGGCCTCCTCCGAGCGGGCGGAGGGCTGGATCCTGGTCTGCTCGAGCCAGCCCTCGGAGGACTGCGTGATCGACGTGAGCTCCATGGAGCTCACCGAGGAGGAGTTCCTCGCCGGCGATCAGATCGGCTCGCTGCTCACCGAGGTCGAGACCATCCAATCACTGACGCCGGACATCAGGTCCGTACGGCTGCGGCTGGTCGAGCCGGACGCCATCACGTTCGTGGCCGGCCAGTTCGTGAACGTCGAGATCCCCGGCTCTGAGGACGTCCGCGCCTTCTCGCTCGCCAACCCGCCGAGCGACGCAGACCGCATCGACCTCATAGTGAAGCTGCTTCCTGGAGGACGCTTCTCGCAGCTCCTCGCGGGGACCCTCCGCGTCGGGGACCGGCTGCGGGTCTACGGCCCGCTGGGCCAGCTCAAGATCCGCCTCACCTACCGTCGGATCCTCATGATCGCGGGCGGCTCCGGCTTGGCTCCACTCCTGTCGATGCTCGCTGACCTCGCCCACAAGGGAAACACCCGCCCGGTCACCCTGTTCTTCGGAGCTCGGCGACCGGAGGACCTCTACTGCGTGGAGCAGATCGCCCGCATCCGAGAGGCAATGCCCGTCCTGGAGTTCATCCCCAGCCTGTCCGACGCCTGGCCGATGGACTGGAGCGGCGAGACCGGCCTGGTCACCGAGGTCGTGGCCCGCCGCCTACCGAGCCTGGAGGGTTACGACGCCTACCTCGCCGGGCCGCCGCCCATGATCGACGCTGCCATCCCCCTGCTGCGCGCCCGAGGAGTGCGTGCCCGTAACATCCACTTTGACGCATTCCTACCGACAGGCGGCCCGTGACCCGCGGCGCGACGCTGGGCGGATGAGTCCGAGCGAGGTCAGCCGGGTCTCGCGCCGGGCCGGACAGGCAGTAGTGGGCGCCGGTGTGGACCGGCTCAGCAAACACCGGCGGTCTTCGAAACCCTGCACCACCCCACCGAACCCCGCCTCGCCGAGGCAACGTCCCAACCCGTCTAGCCGCTACCAAACCCGGGGCGGTTCAACGTGCCGAGGGGAACGTTCATCGGTGTCCACATGGGTCTTGGGCCCGTGCTGGAGGTGCTCGACCTGGCCTGAATTGGGCAATTTGGGTAGACACTGACCGCAGGAGTGCCGACTCCGACGACCCGAGCGCGGGAGAGAGCGATGAGAAGCGAGTGGGACCAGATCCCGGACGACGATCCTTTACTCAGCGAGCGAGTGACCACTGCGCTGTCCGGGCTCGATGGTGAGGATCACGACCGCGCCGCGCGCGAGCTGGCGGAGTTTTGGTCACAGTCGCGAGCGATGTCGGAGTGGGCCAAGTTCCGCCGGGTGGCTCCGTTGTGGAGGCGGCCTATCGCTGGGCAGGTCGGCGCAGAGGCTGAGCGCCGGCAGTCCATTGGAGATGCGACGGCGCCGGTCTGGCGCGCGTGGGCGGAAGCCGCCGCCATGTGCATCTAGCGTCGCTGGGTCGGATGATCTGGGCAACCGCGTCATCACCACCGGGTGGTCCGTCAGCCACGTGCTGCGAAGCTTCGACCTTCAAAGGGGAAAGCGCCTCACTGGACCGCTCGCCTGGACCACTATGCTGCGGCCGCATGGGATGGCGCGAGAAACGGCGGGAACACATCGCCCAGCTCGCGAACGAGTACCGGGATGAATCCACCGCGAGTTGGCTCGGCGGCGCTCTGCTGATGACCATTGTGGGTGGTGTGGTCCTGGGCGGGGCGTTGTACATGCTGAACTGGGCCCTCCAGGACGAACGCGATCTGCTGCGGTCGATGTCGATCGGCGTGCTGGCGGCGCTGGGCCACCCTTGCGGAAGGCGGTTCTTCGGCTGGTGGGCGCACCGCAGTGCGCCACCCGGAGGGCATGTTGCTCGCCGCAGGCGGCCGGCATGAGGTCATGGTCTGGCGGGTGACCGACAGCCGGCTGGTGCAGCACTTTCCCTTCCCCATGACGGCGGGAAGGTCGCGCGCACACATCCCTGGTGCGCCGGCTCCTGCCCGGCAGTCCTGAGGCGCCCCCTGACGCCGACGCGTTGCCGCCGCTGCGGTCTCCCGGTGCTGGCTCGCGGGGGTGACGGCGAAGCCGTCTCCACCACCGCACGAAGGACTGGAACTGCGAGGCGAGCTCGACGGCTCCCGGCTGACGGGACGGCGCCGGGCGAGCCACGTCTTGCCCGGCGCCCGTCCGTCAGCCGTTCCGGTGGCCGGCCTTGTCCAGCGTGATGAGCACGGCGCTTCCGCCGGCAAGGTTCACGTTGAGCATGTCCGGCGCGCACGTGGGCCCGGTCCGGCCGGCCTGGCCTGAGCTGCCCGCGCCGGTCGACCTGCGCGCCCTGGATCGCGACGTCCTGCCCGCCGAGCGTGCTGCCGGTCAGGCGCAGGATCTCGGCGCCCCGGTCGGGCCCGCCGACGGTGATGTCGAGCCGGACCGGCGCGGTCGAGGTCTCCTCCTTCTGGACCACGGCCAGGCGGGTGCGGCCGTCGTCGCCCCGCACGGCGTACGCGGTGATGTTCCGGTCGGTGGACAGCGTCACCGGCAGGAACGTGCCTGGCCCGAGCCGGGTCGCCATCCACAGGCCGTAGTAGAGCGGCGTGGCCTTGTAGATCCGTGCCTGCTCATCCGCCTGGTTGGCGGCGCAGACCGGCGTGTACCGCTGGAACCGCCCGTTCCACAATGGAGCGCCGCACACGCCCAGGCCGCCATGCAGGTTGATCCCGGCGACACCGGCCTTGGCCATCTGCAGGCTGTAGTCCAGGCCCCAGAGTGCGGACCCGTAGACGTCGCTCACGCCGGGCACGCCGCCGCCGAACGCCGAGTTCGTCTCGTCGATGCGCAGCGGCAGGTCGACCGCCTTCGCGGCGGTGAGGTTCGGCGTCACCGCGTTCAGTTGCTTTGCCCGGGTCTGCGGCGAGAGCAGGCCGGCGAGCGTGCCGTCCGGGGCGAGACTGTAGTGGTGGATCATCAGCATCTTCAGCCGGGCCCGTTCGTCCCTTGCCAGCGAGGCCGCCCAGGACGAGGTGGGTGAGGCGGCATCAGGTCCGGCGATCCGATCGTTGCCGATCGCGTCCGCGCAGGCGCGCCAGTCCTTGAGGTAGTCGGCGTAGGCGTAGCCGGCCGGACGGTAACCGCGGCTGACCCACTGGTCGGGCTCGTTGCCGCACTCCGCCGCGACCAGCCGACGGCCGAGGATCGAGAACATGGCCCTGGCCTGGTCGGCGCCGAGCGCGGCGTCCCAGCGGCCGACGTTGATGCCGATCTCGGTGCGCCAGCCGGTCGCCGCGAGGAACGTCGCCAGGCGCCGGATGTCGGTGGGCGTGACAATGCTCTGCACCCACTCGGGCAACGGTTGCGGCGGCTGGGTTCCCTCAGGTACCCACAGCGTGTCCCGGTCCAGCGTGTTGCCGGAGATGCGTAGGTTGCTCTGGCCGAGGGTCCGGAACAGCGGCACCAGATTGCCGCGGCGGGCGTCGAAACCACCGGTGTAGAGCTCGCGCATCTCGTACGACAGGCCGACGAAGTCCGACGGCAGCCGACCGCCCGGTTCGGCCGCGTCGACCGTGAGGGCCACGCGTTCCAGCGGTGCCGCCGGCGCGGGTTGGCCGGTCGCGGTGAGCGCCACGACCACAGCGGCGCCGACCAGTGCCCGCCAGCCGATTGGACCCTTGCCCATGCCGACCACCCCTCATTCGGACCTTAATTTGCGGTGAAAACTAAGCCTCCTCCTGGCAGGGGTCAACGGTTCGGCGCCACCTGGTCGCCGTGCCGCGTTCTCGCGCAGCAGCGGCGGCTGCCGTATCTCTCCAGGTCATCGGGCCTGCCGGCTGGGTGATCCGGCGTGGGTTCACGTTGCCGGCGCTTCGCCGACCCGGAGTCGTTGCCGCCCGCTTCGGCCGCAAACGTGCACGCCGAGGTGGTCTGAGTGCACGTTTCGCCCGCGCGGCGGGTCCCCCAGGCGTGGCCGGCCGCCCGAACCTGCCGATTCGACGTGCGTCACCAGCCGAAAGTCGCGCGAGCCCCGATTTTCTGCGCCGAAGGCCTCGACCTAGCTCGGTTTGATCATTAATTTAAGCTCCGAATTATCCGCTGCCGCCTCGGAGGTCGAGCATGCGCACCGGTCGCACCCTCACGGTCGGCCTGCTGGCCGGCGTACTCGTCCTGAGCACGATCGGCTCCGCCACCGCCAGCACGGGGCCCGCCTACAAGGACGCCAGGCGCCCGGTGCACGTCCGGGTGAACGACCTGCTCGCGCGGATGACGCTGGAGGACAAGCTTGGTCAGATGATCCAGGCCGAGCGCAGGGCGATGACCTCACCGGCGGACGTCACGACCAACCGGCTCGGCTCCCTCCTGTCCGGCGGCAGCTCCCAGCCGACACCCAACACGCCCGAGAGCTGGGCGGACATGTACGACGGCTTCCAGCGCGCCGCGCTCGCCACGCCCCTGGGCATCCCGCTGATCTACGGCGTCGACGCGGTCCACGGCCACAACGGTGTGTACGGCGCGACGATCTTCCCGCACAACATCGGCCTCGGCGCCACCCGGGATCCACGCCTCGCGCGGCGGATCGGGCGCGCCACCGCCGAGGAGGTCGTCGGCACCGGCATCGACTGGAACTTCGCGCCGTGTCTCTGCGTGGCGCGCAACGACCGCTGGGGCCGGACGTACGAGTCCTTCGGCGAGACGCCCGAACTCGCGACCTCGATGACCACCATCATCGACGGGCTGCAAGGCACGTCGTTGGCCCAACCCTCGTCGGTGCTGGCCACCGCGAAGCACTACCTCGGCGACGGCGGCACCACCCACGGCGCCGACCAGGGCGAGACCACACTCACCGAGGCGGAGTTGCGGCGGATCCATCTGCCGCCGTTCCGCGCGGCCGTCCGGCGCGGCGTCGGCTCGGTGATGATCTCCTACAGCAGCTGGAACGGCGTCAAGCTGCACGCCCACGACTACCTGATCAACACCGTGCTCAAGGACGAACTGCGCTTCAAGGGCATCGTGATCTCGGACTACAACGGCGTGGACAAGATCGACGGCCAGCCCGGGTTCACGCCCGCCGAGGTCACCGCGGCGATCAACGCCGGCATCGACATGGTGATGGTGCCGTTCGAGTACCGGAAGTTCATCGACACCATGCGCGCCGAGATCGAGGCCGGCCGGATCCCGCCGGCCCGGATCGACGACGCCAACCGGCGAATCCTGACGAAGAAGTTCGAGCTCGGCCTGTTCGAACGGCCGTTCACCGACCGCCGGTACACCAGCACGATCGGCAGCCCCCGGCACCGCGGACTCGCCCGGCAGGCCGTACGCCAGTCGCAGGTCCTGCTGAAGAACGAGCGGAACGTGCTGCCGCTTGACAAGTCGCGCAACCGGATCTTCGTGGCCGGCAAGAACGCCGACGACATCGGCAACCAGAGCGGCGGCTGGACCGTCGGCTGGCAGGGCTCCAGCGGCCCGATCACACCCGGTACCACCATCCTGCAGGGCATCCAGCGGACCGTGCGGGCCTCGAGCACGGTGACCTACAGCAAAGACGGCACAGGCATCGACGGCAGCTACGACGTCGCCGTCGCGGTGATCGGCGAGACGCCCTACGCCGAGGGCCGCGGCGACCGGCCCACCACGATGGGCCTGGACCAGGCCGATTTGGACACGCTCTCGCGACTTGGCGCCAGCGGTGTGCCCACGGTCGTCGTGCTGGTTTCCGGGCGACCACTGGACATCGCCGGGCACCTGCCCAGCTGGGACGCGCTTCTCGCGGCGTGGTTGCCCGGTACCGAGGGTCAGGGCGTGGCCGACGTGTTGTTCGGCGACCACCAGCCGACCGGCAAGCTTCCGGTGACCTGGATGCGCAGCGCCGGCCAGCAGCCGATCAATGTCGGTGACGGCCAGCCCGCGCTATTCCCGTACGGATACGGACTGCGCTACCGCCGCGCGCCTCGCGGCTGACATCTTCTCGCGCGCCGCGGGAACATTCACCGAAGGACGGATGCATACGGATCGGGATGGCTCCGATGGTCGATACGGGCAGCACGACCGGCCGAGATCCTGGCCGCGCACACAGCGCGCAGGCGACCGCGCCTGCCTTCTGCTGCTGACCCAGAAGCGCACCAGAGGAGTACTTGTGCACTCAGCATCGGACACCCCGTCATCGTCTGGCCGTGAATTTCTGTGCGTGGACGCTCAGGTGATCCAGGCCTGCCGGCAGCGGTCGGCAGCGGCCCGGATCGCGGTGGCGTCGAGCCGCAGCTCTGAGCGGTCGATGCCGTAGGCGGGCCAGCGGCAGGTCAGCACGAGCGGACCGGCCGGGGGCAGCGGCCACAGCCAGTGGTGCTCCTGGGTGCCGAGGATCGTTCCGGTGGACTGCAGCACTGGACGCGACGGTGCGCTGTCGCCGTAGTAGGCGGCGAGGTTCGTGGCGCGTTGCCCGTCAGCGAACTGCACCGCCAGGCGCAGCTTCCGGTCGCTGACCTGCCCCGAGGAATCCACCATCGGCGCGCCCAGCGTTCGGTGGTGCGCGCGGGCGTCAATCTCCAGCATGACCCCGGTCGGGTAGACCGCTAGGGCGCGTAGCCACACGAACGCCTGCTCGCTGCGCCCGAGGAACTTCTCGACTGGCATCACAGCCGGAAGCGCGTCGCGTGGTGCCGCCGTCCAGGCCGGCGGCACATACTGCAGTGCCTCCGGGTCCGCGTGTGCGCGCCGCAGCGTCTCCCGCTGCCGTTCCAGCCGCTCGTCCTCGACCGGCTCACGACGCTGCTCGCTCGCGGAACCCACGCCAGCGTCGGCTTCGGCTTGAGCGGATGGCCGCAGCGGCTCGATCACCGCCTCGTACCGCACCACGTCCTTCGCCACTGGTTCGTCCGGCGCCGAGTACGCGGACCGCCCGGCCAGGTCGGCGCGCCACCCCTCGCGTACCGTGAAATGCAGCTGACGTCTCTCCAGCTCCGCGCGCCACACAGTGACGCCGGTCGCGCGTTCCATCATCACCAGCGCCCGCTGATGCACGCTCACGTAGGCCCGATGCGCGTCCTCCTCGGGATCCCCTTCGAGTTCGTCGTCGACGTTCAGATTGAGGCCGTCGGCCCAGGAGCGCAGCAGCTCCGGCCGCGGGCCGTACGCCGCGTCGAGGAAGTCGCGGAACCCGGCCTGGATCTGGCCGCCTTCGGCGTAGACGAAGTTCGCCGACACCGCCACGTTCCACATTACACAGACGTGCACCGGCGCACCGAGCGCGGCGATGACATCCGGTTCGGTGCCGCGGAACCCGTTGTCCTCGCTGACCAGCAGCCACTCGCCCACCCGAGTCAGCCACAGGTGCGCCCGGTCCTGCGCCGCCAGTTCCGAGAAATCCACGTCGACATCGGCGAAGTCGGCATACGCCTCGGCCCACCGCTCCTGCGACAGGCACCCCGCCGTGTCCGGCCGCGTCCGCGCCGGATCACCCCCGAACGCGTGTATCACCGCCGCCTCGTCCACCCCGTGGACCAGTGTCAACGCCATCCCCAGCTGATCCGCCGCCCACCCGTGAGGTCCAGACACGATCCCACCGTAGGAGGCACCCGCAACGGCACACCACTACCAAAGGAGACACGTTCGGCCTACGTCCGCTTCGCAAGGTGATCCGCCGGCAGCGGGCTCTGCGGATGGGCCGGAAACACCGTTAGATCGGGACTGTCCGATAGACGGTGGATCCGGCTTGGCATCGGTTAGTTCTCGCTCGGGGTGATGCGGCCTTCGAAGGTGATCGCGAAGGCGTTGAGCGCGGGCTTCCACCTCGTCGCCCATCGTGCCCGGCCTCGCCCGGTGGGGTCCAGGGACCGGGTGGTGAGGTAGAGGCATTTGAGGGCGGCCTGCTCGGTGGGGAAGTGTCCGCGGGCGCGGACCGCGCGCCGGTAGCGGGCGTTGACCGACTCGATCGCGTTGGTGCTGCAGATGACCCGGCGGATCTCGACGTCGTAGTCCAGGAACGGGACGAACTCGCTCCAGGCGTGCTCCCAGAGGCTGATGATCGCCGGGTACCGATCGCCCCACTTGGCGGTGAACTCGACGAAGCGTTCCTTCGCCGCGGCCTCGGTCGGGGCGGTGTAGACCGGCCGCAGATCCCGCGCCATCTCATCCCAGTACTTCCGCGACGCGTAGCGGAAGGTGTTGCGGATGAGGTGTACGACGCAGACTCCCGCTGTCAACCTCTCGGCCGGGGGCGGCCTGTTATGGCGTCGTGCGGAGGGCATGGTGGTGGCCCGCGCGGCGGATCTGCCGGCGGGTGACGGGGCGGGTGGTTCAGGCTGGCGTGGTGGTTTCGTTTCGGTGGTGGCGGTCGGGGTTGTAGGTGGTGTGGTCGGTCCAGCAGCGCCAGAGGATGCGGGTCCAGCGGGCGCCCAGGCCGCGTAGGGCCCGGTACTTGGCCTGGCCTCGGGCCCGTCCGGTTTCGTAGACGGCGCGGGACCAGTCGTCTTCGCGGGTGGCGACGAAGGTCCACCAGTCGATGGCGTGGCGCATGCGCCGGTTGGCGGCGTAACGGAAGCGGACCTGGCGGGTGCGCCCGGAGGCGCGGGTGACCGGGGCCAGGCCGGCCTCGGCCAACAGCGCCGCGGGGGTCGGGTAGCGGCTGCGGTCCTCGCCCATCTCGCTGATCAGCGTGGCGGCGACGAACGGCCCGATGCCGGGGAAGCTGCGGAAGATGACGGCGTCGGGGTGGGCGTCGAGGAGCTGGTCCAGTCTCTTGTCGTAGGCGCGGAGGTTTCTGTTGAGCAGTCGTAGCTGGTCGATGAAGAGCTTGGCGCTGAACGCCTTGCCGGCGATGGTGCCTTCGCCGGCGGTCAGCAGGTGGGCCCGTAACCGCTCGACGAGCACGTCGGGGTGAGTGCGGCCGCTGTAGCTGTGCCGGCGGCAGAACGCGTCCATGCGGGCGACGCCGATGCGGCTGGCCTGCTCGGGGGTGGGGTAGTCGGCGATGAAGTCCAGGCTGATGTCGCGGTCCAGGGCGGAGAACAGGTGCAGCGGCCCGGGATGGTAGGCGTCCATGATCGCCCGCAGCTGGGACTCGCAGGCCTGCTGGGCATGCAGCACCCGCTGCCGGTCACGGGTAATGGCGCGCAGCTCGGCCAGCAGCGGCGACGGCGGGGAGATCGGCCGCCAGTGGCGGTGTTCGTGGCGCAGGGTGTCGGCCAGCACGAACGCATCGAGGGTGTCAGACTTCGACGCCGCCAGCCGGTAGCGTTCCCGGGCCCGGGCGGAGATCTTCGGCGATATGCAATACACGTCGACGCCCAGGGCGAGTAGGTGCTCGACGAGCAGCCCTTCGGCTCGTTCGATCGCCATCTTCAGGCTGTTGGTTTGCCCGGCGAGGACGCGGTCCAGCTCGGCCAGTCCGGCGACGTCGTGGGTGATCCGCCGCTGCAGCCGGACGGTGCCCGCGGCGTCGATCAGGCAGAGCTGGTGGAATGCTCCTCCCCAGTCGATGCCGGCGAACACGTCATCCGGTGTGCTGGAATCGTTGCTGTGCAACAAGTACGGCTCCCTGAGGGCTTCGGCCACCGCATGCTGGCCGGCCTCGTCGGAACCTCATCTCGGCGCTCTGGGCGCTGCTCCCGCTGGCAGATGCGAAGCCCGCCGCCGCCCCGGGCGGACGGGTCTGCATCTGGACCTCGGAGGTGACGCGTCTGCACAGGTCCTGCCCGGGGCGGTGCGAGTGACCACCGAGACGATCTCGGCCCGGCCATTGTGGATAGATGAGGTCTGCACGACAGTTCGTTCCCACACGGTGGTGATCGCTTCGGGCAGTCCCTTGAGCCCGTCGCAGACGGCGATGCACACGTCGGCGACGCCCCGGTTCTTGATCTCGGTCAACACGGCGAGCCAGAACTTCGCGCCTTCGCCGCCGTCGCCGGCCCACAAGCCCAGGATGTCGCGTTCTCCGTTGACGGTGACGCCGATGGCGACGTAGACGGGCCGGTTGGTGACCTGCCCGTCGCGGATCTTGACCCGGATCGCGTCGATGAACACCACCGGGTAGACCGCATCCAGCGGCCGGTTGGCCCACTCGGTCATCTCGGCGAGCACCTTGTCGGTGATCCGGGAGATGGTGTCCTTGGACACCGTGGCCCCGTAGACGTCGTCGAAATGCGCGGCGATCTCGCCGGTGGTCAAGCCCTTCGCAGACAGCGACAGCACGATCTCATCGACCCCGCTCAGACGACGTTGCCGTTTCCGCACGATCCGCGGGTCGAACGTGGACTCGGTGTCACGCGGGACCTCGATGGTCACCGGCCCGATCTCGGTGAGCACCGTCTTCGACCGGGTCCCGTTGCGCGAGTTACCGCCATCCCGCCCGGCCGGGTCGTGCTTGTCATACCCCAGATGCTCGGTCATCTCCGCCTCCAGGGCGGTCTCGAGCACGCTGCGGGTCAGCTGGTTCAGCAGCCCGTTCGGGCCCACCAAATCCACGCCCTGCTCCCGGGCCTGGGCCAAGAGCTGCTCCGCCAGCTGCCGCTGATCCACCTCGTTCGCCACGGACTCCAGTGTTTCGGTCATCAACGATCCTTCCCGCCAAGCAACGCTCGGCGTGTCAGACCAAGACCAGATCCACCGCTATTCAGACAGTCCCGTTAGATCCACAGTCCCGCGATGTCAGGTCGGTTGGTACCCGTCGTGTGCGGGGTATCCGTTGTCGATCAGCCAGGCATCGAACTGCTGAGGGGTGCGAACGCCGTCGTCGAGGACGGCGGTGTAGATCTGCGTGCCGCTGACATGGTCGGGGTAGCTGGGCAGCCGGTGCCATACGTCTTTAATCCGGAGGACCGCGCTACGTTGCTCAACGGTGATGCGCTCGCGCAGGCTCTCATGCCAGGCCGTCAGGTTCGCGTGTGGATCGTTGAGCCACTGGGTTAGGTCGATGCGCCACGTCTGGCCGTTGCGGGACAAGGCGATGGGCACGTGGTACCGCTCGTCCCGGGTGCTGCCGGTCGGGGATCGGGGGCCGCGTTCGTCGCGGTAGTCGAACCCGACCACCCCGGGAAGGTCGACGATCCGCTGGAGCGACCGCAGCACGTCCCGCGGGGTGAATCCTCCGCCAACGTGCACCATGACGTCCAGGTCGGGCCAGCACATCAGGCTGGAGACGTAGCTGCCGGTTAGGAGCACTGGGCCGATGTCGGCGAAGATCGTGGCCAGGTCGAGGCCGGCGAGCACCTCAGATGCCTCGGCCTGCAGGGCCGCCTGTCGGGCCCACAGATCCTCATCGGACGCGGTCGGCATCATGCCACCATAATGACGTCCGGCGAGGCGGCCGACGAAGTCAGGCCAGGTCGGCGTTCCAGGCGATGATCATCCCCGTCGTTCCATACCGGCAGGTGACGATGTCGCCGATGTTCACCGCTTCGCCGGTCTCCCGGGTGAACAGCTTCCACTCCACCGTTGGTTCCGTCGCCAGGGTCTTGTTCGCCACCGAGAGGCGGATCACCGCGTGGTGGGCCAGCCAGAACGGCGCGTATCCGCAGGCCCGACGGATTGGCGGGGTTGTCGACCCAGCGGCTGCCGAGCGTGCTCGTGGCGCCCTTCTCCTCGATCGCGACCAAGCTGCCCTTGTCCTCGACGACGAAGAGCACCACCCGGTCAAGGTTGTGCGGCGGCCTTCGTCGAGATACATCGGGTCTAGGTCCTTCTCCGCACCACGCAAGCAGGTACGCCGTGTGAATGTCCTGTAGCACGCGCTCTCGTAGCCGAGATGAGGACGTCGGCCCGTGCGCAAAGCGCCGTCGAATGGTGGGTACGACCTTCGCGGTGGGTCGAGACTGTTCGGAATAAGCTTGCTACAAGCGCATGTTCTCCCTACTGTTGTTTACGTCAACACGACGAGCAGCAAGGAGCCCAGTGATGTCGTGGCGCATGGTGATCGACCCGAAGCAGCGCGAAGCGCTGCGCGGTGAGTCGGCCATACCCTCGTGCGGGCAACCGGCCTTGCGGCACGAGAACAAGCGGTTCTACCTGGTCAGGTGGCGTGCGTAACGCGTGCACAACGACGCGTTTACGCCGCCCTCCCCGATCGGGACAGGGCGGCGTTTCCTTTTCTCCGACATTTCTACGGGTGTAGCTCAATTCGGTAGAGCAGCGGTCTCCAAAGCCGTGCGTTGCGGGTTCGATTCCTGCCGCCCGTGCGTTACTCCGGCATGTCCGGCGGTGCTGAACATTGAGAATTCCAGAGTGGATGGCATTGAATGCCCGGCCGACGCGGCAGACCGCGTCGGCTGGGCGATCCGGAGCGGGGGAGCTGGGTAACCCGCCTGTTTTGGGAACAGGACGTGCCGGGTTCGATTCCCGGGTTCCGGACCACACGGGGTTGTAGCTCAGTCGGTAGAGCGCTGGTTCGGCAGACCAGAGGCCAGCGGTTCGATCCCCCTCTGCTCCACGCACTTGCCCGCCAAGCTCAGGAGGAAGAGCGCCCGGTTGAAGCCCGGGAGGTTCCCAGTTCGACGCTGGGGGCGGGCACGTCATATGGCAAGGGCCGTTGGAGTAGCTGGATAGCTCACCTGGTTCTCAGCCAGGAGGTCACGGGTTCGAGTCCCGTACGGCCTGCCGCGCGCTGTCGCGGACAGCGTCACGCGGTACTCGCCCAACAGGTAGGGCACCTGCCTTCCAAGCAGGCACAGACGGGGTTCGAGTCCCCGGTACCGCTCGGCCCTTGGGGGCTCAGCTAACGGCAGGCTGCCTGACTTTGGCTCAGGTCGTGGGGGTTCGAATCCTCCGCCCCCAGCACCCGCCTCGGTGGCCCAACCGGCAGAGGCACCCGGCTCAAACCCGGAATTGTGCGGGTTCGAATCCCGCCCGAGGCACCCGCCGCCCTAGCTCATCAGGAAGAGCGCGCCCCCGGGTACGTTCGAGGTGGCCGGTTCGATCCGCTCCATGCGGCTGTAGCACAACGGAAGTGCGGCTGCTTGCCGTGCAGCAGACCGGGGTTCGACCCCCCTAGCCGCTCCACTCACGATCACCGGACCAGCAAAGGGGGTGAAGCCGAGATCCACGAGGTCGAGCCCGATCAGGTCTTGGGCGTCTACCCGGTGCCCCGCTCCCGCGGCGGCGCGAACACCTGGACCAACACCGTCGCGGCCTGCACCGGTTGCAACGGCCGACCGCACCCTCGCCGAGGCGCGCGTGGTGCCGCGCCACCAGCCGACGGCCCCGAATTGGTCCGCGCTGGTCGCCGCCGCCCCGCGCTGCACCGGTCCCGGCGGCTCGTACCGCCGGGCCGCCCTTGGGAGCTGATGTAACCGGCAGCATGGCTGGCTCTGACCCGGCTCGTGGAGGTTCGAATCCTCCGTTCCCAGCTCTATCCGCCCTCGTGGCCCAACTGGCAGAGGCACCGGGCCGAGATCCTGGACGGTGCGAGTTCGACTCTCGCCGAGGGCACGCAGCTGCCGGTGAAGCACAAGCGGATGTGCGGCCGCCTTGTAAGCGGACGGGTGCGAGTTCGATTCTCGCCGCCGGCTCCGTGCCAGCGCAGCACGACAGGTGGTGCGCCGCTCTCGTCAAGCGGAGGTAGGCGGTCGAGTCCGCCCGCTGGCTCGCAAGTCCACGGGGTGGGTGCTGGTGCACAGCGTCGCCTTGCAAGCAACGCCCGCGGGGTTCGACTCCCCGACACTCCACTGTGTCCCCCACCCAGGCCCGGGTAGCCCAACTGGCAGGAGGCGGCTGGTTCAGAGCCAGCACAGTGCGCGTTCGAATCGCGCTCCGGGTACGCAGGCTCCGTTAGCTCAGCAGGTCAGAGCGCCGGCTTGTCACGCCGGAGGAAGCCGGTTCGAACCCGGTACGGGGCGCGCAGGGAAGGGTGGCCGAGAGGTCAAACCCCGCCGCGGCCGACGTGGTTGAGGCGCCTCGCTGATAACGAGGAGACAGGGAGTTCGACTCTCCCCGGCGGGACCATGCCCCTGTAGCTCAGCGGACAGAGTGCCTGGCTACGAACCAGGAGGTCGGACGTTCGAACCGTCCCAGGGGTACGCAGAAAACGGGTTGCGGCACAGCCCGTGGAGGAGCCAGCCGACGTGGTGACGGCACCCCGTTCGAAGCGGGACGAGCGCAAGCCTTGGCGGTTCAACTCCGCCCTCCTCCGCACGATGGAAGGTGACCGGCCGGCCGAGGAGCACCGTTGGAAGCGGTGTACGGCGTACGAACGCCGCCGGGGTTCGAGTCCCCGACCTTCCGCCAAGGAGACGCCAGCCGACTGGTGCCGGCCGCGGCCTTGAAAGCCGTCGGGGCTCCCGCCCGTGCGCGTTCGACCCGCGCCGTCTCCGCGCTGTCATTGTCACGCGCCGGTAGCTCAGCTGGTCAGAGCAACCGCCTCTTAAGCGGTAGGTCGTGGGTTCGAACCCCACCCGGCGCACCGACCCCCGGCAGCTCGAGTGGACCGAGCAGCGGCCTTCTAAGCCGACGGATGCCAGTTCGACTCTGGCCCGGGGGCCGACCCGCCAGCGCTATGCGTACCCGTCGTTCCTGCTTGATAACTCGGGCTTCGGTCGCTGGACATGATCGAGATGTTGGCCGCCCGCGCCTGACTGGACGGGCTCCGGACTTTTAATCCGGACTGTGGGGGTTCGAGTCCCTCGGGCGGCACTGCGGGGTGGAGCAGTTCGGAGTGCTCGCGGGTTTCATAAGCCCGAGGTCGCCGGTTCGAATCCGGCCCCCGCTTCCAGCTCGGGTAGCTCAGTGGGGAGAGCGCCACCTCGACACGGTGGAGGCCGCCGGTTCGATCCCGGCCCGGAGCACGTCTGCGCGCGTTCGGCTATGGGTAGGCTCCTTGCCTTTCAAGCAAGGGGAACGGGTTCGAGTCCCGTACGCGCGACCATTCCCTCGTAGCTCAATCGGCAGCAGCGGCCGGCTGTTAACCGGCAGGTTGGAGGTTCGAGTCCTCCCGGGGGAGCGGCGCACATCGACAGAGATTGACCGCGAGGCCCAGTCGGTGTGGGCGGCGCTCTTATAAGGCGACGGCCGCGGGTTCGATCCCCGCCGCGGGCACAGCAGTAATCAGGTCCGTATAGCTCAACGGGAGAGCGCCGGTCTCACACACCGGAGGCTGGGGGTTCGACACCCTCTACGGGCACGCAACAACGAGCATGGTGATCGTGGTGTACGGGTGTGCACGCCAGGTTGTGGCCCTGGAAGACGCGGGTTCGACTCCCCGCGATCACCCCACGCGTCAGCGCCGGAGTTGGAGAGCCGGGCCCGGCTGTAAACCGGGTGCCTTCGGGCTGAGGGGGTTCGAATCCCTCCTGCCGCACATCATGCCCTCGTAGCTCAGCGGAGAGAGCGCGACGTTCCGAGCGTCGAGGCCGCTGGTTCGATTCCAGCCGGGGGCTCGCCAGGTCGAATGCCCGAGTGGTGAGGGGCCCGTCCGCAAAACGGGACACGCCGGTTCGAGTCCGGCTTCGGCCTCCAATCATGTCATCCACTGTGGAGTGTTACGCAGGTGAGCGTTGGCTGCTCAGCCGCCCCTCATAAGGGCGGAGTGCCCGGTTCGACACCGGGACCTGCGACGACGGACCGACGCCGACCAGCGAAACTTGGGTGGCGCAAGCGCGTTACGGTAATCCGCGCCAGGGTCGGTCAGTTCACGCCTGGGCCAGCAGCCCAGCGTCGTGAGCGAGGATCGCCGCCTGCACACGGTTCGCGCAGCTGAGCTTGGTGAGGATCCGGCTGACGTGGGTCTTGGCGGTGCCTTCTCCCATGAACAGCGCCTTGGCAATGTCTCCGTTGGACGCCCCGCCACCGAGGAGGACGAGCACCTCACGCTCCCGCTCGGTCAGGTCGCTGAGCCGGGCCTTCGCCCGCTCCACGTGGGAGTCGTCGGTGTCGACGTACCGGTCGATGACATGCCGGGTGACCTGGGGCGAGAGGATCGACTGTCCCAGGGCGGCCACGCGCACCGCCTGCATCAGCTCCAGCGGCGGCGTGTCCTTGAGCAGGAAGCCGGCCGCGCCGGCCCGGAGCGCCTTGGCGATGTACTCGTCCTCGCCGAACGTGGTGAGCACGACGACCTGCGTGCCCGTGGCCAGGCCGGCGATGCGTTCCGCGGCGGCCAGCCCGTCGAGGCGCGGCATCCGGATGTCGAGCAGCAGCACGTCGGGCCGGTGGCGCCGGACCAGCTCGACCGCGTCGTGGCCGTCCGCGCCCTCGGCGACGATGTCCAGGTCATCGGCGGTCTCCAGCACGAGCCGGATCCCGGCTCTGATGAGCGCCTCGTCGTCCACGATCACTAGCCGGATCACGCTCGCTCCCTTCGGTTCTGTTCGCCGCAACAGTAGAGCCGATCGGCAGACGCGCACGGGTCACGGTCGGCCTAGCGTCACCCGCATGCTGCACGATGACCGCATGACGAGCGCCGAGCAGATCCGGGCCGAGCTCGCCCGCGCGTGGGCCGGCGCGGCGTCGGCGAGCTGGACGGCGCGGGTGCGCGGCGCGATCCTGCCGGCGGTCGGCCTCCTGCTGGCGGTCAGCGGCGACGGAAGCCCCGCGTTCCGGGTGGCGGCCGGAGTGGTGTTCGCGGCGGCGCTGGCGGTGCGGCCACTATGGCCCGCGCTCGCGCTGCTCACCGTCTGCTGGTGGCCCGGTCCGGCGTCCGCCAGCCTGATCGTGGTGCCGATCCTCGCTTACGGCGCTGGCCGTCGGATCGGGTCCACCCGGCGGAAGGTGGCGGTGGTCGCGGCCGCGTCGGCGCAGGCGTCGGTCGTGTGGTTCGTCGCCGGGAGCGACGCGAACGACGGCGACGCCTGGGAGATCTGGGCCGGGCTGGTCGGCCTGGCGGTCACGGTGCTGATCCTGCTGCCGGCCGCGATCGGTGCCTTCCGTGCAGAGCGGCGGCGCACGATCGACGCGCTCAACGAGCGCAACGCCATCCTCGAGGAGGCGCACCGACTCGGCACCAGCCAGGCCAGGCTGCAGGAACGCACCCGGATCGCCGGGGAGATGCACGACCTGATCGGCCACCGGCTCAGCCTCATCGCACTGCACGCCGGAGCGCTGGAGCTGCACAGCGCGCGCGACGCACCGGGCCTGCACGACGAAGCGGTCCTGGTCCGGACCACAGCCAGGACCGCCCTCGACGAGCTGCGTCAGGTCCTCGGCATCCTGCGCGTCGACGTCCGCCCGGGCGGCACCGAGGGCCCCGACGACGGCGCCGGGACACGAGCCGACGTGACCACGCTCGTGGAGGCGTCCCGGCGCGCGGGGCTGGCGGTCGAGCTGGCGTGGACCGGCGACGACCTCGACGGCGTCGACGCGCCTACCCGCCGTGCACTGCACCGGGTCGTCCGCGAGGCGCTGACCAACGCGCACAAGCACGCCCCTGGCGCCGCCACGCGCGTGCGCGTCTCCCGGCAGCCGGCCGAGGTGCTGGTGGAGGTCACCAGCGATGCCGCCGGGTCGCCGCACCGGCGCGCCGAGGGCACGGGCCTGGGCCTGATCGGGCTACGGGAGCGAGTCGGGCTGGCGGGCGGATCGTTCGAGGCGGGGCGGCGCGACGGCCGTTTCACGGTGACCGCGGTGCTCCCGATCACGCCGTAGAGGTATGCCGATCGGCAACGGCACGAGGTCGATCGGCAGATTCGGTGCCCGCCGCGCATCCATAGCGTTTTCGGCATGTTGACCTTCGAGAACGTCAGTAAGAGCTTCGGCTCCACGAGAGCCCTTGAGCAGGTGACTTTCGCCCTCGAACCGGGGACGGTCGTGGGCATGGTCGGCCACAACGGGGCCGGCAAGAGCACCCTGATGCGCACGGCCGTCGGCCTCAACCGGGTCGACGGCGGCACGGTCACCGTCGACGGCACCCCGATCGAGTCGATCGGCAACCTCGCCGGGCTGGTCGGAGCGTCGTTCGACGCCTCCACGCTCCCGTCCGGGTGGAGCGCCGGGTCCGCGCTGGAGATCACGGCCCTGCTGGCCGGCGCGCCGAGGTCGCAGGTGGACACTGTCCTGGAGATGGTCGGCCTCGCCGCGGCGGCCAAGCGCCGCACCGGCACCTACTCGATGGGGATGCGGCAACGCCTCGCGATCGCGCTCGCGCTGCTCACCCGGCCGCGCGTGCTGATCCTCGACGAGCCGACCAACGCCCTCGACCCCGCCGCGTGCCACGACCTGCGCACGTGGCTGCGCGAGCACGCCGAGGCGGGCAACACGGTCCTCGTGTCCAGCCACAACCTGCCGGAGATCGAGCAGGTCGCCGAGCGCGTGATCGTGCTGCAGAACGGCCGCGTCGTCCGGGATGCCGGCACCGCCGAGCTGCTGTCGGGGGAAGGCGCCCTCGTCCGCGCGGAGTCGCCCGGCGAATTGCTGCACCGGCTCAACCAGGCCGGTCACCACACCGAGCTGCTCGACGGCGGCGCGCTGCGGGTCACCGGCGCCACTTCGACCGACATCGGCAGGATCGCCGCCTCGCACGGGATCGTGCTGTCCGAGCTGTCGCCCGAGCGCCGCAGCCTCAGCGACGTCTACCACCTCGTCACCACGGAAGGAACGCACGCATGACCACGGCAGTCGAGGGACGCCCAGTCCCGTTCGCGCGGCTCATCCACGCACAGCTCCGCACCTGGCGAACGCAGCGCGGCATCCTCTGGCTCACCGGAATCGCACTGCTGTGTGGCCTCGGCGCGGTGATGTTCGCCATGGGGAAGATCGACGGCGAACCCAGCGCCGCCACCATCGGCACGACGTTCAGGGACGCCGGCGGCGGCTTCACGCTGCTGTGGCTCGCGATCGGCGTCGTGGCCGGGGCGGCTCCGTTCCGGTCGGGCTGGCTCGGCATGGTCCTCTCGATCGCGCCCAACCGGCTGCGGTGGCTCGCCGCGTCCTACGTCTCGGTGGTGGCCTGGGCGCTGGGCACGACCGTCCTCTTCGGATCGCTGTCGCTCGTGGCGGTGTCGGGTCAGCTCGGCGGGCGCGCCGCCGCGTTCGGTGCCCTGGCCGGTCTGCCGTCGGTGGGTGTGCAGGTGCTGGTCAGCGCCACGGTCGGGTTCGCGCTCGGCGCGGCGGCGCGCTCGACGGCGCTGCCGCTCATGGTCGCCTACGTCGGCACCACGGTCCTGCCGCTGCTCGACGGCCCCACCAAGGGCGTCACCCGCGGACTCGACCTATTCGCCGCCCGTGACGCACTGGCCGGGATCGCGCCCGCACCGCACGGCGTCGGGCCTGTGATCGTCGCGCTCGTGCTGTGGGCGGCGGTGCCGGCGGTGCTCGCGGCGACCTGGCTCCGCACGGCCGACCTGCGCTGACCCGATGGACCACAGCACCGACTTCGCGTCGTTTTATGCGGGCACCGAGCGGCAGGTGTTCGGGCACGTCTACGCGCGGACGGGCGATCGTGCGGAGTCCGAGGAGGCCGTCGCCGAGGCCTATGCCCGGGCGTGGCAGCGCTGGTCGCAGGTACGCACCTGCCGCAGTCCGGAGGCCTGGGTCCGCAGCGTGGCGTCCCGGGTGGCGGTGAGCAGCTGGCGCAAGAGCGTCAACCGGCAGCGGGCTCATCGGATCGTCGCCACCGGACGGCACGTCGACGGGCCGACCCCGGACCACGTGGCCCTGGTCGACGCGCTGGGCGAGATCTCCGCCGCCCAGTGCCGGGCGATCGTCCTGCACTACTTGGTGGGGCTCAGCGTCGCGGAGATCGCCGAGCGGGAAGGATCACCGGCCGGGACCGTGCTTGCGCGGCTGAGCCGGGGCCGGCAGGCGATCGCGAAGCGCCTCGCCGACGCATGAGGAAGGCCGGCCCACGAGTGTGGGCCGGCCTTCCGCCGGTCGGCCTACTTCAGCGCGTAGGCGTTGAAGACGGCCTGCTCGACGCTGTTGCCCGCGGCGTCGACCGCCATGACATGCAGCGCGGCGTGACCGGCCCTGCCCGGATGGCGCACCGTCGCCTCCCGTAGGTCGCCCGTTCCGGACAGCGTGGCGGGCGTCCAGGTCCTCCCGTCGTCATAGGAGACGTGCACCGCGACGCTCTTCAGCGGCACCGCGACCGCCCCGGGTGCCCGCTCGTACCGCAGCGGGATCGTGAACGTCCCGGCCGCGGGTGCTCGGTTGTCGTCGTCGAGCGGAGGGCTGTACCGCACCACGCCCAGCGGAAGGACCGCCGGCTTGGCGGCTCGCTCGGACTTGAACATCCACGCCACCGACACCCGGGCCGACAGCGGGGCCGTGCCGGCGCGGCGCAGGGTCGTCTCCAGCCGGTAGGTCGCGGCACCAGCCGGCACGGCCGTCGCGTCGACCGTCCCGGCAGCCGGCGTGGTCATGACGACCTTGCCGTCCCGCTTGAGCACCGTCTGGCCGGTGTCCTCCAGCGCGGGCCAGCCGACACGACCCGGCTGGCTGTCCCCGAGCACCGGGACGCGCCCTTCGAGCACATCGCCCGTGCGTGCCGGTGCGAGGCCGGGCTCGTCCTCGAACGACGGCCCGAACACGGCGGTGTTCCAGCGCTCGACGTGCTGCCCCGGCGGGTACGCCTTCACCGGGCTCGTCTGCGTCATGGCGCCTCCGCCCGGCAGGGTGGACTCCAGCGTGGTCACCCACGCGACGCCCGGCACGGTCAGGTGATGGTCGTCCCGCGACCGCAGGCCACGGAGCGGGAGGACCGGCGCCGTCGCCGGCACCCTTGAAGTGACCGCGATGCTGAACAGGCTGAGGTGCTCACCCGCGCCCTGCCGTGCGACCACCCTCTTGACGGTTGCGAAGTCACGGGCGCCATACCGGAAGGCGAGGTTCTCCGGGATCCGGGCCGGGACGGGCTGCGTCACCCAGTAGGTGTACGGGGTCGGCGGTCCGCCGGTGTCGCTGCCCTTCTTGACGAACACCGTCGAGACGACGAAGTCCATGCCGGGGACGTCCCCGGACGGCTCGGCCCAGAGCCCGCCAGTCCGCACGTTGACGCTCTGCCCGCCACCGCCGGCGCCTCCGGTGCGCTGGGCGACGCTGACGGTGACCACGCCGTGTGCCGCGTCGCCGCGATCGAGCGCGATCGTGAGCGGCTTGGCCCTGCGCGCATCGAGGACCACCTCGCTCGGCGGCCCAGCTGGACGTTGCGGACCGCCGTCGTGACGTGGCCCGACGCCTCGCCGTCGCGCGCGGGGTCGTAGGTGGCGGCCGCGACCGTGTAGCGGCCGGCCGGGAGTCGCCGCACCAACGCGCCCATGACCGAGTCGAAGTACATCCGGCCAGTCGCCACGTCGGCGATCATGACCTCGCTGGCCCCCGGGCCGCCCGCCCGGTCCAGCGTCGTGATCGACAGGTTGTAGCTCTCGGGCTCCTGGTACGCCCCGATCGCCGTGCGAACGACCGTCCCACCCGGGCCGGTGGCGGTGAGGGCCCCGCTGTAGAGACCGGCCGGCGCCTTCGCGGGCTTGACCGTGACGGTCGCGGTGGCGCTCCTCCCGGCCGCCACAATGAGCGTCGGGGGACTCACCGCGAACATGCCCGCGGGCGCCTGGGCTACGGCCAGGTCCAGCGTCAGTGTGACCGGCGCACTTCCGGCGTTGGTGTACGTGACCGTCTTGTGCACCGTCGGCGCGTCGTCGTTCGGCCAAGGGAAGTAGCCGAGGCTGAGGCTGCCCACGCTGGCCTGGACCGTCTGCGTGACCGCGCGGCCGACGTCGATCCGGCCGGTTCCCTGCTGGTAAACGGTGAGCTCGGGGCGCGGCGCGGCGGTCGCCATCAGGGCGGCCTTGAGCTGCCCCGGTGTCCACTTCGGATACTTACCGGCGAGGATCGCCGCCGCGCCCGCCACATGCGGTGTCGCCATGGAGGTGCCGGAGAGGGTCGTGTACATCGGGTTCCCGGGTAACCGGTCGAGCGTGCCGGCGGCGCGAGCCGCGACGATGTCCTGGCCGGGCGCGGTCACGTCGGGCTTGACGGCGTAGTCGACCGCCGGCTCGGCCCCACACGCGGCCCCTGGCTGGAGAACTCGCTCAGCTGGCCCGCCTTGGTGACGCTGCCGACGGTCAGCGCCGCGTCGGCGGTGCCGGGAGAGCCGATCGTCTCCGGGTCGGGTCCGTCGTTGCCGGCCGCGACGACGAACAGCATGCCGTCCGCGGCGGTGTGGTGGTTGACGGCGTCCGCCAGGAGGTCGCCGCCGTCGGACGGCGGACCGCCGAGGCTCAGGTTGACCACCTTGGCGCCGTTGACCGCAGCCCACTCCATCCCGGCGAGGATCGCGTCCTCGGGGCAGCCGTCGGGGCCGCACACCTTGCCGATCAGGAGCGTCGCACCCTTCGCGACGCCGGTGAAACGGCCCGTCGACGCCGTGCCGCGACCGGCGATCGTGCTCGCGACGTGCGTGCCGTGGCCTTCCACGTCCCGGACGCCGTCCTCCGAACCAGTGAAGTCCTTGGCCGCGGCGACGACACCGCCGCCGAGGTCGGGGTGCTTCGCGTCGTAGCCGGTGTCCAGCACGGCGACCTTCACACCCTTGCCGACGTGCCCGGCCATCCAGGCGGCCGGCGCGCCGACCTGCGGCACGCTCAGGTCCAGCGTGGGCCTGCGCTTGCCGACGAGCCACAACTTGCCGCCGCATCCGTGCCCGGGCGGCCCAGAACTCAGCGGCGTCGCGCTTGCGTTCGCGCAGGGCGGTGACGCCCAACCGCGGCAGCGGGCGGACCGCCGTCGCCCCGCGCGGTGCCCCGGCGCCGGTGACCATCAGCGGCAGGTCGGAGCGGCGGCTGTCGTCGTATCCGAGGCGCCGCAGCAGCAGCACGTCGAAGAGCCGGGCGTCGAGCCGGTCGGCGGCGAGCAGCGGCAGCGCGTCCGCGGGCGTGACCAGCAGGCGTTCGCCCGCGCTGCGGGTGGTGTACGGGATCCTCTCCCGTCCCCTGCCCATCTTCACGGTGACGACGTGCCGGCCGCCGGGAGCCGCGCTCACGGTCACCGTGTCGCCGGTGACCAGCGTGACCGCGAAGCGGTCCGCCCGCGGGCTGGCGGGCTGCTCGGCGTTGGCGGTCGAGGCGGCCCACGGCATCGCCAGCAGTCCGAAGAGCAGAGGAAGGAGCAGTAATCGTCGTCGTGGTGACACGTATACCTCACGGTCATTTCGGGGTCAGGTACCCAGGGAGACGCCTGGCCGCGAGGAACGAGTTCGCCGGGCGCCCGGCGAAAATTCGCCGCGGGTTGATCGAGCCGCGCGGTGGCTCGGTATCCGCAGGCTCGCGTAGGTCGTGCGCACCGGCGTCGCGAGGTGTAACAGGGCGACGTCCGCGCCGGGCGCCCGCACGACGCGATCGATATCGGCCCGGGTCCCCTCGCGGATGCGTGCGTCACCCACCAGCACATGGGTCGGCGCGTCGTTGACGCAATGCCGTGCGGTGAACACCCAGCGGGCGGCGATGACCGAGGCCGTGCAGGGCGCGGACGCCGTCACCCTCGTCGGCGTCGGCGTGGGCGACGTCGACGGTGCCGCGAGCGAGCGCGGCCGCGACGGTGACCGCGGCACAGCTCCGGATCAGGCGGGACATGGTCTCTCCTTGCCGGGTAAGGACCGATATGCGCAATCTGTCTAGTGACCTCCGCGCTGCTCGGGCAACAGGCGAGAATTCGCCGCTCGGCGCACGCAATCGCGACTTGATCCCGGGCGTCGAAGGGGTTGCTACCGGAAGGATCCGAGCCGATGACGGAGCTCCACCACCTGCTGCGGACCGGGCCGTTCCACGCCGCTCTGCACGCCGCGATCCGGCAGCGGGGCCTCACCCTCCACCGCCTGCGCACCCACCTGGCGCGCCGTGGCGTCACGGTCGCGCTGTCGAGCCTCAGCGACTGGCGGCTGGGCCGGGTGCGGCCCGTGCAGCCGAACTCGCTGCGCGCTGTCGCCGAGCTGGAGCGGATACTCGCCCTGCCCGAACACGCCCTCCTCGACCTGCTCGCCGCCAGCGGGTCGGACGGTTGGCCCACGGAGATACCCGGGCTGGTGCCGGGCTTCGGCGCCAACGACCTCGACATGGTGTCCCGCCACGACACGGTGCTCGTCGACGCCCAGCGCCGCGCAGGCGTACTCCGCAGCCACGCCGTCATGCGCGCCCGCCGCGACGGGGTCGACCGCTTCTTCATGCACTACTACGGCGACCGGACGATCTCGCTGGATCGCATCACGGTGAGCCGGTGCGGGGTTGTCGGCTGGGCCGCGTCGTCCACGAGGACGGGGAGTGCGTGCTCGTCGCCGAGCTGCTCGCCGACCGGCCGCTGGCTGCGGGCGAGACCTGGGTGTTCGAGCACGAGGTGCACGACCCGACCGCCGAGCCGTGCGTCGAGCACGTGCACGGCATCCGGGGGTTCGAGGAGCAGTGCCTGCTGGAGGTGCGCTTTCACCCGGACGCGCTGCCCGTCGACTGTCACGCGTTCGTCCAGCGCGGGCCGGACGACGAGCCGGAGCGCACGGCCCACCTCGTGCTTGCTGTGGACGGCACCGTCCACCATCTCGAAACCGCCGCCACCGCGGACTGGATCGGCATCCGCTGGCGGTGGCCGTAAACATTCCGGTGTTGCTACGGCTCCTCCACGCCGTCCCATGCCGTGGTGAGCCACAGCTGTGGGATGGCGTTGCGCTCGACCCGGGTTTACCTCGAACCCCGAAAGCTCCTGCGGGCACTACGCCAGAACGAGCTGACCGGATCCATAGGCCGCGTCGGCGCCTGCGGCGACAACGCCGCGATGGAGTCCTTCTTCGTCCTGCTCCAGAACAACGCCCCGGACCGTCAACGCTGGGTCACCCGCCACGAGGCTGCGCTTGGCGATCGTCACCTGGATCGAACGCACCCACCACCACCGCCGACGCCGCCAACGACGCCTCGGCAGCTCGTTCGTGGCATCCCATCCCACAGGTCTCATTCCGGCCCGGGATGCAAACCAAATCGAGGGTGATCGGACCCGCACGACGAGGGTGAACGTAGCGAGTGTGCTCGTCCGTTCAGGTACCTGTGTGATCTCGGCGCAACACCGGGATGTCGCGCCGGGATCACCAGCCTCGGTGATCTGCCGGTTTCTGCCGGTCGCCGTGCCCGGGCGGTCGTTCGTGCTGGTCAAAGCCGGTCGACCGGGTACCGCCGGAATGTGCCAGGGGTCGACACCCGTGACCTAGCGTTCGCTGCATGGCTATCTTTCGGAGGCCGCTGCTTGCGGCTCTAACCTCGCTCGTCGCGGTTGCGGCGGGTGCCCTTGTCCACGCCGCACCGGCACAGGCCACTGTCGGGCCAGTCGAACTGTCGCAGTTCACGCTGCACCGCAACGCGGACAGCCCCGCGTGGCAGGCGCTGATCGGTACTACCGACCGAGTGAGCGTCCCTACCGTGCTCGACTCGTCGAACCGCACGGCGACTCGCATCGCTTCCGGGGACGACCTCGCAGTCCACTTTGCCGCCGGGTTCTACTGGGAGCAGGGCGATAACAACACGGAGGAGTGGTGGCCGCAGGGCATCACCACCAGCAGCGACGCCAGCGAGAACGGGCTTTACGGCGGGCGCAAGCTCGTGCTGGTGTCCTGGTATGACAAGCAGACGGCGCCGGAGAAGGGCGTTCGGGTCAGCTTCATCGATCGCACCGACCCGCTCAAGCCGGTGTACCGGCACGTGCTGCTCGCCGAGCCGGCCGCCACCGCGGCCGGACAGCCCAGCTTCAAGGCCATCGACATCCACGCCGGCGGCATGTTCCTCTACGGCCCCTACCTCTACGTCGCGGATACGGAGAAGGGCTTTCGGATCTTCGACATGCGGTACATCTTCAGCGCCACGGGCAGTAACGACGCGGCGATCGGCCGCGACGCTGCCGGCAAGTACAACGCCTATGGCTACAAGTACGTGCTGCCGCAGAAGTTCAGCTACACGCTGGCACAGGCCAGCAAGCTGAACTTTTCGTTCGCCGCCGTCGACCGCACCAATGTGGACATCGACGGCAGGGTCGCGCACAGCGTCCTCGCCGGCGAGTACCACAAGGACGGCGTCGCTACGAAGCTGGTGCGCTGGTTCATCAACCACAGCACCGGCGAGCTCATGGCGACTGATAGCCAGGCCAAGCCGTGGTGGGCGTACCAGGTGGACATCAACGCGATGCAGGGCGCGACGGTAATCAACAACACGTTCTACATCTGCCGCACGAACGGGGAGGCCGGCCGCTCCGACCTGCTGACCTGGAAGCCAGGAAACCTCGCCACCATCCATGCCGGGGTATACCCGCCAGGAGGGGAAGACCTCACCTACCGCGGCAGCACCGACGAGTTGTGGACGGTCATTGAGTACCCGGGTACGCGCTCTGTGCTGTCCGTCACGGCGGGGAAGTTCGCCTAGTGGCATCGGAACCGGGGCGGACGCCAGCCCGCCCCGGTTCCCGCCCGGTCAGCCGCCGTTCCGGGCGCTGAACGGGGTCGAGGGATGCCTGCTTGATCCCGGCGATGGCGGCAGGCCGCGTTGGCTCCAGCGCTGGTGGAACGCATAGATCGAGCCTCGCCGCGCTGAGCGCGTCCAGGGCCGGGTTCGACATACCCGCGGTATGTCCCGGGCCGCGGAGGAGCGGCCATCGGGCACGCCGCACCGCTCGCTCAGGCGGCGGCCCGCAGCGGGACCGGCACCAGGTACTCGTACATGCCGTGGCCGATCAGCGGCCGCGCGTGCGGCCAGAGGCCGGTGACGAACCGAACGGCCGGCCGGTTCTCGGCGAGCACAGTGAAGCCGATCTCCCGGAAGCCCTGCTCCGCCGCGGCGACCAGCAGCTCGCGGGCGAGCAACTGCCCGAGCCCGCGCCGCTGCCAGGAATCGGCGACGACCAGGGCCAGCTCGCCGACGCCGTCCCGACCGGGCAACGCCGAGCACATCCCGTGCGCCACGACCTCGCCGCGGTCGACCGCAAGGAGCACCTCCTGGCCGGGGCCGCGACGCAGCAGTAGCGCGAGCACGCCGTCCGGGACCCGGCCGAGGCCGGTGAAGAAGCGGCTGTACGCACTGCGGATGGAGAGTCCGGCGAGGAAGCTACGCACCGGCTCTGCGTCCGTCGCGGCGGCGGGACGGATCATGACGTCCCGCGTTGGCCTGACCCTCTCGACCTGCATCAGCCCCCCTCTCGGCTCCTGCCTGCCAATTCTCGGCAGAATCTGAGTTCGCCTGATGGACTCAGGTTGCTCCGGGCTAGCTGAGTCTGTCAAGTAGATTTAGACTCCTGGTATGAGCCGAACCGACATCCCGGACTACAGCACCGAGAACTGCCCGATCGCGGCCTCCCTGGTGGTGCTGGGCGAGAAGTGGACGTTGCTCGTGCTGCGCGACGCCTTCTACGGGGTCCGCCGGTTCGAGGACATGTACCACCGGATCGGCGCGCCCCGACAGGTGCTGAGCGCGCGGCTGGCCCGGCTGGTGGACGAGGGCGTCCTGCGGCGCGTCCCCTATCGCGAGCCGGGCAGCGGCAGCGGGACGAGTACCGGCTCACCCAGAAGGGCCTGGACCTGTACCCGGTACTTGTCGCGCTGACGCACTGGGGCGACAGGTGGCGGCGGCGCCGGACGGGCCGGCCGTCACGCTGCACCACCGCGACTGCGGTGCCGACGTCAGCCTGGAGCTCCAGTGCGCGGACGGCCACCGGCTCGCCGACGCGCGAGACGTCACGCCGCGACCGGGGCCAAGCGCCCGCCGCATCGCGGGCTAAGCACCCTGGCCGGGCTGCGGTCGTGCCGCCAAGTTAACCAGTTAGCCGATAAGAGTCCGTGTTGACGGACACGTGGGGGCGTCGCGGCCGTCTCGCGGGGAGCCCGGAGCCAACGATCGGTGCGTTGACCGGTGCGTCGAACGGGCGGAGGATCGGTAGCGATTTCCTCGGAAGGGGGGCCGTGATGGCGTGGGACCTTACGGGAAGTTACGTCGAGACCTGCTCTTGTGAGCTGATGTGTCCGTGCAATCTCTCCTTCGACCACGGAGCCACCTACGACTATTGCCGGGCGACTCTGGTCTTCAATATCCAGAGGGGTCAGATCGAAGGCACAGACATCGCGGGCTGCAAGGTGGCGATTATCGCCGACACACCCAAGGTCATGACCGATGGGAACTGGCGGCTCGGCGTCTACGTCGACGACGAGGCCAGCGACGAGCAGCTGGACAAGCTGGTCAAGGTGTTCAGCGGACAGCTGGGCGGACCGATGGGCGCCCTGGCTCCCCTTGTCGGCGAGATCCTCGGCGTCGAGCGAGCCGCGATCGAGGTGGACGACGACGGGCTGCGGCACAGCGTCCGCATTGGTAACACGATCGACTTCGAGATCGAGGACATCGTCCCGTACGGCGTGGAGACCGGCGAGCCGGTGCGCTTCCAAGGCATGTTCCACCCGGTTGGATCGGATCTCACGATGGCCGAGGCGAAGCGGACGCGGATCAACGCGTTCGGCATCTCCTACGAGGGCAAGACCGGCCTGTCCAAGTCCACCTTCTCCTGGGCCGCCTGACCCTGATGGAGCCCCGGCGGGGAGCCGGCCCGACGCGGGCCTCGCGCCGGTGTACGCCGCTGCCCGCGCGCGTCTAGGCCTCGTCGCGGCGCTCTTCGCGGTCGCCGTGGTCGGTTGGACATGGACGGCGTACGAGATGCGGCGGATGGACGCGGGGCCGTGGACGAGTCTGGGAAGCCTTGGCTGGTTCCTCGGAGTCTGGGTCGTGATGATGGCCGCGATGATGTTCCCGTCGGTCGCGCCGACCGTCGCGCTCTACGCCCGCGTCACGAAGGAACGCTCGCCGCTACGTCCATGGCTCTTCGCCGGCGGCTACCTGCTCACCTGGACCGCCGCCGGCCTCGTCGCCTACGCCGTCGGCGCCGCCGCGACGAAGATTCTGGGAGACACCCTCGCGTGGCACAGCGCAGGCCACGGACTCGCCGGTGCCACCTTGATCATCGCCGCGATCTACGAAGTCACGCCACTCAAGGACGTCTGCCTCGGCAAGTGCCGCAGCCCACTCGGCGTACTGCTTGGTTCGTGGCGAGACGGCCGCTCGGCGCGGTTCGGATGGGCGCGAAGAACGGAGCCTGGTGCGTCGGATGCTGCTGGGCGTTGATGGCGTCACTGTTCGCCCTCGGCGTCATGAGCGTCTCGTGGATGGCGTTCATCGCGGGCATCATCGCCGTGGAGAAGATCGTGCCGTGGCGCCAGCGCGTCGTGACCTACGCGACGTCAGCGGTGCTGCTTGTCATCGGAATCCTCGTGCTGGCAGCACCCGATGCGCTCCCGGCGCTGACGATTCCCTCCGGCGACACGATGCCGATGGGGGCCACCTTCGGTTACTGGATCACTCCCGATACATCCTAATCTGCCGCATTTCGCGCCTTGAGCAGGCCAGCGCCGAGGAATTCGTTTGAGGTCATGTCACACCGCCGCAGCGTCGAAGTAGGTGTTGCGCTCGATGACGAGGCGTTCGGAGAAGCGCCAGAAGTCCGCGAATCTCACCGAGAGGGGTTCGCCGCCGTGTGACACACCCCGGAATGCGCCGCGGACGGCGACTTCGTTGTCGCTCGCGATGACCGCCTCGATGTCGTGTTGGCCGCGCCCGATGATGCGAGTCGAGCGGTAGTAGTCCTCGATCGACTCGCGACCGGTGAGGGCCGCGTAGCCGGGTCGGCGGTACACGGCGTCGGGAGCGAAGCACGAGAGCGCCGCCGAGAGGTCGCCGGCGTCGATGTGCGTGTAGTACTCGTAGACCACGGCGGCGGTCGATGACGTCACGTCCACGAGATCACAGTCCGGTCGTCGACGAAGCCGAGCAGGCAGCACAGCGTGATATGAGGTACCGAGGGATCGGTGCCGGCGCCTGTGAGGCGGGGATGTTGCTCAGTGCTCATCCCGTCGGGTGTCTGCACGGACATCGTCACTTCCCGTCACTCCTACGGAGGGTCGTATTGCGGATCGAGGTGAAGGCGGCGGCGAGGCGGCTGGTCGCCTCGCGCATCTCGGCGCGGTCGAGGGTGGCGTACGACAGCCGAAGGTGACGGCTGCCGTCGCGCTCGACGCAGAAGGGCCCACCCGGCACGATCGCGACGCCGGCGGACAGTGCGGCGCGCGCCAGGTCGCTGGAGGTGACCCCCGGGTCGCCTATCGCGCACCAGAAGAAGAGCCCACCGCGCGGGCGGTCGAACGCCAGCCACGGCAACCGGTCGGTGAGTAGGCCGGCCAGGTCGTTCGCCCGCTGTCTGTACAGCGTCCGCAGGCGCTGCGCATGGCCGGGCAGGAAGCCCGGTTCGGCCAACACGCGGGCCAGTACGTGCTGGCCGAAGGTGTTCGTCTGAAGGTCGACGCACTGCTTTGCGTTGGCGAGTTCGACGAGCAGCCGGGTGGGTGCTACCAGCCCCGCCACCCGGAATCCCGGGCAGACGGTCTTCGACAGGCTCATGAGTCGAACGACCCGGTCCGTGTGCACGTCGATCGACGGCAGCCGCGCCCCGTCGAAGGCAAGCTCGGCGTATGGGTCGTCCTCGACGATCAGGAATCCGTACCTGTCAGCGAGCTCGGCGAGCCGCAAGCGTCGCTCCGCGGTCATGACCCCGCCGGTCGGGTTGTGGAAATGCGGGACGACGTACACGAGCTTGCACCGGGCGCCGCGGTCGAGCGCGGCCGCCAGGGCGTCGACGTCCATACCGTCGCGATCGCCAGGGACGGCCAGTAATCGCGCGCCGACCTGCTGGAACGTCTGTACCGCGCCCAGGTAGCTCGGGTCTTCCAGCGCCACCACGTCGCCCTCGTCGAGGAGAGTCCGCGCGACCAGGTCGAGGCCCTGTTGGCTGCCGCTGGTCACCATGGCGGACTCGATTCCGACCGCGGCGCCGGTGTCGGCGGCTAACCGGGCGATCGTCTGGCGCATGGCGGGGACGCCCTCCGTCGGCGCGTACTGCAGCGCGACGACGGCGCACTCGGCCAGCACGGCCTGCGACGCGGTGGCGATCTCGTGCACCGGGAAGCTGTCGGGAGCGGGCAGCCCGCCAGCCATCGAGAGCATCCCCGGAGCGGCCGCGGCCGCGAGGATGTCCCGGATCGCCTGGAACTCGCCGGCCCGTGCGCGCTGGCTCAGTAGATCGTCGATCGCCACGGCCGTCGCCATATGCTGTCTCCCCGTGTCGCGGTGCGATGGGCGGTTTAGGGCTGTTTGTCGGGGCGGCGAGGCGCGCCTGGACCGACTGGTGAAACGGAGCAAGGCTCCGTGCAGGGTGAGTGGTGCCGCTCGGGTCGCGGGATGCGCGCTACGCCGGGCGCGGGGCCTCGGGTCGAGGTGCGCGGCTCGGCGTCGGCCTGCGGCCGGCTTGGCCGCTTCGACGGTTGGAACGCGCGCTGCCTAGTGCGCGAAGGGTACTCTCATGCGAAATACGCACGCAGAATGAATTTGTAACCGCGCTCTTGTCAAAGGCCCGAAGGCACGCCGATCCATAGCTTGCTCCCCGTTATGCGCCTTGCGTGCTGCTCAATTCAGCACGACGCTACCACCGTATTAGTGACGGTCAAGCGAGAGGCGCGGCGGCGACGGCGAGTACGCACGGGGTCTTGTGAACCCGCTAATGATTTGGTATATCGCACATCTTTATCACGACACTTCTCACCATCCGAATGTAGGTGATTACTGACGGTGCAAGTCTACAGTGGATTGACGGGCGCAGACGGCAATCGGTCGTGCCTGACGCTGCCCCTCAGATTGCGCAATGCTGCACTATCGCGCAACGTCTCGCCACCGCGCCCGACCGGGTGCGTGCTCCCACCCGCGGGCCGATCCACAGCAAGGCCCCGCCTCGGCGACCAGGCCGTATCGCTCGCTCACGTAATTCGTTCGGTCGGATACTTCCTCGGAGCCGGCATAACTCCAAATCCTGGGGAGCAGAGCCTCCAAGAAACCCGGGGCGATTCACCCAGCGTCGGGATGCCGATGACGGCGCACCAGCCGCCGGACTGGGTCGCCGCTGCCAGCATCGCGAGTACCAGCGAGGTCGAGTTCAGCCACAGTGGCCGTGCAACCATGGCGCGCAGTCCCGCCCGGCGCGCCGCGATTCAGGCGGGAACATCGCCATCACGTGCCGACCACAGACGCGAGCGCAGCGCCGATGAACGCCGGCACTACCGCCGAATTATGGAATACGCCCGGGCCTGATCGGCCAATCGATATCGCCAATGGTCGTTGCTCGATCACGAGCGAGAGTTGTCCGCAGCTAAGGCGGATTTAACCGCGAGCCTGGGTCTGCTCGGGTTGCCGGGCCGCATGCACCATATCCGCCAGATCCGCGAGATGTGGCAGCTTGGAATATCCTCCTCATCGGAATCACGACATCGAAATCCTTGCGGATCTGGCGGGCCAGCATCGTCGCGAGGACCGAGTGGCCGCCGAGCTCGAAAAAATTGTCCTCCGGCCGCGCCACCTGGACTCCGAGGATCCGCTTGACGAGGTCGTACAGGCCCGTGTCACCGGAGCCTGCCGTCTCCGGCACGGGCGGGTCGGCGTGGGCGGTGAGGGCCGCGCGATCGAGCTTGCCGTTGGGGGCGGTGGGAAAGCGATCGAGGATCACCACGATGTACGGCACCATGTGCTGCGGCAACGACCGGGCCACGTACTGTCGCAACTCCGCGCCGGTGACCCCCGCACCCGCCGATGTGGTCACGTAGCCCATGATCCGGGCGGTCGCGATGTCGCCGTTCACCACCACGCAGGCGACGTCCACGTCGGGATGCGCGGCCAACCGCGTCTCGACCTCCCCCAGTTCGATGCGGAAGCCGCGCACCTTCACCTGGTTGTCCACCCGGCCCGTGAAATACAGTTCCCCGTCCGCACGACGTCGACCCCGGTCGCCCGAGCGGTACATCCGGCTGCCGGGTGGGCCCGCGGGGTTGGCCACGAACCGCGCGGCGGTCAACCCCGGCTGGTTCAGATACCCGCGTGCCAGGCCCGGTCCCGCCAGGTACAGCTCGCCCTCGTCCCCGTCGTCGACGTCCGCCAGCCGCTCGTCGAGGACGTGCACTGTGCTGCCGGGAAGCGGCCGGCCGATGCTGATGTCGTCGGGACCGGGAATCGGCCCCACGCTGATGCCGACAGTGACCTCGGTGGGCCCGTAGCCGTTCAACATGGTCCTGCCCTCGGCCCAAGTCCGCACGAGGGACGGGGAGACGGCGTCGCCGGTGGACACGAGCGTCCCGCCCGGCAAGACGTCGTTGGCATCCGTCACGCTCAATGCCACCGGCGGCAGTGTGGCGTGTGTCACCCGGTTCTCGACCATCGTGTCCTTCAGCGGCTGGCCGGGCAGCAGGTCTTCGGCCGATGCCATCACCAGGGCCGCACCGGACAGCAGAGCCAGCGAGATGTCCCAGAAGGCGGCGTCGAAGCTGATTGACGCCCACTGCAGAACGCGGTCACCCGGACCTGCCCCGATCTGTTCGCGCTGGCCCGCCACCAGGGCTGCGACGCCGTTGTGCGGCACCGCGACGCCCTTGGGCCTGCCGGTCGACCCCGAGGTGAAGACCACGTACATCAGATGGTCGGGGCGCAACTCGCCGTGCCGCTCGAAATCGGACACGTCGTGGCCGGGGCGCGCCTCCCATTCCGCCCGGAATTCCGGGTCGTCGATGACGATCCGCGGCGTTGCTTCGCCGTGCAGCGCGAGTTCCGCGTACTCCGAAGTGCGGATCAGCAACACCGGCTGCGCCTCGGCCACCATGTGCGCCAGCCGTTCCACCGGATAGGAGGGATCGAGCGCGAGGTAGGCGCCACCTGCCTTGAGCACTGCCAGGAGCACTGCGATCAGGTCGTCGGACTTGGGTGCGGAGACAGCGACTATCGTGTCCGGTCCCACGCCGCGGTCGATCAGGCAGCGCGCGAGCCGGTTGGCTGCGGAGTTCAGCTCCGCGTAGCTGACGGCCTTCCCCTCGAACAGGATTGCTGTCTGGTCCCCAGCCTGCGCGGCGACCGCCTCGAACTGCTGTGGGACGGTCGGCGTTCTCTCGCCCTCTTCATGTGCATTCAGTGAAATATTGGAACGATGACGTGATGAATGGTGTTGGCTTGTTTCGTGCTGATCGAAGCCAGGCTTCATGAGACCTGGTCCTCCGTTTCTCCCGAACATGGGATTCTCGCCGGCATGCCCAGGATGTGGTCCCCCGCGGTCATGAGTATCCATCATGACGCAGGAGGTAGATATGTTCAACAGTGCGACTCTCTTTCGCTCAGGGCAGGAGCGGCCCGCCGTGTGCACCTTGAAGGATAGGTGAAAGAACTGGCCGGTAGGCCGTATTTGCTGTGCTATTAAATAGGGTAAACGCCCGGTGAGAGGGATCGCATCGCTATGAGCAATTCCCGATTCGCTTATGACGCCTATCGTGATTACCTTGAGCTCGACACGCTGCTCGACATCCAGCGGCCGAACACGGAGCAGCCGGACGAGTTGCTCTTCGTCGTCGTCCACCAGTCGCACGAGTTGTGGTTCAAGGAGTTGCTCCACGAGCTGGACGTCCTCGACCCGATGCTGCGGAAGGCGGACAGCGGCCCCGCCCTGCGGACGCTGCGGCGGGCTCGGTCGATCATCAAGGCGCTGACCGCGCAGATCGATGTGCTGGAGACGCTGACCTCCGAACAGTTCGACACATTCCGTGCGCACCTTGGGAGCGGAAGCGGCTTCTACTCGGCTCAGTTCCGCGAGATCGAGGTGGTGCTCGGACGGCGCGACAAGACCGCTGCGGAGCAATTCCCCGAAGGTACTTCGGATAGGGAGCGTATCGAGGCGAGGGCTGCCGAGCCCAACCTCTTCGACGCTTTCCTGGAGTACCTGTCAGCCACCGGCTACTCGCCTGACGATCTGTCCTCCGTGTTGTCCGAACTCCACGGCGACGATGGTGTTGCGGAACAGATCTGCCAGGCGATGGTGGATCTCGACCAGGCCTTTCAGGAATGGCAGTACCGGCACGTCATTCTCGTGCAGCGGGTCATTGGCAACAAGATGGGCACGGGAGGTACGACTGGCGCGGAGTTTCTGCGCAGGGCGGTGTTCACACCTGCCTTTCCTGCCTTGTGGTACATGTCGAATCCTCGGTAACAGGCCTGGGATCCGTGTCGACACGGATCCCAGGCCCGGTGCCATCTCGCAGGTTCTGCGGCGAGCGAGCGCAGGGCCTTCTTGTCCGCCTTGCCCATCGGGGTGCGCGGCAGCTCGTCGACCCGGACCACACGGTCGGGGATCTTGTACGTGGCTAGCCCGCGTCCCCGGAGGAACTCCTTCAGCGCGGCCGCCCGGACGTCCGCCTCGGTCAACACGACGAACGCGTACGTCCGCTCGCCGAGCACGGTGTCCGCTATGCCGATCACCGCGGCGTCCTGTACGGCCGGGTGGGTGCGCAGCTGCCGCTCCACCTCTTCCGCCGACACCTTCTCGCCTGCGCGGTTGATGACGTCCTTGATCCGCCCGACGACCATGATGTTGCCGTCCGCAGTGCGCTCGACGAGATCGCCCGTCCGGAAGAACCCGTCGGACGTGAACGAACGAGCGTTCTCCTCGGGTGCTCGGTAGTACCCCCGAATGGTGTACGGGCCCCGTACCTGCATCTCCCCGGCCTCCCCGGCGGGCACCGGCTCCCCGGACCTGTCGACGATGCGCACCTCGTCGTCCGGCGACATCGGTCGGCCGTCCGTGTTCACGGTCACGTCGTCCGGGTCGTCGAGCCTGGCATAGGTCAGGAGACCTTCGCTGATGCCGTACCACCGCATGACCTTGCACCCGAGGGCCTGACCTGCCCGGCGCGCGAGTGCCGGGTCGAGCGGGGCGCTGCCGACCTGGATGACCAGCCGGGACAGATCGCCGGACCCCTGTCCGGAGTCGGCCCACAACCGCAGGACGGCGGGAACGACGCAGGTCAGGGTGACGCCCTCCCGACGGATCAGCGGGAACACCTCGTCGGGTCGCACGGTCGACGTCAGGACCGCCTTGCCGCCAAGCAGGAGAGTCCCGAACACACCAGGACAGGAGAGCGCCGCCTGGTGCGCGACCGGATTGACCGCGAGGTAGGTCAGCTCCTGGTCGGCACGCACCGCTTCCGCGGTGGCCCGCATGACGTAGCCGTAGTCGTCATGGGCCCTGGGAATCAGCTTCGGCGCTCCGGTGGTGCCCCCGGACAACAGGAACAGTGCCGGATCGGCCGGGTCCACCTCGGGCAGGGCGACGCCCTCGCCGCTCAGGGACTCGAGCGCGGTGAACTCCTGTGCGTCGCCGCTGACGAGCACTCGCGGGACCGAAGGGATCTCCCTGGCCAGCTGGCGGAAGTCGAATCCGCCGAACTCGTCCTTCACGACGTAGGCCACCGCACCGGAATGGGCGCACAGGTGGGAGATCTCGGTCTTGCGGTGACCGGGCAGTGCCAGAACCGGGATCGCCCCGGCTCGCAGCAGGGCGAAGACCAGGACGACGAACTCCGGAATGTTGGGCAACTGCACGACCACCCGGTCGAGCGGTCTGATGCCCAGATCTACCAGGCCACCCGCCAGCCGGTCGGCCCGGTGCGACAGCTCCGCGTAGGTCATCCGGTTCCCGTCGCAGACCACGGCTACGCGGTCGGCATGCCGCCGGCAGGAGTCGTGCAGCATGTCGCCGAGTGGCCTGCCAAGCCAGATTCCCCTCCGGCGGTAGTTGTCCGCGAGGTGCTCGGGCCAGGGCACGAATCCGTCGAGCATGGTCGCTCTGCCTTTCAGGTGGATCGCGGGTGGAATGTGACGGGGAGGCTGCTGTAGCCGTGCAGGAAGTTGGAGTAGATGCGTGGTGGCACCCCGCGGAGCTCGATCTCCTCCACAGACGCGACGAGGGCCCGCAGCAGCGCGCTCAGCTCGGCCCGGCCCAGAGCAGCACCGACGCAGAAGTGCGGACCGTGACCGAAGGTGAGGTGTCTGTTCGGGTCGCGGGACAGGTCGAGGGTCCGCGGTGAGGCGAAAACCGTCTCGTCGTTGTTCGCGGAGGTGGTCCAGAACGAGACGATGTCACCCGCGTGGATCTGCTGCCCTTGGAGGGCGAAGTCGCACAGCGCCGTGCGCGCGAAATGCATGCCCGGCGTCGCCCAGCGCAGGAGTTCCTCCACCGCGGTCTCCACGGCGACTGTCCCCTTGCGCAGTCCGTGCCACTGGTCGGCGTACTCGGTGAAGGCGAGGACCGAACTGATCGCGGTGATCCGCGACGACTCGTCCCCGCCCAGGATGAGGCTGTAGCAGTTGAGCGCGATTTCCTCCGGGGTCAGCGGGTGACCGTCGACCTCGGCACCGGCGATCATGCTGATCACGTCGTCGCCCGGCTTCGAGCGGCGCTCGAAGGCGAGCTCCATGAGGTAGAGCACGATCTCGTTGCGCGCCTCGAGCGCGTCCAGCTGGGCGCCGTCCGGATTGTCGGAGGCCAGGGCTGCCTTGCTCCAGCGGAGCAGCTGCTTGCGGTCCTGTGTGGGGATGGACAGCAGGTCGCAGATGGTGTTCATCGGGATGTGCTCGGCGACCTCCGCGGCGAAGTCGAAGGAGCCCAGCTCCGTGACCGTCCTGATGAGGTCCGCCGCGCGCTCCTCGACCTTGCGCACCACCTCGCCCAGCACTCGCGGGGAGAACGCGCGGAGCATCAGGTTGCGCAGGTGGCGGTGCCTAGGTCGATCGGTGACGGCGAGCATCTTCCCGCCCGCCGAGTCGCCGCCGTGCAGCAGGACGTCGAGGACGTTGCCGCGGGCTGAGCTCAGCTGCGTCCAGTTGCCGAAGCAGGACAGGACTTCGTCGTAGCCCGCCACGACCCAGAAACCGGGCCGTCCCGCGGTGGACGGGTGCCAGTACGTAGGCCGCTCCCGGCGTACCCGCTGCCAGAACTCGTGCGGGTCGTTCTCGACGAAGGTCGCAGGGTCCGTGAGATCGAGCGACAAGCTCATCCGAGTCCTCCTTTCACTGGCATCGTCATGACTGGACCGCGCTGCACCACCGATGTCTTGCCGACTTCTTTCGTGGATCACGTGATTTGGCCTGAACCGGAAAAACATGGAACAGGTCCAAGCGGTGGGCTACGGAGAGAGGCGGGGTCGATGGGCCGGATACGTGAACGAGGCTGGCTGCGGTCGCTGACCACCGTCGCGACTCCCACCCTCCGCGTGGTGTGCTTCCCGCACTCCGGGGGTTCGGTGACGGCCTTCGGCGACTGGGCCACCGCGATGCCGCCCGGCGTGGAACTCGTGGCCATCCAGTACCCCGGCCGGGGGGACAGGTTCGTGGAGCCACCTGTGGACGACGTGTCCGCGATGGCGGGCCACGTCGCGGCCGAGCTGCTCCGGCTCCCCACGAGCGACCACGTGTTCTTCGGGCACAGCCTGGGTGCGGTGGTGGCCTACGAGACCGCCCTGGCGCTGCGGGAGGTTGGCGAGGAGCCGCGCAGGCTCTGCGTCTCCGCCTGCCTCCCACCCGGACTCATGGAGAACCAGAACCTCCATCTAGCACCCGACGACGAGTTCTGGGCGACGCTGTGCGGGCTGGGCGGCATCGAACCCGGGATCGCCGAGAACGCCGAACTGCGCGAACTCCTGCTGCCGACGCTGCGCTCGGACCTGCGGGCCCACGCGACCTACCTGCCCCGCACCGAGACCAAGCCGCTGTCCTGCCCGGTGACCTGCTACCACGGCGTGGGCGACCCACTGGTGGACGAGACGCAGCTGGCGGAGTGGGCAGCTGTCACCTCCGGCGACTTCACGCTGCGCGTGCGGCCGGGAGGGCACTTCCACGTGGCGACCGACGTCGCCGAACTGGTCGCGGACATCGTGCGCCAGGACCCGGCGTGAGCGGCGCCAGGCTGTCCTGAAAGTCGGAGGTAGTGCTGTGAAACGGATCACCGTGATTCCCGGAGACGGTATCGGGCCGGAGGTGATCGAACCTGCGCTGGACGTCCTCGAGTACCTCGGACTCGGTGTGAAGCTGGATGTCCTCGACCACGTGAACGCGGATGCCTACCTCCGTAACGGGAGCGCTCTGTCCGATGTCGACCTCGACCTGATCCGGACCAGTGAGGCGACGCTGCTCGGTGCGGTCGGGGATCCTCGGCTGAGCGACACCGAGTACGTGCGGAGCGTGCTGTCCACGCTGCGTATCGAACTCGACCTCTACGCCAACTACCGGCCGGCACGGCTGTGGCACGACAAACTCAGCCCTCTGCGCGACGAAACGCGGCGCGCGATCGACTGCGTGATCGTCCGGGAGAACACCGAGGGGCTCTACAGCGGTATCGGCGGCAGCATGCGCGCGGCGTCCGCACAGGAAGTCGCCTTCGATCTGGATGTCAGCACCCATCAAGGTGTGTCGCGCATCATCGATTTCGCCTTCTCCGTGGCACGGCGATCGGTGTGCATGGTGGACAAGGCCAACGCCGTCCGGAACGGCGGCCAGCTCTGGCAGCGCTGCTGGCGGGAGGCGGTCGAGCGGCACCCCCAACTCGACACGTCACACCTCTACGTGGACGCCGCGGCGATGAAGCTGGCGACCGATCCGACGGCCTTCGACGTCATCGTCACGAACAATTCCTACGGCGACATCCTGAGCGATCTCACCGCGGCTCTCGCTGGTGGCCTCGGCATGGCGGCCTCGGCGAACCTCAACGCCATCACCCGGCAAGGCCTGTTCGAGCCGGTGCACGGCAGCGCGCCCGACATCGCGGGAACCGGTGTCGCCAACCCGTTCGGCGCCATCCTCTCCGTGGCGCTGTTGATCGAGCACATGGGCCACGCCGGCGAGGCCGACGTCGTGCGCCGGGCGGTCGCGACCGCGGTCGAGTGCGACCGGGTGACCCCCGACCTCGGCGGATCCCTGAGCACCAAGGAGGCGGGTGCCGTGGTCCTGGCGGAACTGCGGTAGCGGGAGGAAGAACGGGGACGGCGACGTGGACCGGTGGCGGTCAGCGGAATGAATGCCAGACAGAGGAACGGCGGTGCAATGCAGGGGAATGACGAGAATCGCGCAGGCCAGGACCCCGAGATCGTGGTCATTGGGGCGGGCCTGGTGGGTGCTGTCGCGGCCATGTACCTGGCTCCCCGATTCGGCCCTGTCACGATTCTGGAGAAACGGCCGGATCCGCGGCGCGGTCCCAGCCGGCTGGGGCGGTCCATCACGGTGATGCTGTCGGCGCGCGGCTGGCGCGTCCTCTCGGAGCTGGGTCTCGAAGAGGCGGTGCGGGCGATCTGCCTGCCCATCCACGGACGCTGCGCGCACCTGCCCGACGGCAGTTCCCACGTCACCCCGTACAGCCGGGACTGGCAGCCGATCTGGTCGGTGGAGCGCGAGCGGCTGCACCACCTCCTGCTGGACGCCGCCGAGGCGACTCCCGGTGTGCGCATCCGCTTCGAGCAACGCGTTCGCGAGGTGAACCTGGACGAACCGGCCGTGCTCGTGGAGGACCAGGACGGCAGGCACCGGTTGACGTGTCGCCGCGTGCTCGGCTGCGACGGCGCGCATTCCGTCGCCCGCGGGGCCCTGGTCGCGCGCAGCGCACGCGCGGAGGTGCGCAATCTCGAGCTGGCCCACCAGGAGATCTGTGCGCCGGGCGGCTGGCTGGACCCGTCGACCATGCACTACTGGCCGACCGGTGACGCGCTGTTCGCCGCCTTCCCCTTGCCGTCGGGGGAGTTCGCGGGCTCTCTGTTCATGCGTCTCGACGGGCCCGCGCCCTCCTACGCCACGGTCGATGGTGGCGGGGACCTGCTCGAGGTGTTCTCCTCCCGCTTCCCCGAACCGGCAGCCGCCATCCCGGACATCGCCGAGCAGCTCGCGACCAAATCCGCCGCCACCATCACGATCGTGAGCTGCGACCGATGGGTCTGGCGGGACACGCTCGCGCTGCTCGGGGACGCCTGCCACGCGATGGCGCCCTTCATGGGGCATGGCATGAACTGCGGCTTCGAGGACGTCCGCACCCTCGTCGATTGCCTCAACTCCACTGAGGACTGGGCATCGGCCCTGGCTGCCTACGAAAAGTCGCGGATCGAAGACGCGGAGGCGATCTCCTACCTCTCGTATCAGCACTACCACACAATGGCCAACCCGCCGCAGGAGGAGACCGCCCACGCCAAGGGAGACCTGCGGAAGCGTCTCTTCGACCTCTTCCCCAACCGGTACGTGCCCCTGTACGAGCAGTGTGCCTTCACCGAGGAGAGCTACGCCTCGCTGCTGAGGAACGACCGGCAACTGGACAGCCTGGTCGAGGACTTGCTGAGCAGGTACGGCGCGGAACTCGTCTCGGCGCCGGACAGCAGGCTACGCGCCTGCGTGTCCGTCGCCGGCACAGCAAGCCTGGAGGAATCCCGATGTTCGTGATCCTGTTCCAGTCCCGTCTCTCCGATGAGGCGGGCGAGGAGTACTACGCAACCGAGGACGTCATGAGGGAACGGGTCCGTGCCCTCGCCGGGTCCGACCTGATGGAGGTCAAGCACTACACGAGTGAGGACGGCGAGCGCCTCGCCGTCGTCTTCTGGCAGGGCGCGGAGACGCTGGAGAAGTGGCGTAACGACCCTGAGCACGTCGTGGCGCAGCAGATGGGCCGCGAGAAGTGGTACACGTCCTACGAGTTGACCGTGGCGGAGGTGCTGCGCACCAGCACCGGCGGTGTGGACGTCGAGGCGGCGGTAGCCGACGAACCGAGGTAGGGGGAGCTGCGCCGCCGTGCGGTCCACGGACCACACGGCGGCGCACCACGTCGGCGTTGTGCCCCTCAGGGGCCGACGTAGTCCGCGAGGTGCTCGCCGGTGAGCGTGGACCGCGCCGCCACCAGGCCGGCGGGCGTGCCCTCGAAGACGACCCGGCCACCGTCGCGGCCCGCGCCAGGGCCGAGGTCGATGATCCAGTCGGCGTGCGCCATCACCGCCTGGTGGTGCTCGATCACGATTACCGACTTGCCCGTGTCGACCAGCCGGTCGAGCAGGGCCAGCAGCTGTTCCACGTCGGCGAGGTGCAGACCGGTGGTCGGCTCGTCGAGCACGTACACTTGGCTGTCCTCGCCCATCTGCGTGGCCAGCTTGAGCCGCTGCCGCTCGCCTCCGGACAGCGTGGTGAGGGGCTGACCGAGGCTGAGGTAGCCGAGTCCGACGTCGACGAGTCGCCTGAGGACAGTGTGCGCTTCGGGCGTTCGAGCCTCAGTCCTGCCGAAGAACTCCTCGGCGTCGGTCACCGACATCGCGAACACCTCGCTGATGTTGCGGCCGCCGAGGCGGTAGCGCAGCACAGACGAGTGGAACCGCTTGCCCTCGCACTCGTCACAGGTGGTGGCGACGCCCGCCATGATCGCCAGGTCGGTGTAGATGACCCCGGCACCCTTGCACTGGGGGCACGCACCCTCGGAGTTGGGGCTGAACAGGGCAGGCTTGACCCCGTTGGCCTTGGCGAACGCTTTGCGGATTGGCTCGAGCATCCCGGTGTAGGTGGCCGGGTTGCTGCGCCGGGAACCCTTGATGGGGCCCTGGTCCATCGTCACGACGCCATCCCGGTTGGACACCGAGCTGCGGATCAGCGAGCTCTTGCCGGAACCGGCCACCCCGGTGACCACGGTGAGCACGCCGAGCGGGATGTCCACGTTGACGTCCTGCAGGTTATGGCTGTTGGCGCCACGCACCTCGAGCTTGCCCGACGGTTTGCGCACCTCCTGCTTGAGGGAGGCGCGGTCGTCCAGGTGCCGTCCGGTGAGTGTCCCGCTGGCCCGCAGCCCGTCGACCGTGCCCTCGAAGACCACCTCGCCACCCTCGCCGCCTGCCTTCGGCCCGAGGTCGACGACGTGGTCGGCGATCGTGATCGTCTCCGGCTTGTGCTCCACCACCAACACGGTGTTGCTCTTGTTGCGCAGCTGCAGCAGCAGCTCGTTCATCCGCTGGATGTCGTGGGGGTGCAGGCCGACTGTGGGTTCGTCGAAGACGTAGGTGACGTCGGTGAGCGCGGAGCCGAGGTGGCGAACCATCTTCGTGCGCTGTGCCTCGCCACCCGACAGCGTCCCTGTGGTCCGGTCGAGCGAGAGGTAACCCAACCCGATGTCGACGAAGGAGTCGAGCGTCCCAACAAGCACCGCCTGCAGTGTTGCGACCGACGGCTCGTCGATGCTGCGGACCCACGCGGCCAGCTCGCTGATCTGCATGGCGCAGGCATCGGCGATGTTGACCCCGTCGATCTTCGACGACCGCGTCAGCGCGGTGAGCCGGGTACCGTCGCACTCCGGGCAGGTCGCGAACGCCACCGCCCGCTCCACGAAAGCCCGGATGTGCGGCTGCATAGCCTCCTTGTCCTTGGACAGGAAGGACTTCTGGACCCGCGCGAGCAGGCCCTCGTAGGTGGTGTTGATGCCCTTCACCTTGACCTTGACCGGGTCCCGGTGCAGGAAGTCGTGCATCTCCTCGCTGGTGTACTCGCGGATCGGCTTGGTCGGGTCGAGGAAGCGCGACTCGATGAACGACTGCACCACCCATCCGTCGGCCTTCCAGCCGGGGATGGTGATCGCGCCGTCGGCGAGCGACTTGGAGTCGTCGTAGAGCTGGCTGGGATCGATGTCGGTGACGTTGCCCATTCCCTCGCAGCGCAGACACATGCCGCCGACGACGCTGAAGCCCTTCTCGATGCTCTTCCCGCCCACGACCAGCGTGCCCGACGCGTCAGCCGAGGCGACGTTGAAGGCGAACGCCTTCTGGTTGCCGATGTAAGGCTTGGCGAGCCGGCTGAACAGGATGCGCAGCAGCGCGCCCGCGTCGGTGGCGGTGCCGACCGTGGAGCGGGGGCTGGAACCCATCGGTTGCTGGTCGACGATGATCGCGGTGGTCAGCCCGTCCAGCATGTCGACCTCGGGCCGCGCCATGGTCGGCATGAACCCCTGCACGAAGGCGCTGTAGGTCTCGTTGATCAGCCGCTGCGACTCTGCGGCGATCGTGTCGAACACCAGCGAGCTCTTGCCCGAGCCGGAGACACCAGTGAACACCGTCAACTGGCGCTTCGGGATCTGGATGCTTACGTCCTTGAGGTTGTTCTCGCGCGCGCCGTGCACGCGGATCCAATCATGCTTGTCGGATATCTGCAGCTCAGTCTGCTGCGTGTCGGTCGTCGCCCCGACGGTCATAAATCCTCCATTTGCTGAACATGGCATGCCTTAGTCATGCGACCCCAACCGATCCAAGCAGCTATGCGCTACTCACTCCAGCGAGGTTTCGATACCTGGCAGCCTCTACCTAGATCTCTGGCCAACTTCTTTCACCTGGTTGGCGAACCCCTTGAGTCGCACCAACGATTGGTCGCGCTGAGTATCACGGCGATCTGGATGCCACGTCTGCAGGGGGGATGCCCGGATGGGGTGGACCGGCGTAACGGCTGCGCAGGAGGCCGTGTGGATCGCGCAGGAGTTCGCACCGGACCTGCCGAACAACGTGGTGACGCTGTGGGACGTCGAAGGCGACTTGGATGTGCCCCTCTTCACCTCGGCACTGCGGGTGGCGGTCGGGGAGGCAGGCACGCTGGCGGTCAACTTCCGCCGGGACGATGACGGGCCGCGGCTGGTCGCCCGCGATCCCGACGCGTGGGAGCCGTTCTGCCTCGACGTCAGCGAGGCCCACGATCCGGCCGACGCGGCCCGCGCCGCAGTGGCCGAGCTGGTGGCCCGGCCGTTCGACCTGGAGGAGGACGCCCTCGTCCGGATCGGCTCGATCCGGCTGGGCGGTGCCCGCCACCTCGTGGTTCTCGTCTTCCACCACATCCTCACCGACGCGTTCGGTGTCCTCACACTGCTGTCCCAGCGGATCGCGGCGGTCTACCGGGCACTGCGCGCGGGATCCGCGGTTCCCGAGAACGCCTCGTGGTCGTCGGCCGACTCCTCCAAGGCGGACGCGGCGTACCGGTCGTCCCAGCGGTTCTCCGACGCCGAGCGGTTCTGGCAGGACTACCTCGCCGGCGAGCCGACCGCGGCGCGGCTTCCCACCGGTGTCCGCCCTGCCGCCGACGCTCCGGCGGCCGAGACCGGGTTCTGGGACGCGCTCACCGAACCGCTGGGAATGACCACTCGCACCGCGACGGTCCCCGCTGCCGAGTTCGCCTCCTGGGGGCGCACCGCGGAGGCGCTGAAGGTGAGTGTTCCGGATCTGCTCGCCGCGGCGGCCACTGCCTACTTGCGACTCATGTGTGGTCTGGACAGGCCGCTGCACACGATTACGGTCAATCACCGCACCGGGGCCACGCGGCAATTGCTCGGCCTCTTCTCGAACCGGGTGCCGATTCAGGCCGAGATCTCGCCCGCGGCGAGTTTCGTGGAACTGGCCGAGGCGCTCGGCCGGGAGCGGCGAGCCGTGCTGCGGCACGCGAGACACGAACTCGCTCTGATCAAGCGGGCGACCGGGCGCGCCGCCGACACGCGCAGCCCGTTCGGCGCCATCGTCAACGTGATCCCGTTCGTCGAGACGCTCGACCTCGCGGGCAGCGTGGCGCGGTTCGCCGGCGGCACCTTCGGCCTGGTCGACGAGATCATGGTCTGCGTCTACACCGACGGCGGGCCCGGCAGCGACCTTTTCATCCGCTTCGACGCCCCGAGGTCGCAGTACGGCGAGCAGGACATCGCCGGGCTGACCGACAGGTTCGTGAGGTTCGTCCGGGCAGCCATGGCCGACCCGCGGGCCCAGGTCGGGGACGTCGGCGTGCTCAGCGCCGGCGAGCACCACGCGCTGCTCGCCGCGAGCGCGGGCCAGGAGGTCACCCAGCCCGACGTCACGCTGACCGAACTGCTCGAACGGCAGGCCCGTGCCACCCCCGACGCGATCGCGGTGACCTTCGAGGACACCTGCCTCACCTACCGGGAGCTGGCCGACCGGTCCGGCCGCCTGGCCCACCTACTGACCGAGGGCGGTGCGGGGCCCGAGCGGTTCGTTGCGGTCGCCATCCCCCGCTCGGTGGAGCTGGTCGTCGCGCTGGTGGCGGTGCTCAAGGCGGGCGCGGCCTACGTCCCGATCGACCTGGACTATCCCGCCGCCCGCGTGGAGTTCATGCTCGCCGACGCGAAGCCCGCCCTGCTCCTGGCGGTCAAGGGCACGGCGGACGAGCTGTCCGGCGCCGGCATCCCCCTGATCGCCGTCGACGAGGCCCCGCTCACGCACGGGCCCACCGCGGTCGCACCGCACTCCGCCGAGCACCCGGCGTACATGATCTACACGTCGGGATCGACCGGACAACCCAAGGGCGCGGTCATCACGCACGCCGCGATCGTCAACCGGTTGCTGTGGATGCAGGACCACTTCCGGCTGGACGACACCGACCGGGTGCTGCAGAAGACCTCGGCCTCCTTCGACGTGTCGGTCTGGGAGTTCTTCTGGCCCCTGATCACCGGCGCCACCCTCGTGGTGGCGCAGCCGGACGGCCACCGGGACCCGGCCTACCTCGCCGAGGTGATCAAGCGGGCCGGGGTAACGACGCTGCACTTCGTCCCGTCGATGCTCGCGGAGTTCGTCGACGACGAGATCGCGGGCTCCTGCACCGCCCTGCGCCGGGTCGTGTGCAGCGGCGAAGCGCTACCCGCCGACCTCGCCGCGCGGTTCCACCGGGTGTTCGGCGTGCCCCTGCACAACTTGTACGGGCCGACAGAGGCGGCGGTGGACGTCACCGCGTGGCAGTACCGGCCGGCGGCGGCCACGATCCCGATCGGCACGCCGATCCAGAACACCACCATGCTCGTGCTCGACAGCAGGCTCCGGCTGGTCCCGCACGGGGTCCGCGGCGAGCTCTACATCGTGGGCGCCGGCCTCGCGAGGGGCTACCACGGTCGCGTGGCCCTCACCGCGGAGCGCTTCGTCGCGTGCCCGTTCGGCCCGCCTGGGCAGCGCATGTACCGGACCGGGGATCTGGCGCGCTGGAACGCCGACGGTGAACTTGAGTTCGAGGGCCGTGTGGACCACCAGGTGAAGATCCGCGGCTTCCGGGTCGAGCCCGCGGAGATCGAGGCCGCGCTGGCCGCGCACCCAGGGGTGGCCCGTGCCGCGGTCCTCGCCAGGGTGGGCCGCGGCGCCGACGGGGCCGCCCAGCTCGTCGCCTACGTCGTGCCGACGACCTCCGGCAGCATCGGCCAGGAGGGCACGGACTGGGACTTTCACGCCGGGCTGGACATCGCCGAGCTGCGGGGCTTCGTGGCGGCCCGGATACCGGCACATCTGGTCCCCGCCGCCTTCGTCGTCCTGGACCGGCTACCTCTGAGCGCCAACGGCAAGTTGGACCGCGGCGCGCTGCCAGAGCCGGAGTTCGCCGCCCGGACCCACCGGCCGCCCCGCACCGAAGAGGAGCACGTGCTGGCGGACGCGTTCGCCCAGGTGCTCGGGCTGAGCCGGATCGGGGTGGACGACGACTTCTTCACCCTCGGCGGCGACAGCATCCGGGCTATCCAGGTGGTGGCCCGTGCTCGCGCGGGCGGCCTCGCGTTCACCCCCCGCACCGTGTTCGAGTGCCGGACTGTCGCCGCGCTGGCCGTCGCTGCGACGCGGGACATCGTGTCGCCGGCACTCGCCGAGCTCGACGGCGGCGGCGTCGGCCAGTTGCCGCTGCCGCCGATGGCGCGGCTGATCGCCGAGCACGGCCCAGGGTTGGACCGGCTCGCCCAGTGGCTCGTGCTGGAACTGCCCGCCGAGATGGACCCCGACAACCTCGCCGCGACGGTCGGCGCCGTATTCGACCGGCACGACGTGCTGCGCTCGCAACTGGTCGAAGGCGGTCTGCTGGTGCACCCGCCCGGCACGCTCGACGCCACCGGGCTCATCAAGCGGGTCAGCTGTCCGGGGGACTGGAGCGGGGACTCCTGGCAGGCGCTGCTTCGGGCCGAGGCGGCCGCGGCGGTGCGCGACATCGAGGCCTCGGCGGGCCGGATGCTCCGGCTGGTGTGGTTCGACCCGGTGGCAGGCGGCCCTGGGAGGCTGCTGATCGCGGCGCACCACCTCGTCGTCGACGGGATGTCGTGGCGGGTGCTACTTCCCGACCTGGCCCAGGCGTGGCGGCAGGTCCGGGCGGGCACGGCACCGGCGCTGCCCGCGGTGGGGACGTCGCTGCGGCGTTGGCTGCGGGCGCTGTCCGACGAGGCGGCACGACCCGGTCGGGCGGCGGAGCTGCCGCTGTGGCGCGACGTTCTCGCCGGGCCCCTGGCCCCGGTCGGGTCCCGGCCGCTCGATCCGGCGGTCGACGTCACCGCGGCGACGGAGACCGTGCGCCTGCGGCTCTCGGCAGACCTCACCGCAGCCGTGCTGACGTCGGTGCCCGCGGCGTATCGCAGCGGTGTCGACGACGTGCTGCTCACGGCCCTCGTCCTGGCGTTGGCCCGGCACCGGCGGGGCGTGACCGACGGCGCCGCGGTCGTTCGCCTGGAGGGTCACGGGCGGCAGGAGGACCTCGTCCCCGGCGCGGACCTGTCCCGCACCGTCGGCTGGTTCACCAGCGTCCACCCGGTCCGGTTCGACATCTCCGGAATCGACGTCGACGAGGCGATCGCCGGGGGAGCGGCCGCGGGCGAAGCGCTCAAGCGCATGAAGGAGCAGCGGCGCGGGCTGCCCGGCGACGGGTTCGGCTACACGCTGCTGCGCTACCTCAACGACGAGACCGCGGCGGTGCTGCGCCAGCACCCGGCAGACGAGATCGGCTTCAACTTCCTCGGACACTTCTCCTTCGAGGGTCCGGAGCCGGGGCGCGGCCAGGGGTGGACCCCGGCGCCGGAGTTCGACGAGCTCGTCGCGGTACCCGATCCGGCGATGCCCGCGCTCAGCGCTCTCGAGCTCAACGCCCTGGTGACCAACAGCGGGGATGGCGCGCAGCTCACCGCCCTATTCACCTTCGCCACCGGCGTGCTCTCCGCCGACGAGGTCCGCGACCTGGCCGACACCTGGTGCGCCGCCCTGCGCGGCCTGCGGACCCTGGTGACCGCGGGCGGCACCGGGCTGACCCCGTCGGACGTGCCGCTGGTGACGGTCGGCCAGGCCGAACTGGACGCCTGGCAGCAGCGCTTCGGCAGGGTGGGTGACGTGTGGCCGCTTACGCCACTGCAGGCCGGTCTGCTGTTCCACACGATGCTCGCGGACACGGCGACCGGGGCCTACCAGACGCAGTTCGTCTTCCGGCTCAGCGGCCAGGTGGACGCGGTGCGCCTGCGCGCCGCGGGCCAGGCACTGCTCGATCGGCACCCGAACCTCCGGGTGGTGTTCCTGTCCAGCGCCACCGGCGAGCCCGTGCAGGTCGTGGTGGACGATGTCCCGCTGCCCTGGCAGCACGTGGACCTCACCGGCGAGCCCGCAGCGGAAGAGCGGTTCGAACGCATCCTCGCCGCGGAGCGGGACACCCGGTTCAACGCCGACACGCCACCCCTGCTCCGGTTCACCCTCGTCACGCTGGGGCCGGATCGGGCCGAGCTCGTCCTCACTGCCCACCACGTGCTGTTCGACGGCTGGTCGCTGCCGCTGATCGAGCAGGAGCTGATGCGGCTGTACGCGGCGAACGGGCGTGACGCGGATCCGCCGCCCACCCACGGCTACCGGGACTTCCTGCGGTGGTTGTCGCGGCAGGACCCGGCGCGGTCGGCGGGCGCGTGGACCGCGGAGCTGGCCGGTGTGGCGGAGCCGACCCTCCTTGCGCCAGGGCCGCGCTCGGACCGCACGGGCAGCGGGCAGGTGACCGCGGCGCTGTCCGGCGAGGACGCGGCTCTGCTGGCGCGCCGGGCCGCGGGGCTCGGCGTCACCATCAACGCCCTGGTGCAGGGCGCGTGGGCGATCGTGCTCGCCGGGCTGACCGGTCGTGACGACGTGCTGTTCGGCGCCACCGTGGCCGGCAGGCCGTCCGAACTGCCGGGCGTGGACGGGATGATCGGCCTGTTCATCAACACGGTGCCCGTGCGCGTGCGATGCGAACCGACGGAGAGCCTCCCGCAGATGCTGGGGAGGCTGCAGGACACCCAGGCCGGGCTGCTGGACCACCACCACCTCGGGCTGGCCGACATCCAGAGGTCGACCGGGCTGAGCGCGCTGTTCGACACGCTCATGGTGTTCGAGTCCTTCCCTGTCGACCGGGTGGGCCTCTCCGCGGCGAGCGCGGCATCTGACCTGACGGTGACCGGCGTTCGTCCGTACGCCCCGCCGCACTACCCGCTGACCGTCATCGCGGCGGCCGATCCGCTGCTGCGCCTCTCCTTCCAGTACCAGCGCGACGCCTTCTCCCACGCCGAGGTGGAGGTAATCGCCGATCGGCTGACCCAAGTGCTCCGGCGGATCGCCGCCGACCCGCAGGCCTCCGTCGGCGCGATCGACGTGCTGACCGAGGGGGAGCGGGATCGGGTGCTGCACCGCTGGAACGACACATCGGTCGACGTGCCAGAGGCGACCGTGCCCGAGTTGTTCGCCGAGCAGGCGGCGGCGACACCGGACGCGGTGTCGATCGAGCACGACGGTCACGCGCTGACCTACCGCGAGTTGAACGAGCGGGCCAACCGGTTGGCGCACTGGCTGATCGGACGCGGTGTGGGGCCGGAGTCGCGGGTGGTGGTGATGCTGCCCCGCTCGGTCGACCTGGTGGTGGCGTTGCTGGCGGTGTGGAAGGCAGGCGGCGCCTACGTTCCGGTGGACCCGGACTACCCGGCTGCCAGGGTGCGATCCGTGGTCGAGGACGCAACGCCGGTGCTGGTGCTGGACCCGCGGCAACTGGCCGAGGCGGATCTGTCCGTCTGCCCCGCCCACGATCCGAAGACCGCGATCGCCGCGCACCACGCCGCCTACACCATCTACACCTCCGGCTCCACCGGGAAGCCGAAGGGAGTGGTCATCGAGCACGGCGCGCTGGTCACCCTGCTGTCCGGGATGCAGGACCGGTTCTCGCTGGCCGCGGACGACCGGCTGCTGGCGGTCGCCACCGTCGCGTTCGACATCGCCGCCCTGGAGTTGTTCCTGCCCCTGCTGACCGGGGCCCAGGTGGTGCTGGCGGCCAAGGACGACATCATCCAGCCCCCGGTGCTGCTCGACCTCGTAGACCGGGCGGGCATCACCATCATGCAGGCGACGCCGGCGCTCTGGCAGGTGCTGGTCACCCACGATCCGGCCCGCCTGACCGGGCTGCGGGTGATCACCAGCGGTGAGGCCCTGCCCACCTCGCTCGCCGAGAACCTGTGCGCACACGCGGCCGAGGTCACCAACCTCTACGGCCCCACCGAAGCCACCATCTACTCCACCGCCGCCCATCTCGTACCCGGCGCCTCGGGCATGCCTCCGTCCATCGGTGGTCCCGTGGCCAACTATCAGGTCTTCATCCTGGACCGCACCCTGCGTCCGGTGCCCCCTGGTGTGACCGGTGACCTTTGGATCGCCGGACGTGGTCTCGCCCGCGGCTACTTCGGCCAACCGGGATTGACCGCAGAGCGGTTCGTGGCGAACCCGTTCGGTCCGGCTGGGTCGAGGATGTACCGCAGCGGGGACCTCGCCCGCTGGACCGGCACCGGCGAGGTGGAGTACCTCGGTCGTTCCGACCACCAGATCAAGCTGCGGGGGTTCCGCATCGAGCCCGCCGAGATCGAGAGCACCCTGATCCGCCACGAGGCCATCCGCCAGGCCACCGTCATCGCCCGCGAAGACCACCCCGGCGATCGGAGACTGGTGGCGTACGTGGTGCCGGAGGCCGGGGCCGGGGTGCCGTCCGCGGAGCAGTTGCGGGCGTTGGTGGGGGAGCGGTTGCCCGCGTACATGGTTCCGGCGGCCGTCGTCGTGCTGCCGCAGCTGCCGTTGACGCCGAACGGAAAGCTGGACCGTTCGGCGCTGCCGAGGCCGGAGTTCGGCGGGGACGGTTACCGGGCTCCGGAGTCCCCGCAGGAAGCGACGTTATGCAGATTGTTCGGCGAAGTGCTGGAGGTCGAGCGCGTCGGGATCGATGACGACTTCTTCGCGCTGGGCGGGCATTCGCTGCTGGCCACTCGCCTGGTGGCGCGGGTGCGGGCGGAGCTGGGCGTGGAGATCCCGATCCGGACCTTGTTCACCTCCCCGACCGTCGCCGAGTTGGCCGTCCGCTGGAGTGAAATGTCGACCCCATCTCGAAAGCCGCTGCGCAGAATGATCGAAAGGTGAACGAGGAAATGATTCCCCTGTCGTATGCGCAGCAGCGCATCTGGTTCATCAACCGCTTCGAGGGCGCGTCCTCGACGTACAACATCCCGCTGCTCCTGCGGTTCACCGGAGAGCTCGACACCGCCGCGCTGCGCACCGCGTTCCAGGACGTGATGGCGCGCCACGAGGTCCTTCGGACGGTGTTCGGCGAGGTGGACGGCGAGCCGTTCCAGCGCATCCTCGCCCCGGCCGAGGTCGAGCTGCCCTGGCAGGACTGGGGCCGGGTCGCTCCTGACCGGGTGCCCGGTGTGGTGTCCTCGATCATCCGCAGCTGGTTCGACCTGTCGTCCGACGTACCGCTGCGGGGCAGTCTCGTCCAGATCGGTCACGAAGAGTTCCTGCTGGTGCTGGTGATCCACCACATCGCCGGCGACGGCGGGTCGTTGGCTCCGTTGGCGCGAGATGTGTCAGTGGCGTACCGCGCGCGGGTGGCCGGTCGTGAGCCGGAGTGGACCGAACTGCCGGTGCAGTACGCCGACTACGCGGTGTGGCAGCGGGAGGAGCTGGGGGACCAGAGCGACCCGCAGAGCCTCCTGTCGATCCAGGCGTCGTACTGGCGCGAGGAGCTCGCCGGGGTGTCGAAGCCGTTGCCGCTGCCGTTGGACCGCCCCCGGCCCGCGGTGGCGAGCTACCGGGGCGGATCGGTGGAGATCGGCCTCTCGACCGAGGTGCGGGCGCGGGTCGAGGCGATGGCCCGCGCTCGCGGTGTCACGGTGTCGATGGTGTTCCAGGCGGCGCTGGTGGTGTTGCTGCACCGCTTGGGCAGTGGTGACGACGTGACGATCGGATCGCCGATCGCGGGGCGCACCGATGAAGCGCTGAACGATCTGGTGGGGTTCTTCGTCAACTCGTGGGTGCTGCGGGTCCGGTTGTCCTCGGAGTCGTCGTTCGAGTCGGTCCTGGACCAGGTCCGGCAGAAGGCGCTCGCGGCGTACGAGAACCAGGACGTCCCGTTCGAACGGCTGCTGGAGTTGCTGCGGCCGGAGCGGTCGGCCGCGCACCACCCGTTGTTCCAGGTGGTACTCGCGTGGCAGAACAACGTGGCGCCGGAACTGGACATGCCGGGTGTGACGGTGTCGATGGAGCCCATCCCGACCGGCACCGCGAAGTTCGACTTGTTCTTCAACCTGGCGCCGGACGAGTCCGACGGGTCGGTGATGGGGGAGATCGAGTACGCCACCGACCTCTTCGACCGCTCGACCGTGGAGCGGATCGCGGCGCGGTTCGTGCAGGTGGTGGAGCATGCGGTAGCAGACCCGCAGATCACTGTGGGCGCCGTCGACGTGCCGGCCGACGGCGAGCGGGAACACGGCACCGAGGCCGCGCTGCCCGAGGTCGTAGGCCACCCGCTCGACGCGGATGAGCGCCACAAGATCCTGGTCGAGTGGAACGACACTGCCCGCGACTTCCCGTGCCCAGGGCCGCTCCACCTGCTCTTCGAGGAGCAGGCCGAGCTGCGGCCGGATGCGATCGCGGTGCGCTGGTCCGGCGGAACCATGACCTACGGCGAGCTGAACGAGCGGGCGAACCGGATCGCCTGGGACCTCAAGGAACGCGGCGTCGGCCCGGAGACCGTGGTCGGCATCGGCATCCGCCGTGGCCCGATCATGATCGCCGCGGTGTTCGGCGTACTCAAGGCGGGCGGGGCCTACCTGCCGCTCGAACCCTCGTCACCCGCCGAGCGTGTCGCCAGCATGCTCGCCGACACCGGGGCGCGCCTCGTATTGTCCACATCAGACACCGATGCCCTGGCGCTCCCGGCCGGTGTCGAGCTCGTCGAGGTGGCCAACGCAGAGGAGCCGCCGCTCCCCGTCGCCGAGGGCAACCCGGAGGCGGTCACCGGACCGGACAACACCGCGTACGTCATCTTCACCTCCGGCAGCACCGGAAAGCCCAAGGGCGTCGTGATGACCCACCGACCCGTTCACAACCTGCTCAACTGGTGCTACCGCACCTTCGACTTCGGCGCCGATGACGTCGGCCTGTGCCTCACCTCGCTGGGTTTCGACCTCTCGGTCTTCGACATCTTCGGTCTACTCGGCCGGGGTGGCGGGCTGTACGTGGCCGACGAGTCCGAGCAGCGCGATCCCGATCTGCTGCTGGACCTGCTGCTCACGGAACCGATCACCTTCTGGAACTCGGTGCCGACCACGCTCAACCAGTTGCCGCCCGTGCTCTCCCGGAAGACGGAGCTCGAGGGGACCGACAAGCTCCGCCTGGTGTTCCTCTCCGGTGACTACACGCCCCTGCCCCTGCCGGACGAGATCCGCAAGGTGTTCGGGCGCGCCGAGATCATCAGCCTCGGCGGGGCGACCGAGGCGACGGTGTGGTCCAACTACTTCCCGGTGCACGACATCGACCCCGGCTGGCGCAGCATTCCCTACGGCCGTCCCATCGACAACGCCCGCTACTACATTCTCGACGAGGACATGGAGCCGTGCCCGGTCGGCGTCGAGGGCGACCTGTACATCGGCGGGGACTGCCTGTGCGTCGGCTACGCCAACCGCCCGGACCTGACGGCGGAACGCTTCATCCACGACCCGTTCAGCGAGCGGGACGGCGACCGGCTCTACCGGACCGGCGACCGGGCCACCTTCTTCCCCGACGGGAACATCTGCTTCCTCGGCCGCGCGGACAACCAGGTGAAGCTGCGGGGGTTCCGCGTCGAACCCGGCGAGATCGAGCACACCCTGGTCCGCCACCCGGCCGTCCGCCAGGCCGTCGTCACCGCGCGGGAGGACCAGCCCGGCGACCTGCGGCTGGTCGCCTACGTCGTCGCGGACATCGGCGCACTGGATACAGCGGGCGGGGCCGACGAACAGGTCGGGGAGTGGCAGGAGGTCTACGAGCAGGCCTATTCCGACGACGCAGCGCCAGAACTCGGCGAGGACTTCACCGGCTGGACCAGCTCCTACACCGGTGAGCCGATCCCGCTGCAGGAGATGCGCGCCTGGCGGGACGCGGCGGTGGACCGCATCCTGTGCTGGTCGCCGAAGCGCGTCCTCGAGCTCGGTGTCGGCTCCGGGCTCCTTCTCGCGCACGTCGCGGGCCGGGTGGAGGAGTACTGGGCCACCGACTTCTCCGCGTCGGTGATCGAGCGGCTGGGGCACCAGGTGGTGGGCGCCGGCCTGGCCGACCGGGTCGAGCTGCGGTGCCAGGCCGCCGACGACCTGGCCGGCCTTCCGCACGACAGGTTCGACACCGTGGTGCTCAACTCGCTCGTGCAGTACTTCCCGAACGAGCGGTACCTCGAGCAGGTCCTGGACGGCGCGTGGGCACTGGTCGCGCCAGGCGGCCGGATCGTCCTCGGCGACATCCGGCGAGCGAGCTCACTGCGGGTTCTCCAGGTCGCTGTCCAGCGGGCGAAGCACCCGGATACCACACCGGCGGTGCTGCGCAGCTCCGTGGAACAGGCCGTGCTGCTGGAGAAGGAACTAGTCGTCGACCCCGAGTGGTTCCTCCGCTGGGCCGAGAAGGCCGGCGGCGCCGGTGTCGACGTCCGGGTCAAGGACGGCGCCGCCCACAACGAGCTCACCCGGCACCGGTACGAGGTGGTCCTTCACAAGCCGGATACCGCGGAACCGGGCGACGTGCGGCTGGACTCCGTTCCCGCCGTGGTGTGGGACGGAGACCTCGGCAGGCTCGCCGACCGCGTAGGCGGCCAGGACGAACCGGTCGTGCGCGTCACCGGCGTCCCGAATGCGCGCCTGAGCGACGAGTTCGCCGCGGCGCGCGAACTGGGCCAGGAGGAGCCCGGCGCGCCGGCGGTAGCGCCGCTCGACCCGCCCGCGATCCGCGCGTGGGCCGAGCAGCACGGGTGGGACGCGCTCGTGACGCTGTCGGCGACCGCGGTCGACCAGGTCGACGTGCTCGTCTTCCGGGACGGCCCGGTGGCGGGCCGGATCCTGACCGGGGCGTACGTGCCCGCGGCGGGAGACCGCGTGCTGGTCAACAACCCCGTGGCCGCGAGCGGCATCACCGCGCTGCTGCCCACCCTGCGCGGACATCTGCGGGACAGGCTGCCCGAGTACATGGTGCCCGCCGTGATCGTGCCGATCGGCAGCGTGCCGCTGACGGACAACGGCAAGCCGGACCGGCGCGCGCTGCCCGTACCGGACTACACGGCGGGCAGCAGCGGACGGGCCCCGTCGACGCCGGAGGAGAAGTCGCTCTGCGCGTTGTTCGCGGCGGTGCTCGGGCACGACCGGGTCGGCGTGGACGACAACTTCTTCAGCATCGGCGGGCACTCGTTGCTGGCGACCAAGCTGGTCAGCCGCATTCGCGCCGTGCACGGCGTGGAGATCCCGATCCGGGACGTCTTCCAGTCACCCACCGTCGCCGAACTGGCGGTGCGCCTGACGACCGTGGGCACCGTCCGGCCGCCGCTGCTACCCCAGGTCAGGCCCGAGCGGCCGCCGCTCTCCTTCGCTCAGCAGCGGCTGTGGTTCATCCACCGGTACGAAGGGCCCTCGCCGACCTACAACGTCGCGCTGGCCCTGCGGATGCGCGGCGAACTCGACACGGCGGCTCTGCGCGGGGCCGTGCACGACGTCGTCGTGCGGCACGAATCGCTGCGCACCGTCTTCGGCGAGGAGAACGGACAGCCGTACCAGCACGTCCTCCCCCCAACCGCGATCCAGGTCCCCTGGCAGGAACGCGATATCACCGAGGCCGAACTCCCAGTGGCCCTGCGCACGGCGGCCCGCCAGCCGTTCGACCTGGCAGCCGAGATCCCGATCCGCACATGGTTGTTCCGGATCAGCGCGCACGAGTCCGTCTTCCTGATCGGCGCGCACCACATCGCGTCGGACGGCTGGTCGGCCCTCCCGCTCGCGAAGGACCTCACCGCGGCGTACGAGGCCCGCCGCAGCGGCGGGCGGCCCGCGTGGGAATCGCTTCCGGTGCAGTACGCGGACTACACCCTGTGGCAACGGGAGCTACTGGGGCAGAGCGATGACCCGAGCAGCCTGTACCGGCGCCAGCTCGACTACTGGACGACGCAACTGGCCGACCTGCCGGAGACCATCGACCTGCCGGCCGACCGGTCACGACCCGCGATGGCGTCCTACGCGGGCGAGCTGGTTCCGCTCGACATCGACGAGCAACTCACCGAAGGCATCCGGCGGGTGGCACGGGAGACGGGCGCCACCGTGTCGATGGTGCTCCACGCGGGGCTCGCCGCGATGCTCACCAGGCTGGGCGTGGGCACCGACATTCCGATCGGTTCGCCGATCGCCGGCCGCACCGACGAGGCGCTAAACGGGCTGGTCGGCTTCTTCGTCAACACCTGGGTGTTGCGCGCGGACACCTCCGGCGACCCCGGCTTCGCCGAGCTCGTCGGCCGGGTGCGGGAGCGGAGCCTCGCCGCGTACGACCACCAGGACCTCCCGTTCGAGCACCTGATCGAGGTCTTGAACCCGGTGCGATCGCCTGCTCACCACCCGCTCTTCCAGGTGTGCTTAGCGCTGCAGAACAACGCGCAACCGGAGTTCACCCTGCCGGGCCTGAGCGTGTCCGAGGAACGCTTCACCATGGGTGTCTCGCGCTTCGACCTGTTCATCAGCCTCGGCGAACGGGACAACGACGGCCGGCCGCGGATCTCCGGGTTCGCGGAGTACGCGACCGAACTGTTCGACGGCGACACGATCAACACGCTGCTCGAGCGCTGGTTGCACTTCCTGCGACAGGTGGTCGCCGCACCGGACACGCCCATCGGGGCGGTCGACATTCTCACGAGTGGAGAGCCCGCGACACTGGCCCGGTGGGGTGGGCAGGGCCGTGACGCGCAGTTCGAGGCCGGGACGGTGCACGAGCGGTTCGCCGCCGTGGTCGCCGCGAACCCGGACGCGACCGCGATGGTCTCCGCCGACGGCGCGCTCAGCTGGACCTACGCCGAGCTGGACCGCTGGTCCAACCGCATCGCCCACCACCTCTGTGCGCGCGGTGCCCGCCCGAACAGTCGCGTGGCGGTCGTGCTCGACCGCTCGCCGCTGCTGGTCGCGACGATCCTCGCGGCGCTGAAGACGGGGGCGGGATTTGTGCCGGTGGATCCCGCCTACCCGCAAGAGCGCATCGACTTCATGCTCGCTGACCTCACCCCCACCGTCGTCGTGGACTACAGCCTTGCCGGTGAGGACCTCGCCGCCTACCCGGATACGGCGCCCGAGGCCGACGGAGTCGGGGAGCAGAGCGGCGCGTGCGTCATGTACACGTCCGGATCGACCGGCCGCCCCAAGGGAGTCGAGGTCACCCACCGGAACGTGGTGGACCACGCGCTCGACGACAGCTGGGCGAGCGGTGCGCATCGCCGAGTCCTGTTCCACTCGCCGCACACGTTCGACGCGCTGACGTACGAGCTGTGGGTACCGCTGCTTCGCGGCGGCACGACCGTGGTGGCACCCTCCGGCCGGCTGGAGGTCGCGGCGCTGGCCGGTCTCATCGCCGAGCGAGGGGTGACCGCCCTGTGGCTGACCGCGGGGCTGTTCGCCGTGATGGTGGAGCAGCACCCGGAGTGCTTCGCGAACGTCGCCGAAGTGTGGTCAGGCGGCGACGTCCTGTCGCCGTCCGCCGTCCGCCAGGTCCTCGGCGTGTGCCCCGCTCTCGTCGTGGTGAACGGGTACGGACCGACGGAGACCACCGTGTTCGCCGCCACGCACCGGCTGTCCTCGGTGGACGAGTGCACCGACCCGCTGCCGATCGGCGGACCCACGCAGGGCACCGCGCTGCGTGTCCTGGACGAGCGCCTTCGGCCCGTGCCGCCCGGTGTGGTCGGTGAGCTCTACGTCGGGGGCGACGGCGTGTCTCGCGGGTACGCGGGCCGTCCAGCCCTGACCGCTGAGCGGTTCGTCGCCGACGCGTTCGGAGGGCCCGGTGCGCGCATGTACCGCACCGGCGACCTGGTGCGCTGGAGCACCGCCGGGCGTCTGGAGTACGTGGGCCGGGTGGACAACCAGATCAAGCTCCGGGGCTTCCGCGTGGAGCCGGGCGAGATCGAGGCGGCGCTGCGCCGGCGCGACGGCGTGGCGCAGGCGGTCGTGGTCGGCCGCGAGGACCGGCTGGGCGAACTGCGCCTCGTCGCGTACGTGGTGCCCGACGCGTCCGTGTCGTCCGACCGCGAGGCCGTCGTGCAGGTCGGCGAGTGGCGTGATATCTACGACTCCCTGTACGGCGAGACCGAGGTGGACCTGGACGGGGTCGGCGACGACTTCACCGGGTGGAACAGCTCGTACACCGGTCAGGCCATCCCGCTGCCCGAGATGCGGGAGTGGCGCGAGGCCATGGTGGGGCGGGTGCGTGCCTTGCGCCCACAGCGGGTGCTGGAGATCGGTGTCGGCTCGGGCCTGCTGCTGGGGCCGCTCGCGCCGGAGGCGGAGGACTACTGGGGTACCGACTTCTCCGCCGCCGTCATCGAGCGGCTGCGCGCCCAGGTCGACGCCGACCCCCGGCTGTCGAACCGGGTGACCCTGCGCTGCCTGCCCGCCGACGAGCCGGGCGATCTGCCCGCGGCGCACTTCGACACGGTGATTCTCAACTCGGTTGTGCAGTACTTCCCGGATGCCGACTACCTCGCCAGGGTGCTGGACACCGCGATGACCCGGCTGGCACCGGGCGGGCGGATCGTGGTCGGTGACGTCCGCAATTACCGCACCCTGCGGTCGTTCAGCGCGGCCGTCCACCGCGCGCGGCGCCCGGACGACCGGCCCGCCGCCGTGCAGGCCGCGGTCGAGCGCGCGGTACTGGACGAGAAGGAACTGGTCATCGATCCGGACTACTTCACGCAGTGGGCCGACGCGCGGCCGGACGTCGTCGCCGTCGACATCCGCCTCAAGCAGGGCACGCACCACAACGAGCTGACCCGCCACCGCTTCGAGATCGTGCTGCACAAGGGACCGAGCCGACCTCTGGATCTCGCGGACCTGGCCGTCGCGACCTGGGGCACCGAGGTCCACCAACTGTCCGACGTGGAGTCCGCGCTGGCGCGGCACGGCGGCCAGTTCCGCCTCACCCGTATCCCGAACGCCAGGCTGGTCACCGAGGCAGGCGAGTGGGGTGCGCCGATCGACGACCGAGGCGCACTCGATCCGGCCGAGCTGGAGGCGTGGGGCGCCGCACGTGGGCTCGCGGTGTACTGCACCTGGTCGGCGGAGGCGGCGCACCACTTCGAGGCGGTCGTGCTGCCCGACGTCGACGCCTCCATGTGCGACGGCGTGTACCGGCCCGCGCGGGGCCGGTCCGGGCGGCTGGTCAACTCGCCCGCGGTGTCCGTTCGCGCGTCCCGGCTGCCGTCGTTGCTGCGGGAGGAGCTGGGGCACGAACTGCCGGGGTTCATGATGCCGAGCGAGATCATGCTCCTCGACCAGCTGCCGCTCACCAGGAACGGGAAGGTGGATCGCGCCGCGCTGCCCGATCCTGACCCGACCGACGGTGAGTACCGCGCCCCGCGCACACCGCGCGAGGAGGCACTGGCCGGGTTGTTCGCCGAAGTGCTCGGCCTGGATCGGATCGGGATCGACGACGACTTCTTCGCCTGCGGGGGCCACTCCCTGCGGCTGACCCGTCTCGTCTGGCAGATCCACGAGAAGTTGGGCATGGACGTGCCGATCCGGACGGTGTTCCAGTACCCGACGGTGGCCGAACTAGCGGAGCAGCTGTCCGCGGACACGCAGGTGAGCTTTGAGGACCCGTTCGCCGTCCTGCTGCCGATCCGCACCGAGGGGGAGAAACCGCCACTGTGGTGGGTGCACCCGGGTGGCGGGCTGAGCTGGCCCTACCTGAGCTTCGGGCGGCACATCGACCAGTCCTGGCCGCTCTACGGCATCCAGGCCCGTGGCTTCGACGGGATCACGCCGCCGTCGACCTCCATCGAGGAGATGGTCGACGACTACGTGCAGCAGGTGCTGGAGGTCCAGCCGAGCGGCCCGTACTACCTGTTGGGCTGGTCCTTCGGGGGCACCCTGGCCCACGCCATGGCGGCGGACCTGCAGCGCCGCGGGCACGAGGTGGCTCTCCTGGCCCTGCTGGACTCCGCGCCCGCCAGCCACTTCTCCGACCTCGAAGCCCTCGACGCATCCATGGTGCGCATGTACCTCGCCAACTACATGGGCCACCTCAAGGGGATGGAGGAGTACGAGTTCCTGGTCGGCACCGCCACGTCGATCTTCGTCGAGCACATGGAGCAGATGCGGCAATACACCTCGCCGCGGTACGACGGCGATGTCGTCTTCTTCAACGCTCTCCTCGACCCGGAGACCCGCGACAAGCGGCAACTCGACGAGGAGATGGACGAGCAGTGGCACCCGTACGTCGAGGGCCAGGTGCAGCGCACCGACATCGCCTGCGCGCACAACGAGATGTACTGGCCGCGGAACGCGGCTGAGATCAGCCGCGTCATCAACCGGATACTCCGGGAAACGCGGCAATCCTGACCAAGCACCGACCGATGGAACGAGATCTGGAGGACACGGATGAGCACCAATCCGTTCGACGACGAGGACGGCGAGTTCACCGTGCTGGTCAACGACGAGGACCAGCACTCGCTCTGGCCCGCTTTCGCCGAGGTTCCCGCCGGATGGCGCACCGCCTTCGGCCCGGCGGGACGAGCGGAAAGCCTGGCGTACGTGGAGGCGAACTGGACCGACATGCGGCCCCGGAGCCTCCAGGAGGCCATGAACGGATAGCCCGAGCGTGAACGAAAGCTCGGGGACCGAGCGGGAGCGGTGCGTCGGGGTCCACGGACCATGGTCCGTGGACCCCGACGCACCGTTGAACATGCACCGGCGCGCCGTGAGTAGCCGCGGTTCCGCGGGCTAGCGACTGGTGACAGAAGTTGGCAAGAGATCGAAAACAGAACCGACGCCGGCGCGATCGTAGAAGCATGGTTGAACCTCCTTTCCGACCCGACGGAATCGACGTATTGACCGATGTCTTCGACGCCGTCTACCGAGGTGAGAGTCCGTTCGGTAAGCGTCCGCCTTGGGACGTCGGTGGGCCGCAGCCCGCCTTCGTCGCGGTCGAGGAAGCGGGACTGGTCGGCGGCGCGGTGCTCGATGCGGGCTGCGGCACCGGCGAAGACGCGCTCTACCTGGCAGGCAAGGGCTATGTGGTGACGGGACTCGACCTGTCGCCGACGGCGATTTCCATCGCGCGGAACAAGGCCAAGGAACGTGGACTCGACGCCACCTTCGAGGTCGCCAACGCCCTCGAACTCGCGGGCTACGACGGACGTTTCGACACCGTGATCGACTCCGGCCTGGCGCACACGTTCGACGCCGACAATCTACGGATCTACGCAGCGGCGCTGCACCACGTCTGCCGCCCGGGGGCGATCGTGCATGTGCTCTCGATCAGCGATCGCGGGGCCGAGGAGATGCAGGCGCGGCTCGCCGAGGCGATCGAGCAGATCCCGGCGAAACTTCCCGACAGCGGCTCGAAACGGACCACCGACGACCTGCGCAAGGGCTTCGCCGACGGCTGGACGGTCGAATCCATTACCGACACCACAATGCACGGAATACTCCCGTCTGCATCGGAGCCCTTCGACACGCACGCCTGGCTCGGCCGATTCCGCCGCACCTGACCCGGAACACGAATGTCTGTAACCGCAAGTTGGCGAGCGCGAAAGCGATGAATCATCATGAAGTTGGCAAAAGTAAGAAAATTGCTGGTAGAGGTCTTGGCGCCCGCACGGCCCAACCGGGCGACCAGGCGAACGAACCTGCGGACCGGCAACCCGCTGATCTCGCCCCACTGGAATGAGGTCACCCGGGTCGCCGCCCGATTCGGCTTCGTCTACGCCGGGATCTACTGCCTGACGACGCCCCAGATCGCCCTGGCTCTGGTGGGCGGCGGACTAGGTCATCGGCAGGCGGTGGCTGACGCCTGGTCGAAAACCTGGTCGATACGTCCGGTGCGGGACTGGGTGGCCGTCAACGTATTCGACACGAAATTGGGCGAGCGCTTCGACGGCGGCGACGACCGGTACGCGTGGGTGGGGCAGTTCTGCTGGCTGGTGGCCGCTGCTGCGGCCACCCCGATCTGGTCCGCGCTGGATCGGCACCGGACGAACTACGAGACGTTACACACGTGGTTCCGGTTGGTAGTTCGGATGTGCCTTGCGGGGCAGATGTTCTACTACGGTGCCGCCAAGGCCATCCCGCTGCAGTTTCAACTGCCGCTGACCAAGCTCATCGAGCCGTTCGGGAATTTCACCCCGATGAATGTGCTGTGGTCGCAGTCGGCCTACTCGAAGGAGTACCAGATCCTGCTGGGCTGCGCGGAAATTGCCGCCGGGCTGCTGCTGATCCTGCCGAAAACAGCGACACTGGGCGCACTGGTGGCCGCGGCCGAAATGGCTCAGGTGTTCATCCTGAACATGGCCTTCGACGTCCCGGTGAAGCTCCATTCGTTCCATCTACTCTTGCTGAGTCTCGTGCTGCTGGCGCCGGATTCGGCGCGCCTCGCCAAAGTCTTCCTGTCGAATGAGACAGTCTACCCGTCCACCCGACCGGAACTGTTCCGCACGCACCGCGCGAACCAGATTGCCGTGGCCGCGCAGGTCGTCGCGGGGCTGTGGCTGCTCGGTTCGCAGATCCGCAACGATTGGGCGTTCTGGAACAAGTACGGCGGCGGACGGGAAAAGCCTGCGCTGTATGGCATCTGGAACGTGGACGAATTCTCGATCGACGGTCAGCAACGTCCACCGCTGACGACTGATAAGCAACGGTGGAAGCGAGTCGTGTTCGACTCCGCCGACGCCGTGACTATCCAGCGCATGGACGATTCACTCGACGGCCATGTCGCGGCGATCGACATGAACGGCCATTCGATCACCTTGCTCAAGCTGGCCGACCCGACGTGGCAGGTGACCTTGACGCTGCAGCGTCCTGCAGACGATCTACTGACACTGGACGGCGAAGTTGACGGCTACCGGCTGCATCTGCGACTGCACCGACTGAATCTCGACGCGTTCCCCCTCGTCGGCGGCGGCTTCCACTGGGTGCAGGAAAACGCCAACTTTCGGTAGCGGACTCGGGCGTGTCCCTGATCGGGAGCGATAGACCTCATTGCGTTGAGAGGCGCTCGGCGGGTCGGAAGGCGTCCCGCCGGTAGATACCGCCTGCCGAATCGTTCTTGCGGCGGATCTCGCTGACATCGACTGACGGAAGGTACCGACCCATGTCTTCGAACACCGACAACGAAACCGTCATCGTAGGGGCCGGCCCCGCCGGGCTCACGGCGGCGCTCGCCCTGGCCAGGTACCGCCAGCGAGTGGTCGTCGTGGACAGTCACAACGCGCCGCGGAACAGCGTGTCGGGAGGCGTCCATGGGCATGTCGGGATGGACGGCGCCAGTCCCGCCGAATTCCGGTCGCGCGCTTGGCAAGAACTCTCCCGGTACGCGACCGTAGAGCTTCTGGGAGCCGATGTCGAAAGCGTGCGCACCACGGGCAGCGGCCGATTTCGTGTCGGTCTCGACAACGGTGATGCCATCGAGGCTTCGACCGTCCTGCTTGCTACCGGTGTCGTCGACCTCTATCCGACACACGTGGATGGGTTTTCGGCTTGCTGGGGTCACACCGTGATCCACTGCCCGTTCTGCCTCGGCGAGCAGAATGCCGACCGGCGCTGGGGCGTCGTCACAGACAACGCGGAAATTGCCGCGCTGTCGGCTGTGGCATTCCGTGCGTGGAGCACCGATACGATCGCCATCTGCAGCGAGTCGATGCCTGGCATCGACGGCGCTCGGACGGCTGCGCACAGTATGGGAGGTGACGTCATTGCGGGCACGATCCGCCGCCTGCATCACCGTCAGGAATCGCTATACGCAGTCGAATTCGACGACGGCCGCATCCTGGAGCGGGAGACGCTGGTGTGGACGCCGCCGCAGCGTCAGCAACCTGTCGTCGAGCGAGCGATCGACGAGCTGAATTTGACTGTCCACGACGAGGGCTTCGTAAGCGTCGATGACTTTCAATGCACAAATGTCCCGGGCCTGTACGCAGCCGGGGATCTGACCAGCCGATGGAAGCAATCGATCACCGCATCGGCTGCGGCGGGCGCCACAGCCGCCGATGCCATCCATGCGTCGGCGATTCGGAGCGCCGCCGCCCGCTGAACCGAACTGTGGCGGACTCAGCGTCGGAATGTGGGCAGCGCCGGAATGGCACCGACCGGCCGCCTGTCTCATCTCTGTCAGCGCACTCTGGTCGCGAAGCAGAACCGCCCTAAAATCGCGGTTCCTGGTGTCGTGCGGTTTTTGGAGCGATCGGGCCCCAGACATACGTGAGCCTGGCGCCCGCGGTGACTTTCCGGGCTGGCAGGGGTTCCACATTCGCAGTTCATCCCGGCCTGATGGCAGGCCTGGTCGAGAGGGTTTCACTGTGCCTGAGCAGTTGCGTCTGATGACCGTGCACGCACACCCCGACGACGAGTCGAGCAAGGGCGCCGCCACCATGGCGAAGTACGTGGCCGAGGGTGCTCGGGTGCTGGTCGCGACCTGCACCGGCGGGGAGCGCGGCAGCGTGCTCAACCCCAAAATGGACCGGCCGGAGGTGCTCGCCGACATCACCAACATCCGCCGCACCGAGATGGCCAAGGCCCGCGAGATCCTCGGCGTCGAGCACTCCTGGCTTGGCTTCGTCGACTCTGGCCTGCCGGAGGGCGACCCGTTGCCGCCGCTGCCCCAGGACTGCTTCGGCTTGCAGGACCCGCAGCAGGCGGCGAAGCCGCTCATCAAGCTGGTCCGCGAGTTCCGTCCGCACGTGATGACGACGTACGACGAGAACGGGGGCTACCCGCACCCGGACCACATCATGTGCCACAAGGTCTCGGTTGTGGCGTTCGAGCAGGCCGGCGACCCGGATCTCTACCCGGAGCTGGGCGAGCCCTGGCAGCCCTTGAAGCTCTACTACAACTCCGGCTGGACCCGGGCACGGATGCTCGCGCTGCACGAGGGGATGCTGGCGGCGGGGCTGGAATGGCCGTACCCGGAGTGGCTGGAGCAGTGGTCCGACAGGCACGACCGAGGGAACAAGTTCACCCGAGTCGAGTGCGGGGAGTACTTCGGCTTCCGCGACGACGCCCTGCGCGCCCACGCCACCCAGATCGACCCGGACGGGTTCTGGTTCAAGATCCCGCTGGAGCTGCAGCAGAAGATCTGGCCGACCGAGGACTTCGAGCTGGCCCGCTCGCTTGTGGACAGTCCGGTTCCGGAGTCCGATCTGTTCGCTGGCGTCCGCGAGTCGGTCGGGGCCGGTACCGCGGGCTGATCGGGCCGGCGACGGGCGCGCAGTTGGTGCCGCGTCTCGATAGGTTGACCTCGAAATCCTGTGCGCCCGCGAACTGTCGGGAATCGTCCACTTGGGGTGAGATCGGCGAGTCAGGCTCCACAGTCCCACCACAAATCCGCGACCAGTACCGCCCCCGGAGCTGTCACGTCGATTACCCCACCAACCCTTCTGAGACGCGGCACTAGCCCATTGTTGTCCGCGGGGTCGTTGAGCGGCTCGGGTCCAGCGATGTCGAGGAGGGCCACGTAACGAGCGAGTTGGACGGCTGCGCTGAGCATCGCAACGCCCCGGGTGGTGAGTCTGTGCCGCCAGTCGTCGAGGGCGGCGGACAGCGCTTGTGTGCCGCCGGCTGTACGGACTTGTTGGACCACGATGGATATCTGCCCGAGTGGGTAGCCGCCGCGTCTAAGGAGGTGTGCGAGCTCGGCGTCTCGGATGTCGTTGGCGCCAAACGTGCGGTGTCCGGTGGTCGGCTCGCGGTCGGGGGCGAGGATGCCCGCCACTTCCCAGTTGCGGATTGTTGCTGCGGTAACGCCGAGGCGGCGGGCGAGTTCGCCGATGCTGAGGGCCTGGGTGCTCGTGGGTGCGTGCGAAGCGGTGTCCAAGTCGGTTGTCAGGTGCTCGACGGCCTGTCCGACCGCATCCAGTGTTCCTCGGTCGCGGAGTAGTTGGGCATGACTGCGATCGATGGCCGCCAGCGCGGCGTCGAGTTCGCCCGCGTTGAATGCCCTCATGATCTGCCCGCTCACTGCGTAGCCGTGCGCCGGGATGAGCGCCAAATAGGCGCGTAGGGCCGCCGCATGCGTATCGGTGTAGGTCCGGTAGCCGGCCGGGGTGCGTTCGGCGAGCGGAATGCACCCGTTCTGCTCGTAGTTGCGGACCGCCTGGGTCGAGATGCCGTGCTCGCGAGCGAGGTCGGACGGACGCAGGTACCTCATGGCTTGAGACCCTAATGCGCTTGTCCTGCAGCGTTGCCATCAGAGTCTCAACGACCTTGCAGGTACACGCTTGAGCATTCTCGATCTCGCCGAACCGATGCGCGCTGCTCGCCTTCCACAACGCCAGGCAGGCGCTCGCTGAGCTCAGGAGGTGGCCCGGGACCAGCCGCTGGCGAGGGCATACCGGGAAGTCCTGCGGTTGAGACTTCACAGCACGGTCGGGAGGTCCGGAATCTCACTTTCCTTCTGGAAGGCGGCCATCTTGGTGCAGTCGGCTCGGGGAACGCACCCTCCTTCTCGCAGTTGCGGGCCGCCCTGGTGGAAATGCCGTGCTCGCGCGCGAGGTCGGCCGAGCGCAGGTACTCACCGGTTTGAGACTTTGGCGCCCTATTCTCGCGGCAACCTTGGGCCAAGTCTCAACGGAGATTGTAGGTATACGCTTAAGTCCCATGAGCAGGGAAGTTGGGACTTCGCCGCCACCTCACGCCGATACGTAAGTCCGGACACCGCCCAGCACCGCGGACAGCTCAGGTTTGGAAAGGAACATCGGAGATGCCAGCAGCGATCGAAGTGGCTGAACTGTGCAAGAGCTTCGGCTCGGTGACTGCACTCGATCACCTCGAACTCACCGTGCCGGAAGGCACGGTGCACGGTCTGCTCGGGCCAAACGGCGCGGGCAAGACGACCACCGTTCGCGTCCTGAGCACCCTGATCGGGCCGGACGCCGGGAGGGCCGAGGTGTTCGGCGTCGACGTGCGCAGCGATCCACGGCGAGTGCGGTCCATCATCGGACTGACCGGTCAGTACGCCGCAGTCGACGAGTTGCTGACCGGGCGCGAAAACCTGCGCATGATCGGCAGGCTGTTCCGACTGTCCAAGTCCGACAGTCGGGCACGCGCGAGCGAGTTGCTGGAGCGCTTCGATCTGGGCGAGGCGGCCGATCGGCACGCGAAGACGTACTCGGGCGGGATGCGGCGCAGGCTCGACGTCGCCGCGAGCCTCATGGCACGGCCCAAACTCATCGTCCTGGACGAGCCGACCACCGGCCTGGACCCGCGTAGCCGCATGGAGGTATGGCAGATCGTGCGCGAGCTGGTCGCGGAGGGCACAACCGTGCTGCTCACGACGCAGTACCTGGAGGAGGCGGACCAGCTCGCTGATTCGCTGTCAGTGATCGACCGAGGCAAGGTCATCGCCAGCGGCACGCCGGACGAGCTGAAGGCACAGGTGGGCCACGACTGGGCCGACGTCACACTCCTCGACAGCGCCGCCATCGAGAAGACCACAAGGCTCCTGCGGGAGAGGCTGGGCACCGAGCCGGTCGCCGAACCGGAGGCGATGCGGGTCCACGCGCCGCTGTCTGACAGCGTCACGCTGGCCGATCTGCTGCATCTACTCAAGGACTCCGGAATCGCGATCGGTGATGTGGCGGTCCGCCGCCCGACACTCGACGACGTGTTCCTCGCGGTTACCGGTCGTTCCGCGAGCACAAGACCGACAAGCAGAAAACGGGGAAGGACAACAAGCGGTCATGACGTCTACAACCTTGACGTTGCAGCGCGAAACGGTAGACACGCAGCCGCAAAGCGGAGTCTCGTGGTGGTTCTCCGACGTGTGGGAGATGACACTGCGCAACATCCGGCATATTCTGCGTAGCCCCGAGCTGGTGATGTTCTCGCTGATCCAGCCGGTGATGTTCATCCTGCTGTTCACGTACGTCTTCGGCGGCGCGATCGACGTTGGAGGCGGACACCTACTCCCAGTTCCTGCTACCCGGCATCTTCGTCCAGATGGTGCTCTACGGTTCGGCCGCCGGCACCACCATCGGCGTCGCCACGGAAATGCACACAGGCCTGATGGACCGCTTCCGTTCGATGCCAATGAGCCGTTCTGCCGTGCTCGTCGGCCGTACGCTGTCGGAGGTCTTCCGCATCGTCTTGGTCGTGGCCGTGACCGTGCTCATCGGCATGCTGGTCGGCTTCCGTTTCCTCAACGGATTCCTGCCGGCGCTGGCTGGCATGCTGCTGTTGCTATTGTTCGGTTACGCAGTGTCATGGTTCGCCGCGTTCATCGGTCTTTCCGTGCGCAGTGCAGAGGCCGCCCAGGCGGCCGGCGGCGTGTGGATCTTCCCGTTCACTTTGATCTCCTCGGCATTCGTGCCGACTGACACGATGCCGGGATGGCTACAGGCCTACGCCGCCCACAGTCCCATGACCGCAGCCGTGAACGCACTGCGCGCACTGTTCACCGGCGGCCCGGCGGCCAGCTACGTACTCCAGACCCTCGCATGGTCCATCGGCCTGATCCTGGTCTTCGCTCCGCTCGCGGTGCGCAAGTACGGCCCGCGCTGACCGCACGCTGACTCGAGAGCGTGCGGCCGGCCGGCGCCCACCTACCGGACTGCTACGTCCATGTTGCGAGCGGCCACGGCGCGATCGCCGGCAGCCGCGATCTACCAGCCTGGCAGGAAGGTGAAAGTGATTTGCCCCAGTTTAGGGTGGATCTGACAAGGTTCGAGCACTGATTCGCAAGCCCAGCACCGCGCCGCCCCACGGGGCCAGCTCGGCTGGACGAGAAAATACTGAAGGGATTTCCATTGTTCGGGCACATCGGGCGGTTCGCCGTCAGGCGTCCATGGCTCACCATCGCGGCCTGGATCATCGCGGCGGTCGCCATCGCAGGCTTCGCTCCGAAGTTGGCGTCGACCATCGATCAGTCGGAGTTCTTACCCTCTCACTACGAGTCCGTGCAGGCGGCAGAGGTGGAGAAGAAGGCCTTCCCGAAGGCCGATCAGCCCGCCGCGACCATGGTGTTCACCCGCCGGGCCGGGGACGCCCTCACCGAGGCGGACAAGGCCGCCGTCGTCAAGGCGGCGGCCGAGCTGGACGACAAGAGTTACCCGAAGGTCAGCAAGATCGCCAGCAGCCCGGAGCTCGTGTCGCCCAACGGGCAGATCATGCTCGCGGCGATCAGCGGGTCGAAGGGGACCAACCCGTACGACCCCGAGGTGCTGAAGTCGATCAAGCAGATCAGGGCCGACGTCGCCCCGCTAGCGAAGGCCGCCGACCTGACGGTCGGCGTCACCGGGCAGGCCGCGATCGCCCTGGACACGCAGGAATCGTCCGGCGAGACCGACGCGATGATCATGATGGCCACTCTCGTCCTGATCGTGGTGCTGCTGCTGCTCATCTTCCGCAGCCCGCTGATCGCCATCCTGCCCGTCATCATCATCTCGTTCGTGTTCGGCGTGGCAACCGGCCTGATCGCGATCGTCAGCGACCTCGGCGGCCTGAAGGCCGACGCTTCCGTGTCGTCCATCCTGATCGTCGTCTTGTTCGGCGTCGGCACCGACTACATTCTGTTCTTACTGTTCCGGTACCGGGAGCAGCTGCGTACCGGGCAGCCCGCGAAGGACGCCCTGAGCAACGCTGTCGCGAAGGTCGGCGAGACGATCGCCTCCGCCGCGGGGGCTGTCATCGCCGCCTTCCTGGCGCTGCTGCTCTCCACTATGGGCGGACTCCGTTCCATGGGTCCGTCCCTGGCGATCGCCGTAGCGGTCGCGCTCGTCGCCGCGCTCACGCTGGTGCCGGCCGTGTTCTCGCTGCTCGGGACCAAGGCGTTCTGGCCGTCGAAAGCCTGGCAGCGGACCCCGAAGAACGTCCTGGCGAACGCCGCCGCCAACGTCGTCGCGCACCGTCCGGTGCTGGTGGCCGCGATCTCGGCCGCGCTTCTCGCGGTTCTCGCCGTAGGCGCCCTCGGCTTCAAGCCGGAGTTCGACTCGACCAGCTCGCTGCCCAAGAACCTCGAGTCGGTGCGGACCATGGAGGAGTTGCAGAAGGGCTTCGCGGCCGGCTCCGTCGACCCCACGATCGTCTACGTCCGCAGCACGAACGGTGAGCGGCTCGCCTCGTCTGCGCTGACCGAGTTCTCCGAGAAGCTAGGTGCGGTCGACGGCGTCGGCAACGTCTCGCCGGCCCAACCCAACCCGGACGGTTCCGTGGCTCGTTTCGCCGTCTCCCTCGAGCACCGCCCGGCCGCCGAGCAAGCCGTCACGCTCGTCGGCGGCCCGCTGCGCGACGCCGCCCACCGCGCCGCACCCGCCGGGTCGGAGGCGCTGGTCGGAGGAACCACGTCGGTACTGGCAGACATCAAGTCCGCCGTGGAACACGACTACTCTGTGGTGTTCCCCGTCGCGGCCGTCGCGATCGTGCTGATCCTGGCGCTACTGCTGATGAGTCTCGTCGCCCCGCTGTACCTGATGCTCGCCGTCGGACTCGGCTTCGGCGCGACGCTCGGCGCGACCGTGTGGCTGTTCCAGAACGTGCAGGGCGAGAGCGGCCTGCTGTTCACGTTGCCCGTCGTGGTCTACCTGTTCGTCGTCGCCCTTGGCACCGACTACAACATCCTGATTCTGGCCAGGTTGCGCGAGGAGGTGCGCAACGGCTTGCCCGCCCGCGAGGCTGCCAGGACCGCCGTGGCACAGTCCGCCCCGACGATCGGCGCGGCCGCGATCATCCTCGGCGGCACTTTCGGCGTGCTCATGCTGGCAAAGAACTCGATGCTGCAGCAGATGGGATTCGCGGTGGCGTTCGGCATCCTGCTGACCGCCTTCATCATGGCGCTGCTGATGGTGCCGGCCGTGACGACGCTGCTCGGCGACGCCGTCTGGTGGCCACGCCACCCGAACCGCGCCATCGTCGCCCCGAGGTCGGACGACGACCCGGCGCCCGTCTCACCGGCGCCGTCCACGCCAGCCGATGACGGCCTGACCAGGTCCGCGAGGGACTAGGACCGGCTCCGCAGTCACGGATCGTGCGTCCAGGCCGCTCTAGGGAGTGGCCTGGACGCACTCCACTTGCCAATAGAGGCAGAGTCAACCTGACAAGATAATTGATTGGGAGAGCAATTCATGACGAACGCCGATCGCGTATTGGTGGCGAGGCTGTCCAGTGGCGTGGCCGTCGCTGTCGTTACGTTGGCGACGCAGAAGGTTCTCGACGGAACATGGAAGGCGGCCACCGGTAACCCGCCACCGTCCGACTCCTCGGATCCTGACGTGGAGTGGAAGACAGCGATCGGCTGGGCTGTCGTCAGCGGGGTGGTCTTGGGGCTTGCGCAGCTCGTCGCATCCCGCGGCGTCGGTCGGTACGTACGGCATCGCCACGGCTAGCTGCTCGCACCAGGTAACTCCGTGGCCACCCCGCATCGTCTCGCGGTGCGGGTGGCCACGGCCACCGGCCGAAGTTCGCATCGTCGTCGCCGTACTGGCTGGCCTCCGCAGTCCAGCCGTGGGCGCCGAGCAGACCCTCGGGATCGTCGCTGCCGAACCTCCAGGGCATCCCCTTGCGGGCGAAGGCATCCAGCCACGCGTCGAACTGGGGCGAGCTCAACAGTGACTGCCCGACGATGTCGGTGAGCAGCCAGTCCCGTGGATCGCTGAGGGCACCGATGGCCTCGAGTAGATGGTGCACGTCGGCGACGTCGAGGTAGACGAGCAATCCCTCCGCGACCCAGATCGTCGGTCGTGGCCGGAAGCCGGCCGCCCGCAGATGGTCGGCCCAGTCCGAGGCGAGATCGGCTCCTATGGTGACGCGGCGACAGCGAGCGCGCGCCGACCTCTCCGCCAGCCGCGCCTCCTTGAGCGCCAGCAGCTCCGGCCGATCGAGTTCGAACAACGTCAGGTCGGCCGGCAGGGGAAGGCGGAAGGCCCGGGTGTCCATGCCCGCGGCCAGCATCACCACCTGATCGATGCGACCGGCATCCATCAGCCGGAGCAGCGCGTCGTCGAAGAACCGTGTGCGGATCGGGATGGTCCGGCTCGTGGCGTCGCCGGGAGCGGCCATCTCGGCGAGCATCGCGCGACCTTCCACGCCGGCGAGCACCTCGGCGTACGGATCGTCGAAGAGCCGATCAGGACGGCCCGACTCCCGGGCCCGCTCGGCGGCCATCCACTGTGCGGTCACGGCGACCTGGTCGAGGTCCTGGCGAAGGGTCATCGCGGCACTCTCATCGTCGATAAGTCGGCTGGCCTAGGGAAACGGGTGCGGATGCGGGTTGATGTCGGCCTGTGTCAGCGGACGGTCGCGGTAGCCCAACTGGTGCGGCACCTCCAGCAGCCGGCGCAGCCCGTCCACCCGACGGGCGTCGTGCCCGAACGTCATGGGCAGCGTGCCGGGCACGATCACCTTGACGCAGGCGAAGCCGGCGGCACGGTGCTCGGGCCTGGTCTGGTCGACGACCAGGACGTCGAGGCCCGCACCCAGATACCGGGCGAGGATCTCGTTGAGGTCCTGGCGAAGATCGGCGTGGCGCGGCCAGTGCCAGGTCTGGCGAAACTCGGCGAATGAGTGCGGCGGCGCGGACTTGAGCAGGAACTCGAAGCGGTCGAACGCGTCGGGGTGGCTGTAGAGCAACCCGTGATCGTCCATCCTCCGGACCGCGGTGGCGTCGTGGACCAGGCGTTCGGCGCGCGCCCGGTCGCGCGGGTAGGTCAGCAGGCGCCACTCGAGACAGGTCGCGAGTTCCTGCAGCGCGTTGAGCACGCCCCGCTCCGCGTCCAGCGCAGATCCGCCGGCACAGACCACCTTCGGGCGGTCAGGATCACCCGACGGGTCAACCGCCATCACCCAGAACGACGGCACGCGCTGCTCGAGCGTGTTGGTGAACACAAACGGCTGATAGCCGGTGCGGTGGGCGATCCGCTCCAGCACCAGTTCGATCCGCGGATCGTCCGCGGTCGCCGGGTCGAGCCGCGGCACCGGCATCCTGGCGAACCACGTCATCAGGAACGCGTCCCGCTCGGCGACCTCCACCAGGCCGTGGATGATCGCTTCCTCCAGGCAGCTGCCGAGGGCGCAGCCGTTGGAGATCTCGTAGACGAACGGCGTGGACGCCGCGGGCCCGCTGCCGTGGCTGTGGTTGACGCGGTAGTAGGCGATCTGCTCGGGAACCAGCAGCGGCCGACCGCTGCCGAACGAGTAGGCCCACACCCAGGGCAGTTCGAGGTCGTCGTGGTACTGCTCGTAGGGGAAGTCCTCGATCGCGTACCGCTCGGGCGGATACAGCCCCAGTGTGCGCGGGTCGAGCGCCCGGTCGTAGAGCTCCCGGTAGGTGCCTCGCACCACCGTGCGCTTGCCGCCCGGCCGTACTCCGGCCAGGCGCTCGAGGGCCTCGGCGATGCCCGTGAGACGAGCGCTTTGGAAGTCGGTCGTGCGGCCGTAGCCCTCCTCCCCCCGAGCGGGCCCGCCCGGTTGAAGACGAGCCGACACTGTCGGGAACGGGAACTGGGCGGTCGGTCGGACGTCGACGATCACGCCGGTCTCGCTGTCGACGTACTGCTCGAGCATTGTGCGCTCCATGGCAATGAGGTTCCGCGCACGGACCGAGGCGGCGTCGGGCTTGAGGCGGGATCGGGGCGCCACGACGGCGGCCTCGGGCGCGTCGTCCGGCACCGCGCCGCAGAAGGGACACTCGGGGTCCGGCAGGAACCGGTGCACGCTCACGCGGAGGGTGGCGAGTTCCAGCATGACCGCCGCCCCGTCGGTGGCTGCGGCCGCCCCTGCCGCCCAGGCGGTCGCCTCCCGCAGGGCCAACGTGGCGGCCGTGTCCGCCGCGTGGGGACCGAGCAGGGCAGACACGGTACGGGCGATCCGCTCCCCATGCCGCAGGTCCAGTTCCGTCTCCGCGCCGGGTTCCGGCCGTGCGCCCGCGCGGCGGCGGTCGAGGCAACGGGCGCAGCCGGGCCTGCCCGGACGCGTGAGCGGCCCGATCACCACCCGATCCAGTTCCGCGTGGACGGGCAGCCAGGCGGCGCCGAGCTCCCGGCATCGGGACCACAGTAGACCGGCGGACTCGACGGTGTCCGCGACCGCGATGACGAGGGAGTTGTGGACCTCCGCGCCGGGCAGCTCCGCCCGGCCGTCGCGAGCCAGTCGGTCCGCCAGGGCGTTGCGCACGCGGCCCTGGCCGAGCAGGGTCAGCGCCCTGCCGTCGAGTAGGTAGGTCGCGGCGTTGGGGATCCGGTCACTGGCGAGCACCTGATTGCTCAACACGTGGCGAATCCTTCGTTCCGTAGGCCGGCGGCGGCACGCTCGGCGAAACCGCGGAGCAGCCATTCGTCGCGCATCTCGAGGCCGAGCCGGTTGCAGAGCAGGTGGGCGCAGTTGTCGAGCGCGAACTGCGGTGTAGGCCGGTCGGCGTCGGCCCTTGCCGCGGCGCACTCGGCATCGCGGTCCAGTTCGGTCAACCGGTTCCAGAGTTCCTCGATCGACTGTCGCCAACCATCCATAAAGGCATCGCCCGTTGCCGCCCACGGCTGCCGGCACATCCGCGCCGCGACCGTGGCGAGCTGATCGCGTCGCTCGGCATAGGTCTGGGAGAGTCGCGCCTCGTCCGGCTCGGAGACGCCGATGATTGCCCCCACAGCGCTTCGAGCACGGGTGAGCCGGTGGACGGTCTCGTCCAGGTCTGCGCGGCCGACCGCCGCCGCGGCCACCAGGGCAGCGAGGGCCAGGGCGCGCCGCCGACCGGCTGGTACGCGCTGGCGGATCAGATCGAGGACCAGCTCGCTGGACGTCTCGAAGTGCCGCTCGACGGCGTCCATAGCTAGGCCGGCGCCGTATTTCCCATATTCGGGATGGTAATCTGCCATTCGCACTGAGTTGTTGGACTCGAGCGCCGTTACCTCGGTATCGGGCTCCATTCGGCTCAGCGCCTTTGCCAGCGCCGCATAATTGGCCGGCGTGAGCCCGGAATGCGAGGGGTACGTCGCGAAGAATTGGCCAGTGAATTGCTCCACTGTGCGACGAACGACTGCGAGAGCGCCATCAGCGGGAAGGACTCGCAGACGCAGGTGGGGGCCGCCTTGCCAGTACCGCAAGTAGAAGAATCGGACGAGAAGCTCGTGACCACGCAGATTCGCAATCAGCGGGGCCACGAGCTCTCGCAACATCAGGTCGAGCGAACCCTGATAGTACAAGTGCGCGCTCACCCACCGATGGTCTGCCGCGCCGCGCACCCGAAGCCCGTCCGAGCGTGTCCGCCCTACCACCGCGGTGGTCGAGTCGGGCACGAGGTAACCCGCTCGTGCCGTATCCAACTGCATGTTTCCTTCCACGGGTCACCTTACGCGGACGTGCAGACCCCGCCGTCACAATGGAGTCACCACTGCGCCGACGTGACTCCTAGCGGATGCGTGTCAGCAGCAGCAGCTGCAGCAGCACAGCGGCGGAATGGGCGGAATGGATGCGCCCATCTCGGGCATGCTGTAACCAGCGGTGAGCGAGTCGTCCGCCAGTCCGTCGATGCCCAACGGCTCTAGCGAAAGGTCCGCCAGCGCGTCGGCGAGAATCCTGTCGACTGCCATGTGCTTCCTCCCATACGGGTACCTGATGTGCCCGAGGAGGCAGCTCTACCTCCCCGGGTAGTGCTCCTCGAGCATGGGGATGAAGAACAGGATTCGACATAATTCTTTCATTTGTTTGTCATGGGATGAGACGTCGCATGTCACGCGCCGTACCATCCACTCTCGGGCTGGCCGTGCACGGTGAGGAAGTGTGGCCGCTGCCCAGCCACCATTGCTGTAGTACAGGAACGCCATCCGCAACCGCGGCGCGCCGCAGCGTCAGGGCCGGATGCGCTCGCCGACAGGGAGCTCCATGAAGCCGCGGCTACGCGAGGACGTTCACTTCGTACAGCGGCCGCCTGGCGGCTTCGTCATCGTGCCGTCGCGCGCGGACCTGGGGTTCCGCCTCGCTGGGTACGACACCCTCGAATGGCTGCGGCGAATCGGTCCGTTCCTCACCGGCGAACACACGGTGGACGACTTGGGCGCCGGCCTGGACGAGGTCCGGCGAAGCCGGTTTCGGTCGCTGATCGCGCTGCTTCACCGGGAGGGCGCAGTGCGGGACGCGACCGACGACCTGCCGCACTGCCTGTCTGATGACGTACGGACCGCGTACGACTCCGTCATCCGCTTCCTGGCCCGCGGCGCCGACTCGCCCGAGTACCGCTTCCAGCGCTATCGCGAGTCGAATCCGGTCGTCGTCGGCGCCGGACGATTGGTCGTACCCCTGATCACCACGCTGCTCCTGACTGGGGTCGCGCGGGTGCGACTCGTCGTGACGCCCGAGCGGCCGACGGACCTGGTCCGCTTGCGGGAGTGCGTGCTGGGCATCGTCGGCTCCGAGGCGCAGGAACGACTCGAGGTCCTCGCCGAGTGCCCCACATGGGAGAAGCTGCTGGCGACCGCCGGCGCCGTGCTGCATGTCAGCGACGTGCCGATGACCGCGAGGGTCGACCTGCTCGCGCGGCTGTGTGCAGAACAGGGTCTGGTCTTCGGCGAGGCCACGGTCGTCTCCGACCGCGGAGTCGTCGGGCCCGTGCAACCGGCTGATCGAGCGGGCTCCGGCGGCCCGGAACCCCACGGGCTTCGGGTTCGTGATCTGCCGGACTTGGACGTCACCGAGTTGCTGGCGGGCCCTGCCGCGGCGGTGATCGCCAATCACCTGTGCGTGGAGTTCCTCCACGCCGTCGCCGGTCTTCCGTCCGAGGCGGCTGGGCGGCCCCTCGTGATCGATCTGAGGACGCTGCAGACCACCGCGCACTCGATAGCCGCACCGACGACCGCACCCGAGGGGGCCACCGCATGACCCGCTCGCGGGACGCCATCGCCGACGCGTACTGGCAGGACGCGGTCTATGACCCCACCGGCACGCTGATGAACGGGGTCGAGCTGCGGAACATGTCCGAAGAGGATCCCGGGGAGCCACTCAAGTTCAAGGCCTACGTCGACCGGCCCTTGCACCACCTGCCGCCGCCGGCGCTGCGGCTCTCCGAATCCGCCCCGGCCGCCGACGGCACCGGCCTCGACGATGCCGTGCTGAGTACCTTCCTGTACTACGCCTACGGCGCCAACCGGCACGACCTCCAGCCCGGCGGCTGGCCATACCACCGGACGGTCGCGTCCGCCCGCTGCTTCTTCCCGACCGAGCTGTACCTAGCCCTCCCGGACGCCTCCGGTCGGCCAGCGGGCCTCTACTACTTCGACCCGATGCACCACGCGCTGGTGGCGTTGCGGCCAGGCGACTACCGGACGCAGCTAGGTACGGCCGCGGGCGCAGACCTGGACGGATCAGCCGCGGTCGTCGTGCTCTCCACGCAGCTGTGGAAGACCGCGTTCCGCTATCGGGACTACGCCTACCGTCTGTGCTGCCAGGAGGCCGGCATGGTGGCGGGCAGCGTTCTGTCGACGGCGAATGCCGTGGGCCTGGACGGCCACGTCCACTTCCAGTTCGTCGACGAGGCAGTGAACCGGCTGCTCGGGCTGGTACAGCCGGAGGAGCACGCCGTCACCATTCTCCCGCTGTATCCACGCATCGGGCGCAGCGCCGCCCACGGCGTACAGCGTGCCCCTACTGACGATCGCGTTCTCGCGGCGCTGCCGCCGCTCGCGACCGCGCACGTGCGGTGCTCGGAGTACGACGAAGCGGGCCTGCAGGTCCTGACCGAGGTGAGCCGGGCCAGCGCCCTCACCGCGGTAGAAGCCCATGCACACCCAGTTGTGCCACCGCGCAACGGCAGACCCGCGCCGTCCGCTGAGTCCACACTCGTCGCCCCCGAGCCCGGGGACGAGCCGGACGAACCTGTCGACCTGGCGGCCACGCTGCGCGCGCGTGACTCCGGTCCCGGCTTCCTCCAGTTCCAGCGGGTGCCCGCTCCGGCGGACGTCGTGTGGCGCATCTGCCGAGAGGTCGGACGGCCGTACCCGACGGACATCGCTGACCCCACCGATCTGCCGCTCGCCGACTGCTACCTCGTGATCCAGTCCGTGGTCGGCATCGAGGAGGGCGTCTACCTCGTCCGGCCGGAGGTGCCCGGACTGCAGCTCGTGACGGCGGGTCCGGTCGCGCCCCTGCTGCACCGCATCACCGGGCTCGAAGGCAGCGGCTGGGCCTTCTCCTCCGTCGACTTCTCCAGCGCCGCGTTCGTCGCGTACATCGCGGTCCCGCGCCGGCACGCGACCGACCGGTTCCACGCCCGCGGCTTCCGCGTGCTCAGTCAGGTCGCCGGCATCGCGGCGCAGCGGATCTGCGTGGCCGGCGCGGTCCACGGGCTCACGGCCCGGGTGCACAACGGCTACGCGGCCGAGGCCGCCGACGAGTGCCTCGGGTTGGCCGGGAGCGGTGACTCGGTGCTCTTCCAGATCGCCGTCGGCGCCAGCCGGCCCGGTGCCGTGCTGCGGCTCCCGCTGGCCTTCTGAGATGGCCCACGACCACGGGGTGGGCGCGGTCGGCGTGCGCATCGCCGGCTTGTCCACGGCAGCACTGGACAGCCTGCGGTGCGCCAAGGCGGTCGCGCGGGTCCACGAGATCCTCGCGCTCGACGAGTGGCTCGCGCGCGAGGCGTCGGCCCTGTCGGACGCGCTGTACGAGTCGATCGGAACGCTCGCCGTGCCGGACCTGCGGCCTCGGCTAGTCGGCCTGCGGCGAGCGCTGCACGCGGGGCGCCGGCCGCCGACCCACCTGTTCGACGAGGCCACGCGCCGGGCGCTGCCGGAGGCGCTCGTCGCCCGAATCCGCGGCTGGGACGCGAACCGCAACGAGCGCGCCGCCCTCGACGAGACGCTCCGCGACGAGCTACGAGCCGACGTGTCGTCGGCGGCCGCCGCCCTACGGGAAACCGTGTCGAGCCCGACCATGCTGCTCGGTCTGGTGTATTCCAATCCGGACGTGTTCCGTGAGGCGCGTCGCTGGCTCGCCCGTCCGGGTGCCCGCCCGGCGGACAAGACAGCGACCCGGCTGGCCAGGTACGTGTCCCGGGCGGCCGCCAAGACCAGTCCGCTGACGCTCTACACCAGCAGCGGCATCGGGTCCTGGCGGGCCGGCGGGCCCGCGCTCACGGTCCGCGAGCCCGACGTCCACTCGATCGGCGAGCTCGACGTGGGCTTGCTGGCTCGGCTCGTCGGCGACCTCGCCAACCGGCCGGCGGTCGCCGCACGGATGCCCGTCCGGGTCAATCCCAGCGCCACGGTGGACGGTGAAGTGGTGCGATTCGTCGCCCGCGGACCCGTCGGCAGCGTGCAGTCGGTGCGGTTCTCGCCCGCACTGAACGCGTTGCTCACTCACGCCCGCGAGGGGTACACCCTCGACGAGCTCCGCCGCGGGCTCACGGCGAAGGCCGCCGACGCCGAGCACACCGACCGGATAGCCGCATTCGTCGACCGCCTGCTGGAGCTGGGGATCCTCGAGCTTCACCTGCCCATCCCCGATCAGCGTCTCGACCCGCACGCCGTGCTCGGCTGGCTCGACGAACATGCCGATGCACTGGGCGACGACCACGAACTCGCGGAGCTGCGTGGCACCCTTCGGCAGCTGACGGCGTGTCTCGACGGCTACCCGCGGTCGACCGACACTGCCCACCGGCTCGAACAGCGCAGGCGAATCGAGGTCGACGCGGCCCAGCTGACCCGGTCGGCCGACCGGGCGCGAGCGAGCGGCGGAACGGCGGCGTTCTTCGAGAGCGCGGTGCTGACGGGGGAGGCCGTGATCGCCAACCGTCGGGAGTGGACGGTCGCCGTCGATGATCTCGCCACCGTGGCGCGCCTCGGCGAGCTGTACGACCCAGCGCTGCCTGTGCGGCTGGCGCTGCCCACCTTCGTCGAGGAGCGCTACGGCGCCGGCGCCCGCATTCCGCTCCTCCGCTTCTACGCCGAGTACCAGGCCGAACTGACCGCCGGACAGCTCCCTGGCGAGGCCGCCGCCCGCCGCCGCACCGTGGTCGCGGAGGACGTCGATCCGGCCCGCGCCTTCGCGACCGCGCTCTCGACCGCAGCCACGCGCGCGATGGCCGCCAGCCCGATCCCCGAACTGGCCGAGCTGGGTCGCCTGCGCGCCATGACGACCGAGCTTCTCGACAGACGTCCGGCCAGGCGGGGCGACGGAATCGGCATCTCGCCCGCGGAGCTCGCGCGGACGGCCGACGGCGTCGCCGCGCTCTCGCGGACCGACGAGGGGTCCCTGGCGTGCTACGTGCAGCCCTATTTCTCCGGCGGCGACGTCCACCTCGTCGTGAACGCGATCCGGTTCGGTCTCGGCACGGGTCGCACCCGGATCGCGCACCTCATCGACAAGACGTTCGGTGCTGCGGTACCCCGTGCGAGCCGTCCAGAGCCCTCCGCGGCGGCCGGGCCGATTCATGCGGAGATCGAATCGGTGTGCGGCTCGGCGCTCAACCAGCGCGCGCCGGCGACGGAGTACGTCCTCGGCTACCCCGGCACCGTCAGCGAGCGCCCGGCGGGGCAGCAGATACCGCTCGGCGAGCTGACGGTCGTGCACGACGGGGCGACGAAGCGGGTGCGCCTCGAGTGGGAACGTCACGGCCGGGAAGTGGCGCCGGTCCACCTGGGACTGGGGACCGCCGCGATGCTGCCGCCACTGCTGTACTTCCTGATCAACGCGTTCGGCCGAAGCTCGTACTACTTCACACCGGCGTTGCTCACGCCCGGCGCGCTGGACGCCGGCCAGCCCGGGCGGGCCACGGCTATGCACTCATGGCCGCGCCTGTGCGCGGGACGGGTGACCTTCCGCCGGGCGGGCTGGTGGCTTGCCGCGACCGCGATTCCGCGCCGGGCCGCGGGCGAGGCCGACCATGCGTTCCTGCTCAGACTGGCGCGCTGGCGGGCCGAGACAGGGCTGCCGGATCGGTGCTTCATCCGGGTACTGCGCGGCGACTGGCCAGTCGACGGCACCCGCGGTGCGCGCATCGCGCCGACCGGCCCGGCCGACCCGCTGGCGGCGTTCACCCCCTGGCTGAGCAAGGAGCGCAAGCCGCTGTACATCGACTTCGGCAGCTGGCACCTCGTTCAGGTCTTCGAGCGCATGGTCGCCGATGCGAGCGCCGACCTGATGGTCGAGGAGGCGCTGCCGGCGCTCGCCGACGCCCCTCGCACGGAGGGCGGCGAGCGGCGCGTGCTCGAACTCATCCTCGAGGTACCGCTCGGACCGACCACGATGGAGGCCTTCGGTGACTGAAACTGTCACATCGGCCATGCGACCGCGACTGCGCGACGGCGTCTACTGGGCGCCCACCGACGACGGCGGAATGCTGGTCTACGGGTGCCGCGGCCGCGTGACGCTGGGCGGCGGCGACATGCGGCAGTGGTTCGAGCGGCTCACCCCCTTCCTGGACGGCACCCACTCGGTTGGCCAGCTCACGCGGAGCCTGCCCGAGGAGCGTCGGGACAAGGTCGAGAACCTGCTGACCCTGCTCCACCGACACGGCGTGGTGCAGGACCTCGACCGCGCCGAGCCAGCCACGCTAGGCGAGGCCGATCGGCGGCTCTACGTCGAGCAGCTCGCGTACCTGACCGCGCTGACCGATGGTGCCGAAGCCCGGTTCGCACGGCACCGCGACATCAACGCGCTGGTGATGGGCTCCGGCGCGGCGCTGCTGCCGCTGGCGGAGGCCACGCTGCACAGCGGTGTTCGCCGCGTCGAGATCGCCATCACCGGCGGTCCCGACGCCGAGTCGGCTCGCCTCCTCGGGCTGCTGCGCGACGCGCACGGTCGGGATGCCAGCCGCAGCATGACCATTCACATTCCCGACCGTGGCGAGCTGTCGAGTCTGGTCGCGGGCGCCGATGTCGTCCTCCACATCACGGATGCCCTCGCACCCGACCTGGACGAGCTCTGCGCGCGGCACAGCACCCTGCTGTGCCAGGCGGTCCTGCAGGGGAACGAGGCGTGGTTAGGCCTGTTCAGCCCGTCGTCGGGTCGGGGCTCGTCCTGGGACGCCGCGAGGCGCCGGCTGAACGCCGCCGCCGTCACCGACCTCAGCCCGGGCAACGCAGGCACGGGAAATTCAGGCGGTACTCCCCGCCGACCGCTCGACGATGGCGATCGTCGCGAACATGCTGGTGATGCGGCTGTTCAGGCACACCACCGGTGTCGAAACGCTGGACGGCACGACCGTGCTGCGGGTGGACGCGGCGGGGCTGTCGACGAGTGTCCACACGTTCTCGGCGCACCCACTTGCCCTGTCCGCAACACCGCGCAGCGCCGAGCAGTTCCGGGAGCAGATCGCTCAGCTCGAGGCCGGGCCCGAAATGAGCGAGGCGGACTTCTCGCGGGCCTCCGCCGCTCTCGTCGACGAGCGGATCGGCATCCTCACATCGCTCGGCGAGCGCGATCTCGAGCAGGTCCCGCTCTGGGTCACGCAGGCACGGACCTCCGATCCCGTCGGGCTGCTCGCGGCCCGCGGAGTGTCCGGAGTGGTGCACGGTGCCGCCCTGGACTTCACCGATGCCCGCCACCGGGCCGCCCGCGCCGCGCTCGAGCTGTACGCGTCGGCGATGCTGGACAGCCGGCTGCTCCACCCCGCCGAGGAGCCCAGGCAGGGTGGGCGGGGAGCGCTCTGGGGTTGGCGGCTCGACGGCGGTGGGCCGCGGCTGGTTCCCCTGATGGCCGTCTTCGACGCGACGAGTATCGACGGGGCGTCCCCGCTCCCCGCCGGGGTGGCGTCAGCAAACACGTGGGCCGCCGCGGTGGAGACCGGGCTCCTGCGCTGCTACGAGACGATGGCGGCCGCGGACGCCTGCGTCGCCGACGCGCCCTTCCGTTCGGTCGACCTGGACGGGGCGCAGCTGGACGAGACGGGGCGCCGGCTGCTGGAAATCCTCCGGATCGCTCGGGCCCGGGTCACTGCGTACGACATCACCGGCCCGCTCGGAGTGCCGGCGTACGCGCTGTACCTCGGTGACCGGGCTGTGGCCCACACCACCGGCTGGACCGACGCGGATGCGCTGCGCACCGGCCTCGAGCGCGTGGCGCTGGCTCACCAGGCCGCCACCGCCGAGCAACCCGACTACTGGCCGCCATCGGTCCCCGCGCTGCCGGCGGCGGTGCGCGGCGGCTGCGACCTCGACAGTCGCGCACGGGCGCCGTTCCTCGACCACCCCGACCGCGTCACGCAGCTGGCCGCGGCGATGACCGAGCGCGGAGCCACGCCGGTTGCCGTGCCCCTCGACCACGATCCCGCGCTCGAACCGGTTCTCCCATACGCCGTTCGAGTCGTGATCGCACCCTGACGCACGGAGGACCGAGACCATGCAGACGCCCGTCTGGCGAGCCGCCCACGTCTACTACTACGACGACGACAAGGACGGCCTCATTCTGGACGCCGTCCGGCCGCTGCTGGGCGAACTGACGCCGCACGTCGACCGGGCGTACTTCGTCCGGCACTGGCGGCGCGGCCCGCACCTGCGTATACCGATGCTCGCCACACCGGATGCCTTCCGTTCGATCGTCGAGCCGGCGGTCGCGGACGTGATTGGCGCGCATCTCGCGACGCACCCGTCGAGGGCGGCGCTGCCGCCGGAGGACACGCTCTTGCCGATGCACCAGCGGCTGGCCGAGCTGGAACGCGACGCCGGGCCGCTGCGCCCGCTCGCGCCCGACAACACGATCAGCTGGGAGCCGCACGACAGGCGGCTCGAGGTCCTCGGTGGCGACGCGGGCGCCGACCTGCTCGCCGAGTTCTACGCTGGCACCAACGACCTCGTGTTCCGCATGATCGAGCAGGCGCGTACCGGCCGCAGCGTCGAGGCGCTTGGCCTGGCACTCATGCTGGCGGTTGCCCACCGGTTCTTCGGCGACCCGCCCTCGCTCGGCCACGGGTTCATCTCGTTCCGCTCGCACGCCGAGGCGTTCCTGCACTCGTCCTCCGACCCGCAGCGCATCCGAGCGAGCTTCGACCGGCAGTACGCGACCAACCAGCGGGCGCTGACCGCACTGGTCGGTGCGGTGGTTCGGACGTTGGACGAGGCCACCGACGAGGTTCCCTTCGTCGGCGAATGGATCGAGGTGATGCGCCCGTTCTGGGTCAGGTCCTCGGAACTGGTTGCCTCGGCCGGGGCCGCGGTGCCTGCCGACTGGGACCCGGCCGGCGCCAGCCCGATGCACCGGATGATGGGCGAGAGTGCGGCCTTCCGCTCGCTGATCTTCGAGGACCCCGCATTCCAGCGGTACCGACTCGTGCTGAACTACACCTACTTGCACATGGCGCGGCTCGGAGTCATGGGCTATGCCCGCTATCGGCTCTGCCACCTCGCGGCCAACGCCGTCGAGGACGCGCTCGGGGTGGACGCGGCAGAGACCGTGCGGACGTTCATCGCACAGAACTCCGCGACCCCCGCGCACGCGGGGGAATGGAACGCCAGCTGAGACCCACGAACGGGAGGCACGGTCTCCGGCGCGCAATTACCTCGAATGGCGCCGAGCCATTCGGTTGTTCCACGGAATGGGAAAGCTACTCCTGGTAGCCGTGACGTCACTCGACGTGGGGGGCCATTTGTAGTGCCCGATCGTGCAGGATGTCCCAAGGGACTACAAATCTCGTGGTTGTCCCCATATAGTAGCTTTGCTAACGATATCGACGTGCACGGGGTGAGGTTCGAGTCGATGGTAGTTGAGTCGCATATTCGTCATGAGTTCGTTCGCGGAGTAGTCGCTGTTCGTCGACTGCCCATGAGCCGCGAAAATCGCATCTACTTCTTCCGGTAGAGCGGTCTTTCGTTTGCCATGGTTTCCATGCAAACGATTGTGCTCGCCATTTTTCGGTAGCGGACGTGGCGCCGTTCTGCGCGTAAGGCGGTAATTCGCGTCAGATAAATTGCGCCGCTCTTCGTCCGGCCCGTCGGTTGTAGTCCTGGAACACACAAGGAAGGTCACCGCTCGCATAGGCGAAAACAGCAGGTTCAGTATGTGGTTATTCCATGGGGGAATATCTTGTTTCACGATTTCAAGGGTGCAGTGAAGTTCGTACGATGGCCCGTCGAAGAGCAACTTCGCCGTCGCTACAAGGACGAAGGAGTGCCACGCCTGCTCGTCGTCGAGGGCGGCGCCGAGCCGCCGGTCTGCAGTGATCCACAGGAGGACTGGGTTCGGGCTCCGATATCGAGACCTGACCTGGACGCGAGAGTCAGGACGTTACGGTACCGGGCGTATGGCCGGAAGACGCCTCGGCTCGACGCGACGGGGACGCTGTACTTCGACAACCAATCGGTCACGGTCTCGAGCACCCAGTTTGAGCTGATGGAGTTGTTCGTGGAGCGGTTCGGCGAGGTCGTCTGCCGGAACGAACTCGAGAACAGGCTCGCTGGACGGGACTCTGGCGCCACGCGCAACTCGCTGGACCTGCACATCATGCGGCTTCGGCGGCGGCTCAGTGCGGTGAACCTGGCGATCAGGACCGCGTGGGGCCGGGGCTACATACTGGAGCCGCAGACTGGCGAGTGACGTCGAGGGGAATGGCGCCACTCCGCCAGGTCGCGCCCGACCCTGCGCACGCCCTCGGTGCCCTCCTCGAAGTCGACGAGGAGGGCACCGGTCTCGCCGAATTCCGTGCCCAGCGCGAATTCAGCGTATCGACATCGATTTCACCGTCGATATTCCAGAGCGTCGCGCCGTTGTTCGACACGTCGGGTGCTGAGCGCTGCGCCAGCCACCTGGCTTCCTCCGCTGGCGAAACACCCAGAGAAAGCATGCAAACATCTCCCCGTGAAAGGTGTAACCCACAAGATCACGTAATACGACACAGCTTGGTGCCGAGGCGATGGGTGGTCAAGATCGCCTGAAAGACCTAGGCCAGACGTCCGTCCGGCCTACCCGCCGCGCCGCGATTCGGCCGCTGTGATCACGACACGCAGCTGTCGTGCTGTAAGTGCACCGGAACGAGGCGCGCGGCGGACTCCAGGTCGACGGGTCCTGATCAGAACTTGGTTCGGGAGTAGCCCGTCAGCGAGGCATGGCGCTGGCCAGTGGGGCGGGCGCGGTCGCGACGAGCACGGCCGCGAGCACCGCGATCCCGGTGAGCTGCCGGGTGATCCCGGGGCGGCGCAGTCCCTTTCCTATTCCTTTCCTCCTCAATTCGGAATCACTACACCAGCCATCACGATTTACGTGGACCGGCGATCCAGGTAAGAAAGAATTTCGAAAGAAATCGAGAAAGTAGCCGGAAAGAGGCTCCGGCACCCTCGCTGTCGAGGAGAGGAAGCAAGCATCGTGTACAGCGAACGACGACCCAGGTCCCGTGCGATTCCGCGGTTCCGCACGGCGATGCCGCTGATGGCCGCCGCCCTGGCGCCGATTGTCGCGCTCGCCCTCGGTACGCCGGTGAGCGCGCAGCCTATGGACGGCGCGGCGAACGCCGGAGGATCCATCCCCGTGGGCCAGATCGACGATCTCAGTACGTCGATCAGCGGTGACGGGAAGGTGGCATCGGCACCCGCGGCCGCCGATGGCCGACAGGGCATGTCGAGCTACCCGGGGGACGGCAAGCCGGGCGGTGACGGGGCGTCGCACGATGCGGACAAACTCCCGATCCAGGACCCGCAGGAGAAGCCGGGGATCGGCGTGCTGACGGTGTTCCAGCCGGACGACCGGACCCGCATCGATCCCACGACGACCTTCCCCGCCAGCGCCACCGTCTGGTTGACCCGCACGGACGCGAACGGCACCCGTCGCTGGTGCTCGGGTTGGCTGTATGCGGCGAACATGGTGGCCACCGCGGGGCACTGCGTCCACGGGGGCAAGGGCCGCAACTGGGTACCGACGCACGAGCTACGGATCTGGCCGGGCCGCAACGGCACCTCCGCGCCCTACGGCTCGTGCACGGCGCAGCAGATCTACTCGGTGAAAGGCTGGGTCGAGAAGGGCCAGCCCGAGTACGACTACGGCGCGATCAAGCTGAACTGCACCGTGGGCAACAGCACGGGCTGGTACGGCTGGTGGTGGCAGAGCGCGAGCCTGGCCGGCACCGCCGCCACGATCAGCGGCTACCCGTTCGACAAGGAGGACGGCACACTGTGGACGCATCCGTCGAGGATCGACACGGCGACGGATCGACAGGTGCACCACTTCATCGACACCTGGCACGGCAACAGCGGGAGCCCGATCTTCCAGCAGCGGCCACCAGGCAGCAATTACTGCACCGGCAACTGCGTGATGGGAATCCACGCCTACGGTTCCGACCAGTACCACCCGCGGAACGCCGGCACGCGGATCGTCGAACGAGTCGGTGACAACCTGCGCCTGTGGCGGGACCACGGCTAGCACCTCCCGGCGGCTCGACGACGTCCCTCGAGCCGCGCACGTGGCAACTTTCTGCCGTGCTCGCACAGATGGCTTGTCAGTCCATCACGGAAAGACCTAATTTCGAATACAACCGGCATCAGTAGATGTCGGCTGTGGTATGGCGTGGCCATACCTGCACTCATTCATGTCAATAGGAGGAAAGAATGCGTTCTGGGAGTCAGCTCAGTTATTCCGGATTCGACATGGGCAGCATGGGTGATCTCAACCTCGATGGTCTCACCGTGACGCACATGCGCGACGTAGCCGCCATGGGCGCGGCGGGTGACGGCCCGATGGCCGCCTGGCCGACGACGTGCAGCAGCTGTAGCACCAGCTGCTGCACCATCACCGACTAGGTTCGGCAACCCATTTCACTTGTGTTGTCTACATACCGCCAGCGGTGGCGTGCCCGCCACCGTCGCGGGGAGTAGGTGGATGAAGGTGACTCACCTCCTCCCAGCGGCCGGCTCGGGTTCGCCGCCGCTGCCGGCCGTCTGGGCGTCGACATCGGACTGGTCCCAGCACGACGTAGAGGTTGCCCCCTACGCCGTCGTACGCCTGTCGGCCCTGGAATATCCGCAGGAGGCGCCGCAGTCGGCGGGATTCCGCCGCCTGTGGCGCCGCCTCACGGCGAGCGAGAGAACACTGCGCGAGCTGGCCGGACCGCTCGCCGACGCGCTCTACGAGAGCCAGCACGAGCACGCGACGGAGTTCCACCGGCGCGTCGTGCTACCGATCCGCCGCGACGTCCACAACGGCCGGGCGCCACGAGCGGCGGTCCGCGCGACGCTGGACGACCTGAGCGCGCGCGTGCCGCTGTTGGCGCGGTGGCTGGACGTGATCGACGAGCGCGAGATATGCCGCGCCGAGCTGCAGACCGTGACGGCCGAGGGACTTGCTGGTGACCGCCAGGTCCTGAGCGCGCTGTGCGCCGCCGAGCCACTGCGTCGTGCGGTCGCATTCACCAGCCAGGACCTCTTGCGCGGCCTCGACAGGGCGGCGGAGCACGGCGCGCACCCGGACGCCCGCGGCCGTAAGGCCGAGCCGAACGTGCTGCGATATGCGTTACGGGCCAGCAGCAAGACGAGTCCACTCTCGTGGTTCACCTACGTCGGCTGGGGGGAGTGGAGCTCCGGTTCTGGCGATGAGTTGCCTACCGCGGCGCCGACACCGCACAGCCGCGTCAACAGCGCCATCAGCATGCACCTGCTGCGGCACATCCTGGCGGTCCCCGGCCTGCGTGATCGGGTGCCGCACCGGTTGGCACCCGCGATGAGCGTCGTTGAGGACAGCGTCGGATATCGGCGTGACGTCCCGATCACCCTCACGCGGATGCTCGCCGCGCGCGAGGATCAGGTGACCCTTCCGGCTACGCCGCCGCTGCGGATGGTCCTGGCCGTGCTCGCGAAGGCCGGGCCGGTCGGTGTGACGCCCGAGCACTTGTGCGAAGAGCTGGCCACTCGCATACCGGGCGACCGGGAAGGTGCTCGGTCGGCCGCCGCCCAGTACATCGACCGGTTGCTGGGCGAGCGGCTCCTCGTTCCCCTCGAGCCGGTCTGCGCCCAACGCGACGACATGCTCGCCGCCCTTGCCACCTGGCTCCACGATCACGGTCGCGAGGAGCTGTCGAGCGAGTTGCGAGCGATAACCGACGAGAGCCGGCGATTCGCCTCAGCGCCGGCACAGGAACGCCCCGGGGCGCTCCGCGGGCTGGCCGACCGCTGGGCGCGGACGCTCGCCGCGGTCGGTACCGAAACCGGCGAACCGGCCGCCGTCACCGAGGACGTCGTGATCGACCGGCGGGCGACGCTCGGCCGGCGACACGGCGAGCAGGCCCGCACCGACCTTGTGCGCCTAGCGCCACTGGCCGAGCTGTTCGACTCCAATGCCGTGCTGCGCCGGTTGATCCGCGACCAGGTCGTGGCCCGTTGGGGGCCGGGTGGGCGCTGCCGGCTGGCAGACCTCGTGACCGACTTCGAGCGGCTGTTGGCGTCCGTGACCTCCATCGGCACCGACGGAACCGTCGCGCCCGACGCCGACGCGTCCGGCCCGTTACCGGCCGAGCTGCGTGACCTCGCGCGGCTCCGGCGCGACGTCACCGACGCCGTCTGGGCCAGCCGTTCCTCTGACGCCGACGAGGTCGAGCTCCCGGGCCGTGTGCTGGCCGAGGCCACCGCGGCACTGCCCGCCTGGCTGCTGGCGCGCCCGGCCTCGTACTCGTACTTCGTCCAGCCGTTTCACCGCGGCGACCGAGTCGCCTGGTGCATCAATCACGTGTACTGCGGCTGGGGCCGCTTCGGTAGCCGGTTCCTGGACCTTCTGGACCGCCGAGCGGCATCGGAAGTGGCCGCACAGCTCGGCCGGTTCCTCGGCGCCGAGCGGATCGCGCAGTACCGCCCGGCGGCCGGCTTCAACGCCAACCTGCACCCGCTCCTCGTCGCAGACGAGGTCGGCGAGGATCCCGCCTGGGCCAACGTCCTCGTCGACAAGCTGGAGCTGGTCCACGACCTCGCCACCGACCAGGTGCGCATCCGGTTCGCCGACACCGGGGAGGCGCTCAACGTCCTCTACCTCGGCTTCCTCGCACCGTTCATGCTGCCCGACCGGCTGGCGCCGCTCTTCCTCGACCTGACCTCCGGCCGGACCTCGCTGACGCACCTCGCCCCCCGGGAGACCGTCGACGTGGACGGGCATCGGGTCACCCGTCGCGCGCGACTGCGCTATCGCGACGTCGTCATCGCACGTCGCGCCTGGACCCTGGACGAGACGACGGTGGAGGCGCTGCGCCTGGATCTCGAACGCGACGAGGACGTGCCGGCGGCCGCCGCCGCGCAGTGGGCGGCTCGGCTCGGCCTGCCGGAGGCGCTCTTCGTCACGAACGCGCTCGGCAGCCAGCCGCGTGGTCTCGCGGATTACCTGCGCCTGCTCCAGCAGCCGAAGCCACAGTACGTCGACCTGGGCAGCGCGCTGCACCTGCGGTGCCTCAGTCGGCTGCTGGTCCGGCGCGCGGGTGGCCTGCGTCTGGAGGAGGCGTTGCCCGTTCCGGGCACCGGTCCGGTCGGCCGGCGAGCGGTGGAGTTCGTTGTCGAGACCTACCGCGCGCGGCGAGATCGCACTAACGCTTAGGAGGCGGGTACGTGACCACCGTAACGCGGGGCAACACCTCCTCAGGGTCGATGTCCACACGGGACATCCAGCTCCGGCTGCGACCGCACGTGCACGCGTCACCCACTTCCAACGGCATCCACGTCCGGGGCTGGGCCGACGCCTTCACCGTCGACGGCGCCGCCGGCCTGTGGCCACTGTGGCAACGGCTGGCGCCGATGCTGATCGCAGGCGTAAGCGCAGAGGATCTCGATACCCTGCGCCAGCACGCCGGCGTGGGTGACGCGGTGGCGCTGCTCACGGAGCAGCTCCGCGAGTACGACATGCTGATCGCGGTGCCAGCCGTCTGGCGGACCGGAGCCGGCGCCCCGCCCGCCGCCGTTGCGGACTGGCTGGAGTCGGCGGCCTCGGATCCCGTTCTCGCGTGGCAGCGGATGCGCGGGGCGTCGGTCACCGTGACCGGCGCGTCACCGCTCGCCGCCGCCGTCGAGCGGGCCCTCGCGGCAGCCGGGCTGTCTGCGCAGCTACGGAAGGAGCCATCGTCCGCTTCGAACGCCGTCCTCGTCTCCGCGGGTGGGACGGCGGTGGCGGCGGCGTGCGACGGCTCCGTCGGCTTCGTCACGGCGCCTACTTCACCCGGCGAGGTGGTACGGGACGCCGTCCGCATCGGCGATCGAATCGGCCTGGCGGCAGCCCGAGGGCGGGTCGAGGATCGGCGGACGGCGGAGCGGTCCGAAGGAGGCCTTGGCGGGGACCGCTCGGTGGCCGCGCTCGTCGGCGGCGCCGCGGCCCACCGGCTGGTGTGCAGAGTGGCAGGGCTTCCGGATCCCGCGATCGAGGCCGCGGGCCTCGCGGAGCACACCTCCGGGAAGCGCCCGGCGGACTGGCCCGCCGTCTTGGTCGCGCGGGCCGAGCCGCTGAACGCGAGCTATCGGCCGTGGCTGCTGGGCGGCGCTCCGGGCGTTCCCCGGCGGTACGCCACACTCGACGAGGCACTGGATGCGCTCGACGCCCTGTGCGACAACGAACTCGGCGTGCTGTCCCTACCCGAGCTCGGTGACCTGCCGCAGCTCCCCGCGGCGCTGGCGGCCTGTTCGACGGCCGACGACACGGCCATCGGCACGGGCGCCACCACCAGCGCCGCGCGGCTGGACGCGGCCCTGCGATCCGCCGCGCGCCGCCTCGCGCCCGGCGATCCGGCGCGGATCGCCGTGGGCATCCACCGCGAGCACGCCGACGGGGTGCTGTTGCGCCGATCGGTGGCGCTGCTCGCGGTTCGCCGGGCCGGGCCCGTACCGGACGATGCGACCTGGATGCGCGAGCCCGTCGCCCGGCGCTGGTGGAAGGCGCTGACCCTGCGGTTCGGTGTGGAGGCCGCGGCCACCGTCGAGGAACTCGCCGACGGGGTGTTCCTCGCGCGCCTGCGAACGGCGGAGCGGCTTAGCTGGGCGGTGGAGGCTACGCCCGGCGACGCCGTGGCCTTCGCCGCGCTCTCCGCCACGGCCGCGGTGCAGGCGCGGCTCGCGGGCCTGCCGAAGGATGACGGATCACCGACGATGTGCGGCGCCGCGCCGCCTGCGGCGGTGCCGTACGAGGCGCCCTGGCTGACCGACCGGTGGATCTGGCCCCAGGCTCACCGTGACGAGGCTCGCCTCCAGGAGGCACTGCGCCGGATCGTGCCGTCCAGCCAGCATCCGGAGGCACTGCCGAGCGCCGAGGTCGAATCCCGTGATCTCGCCGACGCACTGGCCACCGTCGGATTCGTCGCCGCGCGGACGCCACGATGAACGCGCAGAACACAGCGGTGGTCCGCGGACTACGGGCAGAGCTGGCGGCATACCCCGAAGCCGCGGGCGTAGCGGTCGTCGAGAGCCTGCCGGCCGACATCCCGGCCGACGGCCGGGGCCTGGTGCTCTCGCCCACGTCATGGACTCCCGGGCTCTGCGTCGACCTGGTGCGCTGGGCGGCCGATGCGGGCGTGGTCGCGGTTCCGCTGCGCTGCGACGGAGGTCTCGTACTCCTCGGCCCCCTCACCGGCCCCGGCATGCAAGGCTGCCCAGAGTGCGCGGAGGCGGCCAGGGCGCTCACGCTCGGCGTGCCGCACGGCGGGCCGTCAGGCCTGGTGTTCGGCGGCACGCCACTGCCCATGCTGCTGCCGCTGCTTGCGTCGCTGGTCATGGACGTCGTGGGGGATCCCAGGGCGCACGCCGGCCGGCAGTGGGCGATCCGGAGCAGCGACTGCACCACATCGGTGCACCGGGTCCGGCCCCGCGCAGGAGGATGCCCGCACTGCACGCCCCGGCCCGACCAGCGCTCCGAACAGGACAGATTCGTTCCGGTCGCCCGGCCGCTGCCGACGGCGGACGTGCTTCGGGTGCCCAATCCCGCCACCGAGGGAAGCCGGTTGCGCGACGAGATGTTCGACTGGCGACTCGGCCCGGTGGACCGCGTGTTTCGCACCGCGGGCCTGCCGGTCCCCGTGGTCACGGCCGAGTTCGGAGTCGGTGAGGGTAGGCGTGAAGCCGGGTACGGCCGGGCGGTCAGCGTCGCGGAGGCAGAGCGGATAGCTCTGTTCGAGGCGGCCGAGCGCCAGGCGGGTATGCGGCCGCTCGGCCTCGGGCCAGTCATCGAGGCGTCGTTCGAGGAACTCGGACCGCAGTGCGCGGTCGACCCGGTGGACCTCGGCCTGCACGATCCGCGTTACCACGGACACCCGGCGTTCCGTTTCGAGCCGTACCGCCCCGGCCTGCGGACGCGCTGGGTACGCGGCTGGTCCGTCACGACCGGCCGGCACAGGGCCATACCCGCTGACGTCGCCTACTGGGGCGGCCCGCCCGCTGGTGGCACCCGGTTCCTCTACGACTCCTCCAACGGTTGCGGCCTGGGCAACAGCCTCGAAGAGGCCGCCCTGTACGGGCTGTTCGAGGTGGCGGAGCGCGATGCGTTCCTCATGGCCTGGTACGCCCGTACGCCGCTGGCTCGTGTCGCGCTGCCCACCGAGGATCCGCTGGTTGCGCACCTGGCGGACCTGCTCGAGCCGCTGGGGTACGACCTCATGTTCTTCGACGCGACGAACGACTTCGGGCTGCCCGCCGTCCTGTCGCTGGCACTTCATCGGAATCCCGAGTCAGCCGCACCGCAGGCTCTGTTCGCCGCCGGCGCTCACCGCGATCCGCTGGCCGCCATGCGATCGGCCGCGGTCGAGGTCGTGGTGGATGTCTTCGCGCTGGCCGCCGCCGCCCCGAAGCGTCCCGACCAGTTCGACCGCGAGCGGCTGCTCGGCATGCTCGCCGACCCGACCCTGGTGCGAACTCTCGATGACCACGTCGCGCTGCACACCGTGGCTGACGCGCGGCAACGGTACGAGTTCCTGCTCGAGCGCGCCGACGACCCGGTGGACTGGCATGACCTCTGGCCGCCACACCGCACACCGGTGACCGACCTGACCGAACTGCTGACCGACATGGCCGCCCGTCTGGCCGACGCGGGGATGGAGACGATCGTCGTCGACCAGACCGACCCGTGGCTGCGTGACCGGGCGGGACTGTACGCGGCGAAGGTGGTCGTACCCGGTGCGCTGCCGATGACGTTCGGCCACGTGTACCACCGCACGCGGGGGCTGCCGCGGCTTCTCGAGGTTCCGGCACAGCTCGGCCGCGCACCGGCCGTCCTCAGCTATGACAGCCTCCCGCTCCACCCCCACCCATTCCCGTGAGGCCCTTCGGAGGTATGGCGATGACGGTTGTCGACGGCCCTGTCGACATCGAAGCGACGAGCGCTGACTGGACCAGCCTGCACTGCTTCGTGCACTGGGCGCCGGAGCACGTGGACGACTTCCTCGTCCGTGCGCTCGGGCCGTTCATGACCGGGCTCAGCGACGAGGGCCTCGTCACCGACTGGTTCTTCATCCGGTACCACGAGGACGGTCCCCATCTGCGGGTGCGGGTGCGCTGCGCCTCCGACGAGGTGGCCGCGTCACTCGGTGACCGGCTCGCCGGGCTCGTTGCAGCCGCGGACCACCCGCCGACCAGCACGGACCGGATGCCGACCGGCTGGTACGCCCACGGGGATGTCCGCCCCATGCCCTACGAGCCGGAGGTCTTCAGGTACGGCGGCCCGGCGGCAATCCCGGTGGCGGAGGAGGTCTTCGCAGGCTCGACTCGGGTCGCCCTGGCGGCGATCGAAGAAACCCGGTTCGGGTCGGAGCGGCTGACCGTGGCGGCGGACCTGGCCGTGGCAACGGTCGCCGCGCTGTCGCTGGGCGACGTGGCGGCCGCCAGCTGGCTTCGGGGCGCGGGCGGCGCGTGGCGCAGGTCCACGTACGAGCCGCTTGTCCCACCCGACGTCGGCTACCGCACGCTGACCGGCGTCCTGCAGTCGCAGGCTCCCGCGCTGACCGCGCGGTGGGAGCGCGTGCGTAGTGCCCTCGCGGATCCCTCGACGTACGTGGCGCACTGGGCCGCGTGCGTGCGGTCGGCGCGGGCGCGACTGGAGGGCGAGGCCGAGAGTGACGCGCCCGTGCACGCCCGGTGGCACCGGGTGTGGGCGTCGCAACTGCACATGCTGTTCAACCGTCTGGGCGTCATGCCGGACGAGGAGCGGACGGTGTGCTGGCTGGTGGCTGGCTCGCTCCTCTCTCCCGCGGGAATCGCGCCTTACTTCGACGACAGCGCCGCGGCCGAGGACCGCCGCTATCAGGAGGCGAGCAAGTACGCACCCGGTCTGCTGGGGTTGCAGGTTCCGCGGGCCAATCCCGGATACGTGGACACCGGGATGGCTCCGCACCCCGGGTCGGCGTCGTCGCTGCCGTGGTGCCCCCCGGACGCGTCGCTGGTGCGGGCTCTCCAGCTACGCCGCTCCGCTCGCCGCGGGCGGATCGTCGGGCCGTTGCGCGCCGAGCAGATCGGCACCCTGCTCTGGACGAGCCACAACGCCGAGGACGACTACGTCCCGTCGGCGGATGCTCGGCCGACCGCCTACCCAAGCGCGGGGGCGTCCTACGCGGCGCGGCTACGGCTGCTGGTCTTCGACGTCGACGGCATCGAGCCCGGCACTTACCAGGTGGACGCCCGCTGTCGGCAGCTGCGTCGGCTGGGGGCGGCGCCCACGCGGGACGATCTGGAGGCATCGTCCATGTGGTACAAGGAGCTTGGCATCGCCCGTGGCGGCCTGGACGTCGAAAGACTGCCGGCGATGTTGGGCCTGTACGTCGAGCTCGGTCGGCTGCGTGCCACCTATGGGGTTCGGGCGCTGCGCTTCGGGCTGCTCGAGGCAGGTCACCTTGCCCAGAACCTCGCGCTCGTCGCTGCGGCGACAGGCTTGAGCATCTCCATGACGGGTGGCTTCTACGACGACCTGGCTCACGAGTTGCTCGGTCTCGATGGCGTCGACGAGGTGCTGACCTACCTGCTGCCCGTGGGCGCGACGCTCGAGTACAGAGCTGGATTCGGCGGGGTGATGCGCGCTGGCGACCGTGCTCGCCGCCCGGTCGAGTCGCGGTACGGCGACCGGTGGAGTGATCCAACCGCTGCTCGCGGCGATCGCACCCAACGCGCACCGGTTACGCGCGCCGACGCGATCCATCAGCTGGCGCAAGTGCCGGCGCAGTGTCCGCACACTCACGTTGAGCTCCGCCGCCGCACGCTCGTCGGTCAGATTCGACACGATCAGTTGCACGATCGACCGCTCGTAGTCGCTGACTCCATGTGACACTCGAAGGTTCCTCCTTAGACGTTCAAGGTCACAGTAACGGCGTTATCAGGCCCAATGGGAAATAAGCCGACTTCACGCCCATAAGGGCAACCATTTGGACAGTTCGGCAATGGCCATCGAGCCTCGCAGTCAAGTACTCGACGCGGCCGAGGCGGCGCCGTCCCGCAGACAGGCCCGTGCATGCCGCGGTCAGCGAATCAGTCCGCCGGCAAGTCAGCGAAGTTGAAGCCGGGCGCCACCACGCAGCTGACGTTGGAAGCGCGGTCGGGGGCAGACCGGGGCGCGCCGTGGAGGTCATTGGGTTGTGCGAAGGCCGTGCGGAGACACCCACGCAGGTGCGTGATTTGATCGCGGCACAACAGCTCCCCCTGCCGACGTATGTGCTGCCGAGCGGTACAGAAATGTTTCCCCCGGACTACTTCCGGCTGGTAGACGATGCGGGGAGTGTCGATGAGCTTCCTGGCTACTTTCGCCGCAGGTATGCGGCAGCCTCGGCTGACCTGCCGGACGACACCGACGAAACCTGGCAAGGCTACTTGTCAGGGCAATTCGGCATCTGCCTCCGCGACGTGACGCCGGAGGCGATGGCAGAGAAGACCCGCCTGATGAACGCGATCGAGCAACTCCAAGCGACACCAGTCGGGACCGGTGCATCACCAGGGTCCGGCAGTGCTACCCGGCGGTGTTCAACCTCGGCCTTGCTGGCTGACCGGCGTCCAGTAGTTGAGTCGGTCCCTGCGGTGTGCCCCATCGTGGGTTCCGTGCCGTTGGCCGCAGGCCACGATCAGCCTGCCAGGGCGCGCAGCTCATAAATGACCTCGCCGAGGGCCGGCAGGATCTGCGGCGATGACCTAGCCGTTCACTACCGTCGCGGCGCCTGCTGACTGCCCGGCGACGCTATCCGCTCTGCCGCTGTCACGGGGTCGTCGGTCAGCAGGCGGGCGCCAACGGCGTCCGCGATCGCCGGGGTGGCGCCGGCGCCGGCGAGCGCGAGGGGAGCGACGCGGCCGAGCCGCGCGAGGTCCTCGTCCAGGCCTTCGAATCGCTCGCGGTGTGGTGGCCGTGAGCACCACCAGGTCTGGGCGTTCCGTGCCGGCCATGCGGACCAGGTCGTCAAGGGGAGTGTTGGCGCCCAGGTAGCTCGATCCGCCAGCCGTTGCGGTTGAGCACGATGCCGAAGGCCAGTAGCGCGATGTCGTGGAGCTCGCCCGGCACGCAGGCGAGGATCGCTCGCGGGCCGTGACCGTGTCCCCAGCCTCGGCCGAGGCTCGCCAGGCGCCCGCGGATCACGTTGCTCGCGAAGTGTTCCTGGGCGACGCTCACCTCTCCGCGCTCCCAGCGCTCACCGAGCTCCCGCAGGTACGGCAGCACGACATCGCGCAGAACCGTCTCGACGGTCAGGGTGCTCAGCAGCCGGTCGAGCACCGCGTGGGCCGCCGGTTCGTCGAACTCGTCGAGGGCCACCGTGAGGGCATCAGCCGCGTCGGCCAGCCCGTCGTCGATGTGCGCGCCTCACCGGTGTCCGTGGTGGCGCGGACGGCCCGTTCGTCGTCGATGGCGGCCCGAGCGGCCTCCGCCGCGGACAGCCCCTGGGCGAGGTGGGCCTGCATGCGGCGGACCCGGTCGAGGTCGGCTTCGGAGTACAGGCGGAATCCGCCGGCCGAGCGCACCGGCCGGAGCAGGCCGTACCGGCGCTCCCATGCGCGCAGGACGTGGTCGCTGACGCCTAGGCGACGGCTGAGCTCGCCGATGCGCAGCACGGCTGGTGCGGAGTGGTCGGTCACGACCACACTGTACATCTTCTAGACAGACTCTTGACAACCTTGCTTCGCCGGCTTAGATTTCTAGACAAAACCTAGACGGAGGTAAGACAGATGAAGAAGTTGGACCTGACTCGCGGCAGTACTGCTCATCGTCGGAGGGCTGAACTGGGGCCTGGTCGTCGATCGCCCGAGTTCGACCTCGTGGCGACGCGTGTTCGGACTCGAGTTCGGCGAGACCAATGCGGCCAGACCCGGATCGTCTACGGGCTGGTCGGCCTGTCCGCGGTGTACGTCGCCGCGCAGCTTCCGCCATCCCGCGGCGTTGGGCGGCCAGCTCGCACGCCGCATCGCACGTGAAGGCCGCCTGACCCATGGCTCGTCGCGGCTCGCGCCGATCGACATCTACCAGAGGAAAGTAGGACCCGTCATGCTCAATCCCGCAAGCTTGGAAGGTCACGCGGCCTCGCCGCCGCCGCGCTGATCGGCGCGATCGCGCTGGCCGCTGTGCCGGTACCGACGACGAACCGCAGGGGAGCGGGGCCGGAGATACGACCAGCTCACCCGCGCCCAGCGCGTCTCCGGCGTCAGATGCGGCCCGTTCGGGCCCGCCTGCGCCAGTGTGCCGGCCGCGAAGTCTCGCCGCCATCGCGGACGAGCCGGTGGCGACCGCCGCCTCGCAGGCCCCCGCCCTGTCCACGTTGGTCACCGCCGTCACGAAGGCTGGTCTGGTGGAGACGCTCAACAGCGCCCAGGACATCACCCTGTTCGCCCCCACCAACGAGGCGTTCGCGAAGATTCCCAAGGCCACCCTCGACCAGGTCCTCGCGGACAAGCAGGCGTTGACGAACATCCTCACGTACCACGTCGTCGAGGAGCGCCGTAGCCCGGACGAACTGGAGATCGGGCACGCTGCCGACGCTGCAAGGCGGCACCATCAGCACGGCGAAGTCCGGCGAGACCTACACCGCCAACGACGCAAGCGTCGTGTGCGGCAACGTGCAGACCGGCAACGCCACCGTGTACCTCATCGACACGGTACTGATGCCGAAGAGCTGACCGTTCGACCCGCATCCGACCGGCAGGCGACCCGCCTGCCGGTCGCGCGTGCCCCGCGAGCGAGTCCTTACGTGCCGGGCTGGGTTCGGGTGGGACGGTTGCCACCCACAGTCTCGCGTACGCGCCGAGTCCACAAAGGATCAGTCCGGACGGCCGAGACACGGTATAGCCAGCACTACTACCGGTTGGGCAGTTCGCTGGATCGAACGCGCGATCTCCTTTGGACACGCTGAATGGGTCCCAAGAAGCTTCGACGATCCAGCAGGGAGTGTTTCCCGTGTCCTACTCCGTTGACGAGACACCGCGTACCGATGGAAGGTCCGTCCCTACCCGCTGGCGGGTGGTGGTGGCGACGGCGATCGCCCTGGCCGGCGCCGTTGCGACCGGCGCAGCGGTCGTGCCGTCGGCGAACGCGGATACCGCCATCACCGCCGCCCCTGGCGACCGTGTGGTGCAGCAGCGCCTGGACGGGCTGGTCCGCGACGACAAGTTTCCGGCCGCGCTCGCGGCGGTGCGTGGGCGGGACGGGCGCACCCGCAACTACACCGCCGGCGTCGCCGACCTGACGACCGGGGCAAAGGTCCCCGTCGACGGGCAGGTACGGATTGCCAGCAACACAAAGATCTTCACCGCCACTGTCGTGTTGCAGCTGGTAGGCGAGGGCAAGGTCAGGCTTGACGCGCCGATCGAGACGTACCTGCCGAAGCTGGTCCGCGGCGACGGCATCGACGGCCGGAACATCACGGTCCGCCAGCTGCTCCAGCACACCAGTGGCCTGCCCGACTACGACCAGCACATCGCGCGGGATTACTTCGCGGTCCAGCACACCTACTTCGAACCGCGGGACCTGATCGACCTGGCTTTGGCGGAGAAGGCCCTGTTCGCCCCCGGCACCGGTTGGGAGTACAGCAACACCAACTACCTGGTGGCGGGTCTGCTCGTGCAGAAGGTCACCGGCCGTCCCATCAGCGAGGAGATCACCAACCGGATCATCAAGCGGATCGGCCTGCGCCACACCTACTGGCCCACCGTCGGCGACCAAACCATCCGGGGACGCCACCCGAAGGGCTACTTCGCCGCGAAGCCCGAGGACCCGCTGGTCGACGTGACCGACATGGATCCCTCGATGGCCTGGGCCGCCGGACAGCTCATCGGAACCCCGAGCGACCTCAACCGCTTCCTCACGGCTCTGCTGGACGGCGAGCTGCTCAGGCCCGAACAGCTCAAGCAGATGCAGACCACAGTTGAGGCGCCCGACTTCTCCGTGCGCGGCAACGCCCGGTACGGGCTCGGGCTGGCCTCCGTCACGCTGAGCTGTGGCCGCATCGCGTGGAGCCACGGCGGGGACGCCCCCGGCTACGAGACCCGCAACGCCGCCACGACCGACGGTCGAGCGGCCGCCATCGCCGTCACCGCGCTGCCGATGACCATGCGAGGCAGCCACGCACGTCGAGGCCGCCGTCGACGCGGCGCTCTGCCGGTAACTCCCGATCCCGGCTGCGCCTGCTGCGGCCGGGATCAGCCCTCACGTTGTGAAGCGGCGCGCCGATTCGGTCGGCGCGCCGCTTCACAACGTGCCCCCGCGTCAGCCCCGGTGGTTGGTGTCCTCCAGGTAGTGCAGCACGGCGGCGACCCGCCGGTCGGTGCGGTCGGTCGGGGGCCAGGTCGAGCTTGGCGAAGATGCTGCGGATGTGCTTGTGGACGGCGCCCGTCGGTGACGACGAGCCGTTCGGCGATGGCGGTGTTGCCCAGCCCCTCGGCCATCAGCGCGAGCACGTCCCGTTCCCGGGGGCTGAGCCGGTCCAGGCGGGTGTCGGGGCGGGTGCGGGTGAGCAGCTGCGCGACGACCTCGGGGTCGATCGCGGTGCCGCCGTCCGCCACCCGGTGCAGCGCGTCCAGGAACTCCTCGACCCGGCCGACCCGCTCCTTGAGCAGGTAGCCCGAGGCCGGCTGGCGCCGCCGGCGAGCAGCTCGGTGGCGAAGGCCTGCTCGACGTACGCCGACAGCACGAGTACGGCCAGGTCGGGCTGGCGGCGCCGGGCCTCGACGGCCGCGACGATCCCCTCGTCGGTGTGGGTCGGCGGCATCCGGACGTCGACGATGGCGACGTCGGGGCGGTGGGCGTCGACGGCGGTCAGGAAGTCGTCGGGGTTGCCGGCGGTGGCCACCACGTCGAGGGACTCCGCGCGCAGCAGCAGGGCGAGCCCTTCGCGCAGCAACGGGTCGTCCTCGGCGATCACGATCCGCATGGCAGACTCCACCTCGAGGGTGGTCGGCCCACCGGGTGGGCTGGTCAGGGTCGAGGGTCCCGTCGTGCGCCTCGACCCGGCGGCGGATGCCGCTGAGCCCGGACCCGCCGCTCTCGTCCGCGCCGCCCCGGCCGTCGTCGGTCGACCCGCAGATGCAGCCGGTCGCCGCGGCGGCGGACCGTGACGGTCGACGTGCCGGGCCCCGCTGTGCTTGGCGACGTTGGTGAGCGCCTCGGCCACCACGAAGTAGGCGGTCGCCTCGACGGACGCGGCGCACCGGCCGGGGACCTCGACGTCGATCCGGCAGGGCACCGGGCAGGTCGCGGCCAGCCCGGCGAGCGCGCCGGCGAGCCCGCGGTCGGCCAGCACCGGCGGCAGGATGCCGCGGGCGACCGTACGCAGCTCGGCCAGCGCCTGCTCGGCGGCGTTCTGGGCGCGTTCGAGGATGGCCTCGGCGCCGGCCGGGTCGCGGGCCGACGCGCGGCGGGCCGCGCCGAGCAGGACGGTGACGGCGACGAGCCGGTTCTGGGTGCCGTCGTGCAGCGACCGCTCGATGCGCCGCAGTTCGGTGGCGTGCGCGTCCAGCGCGGCGGCCCGCGTCGCGGTGAGTTCGCGCGATCCGCAGGGACAGGTCGGTGTCGGTGGTCGGCGCGAGCAGCCGCCGCCCCGGCCGACGCCTGCAGCCGCGCCATGCCGGGTCCGAGACCACGAGGACGGCGACCCAGCCCAGGCCCAGCAGCGCGACGACGAAGCGAGCCGGCCAGTCGTGGACAGTGCCGAACCCCACGCGACGGCGGTCGCCTCGTCCTCGGGCACCAGCCGCCACCACAGCGGGAACGTGGCGTCGCGTACCGCGTGAGATGCGGCAGCGACGAAGCCGAGCAGGCCGAGGACGCAGCCCCAGCGTGGCGTGGCTGGCCAGCCAGCGCAGCTCCCGCCGGACTGTCGTGATCCGCGAGGGCGGCCCGCAACCGCGTCGGCGCCGGCTCCGGGCCGATGACTCCGGCACCCCACCGGGAGAGCCGGGCTCGTTCCCGGTCGGCGACGGCGCGCAGCACGCGCAGCGCGACCGGCACCAGCAGCAGGCCGACGCCGACCAGGCAGGCCAGCGCGGTGACGACCAGCCAGAGCAGGGCGACCAGCGCCAGCACGCGGTGCCGAGCCCGCCGACGAGGTGTTCGAGCGCATCCGAAGGCGGCGCGGGCCATGCGCGACGGCGGCGTCCCGCATGCCGATCCGCGCGCGCCGACCGGTCTCGGTCTGCTGTCGCCATCCGCACCTCCTCCGCAGCAGACCATAGATGGCCGCCGCTGCCGCCGCAGGAGCTGGGCCGGGAAGTACAGCCTGCTGTACCCCGGCTGACGCGCCGGCGGGATCGTCCACAGTGGTGCCGGCTCCTAGCGTGAGCGCATGCAGTCGGCCCCAACGCACAAGGAGTACGCCGTGACTGATCCGTACCGGATTTTCGAGCAGCCCGCGGCGCCCGGCGTCACCCAGCGGTGGCGGCGCATTGCGCGTCCGCGCCGCTGCTGTGGCTGGTGCTGGTGATCAGCTTCGCCGCCAACGTGGCGGCTTCCGCCGCCGACTCGCGTGATCGTCGGCGCCGGGTTCGGGCTGATCGCTCTCACCTGCGCCACCGCGCTGATCGTCCACCACTACCGGCTCCGGCGTCGGTGAGCACCGCCCGTCATCAGGCCACGACGTGGCCGCCGTCACGCTGGAGCAGGTCACCAAGACCTATCCCGGTGGCGTACGGGCGCTCAACGACGTGTCGCTCACCGTGGAGCGCGGCACGTTCGTCGCCGTGATGGGACCGTCCGGGTCCGGCAAGAGCACGCTGATGCACTGCGCCGCCGGCCTGGACACGCCGACCGGCGGGCGCGTCTTCATCGACGGCACCGAGATCGGCGGGCTGAACGAGACCCGCCGCACCGAACTGCGCCGGGAACGCGTCGGTTTCGTGTTCCAGGCCTACAACCTGGTGCCGTCGCTGAGCGTCGCGGACAACATCACGCTGCCGCTGCGGCTGGCCGGCAAGGCGCCGGACCGGGACTGGCTGCGGGCGCTGGTCGAGCGGGTCGGGCTGACCGGCCGGCTGGCACGCGCCGCCCGGCCGAGCTGTCCGGCGGCCAGCAGCAACGGGCCGCGATCGCCAGGGCGTTGGTGGCCAAGCCGGCGGTCGTGTTCGGCGACGAGCCGACCGGCGCGCTGGATCTGCGAACCGCCCGGGAGGTCCTCGACCTGCTCCGCGACCTGGTCGACGGACCTCGGCCAGACCGTCGTGATGGTCACCCACGATCCGGCCGCCGCCGCGCGGGCGGACCGGGCGCTGGTGATGGCCGACGGCCGGGTCGTCGACACGCTGCGAGGCGCCACGGCGGCCGAACTGGCCCACCGCATCATCACCCTGGAAATGGAGTAAGCCGATGCTGTACCTCGCGCTGCACATGGCCCGCCACCGGATCGCCGCGCTGCTGGCCATCGCGTGCGCCACGCTGGGTGGCGCCGCGTTCGTCACCGGCATCGGCGTGCTGGCCGAGTCGGGGCTTGCGCTCACACGCGCCGGTCAACCGGCTCGCCGGCGCCGACGTCGTCGTCTCGGCCAGCCAGACGTTCCAGCCGGACGGGGACCTGCCGATCGCGCTGCCGGAGCGCGCGCAGGGTACCGGGCGAGCTGGTCGACCGGCTGGCCGGCTGCCCGGCGTCACCGCCGCGATCGGCGACGTGAGCTTTCCCGCCGCCGTCGTCGACGGGCGCGGCGGGGTGGTACCGGTCGCCGATCCGCGCAACGCCGGGCACGGCTGGTCCTCGACCGCGCTGCTGGACGAGCCGCACGTGACCGGCACAGCGCCGGCCGGTCCGCGCGAGGTCGCCCTGGACCAGGCCACCGCCGATCGCGGCCGGCGTGGCGCCGGGCGACGAGGTCCCGGTCATCGCCGCCGGCAATCGCGCCGTGTACCGCGTCTCGGCCGTGGTCACCGCGCGCCCAGGGTGGGATCTTCTTCGCCGACCCCACCGCGATGCGGCTGGCCGGCCGCGACCGGGGCTCGGCGGCCGGCACCGTCGACCTGGTCGCGCTTCGTCACCGCCCCGGGCGCGGCGGCCTCGGTCGCCGCCGAGGTCCGCGACCTTGTCGCGCGGCAGCGGGATGACCGTGTCCACCGGAGCGGCCCGGGGCGACGTCGAGGTCCCGGACGACGGCCGCCGCCCGCAACGTCCTGCCCTCTGCTGGCGGGCTCGCTCGCCGGGGTCACCCTGCTGGTCGTCGGGTTCATCGTGGGCGGCGCGCTGGCCGTGTCGATCGCATGCCCAGCGCCGCGACCTCGCCCTGATGCGTGCCGTCGGGGCCACTCCACGGCAGGTCCGCCGGCTCGCCGCCGCGCAGGCCGCCATCGTCGCGGTGGCCGCGCTGGTGCCCGGCGTCGCCATCGGCTACCTGCTGGCCGAACGGTTCCGGCTGCTGCTGGTATCGGCCGGGATGCTGCCTGCCGGCGCTGCCGCTGAGCATCAGCCCGCTGCCCGCGCTCGCGGCGGCGCTGCTGCTGCTCGTCGTCGTGCTCGTGTCGGCCTGGTGCGCGGCGTGGCGTACGTCCCGGATGCCGGCCACCGAGGCGGTCGCCGAGTCGCGCAGCGAACCTCGTACCCCCTCCAGGCGCCGCGGTTCGCCGGCGTGCTGGTCCTCGTCGGGGCGAACGTCGTCTCGGTCGCTCCGTTGCTGGCGCGGACGCAGGCCGGGGCGGCGGTCACGGCCCTCGCCGGCATCCTCGCCGCGATCGGCCTCGCGCTCGCCGGCCCGACCCTGGTCAGCTGGGTCAGCCGTGCGCTGGCGCGCAGGCTGCCCGCCGGCACGTCCGGCGCCGACCTGGCTGGCGGTGGCCAACAGCCACGGCTACGCACTGCGTGTCGCCGGCGCCGTCACCACCCTCGCCATGGCGGTGGTCTTCACGCTCACGTACGCCCTGACCCAGACCACCGTGCTGGCGGCGACGACCGGCGACCTCCGCGCCGGCACCCGAGCCCAGCTCAGCATGAGCGCGCCCGGACTCGGTGGGCTGCCCGACGACGTGACCGCCGGCGATCAAGGCCACCCCTGGCGTACAGGCTGCGGCTGCCGGTCACATCCACGACCGTGCTGTGGCCGTACCAGGTGCTGGGCGACACGGAGGTCGACACAACGTCGGCGCTGATCCTGACCCCGGACGCACCGCACGTCCTCGATCTGGACGTGCGGGCCGGCAGTCTGGCGGACCTCACCGGCGACACCGTCGCCGTCGCCGCCGATGCCGCGAAGTCCCGAAACGCGTCGGTGGGCCGCGAGATCAGCCTGATCCTCGGCGACGGCGCCCGCGTCAAGGCCCGGGTCGTGGCCGTCTACGCACGCGGCTTCGGGTTCGGCCCTGTCGTGATCTCCCACGACCTCGCTGCCGGACACACCACCACGGCGCTCGACCAGAGCATCCTCATCCGCACCGACGGCACCGGCGCGGCCGTGCGCAACGTCGCCGCGCTCGCCGCGTCCCGCCCGGGCCTGGTCCTCGACGACAACGACGCCGGATCGCCGGCGAGCGGCCTGGGCGGGATCCCACCCGAGCTGTGGATCAACATCGTGGTGCTCGCGAGTGCTGCTCGGCTACCTCCTTCTCGGCATCGCCAACAAGCTCATCGCCACCACCACCCGGCGCCGGCACGAACTCGCCGCGCTGCAACTGATCGGCGCCACGCCGCGCCAGATCCGGGCGATGATGCGGCGCGAGGCTGCGCTGATCTGCGCCGTCGCGCTCGGCGCCGGCCTGCTGCTGTCGGCTACGCCTCTCGTCTTCCTGGGCGTCGGCATCCTGCATCGGCCCTGGCCGGCCGGGCCGCTCTGGCTGCTGCCCGCCGTCGCGATCGTGGTGGCCGCGATCGCCTTCCTCACCATCGAACTGCCCACCCGCCAGGCGCTGCGTACTCCACCCGTCCACGCCCTCACTCGCGCTTGACCCCTTTGGCACGGACACCTGCGGTGAGTCCGCGTGGCCGGCGCCTGTCAGTTGACGCGCTTGTCCCGGCTGCCCCATTCCTGCTCGCGCAAGGCGTATTTTTGGACCTTGCCGGTCGAGGTCTTGGGTAGTTCGCGGAACTCGACGGCCGCGGGTGCTTTGAAGTGCGCGATGCGCTCGCGGCAGTAGTCGATGATCTGCCGTTCGGTCGCCTCCTGGCCGGGGGCGAGCTTCACGAATGCCTTAGGGCGCTCGCCCCACTTCTCGTCGGGGATCGCGATGACCGCACACTCCAGCACGGCTGGGTGGCTGCTGACGGCGTGCTCGACCTCGATCGTCGAGATGTTCTCTCCGCCGGAGATGATGATGTCCTTCTGGCGGTCGCGGATCTCTATGTACCCGTCGGGGTACATCACGCCGATGTCACCCGAGTGGAACCAGCCGCCCGCGAACGCAAGTGCGGTCGCGTCGGGATCGTCGAGGTAGCCCTTCATCACGTTGTTGCCGCGCATGACTACCTCGCCCATCGTCTGCCCGTCTTGCGGGACGTCGTTCATGTCCGCGTCGACGACGCGAATGGGGTCAGCGACGATGTTGTGCACGCCCTGGCGGGCGAGCAGCTGCGCCCGCTCGGCATCCGGCAGGCTCGTCCACTCCGGATGCGGCTCGCACACGGTGTACGGGGCGTAGGTCTCGGTCAGGCCGTAGACATGCACCGGCGTGAAGTTCAGCGCGGCCATCTTTGCCAGCAGGTCGGGCGACGGCGGGGCGCCGCCGATCGTCACCGTGAGCCCTTGCTCCACGCGATACGCCGCAGGGTGGGTGACGACGCCGAGATGGACGGTTGGCGCCGCGTTGTAATGGGTGATTCCCTCACGGTCGATCAGCCCCCAGATCGACGCCGGGTTGACGTTGCGCAGGCACACATGACGGGCGCCCATCGCGGTTACCGCCCAGGTGAAGCACCACCCGTTGCAGTGGAACATCGGCACCACCCACAGCTGTACCGAGTCGGGGCGCAGGTGAGACTCAAGCGCCTCCATCAGCGCGTTCAGATACGCGCCGCGGTGGCTGTACGTCACGCCCTTCGGACGCCCGGTCGTGCCGGAGGTGTAGTTGATGGAGATCGTCTGCTCCTCGTCCGCGATCGGGACCTCGAAGCGCTCGGGCGACCCGCCGGCGAGGAACTGCTCGTACGGGTCGCTCGCCGCCCCGGTGTCGTCGATACGGATCGTCGGGAGGCCCGAGGCCTCGACCAGGTGAACGAGCTCGTGATCGACGAAGACGATCCGGGCTCCAGAGTGCTCGAGGATGTACGTGACCTCGTCGCGGTTCAGGCGCGTGTTGACTGCCACCAGAACCGCACCTGCCGCAGGCACCCCGTAATGGGCTTCCAGCAGCGCCGGGATGTTCGGCGCCAGAAACGCCACCCGCTCGCCCGGCTGGATTCCCTCGGCGACCAGCGCTGAGGCGAGCCGGTTGACGCGTGCGTCGAACTCGCGGTAGGTGATCCGCCGCTCACCGTGGACGACGGCGACCTTGTCAGGGAACACGTACGCGCTGCGGCGCAGGAAACCCACCGGCGAGAGCTCCGTCCGATAGACCTTCTTAGTGGCTGATCGTGCGGGGGCAGTGACAGACATGGTGGGCTCCGATGGTGGTTGCCGCGGCGCGGTTTCGTTGATGCGCCGGCTTTCGGAGAACGTACGGTTGGCATGTCGGTCGCACCACGAGCAATGGCCACGCATCGGGCCACGCATTACCCACGCAAACGCGGGGCCGGCCACCGATCGGCGACCTCGGGCGCCAGGCCCAGCGCGGCGAGTGGCCGGCGAGCCGCCTCCCGGTGCGCCGCGGCGCTCGGGGCATCACGTTGCTCAGCGAAGAGCCCAGCCAGCGCGAGGTGTGTGCGCGCCACGTCGAAGCGCGATTCGGTCTTCTCGAACGTGGCCAGCGCCTCGCTCAGCCAACGCTGCGCCTCACCGCTATCCCCGCCCACCCGGGCGATGTAGCCGAGTGCGCGCTGGGCCAGGCCGACCGCCCACGTGAACCCGGTGTCGAGGCTGGTCTGGAGCCCCAGCATCGCCTCCTCGTTCGCACGAGCCGGGTCTCCGGCCAGTAGGTAGGCCTCGGCTATCCAGCCCTTGAACCAGCCGACCAGCCTCGAGTACCGCATCCCCGCAAGCAGCTCTATCGACTGTCCCAGCAGCGCGATGGCCCGTTCGGCGTCGCCATGCTCGAGGTACGCGTACCCGGTCCACCCGAGCGAGAAAGCATTGTTGAGCGGGTCCGGGGAGAGCTCGATGCTGCGATGCCCCCAGTCGATCGCCTCCTGCCCGTCGCCGCGCGTGGCGGAGAACCAGGCGCGGTTCCACGCCGCGTAGCTCTGCAGGCGATGGTCACCGAGCTGCTCGCCGATCGCGAAGCCGCCTGCCGCGCACTCCAGTGCCTCGTCCAACTGGCCCATGAAGTAGCGGTTGATGCCCTGCCAGCACAGCGACTGTCCCAGCCACCAGCGCTCACCGGTCGACTCGAGGTACCTGGCTGCGCGGCGGCCGTGCTCGAGTCCCTCCGCAAACCGAGACGCCCACATCGACTCCTTGCACAGCACATAATGCGCCTTACCGCACGTCTCCGAATCGGCCGCGCGCTCCGCGTGCGAGATCGCACTCTTGCAGCAGGCAACCGCCTGCCGGTAGTCGCCGAGATGGCTGTGCGCGTGCGCGAGCTCGAAGAAGAACCGTCCCGCCAGCCGCTGATCGTCGAGCTGCACCATCCGCGATCGGTTGCGCTCGAGCAGCTCGACGGTGTCGGCGAACCGGCCCAAGAAGTAGTAAGAGCCGCCCAGCCGCAGGGCGAGTTCGACGGTGCGCCGGTCCTGCTCTCCGGCCGGTAGGCGCACGACGTGCTCGAACGCTTCCTCGAGTGCCCGCGCGGCATCGCTGTGCGCGTGCATCCGCGCCGCCCTCTCGGCGAACAGCGTCAGGTACTCGATCGCCTTCGGCGCGACGTCCGTCCTCGAGTAGTGATGGGCGAGGCGGTCGCAGACTTCCTCCAACCGCCCGGCGTACAGCGACTCCAGCGCCCGCCCTGTGGCCGCGTGCAGCGCTCGCCGGCGACCTTCCAGCAGCATCTCGTAAGCCACGTCCTGGGTGAGCGCGTGCTTGAACATGAACCCGTGCTCCGGGCCGGCCTGCTCGTAGACGAACTCCAGGCTCTGCAGCTCCTGCAGCTGCTCGGCGAGCGTGGCCGGCTCCGGCCAGATCGCCTCGAGCAGCCGCAGCGGAAACCCGCGTCCGAGCACCGACGCGGTCTGCAACACCCGCCGCGGCATGTCCGGCAGCCGATCTATACGCGCCATCAAGACACCCTGAATCGTGTCCGGCACGAACCTGTCATCGGCCCCTTCGCCGCGCTCGAGCGCCGCGCGCGCCAGCTCCTCCAGGAAGAACGGGTTGCCCTCGCCTCGTTCCATGACCACCTGAGCAAGCGCCTCGGGCACCTGGTCGGCGCCGAGCACCGAGCGCACGACGCTGAGGCTGTCCTGCGGGCCGAGGCGGCGGAGCGCGAGCTGGGTCACGTAGGAGTGCTCGCTCCACGGCGGCCGATAGCCGGGCCGCCAGGTGCACAGCAACAGGACCGGCGCTCCCCCTACGCTCTCCACCAGCGAGGTCAGATACTCCTCCGAAGAGCGGTCGATCCAGTGCAGGTCCTCGATCGCGATGATCAGCGGCCGCCTCCGGCTGCCGTGCAGGCTCCATGCCCGCAGCGTCTCGAACATCCGCGCCTTGATCGCCTCCGCGCTCAACTGCTCCAGCGCCGAGGCCCCTTCAGCGACACCGAGCAGATGCAGCACGTAGGGGGCGTGTACGTGGGCATCCAGCCCGACCTCCTGGAGCCCGAAGCGAACCTTCTCAGCCACGACGTCAGGGGCATCCCCTTCTACGATCCCGCAGTTGGCGCGCACCACATCGAGGATCGGCAGGTACGGGACGCTGCCGCCATACGACAGGCAGCGGCCCTCCAGATACGACACTTGCCGATCGCCGAGGCTGCGCCGGAACTCGTACACAAGGCGTGACTTTCCGATCCCGGGCTCCCCGACGACGCCCACTACCTGGCCATGTCCGGCCTCCACCTTGGCCAGGGGCCCGCGCAGCGCCGCCAACGCGTCGTCGCGGCCGATGAATTCACTCAACGTCCGCCGCGCGCTCAGCTCCGGCGACACCGCGACCTGGTCGAGCACGTCGTGCAGGGTGTTCATCTCCAGCTCGCGCCCCACGAACCGGCTCAGGGGGCGCGCCCCGAGCCCTTCGATCGGCGAGCGCCGCGGCCCCACCCCGGTCACCCGGAATGCCTCCATCAGCCCGTCGATGCCCGGTAGCGGTACCCGCCCGAGCTCCACCAGCCGCACGTACCCGGTCACCAACCGCGCCGTCACGGGGCCGATCACGATCGCTCCCGGCTCAGCCTGCTGCTGCAACAGGCCCGCCACCGTCGTCGTTTCCCCGACCGCGCTCACCCGCCGGTCAGCCCCGGTGCCTATCTGGGCAACCGCCACCAGGCCGGTGTTCAGGCCGGTCCGAAGCATGCCTCGGGAGCGTTCGCCGAGCGCTCGCTGCAGGCCAAGCGCCGCGAGCACCCCTCGCCGGGCATGATCCTCATGCGCCACCGGCACGCCGAACAGCGCCACGAACCCGTCGTTCAAGAAGCTGCTGATGGTGCCCTCGAAGCGCCGCACCTCGACGACGGCCTGCTCGAAGAACGAATCCAAGAAGCTCAGCATCCGCTCGTGCCCCAGGCTTTCGACGAGCGCCGCGGGATCGGCCAGCTGGCAGAACAGCACTGTGGCCTGCTTGTGCTCGCCCTCGGCGGAGACGACGCGCTCGGGAGTCGCCCACACCGCGATGGGAGCCTGGGGTGCGTCGATGTTCACGCCTGGCGCGGCCGTCCGCGAGGCCCCGCATGCACTGCAGAAGCGATCAGCCGGATCGCCGACGTTGCCACACGCCGGACACGCCACTCCTCGCGGACGGCCGCACTCGATGCAGAAGCGAGCCTCGGAGGCGTTCTCGTGCTGGCAGCGCCCACAACGCCATGTCCCCGCTTCGGCTGCAGGCTCGCCGGCTCTCGGCCGCCGCTGCCCAGCGGCGACGAGCGACACTCGTTCGTCAGGCGCGAGCTCCAGCGCTTCGGCGAGGCACCGCAGCGTGTGGAAGTGCGGAAACCGCCTCACGCCCCGCTCTAGATCGGCGATCCCGCGCACGCTCAGACCGGCCCGACTCGCCAACGCCTCCTGCGTCAACCCCGCCGCGATCCGGTACCCGCGCAGCAACGCCCCGAAGCTTCCAGGCCCCTCGGCGCTCATGGCTATCCTTCGTCGACCACGCCCTCGGTGCCATTACAAGGCCTATACCTCGGAACAAAACCCTACACCGGGCTGGTTCGGCATCCGCGCCTCGTGATCCACAGAAGTAGCTTCAGTTGGCAGCCTGCTGCGCGGTGTCTGGAGGCGCAGGTTCTTGGGTTCGAGGGACCGCACGGCGAGGGCGACGAGGCGGGCGATGAGTTCTTCCCCGTCGGCCGAACAGCCGCTCAGCGCGGTGTGTGCTCGGTCAGCGACCGATCCTGTGGCGCGAGCGCGCCGTTGTGGCCGCGACCTAGGCGCGGCGGAACTTGAGCTCGTCGAGGTAGTGGCTGATCGCACGCCTGGCCGGCTCTGCGGTCCACGCGTCGAGGAGCCGGTCGGCATAGACCTTCTCGTCAGCGTCGATCCGCTCGCTGGTCCGCCGGCGCAGCTGCGCCTTGGTCAGTCTGAACGTCTCGGTGGGGATGCTCGCCAGCTGGCGTGCCCGGCTCAGCGCCTCCTCGAGCAGGGACGCGGGATCGACCACCTCGTCGACCAGGCCAACCGCGGCAGCGTCGACAGCGGAGAGCGTCTGCCCGGTGAGCACTAGCCGTGCCGTGGCCGGCCCGACCGCGAAGCGGAGCGCCTCCAGCGCTGACGGCGGGAACGGCACGCCGACTGGCAGTTCGGTGACCCCGATGGTGCCGGCGGACATCAGGCGCAGGTCGCAGGCGGCAACAAGAATGCATCCGCCGGCGATCGCGTGCCCGTTGACAGCGGCGACCACCGGCCTGGGGTGGTCGAACACCGTGCGGAAAGCCGTGCTCAACGCCGGCAGGAAGGCCGCCGCGTACTCGCGGCCGCCGTCGAGGATGCGCCGTAGGTCGACACCGGCCGAGAACGCACGACCGGCGCCGGTGAGCACCAGGGCGCCGGCGCCCGCCCGGCTCCGGAAGGTCTCCGTCAGTGCCTCCAGCAGGTCGAGATCGAGCACGTTGACCGGACCGTTCTCCAGCCGGACGACGCCGATGTCACCGTGCTCCTCGACGCTGATCATCTGGCCTCCTCGCGGTCGGTCCGCCCGGCTGGCGAGCGATGCCACGAACTCAAGGTCTGCGACGACGACAACGGCTCCTCCCGGTCACCGTGCCTAGCAACGCGCCATGGTCGGGATCCTCGCCGTGAACGCGGGCCATACGGTATCGGTCGACCGGCTTGTGGACCACCTCCGGTGCATGGCCGTATCGCTGCACCACATCGTCATCGACGCCCACGATTAGCCGGCCCTAGCTCGGTTCTGGGCCAGGTACTGGGCTGGAGGATCCTCTCCAGGCGCGAACGAGAGGTCGTCATCGGCGCGGACGCAACCGCGGCGGTCGGCATCCCGCGGGACCGCCTGTTGACGGATCTGAGGGTCGCCTCTCCGGATGTAAGGGTCCGCGCCCGAGGCAGCCCAGTGGCCATCCGGCGCACCGTGGTGACGACACAGCGATTGAACGCCGGACGCCGGCACAGGAGCTGTCCGGCCCACAGAGAGGGAGCAACGTGCGCCATGACAACCACCTCAGACCTGCTCACCGCGGCCAGAGCCGAAGCGCTATTCACCAGCGACCTATCCGCCTTTTCATGCCCAACGCCCGACGAAGTCGCCTCTGCCATCCGGCACGCGGTCCGGACCCGCGGCGGTGTCCGTGGCTGCGCTGCCATTCTCGCTGGCGAGTACGGCGAGCACCCCGAGACAGCCGCGCGTCGAATGCGCTGGGCGCTCGGCGTGATCCGAGTCATCTACCCACGAAATCAGAAGTCCTGCTTAGTCAGCCTCGCCCCGACCGGCGCTGTTGGCCGATCTGGCGGAGCGAAGCTTGGTGACCGGGCAGCTGTCCGACGCGCTGGCGCCGTTGCGGCGGCCGCGGGCCGTGCATGACCCGGGCCGGGTGCTGACGGATCTGGCGGTGAGCATCGCCGACGGCGGCGGGTTGGCGTCACGGTGACGGGCATAGCGCCATTTTCTCCGGCGGTGCTGGCGGCTCGGTGGTGCAGGTCGGTGGCGTCCAGGAGGACGCCGCCGGCGCTGGCGGTGGGCGCGGCCGCCGGGTGCACCCGATCGGTACTGTCACCGCATGGAGAACGCCCGGCCACCGCGGCTGCCCGGCATTCTGCTGATCACCGTCGCGTGCCTGGTCGGCATCTGCGCACTGCCATCCGCCGCATATTTCGTGCTGATTGGTATCGCAGGTGGCTCGGACCCCGGCCCCGGCCTCGTGATCGGAGCCCCGGTACTGGTTGCGTATCCGGTCGCGGTGTGGCTGTGGCTGCGGGCTCGACGGCCACGCAGCACCGGGCGGGCGTGGCTGCTCGCCGTACTCGGACTGCTGCTGGTCACCGGCACGGCGATCGTCCCGGTGACCATCATCGGGACGGCGCTCGTCGATGAATGGCGGGAGACCCAGCCCGGCGGGCGTGGCTACGAGCCACCCGCCAGCCCCCCGTGAGCGACGGCCTGTGCATCGCCGCACCGTGACTCGCCGGTTCAGTTGAGTCGAGGCTTGCTCGCAGCCAGCGGCGGTGGGAGGCAGCGGCCATGCCGTGTAGTAGCCGGGCGAGGTCAGCGGCTCCACCGGCGTCGTCGGCGCGGCGCATCGTGCTGAGTATCGGTGCGACGTCGTCGAGTTCGACATGTTCCCGCAGCAGCACGAACTGGAGTACCAGCGCCGCGAGGCGAGCATTGCCGTCGTTGTGCGGGTGGAAGAAGGCAACGTCGAGGTAGATCCGGGCAGCTCGGGCCGCCACCGGTGTCGCCGTTTCGTCGGCGTTGGCCAGGCATGTCGCGAACCGCTGCGGAGTGGTGGCGAGAAGGCCGTACCGCTCGCGGCCGTTCTTCGCGTACGCCGGGCCGCGCCGAAACTCTGCCACCGGAACGTCCAGCGTGATCCGGTTCCAACGGGCCAGGAGTTCCGGTGTGAGGGCAGTGCCGGTGGCCACCGCATCTCGCACGTCGCCGTGCGCGTTCAGGAGCCCGTGTAGCCGCTCCGGGCCACGATCGGCGGTTCCGCGGGCGTAGTCGGCGAACCCATCGCGGAGTGCTCGCACCGGCCCGGCCACGTGCGGAACGATGTCACGCCAGGCGACCTGTTCCCGCACCTCCTGCCATTCGGCAAGGTGGTCAGGCACTGTCACCGACTACCTGCTCGGCCAGGGCCGTTGCGACCGCCTGCACGTCCAGCCGTGACGGCTCCACCCAGCTGGTGAAGCGGCCACCGACAGCATCCGCGATCAGCCCCTCTCGCTGGCCGGCTTCGACGCCGGCCGCGGCGAGGAACCAACCCAGCGCTGTCCGACAGCATGTGTACCAACCGGACTCGTACTGTGTGCGGTCACCCACAGCCGTCACCAGGTGGGCGACCGCCCGTTCCCACGCTGCGAGCGCATCGTCTGCCGGCAGGTGCCCGGGCAATGGAAGGAACTGTGCGAACCGCTCGGCCAGATCGACCAGCCATTCGTGCCATTCGACCAGCGATGCGGCGATCGCAGTGAACGTCGCCTCCGGCGTAGTGATCGAGTGGTTGGCGCAACACCAGGCGGCCACGACGCCGCCATCGAGATCGCCCTCGCCGATCGACCAGCGCCAACCCACTGCCCACACCCCGTACTTGTCGACGAGCGCGGCCGTTACGGTCTCTAGCCACAGATCGGTGAGGCGCCAGTCAGCACAGGGCGCCGGCATGGCCGTTGCCGGCTGAAGACTTGTCAACACCGTCAGGACGGACTCCCGGTCTAGCCGCCGATGCGCAGGGTCAACGTCCTCCCAGCTCAACTCCCTCGGGTGCGGCAGGCGGGGCGGAGAAAGCTGCGGAAACAGTAGGACCCGACCGGTACCCGTGACAGCCCGCCAAGCAGGTGGTTCGGCGCCGTCCGTGTCATCGATCGCCGACGCCGCCACGAAGCGTGCGTGCGGGTCGGTGGTCAACTCCACCAGCAGCTCGTGCCAGGCCACCACAGCGTCGGCGATGCCGGCCAGCGTGTCACCTGGCGTCGTGATTTGGGGATGTTCACATCGCCAGACGGCGATGCGGCCGCGGTCAGCGTAATTCTCCATCCCCACGGAGTACGGCCAACCCACGACCCAGCTGCCGTAACACTCCACGAGTGCGACCGTCATCTCGTCGTACCAGATGCTGACGAGCCGCCAATCGGTACCGGGCGGCGGAACCCTCTCGGCCGGTGGAAGCGCTCGCACCATCGACGGGAGAGCCGCCGCGTCGAACTCTCGCCGCGAAGGGTCTACGTCTCGCCACGTCAGACTCCACAAGTCAGGTAGGCGCGTTCCGTTCAGCGGCATGATCACAACCTTTCGCACGGCAGCCGACCAGGGTATCGGCCTCCCGCCAGCACGACGGGCATTGCACTGTCGCGATGACGCTAGCTCGGCGACCGAGCTGGTGTTCACGGCGGAGTCGACTCATCGCCCTGCCCCGGCGAGGCTGGCGGGAAGCGGTTTGCCTTGTCCGTAAAGGGCTTCGACCTTCCCATGTCGTCCTCCGGTGGATGGTCGGTGGATCAGGTGTCGGCGTTCTCCGGCTGACTTCGGCGGCCTGGCTGGTCCAGTCGCCGCTGCTGGCGCGTTTCCTGGCAACGGCGACTGTGTGGCTCCGGGCGCCACGGTGTCAGCGGCCGCATTCACGGCGCGCACCTCGGTCAGTCGTATCGGCGGTGACGATGTCGGCCTTATGCGCCGCAAGCGCGCCGATTACAGCGTCAATTGAGGCGCTGCCGAGCCGTGCGCCTTCTAGCACTTTCACCAAGTGGCCGACCACCCGCATGAAATCCTCGGCCGATATGCCGAGGTGAGCGTGAGCCTCACCCAGGTTGCGCCCAGCATAGTTCGACGGCCCACCTGTCATCGTGACCAGTAATGCTGTGGTGTGCTGGCGGAGTTTGCCGGTATCCGTAGCTGCGAAGTAGTGCGCGAGCCGCATGTCGGTAACAACGTTCGAATAGAACGCATCCACCGCCTTGCGGATGCCGATCTCCTGGCCGAGCTGTTCGTAGATCGTGGGCATTCGCCTCTGCCTCCCCGTTTGGCAGTTGAGCCGCCATTGGTGGGCAGGAGTGAGTCGGGTGGGGCCAGCCGAGGGAAAGCCGGCCCACCCGGCCGCTCCGGCCAGCTCCAATGGATCTATTTGGACTCGATTACTACGTCATTCTCTGGCAGGGGTACGACAAAATTGGCCTCAGCCAGTGCTGGTCAGCCCGTCCTCGCGGTGCCGCGAACGGCATCACCCGTCTGCCGGCCGGGTCCCATTCGCCGACCACGACGGGCAAGTTGGAGCGGCTGCACGAGACGATGCGGCGAGAGCGCCGACCCGAGCCGCCGCACATGGGTCTCGGCGCGTCATCGATCGGTGCCGCATCCGTTGACCGATGCGGGCAGATATGCCAGCCTCACCCGGATTAGGGAGCTTCTGTCCGGCGGTTTGGTGAGGGGAGCGCACATGCCCAGACGAGTTCTGTGGCTGTTACCCGTCCTGCTGCTCGGGCTGGCCGCCCCGCCGGCGGTCGCGGCCCCGGAGCCGGCGAACCCGTGGCAGGTGCGGCATTGGCCGCAGACACAGCCGTGGCAGCTCGCCCAGCCCGCGCCGCGTGGCGTGCGGGGCGGCGACCCTCCGCCGCTCGACCCGCAGAACATGGAACTCCCCGACACCATGACCTGGGACGACTACCGCCAGATCCCGGGCAGCGCCTGGGCCGATCCGGCCGTGAAGGGCTCGGTACGCACCTTCAAGGGTGCGCTCGTCCTGGTCGACTATGCCAACCAGCCATTCGTGGTGACCCGCCCGCCGAACTCGACCATCTACGGCAACCCCACCGGCGTCCACTCCCTGCCGCGAGCGCAGGTGCCCGCCTTCTATCGTGATTTCCTCAACAAGCCGCAGCCGCTCAACCGCGGTCACACCATCCACGAGTACTGGATGGAGGACTCTGGCGGGCGCTTCGGCATCGAGCTCGGCTCCTACGGCGCCTACCAGATGCCCGCCAAGAGCCACGAGTACGGCATCGAGGGTTTCCAGGGTGGTCAGGGCTGCCCGAGCGGCGACACGTGCGGCCGCAACCTGCGCGCCGACGCGCTCGCCGCCTGGAAGGCCGATGTCGGCGCCGCCGAAATCGCCAAGTACGACTTCGTCTTCTACCTCAGCGCCGGCCAGGACGAGTCCTCCACCTGGCAGGAGTTCGGCCCCATGAAGTTCGCCACCAAGGAGAGCGTCAGCGCCGCGTTCGGCTCGCCCGACCCCGCGCTGCCCCGCTGGAACAAGACCCGCTACGTGCCATGGACCTCCTGGCAGGCCGCCGCGAACCTGTGGCCCAACGCGGGCGGCGGTAGTTCCCTGCAGGGCGAGAGTTCCGGCATGTCCGTCTACGCGCACGAGTTCAGCCACATCATCGGCATCGGCGACAACTACAACGACCCGTACGCCGTACCGGCCCGGCGCGCCTACAGCGGGCCGTGGGAGATGCTCGACCGCGGCACCTTCAACGGCCCCGGTGGCCCGCACAGCCGCTGGCTCGTCCCTCCCACCGCGGGTGCCTCCATGGGTGCCCAGCACATGCTGCGCAACAAGCTCAAGCTCGGCATCGTCGACGAGCGCAACGTCCTGCGGCTTTCCCGGAACGCCCTCGCCGGCTCCGGCGTCGTCGTGGCGCGGGTCATCGCCCGCTCCAGCCCGCCCGGCGCCACCGGCCTGAGCGGCATCAACGTCGCCCTAGACGGTGGCGACAAGAGCCCCGCGTGCAGCACCGCCACCAACCCCCACTGCGACGGCGGCGGCTACCACAACTACACCGTCGAGGTCGTCGACCGGCAGGGCTTCGACTCGTTCACCCCCGACTCCGGCGTGCTGCTCGCCAAGACCAAGAACGTCGACTCCGCCCCCTTCATCTGGACCGTGGACGCCAACCCGCAGGACATCGACCGCATCGACTTCGTCCGCCCCGACGGGACGCCACAGAAGATCACCCTCACCGACTACCGCCAGCTCTCCGACGCGCTGCTGCACGCCGGCGCCGACTCCGGCAGCGAGTACGAGTGGGTCGACGTCGCCAACCGGCTGCACTTCTACGTCGTCGACCTGCGCCGCGACGCTGGGCACCTGTCGTACACCGTCGCCCTGCGGTCGCTTGACGGGGCCGGGTCGCACCAGCGCGGCGTGACTGTTGGCCTCGGCAGTGCCCCCGCCCCGCCGCCCGGCGGATGGGTCGCCTGCACGCTGTCCGTCCGCAACAGCGGAGCCGCCGCGCCGATCCCGCCCGGCCACCCCGAGGATGTGACCGCCTACACCCGCGCCGATGTCTACCGAATCTCCGCCACCGCCGGCAGCGGCTGGACCACGTCGCTGCCGTCCCGCCTTGCCGCCGTGGGTGTCGGCCAGGCCGCCGCCGTGCAGGTATTCGTCAAGCGAAACCCCGGCGCGCCCGCGGCCACCGCGGTGCGGCTCACCGCCCGCTCGGAGAGCGCGCCCGGCGCCGCGGCGAGCGGGGTGTGCCAGGTCAGCTGACGGGTGGCGGCGCGCTACCGCGTGATCCGCAGTAGACGGATGGGCCCTTTACTCGGCTGCTCCGCGCGTGGTTGGGCGGACGGGCTCGTAGCGGTGACCGCGGTGCAGTAGCCGGGGTTCCGCGTATTCGAGCCGCTGTCTTAGGCGGCGGTCTGTTGGAAGCGCCGGAGTCGTTGCCAGCCGTGCCCGCCAGTTCGTCGACGGCGGCGCGGTAAACCACACGCATTGCGTTGCAGGACGCGGCCCGCCGCCTTGTGCGCGACCCGCACTCGTGTAGGTACAGGCCTCCGATGGCTTCGTCGAGGTGTGCGAAATTTGGGTATTTGGCCCGCATGCCGGACATGCGCCATGCGGGCAGGCTCATGGCCAGCGGTGGGCCGAACAGGACAGGCGAGCGCAAGAAGTGCGAGGAACACCTGTCGAGGGCTGCGCCGCACCGGCCGGCCCTGCCCTGTGCGGGCCATCCACGTTACCGAGCGTTGTGAGTGGACTGCTGAATTCAGGAGTCCTCATCAAGGAGGTCATGTTGTCAGCGCAGAATCTCTTGGAACGCGATAGTCGACCGGCCGGGGCAACCGCGCACCTGCGCCGCTTCGTCGGCGTAGTGGCACTTGCCGCCGCAGTCGCGGCCCCTCTCGCCGGCGGGATGCCGGCATCAGCGCAACCTGCTGCGGCGGGCGGCGTCGTCAACGCCGGCGCGCCGGATGCGGTCAAGGACAGCTACATCGTCGTCCTCAAGGGCGCCGGCGCAGTCTCGGCGCAGAGCGTTGACGCCAAGGTAGCCGGCCTGGCCGGCCGCCACGGGGTCACCGCGATCAAGTACACGTACCGGTCGGCGCTGTCCGGGTTCGCTGCGACGATGAGCGAGCGGCAGGCCGAGCAGATCGCCGCCGAGCCGGAGGTGGACTTCGTCGAGCAGGACCGCTTCGTCAAAGCATCGGCCGAGCAGGTCCCCACGCCATCGTGGGGGCTGGACCGCATTGACGCGGCCAACCTGCCGCTTAACAGTCGGTACGGCTACCCGGACGACGGTGGCAGCAAGGTCCACGCCTACGTCATCGACACCGGCATCCGCACCAGCCACGTGGACTTCGGTGGGCGGGCCACGAGCGGTTTCGACGCCATCGACGGCGGCACCGCCGATGACTGCAACGGGCACGGCACCCACGTGGCCGGTACCATCGGCGGCGCCAGCTATGGCGTGGCCAAGAGCGTGCGGCTGGTCGCCGTGCGGGTGCTCGACTGCAACGGCGACGGTACAAATGCCGGGGTGATCGCCGGTGTCGACTGGGTGACCGCCAACGCCGTCAAGCCGGCCGTGGCCAACATGAGCCTCGGCGGTGGGGCCTCTGCGGCCGTGGACTCCGCGGTCAAGCGCTCCATCGGCGCCAGCATCACCTACGCCGTGGCGGCCGGAAACGACGACGGCAACGCCTGTGGCAAGTCACCGGCGCGGGTTCCCGAGGCGATCACCGTCGGGGCCACCGCCCGCAACGACCGCCGCGCCGGCTTCTCCAACGTCGGCTCCTGTGTGGACATATTCGCCCCGGGCGTGGACATCACCTCGGCGTGGAGCACCAGCAACACCGCGACAAACACGATTGACGGAACGTCGATGGCCTCCCCGCACGTGGCAGGCGTCGCCGCGCTCACTCTCCAGGTCAACCCGTGGCTGATACCCGCCCAGGTAAGTGGCCACCTCAAGGCCGTTGCGACGCCAGGCAAGGTCGGCGACGCCGGAAGCGGATCCCCCAACCTCCTGCTGCGCTTGTTCTATGGCCCGGTCAAGGGGTTCGTCGGCAAGTGCGTCGACGTCGACGGTGGGCAGACCCCCAATGGGATTCCGGTACAGCTCTTCGAGTGCAACGGCAGCCCGGCGCAGGACTGGCAGTACACGGGCAGCGCACTGTACAACGCGCGCTCCGGCCGGTGCCTGGACGTACGCGGGGGCAACATGGCCAACAGCACCCCGGTGCAGATTTTCGACTGCAACGGTTCGCTGTCCCAGTTGTGGAGCTCGGCGCCCGCACGCAAGGAGCTGTTCATCCGGACCACCACCGCGCCCCGCTGCCTCGACGTTCGCGGAGGAAACCCAGAGAACCGCACCCCGATCCAGATCTTCGACTGCAACGGTTCCGCAGCTCAGGACTGGGACCTGCCGTTCGACTAGGCACGCGCCGGTGACGGAGTGTCCGTAACCCGCTCGGGTTGATTTAGGCACCGCCGCGAGGACCTCGTGAGGGTCTGGATCGGGAGTTTCCACACCCCGGCCGCACCCACAGCGAGGTCCTCGCCCGTCACCCAACCCCACGGACACCGCCGGCACCGCAACAAGGCACCTGAACCACCTCCAGCGGACCAGGTCTCGGCCGCGTCCAGCCTGTCCCGGGCGGCTTCGGCGTCAAATGCCGTTCCGCCCCTACGCGGCCGGCCTCTGGCCGGTCTTGACCCCGACACCTGAACCCGAGCCGACCAAACCGCAGCCCAACCCGGACGAGAAGATGGCGCCTCAGATCTGTCGCCCATAGACCGGAACCGAACGCTCGCCCGGGTAGCGGACCCTACGCATGTGGACCGGACGCACGTGGAAGCGTTCCAGGCGGGTCCGGCAACCCAGGACGCCGACCAAGCTGATCCCGGTCATCCGCGACGGTGACACCAAGCGGCTGCTGGAGGCGTGCAGGGCAAGGGCCCACACCGTCTAGCTACATACGACGCGCGCTCGTCATAGCCGCGGTCGTGCGCGGCAGCGTTGCTCCGCAGTTGCCGGCTGACCGTCGGCGCCGAGCGACTCCACGAGCGTTCCAACAGAATTCCAACGTCCGAATGCTTGGCTAGCTCTGCGCACCCAGCGCACCGGAAATTCTTGCGCGGTCCGATCGCCTCACGCTGGAGGCCGACGAATGTCCGTCCGCAGCCGCAATTCGTTCATGCAGGGCGTCCCCCCGCCGAGGCGCGGTCCTCTTGCTCCGGTTCACCGAATCGTCGCAGGCTGCGCCGGATGCCGATGCCGCCATGCCGGCACCGGCGGGCGTGGTGGTGGACGACATCGGGTCTGGTGTGGCCGGGTCCTGATCCAAGTCCCGATGGTCGCGCACGTTCGACTTCACGGTCTGCCTGCAGGGCGGTGGCGCCTCTGGGGCAGCCAACAGCTCGGGCGCAGGCGGTTACGCGTCCAGACGGTTCGACTTCCGGTACACCACCTGACGGGCAATCCCCGAATGTTGTCGACAATCATTCGACCCCGCTTCCGGCGATTGAATTCGCAGCATTCGAATGCTGATCTCGAAGAAGGGAAGGCATCGTGTCTCGATTCCAGCGCACCTGTAGCCTCTTGCTGACGACAATGCTCGTCACAATCGGGCTGGTAGTGGTGACGGCCAGCCCATCAATCGCCGCGGCCGAGACCGCGCAATCCAGATTCCCCACCGTATGCTCAATGGGATCAGTCAGCGACCCCAGGGTGACGTCGGGACGCTTCGGCGAGGTTGTGTCCATTGGCGCCAACGTCTGGTGCAATGTCGCCGACAGCATGTCGATCGACCTGACGCTCATATTCGCCGGCGGCGAGGTCACGCGACACTTCGAAATGCCCCAAGGCGGCCAGCCTGAGGTCACCGGCACCGTCAGCCGAAGGTGCAGTTCACCAGGGTGGTACCTCGGACGGGCCCGCTTCATCGTCCATGCTCCAAGACTCAGCTTCGACAGAACTGTCTTCACCCAGTGGGTGTTCGTCCTGTGTGGCCTCATGCCGTAGGAAGTTGGGCACGTGTTTGGCAAGACCCGCCGACGTGGGCAACTGACGACCGGACACATGCCTGAGGCCCCCGACTGCGTTTTCGCTAATCGGGGGCCTCGTTAGTGCAGGTGGGACGTTGTGCCCCTTGGCAGGGCTACGTCGGGCACACCGTTCTGACCGGTGGCGCGGCGAGGTGCGGGAATCACATCCTAAGTTCGGACGCTCGACGTGGTTCCGTTCCCGCTCATGGTCCGACCGGTGCGAGTCCAGGTCTGGCCGTCGGCGGACGGCGTCGGGCGTCGCTTCCGCGTGATGACGACCACCAGCGCCAGTACACCGAGGCATGCCGCCGCGCACGCGATCACGTAGCCGACGCTGCCGGTGGGCGTTCCGGACGGCGTCCGGCCGGCGGTGGCGGCGAGGTGTTCGGGCAGGGCAGCCGTCCAGAGGACGGCGAAGACGAGCAGGAAGACCGCGCCAGCCGTAACCCCGTAGTGATCCAGGAACCCGCCGGTCGAGGGGGCGTCCCCCGGATCCCGTAGGGCCGACCGGAAACCAATGAGCGCCGTGACAGCGACTAGTGCGATCACCAGCCACAGCGCGATCGCCTGCCCGGTGACGTGTGGTGGGTCGCCGAGCGACACCAGGCCGTACGGCAGGGAGAACAGCATCATCATCGGCGGGGTCAGGACGGCCACGCCGATGACACGGAGCGCCATCGACCACGGCGGGATGGGCCCCCGTGCGGCGCGCCGCGCGACGAGCAGCCTGGTCAGCAGCGTGATCCCGAACGGGGAGGCCACGGCGAAGATCGCCACGCTGGTCAGCGGGACCGACGCCAGCCACGGCGTGTTCGACGGGGCATCCGGGTTCCACGCCCACCACCGCAACTGCGGTCCGAGGTGGTCGAAGATTTCGTAGAAGCAGTGGAAGACGAATGCGACACACGCCGCCGCCACCAGCGGATGGCGCCGTTCTAACACGCCGGTGCGCTGCACGAGCACGTACGCCAGGTAGGTCAGTGCGGGGTAGAGCGCGAGGATGTAGAGCGGCAGGCGGTCCTGGAGGAACTGCACCGAGAACACGTTGTGGACAAAGATCAGGTCCACCGCGCTGGCCAACCCGAAGCGGTCCGGGAAGTAGAGCGGTGGCTCGAGGACCAGGGCGTAAACGACCGCCGCGACCCAGAGCGCGAGGTTCGTCGGGTCACCGCGCCGTCGGCTCCACCACACCGCGTGAACCAGACTCGCGACGGCACCGGCGAGCATGAGTGCCTCGACGACCGGCAACGTCCAGTTGGTCAAGGTGAACGGATCCCGCACCGAAACCAGCGGTGCCGTGGACGCGCAGTCGATCCCGCCGAGCGCCTTGGCGATCTCCATGAACCCCGGGGTGCAGGCGGCCATGCGGCTCAGCCTGCCGCGCAGCAGCTGTAGAACCTGGTCACGTCGAGCCCGCGGTCGTACGACTCGTGCCAGGTGTCCGCGAACGCCGGCAATGGCTCCTTCTGCGGACGGTGATGCGGCACCTGGGACAGGAACAGCCGGTAGACGAGGACGAGCATCTCCAGATCGGACGCAGGGGCGAACGCGGAGGGCGGGAACATCCCGAGCCGGCGCCGCAAGGCCGCCGGGACCGGCAACCGGGCCAGCATCTCCTCCCGCCGCGTGCCTTCGGGGGAGACGTGCCGGTACGCCGCGCGGCGGTCCTCCTCCGGCACGTGCTCGTCGAAGCCAGTCAGGATCTCCCGATACACCCGCATGACGTGCCGGAACACCTTGCGGGTGGCCCGTGTGCGATACCACCGGTTGCCCACGACGGCGTCGAAGATGATCAGCGCCGAGCTCCTGTGCTCCACCTCCTCCACGAAGTGCCAGAGGAACAGCGAGGCGACGCGCTCGTCGCCCGGCCGGAACAGCACATCCTCGTGGTCCAGCATCAACTTGAAGATCGGCGTGAACGTCGCCTCCAGGTCTGCGGTGTAGGCGAGCTGGAACTCCAGCGACTCGGTCTCGATTATCCGATCAAAGCTGGCCGTCGCGGCGTCGACGGTCTGCTTCAGGCCCGGATACTGGCCGACGAGGGCCGCGACATGCTTGCGGTGGTTCTTGGCGTGCTGGGCCTCCTGCCGCAGGAAGGCCTCCGCCTCCTCGGCCACCGCCGGATCCTTGATCAACGGAATCGCGCGGCGCATCGAGGTCACGATGAACTTCTCGAACGCGATCGCAAGGATGCTGATCGCATTACACATGAGCCCGAACTTCGGGTGGCTCGGTAGCCACTGGAACGGGATCGTCTCGTCGAAGCCGAAGTCGATCCTGCGGATCTGTAGGTCGGTCATGGTCCCCCCGTCGAGGTCTCCCGTGCCGCACAAACTGAATCTAGGTTCTAGTTACCCGTGATGTCCATAGGGCAGCGTGGACACGGGAGCGCGCGCCGCTGCCAGGCACCTTCGTCGACGGGTCCCGCCCGCCGGGGCACACCCTGAGCCGCGATGCCCTCAATCCGGCGACCGCCACCGCGGCTCCAGCAGGTCGAGGAAGCGGTCAGCGAGGCGATGCACCTCCCGCATCGTGCCGCCGCGATAGATCGCCTGGGTGACCATCGTGTTGATGATCGACCAGAGCATGATCGCGGCGTCGTCCGCTTCCCCCTCGCCGAGCGCCTGGAACTCGCGCGCCAGCGACGCCCGCGCGCTCGCGGCGAACTCCGCGAGCAGCACCTTCGCGTTCGGGTCGGCGCTCGTCTGCAGGAGCACGTGCACCTTGTAGAACTGCGGCTGCCGCTCGAACGCCCGGATGATCGAATGTGTCCGCTGCCGAACCCGTTGCTGGGAAGTGAGGTTCGCCGCGCGGGTCCGCCTGGGCCGCTCGAACGCCGCCCACTCCTGCAGCACGGCCGCATACAGGTGTTCCTTGGATGAGAAGTACCGGTAGAGCGTGCCCAGCGCGACCTCGGCCGCCTGGGCGACGTCACGGATCTGGATCTGCTCGTACTCCCGCGACTCCAGGGCGCGCAGCGCAGCCTCGACGATGCGCTGACGGCGCGCGAGCTGCCACGCCGGCAGTCCCGCCACGGACACACCGCCGTCGCCCTGTGCCTGCGCCACCACGGATCACCTCGTGTTCCCGGCTGCGTGCGACGGTACTCGACGAGTAAGTCCTGACTACCCCTGAGCCGTGGGACGGCGAAGCGTGTCTTGTGACGAAAGACATCAACACCCTTCTGGCCGCACTGTACGTGACGATCGACGACTGGCACGGCGGTCCCACAGGAATATGCGCCCACCGAGGCTGTCCGATGCGGAGCTTCTGAGGCTGGCGGTACGCCCAGCCTGGCTCCACGCCCACATCCAGCACCGTCCACGATGGACGCCTGGCCCGTGTTGAACCGATTCAGGCGTCGACACTGTTCTGAGATCACTTCAGTGGACGCACTCGGGCGCTGTCGGGTATCCGGCCATAGACACGTGGACACCGTGGACTACCAACGCCAGTTAAGTCAGTACTGGGCTAGAAGGGCTCGCTGAGCCGATCGTCCTACCGACGAAAGGGTGAAACCAGCGAAGGCTTTCCGGCGTCAAACCGGCATGCTGGTAACACGCCTCCTCCGTGCCGTGATCGGGACCATTGTCATTCTGGTCATCGCCGGCTGCGGGGCTGGCCGAGCCAACCCGACCCCGACTGGCCCGCTGGCGACCGCTACGGTCGCTCCGACTGGCCCGCTGCCGACCGCTACGGTCGCCCCGGCTGCTCCGCTGGCGACCGCTACGGTCGCCCTCCCAGCAATCACGATGACCAGCGGCGGTGGCCTTGACCCGGCGTCGTCGGTATGGACGATCGCCCCTGACGGCTCATGGACTTTCACGGAGGAGATCCGCCTCAAGTCGAGGCGTACCACAGTCCGCAGCGGCCGACTAACCGACGCACAGCGCAGCGAAATCGCCCGCCTCGCCAACGATCCGGCGCTGCTCACGGAGCTGCGTGCCGCCCATGGGCCGTGCTCCGTGTCAGACGGTCCGAATGAGCGTCTCGAGGTCGGGCCCGTCCGGTACCGGGCCAGTTGGTGCAACGAGCGCCGTCGACATGTCGATCAACTGCGCACCCGAATCGTCGCGCTCACCGTGGGATCCTGACCCGTACGACCGACTCCGACATTCGTCGAGCCACGACCTGACCCATGGCGCCACCTTTGGCCGCCGCGACGTCGTGACGGAGGTGACCACCTGTGGGTCGCAGACCGCGCGGGGGTCAGCTCGGGCCGGCGGCGATCGGGCTGGCCAGGGGCCGTCCGCCGCGCGGTGTCGCCACGAGGACGGCGCCCCAACCACGACAGCACCGGCGGGCTACCGGCGGTAACCGCGATACCCGCGGCCGACGACCCGCCCGCAAACGACGTCCGGATGAGTATCGGGGCCGAGACCTGGATGGTGACGGCGAGCGTGACCTGGCCGGCGCTGGAAAGGATCTCCGTTCGGGCGTGCGATCGGGGTGGCCAGGGCACGGGTGTCGTACAGCTGGCTGCGCTCGCCCAGCAGCGGTGCGGATACACGGCGCAGTTGGTCCTCGGCGAACCCACACCGGGAAGCCCACGCCTGCGGTGCCTGGTGATCCGAAGGATCGCGACGTGAGCACGATGATCAACGGTCTGCGTTCCTTCGCTCCCGGAGTGCGGATGACGATCCGAATCCGGCTGCGCACGGGGCGACGGAGCTCGACGAGGAGACGGCGTTGGAGCGGCGACTGGTGGCGGCGACCCGGGCGGGCTTCGGTCAGGAGCGCAATTCGGTGGTCTGATCGGGGTGGGCGGGCGATCATGGTCGGCATGGTGAGGGACCGGGTGTGAGGTTGCCGCTTCAGGGCGGGCTGCCGCCGGTGGATGCGGTGGCCGGCGCTGTCGTGGAGATCGCCTGTGACGAATCCGGGTTCTCCGGCACCAATCTGCTCGATCCGGCTACCCCCGTGATCACGCACGCGAGTGTCGACCTGAACGTCGGCGAGGCGGCCGGGCTGATCGCGGCGCTGCGGTCCGGGTTCCGGTTCTCGCCGAACGAGTTCAAGTCCGGGCAGTTCCTCCGCAGCCCGGGAGCCGGTGAGGCGCTGGAGTGGTTCCTGACGGCGCTGAGCGGCCGGGCGCACGTTCACCTGGTCGACAAGGAGTACTTCCTCGTCACCCGGATCGTCGACCTGCTCCTGGCCGAGCCGTCGTACGCGGCCGGTACTCGCCTGACCCAGCACCACCGTCCGGCCGCCCTCACCTTGTACCGGGCCAGGCGCTCGGCTGGTTCCGACTGGGGTGTCTTCCTCGCGGCCTTCGTCGAGCTGGTCCGGATCAAGCGGCGGCATCGGCCGGATCGCCGGGCCTTCGAGCAGTTCTTCCAAGCGCGGGATGCGCTGGTACGAGACGGGCTCGGCGCGGAGGCCGAGGGTGTCCTCGACGGGCTCAGCCGGACCCGGGTGCAGGCTGTCCTGACCAGGCTGAGCGACGACGACCGGTCGATCCCGCCACCGCTGGAGCCGATGCTGCCGGCGCTCGCCGAGACCGTCTTGTTCTGGAGCGGTGGAGTGCGGCAGGTGCTGGTGATCCACGACGAGCAGAGCGCCCTCACGGCCGGCCGATTGAGCCGCCTCCAGCAGGTACTGGCCGACGGCGCCGGGTCGTCGCCGGCAGGTGCCGACGCGGCTAGCTCGTCGCAGGCCGGGCTGTCGCCGCTGGCTGGGCTGGTGATGGTTGACTCCCGGGACGATCCGCGGGTCCAGCTCGCCGATGTCCTCGCTGGGGTGGCCCGGCGGTTGCTGGGGAGCGTCGACGACGGCCCACTCCAGCCGTTCCTCTCCCCGACCTCACTGCGCGATCCCCAGCGCTGACGCGCTGTTGATCGGGCGGCCAGGAGGTACAGGGCTGCCGGGCAGCGCCGAAGCGCACCCGCCGGTCCTTGCGCGCCCGGGCGCTCAGCCGCTTCCGGGACACCAGCCAAGCTGCAGCTGCGTGGCTGCTTCTGGTTACCGACCGTCGTCGGTCCTTGTGACCCAGCGTGGGTCGAGTCGGTCGAGGAAGTCGTCTTGGTGGTCGGCGAGGTGTGCCGACAGCGGTAGCGGTGCGAACCAGCAGGCGAACTGCATGCCGTGGTCCAGGCCGGCTCCGTCGACTGTGTGCAGCCACTGGTCTGGCGCGCCGACGGGTGCTTCCAGCTGGAAGTAGGTGGTGTGGCGAGGCTGCCCGGTCGTTGGGTGGGCCTTGTCCTCTGTGCCGAGTGCGCCGACGACGGCGATGTCGGTGAGTCCGGTCTCTTCGGTGACTTCGCGGATGACCGCATCACGTAGAGGTTCTCCGGCGGCGACGCCACCGGCGGGGATCTGAGTTCCGGCTTCGGGGTGTCCGATCTGATCGAAGACGAGTAGTTGGGGACCTGCGGTGGTGTGGCGGACGACGTAGGCCGCGACGCGGATGCGCGGGGCGGAAGTTGTCATGGAGGCATTGTCGCTGCCGCATCGCCCGCCACCTGAACGGCGAACGCGTAACAGGGGCGTGCTCCCCGTCAACGAGCGGTCGCCTGTCCGGGCGGCCTTTCCCTTTCGGGCACAGTTCGGCGTTTGAACTTGACTGCGGAACTCCAGCACGCCGAGGCTCGGCGCCGGCCCTGCTGCGAGGGCCGTCCACGGGGAGGATCCACATGCGAACAGCGGGGCGCTTGCTTGGCGCCAGTGCGTGCATTGTCGGGCTTGTGGCCGCCGCGCTGCACGCGTCGCCGGCCGCGGCAGACGGTCCAGCGCCTCGCGAGCCGGTGATCATCGTGCACGGCTGGAACGGCTCCAGCACCCATATGACGGCGATGCGCGATGCGTTCGCCGCGGCTGGGTACCCCGCGTACACGATCGACCTGCCGAGCCAGAACAACATTACGAACGGGCACCGCATCGCCGACCTGGTGCGCGGCGTACAGGAGCAGACCGGGGCGGCCAAGGTGCATCTGGTCTCCCACAGCATGGGTGGGCTGTCGACGCGCTACTACGTCAAGCGCCTCGGTGGTCTGACCACGGTGCGGACGTACGTGTCGATGGGTGCCGCCCACTACGGCTACCTGCCCGCCTGCCTGCTCGGTGAGGAGCAGGGTGGGCAGATGTGCCCCACGAGCAGCTTCCTGCGTGACCTCAACGCCGGCGACGACACCCCTGGCGACATCTCCTACTCGACGTTCCGCGGCCGGGAGATCCCCAGCATCTCCCGGCTTGACGGGGGTGCCTGCGTGCACGTGCCCGCCGACGTCGCGCACAACGAGGAGGTGACCTCGCAGGCCTTCATCGACGCCGTGCTCGCGGCCCTCGGCGGCACCTGCCCGGGTACGTTCGTGGACCTGCCGATCACCTGAGAGCCTGGCCACCAGGTCGGCATTTGATCCTGGACGTCAATTTGACACGCCCTGTCTCGCACCGACGCGGCACCCTGTCCAACCCTGACAGTCCACTCTGGGCAGACATGTCGCGGCATCCTAGCCATCGAGCGTTAGTCCATTGGAGTACGGAATTCTGCGAAATTTCGACCGTTGCCGGGAGTCAGTGATCGCAAAACACTTGGGTTTCCCTGCAACGGAAGGAAACCGATGCGCAGAATCCTGTGTGGCGTGGTCGCGGCCGCGCTGGCCGCCATCAGTGCGCCGCCCGCGAGCGCGGACGTGAACCCCAACATCATCGGCGGCCGGGACGCCACCGAGAACTACTCCTTCGTCGCGGACGTGGGTGGCTGCGGCGGAGTGCTGATCCACCCGCAGTGGGTGCTGACGGCGGGGCACTGCGTCGGCGGTAACGCACCAGGGAGGACCGTCCGGGTCGGCTCCATCGACCGCACCACGGGAGGCACCGTTGTAACGAGGGCCAAGGAGGTCAAGCACCCGACGAACGACCAGGGTCTCATCAAGCTCGCCTCGCCCGTCGCACACGAACCGGCTCTCCTCGGGACCTCCGCACAGCCCGGCACGCTGATCCGGTTGCTCGGCTGGGGCCGCACGAAGACTCCTGGTCCCTCACCCGCACCGCGGATCCTGCAGGAGCTGGACACCAAGATCGTGGTCAGCCCCGAGAACTGCGGGACGAATCCGGCGAGGATCTGCACCCACAACCCTGACGGCTGGCGCGGCGCCTGCAGCGGCGACTCCGGCGCGCCCGCGATCACCAAGACGCCGCGCGGGTGGGTTGTCACCGGCACCACGATCGGTCAGCGCATCGTCCAGCCATACAGGTGCGCCAACGTGCCGCAGATCTACTCCAACGTGCCCTTCCACGCGGACTGGATCAAGAGCGTGATCGACGCGGGCTGATCCCGCCCACGGGGACTGGGGCGCATCCGAGTGCTAGGTATCCGCCTTCGTGTAGGCGAGGTCGAAGTCGTGGGTCCAGGTCGCGTCGTCGAGCGAGGCGTTGGGCGGCCCGATCTCCCAGGAGCCGGTGATGGTGGAGCCGTCCGGGCTGATGGTGCCGGTGAAACGCTGCGAGAAGTCCGGGTCCGATCGCCAGAGTGTCCAGGCGCCGTCCTCCAGGGTCATCTCGTACACGCGTGCGACGCCACGCGAGTCGAAGTAGTGCTGGACGAGGTTGCCGCTCGCCTCGTCGACGCCGATGATCGCGATGCCGTCGGGCGCTTCGGGGATGTCGACGGTCCAGCGCTGCACGAGAAACCGCCGTCCTTCGAGCCAGGAGAAGGACGTCCGACCCACGGGGGCAGAGGGGTCGCCGAGGACCCACTCTCCGACCAGTGCGGCGAGCGCGCCGAGCTTGGGGTCGTCGGTACCGCGCGTGCTGTTCATGTCGCTCATCTCCTGGTCTTCCTGGCGATGGCTAGGTCGCGTCTTTGATGTCGAGGTGGCGCTTCGGAGCGCTTGCCCGGCGGCGCAGCACCGACAACCGCTGGCTGAGGCCGGCAGGCTCTGCAGCTCCACCAGCGATCGTAGGCTCGCCCAGGCGACGTCCGGCGATCGACCTGTTGGTTCAAGATCGGGGGATGGGTAGTTCGCGAATTGGATCGCCACCGTCGATGAAGAGCCGAGCGTCTGCCGTGGTCGCCACGGCGATACGCTGCAGCACCCGCTGACCAGCCTGTGGATGTCGCCCGTCAAGGGCGCCAACGCGGAGGGCGAACACGATGTCGTACGGCTCTTCGTGAGCCAGCAGGACGAAGTCTTCGGCCGCGACCCGGCGCACACTCATGCGACCGGACGTGATCTCGTCCACCGCGGCGGCTTCGGCTTGGGCGATGGCGGTAGCGGATCTGTCGATGGCCAGGATGTGGCCGGTGGTGAGTCGCGCTGCGACTGCTCGTGCGGCCGCCCCGGGCCCGCATCCGATTTCGAGGACGCGGGAGTGCGGCTGGAGGGGAAGCGCGTTCACGATCGCGGCGAGACGGAGCGAAAGACGTGCTGGCATGGTGTGGCCGCCTTCATGTCCGGGGTTCGGTACGGGTGAGTGGCCCGAGCACCACCAACAGCCGCCGTGCGGGCTCAATAGCGCCGCTGCATCGGTGGTCGGCGGCTGATCTCCGGTCCTACGGTGGCGCTGTTACTGTCCAGTGGAGCTGAGCGATCTCGGTCCGGAATGGATCAGGATGGTCCTCGACCCGCCAACCGGGATGGCTCCTGTGTAGAGCCCAACCGGCACCGCGGACCAGGCAGCCATCCTCAGCTGGTCACCAGGGCCAGGCCGAGGGAGCTGACGCCGGCGGCGAGCGAGACCATGCCCGCGTATATCAGGTAGACGAACTTGTTGGCCTTGGTCCTGCCCTTGCCTGCCGACGCGGCGAAGAAACCGAGCGGCAGAAGGATCGCCGCGAGCCAGATCCCGTTGCGGGCCAGCACCGCCTGCACACCCGACATCGCGACGCCGTCCGCGAGCACCAGCGCGAGTAGTGAGAGCGACACGAGGACGCCCGCGTGTGCATGGCCGGCCCGCTCGAACGCGCGCTGGAAGTCGGTCACCGGTACCGCACCGCGCACCACCTTCAGCAGGTACCAGCCGCCCCACTCGATGGCGACGACGGACAGCAACAAGACACCCGCCGTGCGGCGGGTGTCGTCGGAGAGCACGATGGTCGGGTCCATCAAGGTTTCCCTTCGGAAGTCAGGTTCAGCTGCTCGACCGCCCGCGCGACGGCGGTCGCGAAGACGTTGACCAGTACCGCCGGGCCGTGGCAGATCGCCGCGACCACGCCGTCGTTCTCGTAGACGTCGGGAAAAGGGGTGGTGGCGAGGTGCTCATCGTGGGGGAGGCTCCACGTAGCGTCGTGACCGCCGGCCACGAGCACCAGGGCATAGTCTGCCGAATCCAGCGCGTGCGCACGAGCGTGTCCGCGAGCCGCTCCGCATTGTCCGGTCATCGAGAAAGGCCCCGTGGAAGGCCTTGGGACGGCGGCGATTCGGCCCGCCTCGTCAGCCGGTAGCACCGAACCTCCGAGCCGACGCGTCCTCCTGGGCGATGAGCCGGAGCGCGGCGATTACGGACTCGCACAGGATGGTGCCGATGATGACGCTTTCGGCGATCCGGTCCGGATCGGAGCTCCCGGTGACGGCGGCGATCTCCAGGTCGGTGAACACCTGCACGGCGTCGGCGTATGCGCCCAGGTTGGCGACGAGCTGGTCCTGGCCGAGCGAGCGGATCGCGGCGATCGTTTCGACGAGGGTGTTCAGCGCAGGCGCGCCGGGCTCGACGATCCAGCCGCGTTGGTCGACGAGGTCGGATACCTGCTGCCGGGCGGCGGACCGGGCCGCGTCCCCGGCGCTGACGGGCCGGCTCGGTGTGATCGCGCGGTGGACATGACCGATCCTGTCGTGCAGGTCAAGGTTCGGTGAGTCGAGCGACTCCAGTACCTCTCGGACCTTTGCGACCGGAACATTGCCAAGGTCGATGAGCGCGCGGACAAGCCGGAGCCGTTGCAGGTGGTGCTCGCCGTAGCTGGCCTGGTTGGGCCTGGTCAACTCGCCGGGCCGCAGCAGGTTCTCCCGTAGGTAGTACTTGATCGTCGGCACCGGAACCCCGGACCGCCTGCTCAACTCCGCGATCTTCATCCGATCAGCCCGTCGCCTCCGGCGGGTGCTCGCTCCCGTCGACGGCAGCAAGCTCACCCGCCAGCGCTGCGAGCGGTAGATGGTCGAACCAGGTGAGCGCAGCGCGCTCGTAGGACAGGCCGAATTCCAGCGTGGCCATGGCGTATGGATCCGGTCCACCGGGGGTGGCTTGGGCGGCTGCGTACTGCGCCTCGTACTCGGCCAGCCGCTGGGCGTGCAGGGCGCGGTGGTGATCGAGAAAGGTGAGCAACCGCCCTGGTGGGAGGTGTTGGCCGAAGGCGACGGTAAGCAGAAGCGGGAATCGTATGGTTTCCGGGCCCGGTTCGCGATTGACCCAGGCGGCGAAGGCGGCCCGTCCCGCGGCAGTGATGACGTAGGGCCGGCGGTCGCGGCTGCCACGCTCGCCTGCCTCGACCAGGCCAGCGTCCGCCATGGCGGCGAGTTCGCGGTAGACCTGACTCTGGGTGAGCGACCAGAAGTCGCCAATCACCCGCTGCGCCATGGCGACCAGGTCCCAGCCGGAGAGCGGGCCGTTGTGGAGGAAGCCCAGCAGCGACGCGGCTGTCGCGTTGAGCGGGCGGCTGGCCATCGCTACCTCTTCCATCCGGCAGTCGGGGACATCCCATTGTGCCACGTCGGAACCGTACCGATGCCAGTACGCACGCTGCCGCACCCGGCGCGTGTCCGCGCCAGCCGCTACAGCGGCCGGATCGTGCCGCGCATCTCCACAGGATGGATGCTGAGAGCGTCGATTCCGTGGCCCACGCGCGACCGCTTTGCTCGATTCATACCGGCCGGTCTTGTTTGCAGGTGTCATTCAGTAGACAGCACGTGACAACTTGCTTTCCACATAGCGTCGGCACTGTTGGCTGATCGGCCATTATGAATAGACTTGGCGGACCACAGCGTCGGTCATTTCAATTGATTGGCGAGGTTATGTCCGAATAGCGCACATACTCGTCATTGACAGCTAATTGACAGAGGCCCTTAGGCTACTCGCGATACTCCACAGTGCTACATCGGGGACCGCACCTTGGGTGAGGTGTCCCCACCCCAAGGTGAGATGAGGAGAGCGCGTGGAACTGCAACGCGGCGGTCGTCATGCGGCTGCGGCGCCGCGTCCGTCTTCAGTGGCGTTGCGGCGAAGGCGGCTGGCCGCTCGTGCATCAGCTGGGGGCGTCCCGGTCGGTCAGGGCCAGTTCGGCGACCAGCCGCCACGCCTCGGCCGACAGGTCCCGCGCTCCGGCCTCGTCCAAGCGCTCCGCGACTGCCCGCAGGTCGGCGATGGCCTTATCGGGTTCGCCGGTGCGGCCGGTGGCCTGGGCCCAGAGCATCTGGGCGCGCGCCGTGTCGCGGAACGACAGCAGGTCGGTGCGGGCCAGGGCGGCCTCGCACAGCGTCCTGGCTTCGGCGAAGTGCTCCTTCTCGAAGGCTATTCGCGCCTCGATGACGTCCAGTTGAGCCTGGTAGATCGGGATGGCGGTCAGTCGCAGGACATGCGCGGCCTCGTGGAAGGACGCGCAGGACTCCGACTCCACGGTGTGCCCGGCGCGGTGCGCCAGCGACACGACCGCCAGCCGCAACCGGGCCCATGTCACCAGGTCATCGCCGCTGTCGAGGCCGCGGATGGCCTGCATGAGCAGTTCTATCGCCTCGTCGTGCCGCCCTCGAGCGACGTAGGTGGAGGCGGCGGCCCACAACGCCTGCGCCCGGAGTGGAGCGGGCGTGTCCTCATCGAGCAACCCGAGCAGTTCCTCGGCGCGGCGGGTGGAGTCGGCGGCGCGACCGGTTTCGGTCTCAGCGGCGATCATGGCCATCGTGGCCTTCAACTGGTGACCGGGCGAGACGTCCGCGTCCCGCGAGTGGTCACGGGCGGCCCGGGCCGCGACGTATGCCTCGCTGACCTCACCGGACAGTCGCAGGCAGTTGCTCATCCCGGTGTACGCCTGGGTGAGCAGGTCCGGGCTGGTCGCCTCGGTGGCGAGATCGACCAGCTCGCTCTGGTGCCGGCGCCAGTCGGCGAGCCGGCCGAGGTTGCTCAGCGCGATCGTCAGACTGTGCCGGATCAGCCAGGCGGTTGCCAGGGGCGCGTCCACCGCCTGGTCAAGGGCAGCCTCGAAGGCGGTGGCTGCCGCAGCGTGGTTGCCGGCGGCCAGGCTGCTCTGGCCGTCGGCCAGCAGCCTGGCGAGGTGGACCTCGCGGTCGCTCTGGAAGGCGGTGATGTCGACGCCGAGGCGCTCGGCGAGTACCTGGGCGACGTGCGGGGTTACGGGGCGGTTGCCCGATTCGATGCGCGAGACGTAGCTCGCGGACAGGCCTTCGTCAGCAAGGTCCGTCTGTTTCAGCCCGCACTGCTGGCGCAGTCGGCGGAGGCGCTCGCCGAAGTGCGGCTGCGGGATGAGATCGATGCTGGTCACTTATTCCTACATATGAAGGGTGCGGCGTGAGGCTACTGCCGTGGATGGTCGGCCTCCTCGCGGCCGTTGGCGTGCCGACTGTCGTCGGCGGCGCCCGTCAGCCGCTGGTCGGTTACGTCGTATTGGTGCGGGGACTCAATCTCGAGGGCGAGATCGACTGGCCGTAGCTGATGGGGGTGCGCTCAGGAGGACCTACCTTTGGGTAACCTGCGGCCGATGTGGCGATCATGTCATGTTAAGTCAAGTCCCGGTCAAGGCTTGCCCCCTGTGTTGCCGCACGGGCAGGACACAGGGGGCAGACGATAGTGATGATCGCGAAAGTGCCGCCGCCTATTCCTGCGACACGGCTGACACGGCGGCCTCGGCGACCGCGGTTGCCGAGGCCGGGTTCTGCCCGGTGACGAGTCGACCGTCCACGACGACGCGCGGCATGAAGCTGGACGCAGCTTCGTACCGGGCACCCCGCTCGGCGAGCGTGTCGGCGAGCAGGAACGGCACTATCGAGGTCATACCGATCGCGCGCTCCTCGTCGTTGCTGAACGCTGTCAGCCGCTTGCCGGCGACGAGGTGCTCGCCGTCTGACAGCGTCACGTTGACCAGAGCCGCTGGGCCGTGACACACGGCAGCGACCACCGCGCCACCTTCGTAGCAGTCCCGGAGCAGCGCCGCGAGGTCCTTGTCGTCCGGCAGGTCCCAGACCGCGCCGTGGCCCCCGGCGACGAAGGCGATGGCGTACCGGCCCGGGTCCAGGTCTGCGGGGCGTGGCGTGTCCGCCATCAACCGGCTCATCTGGGGGTTGTCGAGGAACGCCCGCTGGATCGGGTCGAGCTGGTTGACCGCCTCCAGCGGGGGGCGACCGCCGCGGGTGGACACAACCTCCACTTTGTACCCCGCGTCGGTGAAGACCTTCCACGCCTCGGCCACCTCGGACATATATGCGCCGGTCGCGCGTCCGGTGTCACCAAGGGCATCGGTACTGGTGAGGACCAGCAGTGCGCGTTTCGGCAGGCGGCCGGCGGGCCTGGTGGCGGCGTCGGCGAGCGCTTCCAGGGTCCGCGGTACACCCGCGGCCAGTACAGGGCCGAAACTCTGCGCGAAGTAGGGCGCCGCCGTGCCGTGTAGCTCGACCCGGTGGGTGATCCGGGTGCCGCCGTCGCGCAGCGGCGTCAACCGGCTGGCCAGTCGCAGCGCGACCGTGTCGGCGATGTCGGTTTCTGAGATGTATCCCTCGTTCTCGGTCGCGGAGATGACGCGGAACGGCAGCGGGCCCTGTTCGGGCGGGGTCAGTGTGCCGGCCGTGCCGGCGGCGAACTCGCCGTCGAGCCGCACGGACTCCACCGCGCCGTTCCACTCCGGCCAGGTGCTGACGTCGCGGTAGCGCCGCCACACAGCCTCCGGCGCAGCGGCGGTTTCGACGCTGTGCTCAACGGACCACATCGTGCCTCCAGCTGATCGGAAGGTGCTTGACACCGTTCTGGAAATTCGACCGCAGCCGCACCGGTTCGCCGGCCAGTTCCACCTCACCGAGTTGGTCGAGCACCGCGTTGAACATGGCTCGCATCTGTACGCGAGCAAGATGAGCTGCGACGCAGAAGTGCGGGCCGTGCCCGAAGGCCAGGTGTGGGTTGGGGTCGCGGTCGATGTCGAAGCGGTCCGGGTTGGCGAAGACGGACTCGTCCCGGTTCGCCGAGGAGAAGAACACGACGACCTTGTCGCCGGCCCGTACGTCGACCCCGCCGATCGAGATGTCGGCGACGGCGGTGCGCCGGAAGTGGATCACCGGCGTCCACCAGCGCAGCATCTCCTCCACCGCGTGGTCGAGCAGGCCGCGGTCGGCGCGCAGGCGCCGGTAGGCGCCGGGGTCTTGCAGCAGCGCGAGCATGCCGCCGGGCAGCGCGTTGCGCACGGTTTCGTTGCCGGCCACCGAGAACAGCCAGAACAACCGCTCGAACTCTTCGACGTTGGCCCGCCCGCCGTCGTCGTCGACCTGCTGCATGAGCAGCGACATGATGTCGTTGCCCGGGTTACGACGGCGGTACTCGCCCAGCTCGCGGGCGTAGGCGTACAGGTCGGCCATGCCGTCGGGGCGCCGCGAGTCGGGCATCCGGCCGTTGGCGTCGGGCTTAGGGCGGACCGCCAGGGCTCGCCGCGCCATCTCGCTGGCCTCGGACGCGTCGAACGCCGCGCTGGCGTGGTACTCGTCGTCGAGGACGCCGATGACCCGGTTGGCCCAGTCGAACATGAGCCACCGGTCGGACTCGGGTACGCCGAGCACATCGGCGAGCGTGTACAGCGGCAGGTCGGCGGCCAGGTCGCGGGCGAAGTCGCAGCGACCGTTGTCGGCCACTGCCGCCACCAGGCTCTCGGCGCGCTCGCGGATGCGCTCCTCGAGCTGGGCCACCGCCCGCGGCGTGAAGGCCTTGGTGAGCAGTCCGCGCAGCCGCGAATGCTCGGGCGGATCCATATTGATCATCATGGTGCGCAGGGGTGGCAGCAGCGGCGGTGGAGCGTCGTAGATCTGTGTCAGGCCGGCGCTGGAGGAGAACACCTGTGGGGTGCGGAGTACACGGCCCGCCTCGGCATGGCGCAGCACCGCCCAGAAGCCGGGGCCGGCCGGCCAGTCGTCGATCGGGGGCTCCTCAACCCATACCAGCGGCGCCTCGCGCCGCAACTCGGCGAAGAGCTCGTGCGGTACCCCGTCGACATAGGTGTCAGGGTCGACGATCGCGGACGGTTTCATCGAGCCTCCGGCTTGACGTTGTGGTTGAACCGGAACACGTTGTCCGGGTCGTAAACGGCCTTGACCTTGCTCAGCCGGCCCAGACGCCCGTCATCCCAGAAGGCGCGCACCCGGTCGGTGTCCTCGTCGTCGGTGAGCAGGTTGAGATATGCATCGCCGGAGCCGACCGCGCCGAGGCTGGTTCGCGCGCCCTTGGCCCACTCCATGCACCGCTCGGTATCGGCCGGGTCGGTCCACTGGCCGAGCACGTGGATCAGCCAGCTCTCCTCGCGGTGCGCGAAAGCGGTCGCGTCCGGTGCGACCCGGGTCGGTGCGGCGTTGAACGGGATCACCTGCACGATCGAGAAGTGGGTGGGCAGCGACGCGCCGATCTCGGTGACCACGTCGATCTCCTTGCGGTCGAACCGGGGCAGGAACTCACCGGTCCAGTAGTGCAGGTTGCCGTCCGGGTTGAGGGGGTCCAGCAGCGACTGCACCGTGACCAGCGGCATCGGCCCGACGAAGTTGAGGACCGGCGTGCCGAACTCCTGGATCGGGCGGACCACCTCCATCCCGCGGGCGACGTCGCCACACCAGCGGACGAAGATGCCGACGACCTGCCGTCCGCGGAATTCCTCAGGGATGGCTTCCAGCGGTGGTGCGAACTGGAAGATCGCGTCGGCGCTGAGCTCCTCAGGTGCATCGGCGATGTAGTCGCGCAGGAACTCCAGCACCTCGCCGGCCTGGTCGAGCGGATAGGCCACCAGGCCGGCGACCATCAGCGGCCCGACCTCGTGGAGCCGGTACTGGAACGACGTCACCACACCGAAGTTGCCGCCGCCGCCGCGAAGTGCCCAGAGCAGGTCGGGATTCTCGGTCTCGCTGGCGACCACGAGTTCGCCATCGGCGGTGACCAGCCGCGCCCCGATCAGGTTGTCGCAGGTCAGGCCATATTTGCGCTGCAGCATCCCCATGCCGCCGTTGAGGGTCAGGCCGGCGATGCCGGTCTTGGACACCTGTCCGGTCGGCACCGCCAGCCCGTACAGCTGGGTCTCGTGGTCGACGTCGGCGAGGGTGGCGCCGCCCTGGACCCATGCGGTGCGCTCGATGGGGTCGACGTGCACGCCGCGCATGGCTGAGAGGTCGATGACGATGCCGCCGTCGCAGGTGCCGTGACCGGCGACGCTGTGCCCGCCACCGCGCACCGCGATTGCGAGGCCGGCGGCGCGCGCGTGCTTGACGGCCGCCACCACGTCGGCGACGCCCAGGCAGCGGGCGATGAGCGCTGGACGCTTGTCGACCATTCCGTTGTAGACACGCCGGGCCTGCTCGTAGGCGGGGTGTTCGGGCGTGACGACCTCGCCCCGGAAGCCTTCGATGCTCACCGGACCTCCTCGTTGACGGTCGGCAGGTGGGACAGGAACTTCTCCAGTTGCTCGTCCGTCAGCTCGGTGTCGGAGAGCGTGCCGGCGCGGTAGGCGTCGTAGGCGGCCAGGTCGAAGTGGGCGTGCCCGGTGATGAGCACCAGGATCGCTTTCTCCTCGCCGGTCTCCGTGCAGCGGCGGGCCTCCTCAACGCACGAGGCCAGGCCGTGGGTAGCCTCCGGCGCGGCGACGATTCCCTCGGCGCGGGCGAACTCGAAGCCCGCGGCGAAGCACTCGTTCTGCGGCTTGGCAACGGCCTCGACCAGGCCCAGGTGCTTGACGTAGGACACCAGGGGCGACATGCCGTGATAGCGCAGGCCGCCGGCGTGGATCGGCTCGGGTACGAACGCGTGGCCGACGGTGTACATCTTCATCAGCGGCGTCAGGCCCTCCATGTCGCCGAAGTCCCACGTGTACCGGCCGCGGGTCAGCGCAGGGCAGGCGGTGGGCTCGACGGCGACGACCCGGGTGTCACGCCGGCCGGCCAGCTTGTCGCGCAGGAACGGGAACGCGAGGCCGCCCAGGCTGGAGCCGCCGCCGACGCAGCTGATCACCACGTCGGGGTAGTCCTCGGCGAGCGCGAACTGGGCCAGGGCCTCCTCGCCGATAACCGTCTGGTGAAGCAGCACGTGGCCGGCGGTACTGCCGAGGGCGTACCCGGTGTCGGGGTTGGCCAGGGCCACTTCGACGGCCTCGCTGACGGCCAGGCCGATGCTGCCGTGTGAGTTGGGGTCCTCGCGCAGTGCCCGTCGGCCGACCTCCGTCACCGGTGAGGGGCTGCGGTGCACCGTGGCGCCGAACGCGTCCATCAGCATTCGCCGGTATGGCTTCTGGTCGTAGGAGATGCCGGTCCACCAGATCTCGCAGTCCACATCGAACTGGGCGCAGGCGAACGCCAGCGCGGCGCCCCACTGGCCCGCGCCGGTCTCCGTGGTGAGCCGGCGGATGCCCTGCTCGGCGTTGTAGTAGACCTGTGGCACGGCGGTGTTGGCCTTGTGCGAGCCGGTCGGGCTCACGCCCTCGTACTTGTAGTAGATGCGTGCCGGCGTGCCCAGCGCGCGCTCCAGGCGGCGAGCCCGGTACAGCGGGCTGGGCCGCCACAACCTGTAGGCCCGGCGTACGTCGTCGGGGATCTCGATGTGCCGCTCGATGCTGCCGTCCTGGCGCAGCAGTTCCCGCGCGGACAGCGAGCCCATCTGCTCGGCGGTCATCGGTTCGTGCGTTCGAGGATGCCGCGGTCGCGGCGGGCGTTCGGGCAGGTCGGCGACGACGTTGTACCAGTGCGTCGGGATCTGCGACTCATCGAGGACGTACTTCACCCGGTCGTCCATGGCACACCCCTAGATCTTGAGAGCACGGCCGGGGCTGCCCTGCCCGGCCCGCTGCTGGTCGAGGAAGGCTTCGAACTTCTCGTGGAACGCCTCCGGCGCTCGCATCCGCAGACCCGCCTTGGGGTCGACGAGGGCATGCCCGGATCGCGCCTCGCAGATGAGCTGCCCGCCGACCTTGCGGTAGATCTCGTAGTAGCAGTCGAGGCGCGCGGTCGGCGTCGTCGCCCAGGTCTTGATGACGAGGTCGTCGAGGTACTTGGCGGGCATGTGGTAGCGGACGTGGAACTCGGTCGTGGTGATCTTGTAGTTCCAGAAGTCGACGCCGGCGGCGAGGGCGAACGCCTCGCGGCCCAGGTCACACCAGGGCACGTAGCTGCCGTAGTACGCGTGTCCCTGTCCGTCGCATTCGGACCAGCGGACCTTGGTGGTGGTCTCCACGTACCCCCACCGCATGATCTTCGGAGCGGACTCCACCCAACGCGGCATAGGTCGGCCTTTCGTCATCCCCGCCGCTCGGCGACTCCCCGCGGCCGGGGTTGTGAGATTCGGACAAGACGGGTGCGTCCCCAGAAAACACATGCGGGAGTCTTTCCTCCGGCGCGGGAACAGCCCGCTCGGCGCGGCCGAGCCTGGCGGACCACGATCGGGCTTGTCAAGTTTGATTGCGCAGTTGTCATATGCCTTGACAGCCAGATCGCCCGCTCCCTACTTTGATGCCCGGCGCATCGATGACAAATTGCCGCCGAGAAATTCGAAGCAGCTTCGCCAATAGCGCGAACAGCGGTCAGTACGGCAAGCCAGGTCTCAGAACCGGCGAGAACCAAAAGATGCCAGCGCTTTTCAGCGAATTCAGGAGTGTGCCCATGCCTGAGCGGTTAGGCCCCTCAATGTCCGGTATCTCGGCTCTGCTTACCGTCGACACCTCGCCCGGCCACGGCGTCCACAGTGGCGGAGTCGATCTGGTGGACGTCGACCGGCTGGGACGGGCCGTCACGCGGTCCGGGCCGCCTCTCCTACGCCGCCTGTTCGACGCCGACGAACGCGGCGCCTGCGGCGACGGCGCCAGACCGGCCGCCGCGGCTGGCCTGTTCGGCATCAAGGAGAGCGTTGTCAAGGTCCTCGGCGGCCTGCCACGCGGTGCCAGCTACCGCGACATGTCCATCGGCGTCGACGACGGCGCGGCACACCTGCCGGTACGGCTGAGCGGGGAGCTCGCCCGATGGGCCGACCTGCACCGCGTCGAGGTGATCGGCGGGAGCGCACCCCGCCGCGACGGCGTGGTCGTGTCGTGGGCGTTGGCGCTCAGGGAGGACACCACATGCTGACCGGACCCACGTTCGTGTTCCCCGGCCAGGGCAGCCAGTACCCCGGCATGGTCCGCGACCTGAGCGCCTGCGGCCCGGTCGCCCGTGATCTGGTCTGCACCGCCGAGCAGGTCACCGGCCTGGACCTGGCAACCCTGATGACCAACGCGGACGCCGGCACGATCGCGGATCCGCAGGTCGCCCAGCTGCTGGTCTTTGTCGCCAGCAGCGTCCTGCTGGCCGAGCTCCGCGCGCCACGGCAGCGAGCCGGCCGCCGTCGCCGGCCACAGCCTCGGCGAGTACACCGCCCTGGTGGCCTGCGGCAGCCTGGACTGGCACACCGCGCTGGCGCTGGTGACGTTCCGTGGCGCGGTGATGGCCGAGGCGGCCCGGCTGCGGCCCGGCACGATGGGCGCCGTCGTCGGGCTGGAGCTGCCCCTCGTCGAGCGGCTCTGCCGCGCCGCCACCGACCGGGACGGCATCGCCGTCGTCGCCAACGTCAACTCCGCCCGCCAGATCGTGGTATCCGGCACCACCGAAGCCGTACTCGACGTGCTCGACGCGGCCGCCGGCGCCGGCGCGCTGCGGGCCAAGCGCATCCCGGTCGGCGGCGCGTACCACTCGCCGCTGATGCAAGCCGCGCAGCGCCGGCTCGCCCCGCTACTGCGGGAGGCGCCCCTCGAACCGCCGCGCGTTCCGTTCGTCTCCAGCGTCACTGGCGAGCCCGTCACCGATATCGAGGAGTACCGCGCCCAGCTCGTTGAGCAGGTCACCCGTCCGGTGCGCTGGCACGCGGTGACGCAGCGGCTGGCCGGCCTGGGGGCCTCGGAGTTCGTCGAGGTCGGGCCCGGCCGGGTACTCGCCGGCCTGGGACGCGAGACGCTCCGCGCCGCACGCCACCTCGGTGCCGTGGAAGCGATACGGCGCCTTCCGCACCCCGCCGCACTCGCCGCTGCCACGACCGCGGAGCGCCTCGTGATGCGGCTCGACGGGCAGATCGCGCTGGTCACCGGCGCCACGAAGGGCATCGGCCTGGCGGTCGCCACCGACCTTGCCAAGGCCGGCGCGACCGTGCTTATCAACTACCGTCGCGACGTCGAACGGGCCAAGCAGGCCCTGCAGGTCGTGGCTGAGCACCAGCCCGACGCGGCCCTCATCCAGGGCGACGTCTCCGACCCGGCCGACGTCGACTCGCATGTTCGCTCAGGTGCGCGCCGACTACGGCCGGCTCGACGCCTTGGTCAACAACGCGGGCATCGCGGCCGATGGGTACGCGCTGATGATGGGCGACACCAAGTGGCGCTCGGTGCTCGACACCAACCTCACCGGCGCGTTCCTGTGCTGCCGCGCGGCGGGGCGGCTGATGGTCCGGCAGAAGTGCGGCTCGATCGTCGCGATCGCCTCCACCAGCGGGATCAACGCGCCGCCCGGCCAGGCGAACTACGCGGCGTCGAAGGCCGGACTGCTGGCCATGGTCCGGGTGCTCGCCAAGGAGCTTGGCGGCTACGGCGTCCGCGTCAACGCGGTGGTACCCGGCTTCGTGGACACCGCGATGACCCGGACGATGCCACGCGAGGAGCTGGACGGGCATCTCGCCCGGGTGCCGCTCCAGCGCATCGGAAAGCCCGACGACGTCGCCCCCGTGGTGCGGTTCCTGCTCTGCAACGAGGTGGCGGGCTACGTCACCGGCACCTCCGTCGTCGTCGACGGCGGAATGACCTGCTGACCCGAAGAAGGAGTACGGACATGGCTCTGACGTTGGCAGCGACGGCCGAGGCGGCCCGCGCGCGGCAGGAGGTGTGCACGGAGGTCAAGACGCTGCTCGTCGAGCGGCTCACCCTCGACGTGGACGCCGCGCTGATCGGCGACGACCAGCCGCTGTTCGGTCGAGGTCTGGAGCTCGACTCGATCGACACGCTCGAGCTGGCGATGGCCGTCGAGGAGAAGTACGGCGTCATGATCACCGACGACGACACCGACAGCCTGCTCTCGCTCAACCGGCTCGTCGACCACATCGAGGCCAGCCGGTGACCGCAGTACTGGCCCCGGCCACGCTGCTGACCGCGGACGACATCGCCCGGCTGCTGCCGCACCGGTACCCGTTCTTCCTGCTGGACCGGGTCACCGGACTGGAACCGGGCGTCAGCGCCACGGCGATCAAGAACGTAAGCGTGGCCGATCCGGTCCTGGCCGGGCACTTTCCCGGCCGGATGATCTACCCGGGCGTGTTGCTGGTGGAGTGCGTGGCCCAGCTCGCGGCGGTCATCTACGGCACCGCCGCCGCTGCCAGCGCCGGCGACGACGTGGTCGCCGACGTGGCGCACCGGGTCGGCTACCTCGCCGAGATCCGGCAGGCGAAGTTCCTGCGCCCGGTCTACCCCGGCGACCAGGTGGTCTTCAAGGCCCAGAGCGGCACCCGCCTGGGCGCACTCATCTCCGTCACCGGACAGGCATCCGTCGGCCGCGAGGTCGTGATGACCACGCGGCTCGCCGTGACCGAACGCGACCAGGAGGACTGACAACAATGAAGAGGGTCTACACCAACATCGACGAGGAGTACCAGGCGCTGCGCGGCGGCACCGGTCTCGTCGACTACGAGGCCGCGGGCCTGTACACAGTGGCCGGGCCCGGCGCGGCAGCGTTCCTCGGCCACGTCGCCACCCGCGCCGTCGACTTCCTGCTGGACGGCCAGATCTCCTCGGCACTGCTGCTGCGTGAGGACGGCACGGTGGTGGCCGAGGTGCTGGTGCACTGCCGCGGGGAGGACTACCTGGTCGAGGTCTGGCCGGCGCAGGCACAGGCTGCCGCGCGAGCGGCTCGCCGCAGCGGCCGATGACTTCGCCGAGGTCACCGTGGCCGACGTGAGCGACCAGTTCCACGTGTTCGGTCTGGAGGGCCCCGAGTCCTTCAAGATCGTGCAGAAGTTCCTTGCATTCTCGGTCGCGTCGATGGCCTATCGCAGCTTCAGCCACGAGGAGTACGGCGACGCGGCCATGCTGGTCAGCCGTACCGGCGTCACCGGCGAGTACGGCTTCAAGCTGCACGTGCCGGCCGACCGGGCCGCCGAGCTGCGCGCCGAACTGCTCAGCCTCGGCGCCCGCGAGGTCGGCGTCGACGCGGTCGACGTCTGCCGCATGGAGACCCGCTTCGCCAACCTCGAGCGCGAGTCCGCTGGCGGCACGGTCACCCCGTTCGATCTGGGTCTGCAGTGGATGGTCGACCTCGGCAACGACTTCGTCGGCGCGGAGGCCCTGCGCGGCGGCTGGGACACGCCCACCGCCCGGCAGCCGGTGTGCTGGCAGGCCGTCGACGGCGTCACCGACGTACCGGCGTCCGGCACGGCCTTCGCCGTCGCCGACGCGACCGTCGGCGAGGTCACCCATGCGGTGTTCTCGCCCACGTTGGGCCGCGTCATCGGCATGGCGCGTGTGGACCGCGCGGTGGCCGCCTCCGACCTGGAGTTCACGCTCGGCGCGACCGCCGTGCGTACCGTGTCCGCGCCCTTCCTGGTGGCCACCAGCTTCGGCGTCTCGATGGAGTAGGGGAGAGACCCATGCAGCGCGATGAGCGTCGGCCGGAGCGGGTTGCGATCACAGGGGTCGCCATCAGCTGCGCCCTCGGTGATGGCACGGAGCAGGTTTGGAAGGCGATCCACGATGGCGAGACCGGCATCAAACTCACTCAGCGGCTGGACGTGTCCACGCTGAGCTGCCGGTACTCCGGCGAGATGGCGGAGGTCCCGGCGGTGCGGCGGGACGCCGCCGACGGTGAGGCGTGGCAGCGGCCGCGCGGCCGGCTCGACCGGGCCACCCGGCTGGCGCTCAACGTGGCGCGCGAGGCGATCGCCTCGGCGGAGCTGCCGGTGTCGGCGTTCGACCCGTACCGGGTCGGCGTCGCGCTCGGCACCTCCGTCGGCGGTCTGGACGAGGGCGAGCGGTTCCACTGGGAGCTGCTGCGGGGCGGCGTCGAGGCGACCCGCCGCGACCACCTGCTGGTGTATCCGCTGTACACCAGCGCCGACGCTGTCAGCGCCGCGTTCGGCCTCAAGGGCCCCAAGGTGGTGATCTCCAACGCGTGCGCGGCCGGGGCGAACTCGATCGGGTACGCCGCCGACGCCATCCGGGGCCGGCGCGCGGACGTGATGATCGCCGGCGGGGTGGATGTACTGGACATCCTGTCGCTGGCCGGCTTCGACAGCCTCAAGGCGCTCGACCCGCAGCCGTGCGCGCCGTACTCGCGGAGCACCGGGCTGAACATCGGCGAGGGCGCGGCGTTGCTGGTGCTGGAGGCCGAGTCGGTGGCCGCCGAGCGCGGCGCGCGGGTGCTGGGCTACGTCCGCGGGTACGCGTTGAGCAGTGACGCCCACCACGCCACCGCGCCCGACCCGGCCGGCAGTGGCGCCCGCCGCGCGATGCGCCGGGCGCTGGCCCAGGCCGACCTCAGCCCGGGCGACGTGGACTACGTCAACGGGCACGGCACCGGCACCCCGGCCAACGACAGCGCCGAGACCAAGGCCGTCGACGCCCTGTTCGGCGGGGCCACCGCGCCGCCGATGAGCAGCACCAAGTCCCAGATCGGGCACACCCTCGGCGCGGCCGGCGCGATCGAGGCCGCCGTCAGCGTGCTGGCCCTGCGCGACGGGGTGCTGCCGCCGACGGTCAATGTGTCCGACCCGGCCGTGCTCACGCGCGACATCGTGCCCAATGCGTCGCGCCCGGCCGAGCTGGACGTCGTCGTGTCCAACTCGTTCGCGTTCGGCGGCAACAACTGCGCGCTGGTGCTCGGCAGGGGACCCGGCGGCCCGGGCGAGTGGCCGGACCGGCGGGTGGTGATCACCGGCGCCGGCGTGGTCAGCCCGCTGGGCGTAGGGCGCGCGGAGTTCCTGGCCGCGGTCCGGGCCGGCACGGTCGCGATCGCCGCCGGTGGCGGCACCGACACCACGCTCTCGGACACCCACCTGACCGCCGAGGTCACCGAGGCGGCGTACCGCAGGCACATCGATCCCGGCTATGCGCGGCGGCTCGACCAGCTCGGGCGGCTCGTGATGGCCTCGACCCGGCTGGCGCTGCGGGATTCCGGGTACGGCATCAGCCGGGCCACCAGCGAGCGGGTCGGCATGGTGTTCGGCACCTTCACCGGGCCGCTGGAGACCGTCGGTCAGCTCACCGAGACCATCGGCACCCTCGGCCCGCACAAGGTCAACCCGCGGCTGTTCCCCAACTCGGTGATGAACGCGGCCGCCGGGCACGCCTGCCTTTCGCTGCAGCTTCGCGGCCCACTGTCCACACTGGCCACCGGCTGCGCGTCGGGCCTGGCGGGTCTCGGATACGCCGCCGACCTGGTCCGCCGCGGCGAGGCCGAGGCGATGCTCGCGGTGAGCGCCGACGAGCTGACCCCGCTGCTGCATCTCGGGTTCGACCGGCTCGGGATGCTCGCCGCCGACGAGGTCCGGCCGTACGAGCGGGTGGCCTCGGGCACCGCGCTCGGCGCCGGCGGCGCGGCGCTGGTCGTCGAGTCGCTCGACAGCGCGCTGGCCCGGGGCGCGACCATCCTCGCCGAGGTGGCCGGGCACTCGGTGACCTCCGACGCGTACCGGGTCGCCGGCAACGAACCGGACGGCCGCGCCTGGCAGGAGAGCTTCCGCCGGGCGGTCGCCGACGCGGGGCTCACCCCCGAGCAGATCGGCACCGTGTACGGCGACGCTCGGGGTACCGCGGCCCTGGACACAGCCGAGGCGCGGGCGGTCGCCAACGTGTGGCGGCCCGGCGACGTCCGTCTCGCCAACCTCAACGCGCAGGCCGGTCATCTGCACAGCACGACGTCCCTGCTCGCGGCCGTCTGCGCGACGGAGACCGTCCGCACCGGATGGGCGCCCCCGCTGGCCGGGCTTCGCGACCCGCTCCCGGAGGTGGCCGCGCACCTGGCCGCGTCCACCTCCGACGACGCCCGAGCGTGCCTGGTCACCGCCGCGAACTGGGGTGGCACCTACGTCTCGGTGGTGCTGCGTCCGTGGGTGAGCCGGTGAAGCTCGCCCTTCCGCTCGCCGTGGCGCGGGTGGCTGCGCTGCCCGATCCGGCTGATCCGGCCTGGCGGCACTGGCTGGGCGCGGCGGAGCTGGCCTACTGCGCCGGCCTCCGGCGAACCGGCGAGCACCTGGCCGCACGGGCGCTGGCCCGGCAGGTGGTGGCCGATTCGCTGGGGTGGGCAATCGAGCTTCCCTGGGAGGACATCGAGATCCACCGCGAGCCGTCCGGGCAGCCGACGGTGGTGCTGCGCGGCGACCTCGCGGCCTGGCGCGGCCATCACCGGCTGCCCGTGCCGGGAGTGTCGCTGTCGCACGCCGCCGGACACGCCGCCGCTCTCGGGTGGCTGCCGGCCGGGCCGGGGGAAGGGCGATGAGCAAGGTTCCGCCAGGACGGCAGGTCGCGGTCGTCACCGGCGCGGCCGGTGGCATCGGTCGGGCGGTCGCCGGCCTGCTCGCCGAGGACGGGGCCGGCGTGCTGCTCACCGACCTGGACGAGCAGGCCTCCCGCGCGGCCGCCAAGGAGATCAACGGTCGTGGCGGGCCGGGCCGGGTGGTCGGCTGCCGGCTCGACGTCACCGACGCGGAGAGCTGGACGGCGGCGATGCGGCTGGCCCGTCGCACGTTCGGATATCCCAACGTGCTGGTCAACAACGCCGGCGTGATCGGCGTCAACGACCTCGAGCGGGTCACCGAGGACGAGTGGGCGCGTGTGGTGGACGTCTGCCAGCGCGGCGTCTGGTTGGGGATGCGCGCTGCGGTGCCGTGCATGGACCACGCCGGCGGCGGCGCGATCGTCAACGTCGCCTCCGTCTTCGCCCTGGTCGGTTCCGGCGGCGCGTTCGCGTACCACGCCGCCAAGGGCGCGGTACGGGCCATGACCGTCGCCGCCGCCGTGGAGTTCGCCGCCCGACACATCAGGGTCAACGCGATCTATCCCGGGATGGTCGACACGGCGATGACCAGCGCCGTACCCGACGGCTTCGTGGCCGGCTTCGTGGCGGCCACGCCGATGCGGCGGCTCGCCACCCCGGACGAGGTGGCCCGCGCCGTGCTGTTCCTGGTCTCCACCCACGCGTCGTACGTCACCGGCGCGGAGCTGGTCGTCGACGGCGGTTACACCGCCCGCTAGGCGGCCCGCCCAACAGAGGAGGAGGTGCTCGGTGATCGATGGGATGGTCGTCATCGACGCGACCACGCACGCGTACAACCTGTCCGACAGCAATCTCATTGGCGGCCGGTACGCCGTCGTCTTCCGTGAGGTCCTCTGGGGCCTGCACGCGCGGTGCACCGCACCGGACGGGCGGGTGTCCCGGGAGGCGTTCTGCAGCGACTGGCAGCCGGAGGTCCTGGCCCGCACGCTGTTCACGGAGTCCGCAGTGGATCTCGCCGTACACCACCGGCTGCGCTTGGACAGCCTGTTCGCGGACGGCCTGTGCGCCCAGGAGAAGAACGAGGAGTTGGTCCGGCGCTGGCCGCAACGTTTCCTCACCTACGCCGGCGTCAACCCGCTCGACGGCATCGAGACCTGCCTACGTGAGCTGCGCGAGCAGGCACAACGGTTGCCCGGCACGGTCGGTCTCAAGCTCTACCCCGATGCCGGCACCCCCGACCGCAGCTGGCGGATGGACGACCCCCAGTTCGCCCCGCTGTTCGAGCTGGCGATCGAGCTGGGTCTCAAGGTCATCGCCGTGCACAAGGTCGTGCCGAACGGCCTCACCCCGCTCGACCCGTACCGCATCGACGACCTGGAGCGGGTCGCGATCGCCTACCCGCAGCTGAACTTCGAGATCGTGCACGGCGGGCTGCCGCCCTTCGTCGAGGAGGTGACCCTCGCCCTGACCCGGTTCCAGAACGTCTACGCCAACCTGGAGATCACGTCGGCATTTCTGGAGCGTGGATTCGGATACGTGCAGGAGGCGATCGCCCAGTTCATCGGATTCGCCGGCGCCGAGAAGATCCTCTACGCCTCGGGCGGCATGCACTTCCACCCGCAGCCGATCATCCAGGCCATCGCCGAGATGAAGCTTCCTGACCAGCTGCTGGACCGGTACCGGATCGAACAGATCACGCCGGAGCAGAAGGCGCTGATCCTCGGCGGCAACTACGCCCGGATGACCGGCCTGGACCTCAACATGATCCGCGCGGCGACAAGCGGCGACGAGTTCGACACCGGCGAGCTGCGACCGGCGTGGTCGGCCTGGCGCGAGGCGGTGGCCGCATGACCGCCACCCTGCCGACCGGCGCAATCCCGACCGCGGCCGCCATCCACGCCGCGCTCGGCGAGGTGTTCGACCCGTGCAGCCAGGCCTGGCAGCGGCCGCTGAGCGTGCGCGACCTCGGCCTGATCCGCGGCGTCACCATCGACCGCGAGGGTCACGCGACCGTGCGGGTGAGCCTCACCGCGCCGTTCTGCACCGCGCTCGCCGTCATCATGCAGTCGGTGGAGGTGCGGGTCGGGCAGGTCCCGGGGGTGACCGGCGTGACCGTGGAGATCGACGCGGAGACGCCGTGGAGCCCGGCGCTGATGACCAGCGAGGGTCGGGCCATGCTCTCCGCCCGGCGCGTCGCTGACCGGTCGCGGACACACCACCACGAAGCGTAGAGAGGCAGGGCGGATGTGCGGCGTCACCGGATGGGTCGACTGGACGCGTGACCTCCGAGGGGAGGACGCGACCATGGCGGCGATGACCGCCAGCATGGCCTGCCGCGGCCCGGACGACTCCGGCATCTGGAGCTCGCCGCGGGCCGCGATCGGCCATCGCCGGCTGGCCATCATCGACGTGGCCGGCGGCAGGCAGCCGATGCAGGCCGGCGGAGTCGTCCTGACCTACAGCGGCGAGCTGTACAACTTCACCGAGCTGCGCAGCCAGCTGGAAGGTCACGGACACCGGTTCGAGACCCGATCGGACACCGAGGTGGTGCTGCGGGCGTACCTGCAGTGGGGCACCGACTGCGTGGACCGGTTCAACGGCATGTACGCGTTCGGGATCTGGGACTCGGCCCGGGAGCGGCTGTTCCTGGCCCGGGACCGGTTGGGCATCAAGCCGCTCTACTACCACGCGTACGACGACGGCGTGCTGTTCGGCTCCGAGCCCAAGGCGCTGCTGGCGAACCCGCGGTTCGAGGCGGTCCTCGACGAGGAGGGCCTGGCCGAGCTGTTCGCGATGTTCGGCGGGCGCAGCCCGGGCCACGGCGTGCTGCGCGGGCTGTCCGAGGTGCGCCCAGGCTGGACCGTGACCGTCGACCGGCACGGTGTGCATCCGCGCCGGTACTGGGAGCTGACCAGCCAGCCGCACCTCGACGACCGCCTCACGACGGTCGCGACGGTGCGCGGGATCCTGGCCGACACAGTGCGCCGCCAGCTCGTGTCCGACGTGCCGCTCTGCGCGCTGGTCTCGGGCGGCGTGGACTCCAGCGCTGTGGCCGCGCTGGCCTGTGCCGCCCTCGCGGAGCAGGACGCCGGCGAGCTGGCCACGTTCGCGGTCGACTTCGCCGACAGCGCCCGTGACTTCGTCGCCGACCGTAACCGGCCCGACCGCGACGCCCCGTACGTCAAGGCCCTCGTCGACCACCTCGGCTGCCGCCACACCGACGTGCTGCTGGACACTCCCGACCTGCTCGGCATCCAGGACCTGGCGACCCGCGCGCGTGACCTGCCCTGCCTGGGTGACCTGGACGCCTCGCTGTACCTGCTGTTCCAGGCCATCGCCGGCCGCTCCACGGTGGCGCTGTCCGGCGAGTCCGCCGACGAGGTGTTCGGCGGGTACGCCTGGTTCCACGACGCGGCGGCGCTGGCCCGACCAGGCTTTCCGTGGTCGATCGACGACACCGGGCTGGCCAACGTGCTCGCCGGCGACCTGCGCGAGCGCATCCGCCCCGCCGAGTACGTCGGCGACCGCTACGCCGAGGCCCTCGCCGAGGTGCCCCGGCTGGAGGGCGAGACCGGCCAGGACCGGCGGATGCGCGAGGTGAGTTACCTGGCGCTGACCCGGTTCCTGCCGGTTCTGCTGGACCGCAAGGACCGGATGAGCATGGCCGTCGGTCTGGAGGTGCGGGTGCCGTTCTGCGACCACCGCCTCGTCGAGTACGCCTGGAACGTGCCGTGGCAGCTCAAGTGCCCGGACGGCGTACCCAAGGGCCTGCTTCGCGAGGCGGTGGCCGACCTGCTGCCACCGGTGCTGGCGCAGCGCCCGAAGAGCATGTTCCCGGTCACGCCGGACCGCGGCTACGACGCCACGGTCCGCGCCCGCGCGCGGGAGCTGCTCGCGGACGGCTCCGCGATCGGGCCGCTGCTCGACCCCGGGCGGGTCGGCTCGCTGGTGGCGGGCGACAGCGCCCGGCCGCCGTGGATGCAGCGGATGGCCCTGGCCTACCTCGTCCAGGTCGACCGGTGGCTGCGCGACTACTCCGTGCGCGTCACGGCCAGCGTGTAGGGGGAGCGCCATGCGTCCAGTTCTGATGCTGTTCGTCGGTAGCCGAGGGGTGCGCATCGCCGACATGTGCAACCCGCTCGCCGAGTTCGCCGACGTGGTGATCGCGACCAGCGACGACATTCTGGCCGAGCGTGCCGACCGGCTCGACGAGACCGTCAAGGCCAGTGAGGTGATCCGCGCGCCCTCCCGCACCGACCTGCTCGAGCGGTGCCTGCGCTATGACGGCCGCATCGACGGGGCCCTGTCCTTCAGCGACGACATGCTGGCCGACACGGCTCGCTTCGCCGCCGAGTCGCGGCTGCCCGGCCAGCCGGTCGAGACCATCGACGCGTTCCGTGACAAGTACGCCCAGCGAGGCCAGCTAGCGGCCGCCGGCCTGCCGGTGCCGCCGTACGTCGAGATCACCGCGCCCGAGCAGGCCGACGCGGCGCTTCGTCAGGTGACGCCACCGGCGATCCTCAAGCCCACCCGGGGTAGCGGCAGCACGCTGGCGTACGTCATCGACGAGCCCGCCGCGTTGGCGCCACGCCTGCGCGAGGCGTTCGCTGCGGCGCCGCACCTGGGTGGCGCGGTCGACGGCGACACCGCTTTCATCCTGGAGGGGCTGATCGTCGGTGACCGCTGGCACGACGTGGACGGGTTCGCCCCCTACGTCAGCGTCGAGTCCGCCGCGGTCGACGGCCAGTTCGCCCACCTGGCGGTCACCGACCGCTTCCCGCTGGCGCCACCGGTCCTGGAGACCGGCATGATGCTGCCGTCGTGCCTGCACGAGGAGCAGCGTAAGCAGATCGTCGAGGTCGCCGACGCCGCGCTGCGCGCGCTGGACTTCCGGCACGGGCTGGCACACGTCGAGCTGATGCTCACCGCCGACGGCCCGGTGGTCATCGAGGTCAACGCGCGGGCCGGCGGCGCCCTGCCGTACCTGTTCCCGATGGCCGCCGGTGTGGACCTGGTCGCACTCGCCGGCCGGGTCGCGCTGGGCGAGCTGCCGGCCGGGGAGCCGCAGTTCGACGGGCACGCCGTGTTCGTCGCACCCCAGCATCCGGTCGGCGTCCGCGTCGCCGGAGTGGCGGGCCTCGACGAGGTGGCCGCGCTGCCCGACGTGCGGGCGGTGATCCCGCTGTCGGTGCGGCCCACCAGCACCGACCGTTTCCACCAGACCATGATCGCCGCGGTCCTGGGCACCGTGCCGACCCCACAGCGCGCCGTGGGCCTGTGGCGCGAGGTCATGACCACCGTCCGCGGGGAGTACATCCGATGAGCTACCGCCTCGGTTTCACCACTCTCGACCAGGAGTCCACCGTCGATCGGCTGCCGGTGCGCGGCACGCTCCCGGACTGGCTGGCCGGCACGCTGGTGCGCAACGGGCCGGCCATGTTCGACCACGCCGGCCGGTCGTTTCGGCACTGGTTCGACGGGCAGGCGATGCTGCACCGGTTCGGGTTCGCCGACGGCGGGGTCTCCTACGCCAACCGCCTGCTGGACACGCCGTCCAGCCGCGTGCTGCGGGAGAAGGGCCGGATCGGCTACGGCGAGTTCGCCACCGATCCGTGCGCCTCGCTGTTCGGCCGGTTCTTCACCCGGTTCGTGCGCAAGCCCTCGCCGAACGCCTCGGTGAACGTGACCCGCTTCGACGGGCGGTCGGTAGCCCTCACCGAGGTGCCGCTGGCCGTCGAGTTCGACCCGGCCACCCTCGACACGCTGGGCGTGATCGGCTACGACGACGAGCTGACCGGCGCCTTGACGACCGCCCATCCGCACGCCGACCCGGGCAATGGCGACCTGGTCAACTACGTGCTGCGGTTCGGGCGGGTCAGCCAGTACCAGGTGTACCGGCAGGCGGCCGAGTCGGCCCGGCGCACGCTGATCGGCTCGGTGGCCGCGGAGCGCCCGGGATACCTGCACAGCTTCGCCGTCACGGCGCGCCACGCGGTGCTCATGATCTTCCCGCTGGTGGTCAACCCGCTGTCTTTCCTGCTGCACGGCCGTCCGTTCATCGAGAACTACCGCTGGCGGCCTGAGCTGGGCACCCGCATCGCGGTGCTGGACCTCGCCGACGGCACGGTTCGCGGCGAGTACACCGCGCCGGCCTGCTTCGGGTTCCACCACATCAACGCCTATGACGACGGCGACGACCTGGTGCTGGACCTGTGCGCGTTCCCCGACGCGAGCGTGGTCGAGGCGCTGTACCTGTCGCCGCTGCGGTCCGAGACAGGGGTGCCGGTGGCGCTGCCTACCCGGTACCGCGTCGGCCTCGACGCCGGGACCGTCGAGGTGACGGCGCTGTCCCAGGAGCCGCTCGAACTGCCCCGCATCAACTACCGGACGCACAACGGCCGTCCCTACCGGTACGCGTACGGTGTCGGCGCCGCCGACCGCGCCGGCGGCAACTTCCTCGACCAGCTCTGCAAGCTCGACGTGTCCTCCGGCGAGGTCCGCATCTGGCGGGAGGAGGGCCGCTACCCGGGCGAGCCGGTGTTCGTGCCGTCCCCGTCACCGGACGGCGAAGACGACGGCGTGGTCCTGTCGGTCGTGCTGGACGTGGCCGCGAGACGGTCGATGCTGCTGGTCCTCGACGCGGCTTCGTTCACCGAGTTGGCCCGCGCCGAGGTGCCGCACGCCATCCCGTTCGGCTTCCACGGCCAGTTCTCGAACCGTTAGGAGGGCCTGTGCCCGAGCCCACCCGCTGGCGCGTCGACGTCGACGCCCAACGCTGCACCGGCGCGGGGCTGTGCGCCGGATTGGCGCCCGACCACTTCAGTCTCGCCGCTGGCCGGTCGCGCCCGCCGGCCGCGCCGGTGGATCCCGACGAGGCAGTGCTCTCCGCCGCCGAGTGCTGCCCGATGGAGGCGATCAGCTTGACCGACCCGGCGACCGGCCACCCCGTCTCGGGACCGGGGCGTAGCGGTGTGGTCCCAGATCCAGAACAGCTAGGAGGTTGGATTGTCCGCTCCTGACCCGTCGCGCCTGTACCCGGACGCGTACGGCCCGAATGCCGGGCTCATCAAGGGCGACCCCCAGGTCGTCTTCCTCAAGCCCCTCGTCCAGTCTCCGTTCACCTCGATCGGCGACTACACCTACTACGCCGATCCGCTCGACCCGACCGGCTTCGAGCGCAACAACGTGCTGTTCCACTACGGCCCGGACCGGCTGGTCATCGGCCGGTACTGCGCCCTCGCCCGAGGCGTGCGGTTCATCATGGGCGCGGCGAACCACCGCCGGGCCGGCGTGTCCACGTTCCCGTTCCCGATGTTCGGCGGGGACTGGCTCGCGCACATGGACCTGTTCGCCGACCGGGACTTTCCGGGCGACACGGTGGTGGGGAACGACGTGTGGCTCGGCTACGAGTCGGCGGTGCTGCCCGGCGTGCGCATCGGCGACGGCGCGATCGTGGCTGCCAGGTCCGTCGTCGCCTCCGACGTGCCGCCGTATGCGGTGGTGGGCGGCAACCCCGCCCGGCTCATCCGTCACCGGTTCACCGAGGACGAGACCGCGCGGTTGATGGAGGTGGCGTGGTGGGACTGGCCGGTCGACGTGGTGTCGAAGAACGTGGCAACGATCATGAGCGGTGACGTCGCGGAGCTTGAGGCCGTCGCGCGGGCTCACGGTCTGCCGGTGGCGACGGGCGGGGCGGCGACATGATCTTCATGCTGCTGTTCCACAGCGACGAGAAGGCCATCGCGGCCATGACACCGGCCGAACAGAACCGGCTGATCGAGGCGCACGTCGCCTACAACCACGACTTCCTGCAGAAGCGCTGCGAGGTGCTGGCGACCCGCGCGCTGCAGCCCTCGTTCACCGCGGTGACCGTGCGGCCGGGCCGGGAGATGGTGGTGAGCGCAGGACCCGCCGAGGTCACCGACCGCCCGCTGGTGGGCTTCTACCTGATCGACTGCGCCGATGCCGACGAGGCCGTGGAGCTGGCCAGCGGCTATCCCATGCCCGAGGGGCTGGGCAGCATCGAGGTACGCGCCGTCATGCAGGAGTGGGACTACGCCCCGAGTGTCGACACCACCGCGCCGCCGGCCGCAGTCTGGCGCCGGTACACCGACGTGGCCGGCTGGCCGAGCTGGAAGCACGGGATCGAGCGGGTGGAACTGGACGGCCCATTCCAGACGGGGACGACCGGACGGCTCGTCGCCGACGGCGAGGCGCCGATGGCGTACCGGATCGTGTCGGCCGCTCCGAACCGGGGTTACGTGTCGGAGACGGAGCTGGCCGAAGGGGTCTTCCTGCGGATCGAGCACTCGCTGGCGGCCCTGCCCGACGGCGGCACCCGCATCACGCACCGGGTACGGGTGCCGCGCGCCGCGCTCGACGTGTACGGGCACGACTTCAGCCCGCGGTTGAACGAGGGGATCCGGCTCACGCTGGAGGCGCTGTCGGCCGCCGCCCAACGCCGTTGACATGCCACTGTGTCAGGTCTAGCCTTGAGTCGCCTACCTCCCATTGTGGAAGGTGTGGCTGGCTCGCTGTCCGCTTAGCCGGTCCGTGAGGAGCGTCAGACGATGTCCGTCATCGGTACGAAAGACCCGGTAAAGGCGCGACGGGTCGGTCCTCTCCGCTGGCTGATCCCAGCGCTGTTGATCGTCGTGTGGCTCGGCGTCGGCGGCTGGCTCGGCGCGGTCGGCGGCAAGCTCGGCGAGGTGGCCGAGAGCGGCGCGGCCACGTACCTGCCGCGCAACGCCGAGGCCACGGAGGTCACCCGGCTCAACAAGCGCTTCGGCGAGCCTGAGACCCTGCCCGCGCTGGTCGTCTACTCCCGCGACGGTGGCCTGACCGAAGCCGACCGCGATGCCATCGGCCGCCAGCTCGACGCGGTCAAACGCGAGCTGGGAGGCGCCCTCGCGGGCGCCCCGGTCGGGCCGGTGATCTCCGACGACGGAAACGCCGCCGAGGTGATCGTGCCGTTTGCCGGCACCGACGAGAACGAGATCACCCCGTACGTTCCGAAGCTGCGCGCGCTGCTCTCCGGCGAGGACGGGATGACGGTCCACGTCACCGGGCCGGCCGGGGTCCAGGCGGATCTGAAGGACGCACTCGGCGCGATCGACATGATGCTGCTGCTGGTCACTTCCGCTCTGATCCTGGCCATCCTCATCGTGGTGTACCGCAGCCCGCTGCTGCCGTTACTCGTGCTCACGGTGGCGGGCATGGCGCTCGGCGTCGCCCAGGGCATCATCTACCTGCTGGCGACGTGGGGCGTGCTGTCGCTGGGCGCGGAGGTCCAGGGCATCCTCAATGTGCTGGTGCTCGGCGCCGCGACCGACTACGCGTTGCTGCTGGTCGCCCGGTACCGCGAGGAGCTACGCCGGCACGCTGACCGGTTCGACGCCATGCGCGTCGCCTGGCGCAACTCACTCGGCCCTATCCTCGCCAGCGGCGGCACCGTCGCCCTGGGCCTGCTCTGCCTGCTGGTCAGCGACCTGAGCCTCAACCGGGACCTCGGCCCCGCCGGCGCGATCGGCATCGGCTGCGCGATGCTGGCGATGCTGACCCTGATGCCGCTGATCCTCGTGCTGCTCGGCCGGGTCGCGTTCTGGCCCCGCCGCCCGACCCACAACTCTCCGCAGGCGGAGCTGACCGGTGCCTGGTCACGGGTGGCCCGCTCCGTCGACCGGCGGCCGCGGCTGATCTGGATCGGCACCACGATCGTGCTCGGCATCCTCGCCCTCGGCCTGGTACGGCTGGACGCCGACGGCATCCCGCAGAACGAGATGATCATCGGGGACAAGGTCGAGTCCGTCCTCGGTCAGGAGGAATTGACCAGGCACTTCCCGGCCGGCAGCGGCAGCCCCGTCATCGTCGTCGCCGATGCCGGCGCGTTGGCCGACGTGGCCGCCGCCGCCGAGAAGGTCCAGGGCGTCGCCGCGGTGACCCCGTACACAGGTGGCCCGGCAGCGGAGCCCGCACCCGACGCCCCGGCGGCGCCGCTCGTCGTCGACGGCCTGGCTCGCGCGGACGTCACCCTCGACTACGCGCCCGACAGCAAGCAGGCCCTCGACACGCTTGAGCGGCTGCGCGACGCGCTGGCCGCGGTGCCCGACGCGGACGCCAAGGCCGGCGGCTACACGGCCGTGCTGGTGGACTTCAACGACGCCGCCACCAAGGACCGCAAGGTCATTCCGCTGCTGCTCCTCGTCGTCTGCCTGGTCGTCGCGCTGCTGCTGCGCTCGCTGGTCGCCTCGGTGCTGCTGCTGGCCACGGTCGTCCTGTCCTACCTCGCCGCGATCGGCGTGTCCGCCGTGGTCTTCCGCGACGTGCTCGGGTTCTCCGCGGTGGACTCCACCTTCCCGCTCCACGCGTTCGTCTTCCTGGTCGCGCTCGGCATCGACTACAACATCTTCCTGATGAGTCGGGTCCGCGAGGAGACCGTCGGGGTCGGCACGCGTCGCGGCATGATCACCGGGCTCGCCGTGACCGGCGGCGTCATCACCTCCGCCGGTGTCGTGCTCGCCGCCACCTTCGCCGCCCTGGCCGTCATCCCCCTCGTCCTGCTGGTCGAGCTGGCCTTCACGGTGGCCTTCGGCGTGCTGTTGGACACCTTCGTCGTCCGCTCGCTGCTGGTGCCGGCGCTCACCATCGACGTCGGTCGGTGGATGTGGTGGCCGGGCCGGCTGGCCCGCCTCTCGCAGTCCGGAGCCGGCGAACCCGCGCCACCACCGCCACCTGCCGACGACGACCTGGTCGCGGCGACCGCCGGACCCGCCGGAGCCGGCGAACACCGAGGAGCCGACTCGTGATCACCGAGACCACGACGTACCCGTTCGAGATCACCGACCCGTTCCGGCTGCCGGAGCAGTTCGCCTGGTTGCGCGAACACCGGCCGGTCACCACTGTGCGGGCGGCCACCGGCGACGAGATCTGGCTGGTCAGCGGGTACGCCGAGGTTCGCGCGGTGCTCGCGGACCGGCGCTTCAGCCGCAACATCTTCCGGCCGGACGCCGCCCGGCTGCTGCCGGGCGTACCCGTGCGGCAGGTCAGCGTGCCGTTCGTCGAGCCGCCAACGCACACCCGCTGGCGAAAGCTCGTATCCCGGGCGTTCACGCCCCGGCACGTCGAGAGCATGCGCGGGCGGGTGCAAGAGATCGTCGATGCGCTCCTCGACGACGTCGCGGCCAGCGCGCCACCGGTCGACCTCGTCCAGGCGCTGTCCCACCCGCTGTCCAACTCGGTCATCTGCGAGCTGCTCGGCATCACCACGGAGCAGCACGGGCCGTTCCGCGCGCTGGCCGACGTCGCCCTGACCATCAACGACTCCTCCCCGGAGGAGCAGATGGCCGCGCACAAGGCGATGGGGAAGTTCTCGCTCGACCTCGTCGTGGCCAAGCGTCAACAGCCGGGTGACGACGTACTGAGCCAGCTCATCGCCGTGCACGACGAGGAGGACGGCCGGCTCAGCGAGGAGGAGCTGGTCGCCACGATCCTGGCGATGTTCATCGGCGGGTACGAGAGCACCGTCAACCAGTTCGGCAAGGGGCTGCTCGCGCTGTTCCGCTTCCCCGACCAGCTCGCCGCGCTGCGCGCGGAGCCAGACCGGATCGTCGGCGCGGTCGAGGAGATGCTGCGGTACGCGGCGCTCGACAGCGGGTTCGGCTCGCCCCGGTACGCCACCGAGGACGTGGACGTCGACGGCGTCGTCATCCCCAAGGGCGCCACAGTTCTGGTCATCCGGCAGTCGGCCGACCGCGACGAGGCGCAGTTCGACGATCCGGAGCGCTTCGACATCGGCCGTGAGGAGGCCCGGCAGCACAACGCCTTCGGGCACGGTCCGCACCACTGTCTCGGCGCAGCGCTCGCCCGTCTGGAGCTCCAGCTCGGGCTCGGCACGCTGCTGCGGCGCTTCCCGAACCTCGCGCTCACGGTGCCCGTGGAGGAGATCCCGTGGCAGTACCGCCTGACGGTCGCCGGCCCGGCGACGCTCCCGGTGACCTGGTGAGCCGGACGGCGCCCGACGACGCCGGCACCGCCGACGTGTCGCCGGTTGACGGCGCTCTCGCTGCGAGAAAGGTCCGACGCCGGCGGCGCCGGAAGATCATCCTGCGGGTAGTCGTCGGGGTGGTCGCGGTCGTGCTCGTGGCCGAGGCCACCGGCCTGCTGCTGGAACTGCGACAGGCCAGGACCTACCCGAAGTACTGGGCCGACCGGATGGCCGAGCCGGTACCGCCCGACGCGGTGCGGTTGGTCGCCTTCGGTGACTCCGCGGCGATGGGCATCGGCGCCTGGCGGCCGGAGGACAGCGTCGTCGGCCGGATCGCCGACTACCTGGGCCAGCGGACCGGCCGGCCGGTCCACGTCGCGAACCACACCACCGGCGGCGGCACGTTCGGCACCGTACTCGACGAGCAGCTGCCCAAGGCCGACCTCGACAACGCCGACGTGGTCATCGTGATAGCCGGCTCCAACGACACCGGCAGCAAGGTGCCGCTGGACGTATATCGATCCAATGTGGAGGCGGTGACCGAGGCGCTACCCGCCGACCGGACCGTACTGTCCGACGTGCCGCTGCAGGGTGGGCGAGAGCCCTACCAGCGGATCCTTGCCGAGGTGGCCGACGCCCGGCTCATCGCGCACGCGGACTTCGCCGGTACCTTCCGCGCTGCCCGGCGCCTCGACGTGTTCGCGCCCGACTTCACCCACGTCAACAGCACCGGCTACCGGATCTGGTTCCAGGCGTTCCAGCCCTGGCTCGACAAGATCATTGCGAGGCTGTGAATGACCGGAACGACCAGCGCGGACCCGAATCCGCGCCGATGGTGGGCGCTGTCCGCCCTGGCGCTCGTGCAGTTCGTCATCGTCATCGACAACACGGTCGTCAACGTGGCGCTCCCGTCGATCCAGCGCGACCTGCACTTCACCACCAGCGGCCTGTCCTGGGTGGTCAACGGGTACTTACTCACGGCCGGTGGGCTGTTGCTGCTCGGCGGCCGCCTGAGCGACCTGCGCGGCCGGCGGCGGATGTTCCTCGCCGGTACCGCGGTGTTCACGATCGCGTCGCTTGTCTGCGGGCTCGCCACAGGGGCGGCGGTTCTGGTCGCCGGCCGGTTTCTGCAGGGCGCGGGGGAGGCGCTCGCCACGCCGGCAGCGCTGTCACTGATCGCGATGCTGTTCCCGCACGCCAAGGATCGGGCCAAGGCCTTGGGTATCTGGGGAGGCCTGTCCGGCGTCGGCGCGACAGCCGGGGTACTGCTGTCCGGCGTGCTCACCGACCTGCTGAACTGGCGTTGGGTGTTCTTCGTCAACCTGCCGTGCGCCCTGCTCGCCCTGCTGGTCGTGCCGCGCCTGGTCCCGGCGAGCACGCCGGTGCGCGCCGGGCGCGTCGACTGGGTCGGGGCGCTGCTCGCCACCACCGGCTCCATCGGCCTCGTGTACGGACTGCTCGCCTCGGTACGGTCCGGCTGGACCGACGCGGTCGTGATCGTGCCACTGGCGGCCAGCGCGCTGGCGTGGGGTGCGTTCGTGGCCGTCGAGGCGCGCACGCCCGAGCCGCTGGTACCGCTGCGGTTCTTCGCCAACCGCACGCGGGTCACCGCCAACGTCGTCTCGGTGCTCATGTTCGGCGTCCTGTCTGCGATGTTCCTCCAGCTCACCCTGTACATGCAGGACGTGCTGGGCTATCGACCACTACACACCGGGCTGGCATACCTGCCGTTCTGCCTCTTCTTCGTCCTTGGCGTGGCGGCGAGCTTCCTGCTGGCGGCCCGGGTGGGGCCGAGGATCATCCTCGTCGTCGCGTTCACCGTGGCGGCGGCGGGCATGCTGATGGCGAGCCGGCTGCCGGTCGACGGCTCATGGCTGTACGGCCTGCTGCCCGCAATGGCGGTGCTCGCGACCGGCTTCGGCATGGGGTTGCCCGCCCTGCAGACCGCAGCGCTGCATGGCGTGTCGGAGGCCGACGCAGGGCTCGGCTCGGGTGTGCAGACCTCCGTGCAGCAGATGGCGAACGCGCTCGGCATCGCGGTGTTCCTGATGGTGGGCCTGCACCACACCAGTGCCGCGCTCCACGCCGGTGCCTCCGTGGCAGTCGCGACGACCGAGGGCTACCAGTTGGCGTTCCGGGTCGGTGCCGGCGTGCTCCTCGCCGGCGCCATCCTTGTCGCCGTCGCCATGGAACGATCCAGACAGGTACCGGCGGGCACGTCACCGCCGGACCGTGCCGCCGAACCGGTTCTCAGGGCGTGAAGATGGCCTCCGGTAGGAACGCCGAAACCAGGAAGCTGGGTACGTCGACGAGTTGGCTGACCTTGAGGTCAACGGCGACGCTGCAGATGGCGTACGCCTGTTGCCGGTTCCAGCCGCGCTCGCCGAGATGGTCGATCATGTTCAGCAGCGCGTTGCGTGCCGCCAATGTCGCGTCCTCGGCGCGTAGCTCACCGTCCCGGCTGACCGACATGCCGGTGGTGGCGTAGAACTGGCGCGGCGTGGCGTACTCCGGCGCCACCCAGTAGTCCGACCGGGAGAACCGCGGGTCGCGGATGTTCTTCTCCCGCGCCTCACCGCTGTGGACGGTGAACCGGACCCGCAGCGTCGCGTTCATCTCGATCGCCGTGCCGCAGGTCTCGCAGTCGCCCTGCGCGAAGTGTGCGTCGCCTGCGGAGAACAGCCCGCCCGGCGCGTCGACCGCGATGAACAGGCGAGTACCGGCGGCCAGCTGTTTGATATCGACGTTGCCGGCCTGCTCACGGGGCGGAATAGTGCGCAGCGCCGATGCGGCGATCTCTGGGTCCGGAGGCACGGCGGACGCCGCGGACGGCGGAAGGACGAACCCGCCGCGGTCCAACGAAGCCTGCTCGCGCGCCGTGATCCGCCGAAGCGCCTCCTGTCCAGGGGACAGCCCGATGGTGCCCATGAACGGCGCACCCGGGATGCGGACGCCTGGCAGATCGTCGGAGGTTGCCCACCCGTCGGCGATGGCCCAGCGAACCATGAACGGCTCAGGAAATACGTCTCGCAGGAAACCGAACCCTGGCACCTGCACCGTGTAGCCGTAGCTGTCCGGTACCACCTCAAGGATCTCCGTCTCGAGCAGATCTCCCGGCTGCGCGCCCTCGACGTACACGGGGCCGGTCAGCGGATGCACCACATCCAGGTTGGGCGCGGCGACGGTCTCCAAGGTGGCCTCCGGGCCCATCTGCCCGTCGAACGCATCGCGCGTCTCGAGCACGACCTCGTCGCCGGGTTCGCAGCGAACAATTGGTCGGATCCCCGGATGCCAGCGGTTGTGACCTGTAGACGGCTCCTCGAGCAGCGTCTTCGACCGATCGATGCGCACCTCATGAACGGCCATGCCAGCCCCCTCACCGATGGAACGCAGGTGCAGCGTCCGGCGTCGCCGGGCGATGTCCCCAGTCTCATCCACGTGCCGACCGCCGGATAGGGGAAGCGGGAACCGGCCGTCATCCGACTGGATCGGCTCCAGTGAACTCCTCATACGCACGGTCCAGGTACTTCGCCAGCTGGACATCTCGGTCGGAGATGCGGTGACCGATGTCCCACGTCGTGAGGAAGACCCGGACAGTACGCCATACGTTCTCCCAAACCGGGTGATGAATGGCGATGTCACATCCAGGGGCGGTCTCGTTCATGAATGAGACCGCGTCGCGAAAGGTCCGAAAGCGATACTCCCTGTACAGGCCGACGTGAACGAGACCTTCTTCAGGCTGGCGCTCCTGTACGGACCACTGGCGGAGGGTGCCCCGTAGGGCTGCATTTGTTCTCTCCTCGCTCAGGGCGTCGGGCAGCTCGGGCGCGGGCGTGGGATATAGCCCTGCGTCCGGTGTGAAGTCCGGCCTGCCTGACAGTGCCTTTAGGTGGCTCACGATGATCTCGATGTCGTGTGCGTTCCGCAGCTCGACCGCCTGCCGCTGCACGAGCGTCGCGATCGAGAGTGGTAATGAGTCCGCCGGGGGCATCGCTGCACCGCGGACTAGAACCGGCAGAACTGGCTTGTCCGAACCAAGCGCGCGTTCGATCTCCAGGCGCACCCAGTCGCCGTCCAGGTCGATGCGCCGCCGGGACCATTCGTCGCTAGCACTGATCCAATTCGGACCAATTACTACGATTACGGCGGACGCGCCGTCCAGCGCCTGCTGCAATCGATCGGGCCAGACAGTTCCCGGCACTATGGAGGAGGTGTCGAGGAAGACGGCCGCTTCACCGAGTTGGTCACTCAGCTTCGCCTGCAGGAGCCAGGCCTCCGCAGCGCCGTCCTCCCTGCGATAGCTGAGAAAGATCCGCTCCATGACTTCTTCCCGGCCTCCTCGGATATCTACCAGATTATCTAGGGCCAGCCCGCTTTCGGAACCAGCGTTTGGCCACCGCCGGTCGGCGGAATGAAGGGCGGCTCGGTGGCTCGGCGGCGATGGCCAATAGGGGATCTGTGCAAGCTATCCGACAACGCCCTACGTTGTGTGATCGGCCGTGCCACAATCAGCCAGCACGCAGACACGTGCGTAGGCACACCCGGAGTTGGGGGGCCTTGGGGGAAGCGATGAATCTGTTCCTCTCGTACGCTCGGCAGGACCAGCAGAAGGCCCAGGCGCTGGCGAGCCTCCTCACTGAACTCGGCCAGAACGTATGGCTGGATAGGAAGCTGACCGGCGGGCAGCCGTGGTGGGATTTCATTCTGCGACAGATCGAGCAGGTCGACGCGATGGTCGTGCTGATCTCGCCCGCATCGCAGCACTCACAGGCATGTGGGGCGGAACGGGTATACGCCATGGCTCTGGGCAAGGCTGTACTCCCCGTACTCGTCGAGCCGGTGGCTCACGAGACGTTGCCCGCCGACCTCCAGATGCTGCAGATCATCGACTACCGGCAGCGTAGTGAGGAGGCCGCGATCCAGTTGGCGCGGGCGATCGGCATCCTCCGTCCAGCGCCGCAGCTGCCCGACCCGTTGCCACCGGCTCCGCCGGTGCCGCTGTCCTACCTGTCCGGGATCGGTCATCGGCTTGTCGCGCCGACGCTCGGGCTCGACGAACAGGTCGCCATCGCTTCGCAGCTCGAAACCGCGATGCGCGCCGCCGACCTCGACGAGAGGTCGACCGCGCAGGAGCTACTGAGGGTCCTCAGCCAGCGGCCCGACCTGTATGCCGAGACCCACTTACGGATCAGCCGGCTCATCTCCACGCCGTCACAGGCCCCCCGCCGCCCGCCGCCGGTCGCGCCCCCGCCTCCTCCGGCGGCACCCCCGCCCATCCCGCAACCAGCCGCGCAGGGCGCCCCGGCCGCGACCAAGGGTGGCATGTCGACCGGCAGCAAGGTTCTTATGTGGTCCGCCATCGTCCTCATCCTGCTCTGCCTCTGCACGAGCCTCGCGGGCGCGCTCCTCGAGTCGGGATCGGGCTACTGATGCTCGCCGATGCCGACCTGCCGAGCACGTTTCGTGCGGCGGACGCCACATCGCTAACCGGCCAGCGATCGGCCGTCAGATGGCGATCCGCTCAACTGGTTCTGTTGCTGATAGCGGCCGTCGCCGGAGCGTTCTCCTGGAAGATCGGCGACCGGTTCAACATCGCCACGCTCATTGCCGGGGGTGCGTTCGCCGCTGCGCTGATCTGTGAACGGGCCCGAGCGGCAACGACCCCCGAGCGGGCGTGGTACCGCGGCCGCGCGGGTGCGGAGTCGGTCAAGACCTTGGCGTGGAAGTACGCGGTCGCGGGTGAGCCGTTTCCGGCTGGGTCGTCGCGTACGGATGAGGTCTTCCTCGTGTCGTTGGAAGGCGTGACGCGGTCGCTTGACGAAGTCGACTGGACGGGTGGCGAGGAGCACCCTGTCCAGATCACTCCCGCGATGCGCAAGCTTCGCGCCTGCCCCCTCCCGGAGCGTATGGCGACGTACCGCGAGGCGCGCATCACGAGCCAGCGGAAGTGGTACGCCGGCAAGGCGACCAAGGCAAGGCGCGACGCTCGCCGGTGGTCGATGGTCGTCACGATCGCCACCTCGATCGGTCTCGCCGGCGCGATCCTCAAGACGTTCGGCATGTCCGGGCTGGACTTCCTTGGCATCGCCTCCGCCTGCGCCGCCGCCGGCGCCGCGTGGACACAATTCCGCCAGCACGATTCGCTCGCCAGCGCCTACGGAGTCGCTGCGCGGGAACTCGCTTTCATCGACGAACGGCTCGCGATCTGCAACGACGAGGCGACATGGGCGCAACTGGTGAAGGAGTCGGAGGAAGCGATATCCCGCGAACACACGATGTGGGCAGCGCGCCGCGACATCCGCCTCTCCCACTGAGACGTCACGGCGTCGGCCGGCGCGATCGATCGCATCTTCGATAGCGATCGCACCAGGCCACGTGCTTCGGGCTTAGGCTCGGAAGCGGGCCGGGGGTGATCGATGCGCATCCGACTGCTCGGGGGGTTCGCGGTCGAGGTGGGCGGCCGCGATGTTGCCGCGCATCCGTGGCGGCTGCGCAAGTCCCGCACGCTGGTGAAGGTGCTGGCGCTCGCTCCGGAGCAGCGGATGCATCGGGATCGGTTGCTCGACCTCTTGTGGCCCGACCGCGGTGTCTCCGCTGCGGCGAACAACCTGCACCAGGCGCTGCACGTGGCCCGCCGCGAGCTCGTCGAGCCGCACCAGGAGGAGGGTGCGCTGGTGCTCCGGGACGGACTCCTTGTTCTGCACGCGGACGGCGCGGTGGAGACGGATGTACGACGCTTCCGCCAGCTGGCCGCTCACGCCTGGGCCACCCGCACCGTGGATGATCTCGCCGCGGCGGTCGAGGCGTACGCCGGGGAGCTGCTGCCCGAGGATCGATTCGAGGACTGGACGACTGGGCCGCGGGACGAGCTGCGCCAGGCGTTCTGTGACCTGTTGGTAGCCCACGCCGCCGAAAATGCCCGGGTAGGTAGCGTCGGCGCGGCGGTCGAATCGTTGCGGCGCGCGGTCGAAGCTGACCCGTTGCATGAGCCGGCCGCGCGGATGTACATGCGGCTGCTGGCGGAGCAGGGCAGGCGGTCGGAGGCGCTAGCGCTCTATGAACGGCTGCGTCACGACCTGGCCGAGACCTACGGCACCGACCCGGACCCGGAGTCCCGGCGGCTCTACAGGGATCTGCTGGCCGGCAGCGTGGACACCGCAGCGGCACCGCAGCCGCTGGCCGCCCGGAGCAACCTCCAACCCGCCCTGACGAGTTTCGTCGGGCGGGAGCGGCAGGTTGCCGAGGTGCACCGTGAGCTCTCGCGAGCACGGCTGGTCACCTTGACCGGTCCCGGCGGGGTCGGCAAGACCCGATTGGCAGAGGAGGCGGTGCGCGGGCTGGTCGACAACCACCGCGATGGCGTCTGGGTGGTCGACCTGGTGCCGGTCACGACGAGTGAGCGCCTCCCCGACGCGGTGGCTGACGCGATGGGGCTCGATCCCGCCGCGGGCGCCGACCCGATCCGTACGCTGGTCGCGCGGCTGGCCACACGCCACCTCCTGCTACTGCTCGACAACTGTGAGCACCTGGTGGGTGCCTGCGCCGGCCTGGTCCGGCGGTTGCTGCGCGAGTGCCCTGAACTGCGCGTGCTGACGACCAGCCGGGAGCCGTTGCACGTGCCCGGCGAGGTCACCCTGCGGGTCCCGTCGTTGGCCGTCCCGATGCGGATGGATCAGGTGGCCGCCGCGCTCACCCACGAGGCCGTGCGATTACTTGTGGAGCGGGCGCGCGATGTGCGATCCGACTTCCGGCTCGACGAGTCCAACGTGAGCGACGTGGTGGAGATCTGCCGCCGGCTGGACGGCGTGCCGCTGGCGATCGAACTGGCTGCTGCCCGCCTCGCGCATCTGGAGCCCGCCGAGATGGCCGCGCGCTTGAGCAGCGCCTTGACGGTGCTCGGCAGCGGCGACCGGATGACCCGGAACGCCACGCTGCGCGCCACCCTGGAATGGAGCCACAGCCTCCTCACCGGCCACGAGCAGGTGTTATTGCGCCGGCTCTCCGTCTTCCCGGGCAATTTCACGTTGCGTGCCGTGGAGGGAATCTGCGTCGCGAACCCGCTGGCGCCATCGACGATCCTGGACTGTCTTGGCCGGTTGGTGGACAAGTCGATGGTGCAGGTGGAGCGCGTCGCCGAACGGTCGCGCTACCGGCTGCTCGAGACGATCCGCCAGTTCGGCCGGGAGCGGCTGTTGGCCGCGGGAGAAGAGGGCGCACTGCAGGCGGCGCACTGCGCGTACTTCCTGCAGGTGGCCCTGGACCACGACCCCGACCGCCGCTCCGGGGTGGTGGTCGCCCGCCCGCAGACGCTCGACGAGGAGCACGACAACCTGCGGGCCGCCCTCGGCTGGGCGCTCCGGACCGATCCGGATAATGCGCTGCTGCTCGCCGTCAGCCTGTGGCGCTTCTGGCTGGCCAGGGGACACTTCGTCGAGGGATCATGGTGGTTGGAGCAGGCGCTGGCGGCGGCGTCGCCCAGTCCGCACGTGGAACGCTCCCGAGCGCAGCTGGCGATCGCGGTGTTGGACGCCCGGCGGGGTCGCTCGTCCCGGTTCACCGAGTTGGGTGCCGCGGCGGTGGCGGAGATGGAGCATGTCGGCTCGCCGGTCGAGGTCGCCTTCACGCGCGTGCTGGCCGGATTTCTGCAACCACCCCGGGGTGACCTGCGCGCGGCCGCCGAGATCGCCGCGCAGGGACTCGCGCAGTCGGAAGCGCTCGGCTCGCCGCGCATCGCGGCCGCCGCCTACTGGTTGCACAGCCTGGTCGAGTTGTTCCGGGAGGACGTCCCCACCGCGCTGACCTGCCTGCACAACACGTTGGCCGCGGTCGACAAAGTCGACCCAGGGGAGCCTCCGTTCCTCCCGGCGGTGACCCTGGCACACGAGCTGATTCCCTGCGCGGGGCGGTGGGTTCCCAGCTTCGAGGAGACGGCGTTGATCGGTCGCCGAGTCGGGCGGGCGCTGGCTCCTGGCTACATCTGGTCGGCGCTGGGGTCGGCGTACCGGCTGAAGCGTGATCTCCCCTCCGCGGCGGCAGTTGCCCGGCGTTCCGCCGAGGTGTTCGCCGACCTGGGCGACGATGCCGGGCTCGCCCTCGCGCAGCACCAACTCGGCTGTATCGAGCGAGACCTCGGCGAGTTCGGCGACGCGCGGGCGCATCTGCGGGAGGCGTTGCGGCTGCGCCGGCAGCTCGGCGATCGACGCGCAGAGAGTCTGACGCTGGCCAACCTCGGCTTGGCGGACGCCGCAGCCGGTGACTTCGACGCCGGGCGCCGGCTGGTCCGTGTCGCCCTGGCGCGGGGCGAGGAGGTCGAGGACGGGCCTGGCGTGGCCGGCAGCCTGCTGGACCTCGCCGTGGTCGAGCTGTTCGCCGGCGAGCTGGCCCTGAGCCGGCGCCTTACGGAGCAGGCGGTGGAGGCATTCCTGCCGCAGGGGTACCGGCGGATGACCGCCTGGACGCTTCAGCTCGCTGCCGAGCTCGCCTGGTCCGATGGCGATCGCGAGGCCGCACGGCGGCGCGGAGCCGAAGCGGCCGCCCTCTTCGCCGAAGTGGGCTGCCAACTCGGGCAGTCCCGGGCCGCGGACCTGGCTGCTAAGTCACGCTAAGGCCGTGCTCAGGGCCGGTTGCCTAGCGTCGCCGTTGAAGCCCGTAGGTGGGAATTCGGAGAGGATGCTCCATGACCGCGACACAGGACCGATCAACAGCTCTGGGTGAGGCGACGCTTGCCGAGCTGGCCCAAGCCGTGCACGGGGAGCTGCTGGCTCCGGAGGCAGACGGGTACGACGAAGCGCGTTCAATCTGGAACGGCGCACACGACCGGCGTCCCGCACTCATCATGCGGCCCACGGGCGTGGCCGATGTGATCAAGGGTGTGGAGTTCGCCCGCAGCGAGAACCTGCCCCTGGCGCTGCGTGGTGGCGGACACAGCATCCCAGGCTTCTCCACCACCGACGGGGGGTTGGTCCTCGACCTTTCGCCCATGAAGGGCATCCGGGTCGACCCGGAGCGGAAGCGGGTGATCGCGCAGGCGGGCAACCTCTGGCAGGACCTCGACCACGAGACCCAGGCCTTCGGGTTGGCCGTGACCGGTGGGCTCGTGTCCACCACGGGGATCGCCGGCTTCACGCTGGGCGGAGGGATCGGCTGGCTGGTCCGCCGTTGCGGGCTCACCTCCGACAACCTCGTCGCTGCGGACGTCGTGACGGCGGACGGCCAGCTGCTCCGGGCCAGCGCCGACGAGCATCCGGACCTGTTCTGGGCGCTGCGCGGCGGTGGCGGCAACTTCGGGGTGGTCACGTCGTTCGAGTACGCCCTGCACGACGTCGGACCCACCGTGTTCGCGGGTGCGGTGTTCTACCCCGGCGAGGACGCCCCGGCCATCCTCGAGGGTTACCGGAAGGCCTGCGCCTCCGCGCCCGATGAGCTGTCGACGGCGGTCAACCTCACCACCGCGCCGCCGGTGCCATTCCTGCCCGAGTCGGTCCACGGCAAACCGGTCGTGGCCATCCTCGGCGTGTGGTCGGGACCGCTGGCCGACGGAGACCGGCACACCCGTGCGTTCCGGGAACTTGCATCGCCCATCGCCGACCTGTTCGGGCCGATGCCCTACGTGGCGATGCAGTCGCTGATCGACCCGCTGTATCCGCGAGGGATGCACAACTACTTCCGATCCGCCTTCATGGGAGACCTGGACAGTGCAACGGTCGGGTCGATCCTGCGGTCGTACGACTCGGTACCTAACGCGGTGACCGAGCTGCACATCCACCACCTCGGCGGCGCGATGTCCCGGGTGCCCACCACGGCCACCGCGTTCGGCACGCGGGACCAGGAATTCATCCTCAACACCGTGGCCCGCACGCCTGGTGCGGACGGGTTCGCGGAGGTCGCTGACTGGGCACGCGCGGCCACCAACGGGGTCGGCCCCGACGCTGCGGCGTACGTCAACTTCACCGGTGAGGCGAGTGCGGATCAGGTGCGCGCGTCGTACCCGCGGGAGATCTACGACCGGCTGGTCGCGGTCAAGGACCGGTACGACCCGGCCAACGTCTTCTGCTTGAACCAGAACATCCCGCCGTCCGAGGCGTAAGCCCCGCGACCAGGGTGCGGCCTGAATGCTTGGCCCCGATGGGCCCGCGCGGGTGGCCGGAGCGGTTCGACGCCCCGACCACCCGCGCCGCTGGCGACGCAGATCGGCCTCGTGCCCTAGCCGGTGCCCACTCCGGACGCGTGGGCACAGCATCACCTGAGGGCTGGGGGATCCGGCGCGGCGTGAACTGTCGGGGAAATGGCGGCATCGGCCGTCCGGTTTGGGCGCCACTTCCGGAACAGTCCGGTTCGGGGAGGGCGAGGCGGTGCGAGGGGCTGACGAGCGTGCCGGCCAGCCCCTGCTTCTCGCCGGCCAGCCGGTCGTAACGAATAGAAGATTTTCGGGGTTGTGGTGAGATCAGCGAGCCAGACTCCACGATCTCACCACAATCGGGCATGACGATCCCGTTCGTTACCCCGGCAACCGACGCCGTCGCCGGTCATCGCCACGACGTGGCCCCGTCCTGGAGCGACCGGACGATGCCTAGCTTCACCAGCGGACCGACGGCAACGGCGGCACGGACGTCTGCTCCGGCTCCGACGTGGTCAAGGTCTCCTGCGAACGCTCGGTGCCCGCCTTGCCGCGGTCATGCTCAGCAGCGCTGCGCCGCAGCTCCCGGCTGACCGCCGATGCCGAGCGACTCCATGCAGGATCCAACGGAACTCCAACGTCTGCGCGCTTGGCTAGTTCTGCGCACGCAACTCGGATTGCTTCAGCTGTCCGGCGATGAATCGCCGCCAGTCGATCGGAGCCGATATGTCAAGATCGAGCCGAATCCAAGCAGCGGCCGTCGCCGCCCTGCTGTCTACATCAGCCCTGGTCGCGATGACCTCGGGAAGCGCGCAGGCGGTCCCTCATCAGGCCACGAACCCGGCAAACGTCAACGCCGAGCGCCGGCTCGCGGTGGACTTCACCGCGCCGTTCGCCAGCCTGAGGCGGCGTACCGGCAAGTACCCCGTCGTAGTTGTCTGCTTCGACCCGCGACGGCGCGGCGTCCCGGCCCCCAGGTTGAACCTCCTGCGCGGCGTCCACGAGGGCACCGACCGCGGCCGTAACGTCAGAAGCTGGTTCGTCGAGAACAGCGGCAATCGGTTCCGGCCCGGCTCGCACCGGTACGTCGGCTGCAACGACTCCGGCTGGCTGGCGCCGCCGGCTGGCCGCGAGGGCACCTGGTACTGGGACACCGGCAACTTCCCGCTGATGTGGCAGGACGCGCTCCTGGCCGCCGACCCCTTTGTCGACTTTCACGCCTACGACACCAACCGCGACGGTCACCTCAGCGGGGACGAAGTGGTCGTGGAGATCGTCCGTCCGCAGAACAGCTCGGACGGCTTCGTCCGGACCGCGTCCGCCCCGCTCGACGGGCAGGGCACGCTGACCATCGACGTCATGGACGCCTACCTGTCCTCGTTCAACGACACCGGCAGCCGCAACCTCGCCGTCGGCCTGGTCGCCCACGAGACCGCCCACCTCACCCTGGGGGCGGCCGACATGTACGCGAACCTCACTACCCGACCTGACACGTACAGCATCATGGACTGGCACGGCGACCACACCCACCTGGACCCGTTCCACAAGCTCAAGAGCGGGTTCACCAAGCCGAGACTGGTGGAGATCAACAGCTGGACCACCCGGAGGGTCACGCTGGCCGCGGTGGAGACCAGCCGGGAGATCACGATCGTGTACAACACGGCGAAGGCCGACCGGGAGTACTTCATTCTGGAGAACCGCTGGGGTGGCTCCGGCGCTGGCAACTACGACCGGCTCCTGCCCGCCAAGGGCATCGTCGTCTGGCACATCATCCAGGACTTCGCCCTGATGGACGCGTTCCCGCCGCCGGGCGACCCGGTGGCCAGCGGCGACTGGGGCCGCAAGGGCATCCGGAAACTGGCGGTGTTGAGCGCCACCGACCAGTCCCAGACTCTGACCTGGGCCGACGGCAGTTCCGCGGGCATCCGGGTCACCGCCAAGGCCAGGCCGCAGCAACGGCTCAGCACCGAGATCGCCAGGCTGTGACCATCCGTGGGGCGCGGCGCCGGCGCCGAACTCTCAGGCAGGTCAACTGCACCCTGGTGGCTGCCCTGTCGGCGATCGTACTGATTCTGGTCTCTGCGCCCGGATCGGCTGCGGCGGACGGGGTGCTCATTCCCGACAGGCCACAGATTGTGCGCTCGGTGGCCACCAGCAACTGGGTATTCAACACGACCCAGACGTACTGGTCGGTCGTGGCTGTCCAGCCGCTTTCCGGCCTGGACTACGACCTTTCCGTGTCCAACGAGACGGGAGTGCTGGCCGAGAGCGCATCCCGTGACGACGTGACCGAGTGGGTGGCGATCAACAGCAACGTCAGGCCGGTCTGGTCGTACCGTGCAAAGGTCGCTCGGCACAGCGGGAGACGACCAGGAAGCGACCAGTATCGCATCCAGCTTGCCCAGACCAACCGGGTGCTGAGGTCGGAATGGTTCGAACAGCGCATCGCGCTAGGGAACGGACCCAGCAGGTTTCCCGGCTTCATCGCTGTCCGGGACATCTGGCTCGACGCCGATCGGGCGATGATCATCCACGCCACCAACACGTGCGAAGCCGGCGAGCGAAACCTCATCCAGGCCGCAGTACTCAGCCCCAGTACGTCCGTGGCTACCGCCGCCGACGCGGTCGCCGCCTCGGCACAGACCGGCTGCTCGGGCACGACTGCCACGACCACGGCGCGCTACCACGCCACTGAGACCGGTTGGCACGGGTTGGTCATCTACGTCAACAACCAGAGGCTTCCACGCCCCACCGAGGTCGAGGTCCTCTACTCGGTCGGGATCCCCTGACACCTCCCGACGGCGCTGATCCGATCAGGACAGAGGCGAGTGCCGACCAACGCGGCGGTTCAGACTTTCGGATTCTTGGGGGTCGCGGCGCTTGCCGACCCCCAAGAATCCGAAAGTGGAAGTCGAGGTGGTTCGAGCTCATCCGCTCGGGGTGAGGCAGCACGACGTAGCCCTGGCATGGTGAGCAGGCATGGCCCAGCTCAAGGGTCAGATTGTGCGGGCGCGCCGGACGTCTCCCAGCGGACGTAGGTGTTGATCCGACCGACTCAGAAGGGCAGGAGCATGGCGATCGACACGTTCATGGCCTATGTCGGCGTGTATCCCAGCGTTGCCGCCGCCGAGGCGGACTACGACCTTGTGAAGGATCTGCACACCAAGGCTGGTCTCATCGACGCCTACGACGCCGCTGTGGTCGAGCGGCGGCCGGACGGCAAGACGAAGATCACCAAGAAGCACGAGACGCCGACGCGGGCTGGAGGGGTGCTCGGCGGCGGCGTGGGGCTGGCAACGGGCCTGGTAGTAGCTCTGTTCCCGTTCGCCGCGATCGGCGGTGGCCTGCTGGCGGCCACGACCGCTGGCGGCGCCGTGCTCGGTGCGGTGGCGGGCCACGCCGCAGCTGGTATGAGCCGGCATGACCTCAAGGAGCTTGGCGAACACCTCGACGCCGGCCAAGCTGGGCTGGTGGTGGTCGCGGTGTCCGACATGGGCGCCAAGGTCGAGGAGGCGATGCGCCGGGCTGAGAAGCTGCAGGCCAAGCAGCTCAAGGCCGACAGCGCGGAGATCGAGCAGGACGCCAAGGCCGCCGACAGCGGCCAGGCCTGAGCGGCAGGTTCACGCTGGCGGGAGCTCGCGCGGTGGCGGGATCATCCACGCGCTGGTGGCTCTTCGGGCTGGTGCAGCCGGGCTGCGCGCAGCTCGAGGTAGCGCTGCTCGGGCAGGCTCGCGGTCATCCGCGCCGCCTGTAGGTAGCACTCGCGCGCCGCGGCCGGTGTTGCCGGCGCGTTCGAGCAGGTGCGCGCGGACGGCTTCGAGGCGGTGCGTGTGGGTCATCCGCTGGTCGCTGTCGAGGGTGCCGAGCAGGGCGAGACCGGCGGTCGGGCCGTGCACGTTGGCCAGGGCGACGGCGCGGCTGAGGATGACCACGGGTCCGGGCGCGACCTGGGCTAGGACGTCGTAGAGGGCGAGAATCTGCGGCCAGTCGGTGTCCTCGGCGGTGGGGGCCTCGTCGTGGATGGCGGCGATCGCCGCCTGGAGCTGGTAGGGGCCGACCGGTGCGGTGCCGAGGGTTGTGGTGAGCAGCGCCTGGCCCTCGGCAATCATGGTCGTGTTCCACCGGTCGCGGCGTTGCTCGTCAAGGGGCACGAGCGACCCGTCCGGGTCGGTACGGGCGGCCCGGCGGGCGTCGGTGAGCAGCATGAGGGCGAGCAGCCCGGCGGCCTCGCCCTCATCGGGTAGCAGGCGGTGCAGCAGCCGGGTGAGCCGGATGGCCTCGGCGGTCAGGTCGGCCCGGTGCAGGCCCGGGCCGGAGCTGGTGGTGTAGCCCTCGTTGAAGATGAGGTAGAGGACGTGCAGGACTACGCCGAGCCGCTCGGTGCGCTGAGGTTGCGGGGGCAGCTCGAACCGGGCGCCGGAGCTGATGATGGCCTGCTTGGCACGGGTGATGCGCTTGGCCATCGTGGCCTCTGGTACGAGGAATGCTGCCGCGATCTCGGTGGTGGTCAGACCGCCGACGGCGCGCAGGGTCAGAGCCAGTTGCGACGGGGCCGACAGCGCGGGATGGCAGCACAGGAACAGTAATGCGAGCGTGTCATCGACGTGGTGGCCGGAATCCTGTGGGCCGGCTGTCGGTTCGCGGCCGGCGGTCGGTTCGCGGCTGGCTGGTTCGAGCGCCGCCGCGGCCCGCTCGCGGTGGCGCCGCGCGCTGTCGGTGCGCCACTGGTCGACCAGCGCTCGGCTGGCGACGGTCAGCAGCCAGGACCGTGGCCGCTGCGGCACCCCGTCTGCCGGCCACTGCTGGGCCGCGGCGAGCAGCGCCTCCTGCACTGCGTCTTCGCAGCGGTCGAACTGCCCGTGCCGGCGCACCAGAGTGCCGAGGACCTGCGGCGCGAGTTCGCGTAGCAGGTCCTCGATCCGGCGGTCGGCGCTCACGGCTCCGCCGGCGATACGCGGCTGAGGGCACTCCTCACAGTTCAGCCTTTCATGACCTGCCGGACCTCCATGGGGTACTCGGTGTACGCGACGACCTGGGACGCGATCTCGATCGCACGTTCCTCGCTCACGTCGACGATCCAGAAACCGGCGAGCGACTCCTTGACCTCGGCGAATGGCCCGTCGGTCGGCACCGGGACACCGCTGGCGAAGCGGACGGTCTTGGCCTGGCTGGGGTCCACGAGCCCATGGCTGGCCACTACCTCGCCGGCCTCCCTCAGCTCGGTGTCGAGCTTCATCATCAACTCGTGCATGCCAGTGATCCACTCAGGCGTCCGAGACGCCATCGTGGCGCCCAAGCCCCCGAACATCATGATCATGTATTTCATCTCTTGCTCCTTCCGGCGGCGCCCAGGGCGGGCGTTCACCCCTGGTCGGAGCGGCCAGCCGGTTTTGGACATCCCGCCGGGATTCTTCCCGAAGCGGTCCCCAGCGCGAGACCTGCGCCATCATTGGACCGCGGTCCGCGCGGTTCGCGGTGCTCGCGGTCAGCCCAGGCGCGCGGACTTGGCCGGCAGGCGCAAGCCTGCTACACCGGGGCACGCCAGACCGCGCCATGACGCCGGTACTCGATAGTCTGGGCGACCCGGTCGGCTACGTCGCGGCCGCGTTCCCGTTCAGCAATCCAGAGGCCAAGATCGAGCCCTGCGCTGAGCGCGCCGGCGGTGATGCGGTCGCCGTCGTCGACGACGCGTGCGTCCACGACCTCCGCCACAAACGGGCGCAGTTCGTCGTATGCGTTCCGGTTCGTCGTGGCATGCCGTCCGGTGAGTAGTCCAGCCGCGGCAAGCAACATCGCCCCGGTGCATACGGAGGCCGTCCATCTCGCTGACGCCGCAGCTTCGGCCAGGGCTTTCGGCAGAACGCCGCGCTGCGCCTCCGCGCCTGCTGACCACTGGTCCCGGCCGCTCGACCACGACGAGCCGCACCGATAGTCCGGCCAGGGTCAGTACCTCGAACGGTCCAAAGACGTCGAGCTCGTCAAAGCCGTCGAACACCACGATCTCGATCGCCATACGCCCCAGCCTTGCGGCTCCGCGCAAGAGTGTGCCGCACCGAGAAAATGAAGGACACGTCGATGACTCCTCAACCCGACTACATCCGCTGGCTACGCGATCAGGTCGGCACCGCGCCGATCCTGCTGAACTTCGCCGCAGCCTGCATCCGCGACGGCGACAGGGTCCTGTTGCAGCAGCGCGCCGACCACGTCGCTTGGGGCTTCCCGGGCGGAGCGATCGAGCTGGGGGAGTCCGCGGCCGAGGCCGCTATCCGGGAAGTGCTGGAGGAGACCGGCCTGGAGGTTCGCGTCGAATCGCTGCTCGGCGTCTACACCAAGTACCAACACACCTACCCCAACGGCGACGTCGCGCAGACCATCACCGTGTTCTTCAACTGCACCCCGATCGGCGGCCACCTCGACGACGGAGACGCCGAAACACTCCAGCTCCGATACTTCCCGATCGACGACATGCCACCGTTGGTCAACGAGCAGCACCATGACGCACTCGCAGACCTCGTTGCTGGCCGCAGCGGCGTGTATCGCTGAGGCGACACCTCCAGCACCACCGCCTTGACCAGAGGACAATGGGTGGGTCCCATCCTGTCGGGATCGGACCCACCCAGTCGCCGGTCAGCCTACGAGTCGTCGCTGAAGGTGCCTCCAAAGATGTCCGAGTTGCCGAACGTTCCCGGGCATTGGGTGTTAGGGCCGGGCCTCAGTGCGGTGGAGTGAGACGCGGGTAGCTCCGCCGCCGATGCCCGGTCGCGAAGCCGGTCGCCAACGATGGGTTGGGCGGTTCCGGCGAGCACGTCCTCGACGAACGCCTGCCGGTAGGTGTTGATCGCCGGGCAGACCGCGCCGTTACGCATGTCGTTCCACACCGCCGAGCCGTAGTCGCGGGTGGCGACTGCGTAGTTGTAGTCGCCGAGGAACTCCGACGTCAGACCGTTGGCGCTCGACGCGCGCCCGTCCCCGACCGCCCCACGGAGAAGCGTCGTCCACGAGCCGATCACCCCGGCAGCGTTCACGTCGGCGTGCCGGACCACGCCGAGCACCCGGCGCGCGGAAGTGGTGTCGTTGCGCCACGGGTCGAGCCAGGCGTTGTAGACCAGCCAGGCGTCCGTGCCGTCCGGTGAGATCGCGATAGCGGGGAAGTTGGCCCGGTCGGTGCCGTCGTTGGCGTTGATCGGGGCCGAATACGTCTGCCCGCCGTTGGTCGAGCTGATGACGAAGGCACGTTCATTGTTGGTGCCCGCGCGGTCGTCCGACCAGGTGATCGAGGATCTGGTCGGACGCGTCGGCACCGCTGGGCGCGCCGTTGGCGATGTCGACGCTGGGGAAGGTGTTCGTCCGGGCGCCGGCGATGCCGTCGATGGTGAAGCGGCCCTGCGCCGGGTCGAACTGGCCGATGCCCGCCACCGTCACGATCGCGCGCGGCCGCTCGAAGTTGGCGCCGCCGTCGAAGGAACGCGCCTGGAAGAACACGTCCTGCCCGGTACCGATGTCGGTGCCGATCCACACCACGTAGACCACGCCGGCGCTGTCGGTCCGGATCGCGCAGCCCTGCCGTCCGCCGGTCTGGCTGTTGTTCGTCGCCGGAGTGAGCTGCCGCGTTCGCCACGTGTCGCCGCCGTCGGTGGACCGGGCGAAGAGCACCGGCTCCGACCCGGCGGTGCCGCGGAACCCGACATTGCAGACGTAGACGTTGCCGAAGTGATCGCTGGACTCGGCGTTGTCGGCCCAGACCTGCTCCTTGTCGCTGAACAGCGCGGAGTTCTGCCGGGTGACGATCACCGGGTCCATCCAGGCGTCGTTGTCGCCGGCGATGGCGCCGGTGATGTCGTCGGTGCGCGAGACCGCGATCGCGGCGTCGCCGTTGAAGGCCTGACGGTTGGGGAAGTTGAACGCGATGTTCGTGTAGTAGAGCCGCTGACCGTTGGCCCAGGAGAACTCGCCGTTCGCGTCCGGGTACCGGGCCGAAGGCGAGCTCGGGGTCGCCGTTGGAGGACAGACCGTTCTCGAAGTAGTTGGGCAGCGTGCCGATCGGCCCGGCCGGGTCGGGAACGCAGCCGGTATCCGTGGCGGGCGGAACGCCGGGGGCGAGATCAGGCTGGCCGAGGCAACTCGGGGTGACCCGCGCCGAGTAGCCGGTGTAGGTCGGCTGAGTCCAGGTGCGCCCGGAGTCGGTGGAGAACTGGATTCCAGAGACGCCAACGCCAGGCGTGAACGGGCAGGTGCGGTCGTCTCCAGCGTTACACGCCTCCAGGTCGATGTTGTCGTTAGCGCCTGCAGCCAGGATTCTGGGGTTGACCGGGTTCACGGCTAGCCCTGGCTCATTCTGCTTGTTCTGCGAGAACAGATTGTCAATGCTGCCGACGGTCACTTCCGTGGAGCCGCCAGGGGTGAGCGGCACGGCGGATGCAGGACCTGCGGGAAGGACCGCGAGGATCGGGACGACGGCGGCGATGACGGCCACTAATCGACTGGTTCGCATTTGTACTCCCTTGTACGAAGGAACACTCCTGCGCGGCGCGCCACACGGGACTTCTGTCTGCCGGAGTGGTGGTGGTCGCTGGGCAAAGCGTTCACCGAATTGCCGCCTTTGACAAGACCCAGGAAAGCGCGAAACAGAGGCTGACGTATATCGCTTCGCGACTTACTTCGAAATAGGCGATATAAGACGGCGGATTGGAGGCGGGCTATAAGGGGAGAGAATCGGAAATAGGCTGAATGTCGGTAAGGATTCCGGCCTTCTGTTCGTTACGACCGGCCGGCTGGCGAAAAAGCAGGGGCTGGCCGGCGCGGCCGTCAGCCCCTCGCGCCGCCTCACCCTCCCCGAACCGGACTGTTCCGGAAGTGGCGCCCAAACCGGACGGCCGATGCAGCCATTTCCCCGACAGTTCATGCCGTGCCGGATTGCCTGGTCAACGTTGCGAGACGCGTCGCTAGTCTGTTCTCGCCCAGTTCGGGAAGGTGACGGCATGGTGCAGGACCTCGACATCGCTCGCTGGCGGTTGCGCAGCCAGCACCTGGTCTCGCCCTACGCCGTTTCTGCGCGGGAGGCTGTCGGTTCGCTGCTGGCCGTCCAGGCGGAGAACCCCAGTCAGGCGGCTTGGGCAGTGGCCTCGCGCACACAGAACCCGGACCAGGCCGATCTGGCGAGCCTCCTCGACGACGGTGCCGTCGTGCGCACGCACGTGCTGCGGCCCACGTGGCACTTCGTGCTGGCCGAGGACATCGGCTGGCTGCTCGACCTGACCGGTCCACGGGTACGGCGGGTCACCGGCCAGCAGCTACGCACCGCCCACGGCCTCGACGAGCGCGCCGATCGATCAGGCAGTCGCCGCCGTCACGCAGGCACTGGCGAGCCGCGGACAGCTCACCCGCGCGCAGCTGGCCGACGAGCTGCGCGAGCGCGGTATCCCGAGCAGCGGGCAGATGCTGATGATCCTGCTGGCCCACGTCGAGCTGGACGGGCTGATCTGCAGCGGAGGAATCGTCGACGGCGAGCACACCTACGCGCTCATGGGCGAGCGCGTGCCGACACCACGCCGGCTCGGGCGGACCGAGGCCCTGGCCGAGCTCGCTCTGCGCTACTTCACCGGGCATGGCCCGGCGACCGAACGGGACCTCGCCTACTGGGCGACGCTCACCCTCACCGACGTGCGCACCGGCCTGCAACAGGTGCGCGATCGGCTCGACTCGTTCCAGCACGACGGGCGCACCTTCTGGCACGCCCCCGGGCGATGCCCCCGGCGGACCGCAGGAGCCCGCTGGCCATCTTCTGCAGGTCCTCGACGAGACATACCGCGGCTACCAGGATTCCCGCTGGGTGCTCGATGCCGCCGGCGACGTGCCACGCACCCGGGAGAGCGCGACCGGGATGGCCCTGGTCGACGCACAACTCCTCGCCGCCATGCGGCGCACGATCGCCAACGACCACGTGCAGTTCGACCTGCGGCCCTACCGAGCCCTGACATCCCCAGAGATCGAAGCCCTCGACGAGGCCGCCAGACGGTACGGCGAATACCTGCGGCTCAAGGCCCGGCTCGCCCTGCCGTAACCCGTCGCCTGCCGGCGATCAGGTGCCCGGTGAGAGCGCTGCAAGGTTTCCTCAAGGCTTTCGTCCTTACCGGCCCCCGATGCTGCGAGCGCTGCAACCTCTACACCCTGCTCCGCAGGAGGAGAAGCATGCGTACGCAAGATTTCAGCTCGCCTGCCAGTACAGACGCCGACGACATCCGCTCCGCACGTACCGTGGTCGATGCCATCCTGGACCGGGCCGGCGGCACCGGCACGTTGACGGTTCTCGACGGGGCGGGCGAGGCCGTCACGACGAGCCCGTGGCGGGCGGTGCACGACCGGGCCCTGCGCATCTCGTCGGTGTTCGCCGGCTGGGGGTTCGGCCGCGGCGCACGGATCGGGCTCCTCAGCGACACCTGCGAGGACCTGGTCGCCGCGCTGCAGGCAGCCTGGCTCACCGGCGGGGCGGTCACGGTCCTGGCGCCGCCGATCAGCGCGGACGGCAGGGCGTACCTCGACCACGTCTCGGCGGTGGTCCGGGACGCGGCCCTGGATCTCGTCGTCGTGGACAACCGGTCCGCTGCCGTCGGCGCGGCGCTGTCCGCCTCGACCCAGGTGGTCTCGCTGGCCGATCTGGTGCAGTCGGCCGCATCGGCTGCGCCGGCTCCGCCCGTCCGCCCACACCCGACAGACCTGGCCGTGCTGCAGTACACGAGCGGGTCCACCCGCAGTCCTCGCGGCGTCCCGGTGACCCATGGCCACCTGGCGGCCAACGTCGCCGCGATCAAGGTTGCGATCGACCACGAGACCCTGCACCCGAGCCGGACGTTGAGCTGGTTGCCGCTATACCACGACATGGGGCTGGTCGGCTTTCTCGCGCTGCCGATGTCGTGTGGTTGCTCGCTCTACCTGCAGTCGCCGGCCACGTTCGCGCGGCGTCCGGCAAGCTGGCCGGAGGCGATGTCGCGGCATCGCATCACCGTGTCGGGCGGGCCGAACTTCGCGTACCGGCTGATGAGCAGGTTGCTGGCTGGCGATGTGACGCTCGACCTCAGCTCGATGCGCCTCCTGCTCTGCGGCGGCGAGCCCATCGGCGCCGCGACGATGGCGGCGTTCGCGGACGCCGCTCGCCGACACGGGCTCGACCCGTCGGCGATCGCGCCCGCGTACGGGCTGGCGGAGTCGACGCTCGCGGTGAGCATCGCGGCGAAGGGCGCCGGCGTCCGCGTGGATCGTGTCGACGCGTACCAGATGGAAGCACACAGTCGCGCCGAACCGGCCGATCCGGACGGACGCGTACGGCAACTGGTCCGCCTGGGCCGTCCCGTGCCGGGGTCCGCCCTGCGGATCGTCGACGAGACGACCGGTGAACCGGCGGGCGAACGCCGCGTGGGCCACATCGAGATCCGCGGCCCGTCCGTCGTCGACCACCACCACGGCGAGCCCGCCCCACCGGCTGGCAGCTGGGTTCGCACCGGCGATCTCGGCTATCTCGCCGACGGCGAGCTCGTGGTGTGCGGCCGCGCGACGGAGGTGCTCTTCGCGGCCGGCCGCAACGTGTTCCCACAGGACGTCGAGGCGGCCGCGGCGGAGGTGCCCGGCGTACGGCCGGGTGGCGTTGCGGCGTTCGGCCTGCCGGGCGAGCACGGCGACCGGCTCGTCGTAGCCGTCGAGTCACGGGGCCGCGACCCGGAGGTCGTCCGCGCGGAGGTGGCCGCCGCTGTCCGTGGCGAGGTGGGGCTGGCGCCCAGCGACGTCGTGACGCTGCCGTTCAGCCGGCTGCCGAGAACCTCGTCCGGCAAGCTCCGCCGAGCCGAGACCCGCCGCCGGTACCAGGCCGCAACGCTGACCGGCCCGAAGTCACCGCCCCTTGTCGCGGACAGGAGAACCTGATGACCACTGTGGACAGCCGTACCCGCGCCACCGACACGCCGCACGGGGCGCGCGACCAGCGCGAGGCAGACCGGCACGAACTCGCCGAACTGCTCGACTTCGACCCCGCGGCACTGCACGACTCGGCACGGCTGCACGAGGAGCTGGGTCTGGACAGCCTGGCCAGGTTGAGCCTGCTGACCTGGCTCGAAACCCGCGGGGTGGCAGTGGGTACCGACCGCGACATCCTGGCCAGCGTCGGCGACGTGCTGTCGCTGCTGGAGAGGTCGTCGCCCCCGGGCCTGTCGATCACCGTGGTCGGCGGGCCGGAACTGCGTACACCCGGACCCGCCGACATCGCCCTGCCACGCGCCTCCGGCCCGTCGCAGACACTCGCGCCGCGGCTGGCCACGCCCGCGCTACAGCTGACCCCGATCGAACCGGACGACATCGGCTTCCTGTACACGCTCGCCACGGCGCCGGAGACCAGTTTCCGCTGGCGGTACCGGGGTGCGCCACCGCAATTCGAACGCTTCGTCGATGAGCTGTGGGGACAGGTCCTCGTGCAGTACGTCGCCCGGCGCGGCGAAGACCGCCAACCGGTCGGGCACGTGGTGGCGTACGCGGCCACGCAGGGGCTGCGCCACGCGTACATCGGCGCGGTCTTCCACCCGCCATACGCAGGCACCGGCCTGGCCGCGCAAGCGGTGTCCCTGTTCGTGAACTACCTGTTCCACACGTTCCCGCTGCAGCAAGCTCTACCTGGAGGTCCCCGGCTTCAACTGGCCGCAGCTGCAGAGCGGTGCCGGGCGCCTGTTCCACGTCGAAGGGATCCTGCGCGAGCACGACTACTACGCCGGGCGAACCTGGGACAGCTACCTCTGCGCGATCTACCCCGACCTGCTCCCGGCAGAGCCCCCGGCGGAACGGCAGTGACCCGCCACCGCACCCGCCCTGCGCGGGCAAGGGCCCCGCCCGGCCATGCCTGCCACTGTGCGCCCCATACCCCAATCCCAGAACGGAGAAGCGCATGACGACAAGCACCCTGCCACGCCGATCCCGGCTGGCCATGGCCGGCGCGACGGCCGGCCTCGCAACGCTGCTCGCCCCGGCGGCCGGCCACGCCGCCGCTCCTCAACCGTCCACCACGGACACGGCGGCGTTGCAGCCGGCGGACGTGGCGGCACTGCCCGTCTCGACCACCACACAGACAGAGACCGCACCGGCGGCCGTACGCGCGGCACAGGCACCGGCACCGCAGGTCGCGCGGCCGAGCCTCGCGCCAGACGCCGACTCCACCGCGACAGCCGCGGCGTGGGTCTGCAAGCGCGTCACCGCCAGGGAGGTCCGGGTCTGGAAGACCGCGGCGACCACCGACCCCGCCAACACCTGGGGTGTCTGGCGCACCGGCACCCAGTTCTGGACCGACGGGACGGATCCGCCCCACAACCGCTACCACACCATGTTGTCCAACGGCGGCCACGGCTGGGTCACGTCCGACTCTCGATACGTGACGTCGTGCTGAGCGGGTAACGGCCCCGTCGAAGACCGCGTCGAGTCCAACGCGGGGTTGGCCGAGGGGAGAAGCGCAGTCGCTTCTCCCCTCTCCCGCCAGGGGCGGGCCCGCACCGCCGCCAGGCCCCGGTCAGCGAGAGGTGGTCGCGTCGTCGTCCTCCGGCGGGGCGGCCTCGACCCAGTCAGCGCCGGTCTCGTCCTGGTACGCAGCCACGGCGTCCTCCACCGTCGGGAAGAAGTGCGCCGGGTCGATCGTCCGGGTCAGCTTGTACCGGTCGATCTTCTCGCGGACCGGGTCCTTCATCTCGGCGAACACCAGCGAGATCCCCTTGGCGTTCAGCTCCTCGTCGAGGTCCTCCAGCACGTCTGCGGCGGTGGTGTCGATGTCCGTGATCGGTTCTGCCGCAACGACGATCCACTTCGGCGGCGGATCCCTTCGGGCCAGGTGCCGGATCTGGTCGCGGAAGACGCGGGCGTTGGCGAAGATCAACGGCGCGTCGAAGCGGAACAGGACGAGCCCGGGCAGCACGTCGGCGTCCGGGTAGGACCGCAGGTCGTGGTACCCGGCGACGCCCTCGGCCCGCCCTAGCTCCGCCTGGTAGGGCCACCAGGCCCGGCGGAACACGTTGAGCACCGACAGACCCACGGCGATACCGATGCCGGGCAGCACGCCGAGCAGGGCCACGCCCAGGAACGCCGCGATCGACAGGCTGAACTCCACGCGGCGCTGGCGCCACAGCCGCGAAACGCCCCTGATGTCGACCAGCGACAGGGACGCGGCGATCACCACCGCGGCCAGGGTCGGCTGGGGCATGTTCCGCAGCAGGCCGGGCACCAGCACCAGCATCAGCGCGATGAGTGCCGCGCCGACCACGCCCGTGAGCTGGGTACGGGCGCCCGACTGCTCCGCCACGGCGGTCCGCGATCCGCTGGTGCTCACCGGGAAACCCTGGAAGAAGGAGGCGGTGATGTTCGCCGCGCCGATGCCGATCATCTCCTGGTTGCCGCGCACCTCCTGGCCGGTGCGGGCGGCGAAGGACGAGGCGGTCGAGATCGTGTCGGTGAGCGACACCAGCGTGATCCCCATCGCCCCGACTATGAGCACCCCGAGGTCCGACCAGGACACGTGCGGCACCGTGAGCGGCGGGAAGCCCCGTGGCAGCGGACCGACCAGCTCGACGCCGCGGTCCGCGAGGCCGAACAGCCCGGCCGCCGCGATCGAGACGACGACGGCGACCAGCACAGCCGGCACCTTCCGCAGCCACCGCTGCAGCGCCAGGATCACGAGCAGGCCGAGGAGGCCGACCCCGACCGCCGCCGGCACCGCCTCGCCGGCGGCAACCCCCTTGACGAACCCCACCGCCTCCTCGATCACGCCGTCGCCGTCGACCGAGAAGCCGAACAGCTTCGGCAACTGCCCGACGAAGATCGTCAGCGCCAGGCCGTTCATGTAGCCGATCTGGGTTGGCTTGGACAGCAGGTCGGCGATGAAACCCAGCTTGGCGATGCCGGCCACCGTCATTGTCAGCCCCACCAGCAGGGCCAGCATCGACGCCAGCGCCACGGCCTGGGCAGGGTCGCCGCCCGATCCGACGACCACGATGAGCACCGCCGCGATCATCGGGCCCAGCGAGGAGTCCGGCCCGAGGACGAGGATCCGCGACGGTCCGAAGACGGCGTAGCCGAGCAGGCAGAAGATCGTCGTGTACAACCCGGTGATCGGCGGCAGGCCCGCCAGCTCCGCGTAGGCCATACCCTGCGGGACGAGCAGGGTGGTCAGTACGAGCCCGGCGACGAGATCCTTCGGCAACCAGGCCGCGCGGTACGTCCTCACCACCGACACACCGGGGATCCACCGCTCCACCCGCCGGAGATCGCTGGCGGGCACGTCAGCGGCGCTCACCGGGGACCTCCGGTCCGGGGCCTGATGCGCATACCGTGATCGTGGTCGGCACAGGACGCGAGGGCATCACCCCCCAAGGACGAACCCAGCTTTCAACGGCCACGTGCCACGCTGCGCGGGTCGAGCAGTTCGCTTCGATGGGCGCTATGGGGTGCCGTCGATCCAGTCGGGGTGCACCGGAGTGGTTGTGCCAATCGCGGGCTGGCGCCGGGTGGCCTCGGCGACGACCGTCTGCGCGAGGCGGTACGCCTGGCACGGCCACAGGATCCGGCACAGCCGACAGCGTCCACCTTGCTCGGCGTGCGCGGCCCGCGTTTCGATCGCGAGGCCGAGCGTCATCGGATGCTCCGGGCTTGGCATGGCTAGCTGTCCGAGCCGCGTTCGATCTTCGCGAGCGAGAGCACTCTGAGCGCCCACCTCGCCGAGTCGCACGGGTACCGGGTCAGGCACGACTGACACGCCGGCTCCGGCACGCACACACGAACGTGCAGCTCTAGTTGTCGGCGGGCCGCGGCGATTCGTTCGGCGGTCGGCTCCGTGTCACCGAAGAGGGGCTCAGGTGGCTCGGTCTCGTCCATCGCGCTCCCGTCTCGCGCAGTCGAGCGGTGTGGACCCGGGTGGAAGAGCACGATGGGTACGGCAGGCGTGGCCCGCCGCTCGCGCTTCCCGCCCGGGCCGTCTACGGGGCGGGCACGGCCCGCGTCCGGGACCGTCGGCCGTGCCTGCCCGTTCAACCCGCTGCTGTGGTCTGAACACCCCGGCAGCGGGGCGCAATCAGTCCAACGCGGCATGGGGTGCTGCCGCGAGGCTAGGCGTGCGTCCGGCAACCGGGTTGCCAGTTCGCGGTTCCCTCTGGACATACACGCCGCCGCGTGCCAGGCACTAACCTCGTTGGCGCCGACGGCGAGGGGCTAGTCGAGATGACACCCGAAGTAGTGCGAGAGGTCCTGGCGTCGAGCCGTGCCCGCCGCGCCATCTCCGACGGCCGCGCGGGCGAGGTGATCCGGCTCGTCCGTACTGCGCTCGGACTACGACTGGTGGACGTCGGTGCGCTGGCCGGCTACAGCAAATCGGCGATCAGCCGCATCGAGACCGGCCTCCGATCGGAGCCCCATGCGCTCGCCGCAGTCGCGAAGAGCCTCGGCATTCCCCCGGGTGCGCTCGATCTCCCCTGCGCCGCGCCGGATATGTCCGGCGCGGCTAACCTTCCGGAGGAGAGCGATGGAGACGAGAACGTGAAGCGATCCGACTTCCTGCGCGGCATGGCCGGCGTCGCTGGCCTGCTGACGCTGCCGAGCGTGCTCACCGCTGACGCGCCGCACGTCAGCGGCGGCGACGTGGAGGCTGTGCGGCAGACCCTCGCGAAGCTGTACGAGCTCGACGCCTCCGCCGGGGCTGGTCGGGTCCGGGCGATCAACATTGACCTGGTCGAACGGCTCCGATACGCGCTCGCCACCGGCTCGTGCACCCCTGCGACGCGGCGCGGTCTGCAGGAAGTCCTCGCCGCCGCGAGCGAGAACCTTGGTTGGGCCTCCTACGACGCTGGCCTGCACGACCAGGCTCGCCGCTGGTGGCTGGAGGCGCTGCACGCCGCTGGCCTCGGCGGCCACCACGAGGTGCGCACCGTGACGCTCGCCTCGATGTCGTTGCAGGCATCCGCGCTGCGACGCGGACCGGAGGCAGTAGATCTGGCCGAGGCCGCCGAGCGGGTGCCGGGCGCGACACCGGTGGTGCGGTCGATCGTCGCGGCGCGGCTCGCGATGGGCCACGCCGCGGCGGGCAACCGCTTGGCCGCCGACGAGGCGCTCGTCCGCGCCGACCGGTTCTACGCCGCTGGCCGGTCGGCTGATGACCCGGCATGGACGTCGTTCTGGTGCGGCGCCGAGATCCGCTCGCACGAGACCCAGGCCGCGATCGCGCTGCATCAGTACCCACGGGCTGAGCGCGCGGCTCGTGAATCGGTCACCGCGGCGAACGCAGCGCACCCCCGCAACACCGCCCTGTACACCGTGCGGCACGCTCGGCTACTCGCCGGGCGCCGTGCGGTTGACGAGGCGATTCAGGTGGGGACTCCGGCGGTGGCCGCCTGCGGCGAGCTTTCTTCTGGTCGGTTGCGCGCGAGCGTGAGGATGCTGGCACGGCAGGTCGGTGACATTGACACGGTGCCAGCGTGCGAGTTCGCGGCGTGGGCGACGCAGGTCAGCGCGTGACGACCTTCCGCGTCTTCGACGGTGCCGACGCACTTGACGAGCTCGACACGATCCTGCCGCTGTACGCGGAGGTCTACGCCGAGCCGCCGTACTGCGAGGGCCCCGAGGACGTCGCGGACTTCGCTGACACATGGGAGCAGCGGTGCGAGCGTCCCGGTCACCGCCTCGTGCTCGCCCACGACGATGAGCGGCCGGTCGGTTTCGCGTTCGGGTACCGTCTGCCTGCTCACACGGCATGGTGGCGCGGCCTACTGGCGTCGGTCGATGCCGGTCTGGTCACGGAGACAGGTACACGGACGTATGCGATCAACGAGCTGGCCGTGCTGCTCGCGTACCGACGCCGCGGGATCGGCGCGGCCATGCACGAGCTGCTCGTCGGCGACCAGAGTGTGGAGCGGGTGACTCTGCTGTCGCGGCCGGAAGCGGAGGCCGCGCAGGCCGCGTACCGTGCGCTCGGGTATGGGATGGTCGGGCCGCTGCGCCCGTACGAGGGTGCGCCGTTGTACGACGCGATGCTGTTGGACCTGCCCGGCCGTCAGTAGTAGACCGGTTTTGCCCAGCTCAGCACGTCTCCGACACAGCCGTGCCGAGGTCCTTGATGGCGTCGCCGAGGCTCTTCACCGCGGTGCGGACACTTTCGAACGTGGTGGCGTTAGGGTCTTCCGTCGCCGCGGTCACGCTCGAAGAGAACTCGTCCACGGCCGCCCGCACCGCGTCGACCTGCGGCTGGAACTGCGCCCGCGCATCGTCGAGCAGCTTTTCCAGGTTCTCCTTCAGCGTCTTGAGGTCCGTGCGGAGCTGCGTCAGTCCATTCTCGCTCACATTGGCTTTGCTGATGTTGTCGACCGATACCTGCACCGCCTCAAGGCTGACGCACACCGCGGGCTGGTCACCTCCGCCGCCACCGCATGCGCCGAGGAACGTGGTGGTCACGAGCATGGCCGTCACGGCCCAGATCCAGCGACGTCTCATGGGCGGAGCATGGCCGGTGGTCGGTGGGCGGCACGTCATTCGCCACGGATGAACCGGCGCGGACGCAGCCAGGAAAGGCCGAGGCCGGCCCCGGACCGGGGGCCGGCCTCGCCGCGTTCGCCGGTTCAGTGCTCCTCGAACTCCACCTTCGCCTCGCCGCTGTGCAGAGCCTCTTGCAGCTCCGCCTCGGCTTGCTTGGACAGCGACGACTTGAGGACCGTGCCGCCGTACTTGGCCAGCCCCTCGACCGCCTTGTCCGGGGTGGCGTGCTCGACGACCAGGAAGAGCGCGGACGTGCCGGGCTGCAGCATGTCACGCACCTGCTCCCGGAACTCCTTGTCGATGGCGCCCTTGGTCAGCTTCCCCATCAGGGCACCCATCCCTGCGCCGATCGCCATGCCGAAGACCGGGATGAAGAAGAGGAGGCCGAACAGGAAGCCCCAGAACATGCCCCAGGTCGCACCCTCGCCCACCGCGTGGTGGCTGGTGGTGACGTGGAACTTGTTCTCCTTGTCACGGATGATGACCGCGATCGCGTCAGGCTGGATGATGAAGTCCTTCGCCATGCGTTGCGCTTCCAGCGAGGCGGCCGTCGCGGTGGTCTCGTCTGGGTAGCCGATCGCGACCAGAGTTGCCATGATTCGTGCACTTCCCTTCAGCTGCTCGTCTGGGCGTCGCCGCACGGCGCGGCGGCGTGCTCAGTCAGTCACGCGCGCTCCAGCAGCGGTTCATCCCCACCGGATGAGGTATCGAGAGTCGCCCTCGTCGACTGTCGACAGGAAGCCTGCCGGGCACACCCGCACCTCAAGGAGGACGGTATGACCGGGATGTACCAGTCTGCAACGACGCCGCAGCGCCCCGCCGTGAACGCCGGCAGATTATGGGCAGGCGGCCTCGCTACGGCCCTGATAGCCGCCCTCATCTCGATCGCGGGGATCCTGCTGACGCGCGGCCTGTTCGACGTGCCGATCCTCGCGCCCAAGGGCGAGGGCGTGTGGGGCGACGCCAGCACCGGTTGGTACGCGCTCGGCGCCGCCGTGCTCAGCTTGGTCGCGACCGGGCTCGTACACGTGTTGCTCCTGACCACGCCGAGGCCCATGCGCTTCTTCAGCTGGATGGTCGGCCTCGCGACGGTGGTGGGGATGCTGGCACCGTTCGTCACCGACGCCAGCCTGGCGTCCCGAGTGTGCACCGCCGTTCTCAACCTCGTTCTGGGGGCGGCCATCGGCTCGATGGTTGCCGGCACGGCGCGCGCGTCCTTACGGCCGCCGGCCCCCGGTGCGTACCGGTGAGTCAACGGTCTAAGGCTGCCGGCTGAACTGCGCCGTCGGGCCGGCCTGCCAACCGCGATCGACCCGGTGCCGTTCCTGCACGGCGACGTTGTCCCCGTCGATCCTGATCAGGCTCCACGACTGCCCCACGTCGCGGCGGGTGCGGTGGCTCGTCGCGGTACCGGCCACGACCTCGATCAGGTGGTGCTCGCGGCCGTCGGCGACCAGCTCCAACTGCCGCTCGGCAGGTAGGTGCGTGTGTCCCGCCAGGACGAGGTCGACGCGCGCCTCGACGAGCGCGCGGCTGAGCCGGGAACGCCCAGCCAGCCGGGCCAGCCCGCTTTGGAAGGGCGGATGGTGCAGCGCCAGGAGTCGTATAGTGCCCGGCGCCGCCCCGCCGAGAATCTCGACCACCGCGGTGGTCTGCTGGTGGGTCACGGCGCCGCTCTTCCATCGCCACCGGGTCATCGAGTTCAGGCCGAGCGCCGTCACGCCTGGCACCCGCACGACCGGATCGAGGTCTGCGCAGAGCCAGGCACGGTAGAGCGCGTACGGCCGGACGAGGCGGGAACCGACGGCGAACAGCGGCAGATCGTGGTTGCCGAGCACCACCAACCGCGGCTCCGGCAGCCGCGCGAGCAAGGCGCTGGCCTGGCGAAACTGCCCGTCGCGCGCGCGCATCGTGCAGTCTCCGGTGACGACGGTGAGCGAGGGCCGAGCGGCGGCCACGTCGGCGACGAGCGTGTCCGCCGCGACCGGATCGTGAGCGCCGAGATGCAGATCGGAGACGTGGGCGATGACCACCGACCGGGGCGCGGCGGCGCCCCGGCTTCCGGTCATCGGCGGCCGGTCGACAGGGCCATCCGGCGCAACGCGGCCCAGGGCGCCGCGGGTCGCGCTGCGGGGACCCCCGGTCGACTGCGCGGGACGCGCACCCGCAGCGCTGCGGGCCGGATGACGCACCGCACCGGCGTCGGCATCTCGATGGCCTCCCCGTCGACGCCGACCGGCACCGACGGCGTATCGGCCTCGACGACCGCCTCGTTCGCCGTCGACGACCTTGAGCACCTTCGAACGCAGGCCCCGGACCAGCCGAGCGGCATCGACGGCACCACGCACGGTGACCGCGAGGACGCCGAGGACGCTGCCGTCGAGCCGGGTGCGCCGGCCGAGCCCGGCGATGTCGTCCGCCGCGTACGGGTTGTTGCTCACCAGGATGGCCTGGGGCCCGGTGATGCACCGTGTCACCAATGCGCAGCCGGAGCCGCGGGCCGGAGTGCTCGGTCAGCAGATCAGGAAGCAGGTCGAGCGTGGTGCCCCTCTTGTCGTCGCGGTACGCGGGGCTCTGCACGACGGCCGCGTAGGCGCCGAACGAGGCGTTGTTGACGAAGATGCGGTCCCCGATCTGTCCGAGGTCTATCCGCAGCTCGACACCGTCGGTGAGCGCCTCCAGGCACGTCGCGGGGTCCTCGCGGTCGAGCCCGAGGTCCAGCGCGAAGTGATTGCGGGTTCCCGCGGAGATCACCAAGAAGGGAAGTCCGTGCTCCGCGGCGATGCCCGCCACCAAGGCCTGAGTGCCGTCTCCGCCAGCGACGCCGAGAAGATCTGCGCCGTCGCGCACCGCCTGCTGGGCCAGTCCGGCGACGTCGACCATCTCCCCCTGCAGCAGCGCCACCTCGGCGCCGAGTTCGCGGGCCCGGTCGGCGAGGTGGAACTTCTCGACCTTGCCGCCTCCAGAGCGCGGGTTCATGATCAGGAACGGCTTGGTCGGCGGCGGGGTCTCGTACTCTGCGGGCGCCGAGAGCGTCGCAGTCCCAGCCAGCGCGCTGCGGCCGGCCCAGAGCGCGGCCCCCCACAGCAGCGCGGTCACGACGACCACCCACACGAGATCCCTGCGCGCGTACATCACCACCACGACCAGGGGCGCGGCGATCGCCAGAACGGCGGCCAGCCAGCGCAGCACGCCTCGATGGGTGAGGAACCACCAGACCGCGACGAGGGCGACCACGACACCCGCGAGGCCGACGAGGATCAGGGCGATGCTGCCACGGAGACCGGCAGCCACCAGCGGAAAGACCACCGCGGCGGCCGCCACGAGGAGGGCGAGGCGCGCCATCCAGCGCTCCCGCAGCGCGGGGATCGGCTCCTGTTGTGACTGCGTGTCGACGGCCGTTTCCTTCATCGCTCCGGCTCCCTTCACGCCCCTAGTGCAGCGTGATCGCAAGGCGGCGCGGCGGCATCACCCGCGCCGGATGACACCGGCTGGGCAGCCGCGCAGACCAGTGCACAGCCACCCCGCGGGAGTCAGGGCATCCTGGGCTGGAAGCTGCCCAGCGAGTCCTCGCCCTTCTGGATGACCCCGTAGCTCGACTCGGGCACCTGCTGCCAGGCGCCGACGAGCTCGCCCAGCGGCTCCGACACCACGATGCGCGTCTCGTCGGACAGCCGTTGCAGCTTCTCGTTGTCCGGGTACAGCTCGCGGAGAGCGGTGACGGCCGTGCTGTAGTACAGCGACCGGCTATCGCCCTCGCTGGAGTACCGGAAGGCCCACACCCGGTCGCCGTCGGTGGTGCCTACGGTCATCTGGATCGGGTCCGCCACGCCGTGCCGGTGACCCACCGACTCGACGAAGCCCACCATCCGCTCGACCGCCGCCACCGGATCGTCGCGCAGCCCGAAGGTCAGGGCGAGATAGAACATCACCTCGGAGTCGGTCGAGCCGGCGATATATGGGTAGAGGCCGGCGTCGACCGCCAGGACGAGGTCCCGTTTCAGTGTGGCGAACTCGCGCACCGAGCCGTTGTGCAGCCACAGCCACTGCTCGTGCCGGAACGGATGGCAGTTGGTCTGCTGCACCGCGGTGCCGGTGCTTGCCCGGATGTGGGCGAGGAACAGCGGCGAGGACACCGACTGGCCCAGCTCGCGCGCGTTGGCGTCCCCCCACGCAGGGCCGACGCTCCGGTACAGCGCCGGGATCGGGGCGCCGTCGACGCCGTACCAACCGATGCCGAACCCGTCGCCATTGACGGTCTCGACCCCGAAGCGCGAGTGCATGCTCTGGTCGATGAGGGAGAACCGCGGTTTGTAGAGCAGCTCCTCCACCAGGATCGGTGATCCGGAGTAGGCAAGCCAGCGACACATCGTCCGACTCCTCGGGTCCGGCGAACGTCTTCGGCGTCATCGTCATCGCTGCCGAGCCGCCGGCCTTCACCCGGCCAGGATGAGACCGCTGCCGGGCCTCTGAAGGTCGGCGGGGGTGCCGGGCCGGAATCGGCCGGCAGGGGACCGGACCGGTCATCCGTGTGGGATGAGGAGCGGTCGCGCCCTCCGGCGGACGCTGTACACCGAGGCAGGGACACCCGTCATCAGGCAACCCGGCGCGCTAAGGCTGACGGATCCGGTGGCCGGCGCCCGCCGGCTAAGGCGGCGAAGGAGTGCTGAGATGGCGTCGATACCACTGCCGATGGATCGCCCGGGACGCGGGCCGCGCCGAGCCGACCCCGTCTCCAGCCTCAATGGGTCGCGCCCGGCGGCCGTTCCCCCGCGCGAATCAGGCGAGCTGATCCTGGCCTACGGCCAGACCGCCTGGGATCTCGCGGCGCTGCGACGGGAACAAGAGGCGCTGGAGCGGGAGCGGAAGGCGCTGGAGCGGGAGCGGAAGGCCGTCGGCCGCAAGCGGCAGGCCGAGGCGTTCCTGCGACCGTGGCAGGTCGAACTGCTCAAACTTCAGGCGCACGTCGAGAAGAAGCAGATGCGCATGATCGTGATCTTCGAGGGCCGCGACGCGGCCGGCAAGGGAGGTGCCATCCGCCGCATCACCCGCTTCATGAACGAGAAGCACTACCGGGTGATCGCGCTCGGCAGGCCGACGGCGGAGCAGCGGTTGCAGTGGTACTTCCAGCGCTACGTCGCGCAGTTCCCCACCGGCGGCGAGATCGTGCTGTTCGACCGCAGCTGGTACTGCCGGGCGATGGTCGAACCGGTGTTCGGCTTCTGCACGCCCGAGGAGTACCGGACGTTCATGCAGGGCGTGACCACGTTCGAGAGGGACCTGGTTCGGCAGGGCATTGTCCTCGTCAAGCTGTACTTCAGCGTGACGAGGGAGGAGCAGGCCCGGCGCTTCGAGCGCCGCCGGACTGACCCGCTGCGCCAGTGGAAGCTCAGCGAGATCGACGTACAGGCTCAGGACCGCTGGGACGAGTTCACCCAGTGCAAGTACGACATGCTCAGACGCACCAGCACGAGGGCGGCACCCTGGGTGATCGTCCGGTCGGACAACAAGCAGCGCGCCCGCCTGAACACCGTCAAGGTCGTTCTCAACGCCGTTGACTACGCGGGTCGGCGGCCCGACCTCGAATTCGCCCCGGACCCTCGGATCGTGCTCTCCGGCGCGGACGAGGTCGCGTTGATGGAAGCCGAACGCCGAAGCAGCGGAAAGTTCGGCAGCTGAAGGGGACAACCATGCAACCTGTGACCGATCGACCGGGAAGGTGAGGGAGAGATGTCCGATACACAGCGGAGCGCGAGCCACCGGGCCGCCGCCCAGGCCCAGTACGACGGCCTGGGCCGCAGGCGCACAGGGTGGCTGGAGATGGTGGTCTTCGCCGGCACCCTGCTCGTGATGCTCGGCATCTTCCAGGTGATAGAAGGCCTCGTCGCCCTCTTCAAGGACGACCTGTTCCTGGTCACACCCGCAGGATTGCCGATCAACGTGGATTTCACGGTCTGGGGCTGGACGCAGATCGTGATCGGTGCGATCGCCATCGTCACGGGACTCGGCGTCCTGCGGGGGCAGATGTGGGCCCGGGTGGTGGGCATCATCCTCGCGGTGATCAGCGCAATCGTGAACCTCGCCTTCATACCGGCCTACCCGATCTGGGCCACGATCATCATCGCCATAGACGTGCTCGCGATCTGGGCGCTCGCGGTCCACGGTGGTGAGGTCGCGGACTACCAGGGCTCCAGCTTGAACAGGTGCGCGCCCCACGGGGGCAGGTCGACGTAGAGCCCGGCGTCGACGAGTTCGTCCCCGTGGCGGTCGTACGTGCGGCCGTCGATGAGGTCGGCCAGCCGCCAGGTGCGGGCCTGGAGGAGGGGCCACGGCAGCGGGAGCCGGCCCTGGGACGGGTGGCCGGACAGGTTCACCACGACGAGGTGGTGCGGCACCTCGTCGCGGGACCACGCCCACGCGAGCAGGTCATTGTGCGTGGGGTTGTCCGGCCAGCCTTGACAGTCGAGCAGTGTCCAGTCGCCGTGCCGAACCTCGCCGGCGGCGCCGAGCAGCCGGTGGTAGAACCGGCGCACGTCCTCGTCGACCGGCTCGTCCGGGCGGCGGGACAGGAACACCGGCAACTGCACGCGCCGCCCCTCGAACTGGCCGTCGTGCCAGAGCGTCGCCCCCGGCAACGTGGCGACGGCGACGGCTGCGGCGCGGTCGCGGCCGCCGGGGAACGCTGCGGCGGCGCGTGGCTCGTCATGGTTCTCGATGAAGCGGACCAGCCGCCGCTGGTAGTCGAGCCCGGCGCCGAGGTGTTTGCGCACGGCGTCGGCGTCCTCGCGGGCAAGCCGGTCGTAGAGGCGCTTGTCGTAGCAGAAGTCGAAGCCCTGCTGCTGCAGCGTCCACTCCATGTCCCAGTACGCCTCGGCGATGAGGACGCGCGTCCGGGTGCCGCTGGCGCACCCGCCCGATGACGACGGGCCAGAACTCCTCCTCGGGCGCCGGCCCGGCACGCTCGCCCCAGGTCCTGCCGAACACGTCGTTGGTGAGCAGCATCGCCATGTCGCAGCGGACGCCGTCGCACTGGTCCAGGATGGCGCCGAGCATGTCGGCGGTGGCCTGCCGCACCTCGGGGCGGAAGGCGTTGAGCTGCACGACGTCCGGCCAGGGCGGGAAGTAGGGGTCACGGCCGTGGGCCAGCACCCGCCCGCCGATGTCGAACCACGAAGCCGGTGCGTCCGCCAGATCCTGCGCGGTGCCGCCTACGAACCACTCCGGGTTCTGGGTGACGGCCGGGTGGTCGGGCGCCACGTGGTTCGGCACGTAGTCGAGGATCAGGCGCAGCCCACGCCGGGCCAGCTCCGCCCGGGCCACGGCGAGGCCCGCGGGGCCGCCCAGGTCGTTCGTCGACGACATACCGCCGGACGCAGTACGGCGACCCGACGACGTCCTCAGGTGCCAGGTCCGGCAGCGCGGCACGGAAGGCCCGCTGGAGCGCCTCGTCCTCCCGGGCGATCGCGAGGCCGGCGGGGCTCCGTTCCCACACCCCCATCAGCCACACGGCGTCCGACCCCGGCGGCGCGAGCTCGTCCCACACCTCGGCGGGCACGTCGCCGAGCGTTGCCGAGGCCCCCAGGCGCCGCCGCAGGTCGGTCAGCCACGGCCAGCGTGTCGACCTCGTAGACGACGGGTGCGGACGGCCAGCCGGTCATCGTTCCTCCTTTCCGGAGGGCGATCCGCTGGTTCGCAGCAGTCCGTGCTCCAGCAGGTCCTGGCTGGTGAGTGCTGGCGAACAGAGTGGGGAACACCGCGACCAGCCCGGTCCAGCCGGTCTGGTGGCTGGCGCCGAGGCCGGCACCGTTGTCGCCGTGGAAGTACTCGGAGAACGTCAGCAGGTCCCGCCAGTGCTCGTCCTCGGCGAAGATCCGCTGCCCGCCGTAGCACGGGCGGTGTCCGTCGGCGTCCGGGAGGAAGATCCCGGTCAGCCGGTCGGAGATCTCCCGGGCCACCTCGAACAGCGTCATCGTGACGCCCGAGCCGGTGGGGCACTCGACGGTGAACTCGTCGCCGTAGCAGACGTAGAGGTTGAGCAGGGCCCGGATGATCAGGGCGTTCATCGGGAACCAGACGGGCCCCCGCCAGTTCGAGTTGCCGCCGAACATGCCGCTGTCGGACTCCGCCGGCAGGTACGGCACCTCGTAGCGGTGCCCGTCGACCTGCAGCTCGAACGGGTGGCTGGCGTGGTGGCGCGACAACGAGCGGATGCCGTACGGGCTGAGGAACTCCTCGTCGTCGAGCAGGCGTGCCAGGATCCGCCGCAGCCGCGGCTCGTCGAAGAGCGCCAGCATGTGGTGCCCGCGATCGCCGCGGAACCGCCCGCGCGACAGCACCGAGGCCACGCTCGGGTGGCGGTCGATGAACTCCAGGGCGCCGTCGAGCAGCTGGGGGAACCGGGCCGTCACGTCCGGACCGATCACCGTGGCCGCCGCGAGCGGCAGCAGCCCGACCATCGACCGCACCTTCAGCCGGGTGGCGCTGCCGTCGGGCGGCGGAGCACGTCGTAGAAGAACCCGTCCTCCTCGTCCCACATGGTCTCGGCTCCGGCCGCCATGCGGTTCACGGCGACGGCGATCCACGCGAAGTGCTCGAGGAACGTCTGCGCCTGCTCGATGTAGATCGGGTCTTCCTCGGCCAGCTCCAGCGCGATCTGCAGCATGTTCTGGCAGTACAGCGCCATCCACGCGGTGCCGTCGGCCTGGTCCAGGTGGCCGCCGGTGGGCAGCGGGGCGCTGCGGTCGAAGACGCCGATGTTGTCCAGCCCGAGGAACCCGCCCTGGAAGACGTTGCGACCGTCGACGTCCTTGCGGTTCAGCCACCAGGTGAAGTTCTTGGCCAGCTTGTGGAACGCGTTCTCCAGCCAGGCGTGGTCGCCGCGGCCCGTTCTCGACTTCTCCAGCTCGTAGAGCAGGTACACCGCCCAGGCGTGCACCGGCGGGTTGACGTCGCTGAAGTTCCACTCGTACGCGGGGATCTGGCCGTTGGGGTGCAGGTAACGGCGGCTCAGCAGCAGGTCCAGCTGCCCCTTGGCGAACTCGATGTCGACCAGGCCGAGGGTGACCGCCTGGAAGGCCAGGTCCCAGGCGGCGAACCACGGGTACTCCCAGGTGTCGGGCATCGAGATGATGTCGTGGCTGACCAGGTGGAACCAGTCGCCGTTGCGGATCTCCCCGGCGTCCAGCGGGTCCAGGCCGTGCTCGGTCAGCCATCGCTCGACGTCGTATCCGAAGTACTGCTTGCTCCACAGCATCCCGGCGAGCGCCTGGCGGATCACCTGCCGCTCCTCGTCGCCGAGCGCCGCGGGCGAGCGAGTCGCGGTAGAACTCGTCGGCCTCGGCGCGGCGCAGCTCGACGAGCTCGTCGAAGGCGGCAGGCGACGAGCGGGCGTCGTCGGCGCCGGGGACGACGGGCTCGTCGGTGAGCCGGAGGCGGACCGTCGCCGAGCCGCCGGGCGGCACCGTCAGCGGGACGTCGACGGCCACCTTGGTGCCGGTCCGCACGGGATTCACCGCCGCGGTCTCGCCGTGCACGACGAAGCGGTCGATACCGTCCTTGACGTACGGCGACGCGTTCGGCGTGCCGAACAGGCGCTCGGCGTTGGTCTCGTTCTCGGTGAACAGCAGCCGGTGCTCGCCCAGGCACAGCAGCCACCGATCGCCGAGCCGCTCGTGCGTCGCCTCGACCACGGACAGGCCCGGCACACCGGCCACCTCCCGCATCGCGGGCCTGGTCGCCGGCGGCCCCCACGACCAGGTGTTGCGGAACCACAGAGTGGGCAGCAGGCGCAGGTCAGCCTCCTCCGGCCCCCGGTTGTGCACGGTGACCCGGAGCAGCACGTCCTCGGGCGTGGCCTTGGCGTACTCGACGACGACGTCGAAGTAGCGGCTGCTCGTCGAAGACCCCGGTGTCGAGCAGCTCGTACTCGAAGTCGCCCCGGCCCCGGGACCGGTTGGTGGCGACCAGGTCGGCGTACGGGTACTCCCGCTGCGGGTACTTGTAGAGCATCCGCATGTACGAATGCGTCGGCGTGCTGTCGACGTAGAAGTAGTACTCCTTGACGTCCTCGCCGTGGTTGCCCTCGGCGTTCGTCACTCCGAAGAGCCGCTCCTTGAGGATCGGATCACGGCCGTTCCACATCGCGAACGCCAGGCAGAGGTCGCTGCTCGTCGTCGCTGAGTCCGGCGATGCCGTCCTCGCCCCAGCGATACGCGCGCGACCGCGCCTGGTCGTGGCTGAAGTAGTCCCAGGCGTCGCCGCCGGCGCTGTAGTCCTCGCGTACGGTGCCCCACTGCCGCTCGCTGAGGTAGGGCCCCCACCGGCGCCACTGCACGCCGGCCGAATCTGCTTCGCGCAGGCGCCGTTGCTCGGCGCCGGGTGAGGGTGTGGTCACGCCGACATGGTCACGGGTTCGGGAAGCAGGCGGCGTCATCCGGCACGGATGAAGAGCCCCACCCGAAGCGCATCAACTCCCGAACGTCTCCAGCAGGAGGCTGCGCTCCTCGGCGGTGAGGTTCGTGTCGACGAGCTTGCTGTGCATGCCGTGGAAGCGCTCGCCCAGCCGGTCGAGGTCTCCCTCCTCCGTCACGACGAAGAGCGCTGAGGTTCCCTCGGTCACCTCAGCGTGGATCTTCTCCAGCTGTTGCTTGGTGATCCCGGTTCCCTCAGTCGCCTTACTGATGGCGCCGATGGCGGCTCCAGCCACGCCGCCGAGCACCGGTACGAAGAACAACGCGCCAAGCAGCAGGCCCCACAACGCGCCCCATCCAGTCCCGTGCCACGTCCCCTCGTGCCCGTGCTTAGTGCTGGGCCGCGACGCGCCGGCCGGCCACTTGACGACAGCGTGGTCGTGGATGTTGACCAGCCCGTCCCTCTCCGCGTTCTTGAGGGTGAGCGCCGCCTGGCTCGCACCATCGGGATCGTCGAACTTCCACACTGTGAAGGCCGTCATCGCGCACTCCCTTGATCGCGGCACACCCATCCTGCGGGCCACGCAGTCGCGTTTCCTCATCCGTGCCGGGGGATTTCGTGGGTGGAGGTGCTCACCGTGGGGTCACTCGTCTTCGGCCAGGATCGCGGTCAGCTCGGCGGTTTGCTCGGGCGTCCAGCCGTCCGGCGGCGCGATGTCGGCCCACGCGGTCACCGGCTCCGCGCCGTAGCGTGCCCGTGCCCGGCCGGCACACCGGTGGAGAACGCCATGTCGGCGGTCACCTGCCAGAACGTCACGAACGGGTACCAGTGCACGGCGGGCGACACGTCGGCGCCGCGCGGTTCGCGCAGCCAGTCAGGGCGGCTGACCATCAGCTTGGGCGCCCACCACACGATCGGATCCGACGGGTGCTGCAGGTACGCCACCCGCGGCGTGTTCCACGTCGTCGATGGCTGGTCCAGGTCGGTGGCCGGGTCGCGCGGCGAAACGGATCGTGGCGCCGTTCTCGTAGGTGGGCAGGATCTCGGTGGTGCCCGCATCCCGGTCGGCGACGTACTCGCGCCACAACTCGTTCGTGTTGGGCGGGCCGACCAGCAGCATCCCGTCGACCCGGTTGCGGATGTCGTCGGCGCCGCCGAACGCCGACTCCGCGCCGAACGAGCCCAGGCTCTCGCCGAAGACCAGCAGCTTCGGCCGGCTGCCCAGCGGCAGCCGCGACCACACGCCGTACACCTGCGTTGAACAGGTCGCGGCCGGCTTGCCGAGCGCGTTCCTTGTCGACCAGGAACGAGATCCAGCTCGGCAGGTACGAGTACTGCATCCCGACCATGGCGGTGTCGCCGTTGTACATGTACTCCAGCGGGTCGACCCCCTCCTCGTCGACCCAGCCCGTGCCGGTCGTGGTGATCACGAGAAGCACCTTGCGGTCGAACGCGCCGGTGCGTTGCAACTCCTGCACGGCGAGCGCGGCCCGCTCCCGGGAGGTCGGTGCCGAGTCGAGCCCGGCGTAGACCCGGATCGGCCGCTTGGCGCCGGCGCCGCCGAAGCTGCGCAACTGCTCCATGCTGGGCCCGCCGGTGACGAACTTGCGGCCCTGCGTTGCCCAGCGAGGCCCAGGGCACCAGCGAGCCGGGGCCGCCGGACCGCAGCGGGTCCTCTGGCGGCGCCACGTCCGGGTCGGTCTCGCCGTTGACCGTCTCGGAAGCTGGCGTCGGCCGACGGCGAAGAAACCGTCGAGCACCACGCCGTTGAGCACTCCCAGCGCCAGCACGACCACGACGAAGGCCGGCCACCACCCGGGCGGTCGACGCCGGGATCCACCGGCCCAGCAGCCGGCCGATGCCGTGGGCCGCTCGGCGCAGCAGCCGCATCAGGCCGATGAGCCCGGCCGCGGTGAGGGCGGCGACAGGCAGGACGAGGACGAAGCCCGCACGCGGCGGCGGGTCCATGCCCATCAGCTCGTGTACCTCCCGCTGCCAGCTCGAGCCGAGGTAGAGGAAGAGCGCCACGGCGATCGCGGCGACGCCGGCCAGCCACCGCCAGGCAACCGGACGCGGGCCGGGCAGCGGCCGGTTGGACAGCTTGCTGACCAGCCACACCGCCAGCACGCCCAGCCCGTAGCCGATCGCCGCGGTGACGCCGCTGACCAGCCCCTGCAGCACGGATCCGCGGGGCAGCAGCGAGGGGGTCAGCGACAGGCAGAAGAACGTCACCGCGCCGATGACGCCGACAAAGGTGTAGTGCCATCGGTGCAGCAGCCGCCACCACCAGCCGCGCTTGGGCGCCTGCGGCTGCTCTGGCGTCGCCGGCTCGTCCGTTCGAGATGTCGTGGTCGTCATCGCTCTACCAGCCTTTCCATCGCTCAGCCCGCCGCGCCGGCTGCGGCGAGGACGCCGAGCCCGTTGACCGCCCAGTGCAGGGCGACCGGAGCGAGCAGGCTGCCGCTGCGTCGGCGCAGCTCGCACAGCAACGCCCCGGCCGCCGTGGTGAAGACCACCGCCCCGACCACGGCCAGAACCTGCCCGGCACGGCCGGGGCCGACCAGGTCGGTGACGGCCGGGTTGACCTGGTTGAGCCGCAGCGACGGCAGCACGTGCCAGAGCCCGAACAGCCCGGACGACACCAGCGTCGCCCGAGTCGCGCCGGCCTCGCTGCACAGCAGCCCCCACAGCACGCCCCTGAAGGCGACCTCCTCGAACAGGACCGTGCCGAGCGGGATCACCACGAACGCGACAAGCAGCGCCGTGCCGAGGTCATTGCGGTACCGCTCGTCGAGAAACGCTGGCCGGGTGGCGGGCAGCAGGACGGCGATCGCGTAGACCATGGCGACCGCGGCCACGCACACCGCCGCGTACGCCATGCCGCGCCGCCACGACCGGCGGCCCAGGCCGACGTCGTCGGCGCCGAGGCCGGCGGAGCGGGCCAGCAACAGCAGCCCGACGGCGCCGAGCGGCCCGGCGACCAGCATGGCGTGCGGCGGTCCGAACCGGCCGGCGGCAGCTACCACCAGCCATCACCGCGACCGTCGCGGCCACGGCCGCGTCCGCCGCCCCCGGCGGGTCGACGGTTCGGCTGTCACGCGTAGAGCGTCACCGCCGCGCCGGTCCTGTCGCATCATCCGCAGGGGGTGGCCCGAGCCCGCAGGCGGCCTACGTCCCGAAGGCCGGGGAATCCTTGCCCGGCGGACCCGGCGGACCCGGCGCGGCCGGTGGGGGAGGCGTCGAGGGAAGTTTCATGGCGGCCATCAACCCGCCGATGCCGATCACCGCCAAGACGATCATCGCGAGCGCGTACGAGCGCTCCGGGGACGACGTGATCCCGGCCACGAGAATGGTGCCGGCGATCGCGGCGCCCAGGGACGAGCCGAGGTTCGACACGCTGCGCGACAGACCGGAGATCTCGCCCTGCAGGTCCTCGCCGAAGCTGGACTGCACGACGTTCACCGACGGGGTCAGCATGGCACCAACCCCGAGTCCGATCAGGAAGAGTCCGGGCACGAAGGCCCACACGCTCTGCGAGACGGCGATCAGGGCGAGGAAGACGAGGATGCCGACGACCGTGACGAGGAAGCCCGCCAGGACGAGGGTCCGCTGCGGGCGCCGCTTCGCCATGCGCTCGGCCGCCAGCGACGCCAGCATTATGCCGATCGTCGCGGCCGTGAAGATCACGCCGGTCTGGATGGCGTTGTAGCCGCGAACGACCTGCAGGTATGCCGAGACGACGAACGATACTCCGATGAGTATGAGCCACTGGAGGTTCTGTGTGACAAGGCCGACGTTGGAGGTGCGGCTGCGGAACAGCGCCGTCGGCAGCAACGGCTCCTTGCCCGCCCGTTCCTTGGCGCGGACCCCGCGGAAGAACCATACGAGGACGAGGACGCCGGCAAGGATCAGCCCGACCATCAGCCAGCCGTTGTTGTCGGCTGCCAGGATGCCCAGGACGAGCAGAACCAGCCCGACAGCGGACAGGACCGCCCCGCCGGTGTCGAACGGGCGCGTCGGATCCGGCGGGAGCGGGTCTCGGACGTCCCGCCGGCTCAGCACGACGATCACCAGGATGACCAGCACCTGGAAGATGAAGGCCGCCCGCCAGCTGATCGCCGACGTGATGAGCCCGCCGATCAGCGGCCCCGCGGCCGCGCCGATGCCGGCCGCCCCGTTTATCGCGCCGAAGGCGCGGGCGCGCGAGGTGACCTCCGTGAAGAGCAACGTCGTGAGGATGTAGACGGGCGGGATGAGGAGCGCCGTTCCGATGCCCTCGAGTATCGAGTTGCCGATGATGAGGACGGGCAGGCCGGGAGCGAACGCGCTCAGCAGGGCGCCGACGCCGTACACAGCGAGGCCGACGTTGAGGCACCGCTTCCGGCCGTAGCGATCGGCCAGCTTGCCGCCGGGGATCATCAGCGCCGCCATGACCAGCAGGAAGATCGTGATCGCGAGCTGCACGCCCTGGACGGTGGTGTCCAGATCTTCGCTGATGTCATTGATCATCACGTTCATGTTCGAGCCGGCGAAGCTACAGATGAACTGGGCGAGGGCGAGGGGAATGAGCGCCCGTCGCAGGGAACTCGTCGGCCGTCCCGCCGAGGCATGCTCAGTCATCTGCGCACCTGCTTCCACTCCGGGCTGTGACCGGGCTGTGATCCACCTCCGAAGCGCCGACCCGACCGGGGAATCGACCGGGTCCGGCGCTGAACATGCGCCGTAGCGTCCCGCCGTCTCCAGCGGACGACCTCATCCCCTGCGCATGATGCGCGCCGCCCGGCGACGCCGCTGATCAGGTCGCGGGAGCCTCCCTGACTGCCGCGCCGGCCGTGTCCGGTGCCGGCTCGCGGTGTCGAGGCTCGGTCGCGAGGAGCTGGATGATGGCGAGGCCGACGAGCACGCCGACGGTCGTCCAGGCAACCAGTTCTGGTGTCCGGTACCGCTGGGTCAGCAAGAGCGCGAAAGCGGCGGCCACCACGAGGGCCCGGAGTATCCGCGCGCGCGGTGCGACCCAGCGGGTGACGCCGTCCATGGTGAGACCCAGCGCGGCCAGACCGCTCCTGGCCGCGGCGAACCCCGCCACGAGCCAGCGGCGGATCGTCACCGCGGTGATCGACGGTCCGGTGAGGAACGCCCCGGCGGCGACCAGGATGCCGATCAGGAACCCGGCGCGGAGAGTTTCCCGCAGGAAGCGGACGGAGGTGTCGAACAGGGCGGTCGCGGCCTCCGGCGAGAGCACGTCGTCCGGCACCCCGTTGAGGTAGGCGCGGCGCACGGCGACGAGGGCCACTGCCGTGACGAGCATCGCCAGGGCCACTCCGATGCCCGCTCCGATGAAGGCGAGCCGGTGGTTCGGCGCCACGTAGATCCCCAGCGCCACCAGCGCCACCAGGATGAACGGCAGCCACAATCCGAGGGTGTTCAGGAGGTCGAATCCCCGTTGGACCTTGCTGATGTCGGCGGACTGGAAGACCACGAAGGTGGCGTTCACTTCTGGAATCCGGCTGGCGAGTTCGAAGCCGCTCGCCACCAGGCGCTCCTTGACGACGTCGAGGAAGGCGGCCATGTTCAGCTTGACCGCGTTGCCCTCGATGATGACGCCTCCGCTGGTATCGCCGGTCAATGCGGCGACGAGCTGCTCGTGTGCGGTGCGGTTGGCCTCCTCCCACGCCTGCGCGAATGCTTCGCTCTCCACCACCCGCTGCACCTGGCTCTCCGTGTAGGAGCGGACGCCGTTCGCCACCGGGACGGCGAGGGCCTGAAGCTGTGTGGCGAGGTTCGGCGGGAGTGACCCCCTCTCCGCGAGGGCCGTGAACGCCTGCTGAGTCAGGCCCTGCACGTCGATGTACTGGAAGATGGTGTTGGTGATGTTGGTGGTGATGGCCTCCTGGACCGCCGGATCGTGGGCCAGCGGGGCCACGGTGTCGACATAGCGGTCGGTGTCGGTCACCTCGCTGCGCGCCCACACGGAAACGACGGACAGCGGGGCGAGCGCGCAGCTGATCACGATGAGGACGACCGCGAGCACCGTGCGCCCCCACCGTCGCCGCCGTTCCGGGCGCTGGCGGGCGGCAGGGGCGGCGGCGGCCTGCAGGCGCGCAACCTCTGCTCGGAGTCGCTCCAGCTCGACTCGCTCGTTCTGGTTCAAGCCCTCGGTCTGGTTCGGCTGGTCGGTCACGGTGCAGCCCTCCGGCTGACGGCGGTCGCGCCCACGATCGCTACCTTGGCGGTCCACTGGTGAACGCGAGTCATGCCGGTATCGTCCGCGCCGGTTGTTCTCCGGCCATCCTCCTGGCGGGATGACCGCGGCCGGCTGGTCGAGATTTCTCCCGTCCATTTCACCCACTGTGAATGACGCGGACGCGGCCCCGGGGGGAGATCGTGGGCACGAGTTCAGGTCTCGGTATCCCGAGGTGACCGCGGGAGGAGCCTCATGCAAGACGCTATGCACGACGACTATCTCGATCAGTTGGGACCAATCGACTACCTGGTTGTCGAGTTCCCAGGAAGTCACATGACGGGCGAGGGCTTTCCCCTGCTCGTCGACCTGGTGGAGCGCGACATCATCCGCATCATCGATCTGGTGTTCGTCCAGAAAGAGCTGGACGGGTCGGTCTTCGGAGTGGCCCTGGCCGATCTGGACAGGGACGGCAAGCTCGACCTCGCGGTGTTCGAAGGGGCCTCCGCCGGACTCGTCGGAGACGACGACATCCAGGAGGCTGGTGGGGCGCTGGAGCCTGGCAGTACTGCCGCCCTCCTGGTCTACGAGAACCGGTGGGCAGCACCGTTGGCAGCCGCGATGCGCCGAGGCGGCGGGCAGCTCGTCGCAAGCGGGCGTATAACGCACCAGGCCCTGGTCGACGCGCTGGAGGCTGCCGAGACAAGCACCGCCAAGGACGCGAACCAGTGAGGAGAGGATGAGTAACGATGCCGGGTCTACTTCGAGGGGTCGCGCGCACAGCCGTGATCGCCGGTACTGCCACCTCCGTGTCCAACCGGGTCTCGCGCCGCCAGGCCGGCCGGTGGGCGGCGAAGGAGCAGCCGTCCCAGCAGCAGGCGTACGTGGAGAGTGCTCCTGAGCCTGCGCGCAAAGACGACATGTCCAGCAAACTGGCCCAACTCAAAGAACTCGGCGAGTTGAAGACACAGGGAGTGCTGAGCGAGGCCGAGTTCGAGCAGCAGAAGGCGAAGATCCTCGGTTCCTGAAAGGTCCGCGCCGGCACGGACGAGTGTGCCGGCGCGACAGCTCATCCTCAGCGGATGAAGCGTGCTTATGCGCGCGCATGACCGAGACCATCGAGCCGCGTCCAGGCGGTTGTGGCAGGGTGTTGGCGTGGCGGTTGAACCGGTGGGCCAGATCCTCGCACGCAAGGTGCACCGGGCGGCACAGATCGAGGACGCCGTGGATGCCGCCGTCGAGCGGCTGCTGCGCCGGCGCGGCTGGCGGACGGCGATCATCCCGTGCACGGGCTATGGCGGCGCGGGTTGGGTGCGGGTCATGGCCAGAGTGGTCGTGGCCCGGGTCGATCCCCGGCCCAGGCGCAGCATCGAGAGGGTCCGTGGCTGGCGCAGCTTCATCACCACACCGGTCAAGAACGCACCCGTCATCGTCGAGATAGGAGACCGCCGGCACGAGGCGCGTACCGACCGGGGCGGCTACATCGACTGCGTCGTCGAGAGCGATCTGGCGCCGGGCTGGGGCGTGATCCGGCTGGGCACCGCAGACGCCGAGCCGGTCGAGGCCCCGGTACGCGTCGTGGGCCCGGAGGTTCGCTTCGGTCTCGTGTCGGACATCGACGACACGGTCATGGTCACGGCGCTCCCGCGGCCGTTGCTCGCGGCGTGGAACACCTTCGTCCTGGACGAGCACGCCAGGGTGGCGGTGCCAGGGATGGCGGTGCTGTACGAGCGGCTCGCCACGAGGTATCCCGATGCTCCGGTGCTCTACCTCTCCACCGGGGCGTGGAACGTGGCGCCAACGTTGAGGCGCTTCCTGTCCCGCCATCTCTATCCCGCCGGACCGCTCCTGCTCACCGACTGGGGCCCGACCCACAGCCGGTTCTTTCGCAGCGGGCAGGAGCACAAGCGGTCGACGCTTGCCCGGCTGGCGAAGGAGTTCCCGGACATCCGCTGGCTGCTCATCGGCGACGACGGCCAGCATGACCCGGAGATCTATGCCGAGTTCGCGACCGCCCACCCCGACAACGTCGAGGCGGTGGCGATCCGTCGCCTGTCACCGACCCAGACCGTGCTGGCCGGAGGACTGCCGACGTCCGACGGCGATCCCCGATCCGCGGGTCCGCTGGCCCAGAAGTGGTTCTCTGCGCCAGACGGCGCCGGGCTGTGGCGCCAGCTGCACGACGCCGGCCTGGCCTGAGCCTGTGGCGGTGCCGCAGTCATCACGCTGGCTGCGGTCACCGCCGCGCGCGCTGGCTCAATGAGAAATCAGGAGGTTCTTGACGCCCGCGCCCAGTTCCGCAGGCAGATCCTTCACGCCGGACAGCACCTCCACCACGCTGTTTCGGCGGGCGGACAGGTTCTTCGCCTGGCCCTCGTCGAACGGGTAGGCCGCCAGCAGGCCGTCGACATCGCCGTCGGACAGGTCAACGCCGTTTCCCGTCGGCGCGCACGGGTTGGGGTTCTCCCGGTAGAACAGCGCGGGGAAGCGGTAGAGCATGACGGAGTCCTGGTCGAAGTCGCCGAGTAGCGCTCCGGCCGCATCTCGCGGACGCAGATTGTGGTCCACCTTGGCCCGCGACCAGTTGTTGGGGAACCCCGCGAGGTAGGTGTAGATGCCTGGCCTCCGGCCGGCGGAGTCGGTGATGTAGCGGCCGTCGGCGTCCAGGGTCGGTGCGTAGCCCGCGTCGTCCTCCCAGCGGAACTGGAACTCGCAGCCGCCCGACGGGTGCTGGTGCTCGTGCAGGAACGCGATCGCGTGCAGGAACTCGTGGCGCACCACGCCCTTCCAGTTCGCCGGCCGCTGGATGGGGAAGCCGCCCAGGTTGAGGCTGCGCTGATGCGGACGGCCGCCGAAGGCGCCTTCAGGGGTGCCGATGAAGGACGTGATCGCGTCGCGGCCGATCAGCGAGCTGAAGCCGGACTGGTCGAAGGCGACACGGATGTCTGCCTGGTATTCGGTGTCGCTCGTCGACCAGGTGCGGAACTGCCCTGACGCCTCGTCGAACCCGAAATCGAGGGTGAGGTTGCAGGCGTCGGTGATCTGACGGGTGGCGTCTTCGATGTCGCGGTGGAGCGCGGTGTCGCCGCCCAGGAAGGCGACGCGGATCGTGCTTCCGACGAGCCAACGCTGCAGGTCGAGTAGGAAGAAGGCCTTCCCGTCCGGCGCTACGGCTGCCGCGGCGAACCAGCGGTCGCGGACCTCCATACTCGCGACCACCTGGTCCGGGAGGTTGTCCAGGAAGAGGTCGTTGTCCGGGGTGGTGCCGTCCTCGTTCGGCAGGACGGGCTGTGCAGGCTGCATGGTGTTCCCCCTGTTCGGCGTGTCCGTCTCTGGCGAACGCGCGATCGATAACAGCAGTGTCAGTGGTTGCCGGAGGCGGTTGACAGATGCTGACGCGCCTGGACAGGGCGAACCGTCCGGAATCGATTCGCCTGAATACCGGATGTACAGCGCGGACGATGGTGGCAAGCCTGGAGGCAACGAGGTGGCGACGCCCGAGCAGCAGGGCCGTGTGGCGGGCGGCCCGGGCGGGCGCGCCGAGGCAGGAGGTCCTGGGTGGGTGGACTGCCGAGACCGAACGTGCCCGCCGGTCCGGTCCGGGCGCTGTTCGACGCTCTGCATGAACTGCACCACCGGGCCGGTTGGCCGAGCCTGCGCGACATGGCCCGGGAGGTTGGCTGCAGCCACACCACCGTGTCGGTCGCGTTCTCCGAACCGCGAGTGCCCCGGTGGGGCCTGCTGGAGCTGATCGTCGAGACCCTGGGTGGCGACACCGAGGAGTTCCATCGGCTCTGGCTGGCCGCGAGCCGCGCGCCGGAGCACCGAGCACAGACCGTCGCAGACGGTGTGGCTGCGCCGCAGGCCTCCCCGTTGCCGCCCCGGGAGTTGCCGGCCGACGTGGTGGCGTTCACCGGTCGGGCTGAGCAGGTCGCGACGCTCGACGCGCTGCTCGCGCAGGCGGACATGGCGCCGGCCGTGGTGGTCTCGGCGGTGTCCGGGACAGCGGGGGTGGGCAAGACCGCGCTGGCAGTGCACTGGGCGCACCGGGTGGCCAACCGGTTCCCGGACGGCCAGCTCTACGTCAACCTGCGCGGATACGACCCGGACCAGCCCGTCCACGCCGTAGATGCGCTCGAGGCGTTCCTGCGCGCGCTGGGCGTGGCAGGCCCGGCTGTGCCGCACGAGCTGTCAGAGCGTGCCGCCCGGTACCGCACCCTCGTGGCCGGCCGGCGCATGCTCGTGCTCCTGGACAACGCCCACTCGGTCGACCAGGTCCGCGATCTGCTGCCGGGCACGCCGTCCTGCTTCGTCGTGGTGACGAGCCGCGACACGCTGCCGGCCCTGGTCGCGCGGCACGGCGCGGTCCGGGTCAATCTCGATCTCCTCGCGCCGGCCGAGGCCGTCGCGCTGCTGCGGACGCTCATCGGGACCAGGGTCGACGCCGAGCCGGGACATGCGGCCGCACTGGCGCACCGCTGCGCCCGGCTCCCGCTGGCGCTGCGGATCGCCGCCGAACTGGCGGCTGCCCGCCCCGCCGCCACCCTGGCCGAACTGGCAGACGAACTCGGCGACGAATCCCGGCGGCTCGACCTGCTCGCCGCGGGAGGTGACGAGTACACGGCGGTGCGGGCGGTCTTCTCCTGGTCACTGCGGTACCTGACCGAGGACGCGGCGATGGCGTTCACGCTGCTCGGCCTGCACCCCGGCGTGGACATCGACCGCTTCGCCACTGCAGCGTTGACCGGCACCGACCCGGACTCAGCCCGCAGCCTCATCGACGTCCTCACGCGCGCGCATCTGCTCGACGACCTCGGCGGAGGCCGGTTGGGCATGCACGATCTGCTGCGCGCTTACGCCTCCGAGCAGGCCGGCGGGCTGGGCGATCCGATCCGGCGAGCTGCGCTGACCCGCCTGCTCGACCACTACCTGTCCACCGCGACCGAGGCGCTGAGGCTCGCCTTCCCCACGAGCTACCGGCCCGATGACCAGGACATCGGGGCAGGCACGCAGGCCCCGCCGTTCACCACCCCAGCATCCGCCGTGGAGTGGCTCGATGCGGAGCGGGCGAACCTTCTGGCCGTCGCCCGGGCTGCCGCCGAGGGGTCCGAAGCGCACACCATCCGCCTCTCTGCCGCCCTCGCGCCCTATCTCGACGCGCGCGCCCACTACCAGGACGCACTCACCCTGCACGGCCTGGCGCGCACCGCGGCCCGCGCGACGAACGATCGCGCCGGTGAGGGCCGGGCGTCGAGTCTGCTCGGCACCGTCCACCGGCGATTGGGTGACTATCGCGGGGCGCTCGACAGCTACGGGTACGCGCTGGCGATCCACCGCGAGGTCGGCGACCGTGCGAGCGAAGGAGCAACGCTGCACGGCCTGGGTCTCGCATCCTGGCGGCTAGGGCGTTATGACGAGGCGCTCGAGCACATCACAGAAGCGCTCACGATCTACCGGGAGGTCGGCGATCGCGCCAGCGAGGGCAGCGCGCTGTACGGCCTCGGCCTCGCCTACCTCCAGCTCGGACGGTACGCCGAGGCCCGTGCTCATCATGAGCGGGCGCTGGTCGTCCATCGTGAGATCGGCGACCGCATCGGCGAGGGGCGGGCGCTGAACAACCTGGGCAGCATCCACCAGCGGCTGGCGCAGCACGCCGAGGCCCGTGACCACTACCAGCGGTCGCTGGTCATCGCGCGCGAGGTCGGCAACCGCGCGGGTGAAGGGGTGGCCCTGGGTAACCTCGGTGACCTGGACGAGGAACTGGGCCGCTACGACGGCGCTCGCCTCCACTATGAACAGGCGCTGGCGCTATGCCGGCAGATCGGCTACCGGCTCGGCCAGGCCGAAGCGCTGCGCGGCCTCGGGGTCGTGTCCGGGCGGCTCAACCGGTTCGACGAGGCGCTCGAACACCTACGCCATGCCGTCGCTCTCTGCCATGACCTGGGCGAGAGGGAGACCGAGATCCGGGCGCTGCTTGATCTCGGTGATGCGCTGCACGCGGCCGGACGGCCGGACGAGGCGCTGGATCGACATCGCGCCGCGCTGGCCCTGGCTGGTCAGACCGCAGACTCGTACGCCCTGGCTCGCGCGCTGGCGGCCATCGCCGCGGTACTCCGGGACACCGGCGAGACAGCCGGCGCCCGGCAGCACTGGGAGCAGGCACTTGCTCTCTATGCCGACCTCGGTCTGCCCCAGACGGACGAGATCCGCCGGCAGCTCGCCACCCTCGACCACGACCCGGAGCTGGCCCCGCCCGCCCCTGCGCCGTGATGCCGGGCTGAGCTCGCGATCTGAGGTCCGTTCCGTCAGAGTCCGTCAGAGTCCGTCAACCCAGATCCGGCCCGCCCCACACTTCGCCTCTGGGTGCTACCTCACCGCGGGGTCACCGCAGCACCACGAACTTGGGGGCGGAAATGACAATGACCGAATTCGGCGGGCGGCCGATGCTGTCCAGAACGTTGCATCGGCGCGCGATCCTGTGCGCGATCGTGGTGGCCAGCCTGGTGGCGTGGGCGCTGGTGCCGTTGTCCGCGGCGAAAGCCGAGGACACGGTGCCGTTCTCGATCACGATCCGGCACATCAGCTGTATCGATCCGTGTGACGCGGAAGGGCTGGAGGCCGCGGGGGAGAGCACGCCGGACTTCTACGCGAAGGTGTTCATCAACGGCGAGAAGATGCCAGCGGGGAGCGACGAGGACGATCCCTCGACTCCCAGGATCGAAGACGACGACAGCATCGACCCGGTCTGGACGGTGGCCACGAGGATCCCGGCTTCGGTGGTGAACGTTCCGGTCACCATCCAGGTCTGGGAGCACGACAGCACCACCGGCGACGATCTGGGCGATGCCAGCCCACGTGACGGGGACAGAAACCTCGACATCTCGGTCATCCGGCAGTTCAACACGTGGGTAGACCCCAAGGCGGACGGCACCGGCGACGGGATCGCATCGCCCCAGAGCTGCTCCTCGGGCAACGGCGAGGACGGGTGGCCGGCGGTGAAGGTGTGCTTCGACATCGGCGGCGACACCGACGGCGACGGCCTGCTCGACAGCTGGGAGCGCAACGGCTACGACGACAACGGTGACGGCAGGGTCGACGTGAACCTGCCTGCCATGGGCGCCAACCCGGAGTGCAAGGACCTGTACCTCGAGCTGGACGAGGCGAACAACCTACCCGCGAATCAGCAGCTCACCCGTCCCGACATCCGGGCGATGAAGGCGGCGTTCGCGGCTGCCCCGTCCACCGCCGGTACGCGGGCCGGGGAACGGGAAGGCGGCGGAGGTGAGGGTGGCAGCGAAGACACCTTCGGCAGGAGCGCACAGCCGGACCGGCCCGGCTGCCGCGGCATCAACCTGCACGTCGACACCGGGGGACTGGTCGACGAGACAGCGGTGCGGGGGCAAGCTCCGGGGACCTGCGCCGACGGCATCGACAACGGCACCGACGGTACGCGGGACGGTGAGGACACCGACTGCATCAAGAATCTCACGGACGACGGCGTCGAGGCGCATCTGGACGCCAGTGCGGAGGATCCGGGAACGCGCAACTGCGCCGGCAGTACCGACCCGACCTGCCTGGTGGGCGACCCGGAGTTCGCGTCGGGCGGTCTCGGCGGCGGCGCCGCCATCAACGACCCGATGGCCTGCGGGCTCGACCGCAACTTCTACAACGCCAAGAACGGCGGCGGGTTCAACCCGGTCCGGAAGAACATCTTCCGTTACGCGATCCGCGCCAACCAGCGCGCCGGCTGCGAGAAGTCGATCGGCGGCCAGGGCGAACTCGGTGGCAACGACTTCATCAGCTTCAACATGGGCGGCGGCACGCTCATGCACGAGCTCGGCCACGCGCTCAACCTCTTCCACGGCGGTATCAACCACGATCACTGCAAGCCCAACTTCGTCAGCGTCATGAACTACAACCTGCAGTACGGGATCCCGCGGATCACCGGCGGCACCATCCTCGACTACTCGCCGCCGCGGATCGCCCTGAACGGGAACAGCCGGGGCGTGGCACCGCTGCCCATGCTCGACGAGGACGAGCTCAGCGAGAACACGATTCTGGACCCGAGCGACACGGCCAACCAGTTCGCGTACACCAACGAGGGAGGCACCAGTGTGCGGACACTGCTGTCGCAGAACCCCAACTGGAACGGCGACGCCGACCCGCCCTTCGAGGCCGAAGTCGAAGACGTGAACATCGACGACGACGGCACGGACGGGAGCCCCGACGCGTGCGACAACGACTCCGACGACGAGCTGCGCGGCGCGGACGACTGGAGTTTTGTGTCGCTGGCGTTCCACGGCTTCGGTGAGAAGGCCGACGCGGCCGTGCGCCCGGAGACCGACGACGTCCCGACGAGCGAGGAACTCGAGACGATGTGGCGGTCGCTGAACACCACCGACCTCGCGGTCACCCAGTCAGACGCTCCCGATCCGGTGGCGGCCGGTACCGACCTCGTCTACACGGTCACCGTGCAGAACCGCGGTCTCAACCCGGCCGACTCGGTCCAGGTCGTGGACAACCTGCCCGGCGACGTCACGTTCAAGAACAGCAGTGCGGGGTGCCGTCCCGACGGGCAGACCCTCACCTGCAACCTCGGGCACCTGGCGGCAGGCGGCAGCCGGACCTTCACGATCACGGTGGGCGTCCCTGCTGACCTCGTCTACCGCAACGGCGGGCCGAAGGTCATCACCAACACCGTGCGGGTGGAGAACCTGGCCGGTCCGGACTCCGACCCGGCGAACAACACGGCCGCGGCCACGACGAAGGTCATCGCGGTGGCCGACGTGCGGGTCACGGCGGCCGAGTCGACCAGCCCGCTGGAGGTGCTCATCGGCGAGCCGACAACGGCGTCACTCGACGTGACCACCGACAACCTCGGCCCGTCCACCCCGATCGACACGGTGCTCACCGTGACGGCCACGGGCGGGGCCGGGGTGACGATCACTCCGGCGACGTCGACCTTCGCGCAGAACGCGCTGGCCGTGGGCAGCCCGCGCAAGGTCACCTTCACCGCCCGGCTCGAATGCACCTCGCCCGGAGTCAAGACGGTGGGCCTGACCGCGGAACTGGCGCTGAAGAACGCTGACGACGTCGACCCGGACCTGGCGAACAACCGGCGCTCGGCATCGTTCCAGATCGACTGCGTGGTGCCGATCGCCATCAACGTGCGACCTGGGCAGTTCCCCAACTCCATCAACCTCAACACCGATGCCACGTTGGCTGCGTTGACGACCAGAGCCGGTGAGTACGGGCTTCCCATCGCCTTCGACGCCACCCGCATCGACGTGTCGCGGACGTACTGGGGTCTGCGGAACCGGCTGTTCAACGTGGCCACGCCCGCCGGCGCCCAAGAACTGCACGGCATCGGCCACCCCGAGCGTTCCTACGAACTGGACGAGCGCACCCGGGACGCCGATACCGACCTGGTCCTGCACTTCAAGCCGAGTCGAGTCGGGGCTCACCCTCAGCTCCACCCAGGCCTGCCTGAAGGGCAAGTACCAGGCTCCGGACGGCAACGCGTACACGTTCCTGGGGTGTGACTCCGTGCGGGTCGTGAACTGACCCGCCCGGATCTACAGAACGCTGCCGGGGAGGCCATCGGGCCTCCCCGGCAGCGCGCGCCATGGCTGGCCGGCCAGGGGTGTGACGTTTCCGCGGCCTCGTGCGCTCATCAGGCGGGGGAGTGGGCGCACGGCGGCCCTGTGAACGTCAAAACGCGGAGGATTGCTAGTGACTGACAACGGGATGATGGGTCGTGTCAAAGGATTACGTGGAGGACACTTCTGTGAACGACTTGGAACAGATGAACATTCTTTCGGACACCCCCCAGCACCAAGCCCTCCAGGTGCTCACGCTGGCCCAGCGAACAGCTGACGAATACGTCGGCAGTGCCCAGCGTAAAGCGGACACGATTTGCGCGGACGCGCGCGCAATGGCGGAGCGGATAATCCGAGAAGCTCAGGCGCACGCGGACGTTCTTCAGCAGGAAGCCGAGAAGGCGCGGTCCGATGCACAGGCCCAGGCAGCGCAGATAGCCCGAGACGCCCAGGCTCATTCGAATAAGGCTCAGCGGCACGCCGAGGAGATTCTGTCCGGTGCGCGAACCCGGGCAGACGACATGGCCAAGAACGCCCAGGAGAATGCCGACGAACTCATGCATCAAGCCGAACAGCGCTATGAGGCGGTCGTCGGAAGCCTGGCTGCCAAACGTGAGTCGCTGCAGCGGCAGATCGAAGCGCTAGAGGAGTTCGACCGGGACTACCGGGCTCGACTCACGACCTTCATGCAGAATCAGCTGCGTGGTCTCTGGGTCGATGAGCCGCGTGTAGACGCAGAGGAGATCGAGGAGTCCGACTCCGTGGCAACGACTGCGCCCGAACCGGAGCACGAGAGCGACTCCGATCCGTCGTAGCAGGCGGGGAGCGCGCGCATGATGTCGCCGGGGACGACGAGCGTGGCGCGGCTGCGGGTGGTCTCGATGAGGTCGGCGTTGGGCTGGTCGACGCCCGTCGCCCAGTCGAGCGCGGCGGCCGGATCCTTGCCGAACCGCTCGTGCCGGGCGACGAGGCGTCGCAGCCGCTCCTCGAGGTCGAGGTCGCAGAACCACACCTCGTCGAAGCGGACCCGGGGCCAGTCACCGTCCGGGAGCAGCAGGTAGTTGCCCTCGGAGATGATCAGCCGGGCGTCGGGCGGCACGGGGATGCTGCCCGCGATCGGCTGCTCGATCGTCCGCTCGAAGGCGGGGGCGTAGACGGTCTCGTCGGCGTCGTCGTGCAGCCGCCGGAGCAGCGCGGCGTACCCGGCGGCGTCGAACGTGTCGGGCGCGCCCTTGCGGCCGGTCCGGCCGAGGCGCTCCAACTCGACGTCGGCCAGGTGGAACCCGTCCATCGGGACGTGTGCCACCCACGCACCCGCGGTCAGCCCCGGCGGGGGCGAGTCCGCGAGCGCAGCCAGCAGGTACTCGGCGAGAGTGGTCTTCCCCGCCCCAGGGCTGCCGGTGATGCCGAGCACCGCGCGCCGGCCCCCGGCGACCAGCGAGCGGGCTCGGTCCAGCAGGTCTCCGATCACCGCGGTGCGCTCGCGGCCAGCTGGCCGGCGATGAAGGAGCGGGCGTGCCGGGCGAGGTCGGCGCCGTCGGTCCACAGGTTGCGCCAGATCGCGAGGTCGTTGGAGAGCCCCTCCATCACCACGGCGGACGAGAACGACTCGAACGTGATCGGCCCCCGGTAGTCGATGTCGGCGAGCGCGTGGAAGAACGCGGTGAGGTCCAGGTGCCCGGAGCCGAGGTAGCCCCGGTGGTTCTCGCCGATGTGCACGTACCCGAGCCGGTCGCCGACCTCGTGCACCGGGCGCACGAGATCGTCCTCCTCGATGTTCATGTGGTACGTGTCGAGGTGGATGAGGACGTTGTCCTCGCCGATGTCGTCGGCGAGCACGAGCGCGTCGTGTGCCGTGTTGACGACGTTGGTCTCGTAGCGGTTGCAGATCTCCAGGCCGAGGGTCATGCCGCGGGTGCGGGCGTCCTGGGCGAGCCGCCGGAGCACGGCGACGACGTTGGCGCGACCCGCCGTGGTCAGCGGGCGCCCGTACTTGCCGAGCGCGCTGTAGAGGGCACCGGTGAAGTGGGTGCCGCCGAGGTCGTACGTGGTCGCGAGGGACTGTTGCAGCAGCGTCTCGCCGCGGGCGACCACGGCCGGGTCGTCGCTGGACACGTCGGCGTCGAACGCCAGCCCGCGCGAGCAGGCGACGGCGATCCCGGCGGCCTCCAACGCCTTGCGGGCGCCGACCGTGTCCAGGTGCGCGGAGTCGTGCAGGGACAGTTCGAGCAGGTCGAAGCCTGCTGCCTTGGTCTGGTCGATGGCGTACTGCACGGAGTGCGGGCTGGTGTCACCCGCCCACACGAGCGCGTGCACGCCGAGGGGGTTGACTGTCATCAGGCTGCCTGCGCTCCCGTGATGAGGGCGACGATCTCCTCGCCCGAGGTCGCGGCGGTGCGGCGGCCGCCGACGCAGCGCCCGGCCCGCATCACCCAGACGTGGTCGCTCAGGCGCATGACCTGGGCGAAGTTGTGGCTGATCAGCAGCACAGCGTGACCTTCGTCGCGGAGCCGCAGGATGAGCTCCTCCACGCGGGCGGTCTCCTGGACACCGAGCGCTGCGGTCGGCTCGTCCATGATCACGAGCCGGGAGCTGAACCCGGCGGCGCGGCAGATGGAGACCGCCTGCCGCTGGCCGCCGGAGAGCTTGCGCACCCGGGACCGAACGGCCGGCACGTTGACCGCCAGCGTCGACACCATCTCCTGAGCCCGCTGCTGCATGCGCCTGCCGATCGAGGAACCTGACCGGCCCGACGCCCCGCACCAGTTCCCGGTTGAGGAACAGGTTCTGCCACACGGTCAGATCCTCGACGAGTGCGAGGTTCTGGTGAACGGTCTCGATGCCGGCCTCGCGGGCTTCCTCGGGTGAGTGGAAGTCGACCTTGGAACCGTCGAAGACGATGTGCCCGGCGTCCGGGCGGTGAATACCCGCGATGCAGCGGACGAGGGTCGACTTGCCGGCGCCGTTGTCGCCGACCAGCGCGGTGATCTCGCCCTCGCGGATCGTCAGGGAGACGTCGACGAGCGCACGGACGCTGCCGAACGACAGGGACACGTTCTCGACGTCGACGAGGACGTCGTCCGGGTTGACCGTCATCGCTGGAACCTCGTCATCAGGGCGGCCAGCACCACGACGATGCCGACGGCGAGCGGTTGGTAGAACTGCGAAACGCCAAGCAGGGTGAGGCCGTTGACCAGGGCGGTCAGCAGCAGGGCACCGATTACGGGGCCGACGATCGTGCCACGTCCGCCGAACAGGCTGACCCCGCCGAGCACGACGGCGGCGACCGAGTTCAGCAGGAACGCGGTGTTCGCCGCGGGCTCCGCAGCACCGATCCGGGCGACGAGCAGGATCGCGCCGAGACCGGCGAGCACTCCGGCGATCGTGTAGACGGCGATCTTGATCCGCTGCGTGCTGATGCCCATCGCGGTGGACGCCTCGGGCGAGCCGCCGGTCGCCAGCACGTGGGTGCCGAACCGGGTGTGGAACAGCAGGACGTGCGCGGTGACGGCGATCGCGGCGGCGATGAGCACCGGCCAGCCGAAGATCCAGATGCCGCCGACGGAGAGCTGCAGGAGGAACGAGTCGATGATCGTCACCGGCTTGCCGTCGGCGAGGATCAGCGCCAGCCCGGACGCGGCGGACAGGGTGCCGAGCGTGACGATGAAGTCGGTGATCTTGCCGCGGGCGATGATCAGCCCGTTGGCGACGCCGACCAGACCGGCGGCGACGACGGCCGCGAGCATCGCGGCGACGAGCCCCCATCCCGCCGCGTACGCCTGGCCGAATGCGACCGCGCCCAGCGTCATCGTCGACGCGATGGACAGGTCGATGCCGGCGGTGGTGATCACGAACGTCTGCCCGACGGCGAGGATCACGAGGATCGCCGCGGCGCCCAGCATCGACTCGATGTTGCCGGCCGACAGGAACGTGGTGTTGAGGATCTGGAAGACGACTACCAGGACGACGAGGCCGATGAGCGCGGCCCACTCGGCCCAGAAGCCGAGGTCCTTGAACCGGGCCTGCCAGGGCTCGGATGCAGACGGCGCGGGAACGGGCACCTTCTTGTCCCCGACGCCTTGGGTGGCTGTGGTCATGGCTACTTCACCATGGCCTTGAACGGGTCGTCGTACTCGCCGAACGGCTTGGGCGTCGCGGCGAGCGCCTGGTCGGCGTTCTCCTTGGTCACGAGCTCGACCGGCGCCTTGACGTTCTTCGGCAGCTCGGCGCCCTCATGCGCGGCCTGGCACGCCTCGACGCCCATGTACCCGATCGTGTAGGGGTACTGCGCGACAGTGCCGTCGAGCGTTCCGGCCTTGACCGCCTCGAGCGCGTCCTTGATGCCGTCGACGCTGATCACCTTGACCTGGCCGGTCTTACCTGCGTTGGTGACGGCGCGGGAGACACCCAGGCCCATGTCGTCGTTCGCGACGAAGAAGCCCTTGAGATTCGGGCGGGCGCGCAGCACGTCGGTCGCTGCCGTGAGTGCCGTCTGCCGGTCCCAGTTGGCGGCAACTGTCTGCACCACGGTGAGCTTCGAGCCGACGCCCTGGGTGAAGCCCTCGACGCGGGCGCCGCTCGTGACGTCGCCGGCGATGCCTCCGATGGCCGCGACCTCACCGCCGCCAGGAATCAGCTCGACCATGCGCTCGCCGGCCATCTTGCCGGCCTCGGTGTTGTCGGTGCCGATGTACGTGGCGGGCGCCGCCTTGGCGGCCTCCGCGGCCTTCTCGTCGACCGGGCTGTCGATGTTGACGATCGTCTTCTTCAGGGCGGCGGCCTTCGCGAGGCCCTGGACGAGGTTCGTGCCCGAGATCGGGTTGATGATGAAGCAGGAGAAGTCCTGGCCGACGAGCCCGTTGAGCTTGTCGGCCTGGCCGGTGGTGTCGGTGATCGCGTTGGCCGCCTGCACGGTCGATGTCCACGTCGCCGGTCTCGGCCGCGTCGTCGATGCCCTGCTTCATCGTCTGGAAGAACGGGTTGTCGAGGCCCTTGATGATCGCGGCGACCTTGAGGTCGCCGCCGCTGGCGCCGGACTCGCCAGAGTTGCACGCGGCCAGGCCGACCGTTCCGAGCACGAGCGCCAACGCCGTAGCCGTAGCGCGTCGCGCCGTCGTGGTGGGAAGCATCTGCTGCCCCTCTCTGTGTCGATGCCGTCACGCTACGGTCACTTTCGAAGATGGGCAACACTTCTTATGATTTTTAAAGTTGAAAGATTCTATGGTTCTGACTATCGCAACCTTGCTACAGTCCTGCCATGAACGGATCTTCGGCCGTGGTCTTGCGCGGCACCGCGGGCCCCGGTGAGGTCCTGAGCCTGTTCAGGGACGTGCCGGACGGACTCACGAAAACCGACGTCATGCGCGAGACCGGGTTGTCGCGCACCACCGTCAACCAGCGGATCGACGGGCTCGTCACAGCCGGCCTACTGGTACCCGCGTCGGAGGAGGCACGAACCCGCGGCCGGCCGGCCGGGCAGTTCGTCGTCAACCGCGCCCGGGGCGTCCTGCTGGTCGCCGACCTGGGCGCCACCGGTGTCCGCACCGCCCTGTGCGATCTCGCGGGCGCCGTCTGCGCCGAGCGCGAGGCGCCCGCCGACGTCACTGCTCGGGCCCGAACCCGTTCTCGGTCAGATCGACGGATTGTTCGCCGAGATGCTCGCCGAGAAACCCGGCGCCGACGTGCTCGGCGTGGGGCTCGACGTCCCCGGCCCCGTCGACTTCGCGACCGGGCGGGTCGTCAGCCCGCCGATCATGACCGGCTGGGACCGCTATGACATCCCCGGCTGGTTCACCGCCAGGTACGACGCCCCGGTGCTCGTCGACAAGGACGTCAACGCCATGGCCGTCGCAGAGCACCGCCTCCGCCACCCGGACGTCGAACACCTGCTCATGGTCAAGGCCGGCACCGGCATCGGCACCGGGCTCATCGCGAGCGGCCGGGTGCACCGCGGTGCCGACGGCGCAGCCGGCGACGTCGGCCACATCCAGGTCACCGTCGACGACGTCGAGACCCCGCCGCAGTGCCAATGCGGCAACGCGGGCTGCGTCGAGGCGTACGCGGGGGGATGGGCGCTCGTGCGCGACCTGCGCGCCGAGGGGCGGGACGTGCAGACCGTCGACGACGTCGTCCGGCTCGTGCGCTCAGGTGATCTGCTTGCCGTCCGCCTGGCGAGGCGGGCCGCGCGCATCCTCGGCGGCGCGATCGCCGACGCCGTCAACATGTTCAACCCGCGGGTCATCGCCGTCGGCGGCCAGCTCGCGCACACCGACGAGCAGCTGTTCGCCGGGATCCGCGAGGTCGTCTACCGGCGCTCGCTCCCGCTGGCGACGCGGAACCTGCAGATCGTGCGCAGCGAGTTGGACCCACACGCCGGGGTGCTCGGCCTGGCGCAACTGCTCGTCGACGGGATCTACGCGCCCACCCGCGTACAACAGCTCATCGACCGCGCGTCTGCCTGAGGCGACATGCGTCCGCACGCTCGTGGCGCCCGCTCGCTCATCGCGCGCGGCCCGGACGGGCGTGCCACGAATCTGACGCTGTTCCTGGTGTTGCTGCTGACGTTCGCAACCGGGGTCGGGGCGGTCGCGACCGGATCGTCGCGTGGGCGATGGGTGGTCGTTGCCCACGGGGTTGCCGCTGCGGCGGTCATCCTGCTGATCCCGTGGAAGGGCCGCGTGGTCCAGCGCGGCCTCCGTCGCTCCCGCGGCAGCCGTTGGGTGTCCCTGCTCCTGGCGGCGCTGGCGGTGACGACGCTCGTCGCCGGCATCGGGCACACCACCGGCGTCGTGCGGTCGGTCGGCGGCGTGCTCAGCATGTGGCTGCACGTCGCCGCAGCGCTCGCGCTGGTACCGATCGTGGTGTGGCACGTGCTCGCGCGGCCGGCGAGGCCGCGTAGCGGAGACCTCTCCCGGCGGAACTTCCTCCGGCTGGGGCTGCTCGGGGCGGCAGCGGCGGGCCTCTACGTCGGGATTGCGTCGGCGGTCGGCTTCGTCGGGCTGCCGGGCGCGCGCAGGCGCTTCACGGGCTCGTACGAGGCCGGCTCGTTCAACCCGACCGCGATGCCCAACACGATCTGGCTCGACGACGCCGTGCCGACCGTCGACCCCGACCGCTGGCGGCTCGTGGTCGTGGACGGCGCAGGCAGGCGCGAGCTGACGTTGGCCGAGCTGTCGGCGTTCGACGAGCCGTTGCGCGCGACGCTCGACTGCACGTCCGGCTGGTACGCGCACCAGGACTGGACCGGTGTTCCAGTCGCCTCCCTCGTGCGCGGCGTCGGCGAGGCGCGCAGCCTGCTGGTGCACTCCGTCACTGGTTACTGGGTGCGCTTCCCGGTGGCCGATCTCGACCGGTTGTTGCTGGCCACCAGCGTGGGCGGGCAGGCGTTGTCCGCCGGCCACGGCTTCCCGCTGCGCCTGGTCGCTCCCGGCCGCCGAGGATTCTGGTGGGTCAAGTGGGTGGACAGGATCGAACTGCAGGCCACACCGCCGTGGTGGCAGCCGCCGTTCCCTGTCACCTGACGGCTCGGCCGCCCCTAACGCCGGTTCGGCTCTTCGTCGACCGTCGATTCCAGGGCTTTCATGCTGGAGAGGGTTCGGGTTTCGCCTCGCCGGTCGCCGATCTCGCGGCGGATGGCCAGCGCCTGTCGGTAGTGGTCGAGGGCCTGGTCGAACCGGCGTTCCTTGTGATGGGTGTCTCCGATGCCGTGGAGGGTCAAGGCTTCGCCTCGCCGGTCGCCGATCTCGCGGCGGATGGCCAGCGCCTGTCGGTAGTAGTTGAGGGCCTGGTCGAACCGGCGACGCTCCTGGTGAGTGTCCCCGATCATGTTCAGCGTGAAGCCTTCCCCCCTCCGGTGACCGAGTTCACGGTTGATGACGAGGGCCGGCATGAGATGGCGGAGCGCCTCCTCGAACTGCCCCAGACCCCTGTAGGTTTCGCCGATCATGTTCAACGTGTAGCCCTCGCTCCACCGTTCGCCGACCTCCCGGCCGATGAGGAGTGCCTGTCGAAGGTGGCTGAGGGCTTCCTCGAACCGGCCGAGTTCCCGGTAGGTGTCACCGATGTTGTAGCGGGTCCAGCCTTCGCCTTGCCGGTGGCCGGTCTCCAGGTTGATGGCTAGCGCCCGGTGGAAGTGTTCGAGGGCTTCGTCGAACTTGCCGAGGCCGCGGTACGCGTTGCCGAGGTTGTTCTCCATCCAGGCTTCCCCGCGCTTGTCGCCGATATGCTGAGCCGCCGCGAGGCCGATGTAGTGGGTGGTGATCCAGTCGGTCCAGTGCCCGCGCAGGCTGAAGAAGTCCCACAGCAGGGCCGGGAGTTTCCAGGCCAGGACATTCAGGCCGCACTCTGCTGCATGGCGCGTGGCGGCAACCAGATTGACGCGTTCGGCTTCGCACCACTCCAGCGCCTGCGCCTTCTCCGGGAAGGCGAGCGGCGCATAGGCCACGTCGGATACTGGAGTCTCCAGTGGCACGCGAAGACCGATCGGGGAGAAGGCACGTACGGCGGCGGCGGCGGTATGCAGGTACCAGGTCAGCACACGGTGCGCGGCGGCAGTGCGCTCGGCTTCGGGTGTGTCGGCGGCGCGCTCGACGGCGTAGAGGCGCAGCAGGTCGTGGAACCGGTAGCGGTCCTGCGCGGTCTCCTCCAGCATGTGCACCCCGGCCAAGACATCCAGCCGCTGTCGCACCTCGGCAGCGGACATGCCGGTGAGCGCGGCGGCGGCCGGCGCGCTGATGTCGGGACCGGCGTAGACGCCCAGCAGCCGGAACACGCGGGCGACCTCGGCGGGCAGCGCACGGTAGGACCAGGCGAACGCCGCGCGCACCGCCGCGCTCTGATCGTCATCAGAGGCAAGCGCGTCCAGGTCGGCCAGCTCCGCAACGAGATCGGCCAGCTTCATGTCGGGACGGACGGCCACGCGACCGGCGGCGATGCGCAGCGCAAGCGGCAGGCAGGCGCACAATCTGGCGAGCTCGGTCGCCGCGCCGGGTTCGGCATCCACACGTGTGGAACCAATGCTCTGAGCCAGCAGCGCGATCGCCTCTGCCGGGGTGAGGAGGCCGAGGGACAACGCGTGGGTGTCGTCGCGAGTGACCAGGTCGGACAGGCGGCTTCGGCTGGTCACGACCACCACGCAGCCCGCCGATCCGGGCAGCAGCGGGAACACCTGCTCAGCAGTGTTCGCGTTGTCCAACACCACCAAGACCCGCCGCCCGTCCAGAAGCGACCGGTACAGCTCCGCCTGAGCCTCCACCCCAGCGGGAATCTTCTCCCCGGGCACACCGAGGGCGCGCAGAAACCCGTCCAGGGCCTGATCGGGTGTCATCGGCGGGCCGGGGTCGTGGCCACGCAGGTTCACATACAGCTGCCCGTCGGGGAAACGGTCTTGAACCCGCTGCGCCCACTGCACCGCCAACGCGGTCTTGCCGACCCCCGCAGCACCGATGACCGCCGAGATCACCCCCGTGCTTGCCTGGCCGGGTAGCTCGTCAAGGAGCTGCGTCAATTCGTCGAGCTGCTCCGTGCGCCCGACGAAGCCCCTGGATTGCCGCGGGAAGCTGCCGCGGCATCGCCATCTCCGACCGGGAGACGGCGGTCCGCAGGACGCGATCGAGAAGTTGAGACGCCGCATCGGCGGTGAGACGACGGGCAGGATCGTCGCAGAGCAGCCCGTCGATGACGGGCGCCAGGAGTCCGGCGTAGGCGGCGTCAGAGTTGGCTCCCTCGAACGGCAGATGACCTTCCACGGCGAAGAAGAGCGTGGCGCCGAGCGACAACAGATCCGGCGCCGCCGTGGCAGCCGTCGCGGGCGCGACCGCGCCGGTCTGGGTGCGGGACGGGTCGCCCTCCGCGCTGGCGGCGCCAGAGTCTGTCAGCACCACTCGATGCCCGCTGACGAGGACGTCGGCGGGCTGGACTCCGGAATGGACTACACCTGCGGCGTGGTCGGCCCGCAGCGCGTCCAGCAGATCACGGCCGATCGCCGCTACGCGCAGCGGCGGCAGCGGCCCGCTCGTAGTGACCAACTCCTCCAGGGAGTGGTACTGCTCTGCCACTGGCTGCCCTGCGCCCTCGGTCATGCAAGGACGATAACGGCCGTTACGCGGGCCATGGGGACACTCTTGGCCACCGTTCGTCGTAGGCAGTTCACTGGAAGTGATGATGTTCGCCGGCTTCATCCCGCCCCAAGCTGTGCGGTTGCCGAGGAGAAGAGGTATCCGAAGCCGTTGAGCGCCCAGTGGAGCGCGGCAGGCGCCAGGAGGCTGCCCGAGCGGCGGCGCAGCTCGCAGAAGACCGTCCCTGCGACGGCGGTGCCCACGACGGCGGCGGACACCGCAAGGCCCTGTCCGAGCGGTCCGGATCCGAAGACGGCCACTGCGGCGGCGTTGTCTTCGACTGTGCGCAGGGAGGGGAGGACGTGCCAGAGCCCGAACAGCACCGAAGAGACGCCGGTGGCCCACCCGGTGCCACGCCGCCGCGCGATCATCGCCCACAGGACGCCGCGAAAGGCCACTTCCTCCAGCAGGACGGTGCCGAGCGGGACGCGGACCATCGCGTGCCACAACACGCCGGCCGCCGACAGCTGGGTCGCCCGATCGTCCACCAGGGCGATTCGTGCGGCCGGAACGGCGAACACCAGGAGATACCCGGCCAGGACGATGCCCGCCATCGCGGCCCCCCATACCGCGCCCGCGCGCAGCGACCCCGCGCCTAGCCCCAGATCCGTCCACGTGAGGCCGTCCCGAAAGGCGAGCACGATGAGGACGGAGGCGGTGACGATGCAGGTCAGGAGGTACGCGTCGCGGGCCAGGACGTTGTTGAGTACGGCAGCGAGCGGAAGGACCGCGAGAGCGAGCGAGAGCAGGTAAGGGCTGGGCGCGCGGTCAGGCTGTGACGATCTGGTCGCCAAGGGCCCTGCTAGCGGCGTCGATGTCATCGACGCAGATCACCGCGAAGAGTTGCTCGTCGGAGACACGGACGGGGAGGAACAGGTCCATGTTGACGTTGGCGTTGGCGAGGGTCCGGAACGTTGCCGCACCGGTACCGGGGACGTTCTCCATCCGGACGGTGAGCGCCGCACGTTCGGAGAACGCCGCTCCGATCTCCTCGAGCACGAGATGCGCCTTCGTCTCGTCCTCGGCGATGAACGCGACTGTGCCTCGGTCGCCGTGGGTCGTTCCGCAGAGGACAAGGTTGACGTCACGCGCCGCCATCGCCTCACACAGACGGGCCAGTTCGCCGGGCTGATTCTTGAGTTCCACAGTGAAGGCGCTCATGTCGCGCCCCCCTTCTCCCCATAGGGCTTGTCCCGAGACGGTCACCCAAGGCCGAACCTACTCCGAACACGGTCAGGTATCGCGTCGCGGCCGTACGGTGAGGCGTACGGGAAGGGCGGCTTGGCGATGAGTTCCGGCGCTACGGCGGCGCAAATCAAGGAGACCGCGCGCGTTCGCGTGGCGGAGCCGCTGCGTTTCCTGCTGCCGGTCCGCCACCGCCCCGGCGACGTGATGGTGCCGGTGGACGGCGTGTCCAGCCTCGGGCATGTCGTCGAGTCGCTGGGAGTGCCGCGTACCGAGATCGGCGAGCTACGGGTCGGCGACAAGCCGGTGCCGCCGAGCGCGAGGCCGCGCGGGGGCGACCTGGTCGACGTGCTGCCGGTGTCGCGCCCGCAGCGGCTCACCGACGCCCGCTTCGTCCTGGACGTGCACCTGGGTACGCTCGCGCGCCGGATGCGCCTGCTCGGACTCGATGTGGCCTATCGCAACGACGCCGCCGACGCCGAGCTGGTGGCGCAGTCCGCGGCGGAGCGGCGCGTCGTGCTGACGCAGGATCGTGGCCTGCTTCGGCGGCGGGCGCTGACCGCTGGCGCGTACGTCCGTGGCCACCGTCCCGACGACCAGCTCGCCGACGTACTCGACCGCTTCGACCCGCCGCTCGCCCCGTGGTCGCGGTGCCTCGTCTGCAACGGCGACCTCGAACCAGTCACGAAGCAGGAGATACAGCACCTGCTGGAGCCGGGCACGCGCCGCACGTACGGGCGGTTCTCCCAGTGCCGCGCGTGCGGCCGACCGTACTGGCGCGGCGCGCACGCCCAGCGGCTCGATGCCGTCGTCGCAAGCGCCGCAGGCCGCTGATCGCCCGCGCCCGCCTGCCGCGGGGCCGCCTGTAGGTAGTGACGGAGGTCTGCCTTGGGGTCGGATCCGGTCATGCAGAGAGCATCGCTCAACGGCCTCTTGCCAACAACGCCCGCAGTCAGGTGCTGACCGTGGCAGTTGTGGTGGCGGGCAGAAGCCACACTGGTGCGGTGCCACTGCGCGATGTCCTGGCGGTGCCGGCGCTCAGTGTCCTTGACGGGGGTTCGCGTGTCATCGTGGTGGAGGTCTCCGTGGTGGCCGGTGGCCGCCGTGGTGGTGCCGGCGGTGCTGCTGCTCTGGGGTGTGAGCGTGCCCGGTGGCTACTTCGATGTGCTGGTGGCGGCGCTGGTGGCCTGGTGCCTGGTCGGCTTGGCGTGGCTGGTGGTCGGTGTGTCGTACGCAAAGGCGCTACCGCGGCCTCGTCGTCGACATCTGGGGCGCTTGTGGCCCGTGCTCGTGGTGCCGATCGTGTTCGCGGTGAGTTGGACGGTGGCGTCGGGTGACCTGGTCGGGCGCGCGATGTTCTCGCTGCACCGGTCGGGATTGGAGCGATTGACCGCGGAGGATGCTGCCAGGCCGGACGGCCTGCACCCGCCTTGGGGGGTGGGGCTCTACACGTTCGAGGCCATCAGCCGGGCACAGGGCTGCGTGTTGTACGGGGTGCGCGACCCCGGGATGGCGGCGACCGCTGGGTTCGCTTGGTGTCCTGGGCGTGTTCCGATGGACGACGACGCCGAGGGAGTTTGACTTCGAGCCGTTCGACGGTGACTGGTACGTGTTCATCGTGCGGCACGGGCTGTGGGAGGACAGATTTCAGGGCGCTCGGCCTTGGGGCTTGCAGATCAGCGAGCTGACGCCCCGCACGCCGACGTGACCGGACTCGCGATCGGACTGCGCGCCGAGCGCATCGTGGTTGCGAACTGTCGGGGAAATGGTCGTATCGAGTGTCCAGTTAAGGGACGCGTGTCCCGACAGTCCGGTTCGGAAGGGGCCGGGTGGACCGTTGTGCGCGCTAATACCTAGCAGTACTATGCATCGTACTTCTAGGGGTATGAGGGGTGAGGTCTCGTGAAGGTCGCCAAGGATCTGGTGGCCGCCTCGGCGACACCGATGGTGCTCGGCATCCTGGCCGAGGAGGAGAGCTACGGCTACGCCATCCTCAGGCGGATCAGCGAGCTGTCCGGTGGCGAGCTGGACTGGACCGAGGGGCTGCTGTACCCGTTGCTGCACCGGCTTGAGCGCCTCGGTCATGTGGAGTCGAGCTGGCAGTCGGTCGCGGGCGAGCGGCGGCGCAAGTACTACCGCATCACCGACAAGGGCCAGGCTGAGCTGGCGGAGCAACGCCGCCAGTGGGACACGGTCGTGGACGCGCTCGACGGGATCTGGCACGCCGTCGGCGCCCGCAGGCCGCTAGGCGATCCCGATGGAGGGCCTGGCATGACGCCGCGGGAGGGGCACGAGGAGCTGGAGACCCAGTTCGAGCACTGGCGCGAGTACGTCCTGCGCCGCAGGGAGATGCAGCCCTCCGACGCCGACGAGCTCGAAGACCATCTCCGCGGTTCCGTCGACGAACTCGTAGCAGCAGGGCTGACCGCGGATGAGGCGTTCCTGGTCGCGGTCAAGCGGATGGGTAGCCTCGACGAACTGTCCCGCGAGTTCGCCCGGGAGCATTCGGAACGGCTGTGGAAGCAGCTGGTGCTGACCGGCGAGACCGGCGGCCCGGAGGCGGACACGCGGTCGCGGCGGGACCTGCAGGCGATGCTCATCTGCGCGGCCGGCGCGGCGGCGTCCATCAAGGTGCCGGCGCTGTTCGGGATGAGGTTCGGGGAGGACGGCGCGTTCTACGGGCTGAACTTCACCCTGTTCGCGCTGCCCTGGCTGGCGGCCTTCCTGGCCTGGCGCCGGCAGGCCCGCCGCCCGCTGATCGGGATACTGGTGGCGCTGTTCGCGCTCGGCGCCGTGGCGGCCAACGCCTACCCCCTGGCCGACACGTCGCAGTCGGTGGTCGTCACCGCCATCCACCTCCCCATCGCGCTGTGGCTGGTGGTGGGTCTGGCCTATGTGGCCGACGACTGGCGCTCGTCCCGTCGACGCATGGACTTCATCCGCTTCACCGGCGAGTGGTTCGTCTACTTCGTACTCATGGCCCTCGGCGGCGGCGTACTCATCGCGTTCATGTTCGGCACCTTCGAGGCCATCGGGATCGTCCCGGAGGAGTTCATCACCCAGTGGCTCGTTCCCTGCGGCATGGTAGCCGCGGTCGTCGTGGCCGGATGGCTCGTCGAAGCCAAGCAGAGCGTGGTCGAGAACATCGCCCCGGTGCTCACGCGGCTGTTCACGCCGCTCTTCACGGCGGTCTTGCTGGCCTTCCTCGTCGCCGTCGGCTGGACCAGCGCCGGCATCGAGGTCGAGCGCGAAGCGCTGATCCTGTTCGACCTCCTGCTGGTCGTGGTGCTGGGGTTGCTGCTCTACTCGATCTCAGCCCGCGATCCGCTGGCCCCGCCCGGCCTGTTCGACAAACTCCAGCTCGCCCTCGTGGTCAGCGCGTTGGCCATCGACGTGCTGGTGCTGCTGGAGATCGCCGGGCGCATCACCGAGTACGGCGCCACGCCGAACAAGGCCGCCGCGCTCGGCGAGAACGTCATCCTGCTGGCCAACCTCGCCTGGTCGGCGTGGCTACTGCTGAGGTTCGTCCGTCGGCGCGCGCCGTTCGCGGCGCTCGAGCGCTGGCAGACCGGCTATCTGCCGGTGTACGCCGCGTGGGCCTGGATCGTGGTCCTCGTCTTTCCGCCGTTGTTCAGCTACGTCTGAGGGAGGGGCGCGATAACCCCGGCTGGAGGCAGTACGGTTCGAGCGTGGCGACGCTCGACGCTGAGAGACGCGCTCGTCGATGGCTGGTTGGCGTGCGCGCCGCCGAGCCTCGCGGAGGATTACCTCAAGCGCCGTTAACACTGGGCTCAGGTCCGGTCAGCGACCATCACGCGGCTGTGGCTGAGCGACTTGCTGTGGCGGGTCGGCGTCGCCAGCGCGACCGCCATGTCGAGCAGGTCATCGTCCCGGGTGACGGCGTAGCCGTGCCGGGCGAGCAGGCCGGCCATCGCGGCGGGTGTCCAGGTCGAGCGCCACGGCTCGGTCGCCCAGACGCTCGACCGGCCGGTGGACGCCATCAGCGCCCGCGCCGCGAGGCGGCCCAGCTTCGCGGACGTTGCCGGCATCTGGAAGTTGACGATCAACCGGCTGTTCGGCGCTGAGCAGGCGGCGAACGCGGAGACCGTGGCGGACACCTCCGCCTCGGTCAGGTACGGCACGACGCCCTCCCAGATCCATGTCGTGGCCCGGTCGGCGCGGTGACCAGCGGCCGCCAGCGCCTCGCCCAGCCGGTCGCGACCGAAGTCCACCGGCACGAACGTCGGCGGGGTGCCGGGCAGCCCCGCGGCGCGGTCGCGCTTGTCCTGCTGGGAGGCCGGCTGGTCGACTTCGAAGATGGTCACACCGGCGAGTTCCGGCATCCGCCAGGCGCGACCGTCCAGCCCGGCGCCGAGAATCACCAGTTGGGGGCTGGGATGCGCGCGCACGGCGTCGTCGATGGCGACGGTACGGGGCACGATCAGCTCGGCGCTGGCCCGCACCATTTCGTAGTCGACTCGCTGCCGCCACTGTCGGGGCGCGACACTGTCGCGTACCCACTGGACGGCCGCACGCTCGTCGGGACCCAGCAGCAGCATGGCCGTCGGATCGGCGAAGCGACCGCGAGCGATCAGGCCGTCCGCGGCGGCGCGACCCTGGCAGACCAGCACCGCGGTGCGGCTTGCCCGCAACGTCTTCGACATCGCTTCCCTCCATCGGTCGGTACGGCGCTGGGACGAGGGCCGGATGCACCGTCAACGCGCGGGCGGGTTACCGAGGCCGGCGTCGCGGGCGCGGATGATGGCTTCGGCCCGGCCGGCGACCTGGAGCTTGGCGAAGATGGCCGAGATGTGGTTGCCGACGGTCTTGACCGCGAGGCTGAGCCGGGCGGCGATGGCGGGTTGGATAGGCCGGCGGCGATCAGGTCGAGCACCTCGCGTTCCCGGGCGGTCAGTTCGGGGAACGGCGGTCGGCGTGCGGGTGGGGCGGCGAAGTAGCTGAGCACCCGCCGGGCCACACCCGGGCCGAAGATGGCCTCACCGGCGGCGACGGCGCATGATCGCCCGTGCGATCTCGTCTTGTTCGGCGCCCTTGACCAGGTAGCCGCGGGCGCCGGCGCGCATCGCCGCGAAGACCGAGTCGTCGTCGTCGAACATGGTCAGCACCAGCACCGCCGCCGTCGGGGGCGGCCCGGGCGATCTCGCGCGGTGGCCGTCGATCCCGTCGAGGTCGGGCATCTGCAGGTCCATGACGAGCACGTCGGGCCGGTGGAGCACGGCCTCGCGAACGGCGTCCCGGCCGGTCGTGGCCTCGGCGACAAGTTCGATCTCCGGCAGCGGGGCGAGCAGCCGCCCGTAGCCCGTCGCGGACCACGGGGTGGTCGTCGGCGACCAGGACCCGGATGGTCATGCCACGCTCCAACGGCAGCCGGCGCGGCGACCCGGCCGCCGTCGGGCGTGGGGCCGGCCTCGCAGCGTGCCGCCGACCTCGGCGGCGCGTTCGGCGATGGAGCGCAGCCCGACGCCGGGCCGCCAGCCGCCGTTCGGCGCTCCGTCGTCGGACACGCGACAGCGCAGAGTCGCCGTCGATGGCGAACGGTGATGACGCGCGTGGTGGCGCTGGGCGTGGCGGGCGACGTTGGTCAGGGCCTCGGTTACGATCCGGTAGGCGGCGACCTCGACGGCCGCCGGCAGCGGCGGCAGGGTCTCCGGCGGCGTCGCACCGTGATGGAGACCTGCGGCGAGCTGGGTCGACGTGCCCGCGGAGCGCCCCGACCAGGCCGAGTTCGTCGAGCGCCGGCGGCCGCAGGCCGTAGACGACCCGGCGCAGGTCGTCGATGGGCCTGATTTGCTCGCCGCGCTCGGTCGGCCAGCCGCGTCGGCCGGGGGCGGTCGGCCCGAGACGTTGCGGGCGGCGTCCGCCTTGAAGCCGGCGCCGGTCAGGACGGGCCCGAGGCCGTCGTGGAGGTCGCGGTGCAGCCGGCGGCGTTCCTCCTCGCTCGCGGCGACCAGCCGCTCCCGGGAGGTCTGCAGCTCCTGCGGCAGGCGCTGTGGCGTGCAGGGCCGCGGCGAGCGGGGTTGCCAGCAGGTCGAGGACGGCGAGGTCGGCCGCGCTCAGCCGCCGATCGCCGCGGCGGACGCCGACGAGCAGGTCGCCGACCCGTCGCCGCGGAAGGCCAGCGGCGACGGTGGGCCGTCTCCGGCCGCGGTGCCGCTGGCGGCACAATTCGCCGATCGTGGCTGCGCAACGCCGCGAACGGCAGGCGCAGCGCGTCCCGGATGCCGTCCAGCGACGCCGCCGAGGTCGTCGACCGGCGAGGCGGTCACCGACCTGCGACACGGCCCGGACCGGGTCGCGCCGGGCGCCGTAGAAGAGCCGGTCGACCGCCGCTGGAGCCGCACCCGGGCGGGATTGAAGGCGAGCGCGATGAGTAGGGTCGCGAGCAGCGGCGCGCCCGCGCCGCGCAGGACCGCGATCGAGGAGGGCGACCAGGCCGGCGTACGCGACGACCCCGGCGGTGAGCACGCGTCGAGCACCGCGCGGGAGACCACCAGCCGGATGTCGAACAGCTGGTAGCGCAGGATCGCCACGGTCATCGCGAGCGGGACGCGGCACGGCGAGCAGCAGCGGATGCCGCCATCGAAATTCGGGAAGACCCAGCGCTGCCAGTTGATCGCGAGCATGGCGACCACGGCGAGGACGAGCCACAGCGAGCTGCCGGCGGGTCCCGGTCATCCCCGCGGACGTACCGGACGATCAGGCTAGCGATCGCCGCGAGACTCCACGGCGAGCTGGAGCGGGCTGGCGACCAGGCAGCCAGTCCGGTTGGTCCAGTGCGACAAACGCGTGATGCCACCCCGCCCAGCTCGACCGGCACGATCCGGTGCCCGACCAGCGGCGAACAGCAGCCCGCTGACGACGAGGTCAGCCACAGCAGCGGGCGCCACCGTGGTGACACCGGTTGACCGGTGGGGAACAGGTTGCAGCGCCAGCGCCAGGCACGGCCGATGCCGAAGGGCCAGGCCACCTGGTAGACCGTGACCAAGGCGCGCAGCAGCGAGTCCGGCCAGCCGTGCTGCACGCCGTACCGGCCGATCGGGACGGTAGCGGCGGTCGTGAGTGGGCGATACCGAAGACCAGGAACGGCCAGCCGATCGGATTGTGCGGCCGGTGCCGCGCGATCAGCACCCCGCACAACGGGAACGCGACACCCATCGCGGTGTTGGTCACCACATACGCGTCGACCGTGTCCCGCCAGCCATGCCGACGACGATCGTCCCGCCGACCGCCCGGCGGCCTCCGCCATGCGACCGCGAACAGGACGTACACCTATCGGGACCGGCTCACCTCATCTCGTCGGTCCTCGCCTGCCCGGACTGGTAGGGATTCGTACCTGGCCGAGCCGGGAGACCGCCCGCCCGGCCAGGTCGTCGCCCCGTGTCGCGCGGGAACCGCCGATGGCGACGGTGGTCGTATCACACCGATACCGGAGGCAACAGATGTCCACACTCACTCCTACGCGGGCGGCGGCCCCGACCCGGACGCCGCGCGACGCCCGCCGCGCCCGGCGCCTGACCGCCGCGATCCTGCTCCCCATCGCTCCGCTGTCGGTGGCGGCCCTGCGCATGATCTGGCCGCAGGTGTCCGCCTCTGGCACCGCCGAGTCGCTCGACGCGGTGGCCGCTCACCCCGCCGCGCAGGAAGACCGTGATCTGGCTCACCTCGTGATGACCCTGACCATAGTGACCGCCGTGCTGGCCGCGGCAAGGCTCGCCCGCCGGCGCCGACCCGTGCTGGCCATGCTCACCGCCGGCGTCAACCTCGTGGCCTACCTCGCCGGAGCCACCGCACTCATCGCCCCGGACCTGCTCACTCTGGTAGCCGTCCGCGGCGAACGCGACCGCGCCGTGATCGTGCCCTACCTGGACGCCGTCAACGCCCACCCCACCATCGGTGTCGGCCTTGTGCTCTTCGTCGTCGGCCACATCGTGGGGATGATCCTGCTCGGCGCGGCGGTGTGGCGGATCATCCCGGTATGCGGCCAGCATCGCGTTGATCGTCTCGCAGCCGCTACACCTCATCGCCTACGTGGTTCTGCAGATCCAGCTGCTCGACGGGCTCGCCTGGGGACTGACCGCACTCGGCTTCGCCGCCTGCGCAGTCGCCGTGGCCCGCACCCCGGACGACGACTGGGACCTCGCGCCCGCCAGCGCCTGACGAAAGCCCCGGGGCCGGGCGTGCCCGGCCCCGGGGCCTGAGCGCTCGCGTCGGTACTGGTCGCAGACTTGTGGTGAGATCGTGGAGTCTGACTCCCCACAAATGGGGGAATGACACCGGAAGGGCGATGTCGACACTCGGCCAGGTCGTACTCACGCTGCCGTTTCGCGGCACGTGGCTCGCGCGGAACAGCCCCGCGCGGCGCGTGCCGAGCCACGGCACCCACCTGTTCGCCACGACGTACGCCATGGACTTCATCGCGGTAAGGGGACGGCGCACGGCGACCACGCGGGACTGGCGCGCGCTGGTGTCCACGGAGCCGGTGGATCGGTTCTTCGCGTTCGGTCAGCCCATCCTCGCGCCTGCGGCCGGCAGGGTGGTGTCGGTCCACGACGGCGAGGCGGACCACGTGGCGCGGCGGTCGCAGCTCGCGCTGGTGCCCTACGCCCTGACCCAGGCGGCCCGGGTTCGCGGGGGTGCGGGCGCCATCGCGGGCAACCATGTGATTCTCGAGCTGGAGGATCGTCGCGGGTACGTCGTGCTCGCCCATCTGCGCGCCGGTTCGATCCGGGTGGGTGAGGGCGAGTCGGTCGCGGCCGGCCGGGAGTTGGCCGCCTGCGGCAACTCGGGCAACTCTACGCAGCCGCACCTGCATATCCAGATCATGGATTCTGCGGATCCGTTCACCGCGCGTGGCCTGCCCATGTCCTTCCGGGACTATCGGGTGTGGCGTCGGCCCGGTGGGCCGCCGGTCGTGGTCGAGCAGGGCATCCCCGGCGAGTCGGAGGTCGTCGAACCGCTGTGACGCGCCAGATCAGCTCGTGCTCGCCGGCGCAGGTTCGGGCAGCGAGAACAGGCTCAGGAACTGCTCGGCGGCGGGTAGGTCGCCGGAGACCTTGATCGCGTTGGAGCGGACCGCCTCGGCGAAGTCCCGGCCGTCGTACAGGACGGCGGCGAGGGTGGGCGGCTCGGTCTCGATGGTGGCGACGGGTTGGTTCGCGTCGGCACGGGCGATCTCGAACCGGTCGCCGTCGACCCGGGCCTCGAACCGGTCGTCGCCGAGCCTCAGCGCGTACGTGCCGTGATGTTCCGTCTGCGGGTTGAACATCGTCCGCATCGACAGCGCGAGCGAGTCGGGGCTCAGCGTGCAGGCGCGGTCCATGAACGGCGAGCGGGCGCCCCAGTGGCCGAGCTGCAGGATGATCGGTTCGAGCTCCCGGCCCCACTCGGTGAGCTCGTACACCCAGGAACCGGCCGGTGGCGGGAGCTTGCGCCGCTGGACCACGGCGACGCCTTCGAGCCCGTCGAGCCGCTGGGACAGCACATTCGGGCTGATACCGGGCAGCCCGGCGCGGAGGTCGGTGAAGCGCTTCGGGCCGAGCAGCAGCTCGCGGACGACCAGCAGCGCCCACCGTTCCCCGACGAGGTCGAGGGCGTGTGCCGCAGCGCAGCCGTCGTCGTAGGTCCGCTTCGTAGCCACGCCCCTCATTCTACGCGTCGCGATCCTAATGGCGACTCGATGGATTATTTTTTAGGATCAGGGAATTCTAGCTTCTAACCTCAGAGTTGCAGGAAGGTACCAAGGCACGGGAGGTGAGACGACGTGGTCACGACGAACGCGGCGCGCACCATCGACAGCCGCTCGATCACGCGCACGTACTACGTGCTCGGGCTCGGCACCACCCTCGCGGCATCGCTGATCTGGGGTATCAACACGATCTTCCTGCTCGACGCCGGCCTGACGAACCTGGAGGCGTTCGCCGCGAACGCCTTCTTCACCGCGGGCATGGTGCTGTTCGAGGTCCCCACCGGAATCGTCGCCGACATGTGGGGTCGCCGCGCGTCGTTCCTGCTCGGCACGGTGACGCTGGCCGTGACGACCGTGCTGTACGTCATGCTGTGGCAGGTGAGCGCCCCGTTCTGGGCGTGGGCCGTGATCTCCCTGCTCATGGGGTTGGGCTTCACCTTCTTCTCCGGCGCCGTCGAGGCATGGCTGGTCGACGCCCTCGACGCCACCGGATATGACGGCCAGCTCGAGTCCGTCCTGGCCCGGGGCCAGATGATCGGCGGCGGCGCGATGCTGGTCGGATCGGTCGCCGGCGGATACCTCGCCCAGCTGACGAATCTCGGCGCACCGTTCGTGCTGCGCGCGGTCGTGCTGCTGGTGATGCTCGGCGTGGCGTTCGTGCTGATGCGCGACCTCGGGTTCACGCCCAAGCGCGGCGGCGCGGCCGGCGGCGGAGATCAGGCGGATCGCGGCGAACTCGATCGAGTACGGCTGGCGGGTACCCGCCGTCAAGTACCTCATGCTGGCCGCTCCGTTCACCGGCGGCGTCGGCATCTACGTCTTCTACGCCCTCCAGCCGCACCTGCTGAACCTGTACGGCGACAGCCAGGCCTACGGGATCGCCGGCCTGGTCGCGGCGATCGTGGCCGGCGCCCAGATCCTCGGCGGTCTGCTGACGCCGCACCTCCGCAGGCTGTTCCAGCGGCGCACGTCGGCGCTCCTGGCGGCTGAGGGGCTCGGTGCCGTCGCGGTGATCCTGATCGGCCTGGTCGCGAACTTCTGGACGGTGCTCGCGCTGATAGTCGTGTGGGGCCTGCTCTTCTCGGCCGCCATGCCGATCCGCCAGGCATACCTCAACGGCATGATCCCCTCGGACCAGCGCGCCACGATCCTCTCGTTCGACTCGTTGATGAGCTCCAGCGGCGGGATCGTCGCACAGCCCGTGCTCGGCCGGACCGCCGACATCTGGGGCTACCCGGCGTCCTATCTCGTTGCGGGCGCCGTCTCCCTGCTCGCACTGCCGTTCGTGGCTCGCGCACGCCGGGAGAACGCGCCGGCCGACTCGTCGACCTCGCCGCCCAAGGTCGAGGTGCTGGAGCAGGTGTAGCCCGTCCCATGTGGACCAGTTGCAGGCAAGTACGCTGGCCGCCGAACTGGCACTTCGTGATCGGAACCATGACCCAACCTCGCTCGTCGCCGCCCCGGCTCATCGCGGCGGCACAGGCCTACGTCGGCGCCGGATGGCCGGTCGCGTCAGGTGCCTGGTGGGATCCGGCTCAGGAGCGTTACCTGTGCACGCTCGGCGGCTGCGCGATTGAGGGTCCGCACCCGACGCTGGCAGAGGCCGCCGGTAGCACGACGACGCGGTGTCAGGTGAGCGTGGCGAACGCGTCGACACGGGATCTCGGCACCGTGGCCGCGCGCTGGGGGAGGTGGCCCTACGCGGTACTACTCCCGACGGGACACGTGGCCGACGTCGTCGAACTCCGCGGATCCGCCGCCGTGCGCGTTCGCGCGATACTCGCCGAGTACGACGTGCTCGGCCCGGTCGCCGTCGTTCCCGACGGTCGTACGCTGCTGTTCACCGCCACCGTCGGACCGCTCGGCAAGAACATGGTCGCCGAACTCACGGCAGCCGGGGCGGTATGTCACGTCCGCGGATCCTGGGTTCCCTTGCCGCCTTCGCGGCTCGCTGCCGGCCCGGTCGAATGGATGGAACCGCCGGGCGCGATCCACTGGAGCCTGCCTGCGCTGGAGACGGTCGCGGACGCGCTCCGCCTGGTCGACGACGCTGACCATAGCTGAACCGGCCTTTTCGTCTTTTAACCGGACGCCGGACGCAGCAAACTCCCTCAAAGAGCAGCCGGTACGGTGGACGCTGCCGCGAGCGTCGATCGGGAGGGGCCAGTCCATGCCAGGTGTGGACGGCGGACGGGCGACGGATGACGGCCGGCCGGGGCGTGTGTACGGCAGGCACAGACCAGCGAGGCGGATGCCGCGCTGGCGGTGGATCGCCGCTGGTGCGGCAGCCGTAGTGGTGGCGGGCTCGACCACTACCGGCATCCTGCTCACCGCGGGCGCGTCGCCCGACCGCGAGACAGGTGGCTCGCGGCCCGCTCCGAGTCAAGCGGCGCCCACTCCGGCCGGGCCGACCGTGAGCCTGGCAGCGGTCGGCGACATCATCATGGGCTCCACACCGAAGTTGCCGCCCAACGACGGCAGGACGTTCTTCGACGACGTGAAACCGCAGCTCAAGGGCGACGTCGTCATGGGCAACTTCGAGGGCGCGCTCACCGGCAGCACCACCTCGACGAAGTGCCGCCCGCCGGCGAGCCCCTCGCCGGTGCCGTCGCCGAGCACGACTGGCGTGCCGGGTCCCACGCCGACCGTCACGCCCTCGCGCACGCCGGTCGAGCGCTGCTTCGCGTTCCGGATGCCGCCGTCGTACGCCCGCTGGATCCGCGACGCCGGCTTCACGGTGGTGAACCTGGCCAACAACCACACTCGTGACTACGGCGCGCAGGGCCTGCGGGACACCCGGGCGGCGCTGTCAGCGCACGGCGTGCAGCACACCGGCGCGCCAGGGGAGATCACCGTCCTGCGGAGCGGGTCCGTCCGGGTCGCCGTGCTGGGGTTCGCCCCCTACCACTGGACGCAGAGCGTGGTGGACATCGAGGCCGCCAGCGCCTTGGTCGAGCAGGCGGCGGCCGGCGCGGACATCGTCGTGGTGAACATGCACGCGGGCGGTGAAGGCGCCGACAAGACCCACGTCCGGCCCGGTACCGAGATGTTCCTCGGCGAGAATCGTGGCGACCCGACGCGGTTCGCCCGCGCGGTCGTCGACGCCGGCGCGGATCTGGTCGTCGGTCACAGCCCACACGTGATGCGGGCGATGGAGTGGTACAACGGGCGGCTCATCGCCTACAGCATGGGCAACTTCGCCGGTTACCGGGTGCTCACCAGCACCGGGGTGCAGGGCATCGGCGGCATCCTCAAGGTGACACTGCGGCCGGACGGTTCCTGGGTGCGCGGCTCGCTGGTGCCCACCCGCATGGTCAACCGCGGCCTACCCGCGCTCGACCCGCAGCGGCAGGCGGTGACCCTTGTCCGCGACCTGTCCACGCAGGATCTCGGCCCAGCAGCGTGCCCGATCACGCCCGCCGGCGAGCTCCAACCGCCGTCCACCTGACCGTGACGCGTCGCCGGCACACGTTTGGGGGCGATGCCGTCCCGGGTACCCGGAGATCCGACAGGCCTGTCCCTTACACCGCTGTGGAGGCTGAGTCATGGTCATCCTCGGAATGTTGCTCCTGACGGCGGCGGTCGTCGTGACGCTCGGCACCGTGCTCGCCAACCTTGGCAGCGATCATCTCCTGGATGACGACTTCGCGATCCTCGGCTACCACGTCGACGGGTCAGCGGGCGAGCTGTTCGGCTACGGCGTTCTGACCGGCATGATGGCCGCACTCGGGCTGTACCTCGTGATCGTCGGCGCGCTCCGTGGCGCCCAGCAGCGGGCCGCGGCGCGCCGGGCGCTGGAACAGGCCCGCCAGCAGCAGGAGTCGTTGCAGCAGCAGCGTGACCGGCTCGCCGCGAGGCTCGACCACGAACGTGCCGACACGGGCGCCGTGAAGGAGCGCCCTGTGACCCCCACGCCGGCTCGTGCGTCGAGCCCGGCGGCTCGTGCGTCGAGCCCGGCGGCTCGTGCGTCAGGTCCGGAGGCTCGTGCGTCAGGTCCGGAGGCTCGTGAGTCAGGTCCGGAGGCCGTGACGAAAGAACAGCGTCCTGACGCGAAGGCGGCGCCGCACGCCGGGCAGACCGCCGGATCCTCGAAGCCCCGCGACTGACTCCTCAAATTCCCCAGCCCCCGATGTGGACGGTCGCTCGCTGAGCCACGCGCCGGCCGATCGAACCGATTACGCCTGTTTCCCGTGAAGGGGGCGAATCGGTCCTGACCGGGGCCGGACTGGGGATGGGGAGCGACAGTCAGATGAGGCGATTAGGTGCGTTGAGCGCGGTGCTCGTAGCCGCGGCCGGGGTGGTCGTCGCGGTGCCCTCGGCAGCCGCCGCCACCGAGCAAGGGGCGGTGCGCGCGCCGTCGATCGAGTGGGGTGCGTGCCGGACCTACTCCGACGACGTCATCGAGGAGCAGGCTCCGGGTGGCGACGTCGCCGCGTTCAAACGGGTGCTGCGGCGACTGGAGTGCGGCACGCTGACCGCGCCGCTGGACTACGGCAGTGCGCAGGGGCGGAGAGTGACGATCGCCCTCACCCGCCTCCGCGCGACCGAGCCCGCCACGCGCGTGGGTGTGCTCGCTATCAATCCGGGCGGGCCGGGCGCTTCCGGTGTGCTGACACCGGCGCAGATCGCGCTCACCGACGTCGGCGGCGTCGCCAAGCGGTTCGACCTGATCGGCTTCGACCCGCGGGGGATCGGCGACAGCACACCGCGGCTCGTCTGCGGACCCGCGCTGTTCAACGACCTCACCGTCGACAAGGCGGAGGCGAGGCAGAACAACGAACGGCAGGCGAGCGCGAACCGGCGGTGCGCGGCGACCGACCCCGGGCTGATAGCGTCACTCACGACGACGAACATCGCCAGGGACCTCGACCGCATCCGTGCCGGCCTGGGTGAGCGGAAGCTCAACTACCTCGGATTCTCGTGGGGCACCGGCCTCGGGGCCGCCTACCGGACCGAGTTCCCGCAGCGGGCGGGCCGGCTCGTACTGGACAGTGTGGACAATCCGCTGATCCGCCTGGACGTCATGGACGACGACATCGCGGCGGCCAAGGAGATCAACCACCGCCGGTTCGCCGCCTGGCTCGCCGAGCACGAGCGGGTGTTCCGGCTCGGCAAGAGCCAGGCGGCCGTCGAGGCGCAGATCCGCCGCATTCGCAAGTTCTTCACCCAGCACCCGCAGGACGTCCCCGGCATCCAGCTCGTGGACGAGATCACCGTCGCCCTCATCAGCACCCAGATCTCCCTGGACTGGCCGGCAGCGGCCCGCGACCTGGTGACGTTGAAGAAGATCGTCGACGCCGGGCCGCCCGCCGTCGCCGCGCGGTCGAAGGGTGAGCGGTCACCGCGGCTCGAACCGGAGTTCGACAACGAAGGCGTGTTCGTCGCGGTCGACTGCAATGCCGACACCGGACTCCGTGACTTCGAGTCCTGGTTCACGCGGTGGGAGCAGCGCCGCGTGCGGTACCCCGTGGCCGGTGTTGCCACGCCGCCGTCTCCGCGCTGCGCCGGCTGGCCGCAGGAGCCGCGACCCACGCGGTACGCCGACGGCGGCACCGACGTCCTCCTCGTGGAGCACACCTTCGAGGACGTCACGCCGGTCCGGTGGGCGCGCGACATGGCCGCACGCGTCGGCGGGGTACGGCTCGCTGTGGACGATGACGTCCACGCGTCACTGCCCGACACCGCGTGCGCGAAGGACGCGGTGGCCTTCCTGATCTCCGGGACGCGGCCGCCGGCACAGTGCGCGGGTCTCCCGGTTCCCGGTCCCGAGGTGTCACCGGCCGGCGCGCAGGCGCCGCTCTGGACCGCTGACGCCCGGGGCGCCCGCCCGGCGGCGTGATCGAGCGGGCCGTCGCGATCTCGCGGCGGCCCGCTCCTTGCCGCCGGTGCCTCGCGACGTCAAGTGAATCGGCGGGCTCAACCGTTGGAGATGGTGACGTCGCTCCAGATCGTGTGCGTCGGCGCCTTGAACGTGCCATACAGCCCGTACTTGACGTTGTAGCCGCCCTTATAGGAGCTGTCGGCGTCGGCGCCGGTCCACTTGCGATCGCCGTTGATGTAGACGGACATCCTGTGCGCGCCGACGTCGTGGACGAGCCGTACCCGGATCTTTCCAGCGTTAAAGGCGTTGGTGATGAGGTTGTCGGCGGTGTTTCTCGTGAGGACGAGGCTGCCGTTCTTCCTGCCGTACGCCTTGATCATGAGGATCGGGCCACCGCTGCCGCCACCGAAGATCTGCACGAGGCTCTGCTGGCTGATGCCGCGGAAGACCTGAACGTCGCCTTCGAACTCCCGTTTCCCCGACCTGTAGTGGACATCGGTGTCGTGCTCCATGCGGTTGGAGGCCCCCGTTCTGAGGCCGAACTCCTCGGTGTTCCCGCGGCGCACGTAGTAGGCGGACGGCACGCTGAAACTGGTGAGGTCGTGACGGCGGTGCTGGCCGTCGACCTGGTAGTCGATGTAGCCGCCAGGAGCGAAACGGCTCGGGCTGTCGGCAGCGGCGTCCGCCTGGTAGACGGTGGTGACCGCGCCGGCGGCCGCCAGTGCGATGACGGCGCTGCACGCTCCTAGGGTCCGGGTCAGGCTGCTCTTGAGCGACACGGCGCGCTCCCTCCGTGGCCAGGCCTACCGGCCGGGCCGGTTCCTGTCAGGGCGGTGCGACGCTAGGTGCCGAAAAGCTCAGATGTCAACGGCAGATTCGCCCTCCAGAAAACACAAAGTTGCCGCGCTTCCCTTTCATACCGGGCTAGGACATCAGATGTTCGTGGAGTCAGCCGGGCAGGTCCCATCGCTGGTGAGCGGCACCGCTGCAGGTCCAGATCTCCAGGCGGCGGGTATCACCTGAGCTGCTCGGGCCGTCCAGGCACTTGCCGGACTGCGGGTTGACGAGGGATCCGTTCGCGCCGACCAGCCATTGTTGGGCGCCCGACCCGTTGCACTTTGACAGGTTGACCATCGCGCCGTTCGCCGTGCTGCCGTCGTAGACGTTCATGCAGCTGCGGAACGCCGCGATGGTGCCGTCGCCGCCGACCGTCCACTCCTGCGACGACGTGCCGTCGCAGCTCAGGAGTTCGATCCTGCCGCCGTTCGTTACCTCGACGCATCCGCCGCCGACGCCGGTGATCACCCCGGTCGCCGCCGGCGGGACCCTCGGCGCCGGCGCGGGCCGTACCGGCGCTGGTGGCCGTGCGGCCGGCGAACTCGGCTCCGGGCGTCGTGTGACGGCCGGTGCCGGGGACGTCGGGGTCGTCGTCGGTCGTACCGGGCTCGGTGTCGCGGTAGGAGTGGCTGAGGTCGACGGGCCCCACGTGGACGGCGCTGAGCCGAACTCCCCGCCGGCCAACGGCCCGCCGATGGGCTGCCCGACACGGACGACGATGTCCGGATCGGTGATCGCCGACGAGGTGACCGCTGTCCCCGCCGCGACGATCGACACGACCGCGGCGGCCACGAGCACGTTGCGGCGGACCTGCCCGGACCGGTCGAGTGGAACCGGAAACCCGGAGCGCCGGAAGGGGCCGGCGATCTCGCCGCGGTATTCGGCGCGAGCCGGCACGGCGATATCGGAGAGCACCCGCGCACGCACGTCCACCGGAAGCTCGGTCGCCTCCCGCGGTCGTGGCGCCCGACGCCCGAGGATGCCCCTCGCCTCGCCGCGCTTAGCGAGCGCCTTGGCGTGCCACGCCGAGATGCCGAGCACCGCGGCCACCGCATGGTCGGGGAAGCTGTGACCCTGGATCAGCTCATGGATCTCGGCCAGCCCGCCTTCTTCGTCGTAGTCACGCTGACGGGGCAGCCGCAACAGCGTGCAGGCGGCGTCGAGGATGTCGGCGCGCGGCACGCGGTGCCCGCCGCGCCGCAGGATGCGTAGGCACTCGTTGCGAGCGAGCGCGAACAGCCAGACCTCGAGGCGCCGGGGGTTGGCCAGCCTGTCCGCTTGGTCGACAGCGGCCAGCATGGTGTTGCAGAGCGCGTCGGCGGCGGACTCGGGCGTCGGTAGCAGCGTCAGGCAGTAGCGGTAGAGGCTCGCGGCGAACCGGTCGAACAGGCGCTCTACGGCGCGCTCCCGGCTGGTGCGGAGGAGTCGTGTCAGCGCTGCATCATCCATCGCCGCACGATAGCAGTGACACAGCGTCACGGCCGCCTCGACCGTTCAGGCTGGCCAGGTCATTGGAGAAAGTTAAGGTAGCGCCGTATTCGCGCCGTAACTGGCTGCCTCCGGGGCTACGCAACGATGACTGGTGAACCTCGCTATGTCACGAGGAGTAACTGATGGGTGCCGTGCTGATGTCGTGCTGATCCGGGGCTGACGACCAGTTGTGACCCTCCTCGTGGTCGCCACCCGGCGGCCGGAGCCCGCAGCGAGCGGGTTCATCACGATGGAGGGATCACCATGAAACTGCGAACTTCGCTCGCGGCAGTCTCGGCGACAGCGCTGGCCTGTTGTGGGCTCGCGTTGGCGAGCATCGCGCCTGCCAGTGCGGACGGACCGTGCGATCCAGCGCTGGCCGGGATCGTCCTCAACGGTGGCGCCGGCAACGACGTGCTCACCGGAACTCCCGGAAACGACATCATCAACGGCTTCGCTGGCAACGACACGATCCTCGGACTCGGCGGCGACGACACCATCAACGGTGGCGACGGCAATGACGTCATCGACAGTGGCGACGGCGAGGACACGATCAACGGGCAGAACGGCAACGACGACCTCTCCGGTGGCCGCTGCGACGACACCCTGACGGGCGGCAACGGTTCCGACCTCGCCGACGGCAACGACGGCGACGACACTCTCGACGGCAACGACGGCGTCGACACGCTGAACGGCCAGGACGGTGCTGACTCGGTCGACGGCAACGACCAGGACGACAGCCTCACCGGCGGCAACGGCGACGACATCCTGAACGGCGGCAACGGGGTGGACGTCGTGGCGGGCAACGACGACGACGACACGGTGAACGGCAACGACGAAGACGACACCGTTACCGGCGGCAACGGCATCGACGTGGCGAGCGGTGGCAACGGCGCCGACGACGTCAGCGGCAACGACGGAGCCGACACCGTCAGCGGCAACGACGGCGACGACGTCGTCAACGGCAACGACGGCATCGACGCGGTCAGCGGCAACGACGGCGACGACGACCTCTTCGGCGGGAACGCCGGCGACACCCTGACCGGTGGTTTCGGCACCGACTCGGCCGACGGCGGCCCGGGCGCCGACAGCTGCACCGCCGAGTCGCAGATCAGCTGCTGACAGGGATCCGACAGCAGTCCGGCCCACCCGTCGCGTCCGCGGCGGGTGGGCCTGCTGCTCATGATGACGCCACGATGAGACCGGGGTGCGAGCCTCCTGGACGCCGCCGAATGCGCGGACCGGGAGACCGCAGTGGCGGCCCCGAAGACCTGGAAGGAACCCCATCATGCGAGTACGCGCCACCATCGCAGTGTCGCTGGCCACCGTCCTGACCGTTGCCGGCCTGGTGCTGTCCGGCGGCTCACCCGCGCAGGCGATCGACACGTCGTGCCCGGACCCTGACGGTGGCGCCTACCTCACGAGCCCGCCCATCATCGCGCCACCCATCGTCGGCACGGCGGGCGACGACTACCTCGTCGGGACCGACAGGAGCGACGTGATCCTCGGCCTCGGCGGCAACGACACGATCTTCGGCGGCGGTGGGGCCGACGAGATTCACGGCGGCACCGGCGCCGACACGCTCTACGGCGAGGACTGTGGCGACATTCTGGTCGGCGGCGCCGGCCCGGACACCGTGGCGGGCCTTGCCGGCGACGACACCCTCAACGGCAACGACGGCGCGGACCGGCTGATCGGCGGCCCGGGCAATGACACCACCGACGGGGGAGCCGGCAACGACGAGTGCGTCGAGGACAACGGCAGCGACGCGTACTCGATCGTCTACCTGGTCCTGCCCAACTACGTCCCGAACGCCGTCCCCTGCTGACGTCGTCCCACGGTGGCCCGGTGGCTCAGCACACCCCGGTCAGGGAGCGGCGCGTCGATAGACCGCATCGCCTTGGCCCACCGGTCGTGCGCCCGCCGGGCCTCGCCGTGCCGCCCGGCTCCGACCAGGACCTCGACGAGTGCGCGATGCGCCGCCTCGTCGTACGGGTCGGCCACCAGCAGCCGGACCAGGCAGGCTGCGGCCTGGTTGCGATTGCCCGCTCGCCGGCACAGATCGGCGAGTTCCCGGAGGCCCTGCAGCCAGACCGCGCGGGCCTGCTCACGGAAACCGTCAGCCCATTCCTCGTACGGCTCGTCGTCGAAGGCGTCGCCCCGGTAGGCAGTGTCCACGTCGGACAAGATCTCGCGAGCACCCGCCACGTCGCCGTCGCGGGCGAGCTGGATGCCGTGCGCCGCGTCGACCAGCAGGTGCTCGACGTCGACCGTGACGCGGCTGAGGTCGAGCGAGATACCGGCCAGGTCCGCGCGCACGTAGTGGTCGGTGGGCCACAGCTTCGTCGGATCCAGCACGGTGCGGACCGCCGACAGCAGCACCGACAGCCGGTGGCCCGTGCGCTGCGGGTCGTCGTCCGGCCAGAGAAGTTCGCAGAGCTCGCTGCGCGGCACCGGGCGTCCACGGCGGCCGACCAGGATCTTCAATAGCGTCCGAGCCTGCCGCGAACGCCATGCCGGCAACGGCACCGGCTGGCCGCCCACCAGCACCTCGAACTGGCCGAGCACGCGGATCTGTACCGGGGTCGCGGCTCCCTCCACCGGCTGAAGGGGCGCGCCGCCGATCGCCTGGACGCCGAGTGCGAGCAGGCGTGCGGCGGCGGCCCGAGCGGCGAGCCGCTCCGTGCCGTCGGCGCCGGGCGCCCGGCCCATCAGCACGAGCAGCCGGTCGGCGGCGGGCCGCGCGCCGGCGCGGGTCCAGATGGCCGCGGCTTCCTGCAGCGCGGCCCTGGCGGCCTGGGGTTCCGCGGTCACGGCGGCTGCCAGCTCCAGCGATTCGGCGAGCAGGTCGGCCTGGCGGCCGGCGCGCGCGGCGCGGACCGCGTCGCTGGCACGCTGCTGCGCCATCGGACGGTCGCCCTCGAAGAGCGCGACCCAGCCGCGCGCCACCAGCGCGCACGGGGCGAGCATCGGCGGTGCGACCTGCTCGGCCTCGTCAGCGGCTGACCGGGCGGCGTCGAGGTCGGGGGCGGCACCGTCCAGCAACAGCCGGGCGATGCCGGCCAGTGCGGGGACCAGGATCTGCACCTCGGCGGTCGTGCGTGCGAGGTCGGCGGCTTCCTCGAACGCGACCCGGCTCTGCTCGCGCCGGCCGAGCTGCCGATGTACCTCGGCGATGCCATAGAGCGCTGAGGCGACCCGCTTGAGCCCGACTCGGCGGCTGACCCGCATCGACCGTTCGAAGTGGAGGAACGCCTCGTCGTACCGGCCGATCCTGGCCAGCGCCTCGCCGGCGTTGTGCAGCGCGGTGACGAGGATCCCCGGCGGAGCGCCGCGTTCGGCGGTGCGCACCGCGCGGGCCGCCACGGCCAGAGCCTGCGGGTACCGGGCGTCCCGGAGCAGGCAGTCGGCCTGGTTGACGAGCACCCGGGCCTCCTGGATCACGTCGCCGGCGCGCTCGGCCGCAGCGAGCGCCGCGGCCAGGTGCTCGTCCCGGTGGACGCCGACCGACGTGAGCGCCGCCGCGATGTGCGCCGAGGCCGCCGCCCGGTCGTCGCCGGTGGCGGTCGCGTGGTCCACCGCGAGGGCGGCGCACACCGCGGCGTCGTCGTTCCGGCCGAGCAGGTGCAGCACGTTGGCGCGGCACGCCTGGAACAACGCGTCGTCCGCGTCCGGCGCGGTCGCCGCCGGCTCGGCCCGGTCCAACAGCTCCAGGGCGCGGTGGTAGTCGGCGCGCATGTAGTGCAGCATCGCTGCCCGCCAGGTGAGCCGCGGCGGCCACGCACCGGTCAGCTCGGCCTGCTCGATCAGCGGAGCGAAGGTGCGGAGCGCGCCAGCCACGTCGCCGGCCATGCGAAGGGTGTCGCCGAGGATCAACCGCACGCCGGGGGTCTGCTCGCCGGGCGGGAGAGCCTCGATGACGCGGGCCAGGTCGGTCGCGCCGCCGGACGCGAGGATCTCGTCGCCGCGGGACTCGATGAGCGCGGCACACTCCTGCGACCGGCCGGCGGCGCCGAGCCCCCGGACCGCGGCCAGCGGATGTCCGTTCGCCAGGTACCAGGTGGCCGCGGTGTCGAGCCGCCCGCCGACAGTGGCTGCGGGCGGCCGCTGCTGTCGCAGTACGGCCGCGACCACCGGTACGAGCCGGAACGTCGGCTCCTTCCGGGGCCGACCCCGGTGCGCCTCTGCGACGAGCAGACCGGTATCGGCGAGCCATCGGACCGGGTCGATCGCCCGCTCCGGGTTGCCGGCGATGGCGGCACAGAGCGACGCGGATACGGGATCGAGATCGCCCGCGACCTCGAGCAGCTCCGCCACCTGGGGCGGTGTGCCGGGGAGGACGTGTTGGCGTATCCAGGTCGCCGCGGCGGTGCCAGGCTCCGTCAACGCCGGAAGCAGGTCGCTGGGCCCGATCTCGTGACGAGCCAGAACGTCCCCGGCGAGGCGGACCAGAGCCGGCCAGCCGGCGGTCAGGTCGTGGACCCGGCGCGCAAGGTCGGGATCGGCGACGCCGTACTCGTCGCGGAGCAGGGCGGCGACCACGTCCGGCGGGAGGGCCAGGTCGGCGGGGCCGCGTTCGGTGACCGGACCAGGCAGAGCGGCGATCGCGGCAGCGCCGAGCGGGCGGCGCCCGGCCACCGAGATCTGCACGTCGTCGGGAACCGTGGCGAGCGTGCGGAAGAGCTGTACCTGATCCCGCACCGGCAGTCCGCACACCGCGTCCACGGCGAGGTGCCCGACGTCCGGCACTTGTGTGATCAGATCCGAAGCGGCGTGCAGGATCGTCGCGCCCGCCGCATGCAGCGCGGTCGTCTTGCCATATCCGGCGGCGGCCACCACGAGGTGACATCCGCGCGTCCGTGTCGTCCGCTCTGCCGTCCGTGCCATCGCGCTCCTTCCCGCCGGCCCCGTGCTGCGAGGAGAGGCGGTCTGCCCGCTCCGCACCCGGCGCCGTCAGGCTAGACACCGCCGAGCGCGGCCGGGCTGGCCCAGTCGGGAAGTCGACACCCAGGTCAGGGCGCCTCCAGCGTGATGATCTCCGGATGCGCTCCGGACAGGCTGATCGGGCGCCGGTCGCGCAGCACCAGCCCGGCGGCGGCTGCGTCTGCCAGCCTGGCGTCGGCCTCTGGCAGCAGCAGCACCGCGCGACCGGCAGGCGTCAGCACCCGGCGTAGCTCGTGCCAGAACCGCCACGGTTGCCGGGCCAGGATCCCGGAGGGCGTCACCTGACGGTTCCACGGTGGGTTGCTCACGACCAGGTCGACCGCGCCGGCCGGCATCGGCAGCCGGCCGGAGTCAGCCACCGCCCAGCCGACTGCGGTGCCTGCGCCGTTGGCCGTCGCGCTTCCTACGGTCGCCGGGTTGACGTCACTGCCGAGAACGGACAGCGCGTGGCCGGACAGCGCGGCCTCGATCGGGATCGTGCCCGCCCCACAGCAGGGGTCGAGCAGCCGGGCGCCGTGACGCGGTGAGGCCAGCTGCACCAGCGCGGCAGCCACTGGCGGATGCAGGCTCCCCGGCCACGACACCAGGCGGTACGGCCTGCGGTGCAGCGGGCGGCCGCCGATCCGCAGCGCCACGAGAGCACGGTCGCCGGCCACCGTGACCCGCCAGGACAACCCGTCCGGTGGCGGCGCCACCCCGCCCCGCCTGCGGCGGTAAGGCAGGCCGACGGCTTTGGCGAGTGGCTCGCCGACCGCCTCCTCCAGGTCGTACCTGGAGTAGTTGCGGCTCCCGAGGAACGACGCCGACACGTCCAGAATGGACGCCGGTCTCGGGCCGCCGCACCGATTCCTCATGGCCAGCAACGGTTCCACGGGCATGGTCTCGGCCGCCTTGGCGAGCAGCCGCAGGTCGGCGCGGCTGCGGCCGATGCCGTCCACCGTCGCGCCGACGAGGAACACGTCGTCGGCGCAGCGCAGATCGAGGACCGCCGGGCCGGGATCGGCGCAGCGGAACCACACCTCGCGGTGCCCCATCTGCTCGACCCGGCCCAGTCCACGCCGCTGGATCTCGTCCGCCAACACAGACTCGATGCCTCGCACCGTCCGCGCCACCAGGCGCGCGGCCGTCACGACGTGACGTCGGTGCCGGCGCGCGGTGCAAACCCGGCGTATGTGCACGCCGGTGCTCGAAAGATCATCTGATCTTCTCCCACGTCGCGACCCGGAGCGGTGTCGTCACCGCCCCGCATCACTGGCGAGGGGAAATCCGCTACCCGCCAGCGGTCGCGTCAGACTCGGAAGAAGAAGTTCATGCGCGCGATCATGTAGCACCGGCAACGGCGGCCGCCACACATTTTTTGCGGCAGCGTCACGTAGCCGGGCTTACAGCTCCCCGCCGCTGAAGTCGAGGACCGGTCGGACCTCGACCTGGCCGTATGCGGCGTCGGGTACCCGCGCGGCGAGCTCGACCGCGCGTTCGAGGCTGTCGCACTCGACGAGGTAGAAGCCGGCCAGATGCTCCTTCGCCTCGGCGAACGGCCCGTCGGTGGTGAAGGTCTGGCCCTCGCGCACCGAGACGTGCTTGGCCAGGGTCGGATCGGCCAGGCCCTCCGAGACGACCAGCTCGCCCGAGGCGGCGAGATCCTCCGCGAGGGTCATGTGGCCGCGGCTGAACTCCTTGCGCTGGCCCTCGGAGAGACTCTCCCAAACCTCGAGGAATGCCTGGTTGCTGTGGATCAGGATCACGTACTTCACTGGTGCCTCCACGAAGTCTCGAAAGTTCTCTCACCCGGCACGTCGAAACCAGCTCCCCAGCTTCTACATCTTCATGGAGGCGTTTCCAGGGACCACGATCACGATCTGAGAGGTGAACCATGTTCGGTACAACGAAGGCGTTCAGCGGATTCTCGGTGGACGACATCCCCGCGGCCAAGGCGTTCTACGGCGAGACACTCGGCATCAAGGTGTCCGAGGAGAACGGCATGCTGACGCTGCACATCGGCGGTGACCGGGACATCCTGGTCTACCCCAAGCCCGACCACGTCCCGGCGACGTACACGATCCTCAACTTCCCGGTCGACGACATCGTCCCGACCGTCCGCCAACTCGCCGAGCGCGGCGTGCGCTTCGAACGCTACGACCAGGTCGAGATGGACGAGGACGGCATCGCCCACGCCGCCGGTCCGCTGATCGCGTGGTTCAAGGATCCGGCCGGAAACGTGCTGTCCGTCCTCCAGGTGCCGGAGAGCTAGCCGACACGGCATGAACTGTCGGGGAAATGGCGGCATCGGCCGTCCGGTTTGGGCGCCACTTCCGGAACAGCCCGGTTGGGGACCGCCATGTCGGCCCGACAGTGCGAAGCCGAGTCACAAATTCTCGCTGGGCATGTCGAAACGCCGCCGTCCGCTCCGAGGTACCGGTGAACGACCCACCGGATCGGAAGGACGACACCATGACCCAGACCAGACCGACCACTGGCCAGACCACGACCGTGGCCGCGCTGACGGTCGGCGACCGGCGGCTGCTGGCGTGCGGCGCCGCGGCTGGCCCCCTGTTCATCCTCGTCGCGGCGCTGCAGGTGCTCACCCGCGACGGGTTCGACCTCGCGCGGCACCCGCTGAGCCTGCTCAGCCTGGGCCAGCACGGCTGGATCCAGATCGCCAACTTCGTCGTCACCGGCGTGCTGTTCTTCCTCGGTGCCGTCGGGATGCGCCGGGCGATGGTGACCGGCCGCGGTGCCACCTGGGGGCCGAGGCTGCTCGGCTTCTTCGGCGCCAGCCTGGTCTGGGCCGGCGTGTTCGTCGCCGACCCGGCCGACGGATTCCCGGTCGGTACCCCGGCAGGGCCGGGCGAGGCGACCTGGCACGGCATCGCGCACAACATGGCTCCGGCGCTCGGCTTCCTCGCCCTGATCGCCGCCTGCTTCCTCTTGGCCAGGCGGTTCGCTCTGCAGGGTGAGCGTCGCTTGGCGGCGGGCTCGGTAATCACGGGACTGCTGCTGTTCACACCCGACGCGTTCATGGGGCGCCCCGGCTTCACGATCGCGCTCACCGCCACGGCGGCGCTGGGCGTGATCTGGGCCTCCGCCGTCGCCGCCCACCTGCTCCGCACATCGATCGCGCACGAGAAGGGATGAGAACCATGACCGACTTCGACCCGACGCAGCGCGCGTCCGAGCCCAGCGGAGGGAGCTCCGCGATCGACAGCACGTCACCGCCGTCCGACAATAAGCTAACGAGAAAGGAAGTCACGTGAAGTACATGTTGCTCGCCTACACGAAGCAGACGGATTGGGACACCGTGGACGTGACCAGTCCTGAGTTCCTGGCCATGTGCGATTTCTACGAGCAGCTCGGCAAGGAGCTGACCGAGTCGGGTGAGCTGGTGGCCACGCACGGCCTCGCCCATCCGGCGCTGACCAAGACGCTCCGCAAGCAGGACGACGCGGTCGTCGCGGTCGACGGACCGTACGCGGAGGCCAAGGAGGTGCTGGCCAGCTTCTCCATCGTCGACTGCGCCAGCCACGACCGTGCAGTCTCGATCGCGGCCCGGGTCGTCGAGGCGATCGGTGACACGGTGGAGATCCGGCCGGTCCCGGACGAGGCACCAGGGGCCTGACCACGGATGGACGGTGCCCGCGTCGAGGGCCTGCTGCGCACGTTGGCGCCGCAGGTCCTCGGCGCGCTGACGAGGCGGTACGGGCACTTCGACGTCGCCGAGGACGCCGTGCAGGAAGCACTGCTCACGGCCGCGCTGCAGTGGCCCAAGGACGGCGTCCCCGACGGCCCGCGGGCGTGGCTGATCCGGGTGGCGTCGCGCCGCATGATCGACCAGCTCCGCAGCGACCAGGCGCGCCGGCGCCGCGAGGAGACCTTGCTGAGCCAGACCCCACTTCTCGCACCGGCGGCCGACGCCGGCAGCGGAGCCGACGAGGACGACTCCCTCGTGCTGCTGTTCCTCTGCTGCCATCCCGCGCTCACCACGGCGTCCCAGGTCGCGCTCACCCTGCGCGCGGTCGGCGGCTTGACCACGACCGAGATCGCCAGCGCCTTCCTCGTTCCCGAGCCGGCGATGGGCCAGCGCATCAGCAGGGCGAAGCAGCAGGTCAAACGCTCGGGTACGCCGTTCCAGCTGCCGCCGCCCGCCGACCGGGCCACCCGTCTCAACGTCGTGCGCCAGGTGCTCTACCTGATCTTCAACGAGGGCTACACCAGCGCCTCCGGCCCTGACCTGCTCCGGGTCGAGCTCTCGGCCGAGGCGATCCGGCTCACCCGGATGCTGCACAGGACGCTGCCCGCCGACGGGGAGGTGGCCGGGCTGCTCGCCCTGATGCTCCTCACCGATGCCCGGCGGCCGGCCCGCACCGGACCGGACGGCGCGCTGATCCCGATGGCCGAGCAGGATCGCAGCCGGTGGGACCGGGCCGCCATCGCCGAGGGAGCCGCCCTGGTCACGGAGGCGATGTCGCGCTCACCGCTGGGCCCGTACCAGCTGCAGGCCGCGATCGCCGCCGTCCACGACGAGGCGCCGACCGCCGAGGACACCGACTGGCGGCAGATCCTCGGCCTGTACGGCCTGCTGGCGACCATGACCGACAACCCCGTGATCACGCTGAACCGCTCCGTCGCGGTCGCGATGGTGCACGGTCCGCGCGCCGGTCTTGCGGCACTGGAGTCACTCGACGCCGAGCCGCGGCTCGCCGAGCACCACCGGCTCCACGCTGTGCGGGCACACCTGCTCGAACTGGACGGCGACCTCGACGGCGCGGTGGCGCACTACCGCACGGCTGCGCGGAACACGTCGAGCCTCCCCGAGCAGCGCTACCTCACGGCGCAGATCAGGCGGCTCACCCGCGGCACCTAGTGCCCCGTCCGAATCGCCTCCCGCGTCCCTCCCCGAACCGGACTGTTCCGGAAGCGGCGCCCAAACTGGACAGCCGATGCAGCCATCTCCCCGACAGTTCACGCCGTGCCTAGACGTGACTTACGTGCGTTCGGGCAGCTGCTGCAGCGCCCAGGTGTTGCCGTCCGGGTCGCTGAACGTGACGAAGGAGCCCCACGGCTGCACGTCGACGTCACTGGCTTCCACGCCACGGTCGATGAGCCCACGCCGCGCCGCTTCGACATCCCCGACGACGATCTGCACGCCCTTCTGCGAGCCCGGCGGCATATCCGTGACGCCGGTGCCGAGCACGATGGAGCACGCGGAGCCGGGAGGCGTCAACTGCACGAAGCGCAGGTTCTCGTGGACCTGGTAGTCGTGGTCGGCATGGAAACCGACCTGTTCCACATAGAAGGTCTTGGCTCGGTCGACATCGGTCACCGGGATCGCGACCAGTTCGATTTTCCAGTCCATGGTGGCAACGTATGTCATGGGTCCGACACTCCGGAACAGCTCGATGCGGCGACCGACGACCACAGTGGACGAGCATGCCCGTACTTGATCGCGGTAAGTACCGCGCCAACTACGAACCGTATTATCACGTCTCGAACGTCCCCGAACGCTAGCCAGCCGCCGTTCTCATGGCTTTACACTTTGCGCCACGCGTCAGCGGGTCAGTGCCGCCGGCGCGACCCTGGGCGGAGGATGTGACAGCCGTGGCCGGTGGGCGCCACAGAGGCTTGGACACCCCTGCTTGGCCTGCGCCGACGAGGCAGCAGGCTTGGCCGGTGAGGAGGCGGCGGTCCGCGACCCCGTGGATCGTGGCCGGCGTGGTCATCCTGTTGCTGCTCAGTGGACTGTCGTTCGGCTACGTCTGGCTAGCGGGACGCGGCTGCGACGGCGCGCCGACGACGATCACGGTCCTTGCCTCGCCGGACCAGTACGACACGATGTCGGGCCTGGCGAAGGAGTGGCAGGCGACCGAGCCCGAGGTGGACGGCGAGTGCGTCGGGGCTGTCGTCGAGCGGAAGGACGCCGCCGCGGTCGCCGCCGCGCTGGGGCCGTCCTGGGACGCTCGCCGCGACGGTCCCCGCCCTGACGTGTGGGCGCCGGACTCGTCGGCGTGGCTGCTGGTCGCCGCGGACCGACCGGACGCGGCGGGCATGATCCCGCCGAACCCGGCCCACCTGGCGTCGTCCCCCGTCGTGATCGCGATGCCCAAGCCGATGGCCGAGTCGCTCAAGTGGCCGCAGACACAGCTCGGCTGGCGTGAGCTGATCACCACCTTCGGCGGCGGCAAGACCTGGGCGGACGCCGTCGGCAACCCGAACTGGGGCCAGTTCAAGATCGGCATGACCGATCCGGCCAGCTCCACCGCGGGTCTGCACGCGCTGTTCGGCATCACCGACTTCAACGCCGACGATCAGGTGAGCGACGAAGAGGTCAAGGCCGGTCTGGTCTTCGAGCGCATCGTCGCCACCTACCTCCCCGACACCGGCAAGCTCTTCGAGGGACTCGCGAAGGCGGACGCGACGAGCCAGGCCGCCGCACTCGCCTACGTCTCGGCCTTCCCCGCGCTGGAGAGGGATGTCTCGGCGTACAACGCCGCCGATCCCAAGGTGGCGCTGGCGCCCTTCTACCCGAAGGAGGGCACCGCCGACGCCGATTACCCGTACGCCGTGCTCGCCGCCGCGTGGGTCGACGACCAGCGCCAGCAGATCGCCGAGCAGTTCCTGGCCTTCCTGCGCAGCGACACCGGTCGCAAGGCGTACGGTGCCGCCGGCTTCCGCGCCCCGGACCGGTCCGCCGAGCTGGCTCCCGGGCTCACCGCGGAGCGCGGCTTCCAGCCCACGATCGAAGCCCCGGCGCGTGAGCTCACCAGCGCCGGGTCGGTCACCCGCACGGTGGTGGCGTGGACCGCGCTGCGCCGCCGCTCGAACATCCTCGCCGTCCTCGACACCTCGGGCTCGATGGCCGACCCCGCCCCCGGCGCGCCCCAGACGAAGTTGCAGATCGTGCAAGGAGCCGCGAGTCGGGCGACCATGCTGTTCAGCAACGCGACCAGACTCGGTCTGTGGCAGTTCTCCAGCAAGCAGACGCCCACGAGCGATCACCGGGAACTCGTGCCGATGACGCAGGTCGGCGGGCAACTCGGGGGTGTACCGACGCGGGCCGTGCTGCTCCAGGCTCTCAAGGGCCTGCGGGCCAAGGGCGGCACCGGCCTCTACGACACCACCGTCGCGGCCTACGCCGAGGCGCAGAAGAACTGGGAGCCGGGCAAGATCAACCTCGTCGTCATGATGACCGACGGCCGCAACGAGGACGACGTCGGCCTCAGTCGCGAGCAGATGCTGAGCCAGATCAAACGGTCGGTCAAGCCCGACCGGCCGGTGCAGATCGTGACGATCGCCTACGGCGCCGACGCGGACGTGGACGTGCTGCGGGAGATCTCCGGTGCCACGGGTGGCCGCACGTTCGTCTCCCGCACCGCTGCCGACATCGAGAAGGTGTTCCTGGCTGCTCTCTTCGGCAGCCGGTAACGCTGACGACCTGACAGTCCGGTTCAGTCCAGCAGCCCACGGAGGTGGGCGCGGAGGTAGGCGGCGATGGTGAACGAATCGGTCAGCTCGTCAGTGGCGACCAGCTCGCGTACCGCGGCCGTCGACAACGTCCGCACCTGGGTTATGCCTTCGTCGCGTTCGAGCGTCCCGATCCGGTCGATCCGGGCCAGGAACAGCTCGACGATCTCCGAGCTCACCCCCGTGTTCGGATGGAACGGTCCGAGGAACGTCAGATCGGTGGCGACGGCACCCAGTTCTTCGGCCAGCTCCTTGCGTGCGTTCGCGGCGCCGTCGTTGCCGGCGGATCCGAAGCCGCGGGGGATCTCCCAGTGCCACGTGCGCGTGGCGTGCCGGAAGTGCTTGAGCAGCACGACGTCGTCGCCCAGCAGGGGGAGCACCGCCACGCCCGGCGTCACCTCGGTGGGCACTACGCGCACGTAGGTGCCGAGGCGGCCGCTGGGGAACCGCACCGCGTCGCGCACCAGCATGAGGTACTCGTCCTCGTAGACAACGCCGGTGCGCGCACGTTCGCCGGGCTGGCCGCCGTTCGTGAGGCGCGCCGCCTCGGCGGCCTCCGCTGCGGCCACCGACGGAGGGTCGAGCAGGAGCGCGAACGCGCCCTCCCCGCCGTCGCGGAACAGCTCGGGCCGCTCCCTCCGCAACCGCTCGTAGTCTCGCTCGCTCATGCGCCGCCCTCTGCTGGTTCGGTCGCGTCCATGCCGCCCCGGTGCGTGCGGGTGCCGTCCGGCTGGGTCGATCCGCGACCGTGGAACGCCTCCTCGACGACGCCCTTGATCTCCTCGAACGTACCCACGGCGTTGGCCACGCGGATCTGCATCATGGTCACGCTCAACTCGACGGCGTTGTCGGCAGCGCGCCGGCTCCGGTCCGAGATGACCAGCCGGACCACCACGTTCGCGGAGCGCCGTGCCAACCCGCGCACCGCCTCGGAGACGACGCGGAACCCCGGATCGGCGTCGATCGGCACGCCGAGCCTGTTCTCCAGCGTCGCCTCGATCACGCCGCCCCCGACGTCGATGGCGAGCTTCACGACGGGGCGCCACCGGTTGACGGCGGCCCTCGCGTGCCGGCGCTGGGCACGGCGCGCGAGCAGCTCGACCGTCCGGACGTAGTGCTCGTACACGCCGCCGACGCGATCCGCGAACGCCAGCGGCTGGGCGAGCAGTCCGCTGAGCTCGTGGGCATAGCGCTGCCACTCCTCGGTGCCGCGGACGTCGAGCACGTCGGTGAGGTCAAGGGGGTGCAGCGTCTCCAGCAGCAGGCTGTCCGCGAGCGCGTCGTAGGCGAGTGGGCGTAAGAGCTGCTCGACCTGCGCGGCGGCGGTGCGCGCCGAGACGGGTCGCGCGCCCGGGTTCCACTCCTGCAACGCGACCCGGTCGAGGGTGTCGGTGGGACGCAGCGGGAAGCGATCCAGCGCGTCCGGCAGGGCGACGTTGTACTGGAGGTCGAACAGTTGCTTGATCTCGGCGGCGAACGGCTTGTCGCCGTCGTAGCGGCCCTCGTCGACACTGCTGCCGTCGGCGACGACGAACTGCTGGTAGAGGTTGTTCCGCCGCACGTTGCCGGAGTTGCGCATGGCCCACTCGGCGACTTCGCGCAGCCTGCTGCGCAGCGCCTCCGGCTCCGCCTGGGTGCCGGGCAGGTGCCGGACGAACACCTCGGGATCGCGTTCGTCGACCACCCGGGCGAACTCCACGAAGCGGCGGCTCAGGTTCTGCACGATCTCCACGCTGTTGACGTCGTCGTCCCAGGAGAGGCGCGCGCAGGTCGGCTCGGTGCTCTCGATGACCTCCAACCACTTGCCGAACGCCTCGTTGTTGATGTCGTGGTCAGGCGGTACGGCGGGGCTCTGCTCGGCCATGAGGAACGGCACGATCACGCCGGACCCGATCAATCGCGTGAACGCCTCGCGGTGCGCGCCGTTGGTGAGGTAGTCGCGGTTGACCGACTCGGTGTTGACCAGGTACGAGCGGTTGACCACGACCTGCTTGGCGGCCAGCAGCGCGCGAAGATACTCGCTGCGCACCTCCTTCGTGCGCCGCTGGGTGACGTCCGCGAGCCGCAGCCCGTCCCGAATCATGTGGCTGAGCAACGCGGGGGAGACCCACTGGTTGTCCAGACACTGGGCGACGACGGCCACATCAGACAGGTCGTCCTTCTCCGCCATCCGGAACGTCACGTTCTCGTCCGTCCGGGTTGGAAGGGTGCTCACAAGGTTCCCCCGATTCTCCTTGCGGCTCATTCTCGTCGGGCGCCCAGACGCTCGTCAGGCGAACGACCCCGGACACGCCGGAAGGCTCGCGCACCGAGAAAATGCGAGCCGAACTCTGGTTTCTGGCTCGACCGATCCCTAAGCTGGGCGCCCCGCGGCACGACCTGCACGTTCTCAGTAGAGGAGCGTTCCTTGCTGCACCGATCCCGACGCGCCCTGCTCGTGACGCTTGTGTCGCTGGCCGGTGCTGCGCTGTTCGCCCTCAGCCCCATGGCCCTCGCGAATGAGCCGCTCCCCGAAGGGCCGGCGACGCTTCAGGACTTCGTCCGCAAGTCCGTCCCGCAGTGGAACTTCCCCCGGGCCAACCGGAACGATCCGTGCTGGCCCGAGCCCGCGTTCGACGGTAACGGCAACCCCGCGGACGGCTCCGGCGTCCAGGCATGGCCCAACAGCGACGGTGGTTGTGCCCCACACGGCGCGCCGTTCCCGACGTACTACACCGTGCAGAAGTGCAATCCGGACGAGATCCGGGTGAGCTTCACGATCTACCAGGCGACCAGCGGCTTCTGGCCGTCCGGGCACCGGCACGACTTCGAGCACGTGGACGTGGTGTGGCGGAAGAACGGGAACGACTGGACGCGTGACCGGCTGCTGCTGAGCGCCCACGGCAAGCATCGCGTGGTGGCATGGAACCGTGCGGAGAGCTGGAACGCCGACCGTGGCCACGCGTCGCTCGGGCTGGAGCACCCGCGCGTCTTCGTCGGGTACGGCAGCCACTCGATGTACAACAACCAGGGCGGCCGCAAGGACGTCATCTCGGCCTACACGGACGAGTACCGCGCCGCCGACTACCGCGTCTGGGCCGACCAGAGTGGTGGCCTGGTCGAGGTCGCGAAGGACGGCGACCTGTACCGGCGGTTCGAGACGAACGCCGCCGCCTGGGGTAGCGCCGACAGCAACCCGGCGAGGGTCGCCAAGGACGCCTGCTGGCACTGACAGTGCCGGGCAGCTGCCGGGTCAACGCGGGCGGCGTCAGGCGAAGGCCGGCATCACCTCGTCGTGGATGAGCTGGAGCTGGTCGTTCACCGTGGCCACGTTGTCGAGCTCCCTGCCCATGAGTGCCTTCACCAGCGCGGCGTCGGTGATCGCGAGGATGAGGTGGTTGACGCCCGAGTCGGCGATCTCGGTGCGGAGTTTGGTCACGCACTCCTCCGGGGTGCCGGCAACCGACAGCCGCTCGGCGATCTCCGGCGAGGTCAGCTCGATGGCCCCGGCGAGGTCACCCTTGCCGAGCGCGTCCACGACCGGCTGCAGGTCCTGCGGGTTCACGCCGTTGCGCTCAAGCTGCTCCTGCGGCATGGACGACGCGTACAGGCCCACCATGCTGCGCGCGGCCTCCTTGGCGGCGGCCGAGTCGCGGCCGATCGCGAAGACGATCCACGCACCGATGTCGAGCGACTGCCAGTCCTTCCCGGCCCGCTCGGCGCCGATCTTGACGTTCTCCACCAGGAAGTCGTACGCCTCGCGGGTGTAGCTGAGGGCGTGGTGCACGCCGTCGGAGACCTCCCCGGCGACCTGGAACGACTTGGGGCCGCGCATCGCGCCGAGCTTGAGCGGGAGCCGCTGCTGCACGGGACGGGCGAAGGTGAACAGCCCCGTGTACCGGTAGAACTCGCCCTCGAAGTTGATGGCGCCCTCGTCGAGGAACGTGCGCATCACCTGGTGCGCCTCCTTGACCCGCGCCAGCGGCCTCATCTGCGTCCAGTCGATGTGGTACTGCGCGAGCAGACCGAAATTGCCGCAGGAGATGACGCACTCGGCGCGCCCGCCGGTGAGCTCGTCCAGGGTCGCCACCGTCTGCGCGATGAGCGTCGGCTCGCGCAGGATGACGCCCGACAGGCTGGGTCCGAAGCGGATGTCGCGGGTCTTGTCGGCGGCCGCGGCGAAGAGCAGCCACATGTCCTTGTGCCAGGTCTCGTCCGCGGCGTAGCAGCCGTAGAAGCCGAGCTCGTCGGCCTTCTTGATGGACTCCATCGAGTCGGCGAGCGGGTAGTCGGGGAGCATCACGTAGCTGAACCTCATGGGACCCTCACTCCCTGGTACTTGAGTTGTCCGCCAGCAGTTCCTCTCCGGAGACCACGGAGTCGGCCCAGTGGGCGTGCATCCAGTCGAGGTGGTCCCAGCGACCGCTGACGATCCGGCGCGTCTCCCAGGCCGGGAAGTCGTGCTGTTGAATGTGTTCCTGCATGAGCGCCGGATCCACCTCGTAGACATGGTCGAAGCGCATGACCACGGTCTCGTTGATCCGGTTCGGCGGAGGTGGCCGCTGCGCGGACAGCAGGAAGCCGATCACGTCGTGTCACCCCCCTCGTAAGCCTGATCGAGCAGGTACTTGCCGGGGTTCATGATGTTGTTCGGGTCGAGGGCGCGTTTCACCTTCTTCATCACCTCGAACCCACCGCCCATCTCCTGCGGCACCAGGTCCACCTCGCCTTCCCGGCAGGCGCCGTGGCACGCGCTGATCGACCCGCCATACCGCAGCGACACGGCGGCGATGTCGCGCTTGGCCTCCACCCACGCGGCCCACGACTCGTCGTCGAGCTCCTGCTCCCAGATGCCCACGTCGATCTCCGTGAGGTAGTCGCCCCACGGCTTGTAGGCGCCGTTGGTGTAGGCGAACATGCCCCAGTCGTCGAAGATCGGGTAGCGGTCGGACAGCCGGCGGACGATCTCGTGCCACTCCTCGCGCACCCGGGGCAGTGCGGACCAGTTGATCGAGGCGTCCTCGCAGTGCCAGCTCATCGGCACGACCTGCCCGCTGCGCAACCGGCCGTGCAGGGGCGTCGCGTAGCGGTCGTGGCGGGCGGCCCAGTCGCCCTGGGATATCTCGTCGCCGAGGAAGCTCCCGCCGCTCTCCTGCCCGATCCGGAGCAGTCGCTTCGCGGCCGGGCGCACCTCGTCCGTGGTGCCGTACATCGCTGTGGCCACCACGCAGCGCACGGAGTCGGGCTGCGGGATGTACGCTTCGTCGTCGCGCCGGAGGTACGCCAGCTTCCGCTCGTCGAAGAGGACGACACCGGCGAGGGTCGCCAGGCCGGAGCGGGCGAGCGCCCCCGTCGAGCGCCAGGCTGTCTCGAAATCGGGGTAGGAGAAGAAGGCCGCGAACTCGGCCTCCGGCCTGGGCACCAGTTCGAGAGTGGCCTCGGTGACGATGCCCAGCGTGCCCTGATGCCCCATGAACAGGTGCTTCAGCTGGTAGCCGCTGGATGACTTGCGGACCTTGCGCCCGCCGCCGTCCCCCACGCGGATCAGCTCCCCGGTGGGCAGCACGATCTGGAAGCTGATGACCAGGTCGCGGGTGTGGCCGTAGCGTCCGCCGATCAGCGACCAGCCGCTCGTGCCGATCCGGCCACCCACCAGCGAGCAGGGGTAGGAGGCCGGGTCGTCCGGGTAGATCACGCCGTGCGGCCGCAGCTCCTCGTTGAGCTTCAGCATGTTGATGCCCGGCCCCACGGTGACGGTCCGGTCGTCGAGGTCGATCTCGTGGATCTTGTTCATCAGCTTGACGTCGACCAGGATGCCGTGGCGCAGCGGCACGGCGCCGTCGGTGAGGCCGGTCCCGCCGGCCCTCGGGACGACCGGGATCCGATGCTGGTTGGCGAGCGTGACGACCTCGGCGACCTGCTCGGCGGTCGTCGGCAGGACGACGACATCGGGCACGTGCTCCGCCCACCTGTGCACGGGGAACGGCGCCGGTACCCGTGCCCGGTTGAACCGGGCGGATCTGCCGGCGAAGACATGATCGGCACCGCAGATCTGGACGAGCTGGTCGATGACCGGGTCGGTCACCAGGGTGGCCGTCATCGGGTCACCTCCCGTCCGGCCCGTCGAGGCCGGCCGCCGTGGCGACCAGCTCCAGCAGGTCCATCACCTCGATGGCCTGGTCGCGCTTGGCGCCCTGCTCGGACAGCGGCCGCTCGGACCACACGCACGCGCTCACCAGCGTGTCCACGCCCAGGTCGGCGGCGCGCTCGACCCGCCGCCGGCTGATCTCCGCGGTGAGATCGGGGCGTTCGATGCCGAGTCCGCCGCCTGCGCCCGAGCAGTAGGACCACTGCGTGACGTGGTCGACATCCTTGAAGGTCACCCCGGGGATCGCCCGCAGTACCTCGCGCGGCGCCTCGTGGATCCCCTTGCGCTTGTTGAGCCGGCACGCGTCGTGGTAGGTCACGACCCTCTCGACCGGCTGCGTCAGCGCCAGCCGCCCGTCCCTGATCAGCTCCGCCAGCAGGTCGACCAGCAGCACGATCTCGAACTCGTACTCGTCACCGAAGTAGGCGGGATAGTCCTCTGTGAACGAGATGTAGTCGTGCGGGTCGAACACGATGATTCGCCTGGCGCCGACCGCGCGCCAGTCGGCGACGTTGTGCTCGGCGAACTCCCGAGCCCTGTCGACGTAGCCCATCTCCGCCGCCGGACCGCCGCAGCACCACTGCTCGCGCATCAGGCCGAACTCGACGCCGGCGTGCTGAAGGATCCGTGCGGCGGCTCGCGGCACCGACGTCCGGTAGAACGCCCCCTCGCAGTCGCAGAAGAGGATCGTCTCCCCGCCGATCGGGAGGTCGAGGCCGTCGGCCCAGTCGCGCACGTTCTCCTGGCTGACCGGCACCTCACCGAGCACCGGCTCGGACTTCTGCCGGCCCGTCTCCTCGACCCACCGCTGCCAGTTCGGCTGGTGGACTCCCGACTCCACGGCGAGCGCCCGCATCGCCCGGACGAGCTGCACGGTACGCGTGCGGAACCGGTAGAAGTCGCCGGTGAACAGGGTGTTGGGGCAGCGCAGCTCGCAGGCGCCGCACTGCGTGCAGTGGACATAGTCGCGCGCGACGTCCTCGATCGAGAGGTGCCCCTGCTCCATCGCGACGACGTTGGCGTGGAACGCCGTGGGTGAGTGGACCTCGTCGCGGGTCACCTGCATCACCGGGCAGACCTCGCGGCAGAACTTGTGGCCCGAGCTGAAGCAGTTGTACGCCGCGTTACGCCATTGGGCTACGAAATCGGCGGTGACCTGGCCATTTCCCCCGGACCCGTCCCCTGAGCCGTGCGCTGTGTCGCCACTCCGCTGGGTCGAAGACATCGTCGTCCTCCCATGGTCGCGCCTCCCATGTTCCCCCTGGCCGGGAGGGGCGTAAAGAGCCGCGCGATCAGCGGGCGACCGTCTCGGCGTCCCCGAAGGTCATACGCAGCTGACGGATGGCGCTCGTGAACACCGCCGTCTTGGGCAGGCCCAGCTCCCCGAGCATCGTGGCGACGGGGTGGCGACCCAACCGGACACGGGCTCCACCCGGCCGGGAGCGCACGCCCTCGGGACGCATCGTCCACGGGGTACGCCGGGTCACGCCGTCCTGATGCGAGTAGGCGTCGAACGACGTGCTGGCGCTCCCGCCAGGCATCGGGATCCCGGGCTTGACGCGCAGATCGATCACCAGCTGTCCGTCCTGGCGCACGACGCACTGCCTGTGCCCGCCGGACGACCGAAGCTCTATCTCGGCCATCTCCTTGGGGAACCCCCAGATCGACCGGCCGGCGTCGAGCGTGAACGGCTGGTTCACCGGAAGCCAGTGGATGAACGCCCCGAGCTTGCTCGCGTCGACGGCGCCGGCCGGCCAGCGGACGAGGAACGACACGGCGAACTCGTGATAAGGCCCAAGATCGCCGTCCACGTAGCGGACGAACGCGAGCGAGCAGATCGCCCTGCCCCGGATGGGCTCGGCAAGGGCGAGGCCGGAGGCGCCGACCACCGATCGCGCCGCAGCCGCGGATACCGCGAACATGGCCGAGCACGCGGTGGCGTCGCGGATCTGGACCGGCGTGGAGACCCGCTGCCCCTGGACCAGGTGGTCGGCCATGTCTCGATTAGACCAAACACCACGACTATCAACCAAGCGTTTGCTCAAGAGAGCTGAGCGCCCTACCGTGGACCGCATCCCGGCGGCGTCGCCGGCGCCTCGCCACGGCATCGGCAGGGAGCAACCATGGGCGTCGAAGGCTTCGGAGTCCTCGTCACCGGGGGCGGCAGCGGAATCGGTCTCGGCGTGGCCACACAGCTCGCCGCCGAGGGCGCGCACGTCACGATCTGCGGCCGCACCGAGCAGAAGCTCGAAGCAGCGGTGGGGCAGATCAGGAAGCACGCGGCTGACACCGGCCGCGCAGGTTACGTCGTGGCCGACGTCGCCGACGAGGACGCCATGGCCGAGGCTGTCGCGCAGGCCGCGAAGCGGGCCGACGGGCGGCTCGACGGTGTGGTGGCCTGCGCCGGGGGCACGGGCTGGATCGGGCCGATCACCCAGCTGCCCATCGAGCACTGGCGATCGACCGTGGACACCAACCTGACCGGCACGATGCTCACGCTCAAGCACTCCGCGAGGGTCATGGCGCGGGCAGGAACCGGATCGTTCGTCGCCGTCTCGTCGATCGCGAGTTCCAACACGCACCGCTGGTTCGGCGCGTACGGCGTCACCAAGGCGGGGATCGACCACCTGTGCCGTCTCGCCGCGGACGAACTCGGCCCGAGCAACGTGCGCGTCAACTGCATCCGGCCCGGCCTGATCCGCACGGACATGGTGGGCGTCATCACCGAGTCGGACAATCCCGTGCGCGACGACTACCGGGCCTGCACGCCGCTCCCGCGACCTGGCGAGGTCGAGGACGTGGCCAACCTGGCCCGCTTCCTCATCGGGCCGGAGTCGAGCTGGCTCACCGGTCAGGTGATCAATGTGGACGGTGGCCACTCGCTGCGCCGTGGCCCCGACTTCTCCCCGTGGCTGGAGCCGGCGTTCGGCGCTGCGGGCCTACGCGGGGTGGTACCCGACAGCTGACCACGGGAGGCGCTGATGACTGCCGAGCTTCGCCAACCGTCGAGCATCGACCTGCTCGACGGAGATCTGTACGCGGGTGATCCCGGACCCATGTACGCGTGGCTGCGCGCCAACGCCCCCGTCTACTACGACGAGCAGAACGGCCTGTGGGGAGTCGCGCGGCACGCCGACGTCTGCGCGATCGAACGGGATCCGCAGCTGTGGACCAGCACCGGCGGCTTCCGTCCGCAGCTGCCCTCCGACAAGTCGATGATCGCCAGGGACGACCCGGACCACCTGCACCAGCGTCGCCTCGTGTACCAGCGCTTCACCCCGCGCGGTATCGCCGACTACGAGACGAAGATCCGCTCGATCGTCGCCAAGCTGATCGACGCCGCGATCGCGGAGCGTACGGTCGACGCCGTCGAGGCGATGGCCGCGCCGTTACCTGGCCGGGTGATCGGCTGGATGCTCGGCTTCCCCGACGAGCGGTGGCCCGACCTTGTGCGCTGGTCGACGACGACCATGCCGGCGGGCGGCGGTCTGCGATACGTGACGGAGCAGGCCGTCAGCGCCGCCGGCGAGTGCGCGGCGGCGGTGCTCGAACTGGCCGCCGAGCGTCGCAAGGCACCCCGGAACGACCTCACCTCGCTCTGGGTTCACAGCGAGGATCCGGCGTACGACGACGAGATGCTGGTCTCCGAGGCGATCATGCTCCTCGACGGTGGCGCCGAGACCACGCGCACCGTCATCGCCGACACCATCGACGCGCTCATCCAGCACCCTGACCAGTGGGAGCTGCTGCGCACGTCGCCTGATCTGCTCCCGAACGCGGTCGAGGAGTTCATCCGGTGGAGCACGCCGATCCTCAACATGTGCCGCACCGCGACCAGGGACACGGCGCTCGGCGGCGAGAAGGTCGCCGCCGGCCAGCAGGTGCTGCTGATGTACGGCTCCGCCAATCGGGACGAAACGGTCTTCGAGGATCCGGACGTGTTCGACGTGCGTCGCAAGCCCGGCGGGCACATCGCCTTCGGGCTCGGGACCCATTTCTGCCTGGGCGCCGCCCTGGCCCGGCTCGAACTGCGCGTCTTCTTCGAGGAGTACCTGCGCCGGGTCGGCAGCGCGGAGTGGGCGGACACGCGAGGGCCGAGGCGCGTGCCCAACGCGTTCGTCCCGACGGTCTCCTACTTCCCGATCACCGTGGCGGGCCGGTGAGCCACGAACGGTCAGCGGACCTCGACACGGCGCCGCGACCGCGCTGGGCGGTCGCGGCACCTGGCGTTCCTGGTTCGTGCTACCCGGCCGGCTTCACGCCCGGCATGGTGCCCGGCTCCCTGGCGGGCGCGGTGCCCGGCATCGCGGGCACCCGGGGCGCGTCGTTGCGCCGATCGTAGGAGAGGAACACGGCGTACGCGCCCAGGATCGGCGTCGGCGGCCTCAGGAGCACGTGCTCGGACGCCAGCAGCGCGCCGGTGGCCGGGTCGAATATCAGCACCACGCGTGCGCCTTGCTCGTCGCCGGTGATCGCCACGCCCTTGCGCCCGGCGCGGTCGGTCACCTCGCCACGCCACCGGAAGGCGGGCTCGTCCGCCAGGATGGCGAGCAGCATCGCCCGGTTCGCCCGGGCGAGCGGATACCGCGAGTAGACCGCGTCGACCGCCTTCGCGATGCCGATGGGCCCGTGACCGGCATGCAGCTGCCTGGCGAGGCGCACCCGGTCGGCGGGCACCTCGCCCACGGCGTCGATCGTCATCAGGGACGGCTGCTTGTCGGGCGGCGGCATGTCCTTGAAGTGGTCACGGGAAGCCTCGTCCGGGAACTCGTACGGCAGCATCGTGGTGCTCTGGACACCGGGCCTGACCGCGCTCTGCCACGCCTCGTCCTCATGCGTGTAGCCGACCGAGTACTTGCCGTCCTCGGACGACATCTGCGGGTCGCCCCACGTCTTGGTGCGGACGTAGGCGTACCGGCCGGTGCGTGAGTCGTACGGTGCGTCGCCGATCCTCCTCGCCAGTGCTCGCAACTCCGCGCTCGCCGACGGCGGGTTGTCGGCGATCGCGTACGCGACGGGCGTCACGACGAGACCCTTGGCGCTGTGCTCCGGGGCGGACGTGGTCGGCGGATTCGTGCCGGCTCGCGGGTCACGCGCGGAGTCACCAGCCCCACCAGGCACAAGGACCACGACGGCGACCGTGGCCGCCGCGGCGACGGCCGTGGCCGCGGGCAGCGCGAAGCGGACCGCCCGGCGAGGCGCGGAAGGCCGGACATCGTCGAACGCGGTTGTCGCCGCGGCGCGGTCGATGAGGGCCATCGCGGGAAGCCGCGGCTCCGGCTCGCGCACGCCGCGGGCTGGGTCGGCCGGGCCGAGCAGGGCCCGCGTGGAGTCGGTGCTGGACATTCGTGGTCCTTTCACGACGGGATCACCGCCGGGCTGGGGATGCGGGTGGCCGGAGCAGCGTTCGTCATCGCCGCGGTGAGGCGGCGCCGCGCGCGGTGCAGCCGGACGGCCGCCGTGGCGCGTGTGCAGCCCAGGACGGTCGCGGCCTCGCTGACCGACAGCTCCTCCCAGCCGATGAGCCGCAGGATCTCCTGGTCCTTGTCGGAGAGGGCGGTGATCGCGGTACGTACGGCGGCCAGTTCGGCGGCAGCGTGCTCCGCGGCGTGCTGGTCGTTCCCCGCCTCGTGTCCGAGCAGCGGCACGTGCGCGGGCCTGCCACGGTCGGCGCGTCGACGGTTCGCGAGCAGGCGCCGGGCCACCCCGTACAGCCAGGGAAGGCTGTGGTCCGGAACCTCCGCGCGCCGCCGCCAGGCGACGACGAACACCTCCTGGGCGAGCTCGACGGAGGCGTCGGTGTCGCCGAGGCGGCGTAGGCCGTACTTCACGATGGGTGCGTAGTGCGCGGCGTAGGTGGCGGTGAACCAGTCCTCGCCGCGGCGTGTAGGCGGGGGCCCCATGCGTTCTCCAGATGGTTGGCAACAGTCACCCAGGTATCTGTCGGCCGAGGACGAATGATTACCGGTGACGAGCGAGTGGCCGGCACCGCCATCATCCGCACGCGCGGCAAACCGCCTCGGTCCTGTTTCGCTTTGGTCGGCGTTGGGGTACGAAGGCGGGGAGTGGTCTAGGTCACAGTTTCGCTGCGGACCGAGGAGGCATCGTGGGGGTAAATGTTGGCTGCCGTCTCCACGGCTGGAACCGGAGGCTGGCGATCGCCGTGCCGGTCGTCCTGGCTTCCACGTTGCTGGTGGGCTGCGGCGGAGAAGAGGGTGGCCCGCCGACCCTTGTCTGGTACCAGAACCCGGACAACGGTGGGCAGGCCAAGATCGCGCAGCAGTGCGCCGACGCCTCGAACGGCGCGTACCGCGTCGACATGGAGGTACTGCCCAACAACGCGACCGACCAGCGCGAGCAGTTGGTGCGGCGGCTGGCCGCGAAGGACTCGTCCATCGATCTGATGAGCCTTGACGTGATCTACACCGCGGAGTTCGCGAACGCGGGATTCCTCCGGGCCTTTACCGACGCTGAGCGGCAGGAGATCGAGGACGGCAAGCTCGAGGCGCCGATAAAGACGGCCGAGTGGGAGGACAAACTCTTCGCGGCGCCGTTCAAGTCGAATGCGCAACTGCTCTGGTTCCGCAAGGCGGCCGCCCAAGCGGCCGGGGTGGATCCGACGGCGCCCGATTTCACCTGGGACAAGATGATCGACGCCGCCAAGGACCAGGGCAAGAAGATCTCGGAGCAGGGCAACCGGTACGAGGGTTACATGGTCTGGGTCAACGCCCTGATCACGTCGGCCGGCGGACAGATCGTCTCCGACGTCGAGGCGGGCAAGGAGGCCGATCCGACCGTCGGTTCACCGGAAGGTGAGAAGGCGGCGCAGATCATCGGCGACCTGGCGCGTTCGTCCGCGGCTCCTGCCGACCTCTCGGTGGCGCAGGAGGAACAGGCGAGGGCGACGTTCCAGTCCGACGACGGAATGTTCATGCTGAACTGGCCGTACATCCTGGCTGCGGCACGAACCGCCGTTGAGGACGGGTCGCTCGACCAGTCGGTCGTCGATGACATCGGCTGGGCTCGCTACCCCCGAGTCGACGCGGAAAAGCCGAGTGCACCGCCGCTCGGTGGTACCAACCTCGCGATCGGCGCCTACACCGAGCACGCGGACGAGGCCGTGGCGCTCGTCCAGTGCGCGACCTCGCTGGATAAGAGCACGCAGTACATGCTCGCTGAGGGCGAGCCGTCGACGTTCGCCGCCGCATATGACAACCCCGAGGTGGTGAAGGCGTACGCGAACGCCCCATTGATTCGTGACTCGATCAACGAGGGCGGCCCGCGACCGATCACCCCTTACTACGTGGACGTTTCCAGCGCGGTGCTGGCCACATTCCACCCGCCGGCGTCGGTCCAGCCGAGCACGGCAAAGGAGGCGGACACGGTCATGACCGAGGTTCTGCGCGGGGAGCGGCTGGTATGAGCCGCGATATCGCCCCGGTACCGGGAGAGGAGTAACAGGTGGCTGTCACTGAAACCCGCCCAGAGGCGCCTGCGCCGACCCGTGTCCGGCGCTCCGACCGTCTGCGGCACGAACGCCGGCTCGGCCTGTATCTGTCCGCGCCGTCGTTCCTACTCATGATTCTGGTCACGGCTTATCCGCTGATCTATGCCCTGGTGTTGTCGGTCTACAACTACCGGCTGACCGACCCGGAGGGCCGCGAATTCGTCGGAATCGATAACTACGTAACCATCCTCACCGACTCGCTGTGGTGGAACGACTTCCTTACCACGCTGATCATCACTGTCGTCACGGTCGCCGTGGAACTGGTGCTCGGGTTCTTCTTCGCCTTTGTGATGTACCGCATCCTTCGCGGAAAGTCCTGGGTGCGCACCTCGATCCTCATCCCGTACGGGATCGTCACGGTGGTGTCGGCGTTCATCTTCCGCTACGCCTTCGCCATCGAGTCCGGCTTCGTCAACCAGTGGCTCGGCATGGAGGACTTCAACTGGTTCGGCGAACGATGGTCGTCGCTGTTCGTCATCATGCTGTCCGAGATCTGGAAGACGACGCCGTTCATTTCACTGCTGCTGCTCGCAGGGCTGGTCCAGGTGCCGGAGGAGCTGCAGGAAGCGGCCAAGGTCGACGGGGCGAAGCCGTGGCAACGACTGAAGCGAGTCACGCTTCCGAACATGAAGGCCGCAATCATGGTGGCCCTGCTCTTCCGCACCCTGGACGCCTGGCGAATCTTCGACAACCCGTTCGTCATGACCGCAGGCGCCAACAACACGGAGACGCTCTCCTTCCTCGCCTACCGGCAGAACGTCACGCTGGTGAATCTCGGGATGGGCTCGGCGGTCTCCGTACTTCTCTTCCTTTCGGTGGTGCTCATCGCGGTGTTGTTCGTGAAGGGGTTCAAGACCGACCTGTCGCAGGTGAGGGGGGATCGCAAATGAGGCAGAGCAATTGGTGGACCGTGGCCGGCGTGACGATCGTGCTCTACACGCTCTTCCCAATCGTCTGGATGCTGAGCCTCTCGTTCAAGCCGCCGTCCGAGATCGTGTCAGGCGACCCGTCGTTCCTGCCGAAAGAGTGGACCTGGAACAACTTCGAGACCGTGTTCAGCGACTCGCTGTTCACCAGCGCGTTGCGGAACTCCATCGGGATAGCCCTCATCGCCACGCTGCTATCGGTGATCGTCGCGATGTTCGCGGCGTACGCGATCGCCCGGCTGGACTTCCCTGGGAAGAAGCTGCTGCTGTCGATGGCGCTTGCCATCGCCATGTTCCCGCAGGCCGCGCTGGTTGGACCTCTATTCAACATGTGGCGCAACTTCGGGATCTACGACACCTGGATCGGCCTGATCATCCCGTACCTCACGTTCGCACTACCGCTGTCCATCTGGACGATGTCGGCGTTCTTCCGACAGATCCCGTGGGAGATGGAGCAGGCCGCCCAAGTGGACGGCGCCACCGCCTGGCAGGCGTTCCGTAAGGTCATCGTCCCGCTTGCCGCGCCAGGGGTGTTCACCACCGCGATCCTGACGTTCTTCTTCTGCTGGAACGACTTCCTGTTCGCCATCTCGCTGACCTCGACCGACTCCGCGAGGACGGTGCCGGCCGCGCTCGCGTTCTTCCAGGGCGCGTCGCAGTTCGAATCCCCGGTGACCTACATCATGGCCGCGGCCGTGGTGGTCACCATTCCGGTCATCATTCTGGTGCTGCTCTTCCAGCGCCGGATCGTCGCCGGGCTCACCGCCGGTGCAGTGAAAGGCTGACCATGGCTGCCATCGAGATGAAGAACATCGTCAAGAAGTACGCGGACGGCTTCGCCGCCGTCACCGACGTCAGCCTCGACATCGCCGAGGGCGAGTTCATGATCCTCGTCGGGCCGTCCGGGTGCGGAAAGTCCACGCTGCTCCGCATGATCGTGGGCCTGGAGGACATCACCAGCGGCGACATGCTGATCGGCGGCAAGCGGGTCAACAACGTCGCACCGCGCGAGCGGAACCTCGCGATGGTGTTCCAGAACTACGCGCTTTATCCGCACCTGTCCGTGTTCGAGAACATCGCGTTCCCGCTGCGGCTGCGGGGGAAGATGCCGGAGAGCGAGGTGCAGGAGCGGGTCGAGACCGCAGCCGCAACCCTCGAACTGCAGGAGCACCTGCAGCGCAGGCCGAGCCAGCTCTCCGGCGGGCAGCGCCAGCGGGTCGCGATGGGGCGCGCGATCGTGCGAGAGGCCGACGCGTTTCTGTTCGACGAGCCGCTGTCGAACCTCGACGCGAAGCTGCGCGGGCAGATGCGCATGGAGATCCTCCGGATGCAGCGCCGGATGGGCATCACGACCGTCTACGTCACCCACGACCAGACCGAGGCGATGACCCTGGGCGACCGGGTCGCGGTGCTGCGCAGGGGCTTGCTCCAGCAGGTCGCCAGCCCGCGTGAGCTGTACGAGCAGCCGGTGAACCTGTTCGTGGCCGGCTTCATCGGGTCCCCGCCGATGAACTTCCTCCCCGCCACGCTCGAGGACGGCAAGCTGAAGCTGCCCTTCGTCTCCTTCGACGTACCGTCGGAGATGCGGTCGGCACTCGGCCAGCGGGAGCTGTTCATCGTCGGTCTGCGGCCGGGGGCGTTCGAGGACAAGAGCGTCGTCGACGCCTCGAAGCTGACGCAGGGCGTGTCCTTCAGCGTCGAGGTCGACGTCATCGAGTGGCTGGGCAACGAGCAGTACGCCTACGTCCCGTACGACGCCCATGCCGAGGTCGCGAAGCAACTCGCGGAACTCCAGCGAGAGCTGGACAGCGAGCAGCTGCGTACCCAGATGGTTGTGGCACTCGATCCGATGAGCCGGATCAGCGACGGCTCCACGGCCGAGCTGTGGTTCGATCCCCGGCGCATCCACGTCTTCGACCCGCGCAGCGGCGATAACCTCACCCGCGACCTCGCCAAGACGGGCACCTGACATCGACGTTGTGGTCGTACTTTTCCGTGCTGGAGCGCGGAAAAGTACGACCTAGTCGCGGCTTGGCGGTGATCGTCAGGTCCTCGGGGATGTGGGGGAGCACCCGGTTGAGGTAGTCCTCGGTGGCGGCGGTGGTGCCCACGTCGTGCCCCGCCGTCTCGGACAGGAACCACCGGTGTTCGAGGATCTCGTGGAACACCTCGGCCTCGTCCAGCCGGTTCCGCAGGTCGTCCGGGATGGCGTCGACGACCGGTTCGTAGATCTCGGTGAGCCACCGGTTCGCGGCGACGACCTCCGGCACCGGGCGGCCCGCCTCCTGCTCCAGATAGCCGCGGTAGCCGGCGATGTCGTTGAGGAGGCGCCGTGCCTGGTTCTCCTGGACGTCGAGCCCGGTCCGGGTGAACAGGACCCGCCGGTGGTGGCCAGGCTCGGCGACGCGCGTGCGCAGCCGCAGGCGGCTCCCGCCGTCCACGTCGACCAGCTCCACCTCGTCGACGTCGAAGCCGAGCTGGTTGATCCGGCGCAGCCGCTCGCCGATCCGGTAGCGCTGCTCGTCGGGCAGCATGGTCTCCTCGCGGGTGAGCTCCTCCCACAGCGCCTCGTACCGGCGCACCACCTCGCCCGCGACCTCGAACGGGTCGACGTCGGCGGGAAGGGTCTCCGCCGCCTGGAGGTCGAGCAGCTCGCCGGCGAACCGCTCACGGGCGAACTCCACGTCGTACTCCCGCTGCCCGTCGGTGAGGCTGGGGTGCATCTCCGCGGTCTCGGCGTCGACGAGGTAGGCGGCGAAGGCTCCCGCGTCCAGCCGGAACAGCGTGTTCGACAGCGAGCAGTCGCCCCACATGAAGCCGGCTAGATGGAGGCGCACCAGCAGCTCGACCAGCGCGTCGATCAGCCGGCTGGTGGGCTGGCTCCCGCGCGGGTTCGCGAACAACGCCCGGTACGGGCTCGAATGCTCCAGGAACTCGGTGACGAGGATGGCGTCAACACCGTCCGGGCGGTCGATGACCACTCCCAACGGCTCCACCGCCGGAATGCCGAGGTCATGCAGGCGACCAAGGAGACGGAACTCCTTGCGGGCCAGCCGCTCCTCCAGTTCCTTGACGGCGTAGACGCGACCGCCTTCCGCGACGAAGCGCACCACGTGACGGTGGAGCCCTATCTGCCGGATCTCGACCAGCCGGTCGTCCGTCCACTCCTCCAACGGTTCCCGCCAGGGCAGCGTGAGCAGACCGGTGGCGGACTCGGCGGGCGGGCTGAACACGAATCGCATCGGTACCTCCCGCCGGTCCCACGTACCGGCTATGTCGTACCACGACTGCCTGCTAGCCCGAACCGGGTCCGCCCGCCCTCGAACCGGAGACCCGTCCGCCCCCGGACCGGACTGTCCGGGCATTGGTCCTCTAAACGGACACCCGAAGCAGCCAAAACCCCGACAGTTCGCGGGCTATCGTGTTGCTGGACGGTCACCCCAGCGGCTCGTGCGGGAGGCCGCGGTTCCTGCTCGTCTTCGGCTCCCGCCCGGGAATCCGCACCGGCCACAGTCTCACCGGTACGGCGGTTCTGCGCTGACCCGTCCTGGTTTGGCGTACGGCACCTGAGGAAACGGTATGGAGCGAAGGCGGGTTGGCGCGGCGACGCCAGGTCCTGGGTGGCCGCCAGCTCGGTCCAACGAGAACAGAGGTGCCACCGTGACTACGTCACTGTCGAGGTCGCTGTCTAGCTCTGTCGTTGACGACCACGTCCCGATCGCAAAGTTCAATACGTACCTGGAAGCCCAGAGCGCGATCGACTACCTGTCCGACCAGCGCTTTCCCGTTCAGCACACGATGATCGTCGGCGTCGGCCTGCGGTTGGTGGAGCAGGTCCTCTCGCGGATGACGCACCTGCGGGCCGCGGCATCCGGTGCAGCCGCGGGTGCGTGGTTCGGGCTGCTGGCGGGGCTCTTCCTCGCGCTGTTCACCGATACCGGCGCCGAGTTCGTGATCGTGGTGGTGCTGGCCATGTTCTGGGGCGCGCTCGCCGGAGCGCTGTTCGGGCTGGTCTCCTACGCTCTGACCGGCGGGCAACGCGACTTCGTCTCGGCCAGTGAGCTCGTCGCCGACCGGTACGAGGTGCTCGTCGCCGTCTCGCACGCCGACCAGGCACGCGGGCTGCTCAGCTCCCGCCAGACTGATCGAACCGACGAGCGCCCCACCGACCGCCCTACCGAGCGCGTTGAGGAGCGTGCCAACGGGCGCGCCGACGACCTCGGCTGACAGTCTCCGGAACGGGCAGCGGCTGGGGAGCCGGTCTACTCGTTGGCTCCCCACCACTGTGTCCAGCCTGCTTCGAGGCGGCCGAACGCTTCGGTGTCCAGCCCGTAGGCCGTCAACAGGACCATGTCGCCGCCCTTTGGGTGCTGCAGTGACGTCGGGTGCTGTCCGATGATCAGCAGGCCGTCGCCCCAGCTCTCCACGGTGAGGCCGACCTGGTTCGCCGAGCGGAACCACACCTCGCCGGATAGCCGTTCCCCGGTGGGCGCCTCGACTTCGTACCGCTCGCCTGCTCCGGCGCTCGCGGCGAGTTCCCGCGCCGCGCCGCGCGTGCCTTCGCTCGTGAGGTACACCGTGGCGCGTTCCTCGCCACGGTGGCGCTCCAGCGCGAACCGCAGCTGGTGCATGAACGTGGTCCAGCCCTCGTTGATGTCGTCGTAGTAGGCGTCCCACTCGGGATTGTTCCCGCGCGGCGCCCTCGTCAGCCGGAGCAGAGTCGCACCGTCCACATCGCTGAGGGTGAACCGGTCGCTGCCCTGCAATTCCAGCCACTTGCCCTCTTCGGACGTCGTGTTCTTCTCGCCGAAGACCAGGGCGATCTCTTCGTCCAGGCCGTCAAACTGCCAGCCGTGCCAGCGGCGGATCTCGGCAGGGTCGCGCAGCGCGCGCCACACGGCCTCAGCCGGCGCGTCGATCTGGATCTCAAGCTCGAACCCTTGTTCTCCTGCTCCGGTCATGGCTCTACTCCGATGATGGGGCGGGGGCCGGATGGCCTCCCACGACGAGTCGGTACGGCCGGCCACCGGGGGTGTCGAACGCGGCGACGGTGTCGGAAACTGCCGCGCAGAGTGCGTCGGTGAACCGGTGCACGTCGGCGGGTTCGGCGAACCGCGCCTGTGTCTCGATGGTGAACGTCAGTAGCCGGGTGCCCGCCTTCTCGGCGCCGGCGCGCATCCGGGCCACGTGGCGGACCGTGTCGGCGGCGACGTCGACGAGGTACTCGGCGGCATAGGTGTCGCCGGAGCGGAGTCGGGCCGCCTCGCTGTCGCCGGTCACGCCCAGCACGGATGGATCGACGATGAACGAACCGGCGGTCACCTGCATCATCCGCTCGGTGCAGCCACGCCGTTGCCGCTCCTCGACCAGTTCGATGAGGCCGGCCTTCTCGAGCGTGCGCAGGTGGTAGTTCACGCGCTGGCGCGGCAGCTCCAGTTCGGTGGCCAGCTGAGCGGCGGACGCGGGCTGGTGGAGCCGGTCGAGCAGTTGCCGCCGCAACGGGCTCAGCGCCAGGCGCACCCGCTCGGGCTCCTCGACCAGCGCCATCTCCGAACTAGCCACGAACCGATAGGACCATTCGACAGTTTCATTTGTCAATAGCGCACGTGCCCTTTCGGACACAGGTCGTGGCCTCGACGTCCGGACCGCCGCTACGACCCCTCTGTGATGCGCACCCGCAGTTTTCGTGTCACGGCCCAGAGGAGATTCCGCGTGCGTATCCCTGCCCAGCCTCGACCTCGCCCGCGCGCCGCTGCGCGCGCCGTCGTGGCGCTCGCCGCCGCCACGCTCGCCGTCGCGTTCGGCGCCCCGGCCTCGGCCGCCGACCCAGCTGCCCCGGCCGCTCCGGCCGCTCCGGCGGCTCCGGCTGAGACCTCGCCGAGCCCGTCGACCTCCGCCTCGCCGCCTGCCCCCGAGCCGATCGAGAAGGCGACGGAGGAGGACCAGTTCGAGGAGGAGGGGTCCGCCCGGATCGACGGCATCGTGTGGGACGACAAGAACCGGAACGGCGTCCGGGACACGGACGAGTCCCCGCTCGCTGACGCCACCGTGCTGATCGAGCCGCTCGACGACGGTGAGATGTCGCAGAAGACGAAGCTGGACGCCCTCGCGATGACGCGCGGCGCGCAACGCGGCCTGCTCGTGCGTAACGAGGGGTTCCATGGCGTGCGGACCGGCCCCGACGGCCGGTACGAGTTCGGCGCCCTGCCCGCCGTGGCCGTGCGGCTCTGGGTGATCGGCCCGAAGGCCACCGGCGTCGTGGGCTGGCGAGTCAGTCCGAGGGCCAAGGGCACCGACCGGAAGCGCGACTGCGACTTCGCCGAGGCCACGGTCGACCTGCCAGGGCTTCCCGGCGGTGGGCCGCTTCACCTTGGCAAGTCCGACCGGCTGGAGCTGGGACCGGGCCAGAACCTCACCCTCGACGCCGGCATGTTCCTGAAGAAGCAGGCCGGCTCGATCAGCGGACTGGTGTGGAACGACCGCAACCGCAATGGTGTCCAGGACGCCGGGGAGAAGGGCGTCCAGGGCCTGCCGGTGGTCGCGCTGGCCGAGCGTGCTTCGAAGCTGTCGAACAGCTCCACCACCGGGTTCGCCAGGCTCACCGTGGACCCGGCCTTCCACATGACCACGACGGACTCCAAGGGCGAGTACGCGTTCTCTGAGGTCGTTCCGGGCAAGTGGATGGTGGCGGTCGGTGCCGGCCCGTTGAGCCCGGACGGGCGTGACATTCCCACCGTCGTCTGGACGTTCACCAAGAAGGACGCCGGTGGCGACGACACGAAGGACTCGGACGTGCTGTTGAGCGCGCGGCTCCAGAACAAGGCGGCGCTCTCGGACGCGCTGACGATCGGGCGTGACGAGAAGGCGGACGTCGACGCCGGTGTCTTCCGCGACGAACCGTCGACGAGCCCGTCCGCGTCACCCAGCACCGATCCGTCGGCGAGCGACTCGCCCGCGGACAAGCCCGCGCCCGGCACCGCAGGAGGGTCGCTGCCCAAGACCGGATTCGCCATCGGTGGGTTCCTGCTCGCCGGTCTGCTGCTCATCGGCGGCGGTACCGCGCTGACCCTGGCGGCACGCAGGCGCCGTCACACCTGACGGCCTACGGTCGAGATCGCAGCCGGAGGCGGCACATGAGTGAGCGCAGCGAGCGAATCGGTCGTCGGTACAGCGTGCGCGAATGCGCCGCCGAGCGGAGCGAGGTGTGCACATGAGTGAGCGCAGCGAACGAGTCGGTCGGTACAGCGTGCGCGAATGCGCCGCCGAGCGGAGCGAGGTGTGCACATGAGTGAGCGCAGCGAACGAGTCGGTCGGTACAGCGTGCGCGAATGCGCCGCCGAGCGGAGTGAGGTGTGCACATGAGTGATCGGATTGGGGACTACCGGGATCCGTTCTGGAGCGCGCGTGACCGGAGGATCCGCAAGGCACACCTCGCGGGCCTCGGGACTTCCCGACGGATCAAGGATCTCGACGCGGAGATCGAGGGGAAACGGCGTGCCGAGCACGTCCAGTCGTGCCTCGATGATGTCCGCCGCGAGAAGGGCCGGGTGCTGGCGGAGCTGTCCGCGCTGATCGTCCCGCCGAAGGACCGTTGGACCCAGCGCCTGGAGTCGGTCGACCCCGGCGGCATGTCGGCGCTCGACGAGCTGGAACGGTTGCGCCAGGACGTGGAGCGGCACCGTGGCATGTTCACGTTCACAACTCCGTTGGAACCGCCGGAGCGCACGATCAATCCTGTCCTTCTCCGGCTCCAGCGCGAGGAGGAGGAGAGGCAGGACCGGCGTAGGTCGGTCGCTGCCCAGTTCGACCCTGTCATCTCTGCCCTCGGGGACCTGGTCGACTCCGTCCGCAGGTACGAGTCGGCTCGTTCCTGATCGCACGACGTGCCGCGCAACTGTCGGGGAAATGGCGGTGTCGGCCGACCGGTTTGGGCACCATTACCAGAACAGTCCGTTTCGGTAGTGGTGCCGCGGGTGCCGCTGAGTACCGCCGCTACTCCGGGGTGACCGCGAGCAGAAGCCGGCGGACGGTGGCCGCCATCGACGTGCGCGCAGCCGCAAGGTACTTCCGCGGATCGACGCCGCTGTCCAGAGTGGACCGGACAGCGCCGGTGAACGCCACGTTGAGCGCGGTGCCGATGTTGATCTTCACCATGCCGGCATCGACGGCTCGGCCCACCTCGGCGTCCGGCACGCCGGAGGATCCGTGCAGCACCAGCGGCACGGGAACCCGCTTGTGCAGCCGGGCGATGAGATCCAGGTCGAGGCTGGCGGTCTGGCTAGTCATCGCGTGCTCGCTGCCTACCGCGACGGCCAGGGCGTCGACGCCGGTCGCAGCGGTGTAGGCGCGGGCCTCGTCCGGGTCGGTGCGGACGCCCGGCGCATGCGCGCCGCTCTTGCCGCCGACCTCGCCCAGCTCTGCCTCCAGCCACAGCTCGTTGGCGTGGGCCCACTCAACGGCGGCGCGGGTGGCGGCAACGTTGCTGTCGTAGTCCAGAGTGGACGCGTCGAACATCGCCGAGCTGTACCCGGCGGCCGGGGCCTGGTGCAGCAAGGCCTCGTCGGTGACGTGGTCGAGGTGGAGCGAGACGGGCACCGTGGCGGCGCGGGCCAGCGCCACGCATGCCGCCGAGATCGGTTCCAGCCGCCCGTGGAAGCGCGCCGCGTTCTCGCTGACCTGGAGGATCACGGCCCGGCGTGCGTCCTCGGCGCCGGTGACGATCGCCTCGGCGTGCTCGACGGTGATGACGTTGAACGCCGCCACTCCGTGGTGTGCGGCGCCGACGATCTCGCCGGTGGTCACGAGCGGCATGTGTCCTCCAGCCGCGTGACCTGCACCTTGCCGAGCAGCGTCCGGTACGTCGCTTCGTCGAGTTCGCCGGCGACAGGGGCGAGCACGGCGGCAGCGGACAGTGCGGTGGCGTGGGCGAGCCGTTCGGGCCACGGTTGCCCGCCGACCAGGCCGGACACGAGCCCGGCGACGGCCGCGTCACCGGCTCCGGTCGGATTGCCGGGCAGCGGCTCGGGAGGTTTCGCTCGCCAGCGGCCGTCCGGTGTGCAGGCGAGGAACCCGGCCGGCCCGAGCGAGACCACGACCGATCCGGCGCCGGCGCGGCGCAGCGCCTCGGCACCGGCGAGCGGGTCGGCGGACGACGTGGCGCGGGCGAGTTCGGCGGTGTTCGGCTTGACGATGGCGGGACGGCCGGCGACGCCGAGGCGCAGTGTGGTGGCGTCGGCGTCGAGCACCGCCGGTACGCCGTGCGCGGGCGGCCAGGCGCGACAGGATGGCGTAGGCGTCGTTGGGGACGCCGGGCGGGAGGCTGCCGGACAGGACGAGCGCCTCGCGCGGCGCCCAGCAGATCGGTCACGTGTCCGACGAACCTGTGCCACTCGCCGCCGCCGATGTGGGGTCCGGGCTCGTTGAGGACGGTGACCGCGTCGACCTCGACGATGGTCACCGTGCGCCGCGTCTCCCCGGCCACCGGCACGAACGCGTGGTCGATGCCGTCGGCGGCGAGCTCTGCGGAGATTTCCTGGCCGGTGCGGCCGCCGGAGAACCCGGTGACCGTGACCGGCCGGCCCAGGATGCGCAGCACCCGCGCGACGTTCACGGCCTTGCCGCCGGCCCGCACCTCTACCTGATGGACGCGGTTCGTCTCGTCCCACCGCACGGCCGGCAACGTGTAGGTGACGTCGACGGCCGCGTTGAGTGCGACGGCGAGGATCATCTCTTGCTCAGGATCACCGAGCGGGTGAGGTTGCGCGGCTGGTCGGGGTCGAGGCCGGCCCGTTGGGCGAGGGCGACCGCGAGCCGCTGCACGCGGATCAGGTCGGCGAGCGGGTCCTCGGCGGTGTGGACGAGAACGCCGCCGACCCGCTCGATGTCGTCCGTCAGCCCGGCTGGTGCCGCGCCGAGTATCCAGGCGACGCGGCCGGGCCCGGTGATGGCGATCGGGCCGTGCCGATACTCCATCGCCGGGTAAGCCTCGGTCCACGCGCGGGCCGCCTCGCGCATCTTCAGCGCGGCCTCCTGCGCCAGGCCGTATGCCCAGCCCTGGCCGAGGAAGGTGAACTGGTCGGCGGCGACGGCGGCGCCCGGCAGCGGGTCGGTCACGGCGCGCCGCGCGTCGGCGACGGCGGCGGTGAGGTCGGCGCCGAGGTGACTCCGGAACAGCGCGAGCGCGGTGGTCGCGAAGCGGGTCTGCACGACCGAGACCTCGTCGGCGAAGTCGAGCGTGACGCACCGGTCGGCGGTAGTAGCCACGGGCGAGCCCGGGACGGCGGTGACCGCCACCGTCGGTGTCCGCCCGGCGAGGCGCGCGAGCACATCGACGACCTCGGTGGTAGTGCCGGACCGGCTCAGGACGACCACCCGGTCGTAGCGGCGGCGCTCCAGCGGAGCTTCGGACGCGGCGAAGGCGTCGGTCTCGCCGAGCCCGGCGGACTCGCGGAGGGCCGCGTACGACTGGCCGACGAACCACGACGTGCCGCAGCCGACGACAGCCACCCGCTCGCCGTGCGCGGGCAGCATGTCGGCCACGGCCGGAGCCAGGTCGCGGGCGCGTTCCCAGCAGTGCGGCTGGCTGGCGATCTCGGTCTCGGTGTGACTGGCCACAGCGCTCCTTGTGATCGGAACTGCGTGAAACAGGCTACCAAAGAGCAGGAATGATCAGCCCGTCCACGCGACGGGGTATACGTCTAAGCACGAACGTGGGGAACGCGGCACCGGCGACGGCAGCGATCATCGGAGCAGCAAGAACGCTGATGTCGCGGGACGTCATTCGCGAAAAGTTGCGCCGCCCCGCTACGAGGGTGACTGCCGCCGCATGCACACGCGGGGCCAGCGATCGAGGCCTTGCTCGGCCTCGTGGCGACGGATCGCGCGCAGCCCGGGCGTAAGCGCGGACTCGTCGAGGGTCTGGAACCCGCACCGGGCGTAGTAGGGCGCGTTCCACGGCACGTCGGCGAAGGTGGTGAGCGTGACAGTCGGCGCGCCCGTGGCCTGCGCGGCGTGGTCGATCAGCGCCGCCCCGATACCTTGACCCGCCGCGCGGGGGTGGACCGACACCTGTTCGATGTGGACACCGCCGTCCACCAGCTCCGCGATCAGGTACGCCGCGGGCAGCCCGGCCGGATCCTCGGCGACCCAGGCCATGCCGGCGCGCTGGTAGCGGGCGAGCAGCTCGACCGGCAGCGGCTCGTCGTCGGCGATCTCCGGCATGCCGATGTCCCGGAAGCCTTCGCCGGCGGCGCGCTCGATCGCGCGCAGGATCGGCAGGTCGTCATCGCGCGTCGGTCGGATTTGCACGGGACGAAGCTTACGGGCGGGCCTGTCTACCGAACAGCTCGCCCGCCCGGCGGCGCAGGTGTTCAACCTGCGGTTCACTCATCGCGAGCGAGAGCGCCCGGTCGTACGCGGCACGCGCCGCGTCGGGCCGGCCCGTGCGGTGCAGCAGCTCGGCGCGGGTTGCGTACCACCACGGGTACGCCGCCAGGCCGTCGATCTCATCGACCAGGGCGAGACCGGCCGCGGGACCGTCCCGCTCGGCCACCGCCACAGCCCGGTTGAGCCTGACGACGGGAGTGTCCTGCACGGTGAGCAGCACGTCGTACCAGGACACGACCGAGTCCCAGTTGGTCTCTGCGTAGGAGAGGGCGAGCGCGTGGCACGCCGCGACCGCGGCCTGCACCACGTAGGGGTCGGGCCGGTCCGGCGTACGCCGCAACGCCGTACCGATCAGCTCGACGCCCTCGTTGATCGCCTCCGTGTCCCACCGGCCGCGGTCCTGGTCGGCCAGCAGCACCGGTAGGCCGTCGCCGTCGACGCGCGCATCGCGCCGGGCGTCGTGGAGCAACAGCAGCGCCAGCAGGCCGAGGACGGTCGGCTCGTCGGGCATCAGCTCGGCCAGGAGCCGCGCCAGCCGGACCGCCTCGGACGTCAACGCGACCCGGACGAGGTCCTCGCCGGCGCCTGCCGCGTACCCCTCGTTGAAGATCAGGTACACCGTGGCCGCGACTCCGGCGAGCCGCCCGGGCAGCTCCCCGGCGGCTGGTACGCGGTACGGGATCCCGGCCTGCGCGATCTTCTGTTTGGCTCGGGTGAGCCGCTTGGCCATGGTGGCCTCGGGCACCATCAGGCCGCGGGCGACCTCCGCGGTGGACAGCCCGCCGAGGGTTCGCAACGCGAGCGCGACCTGCGCCTCCAGCCCCAGGCACGGATGGCAGCAGGTGAAGACCAACCGGAGCAGGTCGTCCCGGACCACCTCCGCGGGCTCAGGGGCGGGGTCGAGGAACGTCATCGCCTCCGCCTCCTTTCCCGCCCGCCGCGCCTCTCTGCGCATGACGTCGAGCGCCCGTCGTTTCGCCGTGAGCAGGAGCCAGGCACGCGGGTTGTCCGGTATGCCGTCGCGCGGCCACGTCTCCAGCGCGCGGACGACGGCGTCCTGCGCCGCGTCCTCGGCCAGGTCGATGCTGCCGGTGACGCGGACCAGCGTTGCCAGTACGCGGGTGCGTTCCTCGCGGACCAGCGACGCCACCGCCTCACCGGCGCCCATCGTCGCCCGACCCGCCGTCAGAACTTGATGACCGGACGAACCTCGACCGCCCCGTTCCAGGCCGCCGGCAGCGCGGCGGCAACCGCGACGGCCTCGTCGAGATCAGCGCACTCCAGCAGGTAGAAGCCGGTCAACGCCTCCTTGGTCTCGGCGTACGGCCCGTCACTGGTGATCACGTCTCCGCCCTTCCCGCCAGAGACCCGCACGGTCGTGGCGGTCGCCGTGGGGTAGAGGGCATGGCCGCCCTTGATCACGGCCTCGGCCGCCTGGGCGAACGCGGCGTACTCCTTCATCTCCTCGGATTGCTCCGGCTGGCTCCAGTCGACGTCGGGGGTGTAGGTGAGCGCGATGTAGGTGGGCATGGCTGCTCCTTGGTGCGGGCCTGCGCCGGTCGCCGGCCTTCACTCTAAGGACGAACGGCGGCCGCCGGTTATGGACACCCGACGGCCGCCGACGTACCGCTGGATCAGCGCGGGTAGAGCTTCTTCTTGATGAAGTTGTAGTCGTCCGCGAGGGGATACTTCTTCGGCGGCGTCTGGACCTGCTTGTACATGCAGCTCGACTTCGAGGTGCTGTGGCCGAGGCCGATCGCGTGGCCCAGCTCGTGGCACGCCACGGCCCAGCCCATCGTCTCGTTGGTCACGTACTGGTCGTTGAGCTTGACGTCGACCTTGCCGTCGCGGAACTTGCGGTTGCCGTCCCAGCTGTAGGTGGTGAGCCCGATCCAGCCCGTCGCGTCGTAGTCGCTGGAGACGACCTTGACGCAGTGCGCGCCGTTCCCGGGGCAGGCGCTGGTGGTCCGCTCGACCCGGACGTGCGTGGACTCGTTCCACTTCGTCGCGGCCCGGCCGACCGGCCAGATGGGCGCCGAGTAGTCGCGGAAGTAGATGCGGGGGTTGAGGTGGCCGTTGCGTGCCCAGCCGATCGGCGGGCAGCCGTTCAGCGGCTGAGCTGTGCCGTACGCGCACGACGGCGCGGCCGCCGCCTCGCTCGACGCCGGATCGACCAGGCCCTGGACGCCCGCCGCGCGCAGCGAGGCGTGCAGCTGCGTGGCGCTCACGCCGGGCGCCGGCAGGTACGACTGCGTCGTCACCGATCCGTCGGCGTCCCGGGTCACCGCGAAGACATGGCCCTCGCCCGCCTCCTCCGCTGCCGAGGCGGGTGCCGCCGCGGGTTTCGGCGCGGGTTTCGGCGCCTCCTCCGTGGCGGTCGCGATCGCCGGCACGGCGACGCTCAGCGCGATGGCCGCCACGACCGCGCCGAGGATTCGGGGGCGGCGTAACAGCCGGGGTTGTGCGTTGCGCATCAAGGGACCTCTCTCCGGTGTGGACCTCGTCGGTCACCGACCGTAGGAGGCCCCACGCCGGACGGGACTTGATCACGACAGCAGCCGTGCTGGCAGTGCCCACACCGGCTTCTAGCTGCGGCGATGTGGGCAATGCGGTGGCATGAGGGAAGCAACCGGCAGAACGGAGGGGCAGATCCGCGGCGCCGTCAGTCGGGCTTCGGGTTCGGCGGCGCGCGCCGGATGAGGAGCAGTGGCTCGCGACGGGCGCGCGCCAGGCAGGGTCCGGCGCGGTGATCCCTCGCGTCCAAGAGTGGTGTGTTACTTATGCCAGAAAGTTCAGCTGGCTTGGGTAACTCCCCAGATTCCGGTCACCGTTCCCACTATGCCGCTCACGGTTGCGAGCCGTGTCGATGGAGTTGCCCAGAGACCTTCCGTGTTCGTATGCCAACGTGTGCCCCAGAACAGACTCTTGAACTTCTGCTTCTTGTGCTGACGGTTGTGACATCCCAGAAGCAGGCCGGAGGAATTGTTCCGGCAGTACTCCTTGGAGCCGGTCGCGCTCGTCCGGTTGACCGCGCCACACGTCACTGGCGCCTGGAAAAGCGAGTAAAGGATCACCAGCGCCGTCATGACAGCGATCGCGACCGGTCCGAGCGCCGCAGTCGCGACACCCAGGACGAGGACGCCCAGGACGATGTAGCCCCAGTAGCGCCATAATCTCGAGTTCCTTCGACGAGACATGAGCTGAGAGTAATCGCGCACTGCCTCTCAGTGAACACTCTTGCCGAACCTCGTTCGACCCATGGTCGCTGGGGCACCATGCCCGTATGAGCGATGGACTGTTCGACGCGTTGGATGTCACGCGTAAGACAGGCGGTGAGCAGTTCACTGCCTCCGGTCAGTCCATCGGATCTGACCTGCTCGGCTTCTGGCGGTGGGCAGCGTCGGATCTAGTGAACAACGCGATGCGCGGCGTACTGGCGGAGTACATCGTCGGTCTGGCGTTGGACTGCGTGGAAGGCACCCGGGTCGAGTGGGACGCGGCCGACCTCATCACCGCGCAGGGATGCAGAGTCGAGGTGAAGTCCGCCGCTTACCTGCAGAGTTGGAAACAGAACGACCTGTCGCCTATCTCGTTCGGCATCATGCCGACGACCGGGTGGGACGCGACGACGAACACAATTTCCGTGGAGCGCCGCCGCCAGGCTGATGTGTACGTGTTCTGCCTGTTGGTGCATACCAACAAGAGCAGTGTCGATCCGCTGAACCTCGACCAGTGGCAGTTCTACGTGCTACCGACTTCCCGGTTGAATGCGGCGGTCGGAGACCAGAAGAGGATCTCGCTCGCTGCACTGAGGCGGTTGGAGCCCGCCACCGGCACCTTTGCGGACATTCCCAGACTGGTCCGAGACGCCTATGCAATCGGCTAAGAACTTCGGATAGCTCGCTCAGAGACCGGGAAGGCGTCGAGCAGGGCTGTCTGTCGTTCCGGCGGGAACGCCGCGGGGTCGAACAACGCCTGGACCGCGCGCAGCGTCAGCCCGCCGAAGCCGTGGACCGCCAGTACGCGCCACACCGCCTCGGAGACGTCACGGCGGCGGGCGTCGTGATCGGTCCTGGCAGGCACGTAACGTCCAGTGGTCGCGCTTTTCCGGGCTATAGCCAGGAAAAGCGCGACCGCCCGAGGCCGAGGGCCGGTGTGCTGCGGCAGTCCTTCCCGTTCAACGGCGAGATGCTCGACGTCGAGGTCAGTTGTCGCGGGCGAGCTACCCGACGTGCCTGGCGCGTGAGACGGTGCTGCGATGACCACAGCCCCACCTCGTACGCCGCAGCAGCGCAAGCAGGACACGCTCGACCGGCTTGCCCACGACGTCGACGCGTGGGTGGCCACCGCCGACCCCGGCAGCGGCACGCCCTACCTCGTGCCGTTGTCGTTCCTGTGGGACGGCAGCACCCTGCTGATCTCCACACCGGCATCGAGCCCGACCAGCCGTAATCTGCAGGCCACCGGCAAGGTCCGCCTCGGCGTCGGCCCCACCCGCGACCTGGTGCTCGTCGAAGGAACCGTCGAGGCGATCCCGGCCGGCGAACTCGGCGACGGCGTGGGAGACGCCTTCGCCGCCAAGACCGGCTTCGACCCTCGTGAGCTCAAGAACCCCTACGTGTACTTCCGCATCCGCCCCGCGCGCCTGCAGGCCTGGCGCGAGGTGAACGAGTTGGACGGCCGCGAACTCATGCGCGACGGCACCTGGCTCTGTTGAGGTTCGGATTCTTGGGGGTCGACGGCGCGTCCGACCCCCAAGAATCCGACACTCGGTGTGCGGGTCTAGGTCGTGCCCGGCGCCAGCACGGTCGGTACCGGCGACAACCGCACGATCTTGTTGGCGTTGGTGCCGAGGAAGATCCGGCCGAGACCGAGCCGGCTCGACCCGATCACGAGGATCTCGCCGTCGTCCCAGTGGACGGCGTCGAGCGCATCGTCCCAATTGGTGCCGCGGGCCAGCTCGGCCGTGGCGGTGAGCCCTTCGGGCAGCTCGGCGAGGGCGGCCTGCTGCGCCGCCTCGGCCTCCGTTCGCCACTCCTGCTCGACGAGCGACTCGGACCGCAAGCCGACCAGCGACGGGTACATCTGCCGGTCGCGTACGGCCCACGTCACCAGCCGCAGCGGTACCCCGTGGCGCTGCGCCAGTGTCGTCGCCACGAGCAGCGTCGGCGGCGGAGCTGGGGCCGACGTGGCCGCAGGTGACCCGCTGGAGCCTGGTGCCCTTCGGCGGCCGGTACCCGCGCGGCGCCAGCGCGACCGGCACGGGCGACGAGTGGAGGAGGCTGTCGGTGACGCCGCCGAGCGTGAACCTGCCGAGCGGCCCGCCGCGGGCCGAGCCGAGGATCACGAGGCCGGCGCCGAGCTCGGTGCCCAGTTCGAGGATCCCTTCGGTGATCGAGCGCGCAGGTCTCATGACGTACTCGGCGTCCACGTCGTCGCCGAGCGCCTGCCTCGCTTCCTCCAGCACAGCGGCGGCGTGCGTCGTGAGGAAGTCGCTGTACTCCTGGTCGACCCGCGCCAGCGACGGGTAACCCCAGGTGGCCGGGGTGATCGTGCACACCACGAACGAGATGCCGGCGGTGCCCGCGAACAGCCGTGCGAGTGCGATGGCGGCCCGGCCACCGCTGTCGGGGGAGTACGCCGACGACGTACTTCATGGCGTGCGTCCGACGGACAGGTCGGGGCCAGGCTCGGCGGCGGCGAGCCGGGAGTGCCGCAGGCCGTAGAGGAAGTAGGCGAGGAGCGCGATCGCCAACCAGGCGGCGAACAGCAGGAACGTGCTCAGCGGCAGGCCCTGGATCAGGTACAGGCACGCGGCGACGCTCACCACCGGTACCACCGGGTACAGGGGGACGCGGAAGGGACGCTCGGCGTCGGGCTGCGTCCGGCGCAGCACGATGACGCCGATCGACACGACCGCGAATGCGACGAGCGTGCCCATACTGGTCAGGTTCGTCAGCACGTCCAGCGGCACCAGTGCGCCGAGGAGAGCGACGAACAGGCCCACGAAGATCGTGTTCCGCACGGGGGTCAGCGTGCGCGGGTTCACCTTGTGGAACACCTCAGGGAGCATGCCGTCACGGGCCATCGCGAACAGGATGCGGGTCTGGCCGTAAAGCACCACGAGTGTGACGCTGAACAGCGAGACCACGGCGCCGGTGGAGAGCAGGAGCGATGGCCAGGTCTGCCCGGTGATGTCCCGCAGGATCTGCGCCAGCCCGGCGTCCTGCCCCTCGAACTGCTCCCAGGGCTGGGCGGCCACCGCGACGAGCGCGACAAGCACGTACAGCGTCGAGACGATGATCAGCGCGAAGATGATCGCCAGCGGCAACGTCCTCCGGGGGTTGTGGACCTCTTCACCAGCCGTCGAGACGGCGTCGATGCCGATGAAGGAGAAGAAGATCGCCGAGGCGGCGGCGCCGATACCGGCGATGCCGAACGGAGCGAAGTCCTCCAGGTTCGCGCTGTCGAAGGCGCTGGCGCCGATCACGATGAACAGGATCAGCACGCCGATCTTGATGCACACCATGATCGTGTTGACCAGCGCCGACTCGCGCGAACCCGCGGATCAGCAGGAAGCAGCACAGCGCGACGAGGACCACCGCGGGCACGTTCACGTACCCGCCGGCGCCCGGTGGCTGGCTGATCGCGTCCGGCATCCGCCAGTCGAACATGTCGGCGAAGACCTCGTTGAGGTACTGCCCCCAGCCCACCACGATCGCCCCGGCCGAGACGCCGTACTCCAGCAGGAGGCACCAGCCGACGCAGTACGCCACCACCTCGCCGAGCGTCGCGTAGGTGTAGGAGTAGGACGAGCCTGATACCGGGATCATCGACGCCATCTCGGCATAGCAGAGCGCGGTGAGCGCCGCGGTGACGCCGGCGATTCCGAACGACACGACGACGCCCGGCCCGGCCTCGGGCACTGCCGAGTTGAGGACGATGAAGATGCCGGTGCCGATCGTGGCGCCGACGCCGAACATCGTCAGGGCGAAGACTCCGAACGTCCGGTTCAGCTCGCCGCCCTCGGTGGTCGCCCCCGTCTCGGCCGTGAACGACGAGATGGGCTTCTTCCGGAACAGGGCTGTTCGTAGGGATCGGTTGTCGGACATGCCGCGCCCTCCCATCCTCCGTCGGACCGGTTATTCGCTGTGGCAGTGAGACTGGCTGGGTGGCACGTCGAGAGCCGGGTTGCGGTCGAAGAACCCGAAGGGCTTGAGCCAGAACGCGACCGTGTCCACCGGCATCACGGGCCAGTCCTCGGGGCGCGTGATGTGGTGGATCCCGAGGACGTACCAGAGCACCACGTCGGTGTTGTCGATGGAGCGGTTCGCCGCCGTCCACACCGGCAGGCCGGTGTCGCGGTCGCTGAGGTTGGGGAACTCGCCGCACGGCCAGCGCTCGTCCGGCTGGTACGGCGTGACCCAGAGCGTGTGCTTGATCGCCTCGGCGCGCCGCAGCACCGGCGACAACGGGTCGAGCAGCGAGGGGATGCTGGCGCTCGGCACCAGCTTGTACCCGACCGGCGTACCGATGCCGTTGTGGACGTTGTCGTTGGCGACCTTCCAGCCGCGCTGCGACGCCCAGTCATAGTCCTGGCGGCCGTCGGCCTCGGTGCGCAGCGGCGTGCTCCGCACGGTCAGGCCCAGCCGGTACGGGTCGTCGGACTGCGGCACCGACTCCGTCGCGTAGACCGTGTTGTCGGTGCCGTCCACGTCAAGGTCGAGCCGGGCGACGATGAAGTGCTGGTGGAACGGCGCATACGTGCGTTCGTCCACGAGCGTGCCGTAGGGCGGCTGCTCGCCGTCGGCGAAGTGCGTGGTCACCATGATCCCGGTGGCGCGCACCTCGCACTCGATGTTGCCGTCCTGGTAGAAGCGCCAGTAGACGAGGTACTCGTAGTTGGCCACCGTCACGTGGAAGGACACCACCAGGCGCCGCGCCCGCCGCACCTCCGCGCCGTGCACGTGGTCGACGTGCTTCCACAGGACTGCGCTGTCCTCCTCGTGGATGCAGATCGCGTTCGTGATCGTCATCGGGTCGCCGTGCGAGTCGTGGACCACCGCGTCGACATAGGTGATCTCGCCGACGCAGTCGCAGCCGAGTTCGAGCGACGTGGTCATGAAGCCGAGGCCCCACTCGCCGATGTCGAACGCGGTGCGCCGGTAGTGGTCGACGGTCGGGTCGCGGTACGGCACGACCATCTCGGCGAACGACAGCCGGTGAGCGACGGGCCTCACACGGCCGCCGTCGGTGTACCCGACGGTGTGCAGCACCAGCCCTTCGCGGTAGTTGAACCCGATCCGCATCCGCCAGTTCTGCCACGACAGCAGCGTGCCGTCGAGGGTGAACGACACGCCCTCGGGCTGGGTGATCTCCAGCGGCTTCACCTCGCGCTGAGGGATCGCGGTGAGGCTCGCCAGGTACTCGCCCTTAACTTCTGGAGCGGGCGGCGGCTCGGGGACGTCCTCGATCTCCAGCAGCTCCATGCGGTTCAGGTCGACGATCGGGTGCAGCCCGGGTACCGGGTGCGCGTACGGGCTGCCGTGCTCGCTCGCACGCCACCACACGTCGCCCCAGCCGATCCGCCGGTCGCGGTACTGCTCGGGGACCAGCGCCGCGCCGTACGCCCAGACGTCCACGAGTACGCGGTCGAGGTCGGTGATGCCACGCTTCGCCAGCGCCGCGGCGAGTTGGGGATCGGCACGGAGGAACTCGTCGCACTCGTGCCACTCGTCGACGGTCATGTTCGGGTGCTGGCCGGGCAGGTGCTCCCAGCCGGTGACCGCCGCTTCGCCGTCCAGGGTCAGGGCGGCCCGGTACGCCTCGCCGTCCTCGCGGTTCCAGCACACCGCCTGGGCCTCCCGCGGCGGTGTGGCGCCGCCCGCGTCGAAGGCGAGCACCGCCGCCTTCTCCGGTTCCCGCAGCTCCATCGAAGCGATCCGCCACCGCGCGTCGACGCCCCGGTCGCGCCGCAGCGCGGCCGCGACCTGGCGAAACTCGTCAGCGGTCAGGGGGTCGAGCGGATGCGTCTCCACATTGACTCACCTGGCAGTCCGGCGTCGGAAAGCTCAGAAGAGGAGCCTAAGCGTCACCCCGGTGCGCGAGTTATGGCAGCGCAGGACAATTTGCGGCCGGTGTTGGGACGTGAGGTCCAACCAGTCCACCGCGACGGGACACGGGGGACTATTGCTGGCTGCCCGGACCGCCTTTACGTTCCGGACATGCACAGTGTGGACGCGAACACCGAGATGATGATCCGGTCCGTCCTGGCCTATGCGGAGAACCGTCTGCGGCTCGACCCGGTGCCGCTCGACCAGGGCTCCCGCGACCCGGCGGAGCTGGCGGCGGTCACCAAGGGGCTCATCAACGATCACGGCACCACCGTGGACCAGGTGCTCGGCGTCTACGCGGCCATGCTGGCACCGGCGGTCATCTCGGCGGACAGCCCGCGCTTCCTCGGGTTCATCCCGGCAGCGCCTACGAAGGCGTCGCTGCTGTTCGACATGCTCGTGTCGTGCGCCTCGATCCAGGGCATCTCGTGGCTGGAGGCCGCGGGTGCCATCCACGCCGAGAACGAGGTGCTGCGGCTGATCGCCGACCGTGCGGGCCTGCCCGCCTCGGCCGGCGGGTGCTTCGTCTCCGGCGGGTCGGCGGGCAACCTGTCGGCGCTCGCCGTCGCGCGGGAGACCGCCAAGCGGAAGGACGCCGGCCGCCGGCTGGCGCGTGGCCGTCGGCACCGACGCGCACTCATCGATCGTGAACACGCTGCGGATCCTGGAGATGGACGCGCTCACCGTCGACACGGACGACCACCAGCTCACCGGCACGGCGCTGCGAGCGGCCCTCAAGGCGGACGGCGATCCCGGCTCGATCGCCGCTGTGGTGGCCACGTCCGGCACGACGAACGCCGGCATCGTGGACGACCTGGCCGGCGTGGCAGAGGTCGCCGGCGAGCATGGTTTCTGGTTCCATGTGGACGGTGCGTACGGCGGCTCAGGGCTGTTCGCGCCGAGCATCCGGCACAAGTACGACGGGATCGAACACGCCGACTCGTTCATCGTCGATCCGCACAAGTGGCTCTTCGCGCCGTTCGACTGCGCCGCGCTGCTCTACCGCGACCCGTCGCTGGCGCGGCAGGTACACACCCAGGACGCGTCGTACCTGGACGTGATCCACGACAAGCCGGGCGAGTGGAACCCGACCGACTACGCCTACCACCTCACACGGCGGGCTCGTGGGCTGCCGCTGTGGTTCTCGCTCGCCGTCAACGGCGTGCAGGCGTACACGGACGCGATCGAGACCGCGATCCGGCTCGCGAACGACACCGCAGCCGAGATCCGCACTCGCCCGTACCTGGAGCTGATCCGCGAACCTGACCTCGGCGTCGTGCTGTTCCGCCGCACCGGCTGGACCTCCTCGCAGTACACCGCGTGGGCCGACGCGCTGCTACGCGACCAGGTGGCGTTCATCCCGCCGTCCGCGTGGGAGGGGGAGACGGTGGCCCGGTTCGCGTTCCTCCACCCGCACACGCCGATGTCACTGGTCCACGAGATCCTCGACCGAATGGCGTGACACTGAGTCGTCCCCGGCCGGGGCCGTCCATTGGGGACTACTCGGGGCTCGTGGGTTTCCTCTATCGCTCGCTGTCCGGGTACTGGAACACGTCGTCGAGCGGGACCCTGAACACGCGCGCGATCTGGAACGCCATCTCCAGGGACGGTGAGTAGCGGCCCTGTTCGATCGCGATGACGGTCTGGCGGGTCACGCCGATGCGATCCGCCAGTTCCGCCTGTGTCATCTCCCCTTGCGCGAACCGGAGGGACCGGATCGAGTTCGTGACTCGCGTCGGCTTCACCACGACTGGAAACCCCGGCGGTAGGCGACGATCTTCGCCGCGGCTCCGAGGATCGCCGACAGGCAGAACGCCAGGTAGATCACGTTGGCGATCCAGAAGTGGTCCAGCTCGACCATCGCCATGACGAGCGCCGCCAGCCCACCGGCGACGACGAACCACATGCCGACGTAATCGCCCATCCGGCTGATCTGCTTGTCTCGCTGGTCCTTCTTGTCGGCTTCGCTGGGTGAGATGATCGCGGCCACGATGTGGAGCACGATCGTCGCCACGATCGAGAGGCCCATCGTCCACAACATCGTCGACACGTACGGCACGTCGGCGAGAGGCGTTTCGCCGGCCCGGCTGAGGACGACGGCGAGGTAGGCGGCGTACCCGCCGATCGCGACCAACGCCGCGATCCACGTGTGTTTCTCTTCGGCTGGCATTCCCGCTCCTCATGTCAAAGATGTTTGACACGCTTGAAGGTAAAGCGGGCTCGACATGATGTCAAGTTTTCTTAACACGCTGGTGTTCGTGCATGCCTGCTCGGCCGTCAAACCCGTTGGACTGGCGGGCATCTGTCCGGTGATGCTCACCCGGTGAGCCAACCCCTGCCTGGCGGACTCGTCCTTCGTGCCGCCCAACCCGCCGACCTCGACCAACTCGCGGCGCTGCTCGCCGACCGCGGTGAGCCCGCGGACGCGGTCGACCACCGGCTGATCGTCGAGGATCCGGACGCGGGCTGGGAGTCGTGCGCCGTGGTTGTCGACGGCGACCGGGTGGTGTCCACGGCGACGCTGCTGGACGAGACGCTGGTGCTCGACGGTGTGGCGATCCCGGCCGGTCAGGTGGAGCTGGTCGCCACCGACCGCGAATACGAGGGGCGTGGCCTCGTACGCGCGCTGATGGGTTGGGCGCACGAACGCTCGGCGCGCCGGGGGCACCTCGCTCAGGTGATGATCGGGATCCCGTACTTCTACCGGCAGTTCGGCTACCAGTACGCGATCGCGCTTCCGCAGGCCCGCAGCGTGCGGACCGTGCCGACGCCGCCACCGGGGTACGTCGTGCGCACGGCCGGCGTCGACGACATCCCCGCGATGACGCGCCTTCAAGACGCCGCCCAGCTGGGATACACACTGCGGATGCCGCACTCGCCGGCGTGCTGGCGCTGGCTGGTGGCCCGCGACGGCAGTAGCGAGCTACTGGTGGAGCGCGAAGGGCTGCCCGTCGCGACCGGCAGGATCACCCCGCCCGACGACGAGGTGTGGCTCGGCGAGATCGCCGCCGCGGACCCGGCCGCCGCGCACGCGCTGCTCGCACACGCGGCGACGGTCAGCGGCGGCGAACCGGGCGGCGGCGAGTTGGGCGGCGGCGAGGGCGGCGGCGAGTTGGGCGGCGGCGCCGCCCTGCCCGGTGGCGAACTCAAGGTCAAGGAGCGCGCGGGCAGCGTCGGCGGCGACGCGCTGGAGGGTTTCCTGGCGCCGCGGACGGAGCAGGCCGCCAGCTATTACGTCCGCGTGCAGGATGTCGCGGCGCTGTTGGATCACCTGCGTCCGGTGCTGTCCGCCCGGCTCGCCGCGTCCGGCGTGGCGCAGGACAGCGGCGAGGCCGTCGTGTCCTTCTTCCGCCACCACGTACGTCTCGCGTACAAGGACGGAACGGTTGGCGAGGTGCGCTCCGGTGGGCCGATGCAGGCGCCGGCCGCGGTCGGCGGCGCCGGTGTGGCGCCCGATCTGGTCGGCCCGTTGCTGTTCGGTCCGTACGGCATCGCCGGTCTCGCCGAGCGCCACCCGGACGTGTACCCCGGCCCCAACAGGGAGCTGATGTCGGCGCTGTTCCCGCCGTTGAGCGCCGACCTGCTCACCTTCTACCTGCCGTGACCGACGCGCCTGCCCTAACCGACGCCTGCCGTGTCCGGCGCGGGATACCAACCCCCTGAATGTTCCCGCCAGCGCGTGCGCACACGCTGCCGGGAACATCCAGGGGGTGCGGGGTGCGGTGGTGCGGTGGTGCGGGGGTGCGGGGTGCGTGGTGCGGGGGTGCGGGGTTCGGGGCGCGGGGGGCAGGGGTGTGCGCGGGGTGCGCGCGGTGCGGAGTGCAGGGGGTGCAGGGGCCGGGCGTCAGAGCGCGGCGGCAGCGCTGCCCTACGGTGAAACCGTGACGCCGGAGCGGATGCGGTCGCTGGTGGTGGACGCCCGGGTGGCGCGGCTGGCCACGGTGGGCGCCGACGGCCGTCCGCACCTGGTGCCGGTGTGTTTCGCCCTGATCGGTGATGTCATCTACACGGCGGTCGACCACAAGCCCAAGCGTTCACCGCACCTGCGGCGCACCGCGAACCTTCAGGCCACCGGGCACGCGTGCCTCCTCGTCGACGCCTACAGCGAGGACTGGTCGGCCCTGTGGTGGGTGCGGATGGACGGACGCGGGCGCGTGGTAGACGACCCGGCCGAGATCACGACCGCGGTCACCTCGTTGACCGCGAAGTACCCGCAGTACGCAGCGCGACCGCCACGCGGGCCGGTCCTCGCCGTGGACGTCTCGGACTGGAACGGCTGGTCAGCCAGCTGACAGCGCCGGAGTTCAGTCGGCGATCCAGACCGCGAGGTCCTGTCCGAGCGGTGTGAGGGTGAGGACGAAGAACATCGCGCAGAGGACGGTGCCGACCACGAGGAACGCGCGCGTGCGAACGCTCACGTCGCTCCACCGCAGCGCCGCCGTCGCGAGACCGAGCAGCGTGAGCATCGCCGAGATCGGAGCGCCGAACACCGTGATGTAGAAGCCCGGCAGGACGAACAGCCAGCCGAGCAGGTTGGCGGCCCCACCCGAGCCGAGTACGTCGATGATCCATACGTCGTCGTGCGGACCGCCGATCGGCTTGCCGGGGATGCCGTAGTACAGCAGGTACGGGACGACCGTCGTCAGCAGGTAGTCGACGGCGACGAACAGCTGCACGCCGACCAGGATCCGCACACCGAGATGACGCGGGCCACGCGTCGTGGCCTCGGTTGTCGTCGACGTGGGTTCCATCACGGCCTCCCGATCGGTGCAGCGGTTCGCTCGACGATGCCACGATGTCGCAACCGTCAGAGGGCGGCGAGGTGGGCGCGGTACGGTGTCCGGTACAGGTCGAGGGCCTCCTGCCAGTGGGCGCGGGCCTCATCGGGGGTGGGCCGCCGGCGCACAGCACGTGGGCGATGCCGTCGAGCGCCTGTTCGACGTCGAGCCAACTGGTCGTCGGCGCGTCCGCGTGCGGTACGTCCGGTTCGCGTTGAGCAGCAGCACCGCCAGCAGTGCTCGTTGCCGCGGCCCCGCCGATCGACACCGGCTGGTCGCCGTCCCAGACCTCTACCGGCCCGAGTATCCGAAACCGCATGGCCTCGCCGCCCGTAGTTCGACCGCGCATGAGGTTACGACGCCCGGCCCTCCCTGCTAGCGGCCGTGGTTATCGAATGTTTGCCGGCGGTTAGGTCGCCGCGCCCGCGGTGTCCGGCGCTTTCGCGCACATACCGATGAAGAGCGCCGTACGATGACCCCGCTAGGAAAGGGCGGCGGGGTCGCGCCCTTTCGGAAACTGACCAAACAATCGGTGAACCTCGACCAGTGCGGCGGCGTTAGGAGGTGGCCAGATCGCCGCTCCTCCTGAAAGGGGTCACCGTGTCGATTACCTGCATGCCGGACGGTCTCGCCAGTCACGCGGTGCGCGTGGTCGAGGCGGTGGCTCCCGGCTTCGGGCTCGCCGGGCTGCGTGGCGGCCTGCTCGTCGTCACCGACGACGGACGGGGGATCGCGGCGCAGGTGGTGCGCCGCCTCGTGGTCGCGGGCGTCAGGGCAGAGGTCTGCGCGACAGTGCCTCCGGACGCGTACGGGGTGATCCACCTCGGTGGCCTGGGCGACATCGAGTCCGTCGACGCAGCGCTCGCCGTGCAGCGCGACGCGTTCCACGTCGCCCGTGCGGTCGCTGGTCGGTTCACTGAGTCCGGCGGGGTGTTCGTCACCGTGCAGGACACGGGCGGAGACTTCGGCGTCAGCGGCCGGGACCCGGATCGTGCCCGCGCTCGGCGGGATCGCCGCCCTCACCCGTACCGCCGCGCGCGAGTGGACGGCCGCATCGGTCAAGGCGATCGACTGTGAGCGGGGAAACCGCACGTCGGCGTCCGTTGCCGAGGCGATCGTGCAGGAGCTTCTGACCGGTGGTCCGGCCGCGGACGTGGGGCTTCGCGCCGACGGCACGCGGACCACGATCGATAGCGGCCCGACCGTGGACCTGCCGAGAGGCGAGGTCCACATCACCAGCGGGTCCCATCCGTACCTGGCCGACCACAACATCGCGGGCACGCCGGTTGTGCCGGTCGCGCTCGCGCTGGAGTGGTTCACGGCGGCGGCCCGCGCCTGGCTGCCGGAGTCCGGACACGCGGTGATCCGGGATGTGCGGGTCCTGCGCAAGATCGGCCTGGAGCGGTACGCCAACGGTGGCGACCGCCTCACGGTGCAGGGCCGCCGGCACGCCGGATCGCAGCTGAACCTGGAGCTGCTGGGCGACGCGGGTACCCGGCACTACTGCGGCAAGGCGAGCCTCGCGACCACGGTGAGCCCGGAGCTGTGGACCGTCCCCACCGACCTGAGACCCGTGCACTCGGACGTCTACGACGGGCGGATGCTCTTCCACGGCCCGCAGTTCCAGGTGATCGAGGAGATCCAGGGAATCTCCGCGTCAGGCGCTGCTGCGGTCCTGACCGGGGGGCGCGAGATGGGCTGGAACCGTGCCGCCTGGCACACCGATCCGGCCGCGATCGACGGAGGTCTGCAGATCGCCGTGCTCTGGGCCGAACAGGCGCTGGGCTGCGCGACGCTGCCGATGGGCGTCACGGAGATCCGGACCTACCAGTCCGGCCTCTACCGCGGCCCAACTCGCTGCATCGTGCGGGCGCGCGACGTCTGGTCCGGCGGGGCCGAGTGCGACATCGCCTTCCTCGGCGAGGACGGTGCGGTCCGGGCCGAGTTGTTCACGGTCTCGCTCGTGCCGCGGCCGCCCGGCTAGTTCGTCGGAACCGTCCCGTGCGGCGGCACGGAAGAGGAAGCCGCCACAGCACCTACCTAACTTTCCGTATGTACTCCATGGACCAGGAGGCCACCGTGACCGACTCCATCCTTGCCTCGTTCCTGCGGCTACGCGCCTCCGAGCCTGGTCGCCGCATGTTCACGTTCGTCGACGAGGACGGCCGCGACCAGGCCACCATGACTGTGCGCGAGTTGGGCGACGCGGCCGACCGGGTCGTCGAGTCGTTGCGCAAGTGGGGATTCGCGCCGGGGGACCGCGCGCTCCTCGTCTACCCGCCGTCGTTGGACTTCGTCGCGGCGTTCCTGGGCTGCCTGGCGGCGGGCGTGATCCCGGTGCCCGTGTACCCGCCGGATCCGCTCAAGCCGAAGAAGGGCCTCGCGACGTTCACCGGCATCGCCGCTAACGCCGACGCCCGCGGAGTGCTCACGAACAGCACCTACGACCGGGCCAGGATGGCCGGCGCCGTCACCGGCTTCTTCGGCTCGGACGGACCGCGCTGGCCGCGGCTCACCTGGTACCGCACCGACAAGCTGCGCGCCGCGCGCGGCCCGGTGAGCTGGCACCAGCCTGGCGGACCCGACGAGCCGGCGTTCCTGCAGTACACCTCCGGGTCGACGTCGACGCCGAAGGGCGTGATCATCAGCCACGGCAACATCACCCACGAGGTGGCCGCGAACGCCGCCGACCTCGGTCTGGGGCCGCAGGCCCGTGCCGTCGCCTGGGTGCCGCAGTACCACGACCTGGGCCTGATCAGCGTCATCCTCTCCGCCATCGCGGGCAACGGGCAGGCCACGATGATGTCGCCGATGACGTTCCTGCACCGCCCCGCGGTCTGGTTCGAGGTCATGTCGCGGGTCGCGGCCACGCATACGGCGGCGCCGAACTTCGCGTTCGAACTCGCCGTCCGCAAGACGACGCACGCGCAGCGCGCCGGCTGGGATCTCTCGTCGCTGCGCGTGATCCTGTCCGCCGCCGAGCCGATCCGCCCGTCCACAGTGGATGCGTTCTTCGCGGCGTTCGCCGCCAGCGGTATCGACCGGAAGGCATTCTTCCCCGCCTACGGCCTCGCCGAGCACACCGTCAGCGTCTCGATGGGCGGTCGCGCGGTGTTGAGCGTGGACAAGGCGGCCCTCGAAGACGGCCGTGCGGTACCCAGTGAGGGGCCCGGCACGGCCACCTACGTCGGCTGCGGGCGGGTCACGAAGCCTGACGCCGTCGTCCGGATCGTGGACCCGGCCACGCACCGCGTCCGCGGCCCCGGCGAGGTCGGCGAGATCTGGGTCGACTCGCCCACCAAGGGCCTCGGCTACTGGGGCATGGACGAGCAGGAGTACGCCGGGCACTTCCGGGCCAGGATCGCCGGCACCGAGGACGCCACGGAGTACCTGCGCAGCGGCGACCTCGGCTTCTTCCACGATGGGGAGCTGTTCATCACGGGGCGCAGCAAGGACCTCATCATCATCCGTGGCCGCAACCTCTACCCGGCCGACATCGAAGAGAGCGTCCGCGACTGCCACCCGCTGATCCGGCCCGGGGGCATCGCGGCCTTCGCGACCGATGACGCTCGCGGCGAGCAGCTCGTGCTGTTCGTCGAGACCCGCCACGACAAGGTGAGCACCACCGAGGCCGACGAGATCGTCGAGTCCGTCCGCCGCAGGGTCTACGAGGCACACCAGATCAGCTGCCACGCCGTCGTCCTCGGCCGCGCGGGCACCGTCCGCAAGACCACCAGCGGCAAGGTACGCCGCCTGGCCTGCAAGCAGGCATTCCTGACCGGCGAGATCGCCGCGGCTCCGACCACGATCCGCGTCGCGTACCGGCAAATCAGCGACAGCGTGAAGACCCAGGAGGCATGATGCGTTTCTCCACCGGACCGGCCGACCCTCGCTTCTACGAGGTGGACGACGACTTCCGGCAGCTGCTGTCGGATCTGTCGCCGCTGGTGGCGGGATCCCGGATGCAGAAGGCCCGGGTCTTCCACCGCACCGCGACGGGCGCACGGGGCACGCTGCGGGTGCTCGACCACCTGGACCTCCCCGCGCACGACTTCTTCCGGCCAGGGCGGCAGTTCGACGTCCTCGCCCGCTACAGCAACGGCATCGAGAGCGACGACGTCGCACCCGCGATCCGCGGCATCACCGTGCGCCTCCTCGACCCGGCCGGTTCCGGCCTGCTCGACCTGTCGCTGATCACCGGCGACCGCTTCTTCGCCCGAACCGCCGACCACTTCAAGCGGTACTCCAGCGGTGACGCGGCCCGCGCGGCGCTCGTCCGCGACGTCCCCGGCCTGCCCGACACCGTCTGGAGCATGTACCGGCACGCGACCTCGTACGCCGAGTACCACTACTACTCACAGGTGCCCGGCGGCTTCGTCGAGGCGGACGGCCGCCAGTGGCTGGCCCGCTACCGACTGCTGCCGGCCGGCCGGGCCGCCGAGGCGGGCCACTTCGAGCCTGGCGACCTGTGGCTCCCGCCGGCGCCGCCCGGCGAGCTGAGCCGCGACGCCCGCGACCAGCGCCCGCGCTCGTTCCTCCACGACGAGCTGCGCTCCCGCGTGCTGACCAGCGGTGTCGAGGGCGTGCTGCAGCTCCAGCTGCACCCGGTCACCGGGTCGGCGGCCGAGGACGAGGCCGCGCTCGACTGCACGCGCGCCTGGCCGGAGGAGCTGTACCCGTGGCGCGACCTGGCGACGCTGCACGTAGACACGCTCGTCAACCACGCCACGGTCGAGGGCCTGGCGTTCAACCCCGCCGTGGCGCCGGCCGAGCTGGGCATGCCGCTGGCGACGTCGCCGCACGAGAACGCCTCGCCGAGCCACCTGCGTGCGCTGATGTACCAGCTGACGTCGGCCGCCCGCCGTGGCGACGACATCAGCGACGAGCTTGCTGACCTCGTCCGCGCGCCGGCCGCGGCCGCGGCCGGCGGCTGCCCGTTCTCGTCGCAGGCGAACCCGGCGCAGGCCGACCCTGCGCAGGTGGAGCCGGCGCAGGTGGACCCGGTGCCGACCCGGACGGTGGCCGTCGTGGGCGCCGGACCGGCCGGGCTGAGCATCGCGCGTGAGTTGGAGCGGGCCGGTCACCGGGCGATCGTCCTGGAGGCGCTGCCAGAGGTGGGCGGCAAGTGCGAGTCGGTGGACATCGACGACAGCGTCTACGACCTCGGCGGTCACGTGTGCACGACGCAGTACGAGAACGTGGCGCGGCTCGCCGTCGAGCTGGGCGTGGCCACCGAGGACACGACGCCCCACCGCGTCTACGACATCGAGAGCGGCGAGTCCGTCCCGCAGAGCACGGCGTTCTTCCACCGCGACTCGTTCAGCCGGTACGCGGCACTGCGCGAGACCGAGTTCCCGCGTATCGCCGAGGCCGGCCTGGCGCACTCGGCGCGGTCGCTCGCGCAGCCGGTGTCGCAGTGGCTGGCCGAGCACGGCCTCGAATCCATGGCCGAGTCGTTGAGCACCGGCTACACCGCCGCCGGGTACGGATACCTGGCCGGCGACCTGCCCGCGCTGTACTTCGTGAAGTACGCCGAGATGACCGGCCTCCTGTCGGCACGCCCGGAGCTGCTGGGCCACACCGGCAGCTTCACGATCGTCGGCGGGTTCAAGGGCCTGTGGGAGAAGGTCGCCGCCGGGTTGAACGACGTGCGATGCGGCGTCACGATCACGGCGATCGAACGCGACCCCGACCGGGACACCGGCGGTGTCCGTGTACGTACCGAGCAGGGCGACGTCGTCGCGGACGACCTGGTGCTGACGGTGCCGATCGACCAGCTGCTGCCCGTGCTCGACGCCACGCCGGAGGAGCTCGACCTCGCCGGCAGGGTGCGCCACCTCGACTACTACACCACCGTCGTGTCCGCCACCGGGCTGCCGCACAAGGCGTTCTACCTGGTCGACGAGTACACCCGGCCCGACGCCGAACGCGGCCACCCGGTCGCGTTCCACCACCGCTACCCCGATCGCGATGTCTACGCCTGCTACTCCTACGGCGACTCCAACCTGGACGGCGACGACATCGTCGAGCGGCTGGAGTCCGATGTGGAGCGTATGGGCGGCGAGTTGAGCGAGGTGCACACCCAGCGGCGGTGGAAGTTCCTTCCGCACTTCGGCGGCGACGACATCCGCGACGGCGTCTACGACCGGATCGAGCGCGCGCAGGGCGGCCACCACACGTACCACGCCGGCAGCCTGCCCGCGTACGAGCTGGTCGAGTGCAACGTCGCGTACAGCAGCCAGCTGGTCCGCCAGTACTTCGGCGGCGAGGCGGGCGACGATGTGGTCGGGCACGCCGCCGCCGTCCTGGAGGCACCGGTCGACCGGCCGCGTCCCACCATGGAGGCGCTGACCGGCTGGCTCGTGGAGCACGTCGCCGCGGAGCTCCAGGTCTCACCGGACGTGATCGCCCCGAGCGCTCGGCTCGACAGCCTCGAACTGGAGTCGATCTCGATCGCCGCGCTGCAGTCCGGGCTCTCCGAGTGGCTCGGCTTCCGGATCCCGCACAACCTCTTCCTGGAACAGCCCACGATCGACGCCATCGCCCGCTACCTCGCGGTGGGGGAGTCGCCGGCCTTCGAGGCGGAGGACACCGGTGACACCGGTGCCGTCGTCCAGGTGAACGATTCGGCGTCCACCTACCTGCTCGGCCTGACCGGTGCGCGACCGTTCTTCTGCGTCGGCGGCGCCGTCGGCGCGGCCTACTACCTGCTGCCGCTGGCGCGGGACATCGGCTCGGCCCGCCCGTTCTACGGGGTGCGGGCGCCCGGCTACGACGGCGCCGAGGAGCCGCTGGACACCGTCGAGGAGCTGGCCGAGCAGTACATCGAGTCGATCCGGCTCGTGCAGCCGTACGGGCCGTACCTGCTCGGCGGCCACTCGTTCGGCGGCGTCGTGGCGTACGAGATGGGCCGCCAGCTGCGCGCGGCGGGCGAGGAGGTGACCCGCGTCGTCCTGCTCGACACCTACGTGCCGGTGCCGGGCCAGCCGCTGCCGCCCGTGGACGACGCCGCGGCGATCGCCGAGCTGATGACGATGAACCGCCTCGCGTTCGCCTCCGGCGGGCCGGCGGGCGTCGAGATCGACCCCTCGCTGGCGATCTCCGAGCAGAAGGAGCGGCTGGGCCGGTTCCTCGGCGCCAACGGTTCGCTGCCGGTCGAGGAGCACATCAGCAACATGCTGCGGGTCTATCAGGCCAACATCGAGGCCAACGTAAAGTACCAGCCGCTGCCGTCCGATCTGCGCGTGACGCTGATCAAGGCGACCGGCGGGTTCCCGCCGGTGATGCAGCCCGACCGCAACACCGCGCTGAAGCTCGACGACCCCGCCAACGGCTGGGAGCACGTGGAGCTCGGCGAACTGGACCTGGTCGAGATCCCCGGCGACCACTTCACGATGTTCGTGGAGCCGAACGACGAGCTGCTCGCCGATGCCGTCCACCGCTGCCTCGCCGACGAGGAGCGCAGCAAGGCCAACACGGTGACGGGCGCCAGCCCGCAGCAGCGGGCGTCCGCCGAGACGACGATCGCGTTCAACCCGCAGGATCCGGCATTCCTCAACGACCCGTTCCCGTTCTTCCGGTCGCTGCGGGAGAGCACGCCGGTTCACTACGAGGACAGCCTCGGCGGCTGGGTGTTCACCCGCTACGACGACGTGCACCGCCTGCTGCGGCACCCCAGCGTGGAGCGGCCTCCGGTGACCGACTACCTGTTCGCGTCGGTGCCGCAGGTCGACCGCGACGCGATGAGCGAGTTCGAGCGGTCGCTCGGGCAGTCGCTGCCGTTCTCCAACCCGCCGTACCACACGCGGTTGCGGAAGCTGGTCAGCAAGGCGTTCACGCCGCGGACGGTGGAGGCGATGCGGCCGCGCGTCCAGGAGATCGCCGACGAGCTGCTCGACCGGATCGAGGCCGACGGCGGTGGGGACCTGCTGGCGCGGGTCGCGTACCCGCTTCCGGCCACGGTGATCATGGAGTTCATCGGCGTACCGGCTCCAGACCACCCGCGGATGACGTTCCTGGCGACCCAGCTCATGGCGCTGCTCGGGGCGCAGTTCGCCGCCGACGCCCCGGCCATCGCCCGGTCCGCCCACGAGGCGATGAACGAGTTCACCGAGTACCTCACCGCGCTCATCGCGCAGCGCCGCGAGGAGCCGCGCGAGGATCTGCTGTCCATTCTCCTCAACACCGGAGACATCACTGACGAGGAGCTGATCCTGCAGTGCATGGCGCTGCTCAACGCCGGGCTGGAGACCACAGCCAACTACCTCGGCAACGGCACGCTCGCGCTGCTCCGCAACCCGGACCAGTTCCGGCTGCTGCGTGAGGACCCGTCGCTCGCCGAGTACGCGGCGGAGGAGCTGCTCCGCTACGACGGGCCGACGCCGATCCTCACCCCGCAGCAGGCCGCCGACGACGTGGAGATCGGCGGGCAGCTGATCAAGAAGGGCCAGCTCCTCTACCCGGTCATCGGGGCGGCGAATCGCGACCCGGCCCGCTTCCCCAACCCGGACCGGCTCGACCTCACCCGCCAGCCGAACGGCCAGCTCAGCTTCGGCGGCGGTATCCACTACTGCATCGGTGCGGCGCTGGCGAAGATCGAAGGCCAGGTGCTGTTCCCGACCGTCGCCCGCCGGTTCCCGAACCTGCGTCTCGACCCGGCCGCCGGATCGCCGCAGTTCCGCGACGACCCGGTGCTGCGCGGCCTGACCTCGCTGAACGTCCGGGTCGACGCCGTCGAGTAGCCCGTCGAGTATCGGATTCTTGGGCATCCCGAAGCCGCGCAACCCCCAAGAATCCGAAACTCGCGAGCGAGCGTGAGTGGCGGGCCGCCGCAGGCGGCCCGCCACCGCGTCATTTCAGTGCGTAGGCACGCAGGACCGTGTGCTCCAGCTTGCCGCCGGCCACGTCGGTGATCTCGTATCGCAACGAGGCGAACCCGGTGGTGTCACTCAGCCGCGGGTGCTGCGCGACACCGGTGAACGTGCCCTCGGCGCCCGCCAGCGGTACCCGACGCCAGGTGCCGCCGTCGTTGAACGACACCCACGCCTTGGCCGCGCGGATAGCCACCGGTGTCGCTGCCGGTTGGGTGGCCGCGTTGAGGCGCAGGGCGAACGGCTGGCCGGCCGGGGCGGCGTTGCCCAGGTCCAGGTCGAGATCCCAGCGCGCCTGGATCACCGGCAGCGGCGTCCAGCCGGGGGTCGCGGGCCGCGCGGACCGGAAAGTCCACGCGGCGTACGCCTCCGGCGAGAGCGACCACCCCGGCCGCCCCTCGGTCATGTCGAGTTCCACCCGGTAGGTCGCGGGCTGGGCGGTGCCGACGTCGAAGTAGCCGATCGGGTACTTCCCTTCGGCGACGAGGGTGCCGTCCCGGTAGACCCGCCCGGCCGTCTTCGCCCCCTGCCAGCCGTTGATGTGGTCCGGCTCCGCGTCGACGAGGCTGTCGAACGTGAGCAGCAGCTGGTCGCCGTTGCGGGAGGTCGGGTAGCGCACAGCCGACGTCCCCGGCCCGATCGGACCCTTGAACCACGTCTTGCGCGACTCGGTTCCTGGCGTGAACGTGTCGTACAGACCGACCATCAGGTCACCCGGCGGCGTGGTGGCGTAGATCGACGGACCGTACTGCGTGTCGTTCGCGGTGAAGTACCGGTCCTGCTGGAACGGCAGCGGCCGCTGGTAGATGAGCGACAGCGTCAGCCAGGTGTACGGCCGCCACACCGAGTCGGCGTAGTGCCCGATCTGGTCCGGCTTCACCGCGTACGCGCTGACGCGTTGCAGCGCCGTGTTGGTCTTGTCGATCACGTGGTTCACGCCGTCCGGCACCTGCCGGTACGGCAGCGCGACCGTGTAGCGGTACGGGCTGTACGGCGTGCCGTGCAGGTTCAGCGTCACCGTGCCCTGGCCGAGCCGGCGGAGCAGTTCGGCGCCCTCCGCCTGCGACAGTCCGTACGTGGGCAGCGGTACGGCCGCGTCCACGTACGGGTCGAACACCCCTGGCCCGCTCGCGAGCACGACCACGAGCGCCGCCTTGGCCGTTGCCGCGGCGGCGACCTGGTCCTCGATCTTCAGCCCGTCGGTGTGGCGTACCAGCACGACCTTGCCCCGGACGTCCCGGCCGGCGTAGTCGTCGGGTCGACCGGCCCCGACGAAGACGGCGGGCAGCTTCCGGCGCCCGTCGAGCCGCTTCGTGACCCGCCAATCCGGAGTCAGGTCCTTCGGGTGGAGCGCCGTGTCCGGCCCCGCGATCCGCATGGTGAGCACCGGCGCCTGCAGGTCGTGCGTGGTCAGGTACTCGAGCGCACCCCGGCTCGCCGGCTCGCCCGGGACGACGAAGAGCTTGTCCCACGCGCCGACGCCGACGATCAGCGACCGGCCACCGCTCTCGCGGTAGAGCTGGTGCCCAGCGGAGACCATCTCGGTGGGCTTGGGCGTATGGATGCTGACCGGCTTGGCGCCGCGTGCGTCGAGCGTCAGGTCGGCGTCCCGGGTGACCGTCATTTGCGGCTTCGCGATGGCTGCCACCTCGGTCTCGGTGGCGCCGGGCTCGTCCATCGTGGAGATGAACCCGAACACGCTGTACTCGCCGGCCCGGACCTGAACCTTGAGAGGCTGGCCGGTCTGGTACAGCGACTGGTACGCGCCGGTGTCGAGGTTCCAGAGCATCGTCCTGGCGCGGCCGGCTGGCTTGCCGTCCCTGGCGATCGGGTTGAGCGTCAGCGTGTGCAGCAGCTCCTTCTCGTACCCGACCGCCGTGGCGAGTACGGTCTTCCCGTCGCGCGCCGTGGCCATCAGCCGTCCACTGTAGAGTCCCAGGTCGCCGGTGTCCGGGTCGAGCGTGACGGTCGCCTCCGCAGTGCCCTTTGCCGGGACGGTAACGGTCGCCGGGCTCACGCCCAGCATCTCGGCTCCGGCGACCGCGCCCGAGTCCGACTTCGCGGAGACGGTCAGGTCGAGCGTGACCTCGGCGTCGCCGTCGTTGCGGTAGGTGACCGTGCGGCGTACCGGGTCGACGTCACCGTACGGGCCGGTGAACCGGCCCATGCTGAGCACGCCGGTGCTCGCGGTCACGCGCTGGGCCACCGCGCGGGCCAGGTCGACGCCGCCCGCGCCCTGGTCGTAGACGGTGCCGGCGGCGAGGGGCTTCGCCGTGCTGGTGAGCAGCGACTTGAGCTGCTGGCCGGTCCAGTCCGGATGCTGCTGCGCCAGGAGCGCGGCGGCCCCGGAGACGTGCGGGGTGGCCATCGAGGTGCCGCTGGAGCCGACGTACCGGCTGCCGTCAGGGCCCGGCGCGCCGGCCCGGGCGGCCACGATGCCGACACCGGGCGCGACGATCTCCGGCTTGACCGACCGGTCACCGAGGCGCGGGCCGCGGCTGGAGAAGCCAGCCATCACGTCGGTCTTCGTGGCGGCGCCGACCGTAAGCGCGGCGTCCGCGGCGGCGGGGGAGGCGACGGTGCCGGCAGTCGGGCCGGAGTTGCCGGCGGCGATCACGAACAGGGTGCCGTGCGCGGCCGAGAGCCGGTTGACCGCCTGGCTCGCCGGGTCGGTGCCGTCGGTGGGGCCGTCACCGAGGCTCAGGCTCACGATCTTCGCCCGGCTCGCCGCCCACTCCATACCGGCGATGACGCCGGACATCGGGCCGGAGCCGTTGTCGCCGAGCACCTTCACGTTGAGCAGGTCGGCACCGGGCGCCACGCCCCGGTACTTGCCGCCGGACGCGGCGCCGCTGCCGGCCACCGTGCTGGCCACGTGCGTGCCGTGCCCGTACCTGTCGTGCGCGTCCGGGGCGGAGCTGAAGTTGGCGGACTCGACGACCTGGCCGGCGAGGTCGGGGTGGCTGGCGTCGACACCGGTGTCGAGCACGGCGACCTTGACGCCCTTGCCGTCAAGACCGGCCTGCCAGGCCGCCGGCGCGCCGATCTTGCCGACGCTGACGTCCAGCGACGCGGTGACCTGGCTGTCCAGCCAGATCTTGCGGATCCGCTGGTCGAGCGTGTGGACGGTCGATCCCTTCGCGCCGTCGTCGTCAACTGCCTCCCAGAAGCGGCTCAGCCGGTCGCGGGGTACGGCGACAGCGACCGAGCCCGCGCTGGGCAGGTTCCGCGTGCGCTGCGCGCCGGCCGGCACGGGCTTGGCCAGCAGCGAACGGGTGCCCGCCACGTCGGCCGGGTTGGTGGCGTACTCCAGGATGAGCGGCAGCGAGCGGGCGCTCCGGTCGTCGTAGCGCTGGGCCACCAGCTCCGTCACGTCGAACAGCCGCTCGTCGAGCAGGCCGTCGCGCACGTACGGCAGCACCACGTCGGGGATCACGATCGCGTGCCCGTTCCGCTGCACGGTCTGGAAGCGGCTGGAGGCCGGCCCCCGCAGGACCTCTGCGGACTGCCGGCCACCGCGATAGGTGGTCAGCCGCACCACGTCCCCGGTGATCAAGGTGACGGTCGCGACGCCGACCGGGTCCAGCGCGCCGGACTTCGCTGGTAGTGACTTCGCGGCCGGTAACTCGCCGCCTGGCGATGCGGCTGCGGCGGGCGACAGGCTGGCGGCAAGCACCAGGCCGGTCAGTCCCGCCATGCAGCGAGAGGTTCTTCTCACTCGGTCTCCCCAGGATGTGACAACGATGTCCTGGCCGGGAGGATGCCGTTCCGCAGACCGCCTTGCCAAGCTTTCTACCGAATTGACACTAAATCGGCAAATTGCTGTGGCCGGACGCTTCTACGTTTTTACGTATTATTGGAGTATGAGTGACACGGTGTCCGAGCAGGCAGCGCTCGCCGAACGGGTGAGCCGGATCGAGGAGCGGCTGGCGGCGCTGGAGTCGGGCGCTTCGCAGCGGCCGGCTGCGGAAGATCGCGCTGCGACCACGCTCGACCCGGAGGTGTTCTGGGCGCTGGAAGGGCTGAAGGCGCGCACGTCCGATGAGGACGGTGCCGTGCTCTTCGCCGGTTCGGTGCGGCTGCCGACCGGCGAGCGGTTCGAGTGGCAGCAGGGTTTCGCCACCGAGGCGTTGCTGGAGACCGATTGGAGTCTCGCCACGGATGCGCTCGCGGCGCTTGGCCACCCGATCCGGCTGGTGCTGCTGCGGGCTGTCCTGCACGGCGCCCGCACCGTCACCGAACTCGGTGCTATCGAGGGGCTCGGCACCAGCGGGCAGCTCTATCACCACCTGCGGCCACTCGTCTCGGCCGGCTGGCTCCGCACGGTCGGGCGCGGGAGATACGAGGTGCCGGGCAACCGTGTCGTGCCCCTGCTCGTTGTCGTCGCCACGGTGCAACCTTGAACACGAAGGAAGGAACGAAGGATGTCGAACAGCCTCGCCGTCGCCTGCGCGCGAGTCCGCATGCCGCTGCTGTGGGCGGGCCTGGGCTTGGGGGCGGCCGGCCTGTGGGTGCCCGTGCCCGAGTGGCTGCCGGTGGCTCTGCTGGCCATCGGCATGGCCCTCTACCTGCGGGTCGGCAGGATAAATGGGGAACCGATCACGGTGGCGCCGCCGGTGGCCGGTCGCTGGCTGGCGATCAACAGCCCCGGGAACCGGGTGCCCAGTCATGGCCTGCACGCCTACGGCCAGACCTACGCCGTCGACCTCGTGACGATCCGGCAGACGCCGGCCGGCCGCCGCTCCGCTGGACCCCGTTCACCAAGGCCCCCGACGAGTTCGTCTCCTTCGGACAACCGATCCTCGCGCCTGCTGACGGCGTGGTGGTGCGGGTGCACGACCGCGAGCGCGACCACCGCAGCCGCGACTCGTGGCCCGCCGTGCTGTTCCTGCTGATCGAGGCTGGGCTACGGGAGCTGACCGGCCCCCTGGCCGGATCCTCGGCAACCACGTCGTGCTCGACCTCGGCGACGGCGTGTACGCCGCGTTCGCGCACCTCAAGCGCGGTTCGATCACGGTGCGGAAGGGCCAGCGAGTCGCCGCGGGCGAGCTGTTCGCCGAGTGCGGCAACTCGGGCAACTCCAGCGAGCCGCACCTGCACTTCCAGCTGATGGATCACCGCAGCACGCTCTTCGCCGGCGGTCTGCCGTTCCGCTTCGGCGCGATCGACGTCGGCGGCGAGCTGACCAGCGCCGTGCCGCGTCACGACGAACCGTTCGTCGCTCACGGAGCCGCCGTCGAGGCGGGTAGGTAACCCGTTTCCGGCTACGAACGGCTGGCGCGCGGGAGTCGGCTGGCCGGTGAGGTCGTCGCCCGCCCTCCCGCGCTACTCCCCGAACCGGACTGTTCCGGAAGTGGCGCCCAAACTGGACGGCCGATGCAGCCATTTCCCCGACAGTTCACGCCGTGCCGGATTACCTGGTCACCGCTGTGAGACGCGGCACTAGGACGGCTCGAGGTATGACGCGGCAAGGCGTTTCGGCGCGCGGCACAGCCACGCCTCGACCAGCAGTTCCTTGAGGTCCGGCACGGCGATCCGGTCCAGGCGCACCAGGATCGCCCGGTACCCGTTGAAGTGCGGCGTCGTGAAGTACACGTCCGCGTCCTCGGCCAGCAGTGCCTCCTTGGCGCCGAGATCGGGCACGTGCGCGGCCAGGACAGGCCCGTCCGGAGCGGCGTCGCCGAGCGCCTCGATGTCGCTCTTGCGCAGCGGCCTCTCCCAGGCGAACGACTTGTCCCTGACCCGCCAGGCCAGTACGCCGCCCGAGCCGGTGCTCTCCGTCGTCTCCGGCAGCGTTGCCGCGAGCCGGCCTACGTCGTCCCAGGTGGCCATGGCGCCAGCCTACGGAGGTGGTAATGGCAGCACCTGATGGCTCCGCAGTAGCGCTCAGCGGACGGTGCCGCCCAGGTCGAACCAGTTGCCGGTGTCGAGGTTGTAGAGCGCGAGCCGGTGGGCATGGTCGCGGGCGACGACCATGTTCGTCCACTCGCCCGGTGAGATGGGGATGAGCCGCTTGCTGCCGCCGGGGTTGTCGCGGTCGGGCCCAGAGGTGAGCGTCCCGCCGAGGCGTCGTGGTGGCATCGGCGTGTCGGGGTAGGCGTCGTAGAGGGCCGCGTCGTCGCCGCGGTAGACGAACCCGGGCCCGTTGATGGACGGCTCGCCGCCGGTCAGTTGCTGCCAGCAACTGGCGGAGGAGGTGGTGGGCAGGCGCGTCCGCTGCCACGGGGTGGTCACCTGGCGGTCGACCCAGAGGTACTTGTGCCAGATCTCGCCGTTGCGGCCCCGGTGGGAGACGACGAAGCCGACAGTCATCCCGGCAGTGGCGATGTCGGGAGCGGAGGTGGCGATGCCGCCGAGGTTGGTCCAGCGTTGCCAGACGCCGCCGCGCCGCAGCCGGAACCAGGTGTTGCCGTTGACCGCGCGGGCGACGACCGCGATCGTGCGGTCGTCGGTGGCCAGCGCCAGTGACGGTGAGCTGCTCAGCGTGCCGCCGTAGTCGCGCCAGGGCGTGGCGACACCGTTCCGGACCTCCCGCATGACCAGCGACCCGGACGTCGAACGGGCGGCGAGCAGGTGGGTGGTCCGGTCGGCGTAGGGAACCACGTCCGGACCGGTCGACACCGCGCCGGGCGAGCGCACGCCAGGGGCCGGTCGGCGCTCCGGTCGCGGTCACCGCGCGGTGCCAGACCCGCGAGTCGGTGCCGCGGACGTAGGCGCGGTAGGAGAGGTTCGCCGGGGTGGGCTGCACCCGGCCGATCGAGACCTTCACCGGCGACACGTCCACCGGCGTGGCCGCGGCGGCGGGAGGCGCCACCGCCGTCGTGCAGATCAGGGCCGTCAGCGTGACCGCAATGGTGCGCTTCATCGGGGACTCCGGCCGCTCTCGCGGCGTGGCGCGCGCAGGCGCCCTGCCCCTTGATCGCGCAACGCAACGGTTCCGTTACAGAGGTGTCGCGGGCGAGTTTCGTAACGCGCGCTGGTGACGTATCGGCGTAGTCGGACTCGGAGAGCGATCTCCGCCGGGACAACCGACCCATCGAGGTTCGATTCCCGGCACTCGGCCGTCACGCAAATCCCATGTGGATTCTCTCGATGTGTGACAGCGCTGTCACGCAGATGCTCTCGGTGTAGGAACACAACCAAGGGGGGCACCCGAGCCATGACCGCCGGCACGATGGACGCCGAGAATCTGATCACCTGTCTCTACCGGCACCACCACTCCGCGCTGCTGACGTTCGCCACCCGTCTGACCGCCGGCGACCACCAGTGGGCCGAGGACGTCGCGCAGGAGACCCTGCTGCGGGCGTGGCGCACCGCAGTCAAGGTCGACGAGTCGATGCCGCCGGTCCGATCGTGGCTGTTCACCGTCGCCCGGCGGGTCGTGGTCGACGAGTACCGGCGGCGCGGCGCCCGCCCTGCCGAGGTCGGCGACGCCGCCCTGGAACATGTGTCCGGCGGCGACCAGATCGACGGCAGGCTGTCGTCGCTGATGATCGCCGACGCGCTTGCGTGCCTGTCGGAACAGCACCAGGCGGTGCTGCGCGAGCTCTACTTCTACGGCAACACCGCTGGCAAGGCCGCCGACCGTCTGGGTGTCCCGGTCGGCACGGTGAAGTCCCGGTCGTACTACGCGCTCAAAGCCCTGAGGCTGGTGCTGGAGGAGCGCGGCGTCACCGCTGGTCGACCCCCATCCGCCGCGGCTCCAGGCACCGCGCCGGCATGCGCTTCGTAGGCTGGTTGCGTGCCGAGTCCTGCGCTGCGTGTGCCGCGTTACCGGTGGTTCGACGAGCCGACGAGCGTGCCCGGGCCGATGGGTATCCGGCCCGGGCACAGCGTCAGTTGATCACCAGTCGCCGTAGCCGATGTGGGAGCGCGGCCGCAGCACGCCGGCGTCGCCGGGGTAGAGCCACATCTTGCCGTCCGCGTCGACCGCGAGGACGTCGTCCTCATCGTCGCGGTTGAACCTGGCCGCGGTGACGTGGTTCAGCTTGCCCCAGCCGGTGCTGCCCTTCTGGACCCGCGCGCCCAGCTTGGTGCCGGCGAGACCCGGGTAGGCGTACAGGATCCCGGTGTCATTAGCGACCGCCATGAGGTCGTCGAAGCCGTCGTTGTTGAAGTCGCCGGCGGTCAGCTCGCTCATGCCGTTCCAGCCGCCGGTGCCGATCTCGATCCGCGCCTTCAGCTTGCCGTTGCCGGCACCCGGGTAGAGGAACAGCTCGCCGGTGCTGTCCTGGGAGGCGACGATGTCGTCGACGCCGTCCCGGTTGAAGTCGCCGCCCGCGAGCCGGCTCATGCCGTTCCAGCCGCCGCTGCCGATCTCGATCCGCGCCCCCAGCTTGCCGGTGGCCGAGCCCGGGTAGAGGTACAGCTTGCCGGTGCTGGCCTGGACCGCGACCACGTCGTGGAACGCGTCGCCGCTGAGCCGGGCCGACGTGACCTCGGCCATGCCGTTCCAGCCGCCGCTGCCGATCTCGATGCGGTTGCCGAACACGCCGCCGGCCACCGTGCCCGGGTAGAGGTGCAGCTTGCCGGTCGCCTGCTCGACCGCGATCAGGTCGTCGTTGCTGTCCGCGTTGAACTTGCCGGCCTCGACCTTCATCATCGTGACGGGCTTGACGCAGTCGCTGCGCACGTGCGCCGGTCGCGTGGTGACCTGCGGGTTGGGCGCGTCGACCTGCCAGGTGGCGTTCTCGGCGAAGCCGCACGCCCGGTCGTACCGGTTCGCGGCGTCGTCGTTGGCCGCCCACAGCTCGGTGGCGAGGTGCCGCAGGTACCGGCCGGGAGCGCTCTTGGCCTCCAAAGACACACCGGTGCCGGTGAGCGCCTTCTTCGCGCACCAGGTGGCCGCGGCCTTGAACGCGGTGCTGCCGTCGTTCGGCGAGAGCTGCGCCCGGTTGGCGTTGTGCCGCAGGTAGAAGCCGGGCTTGGTGCTCGACTCCAACGAGTGGCAGGCCGGGTCGGACAGGCCGGCAACGATCTTCCAGGTCGCGTGGGCCACCGGCACGGACGGCTTGTCCACCGGATCCGCGGTCACGATCTTGGCGTTGCCACCGGCCGCTTGGACGTACCAGCCCTTGGCGCCCGCCGTGGTGGTCCGCAGCGACTGGTTGAGCACCGTGTACTGGCCGGTGCGCAGGAAGTTGTCCACATCGGAGTCGCTGCCGGCGAGCGCCGCCGCGGCGGCGGCGGCCAGCGCCGGGTGCACCAGGCTGTTCTCCGCCTTGGCCTGGATCTCGCGCGCCAGGCGGCGGTCCTCCTCGGCCTTCTTCTTCAGCGCGTTCTCGATGTCGCGCTTGTTCGCGGCGTAGATCTCCGTGTTGATGAACGCCTTCCATGCTGCCGGGTCAGAGCTGCGCAGCGCGTTCTCGGCCGCCGAGTTCACCTCGGTGCCGTCGGCCGTGCGGTTCCAGATCAGCCGGACGAAGTTCTCGTCGGAGAGCACGAGCACGTCCTCGCCGGCGACTAGGCCGATCACGGCTGCGGCACGGGACTTCGCGTCACGGGCCGCCTGCGCCGCCTTCTGCGCCTCGGTGGCCTGCTCGTCGCGCTCGATCGCTTCCTGCTGGTCGCGCTCGTGCGCCAGGCGGATGCCGTTGTCGATGAACTCCTTCTGCGCCTCGGCGGTCCCGCCGAACGCGGCCAGGGCTGCCTCCTTCACCCGCGCGCCGGTGGCCTGCTGCCAGATCGCGTGGACGAAGTCCCGATCGCTCATCGTGAGCATCTCGGGGGTCGGCGTGATGCCAATCGTCGCTGTGGCGCGCTGCCTGGCCTCGCGCCGGAGCCGCGCTTCGGTGGCCTCCCGCTCCTCGTTGGCCTTGTCGCGCTCGTGCGCCTCGTGGATGCCGGTGCGGATGAAGGCCGTGGACGCCTCGTCGCCGCCCTCGTGCGCCGCGAGCGCGGCGGCCTGCACCTGCGGCTTGCCGGCCGCCCGCTTCCAGATCTCGAACACGAAGTTCCGATCGGAGAGGATCAGCAGGTCCTCACCGGCCACGATGCCCAGCACCGCGGCGGCCCGCACCTTCTCCTCCGCGTCCGCCTCGGGCAACGGCTCCGGTTCGTCCGCGGGCTCATCGTCGAGCACCTCGACGACCTCGCCCACCTCGGCGTTCGGCGCGGCTACCGCCGTCGCCGGGGCCAGTAGGCCCGCGAGGGCGACCGACGCCACGACGGCGACGATCGCCGCACGGGTGCGCCGTCGACCTAAGTCTCTTTCCTGCATTGTGTAGTGCACCTTTCGTTTCAGCTACGGGAGTACGTCAGGTAATTCACGGACCTGTGCAGCGCACAGCCACGGCACAACCGTGGTGCCGGTCGAAAGAATCGCGAATTCGTTGAACCGGGTCCGGTAGCCCCGCAGGGCTACCGGACATCCGACCTAGTCGCCGAGAAACCAGAGGAACCTGTGCTGCCTGGTCAACCCCTCCACACAGAGTTCCTTCACCTTCAGCAGAAAATCTTCTTGTCTTTCGTCTACGGTCGACGAGCCGACAAGCCGATCGATCTCCGCGACGATGTCGCGCATCTGCGACCGATTGAAGATCGTGTTCCCGTACGGGTCGACGTGTCCCAGCATCGGAAACTCGGCGGCCGGAAGAATCGGCAGCACGTGGCCGTCGGGAGGTGATTCGTGAATGGAGCTGAGTGTCTCCCCATTTTCCTTGCGGAGGCTGATGGCGATGGGCATCAGCGCCTCAGTTCTCCGGCCGCGTGGGGCGGCCGGGATGCGTGGTGATCAGATCTCCCGTGAATCGGTCCCTGATGACGGTGTAGGTCCTGGTGGACGATCCGTCGGGGAGCTTACCGATGACCCTGTCAGCTTCCAGGATGAATTCGATAGGCATGTGCGGAGGCCGTTCTTTCTGGATCCTACCCTTCTTGCCTTCCGTGGCCTTCGCTAGCTTCGCGAAATCGACGCCCTCATCCCAGACGCTGTCCTTGCCGGGCCTGTATTCGCCGCCGTCCTTGGTGTGCCGGCTACCCGCATGATCGACGCCGTCGTCATCGATCTTGTCCTTCCAGTCGTCCGGCGCCTCGAAGCTACAGGGATCCTCGTCCGCGGTCGCTGCAGCCGCGAAGCCCGCTCCGCCTGAGCCCGGGCGCGGCTTCGTGAGGCACGCCTTGACCTTTCCGAGTACGTCGTCGGACTCGTCGAGCGACTTCTTGGCCTTCGTGATCCCCTTGAGGAAGTCCCCGACCTTCGGGATGATCTTGACGATGGCCTTGATGACGCCGCCGATCTTTCCCCACGGAACGAATCCGATCAGGGTCCAGATGCAGGCTTCGATGTCGCCCTCGGTGAAACATGCCTCGATGTCATCGAGGCCGATGAGCCCCTTGAGGATTTCGGCGCCGTTCTCCTCAAGGAATTCGAGGATGCCGGCAGCGGCCATCTTGAGGTTGTTCTTGTACCTGTCTATACATTTCTGATTGCTGCCGCAGAGCAGTTTCAGATCTTCTGTGCTTACCTCCTGCGGAGCGTCACCGATCTTCTCGGCGGCGGCCTTCTGCGCGGCTAGTGCAGCGGCGCGGGCCGCCGCTTCGGTGCGTTCGTAGGCTTTCTGCGCGTCGATGGCGTGCTGAAGCGCGTTCTTCGCGGCGGTGGAGGCCGCTTCGGCGTGCTTCTTGGCGTTCTCCGCCGCGGTCTCGGCCCTGGCGGCGTCGGCCTCGGCGGCGCTTGCGGCGTTGCGGGCTGCCGCAGCGTCGCTCTCGGCCTGGCGTGGCGGCGCTGCGTGGCCGCTGCCGCGTCGTTCTCGGCGGCGCTGGCAGCGCGTCCGGCGATGGCGGCGTCGTTGCTGGCTGCGTTCGCGGCCTGGCGGGCCAGGATGGCGTCCTGGCGGGCCTGGGCGTCGGCCTGGTTGGCGCGTGCGCCGGCGGCGCGGGCCGCGGCGCCGTCGATCGCCGCTTCGGCGGCCGCCTTCTGCGCGTCGGCCGCGGATCGCGCCGCCTCTGCGGCGGACCTGGCCGCGGCGGCGGCGGCCTCGTACGCCGGCTTGACCTGAGCGTTGGCCTCGGCCGCCGCGCGGGCCGCCGACTCGGCCGCCGCGAGGGCTTCCGCCGCCCTGGTCTCGGCGGCCTGGGCCTGCTCGGCACCGACCTTCTTGGCCTGTTCGGCGACCTCGATCACGAAGTCGGCGCCCAGGTCGCTGCCGGTGAACGGCGCCACGATGACGATGGCGGTGTTGGCCGGGTCGGCGATGCCGGCCGCGGACTGCCGTGCCGCGTTCGAGGCGCGGACCGCCGTGGTGGCCTGGGTGGCGGCGGAGACGGCTTCGGCGTTGGCGGCCTCGGCCTCGTCCCGGGTGCGTCCGGCGGCGCGGAACGCCTGGGCGGCTTCCTGCGCGGCGTCCTCGGCGAGGCGGACCGCGTTGCGGGCGGCCTCGGCGGCCTTGGCCTGCTCGGCGGTGGCCGTCGCGGCGGCGGCGTTGGACCGGGTGGCCTCGTGGTGCGTGGTGGCGGCCTCCCGCTCGGCGTTGCTGCGCCGCGACGTTGGCCCGCGCGGCGGCGGCCTCGGCCTCCTGCGCGGCGGCGCGTGCCCGCGCGGCGGCGGCGGTGGCCTCGTTCGCGGCGGCGCGGGCGTTCGCGGCGGCGCCGGTGGCGGTGTTCGCCGCGGAGCGTGCCCCGGTCGCGGCGCCACGAGCGGTGGCGGCCTCCTGCTTGGCCGCCAGCGCGGCACGTGCCGCCTCGCCCGAGGCGTCACCGGCGCCCGCTTGCGCGGCCCACGCCTCGGTCTTCGCGGCCTTGGCGTCGGCGACCCGCTGGGCCCTCTCCGCCGCGAAAGCGCGGTCACGTGCGCCGGCGGCGTCCCGCTCGAAGCCTTCCGCGCGACCCCGGGCGCGGCTGGCGACGCCCTCCTGGCTCTCGGCGGCTTCGCGGGCGCCGCGGGCTACTCCGGCGAGGTGCTCGGCCTGGCCGCGGGCGGAGCGGGCCACGGACGCCTGGGACTCGGCGCGGGCGCGGGCCGACGGCGGCCTTCGCCCGCTCGGCCTCGGCCCGCTTGCGCGCCGCCTCCGCCTTCTCGGCCTCGTTCTCGGCGATGATCCGCTGGTCGCGGGTGCGTTTGGCGGCGGCCCAGGCGCGGGCCTCGGCGGCCTCGGCGTCCTTACGCGCGGCCTTGGTGCGGGCGGCGGCCTCCTTGGCGGCGTCGGCCTGCTGCTTCGCCGCCGCGGCCAGCCGCGCCGCGGCCTGCGCGTGGTCCTGGGCGTACTCGCGCCACTTGATCGCCTTGGCCGCGTGCGCCTTCGCCCTCTCCTCCGCGTTGCGGGCGGCGCCGGTGGCCGCGGTGGCATCGATCGCATGCCGCGCCGTCGTGGCGGCGCCCTGCGCCGCCGCCCCCGCCTGCGCCATGCCCTGCGCGATCGCGGCCCACTCCACCCCGTAGGTCAGCCCGGTCTCGACCAGGATGTTCGCCTCGACCGTGGCCCGCGCCGACGCCTGCCGTGCGGCGGTCGGCGGCCTGCTCGGCGTAGCCGACCTGCCGGACCACTTCGGCCTTCACCCCGTCGTAGGCATCCGCCGGGTGGTTGTTGCCGGCCGTGTTCGCCGCCAGGATCTGCTCGGCCCGCCGCGCCTCGTTCCCGGCCGAGGTCAACGCGTTCGCGGAGCGCCGCAGCGCCCGCACCCCCTCCCCGTGCGCGATGACCAGGTTGCGGCGGGCCTCGTTCGCCCGAGCAGCCCGCCGCGCCAGCTCGGACAGCGCCTCGGCGGCGTCCTCGCGCACCCGCTGCTCCCGCAGGTACTTCTCCCGCGCCTCCGCGTCCTTGCGGGCCGCCTCCGCGTACCCGCCGTTCACGAACGCGCTGATCGCCGCGTCCCCGGCCGCCAGCGCGGCCTGCGCCGCGCGGGCCACCTCCGAGTCCGCCAACCCGGCCAGCATCTGCACCCGGGCCCGCAACTGCTCCGCCCGGGCCTTCGCGTCCGCCGCGCTCTTCTCATCCCGGGCCCGCGCCAGGTCGGCGCCGTAGATCAGGAACGACTCCCGCTCATAATCGCTGCCCCTGAGCACCCGCTGGACCTCGGCGTTGAAGATCGGCCCGCCGGTGCCCGCCATCGCGGTGATCCGGGCCTTGTTCTCCTTCGCCGTCTTCGCCTTGCGGGCCTTCGCGCGGGCCTCGGCCTCGTCCTGCCCGGAGACCAGGAACTCCTGGACCGCCTCCGGCGTGCCGGCGGCCAGCGCGGCCTCCGCCGCCTCCCGCACCTCCACGTCCGCGGCCTGATCCGCGATGTCCACCACCAACGCCCGCATCCGCGGATCCCCGGTGTCCACCACCCCCGACTCCCCGTCCCACCGCGGCTCCGGCGGGGTGAACCGCCCCGGCGGGAACGACGGATCGGCGTCGCCTGGCATCTCGGTGCGGACCTTCGCGAGCCGCTCCTGGGCGGCCATGACCTCGCGCAGGGCCTGGATCGTCTCCGACGACAGCCCGGCGTCCGGTCGTGGCGCGGCGGCGGCAGGATCGGCGGCGCCGACCACCAACGCTGCGGTGACGAGTGCTGCGGCTAAAGCGCGCAGCCTGCGGACAATCACGTACGTACCCCCATGAAAGTGAGAAAGTTTCGCGTCCGTTGTACGGGTGGGACGGTGCGTGTCGAGCGCTCTGGGTCAGCTCGGTGGGTCGGTCATCTCCAGCTCGGCGGCGCGTGCCTGGTCAAGCAAGCCCTGCCAGTAGCGGGCCTGCTCGGCGGCGGTGTCCCGCTCGGTATTCCACGCCGCCCCGGTCGTCACCGACGACTCCGCGATCGACTCCCAGTTCACGCTTTCCGCACCGGCCGCCGCCAGCGCGATCGCCTGCCAGGTCGCGGCCTGCCGTGCCGCGACCTCCTCCGCCTGCGACCACGCCGAGCGTGGCTTCGCCACCTCGGTGCCGACCTCGCGCCACGACGCCGCGGCGGCGGCACGGGCCGCAGCGGCGGCCTCACCTTGAGCCTCCCGCGCCGCTCGTTCGGCCGCCTGCGCCTCGACCACCAGCCGGTTGATCGTGGCGCGCCACCGCACGTCGGCGTCCGCGATCGCCGACTGGTGCATCTCCAGATCCAGCCGCGCCCCGCCGGCCCAGCCGTAGGCGAAGAACTCCACCAGATCCGCGTCGGTGGCGCCGGCACGCAACGCCCACCCGGCGCTCACCCGCACCTGCGGCCCAGGGTCGGAGTCGCGCAGCACCGCGACGTAGTCCCGGTCGGCCTGCACGAGCGCCGCCGCGTGCCGCCCATCGGCCTCCCGCACCTGCCGATCCCGCTCGGCGGCCTGCGCATAGCCGGTGCGGGCGAAGATCTCCCGATCCGCGTCGGAGCCGTTCACCGCCCGCTTCGCCGCCGCGTGGACCTCGGGCGAGTACTCCGCCGTGTGCGTCGCCAGGATCCGCTTCGCGAAGTCCATGTTCTGCGCGTTGCGCGCCGCCGCCCGCGCCCGCGCCGCCTCATACCCCGAACCCAGGAACCGTGCCACCGCCGCGTCCGGCGTGCTACTCGTCAACGCCAACCATGCCGCCGCCCGCACCGTCCCCTGTGGATGCCGCGTCGCAATGAACCGCACGAACGCCCGATCCGAAGCTGCCCGATCCACAGCGGCGCTCGCCCCTACCGCCAGCGGGACCACGGTCGGCGCGGCCAACGCCGGCTCGACCAGCCCAGCTGACAACACGCCCACCGCGGCCACCGCTGCTACGAAAGCCTGCTTACTCACCAAGACTCGACCCCTAGAGGTGGACCACCGACCAGCACTCGCTTGCCGGAAATGACTGGTTTTGATTCGAGCACGCGCGTGCAAGTGACCGGCGGCCGCGATGGTGCTCACGCTAGGGGGTGCGTGTAGGCGCGGCGCACGAGCGGAAGCTGACCGCCAGCGCGCGCGCCGCGGGGTCACGCGTCGTGCTTGACCTGCGGCAACGCGCGCCGATCCAGGATTCCGTTCGCGCTGGACCGGCAGAAACCGGCAGTATCGGCGCGGCGATCTACCTCTGTGCCCAGGTGCGGCTGAGAGTGGGGAAAGCGACATGGAGAAGCACGTTGACCTCGGTGGTCTGCGCACGTGGTACGCCGAGTACGGGGACGGGCCACCGCTGGTCCTGCTGCATCCGGGCGGCGTCGGTGTGGACTCGAGGACGTTCGCCCCCAACGTAGGCGCCCTGGCCGACCGGTTCCGCGTGTACACGCCCGACCGCCGCGCGCACGGCCGCACGCCCGACACCGACACGCCGCTGAGCTACGAGGCCATGGCCGACGACACGGCAGACTTTCTGCGGACGGTGGTCGGCGGCCCGGCGCCCGTACTCGGGTGCAGCGACGGTGCGGTCGTCGCCTTGCTCACCGCCCTGCGGTACCCCGACCTGGTCGACCGTCTCGTGTTCGTGGCGGGGGTGTTCCACCGCGACGGCTGGCTCCCCGGCGTGCTCGACGGTGACGGGGACGACCCGCCGGAGTTCCTCGCCACGAGCTATGCGGAGGTCTCGCCGGACGGTCCCGAGCACGCGACGATCGTGGCGCGCAAGCTGGCGCGGATGCACGCCGAGGGGCCGAGCCTCACGGTCGACGAACTGGCCAAGGTCACCGCGCGAACGCTGGTGATGATCGGGGACGACGACGAGGTGGCGTTCGAGCACGCGGTCGCGCTGTACCGTGCGCTACCGGCGGGGGAGTTCGCCGTCGTGCCGGGCACGTCCCACGGGCTGCTGGTGGAGAAGGCCGAGCTGTGCAACCGGCTCGTCCTGGACTTTCTCACCACGGAGCCGGTGCAGACGTTCGCGCCGATCCGTCGGCGGTGACCGTTTGCGGCCTGTGTCGTGGGGTAGCCGCCAAGCATGGCTAGAGTCGCGTTCATTCTCGCTGACATGTACGAGGACTCCGAGTTCGAGGTCCCGTGGGAGCAGGTGACCAAGGCCGGTCACCAGGTCGCTGTCGTCGGCCTGCAACGGTCGGCCGAGATCACCGGCAAGAAGGGCGGCAGAGCCGTCGTCGACCTGGCGATCGCCGAGGTGCGGCCCGACGAGTTCGACGCGCTGGTGATCCCCGGCGGCTACTCGCCGGACAAGCTGCGGGTGGAGCCGGCGATGGTCGACCTCGTCCGCCAGATGGTCGAGGACGGCAAGCCGGTCGCGGCGATCTGCCACGCCGGCTGGATGCTCGCCGAGGCAGACGTGGCGCGGGGACGGCGGATGACGTCGGTCCGCAACATCCGTACCGACCTCGTGAACGCCGGCGCCGACTGGGTCGACGAGGAGGTCGTGGTGGACGCCAACCTCATCACCTCCCGCACCCCGGACGACCTGCCCGCGTTCTGCCGGGCGCTGCTCGACCAGCTCAAGTGACGACATCGCTCCGGTAGACAGGTCGTCCGCGTATTCGAGGCGGGCGAGTTCACGGCAGGTTCGCCCGGTTCGCCCTGTGTTCGTCACGTCGAGGGCACCAGCATCGCGGCATGGCGAACTCGTATCCCTTCAGCCGTCGTCGTTTCGTCGCGGTCGCCGGTGGCGCGGTGGCCGGGCTCGTCACCGGCCCTGCCCTGCTCGGCACCGACGGCGCGCGGGCCGTCCCCGACGCGGCCGGCCAGGTGCCACTGCCTGCGGATCTGTTCACCCTCGGCGTCGCATCGGGCGAACCGGCGCCGGACGGCGTCGTCCTCTGGACCAGGCTCGCGCCGCGCCCTACCACCGGCGGCGGGATGCCCGACAGGGTCGTGCCGGTCACCTGGGAGGTCGCCGAGGACGAGCGGTTCCACCGGGTGCGGCGTCGCGGCGTCGAGCCGGCCCTGCCGCGGTTCGGGCACGCGGTCCACGCCGAGGTCGGCGGGCTCCGTCCGGGCCGCGAGTACTTCTACCGATTCCGTTGCGGCGGGCAGGTGTCGCCGGTGGGCCGCACCCGTACGGCTCCCGCGCCGGGGGCGCGCGTCGACAGGCTGCGGTTCGCGTTCGCGAGCTGCCAGGACTTCCAGGCGGGGCACTACACGGCCTACCAGCACCTGGCCGCTGAGGATCTCGCGTTCGTCGCGTTCCTCGGGGACTACATCTACGAGTCCCGGCCCAACCCGCTCGCCATCCGCAAGCACGAGGGCACCGACGAGCCGTACAGCCTGGTCGACTACCGGAACCGGCACGCGCAGTACAAGACCGACCGGGACCTGCAGGCTGCCCACGCGGCGGCGCCGTGGATAGTCACCCTCGACGACCACGAGTTGGACAACAACTGGGCGGACGAGATCCCGCAGGACCCGGACCTCCAGACGCCCGAGGCGTTCCGGGCGCGCCGTATCGCCGCGCTCCAGGCGTACGACGAGCACATGCCGCTGCGCCGGTCCTCCGTGCCGAACGGTCTGGACATGCGCCTGTACCGCCGGTTGAGGTTCGGCCAGCTCGCCGCCGTCCATGTCCTCGACACCCGGCAGTACCGCAGCGACCAGCCAGCGACGCTGGCCGAGGCCGAGGACCCGGCCCGCACGATGACCGGCGCCGAGCAGGAACGCTGGCTGCGGCGCGGGATGAGTCGGAAGGATGCCCGCTGGAACCTGCTCGCCAACCAGGTGATGTGGGCGACCAACGACCGCACCGCCGGACCGGGCCAGACCTTCGACTTCGACAACTGGGACGGGTACCGCGCGCAGCGCCGCCGGCTCCTGGAGTTCTTCGGGCGGGTGGACAACCCGGTCGTCCTGACCGGCGACCGCCACGCCACCTGGGTCTGCGACCTGCGCCCGGACTTCGACCAGCCGTCCACGCCGGCCGTCGGCGCCGAGCTGACCGGCACGTCGATCTCGTCCGGCGGCAACCCGAACCGGGCGGCGTTCCACGCGACGTACGACCCGATCAAGGCGGAGAGTCCGCACTGGAAGTACATCGACAACCGTCGCGGGTACATGGTCTGCGATGTGACGCGGGACAGCCTGGTCGCCTCCTTGCGGGTCGTCGACACGGTGTGGGCGCCGACCGCCACCATCACAACCGCGGCCCGGTTCCAGGTCGTGGACGGTGTGGGCGGCATCGAGGTTCTCGACCACGACGCCGAGATCGACCAAAGTCTGTAACGGTCGCCGCGTTCAGGTCGTTACAGTCGGCAGATGCGGCCTGCCGAGGGCGAGTCGATCATCGACGTGCGCGACCTGTGGATGCGATACGGGTCCAACGACGTGCTGAAGGGCGTCGAGTTCGCCGTCAACAGGGGCGAAGTGATCACGCTCCTCGGGCCCAACGGGGCCGGCAAGACCACCACGATCGAGATCCTCGAAGGCTTCCGGATGCGCTCGGCCGGCACGATCACCGTGCTGGGGGTCGACCCAGCCAAGGGCGACGAGGACTGGCGTGCGCGCACTGGTGTGGTGCTTCAGTCGTGGCGCGACCACGCGCGCTGGACGGCACGGAAGCTGCTCGCCCACCTGGGGCGTTACTACGTGCCGTACTCCACGCCGGACCGGACGCGCCCGTACGACGTTGACGAGCTGCTCACGATGGTGGGCCTGGGCGACCTGGCGGACCAGAAGATCCGCACGCTCTCCGGCGGGCAGCGCCGCCGGCTGGACGTCGCCATCGGCATCGTCGGCCGTCCCGAACTGCTCTTCCTCGACGAGCCGACCGCCGGCTTCGACCCGCACGCCCGGCGGGAGTTCCACGAGCTGATCCACCGCCTGAGCGAGCTCGAAGACACCACGATCCTGCTCACCACCCACGATCTGGACGAGGCCGAGAAGCTCGCCGACCGCATCCTGATCCTCGCCGGGGGCCGGATCGTCGCCGACGGCGACGCCGACGAGCTGGCACGGCAGGTGGCGGCCGACGGCGAGGTGCGGTGGAGCCTGAACGGCAAGCATTTCGTGGAGTCCACTCCCGAGCCCACACGGTTCGTGCGCGAGCTCTTCGCCCGGTACGGCGAGGAGGTCGCCGACCTGGAGGTGCGGCGGGCCAGCCTGGAGGACACCTACCTCACGATGGTGCAGCAGCACGAGACCGGCCACGCCGAGGCGGCGGCGACAGCGTTCAGCCAGCCGGAGGGTTCACGATGAGCCGCACACTTCACGCCGTGCGCGTCGGCCTCGACCGCGGCTGGACGGAGTTCAAGCAGAGCATCCGCAGCCCGCAGGACCAAGGCTTCTACCTGTTCATGGCGGTTGCGATCGTCGGTTACCTGTTCCTGCGGCGCGACTCCGAGGTCGAAGGTACGTCGCTGATGGTGCCCTCGGTCGCGATGCCGAGCATCCTCGGCGGTCTGGTCGCCTTCGGCGTCATCATCGGCCCGGCGTACGCGCTGGCGATGGAGCGTGAGGACGGCACACTGCTGCGTGCCAAGGCGGCGCCGCGCGGCATCGTCGGCTACGTCACGGGCCAGGTTCTCTTTCACTCGCTCAGTCTGTTTCCCTCGCTCGCGACGATCCTGATCCCGAGCTTCCTGCTCTTCGACAACCTGGTCCACCGTGGCGCCGCGGGGTGGTTCACAGTCGCCTGGGTGCTCGTCCTCGGGCTTCTTGCAACCATGCCGATCGGCATCGTCATCGGTTCGCTGGTGCCGAACGTCCAGAAGGTCGGCACCTGGGGCATGCTCCCGGTCATGGTGCTCACGGGTATCTCCGGGATCTTCTACCCGATCCAGTCGCTGTGGGGTTGGGTCCAGGCCGTGGCGCAGATGTTCCCGATCTACTGGCTCGGGCTCGGCATGCGTTCCGCGTTCCTGCCCGACTCCGCGAAGGCGCTGGAGATCGGGGGGTCGTGGCGGACGCTGGAGACGGTGGTAGTCCTCAGCGTGTGGGCGATCGCCGGTGTGCTGGTGGCTCCGGTTGTGCTGCGCCGCATGGCTCGCCGGCAGTCCGGATCTCAAGTGGAGGCGGCCCGGCAGGAGGCTGTGCAGTGGGTGCGCTGACGCGGTGAGCACCCCGGCTTGGATAGGAACGTCAGCCGACAGTTGCGCACTCAACCGTTCCCTTGTGGCGTTGGGTAGATTGCGGGTTAAAGCGCATATTTGTTGGTTGTGATGGTGAATTTTCATCTTCTCGGACCGGTACAGATCACCGATCAGGACCGGCCCGTCACGGTCGAAGGCACGAAGAGCAGAGCACTGCTGGCGGTGCTGCTGATCCACGCCAACTCAGTGGTCTCAGTGAGTCGGCTCGTCGAGTGCCTCTGGGGTGACGATCCGCCGTCGAACGCCGTCGGTTCGCTCCACGCCTACATCTCGCGCCTGCGGCGGTTGCTCGGCGTCGGCGTGCTGGTCACCCACCGGCCCGGCTACCAGCTGACGCTCGACGCCGACCAGCTCGACGCAACCCGTTTCGAGCGCCTGCTGAAGCAGGGCATGGCGGACGCGCGGAGCGGCCGGCCACGCCAGGCGGTGGTGGCGCTGCGCCAGGCGCTCGCGCTCTGGCAGGGGCCATGCCTGGCGGAGTTCGCCGACGAACCGTTCGCCGCCGAGGAGATCCTGCGGATGGACGGCCTGCGCACGACGGCGGTCGAGGAGTGCCTCGGTGCCGAGCTGGCCATCGGGCGGCACGCCGAGGTGGTGGAGGAGGCGTGGCGGCTGGTCGCCGAGCATCCGACCCGCGAAATCCTCTGGTCGCACCTGATGCTGGCGCTCTACCGGTGCGACCGGCAGGCCGAGGCGCTCGCCGCGTACCAGACCGCACGCGCCCGACTGAGCGACGAGCTGGGCATCGAGCCTGTTCCAGCGCTGAAGGCCATGCAGCACAGCATCCTCAACCAGGATCCGGGCCTGGCCTGGGAGCCGCCGAACCCGTTGCCCACCGGGCTCGGTCGGACGGGTAGCAGCAGGCCGCTGGTGGGCCGGACCTGCGAAGCGGCCTGGTTACGTGACGCCTGGCGACGCACGAGCGAAGGCGTGGCCAGCACGGTCCTGCTCACCGGCGAGGCGGGCATCGGCAAGACGCGTCTCGCGATGGACCTGGCGGTGGAGGCCCACGAGGGCGGCGGCACCGTGCTGTGGGGGCGGGCCGTGCGCAACAGCCTCGCGCCGTTCGAGCCGTTCGCCGAGGCGCTGCGCGACTACACCGACCGGTTCCCGACGGAGGACGTGGTCGGCAGGATCGGGCCGGCGGCGGTCGACCTCGGCCTGCTGGTGCCGGGCATGCCCGACGGCGCCCCGGTGACGCAGGTGCCCAAGGCGCGGCGGCACCGCATGTTCGAGGCGGTGGCCGATCTGCTGCGGGCCGCCGCGGCCGACGCTCCCGTGCTGCTCGTCCTCGACGACCTCCACGTTTCCGACCGGTCGACGTTGCTGCTCGTCGAGCACCTCGTTCGGCACCCGCGCCGCGCGGTGTGCATGATCCTCGTCCTGTACCGCGAGACCGACCTGAGCGCCGAGCACGCGCTCGCAGAGCTGCTGGCTGCGTTGCGCGCCGACGGCCTCGCCGAGCACCGCCGCCTCGACGGCCTCGACCCGCGCGACGTCGAACAGCTCATGCACGGGATCACCGGTGTCAGCCCACCTCCGGCGCTGGCCCGCGCGGTGTACGACCGCACGGCGGGCAACCCGCTGTTCGTCGACGAGATCGTCCGCACACTTCAGGACGCGGGCACCGACACCGAGACGGCCGTCCGCCAGCTGGCCGTGCCGGAGCGGATCCGGGACGTCGTCGCGCAGCGCCTGGCCAGGCTGCCGGCACCGGCCAGGCGGGTGGTCGGCGCGGCCTCGGCGATCGGTCACCAGTTCACGCTCAAGGTGCTGGCCGCCCTGCTAGACCAGCCCGAGCATCTCCTGTGGGAGCAGCTGGAGCAGAGTATCGACGCCGGGGTCGTCCGCGAGCAGGGCGACGGGCCGGGTCGCTACGTGTTCGCGCATCCGCTGATTCGCGACACCCTCTACGAGGGCCTCAGCCACACCCGCCGGGCTTCGCTGCACCAGCGTGCCGGCGAGGTGCTCGAACAGTTGGGTGACGGCAGTGCCCGCGCCTCGCTCGGCGAGCTTGCGCACCACTTCCACCGGTCCGCGATCAACGACGCCGAGCGTGCCGTCGGCTACGCGTTGCGCGCCGGCGACGAGGCGATGACCTTGCTCGGCTTCTCGGAGGCGAGGACCCACTACGAGCGCGCGCACGACCTGCTGGGCCTCGCGGATCCGGCCGACACCGGCGACCGGCGCGGCAGGCTGCTGCTCGCGCTCGGCCACGCCCGGCTGGGGGAGTACGACGTCACCGGCGCCCGCCGCGCCTTCCTCGACGCCGCCCGACTCGCCGTCGAACGAGGTGCGCACGACCAGCTCGCGCGTGCCGTCATGGGCGTCGTCTGGGGGATCGAGTTCGCCGAGGTGGACGCGGACGCCGTCAGCCAGATCGAGCAGGCGCTGTCCCAGCTCGACCCCGCCGACGAACCGTTGCGCGCCAAGCTCCTCGCGAGCCTGGCGCGTGCCCTACCCTCCGACGATCCGCGCATCACCGGTCTCGCCCGCGACGCGGTGGCGGCCGCCCGGCGGCTCGGCGACCCCGACACGCTCGCGTTCGTGCTCTCAGCCACGCTGCTGGCCACCTGGACCCCGGAGACCGGCGACCAGCGGCTGCACGACGCGACCGAGCTGATCCGGCTCGGTACCGAGCTGGGCTGGGTCGAGCTGACCATGCAGAGCGTGAACTGGCGATCGTCCTCGAAGGAGGAGCGTGGCGACCTGCCGGCGACCGAGGCCGACCTCGCGACGCTGGCCGAGCTCGCCGGGCAGGCGCGCCGGCCGTTCTACAGCGCGACGATCGCGATGCGGCACGGCAGCCGGGCGCTTGCCGAGGGGCGCTACGACGACGCCGTCCGGTTCGCCGACATGATGCTGGCGAACGGCGGCGAGAGCCGCAACTTCCAGTCCGCGTACGGCCTTCAGGTGTTTCACCGGCACCGCGACCAGGGCCGGCTCGCCGAGGTTGCCGACGGCGTGTCGGCGTTCATCGAGTCGCGGCCCGACATGCCGGCGTGGCGCGCGGGGTACGCGTTGCTCCATCTCGAACTCGGCAATGACGACGTCGCGGCGTCCGAGTTGACGACGCTGGCCGCCGACGACTGCAAGGCGGTGCCGCACGACTGGTTGTGGCTCGGGGCGGTGGGCCATCTCGCGGAGGTGTGCGCGGGGCTGCGGGACACGGAGCACGCGCCGACGTTGCTGCGGCTACTGCGGACGCATGCCCGGACGAACATCGTCGTGGCCCACGGTGTGCTCTCCCTCGGCGCCACCGCCCGTTACCTCGGCCAACTCTGCGCGAACCTCGGGCTGTTCGACGAGGCGGAGCAGCAGTTCCGCGTCGCCGTCGAGGTGAACTCCCGCTGGCGGGCACGTCCGTGGCTGGTGCGGACCCAGCTCGCCTACGCCGATCTGCTCGGGCGTCGCGGGCGGCCCGGCGACGACACACACGCCGAACGCCTCGCCGCCGAGGCGCGGGCGCAAGCGGCACGGCTGGGGATCGTGACGATCCCCAGCCGCGCCTGACGTCAGAGCTTGAACGAGGCGCGCAGGGTCGCGGTGAGCACGGTGCCGTACGCGTCGTGGCCGAGGCGGTTCGGGTGCATCGTGCCGTCCTGGTTGGTCTGCTGGGCGAACGAGTCGCTGGAGGTGTTGATCCAGCGGCTGCCCGAGCAGTAGCCGTGGGTCTGGAACGGTGCGGTGACGCCGCCGACGAACCGCCAGTTCTTGCCCGAATGGCGCTGCGCCGCGGCGCGGATCTCGTTGTTGAGCGGCGTCACGACCTGGTGGTAGGCCCACCACGCCTCGCCGTAGAGGATCTCGCCATTGACGGCGCCCGGCCGGTCGAAGACCATCTTCTGGCAGAAGTCACCGTTGTCGGCCCGGGTCGGGTCGAAGTACTCGGAGGCGTAGACCGCGAAGATCGGCAGCCAGTCGTCGAGTTGGCTGGCCAGCGCGTCGAACCGGCCCGGAAGCGCCGCGAGGTCCTGGTTCAGTCGCTTGCCGACCTCCAGGTCGATGCCGCAGTCCGTCATCGGGCGCGGCTTGGCGCAGTCGTAGACGATCTTGCTGAAGTGCAGGTCGTTGGCGCCGACCTGCAGCAGCAGGGCGTCGATCGTGCGCAGGTCGTGCTTACTCGCGCAGCCGCCGGGGCAGAGCAGTTTGGAGACCGCGAGGATCTGCGCGTCCAGCGGCGTCGTCTCGCCGGCGAGCTCCTGGCCCCAGTACTCGTGGATCAGGCCGGTCATGATGCCTGCGCCGGAGCATGCCAGCGAGAGGAACGTGACGGAGCTGTGCGGGTCGGCGCGCTCCAGCCGCAGCGCCGCTTGAGCCGGTCCGGAGTATCCGGAGCGGTGGCAGCGGCGGTCGCCCCAGTACGGCCCCGTCTGCGGCCCGTTGATCTCCTCGGGGTTGCCCTCACCGCTGCCGAACGAGTCGCCCATGGAGACGATCAGGAAGTCCCTGACCTTCACGTTCTTCGTCGTCGTGGCCTGCTGTCCGTAGAGGTCGGTCGCGGTCAGCTTCACCTGGTAGTTGCCCCTATCGGGGACGTTGTAGTCGAACGCGCAGACCTGACCCGTCTCGACCACGTCGACCCGGTCCGGCAGCCTGATCTCCCAGCGGAAGCTCGACCCCGGTGTCGACGCGCACGCGTCCAGCTTCACCTTCCAGGACGACGGCGTGATGAACTCCGGCGTCGGGATCCGCACGTCCGTCACGCTGCTGTGCGGCTTGAACGGCTTGGTGCGGTCGGGCATCGACCAGTCGAAGCTCGCGACGGGCGCTTCCAGCGCACTCGCCTGCGGGCTCAACGCGACCCAGCTCAGCATGCTGAGTGTGGCCGTCAGCGCGAGCGCGGCCACGACCTTATGCGAGCGTTTGAGCCGTAGGTGGGACATCCTCTGCCTCCTCGTGGTTCTCACGGAGCGCAGCCTGGACCCACCTCCTTGATGATTTCTTGCGGTCTCCCGCACCGGACACCGCAAGAAAACGGCAAGGACCCGGGTCGAGACTCGGCGCCGCCATTCAACGGAAGGAGCCGAGAATGCTGGGGAAGACCAGAGCGCGGGTGCTCGTCGTCGGGGCGATCGTGCTGGCCATGACTTTCGTCTCGTCGAGCGCCGCGCACGCCGACGACGTCAGGTACCGGTCCGACAAGATCGACGTAAGCGGCTACATCGAGGTGGTCGACGACTACACCGACTGGAACCTCGGCGCTGCTCTGAAGGTCACCGTCCCGAGGGGGCAGTGCGCGTTCCTGCGGATCGACATCGATGTGAACAACAGCCCCGATCCCACCTACACGACGCCGCTCTTCTGCCTGGCGGGAGACGGAGCCTACCCCTGGAGGGAGACGAAGCACTGGTGGTGGACCCGCGGCGCGCGGCTGTCCCTGTGCTGGCAGGACACGGGTTGCCAGGAGATCCAGTACATACGCGAACGGCGCTGAGCTTCCCAGCAGGGGCCGCTTCTCATTGGACAAACGCGACCGCCGCGCGGAAACGGACTTGCGGTGCAAATCGGGGCAGCCGTGCCGGGTATAGGCACGGATTCCCTGAAAGTCCGGTTCGCTGAGGGCGGCTATTGGTTCTGCAAGCGGGAACGGACGCTCAGTACGCGATGAGTGACGGCAAGCCCCGGGACGGATGTCCCGGGGCTTGCTGGTAACGCGGTGGCCTACGCCGTCGAGGCGTTCGGCGGAGGGCCAGGAGCATGGCACTGTCCGCCAAGCTCAGCGGACGATGCGCTCCGGCAGGATGTGCCGCTCGACGACGACGACGCGCCGCCGCGGTCGCCAGACACGCAGCGGAGAGGCCCTACGGAAGGCGATGTGCCGGCGGTTCTCGTCGGACACGAGCGCGACGATGACGCCGAGCATGCCGATCGAGGTGAGCAGTCCTATGAGCCAGACCAGGGTCGTCATCGCTCAACACCGGCCCCGGCTAAGACTCCAGATGGTGCGCCCATGATGGGTTCGACCTCCGCTCATTTGCGTCCGGTGAGGACGTCTGAGGCTTGTCATCTACCCTCGTTCTGCTCTTTCCACGCATGGGCGGCCCCGGAGAGTTCGACGGGACGGGGAGAGCCTGGCGCCGTGCACCTCTTTGGGTGACACGTCCGGGTGTCCACCCTGGATCACGCGACACCGCGCCCGATCTCAGGCCCTGGATAGCTCCGATGTTTTCAGTGCAGGTATCGGCTATTGACTGGCTATACCGCCCCTGCATACCGTGACGGCGCTCACAATGGTCTGATTTCTCGCCACCCGCGCCCACCCGACCAGGAGTGTCCATGTCACGTAGCCGTCGATTACTGGCCGCCCTGGCCGCGCTCGCCATCGCCCTGACCATGACCGCGGCGCAACCCACGCAGGCCGAGCTGGAACATCCGCGCCAGGATTGGCTCCGCGACTCGACCGCAGGCCTCTTCCTCCACTGGGGCATGTTCACGTCGCCCGGATACACCGACTGCGCCGCGTGGGAAAAGGCTGTCACCGACGGCGGCTGGGACCCGGACTACTGGGTGACCGAGGCGAAGAAGCTGCGTGCGCAGTACCTCGTGCTGGCCACGTTCCACAGCCGCCTCGGGTATGCGCGCGCCTGGCCGTCCACGATCCCCGGCACGTGCAGCACCAAGCGTGACTTCCTCGGCGAGACGATCGCGGCCGGCAAACGCCGCGGCCTCAAGGTGATCCTCTACATGACCGACGACCCGCAGTGGCACGACGAGACCGGCCACGAGTCGTTCGACTCCGCCGCGTACTCGGCGCACAAGGGTCGGCAGATCGACATGTCCACCCGCGAGGGCTTCGGCGAGTTCAGTTACGACAACTTCTTCGAGGTGATGCGGAACTACCGCGACCTGTCGGGGTTCTGGATCGACAACGACAACGCCTACTGGGAACGCAACGGGCTCTACGAGCAGATTCGCCGGATCCGGCCGTCCTACGTGCTGAGCAACAACAACGAGGACACGCCGATCATGGACACGATCAGCAACGAGCAGAAGTCGGGCATGACCCCCCGCTTCGACTACCCGCAGGGCGCCTACACGGCGGCGCCACGCATCGTCGAGGCGTGCTTCACGGTCGCCGGCCACTGGTGGTACCGCGGCACAGACCCAGAGGTGGACTACCGGCTCAACACCGGCCGCTTCCTCACCAACGCCGGCTCGTCGATCAAGTCGCTGATGGCCGAGGGCGCGATGGTCAACGGGCGCTTCCCGCCGAGGCAGGAGGAGTACAACAACTACATGGACGGCTACCTCGACAGGATCGAGGAGTCCATCCTGGACACCGAGGGTGGCGGTTACCTGCACGGAGGCATGCAGCCGGGCGCGTGGAACGACGGCGCGTACGGCGTGATCACGGTGAAGAAGCGCTGGCCGCACCGGCAGTACGTGCACGTGCTCACGCCGCCGTCCACCGGCGAAACGGTGCGGCTGCGCGACGCCGGATATCGGGTGCACCGCGTCACCGACGTCCGCACCGGCAAGCGCGTGCGGTTCAGCCAGGCCGGCGGGTACCTGACGATCAGCGGCATCACCGCGTGGGACCTGCACGACACCGTATTCCGGGTGGAGAGCAGCGGGCGACACGGCGTCTACCGGGAGGTCCGCGCCACCGTGTCGGCCGCGCGGAACGGCTTCCCCGCGTTCCACCTTGTCGACGGTGACTACCGCAAATACTGGGACAACAACAACACCCTGCCGGTGACGATCACGCTCGACCTCGGCAAGCCGCGTCCGGTGGCTTCTGTGGTGCTGAACCAGCGCGAGGCGTCGGTGGCCTACGCGCGCTCGGCCACCGAGGACTCGGCCCGCATCAAGGAGTACACGGTCTCCACCAGCGACGACGGCGTCACCTGGACCGAGCCGAAGTCGGGCACGCTGCCCAGCGCGCGCGGGATCCAGTTCGTCGACGTGGACGCCACCGCCCGCTACGTGCGGCTCACCGTGACCAGTACATGGGCGGCGGCGTCGGCCACCCGCTTCTACAAACTGCTGGCGATCGACGAGCTGTACGTCGTGAGCTGACCGCCCTTCCGCCCCGGCGCGCGTGCGCCGGGGCGTCCGCGCTAAGGGTGAACCGCAGGGACTGGTATTACCACTAGACCTCTGGCACTCTGACCGGCATGGCGCTTCGGGCGGTGGAACGTGTGTCGGCGGCCGATCAGGTTTACGAGCAGCTCCTGGGCGACCTCGTCGGCGGTGAGTTCGCGGCGGGCGAGGCGCTGCCGAGCGAGCGACGGTTGGCGGAGGTCTTCGGGGTGTCACGCCCGGTGATCCGGGAGGCGTTGCAGCGGTTGGCGCAGGCCGGGCTGGTCGAGGTGCGGCAGGGCGACGCGACGAAGATCCGCGACTTCCGCCGTCACGGCGGGATGGACCTGCTCCCGCGCCTGCTCGGTCGTGGGGGTGCGGTCGATCTCGCGGTGGTTCGCAGCATCCTGGAGGCTCGCCTGCACATCGGTCCGAAGGTGGCGGCGTTGGCGGCCGAACGCGCGGGGGAGCGGCTGGCCGGCGCGCTGCTGAACGCAGTGCGGGCGCTGGACGCCGACCCCGATCCGGTCGCTGCGCAGCGCCACGCGCTCGTGTTCTGGGACCACGTCGTCGACGGCGCCGACTCCATCGCGTTCCGGCTCATGTTCAACAGCCTCCGCGCCGCCTACGAGCCGTCCCTCGCCGCGCTCGCCACCGTCATGGCTCCGGAGGTCGGCCGCCCGGAGGCGTACCGCCGGCTCGCCGACGCGATCGTCGCCGGTGATCCCGCCGCCGCTCGCCACGCCGCCGAGGAGTTGCTCTCCCCGGCCACCGACACGTTTCTCACCGCGCTACGCCGTCTGGAGGAGAGCTGATGACCAGTAGCCGCCGGGCCAAGAAGGCCGACGTGGATCGGCGCGCCCACGCACAGTTGCGTGCCGACGAGGCCGCGATCACCGGAAACCAGCGCAGGAGCACGAGGCTCGGCGACGCGTGGCGGGCCTTCTGGCGTCACCCGTCGCCGTGGATGCTCACCGCCATGCTGGTGGTGGCGTTGTCGGCGAGGCTGATCGTCGGCGACTGGCGGCTCGGCGACGCGCTCGTGCCGGTCGTGATGGTGGCCGTCTTCCCCTTCTTCGAGTGGATCGTGCACGTATGCGTCCTGCACTGGCGCCCGCGCACGCTCGCCGGGCTCACGATCGACCCGCTGCTCGCCCGCGAGCACCGTGCGCACCACGCCGACCCGCGGGACGTGCCGCTGGTGTTCATCCCGTGGCGGGCGCTCGTGTGGATCATCGCGTCGTACTCGGTGATCGCCGTGCTGGTGTTCCCCCGCCTCGGCATGGCGCTCACGTTCCTCACCGGCGCGGCGATCCTCGGGCTCGGCTACGAGTGGACGCACTACCTGATCCACAGCGACTACCGGCCGCGGACGAGCGCCTTCCGGGCGGTGTGGCGCAACCACCGCCTCCACCACTACAAGAACGAGCACTACTGGTTCACGGTCACCACCGCCGGCACCGCGGACCGGGTACTGCACACGTACCCGGATCCGCAGTACGTCGAGACGTCGCCGACCGTCAGGGACCTCCACGCCCGCGAGTCCAGCCGCAGCTGACCGCGGCGCACGGATCTCAGCCCTGCGTCCACCGCTGGTTGGCACCGCCGTGGCAGTCCCAGATGACCAGCCGGGTTCCGCTGTTGCTGGCCGGGGCGTCCAGGCAACGGTTGGACTGCGGGTTCCGCAGCGCGCCGTCGGACTGCCAGGCCCAGTTCTGCGCGCCGGTGCCGTTGCACGTCCAGAGCTGGGTCAGCGTGCCGTTCGCCGTCCCGCCGGACTGCACGTCGAGGCACTTGCCGAGCGCGCGGATTGTGCTGCCCTGCCGCGTCCACTGCTGGGCACCGGTGCCGTTGCAGTCCCACAGCTGGATCGCCGTGCCGTCGGCGGAGTTGCTCTGGTTCACGTCGACGCACCTGCCGCCGATCCCGCGGATCGCTCCCGCGCCAGGGTCGGGGCCACCGCCACCGAGCAGCGTTACGCCGTACGCGCTCAGCGCCTCCGGCAGCGGCTGGAAGTACGTGGTGCTCGCATTGCCACCGGAGGTGAGGCCCACGCCGGTCGACCCCGCGAACAGCGCGCCGCCACTGTCGCCGCCCGCAGCGCGCACGTTCGTCTGGATCAGGCCGTAGACGATCTCCCCGTTGCCGTAGTTGACCGTCGCGTTGAGGCCGCTGATCGTGCCGCAGGTGACCTGCGTGGTGCGGCCGCTCTTGCAGACGCTCTGACCGACGGCGCCGCTGCTCGACGAGGTGATCGGCTGGATCGTGCCGTTGTGCAGGGTGACGCCGGCGACCACGGGCGCGCCGGTGTTCTGGATCAGGCCGTAGTCGTTCACGGGGAAGTCCGAGTTGGTCGACGGACCGATGTTCGTGCCGCCGGTACGCCAGTTCGGCAGCCCGTCGGTGCAGTGCCCGGCCGTGACGACGTAGTTGCCGCCCCCGCGCGTGGTGTTGAAGCCGGCGGAGCAGATCCAGCCGGCGCTGGCCACGATCTCGTCGCCGCCGGCCAGCATCGGCATCAGCGGGCCCGCCGCGCGCTCGACTCGGACGATCCCGCCGAGGCTCATGGCCGTCGCCTGGATCTTCGCGGCGCCGGCACGGCCGACGGAGTCGGACACTGTGAGCACGACCTGGTTCGCCGCGACGTCGATCGCCCATGCTGTGTTCCGCACCCGCACAGCATGGTTGAGCCGGTTGATCGCCGCGTTGAGATCCGCTGCCGTGTGACGGACCCGCTGAGCCTTCGCGCCGGCGGCCTCGACCGTCCGCGCCGCCTGCTCGTCGACGACGGTGACGACGACGTCGCCGGTCCGCCGGTCGAGATATGCGCCGGCCGTGCGCGGGCCGAGCTGCCTGTCCAGCCGGTCGGCCAGTGCGACCCGCGCCGGCTGGGCGCCGATCATGCGGACAGCGTCCGCGCGGGGAACGCCGGCCGCCGTCAACGACGAGACGGCGGCGCGCGCGGCCGACGGGGTGAAGCCGCCGTCCGGCTCTGCGGCCGAGGCCGGGCTGGGCAGCGCCGGAACCGCGGCCAGCGCGCCGGCCGCCGCCAGCGCGCGCCAGCGGTGTGACCGGGTGGTGTGGGTCGTCCGGTGTGGAGACATGTCCCGCCTCATTCCGTACGCGGCGGCGCGGCGGCGAGGATGGTGACCGCGCGCCGCCCGATGGCCAGGAAGCGCGTCACCCCGAGCGGGTGTGACAACGATGTCGCACGCGGCAGGATAAACCCGACATCACCGGATTGTCTAGACCAAGCGCTAGGGTCCGTCAGCGAGCCGTCTGAGCGAAATCTCCGGATTCTTCGGTGAAGATCCGCGGTTACTCGAAAGCGGCGAAGTGGCCGTCACCGAGGTGCTGCCGCACGCGGAGTAGCTCGAGGTGCCTAGACTCGGCCGCGACCCGAACCCGCAGCTCCGGGCGAGCCTTCGAAGGCAGGCCCTAGCCCCTGACGCGCGGACCCCGGGAACCTTGAAACGTCCACTGTGGAGGTTCGTCGCCGGTGCGGGTTGGGTATGGCGCTTCCGTGCGCATACTCGTGGGTCTGGTCCTCGTCGTTCTCGCCGCCGCCCAGGCCTACGGGGTCGTGCTGGTACGGCGCAGATTCGTCTTCACCGAGGACGGGCAACGGCTCGACTGGATCGCGCTGAGTGGCAACACGATCGGCGCCAACCGCATCGACGAGCTGGTGGACTCGGTACTCGACGGCGTCACGATCACCACCGTCCTGGGCGCCACCGTTTTCGTGTGCTTTCTTGCGCTGATCCGGCGGCGCTACCTGCTGGCGGTCGCCGCCACCATGCTCGTCGCGGGCGCGAACCTGACCACGCAGTTGATCAAGCAGCAGACCTTCCGCCCGAACTTCGGCATCGACCCGGAGCGGATCGGCGCCGGCAACAGCCTGCCCAGCGGTCACACGACGATCGCGGCTTCGATCGCGCTCGCACTGGTGCTCGTGCTGCCGCCGCGGCTGCGCGGGGTCGCCGCAGTGGTGGGCGCCGCCTACGCCGCGCTGACCGGGGTCGCCACGATGTCGGCGGGGTGGCACCGGCCGAGCGACGCCGTGGCCGCGCTGCTCGTGGTCGGCGTCTGGGCAACTCTCGTGGGGGCGCTGCTGGTGCTGTTTCAGCGCCCCGGCCTCGACTCCTCGTCCGCGCACTGGACGGCCGTGACCGTGCTGGCGATCGCGGCCGTCCTGGCGTTCGCGACGGCGGCCGGTGCGCTGCTGTGGGCAGGTGACGCGGTCACGGCCCAGCCCGATGAGCTCGACCGGCGCCACCTGCTCGCGGTGTACGCCGGCGCGGCAGCCGTCATCGCCGGCACCAGCGCAGCCGTGACGGCTCTGTTCCTGCTGCTGGTGAACCGGATCGTGCCGGACGCTCTCGACGCCGCCTGAGCCGTCCCTTTGGTTGCGCTTTTCCGTGCTATGACCCGGAAAAGCGCGACCGCAGGTTGAAGAGCGCGGCGAGTCCCAGCAGCTCGATCGGGCGTGTGACGGAACGCTTGCTCGCGACGACGTCGAGGCGGCCACCCTGTTCAGCCAACTTCTGCTGCGTCACGACAAGAGTCCCAATGCCCTCCGAACTGATGAACGAGACGTCGGAGAGGTCGACCACGAGATGTTGGGCGGTCGCGTCGGCGACGACCGACTGCAGCGCGTCGCGCCACCGCTCACCCGTGACGAGGTCGATCTCGCCGACCACCCGCATCACGATCTCACTGCCTTGAGCCTCAACCGTGATCGTCAACGGAGACTCTTCACTCCGACGGTGCGCCGGTTCAGCGGCATCTGTGCCCCCGCGCATCGAATCCGTCATGGCGTCCTCCGAGAACTTCAAGCGGGACCGCACTGGCGCGCGGCCCGGACCACTGAGCAGCATACAGTTGCTCTACGGCAACAGTAGTCGATAACTGCGCAGGCGTCGCGCAGGGGTAGTGGGTTGCCCAACTGTCCATCCAGGACGCCGCTATATGACGTGCCGGTTCGGTAGGTCGTCGACGCTGGCCGCGAGCCGGAACGCGTCGAGGCCGCTGAGCAGCGCCCGTCTACGGCCGGCGGGCATACGGGTGAGAATCCGCCCAATCTCCTCGACTTGCAGGGCGCGGAGCTGACTTAACAGGTTCTCGCCCTCGCCCGTCAGGACGAGCCGCACCTCGCGCCCGTTCGTGGGGTTCTGGAGCCGCTCGACCCAGCCGGCGGCCTCCAGCCGGCTGCACAGGCGGCTGGCCGAGGAGACGATGGCGCCCAGCGCGCTGGCGAGCTCGGACAGGCTGATGTCCGGACGGTCGGCGAGGACGAGCAGCGCGCGGAGTTGCGAGGTGGAGATCCGCTCGTCGAGCCCCTCGTGGGCCCGGCCCCACGCGACGACGAGTGCCTGTGCCGCGTCACGAACCGTGGCGGCGCCGTCACCGCCCATCTCCGAGTGCGCTTTACTTGCCATAGGGCACATTCTCACATCTGAGATGTGATGGTGCTACCCGTGTGTCCGCCCGGTGGGCGGTCGAGCAGTCGAGGAGGTGGCACCCGTGGCTGGTCCGGGGCGGGGCGACGTGATGCGTTCGGTGGTCGACGCGGTGCAGCTGTCGCGGCCGACCGAGATCGTCGCGGCGCTCGACGAGGTGTTGACCAAGCGATTCGGCGCGAGGCGCGTCGAGCTGCTGATCGTCGACTACCGGCAGACGGAGCTGATCCCGGTCGGCGGTGACGACGCTCCGCAGCCGGTCGACAGCTCGCCCGCCGGGCGGTGCTTCGCGTCGCAGCGTCCGGAGGTGCTCGACGGGCCCGACGGTCGTGTCGTGCAAGTGCCCGTGTCTGTGCGTGGCGACCGGGTCGGCGTTCTGGTCGTGGTGCTGCCGGAATCTCCTGACCAGGACACCATCGAGCTGCTTCAGACCGTGGGCCGCGTCGTCGGGCACGAGGTGATCGCGGCCTCCCGCACGACCGACTGGTTCGCCGCTGCCCGCCGCAGCCGTCCGCTCACCGTCGCAGCCGAGGCCCAGTGGGATGCGCTTCCCGGGCGGGCGTACCGCGCCGAGGGCGTGGTCGTGGCGGGTCAGCTGGAGCCGGCGTACCGGGTCGCGGGGGACACGTTCGACTGGGCCGTCGAGCGCCGGCACGTCCACGCCTCGGTCGTCGACGCATCCGGCAGCGGCGTCGACGCGGCCCTGGTGACGACGCTCGCGCTGAGCGCGCTGCGCAACGCGCGGCGGCAGGGCCTGTCGCTCGCCGACCAGGCCTGCCTCACCGACCAGGCTGTGTACGCCCGGTTCCGCGGTGAGCGGCACCTGGCGGTGCTGCTGCTCGAGCTGGACCTCGCCGACGGCGTGGTGCGCACAGTGACCGCCGGCGCCCCGCGGCTGTATGTCGTGCGTGGCCGGGACGTCGTGCCGATCGAGCGCACCGAGGAGGTATCGATCGGAATGTTCGACGGGACGCTGTACAAGACAGAACAGCTCGTCCTCGACCGCGGCGACCGGCTGATCGTGGCTAGCGACGGCCTGTACACCGCGGCACCCGGGGAGGGCGGCACCTACGGCGACGTCCGGCTGCGGCGTGAACTCCTGTCCACCAGGCACCTGAGCTGCGAGGAGACCGTGCGGGCGGTGGTGCGTGACCTGCTGGCGTACCACGGGGAGAGCCACCTCAGCGACGACGCGGTCATGCTCGGCGTCGACTGGCATCGCTGACGCACCGAGTTTGGGCAGTCATCAGGCCGGGAAATGGCATGCCAGCATCCCGCGGCGGAAAAAGGGAGAGGCAATGATCATTCTCGGTATCGTCCTGCTGTTACTCGGTGTGTTGCTCAACATTCCGATTCTGACGACGATCGGCATCATTCTCGCCGTCGTCGGCGCGGTGCTTTACCTGGTCGGATCGTTCGGCCGGCCGATCGCCGGCAGGCGACACTATTGGTAGCCGAATCGATGTCGTCGCGCGCGGATTTCGCATTCCCGGCGTTGCCCGAATCCGCGGCGATGGCCCGGAAATTCATCGAGCACACGTTGCGGGCATGGCGGAAGACGGCACACGTTCAGGACGCTCTCATCGTCGGGTATGAACTCGTCGCCAACGCGGTCGTCCACGCCGGGACGCCGGTTCGGCTCCGGCTGTCGCGGTTGCCGTACGGCCTCGGGATCGAGGTCGACGACGGCGATCCGACGCCGCCGTGCCCGGTGGTCCACCAGGATCCCAGCAGTCCGTCCGGGCGCGGCCTGCGGATGGTGATGGCGCTCGCCTCGCGATGGGGCACCCGCCCGACCGGGACCGGCAAGGTGGTATGGGCAGAGCTGAACGATCGCTAGCTAGTGCTGTGTCCACCAACGTTCTAGGGCTTCGGCCGGCCCAGCCCGGCGCTGCCGGCGTTGTCGTCGTCGCGCATGCAACAACGGCATGCGCTCCTCCTCCGCCTTGGCAGCCCCACGCTGGACTCGGCCTCGGGCCCGCGAACATTAGTCGACACAGCACTGGCCGGGGCGGGCGGATGCCCGCCCCGGCCACTGGGTATTACCTGATCGCGTACGCCCGGATCACACTCACGCTGTGCCGGTCACCGGAGGAGTCGGTGGCCGTGGTCCGCAGCGAGACGAAGCCGGTGCGCGGGTTGACCAGGATCGCCCGCCACGCGTTTCCCTTACCGAATACGACGGGCGCACGTTTCCACGTCTTGCCGTCGTCCGTCGAGAACTCCACCGTGACCCGGCGGACCTTCGCCGTGCTCGTCGTACCCGGCTGCCGGTGCACGTCGACCGACAGGACGAACGGTCCGGCCGGGGCGCGGTTGAGGTCGTCGAAGGCGCCGGTCGTCCGCAGGTACATCAGCGGCAGGAACGCGAGGTCCTTGCTCTCCGCCGAACGGAACGTCCAGCTCGCCTCCGTCCTCGTCGACAGGTCCGACCAGGGGATCCAGTCGGTCCGGGTGGCCGACGTCGTGAAGGTGTACGAAGAGTCCTCGGCCGGCAGGCCGCCGAACGTGGCGCCGCCCGGTGTGGGGCTGGAGACCGGCTCGCCGTCGCCCAGCCGCAGGCTGGTCTGGCCGGTGGCGAACGCGAACTGGAATCCCACGTGGTTGCCCTGGCCAGGCGCGGCCGGCGCGAACATCGGCACGTACGCCGACAGCTGGTCCCCGTATCGCAGGACCTGGGCGCTGTAGTTCGGCGACATCGCAAGCGACGGGCCGACCACCCCGCGGTTCCACTCCTCCCGCACCGGCTTGCCCGCCGTCGCCTTGTCGCCCGACTCGAAGATCCAGCCGAACGGCACGGTCGGTTCCTGCTGGTCGGCAGGCCGCTGGAACGCCATCGCCGACGACCAGATCTCCGGCTGGACGCTGACGTACTCGGTGCGCGTGCTCGGCAGGGCGACCGTGGTCCACGCGCCGAAGAAGACGAACTGGCCCGGCAGGTAGAGCGGGGCCCGGCTGAACTCGGCGAGCGCCGGCTTGCCCTGGGCCCGGAACCGCACGTCGCGTCTGGCCAGGTCCGCCGTGCGCACCTTCCAGACCGGGTTCGCCGGGACGGTGTCCTCTGGCGCGACGGCCGTCAGGTAGTACTGGTACGGCCTGCGCTCACTCGGTGGCGATCCGAGCACGGCGGACAGGCCGTACGCGAGCTTCACGCCGTCAGCGGCCTTCGTCGGCACTGCGTACAGCTCGGCCGTACTCCCGACGCCGGCGAAGAGCCCGCCCTGGATGGTGCCGACGCCGACTTTGAGCAGGTAGTCGGCGTTGAGGGTCCGGCGGACCGCGCCCGGCCGGTCGGCGACGCTGATCCCGGTCCTGGCGCCCTGGCGGGCGTCGAGGGTGAGCTGGCTGTCCCGGTCGACGGTGTACTTCGTCAGGATCTGCAGCGTCGAGCTGCCCGCCTGGTCGGGCGCGCCGGCCTTCGGCGTGCTCGTGGCGGAGGTGATCGCGTAGTCGCCCTTCGGCACCCGTACCGTCGCGACGCCGTCGACCACGTCGGGGTCGTAGTCCGTGCCGAGGCGCCGGGTGTGGTTGTACAGGTACAACCGCTGGGACAGGTCGCCGTCGGCCGGCTTGCCGTCGCGGTCGAGCACGGTGATCCGGACGGTGTAGGACTCGGGTTCGGCGGCGACGCCGACGGCGGTCCGCACCGAGACGCCTGCGCCGGTGGCCGTGAGCCGGGCACCGGCGGCACCGCCGGCGGCGGGCAGCTTCGCCGGATCGAGCACGACCGTGGCCTGCGCGGAGCCGTTCGCCGGCACCGTCAGCGTCGTGGACTCGAGGCTGAACGCGTCGTGGCTGGAGAGCGCGAGGCTCAGGGTGACCGGTGCGCTGCCCTCGTTGCGGTACGTCACGGTCCTGGTCGTCCTCGGCCCGGTGTGCGGCCAGGTCGCGTACGGGAAGCTGACGCTGCCGTCGGCGAGGACGGTCTGCGACACCGCGCGTGCCGCGTCGACCCGACCGGCGCCGGCGTGGAACACGTCGAGGTCGCCCGGCGCAGCGCTGCTGCTCATGAGCGCTGCCTTGAGCCGGTCCGCCGTCCAGCCCGGACGGGCCTGGGCGAGGAGTGCCGCCACGCCCGCGACGTGCGGGGCCGCCATCGACGTGCCGCTCGCCGCGGTGTAGTGATCGTCGACCGGGTTGCCCATCGTCGTGCCTGCGGCGCGGGCGGCGACGATGGCCTCACCCGGCGCCGCGATGTCCGGCTTCACCACGTGGTCGCCGACGCGCGGGCCCTTGCTGGAGAAGTCGCTCACCGTGTCGTTCCGGCCGACGCTGGCCACCGCCAGGGCGGCGTTCGCGGACGCGGGGGAGCCCACCGTGTAGCTGCGGTAGCTGTTGCCCGCCGCGGCGACGAACAGCGTGCCCGTGGACGCGGTCAGCGCGTTCACCGCCTGGGCGATCGGGTCGGTGCCGTCCGTGCCCTCGCTGGTGCCGAGGCTCAGGTTCACGATCCGTGCCTTGCCGGCGGCCCACTCCATACCGTCGATGATCGCGGCGTCGTCGCAGGCGTCGTCGCCGCACACCTTGCCGGCGATGATCGTGGCGCGCGGGGCGACGCCGCCGTAAGCGGCGGAGCGGGTGCCGGTGCCGGCGATGATCGAGGCGACGTGCGTCCCGTGCCCGTGGGTGTCTTTCGCGCCGTCGGGGCTGCCGGTGAAGTCCTTCGTCTCGCCGAGCACGTCCTTGAGATCGGGATGCGCGGCGTCGACCCCGGAGTCGAGCACGGCGACGGTGACGCCCCTGCCGTCGTATCCGGCTGCCCGTGCGGCGGGCACCCCGATCTGGGCGTTGGACTCGGCGTCGAGCAACCTGGCCTTGCCGCTCAGCCACACCTTGCCGGCGGCCGACACGCGGGACGTGCCCGTCAGCGACCGCCAGAAGGCCGGCGCCTGCGACTTGGTCTGTGCCAGGGCAACACCGCCGATGCTGGGTAACTGCCGCGTGACCTGGGATCCGGACATGCTCGTGCTGCGGGCGGCGCCGGTGACGATCAGCGGAAGGGACGTCGTCGAGGCGTCGTCGTAGCCGAAGGCGACGAGCTGGGTGACGTCGAAGAGCCGCGGGTCGAGCCGGCCGGCGGCCAGCTGCGGATCGGCGTCGGCGGGCACGACGTGCACGTGCTCGCGGACGACGCGGGTGGAGAAAACAACGTTGTCACGGCCAGGACCAGGCTTGATCAGCGCGCCGGACGCGCCGTCGGCCTGCCGGACGAGGCTGACCTTGTCGCCGGTGATCAGCGTGACCGTCATGCCGGGCTGGGCAGTATGGGCGCTCTCGGCGGGCAGGGGACGGATCGGCTTCGGGGCTGCCGTCGCGGCCGAGGGTTGGACGATCACGGCGGCCGCCGTCAGCAGTGCGACGGCGCTGGTCGGGGGGCGGGGTTTGCTGCGCATCGGCGTCCCTTCACGAACGTGGGGGTGGGCGCACGATACTGGACCAACCCTGACGAGTGGGGAGAAATCGGCCGGTTTGGCTGGCCCGGTTCGCAGGGAACCAACCCTGGATGAAGCTGGGCATGAGAGCCGCTGCGGCGGCCGGCGCGGCGGCCCTGGTCGCGGTGGCCGTCCGAGACCTCTTCCAGCGCGAGCACGCGCTGCTGCGCAACTTCCCGCTGGTGGGCCACGCCCGGTACCTGATCGAGTCGATCGGGCCAGAGCTGCGCCAGTACATCGTGGCCAGCAACAACGAGGAGCGGCCGTTCACCCGTGACCAGCGGCGCTGGGTCTACACGTCCGCGAAGCGGGAGAACAACTACTTCGGGTTCGGTACGGACAACGACATCGAGTACACCGCCGGGTACCCGATCGTGAAGCACCGCACGTTCGGGCGCGCGACACCGCCGTCGTCTCCGGCCGCCGCGCACGAGGTCGAGCTTCCGTGCGCGAAGGTGCTCGGGGCGGTGCGGGGCCGCCCGGCGGCGTTCCGGCCGGCGTCGGTGGTGAACATCTCCGGGATGAGCTTCGGCTCGCTCTCCGGCAACGCGGTCGAGGCGCTCAACCGTGGCGCGGCGCTGGCCGGCTGCCTGCAGAACACCGGCGAGGGCGGGGTCTCGCGGTACCACCTCAGCGGTGGGGAGTTGGTCTACCAGATCGGGACCGCGTACTTCGGCTGCCGGGACGAGAACGGCCGGTTCAGCCTCGACCGGCTCAAGAACCTGGTCGCGAGCGCGCCGATCCGGGCGCTGGAGATCAAGCTGAGCCAGGGCGCCAAGCCGGGGCTCGGCGGGCTGCTGCCGGGGGCGAAGGTGTCGGGCGAGATCGCGTCCGTCCGCGGGGTGCCGGAGGGTAAGGACTGCGTCAGCCCGTCCCGGCACGCCGAGTTCTCCGACACCGACAGCCTGCTCGACTGGGTCGAGCTTCTCGCCGCCGAGACGGGGCTGCCGGTGGGCATCAAGTCCGCCGTCGGTGACCTGGAGTTCTGGGAAGAACTGGCAACCCAGATGCGCGACACCGGGCGCGGCGTCGACTTCGTCACGGTCGACGGGGGAGAGGGCGGCACGGGAGCGTCGCCGCTGATCTTCACCGACACGGTGTCGCTGCCGTTCCAGCTCGGCTTCAGCCGGGTGTACCGGGTCTTCGCGGAGCGGGGGCTCCACGAGGACGTGGTGTTCGTCGGTGGCGGCAAGCTGGGTCTGCCCGACAACGCGGTGGTCGCCTTCGCGCTCGGGTGCGACATGGTCGCGGTCGCGCGCGAGGCGATGCTGGCGATCGGCTGCATCCAGGCTCAGAAGTGCCACACCGATACCTGCCCCACCGGCGTGGCGACCCAGAATCCGTGGCTCGCGCGAGGGCTCGATCCGGCGTCGAAGGCGGTGCGCGCCGCGAACTACATCAAGACGCTCCGGCGCGACCTCGTGAAGGTTGCCGAGGCGTGCGGGGTCGAGCACCCGGGCCTGATCGACACCGACACCGTGGAGGTGCTCGACGGGCGTACGAGCGCTACGGCGTTGCGGGAGGTCTACGGATACGACCCGGGCTGGGGGCTGCCGTCCGCCGCCGACCGGGAGGAGATCATCCGGCTGATGACGGCGACCGAACCGCAGGGCGGCTCGGCGCCGCCGTCACCCACCGCTACCTGACGTCGCCGTAGCTGGTGCCGATCTTCAGCCCGTCGACGTAGTTGACGAGCGACGTGCCGCGGGCGCCGTAGATTCCCCACTTCGGGTCGTTGTAGCTGTCCCAGCTGCGGCACGGCCAGCGTTGCTGCCCGTTGGTGAACGACTGCGGCTCGCCGTCGAAGTAGAGCTCGACCCAGCCGCCGGTGGTGGCGCTGGACGTGTGGATCCCCAGCACGATGTGGTGCCACTCGTTGGCCCGGATGGTCCGCGACCAGGGGTGATATTCGCGACCACCCGGCTGGCGCTGGAGCATCGTCAGCTTGCCACCGATCATCTTCAGCACGATCGGGAAGTTCTGGGTGTGGTTCTGGTACGACTTCCACTGGAATGTGGCGTTGTTGTTCGTCGTGTTGGACAGCTTGCTGCGCCACCCGAGGTAGTACGTGGAGTTGTTGCTGAACGAGTACTTGGCGCCGTTGACCTTGATCCCGCGCGCCTCGCACCGGTTCAACCCCGACGGCTTGTTGAAGCGCCAGACGCGGCCCTGCGTCGCGTCGTCGACGGCGGTCACGCTGCCGGGGGAGGCGCACTCGCCACCGATGTTGCCGAACACGTCCCTCCCGCGGGACGCGTCACCGTCCCAGATCTGCGCCGCCTCCGCGCTGCTCGCGACCGTGACCAGCACCACCAGCGCACCCGCCACCGCACCCACGCCGAACCTGCCCCACATCGTGACCTCCTAGACCGTGTGGGCGTCCTCCCGGTGCTGTTGCCCGGAGAGGGCGACCACAGGAGCACGGCGACGGTAGTGAGGTCTGACCCGTTTTGTCCGCTCTATGTCGCTGGACGGAATCCGCCCTGTTATCGGTTTGGGCGATCTTTCTGGCGCTATAGCGCCAGAAAGATCGCCCAAACCGGTGTCACGCGAACGGATCGGTGATCTCGCGAAGCCGGGTGAGCGCCTGCCGGAGCTGGCGCGTGCGCTGCGCGCCAGCTTCCACCGGCTCAACCACGACATCGCCGTGCGCCACGCCGAGCGGCCCACCGGGCAGATCGTCGACGAGCTGCGGCAGTTCGCGGACTCCCGCCGCCTGCCGGTCGTCACCAGCTACCAGAACATCCTCTTCGACGTCCTCGTACACGGGCAGGACATCGCGATCCCGCTCGGGCGGCCGCGCGCCATGCCGCTGGCGGCCGCCCAGGCTGGCGCCGATCGCGTGTGGACCATGGGCTGGCCGTTCTGGGCCCGGAGGCGCCTGCGCGGGTTCCGGCTCACAGCGTCCGATGTGGACTGGTCCGTGGGGGAGGGCGCGGACGTGCGCGGGCCGATCGAGGCCCTGCTCCTGCTGCTCACCGGCCGTACCGCGGCGTTGTCGCGGCTCACCGGCAATGGCGTCCAGCGGCTCACAGCAACGACAGGGCGCCGGTGACGCGGTCGACCTGGTCGGCCGTCGCGGGGCCGATCGCGCAGCAGGTCAACGTCCCGGCTTCGAGCTGGGTCCGCCCGGCGTCCTGGATCGGCTCCACCGGCAACCCGGCGTCCCTAGCGGCCGTGCAGACGCGGAGCAGCTCCTCCTCGCCCGACACCTTCAGGACGACCTTGGGCTGCCCGTCGCGCATCCACGCGGCGAAGTTCGCGCTGCCCTGCGTGCGAAGCGCCGCCGACACCGCGGCGTGCGCCACCTGCGCCGCGAGCTTGCCCTTCCCCATGCCGAGGTCGGTCCGGGCCACCAGGGCAAGCTTCATCGCCACGCCCGCACTCTGGCACGGTCTCGTCTGCCCGCCTTCGGACTGCCGTCACCAGGTTCCGGCGCGACGCTCTCGCCGCGGGCGGCCGTCCGGGTCGTAGATCAGCCGGTACGCCGGGATCGCCCAGGCGCGGGTGAGCCGGGAGAGTTGCTCCGGCTGGTGCGTGCGGAGCCGTCCCGGCGGCCGGGGACCCTTCCGTCCGCCGGCGTACCAGTCGTCGAGTGCCTGGGCGGTGCTCGTGATCGCTTCGACGGCCGTCTCGGGATCGAGCAGATCATCGTCGTCGCCCGTGCGGTCGAGGTGCTCGCGCCACAGGCGTAGCCGCAGATCACGGGCGAAGACACGGGCGCCGTCGCCGAGCCCGGCGGGGTCGGTGGGCTCCCGCTGGTCGCGGGTCGAGTCCAGGACGGCGCAGGAGAGCTCGCTGTCGTGGGTCCAGGACCGGCGGTTGAAGTTGTCGCTGCCGACGCTGGCTCCACACGTCGTCGATGACGCAGACCTTGGCGTGGACGTAGACGGGCGTGCCCTCGTGGTTCTCCACGTCGAACGCGTGGACGCGGTCCTCGCCGGCCCGGCGGCAGACGTCGAGCGCCTGGGCCCGCCCCACCTGGTTCGGCGGCAGCGCGAACGCCCCGTCGACGTCGGGATGGCGCGGCACGACGACGACCAGGTGCATGTCCGGGTTGTCACGGAGCGCGTCGGCGAAGAGGCTCGCGACCTCTTGCGACCAGAGGTACTGGTCCTCGAGGTAGATGAGCCGGCGCGCGCGGCGGATCGCCTTGGTGTAGCCGCGGGCGATGGAGCGGGCGCCGTGCGGCGCGAAGCTGTATCCCTGCAAGCGGGACGGGTAGGTACGCAGGATCTGTACCGCGTGCGGCCCCACACGCGGTGGATCCGGAGGCTTCTCGGGCAGCGCTCCCGCGGTGAGATCGGCGTGGCCGAGCTTGTCGCGGATCCAGGCCAACGGGCTGTGCGCGTCGAGCGGAGTCGGGTCCTGCCATCGCTCGCGGAAGACGGTGTCGAGCGCCCCGACCACCGGCCCGCGGAGCGCGAGCTGCACGTCGTGCCAGGGCGGCCGTTCGCCGTAGGCGGCCGACATCCGCTGGACCTGCGGGTCGCCATGGTGGTCGGCGTCGTCGCGCCGGCTGTGGCACAGGTCGATGCCGCCGGCGAAGGCGATGTCGCGATCGACGTTGCCCGGATGCCGCAGCACCATGAGCTTCTGGTGGTGCGAGCCGCCGCGCCGCACCCGCTGGTCGAGCAGCACCTCGCCGCCCGCGGCCTCGATCTCCTCACCGAGGTGGCGGTTCTCCTCCTCGCTGAACTGCATCTTGTCCCAGTGCGAACGCCAGACCAGGCCCTTGACGACGACGCCGCGCTCGGCCGCGTGGCACAGCAGCTCGCCGACGGTCGGACCGTCGGGGCGGAGGCGCTCGTCGGGGTCGCCGCGCCAGTCGGTGAAGTACAGGTGGTCGCCGGCGACGAGTGCCTCGACCTCGTCGACCAGCCGGTCGAAGTACGCGGCACCGTGCACCAGCGGCTCCGCGAGGTTGCCTCTGGTCCACGCCGACAGGCGCGTGGCCGGGTTGCCCCGCTCGGTGGCGGTGAGGAACCAGTCCTCGGTGCGCACGGTGGGCCTGTCAGACCTTGTGGAAGCGGGCCGCGAAGATGCAGTGCGCGCCGTAGCAGGCGAGACCCAGGGCGACGATGCCGAGCAGGAACGGGCCGTACGGCTGGGACGCGAGCGTCTTGAGCGCGCCGTCGAGCCCCTGCGCCTTCTCCGCGTCGAAGGTGACCGCCGCCCAGACCACCAGCACGCCAATGCTGCCGTAGGCGACGCCGAGGCCCGGGTAGCCGACCTGGCCGAGCCGCGTCACGATCTTGCGGGTGGTCGCGCTGGCGGTGCCGAAGTCGAGTTCCTCCAGGAACTTCTTCTTGAACCCGTAGACGACGACGAACGCCGCGATCGCGATGATCGCGAGGCCGACCAGCCCGACGAGTAGCTGCCCGAACGGCCAGGCCAGAACCTTCGCCGTGAAGGTCTGGCCCTGGTCGGAGGAGCTGTGCTCGCCCGCGGCGATCTTGTACGCGCTGAACCCGAGGGCGCCGAAGATCACGGCCTTGCCGCCGCTGATCAGGCGTTTCTCGGTGCGCTTGCGGGCCGGCGCGGTGCGGTGGCCCCATATCGCCTCGACCAGTTGCCAGAGCGTCAGCGCGGCCAGCCCGACGGCGATCACCCAGAGCAGGAACTTGCCGCCCGGCTGCTCGGCGACGGCGTGCAACGCGCCGCTCTTGTCGCTCTTCTCGCCGTGGTCGCCGGTGGCGACCTGGAGGGCGAGGTAGGCGATGAGCAGATGGACGACTCCGTACGCCACCAGGCCGATCCTGCCGAGCATCTGCACGGACCCGCTCCGCGCCGCATCTCTCGCGGTCTGGCCCGATACTGCGCTGCCGGCGTTCATGCCGCACCCTCCTTGACTGCGCTACCTGCGCCGAGGAGGGATACCCCGAACTGCTACCGCGACAAACTCAGAGGTCGTACGCCGTTGGGTGTCGAGGTTCGTAAAGCCCCAGCTGACCGCCGCCGGGAAGGCGGATCGTGGTGAGGCGGCCCCAGCCCTGGTCGGTGACGGGCTCGGTGATCGCCACGCCGGCGGCCCGCAGCTTCTCGACCGTGGCGTCGACGTCGTCACACGTCAGGTACAGCTCGTGCTGTTCGGGCCCGTCGGTGGGGTGCACCGCGACCTCGGCCGGCGGCAGCTTGACGATCAGCCAGCCGTCGCCGGCGTCGACATGGGCGGTACCGAGCACATCGCGGAGAAACTCGCGATCGGCTGCGGCGTCGTGGCTGTAGAGGATGACGTGCGCACCGGTGATCACGCCTTCGACTCTAGAGCGGATGCCCGTCAGGGGCAGCTCAGACCTCGGGATGCCGTCCTCGGGCACAGGGGCTGCCAGACATGGACAGACTTTTCCGCCTAGGGCTACGTTGGTGTGCGGGAGGGCGGCGGCCATGCGGCCGCCATCTGGTCAGGAGGCCGGGAATGATCGAACGAACCGCAGGTCCTCATCAGCGAGGAAGGCGGTCGTCTCCAGCTGGATCTTCGCGGTGAGATCGACCTGATGGCCCAACCGCTGCTCGACGAGGCCTACGAGAAGGTCGCCGGCGCCGAGCCGGGCGACGTACTCGTCGACCTCACCCAGGTGACGTTCCTCGCCTCGAACGGCCTGGGGTTCCTGGCCCGGATTCAGACACACGCCGCCGTCACCGGACACACGGTCACCCTGCAGGGGCCCGACCGTTCCGTAGAGCGTGTTCTGCAGCTCATGGGCTTCGAGAAGCTGTTCACGATCACCGGGGCGCCGATGCTCAGCCCGCTGCCGCCCCCGCCCGTCTGACCTGGGAATGGATCACCCGCACCGGCGGGGCCTCGGGCACCGGCTGCGGCACTGGCTGGTGCCGCACTCGCACGCCAGCACGGACAAGGTCGACCCGGCGCTGGAGTCCTCCCGCGAGGGCATCCGCGCGCTGTGGATCTCGCTGCTCGTGTTGGGCGTCACGGCGCTCGGGCAGGCGGTCATCGTCGTGGCGTCCGGGTCGGTCGCGCTGCTCTCGGACACCGCGCACAACGCCGCCGACGCGCTGACCGCCGTCCCACTCGGCATCGCGTTCCTCCTCGGCCGGCGCGCCGCTACGCGGTCGTTCACGTACGGGTACGGCCGCGCCGAGGACCTGGCCGGCATCTTCATCGTCGGGGTCATCGCCGCGTCGGCGGTGTTCGCCGCCTGGCAGGGCGTCGACCGGCTGCTGCACCCCGCGTCGATGAGTCACGTCGGCGCGGTCGCCGCCGCGGGTGTGCTGGGATTCGCAGGCAACGAACTCGTCGCCCGGTATCGCATCCGCGTCGGACGCCGGATCGGTTCGGCCGCGCTGGTCGCCGACGGCCTCCACGCCCGCACCGACGGCTTCACGTCGCTCGCGGTCGTCGGCGCGGCGGCCGGCGCGTGGGTGGGCTGGGACTGGGCCGATCCGGTGATCGGCCTCGGCATCGCCGTCGCGATCGTCGTCGTGCTGCGCGACGCCGCCCGCGAGGTCTACCGCCGCCTCATGGACGCCGTGGACCCCGCGCTCGTCGACCAGGCCGAGACGGCCCTGCGCGGGATCCCCGGCGTGCTCGACGTCGCCCGCGTTCGGGTGCGCTGGATCGGACACCACCTGCACGCCGAGGCCGACATCGTCGTCGCCGCGGACCTGACGCTGGTCGCCGCGCACGGCATCGCCGCCGACGCCGAGCACCAGCTCACCCACGCGGTGCCGCGGCTGACCACCGCCACTGTGCACACCGACCCGGCCAGCCACCCGGGCGCGCACCACCACGTCGACCTGTCCCACGAGCGGCGCTCGTCAGCGGACTAGAGTCTGTGGCCAGCAGGAATCACCTGGCCGGTTCAGTCGAGGGCGTCTGCCGCGGCAAGGAACCTGTCCGGCAGCGCGTTACGGAACGCCGTCGCGGCGGCCTCCGGGGTCGCCGCCGCGGCGACGAAGCCGTCCGGCCGCACCAGGTACAGGAGCCCTTCGCGCAGGCCCGTGTCGGCGTCGGCCCGGGGAAACTGGTGGACGGTGACGCCGAGCTCGCGTTCGAGGCGCTTGCCGTCGGCGCGGCCGTACGAGTGGACCTGCCAGGTCAGCTCCTTGAGCGCGTCGAAGTTGTCGCCCGTCCACGGCAGCCGCCGGCCGACGACCCGCCCGCGCCGCCCGCGTGCCTTGGCCTCCTCGCTCATCCAGTAGTGCACGCGGGTCTGAGACACGTACCCGAACAGGCGTGAGGCTCCGGAGAACCGGGGGACGAGGCGCACCACGCCGGGGCCGAGCAGCGACGGCACGAGCCTCCGGGCGGCCCGCAGCACGGCGCGCTCCGATGTGACGGCGCCGAAGAGACGGTCGGTGGTGCTGACCAGGCGCTTCGCGACCGGCCGCCGCTCGGCGCCATACCGGTCGAGCCAGGAGTCGGACGCGCGGCCGTGGATCACGTCGGCGAGCTTGAACGCGAGGTTGTGCGCGTCCTGGAGGCCGGTGTTCATGCCCTGGGCGCCGACCGGCGAGTGCACGTGGGCCGCGTCGCCCGCCAGGAGGAACGGTCCGTCGCGGAACGCGGCCGCCACGCGGTGGTGGATGCGGTAGGTCGAGAACCAGCTCGACGAGGCGTAGCTGACCGAGAAGACCCGCCGTTCCCGCTCGTTGGTGTCCTCCTCGGTGAGCTCGCCGTCCTGGTCCGCGTCGCGCACGACGCCGATCAGGCGGAAGTGCTCGCCGGGACCCATCGGGAAGGCCAGCAGGAAGTCGTGCTCGCCAGGGCGCACGTTCACGGCGTCCGGGATCAGCCCGCGCACGCCCGCGGCGTCGGTGACGTAGAAGGTCTGCGCGTTGGTGATGCCTTCGAACGGGATGTCCCGCAGCGTCCGCACCACGGAGGAGCTGCCGTCGGCGCCCACGCAGTAGCGGGCGCGGACCGTGACGTCGCCGCCGGGCGAGGTCAGGCGCGCCTCCACGGAATCCGTCAGGGACGTGAGGCGGTGCTCCCACAGCACGTCGCCACCCTGGCCACGCAGGCTGTCCAGGAGGATCTGCTCGTTCTTGCTCTGTTCCAGGACGTAGATGCGGGGATACGGCGTGAGCCCCTCGCCGAGCGCCCCGATCGGGATCCGGCCGAACGCCTTGCTCTCGAACCCGGGCGCCAGCCACCGCGCCTGTGCGCTCTGCGCGAGAACCTCGTCGACCACGCCGAGTTGGTCGTAGACCTCCATCGAGCGTGCCTGTACGACGAGCGCGCGCGACTCGCGGGTGGGGCCGCTCTTGCCGTCGACGATCGTGGCGCGCACACCCAACTTGGTCAGCCAGTTCGCCAGCATCAACCCGGTCGGCCCGGCGCCGACGACGAGGACGTCGGTCTCGATTTCCTTGTCAGCCATGGCGGAACCCCGTTCGCTCAGATGTCGGTTTGCATGGCGTTTGTCACTCCGATCATCCTCCGCCGCGGCTGCCAATCTGAGCGTCGGCCCCCGTGAATGTTCCCGTCAGCGCGTGCGCACGCGCTGACGGGAACATCCAGGGGGTGGGCACCGCCCTCACACTCCACGTTGGACCCAGCGCGCCGGTCTCGCGACGAGGACGATCACGGGCGGCGAGCGGCTCGTGGCCAGCCGGCAGCTGACCCCCGGCAGGGGTCGCCGCAACCGATTCCCCCCGGATTGCGGAGAGACCCACGACAGGCCGCCGCGTGGCCTACCATGCGCGAATGACGAACTGGCGCGTTGTTGCCAGGCGTGCGAAGCGCACCCTGCGCACTCTCCGGGACCGGCGAATTCCCACCGCCGGCCGCACCACCGCTACCCGCGACGAGTGGGAGCACAAGGCACAAGAGGGCGAGTTCAAGTTCCACAAGCGAGACAAATGGCGGAACACTCCCGACTTCATGGCGCAGACCGATCGACTGTTCCACCATTTCGGGTTCGCACCTGACGAGTACGCGGGCAAGACCGTGGTCGACGTCGGCGCGGGCAGCAAGCTGCGCACCCGGTACTTCACCGGTGCCCGGCTGGTCGTCGTCGAGCCGCTGGCCGACCGGTTCCTCGCCGAGATCCCGACATGCGACCTGCGTGACGCGGCCGAGGTGTACTCGCGGCCCGCGGAGCAGCGGATCGAGAGTCTGGTGGGCCAGGCCGATCTCGTGGTGAGCATCAACGTCCTCGACCACTGCTTCGACTTCGCGGAGATCGTGACCAACATCCGGCACTACCTGAAGCCGGACGGCCTCGCGTTCCTCTCCTACGACATGCACGCCGAGGCGGACGACATGCATCCGCTCTCGCTGACCGAGGAGACGTGCGCGCCGATCTTCAGCGACGCGGGGCTGAAGGTCGAGAAGCTCACCACGGGCATGGGTGACGTCCTCGGCGGCGCGCAGACGTACGGCCACGGCCCGTTCACGCTGAACTACTGGCTCCGACCGGCCTAGACGGCTGCCAGCGCACTGGAGCAGCCCGCGCATCGCGAGTTGCTCCAGTGATGTCTCCCGCTCGGCCGCGTAGATCGCTCGGGCCGGCCATCGCGCTGGGCGCCGCTGTTCTCGGTGCGCCGCTCAGTGTCCGTATGGTGCTCCCGGGGTCGGCCTCACGCGCGCCGGTCAGGCAGCGTCCGCGAGGGGCGCGGGTCCCACGACGTCGGCCGGCCCACCCGGACCACCCGAGCCGAGCACGGCGAACGGATGGCGGAACGCGTACATCGCGTCCCCCTTGGCCGGGAGCAGCGCGAACGCACGGTTGTCGCGCTCGTCGTTGACGTGCACCAACACGTCGTCGGCGACCGGATCCCAGTAGAGCCAGACCTCGACGCCGGCCGAGCGCCGGTGCGCCAGCTCGCGGATCCCGTACCTGTTGGTCGCGGGTAGCATGGCGGCCTCCTCGTCGGTCTGGTCGGTCGTACCCGTGCAAGTCTGATACCCAGATCGTCACGGCGAATCTGTCATTCGACGTAGATTCCCCGCCTATTTAGTCAGCCCTGAGGGTGATGCCGGCGCCCGACCAGGCGTGCGCGTCACCCGCTGGTCAGCACGCGTTCGCCTGGTCGTGTGTGACCCCGTCGACCGAGATGAAGACCTTCGTCCCGCCGGTGCTCACGCGCGGTACCACGATCCGCGTCGTGGACGACGCGCCGACCAGGCCGGTGCCGGACGCCCCGCGCAGCACGCGCCAGTCGAACGCGATCGGGTAGCCGTTGGCGTTCACGACGTCGAACCGCGCGTTGCCCGGGGCGCCACCGCATACCGCTCGGGCGTCGAGCGGCCGGAACGTCAGCGGGCGGAACGGCGTGCCCGTCGCGGTCGCCGGTGCGCTCGTGCCCACGGCGTTCCGGGCCCGTACCTCGAAGGTGTAGAGCACGCCCGTCAGCAGCCCGCCGAACGTGTGCGACCGCGCGGTGGCGCCGGTGGACGCGGCAGCGACCTGCGTGCCGTTGCGCAGGACCCGCAGGTCGTAGCCGGTCACCGTCGCGCCGCCGTCGCTGGCCGGTGGTTGCCAGCTCACCGTCGCGGCGTGCCAGCCCGCGAGCACCGACACGTTCCTCGGGGGCTGCGGCGCCGTGTTCAGGCCGAGTCCGACGATCAGCGGGTCGTGGTCGGACGAGCGGAACGCGTTCGGCTGGTAGAGCGCCGGCGGGTTGAACTCGGTGTTGTAGTCGAGGATGTTCGGCTCGTCCGCGTTGATGTGCCAGATCGCCGCGCCGGTGACGTTGTCGAGAAGGCCGGTGCTCGCCATGGCGTGGTCGAGCTCGCCCGAGAACCCGTCGAACACGAAGCTGTACCGGCTGCTGTCCGGGACGAACTGCTCGGTCAGCCCGGTGTAGCCGGCGCCGGCGAGGACGTCGATCGGGTCCTCCTTGCTGTAGGCGTTCAGGTCCCCGACGACCAGCGCGTTCGGCACGCCGAGGGAGCCGAGCACCGTGACGAGCGCGTTCGCCTGGGCGACGCGGGTGGCGTTGAAGCAGCTCTGCCCGTCGCCCTGGTCCAGGTCGAGGCCGGTCGCGCCGCCACAGCTCTTGGACTTGAAGTGGTTCGCGACGACCGTGAACGGCTCGCTGCCGCCGGTACGGGTGAACGTCTGGATCAGCGGCGGACGGCTGAACACCGTATTCGCGCTCGACTGCGCTGCACCGACGGGCGTGACGGCGTGCGGCCGGTAGATCAGCGCCACCTTGATCGCGTCGGTGCCGAAGGTGCCGCCGAACTCGTTCGGTGGGTTGAGGGCAGGCTCGGTGATGTACGCGTACGTGCCGGGTGCTGTGGCGGCGTTCAGCGCGTCGACCAGGCTGCCGACGGCGGTGGCGCCGTTGTTCTCGATCTCCATCAGCGCGATCACGTCGGAGTTCAGGCCGGTGATCGCCGCGACCTCCTTGGCCTGCTGGCGGCCGAACTCGGTGGCGTTGTTCGCGCCACGCGCGTTCGGGTTCTGCGACACGAGAGTGGTGAAGTAGTTCAGCGTGTTGAAGCTCGCCACCCGGACATCACCGGCCACGGTGGGCGCCGCCGGTCGCGGGTTGGCGCGGGTGAACGTGATGGGCTGGGTCGGCTGGAGGCGGTAGAGGCCGAAGCCGAAGCTCAGCACGCCGGTGACGCCGGCGGCGGTGTCGCCGATGCGGAGGACGTCCGGCGTCAGGTACGGCACTGTCGCCGGGTTCTGGACGGTGGAGCCGTCGTCGATCAGCAGCCGGCGACGGGCGCTCTCCTCGGCGACGGCGTTGGCGGGCGCTCCCGGCTCGGCGCGTTCGGTCGGCTGGAACAGGCGGCCGTCGGAGGACACCGTGACCTCGCCGAACCGGCCGAGCTGGAAGTGCTCGGTCGCGGCGAGCGTCTCGGGGAATGTCGTGAGCACGTTCTCCAGCGGCTCGAACGTCGTGCCCGACGCGCGGGGAAGATCGACCGGCGTGGGCGCGATCATGCCGGTGCCGCACACATCCGCGGCGTTCACCGGCGACAGCTCGGTCAGGCCGTTGAACTCCAGGGCCCTGCCGGTGACGAGTACGCGGTCGCCCACGGCGACGTCGGTGGGGCCGCCGAACGCGAACAGCCCGTCGGAGGTGGCGGCATCCGCGTCGGGCGTCGGGTCCTGGAGGAAGAAGCCGCCAAGCTGCCCGGACGCCTGGAAGTCACCCGTGACGACGCCTTCCACCCGTACCGTCTGCCCGGCGACGGGGCTCGCGGTGCCAGGGCCCTGGACGTCGGCGATCTGGTGCGTCGCCGGGACGTCGCACCCGGTCGGCGGAGGCTCGGAGCCGCCGCTGTTGCGGGGGTTCGGGGTGCCTACGGTGAAGTCGGAGCTGTTGTTGTCGGTGTCGGTGGCGCCGTCCGCCGTGCGGAGCGCCGCGGTGGTGTTGGACAGCGTCGGGGTCGGAGCGGCCTCGAAGAAGTTCGCGCCGCCGTAGCCCACCAGGTCGGCGATCCGGGCCGTCTCCGCCGCGTCGCAGGGATCGGAGCTGCCGTTGCAGGCCAACCCGAGCGGCGTGCCCGGGCGGACGGCGACGACCTTGCCCGCAGTCGCCGACATGGCGATCGTGCCCGTCGCGTCCGGAGTGGGCAGCGGCGTTGTGCCGCCGGCGCCCTGGGCGAGCTGGACGAGATAGTGGCTTCCCGGTTGGAGCGTGCCGGATAGCGCGACCGGGCCGGTGCTCGCGAACGTCCCCGTGCCGGTGGCGCTCGCGTACTGCACCGACCAGCCGTCGAGGTTCACCGGGTCCGTTCCGCGGTTGTACAGCTCGACGAAGTCGTGGGTGAGCGTGGCCCCGCTGTTGCCGCCCCCTCCGTATACCTGGCTGACGACGATGTCTGGGCTCACGGCCGCGGCGGGCGGCGCCGCGAGCAGGGGAACGACGAGGGCCGCAGCGAGCGCGGCGTACGAGGCACGTTGACGCCAACGACCGGACATGGAGGCCCCCTCGGGTACGAGTCGTCCCGGATCCGTACGTGTCCGAACAGCACAGCCACGCTAGGGCCGCCCCGGTAGCAGGGGAATCGCCCGTCCGGCCCATATCGTGCGTGGGGTTCACCGGTCGCAGTAGACGACGGCGGCGCCGGTGACCCGGTCGCCGGCCAGGTCGGCGAGCGCGCCGGCCGCGGCCGTGAACGGGTACTGCTGGACCCGGGGCGCCACTCCGAGACGTGCGGCGAGCCGGAGGAACTCCTCGCCGTCCGCTCGGGTGTTGGCGGTGACGCTCACGATGCTCCGCTCGTAGAAGAGGTCCCTCTCGTAACGCAGGGCCGGGATGTCGCTCAGGTGGATCCCCGCGATCGACAGGGTGCCGCCGCGGTCCAGCGCCTGGGCCGCGATGGGCACGAGGTCGCCGACCGGCGCGAACAGCACCGCGGAGTCGAGCGGTTCGGGCGGTCCGTCGTCGGGGTGGCCCGTCGACGCGGCGCCCAGCGTGCGCGCCAGCGCCCGCGCGGACTCGGAACGGGTGAGCACGTGCACGGCCGCGCCCGCGGCGATCGCGACCTGGGCGACGACGTGGGCGGAGGCACCGAAGCCGTAGATGCCGAGCCGGCCGCCCGGTGGCAGCGCCGCCCGCCGCAGCGCCCGGTATCCCACGATTCCGGCGCAGAGCAGCGGCGCGGCGTCCAGATCTGTGAGCGCGGGTGGAAGCCGGTACGCGAATGCCTCGTCGATGACGGCGTACTCGGCGAACCCGCCGTCGGCGTCCCATCCGGTGAAACTCGCCCGCGGGCACAGGTTCTCGCGGCCGGCGCGGCAGAACCGGCAGGAGCCGCAGACGCCACGGAGCCAGGCGACACCGATCCGGTCGCCGACCGCGAACCGTCCCGCGCCAGGGCCGATCGCGTCGACCAGCCCCACGATCTCGTGCCCCGGCACGACACCGGATCGGCGTGGCGTCAGGTCACCCTCGGCGAGGTGCAGGTCGGTGCGGCACACGCCGCACGCCGAGACGCGGATCCGAACCTCGCCCGCGCCGGGCACCGGCTCCGGCCGCTCGACGAGACGCAGCGGCCCGGTCGCGATCGGACCGGGTCGCTCCACCGCCCACGCCCGCACGGCACGGCCCGCGTCACGCGGCGGCGAAGAGCAGGTACGCCGCGGCGGCCGTGCCAGCGACCGCGCCGCCGTAGCAGAGGGTGGCGATCAGCCCGTCGACCTGCTTGATCTGGAGCCCGTCGCCGAGGGTGAACCGGAGGCGGTGTGCCGCGTGGACGAGCGCCAGCGCGGTGAACCCGACCAGCACCACACGCGTGAGCGGGTGGCGCACGACGGCCAGCAGGTGGGCGTGGTCCGGAGGGGAGATCCAGTCCAGCGGGAACGCGACCGCGAACAGCAGCATCAACACCGGAAGGAGCAGGGCCGAGGCGACGCCGCCGGCGCTGAACAGCAGCCACAGGAACGGCTCCGCGGATCGCCTCGCCATCACGCACGCACCACGAGCCAGAACACGAACGCCGACACGACGGCCCAGCCGACGTACACCGACGCGGCGATCGCCGCCGGGGGCACCCGCCTGCCCCGCACGCGCGGCGCCATGGCCTTCGGCGTGAGGTTGAACCACGTCACGGCGTGGAACACGAGGAACGCCAGCGCCACGACGTTGAGCACCAGCATCCACGGGCGGGCGGACCAGTCGAGGAACTCCCGGTAGCGGTCCTCGCCGAGGCGGACCGCGTTCACGAGCAGCAGCACGTACACCACGGACCACGCCACGAAGGCGCTGCTCAGCTCGCGCAGGATGAACACAAGGTACGACCGCTGGCGCAGCCACCAGAAGGTGGAGACCCGCGGCCGGTGCAACTCGGGGTAGAACTCGACGTACCTGCGGGCCGGACCGCTCATCGCGCACCCCGCGGCATCAGGAACGACTTGACCGCGTCCATCGCGGCCGTCATCTTGTAGCGCTGGATCGCGCCCGCCGGGTCGACGCCCTTGGGGCATGCCCGCGTGCACTCGCCGACGAACGTGCACCCCCAGACGCCGTCGTGTTCGGAGAGGACGTCCATGCGCTCCGCCGAGCCCTGGTCGCGGGAGTCGAGGTTGTACCGCTGGGCCAGCGCGATCGCCGCCGGCCCGATGAACTGCGGATCCAGGGCGTAGACCGGGCACGCGGAGTAGCACAGCATGCAGTTGATGCACATGCTGAACTTCTTGTACTCGTCCATCTCCGCCGGCGTCTGCAGGTACTCGCCCTCGGAGACCGGCCGCTCCTCCTCGCGGACGAGCCAGGGCTTCACCCGCACCAGCTTGCTCATGAAGTCGGTGATCTCGACGACCAGGTCGCGGATCACCGGGAAGTTGCGCAGCGGCTCCACGCGCACCGGCCCGGGCGCATAGTCGGCGAGGAACGTCGCGCAGGTCAGCTTGGGCTCGCCGTTGACGGTCATGCCGCAGCTGCCGCAGATGCCCATCCGGCACGACCAGCGGTACGAGAGCGTCCCGTCCAGGCGGTCCTTGACGTAGTTGAGCCCGTCGAGAACGGCCCAGTCCTTGTGCAGGGGCACCTCGTACTCCTGCGACGACGGCTCGGCCTCATCCTCCGGCCGGTAGCGCGTCACCTGCAGCGTGATGCGGTCCGCCATGGCGCTACCTCCCGTAGATCCGTTCGCCGGGCGGCCATCGGGTGATCGTCACCGGTAGGTACTCCACCCTCGGCGGCCCGTCTGGGTCGCGGTAGACCAGTGAGTGGGCGAGGAAACGTTGGTCGTCCCGGCCCGGGAAGTCGGTGCGCTGGTGGGCGCCCCGCGACTCTTCGCGCACCGAGGCGCAGCCGACGATCGATTCCGCGACGTCGAGCATGCAGCCGAGTTCGAGCGCGGCGGTCAGCTGCGTGTTGAACGTGCGGCTGTGGTCCTCGATCGCCGCGGAGCGGAACCTCTCCTGGAGCTCGCGGACGCTGCTCGCGGCCTTGCCGAGGGAGTCGCCGGCGCGGTAGATGCCGACGTTCTCCTCCATCGTCTCCTGCATCTCGTCGCGGATCGTGGCGATCGGCTCCCGTCCGCCGCTCCGGTTGAGCAGTTCGCGTTCCAGCCGTTGCGTCTCGTCCCGTGCCTGGGCGAGCACGGCTGGGGCAGGGTTCTTGGCGCTCAGGGCGTACTCGGCGGCCGCCTTGCCGGCGCGGGCACCGAAGACCAGCAGTTCCGGCAGGGAGTTCGACCCCAGCCGGTTGGCGCCGTTGATGCTGACGCAGGCGACCTCACCGGCCGCGTAGAGCCCGTCGAGCCCGGTGGCACCGTTCAGGTCGGTGTGGACACCGCCCATCATGTAGTGCACCACCGGCCGGACCGGGATCAGCTCCCGGATCGGGTCGATCTTCTCGTAGTCCAGGCAGAGTTCCCGGACGAAGGGCAGCTTGGTCTCGATCAACGCCGCGCCGAGGTGCCGCAGGTCCAGGTGGACGACCTGCCCGTACGGTGTCTCGACCGTCCGGCCCTTCTCGACCTCGTGCACGAACGCCTGCGACAGGCGGTCGCGCGGCCCTAGCTCCATGCTCTTCAGCACCGGCGTGGGCGAGGGCGTGCCGAGGTCGTAGTCCTGCAGGTACCGGTAGCCGTCCTTGTTGAGCAGCCAGCCGCCCTCGGCCCTGGCCGCCTCGGTGATGAGGATTCCGGTGAACGGCAGGCCGGTCGGGTGGTACTGGACGAACTCCATGTCCTTGAGCGGCGCGCCGGCGCGGTACGCCAGCGCCATTCCGTCGCCGGTCTTGATGTTGGCGTTGGTCGTGAACGGGTAGACCCGGCCGCAGCCGCCCGTGCAGAGGATGACCGACTTCGCGGTGATCGTCTCGATCCGGCCCGTCATCAGCTCGATCGCGACGACTCCGCACACCCGCCCGTCGTCGACGAGCAGCTTCGTGACGAACCACTCGTCGTACCGGACGACGTGCTCGTGCTGGAGCGACGTCTGGAAGAGCGTATGGAGCAGGTGGAACCCGGTCTTGTCGGCGGCGAACCACGTCCGCATCTTCTTCATGCCGCCGAACGCCCGCACCGCGACGTGCCCGTCGGTCTCCCGGCTCCACGGGCAGCCCCAGTGCTCCAGCCGGAGCAGCTCCTGCGGCGCCTCCTCGACGAAGGCCTCGACGGCGTCCTGGTCGCAGAGCCAGTCCCCGCCGGAGATGGTGTCGTTCGCGTGCTCGTCGAGGCTGTCGCCGGTGGCGATGACCCCGGCGGCCCCGCCCTCCGCGGAGACCGTGTGGCTCCGCATCGGATAGACCTTGGAGACGATCGCGACGTCCAGCTCCGCGTTCGTCTCGGCGATGGCGATGGCGGCGCGCAGCCCCGCCCCGCCACCGCCCACGATGACGACGTCGTGCGCCACGGTCACGAGACGGCCTCCGGAGTGAGCATCGCAGCGACGGAGGAGCGAGGAGCGGAGCGGAGGGGGTCGGCGGGATGCACGGTCACGAGACGGCCTCCGGAGTGAGCATCGCAGCGACGGAGGAGCGAGGAGCGGAGCGGGCGGCCACCGTGACTCAGTTGCCGTGCTCGGCGCTGTGGTCGTCTTTCAGAACCCTGCCGTCGTGCCGGACCACCCTCATCTGCACGCCGCCGTCATGGTAGGTGTGCTGCACTGTGCGGCATCCGCAGTCGTAGTAGTAGTCGTCGACGGCGAAACCGTCGTCGTCGTTCTCGCGGTGCCGCCGGCCCTCCACGGTCTTGCCGCACGGGGCCTTCTCTTTCGCGAAGCGAGTGCTCGTACCAACCATCGTCTACCCCCAATAGCTGGCTTCCTCATGCCGGTTACCGGGGCGGCCGATCGGCCTACGTAGGTCGATACGGCCCCCTTTGCCTTCGACCAAGATCACGCACGATGACGATGCACGTACGCGAACAGCGTGCCACGGGCCCGGCGTCACGGCTAGGTGTCGCCCTCGACTGGCCGACTAGGACTCGACCGCGGCCTTCTTCTTGCCCTCGACGTCCTGCGCCCAGGGCGCGAGGTGCGGGTAGTGCAGGTCGAACGCGGGTCGTTCGGAGCGGATCCGCGGCAGCTTGACGAAGTTGTGCCGCGGCGGCGGGCATGACGTCGCCCATTCGAGCGAGTTGCCGTGCCCCCACGGGTCGTCGCCCTCGGCCGGCTCCCCGATCATCAGCGACCGGGCGATGTTCCACAGGAACACGATCGTCGAGATGCCGAGGATGAACGAGCCGATCGTGGAGATCGTGTTCAGCGTGGTGAAGCCGTCGGTGGGCAGGTAGTCGGCGTAGCGCCGCGGCATGCCCTCGTTACCGAGCCAGTGCTGGACCAGGAACGTGGTGTGGAAGCCGACGAACGTGAGCCAGAAGTGCAGCTTGCCCAATGTCTCGTCGAGGAACCGGCCGGTCATCTTCGGGAACCAGAAGTAGATGCCGGCGTATGCGGCGAAGACGATCGTGCCGAACAGCACGTAGTGGAAGTGCGCCACGACGAAGTACGTGTCGGAGACGTGGAAGTCGATCGGCGGCGAGGCGAGCATTACCCCGGACAGGCCACCGAAGAGGAACGTGGCGAGGAAGCCGAGCGCGAAGAGCATCGGCGTCTCGAACGTGAGCTGGCCGCGCCACATCGTGCCGATCCAGTTGAAGAACTTGATGCCGGTGGGTACCGCGATGAGGAACGACAGGAAGCTGAAGAAGGGGAGGAGCACGGCGCCGGTGGCGAACATGTGGTGCGCCCACACCGTCATGGACAGCGCGGCGATGGCCAGCGTGGCGCCGACCATGCCCTTGTAGCCGAAGAGCGGCTTGCGGCTGAACACGGGGAAGACCTCGGTGACGATGCCGAAGAACGGCAACGCGACGATGTAGACCTCGGGGTGGCCGAAGAACCAGAACAGGTGCTGCCAGAGGATCGCGCCGCCGGTCTCGGTGTCGTACACGTGGGAGCCGAGCCTGCGGTCGGACATCAGGGCGGCCAGCGTGGCGGCGAGGATCGGGAAGACCATCAGCACGAGCAGGCTGGTGATCAGGATGTTCCAGGTGAAGATCGGCATCCGGAACATCGTCATGCCGGGGGCGCGCAGCGTCAGGATCGTGGTCGTCATGTTGACGGCGCCGAGGATCGTGCCCAGACCGGAGATGATCAGCCCGACGATCCACAGGTCGGGGCCGATGCCGGGGGAGTGCGCGTCGGAGTTGAGCGGAGCGTAGGCGAACCAGCCGAAGTCGGCCGCGCCGCCCGGCACCACGAAACCGAGCATGACCATCGTGCCGCCGAACGCGAAGAGCCAGAACGCAAGCGCGTTGAGGCGCGGGAACGACACGTCGGGCGCGCCGATCTGCAGCGGCACGATGTAGTTCGCGAACGCGAACAGCAACGGCGTCGCGAACAGCAGCAGCATGACCGTGCCGTGCATGGTGAACAGCTGGTTGAACTGCTCGTTCGAGAGGAACTGCAGCCCGGGCCTGGCCAGCTCGGCGCGCATCAGCAGCGCCATGAACCCGCCGGCGATGAAGAACGCGAACGACGCCGTCAGGTACATGAGCCCGATGGTCTTGGCGTCCGTGGTGCGCAGGATGCGGACGGCCTTCGACCCCTTCACCAGCTCCCGCGGTTTGCGGGTCGGAACGGGCTCTGGTCGCAGCTTGATCGAAGTCATCGTGCCCCCCGACTAGTCCGGCTGGCACCACTGAGCGTCGTCCTCCGGCGCCGCATGGTCAACCCGTGCGGTTCGCACGCGCCCGCCTGGGTCGCGTGTGAACCGCAGGTGGTCAGCGGGGCTCGGGCGGTCCGATGTCGATGAGCTGGCGGGCGATGTCGAGGACGAGCCGGTGCCACGGCAGGCGCGGGTCTCGGCCGGTGAGCTCGTGGACGCGGCGCAGCCGGTAGCGCAGCGTCTGCGGGTGGACGCGCAGGAGATCCGCGGCGGCCGTGGCCGACCCGGTGGCGAGGTAAGCGCCAAGCCCTTCGAGCAGGTGGGCCTGGCGTTCGTCGGCAAGCGGGCCGAGGACGCTGCGCACGACGTCGCGCGGTCGTGCGGTGGGTCGCGCGGACAGGAGCGCCAGCACGTGGGCGTCGCCGTCGGCGAGGAGACCGCGGTGGCCGTAGGCGTGCGGCGGTGCGGTGTCCAGGGCGTCGACGGCGAGCCGGTACGCCCTGGACGCCTCGCCGATCGGCTCCTCGCTGACGAGACACCCGCGCCAGCCGCGCGCCGAGATCGCCGCGTCGAGGTCCTTGCGGGCGCCGGGTGCGAGGAGCAGGACCGCGCGGCGGCCGCGGGACAGGAACAGGATCGGTGTGAGGTCGGCCGCTTCGGAGATCGTCAGCGCCGGGTCGATCGGCTCGACGACGAGCAGCCACGGCGTCGCCGGCAGCGTCACCCCGAGCTGGCGGCAGCGATCGGCGAGCGCGCCGGGGGAGGCCTGCCGCCCCACGAGGAGGTCGTCGAAGAGGTCGCGTAGGGCCCGGGCGCGGTCGCCGACGAGCCGCTCGGCCGCGAGCGTGTACCCCGTGAACAGCGCCTCCGACAGCGCGTCGATGCTGGCCAGCCATACCCGGTTGAGCGCGAGCACGTCCTCGACGTCGAGCCGGCCGTGGCCGCGCCGCACGACGAGTTCGCTGGCGAGGCTGGCGGTGACCCGGTACGCGCGGAGCACGGCCGGCAGCGGGCGCCCGTCCGCCGCGCGCGCCGCCCCGATGTTGCGGAACCGGGCGAGGTCCTGGGCGTCGAGCGCGCCGTCGCGGACCCACAGCTCCACCGCCCGGCTCAGCGCCCACGCGGCGATGGCGCGGGCCTCGGTGAGCTGGCTGGCTTCGAGAGCCTGGTACGCGGGGATCTGGGCGCGGACGGCATCGATCAGCGTCTCGCTGGCCTGGGCCAGCTCCGCGGTGAGCTCCCGCTGCACCGCGAGCCGGGCGGGCAGACTCATTTATCACCCGCTTATAAATCAGGTACTCCGTGACTACGCAGGTAGCTTGACGTCCTTGTCTCTCCTTATCAAGCTGCGAGGGTCGCCACAGATCGAGGAGAACCCATGGACGCGGACGTCATCATCGTCGGGGCCGGACTGGCGGGCCTCACCGCCGCCGCCGAACTGGCGGACGCCGGCCGCAGCGTGATCCTCCTCGACCAGGAGCCCGAGGCGGCGCTCGGCGGTCAGGCGTTCTGGTCGTTCGGTGGCCTGTTCTTCGTCGACTCGCCCGAGCAGCGCCGCATGGGCATCCGCGACTCCCGCGAGCTGGCCATGCAGGACTGGGCCGGCACCGCCGGGTTCGACCGCGTCGAGGACAAGTGGCCACGGCAGTGGGCCGAGGCCTACGTCGACTTCGCGGCCGGCGAGAAGCGGTCCTGGCTGCACGCGCAGGGCCTGCGGATCTTCCCGGTCGTCGGCTGGGCCGAGCGCGGCGGCTACCTCGCCACCGGGCACGGCAACTCGGTGCCGCGCTTCCACGTCACCTGGGGCACCGGGCCGGGCGTCGTCGCGCCGTTCGAGCGGCGAGTGCGCGCAGGCGGCCGAACGCGGCGTCGTGACCCTGAAGTTCCGGCACCGCGTTGACGAGCTGACCGTCACCGGCGGCACCGTCGACGGCGTGCGCGGCGCGATCCTCGAACCCAGCGGCGCCGCCCGTGGCGAGGACACCTCGCGGGTCGTCGTGGGTGACTTCGAGCTGAAGGCCCAGGCGGTGATCGTGACGTCGGGCGGCATCGGCGGCAACCACGACCTGGTCCGCCGCAACTGGCCGAGCCGGTTGGGCAAGGCGCCCAAGAACCTGCTGTCCGGCGTGCCGGCGCACGTCGACGGCCGGATGCTCGGCATCACCGAGACCGCCGGCGGCCACCTCATCAACGGCGACCGGATGTGGCACTACACCGAGGGCATCCAGAACTGGAACCCGATCTGGAGCCGGCACGGCATCCGCATCCTGCCCGGACCGTCGTCGCTGTGGCTGGACGCGCGCGGCCAGCGGCTGCCGGTGCCGCTGTTCCCCGGCTTCGACACGCTCGGCACGCTGGAGCACATCATGCACTCCGGGTACGAGTACACGTGGTTCGTGCTCACGCAGAAGATCATCGAGAAGGAGTTCGCGCTCTCGGGGTCGGAGCAGAACCCCGACCTCACCGGCAAGAGCGTGAAGCAGGTGCTGAGCCGGGTGCTGCCGGGCGCGCCAGGGCCGGTCGAGGCGTTCAAGAAGCACGGCGTGGACTTCGTCGTCGCGGACACGCTGCCCGAGCTGGTGCAGGGCATGAACAAGCTCACCGACGAGCCGCTCATCGAGCTGGCCGACCTGGAGCGCGAGATCGTCGCCCGTGACCGGGAGCTCGACAACACGTTCACCAAGGATCTCCAGATCACCGCGATGCGCGGAGCCCGCAACTACCGCGGCGACAAGCTAATCCGCACCGCCAAGCCGCACCGGATCCTGGACCCGAAGGCCGGGCCGCTCATCGCCGTGCGCCTGAACATCCTCACCCGCAAGAGCCTCGGCGGGCTGGAGACCGACCTGTCCGGGCGCGTGCTGCGCGCCGACGGCACGCCGCTGCCCGGCGTGTACGCGGCGGGCGAGGCCGCCGGTTTCGGCGGCGGCGGCATGCACGGCTACCGCTCGCTGGAGGGCACGTTCCTCGGCGGCTGCCTGTTCTCCGGCCGTACCGCCGGGCGCGCGGCGGCGGAGGCGGCGCGCTAGCCAGACGCCGGGGCCGGGGCCGGAGGCCCCGGCGTCTGCCGCGCCGTGCCGCGCTTGCGCGGCGCCGCCGCTCTGTTATGCAACGCGCCGATCAAGTCGGCGCGTTGCATCACAGAGCGGCTCGCGTGAGGCGGCGGTAGTCGGTGGGCGGCGGTGGTTCGCGCGGGGCCGGTGACGACCACACCCGCCCGCTCGTTGACGCCAACCAGCCGGCCGTAACGGAAACGAAGGGTTTAGAGGGTTTGTGCGAATGCGGACTTGCGGTGCAAATCGGGGCAGGCGCGCCCGGTGTAGGCACGGCTTCCCGAAAAGTCCGGTTCGGGGTGGGCGGCGTCAGCGGCGCAGCACACCTCCCGCGCTCAGCTTCCGCCGCCGTCAGCGGGCGGAGCGTCACCTCGTAGTCGTAGGCGCGGGTGGGCGACATGAAGTACGGGGCGAGCACCGAGTTCGGCGTCTCGCCCACGCCGGTCTCGCCGTGCTCGACGTGCAGCGTCACCCAGTCGCGGTTGCGGACGAGCGGCAGCTGGAAGTCGTACTCGGCGCGGGCGAGGTCGTCGTACGGGGTGACGCTGACGTCGAGGTCGCCGGCCACGAGCAGCCCGGCGCGGCCGTCGCTGATGGTGGCCCAGCGCGTGTCGGTGTGGTTGCCGTAGGCCTGCGGGCGCGAGTACCTGACGTACTGCTCGTCCACGGTGCTGCTCCAGACGCCGACCGGCAGCCCGTCCTTGCGGTCGTTGTAGCTCTCCTCCTTGCCGCGCCCGTACCAGGCGAACCGGCTCATCGAGTCGGGCACCTTGACGGCGAAGCCGACCCGCGGCAGGTACGGCAGGGTGGACACCTTGGACCCGCGCGCCTGTGCGCGGTGCCCGAGCGTGATGGTGCCGCGACGGTCGATCCGGTACCGCATGGTCTGGTCGACGGTGAACGCGCTGGCCACGTCGCTCGCCGCCACCGTGCTGCGGATCTCGACGACCGCGCCACCGTCCGGTGCCGGGTCCGCCGTCGCCGAGGTGACCGTCGTCCGCAGCCGGTCGAGCCCGACGTCGCGCCAGAGCTTGCGGTCCTCGGTGCCCCACGTATAGCTCTCGTTGCTGGTCGGCGGCCGGTAGACGTCGAGCGTCGGGCCGCCGCGCAGCAGCTCGACGCCGGCGGCGTTCATCGAGGTGAGCGTCCCGGCGACAGTGTCGAACGTGTACGTCCAGCCGGACCCGGAGACCGTCACCGTGTTCGTGCCGCGGGTGACGCGCGCGGGATCGGCGGTGCCCGGTGGCAGGGCGACGCCCGGCACCTGGCGGCCACCGGCGGCGAACTGGTCGCTGGTGAACACCGAGCCGGCATCCGCCCACGGGGTCGCGCGAGTGGTGTGCGCGGTGAGGTTGAGCCAGCGCTCGACGTCGCCGGGGTTGGCCTGCTCGGACGGCAGGTCGAGCGTCGTGGTCTGGCCCGGCGTGAGGTGCAGGTCGGTCGTGCCCGACTTGAGCGTGCGGTCGATCTCGGCCAGCGCCCAGCCCAGCCGCAGGTCGAGCGTGCCGGCCTGCTGCTCGTTGGTGACCGCGATCTTGCCGGCGGCGGCGTCGACCGCGCGGAACCGCAGCGGCGCGTGCGCCGAGGCCAGCTCGGTCGCCTTGGGCTGGAGCGCGCGGTCGGAGCCGATGACGCCGTCGGTGCCGGACAGGCTGAGTCCCAGGCTGAGGAAGTCGCCGGCGGGCGTGAAGGTGTCGAAGTCCAGCGCGAGCGCGGCCCGCGCGTACGGGTCGGCACCCGAGGCCAGCTCGGCGCGGGTCAGCGCGGACTTGTAGACCCGCACGTCGTCGACCAGGCCGTGCCCGAGCCGCGTCTTCGTCTTGTCCTGCTGGGTCTCGGCGTTGCGGCCGATGTTGACCTCGTACACGGTGGGCCGCAGCTTGCCGGTGCGCGCGGCGGCCGCGACCTCGATGCCGTCGACGTAGAGCCGCAGGTTGGCGCCGTCGTAGACGCCGGTGACCCGGTGCCAGGTGTTCTGCCAGTTGGCCGGGCACCGGCGCGGTCACCGTCGCCCAGCGATCCGGCGTCGACGCCGAACTCCAGCGTCTGCGCGTCGCGCATCTGCAGCGCCCACTGCAGGCCCTTGGTGACGATGGGGAAGCTGCCGCCCCACGAACCCGGCTTCACCCAGGCGTCGACGGACAGTTTGGTCGTGCCGCTGACGTCGAGGCGCCGGTCGCGGAAGACGTCGACGTAGTCGTCGAGGCCGGACAGCGCCACCGCGTTGCCGCGCCGGCCGGCGGCCTGGCCCGGCTTACCCACCAGGAACGCCTGGATGTCGTTGGGGGAGGAGTCGGGGGTGGTGATCAGCGGCTGGCGGAGGTTCTGCTCGGCCCAGTCCCAGACGAACCCGCCCTGCACCTGCGGGTACTTGCGGGCGAGTGCCCAGAACTGGTCGAAGTTGCCGAGCGAGTTGCCCATCGCGTGCGCGTACTCGCCCATCACGATCGGTTTACCGGTGGACTTCGCCTTGGCTTCCAGCTCCGCGGGCGTCCGGTACCGCACGCCGTTCACGTGCGCGAACGGCGCGTCGCCGTTCGGACTGTTGGACTGGTGGTAGAGCAGCCGGGTGGGCTCGTTCGCCGTCGCCCAGTCGGCCATCGCCTGGTGCGCGGTGCCGAGGCCGGCCTCGTTGCCGGTGTCCCAGAAGATCACGCTCGGGTGGTTGCGGTCCCTGGCCACCATCGCGCGGAATCGGTCGGCGAACGCGTCCTGCCACTCCGGCTTGCTCGCGAGGCAGTTCGACGGGCAGTTCTCGTGCGCGTGGGTCTCGATGTCGACCTCGTCGGCGAGCCAGAGGCCGTGCTTGTCCGCCAGGTCGTAGAAGTACGGGTCGGACGGGTAGTGCGACGTGCGCACCGCGTTGACGTGCAGGCGCTTCATCAGCATGACGTCGTTGCGCTGGGCCGCGCGGCTGACGTGCCGCCCGGTGTCCGGGTCGGTCTCGGCGCGGTTCACGCCGCGGACGAGGATGCGGCCGCCGTTCACCTGGACCTGCTTGTCCTTGACCGCGATCTCGCGGAAGCCGACCGCCTGGCTGGTGACGTGGCTCGGGCGGCCGTCCGGGTCGAGCGAGTTCGAGCAGCAGCGTGTAGAGGTTGGGCTCCTCGGCGCTCCACTTCGCGGGCGCGGTGATCTTCCTGGTCAGCGTGGTCGCCGCGGTGGAGCCGGTGATCGTGACCGGCGCCGTGATCACGGCGGTGTCGCGTCCAGCCGCGTCGCGCAGCGTGCCGCGCACGGTGTAGGTGCCGGTCGGCCGCGAACGCGCGGGCCAGCTCGACGCGGGCCGAGAACGTCGCGTCCTGGTTCGCGCTGTCGAGATCCGTGGTGACGTGGAGGTCGGCGAGGCGCGTGCGCGGCGTCGAGTACAGCCAGACGTCGCGGAAGATGCCGCTGTAGCGCCACTGGTCGACGTCCTCCAGGTACGACCCGGAGCCCCAGCGGTGCACCTGGACCGCGACCGTGTTCGCGCCCGGCCGCAGCGCGGCGGTCACGTCGAACTCCGCCGGCGTGTACCCGCCCTGGTCGTAGCCGACGTAGGCGCCGTTGACCCAGACGAAGTAGCCGCTCGTCGCGCCCTCGAACCGGAGGAAGGTGGTGCGACCGTCCCAGGTGGACGGAACGTCGATCGTGCGCACGTAGGCGCCGGTCGGGTTGACGTCGTGCGGCACCTTGGGCGGGTCGTCCGGCCAGAGTTCCTCGGGGATGTTGCGGAACATCGGGTGGTCGATGAAGTCGGACTGCCACGTGTGCGGCACCTGCGCCACCGGCCACCGTGACACGTCGTAGCCGGCGGCGTGGAACCCGACGCGGCACGTCCTCGGGACGGTTGACGACCTTGAGCCGCCACGCGCCGTTCAGCGACGCGACCCACGGCGACGGCGCCGCGTGCTCGGTGGCGTCGTCGATCGCGGTCGCGGCGTCACCGTAGGGACGGAGCAGCGCGTGCGGACGTTGCTGCCCCTCGCCCGTCATGCGCGGGTTCTCGAGGTAGCCGTAAACATCGGATGGGCTCGTCGGTCCGGCGGAAACGTGCGGAGCCGCCGCGAGGGCGGTTCGCGTACCGTGCGCTTGCGCGCCCGGTGCGACCGACACCCCTACTACCAGGGCAAACAGTGCGGCGAGGAGGGGTGACGGGGCGCGACGTGGACCGGTCATGGTCTCTCCTGGGGCGCTCAGGACTCGTCCGCGATCCGGCACGAGAGTGCAACAGATCTACTCAAATTCCAACATTCAGTCAATCTTTGCCTGCGACGTGCCGCCGCCCGCTGCCGTTCGGGGACGAATCGGACTGTCCGGGAAGCGGCGCCCAAAACCGGCGCCCGATACGACCAATTCCCCGACAGTTGGTGGGACCAACCCCGAAACCTTTCATCCGTTACGACCGGCTGGCTCGCGAAAGGCAGGGGCTGGCCGGCACGCTCGTCAGCCGCCCCGCAGCCCCCGCCGCCCGCCAACCCGAACCGGACTGTCCGGGAAGCGGCGCCCAAAACCGGCGCCCGATACGACCATTTCCCCGACAGTTGGTGGGGGATTACGCGTCCGGCAGCGCCACGTCGAACTCGACCTGCACCTCGTCCCGGAGCTTGAGCGCGCCGAAGAACGCGGTGTAGGGCTTGATGCCCCAGCGGCTCTGCACAACCGACGCCGTCCCGCTGGCTCGTCCTCCGCTCAACTGTCCGTGCAGCGTGATCGGCTGGGTGACGCCCATGACCGTCAGGTCGCCGTCGACCGTGAATGACTCCGGAGTGCCCTCGACCCGCGTGGACCGGAAGCTGATCGTCGGGTACTCGGCGGTTCGCAGGATCTTCCGCGTGAAGGTCTCCTTGATCTCGGCACGGTCGGAGTCCGTTAGCGGCTTGACGCCGCCCGTCCCTTCCCGCACCTCCAGCCCGTCGACCTCCACGTCGACGTCCACGGCGGAACCCGCCGGGTCGGCGGTGCCGCGCCACCGCGTGGCCTCGATCGTGAGGTCGTGCCCCACCTTGGCGCCGAGCCCGGTCCGGCCGGTCTTGACGACCAACCGGCCGGACTCCGGCCCGATCTCGCTCATGAGCACACCTCGCTTCGCTCGGCGGCGCATTCGCGCAAGCTGTACCCATCGATTCGCTCGCTGCGCTCGCTCATGAGCACACCTCGCTTCGCTCGGCGGCGCATCCACGCTTGCTCTTGAGCCTCACGCTATCCCAGCGACAGCCGATCGAGGTCCGGCGCGGACGCCTGGTCGTTGTAGACCCGCAGCGTGTTGGTGCCGGCCTTGAGCGTGATGCGGACGGACGTGGTCTCCGGCCGGTTGTTGCCGATGCCGCTCACCCGCGCCTCGACCGGCGCGCCGCCGTTGGCGCTCACGAAGAACGAGCGGTCGCCGTTGACGGTGTAGTCGATGAACAGCGTGTACTCGCCGGCCGTGGCCACCGTGACATTCCCGAACACCACATGCGCGTCGGGGGTGCCGCCGATGTTGCGGACCTTCTGGCCGCCCGAGCAGGGAGAGCATCCGGTGATGCCGGAGCTGCCGAGCGCGTTCTGCGAGTCCTCGGCCTCGCGCATGAACACCCGGTCGGCAGGGCGCAGCCGGACCCGGACGTCCTTCGTGACCGCATTCGCCCGGCCCAGCGTCTGGAACCACGCCGTGACGGGGACGTCGGCCGAGCTGACGTCCTGCCCCGCCGGCGACGTCGCGGTCCAGGTGCCGGTCAGCTCCTGCCCGAGCCGCATCGACGCCGCCCTCACGGGTGCACCGGTGAGCATCCAGCCGGCGGGTACGGCCGGAGCCAGCGTGACCTGGTCGAGCGTGTCGTCAACGTCGAGCCGCAGCTTCGCCGAGATCTTGATCGACTGCTGACCCGGCCCGACCCACTGCACGCCGCCCGGTTCGACGGTCATCGTGGTCTTCGGGACGTACGACGCCGGCGGCAGCGGCGCCACGGCGATCCGGTCGACGCCCGGGCCCCTGGACGCAGCGCTGGACAGCCGGACGGTGTTCGCGCCGGCCCGCAGCGGTACCACGATCGCGGTGCTGCTCGGTGCGTCGGCGCGGTCGGCGGCCACCGGGACCGCCACGGCCGGGGCGCCGTTGACACTCACGGCCAGCGACGTCGCAGCGCCGGACGTGTGGTCGATCTGGAGCCGGTAGTCACCCGCCGAGGCCACCGTGACGTCGCGGTAGGTGACCGCGCCGCGACCGAGGCCCGTCACCTGGAGCGAGCCGGAGCACGCCGGGCACCAGGCCGGCCTGGCGGAGCCGCTCAGCGCTGCGCGCTCCGCTTCCAGCGGCGCCGGACGCCACCACGACACCGGGTAGCTGTGCGCCACCTTGATCTCGTCGATCCGGAGCTGGTTCAGGAACGTCGGCGCCTGCGGGCCGCCCCAGGTGTTCAGCACCTCCAGCTTGAGGTACCGGGCGTGCTGCTGGCCGATGTCGATGAACTGGGTACCGCGGGCGCTGCGCAGTGCGCCGGTGCGTACCGGCTTGCCCCAGTGCCTGCCGTCGTTGCTTGCGTAGACGCGGTAGTCCTTGATGCGTGCCGAGTCCTCCGGGCGGCCGAACGTCTCCCGTGCGTAGGTCGGCGACCACTCGCGCTGGTTCACGGCGAGGTACGCGGACGGCCGGCGCTGGCGGAGGTCGAGCGTCACCGAGACCGGCAGCTTCGCGCCCGAGTCCCAGTACTTCTCGAAGTCTCCCGTCGACGAGGTTGGCGGCGGGCTGGCCGTCGGCGGAGGACGACGCGGTCGCCCGGAGGCCCGAGTAGAAGCCCCGCTGGCCCGCGGTCTCGACCTTGAACACCGTGTCGTAGGTGTCCCAGTTCGTGATGCCGAGGATCGAGAGGTGGCCGCCGGACTGGGCGAACCGCATCCGCTCACCCGTGCGCAGGTCGGTCACGCGGGTCACCTGGTAGCCGTTGTCCCGCATCCGGACCAGGTCGGAACGCGGCCGGGTGACGACGTGGACGTACTGCGTGCGCGCGCCCGGTGCGACCGTGACGACGCCGTGCGCGCCGTCGTTCCAGAAGCCCGGCTGCATGCCGCCGTACATGTAGCCGCCGCCCTCGACGCCGTACAGGGACTCGCGGATCGGCGGCACCCACTCGGCCATGAAGTTGTTGAACGTCTCCTGGTCGGGCGGGAGCTTGCCGTTCACCATCGGCGTCTCGGCCATCAGCGACTTCATCGACGATGCCGGCGTTGGTGACGTAGCGGCCGGTGCTGAGGCGGAAGTCGACGGCGTGGTCGCCGCCGCTGTACCACCAGTCGCCGGTGGTCGGCAGCTTGTAGCAGGCCTCGGTGAGGCGCGGCATCGGCGTGAACGCCGCCTGCGGATAGTCGTACGAAGGCGTCATGCCGGTCTTCTGCTCGTTGCTGACCGTGTCCATGATCGGCGTGTCCTCGTTGTTGTTGCTCAACAGCCAGGACGGTCGCTTCTCGCGGATCTGCTCGTAGAGCTTGTTCTGCTCCCAGTACGCGTTGTCGTTGTCGATCCAGAAGCCGGCGAGGTCGGGGTAGCCGTCCATGACCTCGAAGAACAGGTCGTAGCTGTACATGCCGAAGCCGTCGCGGGTGGTCAGGTCGACCTGCTTGCCCTTGTACGCCGAGTAGGCGGCCGAGTCGAGGGTCTCGATGCCCTGCTCGTTGTGCCACTGCGGGTCGTCGGTCATGTAGAGGATGATCCGTACGCCCTTGGCGTTGCCGGCCTTCACCAGCTCGCCGAGCAGGTCACGCTCCGTGGCGCAGCTCCCGGGGATCTTCGACGGCCATGGGCGCGCGTAGCCGAGCCGGCTGTGGAACGTCGCCAGCACGAGGTAGGACGCGCCGAGCTTGCGTGCCTCGTCGACCCAGTAGTCGGGGGTCCAGCCGCCGCCGGTGACGTCGCGCTCCCACTCGTCGCAGTCGAGGTGCTTCGGCGCCGTGAACATGCCCCAGTGCAGGAACAGCCCGGCCGTGGATGCGCGTAACCACTGCTGCCGCGGATGCTGGACCTCGGCGCTCGCGGGTGGAGCGGCGACGAGGCTGGCCGTCAGGGCAAGTACCAGGCCGGCGCAGGCCACGCGCCAGCGGTTATGTGTGGATCCCATGGCCATCGCTCCTTGTGGGTGCGTAAAACGCCTAAGTCCCCCAAAGATCCGATGATTACAACCTCTTCTGGTCAGGGTCAAGGGCCTTCGCCATGGTTTGGGCGATCTTTCTGCCGCTATGGCGGCAGAAAGATCGCCCAGACCTCAGGGGGTCTTGCGGAGCTGCGCGGACAGGTCCGCTGCGCCTTCGCCGGAAAGCTGCGGCGTCGCGATCAGCCGGTCGGTGAGCAGGAGGAGAAGGGCTTCGATCGGAGCCTCGACGGCGCGACCCTCGCCCGCGGTCCAGGAGACGTCGCTCGCGACGAGCTGGAATCCCCGAAACTTCTGCTGGGCGTAGAAGGGCCAGCCCCGGTGCGTCCACGCGTTGGTGGCGGCAAGGGATGCGGCATCCGGCGCCATCGGGAGCCGGCGGTTCAGCGGCACCAGGATGTCCTGGGTGTGCACGAGGATGTCGAGGAGCGTGCCGGTCGGCGACACGCCGACGTTGTGCTTCCGCGATCCGACCATGCCGCGTATCCGGGCGATGAGCTGATCCGGCGGCGCGAGCGCGCGGCGGCGCGCGGCGTCGCGGATCGCGCGGTCGAGGTTCCCGCGCGCCCTTGCCAGCTCGACCATCGCCGCGGGCATGGTGCGGAGCGTGCTCTGCGCCATCGTGAGATGTCCGGCGACGTCCCGGGTGGTCCAGCCATCGCAGAGCGACGGTCGGGTCCACTCCTCGTCTGACAGCGCGGCGAGCGTGCCGGTGAGACTTGTCCGCTGGGCGTCGATCGCCTTCCAGACCTCGTCATGATCCACGCGACTCGTCACTTCCTCGATCGGGAGCGCCGGGTGCGGGCGCGAGCCTGTCGATCAGCCGCAGAACCTCCATGGGCAGCGGGAAGATCAGCGTCGAGTTCCGCTCGGTGGCGACCTCGGCCATGGTGGACAGGATGCGTAGCTGCATCGCCGCCGGGTGTACCTCCAGGATCTCGGCGGCGTCGGCGAGTCGCTGCGCCGCCTCGTGCTCGCCGAGACGCGTGGATCACCTTGGCCCGCCGTTCACGCTCGGCCTCGGCCTGGCGCGCCATCGCCCGGCGCATCGTGTCCGGCAGCTCCACCTGCTTGATCTCGACGATGGTCACCTTCACGCCCCACGGGCTGGTGAGCTGGTCGATGATCTGCTGCAGGCGCTGGTTGATGTCGTCACGCCTGGTGAGCAGCTCGTCGAGGTGGACCTGGCCCAGCACGCTGCGCAGGGTGGTCTGGGCGATCTGCGATGTGCCGTTGATATGGTCCTCGATCGCGACCACCGAACGGATCGGGTCGATGACGTTGAAGTAGGCCACCGCATTCACCGAGACCGTGACGTTGTCCTTGGTGATCACGTCCTGTTTCGGCACGTCCATGGTGATCGTGCGCAGCGTGACGCGCACCATCCGGTCGACTATCGGGATCAGGAAGATCAGCCCCGGCCCTTTCGCGCCGATGACCCGTCCCAGCCGGAAGATCACACCCCGCTCGTACTCAAGCACCACGCGCACGGAGGCGGCCAGCAGCGCAACGGCGACAAAGACCGCGACGAGGATCCCCCAGGCAGCGTCCGTCATGACTCTCCCTCCGGCTGCGGTACGGGTTCGACGATCAGGTCCAGCTCTTCCCTGCCCACCACGCGCACCGGCTGGCCGGCCCGCAGCTCTGCCCCTGGCGCCCGCACGTTCCACCAGGCACCGGCGACGAACGCGATCGCGTCGTCGCCGGAAACCCTGTCCACGACGGCCTCTTCGCCGATCAGCAAGTCGTCGCCGCTGACCGGGCGGGCGCGCCTCGCCCGCCACGCGAGCCGGCCTGCGGCAAACGTGCCGCCGCCGAGCAGGACTGTCACCGGCAGCAGCACCCCCGGGCTCACGCCCACCGACCCCTCGAAGAGGAACAGGCCGGCCAGCAGCAGCGCGGCGGCGCCGCCCGCGGCGAACGCGCCGCTGGGCGCGAACACTTCGGCTGTCAGCAGGATCGCGGCCAGGACCAGCAGAGCCACGCCGGCCATGCTCACCGGCAGCACGCTCAGCGCGAAGAACCCGAGGATCAGCAGGATGACACCCGCCGTACCCGCGAGCCCCACGCCCGGGCTGGCGAGCTCGTAGATCACCGCGAGCGTGCCTATGGATATGAACAGGAAGGCCAGGTTGGGGTCGGCGATGAGCTGCAACAGCTGGCGGAAGAAGCCGAGCTCGTGCTCGACGATCGGGGCGTCGGCCGTGCGTATCGTGAGCTTCCCGCCTGGGCTGTCCACCACGCGGCCGTCGACGGCCTTGAGCAACTCGGCCCGGCTCTCCGCGATCAGGTCCACGGCCTTGAGCTCGACTGCCTCGTCGGCCGGCACCGCTTTCCCGTCGCGGACGGTGTCTTCGTAGAAGTCGGCGTTGCGCCCGCGCTGCGTCGCCACCGAACGGGCGTAGGCCGCGGCGTCGTTGATGATCTTGTCGCTGATCTCGCCGCCCTGCAGATCCACCGGCGTGGCGGCACCGATCGTCGTGCCGGGCGCCATCGCGGCGATGTGCGCGGCGGACGTGATCACTGAGCCGGCGGACGCCGCCCTGGCGCCGGCCGGAGACACGTACACGATCACCGGCACCCGCGCGCCCAGGAACGCCTGCACGATCTCGCGCATCGACGTGTCCAGGCCGCCGGGCGTGTCCAGCTCCACCAGGTACGCGGCGGCGCCGTCGTCCTCGGCCCGGTTGACGCCGTCGACAAGATGCGACGCGATCACCGGGGTGATCGCCCCATCGACCCGGGTGCTGAGCACCTCCGGCTCCGACGGGGCGGCCACGGCAGGCTGCATCGACAGCCCGGCCCAGACCGCGACGGCCACTGCGCCGAGCCGCCAGAACAGCGCCCAGTGGGGACGCACATGGCCTCCCGCTGTACCAGCAGCCTGTGACCAGTTTCCTCCGCGTCAGGCGTGCAGGCCAGCGACGCTGAATTTCTGGTGGGATACTGCAGCGGATCCCACCAAACGTCAAGGTCGGCTGATTAGGCATCCGTCTATATTGACAGTCGTCTATACAGCGTGGCAGGCTCGGTCTTGCATCGACTACAACCGAAGGAGAACCCCGATGTCCCGTGTGCAACTCGCGCTCCGCGTCGCCGACCTGGACGGCTCGATCGCCTTCTACTCGAAGCTCTTCGGCGCCGAGCCGGCCAAGATCCGTCCCGGCTACGCGAACTTCGCGATCGCCGAGCCGCCGCTGAAGCTCGTCCTGATCGAAGGCGACCCCGGCGAGGCGACCCGGCTCGACCACCTCGGCGTCGAGGTCGCCAGCACCGCGGAGGTCAACGCGGCCACTACGCGCCTTGCCGCCGAGGGCCTGGCCACCGGGGAGGAACAGGACACCACCTGCTGTTACGCCTTGCAGGACAAGGTCTGGGTGTCCGGCCCGGGCGGCGAACCATGGGAGGTGTACACCGTCAAGGCCGACTCCGACACCTTCGCCAAGGCCGACGACAGTGCCTGCTGCGATCCGAGCGCGGAGAAGGCCGGGGCCTGCTGCTGACCCCGCTCTGGCTGGCGCCGGCGTGCCGCCTGCCCAACTGCTAACCCGGACGCTGTACCCGCTGTGACCTGCGGATAGCCCGTGGTGATCGCCCTCTGCCGAATGGCCGATGCGCGCCTCCGGAATCTGTCGCTCGTCTGATGCCCCGCTTCTTGTCGGAACGCGAAGCTCGCATCGACACAGAGACGACAGACGGAGGACGGCCATGGTCACCAGCCCCAGCCCGCTGAACGCGGGGCGTCCACGATGACGATCACGCGGGACGACGTCGAGGAGGCCGCCGGCTGGCTCTCCGGCCAGGTCGTACGCACACCCGTCGTCCGGGTTGCATCGCTCGACCGCGTCGCCGGTGCCCGGATCTGGCTGAAGGCCGAGAACCTCCAGACCTCCGGCGCGTACAAGGCGCGGGGTGCGCTGCGCGCCGTCGGCCAGGTGGCCACCGAGAGCTGCACCGGCGGCGTCATCGCGCAGAGCACCGGCAACCACGCGCTCGCGGTGGCGATGGCTGCCCGGCGGTTCGGCCTGGACGCCACGCTCGTGCTGCCGACCGACGCCGCGCCGAGCAAGATCGTCAAGGCCCGCGCGACCGGCGCCACCGTCGTGCTCGCCGGCACCACCCTGGCCGACCGCCTCGCGGTGGTGGAGGAGCTGCGCGCGTCCACCGGGCACGCCGTCGTCGACGCGTACGACCACCCGGACGTCATCGCCGGTCAGGGCACCGCCACGCGGGAACTGGTCCAGGACGCCGGCCGGCTCGACGCGGTTGTGGTACCCGTCGGCGGTGGCGGGGGAGTCGCCGGCGCGTGCCTCGCGGTGGACGGCGAGCCGATCGAGGTCTACGGCGTCGAGCCGGAGGGCTGCGATTCGCTGCGCCGCAGCCTGGCCGCCGACCGCCGGATCACGGTCGAGCCGGCACCGACGCTCGCCGACGGGCTCCGCCCCGCGTGTGTCGGTGAGCTGCCGTTCCAGATCGCGCGTGACCGGATCTCCGGCGTGCTGACCGTCGACGACGACGCCATCGCCGATGCGCTGCGCCTCGCCCTGTTCCACGCCCACCTCGTCGTGGAGCCGTCCGCCGCCGCCGGACTCGCCGGCGCCCTGCGCCTGGCCGCGGAGCACTCGTTCACCGACATCGGTGTAGTCCTGACCGGCGGCAACGTCGAACCGGCCGTGCTGGCCCGGCTCGTCGCCGCCCCCATCACCACCCTCGGAAAGGCAAGTTGATGACGCGACTGCGTGTGGGAGTCCTGTTCGGCGGACCGTCGGCAGAGCACGAGGTGTCGTGCGCGTCCGCGCTGGCGGTGCTGCGGGCTCTGGACCCCGAGCGGTACGAGCCGGTCGCGATCGGTGTCACCCGGGACGGCGGGTTCGTGCTGGTACCCGAACTGCTGCCTGAGCCCCCAGCGGGCGGCCCCGCGATCGAGGACCGCCTGGAGGTCGAAGGCGAGGCCGTCGAGCTGCGGTCGGCACGGCCGGAGCGGCGCGCGCTGGTCACGTCGGTCGAGCGTCCGGAGAAAGTGCTGGCCGAGTTGGACGTGGTGTTCCCCGTTCTGCACGGTCCGTTCGGTGAGGACGGCGTGATCCAGGGGTTCCTGGAGGCGATCGGCGTCCCGTACGTCGGGTGCGGCATCGTCGCCTCGGCCGTCGGTATGGACAAGGTCGCGATGAAGCGCGCGTTCCGCGCCGAGGGCATCCCGATCACCCCGCACGTCTGGACCGACGAGACGCGCCGTGACCTGGACGGGATAGACGGCCTGCGCCGGCCGCTGTTCGTGAAGCCGGCCAACATGGGCTCCTCGATCGGCATCTCGCGGGTGGGCGACGGCGACGACCTCGACGCCGCCCTGGAGACCGCGTTCCGCCACGACGCCGTCGTGCTCGTGGAGCAGGGCGTCACCGCGCGGGAGATCGAGTGCGCCGTCCTTGGCGGCACCGACCCGGAGGCGTCCGCCGTGGGCGAGGTCGTCGTGGCCGGCGGCTGGTTCGACTACGAGCAGAAGTACTTCGGCATCGACGACCCGATGATCGTCCCGGCGGACCTCCCGCACGGACGTGGTCGAGCGCGTGCGTGAGCTGTCGGTCCAGGCGTTCCGTGCCGTGGGCGGTTGGGGCCTGGCCCGGGTGGACTTCCTCTACGACGAGGTCGCCGGCGAGCTCTACGTCAACGAGCTGAACACCATGCCGGGCTTCACCGCCCACTCGATGTACCCGAAGGTGTGGGCCGCCGCCGGACTGTCCTATCCGGACCTTCTCACCCGACTGGTCGAGCTGGCCTTCGAGCGGCGGGGCGCGGCTCGATGATCCTGCTCTCCGATCCCAGGATCCCGACCGTGCCGGTGGTCGACTGCGGCGAGGCGTTGGTCGACGTCCGCGATGTCCCCGAGCTGCTGCTCGACGCGAGGGCCGCCGACAGCACCGGCGCGTACGCCCGGCTGCGTACCGGCGTCGTGGAGCGGCTGATCGACGCGCAGTCCGCGCTTCCCGGCGGTGTCCGGCTGCTGGTCATCGAGGGGTACCGACCGCTCGACGCTCAGCGCGCGATCATCGACACGTACGAGACCGAGCTGCGCCGCCTGCACCCCGACTGGAGCAACGATCGGCTGCGGGTGGAGACGAGCAAGTTCGTCTCACCCGTGGAGGTGGCGCCGCACAGCACCGGCGGCGCGCTCGACCTGACGCTGTGCACCGTCGACGGCGTCGAGCTCGACATGGGTACCGCCGTCGACGACACGCCCGAAGCCAGCCAGAACGCGTGCTTCACCGCTGCGCGGAACCTGCCGTGGGTGGCCCGCCGCAACCGGCAGATCCTCATTGGCGCGCTGGCCAGCGTGGGCATGGTGAACTACCCCACGGAGTGGTGGCACTGGTCCTACGGCGACCGCTACTGGGCGTTCATGAGCCGCGCCGAACACGCCAGGTACGAACCGCTCGACCTGCCTGGCGCCGCCTGATGACCCAGGTAGCGCAGGTGTCGGCCAGCACCGCGGCGCGCACCACCTGGGCCGACACGGCGAAGGGCGCGTGCATCCTGCTGGTCGTCCTGTGGCACGTGATCATGAAGCACTACCTCCAGGTCGACTGGCGGCTCGGCGTGCCGATCCCGGGCGCCTGGGGTGCGGTGGGGGAGCAGCTCCTGCCGCTGCGCATGCCCTCGTTCTTCACGATCTCCGGCATGTTCGCCGTCGGTGCGGTGGGCAGGTCCTGGGGCGTCCTGGCCCGCTCGAAGGTCGCGAAGTTCCTGTACCTGTACGCGCTCTGGCTGATGATCCACACCGTCGCGCTCAGCGCCGTGCCGGACTTCGACACCGCCCGCGCCACCGGCCCGCTGGAACTGCTGGAGCAGTTGACGATCACCCCGTCGAACCTCTGGTACCTGTACGCGCTCGCGCTGTACTTCCTCATCGCCAAGGCAGCCCGGCGCGTGCCGGTGCCGGTGCTGCTGGGCGCCGCGTTCCTGCTGTCCGCGACGGCGTCGGCGGGACTGCTCGCGGTGCCCGGCAACCGTGCCGGCGTGTACCAGAACCTGATCTTCTTCCTGGTCGGGCTCCACTACCGGCCGCTGTTCGAGAAGCTGGCCGCCGTGGCCACCTGGCGGCGGTTCGCCACCGGTGCCGCCGCTTACGCCGTGCTGCTCGGCGCGGTGGCGGCACTGGACATGAAGACGTGGTTCGGCGTCTGGCCGGCGGTGTGCGTGCTGGCGACGGTCCTCGGCGTGACGGCCGCGGCGCTGGTCAGCACCTGGCCGGTGGTCGGGCCGGGGTTGGCCACCCTCGGCCGCCAGACGCTGCCGATCTACGTGCTGCACATGCCGCTGCTCGCCGGCCTGCACTGGCTCCTGCTCAAGCCACTGTCCACTGCGGACACAGGGCTGCAGTGGACAGCGGCGCTAGCCGAACCGGTGCTGCTGACGGCGCTCGTGGTCGCCGCGTGCCTGGCCCTGCACCGCGCCCTCCTCGCCGCACGCGCACGGTGGCTGTTCGATCTCTGACGGATCCGAGGCCGGCTTGTCGCAGGATGCGATCGGTCAGTTCCGGTAGACGCGGGCCAGCGGGGCCGCGGCGATCTCGCTCACCACGACGAGCCCACCGTCGCTCCGCGCGTCCGGCCGGGCGATATAGGACTCCCGCGCCGGGATCTCACCCGGTTCGTCGTAGCTGAGCGGCGGCACGAGCTGACGCGGATCGACCAGCCAGAGCTCTCGCAGCGCCCTGCTCAGCCCGGCTCGGCTGAGGTCGCCGGCCTTGCACGCGGCGTCCAGCAGCTCGCCCATGACCAGGCCCTGGGCGTACCCGAACATCACCCAGGACGTCCGCGGCTGCGTCGGGTAGCGGGCGAGGAACGCCTCGCGCACCGCCGTCGGCCCGCTGCCGCTGGCGGAGAACGGCGCCACGGACGTCGCCACGACGAGCCGGCGTTCCAACGCAGTCTTGGCGGGGCCACGGAGCAGGGCGGGCTGAACGCCGGGTTCGACGCCACGAAGAACGCGTCGTAGCGCAGGCGTTCCGCCGCGAGGACGGCCGACGCGGTCTGCTGCGGGGTCGTGGTGAGCAGCACGTAGCGGGCGCCGTTCGCGCGCACCGTGGCCATGACCTCGCTCAGGTCGGTCTCGGCGGTCGTGATTCCGTACTCGAAGAGTGCCAGCCCGAACTCCTCGGCCGCCGCCCGGCTGCCGGCCAGTGCGCTCTCGCCGTAGTCGCCGTCGATGTAGATGTGCGCGACCTTGGTGCCGTTGCGCAAGCCCTTGTGCTCGCCGAGCCACTGGATGCCGTTGATCATCTCGACGTCATACGTGGCACCGGTCACGATCATGTACGGGTTCGACAGCAGCTGGGACGAGAACGACCCGGCGAGCGTGATCATCCGGTCCTCCTCCAGCCGCCGTTGGAGAGCACCGATCATCGGCGAGCCGAGCAGTTCGTCCATCGCAAGGACACGCTCGCGCAGGTCACCGTAGGCGGTGACGGCCCGGGTCGTGTCGTACCCGTGGTCGACGACCTCGAACTCGACCTTCCGCCCACACACGCCGCCTCCCCCGTTGCGGCCGTCCCAGTAGAGCTGGCGTCCCTGTGCCGCAGCCTTTCCGATGGTCGCGAAGGGTCCACTGTGGTCCGTCAGCACTCCCAGCCGGATCGTGGTGGCGGTGACGCCCGGGCCGGGGTCGGCCGGCCCGGTCGCGCAGCCCGCGATCAGCAGCAGCGCGACCGCTGCGGCCAGCCTCACGGCGCGGTGAGGACGTCGAGCTCGCCTGCGGCGTACCGCCGGCGTACTTCCTTCTTGTCGAACTTCCCGACCGACGTCTTGGGAACCTCCGTGACGAACGCCCACCGCTCGGGCAGCTGCCAGCGGGCGAGCGTGGCCGCGAGGAACTCGCGCAGCTGGCCTGGAGTGACGTACTGCCCGTTCCACACTACGACGGTCGCCAGCGGCCGTTCGCCCCAGCGATCGTCCGGGACACCGACGACAGCGGCCTCCACGACGTCAGGATGCGCCATCAGTTGCGTCTCCAGCTCCACGGAGGAGATCCACTCGCCTCCGGACTTGATCACGTCCTTCGCGCGATCGGTGATCGTCAGGTAGCCGTCGGGGGTGATCGTGCCGACGTCGCCGGTGGGCAGCCAGCCGTCGGGGAACTCGTCTTCGCGGTAGTAGGAGCCGGTGATCCACGGCCCCCGTACCTGGAGTTCCCCGACGGCCGTGCCGTCGTGCGGCAGCGTCTCGCCGTTCGGGCCGACCAGCCGCGGCTCGACCGGACAGGCGAACCGGCCCTGCGTGGTCCGGTACCGCCAGGGGTCGTCCGTGCCGGCCGGTGGGCGTGCCACCGTGCCGAGCGGCGACATCTCGGTCATGCCCCAGACGTGCAGCATGTCGACGCCACGATCGTCGTAGGCGGCCATCATGGACGGCGGGCAGGCCGAGCCGCCGACGATCGCTTCGCGCAGCGACGAGATGTCCGCGTCCGGATGCTGTTCCAGGTGCCGCAGCAGGCCCTGCCACACGGTCGGGACGCCGGCGCCCTTGTTCGGCGCGGCGACCGAGATGAACTCCGCGAGCGGTGCCGGGGCGAGGAACTGGTCCGGCATGACCAGCGACGCGCCGGTGAGGAAGCCCGCGTACGGCAGGCCCCACGCGAGCACGTGGAACTGCGGGACGATGGCCAGCACGCGGTCGCCCGCGCTGAGCCCCACGGCGTCCGGCAGCGCGATGCCGAACGAGTGCAGGTAGATCGAGCGGTGGCTGTAGACGACGCCCTTGGGGTTGCCGGTCGTGCCGGAGGTGTAGCACATCGCCGCGGCCGCGTCCTCGTTGACGTCGGGCCAGTCGTACGTGTCCGGCTGAGCCGCGATCAGGTCCTGGTAGTTGTAGACGCTGACGCCTTCCAGCAGGGAGATGTCCGCCGTGGCCGTTGACGATCACGTGCTCAACGGTGGTCAGCTGCGGCAGCAGTTTCGCGAACGCCTCCACCAGCGTGTGGTCGACGATGACCACCCGGTCCGCGGCGTGGTTGGCCACGTAGATGACCTGTTCCGGGAAGAGCCGGATGTTGAGCGGGTGCAGGACCGCACCCATGCACGGCACGGCGAGGTATGCCTCGACGTGCTCCTGGTTGTTCCACTGGTACGTCGCCACCCGGTCGCCCGGGCGGATCCCGAGCGCGTGCAGGGCATTGGCGAGCCGTGCGGCGTTGCGCCCGACCTCGGCGTACGAGGCCCTGCGTAGCCCGTCGCCGGTGGCCGTCACGACCTCACTGGTGCCGTGGAACGTGCGGCCGTGATCGAGGATCCGCCGGATGCTCAGCTGCACCGGCTGCATGGAGCTACGCATCGTCAGCTCCCCGCGCGCTGGTAGGTCTCGGCGGGCTTGGCGGCGAAGAGGTCCTCGGTGATCCGCTGGCCACCCTCCACCTTGGAGTCCGGGACGACGATGCGCACCTGGCGTGCCGGGATCGCGCCTGGCTCGGTGAAGTCGAGCGGCGGCAGCAGGCCGCCCGTCTCGACGTTGTTCAGGCTCTGGAAAGCCTTGAGCAGACCTGGCCTGGTCAGCGCCTCGTTCTTGCACGCGGTCTCCAGGATCTTCGCCATGATCTCGCCCTGCGCGTACCCGTACATGACCCAGTTCGACTTGGGCGCGCTGCCGTACTTGGTGTTGAAGCCGTTGCGGACCTCCGTCGGGCCGGCTCCTTCCGCCGCGAACGGGGCGACCGACGTGGCGATCAGCAGGCGCTTCTCCAGCGCCGCTCGTGCCGGGCTCTTGAGCAGGGCCGGGCTGAACGCGGGGTTGGAGGCGAGGAACGTGGCGTCGTACCCGGACGCCTCGGCGACGGCCACGGCGGACGCCGTCTGCGCCGCAGTGGTCGTGAGCAGCACGACCTTCGCGCCCGACTTGCGCAGCGCCGTCACCTGGCCGGTGAGGTCGGTGTCGGTCGGCTTGATCTTGTGCTCGACGATCGTGACGCCGAGGTCCTTCGCCGCCGCACGGCTGCCAGCGAGCGCGTTCGCGCCGTAGTCGCCGTCGAGCAGGATGTGGCCGATCGTGTCGCCCTTGGCGACCTTCTTCTGGTCCGCGAGGTAGTGCAGGCCGTTGATCATCTCGATGTCGTACGTGGCACCGGTGACCACGACGTACGGGTTCGAGAGCAGGCTGGAGGAGAACGACGCGGCGAACGTGAGCATCTCGTCGGTCTCAAGGTTCGGCAGCAGGGCGGCGATCATCGGCGACCCGAGCAGCTCGTCCAGCGCGAGCACCTCGCTCTCGAGCTGGGCGTACGCGCTGACGGCCTGCTGGGCGTTGTAGCCGTGATCCTTCACGACGAACTCGACCTTGCGGCCGCAGACGCCGCCCGCCTCGTTCTTCTCGTTCCAGAACAGGTCGCGGCCCTGCTCGACGCCCTTGCCGGCCGCGGCGAAGACGCCGGTCCGGTCGGTGAGCACGCCGAGCTTGATCGACGTGGCGGAGACGCCCGTGCCGGTGGCGGTGCCGCCGCTACTCCCGTCGGTGCTCTTCGTTGAGCACGCGGCGCTGAGTAGCAGCGCGGCTGCGGCGACGGCGGCCACGACGGCCCGTCTGTGGTTCGTGGTCATGAGCGACTCCTCTTGCTGCGGGGGTTGATCAGGAGAACCAGGACGATCGCGGCGCCGTAGACGAACTTCGCCGCGACCGAAGGGGTGATGCCGCCTGTCGACAGACCAGGCAGGTGGGGCGCGTACCGCTCCAGGACGGTCGGCAGGGACGACACGAACAGGGCGCCGAGGATCATGCCGCCGGCGGACGTGAACCCGCCGATGACGACCATCGCCAGGTACTCGACCGAAAGCGCGACGCCGAACGTCTCCGGCACGATCCGGCTGAACGCGAGCCCGAGCAGGACGCCGCCGAGACCGGCGTACATCGAGGACAGCCCGAACGCGTACGCCTTGTAACGGGTGACGGCGACGCCCATGATCTCGGCGGCGACCTCGTGGTCGCGTATCGCGCGGAGCGCTGTGCCGGGCCGGCTGCGGGTGACGTTGCGGTAGAAGAGGTACGCCGCCACGGTCACGGCGAAGCTGAGGTACCAGAGCTTCTCCTCGCGCCCGAACGGGACGCCGAGGACGAACAGCGCCTCGCCCTGCAGATCGCCGAACGAGAAGCCGCCGATCGTGAACTCGGGCACGTTGCGCCCGTTGAAGCCGCCGGTGAGCGCGTCCGCGTTGAAGAGCACGTGCTGGCCGACGAAGACCAGCCCGAGCGAGGCGATGCCGAGGTAGATGCCCCGCAGCCGGGCGGCGATCGGGCTGAACACCAGGCCCGCCACTCCGGCCAGGACAACGGCCAGCACCGCAGCGACCGGGGGCGATAGGCCGAGGCTCCACTGCCCGGGCTGGGGTTCGGAGGCGAGCGCCGTGTAGCCGTACGCGCCGACCGCGACGAAGAACGCGTGCCCGAGCGAGAGTTGGCCGGTGTGGCCGAGCAACAGCCCGAGCCCGAGGGCAGCGACGACGGCCGCCAGGCCGAAGAGCCCGACCTGGAGCCAGAACGCGTCGACGTAGAACGGTGCCACCAGCGACGCCGCGATCACGACGAACGGGACGGCGAAACGGCGGTAGTTTCGTCGCGGCGCCCGCACAGGGACTGGTCACCGGCGTGACGGGGCGGTCGAGGACCTCAGACACGATGCAGCTCCCTCGTCCCGAACAGCCCGGTCGGTCGCACGAGCAGCACGACGACCATCACCAGGTACGGCATGACCGTGTGGAACCCGAGGCCGAGGAATCCCAGCTCGCTCCCGTATCCCTGGGCCAGCACCTCGGTGACGCCGACCAGCACGCCGCCGACGACAGCGCCGCCGGGGGAGTCGAGCCCGCCGATGATCGCGGCGGGGAACGCACGCAGCGCCACCGCGGCCGTGGCCGGTTCGAGACCGGGCGCCGGGAACATCGTCAGCGCCATCCCGGCGATGGCGGCCAGGGCTCCGGCGATCATCCAGGCGATCGCGGCGACCCGGTTACGGCGGATCCCCATGAGCGCCGCCGTCCCGGAATCCTCTGCCGACGCTCGCATCGCGACACCCCAGTCGGAGAACCGGAACCAGGCGAAGAACGCGCCCATCACCGCGATGCCCACGATCAGCGCGACGAGCCGGGTCTGCGGGATCGTGAGCGCGCCGATCTGGACGACCCCGTTCTGCCACGGGTCGCCGACCGGCAGGATGTCGACGCCGAGCCGGCGCGTGATCTCGGTATGGATCACGACATCGACGCCGATCGTCATGATGCTCACCGCGATCACCGACCTGCCGGCCATCGGCTGCACCAGGAACCGCTGGATCAGCGCGGCCAGCAGGACAGTGATGCCGATCCCGAGCAGGACGGCGACGGCGAACGGCAGGTCGTCGACCGTCCGGAACCGTGCGGTGAAGTAGGCGCCGACCATCAGCAGGGCAGGGTGTGCGAAGTTCACCACCTCGGTGGCCCGGAAGATCACCACGAAGCCGAGCGCCAGCAGCGCGTACACGGCGCCTAGGGAGACACCGCCGACCAGTAGTTGCACGAAATGGGTCATTGCCTCAGGCCTCCACAGCTTCTTGATGGCCCGCGCCGCGCACTTCGTCGCCTAGATAGGCACGCAGCACCTCGGGGTCGGCGCGCACCTCGCCCGGCGTGCCGTCGGCGATCCGCCGGCCGAAGTCGAGGACGGTCACCCGGTCCGCGATGCCCATGACGAGCCCCATGTCGTGCTCGACCAGCAGGATCGGGATGGCGAGCGCGTCGCGGATGTCGCGGATCAGGTGCGCGAGGTGCGCGGTCTCGCTGGCGTTCATGCCGGCGGCCGGCTCGTCCAGCAGCAGCAACGCGGGTTCGACGCAGAGGGCGCGAGCGATCTCGACCCGTTTCCTGTCGCCGTAGGACAGCTGGCCGACCGGGGTGTCCAGCGTGCCGTCGAGCCCGAGGAACGTCGCGATCTCGTTGATCCGTGCGCGATGGCGGCGCTCCTCGCGGCGGACGCCGGGCAGCCGTAGCCCGCCGGACACGAAGCCGGTCCGCGTGAGGTGGTGGCGGCCGAGCAGGCAGTTCTCCTCGACCGTCGCGCCTGGCAGCAAGGCGAGGTTCTGGAACGTACGGGCCACGCCGAGCTCGGCGATGCGGTGCGGCGCACGGCCGGTCAGCTCGGCGGTGCCGAGGTGGACCCGGCCCGCGGCGGGCCGGTACGCGCCTGAGACGACGTTGAACAGCGTCGACTTGCCGGCACCGTTGGGCCCGATCACCGCATGGATCGCGCGGGGCGCGACGGTGAACGAGACGCCGTCGAGCGCGGTGACGCCGGCGAACCGGACCGTCACATCGTCGACGGTCAGTGCGGCGATCATGCCGTCCACCGGCTCAGCGCGGGGGCTCCACTGCTGGCCAGCTCGCGGGCAACGGCGGCCTGCGCCTCTCGTCCGAGGTAGAGGTCATGGACCTCGGGGTTGCCGGCGAGTTCGACGGCGCTGCCGGACAGCGTCACGTCGCCGACGGTCAGGACGAACGCGTGCGACGCGACCGACAGCGCCATCATCGCGTTCTGCTCGATCAGCAGCACGGTCGTTCCGGCGTCGTTGATCTCGGCGACCACCTGGCCGATGCGGGTCACCATCTTCGGCGCCAGCCCCAGCGAGGGCTCGTCGAGCAGCAGTACCCGCGGCGACGCCATCAGCGCGCGGCCGATAGCGAGCATCTGCTGCTCGCCGCCGGAGAGAAGACCGGCGCGCTGGTGCCGGCGGTCGTGCAGGATCGGGAACAGGTCGAGTACGCGGCGGTGCGCGGCGGCCCGCGCGGTGCGGCTCCGCACGGCGAAGGCGCCGACCCGCAGGTTCTCCGCGACGGTGAGCCGTTCGAAGATCCCGCGCCCTTCGGGCACCTGGACGACGCCCGCGCCGACGATCCGCGCGGGGGCGAGGCCGCGCAGCGAGACTCCGTCGAGCGTCAGCTCCCCGTCGGTGATCCCGCCGCCGTGGTCGGGCAGGGTGCCCGAGATCGCGCGCAGCAGGGTGGACTTGCCGGCCCCGTTGCTGCCGAGCACCGCGACGACGGCACCGGCCGGGACCTGCAAGGACACCGAGCGCAGCGCGGCGATCGCGCCGCCGTAGCTGACCCGAAGGTTGGTGACCGAAAGCATCTGACCCCTCCGCCTGGTGCGTAACGACCGCGTTTCCTGGCGCGGTGGTCGCTGATCCTGGGGCCGGCGGATGGGGCCGGGTAGCGGCATCCAGAGATCTCCACCTGGAGATTGCGTCCGGCGCGGCGCCCGCGCACTCTAATCCGGCAGGAGTGTCTGACCTGCGCCGATGCGCGACGGAGGCGCCTACCATGACGTACGTGGCACCTGAGCGGCGTGGCCAGCCGCTGCCGGACGCGCTCCTCGCCCTCGACGAGGAGTACACCAACATGCTCGGACTCCTCGACCGCGAGGCGGTCACGAGCCAGCTCATGGCGCGTGTGCCGGAACTCACCGGCGTGGACGTGGCGTGGATCGGCGAGACCGACGGCGGGGACCGCAACGTGCTGGGGCACGCGGTCAACGCGATGACCGACAGCGTGGTCGGCCTCGTCGTGCCGCACGGTTGCGGGCTCGGCGGCCGGGTGATGCTCGCCCGCCGGCCGCTCTGGGTGAGCGACTACGTCAGCTCCGCCACGATCACGCACCACTTCGATCGCCAGGTGGAGGCGGAGCGGCTCAACGCCATGATCGCGGTGCCGATCGTGCACGAGAGCCGTGTCCTGGGCGTCCTCTACGGCGCGAACCGCACGCCCAGCGACTTCGGTGATCGCACCGCCGCAGCCATGCAGCAGGCCGCGTCCCGGGCCGCCGCGGCGGTGATCGTCGCCGAGCGGGCGCGGCACGCCAGCGAGGTCGCGGTCCACGAGGAGCGGCGACGGATTGCGCTCGAACTGCACGACAGCGTCGGCGCGATGCTGTTCACGATCGGCGCCGGCATCCGGCGGCTGTCCGGCGCCCTTTCGGTGGACGTCGAGACGCGGGCGCGGCTGGTGGCGATCGAGCAGCAGGCCTCCGAGGCCGCGGCGACCCTGCGCGGCTCGCTCCGGGCACTAAGCGCACCCCCGGAACAGGTCGCGCTGGGGGTGGCGCTGCGCTCGGACTGTGCCGCGTTCAAGGAGCGCACCGGCGTACCCGCGCGGGTCATCACGGTGACTTCGCTCCCGCCGCTGGACTGCGCTCGGGTCCGCGCCTTGGCGGACGCCAACCGGGAGGCGCTGCTCAACGTCGAGAAGCACGCCGGCGCGGACTCGGTCGTGGTCACCGTGTTCACCGTCCGCGACGGTGTCGCGATCACCGTGTCGGACGACGGCAGCGGCCTGCGCACCGACCAGCGGCCGGGGCTGGGCATCCCGGCCACCACCGAGCGGCTCGCGCGGGTCGGCGGCGATCTGACGGTCGGCCCGAACGACGACGGCGGCGTCACCGTCCAGGCGTGGGTTCCGGCATGACCGCCGCGCCCGCCGACCTGGTGCGGGTCCTGGTCGTCGACGATCACCCGATCGTGCTCGACGGGGTCACGATGGTGCTGGAGAGTACGTCGTGGCTGAAGGTGGCCGGCTACGCGAAGTCCGGGCGGGAGGCGATCGCCGCCGCCGAGCAGCTGCGCCCGGACGTGATCCTGCTCGACCTGCGGTTGCCCGACATGCTGGCGCCCGAGGTGGTGCGGTCGGTGCGGGCCCGCGTGCCCGGCGTCCGCGTCGTGGTGTTCACGGCCTACCCGGACCATGCCGCGATCGAGGCGGTCCTCGCCGCGGGCGCGCAGGCGATCGCGGTCAAGGACGCCGACCGCGCCGACCTGGTCGCGATCATCCGCCGGGTGGTCCAGGGCGAGCGGGTCCTCTGCCTCGACCACGACGAGGGTGCCCTGCTGAACCGCAGGCTCAAGGAGTGCGGCCTGACCCGCCGCGAGTACGACATCCTGCGCCGGGTCGCCATGGGCGAGACCAACCCCGAGATCGCGGCGGCGCTCGGCCTCACGCGCAACACGGTCAAGACCTACCTCCAGCGTGCCCTGGAGAAGCTCGGGGCGCGCAACCGCATCGAGGCGCTGACCCGCGCCAACGAGCTGGGCATTCTCTAGGGCCTGGCGGGCCGCCCGTCGAGCCGGATCGTCCACGCATCGACGGCGGCGACGCGAAGGTGCGTCTCGCTCCACGGGTCGCGTGCCAGCGTGGCACGGACGGCGCCCTCCGAATCGGCGTCGACCACGAGGATCACGCGGTACTCGTCGGCGAGCGGCCCCGCCAGCAGGACGACGCCGGCGTCCACGAGATCGTCCATATAGGACGCGTGTTCGGGCCAGCCGGACTGCTCCTCCAGCGGGCGTACCGGATCCCACTCTGGGCCGGAGCGGTGGAGGGTCACGAGGAACATCGCTCAGCCGATCTCGCCGAGCCTCGGCAGGACGCGTTCGGCGAGGATCCCGGTGAACTCGACCGGGTCACGGTCGGGCATCACGTCCAGCTCCCGGATACCAAGCCGCGCGTACTGCTCGGCAGCGGCCAGGAACGTGTCGATGTCGTCGAGCACCGGCGGGCTGTACACGGCGGTCTTGGTGATCGTGTCGTAGTCGCGGCCCTCGTCGGCACAGTGCGCGCGCAGCACGTCGAGCTTGTGGGCGACGTCTTCGACGCTGGACGCGAACACGTTGCAGGCGTCCGCATACCGGGCCACGAGTCGCAGGGTCTTCTTCTCGCCGCCGCCCCCGACGACGATCGGCGGGTGCGGGCGGCTCAGCGGCGCCGGCACGCACAACGTTTCCGCGAGCTGGTAGTGCCGCCCCTGGTACGGGCCGTTGTCGTCGCTCCACATCTGCTTGCAGATCTGCAGCGTCTCCTCCAGCCGTTCGAACCGCTCGCCCACCGGGACGACCGGAACGCCGAGCCCGCGCTGCTCCTGCTCGTACCAGGAGGCGCCGATGCCGAGCCGGGCCCGGCCGCCGGAGAGCACGTCGAGAGTGGTGACGATCTTGGCGAGCAGGCCCGGGTGGCGGTACATGACGCCGGTGACCAGCACGCCGAGCGTGATCCGCTCGGTCTTCGCGGCGACGTAGCCGAGCGTCGTGTACGCCTCCAGCATGGGTTCGTCGGCGGTGGTCTGCCTCGTCCGCATCTGGAAGTAGTGGTCCATGACGGTGAATGTGGAGAAGCCCGCCTGCTCGGCGAGGTGCGCTGTGTCGGCCAGTGTGGCCGCGATGCGCGCCGGATCGGATGGCGTCGAGAAGTTCCAGTAGTGCATGCCGAGCTTCATCAGCTACCCCTTCGCCGTGACGTAGCGCCGTGCCGCCAGAACGGTGAGCCATGCCCACCCGATACTGACGCATATCCGTTGCCAGAACCCGGCGACCCCCACCAGGGTCTCGTTCTGCCCGAACCCGGCGCTCGCCACGAAGAACGTGAAGAGGAACGCCGCTCCGCTCAGCATCGAGTACCCCGCCCAGCGCAGGCCGGCACCGCCGGCCAGCACGAAGCACGCGGCGCCGAGGGAGAAGAAGGCGACGACGGAGAACAGGTCGTGCAGGATCCCGGCCATGGTCGGAGCCTTCACCAGGGCGCGCGTGCCGGGCGGGTAGCCGCTCACGGGATCGGTGACGAAGGCGCCCGCTCCGATCAGGCCGATACCCCAGAGCCCGACGAGGATCGCGCCCACCTTCTGCCGCACTCCGCGCCCGCTGGCGAGGCCGACGGCGAACGCCACGGTGAGCAGTCCCGCGACGATGAACGTGACGGTCTGCACCCAGCCGTACGGGCCGAGTGCGAGCGAGCTGACAGGGTGGCGCATCGGGTCGTAATCGGGCTTGACCGCGCCGTGGACGAGGAAGGAGACGACGAAGAGCGGCCCGGCGATCACGCCACAGGCCAGCAGCGGCTTCATGTCCGGTGATTCTCACGGCTGTGGTGCGGGCGTGGGCCCGAAAGTGCGTCAGGCGGCGGCCAGGACGGCCGGCTGCTGCGCGGGGGTCGCGGTCCGGGTGCGCTCGGCCCACCGCACGGCGGGCCCCATCGCCGTGCCGGCCAACAGGAACAGCCCGCCGAGGACGATCCAGCCGGCGATGCCCCAGGTGAAGATCAGGGTGGTGAGCAGCGCCGGGCCGAGCATCCTCGACGCCGCCGTGCCCGAGCCGAAGAAGCCCTGGTACTGGCCCTGCTTGTCCTCCGGTGCGAGCCCGAGGCCGATCTCCCACGAGCCCGCCGCCTGGATCATCTCCGCGGTGACCTGCAGACCGGCGGCGAGCAACAGCACAGCGACAGCGGCCCACTGCGCGAACCCGGCCGCCGGCAGCGCGAACGCCACGCACGCCACGAGCATGACCACGCTCGCGGTGCGGAACGCGCGGGCGGCGGTGGCAAGGCTGGTCACGCGGCGGGCGGCACGAACCTGAAACAGCATCACGCTGACGGTGTTGAGCACGAGCAACGTGGCCGTCGAGCCAGCCGGGCGCCGAGGTGCGCTGCACGATCCAGAGCGGGACGACCAGGCTCAGCAGCGGCATGTACAGCAGCGTGACGGCGTTGAGCAGGGCGATCACCGCGTACGGCCGGTCGCGCAGCACCGCGAGCCTGGGCTCACCCTTCGCCGCCGCCGAGCGCGGCACGGTGGGCAGTTTCGAGAGCACCCATGCGGCTAGGACGAAACTCGCGGCGTCCATCGCGAGCACCGTGAGGTACGCCGCCGGCTGGTCGAGGTAGAGCGCGACGCCGCCGATCGCCGCGCCGATGGCCAGCCCGGCGTTGAGCGTCGCCTGGAGGTGGGCGCGGACCTTCGTGCGCTCGGCCGGTCCGATCAGCCGGGCGAGCAGCGCCTGCCGGACGGCGGCCAGGCCGCACTGGCTGGTGGCGTAGGCCGAGACCGCCAGGACGAACGCGAACTCCGACCGGACGAGCAGCAGCGCGCCGACCGAGAGCGCCGTCGCCACCGCGAGGAGCACGGCCGTGCCCCGTGGCCCGCGCCGGTCGGCGAGGTGGCCCAGCGGCACGCCGGCCAGGAACCCGGTCGCCCAGCCGATGGTCAGCCCGAGCCCGATCTCGGCGGGGGAGAGGCCGACGACGCGGCTGAAGAACAGCGCCGACGTGACGATGAACGCACCGTCGCCGATGGAGTTCGTCAGCTGGGCCAGCGCGAGTACGCGCGGTGCGCCGGGCGCGGGGAGGATGCTCATGCCTTTACGCTACGGTCCAAATTGGCCCGCCACTATGGTCCATTCTGCGGCGGGATCTATGGGCCACTTGCGTGGTGCCTGACCAACTGTCGGGGAAATGGCGGCATCGAGCGCCCGGTTAGGGGACCGCTACCCCGACAGTCCGGTTTGTCCCGGGTGACCGCTGCAAGGTTTTTTCAAGGGTTTCGTCATTACCCACCCCCGACGCTGCGACGTGTCCACACCCGTCACACGGAGGGAGACGGAGATGACACGGATCAAGCGGCGCGTCGCGGTCGTGGCGGCGGTGCTGATCTCGGTGGCAGGCGCGGCCGCACCGGCCAGCGCGTACCCGGGGCACGACGGCAAGGATCCGATCAAGGCGGGCTGCGCGGGTGACGCCCGGACGGTCCGCGCCGCCGCCATCCTCACGAACCGCACCCGCAAGGAGGTCGGCCTGATCGAGCTGCGGTACAGCTCACGGTGCCGCTCCGCCTGGGCCCGGATCACGAACTACTACCGGTACGTGCCGGGCGACGCCCACCAGGGCCACGGCTACGTGCACCGCAACCAGGACGGCAGGGAGTACACCTGCTCGCCGCCGCCCGGTGCGCGCAAGTCGTGCTACACGCGGATGGTCAACGACGCCGGACTCACCTCGTACGCCTGGGGCGAGATCGACACCTACCCGACGGACGGCTACCAGGGTGCGAAAGGTCGCACCGGTTCGTACTGAGAGGAGAGCATCGTGAGGCGTATCCGCTGGGTCGCGGGGGCTATGGCCCTCGCCCTGACACTCATGGCCGCCCCGGCTCAGGCCGCGACCGTCCCAGGGATCGACGTGTCGCACCACCAGGGCGCGATCAACTGGACCGCCGTCCGTGGCGCGGGCATCCAGTTCGCGTACCTCAAGACGACCGAGGGCACCGGCTTCAAGGACCCGAGGTTCAACACGAACTACGTCGCCGCGTACCGGGCCGGTGTGATCCGCGGCGGGTACCACTTCGCGCTGCCGAACCGTTCGAGCGGCGCCGCCCAGGCCGACTTCTTCTTCCGCAACGGTGGCGCCTGGTCGAGGGACAACCGGACGCTGCCGGGTGCGCTGGACATCGAGTACAACCCCTACGGCGCGACCTGCTACGGGTTGAGCCGGACGGCGATGGTGGCCTGGATCCGCAGCTTCCTCGACGCGCTACCACCTGCGCACCGGACGCTGGGCGGTCATCTACTCGACCACCAACTGGTGGGCGTCGTGCACGGGTAACTACAGCGGTTTCGCCTCCCGGCACCCGCTGTGGCTCGCGCGCTACGCCAGCAGCCCCGGCACGCTGCCGGCCGGCTGGCGGACCTACACGATGTGGCAGTACACCAGCACCGGACGCGTTCCGGGCGTCGCCGGCAACGTGGACCGGAACCACTTCAACGGGTCGCGGGCACGCCTGCTCGCGCTGGCGAACAACACTCCCTGAACACCCTGCGGTTCATTCGCGACCATGACGGTCGCGAATGGACCGCAGTGGTTCGTCGTCGGCGCGCGGCACCCCGAGGGAGGCGAAGAGCGTGCCAGCGTCCCTGCGGTACCGGGCCGCCTTGTCGGCCGAGTCGGGCGGCAGCGCGTGCCCGATCCCGTCCAAGGCGCGGGCCTCCTCGTACGGATCGTGGAGCCGGCGGGCGAGCGTCAACGCCTGGCGGTGCGAGGTGAGAGCCTTCTCGCGCCGGCCGACCGCCCGGAGGCTGAGGCCGAGGTCGTTGAGGATCTCCGCCTTGTCCACGTCGGTGCCGACGCAAGCGGCGAGGTCCAGCGCCTGCTCGTGCGCGGCGATGGCGTCGGCGGCCCGACCCGCCCGCCGCTGGACGACGCCGATGCTGTTGAGCACGGTGACCTCGGAGCGCCGCCCACCGGCCGACCGCACGACCAGCAACGCCTGGCGGCAGCAGTCGAGTGCGTCCGCCGACCGGCCCACCAGGCTGTACGCCTCGCCGAGGTTGCGGAGCAGGTCGCCGGCGACGTGCCGGTCGTTGGTCTCGCGGGCGAGCCGCAGAGCCGCCTGCAACTCGACGATGGCCTCCAGCGGCCGGCGCAGCCTGATCAGGAGCTCCCCGAGGTTGTTGTGGCCGTTGGCCTCGCCGACCTTGCGCCCGGTTTCGCTGTGGATCCGCGTGACCTCGCGGTAGGCGTTCATCGCCTGCTGGTACTGGCCGGTGATGCCGTAGGTGATGCCGAGCCCGTTGAGCGTGCTGGCCTCGCGATCGCGGTCGCCGGACGCGCGGTGCAGTTGCAGGGCTCGGTGGAGGTGTTCGAACGCCTCGTCGAAGAGTCCGCTCATCCGGCAGCCGGCGCCCAGGTACGTGCGGATGAGGCCCTCCGCTACGGGGTCAGCCAGTTCCTGCGCCGCGGCCAGCGCCAGCCGGTTGGTCTCCAGCCAGTCGGCGAAGTATCCGCGCAGGTAGAAGAACTGGCGCAGCAGGGCGGCCAGCTGCCAGGTGCAGCTGGGCCAGCCGTCTCGCGCGGCGAGACGCACCGCCGCGACGAGGTTCGGCCGCTCGGTCTCCAGCCACGACATGGACTCGTCCCAGGTGCGGATCGCCGGTACCGCCGTCGGTCGCGCCGCGAGCTGTAGACGGTCCGGCAGCGCCCGCGTGACGAGGTGGCTCGTCGCGACCTCGGCGGCGGCGAGGTAGAAGTGGAGCAGCCGGCACTGGGCGTCACGCCGTGCCGGCGCCGGCTCGTCGTCCCGGGCGATCCTGTCGGCGAGGTGTCGCAGCAGGTCGTGGAACCGGTACCGGCCCGGCGCCGGCTCCTCCAGCAGATGCACGTCGACCAGGTCGTCGAGGACCCGTTCGGCCGTCGCCAGGTCGACGCCGATCACCGCCGCTGCGCTGTACGCGTCGAGGCTCGGGCCGGGCACGAGCCCGAGCAACCGGAACGCACGACGTTGCTCGTCGTCGAGGTGCTGGTACGACAGGCCGAACGAGCTGGCGACGCTCAGGTCCTCGGCGGTCAGCTCGGCGAGCCGGCGGCGTTCGTCGTCCAGCCGGATCAGCAGGTGCCGGACGGTCCACGCCGGACGGTGCTGCAGGCGGGCGCCGGCGATACGTAGGGCGAGGGGGAGGTAGCCGCAGAGCCGGGCCACGTGCGAGACGGCATCTGGATCCTCGCCCACCCGGTCGGCACCGGCGACGTCGGCCAGCAGCGCGGCGGCGTCGCCCGGCGGTAGCACGCCCAGCGACAGCGACCGGACGCCCGCCAGCCCGACCAGCCGCCGCCGGCTCGTGACGAGGACGAGCGAGCCCGGCGCGTCGGCGAGCAGCAGCCGCACCTGCGCCGCGCCGGCCGCGTTGTCGAGCACCACGATGCACCGGCGGCGCGTCAGCTCCGCGCGGAGGAGCGCCGCCCGCTCGTCCACGTCAGCGGGGATCTGCTCCATGCCCAGCCGTCGCAGCACCGTGTCGAGCGCCGTCGCCGGGTGGAGCGGGTCCTGTCCCGGCGTGTGTCCGTGCAGGTCGACGTGGACCTGCGCGTCGGGGTACCGGGCGGCGTACCGGTACGCCGCGTCGAGCGCGAGCGCGGTCTTGCCGACCCCGGCCATCCCGTTGATCGCGCCCGCACGGCCGCCGCTCGCGACGAGGTCGTCCAGCCAGCGCTGCTCCGCCGACCGGCCCGCGAGGTCGGCCGTCCGTGCGGGCAGGTGGCGGATCACCCCACGGATCACCCTGCGGTCCGGCGTCTCCTGCGGCCGGCGGCGCAGCAGGTCGAGGTGGAGCGACTGGAGCTGGTCCCCGGGCTCGGTGCCCAGCTCGTCGACGATCCGCTGCCGGGTGCCCGCGTACACCTCGATCGCCTCGGCCTGGCGACCGGCACGGTCCAGCGCGCGCATCAGCGCGGCCGCCAGCGGCTCCGCAGTCGGGTGTTCGAGCAGCTCCGCCTCCAGCTCGGTGACGAGGTCGGGGTTGTGACCCAGCCGCACAGCGGCGTCGGCGTAGCTGGCCAGCGCCGCCAGCCGCTCGCCGGCCAACCCGGCCCGCACGCGTTCGGCCCACGTTCCCGGCAGCCCGCACAGAGGCGAGCTTCGCCACAGCGCGAGGGCGTCGCGCAGCAGCTGGACCGCCGTGGCATCGTCGGCGATGCGGGCGCGCCTGCGGAGGTCACGGAAGCGGAAGAGGTCGACCTGCTCGGACGCCACGTCGAGGGCGTACCCGCCGGACCTGCGCCGGATGGGCTGCCCGAGCGCGCGCCGCAACCGCGTCACGTAGCTGTACAGAGTGTTTCGCGCCTGGCGAGGCGGGTGCTCGCCCCAGACGCAGTCCACCAGCGTGTCGACGGCGACCGGATGACCCGGCGATAGCGCCAGCGCGGCGAGTACGCAGCGCTGGCGTGGCGTGCCGGGGTCGACCGCGCGTCCTCCGTCGACCGCGTCCACAGTTCCCAGGACCCTGAACTCCACGCACCCTCCCCGACGGGTGTGAGGACGTCGAGAACCAGGGTGGCAGCGAGCACGCCGTTGGGCGATCCTTCTGTCGCTATGGCGCCAGAAAGATCGCCGGGGGCCGGCGGCCGGTTCCGAACTGTCGGGGAAATGGTCGTCTCGCGGGTCCGGTTTAGGGACCGCTTCCCGGACAGTCCGGTTTGCGGGACGCGCCGACACGGACGGGGATCCCGCGGCGGTGGCCCAGCGGCGCGACCGCCAGGTGATGGACCAGTTCGTCGGCGCCTGGGAGCGCTGCGACATCCCCGCGCTCGCGTCGCTGCTGAAGGAGGACGTCGTGCTGCGGATGCCGCCGGAGGACGTGATCATCCGCGGGCGCGGGCCGGTGGCCGACTTCTTCGGCTCGGTGCCGGCAGGCGGGCGCCTCGACCTGATCCCCGTCCTGCGGACCGCCGCCAACGGGCATGCCGCACTCGCCGCCTACCTCCCCGACGGCGCCGGTTCGTACGAGGGCTACGGCGTCATCGTGTTCACCTTCGGGGAGGGTGCGGTGGACACGATCACCGGCTTCCCGGGCCTGGCGCAGTTCGACGCGTTCGGGCTGCCGCCGACGCCTGCCTAGACCGCCCCCCACTGCCGGGGCCGAATCTGGGTGATCTCCACCCAAGACGCGGCGCCAGCCGCCCGGGCAGGCTGGCGCCATTCGACTGTGGACACCGCCGGGAGTTGGTCGTGCGCCTTTCACGAAGGCAGTCATTCATCGCAGGGATCCTGGTCGTGGCGCTGGCCGTCATGACAGGGCCGGCCCAGGCCGACCCGAGCCGGCCGGATCCACCACGCGACCCGGCAGCGACCAAGCCCGTGAACCCGGCCAAGCCGGTGACCCCGGCCAAGCCCGCAACGCCCGCGGTGGCGGGCATAACCGGATCGGCGAACTACGCCTACGACGCCACCGGCCGCCTGGTCGGGGTCGGGCACCCGGGCGGCGACACCGCCCGGTACTCCTACGACGCGGCGGGCAACGTCACCGGCGTCCAGCGGTACCCGTCGTCGCAGGTGTCGGTGTTGAGCGTCGTGCCGGCCTCGGCCCGCCCGGGCGCCACCGTCACGATCAGCGGCACCGGGTTCGCGGCCACGCCGGCCGGTAACCAGGTCAGCTTCCACGGCGCCGCCGCCACGGTGACGGCGGCGACGCCGACCGCGCTCACGGTGACGGTCCCGGCCGGCGCGACGAGCGGAAACGTCACCGTCACGGCGGGCGGTGCGTCGGCATCCGCTGCGTTCACGCTGGCGCCGGCCGGTCCGGCGGTGACCTCCGTCAGCCCGGCGACGGCACCGCCGACCACCGAGGTCACGATCAACGGCGCCGGGTTCGACTCGACGCTGTCCAACAACGTCGTCCGGATCAACGGCGTGGCGGCGGAGGTCTTCGAGGCCACGCCGCAGCAGCTGAAGATCCGGGTGCCGCTCAGCGCGTCGAGCGGCGCGCTGGAGGTGGCCACCCCGGCCGGCACCACGCGGATGACCGGCGACTTCGTCATCCCGCCGACCGGCGTCGACCCGGAGCACATCGAGTCGGTCACGCGGATCGAAGCCGGCGCCGAGCCGGCACTGGTCAGGATCGCGACGGCCGGCAAGGTGGCGCTGGTACTGGTCGACGCGCCGGAGGGGCGCCGGTTCAGCGTCGGCCTCACCGACATTTCGCTGACCAGCGGCTACCTCGACACCGACGTGATCGACCCGCGCGGCACGGTGGTGGCCGACGGCTCGGATTACGACCCGTACGACGTCGACGTGAGCGGCACCCGCGCCGGCGACACGTACCAGCTGGTCATCGACCCCCAGCACGCGACAGCCACCGGCGAGGTGCGGGTGTCCGTCGCCGCGCCGGTCACCGGCGAGCTGGACCCGGCCGGCGGCGGTCGCGTGGCCGCACTGACGAGCCCGGGTCAGGACGTCCGGCTCGGCTTCGAGGCGTCCCGGGGCGAGGCCGTGGGCCTCGGCTTCACCGCGAACAGCGTGCCGAAGTACACGGACGTGAAGGTCTTCTCACCGAGCGGCGTCGCCGTCGAGAACAGCTGGTCGCTCAGCTCGACGTCGAGCGACGCCCTTCGCCTGACGAACCTGCCCGAGACCGGCCGGTACGAGGTGGCGCTCGACCCGTCGTCGGCGGCGGTCGGCAGCATCACCACCACCTACTCCAAGCGCCACGACGGCGGCCGTCTCGACCCGGCCGGCGCCGGCTCGGTGGTGGACATCCAGCGTGCGGGGCAGGACGCGGAGCTGCGGTTCGACGGCACGGCCGGTCAGGCGGCGAACTTCGGCTGGGACGGGAACACGATCCCGGAGGCGACGTACGTAAGCGTCCTCGGCCCGGACGGCGAGGTGGTGGTCGACCGCGAGTACGTCTCCGCCGAGGACAGCGGTGGCGTGGATGTGGCAGCGCTGCCTGCGACGGGGACCTATCGCGTGCTCGTGGCGCCGAGGGAGGCCGCCACGGGACGGATCACGATCACGTACTCGCGGCGGCTCGACGCGGGCCGTCTCGACCCGGCCGCCGCCGGATCCGTTGTGGACATCCAGCGGTTGGGCCAGGACGCGGAGCTGACGTTCGACGGCACAGCCGGCGAGCACACCTCGCTCGGCGTCACCGACAACACGTTCCCGTCGCACCAGTACATCAGCGTGTTCGGTCCCACCGGCGCGACGCTCGTGGACAGGGAGTACATCAGCTCGCGCGACACCGACAGCCTCGCGCTGCCCGCTTTGCCGGCGACGGGTGCGTACCGCGTGGTCGTCGCGCCGGCTTACGGCGTCGTCGGCCGGCACACCCTCACCTACTCGCGCCGGATCGACGCCGGCGTGCTGGCTCGGACCGGCAACGGTTCCGCCGTGAACGTCGCGCGTCCGGGGCAAGACGCGGGCGCGCGCTTCGACGCGGCGATCGGCGAGTCTGTCAGCGTCGGCGTCACGAACAACACGTCGACCGAGACGATGTACGTCACTGTCGTCGCGCCGGACGGCACGACGCTGGTGGACAGGCGCAGCATCAGCCGGCGCGCGTCCGACAGCGTCGACCTGGTCAACCTGAGCGCAGGCGGCACTTACCAGATCGTCATAGGACCCGGCTCCGGCGGTACGGGCGGCTTCACGCTGACCCTGTCGACCCCGCTCGACGCGGGTGAGCTGGTCGTCGGCGCGGCGGGCCGTGCGATCGCGGTCCCGCGGGCCGGCCAGGACGCGAACCTCCGCTTCACGGGTACCGCGGGGCAGAAGCTCCGGATCTCGTACAGCGGCGACACCTACCCGGCGGGTGTGTACGTGTCGGTCGTCAGCCCGACCGGCGGGGTGGTCGTCAACCGCCGGTGGCTGCGGCGCACCAACACCTACGACATCCCGGACCTGCCGGTTGCCGGCACGTACTCCATGGTCGTCGACCCGGACGATGCCGGCACCGGCCAGATCGTCTTCGCTCTCGTGACGCGTACCGCCGCCGCCGCCCCGCCGCCGGTGGAGAAGTCGTCGCTGGCCGCCGTCCTGCGCAAGCGCAAGACAGCGGTCGCGCCGGTCGTCAAGGAGCAGCAGGGGAGCGGTCCGGAGACGTGGACGCCAGATCGTCACAGCCTGACCGGCGGTGACTGGCTCACCCGGCGAGCCGCCCCGAGGAAGCCCACTCCGCTCACCGCGCGTCCCGGTGTCACTGCGCTCGCGGGCCACGTGCTGACCGTCGAGGGCAGGCCGCTGCGCAACGTGAGCGTGCGGGTCGGGCAGGTCTCGGGCCGGACGGACGGTGCCGGCCGGTTCCTGCTCGCGGGAGTGAAGACGGGCAAGGGCGTGCTGGTTGTGGACGGTGCCGCGGCGAGCAGCCGGGGCCGGTGGTTCGGCGTGTTCCACATCAAGGTGGAGCCCGCGAAGGGCCGTACGACGGTGCTGCCGTTCACGATCTGGATGCAGCGCCTGGACACCGCCCACACGGTGAAGTTCCCGTCGCCCACCACCCGGGAGACGGTCCTGACCACGCCGAAGGTGCCCGGGCTGGAGGTGCGGCTCCCGGCCGGGTCGGTGGTGCGCGACGGCGCGGGCAAGGTCGTCACCGAGTTGGGCATCACGCCGATCCCGATCGACCGCTCGCCGTTCCCGCTCCCCAAGAACGGGATCGTGCCGGTGTACTTCACCGTGCAGCCGGGCGGAACGTACGTGTTCCCCGACGGCGCGCAGATCATCTATCCGAACTACACCCGCCTCCCGGCCGGGAAGCGCGTCGACTTCTGGGACTACGACCCGCAGGACAAGGGCTGGTACGTCTACGGCCACGGCCGGGTGAGCGCGGATGCCAAGCAGGTGGTGCCGGACAAGGACACCAAGGTCTGGGCGTTCCACGGCGCCATGTTCAACACCAGCGACCTGCTGCCGTTCGACATCAGCTCGCTGAAGGACCTGATCGACTGGCTGTCCGGAGACCCGGTCGAGCTGTCGACGGGCCGGATGGTCGACCACCGCACCGACCTGGCGCTCGACGACACGATGCCGATCTCGCTCACCCGCACCCTCTGGCAGGGGGACACGCGTGACCGGGAGTTCGGCGTCGGCCAACTCGGCCAGTACGGGATGTTCCTCAACTCGCAGGAGCAGTACCAGGAGGTCGATCTTTACCTGCCCGGGGGTGGAAAGGTCCACTATGTACGGACGTCGGCCGGCACCGGCTACTCGGACGCCGTCTTCGACGCCCGGGGTACCGCCGGCGAGTTCCGGAACTCCCGCATCGCGTGGAACTCCCAGGGCGGCTGGAACCTGACGCTGCGCAACGGCACTACGTACGTCTTCCCGATGTACGCGCCGCTGCAGGCCATCCGTGACCGCAACGGCAACCAGATCACGCTGACCCGCCGGAACGGGAACACAGGTCCGATCTCGCAGATCACGTCGCCGAACGGCCGCTGGATCAAGCTGAGTTACGACGACGACGGCCGGACCACGGGCGCGCGCGACGTCATCGGCCGCACCGTCGGCTACACGTACGACGGCGAGGGCCGGCTGGAGACCGTCACCGACCCGGCCGGGCAGACGATCCGGTACGCCTACGACGCCGCAGGGTCGCGTCCGCACGATCACCGACGCCCGGGGCATCGCGTACTTCACCAACACCTACGACAGCGCCGGCCGGGTCGAGCGGCAGGACCTCGCCGGCGGGCAGTCCTACACCTTCGACTACACCGTGACCGGCGCTCGGATCAGCGAGACCCGGGTGACGCAGCCGGGCGGCACGGTCCGGCGGGTGACGTTCGACGCCGACGGGCGCGGTGACCAGCGACACCGCCGCACAAGGCACGGCCTTGGCCCGGACGACCACCTACCACCGGGGTCCGGACAACCGGGTGGACGCGGCTGTCGACCCGTCGGGGCGGCGTACCGAGTTCCACTACGATGCCGCCGGACGGGTCACCTCGGCGACGAAGCTGGCCGGCACCGCCGGCGCGACCGACACCGGCACGATCACCTACGGCGGCCCCTACAACCAGCCGCTGCAGTTCACGGACCGGCTCGGCAAGGTCACCCGCTACACCTACGAACGCGACGGCGACCTTGCGTCCGTTACCGACCCCGTCGGGCGCACCACCCGTTACACGTATGACGACACCGGCCAGACCCGGACCCTCACCGACTCGGCGGGTCGAGTCACCACGCTCGGGTACCGCAGCGGCGACCTGGTCTCGATCACCGACTCGCTGGGCCGGGTCCAGCGAAGGTTCACCGACGCCGCCGGACGGCCCGTGGTGCTGACCGACCCGGCCGGCGCGACGACCCAGATCAGCTACGACGCGCTGAACCAGGCCACGGCCGTGACCGACGCGCTGGGCCACACGACCGGCTTCGGGTACGACCGCAACGGCAACCTGACCAGCCTCACCGACCCGCGGAACCACACCACCCGGTGGACCTACGACAACGCCGACCGGATCGCCACGACAACGGACCCGCTCGGCAACGTCGCCACCCTGACCTACGACGGCGCGGGCCGGCCCGACCGGGCCACGAGCCGCGCGGGCAACGTCACGACGTTCGACTACGACGCGCTGGGGCGCAACGAGAAGCTCACCTACACCGAGCCGGGCGGCCAACCGTCCACTGTGGCCTTCGTCTACGAGGACGGCCGGCTGGACAAGATCTCCGACACGGCCGCGGCCGGCGACGTCACGTTCGGCTGGGACGCCCACGACCGGCTGACCAGCCTGACCCAGCCGCAGGGGACCGTCGGCTACCAGTTCGACGCGGCCGGTCGCCGCTCCGGCATGACCGCCACCGGACAGCCGGACGTCGTCTACGGCTACGACGACGCGGGTGGGGTCACGTCGGTCACGCAGGGCGGCCAGGCCATCGGGATCGTCGACAACCCGGACGGGCGGCGGTCCACGCTCACGCTGCCCGGTGGATGGAGCCAGCAGCACGACTTCGACGACGCGGGCCAGCTCACCGGCATCACGTACCGGCACGGCGTCGCGGAGAAGGGCACACTCCAGTACACCTACGACGCGGCGGGCCGGATCACGTCCGTCACCGGCAGCGCCGCCCGGGTCGGGCTGCCCGACGCGCGGACCGGGCTGACGTACGACGAGGCGAACCGGCTCCGGACCGCGGGCGGCGCCACGCTCACCTACGACCGCGACGGCAACCTCACCGGCGACGGCACCAGCGCGTTCCAGTGGGACGCACGCGGGCGCCTCACCGGGGTGACCCGGCCCGGCTCGGCCACGACGTTCGGTTACGACGCGTTCGGCCAGCGCACGAGCCGGGGCGGGGCCGGCATCCTCAACGACAGCGACCACCCGGTCCGCGACGGATCGGCCAGCGTGCTGTCCGGCGGTGTCGACCAGTGGTTCACCCGCACGGATCCCGCCGGAACAAGGACGTTCCTCACCGACGCCACCGGGTCCACTGTGGCCCTGGGCGACGCGGCGGGCCAACTCCGGACCGAGTACGGGTACGAGCCGTTCGGCGCAGCCACCCGCACCGGCGACGCGACCACCAACCCGTTCACCTACACCGGCCGCGAGGACGACGGGACCGGGCTCATGTACTACCGGGCCCGGTACTACAGCCCCACGCTGCAGCGGTTCATCAGCGAGGACCCGGCCGGCTTCGCGGGTGGCACCAACCTCTACGCGTACGCGGCGAACTCCCCGACGAACCTCACCGATCCGTCCGGCAACAACCCGATGCTGGCCGGTTGCCTCATCGGCGCGCTGACCGACGGCGCGATGGACTGGGCCGGGCAGCGGCTCTCCGGCCGCAAGGTCGACTGGGGCCTGGGCGGTGTCGGCGGGGCGGCCCTGGCCGGCTGCGCGGCGGGCGCGCTGGGCGGTTGGGCCGGTGCCCGGTTCGGCCGCGGCGTCGCGGGCAGCTGTGCGGTGAACAGCTTCACCCCGGACACGCTCGTACGGATGGCGGACGGTACGCGCCGCCGCATCGCCGACGTGCGCCCCGGCGACCGCGTCCTCGCGACCGACCCCGAGACCGGCCGTACCGGGGCGCGGCGCGTCATCGCGGCTATCACCGGACACGGTGCGAAGCGGCTGGTCAAGATCTCGGTCCACGGCGGCACGGTCGTCGCCACCGAGGGCCATCCGTTCTGGGTGGCCGGGCGTGGCTGGGTGGATGCCGGCGAGCTGGCTCCTGGTGACCGGTTGCGGACCGCGGACGGTTCCTTCGAACGCGTGCTCGGTGCCCGGGACCGCACCTGGACGGGGCGGGTCCACAACCTGTCCGTCGACGGCATCCCGACCTACTACGTGGCGGCCGGTGACGAGGACCTGCTGGTCCACAACTGCAAGTTCGGCACCGTGCCGTACCGGCCGACCACGCCGGGCCTGCGCAACCACCACGGCGTGCCGGACGTGTGGACCAGGCACAACGTGCCGGGCTACCCCAGCCGCGCCGGCAGCAACCCGACGATCGCCCTCCCGGACGCCAACCACAACGCCGCGCACGACGTCATGCGCGACTGGTTGACCGAGCGCACCGGCCGTCCCGTGGGCGGGCAGATGGACTGGTCGTCCGTCGGCCCGCGCGAGATCCGCGACCTTGCCGAGTCGATGTTCGACGCGGCCGACGTGCCCGCGGCGGCCCGCAACGAGTACTACAGTGCCCTGACCCGATACCTCTATGGACTGTGACCATGCCCTCCGAGATCGATCGGCTGCTCGACGTCGCGCGCCAGGCCGACGGGTGCGTCGTGCACCCGCCTGCCGGCCTGCCGACGGTCGGCGTCGGTCACCTGCTCCCGGACGACGTCCGCGCGTTCTACTCGTCCTGCGGTGGTGTCGACCTGTATCCCGGCGCGATGTATCCGATCTCGTTGCTGCCACAGCAACAGGTGGAGCCGGCGAACCCGGTGATCGTCGGCGAGCAGGTCGAGGACGACATCTCAACGTCGTGGTACCTGATCGCCGTGTCCGACCAGGACGAGTACGTGACGATCGACCTCCACCCCGACCGGCTCGGGCGCTGCTACGACAGCTTCTACGAGGTGCACGGCGTCGCCGGTTCGTGCCCGATCGTCGCCATGAGCTTCACCGACCTGTTCGCCCGGCTCCTGGCGGCCGAGGGTGGCCGCTGGTACTGGCTGGAGGACGGGTTCCGGAGCCTCGGCGACGCGTATGACTGAGCTGTCCCGGCGGGCGGTCCTCCGTGGCGGTGCGGCGGCGGCCGTGGGGGTGGGTGCGTCCTGGGTGCTCGCCGGATCGTCGGCGCACGCCGGCCCGGCGCAGGTCGACGCCGTACTCGGGCCGCAGCCGGACACCACGGTCGTGGCCGCTCTCGATCTGCACGTCTCGGGGGCCGCCGCGGTCCGGGGCGTACTGCGGGAAGTGGACCGGAGGCTTCGGCGCCTCGGTGACGAGACGATGCTCGCGCTGGGCGCCAGCCTTTTCGACCGTGCCGGGCTGGCCGGCTTGCGACCGCGTCAACTGGTGGCCATGCCCGCGTTCACCGGCGACGTGCTCGACCCGGGGCGCAGCCACGGCGACCTCCTCGTGAGCGTCGGCGACGCCGGCGGGCTGCGTGCGCTGGACGGGCTGGCGGGGGCGTCGGTGCGGTGGACCCTCGACGGGTTCCGCCTCGGCGCCGGCCCAGGCCTCTCGCGCAACCTGTTCGGCTTCACCGAGGGACACGGCAACCCGCACGGCGGGCAGGTGCCGAACACGGTGGTCGTGCGTGCGGGGCAGGGCGAACCGGCGTGGGCCGTCGGCGGCACGTACCAGGTGGTGCGGATCATCCGGTTCGCCATCGAGCTGTGGGACGACGATCCGGCGGACGTCCAGGAGCGGATCATCGGCCGCCGCCGCGACGGCCGCTGGCTCGACGGCACCCGCGCCGCGGCCCAGCCCGTGTTCGACACCGACCCGGCCGGCCACGTCACCCCGCTGGACTCGCACGTGCGGCTCGCGCGGGGACCGCTGGACATGCGCCCGGAGATGCTGCGGCGCGGCTACTCGTACCAGACCGAGCGCGAGGAGGGCCTGCTGTTCGTGGCGTTCCAGCGCGACCTCGAACGCGGCTTCGCCGGGGTGCAGCGCCGCCTGGCGGGGGAGCCGCTCGGCAGGTACACGCTGGCGGTCGGCGGCGGCTACTTCTTCCTGCCGCGAGCTGGCTGGACCCTCTGACCGGGTGAGAGGCCATCGCCGCTTTTGCCGAACCGGACTGTCGGGACACGCGTCCTCCAACCGGACGGCCGATACCGCCATTTCCCCGACAGTTCGCGGTGTAAGTCGTCTAGCGAAGCAGGTGCGTCAGAGCCACGGCAGTGGATCCATCGGCCGGCCGCCGAGGCGGACCTCGAAGTGCAGGTGCGGTCCGGTCGAGGCGCCCGTGCTGCCCACCAGACCGATCGTTTCGCCGGCCGCCACGCTCTGGCCCACGTCGACCAGGATCCTGCTCTGGTGCGCGTAGCAGGTGGTCAGGCGCTCCTGCCGGAAGCGTCCGTGCTCGATGCAGGTGAAGTTGCCATAGCCCCCGAACACTCCGGCGCGAGTGACCCGGCCGGCTGCGGCGGCCCGGATCCGGGTGCCTGCGGGCACGGCGAAGTCGGCTCCGGCGTGCAGTTGGTAGACCCTGTAGTACGGGTCGAACCGGCCACCGAAGCGGCTGGTAAGGACGCCCCGGACCGGCCGCAGTAGCCGTCCTCCCGGGTACGCCGACGGCGGTCGGACCCCAGCCGACGGCGGTCGGACCCCAGCCGACGGCGGCCGGGCCCCAGCCGTCCGCGGCCGGACCTCAGCGGAGCGTGGCCGGCTCGGGCGACGTTCGGTGCCGGCGCCGCCCGCCAGCGTCGTGCCTGGGCGGCGTACTGGTCGGCCCACCGGCGCAGGACGGTCAGGGCCGCCTCGTCCTTGGCGAGCTGCCGCCGCTCTGTGGCGAGGCGGGTCGACGTCCCCAGGACGGCGCGCGAGGCCGCCGCGAGGCGGACCTCCCGGTTGCCTACCGTTGCGGCCGCCCGTTCGGCGTCGGCGGTGGCGCGTTCAGCCTCGTCATCGACGCCCAGGGACTCCAGCAGCGGCGTCCGCGCCGGCTCGTCGGTGTAGAGACGGCGGGCGGCCTTGGTGGCGGTGCCTTGAAGGTCGTTGCGCCGGATCCGCGCCGCCAGGAGATCGATCGCCGCCTCGGCCTGCTCTTCCCGCTGCGCCGCCAGCGTCGCCTGGCTGGTCATCGCCGCGTTCTGGCCGGCTTTCACCCGCATCATCGCGTTCCAGAAAGCCTGCAGGTCGGCGGCCGTGCGCGACCTGACCGGGTCGAAGGGCATCGCCGGGTATGCGCCGTCCACGGCGCCGGTCTCGGTGTGCGGGGCCCCGGCGGGCGGGGGCGGCACGATGGGTGGGGCCCCGGCCGCCGGGGGCGACACGACGGGCGGGGCCCCGGCCGCGGGAGGCGGCGGAACGGGTGGCGGCTCGGCACGTGAGGGATGCGCGTGTCCCGGAACTGCCGTGAACAGCAGAGATGCCGCAGCCGCCGCCGCAAAGTACAGCTTCATGGGAACCACCCCGGTGTCAGCGCCGTGTTGCACACCATTCGCGCGCCGCGCCGGATCGGTTGAGTACAACTGGCTGGCGTTTAAGAATCTGGGGGCTACTACGGGACGCCGCACGTGGCGGCGCTTCTCGCCGGTCAGGCTACTGCCCGGCGGCTCCTGGCGATCCCTCGACGCCAGCAGCTCCATCCATAGTGGAACAGTCGGGGTAGGAAGCCCTACGAGCTGCTCGGGTAGCGTTCCTTCCCCGACCAGTCCCAATTGGACGGTCGGCGGGACGCGGCCCAGCGCCAAGCCCTCGGCGATTCGGGCAAAAGGTATAATCGGCGGGCGCGTCCGAGTGAAATCGTGTAGTCAGGCTCAATGCCGGTGACTTGAGCCATCGGTGTCGATGAGCGGTCGGGGTCTGGCGGATGAGGCGCCCGGTTTCAGGCCTATCGTCCCGAGAGTTGGGCTTCTTCCCTGACGGATGCGTGGCAGTGAGTGCCTAACTGGCCGCTAGCGTCCGATGAGACTGTCCATTGTCGACTAGTCGGTGAAGGTAACCCTACGTCGCGGATCGTAGCGTTACCTTCCCCCACTAATCCAATATGGACACCTGGTGGTGCCCCCGGGTGAGAGCCGCTAGCGAGCGCCGCGACCCAGGCAACTGTCGGGGAAATGGCGGCATCCTGCGCCCGGTTTCAGGACCACTGCCCCGACAGTCCGTTTCACCGGAACCGGCGGGCGAGCCCGTCAGCGTCGCCTTGCTGAGTCCAGCCGGCGGGCGACCGTGGGGATGACGATCGCAGCCGCGACCAGGTGCGCGAGGGCCAGCATCAGCTTGGTCGAGGTCGCCGTGTCACCGGCACCGAGCGGGCCGGCCAGGGAAACGACCGTGAGCACGACGGTGGTGACGACGTAGGTGCGTGCCGGCCGGCGCGCGTACCGGGCAAGGATCACCGCCAGGATCGTGCCCCAGAACGTGCTGCTCAGCGTGCCCATGGCGAACATGCCGACGGTGATCGGTTCGGCCTCGGCCGCGCCGATGCTTCCAGCCTCCATCGGGACGCCGGCAGCGCGGGCGACCAGGCCGTAGACCTCGGTGGCGATTGCGGCTGCCACGCCGGCCAGCACGCTGACCAGCCACACCGGCGTGGCGTGGAACGTACTGGCTCGGCGGGTCATAGTGGTCTGCATCGTGGGCTCCTTCGGTGGTCCGGGTCGGTGCTGTTACCCGAAGGACGGAGCAGGGCGGCCGAGAACGACATCGGCGGGAGAAGAACGGGAGAAGAATCGGCGCCGGCCGGATGTCGAGGACGGCGGATCCGCTCCGTCTGTGAGGTGACGGCGCCGGCCAGGCGCAGAAACGGAAGGGATGCCCGAGATGAAGTACCTGATGATGATCTACGGCAACCAGGAGAAGTGGGACTCGATCTCGGAGGACGATTGGCCGCAGGAGATCGCCAAGTACGACGCGTTCAACAAGAAGTACCAGGAGACCGGTGAGCTGATCGGCGCGTACGGCCTGGCGGACGCGATCACGGCCAAGCTCGTGCGGCGCAAGGACGGCGCGCCGGCCGTCACCGACGGCCCGTACCTGGAGACCAAGGAGTACATGGCCAGCTTCTACCTGCTGGACTGCGACAGCGAGGAACGCGCACTGCAGATCGCGGCGGACATGCCGTGGGCCGACGTCGAGCCGGTGGAGCTGTGGCCGATCCTGCACGAGGCCGCGGCGGACCTGTGAATCTGGACCGACAGGTCGAGGACCTGCTGCGCGAGTTGGCGCCGCAGGTCCTCGGCGTGCTGGTCCGCCGCTACGGCGCCTTCGACGCGTGCGAGGACGCCACGCAGGAGGCTCTGCTCCGCGCCGCCCTGCGCTGGCCTGAGGAAGGGACACCCGACAACCCGCGCGGTTGGCTGGTCACGGTTGCCGCGCACCGGCTGCTGGACGAGTTCCGCAGCGAGCAGTCCCGGCGACGGCGGGAGGACGCGTTCGCGGCTGCCACCCCGCAGTCCGAACTGCTGGGCCAGCAGCGGCCTCAGGACGGCGACGACACGCTGACCCTGCTGTTCCTGTGCTGCCATCCGTCGCTCTCCCCGCCGAGCCAGATCGCGCTCACGTTGCGCGCGGTCGGCGGTCTGACCACGGCGCAGATCGCGGCGGCGTTCCTGGTGCCCGAGGCGACCATGGCCCAGCGCATCAGCCGGGCCAAGCAGAACATCCGAGCCAGCGGGGCGTCGTTCACGATGCCCGATCCGGCTGATCGGGCCGAGCGGCTGCGGGCGGTGCTGCACGTGCTGTACCTCGTCTTCAACGAGGGCTACACCGCCAGCACCGGCTCGGATCTCACCGCGCCCCACCTGTCGGACGAGGCGATCCGGCTCACCCGCGTCCTGCACCGGCTGCTGCCGGAGGACGGCGAGGTGACCGGGCTGCTCGCGCTCATTCTGCTGACCGACGCACGCAGGCCTGCGCGCACGCTGCCTGACGGAAGCCTCGTGCCGCTCGCCGAGCAGGACCGCGGCAAGTGGGACCAGCAGTGCATCGCCGAAGGGGTCGCGCTGATCTCCAGCGCTCTGCCGCGCGGCGCGGTCGGGCCGTACCAGTTGCAGGCCGCGATCGCCGCGATCCACGACGAGGCCCGGGACATGGAGACTACGGACTGGCCGCAGGCCCTCGCCCTGTACGAGCTCCTGGAGCAGCTCGCGCCGAACCCGATGGTGACCCTCAACCGTGCCGTGGCGGTCGCGATGGTGCACGGGCCGACAGCGGGGCTCGACCTGATCGCCACGCTGGCGTCGGACCGCCGAATGGCGACCAGCCACCGTCTCCTCGCGACCCGCGCGCACCTGCTCGAACTGGCAGGGGAGCACGCCGCCGCCGCGGCCGACTACCGGGACGCCGCCCGGCGCGCCACGAGCCTGCCCGAGCGCCGGCACCTCACCGCGCGCGCCGCGCGACTGGCCTGAACACGCGGTTCACCGGCCGGGCGGATCGAGGGCCAGCCAGCCGAGCATTGTGGCCTCCTTCTCGTCCCGGCGCCACGGCGGACCGAGGCGCCAGCCCGCGTCCTTGAGCACCGACAGCAGTGCTGCGTCGTCCAACCCGAGCATTCGCCGCGCCTGCCCGGCCATGTCGCGCGCGAGGACCTCCACGACGGACAGCCCGCGTTCCTGTGCGGCCTCGGCGATCACCTGCCGGAAGAGGTCGCCCTCGGCGGCGTGCAGCAGAGGATGCGCGCGCAGGATCGTCTCCAGGTCGGCCGGTATCGCGAGGTTCCCGACCGGTAGGCCCACCGCCACGAGCTGGTGGCCAGCCGCGTCGAGGCTCGCGGCGATCTCGTCGAGACCGGTCGCGGCCGCGGCGGCCGCCACCGCATGCGTGTGCTCCACCAGCGCGGCAGCCGCCGACAGATCCAGTCCGGCGGCGGCGTGGAACGGCTGCACGGGTACCCCCGGCGCCGAGAGGTCGACCCGAGCCCGCTCGATCACGTCGCGCGTCGCGGTGACGGCGACGGCGCATGCCCAGCCGCTGTGCGGCCGGAACCCCACGGCCGCTCTCATGGCGCGATCCGCCTGGCGACGTCGTAGAGCGTGGGCCGGTCGAGGCACTCCTGCACGCATCGGGCGAAGAGCCAGTGCGTGAGGCGTTCGGCGTCGAGGTCGAGCAGCGCGGCCATGCGTCGTGCGAAGCCACCAGGGTCACGGGTGAGCCGGCCGTCGCAGTTCAGCATGTGCTGGAGCGGGTCGTAGGTGGGGTCGCCGACGTACGGCTTGGGGTCGACCACCAACCACGGCTCGCGCTCGGCCGCGAGGACGTTCTCCGCGTGCAGGTCGGTGCAGAGCAGGACGTCGTGCTCCGCGGTACGCGGCAGTTGGCGGAACAACATCATGGCCTCCCTGGCAAGCCCCGGGTCGACGCCGCCCGGCGACCGTGCGAGGTCCCGTTCGAACTCGTCGGCCCATTCGTCGCACATGGTCCACAGTGCCCGGAACGGGTGACCGGCCGGTGGCTGCTTCCACAGGCGGTGGAGCAGGCCGGCCACGATCACGTCCTGTTCCGGCTCGGACATCGAGCGTCCCAGCGGCGTGCCTGGTGTACATCGTTCCAGCAGCAGCGCACACGTGTGGTCGAACGTCTCAGCCTCGTGCAGCCGGACCGCGCCGTCGCCGTCCCAGACCCGCAACCCGTCCGCTTCATGGGCAGCCTCGGGATGGTGCCACCCGACCTTCAGCACCAACTCCTCACCGGCCGCGGTCCGGACCGGCGCGACCCAGGAGCACTGCCCGCCCGGCTCGTACGGCGCGTCAAGGTGCAGCTGCCAGCGTTTTGCCAGGTCCGACACGACAACGGGCAGCGCCGCGATCCAGTCGTCCAAGTCGTCGCGGCCCACCCGGGCGGCAGTCTCCGCCAGGTTGCGGGGGATAGGCAGGGTCCGCATGCTCGGAGGCTCGCCGTCCCGGCTCCGGAGTGCGTCCCGATTTGCGGCGGTCAATCTCGCCGGGTGACAGAGGCGATCACCGTCAGGCTGTGGGCGATCGAGGTGAGCGCGAGGGCTTGAACGGCGTCGTAGGTGCCGGGCTTGAGCTTGGCCGCGACGGCTGCGGCCTGCTCCGCGTACGCGCGGGCGGTCTGCAGCGTCACGTCGGTGTCGGGTGTCGTCATGTGCCGTCCCCTGTCGTAGCCCTGGAAACAGGTATGCGCTGACCGTAGCGGTCCGGCGAAAACGCCGCGGACGACCTGGTGCTCGATACGATCACGACATGCCTGGACCCCCGCCGATGTTGCCGGCGCTCAAGGAGGACTGGGAGCGCGCGCTGTGTGTGGCCGCGCACCCCGACGATCTGGAGTACGGGGCGGCGGCAGCCGTCGCGAAGTGGACATCGCAGGGCAAGCAGGTGGTTTACCTGCTCGCCACGCGAGGCGAGGCGGGCATCGACGGCATGAACCCCGCCGAGGCCACCGTCGTGCGCGAGCAGGAGGAGCGCGACGGTGCCCGCGAGGTCGGTGTCGAGGTGGTCGAGTTCCTGAACCATCGCGACGGCGTCGTCGAGTACGGGTTGGAGCTGCGCCGCGAGATCGCGCGGGCCATCCGGCGGTACCGGCCCGACGTCGTGGTCGGTGGGGCGTTCAGCGTCCGGATGGTCGGTGGCGTCACCAATCAGGCCGATCACCGCGCGGTGGGGCTGGCCACTCTGGACGCGGCGCGCGACGCCGGCAACCGGTGGATCTTCCCCGAGCTGGCCGAGGAAGGGCTAGCACCGTGGGGTGGCGTGCGGTACGTCTGCTTCGCGGGCGCGCAGGAGCCGACGCACGGGGTCGACGTCACCGGGTTCATGCCGCGGGCCATCGCCTCGCTGGAAGCCCACCGCGCCTACATGGACGGACTCGGCGACGGGACGTTCGAGCCCGGTCCGTTCCTCACCTGGATCGCGTCCGCGAGCGGCGAGCGACTCGACGTCGACGCGGCGGTCCTGTTCGACGTCCACGAGCTGATCTCCGACGGTCCGGCACCGTGGGAGATCCCGGACGCCTAGCCCGACATCCGGAAGAGGGAGGAGATCTCCCAGGCCTCGCTGTAGGCGGTTCCGGGTTGGAGCTGGGCCGTCGTCAGGCGCGCGGGTATCAGCACGCCCGCAGGCTGGGTCGGGTCGTCGTCCAGACGGGCCAGGATCGTCTCCAGCCGGACGTCCTTGATCGGCTCGTCCCGGAGGGCGGCGTTGTCGGCTCGTGCCTGCGCCACCAGCCGGGCGGCCCAGTGCGGTGCCTCGAAGCAGAACAGCAGCCAGCCGACGAGCAGGCGCTGCTCGGCGGCGGACGGGTGCACGCCCGCGCTCTTGGTGATGATCCGCACCAGCCTGTGCACGTTGATCAGGCGTTTCAGCTCGCGCGGATTGGTCGGCACCAGATCGGCGAGCTGGTGGAACGCCCACAACTCGTGGACAGTGTCCGTCACCTCGTCGAGCCGCACGGTGTACTGGGCCGGTGGCGACACCTCGGTCAGGTTCCACGCCATGGCCGGTTGACCAGGCTCCGGGCCGGCCCCGGTCGAGGCGAGGGCTTCGGCGAGTTGGCGGTGGCTGTCCTCGGTGAAGAAGCCGCCGAGGAAGGCGAGGTTCCGGCCGCCGTCCGGAGCGTGCAGCCGGAGGTTGATCTGGAGGATCTTCCGCAGGTAGCTCCGCGCCTTCTCCTGCGCGTCCTCTTCGAAGTCGAAGTGTCGCTGGATCGCGCGGATGATCATGTCCGTGTCGATGCCGAGGAACACGTAGCAGCCACTCGCAGTCAGCAGCAGGTTGATCGCCTGCAACGTCTCCAGGACCTTCTCGTCCGAGCAGCGGTCGAGGTCGTCGATGAAGACGAAGACCCGCGGCGCCTTTCCTCGACGGCGGAGCCGGCCGGTCAGGTAGCGGATGTCCTCCAGCACCTGGTGCTGGTAGCCCATGTGTTCGCGGTAGTTCGGTTGGCGGACGTAGTCCAGCAGGCCCTCGCTGACCGGCTTCGTCCGCTTGAAGAACCGCGACAGGACGGCCAGGAAGCCGAACGCCGTGACCACGGTGGCCGGAAGGGTGGCGACCAGCGACTGCATGCCCTTCGGTAGCTGCTTGGCGACCTCGCCACCGATCACGAGCCAGGTTGCGGCCGCGATGAGCGCCACGACCAGCGGGGTGAAGACGCCGAGCCAGAACTGCGGGCCGCGCCGCCGGACGGCGTACCCGATCCGAGTGGTCAGGCGGCGCCACCGCGGCATGCTCCGCTCCATGCCCTGCGTGATCTGGTGGGTGAGGCCGGCCCAGATCTGGTTCGCGCCTTCGTACTGCCAGGCGTTGAACCAGATGGGGATCACGTCCGGGGCGGCGCCCGGCGCGGGGTCGTCGGCGGCCGTGTGCCGGCTCAGCTGCCACTCGACGAACCGCATGAACGACGACTTTCCGGCGCCCCACGGCGCATGAATGCCGATCGTCATCGGGCCGGTGTCCGGCAGCAGGACCAGAGTTGCCAGCGCCTCGGCGTAGCGGACGCGGTCGAGAGCGTCGCGGTCGGCGAGCTGGTCACCGGTGAGTTCCACGTCGCGGTACACGGCGGAGGGCCGACCAGGCTGGTCCGGCCCGGACACCTGCAGCACGGCGAAGGACGGATCCACCCGTGACGTGGGTTCCACGAGATCAGGCGCCCCGAGTACGACACCGCACGACGCCGGCAGCCGCACCGCCAGCCCGCGAAGGGCCTCCATGTCCTGTGCGTCGATCCACCGGGAGTCCTCCGCCTCGGCGAGCAGGACCAGTTGGGCCTCCCGGCCGAGCGCCTGCCCGACGAAGTCGCCGAACAGGTCGAGCCAGCGGTCGTCGAGGTGGGTGCCGGTGCGTTCGACGGCGAAGTCGTGCGCCGACGTGAGTGCCACGGTGGCCGGCTGGTCGAGCATTCTGGGCCACGGGCTCTCCGCCGTATTCAGGGGCGAGAACTGCCCCACGAGGGCGGCGTCACCGGAGCGGAAGGTCGCCAGGTCCGCGGCGAACGCGGCGAACAGGCTTCCGGGCAGCGGTGCTCTCCCGACCCGGTACCGGACGCTCAGGCAGGGGCGGACTGTCTGCTGGGCGCACAGATCCTGAACGGCCTGCAAGCTGGTAGCGCCGGACGCGACCACCACGAAGCCGGACAGGCGCGTCCCCGGCGGCACCATCTTGCTGGTCGGCGCCGCCTCCGGCAGGCCACCGTGAAGGATGTCGCCGAAGATGGATTCCCACCCGGGCGGTGCCGCTCGCGCGCTCGACTGTTCGGTCACCCCCACCACCCCCGGACCAGTCTGCGCCTCGACACCGGTCGACCGCGCCCGTTTCGGCTGGTCGCTGGCTAGTGCCGCGTATCGGGCACGGCGCGAACTGTCGGGGAAATGGCGGCATCGGCCGTCCGGTTTGGGCGCCACTTCCGGACCAGTCCGGTTCGGGCAGGGCCCTGGCTAGGTTGGCGGATCGGCCATGCGTGCAACTGGCCGTGCGCGGCGCGCGGGCGCGGCAAGGAACGTAGTCAGGGCTTGATTGAGCTCGCCCGCGTGCTCGGTCGGGATCATGTGATGCGAGACGTTCGGCAGTATCCGCACGTCGACGTGCGGTAGCAGCCGGCGTGCGGTGTGAGCCGTCCGCCGGACATGGTTCGACCGGCTGCGCTCGGCGAGGAGGACCAGCGTGGGGACCGTGCAGGTCCGCAGCCGCGAAGCAGGGGGGCGGGTCGGCATGACGATCTTCGACGTCGGCTCCGTCAGACCGAGTTCCATCACCTGACGCCAACCTGGGTCGATCGCCGCGCCGCCGGTCTCCCAGTCGAGGAAGGCACGCATGCGCGCGGCCGAGGGTCTGGCGAACAGCGGAACGGCGTGCAGCAGGTAGCTGGGGCGCATCCCGCCGAAGCACTTCGTCGGATCGAGCAGCGCCAGCCGCGCCGTCCGGTCGGGGTGGTCCAGCGCGTAGTTCAGCGCCAGCCAACCGCCGTAGGAGTGGCCGGCGAGGTGGATCCGCTTGAGGTCCAGTTCCGCGAACACGGCGTGGAGCCAGGCCATGAGGTCGGCACGGTTGGTGAGCGGTTGCCCGTCGTGGACGCTGCGGCCGGCGTCACCAAGCTGGTCGACGGCGTAGACACGGCGGTCCCGACTCAGGGCTTCGACGTTGGCGTACCAGACGGTAGACGTGGCGCCGCCGCCGTGCAGCAGGACCAGCGGCGTGCCCCGGTCGGGCCCGCAGACCTGGACCCGCGTGGTGCCGTACGCGGACGGCACGTCCACCGATTCCACCGGGACAGGCCAGCGCGCGAGTACCGCGTCGTACGCGTCGAGGAAGTTCATGCCGCCTCCTTGGTACCTTGACCATCAAGATACTTGATAGTCGAGAGGATGTGTTGGTGTGCTGGACGATCAGGAACCGGGCATGCAGCTCGTGCACCTTCTCCGCGGCCTCACTGTCGAGCTCGACCTGTCCGCCGCGAGGTTCGCCGCGACCAACGGCCTTCATGCCACCGATCTCCGCGCGCTCATCAATCTTCTGGACGCGGCCCGAGCCGGCACCGCCGCCACGCCAGGCTGGCTCGGAACGCAGCTGGGGCTGAACTCCGCCTCGGTGACCGCCCTGATCGACCGGCTCGAACGTGCCGGTCACGTGCGGCGTGAGCGGGACACGCAGGACCGGCGGCGCGTGCTGCTCGCGGTCGAGGACCGGGCCGTCGCGCTCGGCTGGTCATTCTTCGGACCGTTGATCTCCGGGATGGTCACAGCGGTGCGCGATTTCGACAGTTCCGAACTGGACACTGTGCGGCGGTTCCTGCACGCCATGACCGAGGTCGCGGTCGCCAGCCGCGACGCGCCTGCCCCCCGAGGCCCTTTCGGGCGTAACACCGGCCCGAAAGGGCAGTGATCTCGCCACCCCGCCCATTGCCCGAGTAGCGCTGTTGACGGTCCGCTCTACCTTGGCGAATCCGCAGGCAGGGAGCCTGCGATCGGGGATGGGGTGGTCTGCGTGCGCGCTTGGGTGCGTTCGGTCGTCGTGGCGTCGGTCATTGCCGGGTCGCTGGCAGGTTGTGGCACCTCGGAGAAGGCGACGCCGCCGCCGGGGGTGCCGGCGGGCCCGTCGGAAAGCGCGAGCGCCTCAGCAAGCCCGGCCGCAGCGCGGCAGGCGGCGGGCAAGGCAGCGGACAAGGCAGCGGCCAACACCGCGCGGTGGGTGCTCAGCACCGACGGGCTCGGGCCGTACCGGCTGGGTGCCCGCGCCGAGGAGCTGCGCGAGGCCGGTCTGCTCGGCCAGTCGAGTCCGGTCGACGCGGCGAACTGCCCGGATCTTTACAACGTGGCTGCGACCGGAGCCTACGAGGGCACGTTGGTGCTGCTGGTGCGACACAACGTGCTGGTGGAGGTCGGCACGGCCGGCGGGGACGTGGTCCGGACTCCGGCGGGCGCCTCGCTCGGCATGACCTTCGAACAGGTCAAGAAGCTCTACGGCAGCCGCGGATCGTCCAAGAAGGACAGCTCAGGAAAGGAAGGCTTCATCGTCCCGGTCGGCGACAGGGTGATCCTGTTCGCCAGCTCGATCCACCCCGGCGTGGGCTGGATGGCCGCCGGGCTGGCCGACCAGACGGAGCACGCCTTCCTCACTGGATCCAGTTGCTGATTCCGACAGAATTGCCGCGGTCGGGTATAGCGGTCGAGCGGGTTGCCCACTAGCCTCCTCGCGGTGCAGTACACCACATTCGTCCAAATGCTCCGGTCTGATCGGAGCGTCGCCATTACCGCCCTGTTTGAGCAGCACGGTGAGGCGCTTTACGACTACTCGTTGGCGCTCCTGGGTGATCGGCTGGAGGCCGGCTCGGCGCTGCACGACGCGATACTCGTCGGCGTCGTCAGGTCCGACCGGTTACGCCGCCGGGCCTCGTTCGTGCCGTGGCTGTACGCCCTTGTCCGTCACGAGGCCGACCGTCGGCAGCGCTTGGATGCCGTGACAGTGCTGCACGCGGAGCCGTCGCACGAGTCACGCTGGCGAGCGGCAAGCAGCGGGGACGATGCGGTCGCGGTGTTCGACCAGGCGCACCCTGGCGTACTCGACCTGGTGTTCCGCCACCGCTTCACGGTGGCGGACGTGGCGGCCGTCCTCGGGATCGGTACCCGGCATGCCCGGCAGCTCGTGGCCCAGGCGCGAGCTGCCGGGACGCCGGTGGCCGCCGACCTGGACGGCGCGCCGTTCGCCCCGCTCCCGCCGGGCCTGCTCGCACAGGTGCTCGAGTCCGCTGCCGACGCCGAACGGATGACGCTGCTCGCCGTCCCGATCGACCGGCTCGATCGCAGCGGATTTCCGGTCGGTGCCCGCCACCGCACGTACCGCAGGCCGGTAGTCGTCGTGGCGGTGGCCGCACTGGTTCTCGTGTTCGCCTCGGCCGGCGTGGTGCTCACCGACAACGCCCCGACCCGGCAGCGGGCCGGCTCGCCGCGCCCCCCGGAACCCGGCGCTCAGGACGACGGTCCCCGTCCGGCGACTCCGGCGAGCCTGTCACCGCAGAGCCCGCCGCCATCGGCAGGCAGCACCGCTTCCAGTACCGCGACCCTCGGCCCGCCGACCTCGCCGACGCCGTCGACCTCCCTGCCGGCGTCGCCGGGCGTTCCCTCGTCCGACCCGGTGCCAGATCCGCCGGCGACGAGCAGCCCTGCCCCCGGCCCGACGGTGACCGTCTCGGTGTCCCCACGCCCCCAGGCATGCAAGCCGAAGTGGCGGGCCGACGTCGAACTCACCGTGACCGGTGTGACCGCCCGCCAGGCCACTCTCACCTGGTGGTGGCCGGGCGAGCGCGTGCACAGCATGGACGCGACGCCGGACAGCGGTGGTCGGTTCACGACGACGATCGCCGGGCTACCCCGCGGCAAGCTGGTGTCCTTCCAGGGCAGTGCGGTCTCGACGGCGAACGCGCGTGGCGAGAGTCGCATCGTCACCGCGGACGTCCCCCGCTGCTAGGACGGCGACTGACGCTGTCCAGGCACCCGGATTCGCTCTTCCGCCGGTCATGCGGACGGGTCTAGCGTCCCGGTGGGGGGCGAATTACCGGATGCCTCCCGATTTCGTAGGAGCCACTCGTCTCGGGAGGTCACCGCACATGTCCGGAATTCACCGTCGGTTACGCGCGAGCTGGTTAGCCGCCGGCACCGCGCTCGTCGTCGTCGCGGCACTAGGCGTACCGGCCCACGCCGCGGACGACCGACCGATCAAGCGACCCAAGCCGGCGGCCGGCGCCAATGCCGGTCAGGCGGGGTTGAAGACGTTCGCGCATCAGGAAGCCGTGGCCCGCATGGCGCCGTACGGCGCCGTCGCCCCCGGGGAGTACAGCGAGGCGCTCGGCAGTCTGCGGGGCCTGCCGTCCAACGGCAGCCGGTGGACCGAGGTCACCGACCAGCGGTACGACTCCAACGACCCGAACTACCGCGACCCGGTCTTCTCCAACTCCGGCGCCGGTTGGGGTGACGTCGCCGGACGGATCACCGGCCTGGCGACTGGCAACGGCTGGATGTTCGCCGCCGGGGCGAACGGTGGCGTGTTCCGCAAGCGGGTCGGTTCGCAACACCTGGACGCCCATCTCGGACGGCATCCTCGCGCTCTCCTCGGGCGACCTCCTCTACGACGTCCGCGGCGACGTGCTCTGGTACGCGACGGGCGAGGCGAACACCGGCGCCATGTCCTATGCCGGCGCGGGCGTGTACCGCCTCAGCAACGCCTCGCGGTCCCGGCTCACCGACCTGAACCGCGTCGGAGGCACGGAGCTGGAGAGTCGCGCCATCAACCAGCTCAAGTTCGACGGTGTCGGCAACGTGTACGCCGCGACGAGCCGTGGGCTGTGGAAGCACTCGATCGACCCGCGCAGGCACCGCGAGGCGTGGCGGCTGGCCTTCCTGCCGAACCCGGCGTCCGACCCCGACATCACCAAGCCGTACGACAACATCATCAACGACGTCCTGATCCAGCCCGGCACGCGCGGGCGGGTCGTGCTCGTCAATGCCGCCTGGCGCTCCGGCGCCGCGTACAACGGCTTCTACCTGTCCACGAACTCCGGACGACCCGGAAGTTTCGCCAGGATCGCCCTTGCCGGTGACATCGACAACACCGACATCGGCAACGCCGAGTTCGCGGTCTCCGGCAACGGCAGGCAGTTCTACATGGTGCTGGAGAGCCCCAAGAAGCTCCTCGCCGGCTCCGACTCCGTGCTGCACGGCGCGTTCACGTCCCGCAACGGCGTGACCGGCCCCTGGACGGCCATCGCCACCACCGAGAAGCTGCGGACCAGCGGCTCCGCGCTGACCGAGCCGGGCTACCTGCCCGGCGTGCAGGCTTGGTACAACAACTTCATCGAGGTCGACCCCGGCAACCCCCGGCATGTCTACCTGGGCATGGAGGAGGTCTACGAGTCGGAGGACGGCGGGCAGACCTGGAAGACGATCGGGCCCTACTGGAACTTCCCGTTCCCCTGCTTCGACCCGACGAAGCCGGACGGCGGTTGCCCGATGACACCGCACGTCGACTACCACTCGGTGTCGATCTCCGGCGGCACCGTCTTCGTCGGCAACGACGGCGGCGTCTACTCCCGCCCGCTCGCCCCGAACGCGAGCAGGGAGGACGAGCTGGGTCACGGTGCCGACTGGCGTAACCACAACGCGACGCTGCGCACGCTGCAGTACTACTCGGTCGGTGCCGGCAGGGACCCCAACGGCCAGGGCTTCGCAGTCGCCGGTGGACTCCAGGACAACGGCGGCTCGCTGCTGCGCGCCGGTGCCAACAAGCAGGTCAGCCCGTTCGGCGGCGACGGCGGCGACATCATCGTCAACCCGCGCAACGCATGCGAGATCCTCGACGAGTACGTCTTCCTCGCCCTGTGGCTCACCAAGAACTGCGGCCAGTCCGACGGGTCCACGAGCGCGATCTTCGACATCACCGTGCCCGACGTGAACGCTCGCTTCACCGCACCGTTCGGCATCGTGCGCGGGTCGAAGAACATCGGCAACGGGGCCAGCGAACGGTGGGTGGCAGGCGGCAACTCGGTCTGGCACCACGACTACGCCTTCAGCTACACCGCCGCGCAGGCCGAGGCCGACGCCGACAACGGCTGGAAGCCGGCGTACAAGCTCGACGCCACCGGCGCCCGGCTGGTCGTCGCGCTCGACGCAGTGGCCGACCCCGCAGCGCCGACCGACAAGAGCAAGGACACCGTCATCGCGGCCTGGTGCGGCCAGACGAACTGCAACAGCGAGACGTTCACCCGCGGCGTCGCCACGAACTGGGGCGGGACCTGGCGGGAGCTGGACCTCACCGGCCTGCCGAACCGGTACCCGGACGCGGTCACGTTCGACCCGGTCGACAACTCCACGATCTACCTGGGCTTCAACGGCTTCAACCGGCGGTTCATCGAGGGGCCGGGAGCGGGCGTGAAGCACGTCTACCGCGGCAAGCTCACCAAGGCTGCGGACGGCGCCGTCAGCGTCGCCTGGACCGACCTCTCGGTCGGGTTCCCGGACGTCCCGGTCACCGACATCGTGCTGTCCGGCAACAAGCTGATCGTCGGCACCGACCTCGGCGTGGTCGTCGCCGACAAGCGGGCCACCCCCGACGACGATCCGCTGGCGGCGGGTCGGCTTCAACCCAGGCAGCGCCCCCTCCGCGCTGCCGCTGACCGCCGTCTTCGACCTGCATGTCGGGGCTGACGGCCAGCTCTACGCCGCGACGCACGGCCGCGGCATCTGGAAGACCCCGCTCAGGCGGCTCTGACGCGTACGGCGGCCCACCAGGGCACCTGGTGGGCCGCCCGCGCGTCCAAGCGGGGGACGGGAGGTACCGGTCATGATCCATCGCGTCGCCTGGGCGGCCGCGCTGATCGTCGCGCTCCCCGCGTGCACGGCGGACGAACCCGGCAACGATCAGCCGCTCACACCGCAACGAGCAGCCCCCGCGCCGTCCGCGACAACCGGCACGCCCAGCCCGCTCCCGAGTCCGGCCACGCCGCCTGCCGCCACACCTCCTGCTGCGACCAAGCCGTCCAGATCGCCGGCGGTGTCGCCCACTGCTCCGGCTGACCGGCGCGGCGACCTCGTCCGCGGGTACCGCACGCTGGTCGGCACGATCGAGGCCGCCGGGCCGTGTCCGGTCCTCCGGGTCGGCGGCGAGCGGTGGTCACTGCTCGGCGACCGCACCCGCGGCGTCGTCGCCGGCGCACGGTTCGAGGTGCGTGGCACCGTCACGACCCCACCGCGTGGATGCCACACAACCCGCGCCCTGACGGTCAGCCAGATCATTCGTCGCTAGCGCCCCGAACCACATCCTTCCGGTCCACCCGTTGCAACAACCGCTTGAACACGCCGACGGCCGATGCAGCCATTTCCCCGACAGTTCACGCCGTGCCGGGTTATGCGCCGTGGCTGACGTCGTTCGGCGGGTACCTCAGGACGTACCGGTCGAGAGTGTCCGTGTTCAGAGCCTCGAACAGTTCCTTGCACTTCGCCTTGTCGGGGAGGAGGACGGAACCGACGCCCGGGACGCTGTCGTAGCCCGCGATGGGAAGCGTCAGGAATGTCATGTTGGTAGGGCGAAGGCCCTTGAGAGAGAACGCGAGTCCCTCGACCGGCATGTGCGTGTCCACCGTGACTGCGCCGGCAGCGGTCCGGATGAGCTTGTCGAACTTGAGCGGGTCGGCGAGGTAGTCGCCGGTGGTCACCTTGGTCATCAGCGCACGGATGTACTGCTGCTGCCGCTTGGCGCGGTCGAGGTCGCCGTTGAGCAGCCCCTCACGTTGCCGGACGTAGTACTCGGCAAGTTGGGCGTCCAGGTGCAGGGGACCGGCTTTGAAGGTGAGGCACCGACGTGGCTTCCGGCGGGTGTCTTTGCACGGTGTCACCGGATAGGGGCTGTTCGGCGGCATGAACCGGTAGGGGTCGTAGCTGGTCTTGTCCACCATCACGTCGACGCCGCCCACCAGCTCGGTCATCTCGTGGATGGCGGCGAAGTCGACGATGATCGGGTAGTCGATCCGGCCGCCGGTGAAGTTGTTGAGCGTCTGCCACAGCCTGGGCGCGCCGCCGAACGCGAACGCGGCGTTGACCTTGTTCCGGTCGGCGGGTTCACCGTGCTTGTCAGCGATCCGCAGGTACGTGTCGCGGGGAACCGAGATCACGTAGGCGCGGTTCATCGCCGCCGGGACGTGGACCAGGATGATCGTGTCGCTGCGCTCACCGGCCACAGCCGCGGCGTTGCCGTCCGGGGTGTCCGGGTTCGCGTTGTCACCCGCTCGGCTGTCCGAGCCGATGATCAGGAAGGTGAGCGGGCCTTTGACCTTCGCCGGCTCGATCTTGCCGTCCTTGCCCCTGGCCGCCGGGCCGAGCAGGTCCTTACGCTGGACCGCGCCTTCGTAGCGGTGCCCGAGCACGGTGATGCCGGTGAAGATCGCCGCCGACATCAACATGAGGATCGTTCCGACGGCCACGCACGCCACGGCCCACCCCGGTGCCTGGCGGGGACGCTTGCGCTTGAACTTCGCCGGTCCGATCACTCGCTCCGGTGCGGGTACGCCCGTCGACTGGTGCCTCGCCATGAACTGATTGATCCCTGATGCTCGAACCCGCTGGGGTTTGGTCGCGAAACGACCACAGTAGTGAACGGCCGCCAGCAGCCGGGTATCCGACGACCTTGACCCGTGACAAACCCGACTTGCGGGGAAGCCGCCTAAACCGGGCACCAGTGCCCCGGTTTGTCCAGCAAGTCCGTTTCCAGTAGGGCGGCCCGGCATCAGCCGGTCGCGGTGAGTTCGCCGTTCCGGGCCACCACGCGCCCCTGGTGGAGCACGAGATCACGCACCGGGCGGGCGACGACGGCTTCTGCGGGTGCGCCGGCCGTGACGACGACGAGGTCGGCCGGGGCGCCGGCGTGAGGCCGTACCGTGGCAGTCCCAGCACCTCGGCGCCCCCGTAGGTGGCGGCGTGCAGCGCCAGCTCGATGTCCTCGTCACGGCGGAACGTGCTGCGGTACGCGAGATGCATCGCGCGGTCCAGCATGTCGCCGGTGCCGTACGGGCCCCATAGGTCGCGGATGCCGTCGTGACCGCACGCCACCGTCACCCCGGCGGCACGGACCAGCTTCAGCGAAGGCACGGGGAAGCTGTAGACGGCGGCGGTCACCAGCGCGACGCCGGCGTCGGCGAGCTGGTCGGCGATCCTGGCCTGGTGCCCGGCGTCGAGTTGCCCGAGGGCGTACGCGTGGCTGATCGCGACCCGGCCCGACAGTCCGGTCTCCTTGGTGCGCCGCGCGATCAGCTCGATCTCCCAGACGCCGAGCGTGCCGCCGTCGTGCAGGTGGATGTCCACCCCGGCGCCGTAGCGCTCGGCGAGCCCGAACACGACGTCGAGATGGCGTACGGGGTCGCCGTCCATCCCGGCCGGGTCGATCCCGCCGATCGTGGCGGCGCCGTTCCGCAGTGCCTCCTCCATCAGCTCCGCCGTGCCCGGATTGGTGAGCACGCCGTGCTGTGGAAACGCGACCTGCTCCACAGTGACCCGATCGGCGAACTGTTGCGTAACCTCCTGCACGGCCTCGATGCCGCGCAGCCCGATCTCGGGGTCCACATCGGTATGGGTGCGCACGTGTGCCGTCCCGGAGGTGACCATCCGCTCCAGCAGGGCAGCCATGTTCGCGATGTTCGGCAGGCCCAGCTCGGCCTCGCCGCCCGCGGTCGTTCGCGATTCGCTCCGCCAGAGAGTCGCCGGCCGAGTGCGGTTCCCATGGCGCGCCGTAGAGCGTCTTGTCCAGATGGCAGTGCGCGTCCACGAGGCCTGGGAGCACGAGCTTCCCGGCGACGTCGAACACGTCGGCGCTGCCCGGATCCAGGCCGGAGCCCAGCTGGTCGATCACGCCGCCGCGGATCAGCACGTCCGCAGCGCCGTCCAGCCCCCACGGCCATCCGCCACGAAGCAACAGGTCAGCCATCGTCACCACGTCCCGTCCATGCTGGAGCCGGCCCCTTGGCGAGCGCGGTACCGCCGCCGTACAGCATCATCTGACGATGAAGATCTACGCGGAACTGCCACAGCGACGTCTGCGCCAACTGCTGGCGGACGCTCTGGTCATCGCCTGGATCAGCGCAGGCATCTGGATCGCGGACTGGATACGGGACCGCGCCGCCAGCCTCGCCGAGGCCGGCCGGACGCTGGAGCAGACGGGAACTGACCTGAGCGATCGGTTCGCCGACGCCGGTGACCAGGCCCGGAAGGCACCCGGCGTGGGCCGCATCATTGCCGCACCGTTCGAGAGCGGGGCGGATGCAGCCGACGCGCTCGTCCGGGCCGGACAGACGTACCAGGACGCCATCGAGGGTGTCGGCACCGTCCTGGCCGCTGTCGTCCTGGTCGTCACGCTCTTCGTCGTGCTGGTCGGTTGGCTGCCGCCGCGGGCACGGTGGATCCGGCGGGCGAGCGCGGCGACCCGGCTGCGCGCAGAGCCAGCGGGGCGGGATCTGCTGGCGCTGCGCGCGCTCACGTCACAGCCTCTCCGCCGGTTGCGCCGCGTCGCGGACGACCCGGCCGGTGGCTGGCGTGCCGGCGATCCAGCCGCCCTGGAGGCGCTGGCCGCGCTGGAGCTGAGCAGCGTCGGACTGCGGCATCCCTGACACGGGCTGACGCTCACCCCTCCCGGTACGCGCGGGCCAGCTCGGCCGCGAAGTCCTCGAACCGCGTCGGCGTGGTGTTCTCGGGCCGGCGACCCTCCCGGGACACCACCCTCCCGTCGCTGAAGGCACGATGCATCTCGGCCTGCAGGTCGGCGAAGGTGGCCGATAAGCCTGCCTGGGTCAGCGCGGCGACCATGGCGGCATCCGGGAGTTGCACGTACGCCAGGTCGGGCTGGCCGATCTGGGCGCCGATGATGCTCGTCGCCTCGGCGTAGCTGAGGTCCCGCTCGCCGAGCAGCTCGCGTACGACGACGCCCGTCCAGTCCCTGGCCCGGAGCGCGCAGGCCGCGACCTCGCCGATGTCTCGGACGGCGATCATCGGGAGCCGGACATCGGGTGCGACGGAGTCGGCGACGACGCCCTCGTGCCTGATGAGATCGAGGACGGCGTAGAAGTTGTCGAAGAACGACCCGGACCGCAGGATCAGCACGTTCACGCCGGCCAGGCTGCGGAGCCGCTGTTCGTGGGCGTGCAGGTCGGCGATGAACCCGGTGCCGGACTCCAAATCGGCCCCGACGCTGCTGAGCGCGACGACGTGGCGCACCCCGGAGTCCCGCACGGATTGCACGATCGACTCGCCCAGCCGGGTCACGCTGGCGTGGTAGTCGGGCCAGCGCGGATCGATCGGCAGCAGCGTGTAGACCGCGTCCGCGTCCTCGAAGGCCCTGGTCAGGAACGCGGGGTCGGACGCGTCGCCGGCAATCGGCTCCGCACCCGCGTTCGCCAGTTCGGCGAGTCCGATCTCGGACCGGCCGACCGCCCGTACCTTCTCGCCGGACGCCAGCAACCGGTTGGTGATCTCTCGCCCGGTGTGACCGGTCGCGCCCATCACGGTGATCATGTTCATCCCTCCGTCGGTAGATTGCCTGCCGTCCACTGTCCGGGCACGGCATGGGACTCACAATGATCATCAGCCGCTAGATCATGCTCCTTCGTCCACAAATCGTGGACGACTCGATCCGGCCCCCGCATACTGGCTGGCATGACCGGCCCCTTTGCCGCTCCGGCGGACCCACTCGGCGAGGCGCTGCACCACCTCCGGATGTCCGGCACGTTCTACTGCCGCTCGGAGCTCACCTCACCGTGGGGACTCGACCTGCCGCCGATCCCCGGCTGCCTCTGGTTCCACGCGGTCACCTCCGGCCGGTGCTGGCTCGAGGTCGAGGGCGCTCAGCCGCGGCTGCTCCAGCTCGGCGACCTCACGCTCGTGCCGCACGGCAAGGGCCACCGCCTCCGCAGCGAGCCCGGCGCCGTGGCGCACTCGGTCTACGACGTCCACCACGACTACCTCAGCGAGCGGTACGCGATCATCCGCCACGGCGGGGGCGGCACGGCCGCCAGCCTGGTCTGCGGCGCGATCCGCTTCGACCACCCGGCCGCGCGCAACCTCGTCGAGATGCTCCCGGGCATCGTCCACATCGAGGCATCCAGCTCTCCACGGCTGGAGTGGATGCAGAGCACGCTGCGGCTGATGGCCTCCGAGGCCAAGGAGCTGCGGCCCGGCGGCGAGGCCGTGATCACCCGGCTCTCCGACATCCTCGTCATCCAGGCGCTCCGGGCCTGGATCGAGAGCGACCCAGCCGCACAGACCGGGTGGCTCGGCGCGCTCCAGGACCGGCAGATCGGGCGTGCGATCTCGTTGATCCACCGCGACCCGGCGCGGGACTGGACCGTCGCGTCGCTCGCGGACGAGATCGCGATGTCACGGTCGGCGTTCGCGGCCCGCTTCACCGAGTTGGTCGGCGAGCCGGCGATGCGGTACGTCACCCGTTGGCGGATGCACGTCGCGCTGAGCACGCTGCAGGAGGACGGCGCGACCGTCGCCGAGCTGGCGAGCCGCCTCGGCTACCAGTCCGAGGCCGCGTTCAGCCGGGCGTTCAAGCGCGTGATGGGCGTACCCCCGGGCTCGGTCCGCCGCAGCGTCCCGTCGTCAGCCTGACGCCACGGGCTCGCGTTCCCGGGGCTGCCCTGCGCATGTGCGGGAAGTGGAACTGATCAGCGGACCGTGGAGGCGGCCATGGCGGCGCCGACGATGCCGGCGTTGTTGAGCAGGGTGGCCGGCACGATCGGGGTGCGGATCTCCAGCAGCGGCAGGAACTTCTCCGCCTTCTTGCTCGCGCCACCGCCGACGATGAACAGGTCCGGCCAGAGCAGGTCCTCCAGGTGGCGCAGGTACTGCTGGACCCGATCGGACCACTCGGCCCAGCTCAGCCCTTCGGACTCCCGGGCATTGTCGGAGGCCCACTTCTCGGCCGCGTCGCCGTGGAGCTGCAGATGGCCCAGTTCGGTGTTCGGCACCAGCACCTTGCCGGTGAAGACGGCGCTGCCGATCCCGGTGCCGAAGGTGAGCAGGATGGTCAGGCCGGTCTGACCGCGGCCCGAGCCGAACGTCACCTCGGCCACGCCGGCGGCGTCGGCGTCGTTGAGGACCCGGACGGGACGGCCGATCGCCTCGCTGAACAGCTTCGCGGCGTTCACGCCGATCCATTCCTTGTCGACGTTCGCCGCGGTGCGGACGACGCCGTCGGTGACCACACCGGGGAATGTGACGCCGATCGGACCAGTCAGGTCGAACCGGCCGGCCACCTCGGTCACCACCCTCGTGACGCCCTTCGGGTCGGCAGGGCGCGGGGTCTCGATCCGGACCCGGTCCTGCGTCAGCGTGCCGGTCGTGAGGTCGACCGGCGCCCCCTTGATACCCGAACCGCCGATGTCGATCCCAAGCACGGTCATCGCCCACCTCTCGTGTCCCGCGGCGGTGTATCCAGGGAACAGCGCAGCGTTCGCCCGCGCTACCTGATGGAATCAGAGTCGCCGCGTAAGTGATCAGCGCCGCCGTAGGCGGTAGCTACCACTGGTTCGCGCGGCCAATCCTGACGTGACCAAGCCGTCGAGTTCGGCCTGTGCAGTCTGCGACCGGCCAGCCGAACGCCTTCTGCGAGCTCCACCGGTTCCGCCTCCACCATGGTGTCGAGGAAGCGAGCGGCGGCGTTGCGACGATCCGGGTCACCTACCTCGAAACGGCGCCACGTGAGGTCCAGGATCACCGCCGGCCACCCGGAACGCTGCTCCTGCACCCCGGCCGAGGTCACCAGCAGGTGGCGCTGCAACTCGCGGACCGCGCGCTCGTAACGACCGCGATGGCCGACCAACTCGCGCAACGCCGCGGACGGTAGCGGCCCGGTGAGTAGTGCGTCGACGATGCGATGAGCCTCGGGTGACAGCGTGAAGCTCAGGTGGTCGTCGGGCTCGCCGGCAGCGGGGTAGAGCATGGCCAGCAGCCGAGGTGACAACAGGGAGGCGCGGCCATGCAGAGAACGGCCGTACCAGGCGAGCCGCGCCTCGGCCAGCGAGTCCTTCCAGGTCCACACCATCGATTCGAACGTTCCCATACCGTCAGCGAACGGTACGGCGTCCGGGCCGGCGACCGCCTCCCACAGCGACGGCGCGATCGGCCGGTCGGTGGGGAAGAGCAATGCGAAGCCGACGTCGTCGACGAAGCGCGCCGCCGCACCGATCGAGCGCACCGGAGTTGCGGGCAACCACCGCTGCCCGCGGGCGCGAGCGAGCACCGGGGCATCATGCGCGGCCATAACCTTCACCGTAAGCCGTGAGAGCGGTTCTCGAAGGCTCGTCCGAGGCCGGGCCGGGGCATACCGTGGACAGGTGAGCGTGGTCCGCCGGAGCGCCCGGCGCCGCTGGGCGCTCGTCCTCGGCGGCGGGTGCGCGCTCGGCCTCGTTCCGGCTCTGCTCGGTGCACTGCCGGCGCCACCGGTGGACGCCGGAGTGGGGCCGCTGCGGGCCCGGATCCTCGCCTCCGCCGATCAGCCGTACCAGGGATACGCGGAGAGTCGGGGCAGCCTGGGCGTGCCGCAGCTGCCCGACCTGGGTGAGGTCGGCACTCTGCTCGGCGGCGAGAGCCGGATTCGAGCCTGGTACGCCGCGCCGCACTCGTGGCGGGTCGCGACGGTCGAGGCCACGGGCGAGCGGGACATCTACCAGACCGCGGCAGGCGTCTACGTCTGGGATTTCGAACGCAACCAGCTTGTCCATCTCATCGGCGACATCCCGGCGAGGCTGCCGTGGGCCGGCGACGTGACACCGCCGGAGCTGGCGCGCCGGCTGCTGCGGCGCGCGGCCTCGAACGATGAGGTCACCAGCATCGGGTCCCGGCGGGTCGCCGGGCGGGTGGCCGCAGGGCTGCGGCTCACCCCTGCCGATCCGTCGACCACGGTTGGATGGGTGGACGTGTGGGCCGACCCGGCCACCGGCCTGCCGCTGTGGGTCGAGCTGGCGGGACGGGGTCAACGCGACGCCGTGTTCACGTCCCGCTTCCTGGATCTGGAGCTGCGACCGCCGGATCCAGCCGTGCTCACACCTCCGCGTCCAGAGTCGGCCGGCTTCGTCACGACCGAGGTTGATTCGGCGCTCGCGCTCGACCGGCTCCTCCCGACGCTCATGCCGCCGACCCTGGCCGGCCTGTCTCGGTTGGCGACGCCCAGCAGCATCTCCGGCGCGGGCGCGTACGGCGAGGGTTGGGCCACGTTCGTCGCCGTTCAGCTGCCCCGCCGGGTCGGTGCCCGTACGGTGCGCGCCATCGAGGGGGCCGGCGGCGTTCGGCTTCGATCTCGCGGAGGGCGAGGCGTTCGAGATCAGCACCGAGCTGCTGTCGATACTCGTCGTGCGGTCAGGCGGGAACTGGTCGGGCCGGCGGACCTTCCTGCTTGCCGGGTTCGTCGGCCCCGAGGTGCTGCGCCAGGCGGCCACCGAGTTGTACGCCCGCCGACCATGATCACCACCGATGGCCTCACCAAGCGGTACGGCGCGGTGCTCGCGGTCGACCAGGTGAGCCTGCGGGTCGGGGAGGGTGACCGGTACGGGCTGATCGGGCCGAACGGCGCCGGCAAGACGACCCTGCTGCGGCTGGTGCTCGGGCTGGTGTACGCGACGAGCGGCGAGATCGAGCTGCTGGGCCGCCCGGTCCCCAAGCGGCTCGGCGAGGTGCTGCCGCACGTCGGCGGGCTCGTGGAGGGGCCGGCTGCCTACAACCACCTGTCCGGACGGGCGAACCTGAAGCTCCTCGACGCGGCCGGCCCTGGCGGCGCCCGGCGTACCCGCCGCGCCAGGGTCGAGGAGGTGCTCGCCCGGGTCGGCCTCGCTGCTGTCGACAGCCGCCCGGTCAAGGCCTACTCGCTCGGCATGCGGCAGCGGCTCGGGATGGCCGCCGCGCTGCTGCGCACGCCCCGGCTGCTGGTGCTCGACGAGCCGACGAACGGCATGGACCCGCAGGGCATCCGCGAGATTCGCGATCTGCTCCACGACCTGAACCGGGCGGGGACCACGATCTTCCTCTCCAGCCACCTGCTGTCCGAGGTGGAGCAGCTGTGCACCCGGATCGGCGTCGTCAACGAGGGGCGGTTGGTACTGCAGGAGGACCTCTCGGTGCTCCGCGCCGCGACCGGGCGGGTGGTGCTCAGGACCCCAGACGTCGCGCGGGCCGCGGCGCTGCTCGACGGGCGGGTGGAGGTCACATCAGGGGACCGGCTGCTGATCCGGCACCCGGACCCTGCGGCGCTCAATGCCGAGCTGGTCGCCGCCGGGCTGCGGGTCGCCGAGATCGGCCCGGAGCGGCGGACGCTGGAGGAGATCGTGCTGGCCTCGATGTCGTCGGGGTCGGACCGGCTCGATCCGTTGCCGGCTCGGGACCTTCCGTGATCGCCGTCGAGCTGGTCAAGCTGCTGCGCCGCCCGCGCACGTGGGTCAGCGTCGCCCTGCTCTGTGCGCTGCCTGCGATGGTCGCGGTGTTCCTCGCCGTCACCGACGTGGGGCCGGAGCCGGGGGAGGAGCCTGTGTTCCTCTCCGCCGTGCTGGCCAACGGCGCGCTGTTCCCGGCCGCCGCGCTGGCGATCGTCGTGCCGGTGTTCCTGCCCGGTGGCGGTGGCCGTGGTCGGTGGCGATGCCATCGCCGGGGAGTCCGCCAGCGGCATGCTGCGCTACCTGCTGATCCGGCCGGTCGGGCGGACCCGGCTGCTGGTCGCGAAGCTCGTGTCGATGGTCGTCTTCCTGCTGGTCGCGGTGGTGGCGGTGGCGATCAGCGCGTACGGGCTGGGCATCACGCTGTTCCCGTCGGAACCGGGCGGCGGTGACGTCGGTGTCGGGCGTCAGCCTGACCAAGTCCGAGCTGGTGCTCCGGCTCGTGGCCACCGTCTTCTACGTGGGGGTCTCGATGCTCGGGGTGGGCGCGATCGCGCTGTTCCTCTCGACCGTCACGGACTCCTCGCTCGGCGCGGCCCTGGGCGCGCTGGCGGCGCTGGTCGCCAGCCAGGTGCTGGTGACCCTGGACGCGGCCGGCGCGGTGCGGCCGTACCTGCCGACGCGGTACTGGTTCGCCTGGATCGACTTCTTCCGCGACCCGATCCTGTGGCGCGACATCGAACGAGGCCTGGCGATTCAGGGCGTCTACGTGGCCGTCTTCCTCGCCTTGGCGTGGGCGAACTTCGCCACCAAGGACGTCAAGACCTGACGCACACCCGCCCGTCGGGTACGGTCATCGGCCCGGCGCCGAGTGCGTCGAGCACGATCCGGACCACGGTCGGGTCGCTCGGCAGCTCGCCGTGACCCACCTGCGCCCCGGGGCAGACCGACTGGAGCGCGACGTTGACCGCACCGTCCAGCCGCGCGGACTCCGGTGGCGTGACGGTCTGGTCCTGGACCGTCCACAGTGACAACCAGACGGGCGGGGTCGGGACCGGCTCGGGCAGGCCGGCCAGGAACGGGTTGCCCGGAGCGAGCTGCTGGCACGCGGTGGGACACGCTCCGGGCAGCGCCGCGCCGGCTGCCGCCAGATCGGCGCCGTGGTGCGGCGAGGCGAGCGTGACCACCCTCCGGGCCTTCCGTGCGCCCTCGTGATCCTCGACCCAGGCCCGGGCGACCAGTCCGCCGGCCGAGTAGCCGACGACGTCCACCGACGTGGCGCCGCCGCGCAATGCGTCGTCGACCGAACGCTCCAGGGCGTCGGCCTGCGCGCGGAGATCGCCGGTCGCGCCGCCCGGGAGCCGTACCACGGTCGCCCGCCGGCCGGTGGCCTCGATCCGGGCGGCGAGCACGCCCAGTGGCTCGACCGCGCCGCCGTAGCCCGGGACGAGCAGAACCGGACCGGGCTGGTCCTGAGCCGGCACCGGCCGCGCGGTTCGGCGAACCTCCGCCGCCGACTGCCACACCGCGAAGGCGGCGACCGTCACGAGGACCGCCGCAGCCGGCGGCCAGCAGCGCGCGCCGCCGTGGACTCAGCCCGAGGAACTGACGGTAGCCGGCCCGCCGCGATGTCGCGCCGAAGCTCATCCGTCCATCCTGCCGCGCGACGTGGACGCCATGGCGGGCAACCTTGCGGCGCCTGTTCGAAGTCCGCAGGATGGTTGCTGAGCGGGGCGGTCACGGTTCCGCCCGCGGAGGACCGGGAATGGTGACGACGGTCGCGTTGGCTGGGGACGCGATGCTGGGCCGGGCGGTCGCGGACCGGGTAGCGTCCGAGCCGTTCCGTGCGCTGTTCGACCCTGCGGTTCGAGACCTGACTTCCGGCGCTGACCTGTGCGTACTCAACCTGGAGTGCTGCATCTCCGATCGGGGCGAACGGTGGCCTGCTCCCGGGAAGCCGTTCTTCTTCCGGGCGCCGCCGAGGGCCGCCGATGCTCTGGCCTGGCTCGGCGTGGACTGCGTGACGCTCGCCAACAACCACGCCCTGGACTACGGCGCCGAGGCGTTGCTCGACACCTGCAGGCACCTGGCCGGTGCCGGGATCGGGGTGGTCGGCGCAGGCCAGAATCTCGACGCGGCACGTGCCGGGCGCGTGCTCGCCGCCGGTGACGTGCGGGTGGGTGTCCTCGGTGTGACAGACCATCCGGCTGACTTCGCCGCCGGCCCCGGCTCACCCGGGGTCGCCTTCGCTGATCTCCGGACGGGGGCGCCGGACTGGCTGCTGCAGGCCGTGACCGGGCTGGCCGACGCGGCCGACGTCTGTCTCGTCACGCCGCACTGGGGCCCGAACATGGCGGGTCGGCCGGTGCCACATGTCCGCGCAGCGGCGCACGCGCTCCTCGACGCGGGAGCGAACCTGGTGGCCGGGCACTCCGCGCACATCTGTCATGGCGTCGACGGGCCGATCCTCTACGACATGGGTGGTTTCATCGACGACTACGCGGTACACCCAGGGCTGCGCAACGATCTCGGGCTGCTCTTCCTGGTCACGGTCGACGCGCACGGCCCAGTCCAGCTGGAGGCCGTACCGCTCGCGCTCGACTTCTGCCGCACCAGACTCGCCGACGGGGCCGCGGCCGAGTGGATCACCCACCGGTTCGTCGCCGCCTGCGCCGAGTGGGGCACCGACGTCATCAGCTCCGGCGCCCGACTCGTCGTCTCGCTGCGTTGAGCGTCGGGCGTGGGCATTCCCGCTTCTACTCGTTACGACCGGCTGGCCGGCGAGAAGCAGGGGCCTGGCCGGCACGCTCGTCAGCCCCTCCGGCCGCCTCGCTCGGGGGCACCGAACCACCGCCGCCGCCCGCCCGCTGCGCCGCCGCCGAACCGTCGCACGCCCGCCGAACCGCCGCCCACCCCTCCCCAAACCGGACTGTTCCGGAAGTGGCGCCCAAACTGGACAGCCGATGCAACCATTTCCCCGACAGTTCACGCCGTGCCGGATTACCTGGTCAACGCTGCGAGACGCGGCACTAGATTGGTCCGTGCCGGACTGGCAGGCGTAGAAAGCGGATCTCGCCGGGCCTGAAGTCGATCTGGACTGGGGGCGGGCCAGTGCTGGCGAGACCGAGGTGGCCTCAGGAGGGGTGCGGACCCGTTCAGCTCGTGCAGACTCCGTCCGGTGCGGCCTGGCGGGTGATCAGGAACTGGTCGGTCGCGGCGCGGGCGCACGCCGATGTGTAGTAGGACGTGTGCCCGTCGCCGACGCGGGTGAGAATGTCGCTTCCCTCGATCTGCGCGGCCAGGCCGTACGCCCACTTGTAGGAGGTGGACGGGTCGTGGGTGGCGTTGACGATCAGGGTCGGCACGCCCCGCACGTCGAGCCGCCGTGGCGGGTTCGACGCTCGCAGCGGCCAGCCGATGCAGCCTACGACCTGCCACAGCTCCGAGGCGCCCTGCAGGTGCGGCGCCAGTTGGCGGCCGAGCTGGATCCGCTGCCGCATCTCGTCGTAGGTGCGGATCTCGGAGACGTAGTCGGAGCAGCCGTTGGCGGCGATCCCGAAGTACGGGTTCGGCCCCTGGATGTCCGGCAGCGCGAACGCCGCTGCGTTGCCGGCGACGGCGGCCTCCAGGGCGCGGGACAGTCCGGCCCAGGAGACGTCCGGACCGTAGATGGAGGGCTCCTTGAACGTGAGACGGCTGGGCGTGCCCAGCCGGATGTCTTCGCCGGTCACCGGGCGCAGCGCGCCTTCGACCGGGATCGGGTTCCGGTCGGCGGCGGCGACCAGCCGGTCGTAGACGGCGGCGACGTCCTGCCCGCGCAGGGCGCACGTGGGCGCGGTGGCGCACCACTGCACGAACCGGTTGAACGAGGTCTCGACGGTGACGATCTCCTCGGCCTGCATCGCGACCTCGGAGCCGCTGTGCTCCAGGGCCGAGTCGAACACCATCGCGCGGGTGCGGCCGGGGTAGAGGTCGGCGTAGTTGAGGGCGAGCTGGGTCCCGTAGGAGATGCCCAACCAGTTCACCTGGCGAACTCCGAGCGCGATGCGCAGCGCTTCGTGGTCGCGGGCCACGTTGACCGTGCTGAGATTCCGCGCCAGCGGGCCGCCGTGCCTCAGGCAGCTCAGGCCGACGGCCCGGTTGTGGCGGCGCAGCTCGTCGAACTGTTGCGGTGTCCGGGGAAAGAGCGTCCTGGTGGGGGTCCACAGGGGAATGTCGCCGCAGTCGAGCGCAGTGCTGTGGCGCATGCCGCGCGGGTCGAGGCCGACGATGTCGAACCGGGCCCGGAGCGTCGCGGAGAAGAAGCTCTCGGCATGGCTGACGTAGTCCACGGCGCCGTCGCCCGGCCCGCCCGGGTTGTAGAACAGCGTGCCGACGCGTTGCCGCGGGTCGTCCGCCAGACGCCGGGCGACCGCGATCTCGATGCGCTGCCCGCGTGGCGCCGACCAGTCGGCCGGCACCCGCAACGTGCCGCACTGCGCGTCGGCCGAGTCGGGGCAGGGCGACCAGTCGATGGTGTACCGCGGGGCCGCTCCCGTCCCGGAGACGGCGCTCGGGGCGGCGGAGGATGGAACCGCCGTGCAGACGATGGCCGCGATGACGCCTCCGGCCAGCAAGCGGATCTTCATGGGCTTCCCTTCCAGCAGGCGCGGCTCGGCCTCGGGAGGAGGCGGCCCGGCCCCGGGAGCAGGAGCGGGAAGTCAGAGCCTTCGTCCCGGTATCAGCCCAGATGGTGATCATCTGTGCACACGCGGCTTTCACCGTCCTCGCGCCGAATGGCGCTGTCAAGAAGCGGCGTTTGATGCCGAGGTGTGACGTTCTCCCGGCGCGGATGCGCGGATCGCGCACCATGATGGGAGTGACGTTTCTCCGGACGGCGCCTCTTCGGCCGCGGAGAGGGGGTTGGGTGCACGGCTTACGACCGGGCGATCCGGAGCGGATCGGCGGCTACACCCTGCTGGGCCGGATCGGCTCCGGGGCGATGGGCGCGGTGTACCTGGCGCTGTCCCGGGGTGGGCGTCCGATCGCCGTCAAGGTGGTGCGCGCCGAACTCGGTGACAATCCCGGCTTCCGCGAACGGTTCCGGCGCGAGGTGGAGGCGGTCCGCTCGGTCGGCGGGTTCTGGACGGCCGCCGTCGTCGATGCCGACCTCGACGCGGCCCAACCCTGGCTGGCCACCGAGTACGTGCCCGGGCCGTCCCTGCAGGAAGCGGTGTGCAGCCGGGGCCCGCTGCCGGTCGACGCAGTCCGTCACCTCGCCGCTGGCCTGGCCGAAGGGCTCGCCGCGATCCACGCAGCCGGTGTGGTGCACCGCGACCTGAAGCCGGCCAACGTGCTGATCGGCGCCAACGGCCCACGGGTCATCGACTTCGGCATCTCCCGCGCGCTCGCCGGGTCCACGCTCACCGCCGCCGGCCACCTGCTCGGCACGCCGGGCTACCTCTCGCCGGAGCAGATATCGGGCGGACCGGTCGGCCCGGCCAGCGACGTCTACGCCCTGGGCGGGTTGCTGGTCTTCGCCGCCACCGGTCGCGGGCCGTTCGGCGACGGATCCGCCAGCAGCCTCCTCGACCGGGCGCGGCGCGCCGACCCGGACCTCGGCGCGGTCCCGCCGCCGCTCCACGACCTGGTCAGTGCCTGCCTGCAACGGGACTCCTCGCTCCGGCCGGCGCCGGGAGGTGTGCTCGCCGCGCTGGGCTTCCCCGCCGCGGTCGGCGGTAACGCATGGCCACCCGCGGTCAACGACCTGATCGAGGGTTACTGCGCCACATTGCTCGCGACCGCAGGCCCGAACGCGGTCGCCGTGACCGGTCCCGCGCCCGCGTTGACCCGGCCGTACACCGTGCCACCGCCGTTCCTGGCGCTGCCGCCCGCGCCCGCGCCGACGAGGCCCTACGGCGTCCCGCCGTGGTCCGCAGTCGCACCGAACGCGCAGTTGGCTTTGCCCGCCGGTCCGGTACCGGGCGCGCGCCCCGCTCAACGCGCCGGACCGGCGCCGGTCGCCAAGCCTGCGCTGCTCGCTGGTGCAGGACCGGTCAGGCAGCCGTCGCCGGGCAGCGGTGCGGTGATATTCCGGAGCGCCCGTCCCGCCGCGGCGGTGCGAGCCGGAGTCTGCGGCGTGCTCGCACTGCTGGCCGCGCAGACGGCCGACCCGGAGACGGGCGCCGGCTCGGCGACGGTCCGGCTGCTCGCGTTCGTGGCGTTCCTCTGGTTGGCGGTGCTCGCCGTGCGATGGCTGGTCCGCGCCGCCCGGCGACGGACATCCGTCGAGGTCGCGCCGGGTGGGATCACGCTCCGGCGCGGCAGCTCGAACTGGCACCTGCCGTGGTCTGCGGTTGCCCGGGTGCGGCTGGTCGACAGCGCTCGCCGTCCGACGTTGGTGGTCTGGCCGGTCGTCGGGGCCCCGGTCCCGCCCGCCTTCGCTGCGGTCAAGCACCGCTACTACGGCGGCGTGAAGGTGCTGCAGGTGGCGCGCGGCCAGCGGCCAAAACGCAGGCTGCGGGAGATCCTCGAACTGCGCGCCGCTCTCGCCTGGTACGGCCGGCGCGCGTACGACCCCAGCCCATGAGCGCGTCAAGGTCGTAGCGGTATCGCGTGGTCACGTGGCACAGTCGTGCCGTGGCGCGACCATCGATCTTCGAGTTCGTAGGCGGCGAGCCGGCGTTCCTCGCGCTGGCCACCGCGCACCACGAACGCTGCCTGCAGGATCCGGTGCTGAATCATCCTTTCCTGAACCCCGGTCATCCCCAGCACGTGCAGCGACTGGCGAGCTACTGGGCCGAGGTCTTCGGCGGCCCTCCGCTGTACTCGCAGTCGTGCGGCGGGCACTCAGCCATGCTGCACATCCATGCCGGCCAGGGCGCGAACGCGGACCTGGGGGAGCGTTTCGTCAGAGCCTTCGTCCAGGCCGCCGGCGACGCGGGTCTCCCCGACGACCCCGATCTTCGGGCCAGCCTCCGCGCGTACATGGAGTGGGCCGTGGAAGAGGTGCTCTCCTACTCGCCGCGCGGTACAGACGTCCCGTCAGCGCTGCCCGTGCCCCGCTGGTCCTGGGACGGCCTTCAGTCCGGCTGAACGTACGAGGCAGTTCTGCCGAGCGGGACGTCGGGCGGGCGCTGGCGTGTCACGGCTGGTTGGTGTGGATCGGTTTGCGAGCCAGAACGAAGCCCTGTGGTGTCTGTTCCGGGAAGTCGCCGTCGTCATCAGGCTCGCGCACCATCCGAGCACACAGGGCAAACCCGGCCTGGCTCAACAGCTCTGCGACACGGTCCGGCCGCCGCCGGTGGAAATCGAGAGAGACCTCGTGACCGCCCGCCTCGGTCAGGCGCGCGACCTCGTCGCCGACCTGGAACGCGAGCTGGAGGTAGCCGCCGGGCGCCAGGACCCGATGGAACTCGGCGAAGACGCCCGGCAGGCGTTCGGCCGGGATGTGGATGATCGAGTACCAGGCCACGATGCCGCCGAGAATCCCGTCCTCCAGATCCAGGGCCATCATCGATCCCTCGTCGAAGCGCTGACCCGGGTACGTTCGTCGCGCCACCGCAACCATTTGCGGCGACAGGTCGATGCCGAACACGGACAGCCCGAGACCGTCGAGGTGTGCCGTCACGCGGCCGGAGCCGCATCCGATGTCGGCGACCGGACCAGCTCCCGCGGTCCGCACGAGCTCGGCGAACCCGCCGAGCAGTGCGCGGTCCAACGGCTTGGACGCCAGCTCGTCGCGGATCCACTCCGCATAGTCGTCGGCCACGGTGTCGTAGGAGTGCCGGGTGCGCTCCACGAAGTCCGGCTCGATCACGATCGGGTGTACTGGATGAGGAACTGGTGCACGAGCTGGTCGGTGAATTCGCGGGAGACCGGCTCGCCGGTGACCAGGACCCGGTAGTAGATCGGGCCGAGAAGCTGGTCGAGCGCGAGGTCGACGTCGATGTCTGGGGGCAGTTGGCCACGCTCGATCGCTCGCAGTAGTGGGACGCGGTCTCGGGCGCGCTGCTGGCCGAGGTAGTCGGTGCGCAGCCGAGCGGCCAGGTCGGGATCGTGTTGGGCCTGCCCGGCCAGCGCGCGGAACACCGCGCCCGAATCGGACCGGGCCAGGAAATCGGCGAGCCGGCTGAGGTGAATGCGCAGGTCGCGGCCCAGGTCGCCGTGGTCGGGCGGGGTCAGATGCTGGGCCATGTCATCGATGAAGGTGTCCAGCAGGATGTCGACCTTGGAGGACCACCAACGGTAGATGGTCTGCTTGGCCACGCCGGCCCGTGCGGCGATTCCCTCGATGGTGACCGCGGCGAACCCGCGTTCCACCAGCAGGTCATCGGCTGCCTCGAGTACGGCCTGCCGGGCTTGTTCGCTGCGTCCGTGCCGGTTTCCACGATGAGCGGCACGGCGAGCGACGGGCCCGTCTGCGGTGCCGCCAGTGGCGCGCCGGGTGTCACCTCGCATAGCCGCAGCGTACTCACCTCTAGATAAGACGAGACGTTGCGTCTAGCCTAGACGGCATGACCCACACCTTGTGCACTCCGCCGGTCCGCACCGTGCTCGACCGGCTGTTCGCCGCGGCCGCCCTCGACGACGACGTGGCGCTGCCGCCAATCCCCGGTGGTTCCTTGGCCGCCGCCACCCCGCAGGAGCGCGCCGACGTCCTGGAGGCCGTCTACCTGCCGATTTCCGCGCGCGGCGGTGATCTGCTGTACGCGCTGGTGCGTGCCGGTCGCCCGGAGACCGTCGTGGAGTTCGGCACCTCGTTCGGGATCTCCACCGTGTACCTGGCCGCCGCGGTCGCGGACAACGGAATGGGCCGTGTGTTCGGCACCGAGATGAACACGGCCAAGATCGCCGCCGCGCGCGCCAATCTGGACGAGGCCGGTCTCGGCGGCATGGTCACGATCCTGGCCGGTGACGCCCGCGACACCCTTGCCGGTATTCCCGGACCGATCGGCCTTGTACTGCTGGACGGGTGGAAGGACCTGTGCCTGCCGGTCCTCCGGCTGCTGGAACCCCGGCTCGCGTCCGGAGCGCTGGTGGTGGCCGACGACATCACCCTGCCCTCGATGGCCGGACTACCTGGACTACGTGCGCGACCCGGCCAACGGATACGTCAGCGTCGCCTTTCCCGTGGAGGACGGCATGGAGATCAGCTGCCGCGCCAGTGCCGCTGGGACACGGCAGGCAGATCGGTGAGTGTCGCCTGGAACGCCTCCCACGACCAGGCCGTGTCCGCCGTCTCCTCGGGGGCGTACCTGAGCAGCTCGACGAAGACGGCAAGGTCTGCCAGCGACCACGCGAGGCGGTAGCGGGCGAGCAGCGCGGGATCGAGCAGCCGGCCGCTCCGGGCGGTGTAACTCGGCTGAGGCCCGAAGGTCGGCCGGTCTGGTCCGCACGGCGGCCTCACACGGTGATGACGACCTTCGCCCGCGCGTGCTCGACTTCGAGGTACCGGATGGCCTCGGGGACCTCGCTCAACGGGTAGGTCCGGTCGATGACCGGGGTGACCTTTCCGGCCTCGGCGAGCTCACTCAGCGCCGCCAGGTTCTGCGTGCTCAGCGTCGTCGTGAGGACGAGCAGCCGCTGCCGGACGAAGCGTGACATCACCTTCCCCTTGACGATGAGGCCCAGCGGCCCGACGAGACTGCCCCCGCCTGACACGCCACCGCCGGACAGAACGAGCGTCCCGGCAGGTGTCAGCGCACGCCGGCACTCGGTCAAGGAGCGGTTCCCCACCAGGTCGAAGACGACGTCGTACGACAGTCCGTTCCGGGTGAAGTCTTCCTGGGTGTAGTCGATGACGTGGTCCGCGCCGATCGACCGCACCAGGTCCACGTTTCGGGTACTGCACACGCCGGTCACTTCCGCGCCGAACGCCTTGGCGATCTGCACGGCGAACGTGCCCACGCCACCTGACGCACCATTGATCAGGACGTGCTGTCCCGGCTCAACCCGCGCCGCGTCGCGCAGGCCCATGAGGGCCGTGTTCCCCGCCAGCGGCACCGCAGCCGCCTGCTCGAACGTCAGGTTGGCCGGTTTCGCCTCCACCACGTCGGCCGGGGCGCACACGTACTCGGCGAACGCTCCGTCGGCCTCGCCGAGGTCGCCGTACACGTCGTCACCGGGACGGAATCGGGTCACGTTCCGGCCTACCGCTTCCACCCGACCCGCGACGTCCCTGCCCCGGATCCTCGTCTTGGGCCGGCCCAACCCGATCGTCAGGCGCGCCAGGTAAGGATCGCCCCGCATGACGTGCCAGTCGTACGCGTTGACCGCGGCCGCGTGAACCCGCACGAGCACCTCGTTGTCGGCGGGCGCCGGCTTGTCGACCTCCCTGAGCTCCAGGACGTCAGGCGAGCCGTACCGGTCCTGGACGATTGCCTTCATCGGGTCTCCATAACGCGCGAGGTCGCCGGTTTGCGCTGCATGCTGTAGTCCAGCACGAGGAACGGAAGCCCGAACACCGAGAACGCGTGCTCCGCGCGCAGCTCGCCGTGACGGACGTACACGTCGAGCTGCTCTGCGAAGCCGGGCACCGCCAGCGTCGTCAGCTCCCGGGTCTCGGCGTCGACGTAGGTGAGGTAGTGGCCGGGCTGGTCACCGGCGGCCTGGCTGGTGAGCAGCAGTCCGCCATCGGGGCGGGCGCGCGGCACCAGGGTCGCCGTGAAGCTGCCCTGCGGGACCGGGAAGCCGACGCTGACGTAGCCGATGCCGTCGCGCCGGTAGGTGGTGTAGATACCGACGTAGATCGGCTCGTCGTTGTCGGCGAACGACCGGATCCAGCCGCGGACGCCAACCGCCTCGTCGCCCGGCAGCACGATCGTGTCGATCCGGCCGCGCACGCCACGCAACGCCTCCCGCTGGTTCATCGGCACACTGGCCTGCCCCAACGGGCGGGCGAGCAGCGTCCGGTACAGCAGGTAGCCAGGCCGTACCCACAACCGCCACCGCGGCACGATGTCGAGGCTGAACCGCGCCGTGTGCTCGTAGAACTCGCGGACCTGGGAATCGATGCCGGCCGGGTCGAACTCCGGGCCGGCCAGCTCGTCGAGCGACGCGACGATGCCGACGTCAGCCGCGTCGGCGACGTAGCTGCCGCCGAGCACCGCGGCCAGCTCCCGGACGTAGCCCGTGCCGACGTAACGTGACCGGGCCTCCAGCGGCACGACGAACGGCAGGGCCGCAGCCGGTACCCGCTCAGCCAGCAGGCTGACCTGGGCGTCCCTGAACACCAGCGCGGACACCACGCGGTAGGTGACCATCGTGGTCGCTGCCACCACCGACCCGGGCACCGGACGTGCCCGCGCGAACAGCTGCCCCGTCGCGGCGCCCAACAGCGGCCCGAGGACCACCTTCTGCGGACGGATCCCCAGCACGCCCGCGACCGCGCCGGTCGCCGTCCCCACCGCCACCGGGCCCGCTCCGGTCAGCCGTTCGCCGGCCCACCCGAGCGAGGCAGCGAGCGCGCCGCTGGTGGCAATGCGCTGCCAGAGTGGCGGGATCTCGCCCGTGCGCTGCCGGGCCCGCGCGACCGCCTCCGCGGCGGCGAGACCGCCGGCGCCGACCAGTGCCCCGACGGCCGCGGCTCGCGCGCCGCGGTGACCGGTGAGTGCGGCGCCGGCGAGGCCACCGATGGCGGCCGCGAAGCCCACCGCGCTCCGCCGGCGCGCCGCGAGACCACCGTCCGCTGCCATGCCCGGAACCTATCCCCGGGCGAGCGTGCGCCCGCCAACTGTCGGGGAAATGGTCGCATCGCCCGCCCGGTTTGGGTGCCGCTTCCCGGACAGTCCGGTTCGGGCGGGCGTGCGGGGATGGCTGGTCAGCTTGGGGTCGGACGCCCATGCTGGGTCGGGAAGTCGGCGGCGGACACGCCCGCGGCCTCGTTCGGGTCAGGGATGATCGTCGGCGGTACGAACGGTGCGCGGACCGTCGTGCCGAACGTGTTGGTGCCGGACGCCAGCGACTGCGACCAGAACGGCTTGAACGTCGTGCCGTCCGGGGCCAGGCCGAGGTAGTCGCCGACGAAGAAGCCCCTGGCCACCGGTGCGGTGCGCATGTCGAACGATGTCGGCGTGACGCGCTCCTCGCTCCAGCTTGCGCCGCCGTTCGTCGAGCGCAGGAACCACAGGTCGGTCTCCAGAGCGGGCGTCGTCGGGCTGTTGTTACGGAAGTCCAGGTAGGTGACGCCCAGGTTGCCAGCGGCGTCCACCTCGATCGAGGCGGTGAACGCCTGCGTGGAGCTGACGTTGTTGATGCGGACCGGCGCCGACCAGGTGAGCCCGCCGTTGGTCGACTTGGAGAACGCGATCTGGTCGCGTGCGAAGCCGGTGAACCGCGCGTCCTGCCACACGACATAGACGTTGTCCGTGCCGGCCCTGCGATCTGTCGCGATGTCCGGAATGATGTCGCCGGTTCGGACGTCATCCCCGGTATCAGGGTCGGTCACGCCGATCGTGCCGAGCCGGTCGATCGGGATCTCACCCGACCAGGTCGCGCCCTTGTTGCTCGACCGCAGGACGGAGATGAACCCGAACTTCCGCTTCTGCTTGTTGTCGTTGCGGAACACCGTCATGGCGTTGACCAGGTCACCGTCGGGGAGGACCGCGATCTGATTGCCGATCGTCTGGTCGTTCTGTCCCGGGTCGAAGATCGATCGCGCCGGCTCCCAGCTCGCGCCGCCGTTTGTCGAGCGGGCGAACCATGTCGGACCACGGAACGCCGCCGCGGTCAGGAACGAGCTGCCCTGCGAGCGTTCGGTCGGGAACACCAGCCGGTCCCAGATCGCGTACACGTTGTTTGCATTGGTCCAGTCGGCCGTGAGCGACTCCTTGTCGTTGAAGACGTTCGGGTCGTTGTCACGCCGGATCGTCTGGACCGCGTCCCAGCTGGCGCCGCCGTTGGTGGAGCTGCTCACCAGGACCGCGTTGTCGAGGTTGCGGGTGTCGTTGAAGGCGAGCGAGATCTGGTACGCGCGTCCGGTCGGACCGAAGCTGACCCACGGATCGGTGGCGCGCTCGAAGTCACCGGCAGAGCCAGGCGCGGCACCGTTGCACCGCGAGAACTTCGGCCACGCGGACACCGGCAGCTGGCTCCAGCTCGCGCCGCCGTCGTTGGAGATGCTGACACCCTGGCCACTCGCGCCACCGGTTTCGAAGCGGTCCTGCTGGTACACCCCGACGAGGCGGCTCGGGTTGGTGGGATTCACGTCGACCCAGGGCTCGACCTCTGAGCCGGTGAACAGCCTGCCGTTCTGTGCGGCACCGTGGCAGCCGGCTGCGAACGGGCTCCCATTACTTGCCTGCCCGGGTGGGTCGACTAACGCCCACGCTGCGGGCGCGCCCGCAGCGATGAGGAGGACTGCGGTGGTTGTCGCGATGATGCGTCGCATGCGGATCGTCCCCTTCCCCCCGTTTCGTCGAAAGACCAACGAAACTGTTGGCGGGGACCGTTTTCCGCGCGCTTAGTGAGTCGCCGGCGTCCATACGGCTCGCCGCCATCTGCGAGGCTCCGCCCGTGCTGGGCGGCTGTCAACGAGCGGCGGTCGACAAAGGAGAGACGCTCCCAATTTGAGTCATTCGTCGTCTGGCCGGAACCTCACGGCGTGCCAACCGATCAGCTGGTCGCTGCTCAGGCTTTCGCGATCACCTGAATGATGGATTCGCCGGAGACGGTGCCACCACGCTCTTTGACCGACGAGATCAACGCGTAGTAGCCGGGCTCGGCTGCCGGGCCGATGGCGATGCTGCTCACCGGACGTTCGCCGGGCTCGCCGGTCGGTCGCACGGTGGCAGCGGCGAATGTGACGCGGCCCGCCGTATGCCCCGTCGTGACGCTGTGGCCTTGAGGTCGTCGACGTTCGTGTAGGGGCCGGTAAGACGGGCGGCCAGTTCAACGCGCCGGGCTGGTGCCCCGACTTCACCGGGCGTGACCAGCCAGTGCAGGGCCATGGTCTGACCCGGTCGGTATACCGTCTCGACGTCCTTGGCCTGGCAGCAGCTGTACGACGGGCCAACCGGCGCTGGCGCCGTCTGCTCCGAGCATGCCGACGTGCCGAGCACGGCAAGGCACGCAACCATCACCAACCGGCAGAGCCTCACGAGAGTGGAGCCTATCGGCGTCGCCAAGCTCGGTCGAAGGTCAACCGGCAGAGTTCAGGCGCTCTGGCGCGAAGAGGGTTGATGTAGCAGGGCTAATCGCCTGAGAACCAGGAGAATCCCGCCGCAGCGGCTCCCGCCGGCGACCTGACGTCCATCGCGGGCATCTCGTTGCCGCGGGAGGATGTCGTCATGCGCCCCGGTTGGTGCCCAAGCTGTGAGGTGTGGACGGGCCACTCGGCGGCAAGCGCGTCGAACACCGGTGTCGTGGTCACTCTGACCAGGCCGATGCTCGGGCGATAGGCGGGTGCGGTGTCGACGTAGAACTGCGACGATTCAGTCACGATGGCGGCCCCCCATCTTGTGGTGGTCAACTCCGTCGGCTGCTGGCCAGGTCGTAGGGCACTGACAGCCCCAGACGCTCCGCCCGCATGGGGACATGGTTCTCCAGCGACAGTGCAGACGCAAGCGCTGATGCACGTGCAACAATCCGGGTTGTTCGCTGTTCGTTACCGAGCGTGATGGCGGCGGCGGACGCTGGTCGGTGCCGCCGGCCTACACGTCGTCCCAAGTGGACAGACAGAATGGGTGCCCGGCGGGGTCGGCGAACACGGTGCAGTGGTCGGCGTTGGGCTGCACCTCGTACTTGGTGGCGCCGGCAGCCAGCACCCGCGCCTCGGTGGCGGCCAGGTCGTCGACGAAGAAGTCCAGGTGCATCTGGATCGGCGAGGTGGCCTCGGGCCAGGTGGGCGGGGTGTGATCGGGCACGGTCTGGAAGTCGATCCGCCCGCCGGGGCCGTTGACGGTGGCCCAGCTGGGGTCGGTGAAGGTGATCTGTCCGCCGGTGATGTCGGCGTAGAAGGCGGCCAGCTCGGCGGCGTTGGGGCAGTTGATCGCGACCGAGCTGAGCCTGATCGAGTCAGACATGGCGGTCCTTTCGAAGTAGGCGGTCCTGCTCGGACCGGTGCCAGCAGCGGCGAGGAACTGACAGGATCGTCGCCATGCCCAGCTTCTCCGCAGGTGATGGAACCGACCTCGCCTACCACGTGTTCGGCCGGGGGATAGCATTGATCTGCCTGCCGGGTGGCCCGATGCAGGACTCCGTTTACCTCGGTGAACTCGGCGGCCTGTCGGCGCATCGGCAGTTGATCATGGTGGATCCTCGGGGCACCGGCCAGTCCGCGATACCGGAGGATGCCACCTCCTACCGCTGTGACCGGCTTGTCGATGATGTCGAGGCACTGCGTGAGCATCTTGGTCTTGACCGGTTGGACCTGCTCGCGCACTCCGGCGGCGCGAATCTCGCAGTGCTGTATGCGGCCCGCCATCCAGAACGCGTCGGCAAGCTTGTCCTGATCACGCCGAGCACCTTCGCCATCGGCATCGCGGCCACCGGCAAGGCCCGGCTTGAGACCGCGAAGCTCCGCAAGGACGAGCCCTGGTTCGGAGCAGCGTTCGCAGCTCTTGAAACGATCGCGGCCGGCCACGCCACCGACGACACGTGGAAGGCCATCGAGCCCTTCCGCTACGGCCGCTGGGATGCTGCGGCACAGGCTCACCAGGCGGCTCAGGACGGTCATCGGAACGAGGAAGCCGCAGCCGCCTTCGGTGCTGAGGGCGCGTTCGACCCGGACGCCACTCGCGCGGCACTCGCCGCATTCAGCGCGCCGGTGCTGCTGCTCGCCGGGGAGTTCGACCTGAACACGATTCCGAGCGTAGCGGCCGAATTCGCCGAGCTGTTCCCCAACGCCGAGCTCGTTGTTCAACCAGAAGCAGGGCACTTTCCGTGGCTCGACGACGCAGACCGATTCGTGGCGACGACCGCGAAGTTCCTGGAATGAAGGTCGCCTCTTCTGGCGGGGCGTGAGTTACACCCGTAGTCGGACGGATTCGCTACGTCGGTGGGCCGATCCGCCCGGGCCCGGCGGCTCGTACGCTGCGAAGGTGGTCTCGATCATTGCGGTCCGCCGGTGGTGGCGGTCGCCCAGGACGATCGACCGCGCGGTCGACGTGGCGGTCGTGGTGGTGCTCGGCGTGCTGCAGCCGCTGGTGCTGGCCGGTGGGACAGGCACGGTGTCGGTGCCGGCGCTGGTCTTCCTGGCGGTCGAACCGCTGCCGCTGCTGGCTCGCCGGATCGCGCCGCGGACGGTGCTGGCCTGCGTCCTCGTCGCCGATATCGCGTTCACTGTGGCGCACGGATCGGCGCTGGGCGTCGGTGCCAGCGTGGTGGTTGCCGCCTATACGGTCGGCACCCGGCTGCGACGGCGGGAGGCGCTGCCTGCGTTGGCGTTCGCCCTTGCCGGGCTGGCCGTCGAGTTCGTCATCTCGGGCGACCTGGGCGGACCGGCCGACCTGGCCGGCGCGTTGATTGTGGTCGCGGCCGCCTGGTGGCTCGGTGACACCCTGCGCGCCCGCCGGGAACACGCCGCCGCCCTGGAAGAGCGCACCCGGCAGTTGGAGAGCCGTACTCGTGAGCTGGAGGAGGCCCGCGAGGAATTGGCCCGGCGGGCGGTCGTCGACGAGCGGCTGCGGATCGCCCGTGAGCTGCACGACATCGTCGCGCACAGCATGGGCGTGGTGGTCGTGCAGGCGATGGTTGCCGACGCGGTGCTCACCGAGGATCCGGCTCAGGCCCGGCTGGCCGTCGCGGCGATCCGGGACACCGGACGTTCCACTCTGGACGAGCTGCGCGGACTGCTCGGCGCGCTGCGCAGCAGCGACGACGGAACCGCGCCGCTGCCGGGCCTCGCCGACCTCGACGCGCTGATCGACCAGATGGTCCGGGCAGGCCTGCGGGTCGCCGTCGAGGTGCGGGGCGAGCGCGGAGCTCTGCCGCGCACCGTCGACCTCGCCGCGTACCGGGTCGTTCAGGAGTCGCTCACCAACGCGCTGCGCCACGCCGCCGGCGCCACCGTCCGGGTCGAGGTCGAGTACAGGCCGGACTCCGTCGACGTGCGGGTCACCGACGGCGGCGGCGTCGGCCCGGGGCCGCCTCCCGCCGTTGCGCCGGGTACCGGGAACGGATTGGCCGGTATGGCCGAACGGGTCGCCCTGTTCGGCGGCGCGTTCTCGGCCGGGCCGCAGCCGGGCGGCGGTTTCGCGGTCACAGCCCACCTCCCGGTGTCGGTTGGGTCGCCGTGAGCGTGCGGGTCCTCCTCGCCGACGACCAGTCCCTGGTGCGGTCGGGTTTCCGGGTGCTGCTCGCGCAGGATCCGGCGATCGAAGTGGTCGGGGAGGCGGGTGACGGCGCCGCAGCGGTCGAGCTTGCCCGCACCCTCCATCCGGACGTGGTCCTCATGGACGTCCGGATGCCCGTGATGGACGGCATCGAAGCCACCCGCCGGATCGCCGACGATCCCGCGACCGCCGGCAGTCGCGTGGTGGTGCTGACCACGTACGAGCTGGACGAGTACATCTTCGCCGCGCTCCGGGCTGGGGCCAGCGGCTTCCTGCTCAAGGACGGCGAGCCCGAGGACCTGCGCGCCGCCGTACACACGGTCGCCCGCGGCGATGCCCTGCTGGCGCCGAGGGTGACCCGCCGGCTGGTGGCCGAGTTCGCCCGCCGCACCGATTCGAGCCGCTCGCCGGCCGCGCTGGACGTGCTCACCGCCCGCGAGCGCGACGTCCTCGCGCTGGTCGCCGACGGGCTGTCCAACGCCGAGATCGCCGCCGAACTGGTGATGAGCCCGGCGACGGTCAAGACCCATATCGGCCGGCTACTGAGCAAGCTCGACGCACGCGACCGGGCTCAGCTCGTCGTGATCGCCTACCAGACCGGTTTCGCCGCCGGCCCGCGCTAGCCCCTTGCCGCACACCGATCAGACCAGGGCCGTACCCCGAAGATCGGATCCCGCTCCGACGACGGCAGGGCCGCACGCTCCTAGCGTTCTTGGTGATCCACTGACGACTGAGGAGCGCACTATGGCGATCCATCCCTCGACGCATACCCCGCCACCTGACCGCCCTGCCGAACTCGATGGCGCCGCGCGAGGGCCGTCGTTGCGCCCGGTCCGTACTTTCGCACTGGTAGCGCTGCCGGTCGGCTGGGCGATCCTGTCCATCCCGCTGCTGCTCGGGCTGCCGGTCGAGGCGTTCGTGTTGCCCGCCATGCTCTTCGCCTTGTTCATCCCCGCGCTGCTGATCACCCGGCGGGAGGCCGGCGGCGCCGGGGTGAGGGCGTTGCTGCGGGATGCGGTCCGGCTGCCGCGTCCGCTGTGGTGGGCGTTGGCCGCCGTCGCGGTGATTCCTGCCGTGACTTGGCTCGCCGCGGCCGCGCTCGGTGCGGCGGAGCCACTCACCCCCGCGCTCGTGTTCGGCTACAAGGGCTACCTGGTGAGCCTGGTAATCGGCGCGGCGCTGATCAACGTCTGGGAGGAGACAGCCTGGACCGGGTTCGCGCAGCGGCGGCTGATGGCCCGCTGGGGAGTGATCCGCGGAAGCGCGGCGACCGCGGTGCTCTTCGCCGGGATCCACCTGCCGCTGGCATTCCAGGGCCCGATCACGGTGACCAGCGTGCTGCTCGGCATCGGCCGTCCTGGTGGGCACCGGGATCGGACTACGCCTGATCATCGGCTACCTCGACGGCTGGACCGGCGGCAGCCTGCTCACCATCGGCCTGCTGCACGCCTCCTTCAACGGCACCGCCGCGCTGGTCGACCCGGCCTATGACTGGGTGCGGTTGGTGGTGACCGTGGCGATCGGCCTGGCCCTCGCCGCGATCGCCGGACGGCGACGCCGCCTCCGGTAGCCGACTCGCGGCGGTGCACCGGCTCGCGATGCGAGCCGGTGCACGGCCGGGTTCGGGCTCGGCTACCGCGTGTCCGGGGTCATCAATCCGGCCCGGTAGGCGAGGACGACCGCCTGTGCCCGGTCCCGGGCGCCGATCTTCGCCAGGATTCGCTTCACATGGGTCTTCGCGGTGGACTCGGCGATGACGAGCAGGTCGGCGATCTCCTCGTTCGAGAGGCCCTGCGCGATCAGCCGCAGCACCTGCACCTCTCGCTGGGTCAGCTCCGCCAACCGCCGCGTGTCCTCGGTGGCCGCGACGTCGGGTCCGCCGCCGGTGCAGTACGAAGTGCTCGACCAGGTCGCGGGTGACCGCCGGGTCCAGCAGGGTCTCTCCGGCCGCCACGGTGTGCACGGCGTCGACCAGCCGCTCGGGCGAGGCGCGCTTCAGCAGGAAACCGCTGGCACCGGCGCGCAGCGCACCCCACACGTACTCGTCGTGGCGGAACGTGGTCAGGACCAGCACCTTGGTCGGGAGCCCGGCCGCGACGACCCGCCGGGTGGCCTCGATGCCGTCGATGCCCGGCATCCGTACGTCCATGAGCACCACGTCGGGAGTCAGTGCTCGGCACAGCTCGACCGCCTGGATGCCGTCGCCGGCCTCGCCGACCACCTCGATGCCGGCGGCGTTGTCAAGGACGACACCGAGGCCGGCACGCATGAGCGCGTCGTCGTCGGCGAGCAGCACCCGGATCATGGCAGCGGGAGCACGGCCCGCACGCGGAACCCGCCCTCGTCACCGCCCCCGTGTTCCACGGTGCCGCCGAAGACGGCCACCCGTTCGGCGATGCCGAGCAGCCCGCGGCCCGGCTGGTAGCCCAGCTGCGGACCGCGCCCGTCGTCGCTGACCTCCACCTCCACGCGTTGCCCGTCGCAGCGCACGGCGACGGCGGCCGAGGCCGCCCGGCCGTGCCGGAACGCGTTCGTCAGCGCCTCCTGCACGATCCGGTACGCCGACAGGTCGATGCTGCCGGGCAGTTGCGGCTGCGGCGGGTCCACCCGCACCGTCACGTCCATCCCGGCCTCTGCCGTCCGCTCCACCAGCCGGGGCAGCTCGGCGAGGCCGGGTTGCAGCTCGGTGCCGTCCTCCCGGCGCAGCACGCCCAACACCCGATCCAGCTCGTCGAGCGCTTCCCGACCGGTCCGCTCCACCCCGGCCAGGATCTCGCGGGCCTTGTCCGGGTCGCCGTCGAGCACCATGCGAGCCGCGCCGGTCTGCACCAGCATGACACTCATGGTGTGTCCGACCAGGTCATGCAGCTCTCGGGCGATCCGGATGCGCTCGTCGACGACCGCTTGCCGGCGCATCAGCCGCCGATCGCCCTCCTGACGTTCCCGCCGCCGGGCCTCGGCATAGCCGACGGCCCAGGCGACAAGCCACGCGAACACCACACTGGCGGGCACAGCAGGCGCCACCGCGGTCTCCTCGCCGGCGAAGTACGCCGCGATGCCCGGGAGCATGATCACGGGCCCCCACAGCGCCCGCCGGCGGGTGGCGTAGCGGCCGACGGAGTACAGGCCGATCAGATTCACGAGCGACGACAGCCCACCCGGAGTCAGCCACAGCGCCTCCACCGCGAGCGCCGCCGAGCCCGTCGCGTATGCGATCACCGGCGCCCGCCGGCGGAAGGCGAGGCTGCCGCCGATCACCACAACCAGCGCCAGCGCCGCCGGCAGCCGCGCGCCGAGCGGCGGTGTGGTCGTGAGCCGCTCGGTGACCATCATCGCCACCGCCAAGCCGGCGAAGGCCGCGTCAACGGCCCAGGTGGGGAGGCCGTTGACGCGCGAAACGATCGCGGCGAACCGGTTCATGGAGTTACCTCATCACGCCAGCGCGCTGCCGCCCAGCGTCGGGCAGGAGCCGCCTTGCCACCACGGCGGAGGCGGCCAGCACGGCCACGACTCCGGCCAGGGTAAGCAGCGCCAGCGGAGCGGTGGGCGAGGTCCAGGCCCGGCCGGCATACGCGGTGGCGGTCACGGCCGCGAACACCGACGCATAGCCGGCGGCCGCGAGGGCCATCAACAGCGACCTGGGTACGGGTGGGCAGCGGCCGCAGGCCGAGGCCGATGGCCAGCAGGCCCAGCACCTGCAATCCGTGCATGCCCAGGGCGTGGGCCAGCTTGGCGCTGCCGGCGGCACCGAACACGATCTTGTCGGGCGCCTGGCCGGTGGCCGCCGCCGCGGCCTCGCCCAGAGCAGCGATGTCGTACCCGATGTATCCGCTCGCCAAGATCGCAGACAGGCCCACCACCACCGCGATCCGGGCGGCCGGCGTACCTTCGAACCGCACCAGCGACCACACCAGCAGCACGGCCACGGCGAGTGCCACGAGGATGATCGCCTTGCTCATGACGGACCAGACCGCCGTGTCGAGGCCGGTCCGGTAGTTGAAGTGCGACGCCTCGCCCCGCCACCGCTGCATCGTTATCAGGGCGACCTCCACGACCGACCCGGCGCCGAGGAGCCCGGTCGGCAGCCACCCCCACCGCCGCGCGGGAAGCTGGCGCAGCACCCACACCGCCGACCAGGCCAGGATGCCGAACGACATCCCGAACACCACTGGCTTGCGCCATGACACCGCGCCCCACCACGGGCCCCAGTCCGCGACTGCGACCACCGCGTGCACCGCGCCGGACGCCACCATCAGCGCCCCGCACCACCACAGAAACCGTTGCTGCGCGGTGATCGGACGCACCGCCAGCCATACCTGCCGAAGGATCTCGTTCATGGTCAGGGACGGTATGGCCGCACCGTACGGCGAAACGTCCCCCCAGCGAGGTCACTCGCCTTACCCCGGTGGGGGTAGCCAGGCCCTGCCGGTCCTGTATGGGCGATGCCGGCGATAGCCGACGCCCCGCCTGATGGGCGGGGCGGCGGCCTGGCTTCGTGGGACGCTACTCAGACCTCCCGGACGCGGTCGAGAGCGCCGGCGGTGAGGACGATCACGGCCGCGTAGGCGACGAGCAGGGCCGCGGCGGCCGCGGGCGCCAGCGCCGCGGCGGGGCCGGCGCCCCAGTCGAGGACGGCGTCCCTGGCGCCGGTGGGCAGCCAGAAGGAGATCTTGGGACTGCGGGTGACGACGGGCAGGATGCCCTCGACGATCGTCGCCCACCCGATGCTCAGCGCGACCGCGGCCGTGAGGTTCCGGACCGCCGCGCCGACGGCGACGCCGAGGACGGCGTGCAGCGCGATGAGCAGCGACCCGACGGCGAACATCCGGGGCGTGCCGTGCGAGAACGGCTCGATCGGCGCGCCGGCCTGGTGGATTGCGACCATTCCGGACACCAGTGCGACACCTTCCACGACGACGCCGAGCGCGAGGCCGACCAGCGCCAGTGCGGCCAGCTTGGCGGCCAGGACGCGGCCTGGCCGGGGCTCCGCCAGCCGGGTGGTGACGATGTTGCGGTGCCGGTACTCGCCGGCCGAGGCCAGCAGCCCGAGCAGGAGCGCCCCGCCGCCGGCCAGAGCCACCGGCCCGCGGACGATGCCCTCAAGCATCCAGGCTTCGAGCGCCGGTTGGCCGTTGTGGCCGGCGACCAGGCTGACGAACACGCCGATGGCGATGGCGAAGAGCGAAAGCACGACCGCCGTGACCGGCAGCGCGCGGGTGGTCCGCGCCTTGAGCAGCTTCGGCGGAGACGAGCGGGATCATGACGGCTCCTTGACGCGCGAGGTGATGAGCTGGAGGTAGACGTCCTCGAGGGACGACGCGGCCGACCGCGCGAGCAGGTCGCTCATGGGTTCGTGGGCGACGAGGCGGCCGTGGCTGATGATGATCACGTCGTCGATGGTCTGAGCCAGTTCGGCGAGGAGGTGGCTGGAGACGAGGACGGTGCGGCCCTGCGCCGCTTGGGCGCGGAGGAGACCGCGGAGCCAGTGCACGCCTTCGGGGTCCAGCCCGTTCGCCGGCTCGTCGAGGATGAGCGTGCCCGGGTCGCCGAGGAGTGCGGCTGCGAGCGCGAGTCGCTGACGCATCCCGGTCGAGTAGCCCCGCACCCGCCGGTGGGCCGCGCCGGTGAGCTCGACGAGGTCGAGCACATGGTCGACCCGCGATTCGGGGATCCGGGCGGTGCGCCCGATCACCCGTAGCGCGTTCCGCCCGGTGCGGCCGGGGTGGAACACGTTGGGGTCGACGAGCGCGCCCACGTGACGCAGCGGGTCGGTCAGCGACGCGTACGGCGTGCCTTCGATGGTCGCCGCGCCCGCGGTCGGACGGGTGAGACCGAGCAGCATCCGGATCGTGGTCGACTTGCCGGCGCCGTTGGCGCCGACGAAACCGGTGACCCGGCCGGACGAGAGGGTGAAGCTGAGGTCGTCCACGGCGGTGACGCGGCCGTAACGCTTCGTCAAGCCGTGGACCTCGATGAGCGCCATGGGAACTCCCTGTTCTTCGTGGCGTCGTAGTGACACCTTCGAAGCTAGGGACGGGCCGGCTCGCGCACGTCGGCCGCGCGGCGACACCTGGACGTACGCCGCGCGGCGCAGCCGTACATCCAGAGGTGTACGGCTCAGCCGGCGCCAGGCACGACGAGCCCGGACTCGTATGCCAGCACCACCAGCTGGGCGCGGTCGCGGAGGCCGAGCTTGGTGAGGATCCGGCTGACGTGTGTCTTCGCGGTCGCCGGGCTGACGACGAGGCGGCCGGCGATCTCGGCGTTGGACAGGCCCTCCGCCACCAGCACCAGCACCTCGCGCTCGCGCTCGGTCAGGTCGGCCAGCAACGCTGATCGCGGTCGGCCGGCGGCGGGCCGGGCGACGAACTCGCGGATCAGGCGCGTGGTCACCGACGGTGCGAGCAGCGACTCGCCGGACGCGACGACACGGATCGCGGCGAACAGCTCGTCGGGCGTGACGTCCTTGAGGAGGAAGCCGCTCGCCCCGGCGGCCAGCGCGGCGTACACGTGCTCGTCGAGGTCGAACGTGGTCAGCATCAGAACCCGCACGCCCTCGATGGCGGCGTCGGACGTGATCCGCCTGGTCGCCTCGATCCCGTCGAGCACCGGCATCCGCACGTCCATCAGCAGCACGTCCGGGCGCTGCTGGCGGGCGAGCGCGACCGCCTGCTCACCGTTGGATGCCTCCCCGACGAACTCCATGTCCGCCACCAGCCCGAGCTGTACCCGGAACCCGTCCCGGACCAGGGCCTGGTCGTCGGCGATCCCGACCCGGATGCTCACTGCCCCTCCTCGGTCTGCGTCAACGGCAGCACCGCCTCCACGACCCAGCCGCGTTCGGTGGGCCCGGCCTCGACCGTGCCGCCCAACACGCCGACCCGCTCGGTGATGCCGGTCAGCCCGTGGCCGCCGCCGCCCGGCGTCGCCGCGGCGGTGCCGTCGTCGGCGACCCGGACCCGAAGGAAGCGTGCGTCCACGGTGACCCGGACGGCCACCGACGTGCCGGGTGCGTGCTTGACCACGTTGGTCAGCGCCTCCTGCGCTACGCGGTAGGCCGACAGCTCGACCGCGGGCGGGACTGCCGTGAGGTCGCCTTCCCGTTCGACCTCCACGCGCACGCCCGCGGCACGCACGCCCTCGGCGAGCGCGTCCAGATCGGCAAGGCCGGGGGAGGGCGTGCGCTCCGGACCGCCCGCCTCGCGGAGCACCCCGAGCAGCTGCCGCATCTCCCGCATGGCGCCGCGGCTGGTGGCCTCCACCGCCGCCATCGCGGTCCGGGCCGCGGCGGCATCGCCGGCGTCGAGCGCCAGGCGCGCCGTGCTCGACTGCACGGCGATGGTGCTCAGCCCGTGCCCGACGAGGTCATGCAGGTCGCGGGCGATCCGCAGCCGTTCCTCGGCCGCCGCCTGCCGGGCCGCCGCCGCACGTTCCCGGGCCAGCGACTCGGCGCGGGCGTTGACCGCCTCGATCCGGCTGCGGCCGGTACGCAGCAGTGCGGCGAGCAGCCCGATGACCGCGGTCACCATCAGCAGCAACGGCGCAGCAGTCGCCGAGCCGTGCACCCAGGCACCGGCACCGAGCGCTGCCGCGGTCCCGGCCGCGACGAGCAGACCGTTCCTGGCCCCTCGCCGCCCCGGGCGGCCGTGCACGATCACCGTCCACAGCACGACCCACGCGGCGAACGGCGGCACGACATCGTGCAGAACCTCGTCCGCCGCCGTGGCGACCAGCACGACCGCGGCCACCAGCTCCGGGTAGATGCGGCGCCACGCCAGCGATACGCCGAGAGTCAGCGCGAGCGCCATCGTCAGCGTCCCGAGCCAGACCGGAACCGGTTCCTTGGGCGCGGGACCCGTCGTCGGCGCTAGCAACTGCAGGGCAGCGACGACGGCGGCGACTGCCCAGTCGCGCGCGCCAGGCCACCGCCGGGACGTCCCAGCGGTGGCGTCTACCTGCTCGGAGGCGCTCATCGGAAGGCCACCGTAACCAGCTTCGCGAGCAGCCAGCGAGCAAACCTCCGCGCCGGGTGCTCCCAGCCGCCGTCAGGCGGGCAGAGCGAGGTTGCGGCGGCGCAGTGCCACCAGGCCGGTCAGGGCGAGGACAGCGACGACCGCGATCAGCGCGAGGACCGGCGCGGCCGTGACCTGGACCGCCGGGGCCCTGGGGATGTGGGTGAACGGCGAGAGGTCCTGCACCCACTGGGGCAGCTTGAGACCGGGGCCGAACAACGGGCCTACCACGATGGACACCATCAGCAGTGTCCAGGACACCGCGCCGGCGAAGCGGGGCAGCAGGCCGACCGCGGCGACCACGGCGGCGCCGATCACGAGGATGCCGGGCAGCTGTACCAGGCTCGCCCCGAGCAGGTTGCGCACCTGTCCGGCCGGGTCGCCGAGTACCCCACCGGCCGTCAGTCCCGTGCCAAGGGCGAACAGCAGCAGCAATGCGGTGGCGCCCAGCAGTGCGGTGACGGCGTGGCTGGCCGCCCATCGCAGGCGGCTGACCGCCGTCGCGAGGATCGGCTCCAGCGGTCCGTCGGCCTCCTCGGCGCGCATCCGCAGCAGCACCTGGACGGCGTAGATCGCCGCTGCCATGCCCGCCATCTGCAGTACGGAGGCGCGGTAGGCGCCGAGAATCTCGTCGCTGCCGCCCAGGCGGGTGTACCACTCCCGGGCGGGGCCCGTCGTGTCCCTGATCTGTCCAATGAGGCCGCCCATGACCAGGCCGAAGCCGAACATACCGACGGCCCAGCCGAGGAACGCACTGCGTTGCAGCCGCCAGGCCAACCCGAGCGGGCTGCGCAGCGCGCGGCTGGCCTGCGCATTGCCACGGCGCTGCGGAAGCATGCCTTGCCCGAAGTCACGCCGGGTGGCCAGCAGGGCTGCCGCGCCGGTGCAGGCGAGGAAGAGGGCGACCGCGAGGCCCAGCGGCCACCAGTGGTCGCCGCCGAACGGCCGCATCTGTTGGCCCCAGCCGATCGGGGACAGCCAGGCCGCCCACGCGCTGTTCACCCGCACGCCGCTCGGGTCGACGTTGCCGGCCATGTTGCCAATCCCGCTGGCCAGGAAGGCCACGCCGAGTACGGCGGCGGCCAAACCGCTGGCGCCACGCGTGCTGGAGGTCAGTTGGGTGGTGACCGCGGCCACGCCGGCGAACGCGACGCCGACGGCGGCGACCGCGGCCCCGGCGGTGAACGAGCCGGCGGCCGGCTGCCCCGTCAGGATCATCCCCAGGCCGAGCAGTACCGCCAGAATCACGTTCGCCCCGACCGTCACGATCAGGGCCGCGGCGAGGCCGGCGTGGCGGCCCACGACCGCAGCGCCGATCAGCTCGGCGCGGCCAGTCTCCTCGCTCTGCCGGGTGTGCCGTACCACGGCGAACGTGCTCATCAGCGCGGCGAGCACCGCGAGCAGGAGGTAGTCGCGGACCATGGCGTACGCACCGACGCTGGCGCCGGACGCCAGGCCCAGCATTCGTATCCCGGGACTGGTGGCAGCGACCCCCATTTCCTGCGCCACGTCCGCTGCGTTGTCGAAGCTGCTGACCCACATGGCGGTGGTCACGGCTGTGAAGCCGGCCAGCCCCAGCACCCACATAGGAAGACTGATCCGGTCTCGGCGCAGCGCGAGCCGGGTCAGCGCGGCGGTGCCGGTCAAGGCGTTCATCGCACGCCTGCCATTTCCGCTTCCTCGCGTCCGTTCGCGATCTCCTCGCCGTAGTGGCGCAGGAACAGTTCTTCGAGCGTGGGCGGGGAGCTGACGAGGGTACGCACGTCAGAGGCGACCAGGCGGCCCAGTACCCGGTTGAGCTCGCCCTGATCGACGCTGAACCGCAGCCGCGGACCGTCGCGGTTCACGTCGTGCACCCCGGGCAGGTCATCGAGCCCGTCGATCGGCCGCGACGTCTCTACCACGACGCTGGTCCGGGTGAGGTGGCGCAACTCGTCGAAGGTGCCCGATTCGGCGGCCCGGCCGGCGCGCACGATGGTTACCCGGTCACACAGCGCCTCGACCTCGGAGAGGATGTGGCTGGACAGCAGCACCGTGCGGCCCGCCTCGCGCAGATCCCGCACGACGTCCTGGAACACCGTCTCCATCAACGGATCGAGTCCGGAGGTCGGCTCGTCGAGCAGGTACAACTCCACATCGGACGCGAATGCTGCGACCAGCGCCACCTTCTGCCGGTTGCCCTTGGAGTAGGCGCGGCACCGTTTCGTCGGATCCAGCGCGAACCGGTCCAGCAGATCGGCTCGGCGCGAGTGGTCCAGGCCGCCGCGCAGAGAGCCCAACAGGTCGATCACCTCACCGCCGGTGAGGTTGGGCCACAGGTTCACCTCCCCCGGCACGTACGCCAGGCGGCGGTGCAGGCTGACGGAGTCCCGCCAGGGGTCTCCGCCCAGCATGCTGACCTGCCCGCCGTCGCGGCGCAGCAGTCCCAGCAGGACCCGGATGGTGGTGGTCTTGCCCGCGCCGTTGGGGCCCAGGAAACCGTGGACCTCGCCGGCTGAAACGGTCAGGTCGAGATGATCGAGCGCCCGGGTCGTTCCGAAGTTCTTCACCAGCCCGGACATTGAGATCGCTGCCGTCACATTCCTCACCTCGTCTGGCCCGCTCATCAGATACCGGCGCTGGAACCGAGGCTGCTCCGAGCTGAGTGGGACAGATAGAGGCGACCGACCCGGACCGGTGGGTCGGACGTCCCCGGGCCGATCAAGGACGATCGTGGAGAAACCACGCATCCGAACGGGACACGGCCAGCGCGAGAATCCAATGCTCCACCTGAAGACTCCCGCCCACCGCCTTGAGCTGGCCGGCGAGTTCCCACGCTTGCCCACCCGCGGCCGGCTGACGGCTCACCACCAACTGCAACATCGTCCCCCAGGACGCCACGAGTTCGGCGCCCCACCGCCGCTCCCATTGCCGCAGCGCCGCGCACAGCGCCTGCCGACGGTCATCTCCGGTGGCTCCGAAATAGCTGACCCAGCCGGGTGTGAGCCACTGTGATGGCGTCGGTAGAAGTACCAGCTGCGCCTCCGACGGCCGATACCAATTCTGAGTCCCGACCGACCACCCGAATCTCTCGTGGGCACGAGCAGCGAGCGCGGGGTCGGACAGCAGAGTGTCGTACGTCCACCGGTCGAGTACGGCCGCTGTGACCGGTGCATCCAGCTGCTTGTTGACGCGCTGTACCAGCTCTGCGCCCAGAAAGGACGTCACATACTCCTGTATCCGCCACTCGCTCATAGGCTCGTCGTCCGTCCAGCGCCGGAACACCGACCACGGATCCACGGTCTGCGAGGCCAGGTCCAACTCCTCCAATTCGGAGGGCTCCGGCTCGTGATACAGATCGCCAGGCAGCGTCATGACCGGCCAGCGACCAGTCACGGGCATCACCCCCCGCGCCGCCCGCCACCCGTCAAGCAACTCGTCGGGGCCGATGTCGGCAATGAGGAAGGTGCCACCCAGCCCTTCCTCCACCGGGCGGCCCTCCAACGCCGTGCCATGGAGAACGGTGGCGATGTCCCCAGCGTCGTCCATCACCACCGTCACGCTCGGAACCTACCGGGTGGCTAGACCGGCGGCGGAGGGGCGTTCGGGTCGTCGTAGACCTGGGTCTGCCGTTCCACCACGCGCCCCTCGGGGCGGGTCTGCTCCACAACGTGCCTCGTCCGGCGGCGGGAGTACGCGAGTGTGATGACGATCCCGGCCAGCCCGGCGATCATCAGTACCCACCCGACGACGTCTAGATCCAATCCGCCGAGCTGCCAGTTCACCGCGAACGCCAGGATCGCGCCGATCGCGACCAGAAGGATGCCTGCTCCGATACTCATGGAGCCGATGTACCCCGATCGCGGCGCGCCGACACCTCGCGAGGAGGTTCACGCGAGCGCGGCCATCTGCGCGCCGGCTAGAAGGAAAGCGCCGACGCCGAACTGCGCGCTGTCGACGCGGCCGACGGGCTGGTGGTCGGCCGGCTTCTGGCCCGCGCGCTGCACGTAGCCGAGGAAGCCATCCGGGTGCACGGCGTGGGTCACCATGCCTTGCCAGGCTCTCTCCGCTACGGGCCGGTAGGTGGCGGCGTCGAGTACGCCGTGGGTGACACCCCACGCAATGCCGTAGGTGAAGAGCGCCGTCCCGCTCGTCTCCGGTGTCGGGAACTCGTCGGGGTCGCCGAGGTTGGCCGGCCAGAAGCCGTCCGGGCGCTGGATCCCCAGCAGCGCTGCAGCCATCTCGCGCAGGGTGCGGGCGTACTCGGGTCGGCGCGGATCGTGGGCAGGCAGGGTGTCCAGCACCTTGGCGATCGCCGCGATCGCCCAGCCGTTCCCGCGCGACCAGTACGTGTCCGTCCCGACGTACGTGTTGTCGAGCCACCACAGGCACTTGGCCTGGTCATAAAGGCCAGGCCCGCCAGCCTGTGTCTTGGTCCACAGAGTACAGGTCGTGCATGCGGGCCAGGTACGCCGCCTTGCCGCGGAACAGGCCGAGACGCGCGAACACGGGCATCGCCATGTGCAGGGCGTCCACCCAGGTCCAGTACGTCCTCGCGCCGGTAGCGACCATCGCGTCGAGCTCGCGGATGATCGCGGTGAGCCGGTTCGGCTGCGGATCCACCCGATAGAGGTCCAGGTAGACCTGTCCTGCGGCGTGGTGGTCGGCGCAGAACGGTCTGCGGGTGCTCTTCCGGATACCGAAGTCGTGCCTGCCTGCCCAGGCGAGTGAGTAGTCGTAGAACGTCGATTCTCCGAGCAAGCGGTGCATTGCCATGTTGCCGCTGTGGTAGGTGGCCCAGTCCCAGTCGTTGTCACCGCTGGTCGCGGCGTGGTGCGCCATCCAGTAGCCGTTGACCAGCCTCATGGCCGGGATCACCTGCATCCGTGACACTCCTCGGCCGCGACGTCGGAACTCTAGGAGCGCAGGAATGCGAGCACAGCGAGCACACGCCGGTGATCGCCGGCGTCTGGGGCCAGATTCAGTTTCGTAAAGACGCTTCGTACGTGTGCCTCAACTGTTTTGGTGCTGAGGCACAGCTCCGCGGAGAGTGCGCTGTTCGAACGCCCTTGGGCCATGAGGGCGAGCACACTGTGTTCTCGCTCCGTGAGGGCGGCGAGTGGGTCGCGTTCGCGCTTCTTCTCGACCAGTCTTGCGACCAGTTCGGGGTCGATAACGCAGTCACCGTTGGCGACGCGCCGTACGTCGCTGGCAAAAGTGGCCAGATCGGACACGCGGTCCTTGAGTAGGTAGCCCACGCCTCCGTGGAACTCGGTCATCAGGCGCATGGCGTAGTGCGTCTCGACATGCTGCGACAGCAGTAGCAACCCGATATCAGGGAATGTCCGTCGGATCTCAGCCGCGGCCTCCACTCCTTCGGCGGAGTGGCCAGGCGGCATCCGGATGTCGATGATCGCGGCCTCGGGAGGATCGCGACGGATGAGGTCGAGCAGCTCGGCGGCGGTGCGGGCCTGGCCAGTGACGTCGAAGCCGGCCTCCGCCAGGATGCGGGCCGTCCCTTCCCGGAACAGCACCGCGTCATCGGCGATGATCACCCGCACGGGATGTCCGCCTGGAGCCGGGTGCCGCCGCCGGCCGGGCTGTGCACTGTCAGCCGTCCGTTCAAGGTCGCCAGCCGGTCGACCAGGCCTTGCAGGCCGTGGCCCCAGCGGCCGTCGGCCCCGCCCTGACCGTTGTCGGTCACCTCGATCGACAGCCGGCCATCGCGGAATCGCCCCGTGATCACGATGCGCGATGCACGAGAGTGTTTGGCGGCGTTCGTCAGCGCTTCGCTCACCACGAAGTAGGCGGTGGCCTCCACGTCCTGGGCGAGACGCTGTGGGAGGCATACGTCGACCTGCACCGGGATCGGCGAGCGCTCGGCGAGGAAGCCCACAGCGGCGTCGAGGCCTTCCTGGGTCAGGATGGCTGGGTGGATGCCGCGCGCCAGTTCCCGCAGCTCGGCCAAGGCTTGGGACAGCTGCTGCCTGGCCTGGTCGACCTCGGCCGCGAGATCGTCGTCGCCTGTGGACGAGGACCGCTCGGCCACGGCTTGAAGGCTGAGCGCCAGCGTGACCAGCCGCTGCTGGGCACCGTCATGCAGGTCACGCTCGATGCACCGGCGGGCCTCGTACTGGGCGGCCACGATGCGTTTGGCCGCGGCCTGCAGCTCAGCCGCCTGCACCATGATCTGGTGGAGTCGTTGCTGCAGCTCGATCCCTAAACCGACGTTGTCGATGATGAGGCCGGCCTGGGCGACGAGATCATGCAGCAACCGGTCCTCGGATGCTGTCAGCACATCTCCGGGCGCCTTGGTGAGCGTGACGGCACCCCGTGTCGACCCCTGGTGCACGATGGGGCGGACGTAGGTTCGTCCACCATCCTCGAGCGAACTGAGTTCTCGGGGTGCGGTCGTCGCCGGCGGTCCCTGGTCGGGGGGCGGCGGCCACGACGCCACGGCTACGAGCTTGTCCTCCGGGCCGACCCACAGGATCACGTCGGCGGCTCCCACGCCATCGGCGACGGTGGTGGCCAGGCCGGTGAACAGGTCGGCGTGCTGGCTTCCGTGGCTGAGCTGGGTTGACAGTCGAGCCAGAGCCTCGTACGGGGTTGGCCGGCGACCGTAGACCAGATGGTCCGCCCAGGCCTGCACGCGGCGTCGGACTGGCTCGAACGCCACCGCGACGATGGCCGTCGCGACGATCGACAGCACCGGGTGCTCGGTGGCAGACAGACCGACCACGCGCCCGACGATCACGACGACGGCGATGTAGCCGGCGGTGACGAGCGCCGCCATCGTTCCCAGCACCAGGGTCTTGTTGATCACCGGGTCGATGTCGTAAAGCCGGTACTTGGCGATGGCCACCCCGGCTGCGAGGGCGACCATCGGTACGACCAGCAGACCGAGGACCGGTGAGCCGAAGACCACCATGCTCACGGCCGTGGCCGCAGCTCCCATGGCCACCGCGTAGGCGAACCATCGGAGCTGGCGAGCCTCGTCGCCATGGGCGCGCCGCATGCGCAGGACGACGGCGAGAACCCAGGCGGCCTGGAACAGTGCGTAGCACGACGGTCCGATGACGTTCCACAGCCGTTGCGCCGTGTCGTAGCCGCCGATGTCCAGGGGATGGGGCAGGAACAGGGAGTTCTCGGCGTACTCCACGGGCCACAGCGCCGAGACGAGCGCCAGCAGCACTCCCGTCGGCACCATCGCGGCCACCACGGCCCGCCACCGGGGCGACGGCAGCCGCCCGTCGGGGAAGCACATCAGCGTGACGCCGGAGAGCACCAACACCAGTGGAAGCGGCCATACGCCGACCCACGTCACCCACGCGGCGCCGGGCCGGGCGTCAACCCCACCGGCGGCTGTGGCGGACAGGCCGTACTGCCGTCCGAAGAACATCACCGCATGAGCCACACCGGTGGCGAGGAAGAGCCAACCTTCCCGGTTGCCGGGACGCCTGCTGAGGACGAAGACGCCCAGCGCTGTGAACGTCGCCGCGATCAGTCCGTTGTGGAGATTCGGCAGGTAGACACCAAGGCTGAATCCACCGACCACGAACACGCCGGACAGCAGCCCCAGGGCGATGGGCGCTCTACGTATGGCAGGACCCTGCACATTGCCGTCGGTGATCCGTGGGGGAGTGTCCCGAGCCTCGATGTCGGTGGTTTGTGTCGTCATCGCCGAGCGACCACCTGAGTCAGGGTGTGAATTGACAGTTCCGCCTTGGTGATGAACCCCGCCGCACCGCTTCGAGCGACGCGTCCGCCGTAGTCGATTGCCTCACGCGTGGAGATCAACACGACGGTCGGCAAATCGGAGAGCGCGTCGATCTGCGTCATCAAACGAAAACCGTCGGTGTCAGGCAGCTGGACATCGAGCAGCACCACGTCTGGTCGTACCGCGGAAATCACATCGAGCGCCGACCGACCGTCGGGGCACGATCCCACCACCTCGTACCCCGCTGCCTCCAGGAGCACGGTGGCTCGAGCGCGGAAGTCGGCGTGATCATCCACGATCACGACCGTTCGTGCCATTCGCTGATAGTCGCACAGCGTCGCGGCCCCGACATGAGGGCTAACCCTCAGGAATTCGAGGGTCCGCCCCGATGAGCGGCGGCGCCGGTTTCCCTACGGTTTTGGCAGTCGACATCCCCCCTGTACGAAAGGAAATGCCATGTCAACCATGCCCATAACGGATGAGAAGGGGCTCGCCCGCCGCTCCAGCCCACTGGTCGGGTGGCTGCTGGTGGCCGGCGGAGTGTTCTTCCTGGGCGGAGGTCAGATGCACCCCAGGGAGGATCTGCCCGGAGCCAGCATGACGGAGCAGCTGCAGGTCATGTACGAGGATCCCGCCTGGTACCCCGCCCATGTTCTCCTGCTCATCGGGACGGCGCTCATCGCGGCGGCGCTCGTTGCGTTGGTGCGTGGTCGCAGCCTGGCCAGCACCCCGCCCGCGCACCTCGCAGCGGTCGTCGCGGCGATCGCCACCTCGCTGGCGGTGCCCGGCATGCTGCTGCACCTGGTTGCCGCGTCCGACGCCGACCGGATCAGCCACCACCAGAGCACGCCGATCACCGACGTGCACCTCATCCTGGAGCCCATCACCGTTCCCGCCTTCAGCTTCAGCATCGCGGCCCTCGCCCTGATCGGCGCTGCCACCCACACCCTCGGCAACTGGTGGATCGCTGCGCTGGGCATCGTCGGCGGGATCGGGTACGGGCTGGCCGGCGCGACGTTCTGGTTCACGCACGCGTTCGACGTCCTCTTCCCGCTCGCTGTCGGCATCGCCCTGTGGGCCATCGTCGTGGGGATCGGTCTGCTGCGCAGGCGAGCATCCAGAGCGTCATGACCAGTCCTGGCCTCGTCGGCTACGCGCTGCATGAGCGTGCAACCGATCAAGCGGCTCCGCCGTGCTCTACGAGCCACCCATGCACGGCATCGAAGTCGGCACAGTCAGCCCCCAGGTATGGATCGGTGCGGTGCAGCAGCGCCGGGCATCGGACGGTGCGTGGCGACCATTCGGTCGCTCTCTCTGCTACCGGGTCCTCTGCGCGTTGGCCGCTGTGTGCGATAATCGCACTGTGGCTGATATCGATGCACATACGCTGGGTGAGCGCCTCCGAGATGCCCGCAAGCGTGCAGACCTAAGTCAAGAAGACCTCGGGCGAGCGGTTGGTCTTGAGCGCACGGTCGTGAACAAGATCGAGGCGGGCGTTCGCAAGGTCACAGCGCTCGAACTGTCAGACATTGCCGCTGCTATCGGTGTGCGCATGTCCACGTTCTTCGAGGAACCCGTTCCAGCGATAGTCGCGCATCGGTCCAGCCAGGGGCTGGACACCACAGACTCGCAGATCGACGCACTGCTCGCGAAGTTCGCCAACGAGGTCGAGTTCGTCGCCTCATTGGGCGTCGACGAGTTGGGTCTGGATGCTGCCGACGCAGTCTCTAAGGCTGGCATCACGCAGCCCTCGACTAACGCCGAGGCCGAGGCGCTTGCTGCAAAAGTGCGCGACTTGATGTCCCTTTCAGCAGAGGAACCGATCCGCCAGATCTCAGAGAGCGTTGCCAGCGTGGGGCTGCTGGCGTTCTCTCGCGATATCGGCAAGGACACCGCTGATGCCGGGACGATTTTGTTGCCTCGTGGAGGTGTCAGTTTCGTCAACAGTCACATGAAGGTCGGCCGCAGGCGGCTCTCGTTGGCGCACGAACTCGGCCACTACCTAGTTGCAGACGCCTACACCGTCGACTGGCGAGTGGCCGACCATGCCGATCATGCCGTCCCAATTGAGTCACGTCTCGATCGTTTCGCGCGCGCACTACTACTACCCCAGGCTGCGGTCACACAACAATGGCATGAGAAGGTTGCCCAATCTGGAGAGCGCTATGCAGCAATTCTGCTAGCAAGCACGTTCCGGGTCGACATGGCCACCCTCGCAACCCGTTTGAAGGAACTGGGGCTAGCCGACAGCGAGACAGTTGCTTCCGTGCGTAAATACCGCACCACCCAGGCCGACATAGTTGAGATGAACCTGAACATCCCGCTTGAAGAGCTGGAGGGGACGACGGTTCCCCGACCGTTTGCGCGCGCGGTTCTGCGGCTTGTGCGCGACGAGCGAATCAGCTGCGAGCGGGCTCTGGACCTGCTTCAAAACACTTTCGACGAGGCAGATCTGCCACACATTCGCGAGCGGCGTCCCGACGAGATCTGGAAGTTTGTGTCTTGAGGGTGCCCGACAACGCCTGGGTATTCGACACCGGCCCGTTGCGACATTTCGCGATGCACGGATGGCTGGGAGTCTTGCGATTTCTCGCAGGAGAGCGCCCTGTCTACATCCCCGATAGTGTTGAGCGCGAACTCAACGACGCTGCCGCGCATGTGTCGGCCGTTCGCGCGGTACTCGATGCTGATTGGATCTATGTTCTCCGATCAGCTAGCCCCGACTTCGGCGAAGCGTTTGCTCATTACGTCGACCGACTGGTTGTCGACGGCAAGAATCTAGGCGAGTGCGGGGTTCTTGCCATGGGTCAAATCTATAAGTGCGAAGTGGTGATAGATGACGCCACGCCCCGCGCGATTGCGGAAGAAAAGGGCATTCAGGTCACGGCAACTGTCCCGCTGCTGTGCGAAGCGATTCGTGCGAAGAAACTCACTACGGTGATGGTTGAGGCGCTAGCTGACAACCTTTTGGAAGGTGAGTACTACCTGCCTTTTGGTCCTGGCGGTTTCCGTCAGCACGTATTGGAGAATGGGCTTCTGGACTACGGGCTCTACGCCACCAAGCGTGGTAGGCGGCCTCGGATCGGTGTTGGTTGAGGAGTCTGCCAGTTGGTGCCGCAGTGCAGCAGGAGGCGGAGCCGGTAGTTGTCGAAGTTCCGGAATCCGTGCCCGACTCGTTTGATCTTCTTGATCAGTAGATTGATGGCTCTTCGTCATTGAGCGTGGTGCGCGGGTAGCGACACGCGCGTCGGCTTGGGCCTGATTCATGGCCTGGGGCCTCAGGATCCGTGGTGTGAAAGGACACGGATGAGGGAGGCCCCAGGTGGATGTCCAGGGTAGTGCGGCGACGGCGATGCTGGGGTTACCCGGCTTCGTGCTGCTGGCGGTGTCGGAGCACGACGGCGAGTTGGAGCAGGCGGTCGAGACGACCGAGACGGTGACCGGCTGCCCGGTCTGCGGGATTGTCGCCGAGTTGCATGACCGGCGGCCGACCTGGGTGCGGGATCTGCCCTCGGGCGGTCGGCCGGTGACGATCGTGTGGGTCAAACGGGTGTGGCGCTGCCCGGAGCCGAGGTGCCCGAAGAAGACGTGGACGGAGACCAGCACACAGATTCGGCCGCGGGCGTCGTGGACGGAGCGGGCCCGCGCCGAGGCGTGCCGCCGGGTGGGTGAGGACGGGCACTGCGTGGCGCAGGTCGCGGCCGCGTTCGGGGTCGGCTGGGGCACGGCGATGGCCGCCGTCCGGGACTACGGCAGCGTGCTGGTCACCGACCCGGTCCGGCTGGAGGCGGTGACCGCGTTGGGGGTGGACGAGACCGCGTTCCTGGCCGCGAACCGGGTCCATTCGACGATGTTCGTGACCGGGATTGTGGACCTGTCCGGCGCGCATCCTCGGCTGCTCGACGTGGTGCCCGGCCGGAGCGGAAAGTGTTTGTCCGACTGGGTTTCCGCCCGCCCGACCGACTGGCGCGACGGTGTCACGGTCGCGGCGTTGGACCCGTTCCGCGGCTACGCGAGCGCGCTGCGCACCCACCTACCCCGGGCCACTCGGGTGCTGGACGCGTTCCACGTCACCCGGCTCGGCTTCGCCGCCGTCGACGACGTGCGGCGCCGGGTCCAGCAGGAAACCACCGGGCACCGCGGCCGCCGTGACGACCCGCTATTTAGGATCCGGCGGCTGCTGCGCCGCGGCCACGAACACCACACCGAACGATCCTGGACGCGGCTGCTGGCCGGCCTCGCCGCCGGCGACAACGTCGCCGAGCAGATCGGCAAGACCTGGATCGCCGCCCAGGACCTGCGGGCACTCTACCGCTGCACCGACCGCCGCCACGCCGAACAGCACCTCCTCGACTGGTTCATCCACTGCGCCGACGCCGACGTGCCCGAACTCGTGCGCCTCGCCCGCACCATCGACGCCTGGCGAGGCGAACTGCTCGCCTACTTCGACACCGGCGGCGTCTCCAACGGCCCCACCGAAGCCATCAATCTACTGATCAAGAAGATCAAACGAGTCGGGCACGGATTCCGGAACTTCGACAACTACCGGCTCCGCCTCCTGCTGCACTGCGGCACCAACTGGCAGACTCCTCAACCAACACCGATCCGAGGCCGCCTACCACGCTTGGTGGCGTAGAGCCAGGTTCATCGCCTCGGTGGGTCCGTTGGAGACGCCGCCGGTGTTGAAGTAGGCGAGCAGCTCCTCTCGCCAGGCGTCGATGGTGCGGGCGAGGCGGTGCAGCTCGGGCACGTCGGAGTCGGCGCAGTGGACGAGCCAGTCGGTGAGCCGCCGTTGGGCCTGGTCGCGGTCGGTGCAGCTGGTAGATCAGGCGCAGGTCCTGGGCGGCGATCCAGGTCATGGCGATCTGCTCGCCGTCGTCGCCGGCGTCGAGCCCGGCCAGCAGCCGGTCCCAGGCGGTCGGTGAGGTGTTCGGCGGCTCGGCGCAGCACCCGGCGGATCCGGTAGAGCGGGTCATCGCGGCGGCCGCGGTGCCCGAGGGTCTCTTGCTGGACGCGGCGGCGGACCTCGTCGACGGCGGCGAACCCGAGCCGGGTGACGTGGAACGCGTCGAGCACCCGAACGGCCTTGGGCAGCGAGGTGCTCAGCGCGGTGGCGTAACCGCGGAACGGGTCCAGCGCGGCGACCGTGACACCGTCGCGCCACTGCTCGGACTGGGCAGAAACCCAGTCGTGGAGGGCACTTTGCGCTGCGTCCAGGCACCACGTCGAGCAGCTGGGTGCGCGCGGTCAGGTCGACAATGCCGGTGACAAAGATCGTCGGGTGCTTAGCGTTCGCGGCCAGGAACGCGGTCTCGTCCACCCCGAGCGCCGCCACCCCGTCGAGCCGGGCGGGGTCGTCGACCAGCGGCGTGCCGTGCTCCCGGACCGCGGTCATCACCGTGGCCCAGGAGACGCCGAACGCCCGGGCGACCTGCGCTACCGAGTGCCCGTCCTCACCGACGCGGCGGCACGCCTCGGCCGCGGCCCGCTCCGTCCAGCGACGCCCGCGGACGGATCTGCTGCGCGGTCTCCGTCCAGGTCGCTCACCGCGCACGCCGGCTCCACACAGCGCCACACTCGCTTGACCCACACCAGGGTGACCGGCCGACCGGCTGAGGGCAGGTCACGCACCCAACTCGGGCGACGATCGTGCAACTCGGCGACCACCCCGCAGCCGCGGCAGAAGTCCCGTCGCGGTCGTCTCGACCGCTTGCTCGACCTCGCCATCGTTCGCCGACACAGCCAACAGCACGAAGCCCGGCAAGCCGAGCATCGCCGTCGCCGCGCTACCGTCGTGATCCACCTGGGGCCTCCCTCGATCCGTGTCCTTGACACCACGAATCGTGAGGCCCCAGGCCATGACCCAGGCTCAAGCCAGAGCGCGTGTCGCCCCGACGTCACCACGCTCATTGACGAAGAGCCGGACTACGGCGAGCTTTGAACATGGCCCAACCCGCCCTGTAGAGCAACGGCGCCCGCCGTGCCAGGCCCTGGCCGGTCACTG
>CAVUDJ010000017.1:0-357937 GCA_963740215.1 uncultured Actinomycetota bacterium
GTGGGCGCGCGGGTTCGATGGTGATGCTTGTTCACGAGGCGCGGGTGGGCAGTGCCGGTGTTGGCTGGGTGGCTCGTCTGATGCTCTGAGCATGTTGTTGGTCGGACAGGAGCCCGGCGATGGCTCGGATGGTGTCGTCGATGACGTCGTGGCGGCCGTGGTGGCGGGCAAGCGCGCGCCAGTTCTTCAGGTGTGCGATGCCGTGCTCGACCCGGATCCGGCGGGAAGCGTGCGCGAACCGGGCCTGTTCGTGGTGGGCCATGAGCCATTGGACCTGCTCCAGGTGCTTGCCGCGGCGCTTGCGGGGTGGGGTGTGGACCTGTCCGCTCGTCTGCGCGGCCAGGCCCTGGTAGCCGGCGTCGGCGAGGATCTGCAGATGGACGGTGTCGGCGAGCAGGTCCACCAGCCCGGCTTGGCGGACCTGGGTGATGTCCGCGCAGGACCCGGGTCTGGCCTCGCCGCAGAACAACAGCCGGCCGTGTTCGTCGGTGAATACCAGCGCCTTGACCGCGTTCTGCCGGTTCTTACCCGAGACGAACCGGTCACGCCCATCCGAGCCGGCCGCCGGGCGGCGGACCCGGATCTCGGTCGCGTCCATCAACGCCGTGCGGCCGCTGGCGCCCAGGTAGGCAACCACGTCCGCGAGCGTACGCAGCCGAACGCCGGCCTCGACCCGGCAGCCCGCTCGGCCAGCAGCGGCCGGATTTCACCGATCGCTCGGCTGATCGTGGAGCGGTGCACCCCGAACCAGCAGGCCAGAACGTCGTGCGTGGTGCCGTGCCGCAGATGCACCAGTGTCACCAGCAGCCGATCGGCGAACACCAGCCGATACCGGGCCCCGGCCCCGACCGCACGTCGCCGCGGTCGGGCGGTCAACCGCGCCTCGTTCCGCGACTGCCAGACTGGCCCGACCTCGGCAACCAGCTCCGCGATCACCAACACTGGTAACCCGGTCAACCGTCGCTCACGCACCACCGCCACCCGCACCACCACAACCAACCACATCGGACAGACCGGCCAACCGCCCGGGGCCGAGCCACTCGCCCACGGCCTAACCACGCACGAGGTCGTAAGGCTTGTCTCGTAACTGGTGCTGGGCGCGGTGATTGACCGGGTTCGGTGGTGGTCAACCGGCGTAGGCGAGGTTGTGCATCAGGGCGATGCCTCGCGCGGCGTGGGCGACGCCGGCACCGCGGCGTCGGCAGTCGCGCAGAATCTTCCAGTTCTTCATGCGGGCGAAGGCGTGTTCGGCGCGGGCGCGTACTCGCCGGTGGGAGGCGTTGTGTTCCTCCTTCCAGTCGGGCAGTGGTGTGCCGTCGCGGGGTTTGCGGTGCGGGATGATCACGCCTTGGCAGTTCGGGCCGCGGTAGCCGCCGTCGGCGATGACGTGCGCCCTGTTGGTGGCCTTGTCGACGCCGGAGGCCTGGTAGGCGACACAGTCGTTGCGGTTGCCGCCCTGCGGATCGCCGACGGCGATCACCAGGCGGGTGTCGGCGTCGATCACCACCTGCAGGTTCGTGGAGTAGCGGTAGTTCTTCGACGGGGCGGCGATGGTGTGGTCCCGGGTCGGGACCAGTGTGCCGTCCACGATCAGCACCGCGCCCGCAGTCTGCTGGCGCTTGGCCGGGCCCAACGCCAGGTACGGACCGAGCCGGTCGATGATCCTGTGCACCGCCGCGACCTTGATCCCGAACAGCGGCGCGAGCTGACGCATCGTCAGGTTCGTCCGGTAGTAGGTCGCGACCAGCAGCACCCGATCCGGCAACTCCAGCGACCACCGCCGCCCTGGCACGCCGTCGGCCACCGCAGACCCGCCCCGGCGGCGCACCAGTCAACCAGCCGGTTGAACTGTCTCGGCGACAACCCCGTGAACGTCGGAATCCACTCAGGACGCTGCACCGAGATCACCTGCACGGCGCCACAACCTACCCGGCAACAACCCGCGGGCGCCTCACGGCCCGAGCTACGAGACAGCCCTTACGACCTCGTGCGTGGTTGGGCCGTGGGCGCGCGGGCCCGATGGTGATGCTTGTTCACGAGGCGCGGGTGGGCAGTGCCGGTGTTGGCTGGGTGGCTCGTCTGATGCTCTGAGCATGTTGTTGGTCGGACAGGAGCCCGGCGATGGCTCGGATGGTGTCGTCGATGACGTCGTGGCGGCCGTGGTGGCGGGCAAGCGCGCGCCAGTTCTTCAGGTGTGCGATGCCGTGCTCGACCCGGATCCGGCGGGAAGCGTGCGCGAACCGGGCCTGTTCGTGGTGGGCCATGAGCCATTGGACCTGCTCCAGGTGCTTGCCGCGGCGCTTGCGGGGTGGGGTGTGGACCTGTCCGCTCGTCTGCGCGGCCAGGCCCTGGTAGCCGGCGTCGGCGAGGATCTGCAGATGGACGGTGTCGGCGAGCAGGTCCACCAGCCCGGCTTGGCGGACCTGGGTGATGTCCGCGCAGGACCCGGGTCTGGTCTCGCCGCAGAACAACAGCCGGCCGTGTACGTCGGTGAATACCAGCGCCTTGACCGCGTTCTGCCGGTTCTTACCCGAGACGAACCGGTCACGCCCATCCGAGCCGGCCGCCGGGCGGCGGACCCGGATCTCGGTCGCGTCCATCAACGCCGTGCGGCCGCTGGCGCCCAAGTAGGCAACCACATCCGCGAGCGTACGCAGCCGAACCCCGGCCTCGACCCGGCAGCCCCGCTCGGCCAGCAGCGGCCGGATTTCACCGATCGCTCGGCTGATCGTGGAGCGGTGCACCCCGAACCAGCAGGCCAGAACGTCGTGCGTGGTGCCGTGCCGCAGATGCACCAGTGTCACCAGCAGCCGATCGGCGAACACCAGCCGATACCGGGCCCCGGCCCCGACCGCACGTCGCCGCGGTCGGGCGGTCAACCGCGCCTCGTTCCGCGACTGCCAGACTGGCCCGACCTCGGCAACCAGCTCCGCGATCACCAACACTGGTAACCCGGTCAACCGTCGCTCACGCACCACCGCCACCCGCACCACCACAACCAACCACATCGGACAGACCGGCCAACCGTCCGGGGCCGAGCCACTCGCCCACGGCCTAACCACGCACGAGTAGCCCGGCGCACTGCGGCAACCGCATCCCGCTTCGCGCGGTAGGCCGACCAAGCCGTCCGACGACCCTGCCCAATAGCCTGAATAGGATCCACCGTCCCTGTGGGCTGCTTACCTCCACCCCAGGCACATGGTGGCCAGCGCCCCAAACTCCGCGGGGCGTGGTGAAAGCCCGCCGTAGGGACGCGGCACCTCGGCGCTGAACGATCAGTCGTGGCCGCCGCCGGTGGCTGTGTAACAGCAGGTCAGCGTCTGCGATCTAAGAGTGTCGGGGTACCTGCGGCTGGCACGGCCGCAAGGGTGGGGAAGCCATGGACGCCCACGGTCGGTACATCGCCCAGCAGCCCCTCGTTAGGTTCCTCCGCGCGGCCGGTGCCGTTGCGGTCCTTGCCGGTGGGTTGCTCCTCGGTGGTGCTGCGCAACCGGCCAGCGCGGTGCCCGGTGAGTCGATTCCGAGGTACAGCACCCGGATCGAGGTGCGGGTCGACGGGCGAATGCGGGTCATCGAGACGATCGTCTACGACTTCGGCGTCGAGCGCCGGCACGGCATCTTCCGCAAGATCCCGGTGAAGTTCCGCTATGACAAGGTCCGCGACCGGATCTACCCGATCGACGATGTCAAGGTCACGATGGACGGCTCGGTCGTCCCGTTCGATCAGTCGTGGGACGGCGGGTACGAGGAGCTGAAGATCGGCGACCCGGATCACACGATCACTGGCGAGCACACCTATGCCATCGAGTACACCGTGCGGGGAGCGCTGAACAGCTTCCGCGACCACGAGGAGGTGTACTGGAACGTGGTGGGCAGCGAGTGGGAGGTGCCGATCGCCGCCGCCACCGCGACCGTCACCGGGCCGGCCGCGATCCAGAAGGTGGAGTGCTTCGCCGGGCCGAGGGGCAGCCGGCTGGGATGCGCCACTAGGTCGGTGGACGGCGCGACGGCGACGTTCAGCCAGTCGCGGCTCCGCAGCGGCTCCGGGATGTCCGTGGTCGTGGCCTTTCCCGCGGGAAGCGTCCGGAACACCGATCCCATCCTCACCGACCGGCACGACCTGGCCGCCGCGTTCCAGGTGACTCCGGCAACGGTGGGCGGGGCGGCAGGCCTGGGCTTGGTTGGCGTGGCGGCCGCGCTCGTGATCGGCTGGCTCGTCGGGCGCGACCGGCGCTATGTCGGGCAGATCCCCGGGCTGACGCCGATGCCGGGCGAGGGCGCGGACCAGCGGCGCAAGCCGCTTTTCGGTGGTCCGCCGATCACGGTCGAGTTCGCTCCGCCGGATCAGGTGCGCCCCGGCCAGGTGGGGACGCTCATCGACGAGCGTGCGCACACCATCGACGTCACCGCCACGATCATCGACTTCGCGGTTCGCGGGCACCTTCGCATCGTGGAGCTGCCGCGTGCCGGCACGGGAGACCCCCAGGACTGGAGGCTGACCAAACGCACGGACGGCGATCCCGACTTCCTCCCGTACGAGCGAGCACTCTTCAGCGCGCTCTTCGCCGGACGTGACCGGGTGCGGCTCTCGCGTCTGAAGGACACGTTCGCATACGCCGTGGACCGGGTGCAGAGCCGGCTCTACACCGACATGGTCGACCAGGGCTGGTACCGCCACAGCCCGGCGGCCACCCGGAACACCGCGCGCAAGGTGGCGCTCGGCGTGGCCGTTGCCTCGATCGTTGTCACGGTGCTGCTGGCGATGTACACCCACGCCGCACTGATCGGCGTCGGGCTGGTGCTCGGTGCGCTGGTGCTCCTCGCCGTCGCCGGCAAGTTCCCGGCCCGCACCGGACGCGGGAGCGCGATGCTCGCCCGACTGCAGGGCTTCAAGCTCTACCTGACCACGGCCGAGGCCGAGCGGATCAAGGTCGAGGAACGAGAGCAGATCTTCTCCCGGTACCTGCCGTACGCCATGGTCTTCGGGCTCGCCGAGCGCTGGGCGAGCATCTTCCGCGACATCGGCACGGTTCGCCCGAACGGCACCGCCGGCCTGTACTGGTACACCGGTCAGCCAGGGTGGAACATGCTCTACTTCAACCAGTCGATCGGCAGCTTCACCACGACGACCGTCGGCACGATCGCGACCACACCGTCGGCGTCTGGGCTATCCGGGTTCTCCGACAGTGGCACCTCCAGCGGCTTCTCTAGTGGTGGCGGTGGCGGTGGGGGCGGCGGCAGCTGGTAGCGCCGTCTCGCTCGTTGCGGACGTGGACGGTCGTGCCGTGGAGGAGGGTTGGGTCGTGACGCTCCCCGGGGACCTGCGCCACGAGCACGACGTGACCCGCGCCCACTTGAACAACCGGCCGCACGAGGTCGCGGCGATGTACGACGGGGCGCCGGCGTCTCCGTCGAACTGGTCCGATCCGGGGCATATCTCTGCCGGAGACGACACTGAATCACGCGGGCCGGACCTGAGCGCGCCGGACAGACGAGCACCCCACGAGCACCCCGCGTGGACGCACCTGCCGATGGTCGCCGCACCGTTCGCGGACTTCACCTGGCGCCACGCCCGCCACAGCACAGCGACACCGTGGGTCATGCTCGCGTGCGCCACCACCGGTCGCCGAGCGGTCTGCAACGGAAGATCGGTGACACAGACGGCCAGTTGCCACTGCTCATCGATCAGCCGCTGGCGGGCCGCGGAGATGAGCTGGGAAAGATCCGCTGGCCCGTCGACAAGTCGATCGGAGACGAATCGAACCACCCAGCGAACGCCCGGTAGCCGGGCACCGATCCGCTCGGTGAGAACGGGTCGGAGCCGCTCGGCGAGTTCCGTGGAGTTCCCGGTGCGGAGATGACTCCGATGATCACGGTGCGGGGCTCCGGCGCCGCCTCGCTTGAGGCCGGTACCGGTGGATCGGCTTCTGGCATGTGCCCAGTCTCCCGCGACGCGTCGGCTGGTGGCGGGCGGTCAACGCCGAGCGCGGTTCGGTTCGCCGGCTACCACACGGCCGGCGCGACGAGCACCGCGCCAGCGCCGGGGTAAAACGGTCTATTCGGTATGTGGAGTTGCTTCGGCACACCGACAACGACGGTGATCGCCTCACACCACAGGGGGTAGCCAACGCGACTCGATCGTCCGTAAACGCCTGCGCCCGCCGTACGCCGCATTCGTCTCCACCGGCGCCGCCCGCGCAAGCCAGATCCTGGAGATTGTTCGTCACACCGCCGGCCAGGACAACGTTCCGATCATGATCGCGACCCGATTGCCGTCCTCGGTTGAGGACCGCTGGCGAGCCTCGGCCAAGGCGGCGGGAAAGGGAGCCGATGTGGATGCCGGCGATCCTACGGTCAGCGGACGCTGGCCCGTTCTGCGCCCGGGTCGCCGATCGGACACGCTGTTCGTCGCAACGTCGACTGCCGCCGTCCCGGCATCGCTACACGGTAGAGCGATGACCGTCGCCAACACCGGCAGAGCGCACCGTCTTGACGATTGGCTGATCGGTTCCCGGCATCAAACGCGCCGGCGAGGCCACCAGCGAGCCCGGCACGAGGGGCTGAAGTTCGCCTTCTACGGGCGAATGTCCACCACGGAATACCAGGACCGGCGAACGTCGCGGCAGTGGCAGCGCGGACTGCGCCGAAGGTCTGATTGCCGGTCATGGGCAGATCATCGCGGAGTTCTTCGACGTCGGAGTCTCCCGTGAACGGCCGTGGTGCGAGCGGCCGCGGACCGCGGCGCTGCTCACGGCGTCACAGATCCAGGTCGAGGGTTCGACGCGATCGTGGTGGGGGAGTACGAGCGTGCGTTCTGCGGCGATCAGCTCGCGGAGCTCGCGCCGATGCTGGCCACGTACGGCGTGCAGCTGTGGCTTCCCGAGTTCGGTGGGCAGGTCGATCTGGCCGATCCAGCGCATGCCGCGCTTGATCATGCTGCTCGGTCACCAGGCCAAGCGCGAGGTGTTGCGTCGCGGTTCCGGACGCTGACAGCGATGCAGGCTCAGGCACGCGACCAGGGGCGGCATCTGGGCGGCCGGCCGCCGTACGGATACCGGCTCGTCGATGCGGGGCCCCACCCAAACGCCGCGCACGCCCGCTGGGGTCGGCGGCTGCACCGCCTCGATCCCGATCCGGCGACGGCGCCGAACGTGCGGCGGATCTTCGCCCGCCGGCTCACCGGCCTACAGCACGTCGAGAATTGCCCGGGAGCTAAACGACGAGGGGTGCCGTGCCCGTCGGGGTACGACCGTGACCGGAATCAGCACCGCAGCGGCGAGGCGTGGACGCTGCGAACGGTCGCGGAGATCCTCTCCAATCCGCGCTACACCGGTCGGCAGGTCTGGAACCGCCAACGCACCGACCACGAAGGAACTGCGCCAGCGTCAGGGCCACGGCGCGGGAGCGCCAAACGGCGGTGGAATCCGCAGAGCGAGTGGATCGTGCTCCCGCGATATCGCGCATCCGCCGCTGGTGAGTGAGCAGGACTTCGTCGCCGTGCAAGAGGTCCGGGCGACGCCGATGCCGCGCGACGGCCAGCAGCGCACCTACCTGCTGACCGGATTGGTGCGGTGCGGGTACTGCGGCCGCAGGATGGACGCGCACTGGGCGAACGGGCGAGCGGGCTACCGCTGCCGACACGGCCGAACGAGCGCCAACCCGCCGCGTCAGACCCAGCGACGACCGCTGTATGTGCGCGAAGACCGTGTAGGCAGCAGTGCCGCACACCAACTTGGGTTTCCGTTAGACGCGGTCACGACCGTGGGACACCTCGCCGAGCAGCTACGAGCCTCGGACGCGGCGATCGTCTGTACGGCGGCGGCGTATCACCTGTTCAACGCCGGTATGGAGGAAACTGATTGAGAAACTCGAAAGCCCCTCGCCGACCGCGAAGGGCTTCCATGGGGGTTAACGTGTCCGAGACATCGACGCTTCCCCCACCGGTCGCGGCCACGACGCTGACCCACTCCTGGGACACAACTCCGCCGCAATAGATGATCGACAATTCAAAGGTCTCCGGCCTCAGAACAATGTCGCGTCCGGAGGATCGACGACGATCCGTCGCGCTACTCAAGCCCGAACCCGCAGATTGAGAGTCCGCTGATCGCGCTGCCGCAGTGCTGCGTTCCGTTTGTAGGCCCGATCGACGTCGGAGGTCGCCGGCAATGTTGCCGAGAGTGACACGCATGGCCGGACGGCCTTAACCGAATCCTGATGTTGGCATTACTTGATTCCCGACGAACGACCGCCAGACTGTCGCTCATGGACCCACTCATGAACCCTCAACGGGACCGCCGGGCACGACTCGTCCGGCACGCGGCGATCGCGCTGTTCACCGCCGCCCTTCTCCCGGCCGGCGCCACCGGTCCCGCGGCGGCGGCCAGCGGTCACGCCACCTCGCTGGCCGTCGGCTCGTCTGATCACACCATCGTCGTCGACGGCCGGCAACGCACCTTCCACGTGTACCGACCGGCGGCACTGCCCACACCGGCAGCGCTGGTAGTGATGCTGCATGGCGGGTTCGGCACCGGAAGCCATGCCGAGCAGGTTTACGGCTGGAACGCGCAGGCCGACGCCCACCACTTTCTGGTCGCGTACCCCGACGGGCTGGAGCGGGCCTGGTCGGTCGGCGGCGGTTGCTGCGGCATGCCCGGTCGCACCGGCGTCAACGACGTCGCGTTCATCACCGCCATGGTCGAAGCGATCGGCCAGCAGGTACCCCTCGACCGGGACCGGTCCTATGCCACCGGCATGTCCAACGGCGGCCTACTGACCTACCGGCTCGCCTGCGACACCAACATGTTCGCGGCCATCGGTCCGGTCGCCGCCACGCGCCTGGGGACTGCCCGTCCCCAGCACCGACTTCGGTGATCCACGTTCATGGCACCGCCGATGACAATGTCCGTTACAACGGCGGTCCGGGGGAGGGACCAGCCCACATCGATGGACCGGCCGTGCCGGCGTTGATCGCCGGCTGGCGTGCCGTGGACGACTGCGCCGCGCCGTCGAGGACCGTCGCCAGTCCTGTCATCACCTCGATCGCCGCCTGCCCCGCCGGGCGTGCCGTCGAACTGATCACGGTCATCGGGGGCGACCACGAGTGGCCCGGTGCCGGCGGCGAACCCGGCGCGCTGGACACCACCGGCACCATCTGGCGCTTCTTCGCCGAACACGCCAAGAAGTCTTAGCTTGGCGCCGAACTCGTTCGAGCCCCCGTCTGGCCAACGACTTCACACCGACCGAAAAACGGCTCCGGCCTGCGCAAACGAGCCGGAGGTCCGATCTGGCGTCACCGTCCGTAGTGGACTTCCTCGCGTACCCGCTCAATCGGTCAACGGCGCACCCGATAGCGCAGGCGAAGCACCCGGTCGCCCTGAATCAACCACGTCAGGTCCGCCAAGGGCGCCTGCGCGTCGACTCGACCCGAGACGTACCGCCTGCGGAACCGAACGACGGCGGGTACGACGTCCGACGCGCACCACGTCGACGAGACCCGCGGGATGGCTCGTCACGGTTGCCGCGGCCGGCGTGTGCGTTTTCGCCGCCGGTACCGCGGTGGGTGCCGGTTTGTTCAATCGCGAGACTGGCGAGCCACACCCGACCGCCACGTCGAGGCCGTCGACGGCCGGTATCGGGGGCGACCAGTTCGGAGGCACCAATCCCAGCACCGGTGTGAACGCGAAACTGGAGCTGGAGCAGAAGGAATGGGGTACCCAGGTCACCCTGCGGCTCTCCGGCATCAGGGGCCCGCCGGTGGCCGAACTGGTCGCCGTCACCAAGAGCATCCCCTACGAGACCACCGCGATGAGCTGGACAGTGCCCGCTAACGGCTACGGCACCGCCGAACAGCCCGACCCACTCGAACTGCATGGTGGCATTGCGCTCCCGCCCGGCGAGATCTACCGCCTCGAAGTCCGTAATTTGAACGGTTTCACTCCTGTGGTCATCCCGCTCTGCCCGCTCCTCGATGAGTATGGACGATGCCGGTAGGCCAGGGACCGGACCTGCCGCCAGAGTTCCAGCCCGGTGCCGACCCAAGATCACAAGCTGCGAGAGAGAGCCGCACCCACGCCAGCTGGCGTGGGTGCGGCTCAGTTCGTTGTAAGGGGTCGACCAGCGCAGTCACGGCTTCGAGAGCCTGGGCCAGTGCCGCGCCGTCGACGATGAGCACGAGCACGACGGCTCAATGATTGATGTTGGCGATTACCAGGAACTCGTGCCCACGCCATAGCGGACGGCGTTGAACGCCGCGTTGATGGGCGAGGACCCCCTCGGGTGGTCGATATATCTCGGGTCGTAGAAGTTCCAGAACTCGCAGTGGAAGTTGATGCCGGTGGGGTTGGCGTTCAGCCACGTGTTGTGCTCGATGTCCGCGTCGCCGAGGTACCTGATCCGGTGCCCGGCCTGCGGCATACCGTCGGCAGCCGAGTTCATTGGTACAGTGTTGTCCTCGTCAGACCCCATGGTGGTCCAGTCGGTTCCCATGGTGGACTGCGGGTTCGTCGAGAGCCTGGAGGGATCCAAGTAGGCCGATGTTGGCCTCATCTGTCGGCACTGTGTCGAGCCGCAGAACTTCGTGAACCACGCCGCTCCTAAATGCGGCGTGCCAAGGGTGGCGACGTCCTCGACGTAGAGATACGGTGGCCATCCCGCCCAGCCGTTGTGCAGGCCGTTCAGCGCTGACCGGGTGACGAGACCACCCATCGAGTAAGCGAGGATATCGACGGCGGTTCCGTGCCTTGAGTAGTTGTTGTAGATCCACCAGGCCAGGTCATATCCCAGCGATTCGATGGAGAGGCTGGTGGATCCTCCGCCGCCGCCCTGTCTGACAAAGCGGACGTCGCACTGGTTACCGCCGCTGTAGTAGCCGAGACTCCTGATCGGGCCTGTCCAGCCCCACGCGGGATAGTGCTGCTTGACCCTGGACCAGGTGCCGACGCAGTCGGTGTTGGCACCGTCGGAGTAACCATGGATCAACAGCAGCGGACGATTCGTGGTGTTTTGCCGGGCGGGTGCGGCCGATGCCGCGCCGGGCAAGGCGATGCCGAGTGCGGCGACTGCCACAGCGACAACTGACAGCCGTGCCGCGAATTTCTTGATCGAGGTGCGATTCATTAGGGGACCTCTCCGAAAGGGGGTACAGCGAAGCTGTCCTCACGCAAGTGGCTGCGCGAGGCGGGCGGATAGGTGGCCGTGAGATGCAGACCGTACGGTCGGGTGTTCGGTGCGGGCGGCGATGGGGTTATCGGCACCCTTCCTTGGCGAACTTGCGGAGGTAAGCTGGCTGGCGGCTCCGTGGAGACCGACCCTTTGGCACTGCTGCCGAACGCAAGTATTGACTTTCTTGGGAACCCTGGGTTTTTGAGCCGATAGGGTTCTCGACGCCAGCGCGCACCGTCGACTGATACGGTCCGGGAACAGCCGAGCTGCACTTCATGGCCAATTCGTGGGAGTCAAATCAGCAGTGGCCCCAGATGGCGGGGCTCTTAACCTCATCGACTAGGATCGGATAGACGAAACGCGTGTCGTAGAGATATGCGTGGGCGAAGTACTGCTTGTTGGTCTGGACGTCAGAGCAGGGTTCGGTGGCTGATACCCACCACCAGCCTTGTTCGATCAGTTCCCTGTACCCCGAAGCCACTGGGGCGTTTCCTTGCCATCCGTCCATCCGGCGAACGATGATTTTCAGGTCGAAGGATTCACGGTTCGGGCAGTATGCCTCCGCCCGGCCGTACATTGCGCCAGGATCTGCGCTGATGCGCGCATACAGGCTGCAGTCGGCTGGTATGGCCGATGCGGGCGATGCAGTGACCATGACCCCGCCTGCTGCCAGGGCAATCGCGGCGAGTACTGCGGTAAGCCGTCTCATAACCGACCTCTTTCTGTGTGCTCGGTTTTCCAGGTTCCGTTCATTTAGCGCAATGCCGCATGTGTGCCGCGCGACGCAACGTTGTGACAAGTCGACGCACCAGTCAATTGGCTTGCACCATTACGCAAATTCGTCACCGGTCCTCGCCTTCGAGAACCGCTTGAGCTGCTGGGCTTCACCCTCGTCGTCACCGCCGCCTACACCGGCATGCGCGGGGGTGAACTCGCCCGCTTCCGACCCCACCAAATCCACCTCGACCACGGCCACCTCGACGGATCACTGCGGGGCTAAGTCGTCTATCGCGGACCGACACAGCGGTGCGGCGCGCCCCCGTGAGCGCCCGGTACCGCAGCGTGTTGTTAGTTGGTCAAGTTGGTGTGGTTGGCCCAGTTGCCGATCCTGGTACCGGACCAGAACGTGGTGCTGGAATTGATTGAGCCGCTGCCCCGGTAGACGTACAGGTCGCCCTGGCCGGCGATTTGGCTGAGCAGGTCGGCCTTGCGGTCGTTGTTCAGATCGCCCAGCACCAGGTTGGTGTGGTTGGCCCAGTTGCCGATGTGGTTGCCTGACCAGAACGTGGTGCTCGAGTTGACCGAGCCACTACCCCGGTAGACGTAGACGTCTCCACTACCGACAACCTGGCTGAGCAGGTCGGCCTTGCCGTCATTGTTCAGATCGCCCAACGACAGGTTGGTGTGGTTGGCCCAGTTTCCAATCCTCGTGCCCGACCAGAACGTCGTGCTGGCGTTGACCGAGCCACTACCCCGGTAGACGTACAGGTCGCCCTGGCCGGCGATCTGGGTCAGCAGATCGGCCTTACCGTCATTGTTCAGATCACCCAGCACCAGGTTGGTGTGGTTGGCCCAGTTTCCGATGTGGGTGCCCGACCAGAACGTCGTGGAGCTGTTGATCGAGCCGCTGCCGCGGTAGACGTACAGGTCGCCGGTGCTGGCTACCTGGCTGAGCAGGTCGGCTTTGCCGTCATTGTTCAGATCACCCAGCGTCAGGTTGGTGTGCCCGGCCCAGTTGCCGATCTTCGTGCCGGACCAGAAGGTCGTCGTGTAGTTCACCGCGCCACTGCCCCGGTAGACGTACACGTCGCCGTTGTCGACCTGCGTCAGCAGGTCCGGGATGCGGTCACCGTTGAGATCGGCCTTGAGTCCGGTCGTGCCGCCGCTTCCTCCGCCATCGCCGGGCAACGGAGGCACTGGGGTGCCAGGACCGGGCGGTGGCGGCACCGTACCGCCGCCGAGTGGCGGGCTTGACTTGTCGGCGACCACCGCACCCCAGTAGGCCAGCACGTTGGTGAACATCCGGCAGCACGTCGGGTACAGGCCGTGGTTCGCTGTGCCGCCGTTGCTGGTGCACACGATGTCGCCGTAGAAGCAGATCGCGACGGTCTTGTGCCAGAACCCGGAGTTGATGGTGTGACCACTACTCCCGCCGAGAATGCCGCTGTCACCGGAGGTGCCGTGATCCCCACCGGTCTCCGGGTCGAGCCGATGCGCGTAATACGGGCTCATCTTGCCAATCGGGTCGGCGATGAGCATGACGCTGGCGATCGCGTTGCGCCCGGCGGCGGTGAGGCCGCGGTCCAACGCCGTGTGCACGACATGTGCGCCCTGGGAGAAGCCGACCAGGATGATCTTCATGTTCGGGCACCGGGCGGCGTCGGCGTTGACCACCGATACCACCTGCGCCACGCCGTCCTCGACCGATTCGTGGTACTTCCCGGTCACGACGTTGATGGCGCGCCAGTTGTCGACCCTCACCGCGGGATACGGCACCGAGTAGTAGCCGATGTCGTTGCCGACCACGCCGTAGTAGCTCAGCTGCTGGGCGATGCGCTGCGCCGCCGGCCCCACCGTCCCTCCCATCTGGAAAGGCCCGTCGTACTCCTGCCCGGATCCGCGCACGCCGATGATGTCGTATTTCTGGCATCCCGGTTGCCCGCCGCCAGGATCTGCCTGTGCCGGCGCCGGTGCCACCACGATGGCGACGGCGCTGAGCACCACCAGTGCTAACAACGATCGAAGTTTCATGGGTCCCTCGCTATCCCCGTCTGACCGACCCCTGGTCGTGCGGACAGATTAGGAGCACCGGCTGTGTGTGGCGCTACGCGCTGACTACGCCCCGCCAGCGGTGCGGTGAACCTCGGCTGGTCTGCGGTTTTGTCGCGATGCCGTCCGGCCCATTGACCGGCAACCGGCAGAACCGGCAGTCTGCGCGTACGCCGACGACCCGTCTGGAGTGCCGTGTCCGACGCCCGTAGCCCGTTGCGCGCCTTCCGTCGCCGGATCGGATTGACCCAGGACGAACTGGCCATCCGATGTGACATGAGCGTCCGCGCGATCCGGGACATGGAGCACGGCCGGGTCTCCCGTCCGCATGATGAAACCCTGCACCGTGTGGCGGCGGTGCTGTGCCTCAACCAGACCGAGCTGTTCGAGCTGCAACATTGGCTGCGCACTGGCATTCAGGCCACGGCCGTGCGGCTAGGGGTTCTCGGGCCACTCACCGTCACCGTCCAGGGTGTCGACACCCCCGTCACCGGCGCCGGCACCCGGGCCGCGCTGGGACTGCTGGCCCTCGATCCGAATCATCCGGTTGGCATGGACCAACTAGCCGCCATCGTGTGGCGCGATAAGGCGCCAAAGACCTGGGAGACGCAAATCCACGCTGCGATATCCCGGTTGCGCCGGATCCTTGCCTCGACCCCGTCAACGGTGCCAGCAATCCTGCGTGTTCCGTCCGGATACCAGCTACGGATTAGCGAGAACCAGCTGGACCTGATGGGATTTCGGGCCGCGATGCAGCAGGGGTCGGCACTGCGCGGCACCGACCGCTTGGCGGCGCTTGATGCCTACACCGCGGGCGTAGCGCTGTGGCGTGGCGCGGTCTGCGGCGACGACGAACTGTTACGCCACCATCCATCAGTGGTCGGCGCCACCAGCGAGTACACCGACGCTCTCGTGGCGATGGCGGACCTCGCCGCCGAACTCGGCGCGCATGAACGGGTCATCGGTGCGCTGCAACACGCGACGGCGCTGGAGCCATACCACGAGGGTCTACACCAGCGGCTGATGGTAGCGATGGCGGCGCGGGGCGACCGGGCCGGCGCCGCCCGGGTGTTCATCAAGCTGCGCCAGCGACTAGTCGACGAGCTTGGGCTGGAGCCGGCCCGCGATCTACAGGAGGTGCACCAGCGAATCCTGCGTGACGATGCCCTGCCATCCGGATCGGCCGCGGGCGGCCCGGTGGCGCCGCGGCTGCTACCGGCCGATATCGGCGACTTCACCGGCCGCCAGCACGAGGTCGATGCTCTCGTCGCGGCGCTCGACGCCGGGCACATGGCCACGGTCAGCGGGATGGCGGGAGTCGGCAAGACGGCGTTGACGCTGCACGTCGCCCACCGCATCGCGCACGACTACCCCGACGGCCAGCTCTACATAGACCTGCACGGCACCCGTCCCGGTGCGGTGGAGCCGGGTGAGGTGCTCGGCCGCTTCCTGCGGGCGCTCGGCGTCGATCCTCGGGCAGTGCCACAAGGGGCTGCCGACCGCGAAGACCTCTACCGCAGCCTGCTTGCCCGGCGGCGGGTGCTCGTGGTGCTGGACAACGCGGCGGACCTCGAGCAGGTACGACCGCTGCTGCCCGGCGGCGGCCACTGTGCTGTCGTCGTTACCAGCCGAGCCCGCCTGTCCGGTCTCGGCGGCGGCAGCCACGTGGAACTGGACGTGTTCGAGATGGAGCAGGCCGTCGATCTGCTGGCCCGCATCGCCACACCACAACGGGTCAGCGCCCAACCCGACGCCGCCCTGGAAATCGTCCGACTTTGTGGCAGCCTGCCACTGGCTGTGCGGATTGCCGCGGCCCGGCTGGCGGCCAGACCCACGTGGCCGCTGGAACACATGGCTACGCAGCTGAGAAGCGAGCGGTTCCGGCTGGACCGCCTGGCTTTGGGCGACCTGGCCGTACGGGCGTCGCTGACACTCAGCTACGACGGTCTGAGTAGCTCCGCTGCCAGCCTGCTGCGGCGCCTGGCCCTCTTCGATTCCGCTGACCATCCGATGTGGTTCGTCGCCGCGGTCGCCGGCTGCCCGATGGAGCAGGCGCTGTCCGACATTGATGAGCTGGTCGATGCCCAACTGCTCATAGATGCCGGCATCGACGCGAACGCGCAGAGCCGCTACCGCCTGCACGACCTGGTGCGACTTTTCGGGCGGGAGCAGGCCACCATCGCCGACCCGCTGACCGACCAGGAGCGGGCGCTGCGCCTCGGCCTCGGCGCCTGGCTCGCGGTGGCGGAGAAGATGGCGCTGTCCGTACCGGGACCGTGCTTCGCTGTCCTGCACGGCACCGCCACCCGCACCGCGGTGGACTGGATCGCCGCGAACCTGGTCGACGTCGCACCGCAACGCTGGTTCGACCTGGAATGGGCCGCGCTACGGTCCGGCATCGCCCAGGCCTGCCGCACCGGCCTCGACGAACTCGCCTACGACCTCGCCGGGTGCCTCGAAAAGTATCTCGACATTCGCGGCATGCACGGCGAATGGCGGGCCATGAACGAGCAAGTGCTCACAGTCTGCAAGAACGCCGGAAACGTCCGCGGCGAGGCGGCGATGCTGCGAGGACTCATCGACGTACGCACCTGGAACCCGGCTGAGCCGACCGACAACGCGATGTCCCGGCAGGCCGCCGATGCCGAGAAGCTGCAGGCCCTCTTCGACCAGGTGGGCGAGGTCGCTGGAGCAGCCGACGCGGCCGTGATGGCCGCGTGGGGCCATGCGGCCCACGGCGACGTGGCCGCTGCCCACGCTGCCGCCACGCACGGATTGCTGCTCGCCGAATCCGCAGGCCACGTCGGCGGTCAGGCTCGCGCCCGGGTCGCCATCGCCTTGACCCACCGCGAATCCGGCCAAGTGGAGCAGGCCCTACCGGAGCTGCACACCGCCCTGGACCTCGCCCAGAGCCTGGGCAACACCCGGTACGAGGCAACCGTCCAGCAGTTCCTCGGCGTCGCGCACCTCGAGACCGGCAACCTCGACGAGGCCACGTCGGCGCTCGACAAGTCGCTGGACATCGCCCGGTACAACCACGACCAGTACGTCGAAGCCTTCAGTCTGCTCACCACCGCCCGGATCCAGGTGACCCGCGCCGACCCGGCCGCCCGCGAGACCGCGGCGCTCGCGTGCGACATCAGCCGCCGATTCAACATGTCGCACCACCTGGCCGACGCTCTGGCCATACTCGGCGGCATCGAGCTGGCCCAGCAACGATACAGGCAGGCGGTCACATACCTCGAGGAATCTGAGCAGATCTGGCAGACCCGCGGCTGGGAGTCCTACCACTCCGCTGTGCGCGCCGATCTGGACCGCGCCCGGCAACTGGCCGCAGCGGCAAGTGAGCCGAACTCGACGTGACGGCCCGAGTGCCTGACCAGCGGGAACGCTACCAACCGCTGAGTCGGCTGGTTCTGATGCTCACTCCAGCATTCACCCGCGGAAACGACTACGGTCCGGCTGCCTACGACGAGTGGCACGCCTACGGCCACGAGGAGTGGCACGACATGGCACCGGAAGGGCTCAGTGCCTATCTTGCCGGCGCGTGGACGACTCGGCGCCCGGGTGAAGGTGTCGGGCGGACTACGCCGATTCCCCTCCCATCGGACCCCCGCGCGCAACTGGAACCTGCGCATGACCAGCGCCGACGAGTAGGCAATTGGCCGGTCCAGCCGGTGCCTTTGGCCTCTGCCGTGGAACTGCGTCGGCGGCGCATCGTGGTGTGAGGAACAGCCGAACCTTGGAGGGACACGATGAGAGAGCAAGCGCCCCTGCCCGTCGGGTCGGCGTCACGGGCACTGGTCCGTTGCTTCGGTGCGACTGCTGTGCTGCTGGCACAGCGCCGCATCCGGCTACCGCGTGGGCATGTTGGCATGCGGCTGCGTTTCGCCGACGGGACGTCGTCCTGGGTCTACCGGGAGACGGTCGTTGAAAGGTCCCCGGCGGAGGATCCGTGCATGCTCGTAGTCATGTTTCGGCTGCGCGCCGTGCGCGGATGGGGGCACGCGGTCTTCCGCTGGGAGAGTCTCTTCAACACCCCGCTGTTCGTCGGCTTCCCTGGCTTCGTCTCGAAGTTGTGGCTGGCTCACGACGACCATGGCGTCTACCGAGGTGTCTACGAATGGGACGGGCCGGGCCTTGCCGAGGCCTATGCCCGCGCACTCTGGCGCGTGCTCGCGCTGGTCAGCGTGCCCGGGTCGATCCATTACAGGGTGCTGCCCCGGCTGCGTCGTGACGATGTGCTCGCTGAGCCGGATGTGCTCGCCACGACGACGCCGGCGGAGGCGGCGGAATGGTGGCGATTGGTGGAAGTGAGATGACGTCTCGGCCGGATGTGCTGGTGGTCGGCGCCGGCCCTACCGGTCTGGCGCTGGCGCTGCAGGCCCATGACCACGGTGCTCGGGTCCGGGTCGTGGAGCGGCGACCGGAGGCGTTCCGGCCGTCTCGCGCATTGATCGTGCACCCGCGGACCTTGGAGGTTCTCCGCCCGCTCGGCGTGGTGGACGCGTTACTGGCGAGAGCCGACATCTCCCCGAGGGTCTGCCTGCGCCTGGGCTCCCGGGTGGTCTCAGTCCGTCTCACCGAGTTCGCACTGCCGGACACGGCCTTCCCGCACCTGTCGCTACTGCGCCAGATGGACGTCGAAACCGTTCTCGGCTGTGCGCTCGCCCACCGTGGAATTCAGGTGGAACGCGGCACTGAGCTGATTGGGCTGTGCGACGGCGTTGATCGCAGGCCACGGGTGACCCTCCGGTCACCGACGGGTGTCCAGGAGACGACGTGTGCGCTGGTCGCTGGGTGCGACGGGGCTGGCAGCACGGTGCGGACCCTGTCCGGCATCGACTGGCGCGGCGGCCCTTACCGGCAGGAAGTCGTGCTCGCGGACGTCGAGCTGGACGGTGATCTCGCGCCCGGGGTTGCCCATGTCGCCGCGGGGCGTCGTGGGCTCGTGTTCGTCTTCGCCATCGGAGAACGGGCGACCTGGCGGCTCCTGGCGACACGACCAGCCGAGGCCGGGTCGCTGCCGTTCGGACAACCCGGTCCGCCGGTCCCAGCCGACGAGCTGCAGCGGCTGCTGGACGACGCGGACCTGGGCGCCCGGATCACCGAGCTTGGGTGGTCAAGCCAGGTGCGGCTGCAGCACCGGCTCGCAGCCCGGTATCGCCAGGGCAACCTGTTCCTTGCTGGTGACGCTGCCCACGTCCATTCTCCAGCCGGCGGTCAGGGCATGAACACGGGGATCCAGGACGCGATCAATCTGGGATGGAAGCTGGCGTTCGCCCCGTTGAGCTCGGACCCGGAGGAACTGCTGGACTCCTATGAGCAAGAGCGGCGCCCGCTGGCGCGCCACGTGCTGGCGCTCACGAACCTGGCGTTCTGGGCGGAGTCCTCCACCGATCCGCTGGCATCGTTCGTGCGCGGACGGCTGGTCCCGCTCGGCGCCCCGGTGCTGCCTCTGGTACTGGATCGTCCGCGGCTCATCGCCCACGGTGTCCGCGTCCTGTCGCAGCTTCGGGTGAGCTACCGCAGCAGCCCATTGTCGATGAAGGGGACACCACACTCGCCCGGTCGGCCTCGCCCCGGTGACCGGCTGCCTGATGCGACCGTGACGTCTGGCGGGCGAGAGGTGCGGCTGCATGAACTCATAGCCGGACCGGGTGTGCATGTTCTGCTGCACCGCGACGCGCCGGAGCCCAACGCGAGCCGGTATGGCCCGCACGTGCACCTCCACAGGCTGACGAGCGCCCCCGGGCCCGGGCTCCTCGCGCTCCGCCCCGACGGCTACGTCGGGCTCCGCAGCGGCCTCGCGGACGATGCCCAATTGGACAGGTGGCTCGCCCGGATCGGCGCCAAGGGCGAGCGGTCAATGCTCTGAGCACCGTCGGAGCAGTCAGCCAAAGCCGCAGTCCCCATCGCCCCCGCCAGGTCAACGCCGATCCAGGGTCCGAACTGCTCCTCGCCGCTGTGGATGCCGACGCGTTGCGTATCGAGACCCCGGGCGGGTTGGAGGTACGTTCCGTCCCGGTGACATTGTTCCCGGGCAACGGGCCGTTAGGCCCTGGGCGTCCCATGTCTGATCGGCAACTGTCCATTACGAGTAGGTGTCGACCGTGCGATCGGGAGTCCGGCGATGACGGGTTACCGCATGAGATGGATGTGCGGGGTTGCCGCGCTCGTGCTCGCGCTGACTGCGTGTCAGGCCAGCTCGCCCGGGCGGAAGACGCCGCCGCGGCTGCGGCTGGCGCCCTGCATGGTCGGCGACGTGTCCGCCCAGTGCGGGACGCTGTCGGTACCGGAGAACGGAGCCACCGGCACCGGCAAGATGATCCAGCTGCGGGTGGCGGTCGTGCCGGCTCTTAACAAGCAACGCGCACCGGATCCGGTCTTCTGGCTGGCCGGCGGTCCGGGCGACGCCGCCACCGACTCCGCCGCCGCCGCGACAGGGCTGATGGCGACGGTCAACCAGCAGCGGGATCTGGTCTTGGTCGACCAGCGTGGCACCGGCGGATCGAATGACCTGCGCTGCCCGCAGGGCAGCGACGCCAGCCGGTGGGCCGACGAACTTCGGAACTGCCTGCAGGGCCTGGACGGGGATCCTCGGGCGTATACGACCGCATGGGCCATGGACGACCTGGACGACGTGCGGGCGGCACTGGGCTACGACCGGATCAACCTGTACGGCATCTCTTACGGCGTCACCGCCGCGCAGGTATACCTGCAGCGCCATCCCAGCCACGTGCGCACGGCGCTCCTGGAGTCCGGGACCGTGCTGGACGTGCCCATCTACGAACGGTTCCCCGCCGCCAGCCAGCACGCCCTGGACCTCCTGTTCGCCCGCTGCGCCGCCGACCCCGGCTGCCACGCGGCGTACCCGGACCCGGCGGCGGATCTACGCGCGGTGACCGCACGGCTGGACCGCGGACCGATCAACACGAAACTGACCGACCCCAGCACCGGCCAACCGATCCAATTCACCGGCAGGGTCTGGGCTCCTTCCTGCTCGGCCTGCTCAGCGACCTGCAGACCGCCAGCACACTGCCGCGGCTTCTGCACTCCGCGGCCCGCGGCGACTGGAATGACGTGATGGCCGCTGTCCCCCGCCCGCCCGAAACGGGAGCGGCGCCGACCTGGCAGCTCATGCCCCTGACCATCCAATGCCACGAACCCGAGGAGCGGTTGCGGCAGCCCGAAACCGAAGCCGCCGCCGCCGGCTCTTTCCTCAGCTACGCCGACATGCGGGCGATGGTCAACCCGGACGACATCTGCGCAGCGCTGCCCGCCCCGCAGCCTGCCGCGATCCACGGCCCTCCCACCACGTCACCCGTACCGATGCTATTCATCAACGGTGCGGCCGATCCGAAGGACCCACCCGCCAACGTGGCCAGCGCCAGCCGTCCGTATCCCAACAGCCTGGCCCTCACCGTACCCAACCAGGCCCACGACTATCACGAAGATCCCAGCTGCCGGGCCGGCCTGTTCGCCGCATTCATCGAACGGGCCGCTACCACCGGCCTGCCCTCCCAATGCCTCCTACAGCGCCCGGCACCCCCGTTCGACCTCGGCTGAACTGCCCGCACATGCGATGGCGGTGCCACGGCTGCATGGGGCGCCACGCCGCACGAGACGCAGCAGTCGCTGCCCGGTGACCAGTTACCGCCCGCACCCCAGCCCGTGTCCACGCAAGCAGTAGCTCTCGCCACCGCCAGCTCGGTACCGCGCCAGCCAACGCTGCGCGGCGTAGCGGCACCTGCGCTGCGGCCGCGGCTACGCCGTCCGCCTGCCCACATTACGTCGACCTCTGTCGGTCTACGGGGCCGGCGTGTGGGCTTCAGATGTCGACAGGTGCACTGATGCGTAGTTGATCGCGCTGACCTATCTAGACCGGCCGTGTCGTGGTTCTGTCATGCAACCGATCGTGCAGTACCGCCGGCACCGGACGGCCGCTGGTAACCGTCGATCGCCGCGCTGACGCGACGCACCGGCGGCAACGGACAGCTATCCGCATCGCCGGTCGAGGTGCGTGAGGGGTAGTCCGGTCCTCGCTTCAGCTGGTCCGGACGAGTAGGAGAAGCTGCACCTGGTGGTGGGAGTGGGTCTCGACGATGGTGAAGAGTCGGCGCAGAAGGTCGGCTCGGGCAGCGGGCATCCCCGTGAACGGGGTGGCGGCGGGTGTGGTGCTGACCAGCCAGATCTGGTCGGTTCGGCCGAGGCAGGGAAACGGGGTCGGGGCAGTCGAGCGACCAGTACCTGCCGATGGCCGCCGCCGGGACGTGCTCGAAGATGTCGACCGGCCGGTGACGGCCGCGCAGTTCGTAGGCCGTGCCAACCTGCCGCCGCGCACGCCGGCGTAGGCGATGGCGTCACCGGCCCGCGCGTTCCGGGCGAGGGTCGAGGCCGCGGCACGGAAGTCGGGCTCCCAGGTCAGGGCAACTGGGCGGGCCTGCATCTGCCCCGGGATGGAGACCCATGCGATGAGGGCGACCATCGGGGCGGCGAGCACGACCTTGGTCCAGCGTAACTCCGGGTGCCGCGAGAGCGTCCGGCTCGCCGCGTAGAGCCCGGCGCCGGCGAGCAGGCACCACGCCGGCGCGGTGAACTGCAGGTACCGGGCCAGGAACAGGTGCACCAGCGGGAACGTCACGAAGCACAGCACCGGGGGCACGAGCGTCCAGGCCAGCAACACCAGCAGGGCTCGTCAGTCTGTCGCGGCGAGCACGCAGCCACCGACGAACGCTGCCCCGGCGAGCGCCGCGGCGACCGGCTCCGAGCCGGCCAGGGCCGCGGGCAGCGTCTGCACCGCCCACCGGTTCAGGGTGATCCAGCCGATCGCCTGGGTCTGCTGCGAGCCGAGCAGCGCGAGCGGAACCATCCCTGCAGCGACCGCGGCCGCGGCGAGGAGCCAGCGGCGGAACGGGGCGGGGCCGCATGGTCGGGCCGGCCGCCACGCGGCGATGCCGTGCCCGAACAAGACCAGGACCGTGACGATGTGCGACACGGCAGCGAACAGCGCCGCGGCGACGTAGCCGATCCAACGCCCAAGGCTCGGGCGGTCCACCGCCCGCAGCAGCAGGAACGTGGCCAGCAAGGTGCCGGCGACCGCGAACGCGTACGGGCGGGTCTCCTGCGCGTACCGTGAGGTCGACGGGAGCACGCAGAACTGCAGCGCGCCGATCACTCCGGCCGGCGTCCCGACCAGGCGCCGGCCGATGAGCGCGACCAGACCCGCCGCGCCGGCCATGGCAAACACCGACGGCATCCGCAGAGCCACGAGGGAATCCCCGAACGCCAGACGGCAGAGTCGCGGCATACCAGGCGGCGTACTCGTCGGCCCACATTCCCCGCTTGGTCAGGTGGTACGTCCCCAGCAGGAACATCGTCGCCGCCGGCACCAACGCCAGCGCCGCGGTAGCGACCCGGCTCCTGTGGGGTGCCGAGTCCGAGTCGGCAGGCGGATCGAGCATCCGCCGATCGTGGCCGACGCGCTTCCCGCTGTGAAGCCGAACCGTGCCGGTCGAGCCGTTCGTACCACCGCACCTTGACCCAGCAGCCGTCACCGCTCGACACGTTTCTCGAACACCCGACGCACGGCAGGGGTACCACCTCCGGCGATTCGCCGATCTCCAGGAGCCGATCGATTCCGGCCCCGGCCCGGGCGGGGTCCAAGGCCCCACGCGGACGATCGATCGTCCACCGCTGACTGGCGAGCAAGGCGAGCCCATAGTCACCGCACAACGGTCAGTGGCGTGGCGGATCAGCCAGCGGCCGGTCTCCTGGACACGTCGGGTGTCCGCGCGTCGTGCAGCAGCCGCGATGTGCTCGTTCGGCTGGATAGGCACATCGACGTCGTGGAACGCCTGGGCGTCTGTGGCTAGTCCTTCAGTGCCGGCCACGGACAAAGGTCCCGGAGCGGCAGGTGAACCTGCCGGGCTCGTGCGAGCGCGGAGTCGACGTCGGCGCTGCGACCGCGACACTGGTACCTGGCACGGATGAGGGGGTGACCCACATGGACGAGGCGTTGACGACCAACGCGGGCCATGTCGCGCTGGCCGATTCGGTAATCGCTCACAACTACCGCCCGCTGCGGATCGTCGTCGCCGAGGCGCAGGGGGCGTGGTTGACCGACGTCGAGGGACGGCGGTATCTGGACGGTCTGGCGGCCTATTCGGCGCTCAACTTCGGGCATCGTCACCCGGTGCTGCTGGATGCGGTCCGCGAACAGTTGGAGCGGGTGACGCTGACCAGCCGCGCGTTCCACAACGACCGGCTCGGGCCGTTCTGCCGCGACCTTGCCGCGCTGGCCGGCATGGATCGCGTGCTGCCCATGAACACCGGCGCCGAGGCCGTCGAGACAGCCATCAAGGTGGCGCGACGGTGGGGCTACGAGGTCAAAGGTGTGCCCGACGGCCAAGCCACGATCATCGTCGCCGAGGGCAACTTCCACGGGCGCACCACGACGATCGTGAGCTTTTCCACCGATCCTGTCGCCCGGCACGGGTTCGGGCCGTTCATGCCAGGGTTCACCCTCGTCCCCTACGGCGACGTCGCCGCGCTCCAGGCGGCGATCACTCCGCAGACGGTGGCGGTGCTGCTCGAGCCCGTCCAGGGGGAGGCCGGGGTGATCGTGCCGCCGGCCCACTACCTTGCCGAGGTCAGCCGGATTTGTTCCAAGGCGCAGGTCCTGTTCGTCGTCGACGAGATCCAGTCCGGGCTCGGCCGCACGGGCGCCACGTTCGCCTGCCAGCTCAGCGAGGTCACACCCGACATGTACGTGCTCGGAAAGGCCCTCGGCGGGGGCATCGTGCCGGTGTCGGCCGTCGTCTCGCGCGACGAGGTGCTGGGGGTGATCACCCCTGGCAGTCACGGCTCGACCTTCGGCGGCAACCCTCTCGCCGCCGCGGTCGGCCATGCCGTCGTGCGCCTTCTGGAGACGGGGGAGTACCAGCAGCGGGCCCGAGTCCTCGGTGAGCAGCTGCGTTCCCGGCTCGACGCGCTGATCGGCGAGGGCGTGACGGCGGTTCGTTCGCTGGGGCTGTGGGCCGGGGTGGATATCGATGCCGACGTGATGACCGGCCGGGAGGCGTGCGAGGGACTCGCCGCCCGCGGCGTCCTCGCGAAGGAGACGCACGGGCTGACCCTGCGCCTGTCCCCACCGCTCGTCATCGAGGCTGACGAGATCGACTGGATGGTCGACCAGCTCAAGACCGTACTCGCCCACGGGCCAGGACGGGGCACGCCGTAGCTCGGAGGGCGGTGCGATGCATGGTCGCGAGGCTGGAGCCGGCGCACGGTCGTTCGCTGGCCGGCAAGGTGGTACCCGATGGGACGTTGCCCGTCGCGCCGGCACGCAGCCAGTGCATGTGAGCCACGGGTCAGCCGGGACCGGGACTGGTCTTGAGCGGCACGCCGTTGCTGAGCGTTCCGGCCGAAGCGTCGTCGCCAACGTTTCGATGACCGACGCCGGCCGACGGGTGGGTGGATGCCGCCAAGCGGACGGCTCCTGGAATGCACTCGACGCGATCGAGGAACCTCACATACCTGACGACGTCGCCCAGGCGCTGGCGGCCTGCCCACGGCGCAGGCGAATTTCTCCGCCGTCGCGCCGTCCAGGCTGGCGCGACGTCAGCGATGTCTCGGGTCCGGCCCACAGCTGTCCGTTGTGGACGACCAGTACCGGACAACTGGCATGCGTCGCGACCTGCGTACTGACCGAGCCGAGCAGGAGCCCCGCGATTCGGCCGCGGCCGCGACTGCCGATCACGACGAGTTCAGCGTGCTCGACTCGGCGCACAACTCGGCGGTGGGCCGTCCATCGCCACTGGCTCACCGCTGCCGGTCGCCGTATTCCTGATCGGTGTGCTCCACGACGAGCTCACACCGGTCGACCCGCCGCCAGGCTTGCGCGGGTTGCTTCGGACGAACTCCGCGCCCTGCTTCAGCCACTTCCCGAAGTAGACCGCGCTGCCGATCACGGAGGCCTGGTAGCCGGCCAGATCGGTGACTGCCTTCACCGGTTGCGCCTGCACCCTCATGTCCAGGCTCCGTCAGCTTCTCTGCGATGCGCTCTGCGATTGCCTGCGTGGCGCCGTACCTGCTCGCATGGGCAACAAGAAAGTCAGTCGTTCGAAAACGGTTGTCTTGCCGATGCCCGGCTCGCCGAGCAATACCAGCGCTCCCGCTTCTGCGGCAACGCGCAGCTCCACCAGAGCACCGGGCGTGGCGGCGTCTGGGGAGGAGATGCGTGGTGCCGTCGCATCGAGGAATCCATCGTCACCCAGGGGGAACGGTATTTCGTCGGCACTGGTCCCTGAGCGAAGCCGGCACAACCGCTCGACTCTGATTGGGAAGATTGGATGCGCCGCCACGTCCCCTCCCAGTAGGCCGGGTCTCGCTCATCCGAGGGTCGCAGGCTGTGCGACACCGGTTCCAGCTACAAATCGCCAGCCAGGCCACATCATCCGCACAAACGCCGGAGTGATTCAACTTGCGATCCCGCTTGGCGTCCGGCTGCCCGCCACCGCCCGTTCACCGGCGCCGGCGTGCGGACATCCGCCTCCATCGCCCTCATCGCTGTCGTCGGCCTCGAAATTGTCGCCGGCACCGCCGACGGGTCTTGGCGGGCATCCCGTGCACTCCGCGAGCGGGTGTCGACTCCCAGCTGCCATGGTGCCGGAACGCGGCGGCACACTCACCAACGGCGAGCTCGGGGCGCCGCCCGAACTCCTACTTATCAGCATGGTGGTCATGCGATTGCCTCAACCGATGAGGCGAGATCCGCGACTGGACCGACAGCCAAGGACGATGCGAAGCACCAGGGTGAACTCTCGGGCTCCCCTCGGGCGCCCACTCGTCCACAAACGACAAAGCGCGCTTACCCGGATCGGGTGAACGCGCTGGTCAGATCGGTTCAGAAGTGTGCACCGTCAGGGACTCGAACCCCGAACCCGCTGATTAAGAGCCCGCTGATTTGCGAAGTCGCATGATGCCGCGCGATGCCGTCGTGGGCTGTTTCTGCCTGTCGGGTCCGGGCGGTCACGGCGGGCGTTGCCGTGCTGTGCCGCGTGGTGTCGTTGGTTGTCAGAACTCTCGGGCTCGTCTCGGGCTCACAGAATCTACTGTGGACCGCCGCGCAGTCGTTCGATGCTAGTTCTTTGTCATTGGTCCAGGCGGCGAAGATGGCGCGCCGCTGCGGGCCGGCGCGCTGTTTTCAGCATGGAGGCGGGCAGCAGCCCCCAAATGAGGTTGCGGACGCGCGGGCTGGCAACGGCGACGAGATCTGCCTCCTCGCCGGCGGCGGCCGCGACCTCGGCGAGGACCGACTCGGCCTCGGCTGCCGCGCCCGTCTCGTACAGGACCTCGCCGAGGAGCAGTCCCGCCTCGACCGTGAACTTCTCGGCCAGTGCCGCCCTGGCAAGGTGGCGGACCCGGGCGAAGTCGTTGGCCGTAACGGGCCAGCCGCGCGGCGTTGAGTAAGAGGTCCGGGTCGGCAGAGCCGGTGGCGTCCAGCCGCCAGGTGGCTACCCGCAGCAGGTCGCCACGCCGCCGGGCACCGAGCCGCGTCACGCGGTCCGCGTGGGCAAGCAGCAGGCGCCGGGTCAGCAGCGGTATCTGGGCCTCGCAGCACCTCGCCGTGAGCGGATGCGCCAACGTCAACTCGTGGCGGCCGGGCCTGCAAGGTCAGCCGCTGCGCGACGAACCGTGGCACGAGTAGGCAACGCGTACGGTCGGTGAGGCAACGGGCCGGACCGGGTGCACTTCCGAGATCCGGCAACTCCGACCGGAGGTGTGGCGTGGTCGAGACGATCCGGTACGACAAGCGGGACCGCGTCGCGTTCGTGATGTTGAACCGTCCTGACGCCAGGAACGCGATCGACCCTGCCATGCACGACGAGCTGTGTCGCATCTGGAGTGACTTTCGTGATGACGACGAGGTCGACGTCGCGATCCTGTCCGGAGCCGGCGACACGTTCTGCGCGGGTGCCGACCTACGGACGTTCGTACCGGCGAACTACGTCGACGCCACTCCGAGCCGGGTCCGGGAAATCGTCGATCTCGGCCTTGGTGGGCTGACCCGCGGTCTGCACCGGATCCGCAAACCGGTGATCGCCGCGATCGATGGCTGGGCGCTGGCGGCAGGTCTCGAGCTGGCTCTGGCGTGCGACCTACGCGTGGCGTCCGACCGGGCGATGTTCGGCTCGTTCGAGGCCCGCCGCGGGTTTCACCACGGCGACGGTGGGATCGTCCGGCTGGTCAACATCTGCGGGGTGGGTGTGGCGATGCAGCTGGTGCTGACCGCCGAACCGATCGACGCCGCGCGGGCGTCGCAATGCAATCTCGTGATGAAGGTCGTGCCGCATGAGCGACTACTGGCGGAAGCCGAACTCGTTGCCCGGCAGATCCTGCGCAACTCCCAGCGCGCGGTGCGGTCGGCCAAGGAGACGATTCTCGAAGTCATCGGCAAACCGCTGGACGATCAGCTGCGGATCGAGGGGTGGAACTCCTACACGTGTGTCGACCGGGACGAGGCGAACGCACTCCTGCGGCAGTTCTACGACAAGACCGACTCCGGTCGAGCCGGCACCCACGCCAACCCCCTCGCGACTCCCGGGCCCGAGACCCGCGAGCAGCGCCGGTGAAATCTCGATCGATGGCCAACAAACCTGCCGTTCGGCTGAGCTTCGAGCGGCAACGCCAAGCTGGGAACGAGGGACGGCGTTGCCCGTACAACACAGATGCGACGGTCCATCCTGCTGAGTGCCGCGGTCCTCGCCGGGCGGCGACGAGTGGGCGAGTTGCGTTGAGATCTCCGCCGGATCAGGCAGGCGTTCTACTGACCCGGGTTGGTGTGACCATTCTCGAGGGTCCGCTTCGTGAAGCGACCGCAGGATATCGTCGGAGGTTCGACCCGTCGCAGCAGCCAGAGCGGTGACTGCGGCCGCCGCTAGCCTGGTCAGATTCAGCGCCGCCGTCAGTGCATCCTCTTGGACGGCGGCGTCGGTGACGTTATAGACATCGGCATCCTCGTCAGCAAGGTAGGCCGCCACGCCATCGCCGGCCGCTCGGCTCAGTCTGGCACGCTTCGATCGCTCGCTTCTCGTCACCGACCCAGTATCTCGCAGACGCCCTCGAGTGCCGTGATCCGAGTGTTGGCGGCGCGATCTCCGCACGGAAGATCCGCTCGGGCTCCTCAGCGGTGAGCAGGTAGCGGTGCGGGTCGGGGCCGTTCACGCGCCGCTGCGCGGAAGCCGGCGGACCCGCTGGCCGGACTCGGCGCGGACGCGGATCACCTCCGCGCGGTCGTCGGGGTCGAGCCGGTCACGGTCCTGAACAAGCGGAAGCAGCTCGACCAGCGAGTCGGTTGCCACGCCGCGCTGGACAGGGAGGACCTCCGCGACGGCCACGCCGCCACGATACGACCCGGCCGGCGCCGGGGGCATCCGACCAAAGTCGGTGCGACGCGCCGACCTCGGTAGGAAGCGCGAGCAGCACCGCGACGCCGATGCTTCCGGTCATGGACACGAATTCTCTGGCTACTACCCGGCTCATCGGCGCCCTGTTCCTCGTCGCGCTGATCACCAACGGGGTCGGCAGCGAACTGGCCGAGTCCACGACCGACCGCACGGTCGTGCTCGTCGGCGAACTGCTCGAACTGGCATGCGGCGCCGCCGTGGTGGGCATCGGCGCACTGACCTACGTCCTGTTCCGGGACCGCAGCCCCGGCCTGGCGGCCAGCCACCTGGGCTTCCGGATCACCGAGGCCGCCGTCAACGCCATGATCGTGCTGGGCACGCTGACCGCCGCCGAGCTGTCCGGCCCAGCGCGCGACGCCCTACTGGAGCAGCGCTACCAGGCCCAGCTGATCGCCATCTACGCGTTCGCCTGCAGCGGCGTCGTCTGGTACATCCTGCTGCACCGCTTCCGTGTGGTGCCCCGGTTCCTGACCGTGTGTGGTCTGGCCGGCATCGCCGCGCTCGTCGTGGGATCGCTGTTCGATCGGTTCGGCGCGGACCTGGACATGCTCGTCTACGCGGCGCCGATGGGAGCCATCGAGTTGCTCGTCGGCGTCTGGCTGCTGGTGCGGCCCGCTGTCCCGCTGGCAACACCGCCCGCGCGGATCCCGGCGGCGCTCTCGCCGTGACGGGCCCGGATCATCAGGGTGGTCGGTCGGGTCGGTTCTTCGGCCACACCGGCAGCAGCGGCGGCCGGAGCGCATGCCGAGAGGTGGGTGCGCACCGTCCGTTCCGAGTGTCTGGATTGGACATTGATCTGGAATCGTGGGCACCTGCAGCGGGTCCTTACCGGCTATCTCGAGCACTACAACACGGGCAGACCTCATCGCGGCATCGGGCTGGAAACTTCCCGGAAGTTGTGGCGATCATGGCGGTGGGGGCGAGGTCCACCTCGCCCCCACCGGCCGTTGACGTGAGTTACCGGATCCACTTCTGGTTGGGTCGCCCTTGGCAGGGCCAGATCTGCAGCCTGCTGCCCGGATCGACACGGCCACCGTCAACATCAAGACACTTCCCGGACTGGACGTGGACGATGGTGCCGTCCCGGTTGAACCTCCAGTGTTGGCTCACCCCCGGATGACAGTCCCAGGTCACCACCGGCGTGCCGTTTGCGGTGCCATGGTTGCGCGTCTCGATGCACTTCTCGCCGACACGCATTTGCCGCGTCGTGAGCTGGGTCCACTGCTGCGCCTCGGTTTCATTGCACTCCCAGATCTGCAGCTGCGTGCCGTTCGTCGTTGACGAGCCAGGCACGTCCAGGCACAGGTTGGAGCCGACGCCGAGAATGCGGCCGGGGTCGTGTTCCGCCTCGGCGGTGAGGAACACGTTGGGGTTCATCTCATCCTCGGGAATGTCCGTGTTGGACGCGATGACCTGCCTCAGGGTCCGGCGGTAGTCGATGCCGAGGAACCGCTGGATCTCACTGAGACCGGGGTCGTTGCCGTAGAAGAACCGGTCTCCGTCGCGGAGCGCCTGGAACTGCTTCTTCCAGATGGCCAGTTGCAGCTCGCCAAACTCCGTGCCCGGGATGTGCTTCTCAGCGATCATGCCGACGAACGGGTCGACGTTGTTGGCGTTCTGGTAGATGGCCTTGAGCCGGGCGGCCACCGGCGTACGGCGGACACTGTCGATCGGATCGCTCTCGGCAGCCGGGCTGTCCAGGGCAATCGGTGCGTCGTTGCGGTCGAACAGCGCCTTGAAGTCAACGCTGTCAGGGTCGTTGATCTCGTTTCCGGGGGTGAGCTCGGGGTCCTGCGGGAACGACTCGCTCGCCTCACCGGTGATCGCCCGGAAGGAGGTCTTCGGGGCGAGGCCGTAGGCCTGACGGAGCTGGTTGTAGGTCGGCATGCCGTGATCACGGGCCCGCTCGATGTCGATCGCGCCGAGGTCGATCACGCCACGGAAGCACTGCGGCAGGGTGGGGCCGTCCAGGCAGTCCGGGTTTCCGGGCACCGGGATCTGGAACAGCACGCTGCGCAGCTGGTTGTCGATCTGCTCGTCGTTCTTGTACTGCGCCTCCAGGCCGATACCGCGCAGCATCGGGCCGAGCTGGAGTCTGGGCAGGAGATCCGGGTTGAAGAAGGCGATGTTGAGCGGGACCGCGAGCTCGACCTCGTCGTCCGCCTCCTCGATTTCGATGCCCAGCTCCCGGAAGTACGCCATGTCGGCTTCGCTGTAGCGGGCGGCGTCCGTCTCGAGCTCGAACTCACCGTGGATCATGCTGTGTCCGCGGTAGCCGACCGTGGCGAACTCGTTGAGCAGGCTCGTGTTCACGGTCGGGTTGTAACCGGTGTACCTCGGCAACCGGACGCCCAGGGCCGGAAGGAACTCGTTGTAGGTGATGTACTGCTGCTCGGCGATCACGACCCGCCGGGCGACCTGGAACTTCTGCTCGTCTGTGAGCGTGTTCGGCAGGCGGGACACGATCCGGTTGTGCTCCCGGGCGAACAGGTTGTGGGTGGCCTGCAGGCCGATATTCTCGTTGGCCCGCACGTCACCGGCCACCACTGCGCGGTCCGGGGACCGCCGCACCCGCCCGTCGATGTCCATCGGCGGCGCCGTCGCCGCGTCGCCCCGCGACTCCCGCAGGGGCAGGTATCCGCCGGGCAGGTACAGCTGCGCACCGTTGTTGGCCATGTTCCCGTCGACCGTGCCTTCACGAAGCCACTCGAGCCGGGTCTGCGTGCCGCCGTAGACCGCCCACGCATCGATGTACGAACTGACGGTGTTGACCTGCTCGCGGGGAACATTGACGCCGGTGTTCGGTGCGATCGAGGATCGGGTGAACGGGATCTCCGGCACGTTCGCGTTGTCGAACTCCTCCAGTGGCTCGTTACGGTCGAAGCGGATGTTCGCCGAACTCGGGTCGGGAGAGTCACCGACGCCGGGAGCCCTGCGCAGTCCGAACGTGTGGTCGAGAAACTGTCCCCACACGAAGCCCCATTGGGTGACCCGGCTCTCCGAGAACAGGTTCTGGTTGGCGTCGTTGAACACCCGGTTGCTCACATAGCGGGCGTTGGGTCCCGGCATCTGCGTGCCGCGGCCGTCGGCGTAGCGGGCCGGCACGACCCGAGGATAGTTGGTGTCGGCCTTTCCCCAGGTGGGGTTGGCCACGTTGTTACCGCTGCCGTCGAGACTCTGTATCTCAACCGCGGCCGTTACCGACGGATCGGCGGCCTGTGCGCCAGCCGAGCTGGCAAGCCCCGTGGGACCAACGACGATCAATACCGCGAACGCGGCGAACAGTGGTCTCACGCGTCGCGCCAAATGACGCCCCTCGATTCCTCTCCGAGCAACGTTGACAGCCATCTCATCCCTCCCACGCGGCTCACGCGCCGGTAGGGTGCCGGCGCTCGTTCCTTGGCCGAACGCGTTGCGGAAGAGGCGTCACAAGGGCTGTTACGTCAGCGTTTCGTTCTGAGGCAGCGAGGACCCACGGACGCGGGCCGACGACGCCCTCGCCGAATGGCTGAGTGCGCTAGGTGGACTCGTCAGTGGCAGGTCTCGTAATGCGCGACGTTGCGAAACGAGACGTTCTGCCCGCTGTGTAACCTCCAGCCCCATCGTGGGTGTTTCGGCGCTGTGGTCAGCTTTGTCCTCGGGCAACCCCACATCAATAGAAGGCCTCCGACGTATTTCCCCTAGGGGACGTATTTCCCCTGGGGGGAGGGGTGCTGGCGCAGGCATTAGCCCCACGGCGGGATGTCACGGCGCCATATTGGTGACCGGCGCGACAACTAATCGGTCCGGCACGACCTTCGATAACGACCGGCTCGATCGTGATCCCCGATCACATTCCGGCGCGCACATAGGTACGCCACACGCCCTGGCGCCGGGCGCGCACCCGTGGCCGACCGAGATCTACGACCGCCGCGTCGACCGGTGAGCCGACCAGCCTGATCATCGCGGTGAGCAGTCGGGCGGAACGGACGACCGCACCGCGAGGGGGGCACGGTGTGGCATCGTGCCGGCATGCCGGCTCCGCGTCCCACCGCAACGACCGAACCCAGACCGGCTGGAAAGGGGTTTGTCCTGCTCGAAGTAGCGGTGCCGTCCTTGCTGACAACGTAGCCAGTTCAGTCCAAGGAGAGCGCCGATGGGTGTGATCATCGGGATGGACCCGCATAAGAGCTCAGCCACCATCGAGGTCGTCGACGAGCGCGGCCGGGTGCTGGCGATGGGCCGCTACGGCACCGACACGGCCGGCTACGCCCAGATGCTCGCCGCCGGCCGCAGGTTCGCCGAGCGGGTGTGGGCGGTGGAGGGCTGTAGCGGCATCGGTAAGCACATCGCCCACCGGCTGGTCCACGATGGTGAAACGGTGCTCGACATGCCGGCGAAGCTGTCGGCGCAGGTGCGGGTCTTCGCCACCGGCAACGGCCGTAAGAGCGACCCGGTGGATGCCCACTCGGTAGCGATGGTGGCGCTGCGGACCCCCCAATCTGGTTCGGGTCCAGGTCGATGCGGACCTGCAGGTGATGGGCATGCTGGTCGACCGCCGCGACGAGCTGGGCCGCGCCAGAACGCAGACGATCAACCGGCTGCGCCGGTTGTTGCTGGAGCTTCTGCCGGGCGGGGCCAAGAGGTTCCTGTCCGCGCCACAGGCCCGGGCGCTGATCGCGGCCGTCAAACCGCGTGATGTGGTCGGCAAGACCAGACGCCGGCTGGCCGTGGAGCTGATCGGTGAACTCGAGGGCATCGACAAGAAGATTAAGGTCGCGGAGAAGGACCTCAAAGCGCTCGTGGTCGCCCGCGGCTCCACCCTGATCGGCCTGTGCGGCGTCGGCCCCTGCGGTGCCGCCCGGCTGCTGGCCGACGTCGGCGACATCCGCCGCTTCGCCGACCGGGACCGGTTCGCCTCCTGGGCACCGCGCCGCTGGACGCCTCCTCCGGGCAGCAGCAACGCCACAGGCTTTCGCGCGCCGGCAACCGCCGGATCAACCGCACCCTGCACATCATGGCCGTGGTCCAGCTGCGTCACCGCAGCACCCAGGGCCGCGTCTCCTTCGACGCCCGAAAGGCCGCCGGGAAGACCTCGATGGGAGCCATGCGCGCGCTCAAACGCCGCCTGTCCAACGTGGTCTACACACGCATGGTCGCCGACCAGAACAGGCGGCAGGCGGCGGGCCCGGGAGGGCACTCGGGGACGACTCTGCAATCCAGCGTGACCGACCTGACCCCGGACATCGGCTCTTCGGACAAGCCACTTCCCGGACCCGCCTCCACACAGCCTAGAACGCTGATCCCAGCCACGTCTTGACATAAAGGGGTGCCATGAGCGGACGCGCCTTCAAGGATCCGGAGTTTGGCGCGCGACCCTCTTGGTGGGGGGAGTAGCTAGCCGGTAGGCGGGGCGACCGACTCGCGCTCGACGACCGGGCACTCAAGCATGGCCACGCTCGAGCCCTTGGCAGGGCCGGGCTGCCAGCCGGCGTAATCGGTGTCCAGGTCGAGCACCGACTCGATCGCCAGCCTGCCCATCTCGACATGGGGGAGGCGCATGGTCGTGAGAGGCGGGTCCAGCTCGGAGGCGATGAACTCCTGGTCGTCGAAGCCCACGATCGACAGGTCGCCGGGAACGTTGAGGCCGCGGTGCCGGGCGGCACGGTAGAGCCCCATCGCCATGCGGTCGTTGAAGCAGAAGATCGCGGTCGGCCTGACGTCCTGCGGCAGATCCAGCAGGGCGCCGCCCGCCACACCACCAGCGACGGTGGCCTGGCTGCACAGATGAAGACGCGGGTCGGGTGCGACGTTGTACTCGCGCAATGCGTCCTGGTAACCGGCCAGCCTGAGCCGGTGTGCCACGGGGATGAGTGTGTCGTCGAGATAGCCGATCCGGCGGTGGCCGGTGTCGAGCAGCCGCCGCACGGCTGCGTACGCCGCGGACTGCTCGGCGGGGATGATCGACCGGAACGGCCCTCGCGTCGCCCGGCAGTTCACGAAGACCGTGCCGTCGGGCAGGGAGGGCGGCGGCTCCACCTCCTGGTGGTACATGCACGCGAAGACCAGCCCGGTCACCTGGTGCGCGAGCAGCGTGTCGATGGCATCGCGCTGCAGGTCCGCGCCCACGACGTGGCCCAGGTTGACCACGAACAGCAGGTGACCGTTGTGCGTGGCCACCTCCTGCGCCGCCGAGAGCATCGGTACGGCGAACGGCGTCGTGGTGACCTCGTCGGAGATGAAGCCGATCGACCGGCTGGAGCTCTGACGCAGATTGCGAGCCGTCTGGTTCGGCCGGTAGTCGAGTTCTCCGGCGGCCCGTCGGACGCGTTCCCGAGTTGCGTCCGGCACGCGGACGCCGTCCTGCCTGCCGTTGAGGACGACCGAGACGGTCGTGACGGACACCCCGGCACGCTTCGCCACGTCCTTGAGCGTGGATCGCCGGATCGCTCTCATGTCGTCATCCTCCCGTAAACCCGTTCAAGAAAACCTGATCAGAGCCTTGACATTGAAGAAACGATACATCACGCTGATAAAACGTTTCTTCATGTGGCACCCGTCACACCCCAACCCCCAGGAGGACCCGTGGGCAAGATCAAGCCCCGAATGCTTTTCCAGGCCGTCGCCGCCGCAGTGTCGGTCGGCCTCATCGCGACCGGTTGCGGTGTGCAGACCGGCAGTGGTGGCGGCGACTCCGACAAACTGACGGTATGGACCCACGCTGGTGGAGCTCCGAAGGAGATCGCTCTACTCAAGACGGTCATCAAGGACTACAACGCGAGCCAGAACAAGTACACCGTCGACCTCAAGTCGTTCCCCCAGGAGGCCTACAACGGGGCGGTCACGGCCGCTGCAACGTCGAAGAAGCTTCCCTGCATCTTCGACGTCGACGCGCCCAACGTCTCCAGCTGGGCGCAGTCCGGCTTCCTTCAGCCACTCGATCTCCCGAAGGACCTGGTCGAGAAGAACCTCGACACCACCAAGGGGATCTACAAGGACAAGCTGTACTCGATCGGCTACTTCGAGGCCGCTCTCGCGATCTTCGCGCACAAGGACGCCCTGACCAAGGCCGGCGTCCGGATCCCCAGCGTCGAGAAGCCTTGGACCGGTGAGGAGTTCAACTCCGCGCTCGAGAAGGTCAAGTCCACCGGTGACTTCAAGTACCCCTTCGACCTTGGCACCGGCGACAGCGGGACCGAGTGGTGGACCTACGGCTACTCGCCGTTCCTGCAGAGCTTCGGTGGTGACCTGATCGACCGCGACGGTTTCAAGACCGCCGAGGGGGTCCTCAACGGCGACGCGGCCAAGAAGTGGGCCGCCTGGTTCCGGGGCCTCGTGGACAAGGGCTACGTCCCAGCGAAGTCGAGCGTCGACGCGTTCGCGGACTTCTCCAACGGCAAGACGGCGATGGTCTGGACCGGCATCTGGAACTCCACCGGCCTCGACAAGGTCAAGGATGGCGTGCCGCTGCCGCCGCCGGACTTCGGCAACGGCCCCAAGATCGGCGGCGGGTCCTGGCAGTGGGGCGTCAGCGCGACCTGCAAGCAGGCCGACGCGGCGATGGACTACCTCGCGTTCTCCCTCAACCCGAAGTACCTGAGCAAGATCGCCGGGGATTCAGGCAACGTGCCCGCCACCGAGGAGGCAGCTGAGATGACCCCGGGTTGGCAGAAGGGCGGCGCCAAGCGGTTCTTCCTTGAAGAGTCGGCTGCGTTCGCGGAGCTCCGACCGGCTACTCCGGGTTACCCGTACCTGACGTCGACCTTCGCGAAGGCGGCCCAGGACATCATCAACGGCGGCGACGCGGACAAGATCCTCGACAAGGCGGTCGCTGATATCGACGCCGACCTCAAGTCGAACGACTACTACGGCAACTGATCCAGCGCGGGGGCGGGCCCGGCAATCTGCCCCCGTCCCCGCGGCCTTCAAGGAGGTTCGATGTCCAGCACGATTATCACCGCCGAGGTGGCCACGACCCCGCAGAAACACCCAAAGAGCAAGGTCAAGACGAAGTCCTGGAAAGGCCTCGCCTTCACCTCGCCCGCGATCCTGCTGCTGACCATCTTCTTCTTCGTCCCCGTCATACTCTGCTTCGTCCTGGCGTTCACCAACGCCCGGCTGATCTCCCCCGAACCAGCCAGGTTCACCGGGCTCGACAACTTCCAGCGCCTCTTCACTGACCCGCTCTTTTGGAAGTCGCTGCGCAACACGCTCTACTTCACGGTCGTCGTGGTCCCGGTGCAGTCGGCGCTCGCGCTGCTGCTCGCGCTGCTGGTCAACGGCCAGGGCCGTGGCAAGAACTTCTTCCGCACCGTCTACTTCGTGCCGGTGGTCACCTCGATCGTGGTGGTCTCGATCCTGTGGCGCTTCATGTACGCGCCCGACGGCTTGGTGAACAACCTGCTGCAGGCGGTCAGCTTCAACGTCATCCAGGGAACCGACTGGCTGAGCAACCCCTCCACCGCGATGCCGGCGATTATCTTCATGTCGATCTGGCAGGCGGTCGGCTTCCACATGGTGATCTGGCTGTCCGGCCTGCAGACCATCCCGGGAGAGCGGTACGAAGCTGCCGCGATCGACGGTGCCACCGCCTGGCAGAAGTTCCGCTACGTCACCTGGCCAGGTCTCAAGGACACCCGCACGTTCATCCTGGTGACCATCACGATCGCCGCGTTCAGCCTGTTCGCCCAGATCAGCGTGATGACGAACGGCGGTCCGCTCGATGCGACCTCCACAGTGGTGTTCCAGGCCGTGCGCACCGGCTACTCCCAGCAGCAGACCGGTTACGCCTCGGCGATCTCGCTGTTCTTCTTCGTCCTGGTGCTCACCGTCTCGCTCGTCCAGCGCCACCTCTCCCGAGACAAGGACCTACGATGACCGCGTCACGCTCGGCCGCACCCCGTCCACGCCGCAAGGTGACCGCCGGCGCCATCGGCGCCCATGCCGGGCGGATCGTGCTGGTGCTCTTCTTCGCCTTCCCGATCGTGTTCATGTTCGTCAGCTCGCTCAAGCCGGATGAGCAGATCTTCGCTGACCTGGGCTCGCTGCGAGCCTTCCTGCCGGTGGGAGACCTGTCGTTGGACAACTACCAAGCGACCTTCGACAAGGTCCCCGCGGGCCGGTTCCTGCTCAACTCGATCGTGATGTCCGGCGTGATCGTCGTCCTCGGGCTGTTCATCAACAGCCTGGCCGCGTTCGGGCTCTCCCGGTTGCAGTGGCGCGGCCGGGGCTTCGTACTCAGCATGGTGCTGGCCACCCTGGTGGTTCCCTTCGAGACCTTCGCTCTGCCGCTGCTGTGGTGGGTGAACAAGCTGCCGAACGTCGGCTTCTCGGACGGCATCCTGATCCTGTCGCAGGGTTGGCTGGACAGCTACAAGGTGCAGGTCATCCCCTTCATCGCGAACGCGTTCTCGATCTACCTGTTCTACTCCTACTTCCAGAGCATCCCCAGAGACCTGGACGAGGCCGCAAAGGTGGATGGTGCCTCGTGGTTCCGGATCTATCGCAGCATCATCATGCCGCTGTCCGGGCCGGCGATCGCGACGGTGTCGATCCTGACCTTCTTGCCAGCGTGGAACCAGTACCTGTGGCCCTTGATGGTGGTGCAGAGCGAGGAGCTGCGCCCGGTGATGGTCGGGGTGAGCTACTTCTTCCAGCTGAACGTGGAATGGGGCCCGATGATGGCCTACTCGACCCTGATCACCCTGCCGGTGCTGGCGCTGTTCCTGGCCTTCCAACGCTCGTTCATCGGCAGCATCGCCTCGAGCGGCGTCAAGGGGTGAGGACGAGCACGGGCGTGCGACCAGTCGTCCACTTCGCTCCGCGCACCGGATGGATGAACGATCCACACGGCATCGTCTTCCGCGAGGGCCGCTATCACCTGTTCTTCCAGCACCTGCCCGACTCGCTGGTCTGGCGGCCCGACATCTGCTGGGGACATGCGGTCAGCGACGACCTGGTCCATTGGGAGCAGCTACCGGACGCCCTGTCTCCCGACGAGGACGAGGACGGCTGCTGGTCCGGCGCTCTGGCGATCGACGATGACGGCAACGCGGTCATCCTCTACACCTCCGCCGGAGGTCACGACCACCAGCTGGGCAGAGTGCGGGCCGCCTTCCCGACTGACGACACCTGGTTGAGCTGGAAGCAAGGCGCCGTCGTGGCCGAGGCCCCGCGTTCGGAAACGGTCGTCTTCCGAGACCCCGCGGTGTTCCGTGACGGCAACCGCTGGCGGATGCTCGTCGGCTTCGGCGACGCCGACGGTACGGCGGGCGCCGAGGTGTTCATCGCCGACGACCTGACCGACTGGGCCTATGACGGGACCCTGGCGACCCGGCACGGCAGCGAGCAGGACCCGTGGACCGGAGTTGCGTGGGAATGTCCGCAGCTGCTGTTCCCTGCGGCCGATCGCAGCGTTCTGGTCGAGTCGAGCTGGGAGAACCACCGGACGAACGAGGTGGCTGCGGCGGTCGGTGCCTACGCCGACGCCCTCTTCGACGCAAAGCTCTGGCAGCAGCTCACCGCCGGCGCAGGGCACTACGCGGCGACCCGGTTCCTCGATGCCGAGGGGCGGGAATGCCTGCTCTTCTGGATCCGCGGGATCTCCGATGAAGGCGTGTGGGCCGGCGTCGCCAGCGTGCCCTACACCGTCGACGTGGAGAACGACACAATCCGGCTGGCCCCGCACCCCGGCGTCGCACAGGCGCGTGGCGAAGTGGGTGCTGATCGACCGGGCACGTCACTGGACATCGAGTGGCACCCGGGCGCCGGATCCTCACTGCGGCTGCAAGGCACCAGCGGCCAGCTGGCCGAGGTGCTCGCCGAGGACGGCCGCATCACTGTCACGGTCGCTGGCGTCGCCCATCCGGTGACCGTCGCCCATCGGTCCGACGTCGTACGCATCATCGTCGACGGACAGGTTCTTGAGGTCGTGGGCGACGGCGGGCTCATCGGCCTACCAGTGCAGGCCGACGCGCACGGCGTACTCCCCATCACCGACCCGGACAGCCACCTCACCTGGTGGCACCTCGGCTGAGCACCACGTTCTCACCAGACCCCGACTTCAGAAAGACAAGGGACACGATCATGGCAAGCATCACCTTCACCCAAACTCAGCGCTGGTACCCGGGAACCGACAGTCCGGCAGTCCCCAGCATCGACCTGGAGATCAAGGACGGAGAGTTCATGGTCCTCGTCGGTCCATCGGGCTGCGGTAAGTCCACCACCCTGCGCATGCTGGCAGGGCTCGAGGAGGTCACCCAGGGCAGCATCCACATCGGCGACCGTGAGGTCACCGACCTGGCCCCGAAGGACCGGGACATCGCGATGGTGTTCCAGAACTACGCGCTCTACCCGCACATGACGGTCGCGGAGAACATGGCGTTCGCGCTGAAGCTGGCCAAGGTGTCGAAGGCCGAGCAGGACAAGCGGGTAGCCGAGGCTGCCAGGATCCTCAACCTGACCGAGTACCTCGCTCGCAAGCCGAAGGCGCTCTCCGGAGGCCAGCGCCAGCGTGTGGCGATGGGCCGCGCGATCGTTCGTAGCCCGCAGGTCTTCCTGATGGACGAGCCGCTCTCCAACCTGGACGCCAAGATGCGAGTGCAGACCCGTACCGACATCGCCAAGCTCCAGGCCGACCTGGGCGTCACCACCGTCTACGTCACCCACGACCAGGTCGAGGCCATGACGATGGGCGACCGGGTCGCGGTCATGAAGGCCGGGCTGATCCAACAGGTCGACAGCCCGCTGCGGCTCTACGACCACCCAGACAACCTGTTCGTGGCCGGGTTCATCGGCTCCCCGCAGATGAACCTGCTCTCTGCCCACGCACAGAACGGACAGGCCAGGATCGGTGACTACCTGGTGCCGGTCGATGAGACCGCGGCCAAGAAGATGCGCGGCGACATCGTGGTCGGTGTTCGACCCGAGGCCTGGCGGATGGTATCCGCGGGGGAGGGTGGCTTGCCGGTGGAGGTCACCGTGGTCGAGGAACTCGGCTCGGACGCGTTCGTCTACGGCACCAGTGGCGTGGAGGGCACCCCCCACGATGTGATCGTGCGTATCTCCGACCGCGACACGGTGCACAAGGGCGACGTGCTGCACGTGACCACCGACCCCCATCACGTCCATGTCTTCGACGCCGATACCGGCGAGCGGCTCTCTGACTGAAGAGGGTGATCCACGTGCCTGTGCCTGCCTATCCGCAACCGCAGGCTGACATCGATCTCCGCCGGCATTGCGGCGACGGCAGGCGGGATGCAACAACCAGCGCCCAGCTGAGGGGGAGCCGGATGGGTACCCTGCTGGAGGCGAACCGCGCGGACCTGTTGGTGCTCCTCTCGGCTCGTCCGGAGCTAAGGGTCCCCACGATTTCGGTGCTTCTCGCCGAGGCGACCACGTGGTGCGTGTGAACGCCGAGCAACCTGGCTCAGAAGGGCGAAACGATCTACGTCATCACCGATCCGGTCCACGTTCACGTCTGATGAGGAGGCCGGCATTCGCCTCTCCGAGTGAGGGGAAGCCTTCCTGTACTGCCACAAACTCGGAGACCGAGGCCGCGCAATGTCCGACACCAGCGATCAGATCGTGGAAAACCTGGGGCCGCGTGAAGTCATCGCCGAGGCCGTCGACATCCTCTCGGAAAAGCACGGCATCACCGAAGGCGCCGCCCTCGACATGCTCGTCCGATTGTTGGGCGACGCGTATGCGACGGTGCGCAAGACCGCCGGGCGCATTGTTGCCGCACACGTCGGACCGTAGAACCCGCTCGACGCTGACGCCTACCCACCCCCAGACGACCCGCCCTTCCAACCCCCCCAACGTTCCTGTTCGGCAGATCCTGTTGCTACGGGGGGACTGTCCGATAGACGGTGGATCCGGCTTGGCATCGGTTAGTTCTCGCTCGGGGTGATGCGGCCTTCGAAGGTGATCGCGAAGGCGTTGAGCGCGGGCTTCCACCTCGTCGCCCATCGTGCCCGGCCTCGCCCGGTGGGGTCCAGGGACCGGGTGGTGAGGTAGAGGCATTTGAGGGCGGCCTGCTCGGTGGGGAAGTGTCCGCGGGCGCGGACCGCGCGCCGGTAGCGGGCGTTGACCGAGGCGCAGCGCGAAGTCGTCCACGCCAAGCACCCTCACTGCGGCGGCAGCCGGCTCGGGCAGCGCGCGGACCAGCCGAAGCACGCTCGAGCGGCTCACCGGCACAGCGAGCCGCTCGGCCAACCGTGCCCCGGCGCGCCCCGCCAACGCCAACCCAACCGCTTCCAGGGTCCTTCGCGCCAGCGGCGTCTGCCGCGCATACGGTGAGGTCAGGCCGGTGACCTGCTCGGCGAACGTCCGGGCCGGACAGTCCGCGGCGTCGCAGAAGAACCGCCGGACCCGAAGCCGGATCATCACCGGCCGGCCACCGGCTGCCGTGTCGAGCAGCCGCCGCTCATAACGGCTGTGCACCCGCGCTGAGACCTGGCCGCAGCCCCCGCATTGAGCTTCAGCCGTGTGTGCACGCGCCCAGATCCGCAGGCCACCAGCCACCTGCTCGAACCGGTCAACCCTCACCCCGGCCAGATGCGGAAGAAGGACCTCGAGACACCGCTCATCGCACCATCACGACACTACACAGTGGACAGAGACGCCCTGTGGCCAGCCAGCTCGTTCACGCAAAGTGCGCCAGATCCAGTTTTCACGCGTCGCCGACATTTTGACGACCTCCCAGGTCGCCCGTCCGCAGCGGCGGTTGGTCGCACCCTCGCAGTACGATCGCGCCCCGACGACGAGGCTGGGCTACCTGTATTGGATTTCGGTGAGCGGAAAGGCATCCGCGGGGAGCCACGCGGATGGTGGGCATCCGGCCAGTTCGTTCCAGTCCCGGGCGAGATGTGCCTGGTCGTAGTAGCCGCAGGTGGCGGCGACGGTCGCCAGGGATGGTCGGACCGGGCTTTGCAGCATCCAGCGGGATCGGTCGAAGCGCACGACCCGGGCGGCGCTCTTGGGCGTGAGGCCGAACTCGGCGGCGAACCGCCGACGAAGGTACCGGCCGCTGAAGCCGATATCGGTGGCGAGGTCGCTGATCCGGGCTGCTCCGGCGCTGGTGACGATGTGATGCCAGGCGTGGTCTAGGTAGTCCCTGGCCGGAGCCAGGCGCTCGACGCGGTGGCACAGCGCCTGGTCGAGAATGTCGAAGCGGTGCCTCCAGGTCGGTGCGGTCGCCATCCGCTCGATCGCCTCGCCTGTGTGGCGGCCGAGTAGTTGGTCTAGGTCGGCTGTCGTGCCGGCCAATGCCTCGGCGGGCACCCCGAGCAGTGAGCGCGCACCGGCCGGGGTCAGGTCGATCATGACGCCGTACTGGTTGCCGTCGTGGGAGATGGCGGCGGGGCGGGTGTCGAGACCCGCAGCGAACGCGGCGTGATCGGCTGACCGGCCATCGATGGTGACGCGGATCGGCGTCCCCAGGCTGATAACGACCACGACGCTGCAGGACGGCAGCCCTAGGTGGGTTCCGGACTCGAAACCTTCTAACCGGTAGCCGACGTAGCGGCTGGCCAGTCCCGCGAGACGACCGTGCGGTACCGCGCTCGCCGTGCCCACGATGCTCACGGACCAGCAGGGTACGCGCCGTTCCGTTCCGTCCAAGCCCGAACGCGGCGGCAACGCCTACCGTCGCCGGCACATGACCTGCGGCCCGTAGGAGGGCTTCCGCAGGCCGCTCCAGTCACACCCGGGAAGGGACAGGATGAGGATGCGACGAGTAGTGGTTTACGCCATGACAGTGATCACGATGGCGCTCGGATGGAGCATGGTGGGGACAAACCCTGCCGCCGCCGCACTTCCACGCTGCACCACCTATGACTACGTTTGGGACTTCACCCACACCAGGCCCATCGCCTACGGCGTCAACAACTACGACAGCCGAAACGTCAACTGCGAGAACGTCTACGGCGATCGCACCGTGGCGGTCCACGTTCTGCAGGAGAGTCTCAACTACTGTTACGGCCCGAACGGGCAGGCCGCGCACCTGTTCAGCCCCGCGCTGGAGCTGATCTCCTGGCAGTACGGCCCGAGGACGAGGGATGCGGTCATCGCGGTGCAGAGGTACATCGGCGTCGGCGTCGACGGGCGCGCAGGTCCCACAACGCGATCCCACATGTTGCAGTGGGACTACGGATATGAACAGTGCACACAGGTTGCGCTCCCAGTCACACTCTGGGGTTGACCCATAGCCTCGGCAGAGCTTTGTCGAGCTACGCGATGAGAGTGACACGTACGGCTAGATGATGGACGCAGGTGTGGGTTCGGCCCGCCGGACACGGAGGAGGCCGTGTGCCCTTGCGAGTTCGTCTCGGAGTTGCCGGACTTCATCAGTGAGTTCGCGGTTGCGGTGGTAGGCGAGTGCGAGGCGGCGGCGCAGCGATGCGTCGCTTGCTCGCTTGCGGCGGCGTGTCGCGGCGGCGATCAGGTGCGCGGTGTTGTCAGCTCTCATGGGCGTCCGAGACTGCCCCGAGTTCGGTTGACTCGCGGGGTGGGTGGGTCAGGCCGCGAGTGCGGGCCGGCTGAGTGTCTCGTATTCGATGGGTGTGAGTTTGCCGAGGCGCCGTTGGCGGCGACGGCGGTGGTAGGTCCGCTCGATCCAGGTGAGGATCGCCAGGCGCAGTTCGTGGCGGGTTGCCCAGCGCTGGCGGTCCAGGACGTTTCTCTGGAGCAGGGCGAAGAAGGACTCCATCGCGGCATTGTCACCGCAGCCCCCGACCCGGCCCATCGACCCGGTCAGGCGGCGCTGGCGTAGTGCCCGCACGTACTTGTGGGACCGGAACTGGGCGGATTCAACCGGTCGAGGCAACACCGGCTTGTTTCAGCGACAGTAGCTGTTCGTTGAACGCCTCGGCTGGAGTCTTCCAGCCGAGTGTCTTTCGCGGCCGGTTGTTGAGTGCGGTGGCGACGGCCTCGATCTCCTGGGCGTCCCATCGCGCCAGGTCGGTGCCTTTGGGGAAGTACTGACGAAGCAGACCGTTCGTGTTCTCGTTGGTGCCGCGCTGCCATGGGCTGTGGGGGTCGGCGAAGAAGACGGGGACACCGGTCTCGACCTTGAACTGGGCGTGCTGTGAGAGCTCCTTGCCGCGGTCCCACGTCAGCGATCGACGCAGTTGTTCGGGCAGCGTGGTGATCGTGGACGCGAGCGCATTCTTCATCGTGACCGCGCCATAGCCCGCCAGAGCGGGACCGTTCTTGGTTCGTGGGATAACGCCGTAGCCGTGCTCGCGGGGGAGGTAGATCAGCATCGTGAACCGCGTCGTGCGTTCCACCAGGGTGCCGATCGCCGAGCGCTGCAATCCGATGATCAAGTCGCCCTCCCAGTGTCCGGGAACGGCACGGTCTTCGACCTCGGCGGGCCGTTCGCTGATCAGCACGTCGGCGGTGACATGCGCCCACGCCTTCTGCCGTGCCCGAGCGCGAGGAACGCGTAGCGCTCGTCCAGTGCGCAGGCAGGCGACCAGTTCACGCTTGAGCGCGCCGCGGCTCTGGACGTAGAGCGCCTGGTAGATCGCCTCGTGGCTGATCCGCATGGACTCATCATCGGGGAACTCGACCGGAAGGCGGTTCGCGATCTGCTCCGGGCTCCAAGCCGTGACCCACCGACGGTCACCGCGGTGCGGCTTGTTCCGGCCCTTCCACTGCGGCCCCGGCGGGCCGACTTCTGTTGTGCCGTCCGGGGTTCGGATCAGGCCCGCCAGCCGGTCCTGGACGTACTCGCGCAGCTGGTCGTTGGTGACCAACTTGGCGGGCTTCGGCCGCCGGGCGCGACGCTCGGCATGCCACTGAGCAGTCGAAGCCTTGTAGTCCAGCCGGTAGGTCCGCGTCGACGCGTTGCGGCGAAGCTCGCGGGAGATCGTCGAGGGGTCGCGGCCCAGCCGCCGAGCGATCTCCCGGCCGCTGAGCTTCTGCGCGTGCCAGATCGCGATGTCCTCGCGTTCGACGAAGGACAGGTACCGACCCGAGACGGTAGGAGGCAGCGCGGGATTCACGCCGCCAGCGTGGCGGAACCACCGGAACGCGACCGGCGCGGACACGCCGGCCTCAGCGGCCGCGTCCTCGGTCATCACCCCGCTGGCGATAGCGGCCCAGAACCTGACCCGATCCTCCCGCCACGCCACAGTCGGTCGCCCCGGTGACGGAATCTGCCCTCGATACTCACGAACCTTCTTCTGCCGCGGCCCATACGCCATCGCTCCACCTCTCCGACGAGGTGTTGCGACGACCAGTTGAATCCGCCCTGGCTACCGCGATCGGAATGCACCACGGTGCCGGTAGGTCGCCCACGCAGGTTGACCGCATTGTTCAGCGCAGACACGGCCAGGGTCGCTTTCATGCGGGAGTCCATCGAGTAGCCCACAATCCTGCCGGGATCACACGTCTTTGATCGCGCAGAGGTAGAGCTTGCCTTCGCCAGTGGGGTGCTCGGTAATGTCGGTGAGCCAGGTCTGATCGGGTGCGCCGGCGGCGAAGTTCCGCCTCACGAGGTCGTCGTGGACGGGCGGCCCGGCATTGCGGCCCAGGCCGCGTTTCTTGGCGAACACGGACCAGATCCGCTGGACCGAGCACAGCCGGGCGACGCGGTTCTCCCCGGCGGTGATGCCGTAGGCGGGCAGTTCGTCGGCGATGAACCGGTACCCGAACGCCGGGTCGTCGTGGTGGATATGAAGGGCGGCGTTGATCAGGTGGGCATCGGCCCAGTCCCGCGTGGTCACCGGGTCCTTGCACCAGGCATAGAAGGCCTGCTTGGAGAAGCCCAGCACCCGGCAGGTCACCGCGACGGGAACACCGTCGGCGGCCAGGTCCTGGACCAGCGGGTACTTCATTTTGGGGCGATCTCCTTGGCGAAGAACGCCGCCGCCCGGCGCAGAATCTCGTTCTCCTGCTCCAGCAGCCGGTTCCGCTTCTTCAGCTCCCGCAACTCCGCGGACTCCGAGCTGGTCACGCCCGGGCGGATCCCGTCGTCGATGTCGGCGAGCTTGAGCCAGCGGTGCAGACACGACTCGGAGATCCCGAAGTCCTTCGCGATCTGAGACAGCGGCGCCTCGCCCTTGCGGGCGACCGCGACGACGTCCCGGCGGAACTCAGCAGGGAACGGCTTGGGCATGGTCATGATCCTTCCAGCGAGGACGAATCCTCACAGGCAAGGAGTCAACCGAGTTGGGGGCAGTCCCCGCTTTCCCGTCCTCGCTAGCGGGCACGAGCCGTCTGGTGGTACCGACCCGCCCCTTCATCGTCAGGGCTGCTCCCAGCCTCACCCCCCAAACCCAGGGATCAGCCTGCCCTCAACTTCGACCGGTCACTGCGATGACCAGCGGCGGGCACTCCCTCCCGCACGGCCTTCATCAGCGCCTCGTGGCGCACGTGACTTCTCATCCACGCACAGCACCACGGCGTTCTCCGGCGGCGCCCGATACAAGCCGACCACGTCGGTGACCTTGGCGATGAGTTCCGGGTCGGTGGAGAACTTGAACGTCTCACTGCGCCACGGCTGCACGCCGTACTCCCGCCACGCCCGCGCGATGACCATCGATCGGGTGTGAGGCGGGCCGGTGGGGAAGCTAGCCGCGGAGGCGTTCGAGCCCGTTTAGGAGCAGGTCGAGGGTGAACTCGAACTCGATCTGGCTGTCGCACCAACCGAGCGTCGGGTCGGTGACGTCGTGGACCTCGGCCGCAACCATGGCCGTCAGGTGCGGCATGGCCTCGGCCATCGCGGCCAGGTCTGCCTCCGCGGTGTCGGCTTCCAAACTCCCGCCGGACGCCGCCGGGCTGAAGAGCTCCTGCGCGAACCCGAGCGGCAGGCTGCCGAACGCGTGCAACGCCCGGTGCGCAAGGTGGTACGAGAATCCGGCACCGACGAGCGTGCCCACGATCCCGTCGTAGTACGTGTAGACGCCGGCTGGGATGGTGCGGCGCGAGCCGAGCAGCCCGGGCACCCACGGGTGACGCAGCACGACCTGACGCGCCGCGAGGAACTGCTGCCGCAGCTGCGTACGCCAGTCACCGCCATTCGGGTCATGGCGGCCGACTGCGGCGTCGATCTCGGCGATCACCGTCTCGACGACGCCGTCGAGCAGGGCCTCCTTGTCGCGCAGGTGGTAGTAGAGCGACATGGCCTCGACGTTGAGCTCGGCGGCGAGGCGACGCATCGTCAGCGCCTGAATTCCCTGCGTATCGGCCAGAGCGACCGCCGCGGCCAGCACGCGCTCGCGGCTGAGCGGCTTCCGAGACGCCTTCGCTACCACCGTGCTCCCCAACTCTTGCTCGTACCTTACATCGTATGGTTACCTTACAAGGTAAGGCAGCTCGGCTTCACGAGCTGTTGGCCGCCAAAGGAGCCACCATGGACGCGCTCATTCGTACCGCCCGCATGACCGGGCTGCTCTACCTCGGCCTCGCCATCACAGGTTTACTGGGTTTCCTGCTCATCAGGTCGCAACTCTTCGTGGCCGACGACCCCAGCGCGACACTCGCCAACCTGGTCGAGCACGAATCGCTCGCCCGCGCCGGCGTCGCCGTCGAGCTGCTCATCGTCGTCACCCAAGCCCTCGTCGCCGTGTGGTTCTATCGCCTGTTCCGCACCGCAGACCCGCTTGCCGCTGCCGGTGTCGCCGCTTTTGGCCTCGTCAACGCGGTCGCGATCCTCGTCAACGCGGCACTGCTGGCCACGGCGGCCGAGCTCGCGCTCGACCCGATCGGGGACGCGGCAGCCACCGTCCAAGTCCTGTACCTGGTCAGCGGCCACCTGTGGGGCGTGGGAGCGTTGTTCTTCGGCCTGTGGCTCATCCCCATGGGCTGGTGCGTGCTCCGCTCAGGCTGGATGCCCAGCGCGCTCGGCTGGATCCTCGTCGGCGGCGGCATCGGATACGTGCTCAGTGCGTTCATCAGGTACCTCGCCCCCGACGCATCGGTCGTCGCCGACGCCCTCGTCCTTCCCGCGACCGTGGCCGAGTTCTGGATGATCGGCTACCTGCTGGTCCGCGGCGTCCGCCGCCACGCACTGCACGAAGCACCGCCAACCGCGCGCACGCCGACGCCGGCGGCGAGCTGACCGGTCGCATGGCCAGCGCCGCACCGTTCGGGCGCCCGAGTCGTGGATCGTGCGACCGAGCCGCTCGCGTAGCTCGGTGAACACCAGCCCCGGCCCTCCGATCGCGACGCGCAGCGCGCCATCGGCGCTCGAGCGCACGGCCATCGCGTCGATGCTGGTCCCAAAGGAAGCTCGCTGAGCTTGCGCCCGGTGCGCGGGTTCCAGGCGCGTACGGTCGCAAAATGCAACGTGAGCAGCACATCTCGGTCTCCGATGCGTGCCCACGCGACATGCCTCGCGCTCGGGGATGTCGCGATAGGTTTCACCAGTTCATCGCCCGAGCGCGGGTCCCAAAGGCGCAGTGTCCCTTCGGCGAGGACAGCGAGGGCGTCGTCTCCGTTCAGCCTTCCGAGTGCCACGGAAGACGGCGATCCGACCCCGATGCCCCTAGCCGCTCAGTTGCGCGGTCAGGCGGCTGAGCTCGATGCCGCGTGCCAGCAGCGGCCGTTCGTGAGCGGTGCAGCGCCGCGGACAGCTGCGACGCTGAGCGTCGCTTGTGGACCCCGAACCGTGTCGATAAGCGCCGCTCAGGGAGGTGGAGATACCTGTACCGGCGGTCGGAGCCGATGACCACCACCAGGTCGTCGTCCAGGTCGATCGCTACGACCTCGTCCCACGCGAAGTTCATCGGAGGACAGCGGAGGTGGTGGCCGCAAGGCGGCCACTACTCCTGCTTAAGGCATGGGGCCCGGATACCTACCAGTCGACGGGTTCGTAGCCCATTCCGCCGTATTCCTCGTCCTGGTTGCCGTGGTTGCCCTGGTACCCGAAGTCCCCACCGGAGCCATTGCCAGGGTCGTTCGGGTCGGTGTGAGTCACGAGTACCTCGATGAGATCGGATATCCCGTCACTGTCGCTGTCGAGGGTCCACCAGCTACCGCTGTTCTCGTCGCCACCATCTTCGCGCTGGCTGTCCTGGTTGCCGTCGGCAAGGCTGCCGGCGCGATACTCGGCCCTGTCGCCGAGCCCATCTCCGTCAGAGTCCCACGCGGTAGCGTCTGAGCCCAACCGGGCCTCGTGGCCGTCGCTGAGGCGGTCGTGGTCGGTGTCAAAGTCGAGGGCATCTGTACCCATCAGCACTTCGCGGCCGTCGCTGAGACCGTCGCCGTCGGAGTCGGCTTCGTTGAGATCGGTACCGAGTTCGCGCTCCCGCCGGTCGGACAGGCCGTCGTCGTCGGAGTCCCGGTCAGCGCGGGGATTCCAGCTTGCGTCATCTCCATCAAGGCGGACACGCGCGCTGCCATTGTCGTCGTTGTCATCGAACCGCGGAATGCGGATCCGGGCCTCGTCGTCACTGTCCTGGCTCGAGCTGAGCGGGTCAGTGCCGAGACGCTGCTCGCGTCCGTCGCCTACGCCATCGCCGTCCGAGTCGCTGTCGTACTCGTCGGTTCCCAGAAGACGCTCTCTCCGGTCAGACAGTCCGTCGCCGTCCGAGTCGCGGTCCCGGTCGTCGCGTGCCATGGTGGTCCTCCTTCGCACCCTGTGTTGGACGAACGACGCGACGCCATGTGTACCTGATACAGAGCGGTTGACGACCCGGCCGGCGAACTGCGGTTATGCAACGCACTCTGCCCGATCGTGCGACGCGCGCAGCCCTGGCGCTCATGACTCCGGTCCCATCGATGACGAGGACGGCTTCACTGGCGGTTGGTCGGTCACGGCCCACGCGATTTGCGCGTTCCCGGTGCCCGGCCTGCAGGTACCTGGGCCTTGATCACCCCAGCTTGGCGAAGAATCCGGCGACGCTGGTCGATCTGTTGTGGCGGCTCATCAAGGCGCCGGCGGCTGTGAGTGAGGCGGCGGCCCGGCCCGATATCAGCGCCGATCTGGCCGAGGCGATCTTGCAGCTGGGCGATCCACTGGCGGTGGTACGTCTCGGCAAGAACGCCATGGCGCCAGCGGCGATCCGGTCGCGGCTGGCAGACCACACCGACGCAATGGTGCGGACATGCGCCGCGCACGGCGCGCTGAACGGGATGACCGGGCCGGAGACCGAGGAGAACGCTGGAACGGCTGTGCGCTGGTGCTGATGCCGTGGTCAGGGAGGCGATCGCCGGGACGCCGCTACACCGGTCGCGCTGCGTGCCGTTTTGGTGCGTGATCCTGAGCCTGGCGTGCGGCGGGGCAGCGGCGACAGGGCAGTCGCGACGCTGACGCGCCGCCACGGCATAGCAGCCCGGCACCGCCGCGGCGCGACACGTCCTCCTGGTCATGCCGCGCCCGCGCGGGCCGAAATCCAACGGATCTGGCTGGCTAGGGACGATGCGCTCGTCGTGGCGGTCGACGGGCGTCGCAGTGACGATCTCCGTTACGTTCTCGGCGGTTGCCGGGATGGCGTAGGAGCCTGCGATGGGGACGCGGCTGTTCTTCTATGACGCGTGGTCGCCGCCGCGCGGGGCGGTGCGGCCGGGTCACGAGCCGTCGTCCCAGACGACGATGGTGCCATCGAGGCTGGCGGACGCGATGCGGCGGGAACCCCAGTATCTGTCGGGCAGTGCGGTGACCGCCCACACGGCGGCGGTGTGGCCGGTCAGGGGTTGGCCGAGGGGGCGGCCGCGGGCGTCGTAGATGCGGACGGTGCCGTCCTCATTGCCGGTGAGGGTCCAGCTTGGGCCTTCGTGCCAAGAGACGGTGGTCACGGCGGTGACCCGGGCGGGGTGGTCGGCGAACGCCGGGGCGTCAAATGGGGTCGGGTCGGTGTCGGGCGGATCGAAGGTCCAGGGGTAGTCGTCGAAGGTCTTGGGGCCGCCGACCGGTTCGCCGGTGTCGGGATCCCACACCCAGACGGTGTCTTCGGCGTCGGCGGTGGCGATCATGGTCCAGTCGTCGGCCAGGTCGTCGTCTGCTGGTGCGTGCGCGATCGTCAGGGTCCGCACCGGCGCGGCGTGGCCGGCCTGTCGGCGCTCGACGGGCTCACTGAGGGCGGGATCCCAGATGCTTGCTTCGGCGTCGTATCCGGCGGTGACGAGCTGGTGCCGGCCGTCGGGTCGGGGCACCACGGCAATCGCGGTCGACCTGACGTCGAAGGTCAGGACGCGATGGGTGGCGCCGGTAGTTGGATCCCAGATCCGCACCGTGCGGTCGTAGCCGCCCGAGGCGATCAGGTGCCGGCCGTCCCGCTGCGGAACGACGGCCAGCGCCGTCACCGATGTCTCGTGCCTTTCCATGGAGCTGCCGACTCTCTCGCCGGTGGCCGGGTCGTAGATCTGCACGAAACCGCGTTTCGTGCCGGTGACGATGAGGTAGCGGCCGTCGGGCCGCGGCAGCACCGCCACAGCCGTGATCCCGAAGGCGCGTAGCGAGCTGACGCGCTGGAAAGTTGCGCAGTCCCAGATCTCTGGGCTCCCGTATCCCGCGATGATCAGGTGACGGCCGTCCGGTGTCACGGCAAGGGCGTCGATCCCGCGGACGTCGCCGATCGGTCGGTGGCGGTCGGGGCCGGTGTCGGCCGGGTCACCCAGGCGCACGCCGTCGTGGTCGCCGCTGACGATCAGGTGCCGACCGTCGGCGAGCGGCGCCACGGCCAGCGCTCTCACCTCTTCGTCGTGGCCGGTCAGGGCCTCCCCGACGGGCTGACCGGTGGCCGGGTCCCAGATCCGTACCGTCGTGTCGGCGCTGCCGCTGACGATCAGGTGGCCGCCGTGTGGCCGCGGCAGGATCGCCAACGCGGTCACCGGGCCGGTGTGACCGGTCAACGGCGGACCCACTTGCTCGCAGTTGACAGGGTCCCAGATGCGCAGTGTGCCGTCATGACCGCCGCCGACGACCAAGTGCCGGCCGTCGGGGCGGGGCAGTGTCGCCACCGTGTTGATCGTCTCCACCTCGTTCGCTGCGGCGGGGCTGGGCAGCTTGTGCCCAACGGGCGTGGCGGTGGCGGCATCCCAGATCCGCACCCTGCCGTCTCCGTCGCCGAACGCGATCAGGCGCCGGCCGTCGGGCTGCGGCAGGACAGTCACCGAATGGACGCTCCCGGGCTGATCGAACGAGTAGCGCACGATGCCGGTGGCCGGATCCCAGATCCACTCTCCGTAATGGTTGCTGGTGACGAGCAGGTGCTGGCCGTCCGGCTGCGGCAGCACGGCCACCTCGTCCGCACCCCTCCGGCGGCCCGTCAACGGCCGACCGACGGGCTGACCGGTCGTGGCGTCCAGCAGGCAGATGCGGTCGGAGCCGCCGCCGACGATCCAGGGCCGGCCGTCCGGCCGCGGCAGCACCGCCACCGCGCTCACCCAGCCGAGGCCAGCGGCGACGGCAGATCCGACGGGCTCGCCGGTGGCCGGGTCGCAGATCCGCACGGTGCCGTCTCTTCCACCGGTGACAATCAGTTGCGTGCCGTCCGGGCGCGGCAGCGCGGTCATCGCATCGATCGAGCCGTCGTGGCCTGGCTCGGCCGCACCGACCAACTCGCCGGTGGCCGGGTCGCAGATCCGCACGGTGCCGTCTTCTCCACCGGTGACAATCAGGTGCGTGCCGTCCGGCCGCGGCAGCGTGATCAGTGCATTGATCAAGCCGTCGTGGCCGTGCTCGGCCGCACCGACCAGCTCTCCGGTGACCGGATCCCAGATCTGCACGGTGCCGCCTACGCCATGGGTGACAACCAAGTGCGTGCCGTCCGGCCGCGGCAGTGCCGCGACCTTCCAGGCCCCGCCGCAGTCCAGTTCGCGTACGAGCTGCGCGGTGACCGGATCCCAGATCCGCACCGGGCTGTCGTGGTTGCCGGTCACCAGGAGCTGGGAGGCGTCGGGCTGCGGCAGCGCGGCCATCGCGAACACCGGCCCCTCGTCGGCGGCGGTGACGATGTGGTATTGATCGCCGCCGAACCACCATGCCGAGTGGACTGTCCACGCTGTGACCGGCCGGACGACGCAGTCCTGCCCCGGAGCCCCGTCAGCGGTGTCGAGCTGCCGTTGCAACTCGGCCAGCACGCGAACGATCTCCACCCGCGCCTTCGCGTGGTGCTCCGACGGCAACCGCTGGCGCAGCACCGCGGCCGCCCGCGGCGCACGTCCCGCACATGCCAGCAGAAGCCCCGGGATCAGGCTGCGCACCGCAGGATCCCGGTCGGTCAGGAGCACCACATAGTCGTCGAATCCGTCGGCGACCGCCGTGCGGATACGGGCGCGTAGCCGCTCGGCCGCACCATCGGGCATCGACTCGGCGCCGACCATCTGCCGCGCCGCCCGCCCGCGATCGTCCGCGCCGATCGAGGTCAACAGCCGCGCCGCCCGGGTCCGGCCGTCGAACGCACTGTTACGCAGCACCCGATGCAGGAACGGCACCGCGGCCAGGCTCGCCTCCGACAGCCTCCATCGGCACAGGGCTTTGTCCAATGAATCCTCGGCCGACATACGCTGCCGGGCATTCGGTCCGCTCAACATGGCAAGGTTCGCCGGAACTGATGACGCCCGTCCGTCATGGCAGCTCAATGCCGCCCAGTTCACCTCTTCGAGCTGCACTACCTTCCCCCTGCCGAGGAGCCCCCAGCCCACCACGGATGATGACAGCACGGCGCAAGCGCACAGTAGTTAGAGTGCCGACCGCATCCGTCCACACTTGATCGGACCGGATAGCGGGTCGAGCAACCTCACGGCCCGAGCGTCGGTGTGCGAGCCGACGAAGTCGGTCACCGCGCGCGGCCCCCGGACGTTGAGGGGCCGCTGAGAGCCGCGAGCGCTTCTAGGCAAGCGGCGCGAACATCAGTGACCTCTCAGCCGTTAGGGACCCAGATCGAGCGGTACCGCAGTCCACTCAGGAGACCGCTGGCGGTTCGGCTGCCAATGGTCAACGAGTGGCTGTACGGCGTCGCCGGGGTCCACGTGAACTGAGCGGTGCCGTCAGGCCCGACGGTGACTGTCCGCTCGGGCTCGTCGTCGAACCGGTATAGGAAGTCCGTGCTCGCCGGCAGGTGTGCCGTCATGGTGAACGTGCCGGTCTTCCCGACGCCGCCGGTCTCCTTGCCCCACTCGTAGATGTCCGACACGACGGTTGGCGCGAGCGGGTTGACGCGGATCGAGTAGAAGCCCCTGTCGGAGATCTTGCCGCCGGTGCTGTGCGACCGCACCGTGAGCGTGACCCATCCACCCGACGCGTTGTCGTACGCATTCGGGGTCCACTCGATGGTTGCGGAACCGTCTGGTCGGGCGGCTACCGTGCGCGCCGACTCACCCGAGAACTCGTAGGCGTACGACTCGACGTCCTTCGTGCCGGGCCGGAACTCGAAGGTGCCGGTGACGCCCGGCCCGCCGGCCTCCTGCCTGGCCGGGTACTGCTCCGAGCTGATGGTCGGTGCGATGGACTTTGGATAGAACGCCCAACCGGTCTCCGCGGACTCGGTGCCTCCGCCGTCCGCGCGAACACGTCGATAGTGTTGCCGCCCACAGACGTCGCGACGTACGGGACGGTGGCCGTGCCGTCGGGACGGGCGTTGACGGTCTGGACGGGCCGCTCGTCCTCCTGGTTCCGATTGAACTGGTACACGTACTCGACCACGCCGTGCATCCGAGGCTTGAACGTGAAGGTGGCCGAAGGGAGACGCGGTGCTGTTAGCCGCCTCGTGACAGTGAAGTGCGCCGGCAGCTGCGCTGGAGGTTGCGCTCCGGTTCGTAACAGCAGTCGTAGCCGGTGACGACGGAGGCGCGCAGGACGGCGGCGAGTTCGGCGTCACACGCGCCGACGGCGTCGATCGCCCGCTTGATTGCCTTGCGCACCGAGGTGCGGGCACGCTCGGCTGGGCCGTTGAACGACCGCGAGCGTCCACTTAGACTGGTGGCCGTGTGGACCTGCTCAGTGAGCCAGTCAAGCTCACGCTCCAGCTCATCGACGCGCGCCATGTCGCCGTGCGTCCGCGCGTCGGCGAGCTCGTCGCCGAGCAGCCTGCCGCGCCTGGCGTAGGTGGCTTTTGCCTCCTCGTCCAGCACCGGCTGGTTTCCGGCGTCCACAATGCCGGCTGCCTCACCCGCGGCGAGCGTGATCGCCGGAATGGCGGTACCGGGGTTCGCGGCCAGCTGCGCGAGGTACGCCATGCCGGTCAGGTCGTCCACGAGGGCCTCGCGTCCGGCCAAGCTGACCTGCCAGCGCTGGTCCTGCCGGGTGATCGTGAGAGCGCCGAAGGACGCTGTCTCTGCATCGGGGGCCAGGCTGCGGAGTATCGTTTTCCACGCCTCGGCCCGGACCGGCATGCCTAGATCGTCCGCGTCGCTGATCGCGGTCGAGAGCAGGTGAGCGGCCTCCCGGTGGTCGCCGCTGCGCTGGCGGCGGCGGAGGGCCGCGGCGAGGTCCGCCTTGCAGAGCGCTGCCAGCGGGCGGTTCCCGAGGCGGATGTTGGCCTCACCTGCGCGTCTCAGGTGCTCGACTGCCAGGTCGAGTTCGCCGAGGGCCAACGCCGCCAGGCCGAGCGGGCGGTGAGTCGAGCCCAGGCAGGCCACCCCGAGCGAGGGCATGATCGGGAGCTCGGCATACGGGATCAGCACGTCATAGGCCTGCCGAGCAAGCTTGCGGTCGTCGAGAACGACGACCGTCTCGACAATCGCTTGCAGGCCAACGAGCCACGTGCTGGACAGCGGGAGCTTGGCCAGGCCGTCCGGGGCCACGCGGTCCAGCAGGGCGCGCGCTCGGTCGAGCTGTCCGCTCTCGGCCGACAGCCTGGCGAGCGTGGCGTGAAAGGTGAACTCCGCTTCGCCGAGTGTCGGCGAGCTGGCCACCTCCTCGATGAGCCCGATCAGGTCCGCGTCCGTTCCCTGCAGCCATCGGATCGCGAGTAGGTGCGCGTGGTAGTAGGCGAGCGCGTCAGCGTCGCCGACCTCGGTGCCGAGCTGGAAGCATCGGGCCGCCTCAGCCTCGGCGCGCTCGAGCTTGCCGGCTCGGATCAGCAGCATTACCTCGAGTGCCGCCACGATGAACAGCACGCTCCGGCAGCCCGTCATGTCGGCGCGGGACTTGAGCTCGAAGAGCGAGCGGCCGGCCCGCGGATCGCCAAGATGGAAGAGATCCACGGTCTGCCAGCACAGACCCATGAGCGTGAGCATCTCCTCGCCGGCCACCGACGCCACTGACAGCAGCTCCTCGGCGAGCGCCAGCCGTTCGTGCGTAAAGTCGGGGCGCAGCAGCGCGTGGTGGCTGAGCGACAGGACGTCGGCCAGCGCCTTCCCGTCATCGAGCCCACGTGCTTCCTCAAGCGCCTCGAAGACGGCCTCCACCGGGCCCCCCGAGTAGACAGCTTCTGCGCTTAGCCTCGCGGTGAGCCGGCACCGGAGCGTCGGTTGGTCAGCGGGCAAGTCGGCCAGGGCCCGCTGCTGCAACCCCAGCACCTGGCGGCGCTCGACGGCGTCGCGATGCCCGTCGACCCAGACCCCTCCGAGCCCGAGTGCGGCCTCGGCCACGAGAGTAGGCTCCGACGCCGTCTGCGCGGCCGTCGCCGCCTGATCGAAGAGCGCATGAGCATCGCTGAGCCGACCACAGAGCATGGCCGCGTCCGCCCTGTCGAGGAGCAGCCGAGCTGGCACGGGTTCGCGCTGAGTCTGCTCGTGTAGCCGTACCGCCGTGGCGAGCAACGAGGCGGCCTGTTCATAGGCGAGGCTGCGGACCATGGAAGCGGCTGCGTCCCGGCACGCGCTCACGGCAATCAACGCGTCCTCCGTGGACCTTGACGCCGCGCTGACCGCGTGGTGTGCCCGGCGTGTCAGCCGGTGCGGCGAACTGGAGCCGGCCATGTCGCGGAGCATGGCGGCAGTCCGAGCGTGGGTGTGCAGGCGCTCCGACGTCGGGAGGACGGAGATGAACACTTCCCGCACGAGGTCGTGGCTGAAAGAGAAGGAGGTTGGCCTGGCCGGGTCGGCTAGGCCAGCCGCAGCAGCCTCGGCGACGGCGTCGAGCACGGTGACCGCGCTGGTGCGCGACACCGCCACGGTCTCCGCCAGCGACGGGGAGCGACCCAGGACGGCGCCGACGGCCAGCGTTCGCATCGCCGCCGGGCTGAGGCGTCGCACCGAGTCCTCGATCGCCGCGCGCAACCTGGCCGGGAGCGTCTGTGCGCTGCCTGACATGCCCATTGCCGCCAGTTGGCGGAGGAACAGTGGGTTGCCGCCCGACACCCTATGCACGGTGGCGACCAGGGTCTCGTCCAGGCTCTCGACCCCCTGCACGGTAAGAAAGGTGCGGGTGTCATCGAGGCTGAGTCGCTGTAGCGGGATGGGCGTGCTCTCCCGCTCCAGCTCGGTCAGCAGGTCGGGGCGTGCGGTGTCCGTCTCCGGGGGGTCGTCCCTACGGGTCACGAGCAGGACGAGCGGCAGCCGCTGGAGGTTTCGAGCGACGAAGCGGGTGAGCAGTACGGCGGCCGGATCAGCGGCGTGAAGATCGTCGATAACGATGCAGATTGGAGTGGCGACGCAGGCGTCAGTCAGCAATTCTGTAACCGCTACGAAGCGGGCGAACCGGTCCAGGTCGGCGGCTGCCCGATCGGCCTCGCCGTCGAGGAGCCGAGCGGCGTCAGCGCCGGCCAGCTCCCTGAGGATCGACTGCCAGGGCCACAGCGCGGGCGCACCACCACCGGTCCAGCAGCGGCCCCACACGACCTTTAACCCCGCCCGGCGCGCAGCCTCGGCGCCTTCCTCGCAGAGCCTGGTCTTCCCGATGCCGGCGGGTCCCGTGATCATGATGAACCGACCGCGACCCTCGCATGCGAGCCGCCACGCCATGTCCAGCCGGGACAATTCCGCGAGCCTTCCCACGAACCGGTCGGCGTTATCGCCCGCTTCCGCCACCGTGCACCGCTGGCGGGCTTTCACCAGGGATGACCGTTTCATGGAGAAGCCCCCTGGCGGCGTGGGCCGGCCTCGGTCTCTCCATCTGGGCCAGATGCCGAATTCGTGGCGGCTGTGTGGCCTGTGACACTACCGGTGCTCATCGCAGCGGCCTGCGAAAGGTATCGAGATTGGCGAACAAGCAAGTCTCCCCGCTGGCCTGTAAGGCCTTGCTGTGGTGCTGACGTACTACGGCGCGACGGGGGCCAGCCGTGGGGCCATGACGGGTTGCCGTCGATCACGGACAACCTGCCGCACAAGATGGCGACGACGCTCCTAAATCGGCAAACCTTGCACTAAAGGGCAGATGCGATCTCAAACGCACGTATCTCTGTCTCGAAGTGGGTTCTGGCAGCGCAACTCTTTGACATTCGCGGTGCTTTGTCGAGACCGGACGATCCCGGACGCGGGCATTGGAACTAGGCCGGACCAACCGGCGCGCCGGGCGGGTCCATAAGCAGCCGGGTTGCTTCGTCGAGAACGCATGGCCACAGATTGGCTGGCGATTGGCCTTGGACTCCATAGCCAATTCTGGGCAAGTGGCCCCACAGTCGACGCACCGGACGATCGGCAAGGTCGGCGGGTACCCACCAGTCGCGGCTCCTCGGTGACTTGCTGTGGACAGAGACGTGTGACGCACAGCCCGTGTTGGCGAGCGCTCTTACGATGGGCGGCTGTATCCGGGGGCTCTAGCGGGGGAGGCTGCCTTGGTGCCGACGGAGCGTGCCAGGCGGTTCGTGGCGTTGCCCCCGCACCGTCAGCGGAGACCACAACTCTCGGACGCACCCCGGTAGTCTGCACGCGGAAAGTGCCTCGCGTGACGGCGGATCAGGACCTTCGACAAGCCCTATCCTCCCAGCACAGAGGCACTTTCCGTCTACACACGACAATTCCACCCGCTGCCCTCATGAAGAGCCAGGGCTAAGCGAACCCAGCCGTGGAATGGTGTCCCGATCTACTCGCACATGATCTGTAGTCGGTGGCGGAACCGCCTCGGCCGGCCTGGGCGGGCGCGTACGGACGTTCAACGGGCCGGCCGAGCGCGCCCGCACCTCGGTGCGGAAGGCGCTGAAGCGGGCAATCGACGCCGTCGGAGCCGCCAACCCGGACCTGGCCGCCCGCCTCCGCGCGGCAGTCGTCACCGGGTACGAGTGCTGCTTCGACCCGGAGCGGTTCACCGCCGGCCGCTGAGCCGCGATGGGGCACCGGCTGCCGGGCCGCTGCCCACAGGTGCACTCTCGCCGCCACCCAGGCCGCGCCGCGCGCTGCCCCATCACCTGCTGTTACTCCGTCGTGGGGGCGGACAGCCGTGGCCTCGGCGGTTCCGGCCCTGATCGGATGCACCAACGGGAACGGCTGTGCCACGTCGTGGCACACCCCGCGTCACGCCGTATGGGTGAAGGCCTGCGAATGACCGCCAGGCTGGACAAGCCCACCGGCAAGCGGCACAGCCATGAACCACATCGGCCGTTGCAGCCCCGGACCAGACGAGGAGTACACCGTGAAGATCCGTAAGATGCTGCTCAGCACCTTCGCTGGGGCCGCTGCGGTCGCCATGCTGGCGACACCCGCCTCGGCGGCTCTGCCGGACCAGAAGTGCAAGTCCGACGACCACGGCCGCTCGTGGTGCCTGTTCATCGAGAAGAAGACCTCCAACCCGAGCACGTACCGGGTGTACGTCGACATCGATGTCCCCATGAGCCGCGCCGACGCCCAGGCGATCATCGACGCACCCGGCAGCCCGTTCACGGTCAAGATGTGGGGCGATGACTCCGGCAACAACGATTACCTGTTCTGGGTCCCGGGCAAGTCGATCCAGGCAACGAACGCGGGGCTCTACGCCGAATTCGAGAAGATCGTCCCTCGGTCCGAGCTCAACGAGGACGACTCCGTCGGTAACCGCGAAGACGAGGTTTTCGCCAAGATTGCTTTCACGGACCCCCGTACCCGGGTGACCCGCACGTTCGACTCACCGAACTTCAGCGAGAACTTCTAACTCCCACCTCCTCATCAGGCAGGACTGAGCAGGGGCCCGGCCGGATCGGCCGGGCCCCTGGCCGGACGTGAAGCCGTGGCTCGAACATCGGGGTGGCCGGGCCCGCAGCTCGTGTCAGGGCCGGCGCTGCGTGATCATCGCCAGGTCATGTCGATCTGGCGCTCGAAGGTGACGTAGCCCGCCTTCGCGAATGCGGCCGCCATCGGTGCATTGCCGACGTCGGTGGCGGCCCGGATCCGCGGTACGTTCTGCACTGCCAGCCGGACAACTCACACAGTGGCCACGGCCTGAGCACCGCATGGGCGGTACTTGCGCGACGGCGTCGACCTGCTCGCCGCCGATGCCGACACGCTGGAACACGTGACGGGCCGAGTGGTCGCGCTGGGGTACGCGATCCTTGACGGCACGCTGATTGGTGCTGTTGCGTTGTGGGTTTGCGATCAGGGCGGCCCGCTGGAGCGTTGCTGGTCAGACGGCCTGGGCGAGCTCGTCGAAGGCAGTCGAGATCCGTAGCTTCGGTGGAATGTCAGCGGTGAGTTCGTAGTGTCCGCGGCGGAGGTTCTGGACGAAGGCGTGCCCGGCGATCACGGTGCGGGCGCCGGCGTCGGTCTTCAGCCCGCGCATCGGGCGGAGCCGTCTCGTCAGCTGGGCGTTGTCAGCTTCGATGCGGTTGTTGGCGTACCGGTCGGTGCGGTGCCAGGCCTCTGGCAGCCGGTGTTCGAGCACGCCGAGGTAGGCCGCGGCCTGGTCGGTGACGACCTCGTCGGGCTCGACGACGGCGGTGGCCAGGGCCCGGTCGAAGAACCGGCGCGCTGCCGCGGCGTCCCGCCGTGATGAGACGTACACGTCGATGACCTGCCCGTACTCGTCGACCGCCCGGTAGACGTACCGCCAGGAACCGGCGACCTTCACGTAGGTCTCGTCCACGTGCCACCGCGACCCGGTCGCGTGCCGTGACCAGCGCGCGGCACCGGCCAGGAGCGGGGTGAACCGCTGCACCCACCGGAACACGCTCACGTGGTCGACCTGAACACCGCGTTCGGCCAACAACTCCTCAACATCCCGGTAAGACAGCCCGAACCGCAGGTACCAGCGAACCGCCAACACGATCACCTCCGGCGGAAACCGGAACCCGGCGAAAGCCGAACGCAGCGGAAGGACCGGACGGCTACGTCGAGCGCGGCGCATGCGACGAGCATGCCGGGCGACGTCTTCGCCAGATGCAACAGTCCCGCGGCGACTACCTTGACGCCGGCACCGGTGTCGATCGTGGCCGCGGGCGTGCGCTGCGCTGCGTCGCGTGCGCCGGCCCGGTGCCCACCACGGTGGACGCCAAACGCGGGGGAACGATCCGCGCTGGTGTTCGACGCCGCCAGTGCACCCGCCGAGTCATCGCCACGCCGGCGACCGGCGCATCCGTGGGGGTGCGCCGGTTCTCGCTCGTCTGCCAGTAGCTCGCTCCGAGTAGCACGAGGATGAACTCTCGGGCTCCCCTTCGTCCACAAACGACGAAGCGCGCTCGCCCAGATCGGGTGAACGCGCTGGTCAGATCGGTTCAGAGGAGTGCACCGTCAGGGACTCGAACCCCGAACCCGCTGATTAAGAGTCAGCTGCTCTGCCAATTGAGCTAACGGTGCCAGCCGCCGGGCTGTACGCCCCGCAACGGATCGAAACGATAGCAGGGCGGCTGCCCAACTCGAAAATCGGATACCCGCCGCCCGGGACGCCCCGGTGTCGGTGCGGTCACGGCTCGGAGGAGAGCGGCCGTTGGACGTGCACGCATGAGGCAGGATGGTGCCTCTACATTGTTAGATCCGCGAACGGGGTGTGGTATGGGGTGCTTCCGGTCATCCGGGGCGATCCGTCAGGCTTGTATAGGTCTAGCGGTAATATCCCTTTTGGGCTTGACTGCCTGTAACGGGGCGCCCAGTGCACGCGCCTCGAACGACGGCAAGAAGACCAACGCGAGTCCCACCTCCTCGCCGACCCCCGACGCGCCGCCCCTCACTCTCGCCGTCGCCGCGCCGGTCGACAAGGCCACGAAGGTCGTCACCGCGACCGACGTCGTGATCAACACCACGGGATCGGTCGAGAATGTCACGCTGACCAGCTCGGACGGCAAGCCCGTCGCCGGTGCGCTCGCCGATGACGGCAAGACCTGGCGCCCCGGCGTCCAGCTCGCCTTCAGCGCTACCTACAAACTCAGCGTCAAGGCGAAGTCCGGCGACGAGGAGAAGACCGTCACGTCCTCGTTCACCACGATGGCTCGGCCGGGTCGCATCGCCGGCGCCGACATCTACTTCGGGGACGGCGACACCGTAGGCATCGGCATGCCGCTGGTGGTCGAGTTCAGCCGTGACATTCCCGTGGCGCAGCGCGCCTCGGTGGAGCGCCGGCTCCTCGTCAGCAGCACGCCGAAGGTCGAGGGCAGCTGGCACTGGTACAGCGGCGGCGAGGTCCGGTACCGCCCCAAGGCGTACTGGGCGGTCGGCACGAAGATCGCATTCCGCGCGGCCGTCGGCGGCCTCCCGATGGGCGGCGGCGCCTACGGCAAGCGCGATCGCGTGGCGAATCTCACGGTCGGCTCGGCCGTCGTGACGAAGGTCAACAACTCCACCAAGACCGCGAGCGTCTACAAGGACGGCGTCCTCATCAAGACGATGCCGGTCAGCCTGGGCAAGCGCGCCACGCCGACCTCGTCCGGCACGCACGTCGTCATGGACCGGCAGACCGAGATGATATTCGACTCGTCCACGTTCGGCCGCCCGGTCGACGGTCCCGGCGGCTACCGCAAGAAGGTCTACTGGGACGTCCGTTACACGTGGAAGGGCGAGTTCTTCCACGCGGCGCCGTGGTCCGTCGGCGACCAGGGCAAGCGCAACGTCTCCAACGGCTGCGTCAACCTCTCGACGGCCAACGCGAAGTGGTTCTATGAGCTGAGCAAGAAGGGCGACGTCATCGAGATCGTCGGCACTGAGGCGAAGGTGTCGCCCGGCAACGGCTGGGGCGACTGGAACCTCGCCTGGCCGCAGTACGTGGCCGGCAGCGCCCTGCGCTGACCCGCTTGGTGAAGCGCCGCGCCGAGCGAGTCGGCGCGGCGCTTCACAACAACGCGCGCAATCTGCGACTAACGAGAAGGGCGGCCCGCCTGAGGCGGGCCGCCCTTCTTCATGCGGGGTGACTGACGGGGCTCGAACCCGCGACATCCGGGACCACAACCCGGTGCTCTACCTGCTGAGCTACAGCCACCATCTGCCCCCTCGCGGGGACGACTCATCATAGCGGGCGCCTCGGCCCGGAACCGAACCGGTTCCGGCGGTGAGCTAACCCTGGCCCGAGTCGGCGGCGATCAGCTCCGCCGCGACCGCCTTGGCGGCGTCCACATCGGGGCCGGGCATCGGCACGAAGACCGTGCGGCGGTAGTACGCCAGCTCGCGGATGCTCTCGCGGATGTCCGCCAGCGCGCGGTGCGCCAGGCCCTTCGCCGGCTGGCCGAAGTACACCCGGGGGTACCAGCGCCGGCACAGCTCCTTGATCGAGGACACGTCGACCATGCGGTAGTGCAGGTGGGTGTCCAGCGCGGGCATGTCGCGGGCGATGAAACCACGGTCGGTGGCGATCGAGTTGCCGCACAGCGGCGCCGACTTCGGCTCCGGCACGTACTTGGTGATGTACTCCAGCACCCGCTCCTCGGCCTGGGCCAGGGACACGGTCGACGCCCGCACCGCCTCGGTCAGCCCCGACCTGGCGTGCATCTCGCGCACCACCTCGACCATCCCGTCCAGGACGTCGTCGCCGGCGTGGATCACCACGTCGACGCCTTCGCCGAGAACGTTCAGGTCGGAGTCGGTCACGAGCGCTGCCACCTCGATCAGCTTGTCGCTGCCGAGCTCCAGGCCGGTCATTTCACAGTCGATCCATACCAGGCGGTCCGTCACGCGCCCAGCCTAGTGGTGGGGCGCGGATGGGGTTGGATGGTGGCCATGAGAGCGCTGACGGTGATTCCGGGGGTCGCCGGATCGGCGGAGGTTCGGGAGATTCCTGATCCGCACGAGGACGGCGCGGTGCGGGTCGACGGTGTCGCCGTCGGCGTGTGCGGCACGGACCGTGAGATCGTCCGTGGCGACCTCGGCGAGGCGCCGCCGGGCGACGACTACCTGGTGCTCGGGCACGAGTCGGTCGGGCGCGTCACCGACGATCCGACCGGGACGTTCGCGCCCGGCGACCTCGTCGTCGGCATCGTCCGGCGGCCTGACCCGGTGCCGTGTCCCAACTGCGCGGCCGGCGAGTGGGACATGTGCCGCAACGGCAGGTACACCGAGCACGGCATCAAGGGCCGTCACGGGTACGCCCGCGAGCGGTACCGGCTCGATCCGGGCCACACCGTGCGGCTCGATCCCGATCTGGAGTCGGTCGGAGTCCTGCTCGAACCGGCGTCGATCGTCGCCAAGGCCTGGGACCACGTCGAACGGATCTCGGCGAGGGCGACCGCGAATCCCAGGACGGTGCTGATCACCGGTGCCGGCCCGATCGGGATGCTCGCGGCGCTGCTCGGCGTCCAGCGTGGCCTCGACATCCACGTGCTCGACAGCGTGACGGGCGGGCCCAAGCCCGAGCTGGTCCGCGACCTCGGCGCCATGTACCACAACAAGATGCCTGACCTGGACGTCGACGTCGTCATCGAGTGCACCGGCGTGCCGGCGGTGGTGTTCGGTGCCGTGGCGCGTCTTGCCCCGGGCGGTGTGGCGTGTGTCATAGGAATGTCGGTGCCCGGCCAGCACCTCGAACTCGACGGGGGAGACCTCAACCGCCGCATGGTCCAGGGCAACAACGTCGTCTTCGGATCCATCAACGCCAACCGGCGGCACTGGGAGCAGGCGGCATCCGCGCTGGGAGCGGCCGAACTCGGGTGGCTGGAGCGGATCATCACCCGGCGCGTGCCGCTCGCCAGCGGGGCGGATGCGCTGGCGGTGCGGGAGGGGGACGTGAAGGTGGTCGTGGAGCTGGGTCCTTGACGAGCACACCCGGCTGACGATGCTTCTGTCCGGCCAGCCGGGCGTGACGTAAACAGCTTTTAGAAGCGTTTGCTCTCGACGGCGAGTCCGAGAGCCACGGCGACCTCCTGGACGTTCTGGTAGGTCTCGCCGGCCGGCAGGGTGGACACGCGTTCGACGATCTGGCCCGGCGCGTTGTTCGTGGCGAGCCTGGTCAGGATCGCGTCGCGGTCGGCGGGGTAAAGGGTGTGGCCGAGGTGGCTGGCGAGTGCCGACCGGTCGGCCACGTCACGCGGGGTCATGCCGGGCGGCACGCCACCGGTCAGTGTGTGAGGTTCGTCACGGAGTGGTTCAGGGTCGCGCCAATCCTCGGCGTGGGTGCTGCGTCCGGCCCGGATGAGCCCCTGAGTCTCGTGCTTCAGTGACTCATCGTGAGCCGGCCCGTGCTTGCTGTTGCCCTGTTCCATGCTGCTCCTTCCCCGAGGGACGGTTCCTGAGCAGCTACCCGGTGTGGTGCCGGCTATGCGACATCAGGCGAGGTTCCGGTAGGCGTGCGCGTACCGGAGCAGCGGCGTACGGCTGAAACCGATGTAGGCGACGGCGATGACCTCGGCAATCAGTAGCGTGTGGTCACCCGTGGTGATGCGTTCCGTGGTGCGGCACTCCAACGCGGTGAGGCCGCCCTCGACGATCAAACTCTCCGTGTTCGGACCGCGGTGATGCGGGGTATCAGCAAGCAGCAGTCTGGGGCTGGGTCGTCCGGAAGCGGCGAACCGCCCCGCGAGTTGTTTCTGGTGCGAGCCGAGGACCGACGCTGCCCAGAGGTCCTGCCGGCCCAGCACCTCGTCCAGATAGGAGTCGGCGGCGATGGAGACCGCGACCAATGGTGGGCGTAGTGACGTCGACATGAACGATGTGGCCACTATCGCCGCATCGTCCCGTTCGTCGCGTGCACTCACGATTGTCACCCCGGTCGCGAACCGGGACAGCGCGTCAGTGAACTCCTCAGGCGACATGTGCGTTGACGTTAGTGAACGGTGATGTCAACGCGATCGCTGACACGGAGGTTGACCTTGGGCACGTTGGTCTCGATCGGGTTGAGGTCACAGATGGACTCCGGAATCTTCCGGCCTATTGAACCGTTGTGTAACTCGGAATGCGAACAAACCCGGTTGGGGGGACGATGACGCGGAAAGCGGATACGCAGGTGCGGCCGGTTGCCGTCGACAACCTCGACGACAACGCGGTGCCTGACCGTGACCTCGTCGGCACATATCTGCACGAGATCAGCCGTACACCGCTGCTCGACGCCGAGCAGGAGGTTGAACTCTCGAAGGCGGTCGAGGCTGGACTCTACGCTGAGCACTTGCTGCTCACCGACCAGATTCCGGACGGTGTGACCAAGGTCGAACTCAAACAACTCGTCGCTGACGGTGGCCGCGCCAAGGACGCCTTCATCCTGGCGAACCTGCGGCTCGTCGTGTCGATCGCCCGGCGATACACGCGCAGTGCGATGCCGCTGCTCGACCTCGTGCAGGAGGGCAACTCCGGCCTCGTGCGCGCCGTCGAGAAGTTCGACTACACCAAGGGCTTCAAGTTCTCCACGTACGCCACGTGGTGGATCAGGCAGGCCATCAGCCGGGCGATCGCCCAGCAGGCACGCACCGTGAGGCTGCCCGTCCACCTTGTCGAGGAGATCAACCGGCTGCGCAACGTGCGGCGCGACCTCACCCGTGAGCTGGGACGCGACCCCGAGTCGGCCGAGCTTGCGAAGGGGCTTGACGTCGAGGTCAGTCGCATCGAGGAACTGGTGCGCTGGTCGCGCGAGACGGTGTCGCTGGACACCCCGGTCGGTGAGGACGGCGAAACCGCCCTGTCCGACCTGGTGGCCGACGCCGACGAGCCGTCGCCGGAAGACCTGGTCATCGCCGCCCTGCGGCACGACCGTCTGGGTCAGTTGCTGACGCGGCTCGAACCGCGCTCGGCGCTGATCATCCGTGCCCGGTTCGGCCTCGACGACGGCAAGCAGAAGTCGCTGACGGAGATCGCCGGTGGGCTGGGGCTCAGCCGGGAGCGGGTGCGGCAACTTGAGGCGGCGGCTCTGAACCAGCTCCGCGAGCTGGCAGCTGCTGAAGGGCTCGAAGCCGCGTAGCGCCGGACGCTACTCCGCGGTTGTGGGGGGCTCGCTACGGCGAGCCCCCTGGCATGTCGCCCCACGACCGCGGAGGCACAGGCGGTTCCCTTGCGGGCGGTGGTTCCTGGGTCGGCTACGGTTCGCGGCCCAGGATGTCAGCGAGGCGGCGCTTCGACACTCCGCCGAACTTGTCCCGGATCCGGGCGATGTGATTACGCACCGTGCCTACCGAGAGCGACAGCTTCTGGGATATCTCCACGGCCGTGAGCCCACTGCGCACCAGCGACGCCACTTCGTGCTCGCGCGGCGTGAGCCCGGCGTGGACGAGATTTCGCTGGCTGGCGGGTACCCGGAGCGTTCCCACCGTCCGGCGCAACTTGCGCTCGCGCAGTACCGCGGCGGCCGACCGGTCGGCGCCTGCCTCCACGTACAGGTCCAGCGCCTGTGCCCGGAGACGGTTACCGGTGGTGATCATCGGCGCCACCTCGGCGGCGGCACGCAGTGCGGACGCCGCGGTGAGTGGCTCCGGCAGCGCGAGGAACGCCTCGCTCGCCTCGATGAGCGTGGCGTAGCCGGCCGGTCCCGCCAGGAGACCGTCGACATATAGCTTGGCCGCCAGCCCGCGCCGCCCGCGTGGCCACATGCCGCCCATTGCCGGGAGCACCGTGGCGGCCGTTGGGGGATCGATCTCGGCGAGGGTGATCGCGACGTCCTCCCAGCCGAAGCGTCGCCGTCGCCACGCCGCTGCCTCCAAGGCAGGGACCAGCCCGCGACAGGGGTCGGGCTCGCGGCGCCCGGCGCGGATCCTGGCCTGGATCGCGAGCGCTGCCGAGCCGAGCTGGTCACTTTCGTAGCCCAGTTCGTGGACGGCCGTGGACAGCGCGGTCACGTCGGGACGCCGCTCGCGCTCGAAGGCCACCGCGATCGTGATCACGGACGCCATCGCCGCGCAGCGTTCCGACGCGGCGGAGCCCCGTCCGGCCAGCGAGCGGTCGGCGGCGGCGAGTGCGGCGTCGATCGACCCGGTTCGCCAGGCGACGAGCGCCTCGATGGCACCGAACGTCCGTGCCCAGGCCACGCCGCGTGCCAGCGCCCGACCCTCGGTGAGCGCCCGGCGCGCCTGCGCGTACTCGCCGTGCCCGGCGGCCGTGAGTGCCCAGTTCGCGTAGTTGAGCGACATCGCCTCGGCGGGGTACGTACCCAGGTCGGCGGGGAGCTGTTCGGCGGCGCGTTGCCACCGCCGGATCGTCGCCGGGCGTCCCAGGTAGGTCTCGCCGGCAGCGAGGTTCGCCGTGCAGACCGCGAGGGCGTGCGGGTCGCCGGAGGCCATCGCCAGGCGCAGCGCGTCGCGGGCGAGCCGCAGGTGGTACGACGCGACGATGCCGCCGCTGTCAGTGGCTCGCGGGTAGGCGAGACCGGCCAGCGCGAGTGCCTGACCTGCGGTGTCACCGGCCGTGGAGAACTCGGTGAGCGCCGCTGTGTAGGCCTCGTGGCGAGGTTCGCCCGGGGTGATGCGCGCCAGGCACAGCAGGATCCGGCCGCGGGTGGACGCGTCGTCGGTGGCCGCCAGCGCGGCGTCGCACAGCTGCCGGGCCGTTGGCGCGCCGCCGCCCCAGAGCGCCAGCAGCGTGGCGCATTCGGCGACCGACCGGAGCACTGCCGGATCGGCCTCGCTGAGCCGGAGGCCGGCGATGCCGCGAAGTGCCGCGTCGGGCTCGCCGCGCAGGCCGCGCTGCTCGGCGGCGCGCAGGGCACCGGACAGGCGGCTGATGGCGCCTAATCTGCTGCCCGGGTCCGACATGCGCCAAGAATAGGTGCACTTGTTACATGTGGCCGGAAAATGTCCACAGTTGTTAACAAGGGCACGGGCGGCCCGCGCCCAGAAGACGAAACGGACATGCAGTGCGGTGGCGCAGTGCTGGACAGGGGGCGAGGATGTCGGCATGGACGAAAGCCAGATCCTCGACCGAGTACGGACGCTCGTCGAAGAGGAGCACGTGCTGCGGCAGCGTCATTGGAAAGGCGAGCTGAGCGACGACGAGGAGCAGGTGCGGCTGCGCGAGCTGGAGGAGTCGCTCGACCAGTGCTGGGATCTGCTCCGCCAGCGCCGGGCGCTCAAGGATGCCGGCGAGAACCCGGACGAGGCCGAGACGCGCCCGGCCAGCCAGGTCGAGGGGTACCTGCAGTAGTGCGGATCACCAAGTACGGCCACGCTTGCGTGCGTATCGAACAGGATGGCCGCGTGCTCGTCGTCGATCCCGGCGTCTGGAGCGGGTACCTCGTCGACGACCGCGTCTACCACCCGGGCGATTCCCTGCACGTGCCGCAGCAGCCGGTCGAGACGCTGCTCGTGCCGGCGCAGGCGTCATGGCTCAAGCTTGCTGAGGCCATCGATTTCGTCCAGGCGATCCGGCCCGAACGCAGCTTCGCCATCCACGACGCGCAGGTCAACGAGCGCGGCCCGGCCAGCGTCAACGGGTGGCTCGCCCAGGAGACTGACGGCTACCGGTACCTGGCGCCGGGGGAGTCGCTCTGACGTTGACTTTCGGATTCTTGGGGGTCGGCGGGCGCCAGCACCCCCAAGAATCCGAAAGTGGGCGGCTGGTTTCCGCCAGCTTTCGCGGCGGCGTTGCGTGAGGCTTTCCCCGAGGAAGGGAGAGCGACGATGCGTTACCAGGTGATGCCGATCCCGGCCGCCGAGCTGGACCGGATCCGAGCCGCCAAGGTGGATGATTTCGGCAATCCGGTCGAGGCAAGGGTCAACGACGATCCGCACTCGGCACCGCTGCGGTGCTGCCTGCGGCTCGCGGAAGTGGGGGAGCAGATCGCGCTCATCGCGTATCGGCCGTTCTCGGCGTCCGGTCCGTACGCGGAGGTCGGCCCGGTGTTCATCCACGCCGACGCCTGCGAGGGGTACGCGGAGCCCGACCGGTTCCCGCGCGGTTTCGCCCAACGTCGGCTCGTGCTCCGCGGCTACGACCACGAGGGACGCATCGCCAGTGCGGAGTTCGTCGACGGGACGGCAGCCGACGCCGCGATCAAGGCCGAACTCGCCCGTCCCGAGATCGCGTTCCTGCATTTCCGGGCCGAGCGGTACGGCTGCTTCCAGTTCGCGGTGCAGCGCTGTTGAGTTGGCCGGGCTAGGCGAAGTCCTGTTCCCAGAACTCCGTGGCGCCGCGCATGGGGGCGTCGGCGTCGCCGCCGTGCAGGGCGTCCTCGCGGCGCCGCAGATCGACGCGACGGATCTTGCCGGAGATCGTCTTCGGCAGCTCACCGAACTCGATGCGGCGTATCCGTTGGTACGGCGCCAGCCGTTCACGGGCGAACGCCAGGATCTCCCGCGCGGTCGCGGCGGTGGGCTCGTACCCGCTGGCCAGCACCACGTACGCCTTGGGCACCGCGAGCCGTAGCGCGTCCGGCGACGGAACCACCGCCGCCTCCACCACCGCTGGGTGCTCGATCAGTGCGCTCTCCAGCTCGAACGGGGAGATGCGGTAGTCGCTCGCCTTGAAGACGTCGTCCGCGCGGCCGACGTAGGTGAGGTAGCCGTCGGCGTCGCGGCTGGCGACGTCGCCAGTGTGGTAGTACCCCTGGCGCATCGCGTCGGCGGTCCGATCTGGATCGTCCCGGTAGCCGACCATGAGTCCGAGGGGTCGCTGCGAAAGGTCCAGGCAGATCTCGCCCTCGTCGCCGAGTTCGCCGGTGGCGGGGTCGACCAGCGCCACCGCGTAGCCGGGCAGGGGCCGGCCCATGGAGCCGGGCTTGATCGGCAGGCCGGGCGTGTTGCCGATCTGGGCGGTGGTCTCTGTCTGGCCGTACCCGTCGCGGATCGTGAGCCCCCAGGCATCCTGCACGCGCGCGATGACCTCCGGATTGAGCGGTTCGCCGGCGCCCACCACCTCGCGCAGTGGCAGTCGCCACGCGCCGAGGTCGGCCTGGACCAACATCCGCCATACCGTCGGCGGCGCGCAGAACGTGGTGGCACCGCACCGCTGCGCTACCGCCAGCAACTCGGCCGCGTCGAACCGCGCGTAGTTGTAGACCAGCACGGTGGCCTCGGCGTTCCACGGCGCGAACACGTTGCTCCACGCGTGCTTCGCCCAGCCCGGCGACGAGATGTTGAGGTGAACGTCGCCGGGGCGCAACCCGATCCAGTACATCGTGGACAGGTGACCGACCGGGTACGACGCGTGCGTGTGCTCCACCAGCTTCGGCTCGGCGGTGGTGCCGGACGTGAAGTACAGCAGCAGCGGATCGTCGGCCCGCATGCGCTCGCCCACTTCGAACGGCTTCTCGACGGCGTACGCGTCGGCGTAGTTCAGCCAGCCCTCGACCGGCTCACCGACCGCGATCCGCGTGTAGTCGCCGGGCACGTCGGCGAACTTCGCGGCCTGGCCGGAGCCGGCCACGACGTGCCGGGCGTCGCCGCGCTGCACACGATCGAGCAGGTCGGACTTGCCGAGCAGAGTGGTCGCCGGGATCACCACCGCGCCGAGCTTCATCGCCGCGAGCAACGTCTCCCAGAGTTCGATCTGGTTGCCCAGCATGACGATGACGCGGTCGGTGCGCCGCACGCCCTCGCGCCGGAGCCAGTTCGCGACCTGGTCCGAGCGGCGCGACAGCTCGGCATAGGACAACTTGGACTCGGTGCCGTCCTGCTCGACGATCCACAGTGCGGTGTTGTCGTTGCCGGCGGCGATCGCGTCGAACCAGTCCAGCGCCCAGTTGAACTCGCCCAGCTCGGGCCAGCGGAACTCACGGCAGGCGTCGTCGTACTGGTCGTGATGGCGGAAGAGCAAGTCACGAGCCGTGCGGAAGGCCTCGGTGCGGGCAGTGTCGGACACCGGCATGCCCCCTTTCCGGGATGCGGCGCGGATCGGCACAACCCTCGCACCGGGTGCCAAGGCCGGTCAACGTTAACCCGCTGTTTCCGATTTCGCGTCGCTACGCGCTCACCTGTCCGTGTGGCGCGACGATGTGGGACGCGATCCGGTGGCCGGTGCGGTCGAAGACGTACAGGTGCTCGGTGTCGACCGCGATCGTCACCGGTTCACCCGGGCGGACGTGCACGCCGCCGCCGACCCGGACCACCATCTCGGCCTGCCGGTACCGGTGGCCGGCGCTCGAACCTTTGTGCGCGAAGAGGTCCTCGCTCTCGACAGGGACCTCCTCCTGGCGGCGGAGCTTGCCCAGGGTGGTCTTCGCGAGCTTGCCGAGCTTCGACGTCGCTGCGTGTGCGGGGTGGCCGTTCGTCATGGTGGGGCGGTTGAGGTTGAGCGGCACGGCGTGCGCGCCGGTCTCGACGTAGGCGAGGGTCTCGTGTCCGAGGTGTTCCCGGTGATGGACGGTGCCGCGCAGCAGCGGGCGGTGTACCGGCGAGGTGTCGTGCGGGACCAGCTCCAGCGCCTCGGACCGGACGCCGACGATGACCTGCTCGGCGTGGTGCCGTGCGAGCGGTCTAGCGCGCGGGTCGTGCCAGGGCAGGCGGATCGCCTGGGTGCCGAGGTCCAGGATGACGTGCTCGTCGAGGTAGGCGTGGATGGTTGCTTCCAGCAGGTTCATGCGGGGCGTGCCGAGGAAGGCCGCGACGAACACGGTGGCCGGGTCGTCGTAGACGCGGTCGGGGGTGTCGATCTGCTGGAGGATCCCGTTGCGTATGACGGCGATCCTGTCAGCCATCGTGAGTGCCTCGGTCTGGTCGTGCGTGACGTAGAGCGTGGTGACACCGAGGTCACGGGCGAGAGCGGTGATCTCGGTACGCAGCTCGACGCGCAGGCCCGCGTCCAGGTTGGAGAGTGGCTCGTCCATGAGGAACACCGACGGGCGCCGCACGATCGCCCGCGCCATCGCCACCCGCTGCCGCTGGCCACCGGAGAGCTGGCCGGGCTTGCGTTGGAGCAGGTTGCCGATGCCCAGCGCGGTGGCGACCCCGGCGACTCGCTCGTCGATGACCTCCTTCGGCGTCTTCGCGATCCGCAGCGGGAAGGCGATGTTGTCGCGGACGTCCATGTACGGGTAGAGCGCGAAGCTCTGGAACACCATGGCGATGTTGCGGTCGCGTGGGGGCAGGTCGTTGGCGATCTCGCCGCCCAGCCGCAGCTCACCGGACGTGATCGTCTCCAGGCCGGCGATCATGCGGAGCGCGGTGGACTTGCCGCACCCTGACGGGCCGAGCAGGACGAGGAACTCGCCGTCCTTGGCTTCCAGGCTGAGCTTGTTGACTGCGACGGTGCCGTCGTCGAACACCTTGGTCACTTCTTCGAGGCCGATGGCCGTCAATGGATCACCTCGCGTGGGGCGGCACCTCCAGCGGCGCGTGGGCGCTGCGTCGCGTCGCTCACTGTGCCCTTGCACCGATCCCGTGACAAGCATTTCCTGACGAATAGTCGCAGGCCAGGGGTGGTTTGGCCCCAGACTGACCGCCAACGCGATGCATGGGTGATGCGCGAGGCAAGCACCAATTCGTCACGGATCGTGGTGGTTATGCGCTACCTGTTCGCGTGTCGCGCGCAGTATCAGGTTTCGGCGGGCAGATCGACCGGTTCGGCAGGATCGGCTGGCTCTGTGGGATCCACCGGCGGGGACGCACTCGGGCTGCCGTCGCCCGGAGGCGGCGACACGGTCGGCGTCGGGTCCGGGCTCGGCGTGGGATCCGAGCTGGGAGGAGGTGTTGTCGGCGGAGGCTTGGTCGGTGACTTCGTCGGTGCCGGCCTCGGCGACGTCGGCGTGGGCTTCGGCTGCGTGCGCGTCGGATTCGGGCGCGGCTGGGTGCGCACCGGGATCGTGTTGTCGTCCTCGTCGTCGGGAACGAAGGACGGCACGGCGGTCGGCGACGTCGACGGGCTGGCCGGCGCGGACGGGCTCGGTTCGTCGGACGAGGGGGTGGGGGACGGCGTGGTGTCGACGGTGTCGGCCTTGACCGCGCTTGTCCTCGTCGGCCTGGCTGGCCATGTTCTGCAGGGCGGTGCCGCCGATGAGCAGGCAGCCCACCAAGAACGCGGCGACCACGAGCGGGGCGCGGCGGCGCTGGGTGGGAACAGCCGGGTCGGACACCTTCGTCGTGGTGGCCTTCGTCGCCGGTGCCGTGGCGCTCGCGGTCGGGACGGTGGCCGGCGGGCTTGTGGTGGCTTCGCGCTTGAGCGCGACCGTTGCAACGACCTCGGTCTCGGACTCCGGCGTCGATGCGACCTCGCGCAGCAGGGTGCGGATCGTGTCGGCGTCCGGGCGGGCGTCCGGATCCTTGACGAAGATCTGCTCCAGGACCGGTCCGAGCACCCCGGCGCGCTGCAGCGGGTCCGGGTCCTCGTTGACGACGGCGGTGACCGTGGGAACGGCGGCGCCGCGGTCGTACGGCGGGCGGCCCTCGACGGCGGCGTACAGCGTGGCCGCGAGTGACCACAGGTCGGACGCCGCGCGTGCCGGCCCGCCACGCACCCGCTCCGGCGCGATGTAGGCCGGTGACCCCATCAGGACGCCGTGCATCGTGACGGACGGATCGTCGGCGACGCTCGCGATACCGAAGTCAGTGAGGACGACGCGGCCGTTGTCCGCGCACAGCACGTTGCCCGGTTTGACGTCCCGGTGGGTGATGCCGGCGGCGTGCGCGGCCGTGAGGGCGGACAGCACCTGCAGGCCGATCGCGGCCGCACGCTGCGGCGCCAGCGGCCCGCTCTCCTCCACGACCTCGGTGAGCGACCGGGCGCGGACCAGCTCCATCACGATCCACGGACGGCTGTCGTACTCGATGACGTCGTAGACTTTGACCACATTCGGGTGGCTCAACCGCGCCGCGACCCGCGCCTCACGCCGGGTGCGCTGGAAGACGGCCTCGCGCTCCTTCTCCTGGAGCTGCGGCGGGAGCAGGACCTCCTTGATTGCGACGTCACGCCCGAAGACCTCGTCGCGAGCCAGCCAGACAACGCCCATACCGCCCCGTCCGAGCTGCTCGACGAGGCGGTAGCGGTGCGCCAGTAACGATCCTGGTGTCTCTGCCATCACCCGACATCATGACGTGGACTCACAAGAGATGGCACATCCGAGGGGTTAAATCTCCCTTAGTCCGGACGGGCGGGTTCCCGCCACGAGCGCTGGTTGCCGCCTCACCGAACCGGACTTTCGGGGTTTACGGGGCTACGCGCGTCCGCCCCGTCGCCCCAGAAAGCCCCGAAGGTCCCGTTAGGACGTTGTGACGCGGATCACGCGCATCAGGGCGTCAGTGGCGGTCGGCATCCGCGCTGCGGTGACCCAATGCTTCAATCCATGAGACTATCTTTGATGAAACTGTCACTGATTGAAGTCTTAGGCGGTGCTCGTGGAGTTCGTGGGACGAAGTGCCGAGCTAGCGTGGCTCGATCGCCAGCTCGACGAGGTGCGGGCCGGCGGTGATCGTCCCGGTCGGTGCGTGATGCTGCGCGGGCGTCGCCGGGTCGGTAAGTCTCGGCTGGTGGAGGCGTTCTGCCAGCGTGCCGCCGTGCCGTCGGTCTTCTATGCGGCGTCAGGTGCGGCGGTCGCACAGGAGCTGGACATGTTCGCGGACGAGGTGCGCACGTCGGATCTGCCCGGGCGCGACGTCTTCGACGACATCACGGCGGAGAGCTGGGCGGCGGCGCTCCGGGTGCTCGCCGATGCGCTGCCTGCCGAGTCGCCCAGTGTGGTCGTGCTGGACGAGATGCCGTACCTGATGATCGGTGACCCCGCGTTCGAAGGGACACTGCAGCAGATCTGGGACCGCGTTCTGGCGCGCAAACCGGTGCTGCTCGTGCTGATCGGTTCGGATCTGTCCATGATGGAGGCGCTCAACAGCTACGGCCGGCCGTTCCACCAGCGCGGCAAGCCGATGGTGCTCGACCCGCTCACGCCTGGCGAGGTCGGCGCGATGACGGGGCTCGGGCCTGCCGACGCATTCGACGCGTACCTCGTCACCGGTGGCCTGCCGTTGCTCTGCGCCGAATGGCGCCCCGGTACCGACGTCGACGGCTATCTCCGGCAGGCGCTGGCGGACCCGACATCCGCGCTGGTCGTCTCGGCCGAACTCGCGCTCGCGGCGGAGTTTCCCCCGCAGGCGCAGGCGCGCGCGGTCCTCACAGCCATCGGCTCGGGCGAGCGGACGTTCGGGGCGATCCGGCAGGCGACGGGAGGATTGCCCACCGCGTCGCTGGTGCGGGCACTCGACTTGTTGACGGGCAAGCGGGCAGTGGTTGCCGAGCGCCCGCTCTCCACCAGCCCGTCCCGCGAGACGCGGTACCGGATCGCCGATCCCTACCTGCGGTTCTGGCTGTACTTCCTCGGACCGCACGTCGGCGAGGTCGACCGCGGACGAGGCGACCGCGTGGTGGCGCGGATCGCCGCCGGCTGGACGAGCTGGCGCGGTCGGGCCGTCGAGCCGATCGTCCGCGAGGCGCTGTCCCGGCTCCTGCCTGACGACCGGACGCCGTGGCTCGACCCGGCTGACGCCTCGGTGATCGGCGGGTACTGGACGAGGTCCAACGACGTCGAGGTCGACCTCGTCGCCGTGGACCGTGCTCCTGTCGCCCGCCGGATCGGGTTCGTCGGATCGATCAAATGGCATGACCGGCCCGACTTCGACACCCACGATCTCGTGCGGCTGCACCAACACCGGGCACGGATTCCCGGCGCCGACGACGAGACACCGCTGGTCGCGGTAGGTCGGGCGCGGCCGGAGGTGGCCGGTCTCGATGCCGGCTACGGCGCTGACGACCTCATCCGGGCCTGGTCGGGGTAGCCGGTCATGCAGAACGGCGTCAGCTGTCCGGACGATGTGTCATCCGCTCGAACGGTGATCGGTTGCTGCTCGCGATACGCCGAAAACATCGCCCATGGGCGGGTTAGGAGTCGGCCAGGTCTGGTGGCCAGACGACGGTGAAGCGTTCGAAGACGGTGATCAGCAGGTCGTCGAAGTCGTGGCCGGCGCGTTCTGCTTCGCGCCGGAAGTAACGGCGGTGTGCGTCGAGCCAGTACGCGCGCGAGCGGTCGCCTTCACCTTCGTCCCACGCGAACTGATCGTCGACCTCGATGAGCGGCTTGATCTCGACGTCGGTCGTGCGCCAGACGCAGCGAGCCCTGCCGTGCCCGTCGATCAGCACGACGTGGTCGCCGACCTTCGGCACGGGCTCGTCGACGAACGAGCGCAGCGCGCCGGCCGTCGCCCGTTTGGTGCCCGCGACGACAAGTTCGGCGAGCTCGTCCGCAAGTTCGGGACTGTCGCCGAACGACACCACGTCGTAGTGACCCGTGATCGTCGGGTCGGCGGCCTGGAACGCGTGCCACATCGTGTTGGTCTCGGGCGTTCTCATGGCTCGATATTCGCGTGTACGCGGCACGTAGGGTCGACGTATGCGCTATCGACCTCTGGGAAATTCGGGGCTGCTGGTCTCGGTCGTGGGCCTCGGCTGCAACAACTTCGGCGGGCGGCTCGATCTCGCGGGCACGCGGGCCGTCGTGGACGCCGCGATCGACCACGGCATCACGCTGCTCGACACCGCGGACATCTACGGCGGCCGCGAGTCGTCGGAGGAGCTGATGGGCCAGGTGCTCCAGGGACGCCGTGACCAGGTGGTGCTCGCCACCAAGTTCGGACACTCCAAGCACGACATGGGCTACCCGGCGGCGGCCGGCGCCAAGGGCGGACGTGCGTACATCCGACGCGCCGTCGAGGTCTCGCTCACCAAGCTGCGCACCGACCACATCGACCTTTACCAGCTGCACACGCCCGATCCCGTGACGCCGATCGAGGAGACCCTCGCGGCGCTCGACGAGCTGGTGAAGGAGGGCAAGGTCCGCTACGTCGGCCACTCGAACCTCGCCGGCTGGCAACTCGCCGAGGCCGCGCACGTCGCGGCCGAGGGTGGCTTCACGCCGTTCGTCTCGGCGCAGAACCACTGGTCGCTGCTCGACCGGGAGGTCGAGCGTGAGCTGGTGCCGGCCGCCGAGCACTACGGCGTCGGCGTGCTGCCCTACTTCCCGCTGGCACAGGGCCTTCTCACCGGCAAGGTGCGCCGGGGCGATGCACCGCCGGCCGGCAGCCGCCTCGCCGAGCGCGAGAACCTGCTCACCGACGAGCGCATGGATCGCGTCGAGGCGCTCGCGAAGTGGGGCGAGGCGCACGGTCGCACGTTGCTGGAGATCGCGATCGGCGCCCTGGCGGCACAGCCGGGTTGCACATCCGTTATCGCCGGAGCGACCAAGCCCGAGCAGATCGCCGCGAACGTCGCCGCGGGGGAGTGGGAGCCGACCGCCGAGGAGCTGGCTGAGATCGACGAGATCGTCCCGGTCTGACGCGTTGGCGGTCAGGCTCCGCGATCCCACCGGACTTACGAGAGGTCGAACAGCGGCCCGGTGAGCGTGAGGCCGAGGTCGTCGCCGACGTAGGCGAAGAACCCGAAGAGCATCAGGGCGGCGCCGGCCAGCCCGAGGTCCTTGAAGAACTGGATCGTCTCCATCTGCTTGGCGGTCGCGTCGGTCTCCTTCCAGAACCCGTGCATCAGCAGGGCCGTCGGTACGAGGAACACCACGAGCGCAAGGGCGCCGAGATCCGCCCAGAGCCCGAGCAGGATCGACACGCCACCGAATAGCAGCAGCACGCCGCCCGCCGAGTACGGCGATCTGCGCGGCGGGCACTCCCTTCGCCTTGGCGTAGCCGGTCATGGGCGTGGCCTGGGCGAAGTGCGCGACTCCGCTGCTGAGGAACACGAGCGAGAAGAGGATCCGGCCGATCAGGACGATGACGTCCACGCTAACCACTCCGTCCATGTGGGAGGGTTTGAGCCACTTTCACGGTACGCCGAACTTGTTCAACGTTCAACCGTCTGGGTGGTCGGCTTGAATGGGACCATGACGAACCTTCGCGTGGGAGTGCTCGGGTACGGGATCGCGGGGGCGGTGTTCCACGCACCACTGATCGCCAGCACGCCTGGGCTGGTGCTCGACTCGGTGGTGACGCGCAACCCCGAGCGGCAGGAGCAGGTGCGGCGCGACCATCCCGACGCGACGGTCGTCGAGACGGCGTTCGCGCTGTGGGAGCGCCGGCCCGATCTGGTCGTCGTCGCCACGCCGAACCGCACGCACGTGCCGCTGGCGCTGGCCGCTGTTGAAGCCGGGATCCCTGTCGTGGTCGACAAACCGTTCGCGCCGACGGTCGGCGAGGGGCAGCGGCTGCTCGACCGGGCGCGCGAGCTGGGCGTGCTGCTCACGGTGTTCCAGAACCGGCGGTGGGACGCGGACGCGCTCACCGTCCGCCGGCTGCTGGACGAGGGCGCGTTCGGCACCGTCTCCCGGTTCGAGTCCCGGTACGAGCGGTGGCGGCCGGCGCTGCGCGACAACTGGCGCGAACTCGCCGACGCCGAGGAAGCGGGCGGGCTCCTGTACGACCTCGGCAGCCACCTCGTCGACCAGGCGCTGCACCTGTTCGGCCCGGTCAGGAGCGTCTACGCCGAACTGGACAGCCGCCGCGCCGGATCGGCCGTCGACGACGACGCTTTCGTGGCGTTGACGCACGAGTCCGGCGTGCGGTCGCACCTGTGGGCGAGCGCGCTGACGGCGCAGCTCGGTCCGCGGTTCCGCGTGCTGGGCGATGAGGCCGGCTTCACCAAGTACGGGATGGACGTCCAGGAGGATGCGCTCCGGGCCGGTGGCCGTCCCGGCGACGCCGGTTGGGGAGAGGAACCGCGCAGCCAGTGGGGCATTCTCGGCCTCGACGACTCGTCACGGCAGGTGCCCAGCGAGCCGGGCGCGTACCAGGAGTTCTATGCCGGCGTGGAGCGGGCACTGCGAGGCGAAGGGCCGGTGCCGGTGGAGCCCGCGGAGGCGGTGGCGGCGCTGGTGGTTCTCGAGGCGGCGCGCACGTCGGCTTCCACCGGCACCGTCGTGCGACTCCCTTGACGTGGCGGGGCACCTCGCGGGCGCCCAGCCGGCGAACCACCGGTGCGACCGGTGGCTAACGGCCGGGTGCGCCCGAAGGCGAACCCAGTGTGCGCCCGCTGGTCAACGGCCGGGTGCGCCCGAAACGGACTTGCGGTGCATTTTGGGGCACGGGTGCCCGACGTAGGCACGGCTTCCCGGAAAGTCCGGTTCGGTTCGAACGCTCGGTTCGGTTCGACGCTCGGTTCGGTTCGACGTCGGTTCGGTTCGACGCTGCGGTTCGGGTCGACGCGGTGGCGGGCGTTAGCGGGCGGCGTCGGCGAGTAGACGGGCCGCGAGGTCGCGGACGGCTGTCCGCAGCTCGACCGGGCGCCGGATCACGAACGGCCAGCCGACGCCGGCCAGGAGCTGCGCCATGCCGTCGAGCCGGTCGGCGCGGGCGCGCAGCAGGACGCCGCCGTCCGCCTCGGTGACCGTGCCGAGGCCGGTGGGCAGGCGGCGGCGTACCTCAAGGAGCGTGGTCTCGAACAGCACCTCGATCTCCCACCGGTACGGGACGCGGGCCAGCGCCCTGGTGACGTGCTCGACGGCGTCGAAGTCCACGGGCGGGTCGAACCTCTCCGGGCGGACGCTGGCGGTGGCGATGCGGTCGAGACGGAACGTGCGGAGTTCGTCGCGGAGGCGGTCGTGTCCGGCGACGTACCAGCGGCCGGAGTGGAAGACGAGCCCGTACGGGTCGAGGTCGCGCTCGGTGGCTTCGCCGTGCCACGAGCGGTACCGCAGGCGGACGCGCTGCCGGCCACGCGTGGCCGATCCCAGCGTGAGCAGCACGTCGGTGGCAGGGGAGGTGGGGCGCCGGGCGGCGGTCGTGAAGCCGAGCGTCTCCTGGACGGCGGAGGTCTGGTCGCGCAGCGTCGTCGGGAGGACGCGGTGGATCTTGGCCAGTGCGCTGGCGGCGCCCGGAGTGGCGGTGGCCAGCCCGAGCCGTTCGCTGGCGAGCAGCCCGAGGACGACGGCGACCGCCTCGGCGTCGGTGAGCATCAGCGGTGGCAGCTTGTACCCGGGCAGCAGCCGGTATCCGCCGTACCGGCCGCGCTCCGCCTCCACGGGGATGCCGAGTTCCTGCAGCTTGACGGCGTACCGGCGGACCGTGCGCGGATCGACCCCGAGCCGTTCGGCGAGTTCCCGCCCGCCGAGCCTGCGGTGCGCCTGGAGCAGTTCGAGCAGTGCCAGCACCCGCGTCGTCGGATGTGACATGGACCACACTCCTAATGCGGACCGATTCTGCCCGGATTCGACTCTAGCGTGTTCTCCAACGGCAATGAAGGAGGACTGACATGGCGACGTTCGTGCTGGTGCCGGGTTCGTGGATCGGTGCGTGGGCGTGGCGGCGGGTCGAGCCGCTGCTGCGCGAGGCGGGTCACCGGGTGCACGCGATCACGCTCACTGCGCTCGGTGACCGGGCGCACCTCGGTGACGGGGACACCAACCTGTCCACTCACATCGAGGACGTGGTGGCGCTTATCGAGGCCGAGGAGCTGAGCGACGTCGTGCTCGTCGGGCACAGCTATGCGGGCGTGGTGGTCGCGGGCGTGGCCGAGCGGATCCCGGGACGGATCGCGCACGTGATCTATCTCGCAGCGGCGCTCCCGGTCAACGGTCATTCGCAGTTCGACGTCGCGGGTGAGGACTTCACGGCCTACGTCCGGGCGCAGAGCAAGGACAGGCGCTGGCCATTCATCAGCGACGAGGAGCTGTCGCAGTACTACGGCGACCACGAGATCAGCACTGAGGACCTCGAGTGGATGCGCAGGCATGCGGTCGGCCACCCGCTCGGCACCTACGCGGAGGCGAGCGTCCTGGGCAACCCGGAGGCGGCGGCGCTGCCGAAGACGTACATCCGGTGCACCGCTGATCAGGCGCCTGAGCTGCCCGGGGATCGCTCCTCGTGGGGCTACGCCGAGCTGGCGACGGGCCACTGGCCGATGGTCACGAGGCCAGCCGAGCTGGCGGCGCTGCTGGACAAAACGGCGCGGGGCTGAGGTCCGCTGGCGGGTGAAGCGCCGCGCCGAACTGGTGGGCGCGGTGCTTCACTCGTGCGGTGGTTTGTGACACGCCTGTGATCAGGGGAAAAGCTCGCGGGCGTGCGTCGCGGGTGATAGCGTGCTCCCTGCAGTTGCAGTTCCACGTACGTTCTTGAGCGCTCGCGGGGTGTAATCGCGAGCGCTTTCTGTTTTCCCGGGCCCCCGGAGGAACAAAGCACTCGCTGCTGCAGTCCGGTCCGCGGCGGACCGAGCGTTCTTCCGAAGGAGAGACAGAATGGCCCAGGGCAGCGTCAAGTGGTTCAACGCCGAAAAGGGATTCGGCTTCATCGCACAGGACGGCGGCGGCGCCGACGTCTTTGTGCACTTCTCGGCCATCCAGACCGACGGCTACCGCTCGCTGGAGGAGAACCAGCGGGTGGAGTTCGAGATCACGCAGGGCCCGAAGGGCCCGCAGGCGGACCAGGTCCGCCCGCTGTAACCCGCTTCACCTGAGAGGCCCCCGGCTCCGGCCGGGGGCCTCTTGGCGTATGCGGGCCGGCGCGCGTCACACGGCGCCGCGACGGTTCCACGGCGCCGCAGCGGGTCACACGGCGCCGCGGTCATGGCAGCGACGGTCGCACGGCGCCGCGGCGGGTCACACGGCGCCGCGGCGTTGCAGCACCGTGAACGCCAGCCAGCCCGGAACCACCGGCAGCCAGAACGTGAGCAGCCGGAACAGCAGCACGCTCGACACCGCGACAGCGCCGTCCAGCCCGGCCGCCGCTGTCAGACCGGTCGCGAGCACCGCCTCGACCGCGCCCAACCCGCCCGGTGTCGGCGCGGCTGACGCGATCGCGGTGCCGGCCAGCACGATCACGGCCACGAGCACCAGCGGCACCGACTCGCCGAACGCTTCGATGCACGCCCACATCACGAGCACGGTCGCCAGCGTCTGGAGCAGCGTTCCGGCGAGTCCAGCGAGGAGCCGGCCCGGGCGCGTGAGGACGGAGCCCATCCGGGGCCGAACCTGGCTCACGTAGGGCCGCAGCCGCTTCGCGACGAAGCGCCGCCCGACAGGCGCCGTGAGGATCCCCGCGCCGATCGCCGTCACCACCGCAAGCGCGATCATGGCCTCCGGCGGCACGCTGAGCAGCTCGGTCTGCTTGGCGCCGGAGATCACGTTCAGCACGATGACGACGAGAACCGTGGTCGCGAACGTACCGGCCTGCCAGAGCGCGACGCTCGCCACCGCTGCCGCCGCCGGCACGCCGCTGCGCTGCAGGAACCGCACGTTGAGTGCCGCACCACCGACCCCGGCCGGTGCCACGAGCCCGAGGAACGACGCCGCCACCTGCACCGCTACCGCCCGCAGGTACGGCAGCCGCTCGGCGACGAAGCCAGCGAGGCCGAGCGCCGCTCCGAAGTACCGGGTGGCGGCGAATACCGCGGCGACCAGCAGCCACCGCCAGTCCGCGCTGCGCACCACTGCCAGCAGGTCGAGCCCGGCCACCTGGCTGACCAGCACATACGCGGCGACCGTGAGGGCGATCGCGGAGACCACAGTCCGTAGCCGGAGCCGCTCGACGTTCACCGGCTCGACGGGCGCGGTCGGCACCGCGGCCAGGATCTCCTCGCGCAGCTGGTCGAGCAGCTGGTCGTGCTCGCGGAGTTGGCGTCGGGTGGTGCGCCCGAGCACGATCGGCTGGAGCAGCGGAACGGCGGTCGCCAGGCGTTCGGGGCCGACGACCCGCAGCGCGCTTGCCACGGCGCGATCCGCCCCGACCAGGAGCCCGAGCGTCACCAGCAGGTGGGCGAGGTCGATTCGCAGCGCGATCTCGCCGGCGGCGATCTGCCCGGCGCCGGTCACCCGCAGGCCCGCGCCGCCGTCCGGGGTGGCCACGAGGTTGCCGGCGTCGAGGTCGCGGTGGGCAACCGCGCGGCGGTGCAGCAGGCCGACCTGTTCCCAGGCGGCGTCGAGCCGGCGTTCGGTGAGGTCGTCGGCGCCAGCGTCGGCGAACGTGGGGCCTGGGACGTCCTCATAGGCGAGCACCGCCGCGTCCGGCTCCACCGGCACGGCGCCGACCAGGCGCTGCGTGCGTGCCCCGGCGGCGACCATCGCCATGCTGACCAGCGCGAGCTGCTCCAGCGTGCGGCGGAGCGAGAGCAGCGTCCACCAGCTGCCGGGTTGCCGGATGCGGACCGTGCGCCAGAGCGAGAGGAGCAGACCGGATCCCACGTGGTCGTGGTCGAGGACGTACACCACCAGCGCGCGGCCGTTCACGTCCCGGACGTCGAACAGCGCCGGATCACGGACGTCCGGCAGGCGGGGCCGCATCGACGCTACCTCGATGTCGAGCCGGCGCAGCTCCTCGACGACGTCACGCGGGCGCGGGCGGCTCGGCGGTGATCCGGCCGCCCACCGCACGGCCAGCCCGACGACCAGGCCGGTCAGCAGCGAGACGACGATCGCCAGCGCGGTGAAGCCGATCACCAGCATCGCGACGCTGACCAGCACGAGCACCACGGTCGCGAGCGCCCGCCACTGTCCGCGCTGTCCGAGCCGCACGACCGTCGCCATCGCCACCACGGCCGCGACGACCCCGTTGAGCGGGCGCGAACCGGCGCCGACCCCGTTGAGCGCGGCGGCCAGCGCGTCGCTCTCGGCGACCAGCAGCTGCAGCCCACCGGCGACGAGGAACGCGAGGATCACGGCGAGGATCGCGTCGGCCAGGACCCGGAACCGGCGCCGGAACAGCAGGTCACCGGTGATCGCCACGGGTAGCGCCAGCAGCATGAGCCCCGACGCCACGGTGGCGATGACCACCAGCGCGCCCGGAAGCGGCTGGATCGCGGCGGTGACGTCCTCGCCGATGCCGGCCACCGTGTTGACCGTCAGCGCGCCGACCAGCAGCGAGAGGCCGAGTACGGCCAACGCGACGATCAGACGGGCGAGGTCGAGCGGGCGGTGCACGCGGCGCGGCGGCTCGGGCGCCTCGATAACGGACGCCACCGCGTCGGAGGTGGCGGCGGAGGTCATAGCACGAATGCTGCCACCTGCGAGTCCGCACCGAACGCGCGGCGCACGGAGATCACACGTACTGGACTCACCGGCGCGCATCCGTCAGGGATCGAAACCGAACTGTCGGGGCAATGGTCCTGAAACCGGGCGCGGGATGCCGCCAAAACCGCGACAGTTGCAAGGCAGCGGTCAGCGACGCATGCGGCGGAAGCTGTCGAAGCCCGGGGCGGTGCGCTCCCCGGCCACGGCGAACCCGAGAGAGCGGTACAGGCGTTCGGCGCCTACGTTCGAGGCCGACACGTCCAGTTCGGCCGGCCGGTCCCTGCTCGCGTGTGCGATCGCCCGCGATCCGTAGCCGTGGCCCCGATGCGACGGCGCGACGCACAGGTTGGCGAGGAAGACGGCGTCCCGGCTCGGCGGCGCGAACAGCTCGCGGACAGGGGCGCAGCGGCGGAGCACCCTGACCGCGCCGGCCGGTCCGAAGTGGATCAGCGCGGACCGCAGCGTGTGCAGGCTCAGCCGGCGGTACCGGCGGCCCGGATACGCGGTGATGGTCGCCGCGATCTCGCCATCGACGACGCCGACGAGTTGGTGGCGCCACCCGAAGAGGCCGCGTCCCCGCAGGAAGTCTCGCCTGAGGAGGTCCGGACCGACGGTCGCGTCGACAAGGTCGCGGGACGACTCGTGCATCAGCGGCACCACAGAGTCGACGTCGTCAGGTCGGGCCGGCCGGAACCTCATGCCGGTACGGCCTGGCGCGCGGCCGCGGCGACCCTCGCCAGCGTCGGTTCGCCGACCAGCGCCGCCAGTTCGTCGTGGAAGGCGCTCTCGCCGTCCGGCCCGACGACGGTGTGCCCGACCGCGACGATCATCTCGATCATCGACAGCGAGTCGCCGCCGAGCGCGTGGAAGTCGGCGTCGGGGCCGATCGCGGCGGCGTCGACGGCCAGGATCCGCGACCAGATCCGGGCGATCGCGGCCTCGGTCGGGTCCAGCCTGGCGAGGAACGCGGCCGGGTACCCGGCGGCGAACGGATCGGGCAGCGCCCGCACGTCGACCTTGCCGTTCGCGGTGAGCGGCAGCGTGTCGACCTGGCACAGGTACGACGGCACGAGGTGGCGTGGCAGGCGTTCGGCCAGGTACCGGCGAAGTTCGCCCTCCGGGCAGTCACCGACCACGTACGCGCAGAGCACGGTGTCCCGCGATCCCGGCCGCGCCCGGCCGACGACCGCCGCGCGTACGACCGCACGGTGGCTGACCAGCGCGGCCTCCACCTCGCCCGGCTCGACCCGGTGCCCGCGGATCTTGATCTGGCTGTCGGCCCGCCCCAGGTACTCCAGCGCGCCGGACGGCAGAACCCGGGCGAGGTCGCCCGTGCGGTACGCGCGGGTGCCGTCGGCCAGCCGGACGAACCGCTCGCGGTCGAGGTCGGGGCGGCCGAGATACCCGCGGGCCAGCTGCGCGCCGGCCAGGTACAGCTCGCCGACCTCGCCGGGAGCGACGTGCCGGCGCTCGGCATCGAGGAGGAACACGCTCGTACCGGGGACGGGCGTGCCGATGGGTACCGCCGTCGAGCCGGTGTCGCCGTCGAACACGTGCACCACGCAGCCGATCGTGGCCTCCGTCGGGCCGTACTCGTTGACGATCCGGCACGCGGATCCGAACGCCTGTTGCGCCCGAGCCGCCACGGCAGTGCTGAGCTGCTCGCCGCCGACGATCAGAGCTCGGAACCCGGTGGCGGTCAGGTCGAGCATGCCGATCAGGTCGAGATGGGCGGGCGTCAGCTTGAGCGTGTTGGCGCCGCACCCGTTCAGCACGTGCCGGAGCGTCGACGGCCCCACCTCGTCGGGTACGAGCGCGATCGAGCCGCCCGCGAGCAGCGGCAGGAAGATCGCGGTGCCGGTGAGGTCGAACGCGAGCGACGTGAACAGCGCGAACCGCGTACCCGCGTCTACCCGGTACAGCTCGGCGGCCCAGTCGGCGTACGCCAGGAGGCTGCGGTGGCTGACCTGCACGCCCTTGGGCTTGCCGGTGGATCCGGACGTGTAGATGACGTACGCGAGATCGTCGGGCCTGACGTCGACGGCGGGCGCGGCGGCGGGTGGCAGGTGTTCCAGGATCAACGCTCCTGGCACCCGCTCACGGTGCTTCCGGGAAACGAGGCACGCCGCCGCGCCGGCATCCTCCAGGAGATCGCGGATCCGGACGTCCGGGTACGCCGGATCGAGCGGCAGGTACGCCGCGCCCGCCTTCAGCACGCCGAACAGCCCGGTGATCGCCGCCACGGTCCGATCGGCGAGGAGCCCCACCACGGCCTGGCCGGCGACCGCCGCCGCCACCGCGTCCGAGCGGCGGTCCAGTTCGGCGTACGTGATATCGCCCTCGGGACCAGTGAGCGCCAGCGCATCAGGAGTCGCGGCGACCTGGCGGCGGAACTCGGCGACGACGGTGCTCTCGGGCGCTTCTGCGGTGGCCAGTGGGTGCCAGCCGCGGTGGGCCGCCGGACTCAGCGCTTCGCAGACCTGGTCGAACAGTTCCTCGGCGGCAGCACCTGAGCCGTCCGGATAGGACAGTGTCAGCTCGGTGAGACCGGAAGGTTCCGTCGCGACCAGCGACACCGGCGCGAACGGCGCGTGCACCGGCACCGAGTAGACGGTGCTGGCGGCGAACCCGGCGCACGAGAACGCGTCCAGGTCGATCCGGCCGAGATGGGAGACGAGCGCCGTGCAGCCGTGCCGGTTCGCGCGGCGCGACAGCCCGGCAGCGCCGCGAACCACCGGCCCCAACGCACGCAACGGCAAACGGTACGCGGCCTGCTCCATCGCGCCGGTGGTCAGTTCGCGCCGGTCGGACAGCGCGCGGAGCAGCCGCTGGTGCCACTGCTCCCACGGCTCACCGGCGCTGCCGTCGAGGAAGATCGGGAGGCTCAGGTTGGCGGTGGAGGCAAGCTCCGGTGCGTGCCGGCGCAGGTCCACCGGGATCATGAACCGGGCCGGCGCGTCAGCGGCGAGAGCGGCGGCGATGCGGGCGACCAGCCCCGGGTGGTTGCCGTCGAGCGTGCGACGCAACCAGCGTGACTCCGGAGTCACCCCAACCACGCCGAGCGGCGAGCGCGACCGCAGCGCCAGCGCGCCGCGGCGGTCGATGGCGCCCAGCGACTCCAGCAACTCGTAGTCGGTCACGGGGGAGGCCGCCCCCGATGCGGCCTCCCCGCGCAGCGCCCGGAACACTTCGGTGGCCCAGAGGAGCGCGCCGCGCCCGTCCATGACGCCGTGGAACGCCCGGAACACCAGGGTGCTCCCGGTGTGCAACACCTCGCAGGTGGCGGTCAGCGGAGCCGCCGCGTCGAAGGTGCCGACCAGTACCGGCGGCGCGACTCCACTGTCGACCCAGACCCGCTCGTCACGGACGAGCCGGGATCCGGGGCAGGCGTCCCCTGCAACGGCCACCGCGCGCCGCAGCGCCGTGAGAGACACCGCACCGCAACCCTCTACCACCAGCTGGATCGCGAACGGCGGAGCGAGATCGGCGCCGGCCACGTACAGCCACTCGTTCGGCGACACGGGCCGCTGAAACCTGGTCACCGCACGTACTCCTCGATTCCGCCGATCTCGGCGATCCAACGCTCCAGCGCGGCGAATCCCTCCTGCTGCGACACGCGTGGCCGGTACCCGAAGTCGCGTTCGGCTGCGCTCGTGTCGTACGTCCCGGACCGGGTCAGCAGCGCCACAGAGTACCGCGAGACGGGTGGCGACTTGTGGTGCCGGAGGTACGGGATCCGCCAGGCCAGCTCGACGGCGCCGACCAGCCCGTCGCGCACGAGCGGTGGCACCCTGCGCGTCGGCGCCTGCCCGCCGAACCGCTCGGCGACCTCGGCGAGCAGCGCCCACACGTCGCTGCGCTCGGCGTCGGAGACGAAGTACGCCTTGCCGCCGACGTTGTCCGAGCGGGCGGCAGCCAGGCACGCGTCCGCCGCGTTCGTGCAGTAGCAGAGCGACGCGTACACCGTGCGCCCGCCGGAGAGGTCCGGGAGCTTGCCGGCGCGCATCGCTGCGATCAGCCTCGGCATGAACCCGGCGCGGTCGCGCGGACCCCAGATGCCGCGGGGCCGGATCGCGCAGGTCGTGAAGCCGGGCGCGTCGGCGGCGAGGACGGCCTGCTCGGCGACGGCCTTCGTCTCCGAGTACAGGTTGAGGTACGTCGGCGGGTAGGGCACGGTCTCGTCGAGGTCGAGCTGGTCGGTGCCGTCCATCAGCGCGCTCGGGCTGCTGACGAACACGAACCGGCTGGCCCCTTGACGCAGCGCGGCCCGGAGCAGGCGGTCGGTGCCCTCGACGTTGGCGTCCCAGAACTGCTCGCGGCTACCGAAGTCGCTGACCCGCGCGGCCGAGTGGTACACGACGTCCACACCGGACGTGGCCGCGCGCAGGGCGTCCGTGTCGTCGAGGTCGCCGGTGACGAACTCGACGCCGGGCAGAGTGCGCAGGTAGGTCACGTCGCTGGTGGGCCGCACCAGCACCCGCACCTGATCGCCGGCGGCGAGGCAGGCGTCGACGATGTGACTCCCGAGGAACCCGGACGCGCCGGTGACCAGCGCCTTCACGGGGTCAACGCTTTCCACCAGGTGGCGCCGAACAGCATGGTCCGCACGGCCGTCGCCGCGAGCGAGTAGCCGGCGACGCGGGCGCGGCGCCACGCGAGCGGGATCTGCGCGGCGTGGACGATCACGCTCAGGAACGCGTCGATCCAGAACAGCGCCCACAGCACCGGATGCTCGAAACCGACCAGCACGCCGTACGCGAGGTAGAGCCAGCCGGCGACCGGCACCAGCCTCGGCGCCCACGCCCGCCAGCGACTGCACGGGTGAGAGCTGCGCCGCCGCCCACCGGGAAAGCTCCTCACGGCCGATCTTCGCGTTGTGCCGGACGTCGACCGGGAACGCCGGGTGGAACAGGAACGTCTCGATCCGCTCGGTCTCCTCGCGCCACGCGGCGAGCGCCCGCAGCTCGTGCTCGATCCGCGCCCGCTCACTCGCGGCGACGCCGTCGCGCAGCTCGACGCAGAGCACGGGCTGCTGCCGGCCGGGCACGCCGACGCCGACGAGCGCGCTGCGTTCAACGTCCTGATGAGCATTGAAAACGCCTTCGCACCGGACGGTGTGCAGGGTGCCCTGTGCGGTGCGCACGCGCTGCGCCTTGCGGCCCGCGAACCAGAGGCGACCGGCGTCGTCGAGGGACCCGAGGTCGCCGGTGCGGTGCCATACGGTGTCACCCTCGACGATCTTGGCCGCGACGTTGGCCGTTGCCGGCGCGTGGTACCGGGGGCTGACGCTCGGCCCGGCGATCGCGATCTCCCCGACCGTGCCGGGCTTGACCAGCAGGTCGTCGCTCCACTGTGGAATCGGCTGGTCGGTGACCTCGATGATCCGCACGTCCAGGCCGTCGACCGGGGCGCCCACGCAGGTGCCGGCGCCGTCGCGGGTCTGCTCGATCGCCGACATCAGCAGCTCGCCGGACGTCACCGATGCGATCGGCAGCGCCTCGGTGGCGCCGTAGGTGATGTAGAAACCGCCGTCGACCAGCGGGTGCACCGACCGCACGATGTCGTCGCTCACCGGCGCGCCGCCGCTGACCAGGGCGCGCAGCGTCGGCAGCGGCCGGCCCAGCTCGCCGAGGCGCCGTAGCAGCGCGGGGGAGGCGAACATCGCGGTGGCGCCGAACCTCTCGACGGCGTCCGCGACGACGCCCGGGTCCGCTTGCGCGATCCTGGTCGGGTCCACGCCGGGTAGCACCGCCGTGCCCCCGAGCATCAGGTCGAAGAGCCCGAACAGCGGCAGCGTGACGACGGAGACGCCGTCCGGGCCGAGTCCATGGGCGGCGCTGGCCTGCGCCAGCATGGCGTCGAGCGTCGCGTGGGTGTACTCGACGCCCTTCGCCGGCCCGGTGCTGCCCGTCGTGAAGCTGATCACGAGCAGGTCCTGCGGTTCAGGTGCGACCCTGACGGGCGCAGCTGAACCGCAGGGGGTCTTGCCAGGGCGGACCGTCACGCTGGCTCTGATGGTGCGGAACGTGCGCGGGTTCAGCCGGCGGATCACGTGCGCGAGCGGGATCCCGACGAACGCCTCGGCGCCGACCGTCCGGAAGCAGTGCAGCATCCGCCGCATGCCCATGCCCGGATCGACGACCACCGGAACGGCGCCGACCTTGAACAGCCCGAACAGGACGGTGAACAGCTCCGGCCCCGGCTTGACCATGAGGATGGTCTTCATGCCGGGCGCGAGGCCCCGGGCAGCGAACTCGGCCGCCCACGCGTCGGACTCGCGGTCCAGATCGCCGTAGGTCTTCTCGGCCCAGCCGGCGCCGTCCCGGTAGACCAGGGCGGTCTTCGCGGGATCGTGCGCGGCGAGCGCCTCCGCGATCATCGGACCGCGAGCTCTTCCCGCGGCCGGTACACCGAGCAGACCGCGCTGAGGCCGGCGCCGGCGGCGGCGAACAGCATCTGGTCGTAGTGGTCGGGCAGCCCGGCTGTCACGGCCTGGTGGTAGCCGAGGATCAGCGCCGACGAGTGCGGATCGCCGTCTACGCCGGCCACGGTCACCGCCGCCGCCCCGACCCTGGCGGGCGATCTCGGCTGCGAAGCCCGGCGTCGGCTGCGAGGTGACCAGCAGCGTGCGGGACAGGTCGAGGTCGTCGGCAGCGGCGTACTCGCGGATCGACGTCGTGAGCAGGTCCGCCAGGCGCTCGACGTAGTCGGCGTCGTCCGCGACCGTGATCTGGTGCCGGCCCCGGTCCTCCATGACGGTGAGGTCGATGTACCCCTCGCGCCCGGGCGAGCCGTCCGTGCTGGCGGCGTGCAGGCGGCCGAATCCCGTGGCGGGGTCCCAGACCGCGCTCCAGCAGCATCGCCGCGCCGACGGTCGCGTAGGGGAACTCGGCGCCGGCCGGGTGCGGCGTTCCGGCGGTGGACGGGTGGGCGTCGCCGGAGACCACGAGGACGTACTCGGCGCTGCCCGTCTCCAGGAACGCACCCGCGACCTGGACGGCGTTGAGCGCACCGCACGCGCCGTTCATGAGGTCGAACGAGAAGCCTGCCTTGGGTGACGGATCCCGGACGAAGTCGAGGTTCATCCCGACCTCCTTCTGGATCAGCGCCGACATCGCGGGCTCGGCCATGTTCGAGTCGCGGAACACGCCGACGTTGATCAGGAGGTCGACCTGCGCGGGCGTGACCCCTGCGCGTTCCAGGCACTCCTGAGCCGCCGCCGACGCGTGCGCGATCGAGCTGCGGACGGCCGGATCGGTGCTGACGGCGGTGGCTCGGATCGCGGTTCCCACGTCAGACCTCCAGCGACGGGATGGTGGCGGACACGCAGCCGGTGACCACGCCGGAGGCGGCGGGGACCAGCAGGAACTTGCCGCCAGGACGGTTCTTGAGGTGCTCGTTCAGCACGACGAAGTGCGACGTCGAGGACGTGTTGCCGTACTCGCTGACCACTGCGAGCGGCTCCGGCATCGCCGCCTGGAACAGCTCCTCGCCGAACCGGCTGACCTTCTTGATGAACCGGGTGCCGACCTGGTGGTGGACGACGTAGTCGAACCCTTCCGCGGCGAAGTCGGAGCCGCGCTTGGTGAGGAACTCGCCCTGGAACGTCGGCCAGAGCTTGAGCCGCTCCTCCTTGTGCATCTGGTGGTTGTCCGTGTAGAGCGCGATGCCGGTGCTGCGGTCGCTCGGCATGCCGATGCAGAGGTGCGAGTACTCGGCGCAGGTCATCAGCTCGACGTAGTGGATCCGGTCGTCCTCGCTGGTCGAGACGTCCAGGATCGCGGCAGCGCCGGAGTCGCCGACGGTCATCGAGCCGAACTGCGGGTCGTACGGGTGCTCGATCTCGCGGACGGCGGTGTCGGTGATGGCGGTGATCTGCTCGCCGCTGACCACGAGGCCGTTGCGGACCACGCCCGCCCTGATCATCCGGTCCAGCACCTGGACACCGGTGAGCATGCCGGCGCAGGCGTTCGACACGTCGAAGTGGATGGCCTTCTCGGCGCCCAGAGCCTGCTTGAGCTGCAGTGCGAACGACGGCTCGAAGTAGAAACGGTCGGGGCCGCGGAAGCGGGTGATCGACGCCGAGATCACGACATCCAGGTCGGCGGCGGCGTAGGCGGACCGGCTCAGGGCGTCCTCGGCCGCGCGTAACGCCAGCACGAACGAGTCCTCGTAGGAATCGGGACGCTTGTCGTGGACCCGCCGGTTCCGGATCCCGGTGATGTCCTCCAGGTCGAAGGGCGGCGCGTTGCGCATCTGCCCGACGAGTTCTCGGGTGGAGGTGACGGTGGAAGGCAGGTACGCGCCGAGTGACTCGAAGCGGGTATGCGTCATTTGTAGGCCTTTTCCCCGTTGCTAAGTAGACCGACCGGCATAGTTATACGTATGCTCGCCAGCACCGTCAATCGGCAAGTGAAAGCAGAAACGTGGCAAGACCAAGGTCGGATTCGCGTCACCGGATCGTCGCCAGCGCCCGCACGCTGCTCCGCCGGCAGGGCTACCACGGCACCGGACTGGCCCAGATCATCGAGCACAGCGGCGCCCCGCGCGGCTCCGTCTACTTCCTCTTTCCTGGCGGGAAGGAGCAGGTGGCGACCGAGGCCGTGAGCGAGTGGGCGGCCGAAATCGCCACCATCATCGAACGCACCCGGGTCGCCAGCTCCACCGCCCGCGAGTGGGTGTCCACAATGGCCGAGCACTTCGCCGGGGAGCTGCGCGAGTCGGGCTTCACCGAGGGCCTCCCGGTGACGATGATCACGCTCGATTCCGTGCCCGGATCCGGTCCGCTTACGGAAGCCTGCCGCAAGGCGTACGACACCTGGCTGGCCGCCGTCGCGGACGGCCTGGTCGAGTTCGGTGTGCCGGCAGGGGAGGCGAACACCCTCGCCACCTTCATGATGTCCGGGCTGGAGGGCGCCGCTGTGCTGTGCCGGGTCTACGAGTCGACCGAGCCGCTGGACGAGGTCGTGAGCCTGGTTCTCACGCTGATCCCGGAGTCGCCGCCCGTGTGATGCGCCACGCTCGTTGTACCGGCCGGTCGCATCACAGGCTGGCGTGCCAGCGCCCAGACGGCAGCCACCAGCAACGCTGTGGCCACCGACCAGACGGCCGTCTGGTCGGCTAGCGGCGCCGTCCGGGCCAGCCCGAGGCCGAACACGAGCTGGAGCAGGGTCGCCGCCGCGAACTGGGCCATCCGCACATGGTGCGGCAGTTCCCGCACCGTGGGCAGGATTCCCAGCAGGGGCCAGTAGAACAGCCCGCCAACCAGCAGCGCGGCGGCGAAGGCCGCCAGGTGGCCGGCGTGCGAGCGGAGCGTCAGGGTATAGAGCGCGCTGGCGTACATCCCGTGCAGCGCCACCGAGTACAGGGCCAGCGTCGCTGCCGGATGCGCTGCCAGCTTCAGGGCGCGCGAGCCGAGCAGGGCGTCGAGCCACTCGCGCGGCCCGCTCAGGTCGGTACCGGGTCCCAAGGTCCGACGCGCGAGTGCCACACCGCCACCGCTCACCAGCAGTACGGGCGCCACCACCACGATCGCGAGGTGCTGCACCTTCTCCACCAGCAGGAACGTGTGGTCGATCGTGCGGGCGAGCTGCAGGTCGGTGGCGGCGGCGACAGTGAGCCAGCCGGCGATCCACGCCGCGGTGCGGGTCCACGGCCAGTCCCGACCCAGGCGGCGGACGCCGACGAGGTAGACGCCGATCGCGGTTACGGCCAAGACCGCGAACAGCGGGTCGGGGCTCCAGTTCAGCACTGCCCGGAACGGGGTCCGGATCAGCGCCGCCGCGTGCGGATCATCCGGCGGCTGGGTGCGCGCGAGCCCGGCGGCCAGCCCGACCGCCGCCGCCATCACCAGCACCTCCACCGTGGCCACCCGGACGAACGCCCGCGGCTCGCCTGCACGCAAGGCGGGGATCGAGCGGCGGCGGTGCCACCACCCGAACGCGCCGAGCGCGGTCAGCGCTCCGATCTTGGCCAGCAGCACCACGCCGTACCCCGACGCGAACTGGTCCCACTCGCTCAGCCGCAGCGCCGCGCTGGCCAGCCCGCTGATCGCCACCGCGACGAAGCAGCACACCGCCAGCCGCGAGAACCGGGGAACCGCCGTCGCGGCGTGCCGGCGCGCGAGCAGCAGCGCCACCAGGCCACCGGTCCACAACACGGCACCAAGGACGTGCAGGATCATCAGCGAGACCGCGAGCTGGTGGTTCGCCGCGCCGGCCGCGTGCCCGCTGAACGCCGGCGGCAGGGTCGCCACCACGGCGATCCCCGCCGTGAGGGCCGCGCCGGTGGGCGTCCGGACGAACCAGCACACCGTGGCGAGCAGGCTGGCCAGCACGAAGACGGTCGCGAGGCCGCGGCCTGACTCGACGGTCGTCGCGAGCATCACGAGGCTGTCGGCGTCCACGGCCTCGGAGACCGGGACGCCAAGCAGGTCGGAGATCGTCAGCGCCATCGTGGCCACCGCCGCGGCGGCCCAGCCCACGGCGGCCACGGCGGCGCCGCGCAGCAGGCCACGCTTCACGCCGGGCACCAGGAACGCGGCCGCGACCAGGCAGCCCACCGTCACGACCGCGCCGAGCTGCATCGCCAGCTTGGCCAGCGGCAGCAGCCACGGGGTGGAGCCGATCTCCAGCCCGAACACGTTGTCCTTGGCGGCCTGGATCGCCCCGCCGTACTTGAGGACAGCGAGGCAGACGACGACGGCCAGAGCGGCGCCGAGCGTGAGCGGCAGGCCCCGGGCAACGATGGACGCGCGGGGGGTGGTCACGGTGCTCAGCCGGTACGGGACGCTCGCGAGCGCAGCCCGAGCGCGAGGCCGCCGAGCAGCAGCACGCCGACGCCGATCGCGGCGTACAGCATCCAGCCGTTGCCTTCGCCCTCCTGGGTGGCGGCGGCCTTCTTCGGCGCGGCGGCCACCTCGACGGGGGCAGTCGACGGGCTGGTCGAGACGGTCGGTACCGGAAGCGTCGCGGTGAACGTGACCTTCCCGGACACCGGATGCCCGTCCTTGGAGACCACCCGGTACGCGACGGTGTACGTGCCGCTGGCTGTGCCGGGCGCCAGCGGCTGGCTCACCACCGTGCCGGTGACGGTCGGCGTGCCCGCGGCGACGCTGGATCCGTCGGGGCCGGTGGCGGCGATCTTCACGAACCGCGCGTCGGCAGCTTCGCCGAACTTCAGCTCGATTGCAGCGGGCAGGGCGGTCGGCTGAGCGCCCTGCTTCGGTGTGCTGGAGAGCAGCTCGTTGTGAGCGGCGGCGGGTGCTGCGGTCAGCGCGAGCACCGCGGGGACGGCGAGCCCCAGGACTGCGGCTCGGATCCGTGCGGAAGGCATGGTGACTCCAAACGTCTAGGGCCCGTCGGTTGGCCCTGTACCCGGAGGTACGGGGAGTGCCGGAGACGGGTTCAGCAGTGACCCAGGTCACATGGGCTGGAGAACCGGATCCGGAACCTCACCGTCTTGCTGGGTGTGAGACGTAAACACACCGCCGTGACCTCGGCGGACGAGGAGGAGCTGGTTCGCCGCGTCGCCCGCGGTGACCAGACCGCCTTCGACGAGCTCTACCGGCGGACCTCGCCGTGGCTGGTCGTGCGGTTGCGGCGACGGTGCGCCGACGACGACGTGGTTGCCGAGGTCATGCAGGAGACGTACCTCGCCGTGTGGCGGGCAGCCGGCGCGTTCGCCGGTGCCAGCGTCGGCGGTAGCGCGGTCGGGTGGCTCTGGACGATCGCCGCCCGCCGCCTCATCGACGCATTCCGGCGACGGGCGCGTGCCGCGCAGGTGCCGCCCGCCCTAGCGCCGGCCGAGTCGGTGCCCGGCGCAGACGAGGAGGCGCTGAATTCCACGGTCGGTGACGACCTGGGTGACGCACTGCGCCGACTCGCGCCGGAGCTGCGCGCGGTGTTGCAGGCCACGGTGCTCGACGGGTTGACGGTGCGCGAGGCGGCCGTGCTGCTCGGAGTGCCGGAAGGAACAGTCAAGACCCGTGCCCGGAGGGCACGGATCGCGCTACGAGAGGCGCTGTCATGACGGGCAAGGGGGGCGCCGGACACGCGACGGCGGAGCTGCTGGAGCGGTACGCCGCCGGTGAGACAGGCATCCAGCCGGACGTGCTGTGGGCGCTGGAGGCACACCTGGAAGGGTGCGCGGACTGCCGGGCCGGCCTCGTGGTCGACGCCGGAACAGCGGATCTGCTGGACAGGATCCGCACCGACATCGAACCCGGGCTGGCGGTCAAGCCCGCGCGTCGGCGCAGGTTTTCGCGGTCGCTTCGGTGGAGCGTCCCCTCGCTGATGCGCTGGGTGGCGATGACCGGCCTCATGACGGTGATCGCCCTGCTTCTCGACCTGGCCCAACACTCGGTCGACAAGTCCGGCCCACCACTGCTGTTGCTGCTCGCGCCGGTGGCGCCGCTGCTCGGCGTGGCGGCGTCGTGGGCGCGCGGCACCGACCCCGCGTACGAACTCGTCGCCGGGACCCCGCGCGCCGGGCTGTACCTGGTGCTGCGCCGCACGCTCGCGGTGCTGGTCGTGGTGATCCCCGCCCTGACGGTGGCGGGTCTGCCGGTCGGTGCGTCGCCAGCTCGCTGGTTGCTGCCGTGCTTGGCGTTCACCGCCGGCACGCTGGCGATCGGGAGCGTGATCGGGGTGCCGCGCGCCGCCGCCATTCTCGCCGCCGGCTGGGTCGTGGGGGTGGTCGGGCCGAGCGTCATCACCCAGAAGACCCCGCTGCTGCTCCAGCCGGAAAGCCTGCCGGTGTGGCTCGCCGTCACGTTCGCCGTCGTTCTCACCGTCGCGCTGCGGCGCGGCGCCTACAACCGGCTGCCCAGCGGCCGATAGCCAAGGAGAAACATGATTCGCGCACTGAATACGGCCGAGACCGCGCCGACCACGTACCCCTGGGTCGTCCAGTCGACGGCACTACGGGTGAAGGCCGGCCGCCGGATGGCGGTGGACGGGCTGGACCTCTCGCTCGGCACCGGCGTCCACGGCCTGCTGGGGCCGAACGGCGCCGGCAAGACGACCCTCATGCGGGCGCTCGCCACCGTGCTGCCCCCCGCGGGCGGCGACCTGACAATTCTGGGCCAGTCGGTCGGCGGCCGGATCGACCTGCGCACGGTGCGCCGTGCGATCGGGTACCTGCCGCAGGAGTTCGGCTTCTACCCGCGCTTCACGGTGCGGGAGTTCGTCGAGTACATGGCGTGGCTCAAGGAGATGCCGTCCGGTCAGATCCCGGGCGCGGTGCAGCGGGCGATCGAGCGCGTGGGGCTCGCCGACCGTGCCGACGACCGGATGAAGACGCTGTCCGGAGGCATGGTCCGCCGCGCCGGTATCGCCCAGGCGATCGTCAACGATCCTGAGTTGCTGCTCCTCGACGAGCCGACCGTGGGCCTCGACCCGGAACAGCGCATGGACTTCCGGACGCTGCTGCGCGAGATCGGCGCCGATACCTGCGTGCTCGTCTCCACGCACCTGGTCGAGGACGTCGTCGCGGCGTGCACGGACGTGGTCCTCGTCGATGCGGGCCGGCTGGTCTTCAGCGGCGTCCCGGACGACCTGATCACGGCCGGCGGAAGCGGCGTCGGTGACAGCCCGGCCGAGCGCGGCTACTCCGAGCTGCTCAAGGCGTACCGGTCGCAGGGCGGTGCCGCATGATCCGCGTACTGCGCATCGAGCTGCGCCGCTCGTCCGCGTTCTGGATCGCGCCCGTGTTCGTGGTGGGCGGTGCCGCGATGCTGTACCTGCTCTTCCGTGCCTGGGGCTCCCGCTGGATGCCGCTCGCGCTGCACCAGCGTGACGGGCTCTACCTGCTCTGGCCGCTGGCGATGGGCGCGGGCGGCTGGCTGGGCCTACGCGACCGCCGTTCCCGGATGCGGGAACTGCTGGGCACGACCGCGCGGCCGCGTTGGCAGCGGGCGATCCCCACCGCCGGAGCCCTGTCGATCGCGCTGGCGCTCGGGTACGTCGTGTCGTTCGCCGCCGCAGGCGTCCAGGTCGGTTCGCTGGCGACGTACTTCCCGCTCGGGTCCCTGCCCGTCGTGGCCATCGGCGCGCTATCGCTCGTCGCCGCGGGCGTGTTCGGTCTGGCGATCGGGCGGATGGTGCCGTCGGCCTTCACGCCGCCCATGCTCACCGTCCTGGGGCTGCTGGCGCTGGTCTGGCCGGCGTTGGCCCTCGGTGCCAGCGGGGAGGAGCCTGCGGCGCTGCTGCTCACGCCGGCGTTCAGCGTGTACCACCGCGACTTTGTGACGATCGCGCCCGCAGTGCACGCCGGGCAGTTGCTGTGGTTCGGGGGCCTCGCCGCGAGCGGGTTCGTACTGTTGGTTGCCGTGCGGCTGCGGGACCGGCTGCTCGCGCTGGCGCCGGTCGGGCTCGGTCTCGCGCTGGCGCTCGCGGTGCTGCCGCCGAGCAGTGACGTGGACGTCACCGATCCCGATCCGAAGGCGACCGCGCTGGTCTGCGCCGACGGCACGCCGAAGGTCTGCGTGACAACTGTCCACAGTAGAACCCTCGATGAACTGCGGGATCCCGGCCGCGAGGCACTGCGGGTCCTGGCCACGAAGCTGCCGCTGGCGCCGGCCTCGGTCGCCGAGTCCGGTACGTCCTGGATCGACGAGGACTCCCGACCGCAACCGGCCGACAAGCTTCTGGTCGAGTTCGAGGTCGCCGGGGACGGCTCTGTCGAGCTGTACCGGGCACCCCTGCTCTGGGAGTTGCTGGACGGCGCCGGTACCCGCCGCTGCGACAACACGGCGAACGACCACACTGAGGCGCGGCTTGCCATAGCCGCCTGGCTCCTGGACAGGACGCCGCCGAAGGACATCTGGATCGACGGCACCGACAAGGTGCTCCAGGAGTTGCGCGCGCTGCCTCCCGCTGAGCAGACCCGCCGGGTGGCGGAGTTCCGCCGGGCGTCTCTCGCCTGCGAGGACCGCGACCTGACCGCGATCATCACCGGGGACGTCAGCCCAATGAGCCGCTTCCTGACCCTGTACCTGCGCTCGCGCCGCACGCCTGCCGCGCTCGCCGGGATCCTGGCGGCGACCCTCGGCTGGTGGGCCATGGGTCTCGCGGTCAACGATCCGAGTGGCCACCTGGTGATCGCCTCCTTGGCCGCGGCCATCGGTGCCGCGTTTCTCGCGCCCGGCCTGGCCGGTGCGGACATCGACATGGAGCGCACCGCCGCGCTCCGCTGGCCCCGATGGCGGGCAGCGCACGTGATCGCGGGGGCGGCCGTCCTTACCGCGGTGCTGGCCGTGACCCTGCTGACCGGCGATCCGATCGCACCGGCGCTCGTCCTCCTCCGCGACGCCGCCGGGCTGGTCGGGTTGGTCGCGCTGACCGCCGCGCTGTTCGGGACCAGCGGTGCATGGGTGCCGTCGCTGGCCTGGTCGGCGGTCGGCCTCATGAGCGGGCCCTTGGCTGGTAGCTGGCTGAAGGAGGGCGGGACCTGGCTGGTCCAGCCGGCAGAGAACGGTCCGGCGACGGCGGTGGCGGTCGTGCTGGCGCTTGGCGGGCTGGCGGCCTACTCCGCTAACGGGGTTCGAGGTTCGTGACCATGCGGCGCAGCGTGTGCATCGTCGTGGCGTACTCGTCCTCGTTGATTCCGCTGGTCACAGCGGTGCGCATACGGGCGACGCGCTCGGCGAGGGTGGCGTAGGCCGTCTCGCCGGCGGGGCTCAGGGATCTACCGGCAACCCAGCCACGACTGATCAACTCGGCGACGACCTCGTCCGGGGTGCGCTCCTCATCGTCCCAGAAGGGGCGGAGCGCCTCGGCGGGGTCGTCGCCGCGTCGTAGGACGTTCAGCACCTGCCAGTGCCGCCGGTTGAGTTGGTGGTCGGCGAGGATCGCGTCGAAGGACTCCTCGATGAGCCGATCCAGAAGCTTCAACCAGTACCCGATCGGCTTCTCGTCTGGTTTCATGGAGCCGCCCCGATCCATTCTTCGAGAATGTAGATAACAGAGATTATGGATCATGACAGCGCTGGTGGCAACGGTCCGGTCGCCGAGATCGAGGCCGCGATGGTGGCGATCCGTCGCAGGCAGAGCCGCCGCGTGCTGGCCCGTCGGGCGGCCGTCGGCGGAGTCGAGGCGGACATCGCGATCCACGAGATCGTCGACGCCGTCGAGGCGGCCGAGGAGGCCGGTGGCGCCGCCACGGTGTCCTCGATCGCGGCCGCGCTGGACATGGCGCAGCCCCGGGCGAGCAAGCTCGTGGCCACGGCCGTCACCGCAGGGTTCCTGGAGCGCCGCGCCGACCAGGCCGACGGGCGCCGCGCCCTGCTCGTCCGTACCGACGCCGGGCGTGAGCTGTCCGCCCGCGTGCACCGGTTCCGTCGCGAGCAGTTCGTCGCGGCCATGTCCGAGTGGTCCGACGCCGACAAGGCGGCGTTCGCGCGGCTGCTGAGCCGTTTCGTGTCAGGTATGCCGTGAACCGTTGAGGAAACCGCCTTCGCGGTCCGTATGTCCTCAGTGGGGGCCGAGAACGACTCGGCACCGACCGACGCTGACGATGGACGGAGATCATCCTTGAATCGCAGGTCTGTGGCGCTCCTGTCCGGCGCTGTCGTTCTGGCTGCCGGAGCGATAGTCGCGTTGAACAACCCTCTCGCCAACGCCGACGAGGGTGACAGAACGGCCGCGGACATCCGCGCGTTGCTGAGCAGAGAGCTCGGCGACGACTACGCCGGTCTGTGGATCGACAAGAGCGGCGTCGTCAATGTGGCGCTGACCGACGAGGACAAGGCGCAGCTCGTCCGCGATGTCGGCGCGGAACCGAAGATCGTCGAGTACAGCAATGACGAGCTGGATCAGGTCAAGCGCGTGCTCGACACGCGCGAGGCCCCGGCGACGGTGCACCGCTGGTTCGTCGATCCCGTCACGAACTCTGTGATCGTCGAGGCCCGCCGGGGCGCGACCGACCCGGCCACAACCAGCTGGCTGTCCGGCGCCCGGCGCGAGAGCCCCGCGGTGAAGGTCGTGGAGAAGACCAAGGCCCCCCGACCCAGGGCGAACATCCTCGGCGGCGAACGATGGGAGGCCGACGGAGCGTTCTGCACGGTCGGCTTTCCGGCGGTCGACGCCGGCGGCGACACGCACTTCACGACCGCCGCCCACTGCGCGACCGAGGACGCGAACGGCGCCGTCACCGACGAGAACGGCACCCGGATCGGCGTCTACGACAGCGACACAGACGAGCTGGGCGACGGCGACTTCGCCATGGTCGACGTCGACGGCAACGACACGATCACCGGTGCCGTCGACCTGTTCGACGGCACCGCCCAGCCGATCCGGGGTTCGATCGAGGCCGTGATCGGCGAGGCGATCTGCCGCGTCGGAGCGGCGTCCGGGCCGGACTTCGGCGTCGAATGCGGGGTGGTCACAGAGAAGGACGTCACGGTCAACACCGACTTCGGCGACCGGTTCGGCGTCCGCGCCATCAGCGGCATGACCGGCACGGACGTCTGCTCGGACCCCGGCGACTCCGGCGGCGCGTTCTTCAGCGGCGACCAGGCCCAGGGCCTGCTGTCCAGCGGCATCGGTTTCTGCGGCGAGGACGGCGTCTCGTCGCACTTCACGCCCATCAACAAGGCGCTGGACGAGCTCGGCCTGTCCCTCGTGACCTCGGACTGATCCCGGCCCGGCTGCTCGGGTCGGGCCCGGTTGCTCCGGCCGGGTGCTCCGGCCCGGTTGCTCAGGCCCTGTGGAAGACCAGGTCGAAGATGTCGCGGCCGGCGTCGATCCCGCGCTGCTCGAACTTCGTGCGCGGGCGGTGCGCCGGCCGCGGCGCGTAGGCGTCGAAGGCGTTGACCAGTTCCGGATCGGCGCTGAGCGTCACCAGCATCGACTCGGCGTACTCGGCCCAGTCGGTGGCGCAGTGCAAGGCGCCGCCAGGCACCAGCCGGTCGCGGAGCACCGCGACGTGCTCGGGCTGGATGAGCCGGCGCTTGTGGTGGCGCGGCTTCGGCCACGGATCCGGGAAGAACGCGTGCACCGCGTCGAGGGATGCCGCCGGCACCAGGCGCAGCAGGTCGAGCGCGTCACCGTCGGCGACTCGGACGTTGCCGAGGCCGCGCTCCTCGATCCTGGCCAGCAGGTTCGCGATGCCGGGGGTGTGCACCTCCACCGCGAGGTAGTTCCTGCCCGGATCGGCGGCGGCCATCGTGATCGTCGCGTCGCCCATTCCAGAACCTATTTCCATGACGATGGGCGAAGGCTGGTCGAATACCCCGGACGGCTCGAACCGTTCGGTGGGCATGGGCACGCCGAACAGTGGCCACAGGCGGGTCAGCGCGTCCTCGTGACGGGCGCTGAGCCGGCCACGGCGAGGGTGGAAGGTGCGGATCCGCGGGCGGACGAGTGATTGCGTCATGGCAGCTCAAGCGTAATTGTCGGACCCGGTGGTTACCGTGCCGGGTATGCGTACCGGAGTGGTCCTGCCCTTTCTCGACGCGGCCGAGGTGGCTGACGCGGCCGTCCTCGCCGAGCAGCACGGCTGGGACGCGATCTTCCTGGCGGAGGTGGTCTGGGGCGTTGATGCGTGGGTCTCGCTCACCGCCGCGGCGATGCGCACCGCACGCATCCGGCTCGGCACGATGCTCACGCCGCTGGCCCGGTTCAAACCGTGGGACGTCGCGTCCAGGGTCGGCACGCTCGACCGTCTCTCCGGTGGGCGGGTCCAGCTCACGGTCGGTCTCGGCGCGCTGCATCCTGGCTGGACGGCGTTCGAGCCCGATGCCGGACGCGCCGAGCGCGCGCTGTTGCTCGACGAGGGCCTCGCGGTCTACGACGGGCTCATGCGCGGCCAGCCGTTCGCGTTCAAGGGCGAGCGGTACCAGGTCGAGCCCACCGACTTCTTCCCTCCGCCGCCCCCGGTGCAGCAGCCGCGGGTGCCGGTGTGGGTGGTCGGCGCGCATCCCGCTCCGCGCTCGCTGGCACGTGCCGTGCGGTGGGACGGGCTGGTGCCGAACGTGCGTGACGGTGGCGACATGCGCGGCCCCGCGAACCCCGACGAGTTGGCCGAGATCGTCGCCGCCGCGCGGGCGGCGCGTGCCGAGGCCGGCTTGGAGTGGGACGGCTTCGACGTGGTTGCCGAGGGCGTCACGGATCCGTCCACGGCTGCGGACACCGTGCGCGGCTGGCGCGATGCGGGCGCCACGTGGTGGATCGAGTCCGACTGGTCGGGCGACTCCGAGAGCCTGCTGCGCCGGATCGCGGCAGGGCCGCCCAGTCCATGAGGGTCGCGCTCGGTGTGCGCGGCGGCAGCGGCACCGCCGTTCTCGTCGTGCTCTGCGCGGAGCCACGGGCTCGACTCCGGTCCTGACCGCGAGTTTGGTGGGATCAGCGAGTCCTACTCAATGCCGTGACTAAGCCATTGGTGTCGATGAACGGTCGAGGTTTGGCGGTATGAGGCGCGCCCGGTTCAGGCCCATCGTCCCGAGAGTTGGGTTTCGTCCCTGACGGATGCGTGGCAGTGAGTGCTGTACCTGCCGCTGGTGTCGACGAGGCCGTCCATTGTCGACTAGTCGGGGAAGGTAACCTTACGCCGCGGATCGTAGGGTTACCTTCCCCCGACTAATCCAATATGGACACCTGGCGGCGCCCGGCTAGAGCCGCCCGCGTGCGCCGCGACCCCGGCAACTGTCGGGGAAATGGCGGCATCCTGCGCCCGGTTTCAGGACCACTGCCCCGACAGTCCGTTTCCCCGGCGGGCGCGCGCCAGCGGACCGGCCATTCGGGCAAGCTCCCACGCCGAACGGCTCACGACCTGTTAAGTCACCGGCATTGAGTCAGGCTTGAGATGTCATCGCGGTGGTAGCCGCCCGGACACTCCTCGACGCCGACCCGCGCTGACCGCTGTCTGGCCGGCCGGTCAAGGCTCACCGCAGTACAGCAGGGCGGAGCCGGTTGGGCTGTGTGGGGCGGCCTGACCGGTCGCGGTCCGTGGGCTGAGCAGCCAGAGCTGTCCTGATCGGACCTTGCATCTCTTCCTTCGCGGGGATCTTCGAGGTACCACCCCGTTGAACAAGGGAACCATGATGTCGAACCCGCCGTACCCGCCAGCGCAGCCCGATCCACACCAGCAGCCTGGGCCCGGCCCGCAACCCACCGTTGGCGCGCAGCCCAACCCGGGTCCGCAACCCGGTCAGTATCCGCCGCCCGGGCAGTACCCCCAGCAGCCCGCGTATCCACAGCAGCCGGTGCCGGCGAAGAAGGGCATCGGCACAGGCGGGATCGTCGCGATCGTCGTCGGTTCGCTCATCGCGCTGTGCTGCGTCGGCGGAATCGTCACGACTCTCACCAGCGGCGACAACAGTGGTGGTACCGACAGCGTCACGGCCGCCGAGAAGCCGGATGCCGTCGATCAGCAGGCGAAGGCGCCCGCCAACGCCGCGCCCGCGAAGAAGAAGGCCGGCATCGGCGCTCCGGTGCGCGACGGCAAGTTCGAGTTCGTCGTCACATCGCAGAAGTGTGGTGTGCCTCGGGTTGGCGGCCAGTACCTCAATCACAATGCCCAGGGCCAGTTCTGCCTCATCGCTGTCACTGTGAAGAACATCGGCGACGTGCCGCAGACCCTCGACGCCTCCAGCCAGAAGGCGTTCAACGCTGCCGGGCAGGAACTGGCGGCGGACGGTGAGGCGAGCATCTACGCCAACGAGGATCACCAGACGTTCCTCAACCAGATCAACCCGGGCAACTCCGTCAAGGGGATCCTTGTCTTCGACATTCCCAAGGGTGCGGCGTTGCAGCGGCTCGAACTTCACGACTCGCCGTTCTCCGGCGGGGTGGAGGTGTCCCTGACCTGATCCGGGACGCCGCGGCGCCGCCCCTTGCTCCCGCCGGGACAAGGGGCGGCGCTGTCCGGTGCCGCCCCTCACCGCCGCACGAGAGCGAGGGACGGCACCAGGCTCATCCGCGCGGCACCGACAGCGACAGCACCTCGGGCAGCCGCGCCCAGTCACTGGTCACATAGGACGCGTGCCGTGCAGCCAGCAGCCGCACGCGGTCCGCAGCCTGTTGCGGTGTCGGCTTGGCGTGGTCGATCGCCGGTGCCACCGCGTGTGCGTCGGTCATGACGAGCGTGTAGTGCTGGCGGTGGTACCAGCCGGTGTCGATGCCGCCCTGTGAGTACGTGCCGGCGTGGCCGTCGAACATCACGAACCACGGGCGGATCGACGCGTCGGAATACCGGGTGCGCGGATCGCCGGCGGCTGCGCCGAGTACGGCCGGGAAGATCTGCGCCGATCCGACCGTGCCCGCCGCCGCGAGCCCGCGAAGGTGCGTCGCATACTCGCGGTCGGTCCAGTAGGTGTCGAACGGGTTCTTCTGCTCGAACGTCCCCGGGATGATCTCGAACATGACGCGGCCAGCGAGCTGGTCGCGCGTGGGCCAGTTGTTCGTGATCGCGGCTGCGTCGAGCGTGGGGTGGCCGCCGAGCAGGTCTGCGGGGCGGAACACGAGCGGGCCGAGCTTGGCGGCGATCAGCGCGTCGAGTTCGTCGGGTCCCATGCCCCAGGTGTTGTCGAAGCCGTCCTTCATCTCCAGCTTGACCACCAGCAGCGGGTGGTTCGGCCGGCTGTCGTGCCAGCGCCGGATGTCGTCCAGGCACGCGCCGAGGTCCTGGTTGCGGTTGCCGGTGGCGCCCTGCCCGGTGCAGTTGTTGGCGTTGCCGAACGGGTTGTCGTGGCTTACCCGCCAGCGTTTACGGCCGGCGAGGGTGTCCGTCCACACGTCGACCTCGATCAGGCCCGCGCCGCTGGCGAGGCTGTCCGTGAAGTACGGGAACACCGCCTGGTCGTACACGTTGTGAAGCCCGACGCCGGTCGTGGCGGAGACCTTCGGCTCAGCCGCGCGGGCGGGAGCGGTGGCTGCGAGGGCTAACACCAGACCCACCGCTCCCGCGACCGCAACAGCCTTCATGCGTACCCCATTCGCTAGAGATTCCATTTCTGGTTGGCGCCACCGTGGCAGCTCCACAGGTGCAGCGGCGTCGCATCGGCCGAGTTGTTGCCGCTGACATCGAGGCACTTGTTGGCCTGCGGGTTCACCAGGTCGCGGCCAGCGGTGTAGACCCAGCGTTGTGCACCTGTGCCGTTGCAGTCCCAGAGCTGCACGCGAGCACCGTCCGCAGTGGACCCGCCCGACACGTCAAGGCACTTGCCGAGCGCTTGGAGCGTCTCCCCGGAGCGGGTCCAGCGCTGGGCGCCGGTGCCGTTGCACGTGTAGAGCTGCACGGTGGTGCCGTTGGCGGTGCCGGCGCCGGCCACGTCGACGCACTTGCCGGCCAGTCCGGTTATCTGGCCCGCGCCGCCGCTGCTGTACGCGTAGACGCGCACCCAGTCGATCAGCAACTGCTGCGGGAACACGGTGCTGGAGTTGGGCGGTCCCGGCCAGTTGCCGCCGACGGCGAGGTTCATGATCAGGTAGAACGGGTGGTCGAACACCCAGCGGTTGCCCCGCGTGTCAGACGGCGTCTTGCGCGAGAACTGCACGCCGTCGACGTACCAGGTGATCGCGCCAGGCTCCCAGTCGACGGTGAACGTGTGGAACGCGTCCGCGAACGCCTGCCCGCCCGGCAGGGTGTAGCTGCCGGTCAGCCCGCTGCCGCCGGAGTAGCCGGGGCCGTGCAGCGTGCCGTGCACCGTGCTCAGCTCGTGGCCGACGTTCTCCATCACGTCGATCTCGCCGCTCGCGGGCCAGCCGACCGAGCCGATGTCGTTGCCGAGCATCCAGAACGCCGGCCACATGCCCTGGCCGCGCGGCACCTTGATCCGCGCCTCGATCCGCCCGTACGCCTGGGTGAACGTGGCTGCGGTGGTGAGCTTCCCGGACGTGTACTGGCACGTGCCGTACCAGCACGAATACCCGGCAGGGTTGTTGCGTCGCGCGGTGATCGCCAGCTGGCCGGCACCGTTGTGGGCGACGTTGTCGGCGCGGTTCGTGTAGTACTGCAGTTCGTTGTTGCCCCAGCCGCTGCCGCCGATGTCGTGCCGCCACTTGCTGCCGTCGGGTGCGGTGCCGGCGGCGCCGTTGAACTCGTCCGAGAAGACAAGCGGTCCGACGGCGGCCTCCGCCTCCGGCAGGCGCTGGCTGCCGATCGAGAACACGCCGGCGACGAGCGCGAGAACGAGCAGTCCCCGGATCCATCTACGTCTGTTCATCGCGATGCTCACCGTGAAGTCGGTCTGCGAATTGCCGGCGAACAGCCGGTACGCGCCTGGTTCGACGCGCGGGAGGCCCGAGCCGTTGACATCGCCGCTGGTCACCGCCAGCCGGGAGACGGGGAAGCTGAGCCGCACGGTCCTCGTCTGGCCGGGCGCCAGCGCAACCTTCGTGTACGCCACGAGCCGCTTCGGCGGGGCGAGCACGGCGCTGACCGGCTGGCCCACGTACACCGGCACGACGAGGTCACCCGCGCGGGCACCGTTGTTGGCGACGTTCACCGTGAGACGGACCTCGCGGTGCGACACCCGCTCCACGGCGACCCCGCTGATCGCGAAGTTCGTGTACGACAGGCCGGCGCCGAACGGGAACAGCGGGCTGTAGCCGGAGTCCGGGCCACCGTTCGTCCCAGGAAGCTGCTGGTAGTAGACGGGGTCGTTGCCCAGCTCCTTCGGCCACGAGACGGGGAGCCGGCCACTCGGGTTGATCCGTCCATAGAGGACATCAGCGACGGCGGTGCCGCCCTCGTTTCCGGGCAGCCACGCGGCGAGGAGCCCGGCGGTGGACGCCGCCTCGCGCAGGATCAGCGGCCGTCCGGACACCACCACGACGATCACCGGCTTGCCGGTCGCCTGGAGCGCCTTCACCAGCGCCACCTGGTCGGCGGCCAGCTCGGGACGCGGCGAGTCAGCCGGCCCTTCCGATCCGGGCTTCTCGCCGACGACGACCACGGCCGCGTCGGCGGTGCGGGTCTGTGCCACGGCGTCGTCGAGGGCGGGTGCGTGCGTGATGGTGGTTCCGGCGGGTGCGCCTGCCTTAAGACCTTGGAGGATCGTCGTCCCCGGCACGGTGACGTTGTCGGGCACGCCCTGCCAGCCGATCGTCCAGCCGCCGACCTGGTTCGGCATCGAGTCGGCGCTCGGCCCGGTGACCACGATCTTGCGTCCCTGCAACGGCAGCACGCCGCCCTCGTTGCGGAGCAGCACCAGCGACTCGGCGGCGGCGCGGCGGGCGAGCTGCTGGTCGGCGCGGAGCACGATCCCGTCGGCGGCGGCCGGGTCCACGTACGGACGCTCGAACAGCCCGAGCCGGTACTTGAGCGTGAGCACGCGCCCGACGGCCTCGTCCAGGCGGCGCTTCGAGATCATGCCGCGCCGGACGGCGGTGAGCGTGGCGGCGTGGAAGTCGCGGTCGTCCGGCGGCAGCATCGCCATGTCGACGCCCGCGTTGATCGCCTTGGCCACGGCGGTCGGGTAGTCCGGCGCGACCTTGTACGCGGTCTGCAGGCTGCGGACGTCGTTCCAGTCGCTGACGACCAGGCCGTCGAACCGCCACTGCCGCCGCAGCACGTCGGTGAGCAGGTACTTCGACCCCGTCACGGGGACGCCGTTGAGCGCGCCGGAGTTCGCCATGACCGTGAGCGCGCCTGCGTCGACCGCCGCCTTGTACGACGGCAGGATCGTGTCCTGCAGGTACCGCGCCGACATGTCGCCCGGCACGCGGTCGTGCCCGTTGCCCGGCTCGGAGTAGCCGGCGAAGTGCTTCACGGTCGCCGCCGCACGGGCGCCGCTGGAGCGGTCCTGGTAGCCGCGAACGCTGGCCGCCGCGAGGTCGCCCGCCAGCAGCGAGTCCTCGGCGTACGTCTCGTAGTAGCGGCCCCACCGCTGGTCACGGGCGATCTCGGCAACCGGTGCGAAGTTCCACGGTGCGCCCGTGGCGGCGATTGCCCGCTGCGTGGACTGCGCGGTGGACCGCACCAGCGCCGGGTTCCACGTCGCGCCGAGCCCGAGCTGGTGCGGGAAGACGGTGGCGCCGAGCACGTTGTTGTGGCCGTGCACCGCGTCGACGCCGTAGACGATCGGGATCCGCAGCCGCGTGTTCTCGATCGCGTACCGCTGGATCGCGTTGGTCATCTCCGCCCAGGCCTTGGGCGTGTTCGTCGTCGGGCCCATACCGCCGCCCGACAGGATCGAGCCGGCCTTCTGCTCGGCCAGCACCTCGCGCATGCAGGTCTCGTTCAGCTCACCGCCGCTCCAGGTGCAGCCGTCGCCCTGTAACCGGGCGACCGCGATCTGCTGGAGCTGGCCGACCTTCTCCTCGACGGTCATCCGCCGCAGCAGGTCGGCGACGCGCGTTTTCGTCGACGCCTTGGCGTCGAGATAGGCGGGTCCGGCGGCGGCCGAGACCGGGACGCTGAGCAGCGACGCCGCGCAGACGCCGGTGATCAACGCCGTGACCACACGCTTCAACGATCGGGACGCTCGCATGGCACTCCTCCGTACTCGGGGCCGGCTGGGTCCGGTGCCGATGGGGCGCGCTCCGGGTGGGCCGGCGCTAGGCAGCGATCAGTGGAGGTCCGCGGGGATGCCGTTCTGGGCTGGAATGTCCGCGGCGTGAGCTCGTGAGGACGCTAGAACCCGCCGTGGGTACGCGTCAATACACACCTTAAAAAAAGGTTCACGGACTGGCGGGGCACCGGCCGCCGTTCACCCGGGCCGCCGTTCGCCCGAACCGCCGTTCACCCGGGCTGCCGTTCACGCGAACCGCCGTTCACCCGAACCGCCGTCCCCGAACCGCCGTCCCCCGAACCGGACTTTCCGGGAAGCCGTGCCTACACCGGACAGCGATGCCCCAGTTTGCACCGCAAGTCCGTTTCGCCGAGGTTGCCTCGCCGTCGGATTCAGCCCGAGGCCGCACCGCAAGTCCGTTTCGGCGGAGGCTGCCTCGCCGTCGGATTCAGCCCGAGGCGCACCGGCAGCCCGTTTCGGCGGAGGTTGTCCCGCCGTCGGGTTCAGCCTGAGGCGTACCGCAAGCCCGTTTCGAGCCCGAGGTGCCCCCGGGCGGCTGGTTCGGCCCGAGGGTCCTGCCGTCAGGCCATCTCGTGGAGGGGGAGTGGCTCGGCGTCGCCTGTCAGGCCGCGGCCGAGGAGGTGGGCGACGGGGAGGGTGGCGGCGCCGTAGGCGACGGCGTCGGGGCCGAGCTGGCACAGTTCGATGGTGGTCTGCGCGTATGGCCGGGCCAGGGCGTGCTCTGCGGCGGCGGCGCGGATGTCGGGCAGCAGCCGGTCACCGAGGGCGAGTCCGGCCCAGCCGCCGAGGATGATGCGTTCGGGGTTGAACAGGTTGATCAGGTTGGCGATGCCGGCGCCGAGATAGCCGGCGGTCTCTTCCAGGATCGCGGCGGCGAGGGGTGAGGGGTCCGCCAGGAGCGCGGCGATGCCGGCCTCCTCGTCGATGTCGGCGGTGGTCTTGTCGCCGATGGCGTGCCGGTACCGGTCGAGGACGCCCTCGGCGCCGACGTAGGCCTCCAGGCAGCCCTTCGCACCGCAGCGGCAGCGCCGCCCGCCGTACTTGACGATGGTGTGGCCCCACTCGCCGGCGCTGCTGGTGGCGCCGCGGTAGAGCAGCCCGTCGGTGATGACGGCGGCACCGACGCCGGACCCGACCAGGGCGACGACGGCGTGTTTCGCGCCACGGCCGGCGCCGAACCACAGTTCGGCCTGGCCGAGGGTCTTGGCGCCGTTGTCGATGAACAGCGGGAGGTCGACGCCGGCGCGGATCAGCTGCTGCAGCGGCACCGCGTCCCAGCCGAGCGCCTGGGCGTGTACGAGGACCTGCGGGCCCTGCTCGACGACGCCGGAGACGCCGATGCCGACGCCGAGCACCGAGCCGGCGGCGACGCCGGCGGCCTCGATCACCTCGCCGACGCCGGCGATGATGTGCGCGGCCACCGCGGCCGGGTCGGGGTGGACCGGCTCCAGGGGATGCTGCACGGTGGCCAGTGCGGTCATCGCCAGGTCGAACAGCTCGACCCGGACCCCGGTCTCGCCGACGTCGACCCCGATCACGTGCCGGTAGCCGGGATCGACTCGCAGCAGCACTCGCGGCCGGCCGCCGTCGGAGTCGACCGAGCCGGCCTCGATCACCAGGCCGTCCTCGATCAGCGCGGCGATGACGTTGCTCACCGTGGCCGCGCTCAACCCGGTCAGCTGACTCAGATGCTGGCGGCTCAACGGCCCCTCGAAGTACAGCCGGGACAGCAACACCGACCGGTTCCGCCGCCGCACATCGCGGACCGTGGTGCGCCGCCGCTCACTGCGATCCACTCTCAACCGCTCCACTCTGTGCGTCGTGCCGGAACCTGACGACAGTATGGGCGCCGGGTCCGAGAGGCGGTTATTTTAGCTCCTAAAAGAAGGGTGTGTTCCAGCGGGTCGGAAACGACGAAAAGGCCGCGCCGGATGCGGGAAATTCCCGCACCGGCGCGGCCATTAATGTGACCGGGCTCACTACTGCGTCTTAATGAGCTTTCCGTCTGCCTTGATGACGAACCATTCGCCGTCGACGCCCTGGCCGTTGACATCGCCCGGTGTGACGTCGGCCGCGTAGTAGTAGAGCGGCCATTCGCCGTAGCGCGCCTGGTTCGTACCCTCGGTGCCGGTAATCGTGGCGAGCAGTTTGGCGTCCGTTCCCTGCCCGGCCGTCGCCGGCTTCTTGGAGGTGAGCGCCGGCCACGTGGCAAGGCAGTCCGCGGCGCACGCACTCTTGCCGCCCTTGTCCTTCACGAACGCGTAGAGGGTGTTGCTGTCCTGGTCAGCGAGGATGGGGCCCAGGTCAGACTGGACGATCTTCACTTCGGCCGAGACCGGCTGCTGGCCCTTCTTAGCGGCACCCGCGGCGCCGCCCGAGGGCTCCGAGCCCGCGTTGCAAGCGGCGAGCGACAGGGCCAACAGCGGTAGCGCCGCGAGGGCAACTCGGGTACGCATGGGAATCCGTTCTCCTCGATCAGTCGTGATGAGCATCTGCATGCACCACGCATCTGATCCGCGAGAGTTTCAATGCCTGGCGAGATTTTCTTTTTCTCGGACCCTGTTGAACCCGGCGCCGACCGGGCCGCGTGTTGTCGGTGTCAATCCGCAATTAACTCCACGAAGGACATACGACATGCGCAAGGTTCTGCTCGCTCTGCCGATCGCCGCGGTGGCGTTCGGTCTGGTCGGCGCCGCCCCGGCGCAGGCCGACGGCAACCACGGCGGGGCTGGCCACAAGGCTGCCAAGATGAAGGCGGTCAGCGCGAAGGCCCCTTCGACCTTCCTGGTCGCCAAGCTCTCCGGTGCCAACGAGGTGCCGACCCCGGGCGGGCCCGCGGTCGCCGACCCGGAGGGCAAGGGCGTCGCCCTGGTACGGGTCAAGGGCAACAGGGTGTCGTTCTCGCTCAGCTTCGAGGGCATCCAGGCGCCGACGCTCGGCCACCTCCACCAGGGCAAGGCCGGCGTCAACGGCCCGGTGAAGGTCACCCTGTTCGACACTCCGCTGCCGGCCACGGTGACCGCCGCCGCCGGTGCCGTCCACGTCGACGACGCTGCGCTCGCGGAGAAGATCCGCAAGGCCCCGCACGAGTTCTACTTCAACGTCCACACCGCGGAGTTCCCCGGTGGCGCGGTCCGCGCCCAGCTCCAGAAGCTGAAGCGCCCGACCGACGTGCTCTCGATCATCAAGGGCGGCGGGATCCGTGCGCTGGCGGACGCCGACCAGGAGGTCCAGAAGCCGGGCGGCTCGCCGGTGGGTGACCCTAACGGTCACGCCGTCGCGTTCATCCGCCCGAACGGCACCAACGTGGGCTACTCCCTCGCGTGGGTCGGCATCCAGCCGCCGACCGTGGGCCACGTGCACCAGGGCAAGTTCGGTGTCAACGGTCCGGTGAAGGTGGAGCTGTTCACCACCCCGCTGCCGTCGTCGATCTTCGCGGTCTCCGGTGTGGCGACGAACCAGGACGCCGCGGTCGTGCAGCAGATCCGCAAGACCCCCGGTGACCACTACGTCAACATCCACAACGCCGAGTTCAAGGACGGCGCGCTGCGGGGGCAGCTCCTCCACTGACCCACCGCGAGGGAAGGGCCCCGGCAATCGCCGGGGCCCTTCGCGTGGAGGGGCCTTTGCGTTCGCCGGGGCGTTCCGCGCACCCCCTGAATGTTCCCGGCAGCGCGTGCGCACGCGCTGCCGGGAACATTCAGGGGGTTGGGGCGGTCCGGGTCTGGCCGCCGTTCCGGGCGCGGGTGAGACTGGGCTGTGTCCCGCTGGGTGCTCCACGTCGACCTCGACCAGTTCATCGCCGCTGTCGAGGTGCTGCGCCGTCCGGAGCTGCGTGGCCTGCCGGTCGTGGTCGGTGGCGACGGGGATCCCACGAAGAGGGGTGTGGTCAGTACCGCCTCGTACGAGGCGCGCGAGTACGGCGTGCACTCCGGGCTGCCGCTGCGGACGGCGGTCAGGCGCTGCCCGGACGCGGTCTTCCTCCCCGTCGACCGTGACGCGTACGAAGCGGCGTCAGCGCAGGTCATGGCTGCGCTGCGCAGCTTCGGCACGGTCGTCGAGGTGCTCGGCTGGGACGAGGCATTCGTGGCGTACGACGGTGACGATCCGGAGAGTGCGGCGAAGACGCTCCAGCGCCTGGTGCACGCCGGAACCGGCCTCGACTGCACGGTCGGCATCGGCGACAACAAGCTCCAGGCCAAGCTCGCGACTGGGTACGGCAAGCCGGCGGGCGTGTACCGGCTCACCGGCGAGACCTGGTTCGACGTGCTCGGCGACCAGCGCACCGACGCGCTCTGGGGGATCGGCGCCAAGACGGCCAAGCGCCTCGCCGCACTCGGCATCGACACCGTCAGGCAGCTCGCGACCACCGATCCGGACGTGCTGGCGGCACATGTCGGCCCCAGCACCGGACCGTGGCTGGTTCGGATCGCGAACGGCGACGCGTCCTCGCGCGTGGACAGTGCGCCGTACGTGGCCCGCTCGCACAGCAAGGAGGTCACGTACCAGCGCGATCTGGACGACTGGAGCGAGGTGCGTGCCGAGGTCGCGCGGCTGGTCCGTGACCTGGTGCCCGAACTCGCGGAGCGGCCGGCCGCGCGGGTCGTGGTGAAGGTGCGCTACGTGCCGTTCTTCACCCAGACCCACGGCCAGCCGCTCGCGTCACCGACGACCGAGACAGCCGCGATCGAAGCGGCGGCGCTCGCCGCTCTCGACCGGTTCACCAGCCGGCGGGCGGTGCGGCTGCTCGGTGTCCGCGCCGAGTTCGCCTGAGGGTGGACCAACGTCGGCATGCCGACATTGGCCCGCCAGACGCGTGGGCTCAGCTCGGGGAGTACATCCAGGGCTGCTTCAGGTCGAAGAACTTCGGCGGCTCGGCGTTGAGCTTGTCCATCTCCGCCATCTGAGCCTGCAGCTCGGGCGGCGGCTCCTTCTGCTCGCCGATGCGGGCCTCGGCCTCGTTGGTGAAGAAGAGCGCCAGCGTGTACGCGTTGCCCTCGTAGTCGGCCTCGACACTGCCGAGGATGTCGGGACGGTACTCGGCCCACTTGCCGGAGTCCTGGCTCATCAGCTCCCGCGCGCGTGCCGGGTCGGTGGCGCGACCCTGGATGATCTGGACGAAGTGCGCGTTGGACGGTTCACCCGGCGTGTCCACGACGACTTCGCTGCTGTCGTGGAACGTCGCCCCCTTGGTGAACAGCTTGGCGGTCTCGGCCCACCAGCGGTCCTGCTCGGGTCGGCTGCTGTTGCGGCGTGCGGCCGCCTCGGAGTCGAACCGGGCGAGGGCGACGAGCGTGCCGTCGTCTGTCACCCCTGCGGTCGACCCCAGCCAGCCCTCCGCGCCGGGCGCCAGCTCCTGCGCCCACCGGTCGAACGCGGCGTGCACCTGCTCGGCGTCCGATATCTGGCCCTGAATTACCTGCACGAACATCGCGAAGCCCCCTTCGACGGATGCGCCGGTCAGCTCCAATGGCCGGTCATGCCCGACGCTACGACTGCGCGGCCCGCGCGTCGATACCCGCGCAGGACACGGACACGACGCTCACAACGTGCTCATAACTCGTCGGTAGTAACAGAGCCATGACCTTTACTTCCTTCCGACGACTGCTCGCAGCGGGTGCCGCGCTCGCGATCCTGAGCGGTGCCAGCCCCGCGTTCGCCGCCCCGCCCCGCTCGGACAAGGTGGCAGAACCCGATCTCACGGTGCAGGCGCCGAACGGGCTGCCGATCAACAAGTGCGTCCCGGAGTCGCTCCGGCAGCACACGATCAGCTTCCGGGCGTCGGACGGTGTGCGCGTCTCAGGTCTTGCGTTCGGGAGTGGGAAGAAGGGCGTCGTTCTCGAACACGAGCAGGGCTGGTACATCTGCAGCTGGTTGCCGTTCGCGCAGATTCTCGCCAGCAAGGGCTACAACGTCGTGCTGCTCGAAGCGCGCGGTACCGGCGCCTCCGCGAAGGTGAGTGAGGGGGAACACAAGTACCTCGACCGCGATTTCCTGGCCGCTTCGCAGGAGCTGACCAGGCGCGGCGCGGCCGCCATCGTCGCCGGGGGCGCATCACAGGGCGGCACCGCGGCGATCAACTCAGCACCCAAGATCCCCAGCCTCGCCGGCCTCATCGCGTTCTCCTCGCCTCGGGATTCCTTCACGTCCGACCCCGAAATGGACGCGCTCGAGTCGGTCAAGAAGGTCACGAAGCCGTCCTTCTTCGCGGTCTCGCCAGGCGACATGGGCAATGCCTTCGTCGTCGAGGTGAAGGGCCTCTACGAGGCGTCCGGTGCGACGGAGAAGCACTACGAGACTGTCGGCGGTGGGATCCACGGCGTGGGGATGATGGACAGTCCCGGAGGGAGGCGCCGAACTGCGGCAGAAGCTGCTCGCGTTCATCGCAGACGCGTTCGTCAAGGCGGGACTGACCGACTCAGCCGGATCACCCCGGCTGCCGGCGCCGGCCGGCGACCGAAGCCGACGGGCAACCGAAGGCCGAGGTGGCGGCCGGGACCGGGGCCGAGGTGGCTGGCGGGCCGGTCCCGGCCAGTGACAAGCGCCGCTGGACGCCCGTCGCGCTTACCGTCGGTGTGGCGGTGGTGCTGCTGATCGGGGCCGCCGGCTGGCTCCGTCGGCGCCGGACCTGAGCTGGCTACAGTGTGACTGTGCGTGAGTCTGTGCTGGTCGCCGAGGACAACGTGATGCAGGCCGAGATCCTCGGTGAGTACCTGCGCCAGGAGGGCTACACGGTCCGCATCGTCCATGACGGGCGGGCAGCCATCGACGAGGTCCGCCGCGACCCACCTGACCTGCTGCTCCTCGACGTGATGATGCCCAGGGTCGACGGGCTGGACGTGGCCAGGGTGCTGCGCGCGGAGTACGACCTGCCGATGCTCATGCTCACCGCGCGGTCCACCGAGGACGACCTGCTGCTCGGGCTCGACCTCGGCGCCGACGATTACATGACGAAGCCGTACAGCCCGCGGGAGTTGATGGCGCGCGTGCGCACGTTGCTGCGGCGGGTGCGCCGGACGCAGAACTCCGCGGTCACCATCGGTGACCTGGCGATCGACGCCGACCGGCACGAGCTGCGGCTTGGCGACGCCGTCGTGGACTGCACTGCCTCGGAGTTCCGGATCCTGCAGACGATGGCGAACGAGCCCGGCCGGGTGTTCAGCCGCAAGCAACTGCTCACTGCGGTGCACGGGCTCGACGACTACTTCACCGAGCGCACGATCGACGCTCACGTCGTGAACCTGCGCAAGAAGATCGAGCCGTCGCCGCGACGGCCGAGCTATCTGCTGACGGTTCACGGTGTCGGGTACAAGCTGGTCGACGGTTCGAGTGCGGGGTAGACCGCCGCTGCGGCACAGCCTGCTCGTCCGGCTGCTGGCCGCGTCGGTGCTGGTGGCGGTCTGCTCGATCACCGCGACGGCGTGGCTTGCGGCGCGCACCACGTCGACCACGATCCGCCGCGACCTGGGCAACGCCGTGGCGAGCGACGCCCGCACGTACCAGACGCTGCTGACCTACGCGGTCGAGCACCGCACCTGGGACGGCGTGGCGCCGACCCTCCGCGAGCTTGCCGGGCAGGCCGGCCGGCGGATCGTGCTGACCGACGAGCGGCGCCGGCCGATCGCGGACTCCGGCGGAGCCGCGGACTTGGGTACGTTGCCGCCGGCGCCGTCCGGTGTGGTCGACCCGCTTGCCATCGACGTGACTCTCATCCCGGACGCGCCCGCCGACCGGATCGACGCCCGTGTCATCGGTCCGTTCAACCTGTCGCAGTCAGAGCGCACGCGGTTGGCCTTGGCTTTCCAGGCCTACTCGCAGTGCGCGGGGCCGGCACCGGCACCGGCGACCCCGCCACAGATCAGTGCCAGCGGGCGCCCTCTCGTCGATCTCGACCGGACGGCGGCGCCGCTGCCCGGTCCGCTGCCCTGTACCTCGGCCGTGAAGGCGTTGTCCACGGCCACGCCCACCGAAGCGGCGGCACTCCGGCAGCTCAGCGGCCTTGTGAACGCCTGCCTCTCCAGCCAGGGCGTGCCGCGGTGTCGAGCTTGAGTTCGATCGCTCGTGGGAGCCGGTCGTCGCTCCCGACCGCACCAGCGTCGCCGCGACGTCATGCCTGGGCACCGGCCGCCGCGACCAGCTGCGAACGTCCGTGGCGCCCGCAGCGCTGCTGTTCGTGACGGACCCGTCCGGAAAGACCACGCTGCGGACCACACTGTTCTCGGTCGACCCGGGCCGGATCGCGCTCGTGGCAGCCGTCGTCCTGCTGCTCACCGTCGGTGTCAGCGTCGGCGTCGCCATGCTCATGATCCGGCCGCTGCGCGCGCTCACGGCCGCGGCGCGCCGGATGCGGCGTGGCGAGACGGGCGCCCGCGTGGCGGTCCGGTCACGCGGGGAGATCGGCGAGCTGGCGCGGGCGTTCAACGATATGGCCGAGCACCGAGAACGCATGGAGGAACAGCGCAAGGCCATGGTCAGCGATGTCTCGCACGAGCTGCGGAACCCGCTCGGCACGATCCGCAGCTACCTGGAGGGCGCTCAGGACGGCGTGGTCGAGCTGGACCGCGGCCGCCTGTCCGCGCTGGTGGGCGAGACGCTGCTGCTGCAACACCTGATCGATGACCTGCAGGATCTGGCCCTGGTCGACGCGGGCAAGCTGCGGCTGCACCCCGAACAGGTCGACGTCGCCGAACTGCTCGACCAGGTGGCCACGTCGCACCGGAGCCGGGCCGAGGAAGCAGGCGTCGCGCTCGTCGCCGCCGTTGACGGCTCGCCGGTGGTGACCGCTGATCCCGTGCGCCTCCAGCAGGTTCTCACCAACCTGGTGACGAACGCGCTGCGCTACACACCGCGCGGCGGCACGGTGCGGCTGTCCGCGAAGCGTCTCGACCGGCAGGTCCAGATCGAGGTCAGCGACACGGGTGTCGGCATCGACCCGGCCGATCTGCCGCACGTGTTCGACCGGTTCTGGCGGGCGGACCGTTCCCGGACACCGCGAGACGGGCGGAAGCGGGCTCGGGCTGGCGATCGTCCACGGCCTCGTACACGCGCACGGTGGCACGGTCACGGCCAGCAGCGTTCCGGGCACGGGCACGACGTTCACGATCTGCCTGTAAGAACAGCACACCGTCCTCACAGGATCCGCACATCTCATCGCGAGCCTTCTTTGTGCCCGGTGGAAGTTGCCGGGCCAGAGGAACGGAGAAGGCTTGTATGAAGCACGTCGCCAAGATTGTGTTGGGTACTGGGCTGGGCGTGGCGCTGCTCGCGTGGTCGGTGCCGATCGCGCTGGCCGACTCGTCGCTGGCGGACCTGCGCGCGGACGCCAACCGCGATGGTCGTGTGGATGTCAGCGGACGTAGTGACGAACGCGGGGAGGATCAGGCCAGCGTCGGCAGCGGCGCGCTGTTCCTGCCCAACCTCGACGATGACGCCCGGCGCTGTCTGTTCACCGGTCCGGACGGCGAGTTCCTGCCGGAAGCCGAGATCGTGGCGTGCCGGGATGGCGCGGACACGGTGGTGAACGGCGCGCAGGACGAGAAGGATCTCGCCCGGGTGCGGTCGGTGCCGGTGCGCCTGCCGCGCGGCAACGTGGAGGGCACGGCGACGGTCACGGGGGCGGCTGCCTCGGTCACGCACCTGTTCGTCAAGCGCGGCACCGCCTGGCAGCTGCTGCGGCCTACCGACAAGCTGACCAGGGTAGATCTGGAACGCGGCCTTGAACTGGGCATCGAGGGCACGGACATGATTCGCGATGCCAAGGTCTGGGACGGCCGGGCCACGGTGACGCTCTCGGTAACCGCGGGCGGCAGGACCAGCGCAGACTCCGTCACGCTCCGGGCCGCACCGGTGCTGACCCACGACCACACGCAGCGTGCGCAGCAGATCGTGATGTCGAGGATCAACAAGCAGCAGGCGGAGGAGCGGTACGAGGACCCCTCCCTGGAGCAGAAGTCGGCCAAGTTCGCCGCCGACCTGAAGCAGGTGGTGACGGCCGCCGGCCTGCCGGCGCCGATCGAGTTCACCCGGTTCGGTCACATGTTCCCGCAGGACTTCTTCGAGGCGATGTACACGAGCATCCCCGGTCCGGACGGCAAGCCGCACGGCATGCGGGTGATGTTCCGGTCGCACCAGGAGGAGCAGGCCGCCTGGGAGCTGTACGAGCGGCTGCGCGGACCGGACGTGGCGGTCGTCGAGCTGGCCGCCGACGGCTACGACGCCGGCGGTATTGGCGACACCCTGGACTCCACCGGGAACATGGAGACCATCCCGCCGTACTCCCACAACGGCCGCAACTACCCGATGGGCCGCGTGGTCATGGGCAGGGGCATGGACCAGATCGGCGAGGGCGGGCCGACGCCTCAGGGGGAGAACCCGGCGACGCCGGGCGGTGCGAGGACCTCGGGCCGGCAGGCGCCGGTGGGCAGGACGGTGCGCGGGTCGGCGCTTGGCAAGGAGCTGATGGACCCGTCGCCGGCAGTGCAGACGTTCTTCAAGTCCCAGGGGTTGCAGGATCCGCTGCTGCTCGACTCGTCGTGGACCCACGTCCAGCACGTGGACGAGTTCATCCAGTTCCTGCCGGCCAAGACGCCGCGCGGCTGGCGGGTGGCGATCGCCGACCCCGCTGCCGGGATGAAGCTGCTGCGGGACGCGCAGGCCGCTGGCCACGGCAAGGCCATGCTCAGCCCGGACGGTCGACGGCTGAAGACGATCGACGACTTCCTGAACGATCCGGAGGCGATCCTCGCCAGGGACAACGCCAAGGCCGCGCGGAAGATCGCCGAGAACCTGGAGCTGATCAAGCGTGAGACCGGAGTGGAGGACGACGAGATCGTCCGCGTGCCGTCGCTGTTCGGCACCGCTGACCTCCAGTGGGGCAACAGCGGCGGAGGAGCGGACGGGTACGAGTCGCCGATGTTCGCCGCCGTGAGGGCCGCGATCAATGGCGTCGTCCTGGGCCCCGATCGCTACCTGTCGACAGAGCAGGAAGGTGGTCCGGTGATCGGCGGGCGGAACATCTTCTCCGACGCGGTGACGGCGGCGTACGAGAAGGCTGGGATGAAGGTCACCTTCATCGACGGTTCGATGTTCCAACGGTGGGGAGATCCACTGCGGCACGAACATGCTGAGGGACGCATCGGCGCCGTGGTGGCGCCAGCGGTAGCGAGGCCTTGACGAGTGATGCGCCGCGCCGATCCATTCGGCGCGGCGCATCACAGGGTGCAGGGAGCGCGGCGGACAGGTTCCGATTGCCGTCGGGCAGTCGCATTACCGACGAAAAGGGTTGCCACCGCGGCCATTGCTGCTTGAATCGTGCCGCCGAAAGGGGGCAGCCCTTGAGCGCACTGCCGTCCCTCGCTCGCTGGGGTATCTCGCCGGACGCCGACCTCGTCTACCGGCTACTCGCAGGATTCGGCGCCCGGACCGCTGCTCAGACCACGCACGAGTTGGGCATGTCCTCGCGGCGCGTGACCAGCGCTCTCGACGAGCTGCGCGTCGCGGGCGCCGTGCGGCTCCGGGCCGGACCATCCTCGGTCAGGCACGGTGGCCCGCACTGGATAGCCGCCCAGCCCACTGACGTGATCCGGTCGCTGCGCCGCCGCACGCTGTCGGTTGTGGACCCGGTGGAGCAGGCGCGGAAGCACCTCCGCACGGTGTCGGCGCTGGCGGTGGAGCAGCTCGCCGGCACGGTTTCGGGCGAGGTGCGTTACCTGGCCGGGCGGGTCAGGGTGCGGCAGCGGATCGCGGCGTTGGTCGCCGTCGAGCGTCACGAGCATCTCGCGATCAATCCCGAGCAGACGTTCAGCGCGGAGACGATGGCCGCGGCACTGCCGCTCGACCGGTCGTTGCTGGCACGCGGCGTGCGGTACCGCTCCCTGGGGCTGCCGCCGGCAGACGGTGACCGCCTTGACCCGCACACGCCGGAGCTGCGCGAACTGGGCGCGCGCTACCGGTACCGCGACACCGTCCCGCTGAAGTTGATGGTGTTCGACCGGCGCGTGGCGTTGCTTCCTTGGGACCCTCTCGATCTCGGGCGTGGCGCGCTGGAGATCGCGGCACACACCGTGGTGCAGGAGCTGGTCGCGATCTTCGAGCGCGAGTGGGAGGTCGCCACCGATCCGCTGCGTTCCGGTGTGCCGCCACTCGTGCTCACCCCGCGGGAGCGTGCCGTGATCAGGCTGCTCGCGGCCGGACGCACGGACGCCAGTGCGGCCCGTGAGTTGGGCCTGAGCCTACGTACCGTCGCGTACGTCCTGCGCGGACTGATGGATCGGTTACATGTGGAGACACGGTTCCAGTTGGGGCTCGCGCTCGGCCGGCGGCAGGCGGTGTTGCGTGATCATGCAACCGGCTCCGGCTCGGCGTTCCGGGGATCGGGCGGCGGTCACTAGCCTGCCCGGATCCGATCAGCAGCGTTAGAGCGTGCTTGAGAGGCCATCCGCTCGGCTGCGCCGGGCCCAGACGACGACCGGCGGCGTTGTCGGTTCGTCCGGATACAACACCGGTATCCGGACGAACCTCCGCCTTGCCGGACCGCCGCCTGGACTCCGGCTCGCTCGACCGGAGCCTCTCAAACACGCTCCTGGACACGGGGAGCGGCATGATCAGGAAATCGGTTCGGGCTGTCGTCATCGTCGTCGCGTTGGTGCTCTGCCAGCCGGCTGGCGCCGAGGCCGGCTTGGGTGAGACCAAGCCACTCGTCTGGAATGCGATTCCGTGCGCCAATGTATCGATATCAGAAGCCACACTCACTGAGACTCCGATGCGCGCCGGCGGTGCACTCCGGCTGCATGGAGAATTGACGCCGTGCCGTCCGGCGTCGAATGGGGAATGGTTTGCGCTCGGCATCTATCCGCGTTGGCGCGCTTTTGGCCACCCGTACGAGCAGGCGAAGGTCAACTATCGCACGCTCTACGATCCGGCCGACGTCACTGCGCCGCCCGCGCGCACAGACTTTGTGATTCGCGCGCGATTCGTGACGGCCTTGTACGACCAGGTCGGGATATGCGTGGTCACCAACTTCGACATCAGGCTGGCCTGTTTCCGGGTGGACGATCCCGACGCCGACGCGCGCGGTGACCTCACCTTCTCCCGGATCCCGACCGACGATCCGCTGGTCGCCCGCAGGCTCTACGACCGGGTGCCGACGGGGACCAGCGAACCCGACCCTGTTTGTGGAACGTGCTGGTAGGAGGCCGATGGCCCGCCGCGAAGACGTGGCGGGCCACCCCCGCGGCCCGCTAGATCAGGTACGTCCAGACGTTGGCGCCGCTACCCTGGGCGCTGAAGTTGAAGTACACCGTGGTGCCGTTGGGGCAGGCGCGGCCACTGTAGAAGAACTGGCCGCCGATCTGCGCCTTCACCTGTGCGCACCTGCCGTCGGATCGGGTGTCCCTGACCCGGCCGTCGACGTACGTGTAGCCATTCCAGCAGCTGATCGTGTAGTGCGATTCTGCGCCCGGGATGTAGACGTCACGGACCGCGCCGCAGACGTCAGCGGACGCCGGTGAGGAAATGGCCGTGGTGGCCAACCCGCCGATTGCCGTAGCCGCGGCAAGCCCGGCGGCGAGGCGACGATACTTCATGATTGTTCTCCCGTTCTCGGTGGTGCGGTTACCGGACGAGCCGAACATTAGAAAGGATCAGCGGGCGGACCAACGAACGCCGAGAATTCGTTGCACGTCTACGCAACATCCGGGTGGGGGAGGCCGGCGATCTCGTAGCGGCCATCCTGCGACAGCCCTTGAGGAACGGGACCGTAAGATCCGCGAGCGTCCTAACTCTACGGAGGTCCCTGTGCTACGTCGGTGCCTTGTCGCCGCTCTGGTCGCCCTGCTCGCTCTCGTCGGACCGGGCAGCGCCCCGGTGCTGGCCAAGACGGCCCAGCCCGACGTGCTCTGGCACAACCCGACGACGGGGGAGCTGTCCGCCTGGGAGATGAACGGCGACGGCGTGGTGCTGAACAGCCAGTCGCTGTCGTGGCGGTGCGACACCGCGTCCGGATGCGCCTCGGCCTGGAAGGTCGTCGCCTCCGCGAATGGCTTGACCTGGCACAACGCCACCACCGGCCAGCTGTCGACATGGCTTATGGGGGACCTCTACACCGGCACGGTGAAAAGTGCCAGGGAACTGTCGTGGCGCTGCGACAGCGCCTCTGGCTGCGCCTCGGCCTGGAAGGTCGTGGGCCAGCTCGACGTCAACCACGACTGGGTCAGGGACCTGCTCTGGCACAACGCGTCCACAGGCGAGCTGTCGGCGTGGCTGCTGCGCGACGACGGCGTCGTCATCGGTACGCGGAGCCTGTCCCGACGCTGCGACACCGCGTCCGGGTGCGCGAGCACGTGGAAGGTCGTCGGTACAGGCGACTTCAACTCGGACGGCAATGAGGACGTGCTGTGGCACAACGCGACGTCTGGTGACCTCACGTCGTGGTCGCTCAACGGGGCTGGCACGGTGCTGGGCACGCTGACGCTGTCCCAGCGCTGCGGCGCGGGCACCGGCCCGACCGTCTTCGGGTGCTCGCGGATGTGGCACGTGATTGGCACCGAGGACTTCAACCACGACGGCATCCACGACGTGCTCTGGCACAGCCTGCTCACCGGCCAGGTCAAGGCGTGGCATCTCGACGGCCACGGCGTTGTCACCGGGACGAAGGTCTTCTCGTGGACGTGCGATTCCTCGTGCTCCGCGAATTGGCAGCCGGTCGGGGTGGGCAACTTCGCGGACTAGCCAGGCCGTTCAGGCCGCACGATCCCGGTCTCGTAGGCGAGTACGACCGCTTGAACCCGGTCGCGGAGTTCGAGTTTGGCCAGGATCCGTCCGACGTGCGTCTTGATCGTCGTCGCCGCCACGTGGAGCCGCTGGCCGATCTCGGCGTTGGACAGGCCCTGGGCCACCAGCAGCAGTACCTGCTGTTCCCGCTCGGTGAGCTGGGCCAGCCGGCTCGTGTCACTCGGGGGTGCGACCGCCGGGACGAGGTGCCCGGCGAAGCGGTCGAGCAGGCGTCGGGTGATCCGGGGCGCGACGATCGCGTCACCGGCGGCGACCACGCGGATGGCGGCCAGCAGTTCGGACGGTGGCACGTTCTTCAGCAGGAAGCCGCTGGCGCCGGCCTGGAGCGCGGCGAACGCGTCCTCGTCGGTGTCGAAGGTGGTGAGTACGAGCACCCGGGGCGCGTCCGGCCGGGCGCACAACTCGTGCGTGGCCTCCACCCCGTCCATGACGGGCATCCGGATGTCCATCACGACCACGTCGGCGGCGACGGTGCGCAGCAGCCGTAGCGCTTCGGCCCCGTCGCCGGCCTCGCCGACGATCGTCATGTCGTCCTGGGCGGACAGGATCATCCGGAAGCCGGCCCGGATCAGTTCCTGGTCGTCCACGACGACGAGCCGGATCACCGGGCGCTCCTCTCGCCGCGCGGGATCGTGGCCTCCACCCGCCAGCCTCCACCGGGCCGGGGTCCGGCGGTCAGGTCTCCTCCGTGCAGAGCGACGCGTTCGCGCATGCCCGTCACGCCGTGCCCGCCGGCCGGGGATCCTGCCGTCACGAGCGGGCCGGCGCCGTCGTCGCAGACCTCGACCGTGATCTTGTCCGGCCCGTACACCAGCCGCAGGGTGACCGCCGCGTCGGGACCGGCGTGGCGCAGTGCGTTGGTGAGCGACTCCTGCACGATCCGGTATGTGGTCAGCTCTTCCGCCGCGCTGAGTCCGTCGGGTGTGCCGACGGTCTCCAGCGCCACCTGCAGGCCGGCCCGCTCAAGCAGCTCAGGGAGTCCGACCCGGCGCCGGTCCGGAATCTCGTCCGAGGCGCCGCGCAGCACGCCGACGATGCGGTGCATGTCGTCCAGCGCGTCACGCCCGGTGGCGGCGATCGTGGCCAGTGCGTCGTGGGAGCGGTCCGGCGCGTAGCTCGCACCGTCAGCCTGGACGATCATCACGCTGAGGCTGTGCGCCACGACGTCGTGCAGCTCCCGCGCGATCACGGCGCGTTCGTCGGCGGCGGCGAGTCGCGCGAGGTGATCACGCTCGCGTTCCAGCGCGGCGGCCCGGTCCTCGATCGTCGCCACGTACAGGCGCCGGGTGCGTACGCCGTAGCCGGTGACCCAGATCGCGACGGTCACCGCAGCGCCCGCGTGGAGTGGGCCCCAGAAGTTGTCGGTCGCACGGGCGTCGACGGCGGCGACCAGCACCACGCCGATCGCGGCCCCCACCCCGGCGAACACGCCCCACGGCAGTTGCGGACGGTACGTGACCACGGAGTACATGGCGACGAGCACCGCCACGTCGTACGAGCGCATCGAGCCGGCGAGCACCAGCTGCGACAGCCCGAGCAGGTACACCGCCGTCATCACCGTCAGCGGGTGGTGCCGCCGCCAGAGCAGCGCCACCGCCATCAGCAGGCCGATGGCGACGACGGGCAGACCGGAGCGCTGATCCTGCAGGGCCAGGACGGAGATCCCGCCGGCCACGCCCGCGTCGAAGAGCCAACTGCGCCACATCGGACCACGGTAGGGAACGCCGTCGCGTCGGCGCGTCATGCGATGGTCGCGCTGACGCGTACTCCTCAGGTCGGACAGCGGGCGAATCACTCGGCCGGCCGGGCCGGTGCGACTTGGAAAGATCTGCCGATGACACAGTGGCGCGCCCGGCAGGATTCGAACCTGCGGCCGACTGCTTAGAAGGCAGTTGCTCTATCCGCTGAGCTACGGGCGCACGGGTGAGGACCGCAGCAGAGCGTAAGCCGACGCCAACGACGTCCGGCGGGTGGGCTCGCCGTAGTCCCTGGGAGCAGCGTAACCCGCAGGTCAGGCCGGAGTTGGGCAGATCAGAGTCATTGCCGGAAGTCAACCTGGTTACCAGCGTGTGACAGAAGTCCGTTACGCCCTGTGATGGCCGATCGTGCTCGCTAATTGTGGTCGTTTACACACATAGAGTCAGGTACCTCCGGTTGCGGACACCCTCCTGGCACGGGACCGTGCCTCCCATGTCTCCGCCCCGTGGCTTCTTCGCCGGCCTCGCCACCCTCGACACCGCGTACCGGGTGGACGCCCTTCCCGGTGTCAACAGAAAGGTGGTCGCGCTCGGCCAGGAGCTCGCGGCGGGTGGTCCTGCTACCAACGCCGCCGTCACGTTCGCCGCGCTCGGCGGCGTGCCGACACTGATCTCCGCGTTCGGCGGGCACGTGCTCGCGCGGTACGCCGCCGCCGAGCTGACCCGTCGCGGGGTCGAGGTCCGCGACGCCGCCGCACACGCCCTGTCTGCGCCGGCCGTCTCCAGCATCTACGTCGTCGACAGCACCGGCGACCGCTCGGTGGTCTCGGTGAACGGCGCCGCCGTCACGCCGCGGATCCCGGCCGACCTGGCGGCCATGGTGGGGCGCTCCCGCGTTGCGCTCGTCGACGGCCACCACCCCGACGCTGGCCCTCGCCACCGCGCGGGCAGCCGTCGAACGTCGCGTGCCGGTCGTGCTCGACGGCGGGAGCTGGAAGGACGGGCTCGACGCGCTGCTGCCGCTCATCGACGTGGCGATCTGTTCCGCCGACTTCCGGACGCCCGGCGCCCTCACGGCCGTAGAGTCGGTCGCCGCGCTGCGCCGGCACGGGGTCGCGGCCGTTGCCGTCACCCGCGGGCCAGCGCCGGTGTGGTGGTGGTCGGAGTCCGGATCGGGGGAGGTGCCCGTGGCTAGGGTTGAGGCCCGCGACACCCTCGGCGCGGGCGACGCCTTCCACGGCGCGTTCTGCTATGCCGTCGCCGCGGCGCCGGGCCTCCCGCTACCTCGCGCGCTGGCGTTCGCCGCCGAGGTAGCCACCGCCCGGTGCACCGTCCCCGGCATGCGTGCCTGGCTCGCCACGCCGGTCCTGCGCGATCTCGTCGCCAGGCTCGACCGTGCGTGAGCTGGTGGAGCGGGCACGCCGGCTGGCGGTGCCCGGTCAACGGCGGATCCTCGGTATCACCGGAGCGCCCGGAGCCGGCAAGTCGACGCTCGCCCAGACGCTGGTCACGGCCCTCGATGGCGCCGCGGTCCTGGTCGGTATGGACGGCTTCCACCTCGCCAACGCTGAGTTGGAGCGGCTCGGCCGGCGCGACCGCAAGGGCGCCGTCGACACGTTCGACGCGGCCGGTTACGCGGCGCTGCTCCGCCGGCTGCGCGACCCGGGCGAAGACGTCGTCTACGCGCCGCTGTTCCGGCGTGAGATCGAGGAGCCGATCGGCAGCGCGGTCCCGGTGCCGCCCGACGTCCCACTGGTGATCACCGAGGGCAACTACCTCCTGACCTGGGAGCCGGTACGCGCGCTCCTCGACGAGGCGTGGTACCTCGAACCGCCGGAGGAACTGCGCCTCGACCGGCTCGTCCGCAGGCACGAGGCGTACGGCAAATCCCCTGGTCAGGCGCGGGACTGGGCTTACGGGAGCGACCAGCGCAACGCCGAACTCGTCGCCGCGACGCGTGATCGCGCGGATCTCGTGATCCAGCTCACCGGCGACTGACGCGCGCTGGTCACCCGGGCGTAGCGGGCGGGAAACACCGCTGCACCACCCTGGTAGGGGACCGTGGAGGTGGTCTCATGCCAGCCGTCATAGCTCCCCGCACTTCTCTCCATAGTAGACCCGCGCACGCCGCGCTCGTCGGTGGCTGCGTCTCGGTGATTCGCGTCGCGCAGCGGTCGGACGCGGACCGGATCCGCCGGCTGCACGATGCCTGCTCCGCCGAAGCGCTGCGCGACCGGTATCTCGGCGCGCCGCCGAAGCTGACCGGTTCGACCGTGCACGCGCTGCTCGACCCGCCCGGCGGCTGCGGGCTGATCGCGTGCGCCGCCCGTCCGGACGGCGAACCGCTCGCGATGGCGCAGGTGGGTGGTGGCCTGCCGGTCGCCGAGATCGCCGTGCTGGTCCGGGACGATTACCAGGGCCGCGGTCTCGGGACGATCCTCGCCAGCCGCGCGATGTCCGCCGCCGTCGAACTCGGATACCGGGAGATGGCCGTGTACGGCGCGTCCGGCAACGCGAGGCTGTCGCGGCTGTTGATCCGGCTCGGGCTGCGTGCGTACGCACGGTACGACGGCTCGATGCTCGTCGTCCGGGCGCCGCTGGGGGATCAGCGTCCAGTAACGCCGGTACCACAGCTGGGTGCTGCGGCGCCGTGGCTGTCCACAGGGGACCCTCTGTCCACAGATCGCGTCTGGCGCCTGGGCCTGAGCGGCGGTCCTCGGGAGCGTGGTGCTCGGCGGTCATCGCGGCCGCCCCTTCACAGGCTGAGGAGCCCACCATGCGCGAGACCCTGATCACCGTCGTCGGCAACGTCGTCGACACGCCGCAGCGCCGCCGCACCGAGCAAGGCCACAGCGTCGCGAGCTTCCGCATCGCGTCCACCCAGCGGAAGTTCGACCGCAACGACGGCCAGTGGGTCGACGGCGACTCGCTCTACCTCAAGGTCACGTGCTGGCGTGCCCTCGCCGACAACGTCGACCGCAGCGTCGTCCAGGGCGATCCGATCGTCGTCACCGGCCGGCTCTACACCCGGACGTACGAGGTCGAGGGCCAGCGCCGCGCGGCGTTCGAGCTGGAGGCGCACGCGCTCGGCCTCGACCTCAGCCGTGGCGTCGCCGACTTCACCCGCACGAAGGCCACGGGCGAGACGCCGACGCACGAGCTGGTCGGCACGCCTGCTGGTTCCGACGAGGACGAGGACGAGGACGAGCTGGCCGACGAGGAGCTGGAGGCTGTCGCGGGCTGAGCGTGCGTGCCGCATCACGCTGAGTAGTCAGCTGGAGGCTCGCCCTGCGTGTTCGTCCCGGTATCGGCTGACGGCGCGGCCGACACGCGGGCCAATCCGGACTATCCGGGGCCTGCCGGGCGGCAAAGCGGGGCAGTTCGGACCGCCTGCCGCCCGGCCACGAAACGACCCTGCCGCGGCCCCGGTGACCGTGAGAGGATCCCAGGCTGGAGCCAGTACGGCGTAGTCCCAGGAGCGTGCATGACGGTCAGCGACGATCGCCGTGCCGCCGTGCACGCCGCCGGTGCGACCGCGCTCGGAATCGCCGCCGGAGTCGCCGTCGACGCGCTGCTCGGCGATCCGCGACGTGGCCACCCAGTCGCGCTCTACGGCACCGCGGTCCGCGCCCTGGAGGAGCGCTGCTATGCGCCGCACCGCTCGCGGGGCGCGGTGTTCACCGCTCTGGCAGTCGGGGCGCCCGTGCTGGCCGGCGCCGCGCTGCAACGGGCCACCCGGCGGCGCCCGGTCGTCCGGGCCGCGGCGGTGGCGGCCGGCGTCTGGGCGGTGCTCGGCGGTACGACCCTGCGCCGGGAGGCCGCCGCGATGGCCACCGCACTGGATCGCAACGACCTGACCGCCGCCCGCGGGCGGCTGAGCCACCTCTGCGCCCGGGATCCTGACGGGCTGGGCCGGCAGGAGATCACCCGCGCCACCGTCGAGTCCGTCGCCGAGAACACCGGTGACGCGGTCGTCGCGCCGCTGTTCTGGGGCGCGGTCGCCGGCCTGCCCGGGCTCCTCGGGTACCGGGCGGTGAACACCCTCGACGCGATGGTCGGGTACCGGTCGCCGCGGTACGCCGAGTTCGGCTGGTCAGCGGCCCGGCTCGACGACGTGGCGAACTGGGTACCGGCGCGGCTCACCGGCGCGTTGACGGCGGCGGTCGCACCAGTGGTCGGCGGCGATCCGGTCCGCACGTGGCGCGTGTGGCGGCGGGACGGCGGCGCGCACCCGAGCCCGAACGCGGGTCAGTGCGAGGCGGCGGCTGCCGGCGCGCTGGGGATCCGGCTCGGCGGCGCCAACACCTACCAGGGACGCACCGAGGTCCGGCCCGGCCTGGGTGACGGCCCGTCGCCCGACGTCTTCGACATCCGCCGGGCGGCAGGGTTGTCGGCCGCGATCGGCTTGGCCGCGGCGGGCCTCGCCGTGGTCGCTGCGGTGCTGCGCCCCGCGGCGCGCCGCCGCCGCGCGGACCTTCGCTCCCCCGCGCGCTCGTCGAGTTTCGGACTTTTGGGGGTCGGGAGGCCGCCTGGACCCCCAAGAATCCGAGAGTCGGCGTTGGGGGGTGGGAGGTGACGGGCGCGTTGATGGTCGCCGGTACCACGTCCGACGCCGGCAAGAGCCTGCTCGCCGCCGGCATCTGCCGCTGGTTCGCGCGCCAGGGCGTGAAGGTGGCGCCGTTCAAGGCCCAGAACATGAGCAACAACTCGGTCGTCACGCTCGACGGCGGTGAGATCGGGCGGGCCCAGGCGTTGCAGGCGGCCGCGTGCGGTCTGGAGCCGAGCGTGCGGTTCAACCCGGTCCTGCTCAAGCCGGGCAGCGACCGGCGGTCCCAGCTCGTCGTGCACGGCAAGGCGGTGGGCGAGGTCACCGCCACCTCGTACCGCACGGAGAAGCCGGCGCTCCTCGACCTCGTCGTCGGCACGTTCGAGGGCCTGCGCGCCGAGTACGACGTCGTGATCTGCGAGGGCGCGGGCAGCCCCACGGAGATCAACCTTCGCGCCACCGACATCGCCAACCTGGGCCTGGCCCGAGCCGCGCGCCTGCCCGTGATCGTCGTAGGCGACATCGACCGCGGTGGCGTCTTCGCGGCGCTGTTCGGCACCCTCGCCCTGCTCGACGCCGAGGACCAGTCCCTGATCGCCGGGTTCGTCGTGAACAAGTTCCGTGGCGACCCGGCACTGCTGCGGCCCGGGCTGGAGATGCTGCGCGACCTCACCGGCCGGCCCGTGCTCGGCACGGTGCCGTGGCTGCCCGGGCTCTGGCTCGACGCCGAGGACTCGCTGTCCTTCGCCGCCGGCGGCACCCTCGGTCGAGGCGCTCCGCCCGTGGGCCGCGAGTGGCTGCGCGTCGCCGCGCCGCGCCTCCCGCGGATGTCCAACGCCACCGACCTCGACGCACTCGCTGCCGAACCGGGCGTCCAGGTGCGCCTCGTCGACCAGCCCGCGGGCATCGCCGACGTCGACCTCGTCGTCCTGCCCGGCAGCAAGTCCACCGTCACCGACCTCGCCTGGCTCCGCGAGACCGGGCTGGCCGACGCTGTCACGGCGCACGCGGCGTCAGGCCGTCCGGTGCTCGGCATCTGCGGCGGGTACCAGATGCTCGGCCAGCGCATCGACGACGATGTGGAGAGCGGCGCCGGCACGGTGGACGGCCTGGGCCTGCTCCCGCTGCACACGGTCTTCGCGGCGGAGAAGACGCTGCGCCGCCCCGAGGGCACTACTTACGGTGGTCACCCAGTTACGGGCTACGAGATCCACCACGGCCAGGCGGCCTGGCTCGACCCCGCGGTGACGCCGCTGTTCACGCTGCCGGGCGGGGGACATGAAGGCGCACAGTACGGGGCCGTTTACGGAACGCATTGGCATGGCGCATTCGAATCCGACGAGTTCCGTAGGGCGTTCCTCACAGAGGTTGCGTCACTGTCGGGGCGGCATGGTTTCCTAGTCGCCCCGGATACCGACTACGCCGCCGTGCGGTCCGCAGCACTGGACCTCCTCGGTGACGTCGTAGCGGAACACCTCGACACGGTCGCACTCCAGCGGCTGGTCGAGAGCGGTCCACCCCGTGGGCTGCCGTTCGTACTGCCGGGCGCTCCGGCGCTCCGGCCTGGCACGCTCACAGGAGAAGTAACGTGAAGCCAGTACACAAGAGTGCGTGGTGCGCACCCCGTGGTCGTCTGCGCGGCCGAGTCGTTGAGCGATCAGGAGGGATGATTCGATGCCACTCTTCGAAGTGAGCCCCGACGGCCTGATCCCGTTCCGTCAGCTCGAAAGCGGCGCGGGGGGCTACGACGAGGTGATCGAGGACGTGCTCTGGCACCACCTCGACGCGCTCGTCGGCGAGCGACTCTTCCGGGTTCGCCGCCAGGCTCCGCTGGATGGTGGCGGCCGGCCCGCCGTGGTCGCGCTCGATGCCGACGGTTCTGTCGTCGTCATCCACGTGCGCCGCCAGATGGACCGCTCCGGCATCGCCGAATGCCTCGAGTACGCCGGCTGGGCACGCGCCGCGACGCTCGACGAGCTGGCGATGCTGTACTGGCGTGGCGACTCCGACTTCTGGACCGACTGGCACTCGTTCGTCGGCGGCACGAGCCGGCCGGTCAAGCCGGCCCCACGCATACTCCTCGCCACCGGCGACTTCACCGCGCGTGCGCAGTCGACGTTCGAGTTCCTCGTCGAGAACGGTCTCCCGGTCAAGGTCATGCGGGCGACGATGTACCAGGAGGCAGGCGGCCGCCGGATCATCGACGTCGACGCGCCCAGCGACGTCGAGTCCGTCCTCAAGCCCAGCCCGGCCGCCGAGGCCACGTTCGAGCGGCTCAGCCGTTCCGCGCGCCGCTCTGCGGAGCGTTCCGCTGAGCGCGCCATGCCGGAGATCGCGCCGCCGCCGCTCGGTGTCGAGGCCACCCAGATCATCGGCCAGGCGCCGCTGCGCCCACCGTCCATCGAGGGACGCGTCGTCGAGCCGCCCCACGTCCAGAGGGCGGAGCCGCCGGTCGGGCGTGCCGCCGGCCGTGAGCTGCAGCGCGGCGCCAACCTGCCGGCCGAGCCGCCGCGCGCCGCACGACGCGACGAACCGTCAGGCCGGTCCGCCAGCCGCGCCGCCGGACGCTCCGGTGACATCGGCCATGCCCGTCCCGCGGACTTCAGCCCGGTCAGGCCCGATGACCTCGGCCCGACGCGCCCCGCGGAGTTCAGCCAGGTCCGGGCGGACGACCTCGGCCAGAACCGGCCGCCTGACTTCGGCCAGGTGCGGCCGGACGAGCTTGGCCTGCCGCGCAACGCCGACCCCCGCAACGCTGACCCGCGCCACGTGGAGCCCCGCAACGCGGACCCGCGCAACGCCGAGCCGCGCAGCGCTGACCTGCGTCACGTCGAGCCCCGCAACGCGACCCCCGCAACGCTGACCCGCGCAGCGCTGACCCGCGAGCACGCCGAGCCGCGCGACCGCCCGCTGACCCGCGTCCGCGGAGCCCCGCATGACCGGTCCGCGGATCGCGCCGAGTGACCGACCGCTGACCGCCCGCATCGACCGATCCGCGGAACGCCCGCTCGACCGTCCGCGGATCGCCCGCTTGACCGGTCCGCGGATCGCCCGCTTGACCGAGTCCGCTGATCGCCCGCTTGACCGGTCCGCGGACCGCCCGCTTGACCGATCCGCTGATCGCCCGCTCGACCGGTCCGCGGACCGCCCGCTCGACCGGTCCGCCGACCGCCCGCTTGACCGGTCCGCCGACCGCGGCCTGGAAATGCCGATGCGCCGCTCCAACCCGGATCCCCTGCAGGACCCGCTCAGCGGCGGGCTGCTGCCGCCACCCACCCCGCTCACGGCGGAGCAGCTGCGCACCGATCCGCTCGGCATGGACGAGATCGTCGCTGGCCAGCTCGCAGACGCCGAGAACCAGGGCGATCCGCTGGGCCGCACCGACCAGCACCCGCTCCTGCCGCCGGCGCCGCCGCCCGCCACAGAGCCGCAGTTCCGCCGGCAGAACGGCCGTGGCACCCAGCCCACGCAGCCGATGAACCCGGCGCAGCAGCCGGGCGTGCCAGCTCCGCCGCCGAGCGGGTTCGGGCGCACGCAGCCCGAGCCGTTCGAGGCGCCGCAGCCCGAGTCCGACCAGCGGTCGCAGCCGCCGCGCCGGGGTGGTCAGTTCCCGCCGCTGTCCGTGGTGCCGCCGGTGCCGGATCCGAACGCCGACGCCGACCAGCAGCTGCCCGACCTGCCGCCGGTCGACGCGCCGGACCCGGGCGACGACCGGCCGGAGCGCACGCGCCTGTCGGACATCATGGATCCGCGGATGCTGCGCGTGCCGGACGGTTTCGCCTGGGGCGACCCGCGCTCCACCAACGGCAAGCACGAGAACGGTCACCGGGACGGCAACAACCGCTAGCGCACGTTGAGCTGTGGAGTTTCGAGGGTCCGGCGGCGCCGGGAACCCCCGAAACTCCACAAGTCAACGCGTAGCGTCCTTGGGAGGCGCGCTCTTGAGGCGGCTCGTGAACAGGTCGAGCACCTGCTGAAGCGCCGCGTGGCTCGGGTGCCCTGGCTCGTCGACGAGATCCTCGGTGAGCACGGAGTGAGCCCGCCCGCCGATGCCGTCGGCGTTGGTCGGGGCCGGAGTCGATCTCGACACCGACGAAGTGGTCGCCGAGTTCGTCCCTGAGCCGCGCGAACCGCTCGGACGGCGACAGGCGGTCGTTGGTGAAGCGCAGCCCGAGCACGCACAGGTTCTCGGCGGCGCACCGCTCCTTGACCCGGTTCAGTGTGGCGTCGTCGATGCCGAGATCGGACCGCCCGGCGGCGTTCAACCCCAGCGGGAGCGACGGCTGGCTCAGCACCGGGGCGAGCACGGCCTCGTCCGCCATCATGGCCAGCGCGAACCCGCCAGTGAGACACATCCCGACGACGCCGACGCCAGGGCCACCGGCCGTCTCGTGCTCGTGCCGGGCGAGTGCGCGTAGCCAGGTGGTGACCGGCGAGTTCCTTCCCCGCGCGAAGAGCGAGAACTCCCGGGAGACGCACACCTGGACAAACGAGCGCGCGAAGCGCGCCGGGCTCGGCGACTGACCCGGCACGCCGAAGAGCTGCGGCAACACCGCCGTCAGTCCCAACGCGGCGACGCGTTCGGCGAACGCCGTGACCCGCGGCGTGATGCCGGGCAGCTCGGCGATGACGATGACAGCCGGCCCGGTGCCCGTGCGGTACACGGTGCGCGTCGTGCCGTCGTGGGTGAAGTCCGTGGCGGTGAAGCCGGGAATCGTGATGGGCATTGCGGCAGGTTAGTGGCTAACGCTGTACCTCGCTCGGCGGTCTACGCGCCGTCGTTGGTGGCGTCCGTGTCCGTCGCGGCGGGCTGAGTCTCAGCACGGCGTGGGCGATGGCCAGCCCGGCACGGCGTGTGAACTGTCGGGGAAATGGCTGCATCGGCGTCCGGTTTGGGCGCCACTTCCGGAACAATCCGGTTCGGGGAGGGTGCGGGAGTGGTCGCGCGGGCGGCGGCGCGAGCCCCCGAGCGAAGCGGCCCGGGGGGCTGACGAGCGTGCCGACCAGCCCCTGCTTCTCGCCGGCCAGCCGGTCGTAACGAATAGAAGATTTTCGGGGTTGTGGTGAGATCAGCGAGCCAGACTCCACGATCTCATCACAACCGGGGATGGCGATCCCGCTCGTGAGACAGGCATCTGCCGGCACCTCGACGCAGGGGGAACGCGAGAACGGGGCGGGACGCCCCAGGTGCGCCCCGCCCCGTTCCGCCTCGCCCCGAACTTACGGAGCGGCGCTGGAGGTGCCGCTCAGCTTGGTGCTGGCGATGTCGTTGGCCTTCATCGCCGTCTCGATCTGCGCCACCGTGGAGCTCTGGCTGAGCCCGGGCAGCGTGTCGACGTTGATCGCGTAGAGCGTGAACTCGTACGTGTGCGGGCTACGCGGGCAGGGTCCGAAGAACTGCTGGTTCACGGACGCGTTGCCCATCGCCTTCTGCTTGGCGCCTGGCACGTCCGGCACCATGTACCCGCGCTTCAGCGCCTCAGGCAGCGAGGTGACCGACGCCGGGATGTCCCAGATCGCCCAGTGCTTGCCGCCGTTGGCCAGGTCGATGAACGTCATGCGCCCAGCTGCGGGCCGCGTGGTTGCCCGTGGTCCAGGCGAGCGGCGGCGAGATGTCGTTGCCGGCACCGCCGTCCTCGGCGCACGAGTACTTGTTCGGGATCGCGCCGCCGTTGTTGTACGCGGTGCTGGTCAGCGCGAACCCGGGGGTGGGGCCACCGCCGCCGGTCAGCTCGACGTGCAGGATCTTGGTGTTGCTGTTGTCGGGCGTGCTGTCCTTGTCACCGTTGGAGCTGGTGAGCCAGAGGTGGCCGTCCGGGCTCGGCTCGACGGTGCGGAGCCGGCCGTAGGTGCCCTGGTAGTGGAGCGGTCGGCGTGCTCACCGAGTCGCCGTTGATCGTCATCCGGTAGAGCCGCTCGCCGCGCAGGGCCGCCATGAAGATGACGTCCTTGACGATCGCGATACCGCTGGGGGAGTTCGACGCCACTGCCCAGGTGCGCTTCGGGTTGATGAAGCGCGCGTCGTCGCAGGATCCCTCGCAGTTGGGCCAGCCGTAGTTGCCGCCCTTGACGATGAGGTTCAGCTCGTCCTGCGAGGAGTTGCCGAGCTCGCCCTCCCAGAGGCGGCCCGCGCGAGTCGAACGCGAGGCCCTGGACGTTGCGGTGACCGAGGCTCCAGTACCGTTGCCGGCAACGGGGTTGTCCGACGGGATCGTGCCGTCCGGGTTGATCCGCAGGATCTTGCCGCCCTTGTTGTTCGGGTTCTGGGCGTTGGCGCCGTTCTGCGCGTCGCCGGTGCCGGCGTAGAGCTTGCCGTCCGGACCGAACCGAGCCGGCCGCCATTGTGGAACCGGTTGCGCGGGATCCCGGTGAGCAGCACCTGGTGGCGGTGAGGGCGCCGTTCTTGTACTTCATCCGCACGAGCCGGTTGTCGCTCGGTGACGTGTGGTAGATGTAGACCCAGTTGTCGTGCGCGAAGGTCGGCGAGATCTCCAGGCCGAGGTTGCCGCCCTCACCGCCTGTGCCGGCGGCGTTGGGCACCTTGCCGACCGTCGTCTTCTGGCCGGCTTGGTCACCCGGGTGGACGTTGAACGTGTCGCGTTCGGCGTAGAGCGCCGATCCGTCCGGCAGGAACGCCAGACCCCACGGCACGTCGGTGCTGGTCGTGATCTGCGTGACGGTGCCGGGGTTGGTGCCGCCGCCGCTGGGCGCCGACGTGGTGGCCGGTGGCCGGCGTTGCTGCCGGCGAGGCGTTGCCCACCGCGTCGAACGCCTTGGCCGTGAACGTGTACTGCGTGCTCGGCGTCAGGCCGCCGATCGTCGCGGTGGTGGTGGTGAGTCACCGACCTTGGCGCGCGCCGCATTGTAGATCTCGTAGCCGGTGACGCCCATGTTGTCGGTCGAGGCGTTCCAGGCCAGCGAACGCTGGTGGAGGTGACGCCAGTCGAGCGCAGGTTGCCAGGCGCGGTCGGCGGCTGGTTGTCGTCCTGCTGCGGCGGCGTCTTGACGCTGACGACGTTGCTCGCGTCCGAGACGTTCGGCGTCGCGTCCTTGGCGAAGACCGTGAAGTCGTACTCGGTGTTCGGGGTCAGGCCCGACGCGGTGGCGGTGAGCTGGTTGCCGGCGACCGAGGTGACGAACTGGCCGTGCTGGTACACGTCGTACGCCGTAACGCCTACGTTGTCGGTGGCCGCGTCCCAGGCCAGCGAGACCGTCGTCGGCGTGGTGCCGGTGGACCGCAGGTTGCGCGGCGGCTCGGCTTCTCGGTGTCCGGCGGGCCGGTGGTGCCGTACACCTCGAACTCGAACAGCGAGTAGCCGTACGCGGTGCCCCGCGCGGTGCCGTGCATCCGGACGAAGCGTCCGGTGCCGGTGACCGTGAGGTCGTCGGTGCCGCCGTTGCCGGTGGTCGTCGAGAAGATGTCGGTCCAGGCGTTCCCGTCGTTCGACGTCTGGATCTTGTATGCCTTGCCGTACGCGGCCTCCCACTTGAGGACGACCTGGCTGATCTTGGCGGTGTCGCCGAGGTCGACGCGGATCCACTGTGGATCGCTACCCTCGGCGGATCCCAGCGGGTCGCGGCGTTGCCGTCCACGGCCTTGGGCCCGTTGAGCGCGCCGCTCTCGTTGGAGGATGTCGTCGTCGGCTTGTTGAGCGAGAGCAGCGGGTCGGCCGCGTGGCTGGAGGTCGCCGCGGCGACCAGTAGCCCACCGGCCAGCAGGAGCGAGCCGCCGAGCGCGAACGCCCGGCCGAGGGTGCGTTTCATGCTTGATCCTCTTCTGTCGTCGCGGCGCACGTGCTACTCCGGGGCTGGTCCCCGTCCGGTAACTGTTAGGAAACCTTCCTAACTGGTGCGGGATGAGATCACCGCAAGTCCGGAATTGTCAACGGTTGTCCGGGCGCAACCGGACGATTCGGGTCACTGGGGCGAGGTGGTGTTTCCGCAGCTCAGGCGGGTTGCGAGGAGCCTGGCGCGGGCTGTCGTGTCGAGCCGGGCGGAGTGGCCGTTGTTCGCTGGGCGGAAAGCGCTGCCGGGCGCCGAATGCTGAGGTGAAACGGACTTGCGGGCAATCTTGTACACCGACGCCGGTTAAGGCACGGCTTCCCCGCAAGTCCGTTTCAAGTCGGCTGCGGTTAGGTCAGGTCGACGTGCAGGACCCGGTCGTTGCTGCCGTTGCTCGTCGTGAGCCAGATGTCACCGTCGGCGGTGCGCTCCACCGAGCGCAGGCGGCCGTACGTGTTGCGGAAGTGCGTCTTCGGTGAGCCGGTGGAGTCGCCGCTGATCGTCATCTCGTACATCCGCTGCCCGCGCAGGCACGCCATGTACGCGACGTTGTTGACGATCTCCAGGCCGCTCGGCGAGGCGTCCGCGACACTCCACGTGCGGACGGGGTTGATGAACCGGCCGTCGTTGCACGGGCCCTCGCAGTTCGGCCAGCCGAAGTTGCCGCCGGAGCGGATCAGGTTCAGCTCGTCCCGCGACGAGGCGCCGAGTTCGGACGCCCACAGCCGGCCGCGCGAGTCGAACGCGAGACCCTGAACGTTGCGGTGGCCGTAGCTGTAGACGCGGTTGCCGAACGGGTTGCCCGGCGCCGGCTGGCCGGTCGGCGTCACCCGCAGGATCTTGCCGCCGAGGGAGCTGCGGTTCTGTGCGTTCGACGTGTCCTGCGCGTCGCCGGTGCCGGCATAGAGGTTGCCGTCCGGCCCGAACGTGATCCGGCCTCCATTGTGGAACCGGCTGCGCGGGATACCCGTGACGAGGGTCTCCTTGGTGCCGAGCTTGTTGTTCTCGTACTTGATGCGGACGATCCGGTTGTCGCTGGAGGACGTGTGGTACACGTACAGCCAGTGGTCGCTGGCGAAGTTCGGCGAGATGGCGAGCCCGAGCAGGCCGCCCTCGCCACCCGTCCCGGAGACGCCGGATGACCTTGCCGATCGTGGTCTTCGCGCCCTGCGGCGTCACCCGGATGATGTTGAACGAGTCGCGCTCCGAGACCAGCGCCGACTTGTCGGGCAGGATCGCGAGGCTCCACGGGAGGCTGAACCCGGAGGCGACGGTGCGTACGGCGCCGACTCCGAGCGGCGCGGGCTCGGCTGCCTCGGGCCGACGACGCGACAGCCAGGCCGGCGACCAGGGTCAGCGCGGCACCGGCGCGGGATAAGCGGTGGAACGAAGTCATGGATGAACCTCTTTCCGGAGGGGACGGTGTACCCGGACGTCGTGACGCCCGGGTACTGACATACCGATATACCGCATCTACCCCGATTTACAACTTTTGTGGTGTCTGAATCGAGCGAGTAAGCTGGCCTGTGCCTGAACGGCTCCGGGCGCGGCGTGGCCGTGCGACCCTGAAATCGCCGCTCGACCTGCGGTTTGTCCCTCTGAGGGGTGCGGCGGCCCAGAACAGCCGGTCGGCGGGGGCGGAACAGGCGTGCGGGCCTGCCCCGTCCCCGCCGCCGGTGTCGGCGACCGCCGGTCGCCACGACCGAGACCGGTGCGTGGGGGCGCGGGGTTCGCGTGGTTGAAAGACGTCCTAACTAATAGGAAACCTTCCTAACCGGACAGGAGACAACACCGGGCGGCCGGGTTTGTCAACGGCTCGGCGGGCGTCGTTCCCAGGAAGCGCGCGTAGTTTGTGCAGTTCAGCGCTGGTTCGCGGGGTCCGAGTCCGGTTCCGCCTCCACCGCGCTTTGTTCGTCCAGCGGAATTGCGTGCTGCTGCACCTCGCGCCGCGCGTAGATCCAGTAGCCGACGAAGAGGAGCCCGGCGAAGAGGAACCACTGCACCGCGTACGCCAGGTGCGGACCCTCCTCGACCGGCGGCTCAGGGATCGCGACCAGCCCGTCCGGCGCCTCGATCAACTCGACGTAGCCCCGGTACGTCGGCTGGTCGAGGTCGCGCGCGAGGGTGGCGACGTTGATCTGCTTGACCGTGCGGTACCGACCGATCCTGGTCTCGGCCGTGCCACCCGACTCGGGCGCGCGCACCCGGCCGACCACGGTGACCTCGCCGGACGGCGGCTCCGGCACGTCCGGCGCGGCCTGGGCGCCCTGCGAACTGGCCGCCACCCAGCCCCGCACCACCAGCAGGGTCTTGCCGTCAGTGGTGGCGAGCGGGGTGAGGACGAGGAGGCCGGCGCGGTCCCCGACGGTGCGGCCGCGGACCAGGTACTCGTGCTCGGCGTCGTACCGGCCGGTCGCCTCGACACGGCGGAACAGCTGCTGCCTGGCCGGCGCGCGATCCGTGCTCAGCGCGTCCGCGACCGGTGCGGGCTCGGCGTTCCTGGCGGCCGTGACCCGGTCGTTCTGGGCGTGTCGCTGGTCGAGCCGATCGAGCTGCCACAGGCCGAGGTTGACGAACACCACCGCCAGCGCGACGCATCCCGCGAAGAAGAGCAGCCACTTCGGCCGGAACAGGAACCGGTACACGCCTGACGACGGTACGCGACCGCCGACGCTCCGTAGACACGGGGCGGGCCAATGTCGGCATGCCGACATTGAGTGCGCCAGGAGGTATCCAAGGTCGGCATGCCGACATTGGCCCGCGGGGGCGGCCTCCGATACCGAAACGGACTCTGCGGGAAGCCGTGCCTACACCGGGCGCCGGCGCCCCAGTTTGTCCCGCAAGTCCATTTCGCGACGCCTCAAACAGGTTGTCTCGCTGATCAATGCGCGCGAGGGTGGCGCCATGGCGGTGGAGATCGGCACGGCGGACGCCGTGGACCTTGACGCCCTTCGCGCTCTGGTGGCGCAGGCCGTGCCGTGGGCGCCGCCGGACGCCGCTGGGTCGGCCGCCGCCGGGCTGGTCGGTGCGCCGGTTGCTCGCCGGTCCGGGCGGATCACTGCCGTGCTGGGAGGATCCGCGGCTGGTTTCGGATCCGTCCTGGCAGCGCCGGAGCACGCGGCCGACGTCGCCGACCTCTACGCGGTGCTGGCCGAGGGGTGGGTCGCCGACGGCAAGGTCACCCACGCGGTCACGGTGCCGGCCGGCGACGCCGAGGCTCCATGGTTCAACCTGTCGTTCGGGCGCCAGCAGGCCTACGCGCACGCCGAGGTCGCCGCGATGACCGAGCCGGCCGTGCCGGACGGCATGACCGTCGCCGAGGTCGGTCCCGAGGTGCTCGACGACGTTGTGCAGTTCCGCGACCTCATCACCCGGCACCAGGCGCTCTCGCCCGTGTTCAGCCGGGCGACGGAGGCCTGGTACGAACAGTTGCGTGAGGCGTGGGTCGACGTACTCGGCGTCCGAGGAGACCCGCTGCTTCCTGGCGCGGCGCGACGGCGTACCGGCGGGCTTCCTGCTCAGCGAGGACGCGGAAGGGCTTCTCGCGCCGCCTGGAGCCGTCGAGCTGCGGGTGGCCGCCGTCCCGCCCGAGTCGCGCGGCGGCGGGGTCGGCACAGCGCTGGTGTCGGCGTTCATCGCCGACGCCAAGGCGCGCGGAGCCACGCAGGCTGTCGCGGACTGGCGCACGACGAACCTGCTGGCGTCCCGATTCTGGCCGCGATGGGGCTTCCGGCCCGTCGCGTACCGCCTGGTGCGCACGATCGACCTCACCCCCTTCGCCTAGGCCGGCGGTGATCATCCACCGGGCAACGACCGGTCAGTTTCGGAGAAGCCGCCGCCGCGGCGGGCTATCTAGCATGAGGGACGTCCCCACCAAGACTCGTAGGGGAGGAAACCTGCAATGAAGGACACGCAGAAGTCCGCTGAGAGCACCACCGCGACCGACAAGACGTTCGAGGGATTCACGGCCGAGGAACGAGCCGCGATGAAGGAGCACGCCCAGGAGCTGAAGAAGGCCGCGCGCCGCGGCCCCCGCGCGCAGAAGGCGGACGCGGAAGGCGACGTGCTCGCGAAGATCGCCGAGATGCCGGAATCGGATCGCGCCATGGGCGAGCGGATCCACGCCGTCATCAGAGCCAGCGCGCCAGCCCTCTCGCCGAAACTCTGGTACGGGATGCCCGCGTATGCCAAGGACGGCAAGGTCGTCTGCTTCTTCCAGAGCGCGCACAAGTTCAAGTCGAGGTACGCGACGTTCGGCTTCAACGACGTGGCGAACCTGGACGAAGGAACCATGTGGCCGACCGCCTTCGCTCTGACGGAGTTGACCGCCGCCGACGAGGCAAGGATCGGCGCGCTCGTGAAGAAAGCGTTGAGCTGACGACTGGTTCTTCCCGGTTTGGGCGATCTTTCTGGCGCTATAGCGCCAGAAAGATCGCCCAAACCCGCTAGGGCTGTGGCAGGTTGGCGTCGAGCCACTTGTCGAGGTCGGCGAACACAGACTTGCGCACGGGTTCGGCCGACAGCGCCACGTCGTGGATGGCGCCTTCGATCCGCACCAGCGTCACGTCCGGTCCGAGCCGGGGAGCCCAGCGCGCGATGTGTTCGACGTTCAGTACGGCGTCGGCCTGCTTGATGCGCTCGTCCCAGGTGCGGCCGTGGAAGCTCTCGGTGGAGCAGTGCACGAGCACCGGTACGTCGATCGCGAGGCCGCCCTGCACGCGGCGGTGCGCGTTGCGGATTGCCGCCAGCCAGCCGATGAGCAGCGGCACCCGGCCGACGGGTTTCCAGTCGAGGCTGAAATCCCATTCGCCGTCGTGGTCGCGGTGCAGGCTGCGGCCGTAGAGCGACGGCAGGTCGAGCGGTAGTGCCGTGCGCGGCGTGAAGCGGGCGACGACGCTGACGGCGTCGGCGAGGATGGTCCGCGCGAGCCACGGCGCGTTGAGGTCGAAGAACGGGCTGTTGAGGTAGAGGCCCTGGACAAGGCCCTCGCCGCGGTGCTCGTGCGCCCACAGCGACGTGGTGAGGCCGCCGGTCGAGTGCGCGTTGACCAGGAGGGTGTCGTGGCCGTGCTCGTCGCGGATGATCCGCACCGCTTCGTCGATCTCGGCGAAGTACTCGCGGACGTCGCGGCAGAAGTACGCGGTCTGGTGCTCGCGGATGCTGCGGCCGTACTTGCGCAGGTCGAGGGCGTAGAAGTCGAAACCACGTTCCACGTAGTGGTCGGCGACGTTGGTCTGGAAGAAGTAGTCCATCCACCCGTGGACGTAGAGGACGGCACGGCGTGTCGGCTGCTCGGCGCGGCGGCGCACGAGCGTGGCGACCACCTCGCCCTCGTCGTCGTCGGGCAACGTCAGGGTAAGCGCCTCGTACGGGGTGCCAAGGACATCCTTCTCCATGGGTACGAGTGTCGGTCCTCGCACAGTTACCGGCCAGTAAGTGTGGCGTCGGTCACTCAGAGCGTGTTTGAGAGGCCACCCACTCGACTGCGCCAGGCCCAGACAACGCCGCCGGACCGCCGCCTGGACTCTGCCTCGCTCGACCGGAGCCTCTCAAACACGCTCTGGGCCCGAGCGGCCAAGAGCGGGTGAGTGACGGCCGCCTTTGACGGTCCGGCGCGCGGTGATGGAACATGGCGCCCGGAACGGCAGTGAAGGAAGCCGGTGCGAATCCGGCGCGGTCCCGCCACTGTCACCGGGGAGTGACCTCTCACTTCACGGCCACGGCCGCGTGCGGTTGGAAGGCCGAGGGGGAGCGCTGATCCGGGAGCCAGGACACTTCGGCCGGTCCAGACGCCAACTGTGGGCGAGGAAACCCACGAAAGGACGCTCATGACGCCGTACCCGTTCTCGGCCGTGGTCGGGCTCGACGACCTCCGCCTCGCGCTCGTGCTCAACGCGGTCTCACCGGCCGTCGGTGGGGTGCTGGTGCGTGGCGAGAAGGGCACCGCGAAGTCCACCGTGGTCAGAGCGCTGCACGCGCTGCTGCCGCCGGTGGCGATCGTGCCGGGGTGCCGCTTCTCGTGTGACCCGGCCGCGCCGGATCCGCAGTGTCCCGACGGGCCGCACGCGGACGGCCCGCGGGACGCGCGACCCGCTCGGCTGGTGGAGTTGCCGGTCGGGGCCTCCGAGGACCGGCTCGCCGGCGCGCTCGACCTGGAGCGCGCGCTCACGGAGGGGGTCCGTGCCTACGAGCCGGGCCTGCTCGCCGCCGCCCACCGCGGGATCCTCTACGTGGACGAGGTGAACCTGCTCCACGACCACCTCGTCGACCTGCTGCTGGACGCCGCCGCCATGGGCCAGTCGTACGTGGAGCGCGAGGGCGTCTCGGTGCGGCACGCGGCACGGTTCCTCCTGGTCGGCACGATGAACCCCGAAGAGGGCGAGCTGCGCCCGCAGCTGCTCGACCGGTTCGGACTCACCGTTGAGGTACGGGCGAGCCGCGAACCGTCCGAGCGGGTCGAGGTCGTCAAGCGGCGGCTCGCGTACGAGGCGGATCCGGACGGGTTCGCCGCCGCGTGGACGTCAGCGGACTCCGAACTCGCGGCGAGGATCGCCAAAGCCCGTACCAGGCTGCCCGATGTGGTGCTCGGCGATGACGCGTTGCTGCAGATCGCCCACGTCTGCGCCGCCTTCGAGGTCGACGGGCTCCGCGCCGACCTGGTCACGGCCCGGACCGCGGTGGCGCTGGCCGCGTGGAACAACCGGACGCATGTCACCGAGGACGACGTCCGGCAGGCCGCCCTGCTCGCCCTGCCACACCGCCGCAGGCGCAACCCGTTCGACGCGCCCGGCCTGGACGAGCAGGCACTCGACAACGCCCTGTCCGAGGCCGCGGCGCCGCCGCCGGAGCCGCCGGACGGCGACGGCCCTGGTGGTGCCCCGCCCGACCCCGACCCTGGTGGTGCCCCGCCCGACCCCGACCCTGTGATGCAACACGCCGACTCATCGAGCGTGCCGCATCACACGCCTGGGGAGGCGGCCCCGGAGGCGGCGCCCGGGGAGGCGGCCCCGGAACGGACGCCCCCCGAGCAGGCACCCGTCAAGGCGACCGACCCGTACCGGACGAGGCTGTTCACCGTCCCGGGCATCGGCGCCGGCGCGCTGGGCCGGCGTTCCACCGCCGAAACCACCCAGGGCCGCACCGTCCGGGCACGCACCCCGCGCGGGCGTCTCGCCGGGCTGCACTTCTCGGCCACCCTGCTCGCCGCCGCGCCGCACCAGCACGCCCGGGGCCGCGACGGCACAGGGCTCGTCCTGCGCCGCGCCGACCTGCGCGAGGCCGTCAAGCGTGGGCGAGAGGGCAACCTGGTGCTGTTCGCCGTCGACGCGTCCGGATCCATGGCCGCCCGCAAGCGCATGTCAGCGGTGAAGGGCGCCGTCCTCTCGCTGCTCCTCGACGCCTACCAGCGCCGGGACAAGGTCGGTCTGGTCACGTTCCGCGGCACGTCCGCAGAGCTGGCGCTGCCGCCCACCTCGTCGGTGGAGGCCGCCGCCGCACGGCTCGACGCGCTTCCCACCGGAGGCAGGACCCCGCTCGCCGCCGGCCTGCTGCGCGTAGCGGAAACCCTGCGGGTGGAGCGCCTCCGCGACCCCGCCCGCCGCCCGCTGCTCGTCGTCGTCACGGACGGCCGGGCGACGGCCGGCGCCGACCCGGTCAACGAAGCGCGCCGAGCCGCGAAGCACCTCGCGGCATGGAAGACAGCGGCCGTTGTCGTGGACTGCGAGGACGGGCCGGTCCGCCTCGGCCTGGCGACATCGCTCGCGCAAGACCTCCAGGCCACGGCGGTCAGGCTGGAAGAACTGTCGGCGGACGGGCTGTCCGGCCTGGTCAGGGACGTTCGGAGGGCAGCGTAGATGCCGCAGGGCAAGCCGGAGTACGTGCCGGACGACGGCCTCACCACCCGCCAGCGCCGCAACCGCGCGCTGCTGCTGGTCCACACAGGACCGGGCAAGGGCAAGTCCACCGCCGCTTTCGGCCTGGCACTGCGCGCGTGGAACCAGGGCTGGCCGGTCGGCGTGTTCCAGTTCGTCAAGAGTGCGAAGTGGAAGGTGGGCGAGGAGACCGCGCTGCGGGCGCTCGGCGCGCTGCACGAGAGCACCGGCGAGGGCGGACCCGTCACGTGGAACAAGATGGGCGAGGGCTGGTCGTGGATCCAGCGCCCCGGCTCCGAGCGTGACCATGCCGCCGAGGCCGCCGAGGGCTGGGCGCAGATCAAGCGCGAACTCGCCGCCGAGACCCACCGGCTCTACGTGCTCGACGAGTTCACGTACCCGATGAAGTGGGGTTGGGTGGACGTCGACGACGTGGTATCGACGCTGGCCGATCGCCCGGGGAACCAGCACGTCGTGATCACCGGTCGGGATGCGCATCCCACCCTGCTGGACGCCGCCGACCTCGTCACCGAGATGACCAAGGTCAAGCACCCGATGGACGCGGGTCAGAAGGGTCAGCGAGGCATCGAATGGTGAGGAGTGAGCTTGCGAGCCCCGGAACCATGAGCAGGGGCATCGAATGGTAGCCACGCCACGGGTCGTCATCGCCGCCCCCGCGTCGGGCTGCGGCAAGACCACGGTCGCGACCGGGCTGCTCAAGGCGTTCGCCGAGCGGGGGCTCACGGTCAGTCCGCACAAGGTCGGCCCCGACTACATCGACCCGGGCTACCACGCGCTCGCCGCCGGGCGTCCGGGCCGCAACCTCGATCCGTACCTGGTCGGCACCGACCTCGTCGCGCCGCTGTTCGCCCACGGCGCCGGCGGGGCCGATCTGGCGATCGTCGAGGGCGTCATGGGCCTCTACGACGGTGCGGTCGGCCACGGCGAACTCGCGTCGACGGCGCAGGTCGCGGGCCTGCTGCGGGCGCCGGTGATCCTCGTCGTGGACGCCGCGGCGCAGGGCCGCTCGGTCGCCGCGCTCGTGCACGGTTTCCGCAGCTACGAGCCTGGGCTGTGGCTCGGCGGCGTGATCCTCAACCGCGTCGGATCCGAGCGTCACCAGCAGATCCTCACCGACGCGCTGGAGGAGATCGGCGTCCCGGTACTCGGAGTGCTGCGGCGCCACGACGCGATCGTCACGCCGTCACGCCACCTCGGGCTGGTGCCGGTCGCTGAGCGCGCCGCGGAGGCTGTCCAGGCCGTGCGGCGGTTCGGCGAGGTCGTCGCCGCCGGGATCGACCTCGACGCGGTGCTCGCGCTGGCTCGCTCGGCGCCGCCGCTGGCGGCCGAGCCCTGGTCGCCGGCCGTCGCCGAACCCGTGAAAACCCGCCCTACGGTTGCGGTCGCGGGTGGTCCGGCTTTTAGTTTTGGCTACGCCGAGACCACGGAACTCCTTACGGCAGCGGGCGGGCGAGTCGTCACCTTCGACCCACTCCATGACGAGGCCCTGCCGGACGGCACTGCTGGTCTCGTCGTGGGCGGCGGCTTTCCCGAGGTGTATGCCGAGGCGCTGTCCGCCAACGCGCCGCTGCGCGATGCGGTGCGCGCACTGGCCTTGGGCGGGGCGCCGATCGCCGCCGAGTGCGCAGGGTTGCTATGGCTCACCCGTTCGCTGGACGGGCACGAGATGTGCGGCGTCCTCGACGCGGACGCCACGATGACCAAGCAGCTCACCCTCGGCTACCGCAGCGCGGTGGCGCTGACGGACAGCGTCCTCGCGGCTGAGGGCACGCGCGTGCACGGGCACGTGTTCCACCGCACCCAGGTGTCGCCGCAGGCGGGCACCAAGCCCGCGTGGGGGTGGGCCGGGCAGCCGCCCGAGGGGTTCGTCGACGGCGGCGTGCACGCGTCGTACCTGCACACGCACTGGGCGGGCACACCGTCGATGGCAGGCCGGTTGGTGGCAGCGTGCCGGTAACGTCCAGCGGTCGCGCTTTTCCGGGCTATAGCCCGGAAAAGCGCGACCGCATAACGGTGGGCGTCGGCGCGCGCCACGGTGTCACCGCGGCAGAGGTCGGTGCGGTGGTGGACGCGGCGCTGGACGCGGCTGGGGTGGCGGCGGGGGACGTGTGGTGCCTCGCCACGGCCGACGCCAAGGCCGGCGAGCGCGGGATCCTGGACGCCGCTGCCGCTCGGGGCTGGCCCGTTGTCGCGTACACCGCGGCGGAACTGGCCACTGTGGACGTGCCGAACCCGTCGGAGCGTGTCAGCGGCGAACTGGGCACGGCGAGCGTCGCCGAGGCTGCGGCGCTCTACGGCGGTGGCGCCGAGTTGCTCGTCCCCAAGCTGACATCGGCGGTGGCAACCGTCGCGGTCGCACGCCACCGCAACCAGGTTGTCGTCGTGGGGATCGGCGCGGACGGGTGGCGCGGGCTGGGCGAGGATGCGCGGGAGGCTGTGGCCAGCGCCGACGTGCTGATCGGAAGCGGACGCCAACTCACCCTGATCCCGGACGAGATCGGTGCCGAGCGGGTGCCGTGGCCGTCGCCGCTGGTCCCTGCGCTGCCCGGGTTGCTCGATGCCGGGGCCGGTCGAGCGACGACTGTCCTGGCCAGCGGCGATCCGATGTTCTACGGCGTTGGCGCGGTGCTGGTCCGGCTGCTCGGCGCCGAGCGGGTCCACGTGATTCCACATCCGTCCTCGGTGTCGCTCGCCTGTGCTCGGCTCGGCTGGCCGACGCAGGACGTCGACGCGATCAGCGCCGTCGGCCGCCCGATCGAACTGCTGCACACGGTGCTCCACCCGGGCCGGCGCGTCCTCGTGCTCAGCGCCGACGCTACGACTCCGGCGGCGGTGGTTGACCTGCTCGAACGGCGCGGTTACGGCGAGAGCACGGTCCAAGTTCTGGAGAATCTGGGCGGCGCGGACGAGCGGATCACCGGCCCCGAGGACGCCGGTGACCTGAACATCGTCGCGATCGAGTGCCGGGGCGCCGCGTTGCTCCCCATCGTCCCCGGCTTGCCCGACGACGTCTACGACCACGACGGCCAGCTCACCAAGCGCGAGGTGCGGGCGATCACGCTCGCCAGGCTGGCGCCGATCCCGGGCCAGCTGCTCTGGGACGTCGGCGCCGGTGCGGGCAGCATCGCGATCGAATGGGCGCGCACCCATCGCACCTGCCGGGCAATCGCCGTGGAACTCAGCGCGGAGCGGACGGCCCGCATCGAGGCCAACGCGGCGAACCTCGGCGTGCCGGGCATCCAGGTGGTCGCCGGGTACGCCCCGGAGGCGCTGGACGGGCTCGACGCCCCGGATGCCGTCTTCATCGGCGGCGGCGTCACCGTGCCGGGCGTGCTCAACCGCTGCTGGGACGCCCTCAAGCCCGGCGGCCGGCTGGTAGTGAACGCGGTGACGATCGAGTCCGAGCAGTTCGTGATCGCGGCATGGAACGAGCGGGGCGGTGACCTCACCAAGATCGCGATCGGCCGCGCAGCGCCGATGGGCGGCTTCACGGTCTGGCGCCCCGCGCTGCCGGTGACACAGTGGATGGTGGTTAAGTGACGGTGTACTTCATCGGTGCCGGTCCAGGCGCTGCCGACCTGATCACCGTGCGCGGTCAGGCTCGCCTCGCGGCATCAAGGGTGTGCCTCTACGCCGGCAGCCTCGTGCCGCGCGAGCTGCTCGCGTGGTGCGCGGCTGACGCGAGACTCGTCGACACGGCGAACCTGACCCTCGACGAGATCGTCGCCGAGATCGTGAAAGCCCACGAACAAGGGCACGACGTCGCGCGGCTGCACTCCGGCGACCCGTCGGTGTTCAGCGCGGTGGCGGAGCAGATGCGGCGGCTCGACACGGCCGGCGTCCCGTACGAGGTGGTGCCGGGCGTGCCGGCGTTCGCCGCAGCGGCCGCCGCGCTCGGCCGGGAGCTGACGGTGCCGGCGGTCGGGCAGACCGTGATCCTCACCCGCACGTCGGCGCGCGCCACCCCGATGCCGCCCGGCGAGGACCTGGCCACGCTCGGCGCCAGCACCGCCACGATGGTGCTGCACCTGGCCGTGCAGCGCATCGACGAGGTCGTCGCGGAGCTGGTCCCGAACTACGGCGACGACTGCCCGGTGGCGGTCGTGGCACGGGCCAGCCGGGACGACGAACTGGTGCTGCGCGGCACGCTCGCCGACATCGCCGGCCAGGTGCACGAGGCAGGCATCGTCCGTACCGCGGTGATCATCGTCGGGCGGACGCTCGCTGCCGGCGAGTTCCCCGACAGCCACCTCTACTCCGCGGACCGCCTCAGGCCCTCCCCACGATGATTCCGGCGCGGTCGATCACCACGATGTCCACGTCGACGGGCGCGCCGCGCAGGGTGTCGAGAGCGGTCTGCTTGGCGCCCGCCGCGACGAGGTCGCCCAGCGGCAGGCCGGCGGCCTGGCACTGGCGCAGCGCGTCGAGCGCCGTATTGGCTGCGCGCACGCCCGCGACCAGTTCGTCCGGCCCACCCGCGGCGGCAACCAGACCGGCCAGGAAGCCGAAGTCCACCTGGGACCGTCCGGAGTGGAGATCGAGATGACCGTCCGCGAGCTTGCACAGCTTGCCGATCCCGCCCGCGATCGTCAGCCGCGGGACCGGGTGCCGCCGCAGGTACTTCAGGACCGCGCCGGCGAAGTCGCCCATGTCCAGCAGCGCGTCCTCAGGCAGCCCGTACAGCTCCATGGCGACACGCTCCGACGTGCTGCCGGTGCACCCGGCGACGTGCTGGTACCCGGCGGCGCGGGCAACGTCGATGCCGCGCCGGATGCTGTCGATCCACGCCGAGCACGAGTACGGGACGACGATGCCGGTGGTGCCGAGGATCGACAGCCCGCCGAGGATGCCCAGGCGCGGGTTCCACGTCTTGCGCGCCAGCTCCTCGCCGCCGTCGACCGAGATCTCGACCACGACGTCACCCGTACCGTCGAAGGCATCAGCCACGGAGGCGACGTGCGTGCGCATCATCACGCGCGGCACAGGGTTGATCGCCGGCTCGCCCACCGGCAGCGGCAGGCCCGGCTTGGTGACCGTGCCGACGCCGGGCCCCGCGCGGAACATCACACCGCTGCCCGGCTCGCCAAGCGTGACGGTCGAGGAGATCACCGCGCCGTGCGTGACGTCGGGATCGTCGCCCGCGTCCTTGACGACCGACGCGGTCGCCCGATCTGGGTAGAGCGCCTCGCGGGCCAGGGCGAACGCCGGCTGCTGGCCCTTCGGCAGCGTGATCGTCACCGGATCCGGGAACTCGCCGGTGAGCAGTGCCGTGTACGCGGCGGTGGTGGCCGCCGTCGCGCACGCGCCGGTCGTCCACCCGTACCGCAGTTCGGTTGCCACGGGCACAGCGTATGAAAGTGCTGATCCTGGGTGGCACGGGAGAGGCGCGAGCGCTAGCGAGCGCCGTTGCCCCGACGGGCGTGCAGGTGGTCAGTTCGCTGGCTGGACGGGTCCAGGAACCGCGCCGGCCCGAGGGCGGCGTCCGCATCGGCGGGTTCGGCGGCGTCGACGGGCTGGTGGGGTGGCTGGTGGCCGAGCGGGTGGATGCGGTGGTCGATGCCACACATCCGTTCGCGGCGGGGATGACGGCTCACGCGGTGGCCGCGTGTTTCCGCGCTGGTGTTCCGTTGCTGGTGCTGCGCCGGCCCGGCTGGGCTGCTGGTCCGGACGATCATTGGCTCAGGGTCGGTTCGCTGCCGGACGTAATGAGCAAGGTTTCCGGTTTTCGGATCTTTCTCACCATCGGGAGGCAGGGCCTGTCGGTGTTCGCCGGCGAGGACGGGCACTGGTTCCTGGTGCGTGCTGTCGATCCGCCATCGCCGCCGCTGCCGCCGCACATGGCGCTCGTCCTGGACCGCGGGCCGTTCACGCTCGACGGCGAGCTGGAGTTGATGCGGCGGCACCGTATCGACGTGGTGGTCACCAAGGACAGCGGCGGGCCCATGACCGCCGCCAAGCTGGTGGCCGCGCGCGAGCTGGGTCTGCCTGTGGTGATGGTGGACCGGCCGCCGTTGCCCGCTGGAGTCGAGGTCGTGAGCGACGTGCCGGCCGCGGTGGCGTGGCTTGAGGGTGCCTACGCGGGGTAGCGGCGCGGGGTGAACACGACCGAGCCTTCGTCGCGCTCCACCAGCCTGGTCTGGGACGAGCCGACGAGGAGCAGGCAGCGCATGTCCACATCGGACGGATCGAGTTCTTCGAGGGTGACGATTTTCAGGTTCTCTTCGGAGCCGCCGACGTCTCGGCCGATGACGACCGGCGTCTCGGCGGGCCGGTGCTCCAGCAGCAGGTTCCTGGCCGCCTCGACCTGCCACGTACGCGACTTCGACGCCGGGTTGTAGAGGGCGAGTACGAGGTCTGAGCTGGCCGCCGCGGTGAGGCGGCGGGCGATTACGTCCCACGGCTTGAGCCGGTCGGACAGCGAGAGCACGCAATAGTCGTGGCCCAGCGGCGCGCCGACCCGGCTCGCGACCGCGTGCGCGGCGGTCATGCCGGGGACGACCCGCACCGGAACGTCCTTCCAGCGCGGCTCCGACGCGACCTCGAGCACGGCGGCCGCCATCGCGAACACGCCCGGATCCCCGGACGAGACGACCGCGACGTTGTTGCCACGACGGGCCAGGTCGAGCGCGAACTCCGCCCGCTCGGCCTCGACGCGGTTGTCGGACGCGTGCCTTCTCTGGCGCGGGTTTGCCGGGACGCGGTCGAGGTACGGGCCGTACCCGACCAGGTCGTCAGCTGCGGCGAGCGCGGCCTGCGCCTCGGGCGTGGTCCACTCGCGACCGGCGGGTCCGAGGCCGACGACGCTGACCTGCCCCTGCCTCTCGGCGGTCGGCGCGTTGCTGAGCGCTTCGCGAGTGGTGGCGTGCACCCGGCTGGGCAGCAGCGCGAGGGAGAAGTACGGGACGGTTGCCGGGTCGACGTCGGCCAGCTTCGCCAGGCGCTGCGCGTCGGTGCTGGCGCGCTCGACGTACCAGGCTTCGTCGAGGCGTCCGGCGTCCGCCAGCGCTGCCTTCAGGCCCTCGAACGTGCGGCCCAGCTTGAGGACGGCGACGGAGTCCTTGCCGTCGATGCGTTGGGCCAGCTCCTGCGGGGGCAGGATCCCGGGGAGCACCGTCAGCACCTCGTCGGCTTCGACCAGCGGCGTGCCGAGCGCGGCGGCGGCGGCGCTTACCGACGTGACGCCGGGCACGACCTCGGTCTCGTACCGTGCCGCGAGCCGCTTGTGCATGTGCATGTAGGAGCCGTAGAAGAACGGGTCGCCCTCAGCGAGGACCACCACAGTCCGGCCGGCGTCGAGGTGTGTGGCCAGGCGGGTGGCGCACGAGTCGTAGAACTCCTCCAGGGCGCCCCGGTACCCGCCCGGGTGGTCGGTGGTCTCGGTGGTGACGGGGTAGACCAGCGGCTCCTCGATCTGGCCTTCCCGCAGGTACGGGGCGGCCACCGAGCGCGCGATGCTGCGGCCGTGGCGGGCGCTGTGGAATGCGATCACGTCGGCCGCGGTGATGAGCCGGGCGGCCTTCACCGTCACCAGTTCGGGATCGCCGGGGCCCAGCCCGACGCCGTACAGCCGTCCAGTCATGCTCACTCTTCCTCGCTGGCGAGGGCGTTGACGGCCGCCGCGGTGATCGCACTGCCGCCCCTGCGCCCGTGGACGACCAGGTACTCGTACGTGGATCGGGACAGTGCCTGCTTCGACTCGGCGGCGCCGATGAAGCCGACCGGCATGCCGAGGATCGCTGCCGGCATCGGCGCGCCCCCGTCGAGGAGTTCGAGCAGGCGGAACAGCGCGGTGGGCGCGTTGCCGATCGCCACGACCGAGTCGTGGAGCTTCGGTAGCCACAGGTCGAGAGCAGCGGCGCTGCGGGTGGTGTCGAGCTTGGCGGCCAGTTCGGGGACTCGCGGATCGCGCAAGGTGCAGAGCACCTCGTTGTCCGCCGGGAGGCGCTTGCGGGTGACACCGGACGCCACCATCTCGGCGTCGCAGAGGATGGGGGCGCCGTCGGCGAGGGCCGTGCGCGCGTTGGTGCCGACCCCTTGCGAGTAGGCGATGTCGCGGACCAGGTCGGTCATGCCGCAGGCGTGGATCATGCGGACGGCGGTCTTCACCAGGTCTTCGGGCAGGGCGCTCAGGTCAGCCTCGGCGCGGATCGTGGCGAACGACTGGCGGTAGATCTCCGCGCCGTCGCGTTCGTACTCGGTCACAGGCTCCTCCGCGCTGCGGTGATCATGTCTGCGAGGTCGTGCGCCGGTGTGCCGTCGACCAGGTAGCCGTCGGCGGTGGCGCGCACCTCGACGTGAGGCCCGCTCGGCCGTCCGCAGCCGCGCTCGCAGCCGATCCAGTGCACCCTGCCGCCTGGGCTCGTGGCGGTGTTCGCGGCGTCGGTGCGCACGTCCGCCAGGGCCTTCGCGCAGCCTGGCCGCCCCGCGCACGCTGTCACCCCGACCCACGGCGAACCGGGATCGGTGACCAGGCCGACGGAGCGTAGCCGGGCGGCGGTTTCGTCGACGTCGGCGGGGGCCAGGTCGGGGAGGACCACGGATCGCCAGGGAGTGATGAGCACCTCGGCCGTGTGATGCGCCGCGCTCGATGACTCGGCGTGTCGCATCACACAGTCGAGGATCGCCGCCGCGTGGGCCGTCGTGAGCCGGCCGAGCGGGACGACGGTGCCCACGGCGGCGAGCCCATCCCGTTGCGATACCACGCCGACGGGAGCCCCGACCCCGACCCCGACCCCGACCCCGACCCCGACCCCGACCCCGACCCCCTGAATGTTCCCGACAGGGTGTGCGCACGCGCTGAGGGGAACATTCAGGGGGTGCGCCTCGGGCAGGGCCTGCGCGGCGGGTAGAGGGTGCGCGGCGGGCAGGGGGTGCGCCGCGGGCAGGGCCTGCGCGGCGGGTAGGTGGTGCGCGAGGCGGGCGGTTACCCGGGCCACCCCGTCAGCCAGCTCGGCGAGACGCCACGCTGCCGACCCTTGCGCCGCCCGCTCGTCGAGGAACGCCCGTGCGGCGGCGAGGGCCAGCGCGGGCCCGTCCGAGAGGGCACACCGCAGGCCGGTGTCGACACTCGCCAGGGTCAGGGCGAGGCCGGTGCCCGTTGCGATGCGACCGCCGCCAGCGCCGGCGCCGGCGGCGGCACCCACGCGAGCGCCGGTGTCGCCACCCGCGCTGGCGCCGGCGGCGGCACCCACGCCAGCGTCGGCGTTGCCAGCCACGCCAGTGCCGGCGTCGCCACCCGCGCTGGCGCCGGCGGCGACCAGCCCGACGTCGCCACCCAGCCCCGCGACGTCGCCACGCCCGTCGTCCAGCGTGAACAGGAACCGTCCTGGCAGCGCCGCCAGCGAAGGACCGGCGCACAACCCTTCGTCCAGCGCGCGAACCAGCGGGCGGACGTCGGGAAACCCGGAAATCCGGCCGCTCAGCACGCTGGCGACGATGTTCCGCACCCGCTCGTGCTCCGGCGACGGCAGCAGCCCGGCCGCCGCCAACTCCGGCGCCAGCGCGACCTCCGCACCAGGCGCGAGGCCCCGCAGCTGGACGTTGCCCCGGGACGTGAGTTCGAGAGATCCGTCACTGTGCCGCGCGGACAGAGCCAGCAACGCCGATAGCTGTGACGCGCTTAACATCCCGCCCGGTACACGCACACGCACGAGCCCGCCGTCGGCCGCCGCGTGCACCTGGAGCGCGCCTGGGCAGCGATCCGGGCCGGTGCGGCGTGGTGGGGTGGGCACGGGACGGATCGTACGTGCCTGCCCCCCAGCTACAGTGACGGCGTTAATGCGGCGGCAAGCGGAGGAAGCCGGTGAGAATCCGGCGCGGTCCCGCCACTGTCACCGGGGAGCGGACCCCAGGCACGGTCACGGCCAACGGCGGCTGGAAGACCGGGGCGAGCGTCGATCCGGAAGCCAGGAGACTCCGGTCGCCGCACCTGACTACCCGGGGCGGGTGACCCCGAGGGAGGGCGTCCGCGTGATCCTGCTGCTGTCCACGTCCGATACCGACCTGCTCAGCGCGCGGGGGAGTGGCGCGGAGTACCGGCTCGCCAACCCGGCTCGGCTCACGACCGAGGACCTTCCGGGGTTGCTCGAAGGCACGGACATGGTTGTCGTGCGCATCCTCGGCGGGCGGCGCGCCTGGGAGGACGGCATCGACGCGCTCCTCGCCGGTCCGCGGCCGGTCGTGATCCTCGGCGGCGAGCAGGCCCCGGACGCCGAGCTGATGGAGCTGTCCACGGTGCCGGCCGGTGTCGCGGCCGAGGCGCACGCCTACCTGGGCCAGGGCGGGCCGGCGAACCTGGCCGAGCTGCACCACTTCCTCAGCGACACGATCCTGCTGACCGGTCACGGGTTCGCGCCGCCAGCGCCGACGCCCACCTGGGGGGTGGTTGACCGGCCGGCGTGTGATGCGACACGCCCGGCAAGCGCGCGCGCCGCATCACACGCTGGCGCCCCGCGCCCCACCGTCGCCGTCCTGTACTACCGCGCCCACCACCTCGCCGGGAACACCGCGTTCGTCGACGCGCTGTGCACGGCGATCGAGGCCGCGGGCGGCCGCGCGCTGCCGGTCTTCTGCGCCTCTCTGCGCACCGCCGAGCCGGAGCTGCTCGCCACGCTGGCCACCGCCGACGCGCTGGTCGTCACGGTGCTCGCCGCGGGCGGCACCCGCCCGGCCGAGGCCGGCGCCGGCGGCGACGAGGACGCGTGGGACGTGGGTGCGCTCGCCGCTCTCGACGTCCCGATCCTGCAGGGCCTCTGTCTCACGTCCAGTCGCGCGACGTGGGACGAGAACGACGACGGACTGTCCCCACTGGACACCGCCACGCAGGTCGCGATCCCGGAGTTCGACGGCCGGATCATCACGGTCCCGTTCTCGTTCAAGGAGATCGACGCCGACGGGCTCACGGTCTACGTCGCCGACCCCGAGCGCGCCGCGCGCGTCGCCGGCATCGCAGTGCGGCACGCCAGGCTGCGGCACATCCCGAACGCCGAGAAGCGGGTCGCGCTGATGCTCTCGGCGTACCCGACCAAGCACTCCCGGATCGGCAACGCGGTCGGCCTCGACACGCCCGCCAGCGTGATCGCCCTGCTGCACGCGATGCGGGAGCGCGGGTACCAGATCGGGGACCTTCCCGGGCTGGCAGAGAAAGATGGCGACGCGCTGATCCACGGCCTCATCGCCGCCGGTGGCCAGGACCCGAACTGGCTTACCGAGGAGCAGCTGTCCGGCAACGAGATCCGTATCCCGGCGGCGCGGTACCAGGCGTTCTTCGACACGCTGCCGGCAGAATTCCAAACCAAGCTAAAGCGATCACTGGGGTCCGCCCCCCGGCGAACTCTACGTCGACACGAACGGCGACATCGTGCTCGCGGCGATCCGGGCCGAGAACGTCGTCGTGATGGTGCAGCCGCCGCGCGGTTTCGGTGAGAACCCGATCGCGATCTACCACGACCCGGACCTGCCCCCGTCGCACCACTACCTCGCGGCGTACCGGTGGCTGGCGGACAACTTCGAAGCCGACGCGATGGTGCACGTCGGCAAGCACGGCAATCTGGAGTGGCTGCCCGGCAAGAACGCCGGCATGTCCGCCGGCTGCGGCCCCGACGCCGCGCTCGGCGACCTGCCGCTGATCTACCCGTTCCTCGTCAACGACCCGGGCGAGGGCACCCAGGCGAAGCGGCGCGCGCACGCCACGCTGGTCGACCACCTGATCCCGCCGATGGCCCGCGCCGACAGCTACGGCGACATCGCCCGCCTCGAACAGCTCCTGGACGAGCACGCCAATATCGCGGCACTCGATCCGGCGAAGCTGCCGGCGATCCGGGCGCAGATCTGGACGCTGATCCAGGCCGCCCGCCTCGACCACGACCTCGGCCTCGCCGACCGCCCGCACGACGCCGAGTTCGACGAGTTCATCCTCCACGTCGACGGCTGGCTGTGCGAGGTCAAGGACGTGCAGATCCGCGACGGGCTGCACGTGCTCGGTGCCGCGCCCACGGGCGAGGCGCGCATCAACCTCGTGCTGGCGATGCTGCGCGCCCGCCAGCTGTGGGGCGGGCAGGTGGCGCACGCCCGGTCTGCGCGACGCGCTGGGTCTGGCCGAGGACGCGCCGAAAGCACAGGTCGACGCCGTCGAGGCCGAGGCCCGCGCGCTGGTCACCGCCATGGAGGAGCGCGGCTGGGATCCCACGGCAGCGTCTCGGACAACCCCGCAGCGCAGGCGATCCTGACGTTCGCCGCCACCGAGATCGTGCCCCGCCTCGCCCGCACCACCGACGAACTCGACATGGTGCTGCACGCGCTCGACGGCGGCTACGTACCGGCCGGTCCGAGCGGCTCGCCGCTGCGCGGGCTGATCAACGTGCTGCCGACCGGTCGCAACTTCTACTCCGTGGATCCGAAGGCGGTGCCGAGCCGCCTCGCCTGGGAGACCGGCCAGGCAATGGCCGACTCGTTGCTCGCGCGGTACCGCGAGGACACCGGCGAATGGCCGCAGTCGGTCGGCCTGTCCGTCTGGGGCACGAGCGCCATGCGCACCGCCGGTGACGACATCGCCGAGGTGCTGGCACTGCTCGGCGTACGGCCGGTCTGGGACCACGCGTCCCGGCGGGTCACCGGCCTGGAGCCAATACCGCTGTCCGAGTTGAAACGTCCGCGCATCGACGTCACCATCCGCATCTCGGGCTTCTTCCGCGACGCGTTCCCGCACGTCGTGGCCATGCTGGACGACGCGGTGCAGCTCGTGGCCGGGCTCGACGAGCCGGACGAGCTGAACTTCGTCCGCAAGCACGTCCAGGCTGACCCGGACGAGCGCCCCCTGCGCATCTTCGGTTCGAAGCCCGGCGCGTACGGCGCTGGGCTGCTCCAGGCGATCGACAGCCGCAACTGGCGCGACGACGCCGACCTCGCCGAGGTCTACGCGGTCTGGGGCGGCTACGCGTACGGCCGGGGCGTGGACGGCACGCCCGCCCGGGCCGAGATGGAGCGCGCGTACCGGCGGATCGCCGTCGCGGTGAAGAACACCGACACGCGCGAGCACGACATCGCCGACTCCGACGACTACTTCCAGTACCACGGCGGCATGATCGCCACCGTCCGTGCGCTCACCGGATCGGCGCCCACCGCGTACATCGGCGACAGCACCCGCCCGGATGCCGTCCGTACCCGCACGCTGAGTGAGGAGACCGCCCGGGTGTTCCGTGCCCGCGTGGTCAACCCGCGCTGGCTGGAGGCGATGCGGCGGCACGGCTACAAGGGCGCGTTCGAGCTGGCCGCCACCGTCGACTACCTGTTCGGGTACGACGCCACGGCCGGCGTCGTCGCGGACTGGATGTACGAGAAGCTCGCGCACACGTACGCGCTGGATCCCGAGAACCAGAAGTTCCTCGCCGAGTCGAACCCGTGGGCACTGCACGGCATCACGGAACGTCTCCTCGAAGCCGCGGATCGTAAGCTCTGGGAGCACCCCGAGCCCGACACGATCGCCGCGCTCCAGCAGCTCTTCCTGGCCACGGAAGGTGACCTTGAAGACAGACCTTGACGAGGATCTGCGTCACCACGGCGACGCCGAGGTGGGCGCCGGCCTGGTGGACCTGGCCGTCAACGTCCGCGCCGGCGCGCCGCCCGCGTGGCTGGCGAACCGGCTCGTGGCGTCCCTCGCGGCGCTGGCTTCGTACCCGGTGGCGGGCCCGGCGCGGGCCGCTGTCGCCGCAAGGCACGGCCGGCCGCCCGGCGAGGTGCTACTTACAGCCGGTGCCGCCGAGGCGTTCGTGCTGCTCGCGCGGGCTCTGGAACCGCGGCGTGCCGTGGTGGTGCACCCGCAGTTCACCGAGCCGGAGGCGGCGCTGCGGGCCGCTGGGCATCCTGTCGAGCGGGCGCTGCTCAGCGCTGATCACGGCTTCCGGCTGGACCCCGCGCGGGTGCCCGAGGACGCTGACCTGGTTGTCGTCGGCAACCCCACCAACCCGACGTCGGTACTCCACCCAGCGGCGTTGCTCGCCGCGTTGGCCCGCCCCGGCCGGATCCTCGTCGTGGACGAGGCGTTCGCCGACACCGTCCCCGGCGAGCCGGAGTCGCTGGCCTCGCGCCGTGATGTCCCCGGACTCGTCGTGGTGCGGAGCCTCACGAAGACGTGGGGGCTCGCCGGGCTGCGCGTCGGCTACGTGCTCGCGGCGCCCGCCGTCGTGGACCAGCTCGCCGCAGCTCAGCCGCTGTGGGCGGTGTCGACACCGGCGCTGGCGGCGGCCGAGGTCTGCGCGTCGCCGGTCGCGGTCGCCACGGCCGAGGAGTACGCCCGGGAGCTTTCCGCCGACCGCGCTCACCTCGTCGCGGCGCTGACCGACCTGCCTGGAGTGGTCATCGCCGGCCGCCCGGCGTCGTCGTTCGTGCTGGTACGCGTCGCGAACGGGCCGGCGCTCCGGGCGGCGCTGCGCGAGCGCGGGTACGCCGTGCGGCGCGGTGACACGTTCCCCGGGCTCGGCGCCGGCTGGCTCCGCATCGCTGTCCGCGACCGCGCCACCACCGACGCGTTCGTCACGACCCTGCGCGAGCTGCTGTGACCCCCGCCGACCCCACTCCCGCCGAGTTTCGGATTTTTGGGGGTCCGGAAGGGGTTCCGACCCCCAAAAATCCGAAAGTCGACGGGGGGTTCTCCGACGGCGAGCGCGACGCCGTGTACCGGGCGATCCACGAGCGGCGCGACGTGCGCACCGGGTTCCGGCTCGACCCGGTGCCCGACGACGTGCTCACCCGCGTGCTGGCAGCCGCCCACACGGCGCCGTCCGTCGGCTTCAGCCAGCCCTGGGACTTCCTCTGTGCTGCGCTCGCCTGAGACCCGCGCGCGTGTGCAGCGGCTCGCGGCCGGGCAGCGCGCCCGTTACGGCGCCGCGCTGCCATCGTCCAGAGCCAAGGCTTTTGCGGGTATCAAGACCGAAGCGATTCTCGACACCCCGCTCAACATCGCGGTGACGTGCGACAGGACACGTGGCGGGCGCCACACGCTCGGCCGCTACACGCAGCCGCAGATGGCGTCGTACTCTGCGGCTCTCGCGGTACAGAATCTCTGGCTGGCGGCGCGCGCGGAAGGGCTCGGCGTCGGCTGGGTCAGCTTCTTCGACGAGCGTGAGCTGGCGGACGAGCTCGGTCTGCCGTCGCATGTCGAGGTCGTGGCGTACCTGTGCGTCGGGTACGTCGAGGAGTTCCCCGGCGAGCCGGAGCTGGCCACGGCCGGTTGGGCCCGGCGGCGGCCGCTCGCATGGGCGGTGCACGACGAGAGGTGGGGCGAGCGGGCCCTGCCAGGAGGAGACGTGATGAGGCTGCTCGACGAGACGGTCGCCGCGATCCGCCCGGCCGACGCCGGCGCGGTCGCCGAGGCGCGCGACCGGCAGGCCCGGATGACCAAGCCGGCCGGGTCGCTCGGCGTGCTGGAGGACGTCTCCGTGCAGCTCGCCGGGGTCGCGGGCGTGTGCCCGCCGCCGCTGCCCGAACCGGCTGCAGTTGCGGTGTTCGCCGGTGACCACGGGGTGCACGCGCGTGGCGTCACGCCGTGGCCGCAGGAGGTCACGACGCAGATGGTCGGCAACTTCCTGGCCGGCGGCGCGGTCGTCAACGCCTTCGCCAAGCAGGTCGGGGCCGAGGTCGTCGTGGTGGACGTCGGCGTCGCAGGGACGTTGGAGCCGGTGCCGGGGCTGCTGCCGCGCAAGGTGCGCGCCGGTACCCGGGACATGACGGTGGAACCGGCGATGACCCGCGACGAAGCCGTCGCCGCGATCGAGGTCGGCATCGAGGTGGCCCGCGACCTGGTCGCCGCGGGCAACCGTGCGCTGCTCACCGGCGACATGGGCATCGCGAACACCACGGCGTCGGCGGCGCTGATCTGCGCGTTCACCGGCGCGCACCCGGACGACGCCACCGGTTACGGCACGGGCATCGACGAGGCGAAGCGGGTCCACAAGGCGGGGATGATCCGGCGCGCGCTCGACCTGCACCTGCCGTCCGCCGACGATCCGATCGGCGCGCTGGCCGCCGTCGGTGGGCTGGAGCACGCGGCGATCGCGGGCTTCGTCCTCGGTGCCGCCGCGCTGCGTACGCCCGTGATCCTGGACGGCGTGATCGCGGGTGCTGCCGCTCTGGTCGCCGCGGCGATCGCGCCTGACTGCGTGGCGGCGTGCGTCGCCGGACACCGCTCGACCGAGCCGGGCCACGCGCTGGCGCTGCGCCACCTCGGGCTCACGCCGCTCGTGGACCTCCAGCTCCGGCTGGGGGAGGGCACCGGCGCCGTGCTGGCGCTGCCGCTGGTGCAGAGCGCGGTACGGGCGCTGCGCGAGGTGGCGACGTTCGACTCGGCCGGCGTGACGGAGAAGGCATGACGCCGCTCTACCCGCTCGGGCTGCGCGTCGAGGGGCGGCGGGTGCTGGTCGTCGGCGGTGGCACCGTGGCGCAGCGGCGCGTGCCTGCCCTGATCGACGCGGGCGCCGACGTGCTGCTCGTGTCCCCGCACGTCACGCCCGCCCTCGACGGGCTCGCCGCCGCCGGTCGGCTCACCTGGGAAGCCCGCCGATACGAGGAGTCCGATCTGGACGGTGCCTGGCTGGCGATCGCCACGACCAGCGACCCGGCCGCGAACGCCGCGATCGCCGAAGCGGCCGAGCAGCGCCGGATCTGGTGCGTCCGCGCCGACGACGGCAGCGCGTCCTCCGCGTGGACCCCGGCCGTCGGCCGGCACGACGGGGTCACCGTGGCCGTGCTCGGCGGCGGAGACCCGCGCCGCGCCGCCGCCGTCCGGGACGGCATCGTCGAGCGGCTCGCCGACGGATCGCTGGACTCGCCGCGCTTCCGTGGCGTCCACACCGGACCCATCCCGGGAGTCGCGCTGGTCGGCGCCGGTCCCGGCGACCCCGAGCTGATCACCGTCCGCGGACGGCGCCTGCTCTCCCGCGCCGACGTCGTGGTCGTCGACCGCCTTGCGCCGCACATGCTGCTCGACGAGCTGCCGGCGCATGTCGACGTGATCGACGCTGCCAAGATCCCGTACGGGCGGTACGTCGCCCAGGAGGCGATCAACGCCGCACTGGTCGAGAACGCGCTCGCCGGCAAGTTCGTGGTGCGGCTCAAGGGTGGCGACCCGTTCGTGTTCGGCCGCGGCGGCGAGGAGCTGGAAGCCTGCCTCGCGGCCGGCATCCCCGTCGAGGTCGTACCCGGTGTGACGTCGGCGATCTCGGTCCCCGCCGCTGCCGGGATCCCGGTGACGCATCGCGGCGTGACGCACGAGTTCGTCGTCGTGTCCGGCCACGCCGCGCCCGACAACCCGGACTCGCTCGTCGACTGGCCGGCGCTCGCCAAGCTGCGCGGCACGCTCGTGCTGCTCATGGGCGTGGAGCGGCTCGCCGCGATCTCCGAGACCCTGATCGCGCACGGGAAGCCGGCCGACACCCCGGCGGCCGTGATCCAGGAAGGCACGACGGCCGCGCAGCGACAGGTCACCGCCACCCTGGCGACGATCGCGCACGCCGCGGCCGACGAAGGGCTGAGCCACCCGGCGATCGTCGTCATCGGCGAGGTCGTCGCGCTGGGCGAACGCTTTTCGGCGCTCGCCGCCAAGCTCCCACGCTAGCGACCCGCCGGCGGGGCACCGAAACGGACTTGCGTAACCGGGGCATGTGCGCCCCGGGCGGGGCACCGAAACGGACTTGCGGTGCAAACTGGGGCACGCGCGCCCGGTATAGGCACGGCTTCCCCGAAAGTCCGGTTCCGGGAGGCGGCGGCGCGGGCCTGGCACCGTTCAGACGCGGCGCGGCACGCCCCGATCCCGGAGCCGGGCGGCAGGTGGTCCCCGTCAGCTGGGCACTGGCGAGAGCGAGCTGAGGAACGATCGGGCCCAGTGCCCGACGTCGTTCTCCTGCACGTGGCGGCGCATCTTGCGCATGCGCCTGCGTCCCTCGCCGGGATCGACGTGCAGCGCGCGGAGCAGGTTCTCCTTCAGGCCGTCGATGTCGTGCGGGTTGACCAGGTACGCCTGGCGCAGCTCGGCCGCCGCGCCGGTGAACTCGCTGAGCACCAGCGTGCCGCCGAGGTCCGGGCGGGACGCGACGTACTCCTTCGCGACCAGGTTCATGCCGTCGCGCAGCGGCGTGACCAGCATGACGTCGGCGGTGTTGTAGAGCGCGACCAGCTCGTCGCGCTGGTAGTGCTGGTGCAGGTAGTGGACCGCGGGCAGGCCGACCTTGCCGAAGTCGCCGTTGATGCGGCCGACCTCACGCTCGATCTCGTCGCGGAGGGTCTGGTAGTGCTCGACGCGTTCCCGGCTGGGCGTGGCCACCTGCACAAGCACGGTCTCCGGGACGGAGAGCGCACCATCGGACAGCAGCTCGTGGAATGCCTTGAGCCGGCTGCCGATGCCCTTGGTGTAGTCGAGCCGGTCGACGCCGAGGATGATGTGGCGCGGGTTGCCCAGCTCGGCGCGGATCTCCTTCGCCCGCTGCTGGGTCGCCTCGGACTGCGCCATCTCCTCCATGCTGGCGACGTCGATCGAGATCGGGAACGCGCGGGCCTGCACCGGCCGCCCGCCCACGTCGACCTGCGACCCCTGGGGGCGCCGCCCGCACAGCGTGCGGCTCAACCGCAGGAAGTTCGACGCGCCGCCGGGAAGCTGGAAGCCGATCAGGTCGGCGCCGAGCAGCCCTTCGATCACCTGGGTACGCCAGGGGAGCTGCATGAACAGCTCCTGCGGCGGGAACGGGATGTGCAGGAAGAAGCCGATCCGCAGGTCAGGGCGCTTCTCGCGGAGCATCGCGGGTACGAGCTGGAGCTGGTAGTCCTGCACCCAGACGATCGCGCCCTCGTCGGCGACCTGCGAGGCCGCGTCGGCGAAGCGCCGGTTGACGTCGACGTAACTGTCCCACCAGTGCCGATGGAACTGCGGCGCGGCGACCGCGTCGTGGTACAGCGGCCAGAGTGTGCCGTTGGAGAAGCCCTCGTAGTACTCGCTGACGTCACGCTGCGAGAGCGGGACGGGGTGCATGCGGATGCCGTCCAGCGTGAACGGCTCCGGCGCCTCGGTGCCGACGGCGCCGGACCAACCGAGCCAGACACCGTCGTGCGTGCGCATGATCGGTTCGAGTGCGGTCACCAGCCCGCCGGGGCTGCGTGCCCAGTGTGTCTCTCCCTGTGCGTTCCGTACCTGGTCAACCGGTAACCGGTTGGCGACGACGACGAACGAGCTTCGGGCGGACACGCCTCAGGCTCCCTCCGGGGATAGCTTGCCGTTTCTTTACCCTAGCTGGAGGGAGCCTTGCTGAAACGAGACAGTTTCCTACTTCACACCTCCTGCCGTGAGCCCGGCGACGATCCGCTGCTGGAACACCAACACCATGATCACGAGCGGAATCGTGACCACCACGCCGGCAGCCATGATCGTGCCGAACGGGATGTCCCGACCGAACTCGCCCGTGAACTGGGCCGTGATGACCGGCGCCGTCTTCAGCGACTTCTGGTTGATCACCGACAGCGCGATGAGGAACTCGTTCCACGCCGCGATGAAGGTGATGATCGCGGTGGTGAAGACCCCCGGCGCGGCCAGCGGCAGGATCACCTTGCGGAACGCCTGCGCAGGCGTGCACCCGTCGATCTGGGCGGCCTCCTCCAACTCGTACGGCATCTGCCGGAAGAACGCCGTCAGGTTCCACACGGCCAGCGGCAGCGCGAACGACATGCTCGGCACGATCATCGCCTGGTACGTGTTGATCCAGCTGATGTCGGTGAACAGCTGGAGCAGCGGCACCAGGATGGTGATCACGGGGAACATCGAGGTCGTAATGATCACGGCCAGTGCGGCGTTCTTGAACTTGAAGTCCAGCCGCGCCAGCGCGTACGCGGTGAGGATGCCGATGAGCAGCACCAGGACCGTGGTGGTACCGGCGACGATCAGGCTGTTGACCAGCGCCCTTGTGAACCCGTTGGCCGGCGAGAACGCCGAGTCGTAGTTCTCGGTGGATACCGGTCTTGGAAGGATCTCGTTGCTGAAGGTGTCCTCGCTGGGCCGCAGGCTTGAGACGATCATCCAGTAGAACGGCAGCAGGCAGTAGACGACGATGACGACGATGCCCAGGTAGGAGAAGAACTTGCCGGCGGGCGTGCCGCTGCCGGTGACGCGCCTCGTCTTCTGCCGTACGGGTTTGGTGGCGAGGCCGCCGCCCTCCGCCGCCGGGATGCTCTGGGGAGTGGTACCGGTCGACATGTCACTTCCTCCCCGAGCGCGTGCCGATCACGTCGGCTCCGAGCACCCTGACGAAGACGTACGCGACGACCGCGATGTAGATGAAGAGCACGAGCGCGTACGCCGAGCCGAGGCCATAGTTGGTGAACCGCTGGGCCTGGTCGTACGCGAGCATCGACAGGGTCTCGACCTGCTCTTTCTGTGGCCCGATCAATGTGTATGGCAGGTCGAACATGCGCAGGACGTCGAGCACGCGGAACAGCACCGCGACGACGAGCGCGGGTTTGACCAGCGGCAGGGTGATCCGCCAGAACGTGGTCCACGGGCTGGACCCGTCGACCTTGGCCGCCTCGTAGACCTCGGCCGGGATCACCTGGAGCCCGGCGAGTACCAGCAACCCGATGAACGGCGCGGTCTTCCACACGTCGGCGATGATCACCGCGAGCTTGGCCTGCCAGATATCGGTCGTCCACAGGATCGGGTCACCAGGGACGAAGAACGCGTTGACCACGCCGTCGGCCTGGAACGCGAAGTTCCACAGCAGGCCGGAGATCGCGGTGGGGATGCACCAGGGCACGAGGATGCTCGCGCGCACCAGGCCGCGGCCAACGAACGCCTTGTGCATGATCAGCGCCATCGCGACGCCGATCGCCGTCTCCAGGAGCACGGTGACGACGGTGAAGAGGGTGGTGTTCCAGAGCGCGTTGAAGAATTCCGCGCTTTCGTCGCCGGTGAACATGGCCACGTAGTTGTCCAGCCCGACGAACCGCTCGCCGCCCTCGAGCAGACCGGTCTCCGGGTCGACGCCCTCGTTCTCCTGGTACAGCGACAGCCGGACCGCGGCCAGGATCGGGTAGACGACCACCAGGCCGAGTACCAGGAAGGTGGGGGACAGGAGCATGGCGGCCAGGCGCCCGACTCCCTCGGTGCGCCTGGGGGCGCGGGTCTTCTGTTGCGCCGACGGTGCCGGCGTGGCGACAGAACTCATGTACTGCCTCCCGGTCCAAGATGACCGGGCCGGGGGCCGGCGTGACGCCGACCCCCGGGCCCGCCGACGGTTACTTCTGGGTGAGGGTCTCCAATTCGGATTGCAGGTCCTTCAGCGCGTCGTCCGTACTCTTCGTGCCGTTGAGCGCCTCGTACGCCTCGCTGGAGATCGCGCTGGACAGCTCCTGGTACTTCACCGCCTCCGGGCGCTTCTCCGCGTTCTCGATCGACGCCTTGAGCGTGGGCAGGTACGGGAACTTCGCGACGAGGCTCTGGTCGTCGTAGAGCGCCGCGATGGTCGGTGCCTGCGACGACGCCTGGAGGTTGGCCAGCTGCCGCTCGGAGCTGGTCATGAACTTGATGAACTCCAGGGCGGTCTTCTGGTTCTTGGTGAAACTGCTGATCGCCAGGTTGTGGCCACCGAGGGTGGAGACGCCCGGCCCGTCGAGTCCGGGCAGCGGAGCCACGTTGAACTTGCCGACGACCTTGGAGGTGCCCGGCTTGTTCGCCAGCGCCCACTGGTACGGCCACTGCCGGTGGAAGACCAGCTCGCCGGCCTCGAACGCGCGGCGCCCCGGCTCCTCCTGGAACGTCAGCGCCTTCTTCGGGATCATCCCGCTCTTGAAGCCGTCGACCAGGAAGTTCAGGCCCTTCTTGGCTTCCTCGGTGTTGACGTTGGGCTTGCCCTCGTCGTTGACGACCTCGCCACCCGCCGAGTTGACGGCCTCGGAGAAGTTGACGGTGAGGCCCTCGTACTTGTCGAACTGACCCGCGTAGCAGGACGCGCCCGCGGCCGCCGGCACCTTCAGCACGGCGTCGCACGTGGTCTTCATCTCGGCCCACGTCGTCGGAGGCTTGGCGCCCGCCGCGTCGAGCAGATCCTTGCGGTAGTAGAGCAGCCCGCCGTCGGAGAAGATCGGCACGGCGTAGAGCTTCTTGAAGTACTTGCCGGTCTCGACCGTCGCCGGCATGAACGTGTCGAGGGGGAACTGGTCCTCGGGTAGCTGCTCGACCCAGCCGTTGGCCGCGAACTCGCCGGTCCAGACGACGTCGAGGTTGAGCACGCCGTACGCGTCGGACTTGGTCTGCGCGTTCTGCACGAACTGCTGGCGCTGCTCGTCGGCCTTCTCCGACAGCTCGACCAGCGTGACCTTCTCGTCTGGGTGGTCCTTGTTCCAGGCGTCCACCTGGTTGTTCTGGTTGCGCGAGGTGTCCTTGCCGCTCACGTACGTGATCGGTCCGGTGCCCTCAAGTGCCCCCGCCGCCGTCGTGCTGTCGTCGCTGTCGTCCCCGCCGCACGCGGCCAGTCCGAGGACCAGCACCATCGCGCTCATGGCGGCCATGACGCGCCGTTGCCGCATCGCCACTCCCTCCCTAGCTGGGTCACCCCGTGGCTGAATCCTTCAAGATGACAAGCGCCACAACTCCCTCTCCCTGGCGCGTCATCCTGATCTTTCGACTTCCCGCCGACGGGGGAAGTGCGAAAACCCCTCTGTTACGGTTCCGTTACCCAGATGCGCACCTCCGCGTATTACACCGGTGACATTACGTGTCCGAGGGCTAACTGGCAGCCGTTGTGGATGGGATTTCACGGGGACACAGCGGACCTGGGAGGATGACTAGCGGCACCCGACTCGTGAAGGACCTCTCACTGTGGCCCAGTACATCTACACCCTGCGCAAAGTGCGCAAAGCGCACGGCGACAAGGTGATCTTGGACGACGTCACCCTCAGCTTCCTGCCGGGGGCGAAGATCGGTGTGGTCGGCCCCAACGGCGCCGGCAAGTCCACGGTCCTGAAGATCATGGCCGGGCTCGACCAGCCGTCCAATGGCGACGCGATGCTCGCGCCGGAGTACTCCGTCGGCATGCTGCAGCAGGAGCCGCCGCTCAACGAGGAGCTGGACGTTCGCGGCAATGTGGAGGAGGGCGTCGCCGAGCTGCGCGCCACGCTCCAGCGGTTCGAAGAGGTCAGCGCCGCGATGGGCGAGCCGGACGCCGACTTCGACGCGCTGCTTGCCGAGCAGGGCGAGTTGATGGAGGTGATCGAGGCGCACAACGGCTGGGAGCTCGACAGCCAGATCGAGCAGGCCATGGACGCGCTGAGGTGCCCCCCCGGCGACGCCGACGTCAAGATCCTCTCCGGTGGCGAGCGGCGCCGGGTCGCGCTCTGCAAGCTGCTGCTGCAGCAGCCTGACCTGCTCCTGCTCGACGAGCCCACCAACCACCTCGACGCCGAGAGCGTGCTGTGGCTGGAGCAGCACCTCGCGAAGTACCCGGGCTGTGTCGTCGCCGTCACCCACGACCGGTACTTCATGGACAACGTCGCCGAGTGGATCCTCGAACTCGACCGAGGCCGCGCCTACCCGTACGAGGGCAACTACTCCGTCTACCTGGAGAAGAAGGGCGAGCGGCTCAAGGTCGAGGGCCAGAAGGACGCCAAGCGCCAGAAGCGTCTCAAGGAAGAGCTGGAGTGGGTGCGCTCCAACGCGAAGGGACGCCAGGCCAAGAGCAAGGCGCGCCTCCAGCGCTACGAAGAGATGGCGGCCGAGGCCGACAAGTTCAAGAAGCTGGACTTCGAAGAGATCCAGATCCCACCGGGCCCGCGGCTGGGCAACGTGGTGATCGAGGCCGAGCACCTGAGCAAGGGCTTCGGTGACCGGCTGCTGATCGACAACCTGTCGTTCAGCATGCCGCGCGGCGGGATCGTCGGCATCATCGGCCCCAACGGTGCCGGCAAGACCACGCTCTTCAAGACGATCGTCGGGCTTGAGCAGGCCGACTCGGGCAAGGTGCGGGTCGGCGAGACCGTCAAGCTGTCCTATGTCGACCAGTCCCGCGCGGGGCTGGATCCGAAGAAGACGGTGTGGGAGACGGTCTCCGAAGGTCTCGACCACATCCAGGTCGGCCACGTCGAGATGCCGTCCCGGGCCTACGTCGGCGCGTTCGGCTTCAAGGGCCCCGACCAGCAGAAGCCCACGGGCGTGCTGTCCGGCGGTGAGCGGAACCGGCTGAACCTCGCCCTGACGCTCAAGATCGGCGGCAACGTGCTGCTGCTCGACGAGCCGACCAACGACCTCGACGTCGAGACCCTGTCCTCGCTGGAGAACGCGCTACTCGAGTTCCCCGGCTGTGCCGTGGTCATCTCCCACGACCGGTGGTTCCTCGACCGCGTCGCCACCCACATCCTCGCGTACGAGGGCGACTCCCAGTGGTACTGGTTCGAGGGCAACTTCGAGTCGTACGAGAAGAACAAGATCGACCGGCTCGGCCCGGACGCCGCACGGCCGCACCGCGCGACGTACCGCAAGCTGACGCGGGACTGAAGCGTGCGCGCCGACTGGGATGCCGGAGCGAGCCGGAGATCCAGGCGTCGGTCATGCACGGCCGAGGAGGCGCGCATGCCGTTGTTGCATGCGGGACGACGAGAACGCAGTCCGGTCGGCACCTGGGCGCAGCGCGGCCCGGCAGGTCGCGGTCGGTGTGTGCGCTAGTGCCACGGCACACGGCCCATTGCCAGATCCGCTGGTCGGACATGGACGCGTTCGGGCACGTCAACAACGCGCGCTACCTCACGCTGTTCGAGGAGGCGCGTACCGAGCTCATCGCCCGGGCAGCCCACGACTCGGAGTTGTCCGGGCTGATGTCCGGCGTGGTCGTGGTGCGGCACGAGATCGACTACCTGCGGCCGATCGACTACCAGCCCGACCCGGTCCGCATCGACACGTGGATCGAGGAGGTCCGCAACGTCAGCTTCCGCGTCGGGTACGAGATGTTCGACCACGACGGCGGCGAGATCGTGGCACGGGCGCGCACGTTGCTGGCCCCGTACGACCTCGACGCGGGTCGGCCCCGTCGGCTCACCGACGTGGAGAAGTCGTTCCTGCGCCGCTGGCTGGACGGCGCGTGACGGCGGCGGGTGTGGGTGACCGCGGCGAGTGTGGGTGGCCGACGGCGGGTGTGGGTGACTCCGGGGTTGGGTGGCGTGGGCGGGCGCGTCGTCCCGGCGGATCGCCGCGCAACCGCGGAATCACCGGGGCGGCGTGATGGGTGAGACGCTGACGTTCGCGTCCGACGCCGACCTGGCCGATGCGGGTGCCTTCCTCGCACGGTTGATCCGGCTCGACCCGGCCGCGCTGGTGCGCGTGCGGTGCTCCGGTGGGCGGGTGGCGCTCTGGGGGTGGCTGCCGCTGGAGGTGCTGGTCACTCGGGTGGTCCGCGGCGACGGGCCCGGCGACGCCACGGTCGGTGCGGCCGATCTGTTGGCGGCGCTCGCGGAGCCGACGGTCGGTGCGGCCGATGAGTTGGCGGAGCCGACGGTTGGTGGGGCCGATGAGTTGGCGGCGCTCGCGGAGCGCACCGTCGCCATGCCCGGCCGGCGTGACGAGCAGTGGCGTGGTGCGCTGCCGCCCGCGGCGGTCGACGAGCTGGACGCTGTCCCGGCCGACGTGATCCAGCGGTTGCTCGTGGCCGGCGAACGCACGTTCCGCGAGGCGAGCACCGGCGCTGACCCCCGCGCGGTCGGCGACGCCCTCCTCGACCACGAGACCGTCACCGTCTCCGCGAGGGATACCAGCGCCGCTGTTCCGCTGCGGCTGCTGCTCGGCCTCGCGCGGATGGGGTTCCTCGGCGACGACCCGGTGCGCATCGGCGTCGCGGGCGGTTGGGTACGCGCCGCCGCGAGTTACGGTGCCGCGTACCGTCGGCGCGCCAAGCTCACCCTGCTGAGCCCGTAGGGGACCAGCGACCGAATCGGACTGTCCGGGAAGTGGCGCCCAAACCCGGCGCCCGATACCGCCATTTCCCCGACAGTTGGACCGCGCCCGCGAGTGGCCACCGCGCCCGCGGGTCGGGCCAGTGCGCCCGCGGGTCAGGCCAGCCAGGCTGCCGCGTCGCCCGGAAGCGCGCCGTTCACCAGCGGCACGCTCGTGAGCACCACCTCGCCGTCCGGCAGCGGTACCGGCTGGTTGGTGAGGTTCACGACACACCGCAGGCCGCCGTCCCGCGCGAACGCCAGGCAGCCGGGGGGCGCGTCCAGCCACGTCAGGTCGCCGGAGAAGCCAGGGTGCTTGCGACGGATCGCGATGGCCACGCGGTAGAGCGCGAGCATCGACTCCGGATCCGCTTCCTCCGTGGCCACCGCCAGCGGCGACCAGCCGGCGGGCATCGGAAGCCATGTCTGCACACCGTCCGGGGAAAAACCGTACGGCGGCTCACCCGGTGTCCACGGCATGGGAATGCGGCATGCGTCCCGGCCGCGCGTGGTGTGCCCGGACCGCTCCCACACCGGATCCTGGAGGGCCTCGTCCGGCGGCTCGACGTTGGGCATCCCCAGCTCGTCACCGTTGTACATGTATGCGACGCCGGGGAGCCCGAACAGCATCAGCGCAGCGGCCCGCGCGCGACGCTCGCCGACCAGGCCATCGCCGTAGCGCGAGACGTGCCGCACGACGTCGTGGTTGGAGAGCACCCAGCAGGGCGGCGACGGCGTCCCGCGGATGATCGCGTTCGAGTGGTCGATCGCGGCCTTCAGCTCGTCGACGCGCCACCGCGCCTTGACCAGCTCGAAGTTGAACGCGAGGTGCAACTCGTCGGCGCGGACGTAGAGCCGCAGGCGTTCGGCGTCCGGAACCCAGATCTCGCCGACGGCCATGGTGCCCGGGTACTCGTCGAGCACTCTTCGCACCATGCGGTGCACCTCGTGCACACCGTCGTTGTCGAAGCGGGGCTGAGGCTCATCGCCACCCGGGTTGTTCGGGTTGAACACGTCGGGCACCTCGACGTCGGGCAGGCCGGCGGGCTTCGCCATGCCGTGCGCGACGTCGATGCGGAAACCGTCGGCGCCGCGATCGAGCCAGAACCGCAGCGTCCGCTCCAGGTCTGCCTTGACCTCGGGGTTCTCCCAGTTCAGGTCGGGCTGCTCGGGCGCGAACAGGTGCAGGTACCACTGGCCGTCGGGCACCCGGGTCCACGCCGGACCGCCGAAGACGGACGGCCAGTTGTTCGGGGGCTGGTCGCCGTTCGGGCCGAGGCCGTCGCGGAAGATGTAGCGATCCCGGGCGGGGCTGCCGGGCTCGGAACCCAGCGCCTCCTGGAACCAGACGTGCTGGTCGGAGGTGTGGTTGGGCACGAGGTCGATCGTGACTCTGATCTGCCGTGCGTGCGCGTCCGCGACCAGCTGGTCGAACTCGGCGAGGTCGCCGAAGACCGGGTCGACGTCGCGCGGGTCGGCCACGTCGTAGCCGTGGTCACGCATCGGCGAGCGGTAGAACGGGCTGATCCACAGCGCGTCCACGCCCAACTCGGCCAGGTACGGCAGCCGCGAACGGATGCCGGCCAGGTCGCCGACGCCGTCGCCGTTCCCGTCGGCGAAACTGCGCGGATAGATCTGGTAGAAGACGGCGTTACGCCACCAATCGGCCGTCACTGTGACCCCCAGGTTTCAGAATCGTTTCAGCGATCCATGGTGCCAGAGGTTCGGGAATGCGGCTCGCCGACGTTGGCGCCAAGAACGCCGGGCGGGTCAGTCGAAGGCGTTGATCATGAACTCGGCGGCGCGCTCGAAGTACTCCCAGAGCGGGCGTTCCTGCTCGGGTGTGAGATCCAGCGCGTCGACCGCGTCGCGCATGTGCTTGAGCCACGCGTCGCGCTCGGCGGGGCCGATCACGAACGGCGCGTGACGCAACCGCAGCCGCGGGTGTCCGCGCTGGTCAGAGTAGGTGCGGGGGCCGCCCCAGTACTGCTCCAGGAACATGCGGAGCCGGTCGGCGGCGGGGCCGAGGTCCTGCTCGGGGTAGAGCGGGCGGAGCAGCGGATCGGTGGCCACACCCTCGTAGAAGACCTCGACGAGGCGCCGGAATGCCGGTTCGCCGCCGATCAGGTCGTAGAAGCTGGTCTCGCTCTGCTGGGCCACGTCACCATCCTGCCACCCGCCGCACGGGCGGCGCTGGCCGGCTGTCGGCGGACGCTCAGGCTGGTTCGGCGACCGCCTGGTCCACCTCGCTGGCGGCCGGCCAAGCCAGCGCGAGCGCGCAGACGACGAGTACGCCGATGGCGCCGGACATCCCGATCACCTGGCGGACGTCGATCGCGCTGGCGATCCAGCCGGCGGTGATGACCGCGACGCCCTGGCTCAGTTGCAGGCCGGACTGGACGACGCCGAACGCGCGGGCCCGGAACCCGACGGGCAGGACGCGGGCGAACATCCCGTTGAGTGGGAGCAGGAACGCCATCCCGAAACCGCTCGACGCGTAGAGCAGGAGGACCGCCCATAACGGCAGGTCGATGGCGAGCGGGATCAGTGACGCGGCGGCCAGCACCGCAAGGGGGCGGACTGCCCGGATGCGCAGGCTGGGCGGCATGAAGCGGCTCACCACGACACCGCCGACGATGGTGCCGACCGGGTTCGCCGCGAGGAGGAGGCCCACCGTCGTCGGACCGCCGCCAAGATCTTTCGCGAACGGGGCGGCGAGACCTTCGGGCGCGAACGCGAACGCCGCCGCGGTCCAGACCATGAGCGTGTAGACCCGCAGCTTGCGGCTGCCGAAGACGAGCCGCAGGCCGGCGATGGTGTCGCGGTACAGCGACTTGGCCTTGTGGGCGGCCAGCGGCGCCGGCCTCGCGTGTACCCAGAGCCGGAGCAGGATCGCGGAGCCCAGGAACGTCAGGGCGTCGATGACCAGCGCGCCCCGCGGCGAGATGAAGTGGACCAGCGCGCCACCGAAGACGAAGCCGACGACCTGGCTCAGCTGGCCGGCGATGCTGTTCATCGCCAGGCCCAGTACGTACCGGTCGCCGGTGAGGATGTCCGGCAGCATCGCCGAGCGAGCCGACTCGAACGGGGGCGCCAGCAGCGCGGAGCAGAACAGCAACGCCAGCAGCGCGGGCAGCGGCAGTCCGGGGATCGCCAGGATCGCGACGAGGACCATGCGGCCGAGGTCGCAGAGGACCATCGTCCGGCGCCACGGGAGCCGGTCGGCGATCGTGGACAGGAACGGTCCACCCGCGATCCACGGCAGGTAGCCGATGGCGAACGAAGCGGCCGAGAGCAGCGGCGAGCCGGTCTGGTTGAACACCAGGATCGCGATCGCGACCTTGGTGAGCATGTCGCCGATCTGAGAAAGGAGGTACGCAGCGAAGACCGCCCGGTACTCCGTCACCGCGAGCACTTCGCCGTAGGTCGCGGAGCGCTCGGTTTCGGCCGCCACTGTCTCCTCCCTCCTGGCACGCGTCACTTGGGCAGTCTGCCCGATTCACGGCCTTCGGGATAGGCGTTCGGTTGTCCTTATGACGACACTCGGCTGAGCCCGGTTCAGCCGAACGGATGATCCGGCTGCCGCGGTCGTAACGTACCTCGAATCCCGTCAGGTGGGACCGGCAACCCCGCCATTCGCGCCGCCCTGCGGGGCGGGTACGGGCGCTGGCGGCGCCATTCCGGACGTGATGCCGGCGTCGTCGACGGCCTCGGTGAGCCGTGCGCGCAGCTCACGGGCGACCCGCCACTGGGCGTCCGATGTGGTCTTCACGAGGGTCCGGAGCATCATGCCGGTCGGCGTGATCTGCTCGACGCCGAGCGACTCGGGCGGCGCGAGCAGATCGGCCTTCCATTCGTCCTCGCTGGCCAGGGCGTTGGCGGCTTCCTGCATCACCTGCTGGGCGCGGTCGACGTCGGTACCGAACGGCACCGGCACGTCGATGTTGACGACCGCCCAGCCCTGGCTCTTGTTGCCGACCCGGAGGATCTCGCCGTTGCGCACGTACCAGACCACGCCGTGCGCGTCGCGGACCGTGGTGATCCGCAGGCCGACAGCCTCGACGGTGCCGCTCGCGTCGCCGAGGTCGACGATGTCGCCGACCCCGTACTGGTCTTCGAGCATCATGAATATGCCGGAGAGGAAGTCGCGGACGAGGTTCTGCGCACCGAAGCCGAGGGCGATGCCGGCGATGCCCGCGCTGGCGATCAGGGGCGCGAGGTTGATGCCGACCTGGTCGAGCATCAGCATCACGGCGACGCCGAAGATCACGAAGGACGTGATGCTGCGCAGCACCGAGCCGATGGTCCGGGCGCGCTGGCGCCGCCGCTCAGACAGCAGGCCGCCGGCCTGGGCGAGAGCTTCTGGCGCCCGCTCGCGCAGTGGACGCAGGATGGTCGGCACCTTGAGGTCGCCATTCCCCTCGGTGACCCGGCTGATCGCCCGGTGCACCAGCCAGCGCGCGATCACGGCGACGATCGCGATCAAGATGATCGTCAGGATCTTCGAGATGCCGTCCCAGCTGGAGATCTTCGCCATCCAGTCGATCTTGGTCTGGTCCCAGACCCAGGCGCACAGGGTCGTTCCGTCCTCGTAGCACTTGGGCGGCTCGGCGGGCTTGGGCGTCTCGGTGGCGAACCAGGGAATGCTCACCCTTCTTTGGTACCGCATGGGCCTGTGGCGGGTGCTCGTCACCCCCTGCCTTAGGGACGACTAAGCCGGACATTTCGGCGCCAGATCTCTTTCTTGCGTGCGGATATGGCTTTCGTACGGGAGTATGGCCACCAGGCGGAGGTGATACATGGCCGGCACATCCGTAGCACTGGTGCTGAACGCGACGTACGAACCATTGTGCGTCGTGCCAGTACGGCGTGCGGCCGTGCTCGTGCTCACCGAGAAGGCCGTCCCCGTCAGCGACGGGGACGGCCTTTTGCGTAGTACGACGACCCTCATGGTGCTGCCGTCCGTGGTCCGTCTCACCCGCTTCGTCCGCGTCCCTTTTCGGGCCCACGTCACCCTGACGCGTCGAGCCGTGTTCGCTCGCGACGGCGGCCGCTGCGTGTACTGCACCGCCGCCGCCACCACGATCGACCACGTGGTGCCGCGTAGCCGCGGTGGTCGCCACGTCTGGGAGAACGTGGTCGCCGCCTGCAACCGGTGCAACCACATCAAGGCCGACCGCTCGCTGCACGAGATCGGCTGGCGGCTGCGTCACCCGCCGGTCGCGCCGAGCGGCGTGGCCTGGCGTGTGCTCGGGCACCGCACCCCGGATCCTCGCTGGCTGGACTGGCTCGGGCTGCCCGAGCAGGCCAGTGCGTGACCTACCTAACCCTGGCTTGACCTCCTTCGCGGCGCGGCTCCACGATGTCCAGGGACATATAAACGGATCCGCATAAGTGGGGGCGTAGGTGGGGGCTGGGCACAACCATTCGCACGGGCTGAGCGCTGCCGCCGCGCATCGCGGTCGGCTCCTGGTGGCCACCGTCCTCACCGCCGCGTACCTCGTGGTCGAGGTCGCCACCGCGATCGTCACCGGCTCGCTGACGTTGCTCTCCGACGCCGCGCACATGTTCACGGACCTCGCCGGCCTGCTCCTCGCGCTCACCGCGATCACGGTGGCGGCCCGGTCCCGGCCGAGCGCGGGGCGCACCTTCGGCCTGCACCGCATGGAGACCCTGGCCGCGCTCGCGAACGCGCTGCTGCTCTTCGGCGTCGCGGGCTACATCGTGTGGGAGGCGGTCAGCCGGCTGCGCGAGCCCGCCGAGATACCGGCGGGGCCGATGGTGCTCGTGGCGCTGGTGGGCCTCGCCGTGAACGTCGTCTCGTACCTGCTGCTGCGCCAGGGCGCCAAGTCGAGCCTCGCGGTGCGGGCGGCGGCCACCGAGGTGTTCGCCGACGCGCTCGGCTCGGTGGGTGTGCTCGTCGCGGGCGCGGTCATCGCGGTCACGGGCGTGTCGTGGATCGACCCGGTCGTGGCGCTGCTGTTGGCCGCGCTGATCCTGCCGCGCACGTGGCGGCTGGCTCGCCAGGCGCTGCGTATCCTCGTCGAGGCGGCGCCGGAGCACGTCGACGTCCCGGCCCTGGAGTTCGAGTTGTCCTGCCTGCCCCAGGTGGTCGACGTCCACGACCTGCACGTATGGACGCTGACCTCCGGGATGGAGGTCGCCACGGCACACCTGTCGGTGCGGCCTGGTACCGACGTCCACCCGGTGCTCGACGCGGCCCGCGCGGTCCTGGCGGACGGCTACGGCATCCCGCACGCCACGGTCCAGGTGGAAACGACCGACCATACGGCCTGTCGTGAGGTGGACTGGTGAGCCCGTGCTTCCCTGGACGCGTATAACCAGTAGTTGACGTGTGAGGGAGGGAGCCACGGTGCATACCGAGGCGGCCGGGGTGGACCTGGTGTGCGGGCCCGACAGTCCGCTGCCCGAAGGGCGCCAGCGCTACCGGCTGCTACATCACCTTGGTTCGGGTGGCCAGGCCGACGTGTACCGCGGGGTCCGGCTGTCGGCCGGGGTCAGTTCGTCGCCGGTCACGATCAAGGTCTTCCGCATGGATCCCCGGCGCGCTCTGCTCGACCAGCTCCGCTCCTGGGACAAGGGCGACGCCGTCCTCATGGACCTCAACAGCCGCGGGGTCGAGGGCATCTGCCTCCGCGTCGACGGTTTCTACGGCTCACCGCCACACTCGCCCGGGGTGGGGCAGCCCGGCGGCGAGCAGATCCCATACCAGGTCCTCGACTACCTGCCCGGTGGCACGCTCATCGAGCGGCTGGCCGGCGGCGCGGCGGCGAGCGGCCCGGCGAAGCTGTCCGGCAACGCCGTCCTCAAGACGATCGCCACCACCCTGCAGGCCCTGCACCACCCCACCGAGACCGGTGACAGCCCGGTGCTGCACATGGACGTCAAGCCGTCCAACTTGATCGTGCTGCCCGACGGTCGGGTGCGGCTCATCGACTTCACCACCGCGCGGTACGACCACGCCGCGCACATCACCACGATCGCGCACACGCCGGAGTCCGCCGGTCCTGAGGCGCACACCGGGCACGTCGGCCCGGCCTACGACGTGCACGGGTTCGGGTCGATCGCGTACTTCCTGGTCACGGGCTGGCTGCCGCGCACCGACCGGTCCGCCGTCTCGCCGGCCGAACCGATGGTGCCGGTGGGCGGCGTACGCCGGCACCCGCTGCTCGACGCGAACCCGACGCTCGCCGCACACCTCCTCGCGCCGCTCGCCGACCGCCCCGAGGACCGGCCCCGCACCGACGAGCTGCCCGGCTGGATCGCGTACCTGACCCGCCTCGCCGCCGACCTGCCGCCGAGCGTGCGGTTCGTGGACTGGTCCGACACGGGTGCCTACCAGGCGACGATGATGGCCGGCGGCGCGTCCCGGCCGGGTGTCGCGCCGCACGAGGCCACCAGGATCGCCGGCTCGCCGGCGGTCGCCCGGCAGGCCGAACCGCGACGGGAGGCGAGCGGCGGGCCGAACGCCGCGCGAGGCCACGCGGGTCGACGAGTCCCTGCGCAGCCGCGCGCAGGCCAGCGCCGACGCCAAGACCACCATGAAGTCGGAGCCGCCGAAGCCGCCGCGGATCACCGCGTCGGCGCCGGTACCGGTCAGGCAGGCACCCCCACAGAAGCAGTCCCGCTGGAGCCGCGATCCCGAGACCACCCAGGGCGAGCCCGAACCGGCACCGGCACCGGCACCGGAGAAGCCGGTCAACCCGGCACGGCGTCACCGCGGCCGGGGGGTGTCGAAGGTCGGGCTCACGGTCGCGCTGGTGTGCTGGACGGCTTGGCTGCTGACGGCGCTGATCCGGGAGCCGCACGATCCGATGGAGCCGGCGATCGGGCTGGCGATCATGGCGGTGCTGGCTGTCGTCGTCTACTGGCTGACGCGGCTGGCTGGGCACCTGATCCGCACCACGCTCGACAAGGGTCCTCGCAAGGGCACGCTGATCCCGCACCTCGTCACCGCGATCTTCCTGGTGGCGAGCGGGCTGGAGTTCCTGTCGCGCACGCCGGTGGCGCCCGTGAAGGTCTACGCGTTCATCCAGGGGATCCTGAACTAGCCGTCCCCGCCGCCGTGGGGTGGTCCAATGTCGGCATGCCGACGTTGGACACCGCCCGGCGCACTCAACGTCGGCATGCCGACATTGGCGCAGCGGCGCGCTACGTCACCCGCGCCCGCTCGGCCGGGTAGTCGAGGTGGGCGCCGGCCTCCACCAGCGCGCGGAGCCGGTCGGCGGCGTCCCACACGTCCGTGAACGAGGTGGTGAGCGCGGCCAGGCCGAGCCGCACCCGGTCCGGGGTGCGGAAGTCCGGGATCACCTTGCCGCGCTCGATCAGCGCCTGGCATACCTGCCAGCCCTGCGGGTGGTGGAGGCTGACGTGTGACCCGCGACGCTCCGCGTCACGCGGCGACGCCACCGTGAAGCCGAGCGGCGCCAGCCAGGCATCGGCCAGCTCCACGAGGTACGACGTGAGCGCCGAGCCCTTCCCACGCAGCCGGTCGACGCCCGCCTCCGCGAGGATCCGGACGCCCTCCTCGACGCCGTAGAGCCCCAACACCGGCGGCGTGCCGACGGCGAACCGATCAATGCTCGGCTCAGGGTCGTACCGGCCGCCCATCGCGAACTGGTCCCGCTGGCCGAACCAGCCCCAGATCGGCTGGCGTAGCTGTTCCTGCAGGTCGGAGCGGACGTAGAGGAACGCGGGGGCGCCCGGACCGCCGTTGAGGTACTTGTACGTGCATCCGACGGCCAGGTCGGCCCCCGAGGACGTGAGCGGCACCGGGACGCTGCCCGCGGAGTGCGACAGGTCCCAGAGCATCAGCGCGCCGGCGCGGTGTACCTGCGCGGTGACGGCTGCCATGTCAAGCAGGGCGCCCGAGCGGTACGCCACGTGCGACAGGCTGACCAGCGCGACATCGTCGTCGAGGGCTGCGTCGAGTGTGGCCGGGTCGAGCCCGGCGTCGATGTCGGAGTGGATCACCCGCAGCTCCAGGCCGCGCGCCTGCGCGAGCCCCTGGAAGACGTACAGGTCGGTGGGGAAGTTGTCGTCGTCGGTGATGATCACGCGGCGGTCGGGACGGGCGTCCAGCGCGGCGGCCGCCAGCTTGTACAGGTTGACCGTGGTGGAGTCACCGACCAGCACCTCGCCGGGGCGCGCCTCCAGCACGCCGGCGGCGATCGCGTCGCCCACCCGCCGCGGCAGCTCCACCCAGTCCGACCAGGACCGGATGAGCCCTCGTCCCCACTCGTCCTCGATCGCTGCTCCGATGCGGGCGGCTGTGGCGGCGGGGAGCCGGCCGAGGGAGTTGCCGTCGAGGTAGATCAGGTCCGGATCGGCGACCACGAACCGGTCGCGGAACGGGGCGAGCGGATCAGCGGCGTCGAGTTCTTCGGCGCGGGCCCGGGCGAGGTGGTCGGCGGGGTAGCTAGCCATGGAGCCATCCTGCCCGGTGAGGCGAGTGCGACGCCCGTCACGGCGCGCCCACCCGAGGAGGTCTTCGGCGCTTGGCTCGGCTACCGTGAGCGTGTCCATCGCCCTATCTCAAGAGGATCGCCGACACCCGATGACCATCATCGAGACCGTCCTCATCTTCGGGGTCGTGCCGCTCGCCGCCGCTGGCCTGCTGGCGCTGCTCGTGTTCGCCGGCGGCGCACGCCGTGCCCCGCGTTACCGTCCGGGGCGGCCGTTCGCGTTCTCGCCGGTGTGGTTCCTCGCCTCGCCGGACGGCAAGGGCGACACGCCCTCGCTCACGGCCGGCGTCCCCGCCGCTACCAGGAAGGGTGGCGCACGTGGCACCTGGTGACACCATCGCGCCGGTCGCGGCCACGGAAACCGCCGCTTCCAGCCCGTTCACGTCCCGCCAGCTGTTCCGCATCGACGAGGCGCTCGGCGCCGCGGACCGCGAGACCGGCTTGACCTTCAGCGTCTACGTAGGCGCGCTCGATGAGCCCACCCGCGAGTACGCGGAGGCGTTGCTCGACAGGCTTCCGGCACCGGCCGACTCGGTGCTGATCGCGGTCTCGCCGGAGCAGCGCGTTCTGGAGATCGTCACCGGGGAGCGCGCCGCTTCGCCGGCTCCCCGACCGGATGTGTGCGCTGGCGGCGCTCTCCATGACCGCCGCGTTCGGTGGGGGAGACCTCGCCGGCGGCATCATCACCGGCCTGCGCATGCTGGCCGACCAGGCCCGCACGAAGTAGTTGCTGGCTGTTCGCGGAAATCGCGCGGGCCGGGCCGGCGTGTCCGCGACATTTCCGCGAACACCCGGCCCGAACCCGGCCGACAAGCCTCAGCCGGCAGCCTCCAGGTCGCGCGCGCGGGCGCGCAGGGCACGGACCACGCCGTCACGCCCCTCGTTCACGAGCCGCCGCAGCGCGGGCGCCAGGTCGTCGCGCGAGGCCAGGAACTCGTCGGTGCGGCGCACCGTCACCTCGGACACGTCCCAGGTCGGGTAGAGCCCGACCACGACGTTCTGCGCCACCTCGCTGCTGCGGCGCTTCCACACGTCGGCGACGATCTCGAAGTACCTCGTGGCGTAGGGCGCGAGCAGCGCCCGCTGCGTGGAGTGCGAGAACCCGAGGATGTACGCGAGGCCGGTCTGGTTCGGCAACTCGTCGTCCTCGGTGGCGAGCCGCCAGGCCTCGGCCTTGGCCTCCGGGTTGGGCACCAGCGCCCGGGCGGTGGCCGCCTCGCGCTGGCCCTGGTCGGTGGGGTCGCGGTCGAGTTCGGCGTCGATCTCGACGGTGCCGGCCGCGCCGACGCCGACCAGGCACTGCAGCAGGTGCCAGCGCAGCTCGGTGTCGATCGCGAGACCGTCGATCGACTCGGAGCCGTCGAGCAGGCCACGGATCACGGCCAGGTGCTCCTCGCCGCGCGCCGCCGACGCGAACGTGCGCACCCACACGAGCTGGTGGTCGCTGGCCGGCTCGGCGACCCGGGCCTGCTCCAGCGCGGCGTTCGCCAGCTGCTCGTACCCGACCGGCGAGAACGCCGGGTCGGCGTAGACGTCGAGCGCGACCAGCAGCTGGCGCAGCAGCACCTGCACGACGCCGATCGTGGTCTCGCCGCCGATGCCGCCGAGCACGAGCCGCAGGTAGTCACGGGTGGCCATCTCGCCGTCGCGGGTCATGTCCCAGGCGGCGGCCCAGCACAGCGCGCGCGGCAGCGACGCGGTGAAGTCGCCGATGTGGTCGGTGACCGTCTCCAGCGACTGCGGGTCGAGGCGGATCTTGGCGTACGTCAGGTCGTCGTCGTTGAGCAGCACCAGGTCGGGCTGGCGCTGACCCACGAGCGCGGCGACGTCGGTACGGGCGCCCTCGATGTCGGTCTCGATCCGCTCGCGGCGCACCAGCTTGCCGCCGGACAGGTCGTAGAGGCCGATCGCGATGCGGTGGGTCCGCAGCGTCGGGTGGTCGGCGGGGGCCTCCTGGAGCACCGAGAACGAGGTGAACGTGCCGTCCGCGCCGACCTCGAACGCCGGCCGCAGCGTGTTCACGTTGGCCGTCTCCAGCCACTGCCCGGCCCAGCCTGAGAGGTCACGCCCCGACGCCTTCTCCAGCGCCTTGAGCAGGTCGTCCAGGGTGGTGTTGCCGTACGCGTGGGTGCGGAAGTAGGCGCGCAGCCCCTCCATGAACGCGTCCTGCCCCACGTACGCGACGAGCTGCTTGAGCACGCTCGCGCCCTTGGCGTACGTGATGCCGTCGAAGTTGACCTCGACGGCCTGCACGTCCGGGATGTCGCAGGACACCGGGTGCGTCGACGACAGCTGGTCCTGCCGGTAGCCCCACGCCTTGCGGCCGGTGGCGAAGCCGGTCCACGCCTCGGTGTACCGGGTGGCCTCGGCGTTGGCCAGGTGCGACGCCCACTCGGCGAACGACTCGTTGAGCCACAGGTCGTCCCACCAGCGCATCGTGACCAGGTCGCCGAACCACATGTGCGCCATCTCGTGCAGCACCGTGTTCGCGCGCGACTCGAAGGCGAAGTCCGTGACCTTGCCACGGAAGAGGTAGTCCTCGACGAGCGTCACGCAGCCGGCGTTCTCCATGGCGCCCGCGTTGAACTCGGGCACGAACAGCTGGTCGTACTTGCCGAACGGGTACCGGTAGCCGAACTGCTCGTGGAAGAAGTCGAAGCCCTGCTTCGTGACGGTGAAGATCTCCTCGTGGTCGAGGTACCTCTTGAGCGACTGGCGGCAGAAGATGCCCATCGGGATGCCGTCGTGGCTGTCGCGGACCGCGTGGTACGCCCCGGCCACCAGGGCCGTGACGTAGGTGCTCATGCGCGGCGTGGTCTCGAAGTGCACCACCTTGGCGCCGCCCGCTGCCGGCTCCGCGCCCGTCACCTCGGAGTTCGAGACGACCTCCCAGTGCTGTGGCGCGGTGATGTGGAACGTGAACTCGGCCTTGAGGTCGGGCTGGTCGAAGCAGGCGTACATGCGCTTGGCGTCGGCCGTCTCGAACTGGGTGTAGAGGTACACCTCGCCGTCGACCGGGTCCTCGAAGCGATGCAGGCCCTCGCCGCTGTTCATGTAGCGGCAGTCGGCCTCGATCACGAGCACGTTCTCGGCGGCCAGGCCCGGGACGAGGACCCCCTGCTCGGCGTCGTAGCCGGACACGTCCAGCGGCTCGCCGTTGAGGGTTGCGGCGCGTACCCCGGCGGCGATCAGGTCGATGAACGTGTCGGCGCCGGGCTCGACGCAGGTGAACCGCGTCTCGGTGCGGGAGTAGAACGTGCCCGATCCGGGCTTGCCACCGCCGTCGGTCAGATCGACCGACACGTCGTAGGACTGCACCTCTAGGAGGGCAGCCCGAGCGGTCGCCTCGGTGAGGGTGAGGTTGCTACCGGCCACGTCGGCGTGCTCCTTAGATAGCCGTGGATCGGGTATCGGTACCCGGGGTCTCCCTGTTCAACGCGGAAGTCTTCCACGCCGCTCCCGGTGCGTGGCATGCGGTTTCACAGGAATAGGTCCGATGCGCCGCGCGCTGCGTCGAAGGAGACCCGAGGAGGCGCTGTGAGCCCGGACCGTACGCCCGTCGATTTCTGGTTCGACCCCGTTTGCCCGTGGGCATGGATAACGTCGCGTTGGGTGCTCGAAGTTGCCGAGGTTCGCCCCGTCGACCCGCGCTTCCACGTGATGAGCCTGGCCGTGCTGAACGAGGGCCGCGAGCTCCCCGAGAAGTACGTGCAGCTCATGGAGAAGGCGTGGGGCCCGGTACGCGTGGTCATCGCGGCGGAGCAGGCGCACGGCAACAGTGTCGTCCTGCCCCTCTACACCGCGTTGGGCACGCGCATCCACCTGCAGAAGCAGGAGCTCGGCCGCGACCTGTACCTCGATGCCTTGCACGAGGTCGGGTTGCCGGCCGAGCTGGCCGACGCCGCCGACACCGACCAGTACGACGAGATCCTGCTCAAGAGCCACCACGATGGCATGGGCCCGGTCGGTACGGACGTGGGCACGCCGGTGATCCACCTACCCGGCCCTGACGGCGAACGGATCGCGTTCTTCGGCCCCGTCGTCACGCCGGCGCCGAAGGGCGAGGCGGCAGGGCGGCTGTGGGACGGCGTCCTGCTCGTCGAAGGCACGGACGGCTTCTTCGAGCTCAAGCGCACACGCGACCGGAAGCCGATCTTCGAGTGACCCCTTCGCCGAGTTTCGGACTTTTGAGGGTGCAGCGGCCCCCGCGACCCTCAAAAGTCCGAAACTCGGGGGTGGGCCGGTAGCGTGACGGCGTGTCGACTGATCCCGTAGCGCCGATCGCGCACCCGGTCCCTTCCGCCTGGGTCTCTACCGGTAACACCGGCGCCCAGAACTACGACGAGTTCGCCTCCGACGCCGAGATCACGGCGATCATCGAGGCCAACCCCGCCTCCGCCTTGAGCATCGAGATGCCGCACCGCACCCCGGACGCGGTCGCCGCCGACCTCGACTTCGCCGGATCGCTTCCGCAGGCCGCCGAGCATCTGGCGGGGCTCAAGGCCGACGACCGGTTCCGCGCGGCCGCCGACGTCGTGGCGCCGTACCGCATCGACACGCCGGACGGTCCCGCGTACGGCGTGTTCTGCCTGGTTGACACCGACCAGATCTCGACATCGGCTGAGGAACCGGGCCTCGTGATCCGCAACGAGGACGTGTTCGCCGAGAAGGTGGCCGAGCGGACGGCGCTCACCAAGCACCTGGAACACCTGCTCAGCCCCGTGCTGCTGCTGCAGAGCGGGCGCGGCGCCGAGCTGCACGGATTCCTCGCCGACCTGATCTCCCGGCTGGGCGAGCCCACTGTCACGGACGTCGACCAGCACGGCCAGACCCACCAGATCTGGGTACTCGGCCCCAGCGACGACCGGGACGCGCTGCTCGCGCTGGCCGGCGGCGGCGAGCTGATCGTCGCTGACGGTAACCACCGCAGCCTCGCGGCGCAGGTCGCGGGCCTCGACCGGTTCCTCGCCGTGATCACGACGCCGCAGTCGGTGGCGATCCAGCCGTACCACCGCCTGCTCCGCTCCCTCGACCGGCCCGCCGACGAGGTGCTCGCCGCGCTGACGAAGGCCGGGGCGACGGTGGTCCCGATGCTGGGGGATCCCAAGGTCCCGCACATCGCCGGCACGGTCACCCTCTACGCCGATGGCCAGACGTACGCTGTGACGCTGCCCGAGGTCGCCGGCTCTGTCGTCGACCGGCTCGACCACGCCGTGCTGGAGCGGGTGCTGTTCCAGGAGATCCTGGGCCTGGATCCGGGCGACAAGGTGATCACGTACGTGGGCGGCGACTACCCGCCGTCCTGGCTCGCCGAAGAGGTGGACGCCGGCCGCGCAGCCGCTGCGCTGCTGATAGCGCCGGTCACGGTCGACGACTTCGTCGCGGTGAACCTGGAGCGGCTCAAGATGCCGCGCAAGAGCACGTGGTTCACGCCGAAGGCCCGGACCGGGCTGTTCCTGGTCCAGCTGTGACGCTGCACCCGCAGTCGGTGGCGCTGCTGGCCGAGGTGTCGGCCGGCCCCAGGACGCTGGCTGAGATCCAGGCCGACCGCGCCGCGATGGACGCCGCCGCGCCCGCGCTCACCGGCCCGCCGATCCCGGTACCGATCGTCGCGGACGTGGACGCCGGTGGCGTGCCGTGCCGCCTCTACGACCCGCGCAATGGCCACGGCGCGCCGGTCGTCGTGTACCTGCACGGCGGCGGCTGGATCACCGGGAGCCTGGAGACGGTCGACGCGGCGTGCCGGCGGCTGGCCGACCGGTCGGGCTGCGCGGTGCTGTCCGTCGGGTACCGGCTCGCCCCGGAGGCACCGTGGCCGGCCGCGATCGAGGATGCCGACGCGGCGGTGGCATGGCTGCGCGCCAACGCCGACGCGCACGGGCTGAACGCGTCGAGGCTCGCCGTGGCGGGCGACAGCGCGGGCGCCAACATCGCAGCGGTGCTGGCCCGGCGGGCACGCGATGCCGGCACGCCGTTCGCGTACCAGGTGCTGGTCTACCCGGCGACGGACGCCGTCCCCGACCACCCCGAGGCCGGCGCCGAGCACGGGCTTTCCACCGGAGACATGGCGCGGTACTGGGACTTCTACCTCCCAGACGACTCCGACCGGCACGACCCGGACATCTCGCCGGCCCGCGCCGCGGATCTCGCTGGACTGCCGCCCGCGCTAATCGTCACCGCCGAGTACGACGTGCTCCGCGACGAGGGTGAGGCGTACGCGCATGCCCTCGCGGCGGCCGGAGTGCCGGTCGTGCTCACGCGATACCAGGGCATGATCCACAGCTTCTTCCGGATGCTGGCCGTCTTCGACGCGTCCGCCGTGGCGGTCGATCAGGCCGCCGCAGCGCTCCGGGACGGTCTGACAGACTGAGGCCCATGCGCGTCTACCTCGGCTCCGATCACGCCGGCTACGAACTCAAGAAGCACCTCGTCGAGCACCTCCGCGGCGCTGGCCATGACGTCGTCGACTGCGGCCCGCACGCCTACGACGCCGACGACGACTACCCGGCGTACTGCCTCGCCACGGCCGCGCAGGTCGTCAAGGACGAGGGCAGCCTCGGAGTCGTCCTGGGCGGTTCGGGCAACGGCGAGCAGATCGCGGCGAACAAGGTGGCTGGGGCGCGCGCAGCGCTGGCGTGGAGCGTGGAGATCGCGCAGCTCGCTCGCGAGCACAACGATGCCAACCTGATCGGGGTCGGTGCCCGGCAGCACTCGCTCGAAGAGGCGGCGGCGATCGTCGACGCGTTCCTCGCCACGCCGTTCAGCGGTTCACCGCGGCACGCCCGCCGCATCGCGCAGCTCGCCGAGTACGAGCGCACGGGCGAACTGCCGCCCCTGCCGTAGCCCCCTTCGCCGACTTTCGGACTTTTGAGGGTCCAGGCGCCCCGCCGACCCCCAAAAGTCCGAAACTCGACGTGGGCGCGCGCGGGGCGCTAGCGCTGCGGCGGGGGTGCGTCGCTCGGCACGTAGTGGCGCCGCACGATGACCACGTCACGCTCGGCCGCGGCTAGGTCGTCGTCGGTCGGTCGGGACGCGTCCCGGGCTCGCAGCGCCCCGCTGACGCCCACCTGCGACGGCCCGGCGCCGACCAGCCCGCGCAGCCCGCGTTCGGCGTCGCGCTCGGCCTTGCCGGGTGGCTTCGGCACCGACGACTCCGGTGCCGCGCCCTCACGGTGCCGGGTGCGGCGGCGCCTGGCGCTACCCTCAGCCGGTTGCTCGCCGCCCGTGACAACCTCGCCCATCGCCGCCCTCCCGGAAGGTGATCCGTGCCTGAAGGCCACACGATCCATCGCCTGGCCGCCGAACACAAGGCGTTGTTCGGTGGCGAGCCAGTGGCGGTGTCGAGCCCGCAGGGACGGTTCGCGGCGGGTGCCGCCCTGCTCGACGGCCGCCGGTTGAGCACCACCGACGCGCACGGAAAACATCTCTTCCACCAGTACGACGACGCCTGGCTGCACATTCATCTCGGCCTCTACGGCGATTTCCGCACCGGGTCTGCGCCGGCACCGCAGCCGGTGGGCCAGATCCGTCTCCGCCTGGTGGGCTCCAGGAACTGGGCGGAGCTGCGCGGCCCCACCGCCTGCGAGGTGATCACGGATGCGGACAAGGACGCGCTGCACGCTCGTCTCGGCCCGGACCCGCTGCGCGACGATGCCGACCCGGACACGGTCTGGTCGCGGATCGCGCGCAGCCGCACGGGAATCGGCCGGCTGCTCATGGACCAGGCCGTTCTGGCCGGCGTCGGCAACGTCTACCGCGCGGAGGTGCTGTTCCGGCACGGTGTCGACCCGGACCTGCCCGGCCGCGAACTCGACCACGCCACCTGGCTGGCGATGTGGGACGACCTTCGCGCGCTCATGCGCGAGGGCGTGCGCACGGGCCGCATCGACACGGTCCGCCCGGAGCACATGCCGGAGGCGATGGGCCGGCCGCCGCGCGTGGACGACCACGGCGGCGAGGTCTACGTGTACCGCCGGCACGGCCAGCCGTGCCTGATCTGCACCGGCGAGGTGCGCACCGCCGTCGTGGCCGCGCGCAACCTCTACTGGTGCCCTAGCTGCCAGCCGTAATGGCCGCTCAGAAGACCTCGGGGCAGTACGGCGGGGTCGGCTCAGCGAAGGCCGCCGACACCGCCCGCAGCGTGCCCGGGCGGAGTTCCCGCACGAGACCGACCTTGGCGAGCGTGCTGAGCGTGGTGCCGCCCAGGTACGCCGCGCCAAGTTCGGTGCTGCTCAGCGCCAGGTCGGGCTCGGCGTCGGTGGCCTCGCAGCGGGCGCCGTCAGGGCCGCCGACGAGCCGCCAGCGACCCGCGTTCCACGGGCACAGCACGTCCGTGACCTCGAACACGACGTCGACCGGCACGGTGTACCGGCGAGCCGCGAGCGCGCGGTCGACGTCCACGATCCTGATCCAGAGGTTGTCGCCGAGTTCCACGACGATGCGGCGCGGGTGGTCGACCAGGTGCCGGATCGGCACGTCGGCGGGGGAGACACGCCAGCTGAGGTCGGCGGTCAGGTCGAGGTCCATCAAGTACGACCAGAGCGCGCGTTCGGCGTCGAGGTTCTCGGTGACCAGCTCGTGGAGCACCACCTCGCCCTGCGGCCCCTGGTTGCCCCAGTCGCCGCGTACGGCGTAGACCGCGTAGCCGTCGGCGCCGCTCGCACCGTCGTGCAGCGCGACGCAGAGGCGGGGCGGCGTGCTGTCCTTGAGGCGGTAGTCCCACCAGCGGTCGCGGCGGTCGCAGAAGCCGACAAGCGTGCGCGCTGCCCGTGTGTAAACGGCGGCGATCTCGGCGCGGAACTTCGGGTCGGCGGCGGGGCGCACCTCGACCCGGCGCTCGGCGGGCGGCACCGGGTTGCGGAGCTTGACCTCGCGCTTCGAGGCGGTGAGTCGCGCGTGGTGGCTGGCCATGCCGTACCCGAAGCGGCCGTAGATCGCGGACTCGGACGCCCAGAGCGCGGCGACGGGCTCGCGCCGCTTCTCGTGGAGTTCGTCGAGCTGGTGGCGCATCATCCGCGTGAGCAGGCCGCGGCGGGTGTGCGTGGAGGCGACCGCCACGGCGGTGACGCAGGCGACCGGCGTCGGGCCACCCGGAACCGTGATGTCGCGGGTGAAGGCACTGGCCGCGGCGACCTGGCGGTCACCCTCGTAGACGCCGATCGCGCGGTCTACTTCGAAGATCCATGACTCGGCCTCGCGGTCAGACTGTTCTGCGTTCTCGTGGAACGCGAACTGGACGAACTCGAAGAACGTGTCGAGGTCGTCGGTGGTCACCGCGCGCAGCGTGAAGGAGTCGGTCACCCACTCTGTGTAGCCCCGTGGCGCGCCGAACGCCACAGAATTAGGCCGTGCGCTCCAGGGCGTCGTCGCGCTCGATCTCGAACCAGATCTTCTTGCCGTCCGCGTCGTTCTCGACGCCCCACCGGTCGGAGATGGCGTCGACTAGAGCGAGCCCGCGGCCGGACGTGGCGTCGAGGTCGAAGCCGCCCACGCGCGGGGCGCGGAGGCTGCTGTCGTGGACCTCGATGCGGAGGTTGGCGTGCCTGCCGTCGTGACCGACGACGACCTCGACGGCCGAGCCGGCGTGGAGGACGGCGTTCGTCACGAGTTCGCTGACCAGCAGCGATGCAGCTTCGACGTACGGCTCGTCGCCCCATTCGGCGAGCGTGTCGGACACGAAGCGGCGGGCTTGACGGGCGCTGGTGGGCACCGGGGCGAGCCGGATCTTGGCGTGGATGCCGGTCACCTCCTCACAGCGGGCTGCACGGGCAGTGCGCATTCTCCTGTTTTGGGACACGTTGCGCACCATCCGTCCGTTCAAACGGGCCACCGAGAGCGCCCGCCGTGGCGCACGCTCTAGTGGTTGATCGCTGGCGGGGCACAGAACGTTGCACCTTTCCCCTGACTGATTTGTCGGAAGTGTCGGACACCAGTTTATCCACAGGCGCCGCGGACCGCCCAGCGCTACCGTGTCCGAGCATGACAACCGCCCTGCGTGCCGTGCCGGAGAGACCGTCGCTCGACGGTCTGGAAGCGAAGTGGTCCCACCAGTGGGAGGCCGCGGGCGTATACCGCTTCGAGGACGTACCCGGCACGCCGCGCGAGCGGATCTTCGCCATCGACACGCCGCCGCCGACGGTGAGCGGCGAGCTGCACGTCGGGCACTGCTTCTCGTACACGCACACCGACGTGATCGCCCGTTACCAGCGGATGCGCGGCAAGCTGGTGTTCTACCCGATGGGCTGGGACGACAACGGCCTGCCGACGGAGCGCCGCGTGCAGGTCGTGTTCGGCGTGCGGTGCGACCCCTCGCTGCCCTACGACCCGCACTTCACCCCGCCCGACCCTGCGCCGAAGCGGCCGATCGCGATCTCGCGGCGGAACTTCGTCGAGCTGTGCGAACGGCTCACCCACGAGGACGAGCAGGCGTTCGAGGAGCTGTGGCGCCGCCTGGGCCTCTCCGTCGACTGGACCCGCGGATACCGGACGATCGGTGACAGGTCCCGTGCCGTGTCGCAGCGCATGTTCCTGCGCAACCTGGAGCGTGGCGAGGCGTACCTCGCCGAGGCGCCGACGCTGTGGGACGTGTCGTTCCGCACGGCCGTCGCCCAGGCCGAACTGGAGGACCGCGAGCAGCCCGGAGCGTTCCACCGGATCGCGTTCCACCGGCCCGACGGCGCGCCCGTGTTCGTCGAGACGACCCGGCCCGAGCTGCTGCCGGCCTGCGTCGCGCTGATCGCCCACCCGGACGACCCGCGGTACCAACAGTTGTTCGGGACGACCGTCCGGAGCCCGCTCTTCGGGGTTGACGTTCCTGTGCTGGCCCACCACGCCGCCGACCCGGAGAAGGGCACGGGCGCGGCGATGTGCTGCACGTTCGGCGACCTCACCGACGTGATCTGGTGGCGCGAGCTGCAGCTTCCCACGCGCTCGGTGATCGGCTGGGACGGCCGCCTGCTCGCCGAGCCGCCTGCCGGCGTCGACCCGTACGTCTACGAAGGACTCGCCGGCGCCACCGTGCACACCGCCCGCGCGCGGGTGGTCGAGCTGCTGCGCGAGGCCGGCGACCTGGACGGCGAGCCGCGGCCGATCACCCGTCCCGTGAAGTTCTACGAGAAGGGCGACCGTCCACTGGAGATCGTCACCACGCGGCAGTGGTACCTGCGCAACGGCGGGCGCGACGCCGCGCTGCGTGACGAACTGCTCCAGCGCGGCCGCGAGCTGGAGTGGCACCCGCAGCACATGCACGTCCGGTACGAGAACTGGGTGCGCGGTCTCAACGGCGACTGGCTGGTGAGCCGGCAGCGGTTCTTCGGCGTGCCGATACCGCTCTGGTACCGGCTCGACGCGGACGGCGAGCGTGGCGAGTTCCTGCTGCCGGACACGCTGCCGGTGGATCCGGCGAGCGAGACTCCGCCGGGTACACCGAGGACCAGCGCGGCGTGCCCGGCGGGTTCACGGCCGATCCGGACGTCATGGACACGTGGGCGACGTCGTCGCTGACGCCGCAGATCACCGCCGGCTGGGGCAGCGAGCTGTTCGACCGGCTGTTCCCGATGGACCTGCGGCCGCAGTCGCACGAGATCATCAGGACCTGGCTGTTCTCGTCGGTGCTCCGCGCTGCCCATAGCGAGCACGGCGCGGTGCCGTGGCGGCACGTCGCGATCTCCGGCTGGATCCTCGATCCGGACCGCAAGAAGATGTCGAAGTCACGCGGCCGGGCGGTGACGCCGACGGGCCTGCTCGAGGAGTACGGCTCGGATGCCGTGCGGTACTGGGCGGCGAGCGGGCGTCCCGGCGTGGACACCGCGTTCGACATCGGACAGATGAAGGTCGGGCGGCGGCTCGCGATCAAACTGCTCAACGCCAGCCGGTTCGCGCTCGGCGCGGGCGCCTCGCCCGGTGAGGTGACGGAGCCGCTGGACGTGGCTCTGCTGGCCCGGCTCGGCGGCGTCGTGGCCGAGGCCACCGAGGCGCTCGACGCGTACGACTACACCCGTGCGCTGGAGGTCACCGAGGAGTTCTTCTGGGCCTTCTGCGACGACTACCTCGAACTCGTCAAGGGGCGGGCGTACGGCGAGCAGGGCCCGGACGCCGCCGCGTCGGCGCGGGCGGCGCTCGCCGAGGCGCTGTCGACGGTGCTGCGGCTGCTCGCGCCGTTCCTGCCGTTCGTCACCGAGGAGGTGTGGTCGTGGTGGCAGGACGGGTCGGTGCATCAGGCCTCGTGGCCGTCGCTGCCAAGCGGCGACGCGAGCGTGCTGGAGGCTGCGACCGGCGCTATCGCGGCTGTGCGGAAGGCGAAGTCCGAGGCGCGGCTGTCTATGCGCGCTGAGGTGGCGGAGTTGGTGGTCACCGCTGACCCCGCCACAGAGTCCGCGTTGCGGGCGGCGCTACCCGACCTGCGCGCCGCCGGCCACATCGCCGCGGTGACGTTCGTCGAGGGAACGCACCCGACGTACGTGGTGCGGTTCTAGCGCTGGCTGGCACTAGCCTGCGCGGGTGCATCTGGGCACGGTCGGGACAGCGGTCACACTCTTCGCCGGCACGAACGTCGACGACCTTCTGCGTGCTGACCGTGCTGTTCCTGTCGTCGCGGGCGACCGGCCGGCCACGGCGCTGGCAGATCTGGGCCGGCCAGAGCCTGGGCATCGCCACGCTCGTCGCCGTGTCGGTCGTGGCAGCGCTCGGGCTGACGATCGTCCCGGACCAGTGGGTGGGTCTGCTCGGCCTGGTGCCGTTCGGGCTCGGGGTACGCGGGCTGTTGCGCGCTCAGGACCCCGACCCTCCGGTCGTGGCCACGGGGGTGCTGTCCGTCGCGGGCTGGCTCTCAACTGTCGGGGAAATGGCGGTATCGAGCGCCGGGTTTGGGCGCCGGTTCCCGGACAGTCCGGTTCGCGCGGAGCGCCGGTAGGCACCCGGGGAGCTCCCGACTTCGCGCCTGAAGGCGGCTGCGAATGCCACGCCGGATTGGTATCCGACCTGGGTGGCGACCGCGTCGACCGTTGTCTGCTGGTTTCGCAGCAGGGTCTTGGCGCGTTGCATCCGCAGTGACAGCAGGTAGCGCATGGCTGGTTCGCCGACCCGGTCGGTGAATCGCGCGGCGAACGCTGCCCGGGACAGGCCGACCGTCTTGGCGAGGCTGGCCAGGGTCCAGGGTCGGGCGATGTCGGCGTGGAGGGCCGCGAGTGCCGTGGCGACGTAGGGATCCCGCAGGCCGGCCAGCCAGCCCGGTTGGTCGACGGTGTCGCTGTGGTGGCGGAGGGCGCGGGTGAGCAGCGCGTCGGACAGTCGGGCCATGATGAGGTCGCTGCCGGGGCCGCCGTCGAACGCCTCGGCGCGGATCGCATCGACCAGGGGCGCGAGCCAGGGGTGGGCGCTGCCGGAGTCGCCGGGCAGGTGGATGCTGCGGGGCAGCCCGCGCAGGGCGGGGTGGTCGGCCTCGCCGACGATGAACGCGCCGCACACGACGACGGTGTCGGCCACGGGCCCGCCGGCTCGCAGCCGGTTGCCGGGGGTGCGCATGGCGAGGTCGAAACCCGACACGGTGGGTACAGCGCCGGCGCCGGGTGAGCGCAACACGTGCGCGTCACCGCGCGGAAGGATCACGAGGTCGCCGGTGCCGAGCCGTTCGACGGTGCCGTCCTCGATGGCCAGCTCGCACTGGCCGCGCGCGACGATGTGCACACCGCGGAGCCCGGGCTGGTCGAAGCCGATCCGGAACGGGGCGCCGAGTTCGAGCCACCGGTAGGCGGCACTCTCGAAACGCAGCTCGCGCAACACCGAACTCAGGACGTCCACGTGCACCGGTGTTTGGTTCGCGCCCGCGCCCAGGGGCGAGACGAACGATGTGGTTTGGCGGACGGACACACATAGATTGTCTCCCAACCCCCGCTTAGCGTCGATCTGGTAGCAGACCTAGCGGTGAGGGGGACCGATGCAGGTGCAGGGAGCCGGGGGCGGTGGCCGGCGGACAGCCGTGGTGACGGGCGGGACCGGCGGGATCGGCCGCGCCGTCGCCGTGGAGCTGGCCCGGCGCGGCTGGCGGGTGTTCATCGTGGGTCGCAGCGCCGCACGGGGCGCGGAGGTGCTGGACGAAGCCGGTCCGGGTGCGGGTCACGCGATGATCCAGGCCGATCTCTCGCTGCTGCACGAGACGGCGCGAGCGGCCGGCGACGTCACCGGCCACACGGATCGCCTGGACGCGGTGGTGCTCTGCGCGGGGGTGCTGTCCGCCGTTCCGGAGTGGACCGACGAGGACCTCGAGCGCAACTTCGTGTTGAACTACCTGTCGCGGTACCTGCTCCTGCGGCTGCTACTGCCGCTGCTGGCGCAGGCGCCGTCGGGCCGCGTGGTGCTGGTGGCGAACGCTGGGAGGTACCGGGACACGCTCGACCTCGACGACCTGCAGCTACGCCGGGGCAGGCGGGGGCTGCGGGTGGCCGGCCGCACCCAGTTCGCCAACGACCTGCTCGCCGTGGAGCTGGCAGAGCGGGTCCGGGACAGCCGGCATCGAGGTTACCTGCGTCTTCCCCGGGCTGGTCGACACCGACGTGTTCGGCAACGCCCGCGGCCTGCCCCGCCCGGTGCGTGCCACCGCCGCCGCGATGCAACGCCTGATCGGCGCGTCACCGGCCGCCGCGGCGCAGACCCCTGTGTTCCTGGCCGACGACCCGGCCGCCACCGGCGTCGGGGGCACTTTCTACGGGCCACGCCGACGCCCGCGACACGTTCCCGAACGGGTCCGGCGCCCCGAGCGGCGCGCCGCGCTGTGGGCGGCCAGCGAGGAACTCGTCCGACCCTGGCTGTCCGACTTCGGCCAGCCGCATACCTTGCCGAACCGCCAGGGCGAGCCGTCGTCGCGAATGGAGAAGTCGTGACCACCGCACCCATCGGGATCGCCGGGCTGGACGGGATCGCGCAGGTCAAGCTGCCGGTCAAGGACCTCGCCCGCAGCGTGACCTGGTACCGCCAACTCCTCGACCTGCGGCTGTGGGTCGAGATCGTCGAGGACGATGTGCTGCGCGGTGCCGGGCTGATAGACCCGCAAGGCCGGTTCAACATCTCGCTGCGGGACCGGGCCGTATGTGCAGGCCAGCCCGACCTCGACGGCTTCGACGTGGTCGCCTTCCTGCCCGCCTCCCGTTCCGTACTCGATGACATGGCCGCCCGGTGCGACCGGCTCGGCATCGCGCACAGCGGCATCCAGGACACCCCCGCCGGTCCGCGCCTTGACGTACCCGACCCGGACGGCACAGTCCTGCGCTTCTACTACTTCACCGATCCGACCGATGGGTTCACTGGCGTCGAGATCCGCGACGGACAGTTCGTCGGCAGGTACGACACCCCACGGCTACCGTGATTACCCGTCGTGGTTTCGTCCGGCCGGCGGTGGTTCAGCTCGCCGGACCGAACCCCGGATCGAGTAGCGGCAGGGAGAGCCATCGTGGCCGGACCGCGTCGCCGTGACCTGGATTCCACGCGCGGGCTCGGCACGTTGAGGTTGTCGCGGCGGGCGGCGCTGCTGTACGCGGCCGTTGCCGGCGCTGGTGCGGTTGCCTGCGAGCGGTCGCCGGCTCCACCGGCCTACCCGGAGCCACCGACGCTGCCGGAGCTGCCCAGCTCGGGCAACGTGCGGGTGAGCCGGGACAGGTTCACGTCGCACGCGGAACCGAACCTGGCGGGTCAACCCGCGCGACCACCGCAACCTGCTCGGCGCCTGTTCCCCGCACCGATCCGGGTCATCTCCTCAACCGACCGCGGCCAGACGTGGACCCAGCCAGCGGAGTTGGGCATCGGAGCGATGGAGACCCGCGTCAGGCCGGACACCAACGTGCCTGGCCTTCCCGCGGTGGTCGCACACCGCCGTCAACCGTTCGCGGCGGCTGCCTTCGTTGTCCGACTCAACCCGGCGCACGCTTCACCGACATCGCGATCTGCATCTCCGACAGCCGCGGTAGACGCTGGACGGCACCGAGATTTGTGCCCCGCCAAGACGACGACACGATCGTACACACAGCCACAGTTGGCCATCGACGAGAACGGCCGGCTCGCGTTGTCCGCCTTCGCTCACCGGCGGCAGCTCGTCGACGTGGCCGTACTCCTCGCCAACCCAGGGGACAGATCGCTTCGGCCCGCCGGCGGTGATCACCAGCCGGCCGTTCAACCCGGAGCAGGGCGGGAAGGCAGGCAAACACGGCGCCTGGTGGATCGGCGACTACCAAGGCCTCGCCAGCGCCGCCGGCACTGTCCACCCGTTCTGGGACGATCCCCGCACCGGACGCCTGGAAATCTTCACCGAACAGGTGCCTACCAGCCGAAGCCCCACGCCCACGTCAACACCAACATCGACCTGGACACAGAGGTGATCGCCCTGCACTGGCGCGGCGGAGGCCCGGACCCACGGTCCGAGCCTCCTTCCTCAGTGTCATGGCAGGGTTAGCAGACCTTCCAGCGGCGAGCCTGCGAGCGGTTCAGTACACCGGTGTCGTTGATCTTGCTGGGCGCGAGGCTGGCGTTCAGGATCTCGCCGCGCCCGTTGTAGATCACGGTCTGCCTGCCGGTCGTCTGGTTGTTCTGGATCGACGCCAGGCTCGTGAGAAAGCGTGCGGGTAGGTTGAGGATCGTCCCGCAGGGGAGATCCTCTTCGTGCCGGTCGCCCCGGAAGTTGGTGTCCGGCCAGAGGCAGGCGTGCAGCCGCGGGCAGCCCGTCTGAGTCGGCGACGGGATCGGCTCGCCCACCGCGCGGGCCCTCACCTCACCGGGCAGGACCAGCGTGAGGACGCTTCCGTCCTTGTAGGCGATCTGGTTGATGCCGATCTGCTTGCCGCCGCCGAGGTCCGTCAGCGCCTCGTCGACCCGGGCCTGCAGTTCCTGCCGCTGTGCCGCGGTCAGGTTGAGCGCGGGCACCTTGGCTGTCGTCGGACCGCTCGTGACCGCTCCCGCGGAGCCGGCGAGCCCGAGGGTGGCGAACATGGCTATCGCCACCGCCACCACGAGCTTCTTGTGGAGCTTGCGCATTGCATACCTCCCCGTTGGGCAGCCGCCCGCGTATGTCGGGCTGGCCGTGACAGCACAACGCCCCACCGAGTTGTCCGATAGCCCGGAGTGCGCCGGACAATCGTGACTATTAGACCGGTGTTGGGCCCGCGACGTGGGCAAGGCCGCGCCGCCGGGTCACTCCTGAGCATGAGCACCACCACTCGTGAGAGCGGGGTCGAAGACCGCTCGTCGCGGCGATCCGTGAGCGCAGGGTGCGGACCAGCATGGTGGGCGACGTTCAAGAACCAGGGCAACCACTACAGCCTCGTCTGGCGCCGCGGCTCCGAGCCTCCGACCAGGATCTCCACCGGACAGACCGGCTGCGGGCTTCGGCGGCCGCGCCCTCGACTCAACGATCGAAAGGAGATCCACCATGTGGAGCAACTCGACACTGCTCAAGGGCGCCGCCACGGAGGCCGTAGCCACGCTCGACGAACAGCCGGCCGGGAACATCGTCATCTCCGGCGGCCGGGAGCTGGACCTACGGACGGCGGGGGAGGCGGGGACACGATGACGACATCGGAGCCGAGCGGCTGGGCCGCGCCCAAGGATCGTCGGGCCGTGGCAGCCGATCTCTCCTGGATGCTGTGGACGGCTATCGGTATCGGCGGGATCTGGGTCGCCGTCCTCCTGATCAGCCTATTTGCGCCCGATCTCGTCTCCGGCTCGGAGCAGCAACATCTCCCGGTCGCCGCGTTCACCGCGTGGTTCTGGGGCACGGCCGGCACCGTGGTCTTCCTGTGGGCGATGAGCCGGCTCCGGGGGAGCGCGATGTGGCGGCCCGCGTGGACGGGGCTGTCGGTCGTGACGCTCGGGATCTGGGCTGTGGCCACGATCCTCGCCATCACGCTGCCCGTGTTCGAGACTGGGACCGACCCGACCCAGATCCCCTTCGCCGCCTTGGTGGCACCCGTGGCCGCGGCGATGCTCACCGCGCTCGCGGGCGTCGTCAGCACCGTGTTCCGTCGAAGCCCCGATGGCAGGTAGAGCGGGCGACCAGCACCCGTAGGCCGCCTCGGGACCGGTTTGGGCCTGACGCAGTCCGGCCCAGGATCGGCGGACATACGCCGCTGACCTGGGCCGGAGCGTGGTGGAGCGGGCGACGGGAATCGAACCCGCGTAGCCAGTTTGGAAGACTGGGGCTCTACCATTGAGCTACGCCCGCATGGTCGCCGCGTCCGCGGCGCCCGGTCAAGAGTACTGGTACCGCCACCCGACGTGTTGGCCGGGGCAATCGATGCGTCGTTACGAGCATCGAGGCCCTACACTGCGTGCTGGCGCCGGGGTGTGGCGCAGTTTGGTAGCGCACTCGCTTTGGGAGCGAGGGGCCGTGGGTTCAAATCCCGCCACCCCGACCAGGGGGAACGGCCCCCGGACGATGTCCGGGGGCCGTTCCTATGCCCGCCGGCCGAGTACGGGTGGATCGGCCGTGCGACGGGCTCAGCGCCAGTGACTTGACGGGCGACTCCGACAGTTCGGCTTGGTACCGGGCGGCCTGTGGCAGGCAAGCCCGACGATGAGGGCGAAACGCCACTCTGTGGGGCGAACCTTCCCGAACCGGAGTCGCCGTTGCCGGTCCCGCCCGATCCCGCCCGCAGGCGTCGAGCGCGGGCGTCTGGGGCCGGTCCGCGCCGCGCGGGCAGTGCGAAATCGCCGCTCATGTCCGCGGCCCGCAGAGGTCCCGCTGACGCCGGAACAACCCTACGGGCTGCTCGGATAGCGTTTCGTTCCCCGAGTGGTCCCAAGTGGACGGTCCAGCGGGAACGACTCAACGCTGACGATTCGGGCAAAAGTACGCCCGAGCGCCGCTACTGCATGCCTAAGTCACAGGCGTAGAGCGAGACTCCCTGATCCCACAAGAAGCCAGAAGCCGGCTGTCACATCCGCGCGCCTTCCCCCGTCCAACTACAGGACGAAGGGAGCAGACATCATGCGAATCTTTCTTGCCGGTGCGACAGGTGCGCTCGGGAGCCGTCTCGGCCCGCTGCTGGTCGCCGGCGGTCACCACGTCACCGGCACCACGCGCAGCGACACGAAGGCAGAGGCGCTGCGGGCAGAGGGCGTCGAGCCCGCGACCCTCGACGCGCTCGACCGGGAGGCGGTCAAGGACGCCGTCGCCAAGGCTCAGCCGGACGTGATCGTCCACCAGCTGACCGCGATCTCCGGCCCCGCCAACCTGCGCAGGTTCGACGACTACTTCGCCGCCACCAACCGCCTACGCACCGAGGGCACCGACAACCTGCTCGCGGCGGCAGCCGCCGGCAACGTACTCCCGCGTCGTGGCCCAGAGCTTCACCGGCTGGCCCAACGAACGCACGGGCGGTCCGGTCAAGACCGAGGACGACCCCATCGATCCGAATCCGACTGCCGCGTCCAGGCAGACAATCGCCGCGATCCGGCACGTCGAGGACACGGTCACCAGCGCGCCGAGCGGGATCGTGCTCCGCTATGGCGGCTTCTACGGGCCGGGCAACGCGCTCGGTACGGGCGGCGAGCTGCTGGAGATGGTCCGCGAGCGCAAGTTGCCGGTCGTGGGCAGCGGCGCCGGCGTCTGGTCGTTCGTCCACATCGACGACGCCGTGGACGCCACGATCCTGGCGATCGTCGGCGACCAGACCGGCCTCTTCAACATCGTCGACGACGATCCGGCGCCCGTCTCGACGTGGCTCCCGTACCTCGCCGACGCGATCGGCGCGAAGCCGCCGCGACACCTGCCGGCGTGGCTGGTCAGGCCGCTGCTCGGCGAGCACGGCGTCTCGCTGATGACGCAGAGCCGGGGATCGTCGAACGCCAAGGCGAAACGGGAACTCGGCTGGTCACCGCGGTACGTGAGCTGGCGCGACGGCTTCCGCTACGGCCTCGGCTGACGGGCGACCAGCCAGAGCGGACGCCACAGGGCACGGAACTGCTCCGACAGCGTCTCCGGGTACCAGTCCCTGAACCGCCATTCGTCGACGGCCCATTTCAGGCCCGCGCCGCAGCACAGGACGATGCCGAGCATCCCTGGCACCTGGCTGTCGTCGTCGCGAAGCCCACCGACGAGGAAGCCGAGCCCGAGGGAGAAGTGGGCGGCGCGCGCCGCAAACTTGATCCCACCGATCCGGAGGAAGAGAGGAACGTGGTCGAGCGGATCGTTGGTGAACCGCAGGTAGAGCCCGACAAGCGGGATGGACACAAGTCCGATCGGCAGCGCGTTCAGCTCGAACTCGCTCATCGTGATCGTGTCGGGTGGGGACAGCACCGCGGTCTGCAGCGGCAGGATCACCGCCACGCAGGCAACGAGCCCGAGCGCGGTAGCGACGGCGTTGCTGATCCGCAGCTGTCTGCCCTTCATCGCTCGGCCGTGAGGTCGTCGGCGAGCAGTTGAAGGCCGCGCGCCGGGCCGTCGAGCCACGGCGCCTCCAGCTTCGCCATCCTGCCCAACGGGTCCTCCTCCCAGCGGGATCTGGACGGGCCACGGACGGCGAGTTCGTGCGGGGGCATGGCGGCGAACGTACCGGCGGACCTGCCGCATCAGAGCCGTCCTGCCCCATCGGGAAGAAGGGTCGGCCCCGGGTCAGGACGGAGTGCAGCGCCAGTACGACGGTCGCCTACACTCTGAGGGTCTCTCTGCGGCGGCACCTGCGCGCCGCCACTCCGCCGCCGTCGCCGCGGCGTCCAGCGATCGCCAACACCACGAGGAGCACGCACGTGAAGAGCACCGTCGAAACCCTGAGCGCCACTCGGGTACGGCTCTCCGTCGAGGTGCCCTTCGACGAGCTCAAGCCGAGCCTGGACAAGGCGTACAAGGCGATCGCCCAGCAGGTCACGATCCCCGGTTTCCGTAAGGGCAAGGTCCCGCCGCGCCTGATCGACCAGCGCGTCGGCCGCGCCGCGGTGCTGGAGGAGACCCTCAACGACGCCATCCCCACCCACTACAGCTCTGCGGTCCGCGAGCACGAGGTGAAGGTGCTGGGCAGTCCGGAGGTCGAGGTCACCGAGCTGGCCGACGGCGACAAGGTCGCGTTCACCGCCGAGGTCGACGTCCGCCCGGAGATCACCGTCCCTGCGTTCGACAGCCTGCAGGTCTCGGTCGACGACATCGAGGTCGCCGAGGAGGACGTCGAGCAGCAGCTCACCAGCCTGCGTGAGCGGTTCTCGGTGCTCAAGGGCGTCGAGCGCGCGGTGGAGAGCGGCGACTACGTCTCCCTCGACCTGGCGGCCACCGTCGACGGCGAGGAGGTGCCGGGCGGCACTGCCAGCGGCCTGTCCTACGAGGTCGGCAGCGGCCAGCTCCTCCCCGGCACCGACGACGCCGTCATCGGCCTGTCCGCGGGCGAGGCCACCACCTTCAAGACCGAGCTGGCCGGCGGCGACTTCGCCGGCAAGGAGGCCGACGTCGCGGTCACCGTGAAGTCGGTCAAGGAGAAGGAGCTGCCCGAGCTGGACGACGAGTTCGCCCAGACCGCCAGCGAGTTCGACACCCTCGACGAGCTGCGCGCCGACATCCGCACGCGGGTCGGCCGCGTCAAGCGCATGGAGCAGGCCGTCCAGGCCCGCGACAAGGCCCTCGAGACCCTGCTCGGCGCCGTCGAGGTGCCGCTGCCGGAGAAGGTCGTCACCAACGAGCTGGACTTCCGCAAGCACCAGCTGCAGCACCAGCTCGAGCGCGCCGGCCTCACCATGGACTTCTACCTGCAGTCGGAGAACCAGACGCAGGAGGAGTTCGACGCCAAGCTGGAGGCCGACACCAAGGACGCGGTGAAGGCGCAGCTCGTGCTCGACACGATCGCCGACGCCGAGCAGTTCGGGGTGAACGACGCCGAGCTCACGCAGGAGGTCGTCCGCCGCGCCCAGCAGGCCCAGATGGGTCCCCAGGAGTACGCCGACCAGCTGGTCGAGAGCGGGCAGCTGCCGCTCGTCGTGGCCGACCTGCGCCGCGGCAAGGCGCTCGCGCTGGTGCTCGAGGGTGCCGCGATCACCGACGCCTCCGGTAACAAGGTCAACCTGGACGCGCTCCGCGACGAGCTGGCGGCCGCGGGTGGCGCCGAGTCCGCGTAGTACCCCTCGCTCTGGGCGTCGGCAGGGTGCCTGCGCCCAGAGCGAACACGCGCTGGATCGGGGTTCCGCCGCTCATCCGGCGGGCTACTGTCGAGGCGGGAAGACATCACCCCCACCAGTCGAAGGCAGGCACGTTGTGACTCAGCTGCACACCCCGTCGATCGCTGTTCCCTCCGGGCGCGCACCGGGTGGCGCCGGCATGAACTTCGACGACTCGGTCTTCAACCGGCTCCTCAAGGAACGCATCATCTTCCTCGGCACGCAGTTCGACGACTCGATGGCGAACATCATCTGCGCGCAGCTGCTGCTGCTCAACGCGGAGGAGCCGAACCGGGACATCTTCCTATACATCAACTCGCCGGGCGGTTCTGTCAGCTCGGGCATGGCGATCTACGACACCATGCAGTACATCACCAACGACGTCGCCACCCTGGGCCTCGGTCTGGCCGCTTCGATGGGGCAGTTCATCCTCTGCGCCGGCGCGCCGGGCAAGCGGTACGCCCTGCCGCACACGCGCATCATGATGCACCAGCCCTCGGGCGGCATCGGGGGTACGGCGAGCGACATCGCGATCCAGGCCGAGCAGATGCTCTACACCAAGCGGCTCATGCAGGAGCGGATCGCCTTCCACACCGGCCAGACCGTCGAGCAGATCGAGGCCGACTCCGATCGTGACCGCTGGTTCGCCGCGGAGGAGGCTCGCGAGTACGGCCTGATCGACGCCGTCCTGCCGAGCGCAGCGCAGCTCACGACGAGCGCCCACTGACCTCCGGCCACGCCGGTACAAGCCAGCTCCACGTCCGGAGGAGACACACCACATGAGCAGCCTTTACACCCAGCAGAGCCGCTACATCCTGCCGTCGTTCATCGAGCGCACGTCGTACGGCATCAAGGAGATGAACCCGTACAACAAGCTGTTCGAGGAGCGCATCATCTTCCTCGGCGTCCAGATCGACGACGCCAGCGCCAACGACGTCATGGCCCAGCTACTGTGCCTGGAGTCGATGGACCCGGATCGCGACATCCTGCTGTACATCAACTCGCCGGGCGGCTCGTTCACCGCTCTGACCGCGATCTACGACACCATGCAGTACGTGCGGCCGGACATCCAGACGGTGTGCATGGGCCAGGCGGCCTCGGCTGCCGCGGTCCTGCTGGGCGCCGGTACCCACGGCAAGCGCCTGGCCTTGCCGAACGCGCGCATCCTGATCCACCAGCCGTACAGCGAGGGCGGCGGTCAGGGCTCCGACATCGAGATCCAGGCGCGTGAGATCCTGCGTATGCGCACGCAGCTGGAGACCATGCTGGCCCGTCACTCCGGCAAGACCCCGGAGGCGGTCCGTAAGGACATCGAGCGCGACAAGATCCTTACCGCCGAAGAGGCAAAGTCGTATGGCCTGATCGATCAGGTCCTCGACAGTCGCAAGAAGGTGCCGATCGCGGCGGGCTGATAGCCGTGACGCGCGGGTCAAAGAGGGGTTCCGCTCGGCGGATCACCATGTACCGTCGAGAAGATGAGCTGGCCACCCGGTCGGCACTGACAGGGAGTTGGTCGTAGGTGGCACGCATCGGCGACGGCGGTGATCTGCTGAAGTGCTCCTTCTGCGGCAAGTCGCAGAAGCAGGTGAAGAAGCTCATTGCCGGTCCAGGTGTGTACATCTGTGACGAGTGCATCGACCTGTGCAACGAGATCATCGAGGAAGAGCTGTCGGAGTCCTCGGATCTCAAATGGGATGAGCTTCCCAAGCCGATCGAGATCTGTGAGTTCCTCGATCAGTACGTAGTTGGCCAGGAGGTGGCCAAGAAGTCGCTCTCCGTGGCCGTCTACAACCATTACAAGCGCATCCAGGCCGAGTCGGCCGGGCATAGAGGCGGCGCCTCCGACCCGGTCGAGCTGGCAAAGTCGAACATCCTGCTGATCGGCCCCACGGGCTGCGGCAAGACGCACCTCGCTCAGACCCTGGCCAAGATGCTCAACGTGCCGTTCGCCATCGCGGACGCCACGGCGCTCACCGAGGCCGGGTACGTCGGTGAGGATGTCGAGAACATCCTGCTCAAGCTGATCCAGGCCGCGGACTACGACGTCAAGCGCGCCGAGACCGGGATCATCTACATCGACGAGGTCGACAAGATCGCCCGCAAGAGCGAGAACCCGTCGATCACGCGGGACGTCTCCGGCGAAGGCGTGCAGCAGGCGCTGCTGAAGATCCTGGAGGGCACCACCGCGAGCGTGCCGCCGCAGGGCGGTCGTAAGCACCCGCACCAGGAGTTCATCCAGATCGACACCACGAACGTGCTGTTCATCGTCGGCGGAGCGTTCGCCGGGCTGGACAAGATCGTCGAGGGTCGCGTTGGCAAGAAGGGCATCGGCTTCACCGCCGAGATCCGCTCGAAGGCCGAGCGCACCGCCGACGACGTCTTCAAGGACGTCATGCCCGAGGACCTGCTGAAGTTCGGCATGATCCCCGAGTTCATCGGCCGTCTCCCGGTGATCACCAGCGTCCGCAACCTCGACCGCCACGCGCTCATCCAGATCCTCACCGAGCCGCGCAACGCGCTGGTCCGCCAGTACCGGCGGCTGTTCGAGCTCGACGGTGTGGAGCTGGAGTTCAGCGACGACGCCCTCGAAGCCATCGCCGACCAGGCGATCCTCCGTGGCACCGGCGCCCGCGGGCTCCGCGCCATCATGGAGGAGGTGCTGATGTCGGTGATGTACGAGATCCCGAGCCGCTCCGACGTGGCCCGGGTCGTCATCACGCGGGAGGTCGTGCTGGAGCACGTCAACCCGACGATCGTCCCCCGGGACAACGCCCCCAAGCGGGAGCGTCGCGACAAGAGCGCCTGAGTCCACCACACGCCGACGGCCGCCAGCCTCTCGCTGGCGGCCGTCGGCGTGTGCGGACCGTCCGAAGTGCGCAGGGTCTCGTGGGCTATGGCCGCGACAATCCTGCACAGCTTCGCGCGAGGCGGATCAGGCAGCGGCGCGGCTTAACCGGCGTTAGGCTCGGGGAATGAGGATCGCGGCCTGCCAACTGAACTCGCGCGACGACCGGACGGCCAACCTCAAGACGGCCAGAGCGCTCCTGGAGCAGGCTGCCGCCCAGGGCGTCGACCTGGCTGTTCTCCCTGAGTACGTCGACTACCTCGGCCCTGGTCGCAACATGCCCACCCCCGAGCCGCCCGACGGCGAGTTCGGACGGTTCTTCGCCGAGGCCGCACGCGAGCTGGGCATCTGGGTGCTCGCGGGGTCGTACCACGAGACGGGCCCCGGCGACGGCCGCACGTACAACACGTCGCTGCTGTTCGACCGGCTCGGCCAGCTCGTCACGTCGTATCGCAAGATCCACCTGTACGACGTCGAGATCCCGGCCCGCATCTCCTACCTCGAATCCGCGCACGTCGCCGCCGGCGAGACGTCCATCGTGGTCGACATCGAGGGCGTCGGGGTCGGCCTGAGCATCTGCTACGACCTGCGCTTCCCCGAGTTGTACCGCGCCCTCGCCGCCGACGGCGCGAAGGTGCTGGTCGTGCCTGCGGCGTTCATGGCGCACACGGGCCGCGACCACTGGGAAGTGTTGCTGCGGGCCCGCGCGATCGAGGACCAGTGCTTCGTCGTCGCGGCGGCGCAGATCGGCGACCACGAGCCGGACCGCACCTGTTACGGCCGCAGCATGATCATCGACCCGTGGGGCACGGTCATCGCCCAGGCTCCGGACATCACCTGCGTCGTGGCAGCCGAACTGGACCTCGGCAGGCTGGAGACCATCCGGGGTGAGCTGCCGAGCCTGCGCAACCGCCGCCTGTAACCCACCCGTCGGTGGCTCGGGCGAGGGCCGCTGACGACCACACCAGCCGGCTCGTAGACGCCGGCCGGCCGGGCGTAATGAATAAAGGTTTCAGGTCTGGTTGAGGCGCGCCACCACCGTGGTCGCGATCTCGTCGAGCGCCCGCAGCTGCTCGCGGGTGAGCACGTCGACGAGGTGACGGCGCACCGACGCGACGTGCCCAGGCGCGGCGTCGTGGATGGCTCGCAGGCCGCCTTCGGTGAGGACCACGAACGCTCCTCGCGCGTCGGACGCACACTCCTCGCGACGGACCAGCCCGCGTTGCTCCATGCGGGCGATGTGGTGGGAGAGGCGGCTGCGCGACCACAACATGCGGCCGGCGAGCTCGTTCAGCCGCCAGCGGTGGTCGGCGGCCTCGGAGAGGTTCGAGAGCACGTCGTAGTCGGGGTCGGACAGTCCCGAGTCGTGCGCGAGGTCGCGGCTGATCTGCGCGTCGAGGAGCAGGCGCATCCGCCGGTACGCGCGCCAGGCGCGGTCCTCATCGGCGTCGAGCCAGCGGGTGGCGTCCATGGCGCGATCTTAGTTGACACGTCATCCAAGTCGCCATAGCGTAATCGGAATGGTGCGGCGGCTGGTCAACCTCTACGCGGGGCTGGTGCTGTTCGGCGTCAGCATGGCGCTGATGGTCGCCGGCGGGCTGGGTCTCGCGCCGTGGGACGTGTTCCACCAGGGCATCGCCGAGCGCACCGGCATCCCGTTCGGCTGGGTGGTGAACATCGTCGGCGCGATCGTGCTGCTGCTCTGGATCCCGCTGCGGCAGCGCCCGGGGATCGGCACCGTCAGCAACGTGATCGTCGTCGGCCTCGCCGCTGACGCCGCCCTTGCGCTGCTACCCGAGCCCCGCCACCTCGCCCTCCGCGCCGGATTCCTGGCTGTTGGGGTGGTGCTCAACGGCGCCGCCACCGGGCTCTACATCGGCGCCCGGCTCGGACCCGGTCCGCGCGACGGGCTGATGACCGGGCTCGCCGCGCGGGGTCATTCGATCCGGCTGATGCGCACCGGAATCGAAGTCGCCGTGCTGGCCGCGGGCTGGCTGCTCGGCGGCACGGTCGGCGTCGGCACCGTGCTGTACGCCGTCGCGATCGGCCCCCTCGCGCACGTCTTCATCCCGCTGTTCACCGTCGCCGAGCGCGAGAAGGAACCGGTGGCATGACGGACGACCGCAGCTGTCCAACGTCGCCTACCACTATGCCGACGGGCTCATCCGCCTCCGGTCGACCGCCTGTACGGCTATGCGCCGTGACGAAAGCGACCGCCTAGGCCGCTACTGAACCGCACGGCGGGTGAAGCGCCAGACGTCCGCGTCAGCCGCGGCCCGGTACCCGATCCGCTGGTAGACGCTGTTGCTCGTCGGGTTGGCGAGGTCTGTGAAGAGCATGCAGCCGTGGGCGCCGGTGTCCAGGAGGTGCTGGCTCAAAGCGGCGACAGCGGCGCCCGCGTACCCGCGACGGCGGTGCTCCGGCGGCGTGTAGACCAGGCTGACGCGGGGGAGCCGCACCGATGACGGGCGCTCCATCGCGATCGACACGGGTGTGCCGTCGACCTCCCACAACCAGACGATGCCCTGCGCGACCCAGCCGTGGACGCGGTCATCGCGCACGCTGCTCACGTGCCCGGCTCCGATGGCCTCGTCGTGGAACGCGTGTGACCACGCTGCCGCGAGGGGAGCGTCGTCGGCCGTGGCCAGACGTAGCCGGCCCGGTACGCCGACCGGCGGGATCACCGTGTGGAGCTTGTACATGCGCTGTGCCATCGTCCGCTCGGCGTGGTCGCCGGTGCGGGCGCGCCAGGCTGGGACGAACGTGCTGGTGCCAGCCTCGATGCCGCGCACGCCGGGCAGGTCACGTCCGGCGAGCGCGCCGGCCATCGCCTCGGCGGCCTCCGGTGACAGCGCGGAGACGAGCAGCTCGAACGGCGGTGTGCGCAGGGCGACCCCGGCCAGGTCGTCACCGTCGTAGACCCGCACCCACAGGCAACCGTCCTCAAGGGGAACGGTCCCGTCCAGCCGCTCGGCGATCAGCGAGCAGAACACGTTGTTGAGGACCGGCTCGCGCTCCAGCCACGGCAGCGTCGCCGCCGCGTAGGAGCTCAGATCGTCGTCGATGACGGCACGCATCATGCCCTGGACGATCCCACGACGGGCAACCGGTTATGCGGGTCCGGGCGTCTGCAGCACGTTCACCACGATCGCGACCAGCCATAACACGAGCACGACCGCGCCGATCGTGTACAGCGCCCGGCGCATCCGGGACGGGCCGCGCGCCGAGAGCCGCCAGAAGAGCACGCCGATCGCCACCACGAGCAGCAGCGCGATCGCGCCGTTCTCCATCGGGTACACGCCCGGGGCCTCCCTTCGCCAGGCCCCAGTCTCACAGGCCACCGGTCGGGACGTGCGGCGGCACCCCGATCGTTGTCCACAGGGCGGTCAACGCGAACGTCCGAGGCTCACTACGATCATCACGTGACGATCGAGCCTGACACCCACGCACGCACCGACCTTCCGACCCAGTACGCCCCGGCGGAGGTAGAGGGGCCGCTCTACGAGCGGTGGGTCAAGGCCGGCTACTTCGAGGCCGACGCGGAGAGCGAGAAGCCGCCCTTCTGCATCGTGATCCCGCCGCCGAACGTCACGGGCTCGCTGCACCTCGGTCACGCTCTCGACCACACGATCATCGACGCGGCCACCCGTCGCCGTCGCATGCAGGGCTACGAGGCGCTGTGGCTCCCGGGCATGGACCACGCCGGCATCGCCACCCAGAACGTCGTCGAGCGCGAGTTGGCCAAGGAGGGCCTGAGCCGGCACGACCTCGGCCGCGAGGCGTTCGTCGAGCGGGTGTGGCAGTGGAAGGCCGAGTCCGGCGGGCGCATCCTCAACCAGATGCGCCGCCTCGGCGACGGCGTCGACTGGAGCCGCGAGCGGTTCACGATGGACGAGGGCCTGTCGCGGGCCGTCCTCACGATCTTCAAGCGGCTCTACGACGACGGCCTGATCTACCGCGCCGAGCGCATCATCAACTGGTGCCCGCGCTGCCTCACGGCGCTGTCCGACATCGAGGTCGAGCACTCCGACGACGACGGCGAGCTGGTCTCGATCCGGTACGGCGCCGGCGACTCCGAGATCGTCGTGGCCACGACGCGCGCGGAGACGATGCTCGGCGACACCGCCGTGGCGGTCCACCCGGACGATCCGCGGTACGCCCACCTCATCGGCACCGAGGTCGAGCTGCCGCTTACCGGCCGGCGCATCCCGGTCGTCGCCGACGACCACGTCGACCCCGAGTTCGGCACGGGCGCGGTGAAGGTCACGCCCGCGCACGACCCCAACGACTTCGAGATCGGCCAGCGGCACGACCTGCCCTCGCTCACGGTCATGGACGAGCGCGGCGTCATCACCGCGCACGGCCCGTTCCAGGGCCTCGACCGGTTCGAGGCGCGCCCGGCGGTGGTCGCCGCGCTGCGTGCCGACGGCCGCATCGTCGCCGAGAAGCGGCCGTACGTGCACGCGGTGGGCCACTGCCAGCGCTGCGACACGGTCGTCGAGCCGCGGCTGTCGCTGCAGTGGTTCGTCAAGGTCGAGACGCTGGCCAGGGCAGCCGGTGACGCGGTGCGCGACGGCCGCACCCGCATCCACCCGCCGGAGCTGGCCGGCCGCTACTTCGACTGGGTCGACAACCTGCACGACTGGTGCATCAGCCGGCAGCTGTGGTGGGGCCACCGCATTCCGGTCTGGTACGGCCCGGACGGTGAGGTGCGCTGCGTCGGCCCCGACGAAGACCCGCCGGCCGGCGAGGGCTGGACCCAGGACAGCGACGTGCTGGACACCTGGTTCTCCTCCGGGCTGTGGCCGTTCTCGACGCTCGGCTGGCCCGACGACACGCCGTCGCTGCGCAAGTTCTACCCGACGAGCGTGCTGGTCACGGGCTACGACATCCTGTTCTTCTGGGTCGCCCGGATGATGCTGTTCGGCCTCTACGCGATGGACGGCGAAGCAGCCGTTCGACGTGGTCGCGCTGCACGGACTCGTCCGCGACAAGTTCGGCAAGAAGATGTCGAAGTCGCGCGGCAACACCGTCGACCCGATCGAATGGATGGACGCCTACGGGTCCGACGCGCTGCGGTTCATGCTCGCCCGGGGCGCCAACCCCGGCGCCGACCAGGCCAGCAGCGAGGAGTGGGTGGCCGGCGCCCGCAACTTCTGCAACAAGCTGTGGAACGCCACGCGGTTCGCGCTGCTCAACGGGGCCACCGCTGCCGCCGAGGTGCCCGCTGAGCTGTCCACTGTGGACCGATGGATCGTGTCCCGCCTGCACCGCACGATCGCCGAGGTCGACGCGCTCTACGAGGACTACCAGTTCGCCAAGGCGTCCGAGAAGCTGTACCACTTCGCGTGGGACGAGGTGTGCGACTGGTACCTGGAGCTGAGCAAGCCGGTGCTCATGGCCGGCGGCCCCGAGGCAGCGGCCACGCAGGCCGTGCTCGGGCACGTGCTCGACAACGTGCTGCGGCTGCTGCACCCGATCACCCCGTTCGTCACCGAGGAGCTGTGGACGGCGCTCACCGGCGAGGAGTCGGTCGTTGTCGCCTCGTGGCCTGCCGCCGACCCGACCCGGCACGACGCCGCCGCCGAGGCCGAGATCGCGGCGCTGCAGTCCGTGGTCACCGAGGTGCGGCGGTTCCGGTCCGACCAGGGGCTCAAGCCGTCCCAGCGGGTGCCGGCGCTGCTCTCCGGCCTTGAGGCCGCCGGGCTATCGGCCCAGGAGGACCGGATCCGGGCCATGACCCGGCTCGACATGCCGGCCGAGGGGTTCGCAGCGACGGCGTCGCTCGCGGTGGTCGGTGTCACCGCCGAACTGGACCTCTCGGGCGCCATCGACGTCGAGGCCGAGCGGAAGCGCCTGGAGAAGGATCTCGCCGCCGCCCAGAAGGAGCAGGCGCAGGTCAGCGCCAAGCTCGGCAACGAGGCGTTCCTTGCCAAGGCGCCCGACGCGGTGGTCGGGAAGATCCGCGACCGCCTCGCCGCCGCCGAGACGGACATGGCCCGCATCACCGCCCAGCTCGCCGCACTGCCCACGCCCCGATGACCGCCGCTCCGATGGCCCACGTCCCGATGGCCGCCGCTCCGATGACCGCCGCCTTGACGGGTCGCGCGTTGAGTGGTCGCGCGTTGACGGGTCGCGCGTTGACGGGTCGCGCGTTCAGCGGTCGCACTTTTCCGGGCCATAGGCCGGAAAAGTGCGACCACATCCCCGGAGGCTCGTCGTGAGCGAGCTGCAGCGTGTCGAGGCGGCGCTCGACCAGCGTGGCCCCGGGCGCATGGTGCCCAACCGCGAGCGCATCGAGGCGCTGCTCGACCTGCTCGGCAACCCGCAGCGCGCGTACCCGTCGATCCACCTGACCGGCACCAACGGCAAGACGTCCACCGCGCGCATGGTCGACTCGCTGCTGCGCGGGTTCGGGCTGCGCGTCGGCCGGTACACGAGCCCGCACCTGGACAGCGTCACCGAGCGCATCAGCGTCGACGGCGTCCCGATCGACGCCGACAAGTTCGTCGCCGCGTACGACGACGTGGCACCCTTCGCCGACCTGCTCGACGCGAAGAACGACGAGAAGGTCACGTACTTCGAGCTGACCACGGCGATGGCGTTCGCCGCGTTCGCCGACACCCCGGTCGACATCGCCGTGATCGAGGTGGGCCTGGGAGGCGAGTGGGACGCCACGAACGTGATCGAAGCCGGCGTCGCGGTCGTCACGCCGATCGGGCTCGATCACGCGGAGCTACTCGGGGGCACCCTCGCCGAGATCGCCACCGAGAAGGCGGGCATCATCCACGACGGTGCCACGGTCATCACCGCTGTGCAGCCGGCCGAGGCGGCCGAGCCGCTGCTGCGCCGGGCGCTCAGCAAGGACGCCACGGTGGCGCGTGAGGGCATGGAGTTCGGCGTCGTCGCGCGGCAGCAGGCCGTCGGTGGCCAGATGGTCGCGCTCCAGGGGCTCGGCGGCGTCTACGACGAGATCTTCATCCCGCTGCACGGCGCCTACCAGGCACAGAACGCCGCAGTGGCGCTCGCCGCCGTCGAGGCGTTCCTCGGCGCGGGCGCCGACCGGCAGCTCGACATCGACGCGGTACGCGAAGGGTTCGCGGAGGCCAGCGCACCGGCCCGGCTGGAGCGGGTGCGTACGTCGCCGACAGTGCTGGTGGACGCGTCCCACAACCCCGCAGGCATGGTTGCCACCGTCGAGGCGTTGCGTGAGGCGTTCAGCTTCAGCCGGCTGGTCGCGGTGGTCGCGGTGCTCGGCGACAAGGACGCGCGGGGCATCCTCGAACTGCTCGAACCGGTGGCCGACTCCGTCGTCGTCACCCAGAACTCGTCGCCACGGGCGCTCCCCGTGGACGACCTGGCCGCGCTCGCCGTGGACGTCTTCGGCGCTGACCGGGTGGACGTGTCCTCGCGGCTGGACGACGCCATCGAGTCCGCCATCACGATCGCCGAGGAGGAGGGCGCCGAGCTGATCAGTTCTGTCGGCGTGCTCGTCACCGGATCGGTTGTCACGGCGGCCGACGCGCGCAGGTTGCTGAAGCGATGACGGACGAGCACCCCCTCGACCAAGGACAGCCCCTCGACGCGGAACAGCCCCTCGACGCGGAACAGCCCGCCTCGGGCTTGAAGAACCCTGCCGCGGTGTCGCGCGTTGTCGCCGCTGCCACGCTGATCCTGGAGGCGATCTCGCTACTCCTGGCGATCCAGCCGATCCGGATCATGGCGCCGGAGACGCCCGCTTGGGGCCTCGGTGTCATCGCCGCCCTCGCCTTGGCATGCGTCGTGCTGGTCACGCAGATCAAGCGGCCGTGGGTGTGGCACGCCGGCATCGCGCTCCAGATCGCGGTCCTGGCCACGGGTTTCTTCCAGTACGCGATGTTCATCCTGGGTGCGGTGTTCCTCGGCGCCTGGCTGTACGTGCTGAAGGTGCGCTCGGACATCACCAAACCCGCCCGCTTCGACCACTGAGTAGGCTTGGCCCGTTCGCACCACGACCGACCTGGGAGCACCGCAGTGTCTGAGCGCTCGCTCGTTCTGATCAAGCCCGACGGCGTCCGGCGCGGCCTGGTGGGGGAGATCCTCGCCCGGTTCGAGCGCAAGTGCCTGACCATCGAGGCGCTCGAGCTGCGCACCCTCGACGTTGCCACCGCCGACGAGCACTACGCGGAGCACGTCACGAAGGACTGGTACCCGCCGCTGCAGGCGTTCATCACGTCCGGTCCGCTGGTGGCGATGGTGCTCTCCGGTGACCAGGCCATCGAGGTCGTCCGCGGCGTGATCGGCGTGACGGACGGGCGCAAGGCCGCCCCTGGCACGATCCGCGGCGACCTGTCGCTGTCGAACCGCGAGAACCTCGTGCACGCCTCGGACTCGGCCGAGTCGGCGGTGCGCGAGATCAAGCTGTTCTTCCCGGAGCTGTAGGCGCTCGTTGCGGTTGGATCGCGCCCTCAGGCGGCGCGATCCAACCGCGGGGTGCGGTTCGTTTTGCGCCCGCCAGGGTCGCAGCTGAACCGCACAAGGTCAGACCGAGCGCTGGTACGTCCGGAACGCCCGCGTCGAGAACCACGCCACCACGGCGGCGAACGCGACGAGGAACGTGAAGCGCCACGCAACGACGCCCCAGTCCGGGCTGGCCGACAGCGCCTCGCGGCTCGCCACGACGGCCCAGTCCACCGGGTTGTACCGGGCGGCGGTGGCCACCCAGTCCGGTGACAGCTCGGGATCCATCATCACCGACGACAGGAACGTCAGCGGCAGCGACAGGAACTGCGAGATCCCGATCAGCGCGTTCTGCTGGCGGGTGAGCAGCGCGATCGCGTTCGAGAACGACCCGAACGCCACGGCGACGAGCACGGCGGCGACGATCGTCACCGCGAACCCGGCCACGCCGCCGTCGAAGCGGGCGCCCGCCGCCAACCCCACGAGCAGCACGATAACGGCCTGAACGCCGATCGACACCGACGTCGAGATGAGCTGCCCGGCCATCAGGGCGCCGCGGCGCACCGGGGAGACGAGCATGCGGTCCATGACGCCGCGTTCCATGTCGGTGATGAACCCCGTGCCGCTCCATCCGCTGTTCATCAGCGCGGTCATCATCACGACGCCGGGCGTCAGAAACGTGATGTAGGTGGTGTCGCCGAAGCCGGGCAGGTTCACGATCCCCTCGAAGAGCTGCCCGAACAGCAGCAGCCAGATCGCCGGCTGGACCAGGCTGAACGCGATGTAGGCCGGCTGCCGGAGCTGTGCTCGCAGCCAGCGGCCGGCGATGAAGGCGGTGTGGGTGAGCAGCCCGCCGGGAGCCACCGCGACGGCGGTCATGCCGCCACCGCCTCGGCCGCGGCGAACGAACGGCCGGTGTGCCGCAGGTACACGTCGTCGAGCGACGGGCGCGACATGCCGACCGCGGACACTGCGATCCCGGCGTCGTCGAGCACGCCTAGCACGACAGGGACCGCTTCGGCGCCGCGGTCGACGCGGGCACGCAGGGTGGCACCGTCGACGTGGATCGCTCCGACGCCGGGAATCCGCTCGATCAGCAGCCGTGCCTGCCCGTCGGAGTCTGGCTCCTTCAGCTCGACCTGGACGGCGTCGCCGCGCAGCTCGGCCTTCAGCTCCTCCGGCGTGCCTCCCGCGACCACGCGGCCCCGGTCGACGATCGCGAGCTGACTGGCGAGCTGGTCGGCCTCCTCCAGGTAGTGCGTGGTGAGCAGGATCGTCATGCCGTCCTGCGCGGACAGGCGGCCGATCTCGGCCCACATGTCGGCACGCGCCTGCGGGTCGAGTCCGGTGGTGGGCTCGTCGAGGAACAGCACCCGGGGCTGGTGCACCAGCCCGAGCGCCACGTCGAGCTTGCGCTGCATGCCGCCCGAGTAGGTGCGGACGAGTCGCTTGCCGTCCTCGACCAGGCCGAACCGGTCGAGCAATTGGTCGGCGCGGCGCCCCGCGTCGGGGAGGCCGTAGATGCGGCCGGCGAGCACGAGGTTCTCGCGGCCGGTGGCGTCGGGGTCGGCGCCGGACTTCTGCGACACGTAGCCGATGGCCAGCCTGACCCGTGCCTGCTCGGCGACCACGTCGAACCCGGCGACGCGGGCCGATCCCGAGTCTGCGCGGGACAGCGTCGTGAGGACCTTGACCGTGGTGGACTTGCCGGCGCCGTTCGGCCCGAGCAGCCCGAACACGACGCCGGTCGGCACCGAGAAGCTGACGCCGTCGAGTGCGCGCACGTCGCCGTACGTCTTGACGAGCTCGACCGCCTCCAACGCGGGTGCGGTGAGCACAGGGGTGTGGACAGTCATGTCCGTGACTCCTCCTTGAGCACTTGGAGCAGGGAGGGTCGGTCACGGCCTGGCTATTCTGTGGGTGCGCCTTGGGTGCCAGGTCTTCGCGACCGATCCGAGGAACCGCGGCCCTTGGCCTGGGTGTTGCCGCACTCAGGTCGGGGGCCGTCTCAATAGGCTTCTCTGGGTACGTTGGCCAGCCAGGCGCCCTCCTCTCCGAGGTGCTTCGTCGGGTCGGCCATGATCTCCGCGAACGTCACGTCGCCGCTGGCCACCAGCTCGGCGCTCCGTCGCCAGAAGCCGACGCCGCCGAGCGTGCCGTCGCGGATCTCCTGAGCAAGCGCGGCGGAGTACTCCCGCTCCGCCCGCACCATGTGCAGCCGGTACTCGGACTCCACCCAGAACAGCCGGGGGAGGCCCTGCGTGGTGAGCATCGAGTGGACCTCCTCCAGCTCCGCGATCCTCGCGTCGAGCGCCGCCGCCCGCTGTTCGAGCAGCTCGACGGCACGGTCGGGGGAGCAGCCGGGCAGGTAGGCCAACCCGGCCTCGAGCTGCGTGAACTCGTGCGCCGGCGTGCCGAGCAGCTCGGCGAGCCAGTCCTGGAACTCAGCGAAGCCGGCGTCGGTGCTGGCGTAGACCGTGCGTTCCGGGCGGTTACCCTCGCGCACCGTCTCCTGCGCGGCGATCAGCCCGTGCTTCTCCAGCGCGGAGACCACCGAGTACAGCGAGCCGTAGTTGAGCTTGATGCTCTGGTCCTTGCCGCGGCTGCGCAGCATCGTGGACATCTCGTACGGGTGCATGGGGCGCTCGGCGAGGCAGCCGAGGACGGCGAACGCGAGCGGGTTCGCAACCTTCCGCCGTGCCATAACGCCTCCTCGACACCGAATACTCGAAACAGAGTATTCGCTTGGGAGTACCGCCCGTCAAGAGGATCTTGACAGCGGCTGTGGGAGTTCTAGCGTGGAAGGTGCTTCGCTCTGCAACTATCGCCCGCTCGACGCCGAGGTGGGCCTGCGGTCGAGCGTGCGGTCGACTCCCGGGAGGGGGAGCGCCCATGAGCACCTGGAACCCGATGAGCTACGAGGGCAAGGAGACGATCCTGCGCGTGGTCCAGCAGGAGTCCGCAGGGTTCCTGTCCCTCGCCAAGGATCCCGCGATCTGGGAGGCGCAGACGCCCTGTGCGGAGTGGACGGTGCGCGACATCGTCGGGCACCTCATCGACACCACCGAGTCGTACTTCGTCGCCTTCGACGCCGCGCGCAGCAACGCCGAGGTGGCCCCGGCGTACGGCCTGCCGGGGATGGCGGCGCGGGTCAACACCCAGGCACAGTCGTTCCGCGGCGAGTCCCAGGCGGCGATGCTCGATCGCCTCGACGGCGACTTCCACAAGATGATGGAGATCTTCGAGGCCCTGGGCCCTGACGAGTGGGCCGGCCTGAAGGTCCCGCACTTCTACATGGGACCGCTGCCGGCGTTCTTCTACCCGGCGTTCCAACTGATGGACTACGGCGTGCACTCGTGGGACATACGGCAGGCGACCGGCCGCGCGCACGGGCTCTCCGGCGAGGCCGCCGACCTGCTCGTCCCGTTCATGTTCATCGTCTGGCAGTCGACGACGACGGCGCCGGAGGGCACGGAGCCGTTCCGCCTCGGGGTACGGGTCCTCGGCGGTGAGAACGCCGGCGACTACCGCGTGACCGTGTCGCCGGAGGGTATGTCGTACGAGCCGGGTTCTGTCGCCGACGAGCCGTGCGTCCTGGAGTTCGACGCGGCGAGTTTCGTGCTCACGGCGTTCGGACGGTGCAACGTAGGGACCATGCGCGGTGACCGGCGGGTCGCCGACACGTTCCTCAACCAGTTCTTCCGCATCTAGAGCCGGCCGGCGCCCCAGCCGGCCGTCGGAAGGAGAGCGCCATGACGGCGATCGACCTGCCTGCCATCGAGGCCGAGCGCGAACGGATCCGCGCGACGTACCTGACGCCGCAGGGGGACCGGTCGCCGTCGTCGGCGCGCGGACTCCACCACGCCGCGGTGCTGTGCGCGGACGTCGAGCGCACCGTGAACTTCTACCAGGGCGTTCTGGAGTTCCCGCTCACCGACATCTTCGAGAACCGCGACTACCAGGGCTCGAACCACTTCTTCTTCGACATCGGCCACGGCAACCTGCTCGCGTTCTTCGACTTCCCCGGCCTGGACCTCGGTCCGTACGCGGAGGTGCTCGGCGGCCTGCACCACCTGGCGATCTCCGTGGAGCCGGAGGCGTGGGCGCGGCTCAAGGGCAACCTCGACGCGGCCGGAGTGGAGTACCTGCTGGAGAGCGGCACCTCGATCTACTTCCGCGACCCGGACGGCACGCGCGTGGAGCTGATCGCCGACCCGTTGGGGGAGATGTACGGGCACCGCGTGCTCTGACGCCCGTGTTGGCGCGGGGGTCGACCGCTCGATGCGTCACAACCGCAGCTGATGAGTGATCGACGGGTCGGTGATCTCGTCGTCGGCGGCGAGCAGGAACGCCTTCGACAGGATCACGGCGAGCCGCTGGTCGTCGTCGAACGGCAGGTACACCTGGTCGCCGCCACCGCGAGCGGTGACGATGCAGAGGTACTGGTCGTTGGGCTCCATCAGGATGTTGGCCGATCCCAGGTGGATCTTGTAGGTGCGCAGTCGGCCGCGCACCCGGAGGAACCGGTCGGTGAGCTCCACCCGGTCGGCGATGCGGGTGCGGGGCAGCAGTCGCGCGAGGGCGTCGCGCCGCACCTCGGCGGAGCCGGTCAGCTCGCCGAACGTGGCGCGTTCCCAGTACTCGCGGAACCGGTCGCCGCCGCGGTCCGTCCACTCCGGATCGGCGGCGATCGACGTGACGGCCATGACCAGGTCGAGGTCGCGCATGGCATCGGAGAACACCAGGACCGGCACGTCGGCGAGCCGCGCGTGCTGCCAGCCGTCCGGAGTGCGGCGCTCGAACCGGGCCTGGTCGGACGAGCAGTAGTTCGCCTCGTCGTCGTTGTCGGCGTCCTCGACGAGGTCGTAGAAGTAACCGGCGCGCCAGGTGCCGTCGGCGTACTCCTTCCACGCCTCGCCCTCGTACCCGCCGTCCCAGTAGCCGAGGTGGTTGGCGCGCCAGCCCCGGGTGCGGAGCAGCGCGCCGGCCTGCCGATAGCGCAGGATGTGGCCGGCGAACCGGTTCGAGTACGTGTCGGTGCGCTCCTCCGCCGGCGTGAGCACGTAGGCCTCACGGAACGCCTGCTTGATCGGCTGCCGTTCGCCGCTCGCCACGAGCAGATCGCGCCAGGCGGTGACCTCGGCGATCGGAACGCGCAGCGGATGCCACAGCCGGACCCGTGACTCGGACGCCACCTTGTGCTGCTCGGTGAGGCCGGAGAGTATCCAGCCGGTTTCAGGACGACCGCTGTCCCACGTGGACCCGTCGTCGCTGACCTGCCAGAGGAGGCGCCGGCCGAGGACGCCGCTGATCGGGTGGTCGAGGAGCGCCTGCCAGGCGTCGCCGGACCAGGTGCGGTCGGTGCTGAGCAGGTCGTCAAGACGGGTGCGTTCGGCGGTGAACAGCGCGCCGGCCTCCTTGGCCAGCCGGCGGAGTTCGGCCAGCGCGTCGCCGTGGTCGCGCCGGAGGGCCGCCGGAGCCGACGCCAGCGCGCGCTCGCCGCGGTGGAATGTGAGCGCGACGCCCGACTCGGTGATCGCCAGCTCCGCACGGTACGGACCGAGATCCCGGCTGAGCCGCCCGTCGCTGCCGAGTTGGCAGGTCGGGACGGCGCTCTCGCGGAGTTCGCCAAGACTGGTGCCGCGGCGAGCGGCGGCATCCCGGAGGGCCGCCTCGACACGGGTGCGCAGTGAGCGGTCGCGGAGCGAGCGGTCGACGAGGAGCAGCCCGGCGAGTGCCTCGGCATCGTCCCGGGTCGCGAGCGCCGCGACGGCTGAGCTGGCGACACGGGCACATCGCGGCTGGCCCTGCGGCGCGAGCCCTCGCCCGGCGGCGACCCCCACCCTGGCGAGCAGGGCGCTCGTATCCTCGCCGGGAAGCAGCGCCGCCGCCCACACGAGCCCCCGCACGAGCGTCGCTGTGTCGTCATGGACGAACGCCTGCTGGTCGTACTCGGAGCCGTAGTACGTCACGGTGACCGACCGCACCCGCTGGGCGCAGAACAGGTCGAGCAGCGACCGCAGGGCGTCCGCACCGGCCGGTGCCGCGCCGAGCAGCGCACGAGCCCGCGCGGACCAGCGGACGCCGGCGTTGACCTGCTCGCCGGCGCTAGCGCAGTGCAGCACGAGAGGGATCACGCTAGAGCCGGGGTCGGCGAGCAGCGCACGGGCGGCGGGGCCGAACTCGTCCTTGTCGTGCAGCAGGTGCGCCGGAAGCGCGGTGGTGGCGTCGGGCGGGTCCAGCCGGTCGAGCAGCGCCTGCACCCGCCGGGTCAGCCGCCGCTGGTCGCCGGTCATGCCGTCGGGCTCGCTCTGACCGATGACCCCGTGCAGCCTGATCAGCGTGTCCTGGAACGGGCGGAGCGCGTCGGCGTCGAGCCGCTGCAGTGCCGCGAGCGGCACCTGGATCGTGCGCATCAGCTCGTAGATGCCGCGCCCGCCGGCGGGGCAGCGGCGCAGCATCCACACCAGCTCGGCGTGCGACCAGCCCAGCGAACGGCGAGCCAGCCGGCTGAGCAACTCCTCCCGCACGTGCGAGTACCCGCGGGCCCGTCGCTGCGCCCACATAGCCAAGGCGCGCAGCTCGTCGGCCGGGAGCGCGGCGACGAGACGCCCGCACGCTGTCTCGGCGAAGGGTGTACCCCAGCCGAGCCGATCGTCCGCGGCGATCGCGGGCTCGGCGACCCCCGTGATCGCCGAGACCCGGGCCGAGATCGCCGCCTCCGCGACGGCGTCGACCGGCAATGTCGCGTGCCAGGCTGTCGCGCGCGCCACGGTCAGCCCCCGACCAGCGGCACGAGCTTGACGAACGACACCACGGGATCTCCCGTGAGGTCGACCACCGCGTCGATGTCCTCGACCTGGCGGTCGTCGACGAGGACGAAGAACCCGTTGCGCGCGAACGCTCGCTCGGCCGCGTCGGCCTGGCGTTCCCAGTCGAGCCGGCGGCGACCTCGCACCCGGAAGCCGTTGAGCGTGGCCTCGGTGTCCGTCGGCTGGACCAGCCCGCGGAACGTGTCGCCCTCGGCCGCGTTGAACCGGGCGACCTCCTCTCGCACGCGTAACCGGATGAGCTCGCGCAGGGTTATCGAGCTGGGCAGGTCGGGGAGCTGGACGCTGTCGAGCTCCCGGCCGGTTGCGGTCTGGTCCCGCAGGGTCACCGTCGACATGGCACCTCCTTCAAGGTGCGCAGAGTCGTACCGACGCGGTCTGACAATTCCGCGTGACCCTACGGATCAGGTCGCACTTTTCGGGCCTATGGCCCGGAAAAGTGCGACCACTTCGACGTGGCCGAAACGGGCGCGCGGTCGGTGCGCACGTTCAGGTAGCCTTGACGGACAGGCATCGACCCGGCCATCACCGGTGAGCCTCCGGAAGAACAGGCCACGCGGCCCTAGTAGAACCGGACGGGATCGGCCCGTCACAGCCGGCCAACGAGCGGACCTGTCCCAGGGCAGGTCAAGCGGGGTGGTACCGCGGGAACGCGCAACAACGCGCCGACTCGTCCTCGCACACCGGGAACGTCACGTGTGCGAAGGAGAGCGGGCCGATGGCCTACCCCAAGAACGATCCGAGCCGGAGCGTGCCGGCGAGTGCGTCGTTCCCGGAGCTCGAGCAGCGGATCCTCGACCACTGGTCCGCTGACAAGACCTTCCAGGCGAGCGTCGAGGCGCGGCCGGCCGGCACGAACGGCGACAACGAGTTCGTCTTCTACGACGGTCCGCCGTTCGCCAACGGGCTGCCGCACTACGGCCACCTGCTCACGGGGTACGTGAAGGACGTCGTCCCGCGGTACGAGACTATGCGCGGGCGCCGGGTCGAGCGCCGGTTCGGCTGGGACTGTCACGGCATGCCCGCCGAGGTCACGGCCGAGCAGCAGCTGGGCATCTCCGTCAAGCGCGAGATCCTGGAAATGGGCGTCGGCGCGTTCAACGAAGCGTGCCGCGCCTCGGTGCTGCAGTACACGCAGGACTGGGAGCGGTACGTCAACCGCCAGGCGCGCTGGGTCGACTTCGCCAACGACTACAAGACCCTCGACCTGCCGTACATGGAGAGCGTCATGTGGGCGTTCAAGACCCTGTACGACAGGGGTCTGGTGTACGAGGGCTTCAAGGTCCTGCCGTACTGCTGGCGGTGCGAGACGCCGCTGTCCAACACCGAGACCCGCATGGACGACGTCTACCGCAACCGCCAGGACCCCGCGGTCACGGTCGCGTTCCAGCTGGAGTCCGGCGAGAAGATCCTGGTCTGGACGACGACGCCGTGGACGCTGCCGAGCAACCTCGCGCTCGCGGTCGGCCCGGACGTCGACTACGTGGTGGTCGAGCAGGACGGCCAGCGCTACATCCTCGGTGCGGCGCGGCTCGCGGCGTACGCGAAGGAGCTGGGCGAGGCGACGCCGGTCGGCATGGTCACGGGCAACGACCTGGTCGGAAAGCGGTACACGCCGCTGTTCGACTTCCTCGCCGACACGCCGAACGCGTTCCAGGTGCTGCCTGGCGACTTCGTCACCACCGAGGACGGCACCGGTGTCGTGCACATGGCGCCGGCGTTCGGTGAGGACGACCAGAACCTCTGCGCGTCGTACGACATCCCGGTACGCGTGACGGTCGACGACCACACCCGGTTCACCGTGCTGGTCCCGCCGTACCAGGGAATGCAGGTGTTCGAGGCCAACAAGCCGATCGTCGCCGACCTGCGTAAAGCGGGTGTGGTGCTTCGGTTCGACAGCTACGACCACTCGTACCCGCACTGCTGGCGCTGCGACACGCCGCTGGTCTACAAGGCGGTGTCGAGCTGGTTCGTCCAGGTCACGAAGTTCAAGGACCGCATGGTCGAGCTGAACCAGCAGATCACGTGGACGCCGGAGCACATCAAGGACGGCTCGTTCGGCAAGTGGCTGGCGAACGCCCGTGACTGGTCGATCAGCCGCAACCGGTTCTGGGGATCGCCGATCCCGGTGTGGAAGTCCGACGACCCCCAGTACCCGCGCCTGGACGTGTACGGCTCGCTGGAGGAGCTGGAGCGCGACTTCGGCGTGAAGGTCACCGACTTGCACCGGCCGTACGTGGACGACCTGACCCGGCCCAACCCGGACGACCCGACCGGCAAGTCCACCATGCGGCGTGTTCCCGAGGTGCTGGACTGCTGGTTCGAGTCCGGGTCGATGCCGTTCGCCCAGGTGCACTACCCGTTCGAGAACGCGGACTGGTTCGAGCACCACTACCCGGGCGACTTCATCGTCGAGTACATCGGCCAGACCCGCGGCTGGTTCTACACACTGCACGTGCTCGCCACGGCGCTGTTCGACCGGCCCGCGTTCCGCAGCTGCGTCTCGCACGGCATCGTGCTGGGCAGCGACGGGCTCAAGATGTCCAAGAGCCGGAAGAACTACCCGGACGTCTACGAGATGTTCGACTCTTACGGGTCCGACGCGATGCGCTGGTTCCTGATGAGCTCACCGATCCTGCGCGGCGGCGACCTCGTCGTCACGGAGAGCGGCATCCGCGACAGCGTGCGCCAGGTGGTCAATCCACTGTGGAACGCGTGGTACTTCTTCACGCTGTACGCCAACGCGGACGGCTACTCCGCGGTCGGTCGAACCGACTCCGAGCACGTGCTCGACCGGTATGTGCTGGCGAAGCTGCGGGACGCGGTCGAGTCCGTGACCGCGCAGCTCGACGTGTACGACGTGTCGGGTGCCTGCGCGTCGGTGCGATCGTTCCTGGACGGCCTGACCAACTGGTACATCCGGCGGTCGCGCGACCGGTTCTGGTCGTCGGACCGGGACGCGTTCGACACGCTCTACACGGTGCTGGAGACCACGTCACGGCTGGTCGCGCCGCTGCTGCCGATGGTCAGCGAGGAGATCTACCAGGGGCTGACCGGCGCCCGTTCCGTGCACCTGACGGACTGGCCCACTGCTGACGAGCTGCCGGCGGACCCCGACCTCGTCGCCGCCATGGACCAGGTACGCGAGGCCTGCTCGGCAGCGCTGTCGCTGCGCAAGGCCAAGGGGCTGCGTGTACGGCTGCCGCTGGCGTCGCTCACGGTCGCCGCGCCGGGCGCCGAGTCGCTGGCACCGTTCGCCGACCTCATCGCGGACGAGGTCAACGTCAAGGACGTGCGGTTATCGTCCGATGTGGACGCCGCCTGCTCGTCGGTACTGGCGGTGGTGCCGAAGGTGCTCGGCCCGCGGCTGGGCAAGGACGTGCAGCGGGTGATCAAGGCCGTGAAGTCCGGCGACTGGTCGTCCGACGGCGGCCGGGTCGTGGCAGGCGGCGTCGAGCTGGCGGACGGCGAGTACACGCTGCGCCTGGTCCCCGCCGACGCCGAGCGGTCGGCGCCGCTGCCCGGCGACGTGGGCGTGGTCGTGCTCGACACCACGGTGACGCCGGAGCTGGAGGCCGAGGGCGTGGCCCGGGACGTCGTCCGCGCGGTGCAGCAGGCCCGCAAGGACGCCGGCTTCGACGTGGCCGACCGGATCAGGCTCACCGTCGCCGCCGAAGGGCCGGTCGCCGACGCGATCCGTGCGCACCAGGAGTTCCTGGCGTCGGAGACGCTGGCGTCCGAGGTGGCGTTCGGCCCGGTCGAGGCCGACGAGACCGAGGTCGGCGACGGCGGCGTAGTGCGGGTGGCCGTCGAGAAGGCCTGAGTTTGCGGTTGGATTGTGGAGCCTGGCTCCACAATCCAACCGCACAGGCGTTGATAGCCTTTGCGCGTGACTGATCTCGACGCCACGATCGCCGACCACGCACGCCGCGCACGCGAGGCTGCCCGTTCGATCGTCCATGCCGACGACAAGGTTCTCGACGAGGCGATCTCCGGGATGGCGGCGCGCATCGTGGACGCCGCCCCGACGATCCTGGCGGCCAGCACCAGGGACGTCGAGGCCGCGGAGGCCAGCGGCATGTCGCCCGCCCTCATCGACCGGCTGCGCCTCGACGCCGCCCGGCTGGAGGCGATCGGCGGGCAGCTCCGGCAGCTCGCCGAGGTGCCGCACCGCGCCGCCGAGCGCGAGGTCCGCACGCTGGACGACGGCTCGAAGGTGCTGGAGCGCGATATCCCGATCGGCGTCGTCGGCGCCAACTACGAGGCGCGACCGAACGTCACGATCGACGTCGCGTCCCAGCTCGTGAAGTCGCGCAACGCGGGTGTCCTCCGCACGGGCGCCGCCGCGCTGGGCTCCGCCGCCGCGCTCGTCGACGAGGTCGTCGCGCCCGCCCTGGCCGACGCCGGCCTCGACCCGCAGCTCATCCAGCTGGTCCGCCAGCCCGACCGCGACGCGGCGTACGCGCTGGTCCACCAGCCGGAGCTGATCCCGCTGGTGATCCTGCGCGGCAGCGGCGACAGCACCCGGTCCCTCGCGAACGAGGCCGCGCGGCACGGCGTCCGCACGCTCGCGCACGCCGACGGCGGCGCCTCGATGTACGTCCACCCCGCGGCCGACCGTGACACGTTGCTCGGGCTGGTCGGTGCCGGTCTCGACAGGCTCGGCGTCTGCAACCGTCTCAACCTTCTCCTCCTGGACGAGGCCGAATGGGACTCGCTGCTCCCGGTGATCGTCGAGAAGCTGGAGTCGCTCGGCGTCACGCCGTCGCTGCCCCCGCACACCCACCGCCTCGGCCACGAGTGGGCACTCGACGACGGCGAGGAGGCCACGGTCACGATCAGCCCGGTCGCCGGTCCCGCCGCCGCCGCTCGCACCGCGACCGAGGAGACGTCCGGCCTCGCCGCGACGATCGTCACCGAGGACGCCGCCGCGGCCCGCGAGTTCATCGACGCCTACGGCGGCACCGGCGTCTTCTGGAACCGCACCACCCGCGTGCTCGACGGGTTCAAGCTGCTCGGCGTGCCGGAGACGGGTATCAACGTCGACCGGGTGCCGGGTCCGCGTGGTCCGGTGACGTTCCGCGATCTCGTGCTACGTCAGTTCGTGGTCGTCCCAGGCTGAGCCCCGCTGCTCCGTCGATCCAGCCGTCGATCCGCTCCCACCAGCTGAGGAGCCATTCGAGCTGGTCCTCGCGCTCGCGTGGCACCTCGGCGGCGGGCACCAGCCACCAGCGCATCGTGATCGTCTTGTCCATCGGCAGTGCCCACCACACGTCGGCGGCGCTGAGCAGGTGGTCGACGCCGGTGTGCGCCACCCAGAGCACGTCCGCATCGGGTGAGGCGCTGAGCGCGGCGGCCACTCCACCGGGGCGCGGCGCCAGCACGTGCAGCATCTTCTCGGCGCGAGCGGCGACGGCGTGCAGGCCGCTGGCGTGCAGCTTCTCGATCACGCGCTGGCGCCGCTTGGGGGTGAAGTTCCCGCCCTCGGGGAAGATCACGAACGCGTCGTTCTCGTCCAGGCCGGTGGCCAGCGCGGCGATCTCCGCCTCGACCTGAGCGCCGCGCTCGCCCGGCGACGGCGAGATGAAGCGGCTCGGCAGCCGGTTGAGCAGGGTGTCGATGACGGGATCCCACTGCAGCGTGTCCTTGAGCACGATCCGCGGTTCGCGCCGGTACCAGTTGACCAGCGCGTGCGCGAGCAGGAACGAGTCGCCCGGCCCCGCGTGCCGGCAGAACACGATCAGCGGGCGTCCGGGGTGTGCGTCGGGGTCGGGGCCGTCGGTGACGACCGTGACCTTCAATGCCCGGCGCGCCTCGCGGAACAGCACCCAGAGCAGCCACGCGACGAGGCGGTAGTGCATCAGCTGGAACCTCGGCGTGCGGAGTTTCCAGCCGAAGCCGCTCGCGATCCAGAGCACGAACAGCGCCACCAGCGTGGCGGACTCCAGCACCAGGTACACCGTGACCAGCCACACCATGCGGAGCAGCCGCAGTCGGCCCGGCATGAGCGGCGACAGCGCAGCGGTGAGCAGCACCCAGATCGGCACGGTGACGACGATCAGCCAGGTGACGCCGATGACCGTCGGAGCCACCACCAGCTGGCGGACCCACCGCGGCGGGAGCATCAGCTCGCCTGTCTCGCGAGATAGTCGCGGCTGGCCTCGTACGCACGGTCGATGCGTGTCTGGGCGCGGTCGAACGCCCGGTACGCGAGCGGCGACAGGTCGTCGCCGTTGGCGCCGGTCGGCAGGACGTGGACCTCGACATCGGCGGGCAGTGCGGCCATGTCGGCGGCGAACCGGTGCCGCCGGGCGATCTCGAAGGCCACGGTCGCCACCTCCCACGGACGCTCCGGCGCGGTCAGCGGGCGCTCGATGCGGCCTACCTGCAGCACGTAGACCGTGCGGGCGCCCAGCTCGACGGCGCGGCCGACCGGGATGCTGTTGACCAGCCCACCGTCGAGATAGTGCTCGTCTCCGATCTTGACCGGTGGCAGCAAACCCGGCACGGCGGACGACGCCAGCACGGCCTCCAGTACAGGCCCGGTGGAGAACCACTTCTCGGCGGCGCGCTCGATGGAGGCGGCGCAGCACTGGAACGGCACGGTGAGGTCGGCGAAGGCCACGCCGTCAAGCGGTTCCAGCAGGCGGCGCAGCGGGGTGGGGGAGTGCGCGTGTCCGCGCTTGACCAGCCGACCGACCTGGCGCGGCATCGAGGCGGCGAACACCTCGCGGGCGGCCGGCGATGTCCACAGCTCGGTGAGACGTTCGGCGACGCCGTCCTTCGGATCGGCGGCGATCATCGCACCGTTTATCGCGCCGACCGACGTGCCGACGACGAGGTCGGGCAGGATCCCGGCCTCGGTGAGCGCTCGCACCATGCCCACCTCGGCGGCTCCGAGCACGCCACCGCCACCGAGCACGAACGCCGTAGTCATGCGGACGATCCTGCCATTGGCCCCGCCGAGTTTCGGATTTTTGAGGCGTCGCGGCGGCTCGCCGACCCTCAAGAATCCGAAACTCGGCGCGGTGCTGGGGGGCAGAGTCGCGGCCGATAGGGTCGGTGGCGTGGGAGCGCAGCACGAGTACTTCGTCGTCGACAAGACCGAACTCGCCGGCCTGGACCTGACCAAGAGCCCGGTGAGCCAGCTACCGACGGAGCGGGCGGCCGAGCTGCCCGGTGTCGACCCCACGGTGGTGCTGCTGTCGCTCGTCGAGGTGCTCACGACCGTCGACTTCGACACGCTGATCGCCGAATCCGCCGACGAGCTGGTGTTCGACGGCGGCGACGACGGCCCGTGGGCTGTGGCGGTCGACCGCGCTGCCGTGGTCGCGATCCAGGGCGCGGACGGCGATCCCGAGCTGGAGTGGGAGGACACCGTCGAGCAGTGGGGTGCGCTCGTGGCCGAGGAGCTGGGCGACCCCGAGGAAGAGGCGCTGCTGGAGATCACCGACGAGCTGCGCAGGCTCTGCGGCGAGGTGTCCGGCGAGCGATGGCTCTACTGCTGGACTAGCTGAGCGTCGCTGGACGGGCGAGGGCCGTTCACGGCGCTCGTCACGCTGATCAGGCGCTGTACGTCGTCGTTCGTACCGCGCGGGGTGGTTCCGGCGTGTTCAGGGTGGACGCGCGCCTAGCGTCGGGATCGAGACATCGGTCCACCCCCAGGAGTCCACTGTGACCGCCCCTCTTCCTCCGATCCCTCCGCCGGCCCGGCCCGGGTCGGCGCGCAACGTCAAGGTTCTGCTCGTACTGGCCGCCTCCGCCGCACTACTCGTCTCCTGTTGCGGTGGCGTCGGGATAGGCGCAGCAGGGTCGCCGTCGGTATCGGCATCTCCCTCGCCATCCCCGTCGCCCTCACCATCGCCGTCGGTGGTCGTGGAGACCGTGACGGTCACAGTGACCGTGACGCCGCCCGCCCTGCAGCCGCTCGTCAAGGTGCCCGCGGCACCGAAGCCGGCTGCGCCGAAGCCGGCCGCCCCGCAGCCGGCACCGGAGCCCGAACCGGAGCCTGCCGGCGCCTACTACGCGAACTGCGCCGCCGCGCGGGCGGCCGGCGCAGCGCCGCTCTATGCCGGTGAGCCGGGCTACCGCGCTGGCCTTGACCGTGACGGCGACGGCGTCGCGTGCGAGTGAGCCGCACGCGGTGGTGACTGGCGGGCGGTGTCCGTTCCCAGGAGCGCCAGGTGGCGATGATCACCAGATCCCAGACGATGCCGACCAGCACCGACGCGGCGGCCTCGCTCGGCCAGTTCGTACCGAGGTAGAGCCGGCCGGCGGTGACCAGCAACAACGCCACCGCACCGGCCGTTGTCGCACCGACCTTGCGTGCCCACGTGTTGTTCCGGCTCGCCATCCAGACCAGCAACCCGATGCTCGCCGTGACGACGACGTGCCCCGTGGGGAAGAACGTGTTGGCCGGGTCGCCGGTGGGCGGGGTGGTCTGCGGCACGGCCCAGTACACCGTCAGCCCGAGCACCACCAGCGACGCGAACGCGCCGAGCGGAGCAGCCCAGTGCGACAGCCCGCGTCGCCGCCCTCGCACGGCGGCCAGCGCGGCGACGATGCCCACCACCGCGACGGCCACCGCGCCGCGCAGCGTGGTGACGACGAACTGCGCCGCGTCGGTGACCGCGGGATCCGGGCGGGCCTCGATCCACCGCACCACGATCCCGTCGATCAGCGGCAGCCCGCTGGTGCGCACCACTCGCTGCGCCAGCTCGGCGACGCCCCACCCGATCAGGAACATCGCCGCGAGTCCGAACGCCACGTTGACGGCGCGGGCGCTGGCCGTGCCGAAACGGCGCGAGTACCAGTCGAGCCGGTCGACGGCCCAGCGCAGGAGCCTCAGCTGGCTCAGGTACCGCGCGAGCCAGCGGGCCGGATCCGGTCGGCGCACCAGCCACCGTCCCGCGATGATCAGCCCTGCCACGCCTGTCGCGAGCAGCAGGACCGCGCCGGTGGCACGGCCGAGCACGCGCTCCAGCTGCTGATAGGACTCTCCGGCGACGTAGCCGAGCAGCACCGACGCGGGCACGTACATGGCGACCACGGCGGTGTCCCACGCGAGGAAGCGGCGGTACCGCATGCCGGACGCGCCGGCGAGCGACGGCACCAGGGTGCGCGCGAACGCCACCCACCGTCCGACGAAGATCGCGCGGCCGCCGAACCGGTCGAGCATGCCCTCGGCGCGGATCCAGCGGTGCTCGCCGACCCGTCTGCCGAACCGTGTGGTGCGCAGCCGCGGCCCGAACCGCCGCCCGAGAAGGTAGGCGAGGGAGTCTCCGGCGAGCGCGGCGACGACCAGGACGGCGAGCGTCGGACCGAGGTCGAGGAGCTGGACCGACGCCAGGAACCCCATGAATATCAGCACCGGCTCACCGGGCAGGAACAGGCCGATGATCAGGCCCGTCTCGGCGGCGACCAGCACGGCAGCGAGCAGGTAGATCAGACCCGGCTGCAACTCGCCGAGGCCGTCCAGCCACTCAGGCACCGGCGGTCACTTCCCTCCCTGCTCCGGCCGCACCAACCACGAGCATCCACCAGTAGGGCGCCAGCCGGCTGCGCCGGGGCCGTCCCTACCGGCGGACGCTCTTAGCGTCCGCCGTCGCGGGGCAACTGTCGATCGGTATTGATCCGGAGATCCCTCTACACCGGAGGTCGTAGGAGCGTGCGTTGGAAGGTCGTCCACGCGCACGATTCGCCGCAAACCGTACGTAGAGAGGATGGTTCGCGACACCGACGGGGACATCGAGGAGGGTTCGATGCGGACGGTTCGACGGATCGGTATGGCGAGCGTGGCGCTCGTGACGGGGTTGGCGCTCGCGGCCGCACCAGCCGCAGCGGCGCCGACCACCAGCCCGCCACGGCCGGAACTTCAGAAGGCTCTGGACGCGCTCGGCGACGCCGGACTGAGCGGCACGCTCGCGCGGGTCCGGGACGAGAAGGGTCGTTGGGCCGGCGTCAGCGGCGTCGGCGACCTGCGTACCGGGGAGCCCGTGCCGGTGAACGGCCGGTTCCGGGTCGGCAGCATCACGAAGACGTTCGTCGCGACGGTGCTGCTCCAGTTGGAGAGCGAGCGGCGCCTCGACCTGGACGACAGCGTCGAGCGGCACCTGCCCGGTCTGGTGCCGAACGGGAAGAACATCTCGATCCGCCAGCTGCTCAACCACACGAGCGGCATCTACAACTACACCGACGCGATGCCGCTGGACGGCGAGGAGTTCCTCAAGATCCGGTTCAAGTACTACTCGCCGCGTGACCTGGTGAAGATCGCCACGGCGCACGCCCCGGACTTCCCGCCCGGCCAGGGCTGGAACTACTCCAACACCAACTACATCCTCGCCGGGATGGTCGTCGAGAAGGTCACGGGCCGCTCGTACGGGTCTGAGATCCAGCGCCGGATCATCCGCCCGCTCGGCCTGCGCCACACCTCGATACCGGGCCGTTCGACGGCGGTGCCCGGGCCGCACTCGCACGGGTACCTGCTCATCGGCGAGCGCACGGTCGACGTCACCCGCCTCGGACCGTCGTGGGCGTGGGCGGCCGGCGAGATCATCTCCACCACCGCTGATCTCAACCGGTTCTACGCGGCGCTGCTCGGCGGCAAGGTGCTGCGGCCGTCGCAACTGGCGGCGATGAAGACGACGGTCCCGGTCGGCGAGGGCTTCGGGTACGGCCTCGGGCTTATCGGTGGCGACCTGCCGTGCGGTGGGAAGGCGTGGGGCCACAGCGGCGGGATCCACGGCTACATCACCGAGTCGCTGCACACCGAGGACGGCCGCGCGCAGCTGAGCGTGTCGATGAACCCGCTCACCGGCGAGGGGATGGACGAGGCGCTGAACAACCTGATCGTCACGTCGCTGTGCGGCTCGGCGCCGGTGTCGGCCGCCAAGGCGTCGACGTTCCGGGTTCCGGCGATCGTGCGGTAGGGGAGACGCCGCCGGTTCACGGGGGCCGGCGGTTGGGGAGGGCGAGGCCCGGCGCGATGGATGCGCCGGGCCTCGGCACGCGGACGGATCAAAGAGAAGGCCCGGCGCTTCGTCGCGCCGGGCCTCCGGATGTCTTGGTCAGGGGATCACGTGAGGTCGGTGGCGATCCCGTACTTGTCGAGCTTGCGGAACGCGGCGTCCGATCCACCGGCGTGGGCGGCCAGCTCGGCGAACGCGGCGCGCTCACCCTTGGCATCCACGAGCCGGGCCCAGCTGCTACGAGCGTGGCGGGCAGAACGGGCGCGCACGAGGTTGCTCGCTGCGGTCCCAATGGCGAACACGGTCGTTCTCCTTCTCGGTTGTTGTTCTGACGTCATCGACTGTAACGATCAAGTACCCCGAATGTCGTCCCGATTCGGGGTGACGCTGGACACGCGTTTTCCTGTAACGGCAAGCCCCCTACCTGCGATAACGCATCCGGGCTGTGCATTCGGTGGCGGTCCTGCTACGCGCTGGTAACGGGCCCGTGAATTGCAGTCCGGAATGCGCGGTTCGGCGCCCCGTGGATACGGAATCAACCGAGCCCCCGAACGGCCGTAAGCTAGGCGCCATGAACGTCGAGTCCGTCTTCCCGCGGTTGGAGTCGCTCCTTCCGCTGATCCAGAAGCCCATCCAGTACGTGGGAGGGGAACTCAACGCAACGGTGAAGCCGTGGGACGGTGCCGCGGTGCGGTGGTGCTTGATGTACCCCGACGCGTACGAGGTGGGGCTGCCGAACCAGGGCGTGCAGATCCTCTACGAGATCCTCAACGAGCAGCCGGACGTGCTGGCCGAGCGCACCTACGCCGTCTGGCCCGACCTTGAGGCGCTCATGCGCGAGCACGACGTCCCGCAGTTCACTGTGGACGCTCACCGCCCGGTCGGCGCCTTCGACGTCTTCGGCCTGAGTTTCTCCACCGAGCTCGGCTACACGAACATGCTCACCGCGCTCGACCTGGCCGGCATCCCGCTGCAGTCCGCCGACCGCACCGACGAGCACCCGATCGTCCTCGCCGGCGGGCACGCCGCGTTCAACCCCGAGCCGATCGCCGACTTCCTCGACGCCGCCGTCCTCGGTGACGGTGAGGAGGCGGTGCTGGAGATCACGGACGTGCTGCGCAAGTGGAAGTCCGAGGGGTCGCCGGGCGGGCGCGACGAGGCGCTGCTTCGGCTCGCGAAGACCGAGGCCGTCTACGTGCCGCGCTTCTACGACGTCGACTACCTGCCCGACGGCCGCATCCAGCGGGTCGTGCCGAACCGTGCCGACGTGCCGTTCAACATCCACAAGCGCACCACCATGGACCTCGACGCCTGGCCGTACCCGAAGCAGCCGCTGGTCCCGCTCGCGGAGACCGTGCACGAGCGTGCCAGCGTCGAGATCTTCCGCGGTTGCACCCGTGGTTGCCGGTTCTGCCAGGCCGGCATGATCACGCGGCCGGTGCGCGAGCGGTCGATCACCGGCATCGGCGAGATGGTCGACGCGTCGCTGAAGGCCACCGGCTTCGAGGAGGTCGGGCTGCTGTCCCTGTCGAGCGCCGACCACTCCGAGATCGGCGACGTGGCGAAGGGCCTGGCCGACCGGTACGAGGGCACGAACACGTCGCTGTCGCTGCCGTCCACGCGCGTCGACGCGTTCAATATCACCCTCGCGAACGAGCTGTCCCGCAACGGGCGCCGCTCGGGCCTCACGTTCGCGCCGGAGGGCGGCAGCGAGCGGCTGCGCAAGGTCATCAACAAGATGGTCACCAAGGACGACCTGATCCGCACCGTCACCACCGCGTACTCCGCCGGCTGGACCCAGGTGAAGCTGTACTTCATGTGCGGTCTCCCCACCGAGACCGACGAGGACGTGCTGGAGATCGCCGAGATGGCGAAGGACGTGATCCGCGCCGGTCGCGAGGCGTCCGGGCGGCGCGACATCCGGTGCACGGTCTCGATCGGCGGGTTCGTGCCGAAGCCGCACACCCCGTTCCAGTGGGCCGCGCAGTGCGACGCCGAGACCGTCGACAACCGGCTGCGCCTGCTCAAGGCCGCGATCAACAGCGACCGCAGCCTCGGACGTGCCATCGGCTTCCGGTACCACGACGGCAAGCCCAGCATCGTCGAAGGGCTGCTGTCGCGTGGTGACCGCCGCGTCGGCCGGGTGATCGAGCGGGTCTGGCGTGAGGGCGGCCGGTTCGACGGCTGGAGCGAGCACTTCTCGTACGAGCGCTGGATGGACGCCGCCGAGGCCGAGCTGACCCCGCAGGGCGTCTCGCTCGACTGGTACACGGTGCGCGAGCGCGGCGAGTCCGAGGTTCTCCCTGGGATCACCTCGACTCCGGCCTCGACAAGGAGTGGCTCTGGGCCGACTGGCAGGACGCACTCACCGAGACCGAGGTCGAGGACTGCCGCTGGACACCGTGCTTCGACTGCGGTGTCTGCCCGGGCATGGGCACCGAGATCCAGGTGGGCCCAACTGGGCGCAAACTCCTGCCGCTGAACCCTGTCTAGATCTATTGCTTGGTACTGTTTGCTTCCGTTAAGGTGGTGCTGCCCGTGCAATCCGAGGGGGAGGTGCCGTCTGTGACCGAGGTTGCCTGGCTCCCACACGAGGAGATGACCGAAGCGGATCTCGCGCTGACGCCTGACGACGGGCACCGGTACGAGATCGTCGACGGGAGCCTTGTCGTGTCACCATCGCCCACCGCCGGACATCAGCGCATCGCGGGGCGCCTGGCCGACCTGCTGCGGCGACACGCGCCTGTTGGCCTCGACGTGCTGGAAGGGGTAGGTGTACGGGCGGGCGGACAACGCGGCAGCCTCCTCATACCGGACGTGTCGGTGGTCAGCGCCGAGCAGGCAGACAGGGATGTGACGGCCTTCGATCCCTGGCATGTGCAGCTCGTCGTGGAGGTCGTGTCCCGCTCATCGGTGACGATGGACAGGCTCATGAAGCCCGCGCTGTACGCGGCGGCGAGGATCCCGTTGTACTGGCGGATCGAGCGCGAGCACCCTACGGGCGTGATGATCGCGGTGCACCAGCTGGACGGCGACTCGTACCGGCTCACCAACGAGCTGGTCGGCACGGTCGAGCACCAGCTTGACGAGCCGTTCCCGCTGCCTATCCGCCCCGCCGACCTGCTGCGTACCTGACGCGCCGCGCGCTACGGCGCAGGCCAGCCAGGCTCCTGCGCCCCGATCGTGGACCGTCCCGCAGCCGGTTTGCCAGGCGCCGGCTCGCCGACGGCCGGCCGGTCAGGCCCTGGCTGACCGGCGGCGGGCCTGCCTGGCGTCGCCGGGACGAACAGCGCGTCGATGCGCGCGCCGAGCCGGGCGAACTTCTCCGAGTAGTACACGCCAGAGGTGCTGCAGTTCCCTGTGCAGGTGACCGGCGGCTTCGCGTCGCCGAAGCTCGACCCGAGGTTGGTGAAGATCGCCACGATGTACCGCCGCTGCGGCGCCCCAGGCAGGGACGTGACGATGCCGGCGTCGGCTCCGGCGTCGTCCACCAGGCCGGTCTTGTGCGCGAACGTCACCTCGGCGCGGGCGTTGCACGGCCGCACGTCCTGCCTGTATTGCCGCCCGTGCACGCTCACCGTGCCGTTCCCCGCCGCGATCCATCGCTCGGGCACCCGCTGCGGGATGCCCGGCGCCGGATAGCCACGGCCGCAGAAGTTCGCCGTGGAGAGCGCGTGGTTGAGTCCCTGGTCGCCGAGGATCTTCAGGTAGGCCGCCCGCGACGACGGCGAGAGGACGTCCGCCGTCACCGGCGTGCCCTTCGGGCCGCGCCACAACACGCCCGGTGCACCGGAAACGAGAAGCAGCAGGCGGGCGGTGTCGAGGCCGGTCATCGTGATCTTGTCGCGCAGCCAGCCGCCGCCGTCCGCGGCGCGGGTGCTGCCGAGTTGCAACGTCCCCAGGCCGAGGCCGGCGAACGTGTCGTTGAGGTCGTCCACGGCGTCATGGTCGTGCAGCTGCTTGATCAGCGCGCACGTGCTCAGGTTGTCGGAGTACGTGAGCATCCCGTCCAGCCACGACCGCACCGATCGCGTGCCCGACTGGCGGCCGGCCGGGCACACATCCCCGCGCGGCTGGTACGAGTACGGGCCGTCCAGCGTCGCCTTGCCCTGGTCGATCAGGCGGAACGTACCGAAGGCGACCAGTAGCTTGAAGACCGACGCCGGGTACGGGGTCATGAAGTCCAAGCGCGCGGTGTCACCGGCGGGCATCACGTCGGATCCGCCCGCGCCGCCGCTGCGCCACCGGTCGCCGCTCCAGCGACGCCACCGCACGGAGGCGGCCGCGAGGTTCTGGTCCACGGGGACGCTCACCGCGCGCGGGTACTGCTTGCTCAGCAGCACCTCCGCCGCGGCGACCGGGCGGCCGGCCGTGTCAAGCTCGATCACCGCTACATCCACGTTCGGCATGTGCACGACCCGCCGGCCGGCCGCGCGATCGAGCACCTCACCGAAGCGCTGCTCGTCGACTATCGCGCGGAGTTGAGCCGTGAGCCACGCCGACCGCTGCTCCGTGGTCATGCGCGGGCTGGGCGACGGGGAGGGCGAGGGCGAGCTGCTCTTTCGCGACTCCGCGGCGGCGGTGCGAGCCTGCTCGGCCTGGCAGCTGACCGAGGTGAGGCAAGCCAGGGCGGCGGCGCCGGCGAGCAGGCGTGTGCGCCAGCGCGCGTGTGTCATCGCGGGACCTCCAACTCGCCAGCTCTTGTCAGGGCCAGCGGTCGGCGGCCATGTCGACGTTCTGCGCACGACGGTACAAGGCGGTGTCCAGGGGCGCGCGGCGTAGGTCGTGGGGGATAGGGAAAGATCGCGGAAGAAGGAAAGGAGCACGACGCTGGCACGCATGCCCGAGGGGCCCCCGCCGCCGCCGGTAGTCCAGCGGCTACGGCTGCGCTACGCCAAACGCGGTCGGCTGCGCTTCACCTCCCACCGTGACTTCGCCCGCGCCTTCGAGCGCGCGCTTCGCCGTGCCGAGGTGCCGATGGCGTACTCGGCCGGGTTCAGCCCGCACCCCAAGGTCTCGTACGTGGGTGCCGCGCCGACCGGCGTCGCCAGCGAGGCGGAGTACCTGGAGATCGGCCTCGACCGGACCGTCGACCCGCAGGTGCTCGCCAGCGCGCTCGACGCGGCGCTGCCGCCCGGCCTCGACATCATGGAGGCCGTGGTGGCGCACGGAGGTTCGCTGCCGGACCGCATCGACGCCTCGGAGTGGCTGCTGGAGCTGCCCGGGATCACATCGGAGCAGCTCAGCGCGGCTGTCGAGGTGTTCCTCGCGGCCTCGGAAATACCCGTCGAACGGCTCACCAAGAAGGGGCGGCGCAACCTCGACGCCCGATCGCCGGTGGTGAGCATGGAGGTGGACGCGGGCGCGTCCGCTGCGGACTGTGACGGGACTTGTGCGATACTGAGGATCGTCGTAAGGCACGTGACGCCTGCCGTACGACCCGATGACGTCCTGACCGGACTGCGGAGCGTGTCCGCTCTCACCCCGCCGGTGCCGCCGCGTGCGACACGGCTGGTGCAGGGAGCTATCACCGAGGGTGGCCGGATTCTTGATCCGCTCGCCGCCGACCGCGACGGGGTCGTCAACGGAGCACCGACCTGACATCGGTGCGCCACAGACTTCGGTGAGGCGCGACAGCGGCTCGCCTGACAGAACCGGATACGACACACGCCTCTGAGCGGCCGCGTCACACGCGCCCGGAGGTGGAACGGGAGACCAGCCCGGATGCTCGACAATGAGCCCACCGGCGGCTCTGTGGTAGGGGAAAGCCCCGCCGCGGATACAGCCGACACGACCAATACTGTCCAGAAGCCGGCCCGCCGCCGCGCCACCCGCAAGGCTGCGCCACCGGCGCCGGTCGAGCAGGCCGGTGCCGAGGCCGCACCAACCCCTGCACCTACCCCTGAGGCCACACCTAGCCCTGAGGCCGCGCCCGCCGCCGACGGCGCCCCCGCTGCCGAGGCCGCGCCCGCGAAGGCGCCGGCCAAGCGGGCGAGCCGGGCGCGCAAGAAGGCCGCGCCTGCCGCCGTGCCCGAGGCCGACACGGTCGCCGGGGCCGTCGACGCGCCGGCTGCCGACGCGTCGGCTGCCGATGTTGCACCCGCCGGCGCCGCAGAAGGTGCTCCGCCCGCCAAGAAGGCGGCCAAGCGCACGGCACGGAGCCGGAAGAAGGCCGCCGCGCCTGCCGAGCAGCCCTCCGAGTCGGTCGCCGGCGGCGTGACCGCTGTCACCGACGCCACCGTGCCGGTCAAGGAAGACGCTCCGATCGAGGAGGACGCGCCGGTCGGCAGCACGTCGGCTCCGACGATGGCCGCACCGCCACCGGTAGTCATGTTCATGGCACCCGACCCGGTCACTCCGGTCGTTGCCAAGGCACCTGTCGCCTCGCCGTTCACCGCGCCCGAGAGCGAGGAGACGCCCGCGCCGACCAAGCGCAGCCGTTCGCGTCGCAAGCCCGCCGTGGCCGAGCCGGAGCCGGCGGCTGAGGAGACCGAGCCGCCCGCCGACGAGGCGGAGGGCGAGACCGCCGAGGACGAGGAGTCCGCGGAACGGCGCAGGCGCCGTCGTGGACGTCGCGGCCGTGGTCGTGGCCGCGGCACCGACGACGTCGAGGGCGACGAGTCGCCGGAGGAACCCGCCGACGAGCAGGCCGACGCCGACGCTGACACCGTGTCCGACGAGGACACCGACACCGATGGTGACGACGACGCGGAGGGCACCGGCACGCGCCGCCGTCGTCGCCGCCGCCGCAGGGGTTCCAGCGGCACCGACGCCGAGCCCGACGATCCGCCGAACACCGTCGTCAAGGTTCGCGAGACGCGTTCCTCGTTCGACGACGAGGTCCAGGGCGTCAAGGGTTCCACCCGTCTGGAGGCGAAGCGGCAGCGCCGCCGCGACGGTCGTGACCAGGGCCGTCGCCGCCCGCCGGTGCTCAGCGAGGCCGAGTTCCTGGCACGCCGCGAGGCTGTCGAGCGGGTCATGGTGGTTCGCCAGCAGGGCGAGCGCACGCAGATCGCGGTGCTGGAGGACGATGTCCTCGTCGAGCACTACGTCACCAAGGCGTCGTCGTCCTCGTACGCGGGCAACGTCTACCTCGGCAAGGTGCAGAACGTCCTGCCCAGCATGGAGGCGGCGTTCGTCGACATCGGCAAGGGGCGCAACGCTGTCCTCTACGCAGGCGAGGTCAACTGGGACAGCGCCGGCATGGCCGGTAAGCCGCGCAAGATCGAGCAGGCGCTGAAGTCCGGCGACCCGGTTCTGGTGCAGGTCACCAAGGATCCGATCGGCCACAAGGGCGCCCGCCTGACCAGCCAGATCAGCCTGCCCGGCCGGTTCCTGGTCTACGTGCCCGAGGGCCAGATGACCGGTATCAGCCGGAAGCTGCCCGAGAACGAGCGCAAGCGGCTCAAGGACATCCTCAAGAAGATCGTCCCGGAGAACGCCGGTGTGATCATCCGTACCGCCGCCGAGGGCGCCAGCGAGGAGGAGCTGAGCCGCGACGTGGCCCGGCTCGAGGCGCAGTGGCAGTCGATCAAGGCGAAGTCCGAGAAGGGCGGCGCGCCCGCGCTGCTGCACGCCGAGCCCGACCTGGTCATCCGGGTCATCCGCGACATCTTCAACGAGGACTTCTCGAAGCTGGTCGTGCAGGGCACCGAGGCGTGGAACACCGTCGAGGAGTACGTCGCGCACGTCTCGCCCGACCTCGTGGAGCGGCTCTCGCGGCACACCGGCGAGTCCGACATCTTCCACGACCTCCGCATCGACGAGCAGATCGCGAAGGCGCTCGACCGCAAGGTGTGGCTCCCGTCCGGCGGTTCGCTCGTGATCGACCGCACCGAGGCGATGACGGTCGTGGACGTCAACACCGGCAAGTTCACCGGTCAGGGCGGCAACCTCGAGGAGACCGTAACCAGGAACAACCTGGAGGCGGCCGAGGAGATCGTGCGGCAGCTCCGGCTGCGCGACATCGGCGGCATCATCGTCATCGACTTCATCGACATGGTGCTCGAAGGAAACCGTGACCTCGTGCTGCGGCGCCTCACCGAGTGCCTGGGCCGCGACCGCACGAAGCACCAGGTGGCCGAGGTCACCTCGCTTGGACTCGTCCAGATGACACGTAAGCGCGTCGGCCAGGGGCTCCTCGAGGTCTTCAGCGAGACCTGCGAGCACTGTCGCGGGCGCGGGATCATCGTCCGCACCGAGCCCGTCGGCGACCGCCCCAAGCCGGCCCAGCCGGTGGCCGCCGCTGCTGCCGCCGAGCCGAAGTCGCGGCGGCGCCGTGGCCGGGGCAAGGGCGGCGAGAGCGAGCCGACCGAGGTCGCCGAGCCCGTGCTGGGTCCGGACGTGGTCGCAACCGCGATCGCCAACGGGTCCCCTGCCGATGAGGAGCCCGAGGTCGAGGCGATCGTGGAGGAGCAGCCCACGGACGCCGAGCTGGAGGCCATCAAAGGAGAACCGGCCAAAGGAGAACCGGCCAAAGGAGAACCGGCCAAAGGAGAACCGGCCAAAGGAGAACCGGCCAAAGGAGACGTGGACGGACCGGCTCCCGAGGTGGCTCAGGCAGCGCCTTCCCTGAACGGCGCGGTGCCTGCCGGTCGCGAGCCCGCTGCCGACGACCCCGCTGCCGACGAGCCCGTTGCCGTCGAGCCCGTTGCAGTCGAGCCCTCGCCCGTCGAGTCGGTACCGGCACCGCGGAAGCGTTCCCGCCGCGCCGCCTCCCGCCCGGCGGGTCCACCGGCGGCTGCCAGCTAGTCCGAAGGGGGCTGCCCATCGGGTGGCCCCCTTCCGCTGTTCGGGGAAGTAGGGGCGCCACGCCGCGATCCCCTGCGCGATTTCCGCGAACAGGGCGCGCGGACGGTAGCGCCGTGGTCCACTCGCTTCGACAAGCAGAGCCAGCACGGCAGAGGTGTCTATGACGGTTCACATCCTCGGTGGGTGCCAGACCGACTTCGCGGCGAAGGCGCCGGGCCTGTACGAGTTGGTCGAGACATCGGTCCTGGGCGCGCTGGAGGCGGCCGAGGTCCCCGCGGCAGACGTCGGCGTCGCGCACGTCGGCAACCTCGCCGGTGAGCTGTTCGCCGGCCAGGCGCAGCTCGGTGGGTTCGTCAACACTGTGCATCCGGCGCTGGCCGAGCTGCCGACGGCCCGGCACGAGGCGGCCTGCGCGTCCGGCAGCGTTGCGGCGCTGGCGGCGATGGCAGACCTCGAACTCGGCCGGTACGACGTCGCGCTGGTGTGCGGTGTCGAGCTGATGCGCAACGTCGGCGGTGCGGTTGCCGCCGAGTACCTCGGGTCGGCGGCGTGGGCCGGGCGCGAGGCACAGGATGCGAAGTTCCCGTGGCCGCACCTGTTCAGCCGGATCGCCGACGCCTACGCCGAGCGGTGGGGCCTCGACCACGCCCACCTCGCCCGTATCGCCGAGGTGAACCTCGCGAACGCGCGACGCAATCCGCTCGCGCAGGCGCGCGACTGGACCTTCCCGGACGGGGCCTTCGGCGCCGACGACACGCTCAACCCGGTTGTCGACGGCCGGCTCCGCAAGCAGGACTGCGGCCGCATCACCGACGGTGCGGCCACCGTCGTCCTCTGCAACGACGCGTACCTGGCGCGCAGCGGGCGGCCGTCCCAGGCCCGGATCGCCGGGTGGGGCCACCGCGGCGCGCCCATGCTGCTGGAGGACAAGCTGGCACGGTCCGGCGAGTACCTGTTCCCGCACCTGCGGCGCGCGGTCACCGAGGCGTACGAGCGGGCGGGCATCGGCGGCCCGGCGGACCTCGACGCGATCGAGCTGCACGACTGCTTCACGATCACCGAGTACGTCGCCCTGGAGCATCTCGGCCTGATGCCGCCCGGCCGGGCCTGGCAGGCCATCGAGGACGGCACGATCGACGCGCTGGTGAACCTCAGCGGCGGCCTGATCGGCGCAGGGCACCCGGTCGGCGCCACCGGAGTACGGATGCTGCTGGACGCGTACCACCAGGTCACGGGCGGCGCCGGGGCGTACCAGGTGGCCGGGGCCCGGCGCGCGGCCACGCTCAACGTGGGCGGATCGTTCACGACCGCCGTGGTGTTCGTCGTCGAAGCCTGACGTCAGAGCAGGAAGCGCACCTCGCGACGGTTGAGCACGGCCTGGCACCGGTCGCAGCGCAGCACGGGCTCCAGCACGCGCCCGCAGCGCCGGTGCCGGATCACCAGCACGGGCTCGGCCGGCCCGGCGAGCCACCGTTCGCCCCAGCGCACCAGCAGCGCGAGGACGTCGAAGAACGCGAGCCCCTTCGCGGAGAACCGGTACTCCTCGCGCCCGTACCGTTCGTCGTAGACGACCCGCCGGAACACACCGAGTTCGACGAATCGCCGCAGCCGGTCGGCCAGGATCACAGGCGGGATCCCGAGGTCGCGCTCGAAGTCGCGGAACCGGCGGATCCCGAGGAAGCCCGCGGTCAGCACGGCGGTGCTCCAGCGATTGCCGAGCAGTTCCATCGTCCCGGGAAGGAACGAGAGCGGGTCGAGGCTCGGGGCGGCCGACGTGCGGCGGTGGAGGCGGGCCGGCGAGACGTCCGAGATGCGGGCGTTCGAGCGGCGTAGCGCGGTGGTGTCGCGCGGGGTCACGGGCTGCGGCGCACAGGTGCAGGTCAGGCGGGGCACGCACGCCAGCCCGCAGCGATGGTGACGCAGTTCGGGCAGCGGCACGGGCCGGGTCAGGATCCAGCGTTTCTCCCACGCCCAGATCGCCACGAGAACGGACCAGAGGTCGAGGCCACGGTCGGTGAGACGGTACTCACAGCGTCCGGTGTAGGCCGGGTCCGGCACCCTGACCAGCACCCCGTACCGTTCGAGTTCGCGGAGCCGGCCCGTCAGTACGCTGTTGGACACGCCGAGCAGGTCCTGCCACTGGCTGAATCTGCGGGCGCCGAGAAACGCACGTTGCAGGATCAGCAGCGTCCACCGGTCGCCCAGGATCAGCAACGCTCGGCCGACTGCCGGGATTTGTGCCTTGCCGTCCGCCGCCCCGGATCCGGTCACGCTGCCAGTGTGCCGCGCCGCGGGCGGCAGTGGGGGCAACCACCCCGGTTTGACCCTCCGGGTGGCCGGTACGTACCCTGTCTGTTGGCGCACGTAGAGTGCGCCGCGTTCCTGTCTGCCCCGGAGTAGGGCCCACGCGGGAGCGTGCACGAGATCTACGCCTTTTCACAGGAGTCAGGAGACCGCGTCGATGTACGCCATCGTCAAGACCGGCGGCAAGCAGTACAAGGTGGCCGTGGGCGACGTCGTCGAGGTCGAGAAGCTCGAGGGCGCCCCGGGCGACTCGCTCACCCTGCCGGCCTTGCTCGTCGTCGACGGCGAGTCCGTCACGCACGAGGCCGACAAGCTCGCGACGTTCGCTGTCACCGGTGAGCTCGTGGCCCACACCAAGGGCCCGAAGATCCGGATCCACAAGTTCAAGAACAAGACCGGTTACCACAAGCGGCAGGGTCACCGTCAGCCGCTGACGCAGATCAAGGTCACCGGCATCGAGAGCGGGAAGTAGGCGCCGAGATGGCACACAAGAAGGGCGCGTCATCTTCGCGCAACGGTCGTGACTCCAACGCCCAGCGCCTCGGCGTGAAGCGTTTCGGTGGTCAGGTCGTGCAGGCCGGCGAGATCATCGTCCGCCAGCGCGGCACCCACTTCCACCCGGGCGACCTCGTCGGCCGTGGTGGGGACGACACCCTGTTCGCGCTGGCTGCGGGCAGTGTGACCTTCGGCACGAAGCGCGGTCGCAAGACCGTCAGCATCGTGCCGGTGGAGGCCTGAGCTTCCGCGAGACCACAGCGAAGGGCGGGCCGGAACTGACCGGCCCGCCCTTCGTCCGTTTCACGGCCGCCGGCTCAGTGGGCGCACTTTTCCGCGCTATGGCGCGGAAAGGTGCGACCGCAGGAAGGCGGCACCACAGATTGAGAGGGCTCGGTGGCGACGTTCGTCGACCGCGTCGTGTTGCATGTCTCCGCCGGTGACGGCGGGCACGGCTGCGCGTCGGTGCACCGCGAGAAGTTCAAGCCGCTGGGCGGACCCGACGGCGGCAACGGAGGCAACGGCGGCGACGTCGTCCTCGTCGTCGACTCCGGCGTCCACACGCTGCTCGACTTCCACTTCCACCCGCACCAGAAGGCCGGCAACGGCAAGCCTGGCATGGGCTCGAACCGCAGCGGCGCCGCCGGCACCGACCTCGAGCTGCGCGTTCCCGACGGAACCGTCGTGCAGACCACGGACGGCGCGGTGCTGGCCGACCTGACCGGCGTCGGCACGCGGTTCGTCGTCGCCGAGGGCGGTCGCGGCGGGCTCGGCAACGCGGCGCTCGCGTCCACGCGGCGCAAGGCACCGGGTTTCGCGCTGCTCGGCGAGCCGGGCGAGGCGTTCGACGTCGAGCTGGAGCTGAAGAGCGTCGCCGACGTCGGCCTGGTCGGCTTCCCCAGCGCGGGCAAGTCGTCACTGATCGCGGTGGTCTCCGCGGCACGGCCGAAGATCGCCGACTACCCGTTCACCACGCTGGTGCCGAACCTCGGCGTCGTCACCGCGGGGGACACGGTCTTCACGATGGCTGACGTGCCTGGCCTGATCCCCGGCGCCGCCACCGGCAAGGGCCTCGGACTGGAGTTCCTGCGGCACATCGAGCGATGCGCGGTGCTGGTCCACGTGATCGACACCGCCACCGAGGAGCCGGGCCGTGACCCGGTCGCCGACATCGACGCGCTCGAGCACGAGCTGGAGCAGTACGGCGGCCTCGCCGACCGTCCCCGGCTCGTGGTGCTGAACAAGATCGACGTGCCGCACGGGCGCGAGATGGCCGAGATCATCCGCCCCGACCTGGAGAAGCGCGGCTTCGACGTGTTCGAGATCAGCGCCGTCACCCGTGAGGGGCTGCGGCCGTTGCTGTTCGCGCTGGGCGAGCGGGTCGAGGCGTACCGGGCCGAGCAGGCGCCGGCGGAGGCCACCCGGATCGTGCTGCGGCCGAAGGCGGTCGACGACGCGGGCTTCACGGTCGAGCGCGATCCGGAGGACCCCGACGGCTTCATCGTCCGCGGAGACAAGCCCGTGCGGTGGATCCGCCAGACCGACTTCACCAACGACGAAGCGGTCGGATACCTCGGCGACCGGCTCGCACGGCTCGGTGTCGAGGCGGCGCTCGCGGAGGCAGGCGCCATGCCGGGTGCGGCGGTCACGATCGGCCCGGTCACGTTCGACTGGGAGCCGAGTACGGTCGCCGGTGTCGACTTCACGCCGACCGGTCGGGGTACCGACCAGCGCCTGGAACGCGACACCCGGCCCGCAGCCGCGGACCGGCTCGCGGCGAAGAAGGCGCGCCGGTCCTCAGAGGACGCTGAGGGGGAGTAGTGGCGCGGGTCGCTCAGGCCGTGACAGTGCCGGCGCGCAGCGCGGTCGCCGCGGCACGGCGGGTCGTCGTGAAGATCGGCTCGTCGTCGCTGACCACCCGAGCCGGGGGGATCGACGCCGACCGCATCGACGCTCTCGTCGACGCGCTCGCGTCACGCCGCCGCAGTGACGAGACCCAGCTCGTACTGGTGTCGTCCGGGGCGATCGCCGCGGGCCTGGCGCCACTCGGACTGCGGCACCGCCCACGCGACCTCGCTACCCAGCAGGCTGCCGCGAGCGTCGGGCAGATGCTGCTCGTCTCCCGGTACGCCGCGTCGTTCGCCCGGTACGGGATGACGGTCGGCCAGGTGCTGCTCACCGGCGAGGACGTCATACGCCGGGCGCACTACCGCAACGCGAAGCGCAACTTCGAGCGGCTGCTCGACCTCGGCGTCGTGCCCGTCGTGAACGAGAACGACGCGGTGGCCACCGACGAGATCCGCTTCGGCGACAACGATCGGCTGGCCGCGCTCGTCGCCCACCTGCTGCACGCCGACGCGCTGCTGCTGCTCTCCGATGTGGACGGTCTGTACGACGGGGATCCGCGCCGCCCCGGCACCAGCCTCGTCGCGGAGGTCACCGGCGACGCCGACCTCGACGGGGTGATCGCGGGCAGGACCGGATCCCGCGTCGGCACGGGCGGTATGGCCAGCAAAGTGGACGCGGCACGGGTGGCCACCAGCGCCGGTGTGCACGTCGTGCTCACCTCCGCCGCGCACGCCGCCGCCGCGCTCGCAGGCGCGCAGGTCGGCACCCACTTCACCCCGACCGGGCGGCGGCTCCCCACCCGCCTGCTGTGGTTGCGTCACGCCACCACCCCGCGCGGGCGGCTGTTCCTCGACGACGGTGCCGTCGCCGCGGTCGTCGGGCGGCGCGCGTCGCTGCTGTCGGCCGGCGTCACCGGGATCGAGGGCGACTTCGTCGCGGGCGACCCGGTCGACCTCGTCGACACCGCCGGCGTCGCGGTGGCTCGTGGTCTCGTGGCCTACGACGCCGCCGAGCTGCCGCCGCTGCTCGGCAAGTCGACCAACGCGCTCGAACCGCGCCACCGCCGCGAGGTTATCCACAGCGACGACCTCGCCTTGCTGTAGCGGCCCACTGAGGCACCACGCTCAGCGCCTTCTCCGCGGCTTGCGTGCCCCAGCACGCGCCGCCTTGTGCGAAGACGCTGATCGCGGCACCTCAGTGGGCTCCACGTTAGATCAAAGGCTTTCAAAGCGTTTCTGGTTACGGGTGGGAGCGAACTGGCCTGGCGGCTGCCAGGCCGGTGTTGATCTCGGGGCGTAGCGGTTGGATTCCGCAGTCTGGCTGCGGAATCTAACCGCTGACGGGTCAGCCGAGGCCGAGGGCCGTGCGCGCCCTGGCTACGGTGGCGGCTGCCCGGTCGTGGGCTCGTTCCAGGCCGCGCGCGAGTGCCTTCTCCACAGTGGCCGGGTCACGGGACAGTTCGGTGTACCGCTCGCGGACCGGTGCCAGCTCGGCGATCACCGCGTCCGCTACCGCCGTCTTGAGTTCCCCGTACGTGCCGAACGCTGGCGTCTCGCCGGTGCACGCCGCAAGTATCTCCAGCAGGTTCGTGATACCCGGCTGCGTCTCCCGGTCGTACCGCACCACGCCGAGGCCGTCCGTCACCGCCCGCGCGACCTTGCGGCGCAGCACGTCCGGCGGGTCGAGGACGTACAGCACACCCGCCGTCGCCAGCCGCGCGTCTTGTCCATCTTGGACGCCGGGTCGGCGAGGTCCATCACGCGCGCCGCCGCGCCCGGATGAACCGCACGGGGCAGCACGAACGTCTCCCCGTACGCCGCGTTGAACCGGCCCGCAACGTCACGGGTCAGCTCGACGTGCTGGCGCTGGTCGTCGCCGACCGGCACCTCATCCGTGTCGAACAGGAGGATGTCGGCCGCCATCAGCACTGGATACGTGAGGAGCGAGAGCCGTACCCGGTCGCGTCCGGCGGATTTCTCCTTGAACTGGATCATCCGGCGCGCCTCGCCGTACCCGGTGACGCATTCGAGAAGGTAGTGCAGCTCGGTGTGGTACGGGAGATGGCTCTGCACGTAGAGGGTGCCGGCGTCGGGGTCGAACCCGGCCGCGAGCAGGATCGTGGCGTACTCCAGCGCTCGGCGGCGTAGCTGCGCCGGATCGTGCTCGACTGTCAGCGCGTGCAGGTCGACGACGGCGGTGACGGTGTCGTGGTCGCGATGGCCGGCGACGATCGGGCGGATCGCGCCGAGGTAGTTGCCGAGATGCAGCGGGCCGGTCGGCTTGAGTCCGGTGAAACGGCGAGGCATGGTGTGCTCCTTCAGGCAGGGGATGCCCGCCTGGGCACACGACAACGGCCGCCCAGGTCGGGCGGCCGTTGTGTGACAGGTGAGAATCGGGTGGGCCGCCGCTAGGGCGCCCACCAGCCGAGGCTGAGACCGATTCGCATGGGTCGAATGGTACCGGCGTCAGGAAAGGAAGTACTGGCTGATGTTCGTGCGGTTGTACGGGCTGTAGTCCCAGCGGTGGTACATGCGGGGAAGCTCACCCCACTTCGAGCGGATGTAGCCGGACGTGCCGACCTCGATGCCGGAGTGGTCACCGACCGGCCAGTTCCACCGCATGCCGCTGAAGTAGATGTACGGCGGGTGCCAGCGGGTGTAGCTGCCGTCGTTCCAGAAGGCGTCGTCGCCGGGGGTGTTCAACCAGACGTTGTTCGAGTGCGACGTCCAGTACCAGGCGTAGGAGTGGCAGTTGTACCGGCGCGACGTGTCGGTCTCCCGGGACGCCGACGGGTAGTTGCTCGCCACCCAGGCGTTGCCCGAGGCGATCTGCGACGAGGAGAGTTCCCAGTCGCGGACGGTGACCGGGACGGAGGTGCCGCGCGGCGTGCGGATGGTGCTGCCGTAGTCCTGGGTGCCGACCCCGTCGTCCACCGGGTGCGCGACCGCGGGCTGCGCGAGGTGCGCCTCGACTGCCGGCAGCACGCTGGCGAGCATGCTCTTCGACGCCGCCGAGCCCGTGCGGAGCAGCGTGGACTGCTTCCAGTCCCAGCCCTCGGTGACGGCGAGCGCGCGGCCGAGGAACACGGCGGTCGGCTCCAGCCCGGACAGGCCGTAGACGTCAGCTTGCGCCTGCTTGGCCGCGTACTTGTCCTTCGCGACCTTGAGCGCGGTCGCCCGCTGGTTCGCGGACAGCGTCGCGAGCACCTGCGGCTGCGCGAGCAGGGTCTCGACCTTCGCCACCTCGTACGTGTGGTCGCCGGCCTTCGCCGGCGTGGCGCCCGCCGGGGTGCGCACGTCCAGCGCGCGGTACCGGGCGAGCAGCGCGGTGCCCGCGTCCTTGCGGGCGAGCAGCTCGGTGAGGCCGTTGAAGCGGCCCGCCATCGTGTCGAAGCCCTGCTGCGGGGTGTTGAACGCCTGCATGTCCCGGAACATCGGGTACGCGAGCACCGTGCTGACCAACTGGTCGGTGGACAGCTTGCGGGCGAGGCCGGACGGGAGCTGGGTGACCGCGAGCATCGCGTCGTGGTTCGGCAGCGCGGCCCACGCGGCGGTGCCGGGGCGTACCGGGTACTGGTAGGGGCTGGCGGGGGCGGCCGGAGCGGGTGCCGCGGGCGCGAGAGCCGCGACGAGCGCGACGGTGGCGGAGACGAGCACTGCTCGCCTGGTGAGGGGTAACACGCGTGACCTCCCGGTGTCGAGTTGCGGTGCGCTACTCAGCGACACGCGACGGTTACTGTCACGAGTGTGGGGCAACGTTGTCAATATCCGGAAATATAGGTGCTGAGGGGGATTTCGGCAGCTCGCGCCCGCGATGGGTGCATGCGCGGGCCGGAAAGTCTGCACCATCGTGCAGGGGTGGCAGCACGGTTCTGGGAGGATCCGGAGCGTGACGAACTCCGAAGAGGCCCTGGCCCGTCCGATCGGCGCGCGCTGGCCGGTGGGGGAGCGGCGCCGCGTCGGCGTCATGGGCGGCACCTTCGACCCGATCCACCATGGACACCTCGTCGCCGCCAGCGAGGTCGCCAGCCTGTTCGAGCTGGACGAAGTCGTGTTCGTGCCCACCGGCCAGCCGTGGCAGAAGGCCGACGCGAAGGTGAGCCCGTCCGAGGACCGGTACCTCATGACGGTCATCGCCACCGCGTCCAACCCGCGGTTCTCGGTGAGCCGCGTCGACATCGACCGGCCCGGCCCGACCTACACGATCGACACCCTGCGTGACCTTCACGCCCACTACGGCGAGGGCGTCGAGCTGTTCTTCATCACCGGCGCCGACGCGCTCGCGGCGATCCTGTCGTGGAAGGACGCCGACGACGTGTTCGAACTGGCGCACTTCATCGGCGTCACCCGGCCCGGATACCACCTGTCGGGCTCACACCTCCCCGAGGACGTGGTGAGCCTGCTGGAGGTGCCGGCCATGGCGATCTCGTCCAGCGGCTGCCGGGATCGGGTCCGTGCAGGTCAGCCGGTCTGGTATCTCGTGCCGGACGGCGTTGTCCAGTACATCGAGAAACGACACCTGTACAGGTAGGCGAGGCGGGCAGATAGCCGCTGACCTGCGGCGGAGTACTGGACTCGCCAGAGCGTCGCGGACGCCGGTACAACGTGGGTACAACTGCGCTCATGACGACACCCCTCGGCAGGCGCCGAAACCGGTTCGCCAAGGGCGGCATCGACCAGGTTTCGGGTGCGGTCGAGCGCGTCCGGCCACTCGTGCGTGTACGTGTCGAGCGTGATCGTGGGGGAGCTGTGGCCCAGGGCGAGTTGCACCGTCTTGACGCTGGCGCCGCCGTGGATCAGCAGCGTCGCGTAGTAGTGGCGCAGGCCATGCACACCAAACCCGGCGACCAGCCCACACCGTGAAACCGCTGGTGCCCACGCTCCAGACCAGGAGCTACGGCGGACAGCCTTGCCGGTCGTGGTGGCGAACAGCAGGTCAGCCACGCGCGTGACCGGCTTGAGCGGGTCGGTCCTGTCCTCGATCTCGACAGCCTCCGGAAGGAAGTGCTTCATGTGCTCCGCGAGCATGTTGGCGACCAGCTTGCTCAGCTCAACAGTGCGCGCGCTTGTCTTGGTCTTGACCTCGCCTAGGTAGGCCGGTTCCTTCGCGATCTCGGCGAGCTGACGCCGAACGTGAACCTCTCGGCGCAGGAAGTCGACGCTCCCACCTCAAGGCCGAAGATCTCGCCGCGCCGCAGGCCGCAGCCGGCGGCGAGGTACACGGCGGCTCGGTAGCGCTGCGGTACGGCGCTGGCGAGTGCATGCGCCCTGCTCTGGCGACGGGATGAACCGCTCAGTGTCAGGGATGTCGGGGAGCTGGATCCGGATGCAGGGTGTGGAAGCGATACACCTGTCATCCACAGCGGCGGCGAACAGGCCGCTGAGATGGGTGAAGGTAACTCGCATTGTCGACGGCGCCAGTACGTCGGAGCGGTCCTTCACCCAAGCGCGGATATGGCTCGGGCGGACCTGCGCCAGCTGCATGTGCCCGATGATCGGCAGTATGTGGAGCCGGAGGGATTTCTCCACATACTCGGCGGTGGTGGCGCGGTGAAGCTTGTCCTTCCGCCACTGCTCAGCGTAGACGCGCACCAACATCTGACCGTCGCGTGGATCGATGTACTGCCCGCGGTTAGATCGGCACGCGCGTTCGCGTCGTGCCGGAGAGCATCCGTCTTCCGCTCGAACAGCCGGGACGGAGCGCCTACGTTGCGGACTCGCCAACGCTTGCCGCGTCCGTGCCGCTTGGCTCGGATCCGCTCGCCGGTCTCGGGATCGGGCGTAGCGAGGTACCAGAGGTCATCTACCGCCATCGGGAGGCACCTCCCCCTCCTCTTGCTGCGCCGCCTGTATGGCCTCGTACACCTTCGTGATCTCGCGCTCAGCGTCGCGAAACCGCGCATCAGCGTCATCGCGACCTCGCTGTGCCTCGTTCAGTCGGGCCAATGCACTGTCATAGGCCCGCTGTAGCTCCGCAGGTCCTTCCGTCAGAAAGTCGCGCAGGTGTTGGCCTAGGACGATCGCGAGGTCGTAGGCCTCGTGAGCGGGACGGGGCGGCTACCCCCTTCGACCTTGGAAACCGTCGTCTGAACCCAACTGGAGTGGCCCAGCTCGCGCATGCGCCGGGCTACCGCCTCTTGGGACCGCTCGACGGCCTCACGCACGATCTTGGTGCGCTTGCCGAAGGCATCGCCGACGCGGTCAGGCATGCCGAGTTCGCGTCGGCGGTCCAGGTTCTCATCCGTCACGCGAATGAGGTTATACCCCCTGGACGGTTGCCGCTAGTGGTCAACGTCTGTCACTATTCGCGCATCGGTTGCCGCGATAGGTCACAGGAGGTTGGAGGCACATGGACAAGCACCTGACGCCCGCGATACTTGCCGACCGGGAATCCGTCTCGCTCCACACGGTCTACGGGTGGAACCGCGATGGCACCGGACCCCGGTATATCCGCGTTGGTCGACACATTCGGTACCGGCTGGCGGACGTTGTCCGGTGGGAGGAATCGCGCGTTGTGCAGCGCGGTGGTCCGTGGGAGGCGGCATGACGTGGCCCGCGCGCCCCGGTGCTCCGCCCGGAAATGATTCAGCCGGCCCCGAGGTGCCACCCTCGAAACCGGCCGCGAATCGAATCCCTACCAGCGCGCCACACGCTCTCCCAGAGAGTACAACGGACGTCCGACAGCCTGTAAGTGCCGCAGTCGAGACGTGGGCCGCCGAGCAGGACGACAGTGCGCCCTCGCTGCGCCGTTACGAGGTGGCGGTCGCGGTCGGCTACGGGCCGTCCGGGCGCCGGCAGCGGTGGCTGACCCTTGTGACGAGCTGCCCGTTCTGCGAGCGCTGCCATCACCACTACGGAAGCGAGTTCGCGCCAGCTAAGGGCACGTACCGCAGCGGATGCGGCCGAATTTACTGGCTGGCCACGGCTACCACCTCGCAGTACACGGGGAGGGTCGCATGAACGCGACGCTGACCGCGGCCCGCTGGTACGCCCAGAACTGGCGCTGGCAACTGTTCGTGCTCTCTGCCTCCAAGCTCCCGCTGCGGCTCTGCGACAACTGTCCGCCACACGGCCCGGAACACGACGGCGAGGCCTGCGAGTGCCTGACCTGTCACGGCTTCTACGCCGCCACGAGTGACCCGAACCGGCTCGCAGAGATGACCGGCAGGCACCCGACGGGCGGCTCGCTGTGCGCGCCGGCGCGGCCTCCGGAATCGCAGTGGTGGACATCGACACTCGCGCTGGCGGTGAAGACTCACTCGCCCTTATGGAGGCGCGCACGGGCCGGCTGCCGGACACCCGAACCGCGATCACCCCGGCGGTGCGCAGCTGTACTACGGGCACCCGGGGCGCAGGGTACCAGCCGAGCCGGAACGTTCGCCGACGACCTGCCCGGTATCGATTCCAAGGCGGATGACGCCTACGTGGTCGTGCCCCCTTCGGTGCGCGACGACGGCGAACCGTATATCTGGTCTCGCCCCGGCGGAATGCTGACGCCGCTCGCTGACTATCCGGCGCTCCTGCTGCGGTTGCTCGACTACACGCCGCCGCGCCAGCTCGGGCCGCACGCGGGTCAGGTGCGCAGCACTGGGTACGAAAGCGGCCGCGCTGTCCGCTGAGGCTCAGCGCGTACGCGACACTGTGGCTGAGCACCGCAACGACACTCTGAATGCGAAGGGGTTCAGCTCGGTACGCTCGTTGGCGCTGGGGATCTGGATCACGACCAGGTGCACGTCGAGCTGCTGCGCGCTGTGGAGACGATCGGCCTCGGCGACCGCGAAGCAGAGTCGCCGTCAACTCTGGTCTGCGAGCGGCGCAGCACAGCCACGGGAGCGCACCGCGTGAGAACCTTGATCAGAAGCTGGCCGGCATCGGCGATGGTGATGAGTGGGGAACCCCGAAAAGCATTGCCAATAAAGCGAGAATTCCGCTCCCGGCGTCGGGGAATCGGGCGCGGCGAAGGTTTGGGACATGACAGACTCGGTCGCGGAGGCGTACCAGGTCCCGCGCGAACTGCCGTTTTTCCTAATACTGGCAATATTGGCAACCGCTGTCGGGGGTCGCAGACGAGTACGTGTCGCCCCGGACTCGACGAGGTCCTGTACTACTGCGCGCGTCGCGGTCCCCTCCGGTGAGCGCAAATCGCCCGTCTGGCCGCTACGTCGGCCCGCTGCTGGCCGTCGAGAAGGATCTCGCTGAGACGGCCGCCCCGGACGTGGCCCGGCAGCGCGCGATACGTGACCTGAGAGCCTCAGCCGTCGAGAAGATCAAGCGCAAGGGAGACACCTCGGCCACAGCCATGTCAGAGCTCGAAGGCGCTGTGGAGGACCTCGAAAAGACCATCATACTGCCATGCCCCGGCTGTTGGCCGACGACTCCACTCCCGAGGCCATGGCCCGACTCATGGGTGAGCAGGGAGGGCGGCTAGGTGTGCTCTCCGCTGAGGGCGGCCTGTTCTCGACGCTGGCCGGTCGTTACGCAAGCGGCGTGCCCAACCTGGATCTCGTCTTGAAAGCCTGGACCGGTGACTTCTGCCGGGTGGATCGCATCTCGCGCGAGACAGTCACACTGACCGAGCGGGTACTGTCGATGGGCCTCGCGATTCAGCGAGACATCCTGGCCAGCCTCGCTGAGGCCAAGCACTTCCGTGGAGCTGGCCTACTTGCACGGTTCCTCTACTCGCTGCCGACGTCACTGGTAGGAGCCGGAAGGCCGAACCGGCGGCCATACCGGAGGCAGTGTCTGCGGCTTACGGCGCTGCCGTGGATGCGCTCGCCGGGCGGTTCGCGCCAGCGCCGAGACAACGGAGATGAAGCTGGCGGATGGGGCACGGACCACGCTGAACGCCTTCCGGGAGTCAATGGAGCCGCGCCTGCATCCTGAGGGCGGAGACCTTGCCGAAATTGCCGATTGGGCCAACAAGCTTCCTGGGCAGCTTGTGCGCATCGCGGCACTGTTCACGCTGTTCGACAACCCCGAAGCGACTGATGTCAACGAGGACGCGATGCGGGAGGCCGTTGAGATCGCGCCCTACCTGATCGGCCACGCCAGCGCGGCGTTTGAGCTTCTGAGCGGACGGCGGAGCCCGTTGCAGCCGGCACGGGCGGTGTTGCGCTGGATCACCAGAAAGGGGTACCAGGAGTTCGCCGTGCGGCAGGCCTGGCGCGATCTGGCCGGGCAGGCGTGGTGCACCGACACAGACCAGGTGCGCGAGGCGATCGACGACCTTGAAGAACTCGGCTGGGTCCGGCAGAAGGCGCAGCCCGAGAAGCGGGGCAGGGGCCGGCCCAGCGAGCGGTATGAGGTCAACCCAGCGGCTCACGCATCTAATTCTGGCGTTATTGGCAGTGTCGAACCCAACCCGCCCGCGAGCCATTCCGTGGATTCTGCGGATTCTGTGGACACCTCACGACCCTCAGAGCGAGGCGCCGCATGACCGCCCACGAGGAACAGGAACACCGGGCCGCCAAGTGGTACGGGCTGCGCCTCAGCCGTGCGCGTGCCTGCCCGCTCGTTGTGGCGGGGAAGAGGTGCCGCGGCACCGCCCAATGCATCTGCCAGCGCCATTACCACCTGCTTGACCACGGCCGCATCTGGCTCGACAAGTCGCCATGGAGAGCAGCGACTTCAGCGGCCGAACCTGTGCCTCGGCCGTTGGAGTTTTGTTGCCAGTGGCAAGGAAACTCGTGCGGATCATGTGAGCGTCGAGAAGCCGATACGTGTTGCGGGGATCGATCCGCCTGTAGCGCAACCGCACCCACGTGGAGAACTGCGATCGGTTATCCGGGTCGACAGGCTTGCCGGCACGGACTGCGCCAGCGCCAGGAGCAGAAGCTCGGCAGGGAAGCCGACCCATGACCAACCCTCGCCAGCGTCAAGGTCACGCCGCGCCGCTGTTTACACGTGGCACAGGCAGCGCGGCGAACTATGGGCACCGAGCGGGAGACCTTTCACCCCCGCAGGGACGTGTCCAGCGCTGAGGCCGGCTGGCGGGGAGCCCAGGAGGCGCCCGCCGGCCGGCGCACCACCCATCACCCCAACTACGAAAGGGACCGCAGCATGGCCACCACGAATAAGGCCACACGTGCCGCTATCCGCCGATACAACGACCTCGTTGTCACGGCACAGCTGCAACTTGGCGTCACGGTTGCAGAGCCGATCCTCGCTGAGGCTGCACTGCAACTGCGCCACGGCCCGGAAGACCTAGGCGACGCCTACACCGCCGCCGCCGCTCATATCGAAAGGAACCTGTAATGGCCGACCGCGAACTCACCGAAGCCGAAGCTGCCGACCTAGCGCGTGATCCCGCCGTGGTGCGCCAGCTCGCAGACGATGCCGGCGACGCCATGATCCGCGCCAAGTACCGCCGCGAGACGTTCTCCGGCCACCAGGGCGACGCCGCCGACCTCGACAGCTACATCCGCAGGGCCGCCCGCCCGGAAGGAGACAGTGCAGCATGACCGAGCCGATCGACCTGAACGCGCGGCGCGAACGCCGTGATGACCGTGAAGACCACGAGATCCAGGCCGGATTCGCCTTCGAGCACGTCCGCAAGGGTTTCTACGACGATGCGGACCTAGCGCTCCTCGGCATCACCAGGGCTGAGGCCGAGGAATACCAGCGCGAGCGCCAGCAGCGGCTCGGGTTCGTCCGCCACGACGGTGGTGCGGCATGACCGAGCCGTGCCCCACGTGCGCCGACTGCCCCACCTGCCGGGGGCGGCGCGTGCTGCCGCCGATCAAAATCTGCGGCAGCGAGACCTGTGGTAGGGAGTTCCGCTGGCACGACGGCCGCTCCGAGGACGGCCAGTACCGCACCGAAGGCGTCAAGTACTGCTCCCACCCCTGCGCCAAAGCTCAGGGGCAGAGAGAACTGCGCCGCCGACGGAAGACCGAAAGGACCGCAGCAGCATGACCAAGACAGTCACCGACCCAAGCGCCGACCTCGAAGCCGCAATCGCGGCCGACCGTGCCGCGCGCGACGCTCTCGAAGCCGCGCGCAGCGACCCCACCGTGGACGGCGCGAAGCGGGCCGCGCTAAAGGGCGCAGTCGATCAGGCGGAGGACAACCTCAAGGAGGAACACCTGCGGTTCGCCCAGAACCTCAAAGGCGCTCGTCGGCAGTTTCTCACCGACCTCCGTGCCGAGATCGAAGCGCAGAGCGCCGACGACCAGCGGCGCATCCTCGACGCGATGACCGCGATCACGAGCGCCTACGTGGAACTGGCCAGCGTGGTCAAGGCCAGGCGGCAGGCATACGCGACCTGGCGCAGGGCTCTCCTCAACGAGAGCGTGCCGACCATCTCCGCGATCGGCTCACCGTCCGACGATGACGCGGGCCTCGCCCGGATCGGCGAGAGCATGGGCCGCTCCGCCGAAGCCATCCGGGCCGGTGATCACGACGTGCTCATGTACGCGACGAACGCTGCCGAGGAGTTCGTCAACGCCGCCATCTACCGCGGTCGCCAGGCCGCCAAGGGCCGGGATGCCAGCGGAGGCCCGACGGCGCTGACGCGCGACCCCGCAGCCAAGCTCGCCCGATCCTGCTAGCAACCTGAAAGGAACAGCACCATGATCACCATCCCCGAGCAGCTGCTCGCCTACCGCTTCCGCGACTGGAAGGCCGCCGCCACCGAGGCCGCAGCCGAAGAGATCGCCAACAGCTCGCCCGAACGGTGGGCGATCGAACGCCACGGCGAGCGCCTGTACCGCGAGGCCTGCCAGGCGTGGGCGGATCAGCACGGCATCACGCTCACCGAGTTCAACGAGCTTGCCCGCTACGTCCGCGCCGACACGCACATGGACAGGCGCCAGAAGGAAGCGCTGAGCGCCAAGCTCGCCGGCCTCCGCAAGCGCACGAAGGCAACCCACTGAGATGGACACAGCCGGTTTGGCGCTACCCCGGTACGCCAACCCGGCTGTGTTCGCGGCTGTACGGCGCACTCAACGGGTTTTCGCAGGTACCTGGCCATGACCCCCAAGCCCAATCCCAAGGAATCACCGGACGTGAAAGCCGGTCGCGGTGAGCGGCGCGTTGAAACTTCAGGGGTTGAAGGAAGGAGAACCGATGGTGCTCAAAGAAACGCGGTCCGTCCGAGCGGGCTACGTCGCGGCCGGCGGCGCCGCGGCGTGGACGGAGGTGCCGAACGTGCCGTACAGCGGGCCGCGTCCGAAGTTGCCGGCGAAGCTGCTCGGCGCCCGCCTGCTGCCGCAGGTCCGTGAGTGGTGGAACGTGGTCACGACGATGCCGCACTGCGTGTTCTGGGAGGCGGCGGACTGGCTGTTCGTGCTCGACACCTTGCAGTTGAAGCAGCACTTCTACGTGGGCGAGTCGTCGGTGGCTGGCCAGGTGGAGATGCGGCGCCGTGAGGACCAGATCGGCACGACGGTGGAGGCGCGGCGCAAGCTGCGGATTCGGTACGTGGATCCGCCGGCGGATACGCAGCCTGCCGCGTCGCCGGATGGTGCGTCGGTGGCCCGGCTGGACGACCGCCGCCGCCGCCTGGCGCAGGGTGGTGACCTCGATGCCTCGTGAGCGCGTCGTTGCGCCGGGGCACGACCGGGAGCGCTCGCTGGCGCTGCTGACCACGCGCTGGATCGAAAACTTCTGCGTGCATGGGCCGGGTGATGTGGAGGGCTCGCCGGTCGCGCTGGATGACGAGTTCTTCGATTTCGTGGCGGACGCCTACGCGCTCGACGACGCCGGCCGCAGGCTGTACACGCAGGCAGTGCTGTCGCGGGCGAAGGGCCGCGCCAAGAGCGAGCTGGGCGGGTTCTTCGCGCTCCTGGAGGCGTTCGGGCCGTGCCGGTTCGCTGGTTGGGCGGAGGGCGGCGAGGTCTACCGCTGGCGCGACTTCGAGCACGTCTACGAGCCTGGCGAGGCGATGGGCCGCCCGGTCACCTACCCGTTCATTCGCTGCCTGGCGACGGAGGAAGGGCAGACCGGTCACGTCTACGACAACGTCCATTACAACCTGCGTCACGGCCCGCTCGCCGAGGGCCTGCCGAGCAACGCCGCCGGTCTGACCCGCGTCTTTCTGCCCGGCGGGGGAGAGATCTTGCCGTCAACGGCCAGCGCGGCAAGCAAGGACGGTGGCAAAGAGACATTCGTCTGTGGCGACGAACCGCACCTGTGGATCACGCCTGAGCTGCGCCGGATGTGGCAGACGGTCAGCCGTAACCTGGCGAAGCGGCGAGCTGCTGAGCCGTGGATGCTCCTCACGTCGACCATGTACCAGGTCGGGCAGGATTCGATAGCGGAGCGGGCGCACACGCGGGCGAAGGCGATTCGCGAGGGCCGCTCGCACGCCACGCGGCTGCTGTTCGACCACCGGGAGGCGCCGCCGGTGCCGGTGGAGCAGATGACTGACCTGGCGGTGATGACGGCGGCGCTCGCCGAGGCTTACGGCGATTTCGCGCAGGTCATGGACTTGCGCCGGATCGTTGAAGACGAGTTCCTGAACCTCGAAAAGGACATCGAGGACGCGTGCCGGTACTTCTTCAATCAGCCCGGGACGGCCGTTGAGAGCTGGATGTCAGCGTCCGAATGGGACCCGTGCGCAGATCCGGGCCGTGTGGTCGCGGACGGCGACACGATCGTGATGTTCTTCGACGGGTCCAAGAGTTCTGACGCGAGCGCGCTGGTCGGCTGCCGAGTCGACGACGGGCACCTGATCACGCTCGGAGTCTGGGAAAAGCCGACCGGGCCGGCCGGGAATCTGTGGACGGTGGACCGCGCGGACGTTGACCGGGCGGTGCGGCACGCATTCGCCACCTATGACGTGGTGGCGTTCCTCGCCGACGTCCGAGAATTCGAGTCCTACGTAGACACCTGGGGCAACGAGTTCCGCGACCGCCTGCTCATTGAGGCGACGACGGGCCGGTACGCACACCCGGTAGCTTGGGATATGCGGGTGAAAACGAGCGAATTCACGTTCGGCTGCGAGCGGTTCATCGCCGACGTCCGCAACTCCGATCTGACGCACGACGGCGACGGCAGGTTACGCCGGCACATCTTGAACGCGCGGCGCCGCCCGAACCGGTTTGGCCTGTCAATCGGGAAGGCCACCCGCGACTCGCCCGACAAGATCGACTTGGCGGTGTGCGCTGTCGGTGCCCGCATCGCCCGGCAACTGCTGCTCGCGGCGCCGAGCTGGCAGAAGCGAACGGTGAAGAAGCGCCGCACCGGTCGCGTGGTGGGCTTCGTCGGGTAGGGGGAGACACCGGACCTGCCGGTCTAGGCGCTCTCCGGCCCGTACAGCGGGCCGCCAGAACGTCTCTACCGGGAGCCGCGCTGGCGGACTCCGGAGAGGACATTCCACACGGCGCGGCCCGTGCGGAGCCGTGAGCCGGATCCTTGGCACCTTCCGCATGCGCGCCATGCCCGGCCGGTCGGGGATCGGCGTTTACCTGACCCGGAACAGACGACGCAGTTCGCGAAGGGCCAGATCCAGCAGGCCAGCGCGTAGCCTGCGAACGCCACGGATGCGAGCACGGCCCACGTCATCGTGACCGCCGGACGTGAAATACCCGGCCGCCCCCGCGGCACGATTTGCAGTACTCCCACTTCGTGAGCCGCCAAATCCAGCCCGAAGGGCGCGTCACGCCGGCCGGGAACCACGACGGCCGCCGCCCGTCACCGTGGCAGACGGGGCAGTTCGCGAACGGCCACCAGGCGAACCCGAGGGCGGCCCAGATGGCGAGGACGACGGTAGCGGTAGCGGCGAGGAACAGGGCCATAACGCCTCCAGGGCGGGTTTTGGGGATTTGGCGCTGAGGCCCGCTACCCGCTACCCGGCAGTGTTTCCGCAGGTCAGCAGGTAGCGGGTGTGGGTAGCGCTGCCGCTACCCGTAGCGGGGTGGCCGCTACCCGGATGTGAGCTGCTTGCGCTTGATCGCGGCCTCCACCTGCTCCCGCTTGCAGCCCTTCGGGCGCCCGCCGTCCTCCACGACGTTGCCGGACTCCACGCCCTCCTTCCGCATGAGGGAGGACAGCGCCTCCTGAGTCAGGCCCTTGTACTTCTCGGGCTGCTCCTTGCCCATCAGCTCGGCGAGGCGCCGCCAACTGACCTGGTCCCGACCGAGGGTGCTGAACACCCGCAGCACATCCGCGGGCAGATCCAGCGAGAGTCGGGACGCCTCCTCGCCGGCCGCCGCGCCGCTCAGCAACCCGAGCGCTTCCCGGTGCGCCCTGGCCGCCAGCAGGATCTGCTCGGCGTCAGGGTGATCGGCGAGGAACGTGCGCACCGTGGGCGTCTCATCGGTGATCCCGTACAGGTAGCCCACGCCCAGGTACTCCTGGCCGACCGGCAGCGCCGACGCGTCGTAGCCCTCGCTGTAGGCGTCACCGCCGAGCACAGCCATGCTGACGTCGCGGTTGCCGCACTTGAGCGCGAACCGGGCGCCGTGGTTGTCGCGGAACCGATTGAACAGCCGGCCCACGTCGCCCGCGCCCACACCGGACGGCTTCTGCGAGCTGGACAGCAGGATCACGCCGGCGGACGGGCCAACGGCCTGGATCTTCGACAGCTTGTTCGCGATCCGGATGTTCGTCTTCTGGTCCTCGGTCTCGAAGTACATCTGAAATTCCTCCAGGACCAGCAGCCATACCCGCAGGTCAGGGAAGCGCGGGTCACGCGCAAGCTCCTCGGTCAGCTTCCCTTCGGGGCACACGTCGGCCGGCAGGGACGACAGCACCTCGTTGACCTTCTCGATGTGCGTCAGCACCTCGTCCAGCATCTCTTCGAGGTGCGTGACCGGGTCGGTGTCACGCGGGTTGGCGTGCGTGCCGAACACGATGCGGTGGGCAATCAACCTGAACTTGTCCCAATCTGGGCTGTTCTTCCCATCGGCGATGAGCACCTTCACGAACGGATCCAGCGCAGCATGCAACGCCAGGAGTCGGGCGGAGAACGTCTTGCCCTTGCGCGGCTGAGCCCCGACCAGCACGGACGTCCACAGCAGCAGCAGCGTGACGAGCTGGTCACGCTCGTCCTTCCCGAACCGCACTGGCTGCCAGATGCTGCGCGGCTTGCAGTCGAGCATGTCGGTCTTCCCGGCGGGCGCGGCGAGCGGGTCGCGGTCGGCGACGAACAGGGTGTGCCGCCGCTCGGAGTCCTTCGCCTTGGTGAGGAACACCTGATTCGCGCTCACGTCCAAACCGGACGCCAACTCGTCTTTGGCGTTGATGACCTCGGCGAACGTCCGGCCGTGCGCCAGGTCGACGATGACCTGAGATCCGGTGTTGCGGGCGTCGCGGGACATGGTGGAGCCGAATTCGACCTTCTGGTCTTCCTTGCCCGGTTTCCCCAGGCCAGCGGCGTAGTAGGCCCGGAGCACCACGTCGGAGTTGACGCGCCTCAGCCGCGGCGTGACGACGGCGGGCGAGATGATCGGCTGATCCGGCGGACGCGAGAAGTGCGCCAACGTGGGCAACGCCAACAGTGGCGCCACCACCTGCAACCACAGCGGCGCGGCATTGATCACGTAGAGGACGCCTGCGGTCGTGCCGAGCATCTGCCCGGCGAGCACGCCGAACCGGAACTTCCGCCGCGCGTTCACCGCAGACGCAGCCTTGTGCCATTCGCTGTGGGCCTCGCGGTCGCCGCTGGACGCGGCGGTCTGCTGCAAGGTGTACGCGCCATCTGCGTACCACCACCAACTGATGATGCGGCCCTGCAGGCGCAGCGCCCCCCACGTGCCCCAGAAGAACCCCTTCGGGACGTACTGGAACGGCAGCCGCGCCGCGTGGTAACCGACGCGGTAGCCGGCCAGCTCGGCGTGCCACCGCAGCGTCTTCTTGATGTTCTCCGCGCCGCGCCACTGCGCCGGGATGATCGGCGGCCGATCATGCGTCTTGCCGGTCGCGACGACATCCACGTACACGGTGCGGCGAGGCTGGTCGTCGGGGTCGTCAAGGGCGACGTCGAAACTGGTCGCGGCTGCGGGCGGACCCGACCGTGACCAGCGGGCCATCTCCTTTTCCATCACTGCGGGGATCCCTCCTGGGGTGAGACGCGGGGACGGGCCTTGGGAGGAAGGTTCATCCGTCCCCGCGTCGTCTGGGGGGTGGTTACTGCCATCCGCCGTGCTCGCGGACGATGCGGCGGGCCTTGCGCAGCGCCGCGTACTCGGTGGGCGTGACGGCCGTCTTCGCCTCGCCGCCGTTCTCCTGGCGGAAGGTGACGACCCTGATCAGCTTCTTCGCGGGCTTCCCGTCGGTGCGGTTGCTGCCACCGCTGAGGCTCATGTTGGCCATGTCATCGCCTCCACCACGGCACGGCGCTGTGCGCCCGGTTCGCGATCCCGTTGAGCCGGTGCCACTCGTCCGTCGGCTTCGTCTTGCCGGCCTTCTGGTCCTTGTTGGCCTGCTTGACTAGCGCCGCCTGCGCCTTACGGAACGCCTCGACTCGCTTATCAGCCATGTCACTTCCCTTTCGCGCGGCGCGCTGCGGCCTGCTGCTGCTGGTCCTTGCGGTATGCGGAGTTGATCTCCTTGGGTGCGATCCGCGACGTCTTGCCCTTGTCGTCGACGTGCGTGACGACCTTGCTCGCGCTCCACTTCTTCATGGCGTGGGCCTCTCGTGTCCGTTCACGGCTGTGATGTCGTCGGTTCGTGGTGCCTCGCCGGTCGCGAGCGCGTCCACGAGGCGCTGCGCCTGCCGGGCGGACACGTCGGTGAGCTTCATGACCTTGTGGCGGCTCAGCGGCTGCACCTTGTGCAGTGGGCGGAGCAGGGTGAGCAGGTCCGAATCCGCCCGGGCGGACCGTCGCGCGGGCGTCTTCCGGGCCGGTGATGGTGTCGGTTCGCTGGCCTGCTCACCGAGCGGTTCGTTTGTCGGTGCCGGATCGGCGGTGACCTCGGCGGATACCGGCGCCGGGATCTGCTCGCCGAGCGGCTCGGCGGGCGCCCGTTCAGTCCGTCCGAGCGCGATCAACGCGCCCGTCGCCATGACCATCAGGCCATCCACCGCGAGCGGTCCGAGCGCGACCGTCAGGCCGTCCTCGCCGTAAAACGCCAGCAGCCCCGACAGGTGCCGGTAGGACACCACGGCAGCGACCAGGGCGACGGGCACGAGGCCGCCGTACCGCAGCACCACCCAGCGGCGCCCGGCCGGCCAAGCGACCTTCGCCAGGATCTCGATAGCGACGAACAACGCCAGCGGCCAGAACACCGCGCCAATCACTGCGCCGGTCTGCGGTGACCAGTCCTGCGCCGCGTCCTCCGGAGGCACGTAGGAGTGGGCGACGTTCGCGGCGATCGACACGACGCCGCCCAAGATCGCGCCGGTGTACGCCCAACCCTGCCCGCGGCTCATCAGGTGGTCTCCGTTCGGGCGAGCCGGCCGGCGTCCTCGGCACAGTCGAGGCATTCACCGAAACGGCGAGGTATGAAGTACGGCCGCACCTCGCCGCAGGTGGAGCAGGTGCGGCGGGCGGTCAGCGCCTTGCCGACCGCGACCAGCACGGCCGGCGTCGCCACGCGCTTGGGACGGGTCTGGGACAGGTCGTACAGGTAGGCCACCGCGTCCTCACGACGGCGGCGCCACATCACCTGCGCCGCGACCGGCTGACCACCCGGGCAGCGGCCCATGTCGCGAAGCTGCCGGCGGGTGTACAGCCCGATCGGGGCGGACTGCCACGGGTAGGTGGGCAGGCCGTAGACGGCGCCGTCCGGGTCGTCGAAGCGGGCCAGGTAGCGGGCCATCACGCACCGCCCAGCTCGAGCAAGCGCCGCACGTCCGAGGGATACAGAAGCACTGCACAGTCGTCGTCGTGGTCAGCGTCGGCCGTGATCTCAACCGGGTGACCCACGATCGGCTCCAGGGCCTCAGCGGCGATCCACGCCGCCGCCTCGCCCTCGGCGAGCTGGGCGCAGTGCTCCGGGCGGACCGGATGGCAGATCTGGCCGCTCGGCTTGTCCGCGTCAGCTCGCGCCATCGCACAGACGAGAAGGTCGACGAGCGCGTCCATGACATCGGCGTCGCCCTCGAACCCGTTGAAGCCGTCCGAGCTGACCAGGATCGTCGGGGCCTGACCGGGCAGGGCACCCATGCTGACGCGCAGCCTCTCGCGCTGAGTCGGCACGGTGGTGCCGACCTCGACCTCGCCGATGTCGGCACAGTGGTAACGGTCGCCGTCGTGCCGGTCGCCAGCGGTACACCAGCTCGGGCACGCCAGCGCAGCGGCCTCACGCTCGGCGGAGCGCTCCAGAAGCGCGCTCACCGGGGCAGCCCGTCAAGAAACGAGACCCCGCCGATGTCGACCGGCTGCCCGTCCGCGTCGACCCACATATCCCGATGGCCCTCATCCACGGTGTGCCGCAGGAGCTGGGAAAACGCGCTCGCGTTCTCCAACGTCAGCGGCTCATCACCGTCAACGCCGTGGACGTGGATCTCAGGCATCTCCGGCGCCTGCCGGGGCGAGGTTTCGTCTGCACCCGCGTGCTCGTAGACGGACAGCTCGACCTTGATCTCCTGGTCGCTGCCGTCGCTGGTCGGAACGGTGCCGACGCTGCCGAAGTGGCAAACGGAGCCGTCACCGTTGTCGCACTTGTCCTGGTCGCACCACACGGGGTGAATTTTGATCGTGGCCGGCGGGACCTTGTGGAACCCGTTCCGGGCGACACGCTCGAACACGTCGGCGGTGGGGATCCGCACGACGGTGGGCGCCTGCTCCGGGTTCTGCCGGTCCACCACGACGGCGACGTACTCGTCTGAGCTGGACAGCGGCAGGTGGCGCAGGGCCACGGCGCGGGCAACGGCGTCAAGGGCGGTGCTGTCGGTCCGCTGTCGCGGAACTCGGTACGCCGCGAGCGCGGTGCCCGTGATCATCATCATGCGAGCGAGGGCAGTGCGCTCGCGGTCGGACTGGGTAGGGATGATGGACATTGGGTCGCCTCCTTGGTGGCGATCAAGGCCCCGGCCGGTGTTGAGTGCACCGCGTCCGGGGCCGCCTTTAGGGGGTCCGGTACAGCGTGGGTACAAACGAGACCGGCGAACGTTGACAGCCAATGACAAACGTCAACGGGAGTCCGTGCAGGTCAGCCAGCGTTTCGGCGCCTGCGACGCAGGTCAGGAAATCGGCGGGTGCAGTACATCGAGAAACGACACCTGTACAGGTAGTGGTCTTCGCCACGCTCTCAGCACGTTTTGGCGCCGCGTGCCCAGGTACCAGAAGAGGGTCAAGCAAACACTCTCTCCTCTGGGAGGCGAACAGTGCGGCTGATCCCTCGCATCAACTACCAGAACATCGGTGGGCTGGCGGACAAGATCGTCGGGCTCACCCGCGAGGTCGTCGGTGTGGCCTTCGACGACGAGCGGCTGATCCGCGCCGGCGAGGCCCAGCAGGGCAAGGGCAGCGAACGGCTCAAGCAACTGCGCGCCGAAGCCGAGGCGCGGGTACACCACGAGAAGTCCCGCACGCACGGCGACAAGCAGCGCGAGGCGCAGCACAACCAGCGCCGTTCGCGTGAGACCGCCAGCGCGCAGTCCTAACGGAAGGAACGTCACCATGGGCGCGTTCGAAGAAGCCAAGGGCAAGGTCAAGCAGGCCGTCGGCGACCTGACCGACGACAAGGATCTGCACACCGAAGGCCGGGCGCAGGAGGCCAAGGGCGAGCACCAGGACGCCGAGGAGAAGGCTCGCGCCGAAGCCGCCGAGCACGCACGCAAGGCCGACGAGTTCGAGCAGGCGCAGCGCTCGGCGGAGTAGGACAGGCCGCGGCGCCCCGCTCCGGGGCGCCGCGGCTCTACGTTGAGTTGTGGACTCGAGGGTCGGCGAGCCGCGGACCCTCGAAACTCCACAATGAACGCGGCGACGATCATCCGGACGCGCCCGCGCCACCGCCGCCGGGGGTGCGCACGGTGACGACGTCGCCGGATTCCAGCGTGAACCCCGCCTTCGAGGGCAGCGGTTCGTCGTTGAGCAGATTCTCCCCGACCGCGCCCGGCCCGCCGCCCTCGATGCCCGCCGGGGCGTGCCTGCGGCGGTCGGTGATCAACGAGCCGTTGCCCGGCGCGAGCATCCGGACTGCTCTCACCACCCCGTCGCCGCCCGGCCAGTGCCCTGCACCGCCAGAGCCGTACCGCAGTTCGTACCGCTCCACCCGCATCGGATACTCCAGCTCCAGCGCCTCGATCGGGGTGTTCAGCGTATTGGTCATGCCCACGTGCACGCCGGAATCGCCCGGCGCGCCGACCGCCGCACCCTGGCCGCCGGCGATCGTCTCGTAGTACGCCCAGCCCTCACCGGCCAGGACCAGGTTGTTCATCGTGCCCTGACCCGGCGCCGGCACCTCGGTCGCCTGGCTCAGCGCGGCCAGCACGGTGTCGGCCACCCGCTGCGAGGTCTCCACGTTGCCCGCTACCACCGCGGCCGGCCGCACCGCGTTGACGAGGCTTCCTTCCGGCGCCAGCACAACCAGCGGAGCGGCGCTGCCGGCGTTGGCGGGCACGTCCAGCCGCAGCGCGACCCGCAGCGCGAACAGGCAGGCGGAGCGGGTCACGGCGAGTGGGCAGTTCACGTTGCCGGCCACCGCGCTGGCGGTACCGGCGAAATCCACGGTCACGGTGCCGTCGGCCACCGTGACCGCGACCTGAATCGGCACATCGTCGTCCTGGCTGCCGTCGCCCTCTACCTCGCCGTGTGCTGAGTAGGTTCCCGCAGGTAGCGCCCGGATCGCCTCCCGGGTGCGCCGCTCGGCGTAGCTGATCACCCCGTCGAAACCGGCCAGCAGCAGGTCGGCGCCGAACCGGTCGGCCAGCTCGGCCAGCCTGGCCTGCGCCAGCCGCACAGCGGCCAGCTGGGCGCGCAGGTCGCCCCGTGCGACATCGGGCGTGCGAACGTTGGCCAGGAAGATGTCCAGCACGTCGGTGACCAGCTCGCCGGCACGGACCAGCCGGACCGGCGGAAGGATGATCCCCTCCTGGTAGATGTCGCGGGAGTCGGCGGTCATCGAGCCCGGCTGCGCACCGCCGATCTCGGCGTAGTGGGCGCGGGCCACCGCGTACGCCACCACAGTGTCGCCGAGCGTGACGGTCGAGATGAGCGTGACGTCCGGCAGGTGCGAGCCGCCCTGGAAAGGATCGTTGAGCACGAACACGTCGCCAGGTTCCGGAGCCCTGGCCAGCACCGCGTCGACCGAGCCCGTCATCGCGCCGAGGTGCACCGGGATGTGCTCGGCCTGCGCGACCATCCGGCCGTGTGCGTCGAACAGAGCGGTCGAGCAGTCCCGGCGTTCCTTGATGTTCGCCGAGTACGCGCCACGGACCAGCACCGCACCCATCTCGTCCGCGACCCCGGCGAGCGCGTTGGCCAGTACCGACAGCGTCACTGGATCCAGGGTCACGAGGCGGCCTCCGGAGTGCGCATCGCAGCGACGGAGGAGCGAGGAGCGGAGCGGAGGGGGCCGGCGGGGTGCGCAGTCATGGCTGGTGCTCCAGGACGAGCGTGCCGACCTTGTCGACGGCGCCGGCCCAGCCCGGCGGCACCAGGCAGGTGGATTCGGCGTACTCGACGATGGCCGGCCCGACGACCTCATCGGCCACCCCGAGCGCGTCCCACGGCACCACCACGACATCGGCGCGATCCCCAGCCACGTACGCCGGGCGGCGACCGCGGCGCGCCCCGGTGGCGACCCGGGGCCGCGGCAGCGGTGGCGCGGTGACGCTCACCGTGGCGGTCACCCGGATGTTGACGATCTGCACGGTCTCGCCGTCCATCCGGTAGCCGTATCTCTGCTCGTGCGCGGCGTGGAACTGCTCGGCGAGCTCGCCCAGGTCGTCAGCGGGGACGGTCAACTCGAACGCCTGGCGCCGGTACCGCAGGTCGGCCCGGCGGACGCAGTTCGCCCCGGCCAGCTCGCCAGCCGCCTGCTGCTCCAACTCGGCGTACGCGCAGTCGACGTCGGCCAGATCGAGCGTGGCCACCTCGCCCAGGTACGCACGTACGTAGTCACGTCGCAGGTCCGACAGGGCCAGACCCAGCGCGCTGAGCACACCGCCGGCGCGCGGCACGAGCACCCTCGGGATCCCCAGCTCGTCGGCGACCGCACAGGCATGCAGCCCGCCGGCGCCGCCGAACGCCACCAGCGCGAACCGGCGTGGGTCCAGCCCACGCTCCACGCTGATCACCCGCAGCGCCCGGCTGACGGTCGCGTTGGCCACCCGGATCGCACCGACCGCGGTCTCGTACGCGGAGAGCCCAAGCTGGCCGCCGACCGCTGCTAGCGCTCGCTCGGCAGCGGCGGCGTCGAGCAGTACCGATCCGCCGAGCTGAGCGCCGTCGGCGAGATAGCCGAGCACAAGGTTGGCGTCGGTGAGGGTGGGTTGGGTGCCACCCCGCCCGTAGCTGGCCGGACCGGGCTCGGCGCCGGCCGACCGGGGACCGACCCGCAACGCGCCGCCGTCGTCGGCCCACACGATGGATCCGCCGCCCGCGCTCACCGTGTGCACGTCCAGCATCGGCAGCCGGATCGGGACGCCGGCGATCACCGACTCGGTGGTGGTCCGCGGCTGGCCGCCCACCACTGTGGCCACGTCGGTGCTGGTCCCTCCGATGTCGAGGGTCAGCACGTCGTCGAAGCCACTGGCCGCGGCGACGTACGCGGCGCCGACGACGCCGCCGGCCGGACCGGAGAGGACGCAGCCGGCCGGCTGCTCGATGGCCAGGTCCACCGTGGTGACCCCGCCGGAGGACTGCATGACCAGCGGTGGGGCGTCGATGCGAGCGCGCGCACGCTCGGCCAGACGACTGAGATACGTGTCCAGCGTGGGTGCGAGGTAGGCGGAGGCGACCGTCGTCGAGAACCGCTCGTACTCCCGGAACTCCGGCAGCGTGTCGGAGGAGAGCAGCACCCGTACGTCGGGCCGGGCGAGCCTGATCGCATCGGCCACCTCCCGCTCGTGTCCAGGATCCACGAACGAGAACAGCAGGCACACCGCGACGGCGTCGACCTCGGCGGTACGCAGCGCCGCGACGGTAGCGGCAAGGCTGTCGGGGTCGACCGGACGGAGTACGCCGGTCGAGGTGACACGCTCGTCAACGGTGAATCGCAGCGGCCGTGGCACCAGCGGTGCCGGCCGGGCAGCGCGCAGGTCGTAGAGGTCCGGCCGGTTCTGCCGCCCGATCTCGATGACGTCCCGGAAGCCCTCCGTGGTCACCAGCGCGACCCGGCCGCCGCGCCGCTCGAGCAGCGCATTGGTGGCGACTGTGGTGCCGTGCGCCAGCGCGGCGATCCCCGCCAGCTCGGCGCTCTCGATCGCGTCGAAGACGCCCGCCGACTGGTCGGCCGGGACAGACGGTACCTTCGCAGCGACCAGCTCCTGGCCGACGAGCGCGACAAGGTCGGTGAAGGTCCCGCCCACGTCGACTCCGACCCTGCTGGCCTGCCGGTTCTCCGCCCTCGCCATCAGCACCTCTTCCGCCTCGGGGGTCCCATCTTTCCCGACCGGAGTCGGCTCGCGCGGTCATTGTGCTGGCGGTGCTCGCCCGACCGGAGCAGACTCTGACTTTCCGGATTTGTCGGAGTGCGTCGGGCGCGGCGGTGTGCCGGGTGGCCCGCGCTGACGAGAGGGGATCCGATGCCTGGTTTTCGCCGCGCCTTGGGCGACATCTTTTCGAAAATGTCGCCCAGAGGGATAGCGGTCTGTGCGGCCCTGGCGCTCGTTGTGCCAGCCGTTCCTGCCGCTGCGGCACCTCCGGCGTGCTTCGATCCGTCAGCTCCGTTGCTGGTCGAGGAACAGCGCCTCACCGGCCCGGACGGCCAACCGGCGCCGGTACCCGCTGAGCTGCTCGACCGGAGCGGCTTCGACCGATTCGGCCCAGCCTTCCGCCGAGCGCTGTGCGCTGTGCACAGCCCGTCTGCCGCTGAACGCGTCGTGCGAGGATCAGGTTCGGCGCTCTGGGAAGCGGCCGTCGCGCGGGTCCAGGGACGCGGCCCGGCCGGCGGCGACCTCAGCCGCGACGACGACCGCCCGCTCTACTGGGCCCGGCTCCACCTCACCCGCGCGCTGCGGCAGTGGACGCCCCGGTTCGCGCTCTCGGCCCAGCAGCGGGACGCGCTGATCTGGTCGCTGGAGCGCAGCTCGCGCGGCCAGCGCGACATCGAGTTCCGGCCGGGCGCCAAGCGGATCCTCATGAGCGGCTTCGACCCGTTCACCCTCGACAGCGACATCCGCAGGTCCAACCCGTCCGGCGCGAGCGCGCTGCACCTCGACGGCACGACCGTGCGGACGCCGGACGGTCCCGCGCGCATCGAGGCGGTCGTGTTTCCAGTGCTCTGGACGCCGTTCGAGAAGGGCATGGTCGAGCAGACGTTCCTGCCGCACCTGCGCCGCATCGACGCCTTCGCCACGGTCAGCCAGGGCCGCCCCGACCGGTTCGACCTGGAGCGGTGGAACGGCCGCTGGCACACCGGACCGGACAACAACCGCGAGAACCGGGCGAGCGTGATCCCGATTCCGGCCGGCGTGCCGACGGTCGAGCCGGCGCCCGAATTCGTCGAGTCCACGCTGCCGTTCGACGCGCTGCTCGCTGCGCCGACCGGGAGGTTCCCAGTGCTGCTGAACACCGCTGTGACGGAGATCCCGGCGGGTGGCACCGTGCCCGTCGTGAACCCGAACGGGCCGACCCCCGGATCGGTTGCCCGCGCTGGTGGCGGTGGCTCGTACCTGTCGAACGAGTCCTCGTACCGGACGACGCTGCTGCGCGACGCCGTCGGCGCGAAGATCCCCGGCGGCCACATCCACACGCCCGTGCTGCAGTTCGCGCCGGACAACAGCGGTGCGGTGACCGACCCGGTGTTCATCCAGAACCGGATCGACATCCGGACCCAGGTGCGGGCGTTGCTGACGCGGCTGGCCGGCACGCTTTAGCCGGCCTGCGTCGCGAACCGGCCCGCGACAACCCGCCCGCGACGTGAACCGGCCCGCGCCGCGAGCGACGTGAACCGGACTTTTCGGGAAGCCGTGCCTACACCGGGCGCGGTTGCCCCGGTTTGTCGCGCAAGTCCGTTTCGTAGGCGGCGGGTCACGGCGCGGTGGTCACAGCGCCGCGGCCGCCGCCCCGGAGCCACCCGTCCCAGGGGCGGTCCGGGCTGGTCCGCGAGGCGGGTGCCGTAGCAGGGCAAATGCGCTCCCGCCGCAACCCCGATGGGCTAGTGCGAGGTGCTTGAGCGTTCGATATCGGCAATCGCGCAGGCCGTGCGGTATGCGAGCTGCGCGTCGTCGACCTCGACCTGGCAGAACAGGACCGTGTGCAGCGCGAGGAACTCGCCGACCGGATCCTCGTCGACGTCGAACGCCACGTGCCTCGCGACAGCGGCATCCCTGGCGCGCTCGGCCACGGCGAGGCGTTGCTGCGCACCACTCAGCGCGAGCGGGTCGACGGGCGGCGGCACCCGGCAGGGTCCCAGGTCACGGGCGATCTTCGAGGAGGTGACGAGCAGGCCTCGCGCGTACCGGATGCCCCGGCCGAGGCGTTGCGCGAGGCTGACGTCGCCGCAGCGCAGTAGGTGTTCCAGCTCGGCCCGCCACTCGCGGTACAGCCCGGTGCGGTGCGCGTGGGGAAGGCGGTAGCGCGCGATCTGCAGCATCGCCGTCGCCATCGGGCAGATGACCCGGCAGGCGCCACACGGCTCGATCGCGCGGATCGGCGGCGGTGCAGCGGGCTTCACGCCCGCGGAGGCGAACGCGCACTGCGCCGCGTGGAACCCGTCGGCGGTGAGGCGGTAGTAGCGGCGGGGGTACCGGTTGCGGACCAGCGGGTCGAGCGGCTCCCAGTGGCCCTCGATCCAGCGGGCACGCTCCAGGTGTGCCAGGAGCGGGTAGAGCTCCACGCTGGGGAGTTCTGCAGCCGTCATGAGCTCCCACCCGAACAGGGGGGCGGTCGGGGCGGCGAGGAAAACCCGCACCAGCCGGGCTGTGGATGTGCAGAACCGAAGATCGGCCACGGCGGGACAGCCTATCCGAGTCGGCGCGTCCTCGCTGATCCCCTTGAGCACGTGGAAGCGTTCTCCCGCGACCGGTGCGCCCGATGAGGCAGGATTGTGCTAGTGCGTGCCGGCAGGCAGGAGGCCTGATGACAGAGGTTGACATGCTGATCATCGGCGCGGGGCCGTCGGGGCTCTACGCCGCCTACTACGCCGGGTTCCGCGGTTTCTCGGTGGCGATCATGGACTCGCTGCCCGAACTTGGTGGTCAGGTCTCCGCGCTGTATCCCGAGAAGCTGATCTACGACGTCGCAGGCTTCCCCGCGATCAAGGGTCAGGACCTGGTCGACGCGCTCGCCGAGCAGGCTGCCTCCGCCGCACCGACCTACCTGCTCGGGCACCGTGGCGAGGAATTGGAAGTAGAGGACGACCGCGTGGTGGTGCGCACCCATCGTGGGACGTCCGTGCACGCGAAGACAGTTCTGATCACCGGTGGCATCGGAACCTTCACCCCACGGCCGCTCCCGGACGCCGAGGCGTACGAGAACCACGGCCTCGTCTACTTCGTGCCCCATCTCGACGATCTGGCCGATCTGGACATCCTCATCGTCGGCGGCGGCGACTCCGCGTTCGACTGGGCGGTCAGCCTGGAGGACCGGGCCCGCTCGGTCACGCTCATCCACCGCCGCACCGCGTTCCGCGCGCACCAGGGCACCGTTGACAAGGTGCTGGCGTCGTCGGTCCGCGTGTTGACGCCGTACGAGGTCGCCCGGATCCACGGCGGTTCCGGCGTCGAGTCGGTGGAGATCTTCAACAACGCCACCCAGGAGCGCGAGACGCTCGCCGTGCAGGCCGTCGTCGCGGCGCTCGGCTTCACCGCCGACCTTGGCCCGTTCACCCGCTGGGGGCTGGAACAGCGCAAACGGCACATCGTCGTCGACTCCGCGATGCGTACCAGCCTGGCCCGCGTGTTCGCCGCCGGCGACATCGTCGAGTACGACGGGAAGGTCAAGTTGATCTCCGTCGGCTTCGGCGAGGCTGCCACCGCAGTGAACAACGCCGCCGTCGTGATCAACCCCGCCGCGCACGTATTTCCTGGCCACTCGTCGGCGGCGCCGTAGGTCCGTGAGCGCCACCGGCTGCTGGCGTGAATGCGGTGGCGGTCCGTGAGAGGGTGGAGGGCGGTCCGAACCGGGCCACACCCGGCAGAGAGGCATCCCGTGTCCGCTTCCGAACGCGCGACCGAGTTGGCGCTGGCCGCTGCCCAGGCGGCGGCGGACAAGCTTGCGGTCGACATCACCGTCCTCGACGTCAGCGAACAGCTCGTCATCACCGACGCCTTCCTGATCGCCTCCGCGCCCAACGAGCGGCAGGTCCAGGCGATCGTGGACGAGATCGAGGACAAGCTCCGCCCGCTCGGCGCCAAGCCGGTGCGTCGCGAGGGTGAGCGCGAGGGGCGGTGGGTTCTGCTCGACTTCATCGACATCGTGGTGCACATCCAGCACTCCGAGGAGCGCACGTTCTACGAGCTGGAGCGGCTCTGGAAGGACTGCCCGGTGATCCCGTTCACCGATGCGGCGAAGGCGGCGGCCGACCGCGGCTCTGACACATGAGTGGTCGGCGGCTGCTGATCTGGCGGCATGGGCGTACCGAGTGGAACGCGACCGGCCGGATGCAGGGCCAGTCCGACGTGGCGCTCGACGAGACAGGTATCCGGCAGGCGCACGAGGCGGCGCCGCTCCTGGCGGCCGAGCAACCTGACGCGATCGTCAGCAGCGACCTGGTCCGGGCGCGGGTCACCGCCGAGGCACTGGCGGGGCTGCTCCGCCTACCGGTCGCGTTGGACCAACGGCTCCGCGAGACGTACTTCGGTCCGTGGCAGGGCCTGACGTCCGAGGAGATCGCCGCCGCGTACCCGCACGAGTTCGCGGCGTGGACCCGCGGCGAGCACTTCACGGTCACGGGTGCGGAGAAGCACGCCGAGGTGGCGTCCCGGATGGTCGCCGGTATCGAGGACGCCTTGGACGCCACGGACGGCACGCTCGTTGTCGTCACCCACGGTGCGGCGGCACGACGGGCTGTAGGCGCGCTCCTCGGCTGGGCCGACGAGGTGGTGGGCAAGCTGGGTCCGCTCGGCAACTGCCGCTGGACCGAGCTTCGCCACACCGCCACGGGCTGGCGGCTGCACGCGCACAACGCCGGGCCGCTCGCCGGTGCCGCGGGGCCGCGCACGCCCACTGCCGCCGCCGACGTGGAGCCGCCGGCCGCCGAGTACCTCACCCCGGCTCCAACGCACCACTGACGCCGATGCGCCACGTCCTCGTCGTCGCGGACTCGCTCGCGTTCTACGGTCCCGAGCGGGGCGAGCTGCTCACGGATCCCCGGCTGTACCCGAACGTCATGGCTAGCTTGTTGAGCTGCGCCGGCGAGCCGGTGCGCGCAGACGTCGTCGCCCGCATCGGCTGGACAGCGCGCGACGCGTGGTGGGCCCTCACCCGTGATCCCGCCGTGTACTCCGTACTGCTGCCGCGCGCGTCCGCCGTCGTGTTGGCCGTCGGCGGCATGGACTACCTGCCGAGCGCCGTCCCGACGTGGCTACGGGAAGGGATCCGGTACGCCCGGCCGGCGCCCGTGCGGCGCGGCTTCCGGTCGGCGTACCGGTGGGTGCAGCCGCGTGCCGCCGCGCTCACGCCGTGGCGCGCGCTGCCGCAGGGCCTGACCGACCGTTACCTGTCGCAGTGCGCCGGCGGCGTCCGGTACTACCACCCCGGCGTGCCGGTGATCGGTGTACTTCCGCCGCCGCACCGGGCGCCGTCGTACGGCTCGGTGCCGCGCGGGCACGGTCCCGCGGTGGCGGCGGCGCGGGCGTGGGGCCGTCGCGAACGGATCCCGATGGTCGACCTTTCCGCGATCGTCGGCCCGCATCTCGACGCCGGCCGGGCCAACCGCGACGGCATGCACTTCGGGTGGGAGTCACACGCCGACGTCGGTGCCGCTCTCGCCGAGGCCGTCCGCGACAGTTGGCGGATGTCGGAACCCGCGGCGCCCCGATGACGTCCAAAGCTCCGTGACTGGTTTCCGCTGTTCCGTCCGTATCCGGGTGCTGACCGGCGCGTTGCTCGTGGGGCTCGCGCTGGCGGGGTGTGAGGGCAAGGATGAAGTGACGCCCGCCTCGCCGACGGGCTCGCCATCGGGAGGTACGCCGACAGTGTCTCCATCGCCTTCCCCGGGTTCGCCGTCGCCGGGTCCGCCGTCACCGTGGTTCGCCGCCGCCTGCGCTCGCCGGGACGCCGCCGCCTGCCGGTGCCACGACGGTTCGTGGTCAGGTCGAGGAGGGCGTCGAGGCCGGGTGCCTGATGCTCCGGACCGGCGGCCCGCTGTACCAACTCGTCGGCGGCGACCGCGCCACCCTGCGCGCCGGACGCACCGTCGAGGTCAGCGGCGACGTCCAACCCGACCTCGCGACGACCTGCCAGCAGGGCGTACCGCTGGTGGTCCGCACCGCGCGGGTGTTGTGACCTGATCGCCGCGGTTCCGGTGCCGAGTACTCGGTCCGCGCGTGGGATGCGGCGGCTAGTGTGCGCGCATGAAACGTCGCGTCGCGGTCGTCACCGACTCCACGGCCTACCTGCCGGGCCGCTCGCCGAGCAGCACGGGATCACCGTGATACCGCTTCAGGTCACGGTCGGCGGCGCGGCCGGCACCGAGGGCGCCGAGGTGACGCCCGGCGAGGTGGCCAAGGCGCTGTCGGAGCGACGCACCACCGTGACGACCTCCCGCCCGGCGCCGGCACAGTTCGCGGCCGCGTACCAGGCGGCGTTCGACTCCGGCGCCGAGGCAGTGCTCTCCATCCATCTGTCCGGGCATTTGTCCGGCACCTGCGCGGCCGCGCAGCTGGCCGCTGAGGAGGCGTCCGGCCTGGTCAAGGTCGTCGACTCCGGCGGCATCGCGATGGGGCTCGGCTTCGCGGTACTGGCCGCCGGCGAAGCTGCCGACGCTGGTGGCGACCTGGACACCGTTCTCGCTGCGGCGCGGGGGGCGGTCGAACGCACCACGATCCTGTTCTATGTCGACACGCTGGAGTACCTGCGTCGCGGCGGCCGGCTCGGCGCAGCGGCGGCCATTCTTGGGACGGCGCTGGCGGTCAAACCGATCCTGCACATGAAGGACGGTGCGATCGTGCTGAAAGAGAAGGTGCGGACGGCAGGGCGTGCGCTGGCGCGGCTGGAGGATCTCGCCGTCGAGGCCGCCGGGGACGGTGTCTGCGACCTCGCCGTGCATCACCTCGCGGCCGGCGATCGTGCGGACAATCTCCGGAATCGCCTGGTCACACGCCTGCCGAAGGTCGGCAACGTCGTGCTGTCGGAAGTCGGTGCCGTGGTCGGCGCCCACACCGGACCGGGCGTGATCGGCGTGGTCGTCGTGCGTCGCCCATAGCACATCCCGGACGGGTGGCTGGCATTGTCCACACGGGACTTCGCTGTCCACAGATCACGGTTCGACGGTCGCCGCGCACTCGTGCCGTTCGTAACGTCGGGGCGTGTTCCGACGACGACCTGATCCCGAAGCCACCGCCGCCCGCGAGCGGCTGAGCCGGCTGGCCATGCCGCCTGGCGCTGCGCGTCTGGGAGCTGGGCGCGCAGACGCTGAGCAGTTGGGCAGGCAGGGTGGCGGGCCGGTTGCGGCGACCCGGCCTGCCGGGGCGCCGTCGCATACGGCGCGTCCGGAGTGGATCGTCGCTCCTGATGTGAATGGGTCGGCGATTGAGCCGATGCTTGTACCGGAGTGCGTACGAGACGGCACCGCCTGAGCCGGGTACCCCAGTCCGGCCGGAGCGCGCCGATATCGCGTCGCGATGGCGGCCGCCGCTCGCTGACGTGAACGAGCCGACGCTGGCGCATGGATTCACGCCGACGCCGAGCGCGGCCCATCCCGTGGGGCGATTCCGGCCGGCCGAACATGCGGACGTGGCACACGAGCCGGCGCCGCTCGGCGACGTGAGCGCTCGCCTTGATCAGGACGCGCCGGCCCACGGTGGTGGCGTGCCAGCCGGGCGTGTCCGGGCGGCGTTGGAGGCGGTGCTGCCGGAGCCGCTGCGTGGTGCCCGGCTCGATCCGGGCCGGCGTGGTGTCGTCGTGATCGCGGTCATCGCCCTGATCGCGGCGGCCGTGGCCGGTATCGGCGCGTGGAAGTCCCGCCCGGTCCCGGAGCCGGTCGGTGCGCCGATACCCGAGCAGGCCCAGGCGTCACCTACGTCCTCGGCGCTCCTCGTCGTCGCGGTCGCAGGAAAGGTGCGTCGGCCCGGAGTGGTGCGTCTGCCCGCTGGATCGCGTGTGGCGGATGCCGTGGCGGCAGCCGGTGGCGCACTGCCCGGCTCCGACCTGACCATGCTCAACCTGGCTCGGAAGCTGGTGGACGGCGAACAGGTGGTGGTCGGCGTCCCGCGGGCGGCCGCCGCTCCGGCCCCTGGTGCATCCGGCTCCCTGATCAGCCTGAACTCTGCGACGGCCGAGCAGTTCGACGCGCTGCCTGGCGTGGGCCCGGTGCTGGCCCAACGCCTGGTCGAGTTCCGGACCACCAACGGAGGGTTCCGCTCGGTCGACCAGTTGCGCGAGGTCGACGGCATAGGCGAAAGCCGGTACCAGCGGTTGAAGGATCTGGTGACCCTGTGACCGGCCATGGCACCGACAGCGGTCCGGTCGCCGCACGACCAGATCTCAGGCTGGCGGGCGTCGCCGTCGGAGCGTGGATGGCGGCGCTCTGGGCGCTCGGTGCCACTGCCGCGTTGGCCATCGGTTTGGCCGCCGCGGCCGCGCTGGTAGCGCTGGCGGGATGGGTTGCGGCCGGCCGGCTGGTCGGCGGTGCCCGCTCCGCGGCTCAGGTCGCGTCCGTGCTCGCCGTCGGAGTAGCTGCTGGCGCGGGCTGCTGCGGGATCCACCTGGTCACCCGCGACCACGGACCTCTCGCCGACCTGGTCGAGCAGCGCAGCGCCGTCCGGCTCGAACTCGTCGTCCGGGACGATCCCCGTCCGATCCGCGGCGGATCGTCAGCCCGCCCCTCGTACGTCATCGCATCGGAGTTGGCGTCGATCGAGCGTGGCGGTGAAGGGCGCAGCGCGGGCGGTCGCGTGCTCGTCCTCGCCACCGACCCCGCGTGGCAGTCGCTGCTGCCGGGTCAGCGGGTGCGCGTCGAGGGCCGGCTCGCTGCACCGCGTGGCGGCGATCTCACGGCGGCGGTACTCAGTGCTCGCGGCACGCCGCGCCGGGTGGGGGAGCCCCCGTGGATCCAACTGGCGGCCGGTTCGCTCCGCGCCGGGCTCCAGCGAGCGTGTGACGATCTGCCGCCGGAGGAAGGCGGGTTGCTGCCGGGCCTCGTCGTCGGCGACGTCGAGCCGCATGGATCCGGCGGTCCAGGAGGCGTTCCAGGCGACGGGCATGACCCACCTCACGGCGGTCAGCGGCTCGAACGTCGCGATCGTGTGCGGGCTGGTTCTGCTCGTCGCACGCTGGTGCCGCGCAGGTCCGAGGCTTGCCGCACTGGTCGCCGGGTTGGCGCTGATCGGGTTCGTGATCCTGGTCCGGCCGTCTCCGAGCGTGCTCCGCGCGGGCTTGATGGGTGCGGTGGCACTCGTCGCGCTCGCCGCCAGCCGGCCCCGTGCGGCGATCCCTGCGCTCGGCGGTGCTGTCCTGATCCTGGTGTTGCTCGATCCGGCGCTCGCGCGATCCCCGGGATTCGCTTTGTCGGTCTGCGCCACCGCCGGGCTGCTGTTCCTTGCGCCTGGCTGGCGGGACGGGCTGCGTAGACGCGGCGTCCCGGCCGGGTTCGCCGAGGCACTCGCCGTGCCGGCGGCGGCCCAGGCTGCGTGCGCGCCGGTGATCGCGGCGATGACGGCCACGATCTCGCTCTCCGCGATCCCCGCGAACCTGCTCGCGGTGCCCGCGATCGCGCCGGCCACCGTGCTCGGTGTCATCGCGGCGATCGTGTCTCCCGTCTGCCCGCCGCTCGCGGAGTGGTTGGCGTGGCTCGCGTCGTGGCCGGCGCGCTGGCTGGTGGAGGTCGCGCAGGCGGGCGCCGGGATCCCCGGTGGCACGCTCCCGTGGCCGGGCGGGACGTCCGGCGGGTTGCTGCTGGCCGCGACCCTCGTCGCCCTGCTGGTCCTCGGTCGGCGGCCGGCGGCGCGACGAGTGATCCTCGCGGTTGCTGCGGCGATCGTGCTTGTCACGGTGCCCATCAGGATCGTCGCGCCCGGCTGGCCGCCGCCCGGATGGGTCGTCGTCGGCTGCGACGTCGGCCAGGGCGACGCGCTGGTGCTGCGCGCGGGCGAGGGATCCGCGGTCGTGGTGGATGCCGGTCCGGAGCCGGGTCCGGTCAACGCTTGCCTGCGGCGGCTCGGCGTGAAGGTGGTGCCGCTGGTGCTGCTCAGCCACCCGCACGTCGATCACGTGGGCGGTATCGAGGGCGTGCTCAGGGACCGGCGGGTCGGTGCCGTCGTCACCGGAACCGTCGGCGAACCTTCGGCGGGCGAGCGTCTGGTCGCCAAGGCGGCACGTCAACGCCGCGTGCCGACGGTGGCTGTCACCGCAGGCTGGGAGTACCGCGTAGGCGCCGTCCAGCTGACCGTGATCGGTCCGGAACGCCCGTTCGCGGGGACGCGATCCGATCCGAACAACAATTCGCTGGTCGTGCGGGCCACGGTGCGTGGTGTCTCGATCCTCCTGGCCGGTGACGCCGAGGAGGAGGCGCAGCGCGCGCTGGTCTCCGCGGGGGCTGATGTTCCGGTCGATGTGCTGAAGGTGCCGCATCACGGATCCGCGTACTCCGACCGGACGTTCCTGGACGCGACTCGACCCGCGCGTGGCGCTCGTCGAGGTCGGCGCCGGAAATGACTACGGGCATCCGAATGCAGGCGTACTGGCGCATCTGCGCCGCGGGGGCGCCAGAGTCCTGCGTACCGATCACGACGGTGACCTGGCAGTACTCGTTGGCCCGAACGGCGTTGCGGTGGTGACCCGTGGTCCAGACATCGGGAGGCCGGACGCATGACCGGCGGGCCTCGTGCAACGATGGCGCCATGCCTCGCTCAGTGCCCGCTCCGCTACAGCTCGTGCTCGGAGAGGAGGAGTTCCTCGCCTCCAGGGCGGTGGCCGAGATCGTCGCCGCGGTGAAAGCCGTCGAGTCGGACGCCGACGTGCGGCAGCTCGACGCGAACCAGGTCGCCGCCAGTGAACTGGCCGAACTGTTCAGCCCGTCACTGTTCGGAGAACGGCGTGTGGTCGTCCTCCGCAACGGGCAGGAGGCCGCCAAGGACGTGGTCGCAGCGCTTGTCGCCTATGCCGCCGAGCCTGCCGAGGAGGTCACGCTCGTGATCACGCACCCCGGCGCAGCAAAGGGCAAGGCACTGGCCGACGGTCTCCGGGCCGCGGGCGCTGCGGTCGTTCCGTGCGCCAAGGTCACCAAGCCGCGCGACCGCCTGTCGTTCGTGAAGGGTGAGATCTCCCGCCACGGTGGACGTTGCACCGAGGAGACCGCGAATCTGATCCTCGAAGTCGTGGGCAACGACCTGCGCGAACTCGCCGCGGTGTCTGGCCAGCTCGTCGCCGACACCGGTGGCGCCGTCGACAAGGACGCCGTCACCCGATACCACCGGGGCCGCGCCGAGGTCACCGGCTTCACGGTCGCCGACGCTGCGATGGTGGGCGACACCGCCGGAGCGCTGGAGGCACTGCGGTGGGCGCTGTCCGTCGGTGTCGATCCGGTGCCGATCGCGGACGCCCTCGCCGACGGCGTACGGACGATCGTGAAGGTCACCGGCGCCGGCCGCGGCAACGCCTACCAGCTCGCCAGCACGCTCGGTATGCCGCCGTGGAAGATCGAGCGGGCGCAGCGCCAGAGCCGCGGCTGGTCGGCGGCAGGCCTCGCGTCGGCGATGCGGGCCGCCGCCAACGTGAACGGCGAGGTCAAGGGCGGTGCGGACGACCGGGTGTACGCACTCGAACGTGCGGTCATGGCCATCACGGAGGCTCGGGGCCAGCGCTGATGGGCAGGCACTCCACAGACGGACCCGGCGGACCCCGCAGGCAGCCGCTCTACGCCCGCGTCCTCAGGCTGCGGCACATCCAACCCGGTGGCGTGCTCTGCTTCCTGTACTTCGAGTTCGTCATCGCGCTGGCGGTCTTACTCGCGCTTGTCGGGTTCGTCAGCTGGTGGGGTGTCCTGGTGCTGCCCCTGACGGTTGCGGCGATGGTCAAGCTCAACGACGTCGTGGCGGGACGCCTCGCTTCGGCGGCCACTCGGAACCAACCACCGCCGCGCACGCGCGACATCGCAGGCGACCCTCGACCTGTGGGAACCGCCGCCACCGCAACTAGGCCTCCGGGGACTGTCGCTCGCCACGCCGCCTCCTCCGCGCATGGCTCGGACGCCATGGCGACCCCGGGCGCTGCGGCGCTCGAATGCCTCTGGAGCGACGAGCGCAGGTGGACTCCGTCGCCGCGCGGACCGGTTCCGAACGCGACGGCGCAGGCTGGTCCTGGCTCGACCGCACGGGCGGGTTCGACGGCCCGGCCGGCAGGTGCTCGCTCGACGAGAAGGCGGCTATGGAGAGATCGCAGAGGCTGGCTCGACACCGCAGATGGTGAAACCTGACGCTGCGACGGTCGCCGAGGCGGGGCCGGAAGCCGCTGCGGATCCCCGCGAGCCGGCCACCACCAAGTCAGGCTCGGCCGCGTCAGTCGAACGGCGACAGCGCCGGTTCGACCGCAAGCACCAAACCCACCGCAGCCGGCGAGACCGGGCTGAAGGCCGTGCCCGGCGAAGCAGATCGACGCCTCGGACTTGTCCGGGGATCCGGATGCGCTGGTCGACTATCTGGCGGACATCCAGGACGACGGCGTACCGCTGGGCAGCGCAGAGTCGCGGCGCAAGCTCGCCAGCGAGGCACCCACCGGTGAGACCAGCGAGCCCTCGCAGATACGCCGCGCCCGCTCGCCCCGCGACAAGCACGCCTGACCGGTTCCGCCGGCACGCGCCAGGCGCCCACTTCACGATCCGACCGGTCGGATCCGCGAGTACAGCTCCACGATCCGACCGGTCAGATCAGCGAGTCGGACATTTCGCCGCCCTGGGGCCGCCTGGGGCGCCCAGGCCGCCAGGCCAGTCCGGCCCGACCTGTCGCCGCCCGGCGCGGCCCCGCCCTGAGCGCCCCGCCCCGGCCGGCGCGCCCGCGCCCCGGCCATCCCGCCCGGCGCGCCCGCCCCGGCCATCCCGCCCGGCCCGGCCACGGCCGCCCGCGTCGCCCGGCGCGGCCGGGCCAGCCCGCCGCGCGAAGTAGCACAGGCAGCACGAAGAGGCCGGCCCACGCGGGCCGGCCTCTTCGAGGTTGTCGCTAGCCGAGCGTCAGAGCGACGCGGCGCGGTTCGCCATGGCCGACTTCTTGTTCGCGGCCTGGTTCTTGTGGATGACGCCCTTGCTGACGGCCTTGTCGAGGGCGCGCGACGCGCTGCGCAGCTCGACGGTGGCAGTGTCGCGGTCGCCGGCGTCGGCAGCCACGCGGAACCGCTTGATCGCGGTCTTCAGCGACGACTTGACGGCCTTGTTACGCAGGCGCGCCTTCTCGTTCGTCTTGATGCGCTTGATCTGGGACTTGATGTTCGCCACGCGAAAGCCTCGGTTTGCTCGTCGGATTGATCTCGGCTGGCGGGCATGCATCAGGGCGCTGCCACGCGCGAGAAGTCAGACTACCAGCCGCACGATGACCGGATCAAAACGGCGCACACTCAAAGCGCACCCCACCAGCAGCCCGCGCGCAGCCGACCCGCGCCCACCGGCAGCCCGCGTCCACCCGCGGCCCGCGCCACCCGCGCCCACCGGCAGGTCCGCGCAGCCGACCCGCACCAGCCACCCGCGGCCCGCGCGCAACCGACCCGCCCAGCCACCCGCCGCAGGTTATCGAGCCATATGCGCGCTGGGCCCCGGCCGGACGCGGATCTCTCGCGGCGACGCCAGCGGGTGCCCGTCCTCGCACGTCAGGCGGGGTTGCACCAGGGCGCCGCAGTCCGCGTGCTCCAGCCGTACCGGGGGACCCTCCGGGTCGGCGAGGTGCTTGTCGCCGAACGCCATGATCGCGATGACCACGGGTTGAAGGTCCCATCCCATCGGTGTGAGCTGGTACTCGTGCCGCGCGCGCCTGCCCGGTTCCTGGTACGGCACGCGGTGCAGCAGCCCGGATCGGACCAGTTCGTCCAGGCGCTTCGTCAGCACCGTCGGGGCGATGCCGAGGTGGCGGTGGAGGTCGTCGAACCGCCGCACCCCGTTGAACGCCTCACGCAGCACCAGCAGCGACCAGCGGTCGCCGACCAGGCTCAGGGTGCGTGCCACCGTGCAGTTGCCGGTGTCGAAGTCCAGCCAGTCCATGCCGCGGAGTCTAGCTGACTATTGACGAGCAAGTCAGCATCTGGCTATCTTCTACGTAGTCAGCTCCGACGCCGACCCAGGAGGGCATGACATGACGGTGACCGTCGATGAAGTGGTGGAGTTCCTCACGAGCCCGAAGCCGGACGAGGCCGGTGGGTTCGCCGCCGGAACGGGCCTGGTGCTCACCGAGGTCACGGGCGACCGCGTCGCCGGACACATCGACCTCGGGCCGCGCCACCACACGCCCTTCGGCGTCGTGCACGGCGGCCTCTACGCCACCGTGGTCGAGACCGTCTGCAGCGTGGGTGCCTCGGTCGCGGTGTCCGAACGCGGCCAGTTCGCGGTCGGCGTGCACAACGCCACGGACTTTCTCCGCTCGACCACGGCCGGGCGGGCGGATGTCGTCGCTGAGCCGATCATGCAGGGCCGTACCCAGCAGCTCTGGCAGGTCTCGATCACCCGCGAGGACGGCAAGGAGCTGGCGCGCGGCACCCTGCGCCTCCAGAACATCCCGCTCCAGCGCTAGCGGCGCCTGCAGGCCCGGCGCGGCCGCCGCGGGGGCGACCGCCGCCGGGGGAGCTGTTCGCGGAAATCGCGCCGGCACCGGCCGATGCCGGCGCGATTTCCACGAACAGCGCCAAACTCAGGAAAGCCGCAGGCGAGACCGCAGCCAGCCCAACGTCGCGTCCCCGTAGAACCGCTGGTGCGGGCGTAGCCATGGGGAGGCGAAGTCCGGCGGCGGCTCAGCGGACCGCACCACGAACATGCCCGCGAATGCCGCCAGCACCGCGTTGACCGCATCGGCAGGCGCCACTGACCCGACCGGATGTGACGCGAGTAGCCGGTCCGCGTCCAGGCCGGACGCGTGTACAGCCGCCAGCAGCAGGACCAGGTCGAGCCACGGCGCCGCGAGGCACGGCCAGTTCCAGTCGCATATCCAGACCTTGCCCGCGCCGTCGACCAGCAGGTTGTCCGGCCGCAGATCGCAGTGGATCATCGTGTCCCCGGCGCTAGCGGTGGCCCACTCACGCTCCAGCGAGATGAGCAGGTCGAGGTCCCATCCGTCCGGAGCCACAGCCGATTCACGCCAGAATGTCAGTGGCGTCTCGTCAGCGATCGGACGCAGCTCCAACCCGGCAGGCGGTGGAGTCAACGCGCACGCCAGCTCAGTCACCATGGCCAGCACCGCATCGAGGTCGGTAGGCCAGCCAGGCATCCGCCCAGCGATGTCGTCGAAACCGAGCACCACCCAGCCGTCGACCTCGGCCGACCACCGCACCCGCGGCGCCGGCACCGAGGCGGGCAGCGCCGCGTTGATGATCGCCTCACGGCGGTAGCAGTCGGCGATCAGCGGGTCGCAGGAAGCCTTGACGAAGAGGCGCCGCCCGTCGGCGCCGACCAGCCGGGACGCGAACCCACCCGTGAACCCGCTACCAGCCGACGCGGAGTCGACGATCCGTGTGCCGGCACGACCCTCGACCAAGGCCCGCACCGCGGCCGGAAGCGCAGACCACGACGGGCGCGAGGCGGTCGCGTCGTACGGGATCGGCGTCAGCACCCATCCATCGTCCCAGTCACGGCCAAAGCGATAAGCGCCAAGCGTAACCGGTCCACGGTCCCGCCGGTCAGGAGGCGCGCCCGTTCATGGGACGATGGTCAGCGCTCATCTGACCCGACGTACGAGAGGGACACCCGCGTGCCCCCGATCCCCCAGCCCGGCGCCACCGATCCAGCGCTGATCAGGAACTTCTGCATCATCGCCCACATCGACCATGGCAAGTCGACGCTGGCCGACCGGATGTTGCAGAAGACCGGGGTCGTCGAGGACCGCCTGATGCGGGCGCAGTACCTCGACCGGATGGACATCGAGCGCGAGCGCGGCATCACGATCAAGTCGCAGGCGGTGCGCCTGCCGTGGACCGTGAACGACACCACCCACGTCCTGAACATGATCGACACGCCGGGCCACGTCGACTTCACCTACGAGGTGTCGCGCTCGCTCGCCGCGGGCGAGGGCGCGGTGCTGCTGGTCGACGCCGCCCAGGGCATCGAGGCGCAGACGCTCGCCAACCTGTACCTGGCGCTGGAGAACGACCTCACGGTCATCCCGGTGCTGAACAAGATCGACCTGCCGGCGGCGCAGCCGGAGAAGTACGCCGAGGAGCTGGCCCACCTCATCGGCTGCGAGCCCGCGGACTGCCTGCGCGTCTCCGGCAAGACCGGCGTCGGCGTCGAACACCTGCTGGACGAGATCGTCCGCCAGATCCCGGCGCCAACGGGCAACGCCGACGCCCCGGCCCGCGCGATGATCTTCGACTCCGTGTACGACACGTACCGGGGCGTCGTCACCTATGTCCGGGTCATCGACGGCAAGCTGTCGCCGCGCGAGCGCATCGTCATGATGTCGACGCGCGACACCCACGAGCTGCTCGAACTCGGCGTGATCTCGCCCGAGCCCGCGCCGGCGAAGGGCATCGGCGTCGGCGAGGTGGGCTACCTCATCACCGGCGTGAAGGACGTCCGCCTGTCGAAGGTCGGCGACACCGTCACCAACGCCGGAAAGCCCGCGACGAAAGCCCTCAGTGGCTACGCCGATCCGAAGCCGATGGTCTTCTCCGGCCTCTACCCGATCGACGGCTCCGACTACCCGGCGTTGCGCGAGGCCCTCGACAAGCTGCGCCTCAACGACGCCGCCCTGGTCTACGAGCCGGAGACGTCCGCCGCGCTCGGTTTCGGGTTCCGCGTCGGCTTCCTCGGCCTGCTGCACCTGGAGATCATCCGCGAGCGGCTGGAGCGCGAGTTCGGCCTCGACCTCATCGCCACGGCCCCGAACGTGGTCTATCGCGTGGTCATGGAGGACGCGGTCGAGCACATCGTCACGAACCCGAGCGAGTTCCCGGCCGGCAAGATCGCCGAGGTGCACGAGCCGGTGGTGCGAGCGACCGTGCTGGCTCCCAGCGAGTACGTCGGCGCGATCATGGAGCTGTGCCAGTCGCGGCGCGGCTCGCTGATGGGCATGGACTACCTCTCCGAGGACCGTGTCGAACTGCGCTACACCCTGCCGCTCGCGGAGATCATCTTCGACTTCTTCGACAACCTGAAGAGCCGCACCAAGGGGTACGCCAGCCTCGACTACGAGACCACCGGCGAGCAGCAGGCCGACCTGGTCAAGGTCGACATCCTGCTCCAGGGCGAGACGGTCGACGCGTTCTCGGCGATCGTCCACAAGGACAAGGCCTACTCCTACGGCGTCACGCTGACGCAGAAGCTGCGCGAGCTGATCCCCCGACAGCAGTTCGAGGTGCCGATCCAGGCGGCGGTGGGCTCCCGCGTGATCGCTCGCGAGAACATCCGCGCCATCCGCAAGGACGTCCTCGCGAAGTGCTACGGCGGCGACATCACCCGTAAGCGGAAGCTCCTGGAGAAGCAGAAGGAGGGGAAGAAGCGCATGAAGATGGTCGGCCGGGTCGAGGTGCCGCAGGAAGCCTTCATCGCCGCCCTCTCCACAAGCGACACCCCAAAGACCAAGTAACCCTCTTCCAGTTACGACGGCCGCGGAACCGTACATCACCGGGCCGGCGTGGCGACCAGCAGCCGTCCGCGGCGCCACCGCCGGCCAGCCACCCCTGGGTGTTCGCGGAAATCGCGCGCATCTAGCCATGCCGGCCGGGCGATTTCCGCGAACACCCAGTAACCCCTGGGCGATGGTTCCTGCAAGATTTTGCAGCGCTCCCCTTCACCCTGTGCGGTAATGCGCGTAACGTGCCCGACACCCGCGCGTCACACGCGCAAGCGATTGCAAGTTCTTGCGGTTGGGGGAGTCATGCGCCGTCGTAGTGCCGCCTTGGTCGCCGTCTTGGCCCTGCTGGCGACCGCGTTCGTCGCCCAGGAGCCGGTCCGTGCGGCCGCGCCCGAGCGGGTGGCGATCGCCGGTTCGCTACAGAGCGAGCTGGGCTGCCCGGGGGACTGGCAGCCCGACTGCGCCCAGACCGGCCTGGTCTACGACGACGAGGACGGCCTCTGGCAGGCCACGTTCACGCTGCCGGCCGGCGCGTACGAGTACAAGGCCGCGCTCAACGGCTCCTGGGACGAGAACTACGGCAAGGGCGGCCGACCGAACGGCACCAACCTCGCCTTCACGCTGGCCGAGCCGGGTCCGGTGAGCTTCCGGTACGACCCGGTGACGCACGCCGTCGCGAGCAGTGCCGACACGCTGCTTCCCACCGCGATCGGCACGTTCCAGAACGAGCTCGGTTGCGGCGAAGACTGGCAGCGCGACTGCGCCCGCGCCTGGCTGCAGGATCTCGACGGGGACGGCGTCTACATCGCCACGACGGGCAAGCTCCCACCGGGCACCTACGACGCGCAACTCGACCTCGGCAGCGCGACACAGCGGTTCGTCGTGCCGGCCGACGGCGACCCCGTGACGTTCCGGTACACGGCGGCAACGCGAGCGTTCGCCGTCACCGTGGACCACAAGCCGAGCGGCGTGGAGCCGGGCGACGACAAACTGGCCCGCGACAGCCTCCGCCGCGACCTCGCCGGCGAGAAGTTCTACTTCGTCATGCCCGACCGGTTCGCGAACGGCGACCCGCGCAACGATCGGGCGCGTACTCCCGGATCAAAGCTCGTGCACGGCTTCGACCCGACAGACAAGGGTTTCTACCACGGCGGCGATCTCGCCGGCCTGACCCGCAAGCTCGACTACGTCAAGGGCCTCGGCACTACCGCGATCTGGATGACCCCGATGTTCACCAACCGCTGGGTGCAGGGTTCGGGCGCCGACATCTCCGCCGCGTACCACGGCTACTGGACCACCGACTTCACCAACATCGACCCGCACTTCGGGACGAACGCCGAGATGCGCACCCTCATCGACGCGGCCCACCGGCGCGGCATGAAGGTGTTCTTCGACATCGTCGCGAACCACACCGCCGACGTCATCGACTACGCGGAAGGCACCGACACCTACCGCAGCAAGGGCGCGTACCCGTACGTCGACGCGAACGGCAACGAGTTCGACGACCGCGACTACGCGGGCAAGCCGAGCTTCCCGAAGCTGGACCGCGACTCGTTCCCGTACACGCCGGCGGCGACGGGTCCGAAGAAGGCGCCGGCCTGGCTCAATGACGTCACGCTGTACCACAACCGCGGCGACTCGACGTTCAGCGGCGAGAACTCCGAGTACGGCGACTTCGGCGGCCTGGACGACCTGTTCACCGAGCACCCGCGCGTGGTCAAGGGCATGACCGACATCTTCACGTTCTGGATCGACGAGTTGAAGATCGACGGCTACCGCGTGGACACCGTCAAGCACGTGAACCTGGAGTTCTGGCAGTCGCTCGCTCCGGCGGTCCAGAGGTACGCGAAGAGCAAGGGCCGGCCGGACTTCTTCGTCTTCGGCGAGGTGTTCGACTCCGACGTCCGCAAGACCTCGCAGTACACGACCGCCGGCAAGCTCCAGTCCACACTGGACTTCCCGTTCCAGTCGGCCGCTCGGGGCTTCGCCGCAGGAAAGCCTGCTACGAGCGTGGCGGAGGCCTTTGACGCCAGCGATTACTACACCGACGAAGACTCCAACGCGTACTCCCTGCCCACGTTCCTCGGCAACCACGACATGGGCCGCATCGGCACCATGCTCCGCACCGACCTGCCGGACGCCGCCGACGCCGAGCTGCTCGCCCGCGACCAGCTCGCCCACGCCCTGCTCTACCTCTCGCGTGGCAACCCGGTCGTCTACTACGGCGACGAGCAGGGCTTCACCGGCGACGGCGGCGACAAGGACGCCCGCCAAAGCTTGTTCGCGTCGAAGGTGGCGTCGTACAACGACGACGACCTGATCGGCACCGACCGCACGACGGCCGTCGACAACTACGAACCTGGCCACCCGATGTACCAGCGGCTCAAGGCACTCGCCGCGCTGACGGCCAGGCACAAGGCGCTGCGCGAGGGAGCGCAGATCCAGCGGTACGCCGCCGGCAACGTGCTCGCGTTCAGCCGCATCGACCAGCGCGAGAAGGTCGAGTACCTGATCGTGCTGAACAACGGTACGCAGCCGGTTACCGCCGCTGTCCCGACGTTCTCAGCGGGGATGCGGTTCGACCAGGTGTGGCCAGGCGGTGGTGCTGTGACCAGCACGGCCGACCGGCGGGTCCGCGTGACGGTGCCGGCGTTGGGTGCGGTCGTGTACCGGGCTGGGTCGGCGGTCCGCCACGGTGGCCTCGCGCCGTCCGTAACGATAAATCCGCCAGAAGCCGGCAGCGAGGTGAAGGGACGGGTCGAGCTGCGGGCGAACGTCGGGGGTTCGGGTTTCAACCAGGTAACGTTCGCGGTGAAGCCTGAGGGCGCGTCGACGTGGCAGGTGGTCGGCACCGACGACAACGCGCCGTACCGCGTCTTCCCTGACGTGTCGCGGTTCGCCAAGGGCACGAAGCTGCACGTCAAGGCCGTCGTCAAGGATGCGGCGGGGCGGCTGAACGCTGACCGCGTGCAGGTCGTGGTCGGCGAGGAGGAGCCTGCGCCGCCGCCCGGTGCGCAGCCCCCGCGCGGCTACCAGGTGATCCACTACCAGCGTGCGGACGGTTCGTACGACGGTTGGGGACTGGACGTGTCCGGTGACGTGGTGACGCCGGGCCGGGTGCCTTTCGCGGGGCGCGACGCGTACGGGCCCTTCGCGTGGGTGAAGCTCAAGCCGGACGCGACGGCGGTGACGTTCGCGGTGACAAACGGGGCATCGACGGACGGCGGCGGCACTCTTAATCCGAAGGCCGCGCCCGAGGTGTGGCTCAGGGCCGGAGAGGTGCATTCCTCACAGGCCGAGGCGCAGGGCTACGTCACCGTCCACTATCGACGGCCGGACGGGAACTACGACGGCTGGGGTGTTTACGTATTCGGCGGTGTCGACGACTCCGAGCTGACCACCTGGCCTGCAACGCGGCCGTTCACCGGCACCGACTCCTTCGGTGTGTACGCGCGGGTGAAGATCAAGCCGGGCGGCGGGAAGGTGGGCGTGATCGTCCAGAAGAACGGCGAGAAGGACGTCCCGCCCGATCGATTTGTCGATCCGCTGGCGGACGCCGACGTGTGGTTCGCATCGGGCGACGAGACGACGTACCTCTCGCAGGGCGACGCGCAGGACTACGCGGTGATCCACTACCACCGCGACGACGGCGACTACTCCGGCTGGACGATCTACCACTGGACCGGCTCCGCGAACCCGACGCCGTCGTGGGAGCAGTCGCCCGGTCCGGACGGCAGCGACGCGTTCGGCGTGTTCTGGAAGGTGCCGCTGATCGACGGTGCACCAGCACTGAACTACATCATCCACAAGGGAGACACGAAGGATCCTGGCGGCGACCAGGCGCTCGACCTCGACGGCGTCGGCCACGAGGTGTGGTTCCTGTCGGGCTCGGCCGACGCGAACGGGAGGGCTCAGTATCTGCTGCCTATTCTCGGCGGCGCCGGAGCGGACGCGGATCTGACGAAGTCCCGGGCGGTGTGGGTGTCGCGGGACATCGTGGCGTGGAAGATCCCGGTGGCGGCCGGGCACGCGTACTCGCTGCGGTACTCGGCGACGGCCGACATCGTGGTGGACCCGGGTGGCGGCATCGCGCGGGGCCTTGTACTCCGGCTCGATCCTGTGGCCGGCGGGCTGCCTCCGGAGCTGAAGGCGAAGTTCCCGCACCTCGCGGAGTACGCCGCGTTCCGGGTGCGTGCGGGCGACCTCGCGCGGGTGCCTGCTGCCCTGACCGGCCAGGTCGTGGCTGTCGACCGGGACGCCGAGGGTGCGCTGCGGGCGGCGACCGGCGTGCAGGTGGCCGGCGTACTCGACGACCTGTACGCGGGGTCGTGGGCGCTGGGGCCGTCGGTTCTCGGTTCCCGCGCCTCCGTGTCGGTGTGGGCGCCGACTGCGCAGTCAGTGCGGTTGCGGCTGTTCGGTGCCACGCCGGCTGGGGTTCCTTCGCTGGTGCCTCTCCGCCGGGACGCCCGGTCGGGAGTGTGGTCCGCAGCCGGGCCGTGGGCCGGGCGGTACTACCAGTTCGAGGTTCGCGCGTATGCGCCGAGCACGCGGCGGATCGAGACGAACGTCGTCACCGACCCCTACTCGACGGCGCTCGCTGCGGACTCGACGCACAGCCTGTTCGCGGACCTGTCGCGCGCGGCGCCGCCGGGTTGGTCGTCGCTGCGCAAGCCTGGTCTTGAGAAGCATTCGCTGTACGAGCTGCACGTTCGGGACTTCTCGATCGGGGATCAGTCGGTGCCGGCCGCGTGGCGCGGCACGTACAAGGCATTCACGGTGCCGGGCTCGAACGGCATGAAGCACCTGCGGTCGCTGGGCGTGACGACCGTCCACTTGCTCCCGACGTTCGACATCGCGACGATCGCCGAGCGCCGTTCCTCCTGGGCGGAGCCGGACTGCGACCTTCCGTCCCTGCCTGCCGACTCCGAGGAGCAGCAGGCGTGCGTCGGCGCTGTCGCTGACAAGGACGGCTTCAACTGGGGGTACGACCCGTACCACTACAACGCGCCGGAGGGGTCGTACGCGACGTCGCCGGACGGCGTGACGCGCACCCGCGAGTACCGCGAGATGGTCGCCGGGCTGCACGGTGCGGGGCTGCGCGTCGTGGCGGACGTCGTCTACAACCACACGACCGCCGCCGGGCAGGACGCGCGCAGCGTGCTCGACCGCGTCGTGCCGGGCTACTACCACCGGCTGGACGCGGACGGCGTGATCGCCACATCGACCTGCTGCCCGAACACCGCGACGGAGAACGCGATGATGGGCAAGCTCGTCGTCGACTCGGTGGTGCACTGGGCGCGCACATACAAGCTCGACGGGTTCCGGTTCGACCTGATGGGCCACCACCCGAAGGCGAACATCCTGGCCGTGCGGGGCGCGCTCGACCGGCTGACGCTGGCTCGCGACGGCGTCGACGGGCGCAAGGTCCTGCTGTACGGCGAGGGCTGGGACTTCGGCGAGGTCGCGGGGAACGCCAGGTTCGTGCAGGCCACGCAGGCGAACATGGCCGGGACGGGTGTCGCCACGTTCACCGACCGGTTGCGTGACGCGGTGCGCGGCGGTGGGCCGTTCGACGACGATCCGCGGATCCAGGGGTTCGGCAGCGGGCTGTTCACTTCGCCCAACTCCTCGCCCGCGAACGGGGACGCGGCCGCGCAGCGGTCCCGGTTGCTGCACTACCAGGACCTGATCAAGCTCGGACTGGCGGGCAACCTGCGTGACTACCGCTTCGTCGACTCGTCCGGTCGGGTCGTGCGCGGGTCCGAAGTGGACTACAACGGCTCGCCGGCGGGGTACGCGGCTCAGCCCGGCGAGGTGATCACCTACGTCGACGCGCACGACAACGAGACGCTGTACGACGCGCTGGCCTACAAGCTGCCCTCGGACACGCCGATGGCCTCGCGCGTGCGCATGCAGCAGGTCGCGCTCGCGACGGCGTTCCTCGGGCAGGGGCGGCCGTTCGTGCACGCGGGGAGCGAGATCCTGCGGTCGAAGTCGCTCGACCGCAACAGCTTCAACTCCGGCGACTGGTTCAACCGGCTCGACTTCACGTACCGGACGAACGGGTTCGGGTCCGGGTTGCCACCGGCCGCGGACAACCGTTCTAAGTGGCCGTATGCGCGGCCGCTGCTGACGGTTCCTGGGCCGGCCCGCGCGGACCTCCTGGCGAGTCGCGCTGTGTTCTCCGACTGGCTGCGGATCCGGAGCTCTTCGCCGCTGTTCGAACTTGGCACGGCCGAACTGGTACAGCAGAAGGTGTCGTTCCTGCCTGGCTCGCCGGGCGTGATCGTCATGCGCATCGACGACACGGTCGGGCGGGACGTCGATCCCCGGCTGGCCGGGCTCGTGGTGGTGTTCAACGCGTCCGGCGAGTCGGTGACTGTCGACGTGCCAGGGCGGTTGGCGCTGCACCCCGTGCAGGCGGCCGGCGCGGATCCGGTCGTACGCGGCGCCACGGCCGGTTCGGGGCGGGTGACAGTGCCGGCGCGAACGGTGGCCGTGTTCACGGACGCGGGCTGAGTCTTCGCCGACTTTCGGATTCTTGGGGGTGTTGCCGCTCCGCGACCCCCAAGAATCCGAAAGTCAGCGTGCGTCGTGGGGCCGCGCTCGGGCGTAAACCTGTGGGCGCCCGCAAGTACCGTGGACGCATGGAGCTGGAGCCTCGCCTCGTCTCGGTGAACGTCGCGCCGTCGCTGCGCCCGAACAAGCACGGGCACCTGGGCCTGACCGGTATCGACAAGCATCCGGTCGCCGGCCGGGTCGCCGTCCGCGGCGACCAGGTGGCTGGCGACCGCATCCACGACACCAAGCACCATGGCGGCTACGACCAGGCCGTCTACGCGTACGCCCGTGAAGACGCGGCGTGGTGGGCGCGGGAACTCGGCCGTGAACTCCCGCCCGGGATCTTCGGCGAGAACCTGTCCACCGAAGGCGTCGACGTCACGGGCGCCGTGATCGGCGAGCGGTGGTCGATCGGGTCGGCACTGCTGGAGGTGAGCGCGCCGCGTATCCCGTGCAAGGTGTTCGCTGGATTCTGGGACGTTCCGGACCTGATCAAGCGGTTCACCGCCCGTGGCTGGCCCGGCGCCTACCTCCGTATCGTCACGCCCGGTGAGCTCGGGGCAGGCGAGCGGATCGACGTGGTGCACCGGCCGGCGCACGGCGTCACGATCGGGGAGACGTTCCGGCTGCTGACGGGGGAGCGTTCCTTGCTCGCGCACGTGGCCACCGCGGACGAGCTGCCCGAGCAGGTCAAGGACCGCCTCCGCTCGTGGCTCAAGGAACCGGCTGCACGGGCGTGACCCCGCTTGGCCCAACGTCGGCATGCCGACATTGGCCGACCGGTCCGGACCGCTGGGGCCGCGCGACCAACCGTTCTGAGACGCCCTAACTGTCGGGCGTGATGTCGACCTCGACGTGGGTCTTCGTGGCCTTGGAGTCGGACTTCCACCTGCCGCTGTGCGCGGTCCACACCTTGCCGGCGTGCGCCACCCGCTGCACGCCGAACTCGTGCGACTTCGCGACGAACCAGTGCGCGGTGCGCCACCCGAGCGTCGACTGACCACCGCCACCGACGGCGATCGTGAGTTGGGGTGCGTCGCCGGCCCGTCCGGAGGCCACGCTGAGTTTGCCGAGGTCCTGGCCGAGCTCGCCGACGAGCGCCTGCGCCGCCTGGTCACCGCCGCGTTCGGTGCGCTGCCGCAGCTGGCAGGTGACCGCGCTGACCTCGGTGCCGAGCAGTGCAGCGGCCAGGGCCTGCGCGTCCGTCTCCCACTGCTGGTAGAGCGTCGGGTGGCCGCTGCGCTGGACCGCCTGGGCCGCATCGGTCAGGCGCATCTTCTCCCAGTTCGGCACCTTGAGAAGGTGCGTGTAGAACTTGCCGGTCGCGTAGCGGGGATCCTGGAGCTGCTCCGGCGTGCCCCAGCCCTGCGACGGGCGTTGCTGGAAGAGGCCGATCGAGTCGCGGTCGCCGCTGGACAGGTTGCGCAGCTTCGACTCCTGCAGCGCCGTCGCGAGCGCGATCGTCACCGCGCGCTCCGGCAGTTGCTGGCGGACGCCGATCGCGGCGATCGTGGCGGCGTGCGTGAGCTGGTCGGGCTGGACCCGCACGACGGTCTCGCCGGAGTACACGCGGCACGTGTCGGTGAGGAACGGAATGCGCACATTGGACAGTTGCGCGATGCCGAACGCTGTCGCCCCGGCCACGATTACGAGCGCGGCCACGGCGATGACAACCCGGCGCATCGGGATGTGGCCTCCACTGGTCGGTGTCGACGTCCGCCTTCGAGCCTACGTGGCGGAGGCCAGTCCGGTGCTCGCCACGTGAGGTAGGAGGGCGGTACGAGCGTACCGGTCCCGGACGTATGTGCAGGTCGGGGCGCCGTCGAGAACTGATTCCGACAACCTGTCGGGAACTATCCGCTTGTTGACCGTGAGTGCTGTCACACTCACGGACAGGTACTGAATGTGTTGTCCACTATGGACCTCGCGTCGACTGTCTTAGCGATGCGACGTCGTTCGAGCGGGAACGAGCCGGTCGTGGCAGGATCGCGGCCATGAGCGACGCGCCCGCCGGCCGATCCGCCACGATGACCGTGCTCACCGCGGGGTACGTGGGTCCGCGCACCGCGAGCACCGTCACGTACGTCGCCGACGGTGCGCTGAAGCTGGTGATCGATCCCGGCATCGTCGCCGATCGGCGCGCCGCGATCCTCGACCCGCTCGCCGCCGCCGGCGTCGCGCCCGAGGAGATCACCGATGCGGTGTTCAGCCACCACCACCCCGACCACACGATCAACGCCGCGCTGTTCCCGAACGCACGCTTCCACGATCACTGGGCCACGTACTTCAACGACGTCTGGACCGACCGCGACGCCGAGGGCTTCACGCTGTCCGAGTCGGTCAAGCTGATCCGTACGCCTGGCCACACACCCGAGGACATCACCACCCTGGTCGGCACCGCCGACGGCGTGGTGGCGTTCACCCACGTGTGGTGGAACGTCGACGGGCCGGCGGTCGACCCGTACGCCGTCGATCCCGAGGCGCTGAGCGTCAGCCGGGAGCGGGTGCTCGCGGTCGCCGACCTGGTCGTGCCGGGGCACGGGGCGCCGTTCGTGCCCAGTTCGACCACACCGCGTTAGCACATTTCCGCGCCCGCGCGGGTATCCATGCGTGGATCTGTGGACAGAACCGCGCCTGTGGATCGTTTCCGCGCGGCCACTTGCGTTTCCGCCAGGCTTCATCCCGTGACGAACACCGCGCCGAGGAGGCACTATGGCAGTCATGACGATCTCCCCGACGGCGTTGCCGTTCGGCCGGGCGTTGACAGCGGACGACCTGGAACAGATCCCCGATGACGGGCACCGGTACGAAGTGCTCGACGGGACCCTGCTGGTGAGCCCCGCGCCGGCGTGGCAGCACCAGGAAGTGCTAGGCGAACTGTTCGTGGCGGCTGCGGCGGGCCTGCCCTGGCGAGGGATGCGGGCGTTGGCCGCGCCGTTCGCCGTACGGCTGACTCCGGACACGGAGTTGCAGCCGGACATCCTGGTGGCCCGGTACAAGGACTTCACGCCGAAGAACCTGCCGGTCGCGCCGCTGCTGGCGGTGGAGGTGCGGTCGCCGAGCACCGCGCTCATCGATCTCAATCTCAAGAAGCCGGTGTACGAGAAGTACGGCGTGCCGTCGTACTGGATAGTCGACCCGGATCCCGACGCACCATCGCTGCTCGCGTTCGAACTGGACGACAAGGGGCGGTACGTGCAGGTCGCGAAGGCCACCGGGAGCGACGTGTTCACGGTCGAGCGTCCGTTCCCGTTCACCGTGACGCCGGATGAACTCGCGGCCGGCCTCCACCCGGACGGCGCCAAGGGCTAGTCCGTGGCCGGCACCCAGGACGGGTCGCGCTTCTCGCGGAACGACGCGATGCCCTCGCGGCCCTCGTCGGACGTGAAGTAGCGCACGGACAATGCCGCCAGATCGTCCAGCTCGGCCTTGAGTGACGCCGGGGCCGGGCGGCGCAGCAGCTCCTTGGCGCCCGCGAGAGCGTTCGGGGCACCGCGCACGAGCGACGCCACATACCGGTCCACCTCGGCGTCGAGCGATTCGGCCGGCACCGCCGCCGTGACCAGCCCGATCTCGGCGGCCCGCCGGCCGTCGAACACATCACCGGTGAGGTACAGCTCGGCGGCTGCGCGTGGCGCCAGTCGCGGGAGGACGGTGGCGGAGATGACAGCGGGGATCACGCCGATGCGCACCTCGGTGAACGCGAACGTCGCGTCCGCGCTGGTGATCGCCAGGTCGGCGGCGCCGATGAGGCCGAGTCCACCGGCCCGCGCGGGTCCGGCGATTCGCGCCACGACTGGCTTCGGTGACTCCCACATCGTCTGCAGGATCTCGGGCAGGCTCGCCACGGGCAGATCGGCGACGGTGGAGGCGGCCTGCGTGGCCTTGAGGTCGGCTCCGGAGCAGAACACGCGGCCGGTGTGGGTCAGCACGATCGCGCGCACCGCATCGTCGGTGATCGCCGTGTGCAGGTGGGCGAGCAGTTCGCTCATCAGCTGGGCGGAGAGCGCGTTGCGGTTGTGCTCCGAGTCGAGAGTGAGCGTGGCGACGCCAGCGGCGACCTCGTACCGCACGAGCGGGGATCCGGTTGCGGGCTCGGTCACTGCACTCTCCTCGTGGTCGGACGTTCCCCGGCGCGGACCGCCGGTCCCCGGGCGGGACGCGGGTACGGCACGGGTCACACTAGACGGATGCCTGGACCGCTCCCCGACGGTGACCCCGCTCCGCGTGACGGCGCCCTACCGGCGTCGGCGCTCGGCGCGGCGGGGGAGCGTGGCTTCGGGGTCTACGTCCACGTGCCGTTCTGCGCCACCCGCTGCGGGTACTGCGACTTCAACACCTACACCGCTACCGAACTCGGAGGCGGCGCCGACCAGGCGTCCTACGCCGACACGGTGCTCGCCGAACTCGCGCTCGCCGCCCGCGTGCTCGACGGCGCGGCGCCCGCTGTCGAGACCGTCTTCTTCGGCGGCGGCACGCCGACCCTGCTTCCCGCCGGCGACCTGGCGCGGATCCTCGACGGCATCGCCACCACGTTCGGCCTCGCTGCCGGTGCGGAGGTGACCACCGAAGCCAACCCGGAGTCGGTCACACCGGAGTCACTCGCCGCACTGCGCAGTGCGGGATTCACGCGGATCTCGCTCGGCATGCAGTCGGCACGTCCCCACGTACTGGCGGTGCTCGACCGCACGCACACCGTGGGTCGCCCCGAGGAAGCCGTCGCGGAGGCTCGCGCGGCCGGCTTCGAGCACGTGAACCTCGACCTGATCTACGGCGCGCCGGGTGAGTCCGCCGAGGACTGGCAGGCCTCGCTGGACGCGGTCGTGAAGGCCGGCGTCGACCACGTCTCGGCCTACGCGCTGATCGTGGAAGACGGCACCCGGCTCGGCCGGCAGGTCGCGCGTGGCGAGGTACCCATGCCAGACGACGACGTGCTCGCCGACCGGTACCTCCAGGCCGACGCGACCCTCACCGGCGCCGGGCTCGACTGGTACGAGGTGTCGAACTGGGCAGCTACGGAAGCCGGCCGGTGCCGCCACAACGAGCTGTACTGGCGCAGTGGCGACTGGTGGGGCCTCGGCCCGGGGGCGCACAGCCACGTCAGCGGCGTGCGCTGGTGGAACGTCAAGCACCCGGCCGCGTACGCCGCGCGGCTCGCCGACGGCGCTTCGCCGGCACACGCCCGCGAGACGCTCGACGTCGAGACCCGCCAGGTCGAGGACGTTCTGCTGCGGCTCCGGCTCGTCGAGGGGCTTCCGCTGGAGGTGCTCGAATCGCCCGGGCGCGACGCCGCCGCCAAGGCCGTTGCCGACGGACTCCTCCACGAGGCGGAGCACGTCGCCGGCCGCGCGGTGCTGACCCTGCGCGGCCGGCTGCTCGCCGATGCCGTAGTGCGAGACCTGCTGGCTTAGGGCCTGTCTTCAGAGGCCGAACCTTTGAAGACAGGCCCTCGCTGTTCCCGCAGGCGAGCTACTTGATGAGGCGCACGCTCGCCGGGTACCGGTACGGCTCGCCGCTGGAGACCTTCACACCGGCGATGATGCCGAAGATCAACGGCACCAGCCAGAGGAAGATCAGGCCGATGCCGCACGTGATCGTGCCGCCGACCAGGCAGATCACCGACCAGGTGAGCTGGAAGTTCAGCGCCTCGACCGCGTGCGCGCGCACCGTCGGGGACTTCTGCCCCTCAGCCAGCATCGCGACGAGCGGAGCCACCCATCCGAGCATGCCCGCGCCGATGACCGCGCCGGCCGCGCCGCCGAAGTGGGCGATGAGCACCCACGTGCGCTCGTCGGTTCCAGCGGCGGCGGCATAGCCGGGAGGCGGCGCGCCGTACCCGCCGGGGCCAGGCGGCGCTCCGGGCGGGGGATAGGTCGGCGGCGCCTGGCCGCCACCGGGCGGATAACCGGGCGCCTGGTATCCGCCCGGCGCCGGGCTCGACGGCGCCGGGGGGTACGCACCGCCGGGAGGCGGCCCCGGCTGGGCCGGCGGTACCGCACCGGGCGGTCCGGCCGGCGTGTCGTACCCACCGGGCGGACCCGGAGGCGGCGCGGCCGGGACTCGACGGAGCGGTACGGGGAAGCGGCGGTTCCGACGGCGCGGAGGGTGAGGGTGCAGACGGCGGTGGTGCAGCCGGGCTGCTGGGTGCCGACGGTGCGGCGGAAGGATCCGGAGCGGACGGCGGGCGGGGCGGTTCCGCGCCTGGTCCGGAGTCAGCGGGTGAGTCGAACGACGGCGCGGCGGGCGGCTGGTCCGGGCGCCGCGACGACGCAGCGTTGTCCGAGTTCTCGGTCATGGTCCCAGCGTACGGATACAACGCCAGCCTTGGCCGGGATCCTGCCGAACCCGTCGCCCGCGGCGCGTCGCCGCCCCTGATCCGGACCTGTACCCGGGCGGCCGGAAGCCACGCGTCCCGAATCCGAGACGCCAGCCGGGGTGGGAAGCTGCGCCTCACTCGGCAGAGCCACGTATGATTGGCACTCAAACCATGCGAGTGCCAGGCGCGTAGCGTGACGACACCAGCACAGGGAGGAGGCGGTATGGCACTGGACGAGCGCAAGCTCGACGTTCTCAGGGCGATCGTGCAGGACTACGTCTCCACTAACGAGCCAGTTGGCAGCAAGGTGCTGGCCGAACGCCACCACCTCGGGGTGTCGCCGGCCACCATCCGCAATGACATGGCGGTGCTGGAGGACGAGGGCTACATCACCCAGCCCCACACCAGCGCGGGCCGCGTGCCCACCGACAAGGGCTACCGGCTCTTCGTCGACAAGCTGTCGCAGATCAAGCCGCTCACGTCGGCCGAACGTCGCGCGATTCACACGTTCCTCGAAGGCGCCGTCGACCTTGACGACGTGGTGAGCCGCACCGTCCGGTTGTTGGCCCAGCTCACGCGCCAGGTGGCGGTCGTCCAGTACCCCAGCCTGACGCGCAGCGCGGTGCGCCACGTCGAGCTGGTGCCGCTCGCGTCCACGCGAATGTTGGTCGTCCTCATCACCGACACGGGCCGCGTCGAGCAGCGCATGGTCGACTTCCCGCACGGGCTGGAAGACGTCCACGTCGACGGCCTCCGCAGCGCGGTGAACGGTGCCCTGATCGGCGAGCACTTCGCCGACGCCCCGCAGCGCGTCGTCGGCCTGCTCGACTCGATCGCGCCCGAGCTGCGCCCGGCGATGACCACGCTGTCCGCGGTCCTGCTGGAGACCCTGGTCGAGCGCCGCGAGGAGCGGCTCATGCTCGCCGGCACCGCCAACCTCACGCGCAGCGCGCTCGACTTCCCTGGCACGATCCGCCCGGTGCTCGAAGCGCTGGAGGAGCAGATGGTGCTGCTCAAGCTCATCGGCGAGGTGGATTCGCCCACTACGCTGCGCGTCCTCATCGGCGACGAGAACAAGGTCGAGGGGTTGCGCGGCACCTCCGTCGTCAGCGCCGGGTATGGCACCGGCCACACTGCACTCGCCGGGCTCGGGGTGCTCGGCCCGACCCGGATGGACTACCCGGGCACGATCAGCGCGGTGCGTGCCGTCGCGCGCTACGTCGGCGACCTGTTGGCTGGGAACTGAGGGACACGTGGCTAAGGACTACTACGCCGTCCTCGGCGTGCGCCGGGACGCGACGCCCGAGGACATCAAGAGGGCGTACCGCAAGCTGGCCCGCGAGCTGCACCCCGACGTGAACCCGGACGTCGAGGCGCAGGACCGGTTCAAGGACGTCTCCACCGCCTACGAGGTCCTGTCCGACCCGGCCAAGCGCGAGATCGTCGACCTCGGCGGCGACCCGCTCGCGCCCGGCGGCGGCGCGGGCGGTCCGGGCGCGCCGTTCACGATGGGCTTCCAGGACATCATGGACGCCTTCTTCGGCGGAGCGCCGCAGCGTGGTCCGCGGCCGCGCACCCGCGCCGGCTCCGACGCCCTGATCCGGCTCGACCTCGACCTCGTCGAGACCGCGTTCGGCGTCAACCAGGAACTCACCGTCGACACCGCCGTCCTCTGCAACGACTGCAGCGGCGCCGGCACCGCCCCCGGCACCCACCCGGCGCAGTGCGACGTCTGCGGCGGGCGCGGCGAGGTGCAGACCGTCCAGCGGTCGTTCCTCGGCCAGGTCATGACCGCACGACCCTGCTCCGCGTGCCAGGGCTTCGGCTCGATCATCAGCCACCCCTGCGCCGGATGCGGCGGCGAAGGGCGCGTCCGTGCGCGCCGCACCCTCACCGTCAAGGTCCCGGCCGGCGTCGAGGACGGCATGCGCATCCGCCTCGCCAGCGAGGGCGAGGTCGGCCCCGGCGGCGGCCCGCCCGGCGACCTCTACGTCGAGGTGCACGAACGGCCCCACGACGTGTTCAGCCGCCAGGGCGACGACCTGCACTGCCGCGTCTCCCTCCCCATGACCGCCGCCGCCCTCGGCACTCACCTCAACCTCAAGACGCTCGACGGCGAGGAAGCCATCGAGGTCAAGCCCGGCACCCAACCCGGCACCGTCAGTCCGCATCCGTGAACGCGGCGTGCCCCACCTGCGTGGCGCCGGGCGCGGCGACCTCCACGTCCACCTCGAGGTCAAGACCCCCACCCGCCTCGACCCCGACCAGGAGAAGGTGCTCCGCGAACTCGCCCGCCTCCGCGGCGAGGAACACCCCGAGCCCATCCGCCAATCCGGCGGCTTCTTCTCCAAGATGCGCGACGCCTTCAACGGCCACGCGTAGGCGGCCCGCTCAGGCACACCGCTCGCGGCGTTGTCGTCGGCGCCGATACAGCCCGGTATCGGCTTCTCCTCCGCCTTGCGATCGGCGCACCTGAGCGGGCTCAGGTCCGTAGGCCTACCCGAAACGGACTGTTCCGGTACTGGTCCTCAAACCGGGCAGTCGATGCCGCCATTTCCCCGACAGTTGGAGCGCCGGGCCGTCGTGAGAAGGTGGCGAGCGTGAGCGACCCGGTCTTTCTCGTCGACGCCCTCCCCACCGGAACCACCGCAATCCTCGACGGCGCCGAGGGTCGCCACGCCGCCACCGTCCGCCGCCTCACCCCCGGCGAGCTGCTGCTTCTCTCCGACGGCGCCGGCGGACTCGCCCGCTGCGAGGTGACCACCGTCCGCAAGGAGTCTCTGGACCTCGCCGTCCTCGACGTCACCAAAGTCCCCGCCCCGTACCCCCGGATCACCGTCGTCCAGGCGCTCCCCAAGGGCGACCGCGGCGAGCTGGCCGTCGAGATGCTCACGGAGGCCGGCGTCGACACGATCGTCCCGTGGCAAGCGTCCCGGTGCGTTACCCGCTGGCGCGACGCCCGAGGCGACAAGGCACTCGCGAAGTGGCGCTCGACCGCGCGCGAGGCAGCCAAGCAGTCCCGGCGCGCCTGGCTACCTGAAGTGACAAAGCCAGCTACAACTAGTGACGTAGCAGCTCTGCTTTCCGAAGCCGATCGGGCTCTCGTGCTGCACGAGGCGTCGAGTGTTCCGCTGTCCACCGTGGACCTTTCGGTGGCGGACAGACCACACGCACGTCGTCCTCGTCGTCGGCCCCGAGGGCGGCGTCGCACCGGCCGAGATCGACACGTTCACGCAGGCCGGAGCGGTTGCCGTCAGACTCGGCGACTCCGTACTCCGCACCTCCACCGCAGGCGTCGCCGCACTCGCCGTCGTCTCCTCACGCACCGGCCGCTGGTGACCGACCAAACGCGAGTACAACTCTGGTTAATTACCCTGTTGACCTGCGATTTTGTTGCTCACAGTTCGCGGGAATCCACAACGAGACTGGATCCCGCTAGCTAACCTGACCCCCAGACGCATGCAGCAACAGACGCGTCGCTCGCACCACGAGAAAGTCGAGACGGGCGTGCCAGGAGGCGGTGGGAGTCGCCCCCGGCGCGTCGCACCACAACAGAAGCGCGGCGCCGCCGAACCGAGCCGCCAGAACGCTCGTTTATCTGGATATGGGCTCACTCACGGGGAACGGCACCACCGACGCGAACTTACGGGCGGTACCCAGGGACTCCGTGGAGGGGTTCGTCCCAAGGGGGAGTGCCATGCTCAACAGAGCGACGGTCGGTAACAGACAGTCGATCGAAGCGGACCAGGGACGCGCCTGGGTCGCAGAGGGTGAACGTGCTGCCCGTGGCGGCAAGCCCATCGAGTCCAACCCGTACGCCGGTCGTGACCAGCAAATCCCCCATCTCCTATGGCTCCGCGGCTTCTTGTGTGCGGCCCGCTGAGGCACACGTCTCGCCGCGCTCTCCGCGGCTTGCGTGCCCCAGCACGCGGTGCCTTGTGCGAGCGCGGCGATACGCGCACCTCAGCGGGCTCCAGGTCCGTAGAAGATCAAAGGCTTTCAAAGCTCTTCTAGTTACGCGTGGCAGGGAGCCGTCCTGGCGGCGGCCGGGTCGGCGCTTCGGTCGCAGGGGCCGCACCCTAGGATCGTCGGCATGACTTCGTGCTTGTTCTGCCGGATCGTTGCTGGGGAGATTCCGGCGAAGGTCGTCCATGAAACCGAGCGCACGCTCGCGTTCCGCGACATCAACCCCAAGGCGCCGGTCCACGTCCTCGTGATCCCCAAGGACCACCACGAGACCGCCGGTGCCCTCGCCGCCGCCGATCCCGACCTTGCCGGCGAAGTGCTCCGCGCAGCCGCCGAAGTCGCCGCCGCAGAAGGTCTCGCCGAAGACGGCTACCGCCTCCTCTTCAACACCGGTCCGCACGCCGGCCAAGAGGTCTTCCACGTCCACGGTCACGTCCTGGGCGGGCGCCCGCTCGGACCGATGCTCGCGACCCGCTGACCGGGTGAGCGCTGCCTGACTACCCTGACGACGGCGTAGCCAACGGGGAGTCAGGGGAACACAGTGTCCGAGCGGGAAGCCGCCACCGCCTGCGAGCGGATCGTCGCCGGGCTGCAGGCCGAAGACCGGGTGCCCGCCGTGAGCGCGGCCGTCGCCCGGGCCGACCGTCCGCTCTGGACCCACCAGATCGGCACCGCTGGCAACGACACCCCGCTCGACGCCCGTACCCAGTTCCGGATCGGCTCCGTCACCAAGACGTTCGTCGCCGTCCTGATCCTGCAACTCCGCGACCAGGGCATGCTCGGCCTGGACGACCGCCTCGACGCGCACCTCGATGTGCCCGCCCACGGTGACCTGACGATCCGCGGCATGCTCAGCCACACCACCGGACTCCAGCGCGAGCCGTACGGCAACGTCTGGGACACCCTCGACGTCCCCGGCGCCGACCAGGTCATCGCCGACGTGGCACGCGCCGAGGCCGTGATGCCTCCGTCGCGGCGCTGGCACTACTCCAATCTCGCGTACGCGCTGCTCGGGCACCTCGCCGGGCGCAAACTCGGCGGCACCTGGGAGGAGGTCCTCACCGACCAGATCCTCACTCCGCTCGGGCTGACCGACACCACGGCCGACGCGCGCGCGCCGTTCGCGCAGGGCTACCTCGTCGAGGCCTACACCGACCACGTCCGCCCCGAACCGGAGTTTCCGATGGGCGGCGTCGCCCCGTGCGCGCAGCTCTGGAGCACCGCCGCCGACATGGCGAAGTGGGCGCTCTTCCTTGCCGATCCGGACCCGGCCGTCCTCGCGCCCAGCACCGTCGAGGAGATGTGCCAGCCGCTGACCGTCACCGATCCCGACCAGTGGACCGCCGGCTGGGGGCTCGGCCTCATCCTGGTGCCGCAGGGCGGCCGGATCATCCACACAGGTCACGAAGGTGCCATGCCCGGCTTCCTCGCGGGCGTGTACTGCCGGCGCGGCGAGAAGATCGGCGCCGCGACGCTCGGCTCGTCCACCACGGCCGGCAACATCTGCGCCACGCCGCACAAGCTGCTCGCAGCGAGCCTCGAACACGATCCGCGGGCGATCGAGCCGTGGACTCCGGGCGAACCCGCGCCGGAAGCCCTGGCCAGCGCGCTCGGACGCTGGTGGTCCGAGGGATCGGAGTTCGTGTTCAGCTGGCGCCACGGCCACCTGGAGGCGCGCGGTGCGGCGGCCCCGGCAGACCGCCCTCCCGCGGTCTTCGCCGTCGAGGGCGCCGACGTGCTGCGCGGCGTGTCGGGCCGCGAGACCGGCGAGCGGCTCGAACTCACGCGCGACGGCACGGGCCGGATCGTCCAGATGCGCTGGGCCACGTACCGGGTCACCCGCGACCAGCAGACGTTCGACCCAGCCGCCCGCTAGCTCGGCCGTTTACTCAGAGGCTTCTGTCGGCCTGCCCGGCTAAGATGGGCAGGTACCGAACCGACGAGACCGGAAGCAGGCGTGAGCTGGCCCTTCGGGGTCTACCCATGGTCAACATCGAACCGCGCGCAACGGCGCAGACCCGCATCGTCGTCCCCGACGGACACTCCATGGTGAGTCTGCTCGGCTCCGGGGACGAGATCCTCAAGCTGATCGAGAAGTCCGTGCGCGCCGATGTGCATGTGCGCGGCAACGAGATCACCCTCACCGGATCGCCGGCCGAGAACGCCTTCGCCGAACGCCTCTTCGCCGAGCTCCTCGCGTTGGTCGAGAAGGGTGAGCCCCTCGCCCCCGACGCGGTGCGTCGCGTCGTCGGCATGCTCACCGCCGGCACCGAGGAGCGCCCGGCCGAGGTGCTGACGCTCAACATCCTGTCGCGGCGTGGCAAGACGATCCGCCCGAAGACCGTCAACCAGAAGCGGTACGTCGACGCCATCGACAAGCACACTGTGCTGTTCGCGATCGGCCCCGCCGGTACCGGCAAGACGTACCTGGCGATGGCGAAGGCGGTCCAGGCGCTGCAGGCCAAGCAGGTCAACCGGATCATCCTCACCCGCCCGGCGGTCGAGGCCGGCGAGCGGCTCGGGTTCCTGCCCGGCACGCTGTACGAGAAGATCGACCCGTACCTGCGCCCGCTCTACGACGCGCTGCACGACATGCTCGACCCGGAGTCGATCCCGCGGCTGATGCAGGCGGGCACGATCGAGGTCGCCCCGCTGGCATACATGCGCGGCCGCACGCTCAACGACGCGTTCATCATCCTCGACGAGGCGCAGAACACCACCCCCGAGCAGATGAAGATGTTCCTCACCCGGCTCGGGTTCGGGTCGAAGATCGTGGTCACCGGCGACGTCACCCAGGTCGACCTGCCCGGCGGCACGAAGAGCGGCCTACGCGTGGTTCAGGACATCCTGGACGACGTCGAGGATGTGCACTTCTCGCAGCTGTCCAGCGCGGACGTGGTGCGGCACAAGCTGGTCGGCGACATCGTCGACGCCTACGCCAAGTGGGACGCCGCCACCGAGTCGCAGGGTGACAACCGCCGCCCGGCACCCGCGCGCCATCGCGGCCGCAGGGGCTGACGGCCGTGTCGATCGAGATCTCGAACGAGTCGGGCTTCCCCATCGACGAGTCGAAGGTGCTGGCCGTCGCGCGGCACAGTCTCGACGAGATGGGCGTCAACCCGATGGCGGAGTTGTCGCTGCTGCTGGTCGACGTCGAGTACATGGCCGAGCTGAACCACCGGTGGATGGGCAAGACCGGCCCCACCGACGTGCTCGCGTTCCCGATGGACGAGTTGGAGATCGACCGCGGCCCCGGTGGCGCCGAGGGCGAGCCCGAGCCCACGCTGCTGGGTGACGTGGTGCTCTGCCCGGTCGTCGCCGAGCGGCAGGCCCGCGCGGCCGGGCACCGCACCGAGGACGAGCTGCACCTGCTCACCGTCCACGGCATCCTCCACCTCCTCGGCTACGACCACGCCGAACCCGAGGAGGAGCGCGAGATGTTCGGCCTCCAGGGTCGGTTGTTGCAGTCCTGGCGGGCTCAGGTCGCGCCGTAGCGATGAACGACTCCGCGCTCCTGATCACCGCTGGTGGGCTGGTGACCTTGGCCGGACTCTTCGCGATGACCGACGCGGCGCTCAACCAGGTGTCGCTGGCCCGTGCCACCGAGATGGTGCGCGACGGTGTCCGCGGCGCGAAGGCGTTGCAGGCGGTGGCGCGGAAGGTGCCGCACCACGTGGCGCTGCTGCTGTTGCTCCGGCTCCTCTGCGAGCTGACGGCGACCACGCTGGTCGCGCTGGTCGCCGTCGACACGTGGGGCGCCGGCTGGGCGGCCGCACTCATCACGGCCAGCGCGATGACGGTCGTCAGCTTCGTGCTGGTCGGCGTCGGTCCGCGCACGATCGGACGGCAGCACGCGTACGCCGTCGCGCTCGTCACCGCCGGTGTCACCCGCTGGCTCGGGACGGCCTTAGGCCCCCTCGCAAGGCTGCTCATCGTTATCGGCAACGCCGTCACGCCCGGCCGCGGCTTCCGCGAGGGTCCGTTCGCCACCCAGGTCGAGCTGCGCGAACTCGTCGACCTCGCCGAGCAGCGCGGGGTCGTCGAGCACGACGAGCGCGAGATGATCCACTCCGTCTTCGAGCTCGGCGACACGATCGTGCGCGAGGTGATGGTGCCGCGCACCGAGGTCGTGTGGATCGAGGGCACCAAGAGCGTGCAGCAGGGCCTCGCGCTGGCGCTGCGCAGCGGGTTCTCGCGCGTGCCGGTGGTGGGCGAGAACATCGACGACATCGTGGGCGTCGTCTACCTGAAGGACCTGGTGCGGCGGGTCCAGGGTCCGGATCCCAGCGAGCGGCGGCTCACGGTCGAGGCGGTGATGCGGCCGGCAGTGTTCGTGCCCGAGTCCAAGCCGGTGGACGAGCTGCTCAAGGAGATGCAGGCCCGGCGCACCCACATGGCGATCGTGATCGACGAGTACGGCGGCACCGCGGGCCTCGTCACGATCGAGGACATTCTCGAAGAGATCGTCGGCGAGATCACCGACGAGTACGACGACGAACGCCCGCCGATCGAGCGCCTCGCGGGCGGCGAGGTGCGCGTGGTCGCCCGGTTGCCGGTGGAAGACCTCGGCGAGCTGTTCGACGTCGACCTGCGCGACAGCGACGTCGAGACCGTCGGCGGCCTCATGGCCCAGACGCTGGGCAAGGTGCCGATCCCGGGTACCACCGTCACCGTCCAGGGGCTGGTACTCGTGGCCGAGAGCGCCGGGGGCCGCCGGAACCGCATCGATACCGTGTTGGTGCGCCGCGCGCCGCGCCCCGACGACCACCCCGCGATGAGCACACCAGAGGAGCAGCACGCCGATGCCTGAGCAAGTGGACCTAGACGTCGAGGACGCCAAGATCGTCACGTTGGCGCGTTCGTCGCGGGCCCGCACCGGTGCTCCCGAGGGTGCCGCCGTGCGTGACACCGACGGGCGTACCTATGTGGCGTCGACGGTGGCGTTGGCGTCTTTGCAGCTCTCGGCGTTGCAGGTCGCGGTGGCGATGGCGGTGTCCAGCGGCGCGCCAGGTCTGGAGGCGGCGGCGGTCGTCACCGGCGAGTCGTCGGCGGACGCCGCGGGTGTGGCGGCTGTGCGCGACCTCGCGCCGAAGGCACCGGTGTTCGTGGCCGGCGCCGACGGTGCGGTCGTCTTCTGCCACCGGTGAGATCGTGAAGCCAGGCTTCAGGATCCGACCGGTGGGACCGCCAGTACGAGGTAGGCCAGGCCGAGCACGTCGCGGTAGCCGTGGAGCCAGCCGGCTCGGTGCGTGTCCACGGCGGTTCTGACGCTGTCGGCGTCCGGATGATCGGTGTTGGCGAACAGCCACCGCTCCATGCCGCCGCAGTACCGGGACTCGAACACCTCCCACTCGTCCCTGGTCGCGGTGGAGACGAGCAGCGGGCGGAAACCGGCGGCGACGCACTGGTCGACGAGCTCGGGGAGGCTGCTGACGAGGTGTGGCCCCACTTGGAGGACGTCGAGCGCGGCGGCTGTTGGCGGCCGCTCCCAGAAGCCTTCGCCGAAGATCGCCCGTCCGCCGGGCTTGAGGCTGCGGTGGAGCGCGGCGAGGGCGTCGGCCGTGCCACCTGGCCAGGCGTGGCTGGATCCGATCGAGATCGCCACGTCGTAGTCGGTGCCGTCCCAAGAGGCGGCGTCGGCCTCGTGGAACGTGACTGCGGCGTTCCGCTCCCGAGCGGCCTGGCGGCCACGGTCGAGCAGTTCGGGATCGGTGTCGACGCCGTCGCCGGTGGATCCCGGCGCTGTTTCGACTGCCCTGAGCAAGAGTTCGCCCCAGCCGCAGCCGAGGTCGACGGCTCGCTCGCCGGGCTTCAGCTCGGCTTCGACGAGCAGCAGCGCGGCCCGCTCGTCGGACAGCGGCGAGTTGAAGTGGAGACGGTCGTACCGTCCGGCGCGCAGAGATCCCATGCGGACACCCTCACATGCGAAGCGGGTTTCCGGCGGGCACCGGCCGGTGCGGTTCGATTGCGACCCTGACGGTCGCGATCGAACCGCAGATCCTTGCGCTCCTCAGCCGGCATCGCACGGATGTGGTCGCTGGCCTGGCGTAGTTGTTCTAGCTGTCGATCCGGGCCTCCTGGAGCTGCGGTCGGGTCGACGTTGACCGAGGTCGACCAATAGCGCCAAGACTGGAACGAGTCAAGATTGCGCCAGGTCCCGTGGTTGCCGGCGCTGCCTGTGGATTAATTCTGCGGGGCTGCCCTCGTTTTCTCTACGCTGCTTCCTAGCGATCGTCGTTGACGCGGGGAGTGGTTGGTAGATGGCGGATCCGTCGGGTGAGAACCCGGACCGGGTGGCGCTGGTGTCAGCCCGGGCGGAGGTGCTTCGAGTGTCGGTGTCGGCCGGCGGTGAAGGGCATCTGTCCTCAGATGAGCGTGGCGCGGAACGTGTCTTTGATGGCAAATCGAAGGGATGTTGGTGGACGTTGACGGGCTTCACTGCACTGGTTGACCCCGGTCACGGCTCCGCGCGTAGCGCATGTCGCCCCTGCCACGAGATAGGCGACAAACATCGATGTTCGGCGTAACGAAGGGATCTCACCCCCCATGCGTCCTGTTGCCATAGTTCCTATGACTGTGATCATGGCGCTGACCTCGTGCTCAGGTCATAGTGCCTCGCGATACGGGAAGCCGCCGGTCGCACAGACAGACGACATTCGGGAGTCGGAGCTGTCGAGTACATCCAGCGCCCCTCCAGGCACCGATGACGAGAGGGTCCGCTACCAGTACCGCAAGTTCTGGACCTCCACACTGCCTGCTGCTTACGCGGCTCCAGCAGGCAAGCGGCGGGGAATCCTTGGCGTGGTGGTAAGTCCTGCGCTCATCGATCCGTTAATGGAGCGCATATCCAAGCTGGAGGCGACTGGGCGCACTGCCTACGGTAGTGATTTCCCCATCTCCGAACAAATCGAACATTCGAAGCGTGTGGGTGGCTACGTACTCGTGCGAGGCTGCTTGGATTCGAGTGGTACAGGGGTTGCAGAATTGGCTAGCGGACGAAGAGTCACCGCTGGCGTTCCGCACAATCCAGTACGGGTAAACCTACGTCGAACTACCGATGGCGAATGGCTCGTGTCAAGTCTCCATTTTCCTGGGGGTCAGTGCCCGTGAAAATCCTCAATGGACTGCCGGTGATCGCCACGCTTGCAGGCTGTTTGGTGCTCGCGCAGTCGCCAGCGATTGCCGACCGATCACAACCACAGGTAGTAGAGCGCGATGGCGGAAAGGGGATCGGCACAGTCGTCGAGGATGACCGGGTGATTGGCGGCACTACTGGCCGAACGTCCACCGGTGAGGACGAATCGGGTCCGGCTGGATCTGGTCGTGACGATGGACCACTGGTAGTGAGCGACCCGCAATGTGTGGCAACAGAGCCAATCGACTCCTGGTGTAATGGTGCCACAACTGAAGGCCCGCCAAGCCAAGCCGATGTTGCCCCATTCCGGCTAGCCATCATTGCAACGAATCAGATGTTGCTGCCGGATCCGGTTCCGAATGTCGTGCCGAAGCTTCGATTTGCCGACCGTACCGTGGGCGGCCTCGTTGGAGCGCCGATGTGGCTCTCGATTAGTGCCGATAGCTGGCCCACAATTACGCAAAGAACTGCGGCAGGTGATGCTTGGGCCGTCGTTGAAGCCAGGCCGACGCGACAGATCTGGGAATTTGGAAATGGCGAGAGTGTCACATGCGTTGGGCGCGGAGATGTCTATCGTGCTGGAGAAGTGTGGAAGAAAAGGCTACCCAATTGTGGATACCGCTACAAGCGTACGTCAAGCCACAATCCGTCAGGATACTTCAAGATCACCGTCACTGTGCTCTGGGACGTGGATTGGATCGGCTCCGGAGGGACGTCGGGGAGTTTGGGGCCATTGCCTGTCAACACTTCGTTTCCGTACGTCGTGAAGGAGGCTCGGGCGCAGTTGGTGGCGCCGTGACGTGCACCGGGGCGGGCGTCGCCACCGTCATGCGGGAGAATCGGCGTCGTGACTGATCGCGCAGATGCTGAGATGCCCGCCTCCCCGCCGTACCGCGCTGGCTTCGCCTGCTTCGTCGGGCGGCCCAACGCAGGCAAGTCCACGCTGACGAACGCGCTCATCGGCACGAAGGTCGCGATCACCAGCAGCAAGCCGCAGACCACCCGGCACGCCATCCGCGGCATCCTGCACCGGCCCGACGCTCAGCTCGTCCTGGTCGACACGCCGGGTCTGCACAAGCCGCGGACGCTGCTCGGCGAGCGCCTCAACGACGTCGTCCGCGCCACGTGGTCCGAGGTCGACGTCATCGGACTGTGCGTGCCCGCGAACGAGCCCGTCGGTCGCGGCGACCGGTTCATCGCCACCGAGATCGCCGAACTCGGCAAGAGGAACGTGCTGGCCATCGTCACCAAGACCGATCTGGTCCCCAAGAAGCAGCTGGCCGAGCAGCTTCTCGCGGTCAGCTCGCTGGGCGACTTCGCCGAGGTCGTGCCCGTCTCGGCGGTTAACGGTGACCAGGTCGAACTCCTGGCCGACCTGCTCATCAAGTACCTCCCGGAGTCCCCGCCGCTCTACCCGGACGGCGAGCTGACGGACGAGCCCGAGCAGGTCATGGTCGCCGAGTTGATCCGCGAAGCCGCGCTCGAAGGTGTCCGGGACGAACTGCCGCACTCACTCGCGGTCACCGTCGAGGAGATGGCACCCCGCGAGGGCCGCGACGACCTCGTCGACGTCCACGCCACGATCTTCATCGAGCGTCCCAGCCAGAAGGCGATCGTCCTCGGCGCCAACGGTCAGCGCATGAAAGAGGTAGGCACGCAGGCGCGGAAGCACATCGAGGCACTCCTCGGATCCCGCATCTACCTCGACCTCCACGTCAAGGTCGCCAAAGACTGGCAGCGCGACCCCCGCCAACTCCGCCGGCTCGGCTTCTGACCAGGCCCCGGCGGACCAGACCCGGCTGACCGGGCTCGGGTCGCGAGGATTTGGTGAGATCGGCAAGTCAGACTCAATGCCGGTGACATAAGCCATCGGTGTCGATGAACGGTCGGGGTTTGGCGGTATGAGGCGCGCCCGGTTTCAGGCGGCCGCTGGCGTCGACGAGACCGTCCATTGTCGATTAGTCGGGGAAGGTAACCCTACGCTGCGGATCGTAGGGTTACCTTCCCCGACTAATCCAATATGGACACCTGGTGGTGCCTGGTTAGAGCCGCTAGTGAGCGCCGCGACCCCGGCAACTGTCGGGGAAATGGCGGCATCCTGCGCCCGGTTTGAGGACCACTGCCCCGACAGTCCGTTTTCCCCGGCGGGCGTGCGCCAGCGGAGGGACAATTCGGGCAAGCGCCCATGACCGTTAAGTCACCGGCAACGATCCCACCGGAAACCGCGTACCAAGTAGGGCCTGGGTTCTGGTTGAGAGAGCGAGACCTGCCGCCACAATCCCGCCGAAATCGCCCGCGCCGCATTGTGAGATGCCGCACCGAACTAGCGCGAACCTTCGGTTTCCCTATGATGCAGGGGGGACGGGGGCGGACCACTGCATAGCTACGCCTTCGTCGCATCGCCACGAAGGGGAGCTTTCACGCATGGCGCGCGACGACCGCGACGATACGCCGACCGGTAGGCACGGATCCGGGGGCTTTGTCACTGTAGGTGTCATTTTGACCGTGGTCGGCTCGATGATGGCCACTCTGTTCGGAGCCGGTGCAGCCAGCCGCGTCCTCGACATGTTCGACGGCAACGTGTGGCTCTGGAGCGGCTCCAAGGGTGAAGTCTCGCGAGTCAACGCCGCCTCGGGCCGCGTCGACATGCGGCAGCCCATCACCGACACGCGCAACCACCGTGTCCAGGTGATCCAGACCGACAAGAACCTGATCCTGCGCGACCTCACCACGGGCAAGATCACGTCACTCGACCTCGCCACCCTCGGCATCTCGGGCACCGTCAACACCGAGCCTGGCGACGGCATCACGGTTGCGCTCCACAAGAACACCGCGTTCATCATCGACTCTAAGCGCGGCGCGATCCGCCAGGTCGACCCGTCGAAGCTGTCGCCCGTCGGCAAGCCGCTCACCTTCCCGTCCTCGCTGCAGGGCGGCGCCTTCGACGATGACGGCAAGCTCTGGGTCGCGGTGCCGAGCGAGGGCACCGTCGTGCGCGTCGCCGCAGGGAGCGGCGGTCCCGGAAAGCCGGAGACGTTCGCTGTCACCGACACGGACCACAATGTCAAGCTCACCGTGCTCGACCACGGGGCCGCCCTGGTCGACCAGACCAAGGGCACGTTGTTCGCGATCCGCAACGAGAAGGTCAAGCCTGTCGAGGCGCTCGCGCTGATGCCGACCGCCGACGTACCGGCCCGCAACCGGGGCAACGTCGTCGCGGTCACGCTGCCCGACGAGCGAAGCGTCCTGATCGAGCGGGACGGCAAGGTCACGACGTTCCCGGTCGCGGTCAAGAGCGCCAAGATCGGCCCGGCCGTGGCGTTCAACGGCCGCGTCTACATCAACGACGACGTCGCGAAGTCGGTCCTGGTCTACGACTACGAGGGCGAGCAGGTACAACAGATCAACGTGCCGGACGCCGGCGGGCCGCTGGAGTTGGAGGTGCGCGAGGAGCACCTGTTCATCAACGCTCCGAACTCGGCGTCGGCGCGAGTCGTCGACTCGAACCACCGCATCAAGCCGATCAACAAGTACCCCGACGACGTCCTCGGCAGCGAGAAGCCCGATGTCTCGGACATCACGAACCTGCCCGCGCCCAAGAACCCCGGACCGACGCGGCCCCAGGACACGCAGAAGGGCCCGAAGCAGCCGACCAAGCAGTCGCCGCCCGGCGCGCCCGGCTCGGTGACGGCCACGGCGGGCAACAAGTCGGCCAGGATCGTGTGGGCTCCCGCTGCCTCGAACGGCGCTCCGATCAACACGTACGTCGTGGAGGGTGGCGGCAAGTCCGAGCGGGTCAGCGGACGCACCCGTTCGACGCTGATCGACGGCCTGGACAACGGCAGCGAGTACTCGTTCACAGTGCACGCGATCAACGCGAAGGGGCCGGGTCCGAAGGTCACTTCGAACACCGTCCGTCCGACAGCCGAGGTGCCCGACCCGCCCGCGAGCGTCACGGCGACAGCCAACATGCAAGGTGGTGTCGCCGTCGCCTGGCCCGCCGCCGACGACCAGGGCAACGACATCGCCAGCTACACCGTGACCGCGAACGGCCGAGGCACGAGCATTCCGTTCGACCCCACGCCAGCCACGAAGCTCGACGTCCCAACCGGCAAGCTCGAACTTGGCACTGAGTACACCTTCACAGTGGTCTCCAACACCAGTAAGGCCAGCAGCAGCGCACCGTCGAAGCCGAGCAAGCCGGTGATCCCGTTCGCGAAGCCGGACGCGCCGGAGCCGGTCCAGGCGCAGGCCGTCGGCGAGGGCAGCGTCAAGGTGACCTGGGGCGACCCGTCGCCGAACGGGCGGCCCATCAAGGGCTGGATCATCAACGTCACCACCCAGGGCGACATCCCGGTCAACGACCCGAGCCTCAACGAGTGGACGATTAACGGGCTGGGTAACGGGACGCAGGTCGACGTTTCCGTGCGCGCCCGGAACGAAGCCGGCGAAGGACCCGAGGCCAAGGACACGGCCCGCACCAACGCGAAACCCACGGTGACCATCGGCAGCAGCAGCTCGACGCAGAACTCAGTCACCGTCAACTTCACGGTCGACAAGAACGGCTCCGACATCACCGAGTGTGCTCTCACGGTAGGCGGCAAGCGCCAGACGGGCGGGTGCGACAGCATCACGGTCGGTGGCCTCACTGCGAGCACCAGCTACAGCTTCACCGCCACTGCCCGCAACGCGATCGGCGAGGGCAAGGCGACCGGCAACGAATCCACCAAGGGCGTCTCCGGCACCGTCCGCTGCATCAACGGTCCGGCCGGCGACCAGCGGACCTACTGCAACACCGGTATCCGCACGTTCAGCGACACCAGCCAGACCAAGGGCACGACGAAGCTCACCAGGTACCAGTCCGGCACCACGCTGCAGGCCGACTGCTACAAGCGCAGCATCGGCGAGGTCGGCCAGCCGGACGAGATCAACTCCTTCATCTACAACTCGAACAAGATAAGCATCTGGTGGATCAGGCTCACCACGGGCGAGTTCATCCCCTATGCCTGGTTCAACCTCAACGGCGACCTCGGGCCGGGCAACCCCGGCGACACCGGCGTCCGTGCCTGCTGACCACCACCGACCTGGAGTGACCGCGTGACCGTGCAACAACCGCTCAACGCGTCCGACGTGGCTGCTTTCGTCGACGTGTTCGGCAGCCTGTCGGCGAACATCGAGTCCGTGGTGCTGGGCAAGCGCGACGTCGTGCACCTGGCGCTGACCACGCTGTTCGCCGAGGGACACCTACTCGTCGAGGACGTCCCAGGCGTCGGCAAGACCACGATCGCGCGCGCCATCTCGGCGTCGGTCGCGGGGGAGTGGCGGCGGATCCAGTTCACCCCGGACCTGCTGCCGTCGGACGTCTCGGGCGTCACGATCTTCAACCAGGCCACCCGCGACTTCGAGTTCCACCGCGGCCCGGTGTTCGCGAACATCGTGGTCGCCGACGAGATCAACCGGGCGTCGCCGAAGACGCAGTCGGCGCTGCTGGAGGTGATGGAGGAGCGGCACGTCACAGTGGACGGTGTCCGGCACCCGGTGCCGCGCCCGTTCCTCGTCGTCGCCACCCAGAACCCGGTGGAGATGGACGGCACGTACCGGCTGCCGGAGGCGCAGCTCGACCGGTTCCTCATGCGGATCTCGGTCGGCTACCCGGACGAGGCCGTCGAGATCGAGGTACTCCGCGCCGCGTCCCAGGGCCGCTCGGTCGACGATCTGAACGCGGTCACCGACACGGCCACGATCGCCCACTTCGTCGAGCTGGCGCGGCGCGTGTACGTCGCGGATCCGCTCTATGCGTACTCGGTGCGCGTGGCCGCGGCTACGCGCGAACTGCCGGAGGTCCGGGTTGGCGTGAGCCCGCGTGGCGTCATCGCGCTGACGAGGGCCGCACAGGTGTACGCGCTCGCGCACGGCCGTGCGTACGTCGTCCCCGAGGACGTGAAGGCGCTGGTCGAGCCCGTGTTCGCGCACCGGCTGCTGCTCGCGCCCGACGCCCAGATGCGTGGCCGGACCGCCGATGCGGTGCTCAAGCAGGTGCTGGAAACCGTCCCGGTGCCCCAGCCCACCGCGGTGTGATCACCGCACGTGGCGTAGCCCTACTGGCCGCCGGCATTGCGCTCCTCGCCGTCGGCCTCGGGTTCGGCTACGTCGAACTCACGATCCTCGGCTCCGGGACCCTCGCGGCGTTCACCGGCTCGCTGCTGTGGGCGGTGTGGAAGCCGCGGTTGGAGGTGCGCCGCGAGGTTCACCCCGACCGGGTACAGCGCGGCGAACCGTGTGGCGCGGTGGTGCACGTGCGGAACGCGGCGAAGTGGCGCGGCGCCAGCCTGATCGGGTACGACCGGGTCGGTCCGGCCGAGGTCACGGTGCCGCTGCTGCGGCTCGGCGCCGGCAAGCAGACCTCCACGCAGTACGCGATCCCGACCGAGCGGCGCGGCGTCGTCGACGTCGGTCCACTGAGGATCTCCCGGCGCGACCCGCTAGACCTGGTCCGCGCCACGCGTGAGTACGGCACGCCCGCGAGGGTCTGGGTGCATCCCCGGGTCCACGCGATGCACACCACGCCGGTCGGCACCGCGCGCAGCCTCGACGGGATCGTCGACAAGGTCGCCCACGGCAGCATCACGTTCCACGCCCTGCGCGAGTACGTGGCCGGCGACGACCTGCGGCACGTCCACTGGCGCACATCCGCGCACATCGGCGAGCTGATGGTGCGCGAGCACGTCGACACCAGCCTGCCGCGGATCGTCGTCTTCCTCGACAACCGTGCCGGCGTGCAGGATCCGGAGAGCTTCGAGCACGCCGTCGAGGCGGCCGCGTCGATCCTGGCGGCGGTGATCCAGACAGGACTCAACGTGACGCTGCAGCTGGCCAGCGGTGTCGCCCTCGAAGGTGGGCACAGTATCCAGCCGTTCCTCGACGCTCTGGCCGAGACGGAGCTGGTCGAGATCGAGTCACTGGACGAGGCGGCGAAGCGGCTGCGGCACCGCCGGATCGGCGACACGCTGCTCGCGTTCAGCGGCGCCGCCGACAAGGGGGCGCTGGAGGCGATCGGCGCGCTGCGGGACGTCTACCCGTCGATCGTCCTCGGCATGATCGGTCACGGCGCCGGCACGAGTACGACAGCCGGTCTGCTCGTCCTGTCCGCCGCGGACGGCAAGGACTTCGCGGCCGCGTGGGACGGGCTGGGGGCATGGTGAAGTCACGGGGGTTCGTCGCGGCGGTGGCGATGGTGCTGCTCGCCGCCAGCGCCGGAGCTGTGTTCGCACGGATCTACAACGGTCCGGCACTGCTCCAGTTGATCGCGGGTGCGGCGGTGCTGTCGGTCGCGATCTCCGTGGCGCTGAAGAGGATGTCGCCGGCCGTCGCGGTGCTCGTGTCGGTGGTGGCGCTCGCCGGGTACCTGCTGGTCGCGGCGGCGCTCACCCGCGATCCGTCGGCCGGCGGGCTCGGCACGGTCTACTTCGACGCGCTGCGAAACTCCGGTGCGCGGATCCTGACGAGCACATTCCCGGTCGAGCCGGCGCCCGACACGGTGTTCCTGCCGATCCTGGTCGTGTGGGCGGCCGGGCTCGCCGGTGCCGAGATCGCGGTGCGGCGCGGGCAGGTGCTGCTCGGGTTCCTGCCGCCTGCGGTGGCGTATGGGCTGGCGCTGGTGTTCGTCGGCCCGAACGCGCGCCCGTCGGTGTGGCTGGCGCTGGCGTTCCTCGGCGTCGCGGCGGTCGCCACGTCGCTGACCAGAGAGGACGCCTCTGCTGAGGCGCTGCGGCAGCTCCCCGCCGGGCAGCGCGCCGCCTACCGGGGACGTGGCACGGCGATCGGCGCGACGGCGTTGGTGATGCTGCTGGGCGTCACGGTGGCGGTCGGCACGGTCGTGGCGCAGCTGCGGGAGGAACGGCCGGCGGATCCCCGTACGTACGTGTCGCCGCCCGAGCAGGAGGAGCCGGAGTCGAACCCGCTCGGCCGGCTCTCCGGGTGGGCGCGCCAGCCCGATCTGCCCCTGTTCGACGTGACGTTGACGAGCGCGAAACGCATCCGCTGGGTCGTCCTCAACGACTACGACGGTCTGAACTGGGCGCCCGAGGGCCGCTACCGCTCGGCCGGCAGCATCCTGCCGGCGCCGAGCGCGCCGGGCGGCCGCAAGACGACGGCGGTGCGCCAGCAGGTGACGGTGACCAGCCTGGACGGCGCCTGGCTGCCGGCGGTGGAGCAGCCGCACGAGATCAAGGGCGTTCGCGTCTCGTACGACGCCAGCACCGGCACCGTCCTCTTGCCGACCGGTCTCAAGCCTGGCCTGCGGTACGAGACGGTCTCGGAGTTCGTGGAGGCGCCGGACATCGCGGCCGTCGCCGACGCAGAGGTCGCCACCGGTCCGGCCGCCAGCCGGTTCCTGGTCGTGCCGCCGCAGGCGCCGGAGGACATCCGCAAGATCACCGACGAGGTCACCGGCAAGACCACCCGGCCGTACCGCAAGGCGCTCGCGATCGAGGCGCACCTGTCGAAGCAGTACCGCTTCGTCGCCGAGGCGCCGTCCGGCCATGGCTACGCCAACCTGGAGTTCTTCCTCGACGGATCCGCCGAGCAGGGCGGCAAGCGCGGCACGTCCGAGCAGTTCGCGTCCGCGTTCGCCCTGATGGCGCGCATGGCTGGGCTCCCGAGCCGGGTCGTGATGGGCTTCCACACCGGCCAGGTGCAAGGCGCCGACACGTACCAGGTGCGCACCGGCGACGCGTTCGCCTGGCCCGAGGTGTTCTTCGCCGACCACGGCTGGGTCGCGTTCGACCCGACCCCGGCAGCCGGCGAGAACACCCAGCGCCCGCCGGACGAGCAGACCAAGGAGGCCGAGCAGCAGCGGCAGGCCAAGGCGCAGCAGCTCGACGCGATCGAGGACGAGAAAGCGCCGGAGACAGACCTCGCGCCCATCGATCCGCCGCAGAAGGCGGCCGAGGACGCGGTCTCGCCGGCAGTCTTGATCGGGATCGCCGTCGCCGTGGTGCTGCTGGACATCCCGCTCCTGCTGCTGTTCCTGCGACGCGGGTTGCGCAAGCGTCGCCTCACCGCCGGTACGCCGGGGCGCCGGGTCGTCGGTGCCTGGTGGGAGCTGCTCGACGCGCTGAACCTGGCCGGTCGCCGTCCCGCGCCGTGCCTGGCGGTGGAGGAGATCGCTGCGGTGGCGGCTGAGCCGGTGCGCGGGTACGACGATCCGCTGCCGCCGATCAGCGAACTGTCCGGCCTGGTCAACATGGTCGCGTTCGCGCCGGGACTCGCCGACGACGCGCACGCCGGCACGGCCGCGCAGGTCGTCACCGCGTACGCCGCCGCGCTACGGCAGCGGCGGTCGTGGTGGCGCAGGTGCCTCTGGTCCGTCGATCCGCGCCCGCTGCTGTGGCGCCGCGATCGCGAGTCGATGACGCCGCGACCGGACGTTCCCAGGAGCGGTCAGGACGGTGTCTTGCCGCCGAGCCGCCGCGTGCAGGCCGAGTCGGAGTTGGCCAGCTTCTCGGCCGAGACCGCGGCGGCGACGACGAAGCAGTAGTCCGCGCGCGGGGTCAGGCCGTCGACCACCGTCGAGGTCTGGCCCCGCTCCTCCTTCTTGAGGACGCGAGTCTGCTGGCCGTCGCGCGCGCCGAACACGATGAACGGCGCATTGCCGCCCGTCGTGTCCACCCAGTGCAGGGTCACGGACGTGCCCGCGTCCTCGATGCGCAGGTCGCGGGGCGCGCCTTCCTTCGTGAGGTCGATACCGCCTGGCGTGAGTGCACTCTGGCTCGGCGTGGGGTCGGTCGCCTCGGGCGTCTGCTTGCCGTCCCGGGACGCGACGATCCCGATCGTCGCGGCCAGCCCCAGAGTGACGCCGATCGCGCCCGCCACGAGAAGCGGCTTCACGAGGGAGGGGCGGCGCGGCACAGGCTGGGAAGCCGGGGTCGGGGCGTGGAGCGGCGGGTACGCGTCGGACGGCGGCGCCGAGACCGGCGAGAACATCGGCGGAGGCGGTCCGGGAGGCGCCGACGCGGGGAACGCCGCATGCGGCGGGAAGGCCGAGGGCGGGGCGGAGGTCGGGAACCCAGCCGACGGTGGCGCCGAGGTCGGGTGAGACGGCGGCGCCGACGTCGGGTAGGCCGGCGGGGCGGAGGTCGGGTAAGACGGTGGCGCCGAGGTCGGGAATCCAGCCGACGGTGGCGCCGAGGTCGGGTACGGCGACGGCGGCGCGGAGCTGGGGTGTGCGGCGGGTGGTGCGGAGGCCGGAAAGACCGTCGGTGGGGCGGTGGTGTCGGGTCCGGGCTGCGGTGTGTAGCGCGGCTCGTGTTCGGGAACCGTGTACGGCGCGGGCCAGTCGGATGTGCAGGCGGGCGTCGCCGAGAACGGTGGCACATCGGACTCGGCCGGCCAGCCTGCGGCCGCCTCGGCACCCGCGCCGCCTGCCGGGCCTGCGCCAGCCTGTGCGGTGCTCGGAGTCACCGCACCAGCAGTCTGGGAGCCGAGTATCTCGGTTTCGGGCGCGTCAGGATCCGCGGCGGGGGTTGGCCGTTGACTGGTTCTTACGGGTTGCGCCGACGGCCAGATGAGCGGATCCTCGCCGCCACTGGGAGCTGCCTCGGGAGCTTCCGTGCGCGACCCCAGTAGCCGCAGCATGTTGGCGAACTCGCCGGCGCTGCCGTGCCGTTCGGCCGGGTCCTTGGCCATCGCGCGGGCGAGCTCCTGCTGGAGCCACTCCGGGATGTCGTCCCGCGGCATCCTGGGAACCGGTGCGTCGAGCACGCGCTGCCGGAACGCCAGCGGGTCCATCCGGGGCTGTTCCGGATCGGCGAAGGGCGCGCGCCCGACGAGCAGGTTCCACATCGTCGAGGCGAGGCTGTACAGGTCTGATCGCCCGGACTGGTGCCCGCGCAGCAGCGCCTCGGGGGAGGCGTGCTGCGGTGTCAGCTTGTCGAGCGTGCTGGTGGCGACACCGCCGTCGTCGGCGGCGCGGGCGATCCCGAAGTCGGTGAGCGCCGGGCCGAACCGCGAACGCAGGATGTTCGGCGGTTTCACGTCGCGGTGGATGATGCCCACGTCGTGCGCCGCGTGCAGCGCCTCGCCGATCTTGACGCCGACCTCGAGCACCTCGCCGACCGGCAGCGGCCCGCGTCGCTTGAGGATCTGCGCGTACGAGCCGCCCTCGCAGTACTCCATGACGATGTACGGGCTGCCGTCGGCGGTGTTCCCGGTGTCGATGATGCTGACGATGTGCGGCTGGCTCGACAGCGCGACGGTGGTCTCCAGCTCGCGGGCGACGTTCGCGGCGGTGGTCATGACGTCGTCGACGAGTAGGACCTTGATCGCGACGGTGCGGTTGAGCCGGTTCTGGGTGGCGCGGAACACCATGGCGGTGCTGCCGTGAGCGATGAGCTGGAGGTCGGTGTAGCCCTGCAGACCGGGGATCAGCGTCTGACCCGTCTCGCCGGGGGGTGACCAGCTCATCGTCTCGCTTCCTCGTCGACAGTTCCGGTTCCATTCTGGGGGATAGGGCTCGCGAGCTTGCGCCCGGCGGGTCTGCGTTGCGTGATCTCGCAAGCAGACGGCCTGTGCCGGAGTGTCGGAGTCGGGTGCGAGGATGTTGACGTGGGCCTCTACCGGGACGACGCAGTGGTGCTGCGCGTGCAGAAGCTGGGCGAGGCCGACCGCATCGTCAGCCTGCTCACCCGCCGCCACGGCCGGGTACGGGCGGTGGCGAAGGGGGTCCGCAAGACCACCAGCCGGTTCGGCGCGCGGCTGGAGCCGTTCAGCCACGTCGACCTCCAGCTGTACGAGGGCCGCTCGCTCGACATCGTGAGCCAGGCCGAGGGCATCACCCCGTACGGCAAGGACATCATGGGCGACTACGGCCGGTACACGGCGGCGAGCGCCGTCCTGGAGACCGCCGAGAGGCTCACCGACGAGGAGCGCGAACCGTCGCTCCGGCTCTACCTGCTCACGTTGGGCGCGTTGCGTGCGATCTCCGGCGGTGAGCACGACGCGCCGCTCGCTCTCGACGCGTTCCTGCTGCGGGCGATGGCCGTCGCCGGCTGGTCGCCCGCGCTGCTCGAGTGTGCAGTGTGCGGGCGTCCCGGTGCGCACCGGTCGTTCTCGGTCCCGGCCGGCGGGTGTGTCTGCGCCGGCTGCCGGCCGGCAGGGGCGGCGTCCCCGTCCTCGGCGGCGCTGGAGCTGATGTCCGCGCTGCTCTCCGGTGACTGGACCCACGCCGACGCGTCCGAGCAGCCCGAGCGCCGCGAGGCCAGCGGGCTGGTCGCCGCGCACCTGCAATGGCACCTGGAACGGGGACTGCGGTCACTGCCCCTGGTCGACCGCACTGCACGTACGAAAGGAAACGCATGATCCGGCGCGCGCAGGCGGCACGGCCGCCCAGTCCGCATCCGACCGGAGCCCGCCCGCCGGCCCTTCCCCGGGAGTTGATCCCCCGGCACGTGGCGCTGGTGATGGACGGCAACGGCCGCTGGGCGAAGGAGCGCGGCCTGGCCCGCACCGAGGGTCACAAGCGGGGCGAGGCGTCCCTGTTCGACGCCGTCGAGGGCTGCATCGAGCTGGGCGTCGAGTACCTCTCCGCGTACGCGTTCTCCACCGAGAACTGGAAGCGCTCGCCCGATGAGGTGCGCTTCCTCATGGGCTTCAACCGTGACGTGATCCGCCGCCGCCGCGACGACCTGCACGCGATGGGCGTCCGGGTGCTGTGGGCCGGGCGGCGGCCACGGCTGTGGCGCAGCGTGATCAGGGAGCTGGAGGTCGCGCAGGAGATGACCAGGCACAACACCGTCATGACGCTGACGATGTGTGTCAACTACGGCGGCCGCGCCGAGCTCAGCGATGCCGCTCAGGCGATCGCCCGTGACGTGGCCGCGGGCCGGCTCGACCCGGAAAAGGTCACCGAGAAGGTCTTCTCCCGGTACCTGTACAAGCCGGACGTTCCGGACGTCGACCTATTCCTGCGGCCGTCCGGCGAGGAGCGCACGTCGAACTTCCTGCCCTGGCAGTCGGCGTACGCGGAGATGGTCTTCATGGACACGCTCTTCCCCGACTTCGACCGGCGGCATCTCTGGCACGCCTGCGAGGTGTACGCGCAGCGTGACCGGCGCTACGGCGGCGCGATCCCGAATCCGGTACCGATGGCGTGACTCCGCGGTTGAGCGGCGAACTGCGCCGCTGCCTGCGGTAGGCGCGAGTGACTCCGCGGTTGAGCGGCGAAACGCCGCGTAGGCGAGCCGCCGTCGGCCGCCAAACCCCGGAGTCACAGTGAGGCGACGCTGTGTCGCCGCCGCGGCGACGCGCCACATCGCTACCTACCCCCGGGTAGGCTGCGCACCAAGTTGTCCCGAGTTGGGCGCCCACCCCGACCTGAAGCACCCAAGGAGCACGCCCGTGCTGGTTCCCACCTTGCGGGGTGCCGAATGACGTCCGCGAAGACCAGAAAGCCATCCGAGGCTGCGGAGTCGTCCCGCACCGCCGAGTCCTCCGGCACCGCCGAATCGACTGAGTCCGCCGAGTCCTCCGGCACCGCCGCCGCGGAGCCAGCCCAGGACTCGGCTGCGGAGCTGGCCCAGCACTCGGTCGCGCAAACGGCCGAAGACTCGGCCGCGCATCCGGTCGCCGAACCGGTCGCGCGGCCAGTCCAGAATTCGGCCGAGGACATGTCGCCGATCAGGCTGGACGCGCCGCCAGGCGGAGCCGAGCCCCGCGGCCGAGGAGGAGGCGCCCCGCCGCTGGCGCCCCGGTTCGCTGGAGCTGCTCACCGCGCTGCTCATGGTCGTAGCGATATTCCGGAATCAGCTGGTCGGCCTGTTCGACACCCCGGCGATGCAGACGTTCGCCACCGTGTTCGTCTCGCTGGTCATCCAGGCGATCCCGTTCCTGGTGCTCGGCGTCGTGATCAGCGCGATCATCGCGATCTTCGTCCCGCAGTCGTTCTTCGCGAAGGCGCTGCCGAAGCGACCCGGCGCTGGCGGTGCCGGTGGCCGGCGTGGCGGGCGTGGTGCTGCCCGGCTGCGAGTGCGGGTCGGTGCCGGTCGCCGGCGGGTTGGTGCGTCGTGGCGTGGCCCCGGCTGCGGCGTTCGCGTTCCTGCTGTCCGCGCCGGCGATCAACCCGATGGTTCTGGTCGCCACGGCGGTCGCGTTCCCCGGCAACCCCGAGATGGTGTTCGCCCGGTTCCTCGCGTCGGCGGTCGCCGCGGTGGCGATGGGCTGGCTCTGGCTGCGGCTGGGCAAGGCCGAGTGGATCAAGCTGCCGAAGCGTCCTGACTTCTCGGGCATGTCGAAGTGGGCCGCGTTCTGGGTGTCCTGCCGGCATGACTTCGTCAGCGCGGGTGGGTTCCTCGTGGTCGGCGGCATCACGGCGGCTGTCCTCAGGGTCGTGGTGCCGGAGGAGTGGCTGCAGGCGGTGGCCGACTACCCGGTGCTGTCGATCCTCGCGCTGGCGGCGCTGGCCGTGATCCTCTCGATCTGCTCGGAGGCCGACGCGTTCATCGCCGCGTCGCTCACCCAGTTCTCGCTCACCGCGCGGCTGGCGTTCCTGGTCGTCGGTCCGATGATCGACATCAAGCTCTTCGCCATGCAGGTCGGCACGTTCGGCAAGGGCTTCGCGCTGCGGTTCGCGCCGGCCACGTTCGCGGTCGCGGTCCTGGTCAGCACCGGCGTCGGCTGGTTGTTCCTGTGAGGGGGGTCCGGGCGTGAACCGGGAAGCGCAGAGCGTCGTGCTGCTGCTCGTCGGCGGTGCGGTGCTGCGGATCAGCGTCTCCGACATCTACCTGCGGTACGTGAAGGAGGGGCTGCGGCCGTTCCTCATCGTGTCCGGGGCGCTGCTGGTCGCCATCGCGGTCGCCACGCTGCGTGCGTGAGCTGTTCAAGGAGCGAAGACCACGACCACGACCACGAGGAGGACGACGGGCACGGCCACGGCGCGCACGGCACCCGGATCGCGTGGATGCTGGTCCTCCCGGTGTTCGCGACGTTCCTCATCGCGCCGCCCGCGCTCGGTTCGTACGCGGCGTCGCGCGGCGGGCAGGCCAACATCGCGCAGCCGACCGCCGACTTCGCTCCGCTGCCGAAGCAGGATCCGGCCAAGATCTCCGTGGTCGAGTACTTCACCCGGGCCGTCTGGGACAAGGGCGATTCGATGAAGGATCGCAACATCCAGCTGAGCGGGTTCATCACGCCGCGCCCCGAGGGCGGCGTCTACCTCACCCGGATCATGCTGAGCTGCTGCGCGGTCGACGGCCGCCCCATCAAGGTGGCGCTCACCGGCTCCGGGGTCGAGTCGCTGCCCGCCGACACGTGGGTCGAGGTGGTCGGGCAGCGGGACAAGCAAGATCGAGAAGGACAAGGTGAACCAGCAGGAGATCCCGTTCTTCGAGGTCTCCGAGTACCGGAAGATCCCGCCGCCGAAGCAGCCCTACGAGCAGTAAACAGGTCAGCCGGCGGCGAGGCAGGTCGAGCAGGTGCCGAAGATCTCGACGGTGTGGCTGACCTCGGCGAACCCGTGTTCGGCGGCGACCTTGTCAGCCCAGCGCTCGACAGTCGGGCCCTCGACCTCGACGGTGCGGCCGCAACGCCGGCACACCAGGTGGTGGTGGTGCCCGCTGCTGCAGCGGCGGTAGAGGTGCTCGCCGCCGGGCGGGCGCATCACGTCGATCTCGCCCGCGTCGGCGAGCGCCTGCAAGGTGCGGTAGACGGTGGTGAGGCCGACGGAGTCGCCGCGGCGGCGCAGCAGGTCGTGCAGCTCCTGGGCACTGCGGAACTCTTCGACGTCGTCGAGCATCGCCATCACGGCGGTGCGCTGGCGCGTGCTGCGACCGACGGTCTGCATGCTGCTGATCCCTTTCTCCGGCGTCCGGGCAGGTGCCCATCCTCGCAGGTGCACCGCGGGCGTCACCGCCCCTCCTTCGCATGGCTCACGGCGTCCGTGACGATGTGGGCCACGTGTTGGTCGGCGAGGGAGTACATGACTTCCCGGCCACGGCGCTCGCCGGTGACGACGCCGGCCGACCTGAGCACCCGTAGGTGTTGGGACACGAGAGGCTGGGGCGCGTCGAGCGCGTCGACCAGTTCGTGGACACAGCGCGGTCCGGCGTCCAGCTCGACCACGATCGCGATCCGCAGCGGTGCCGCCAGAGCACGCAGCAACTCGCCGGCGCCGGAGTAGTCAGGGAGCGGGCGGGGTGAAGCGACGGCCGGGTGGGCATGGGCGTGACCATCCGTCATGGGCCGGACAGTAAACGACGTGAGCGGCTCCGTGTACCTGACATCACGTTTCGAGGACGACATCTCGGGTGGCGGGGTCCGTTTCGGGGGGATTCTGGGTTTGTGACCACCGGCGACGGAGGGCGGCGGCGATCGTCACCGCGACGAACACCGCGAGGGCGAGGACGACGATGTTCGCGCCGGCCGCGACGTCGAGGTAGTACGAGCCCACCGCGCCGGTGACGGATACGGCGGCGCCGATGCCGCTCGCGAGCAGCGCGGTACCGAGGAAGCTCCTCGCGACCTGCTGGGCAGTGGCGACCGGGATCACCATCATCGCGCTGACCAGCAGCAGCCCGACCACCCGCATCGCCACCGTCACGGTGACTGCGGCCATCACCGCGAGTACGACGTTGAGCGTGCGGACCGGGAGCCCGGACACCCGCGCGTACTCCTCGTCGTGGCAGACGGCGAACAGCCACGGCCGCAGGAACGTCGTGACCGCGAGCACCACGCCGGCCAGCACCGCCACGACGACCAGCTCACCGGCGCTGGTCGTGGTGAGCGAGCCGAACAGGTATGACAGGAGCGAGGAGTTGGTGCCCGTGGGGGCGAGCCCGATCAGCAGCACGCCGCCCGCGATGCCTCCGTAGAACATCATCGCGAGGGCGACGTCGCCGGACGTGCGGCCGCGTTCGCGGATCAGCTCGATCGCGATGGCGCCTAGCGCCGCCGTGATGACCGCGGTGAGCACCGGAGCCTGTTGGAGCAGGAAGCCGATGGCGACGCCGGTGAGCGCGATGTGGCCGATGCCGTCCCCGATCAGGGACATGCGGCGCTGCACCAGGTACACGCCCACCGCCGGCGCGGTGACGCCGACCAGCAGAGCCGCGACGAGCGCCCGCACCATGAAGTCATAGCTGAGCAGCTCAGTCACGGGGCGGCCTCTCGGGGTTTCGGCGGTGTCCACTGCCCGGGTTGAGGACGGCTTCCCGGACAGTCCGGTTCGTGAACGCTCGGGAGGGCAGGCGGGTCACGACGCCGTCCAGATGCCCGGCGGCTCGGTCGGCGCGTGCGGGTGCACGTGGTCGTGGCCGGGTAGCGCGTGGTGCCCGACCGGACGTGGCACGGCCCCGTCGTGCACGATGCGCCCGGACTCGACGACGACGGCCCGGTCGATGAGCGGTTCCAGCGGACCGAGTTCGTGCGCGACGAGCAGAATCGTGACGCCGCTGTCGACCAGCGAGCGCAGTGTGGCGGCGAACGCGTCCTGGCTGGCGGCGTCGACTCCGGCCGTGGGTTCGTCGAGGACCAGCAACTCCGGCTCGGCCGCGAGCGCACGCGCGATCAGTACCCGCTGCTGCTGGCCGCCCGAGAGCGTGTTGACCTGGTCGCGGATGCGCCCGGCGAGGCCGACGGTGGCGAGCGCGCCCTGTACGGCCTGGGCGTCCTCGCGGGACCGGAACCGGCGGAAGCCGCGCCGCGCCAGCCGTCCGGCGGCGACGACCTCCCGGACGGTAGCCGGGACCGCGCTGGCGGCACCGACCCGCTGCGGCACGTACCCGACGCGGTACCAGTGCCGAAACGCGCGCAGCGGCGTACCGAAGAGCCGCACCTCGCCGCTCGTGAGCGGTGTGAGCCCGAGCGTCGTGCGGACCAATGTGGACTTGCCGGAGCCGTTCGCGCCGAGTACGGCGACGACCTCACCGGTGTGGACGGTGAGGTCGACTCCACGCAGGACGGAGCGACCGCCGAGGGTGGTCACCGCCTCCTGCAGTTCGATCACGGGTGGGGCGCCGGTCACGTACAGGCCAGCGCGCCGCGCAGGGTGGCGAGGTTCTTTCGCATGACAGAAACGTAGTCGTCCGAGCTGCCCTCTTCGAGCCCTTCGAGAGGGTCGAGTACCTCGGCCTTCGCCCCGACCTCGTCCGCGAGCGTCTTCGCTACCTTGTCGCTCACGAGCGTCTCGAAGAAGATCGCCCTGACCTTGTTGCTGCGGGCGAACTTGGTCACCTCGGCGACGCGGCCGGGCGACGGCTCGTCCTCGGGGGTGAGGCCGGTGATCGCCACCTGCGTGAGGCCGTACCGGCTGGCCAGGTACCCGAAGGCGTTGTGGCTCACGACGATCGTCTTCTGCTGGCACGTCGCCAGCCCGGCCTCGAACTCCCCGTCGAGCGTCTCCAGCGTGCCGCGCAAGGTCTTCGCGTTGGCGGTGTAGTCCGCCGCGTTGTCGGGATCGACGTCGCCCAGCTTCTCCGCGACGGCGTCCGCGATGCCCGCGAGTCGGGTGGGGTCGAGCCAGACGTGCGGGTCCTTGCCCTTCTCGTCCTCGTGCAGCTCGCCCTCCTCTAGCGGGACGAACCCGTCGGAGAGCGGCTGGACCGTGGCGGCGTCGAGCGACTTGTCCTCGGCGTGGTCGGTCACGGCCTCGTCCACAGCGGGCTGGAACCCGGCGAGGTAGAGGGCGAGGTCGGCGTCGGTGATGGCGGCGACCTGCTTCGGGCTCAGCTCCAGGTCATGCGGCTCCGCACCCGGCTTGACCAGGTTCGTGACGGTGACGTGGTCACCGCCGACCTGCTCGGCGACGTACTGCAGCGGGTAGAACGCGGCGACGACGTCGAGCGCGCCGCTCTCGCTCGCGCTGGACTGCGTGCATCCGGCCAGGAGCGGCGCAGCTACGAGCGGGGCGGCGAGGAGAGCCAACAGGCGCTTCGACATGACAATGATTGTCATTAGATTGGGAATGATTGTCAAAAGCGCATGTATGCATATCCCCGTTCAGCCCAGCTTCTGGACCGCTATCACCACGAAGCAGGCGACCATCAGGACGCGCACGGCGCGGGTGAACAGCGTCTGGCCCGGCCACGTCAGCCAGGCCAGCCAGCCCACCAACCCCGCCAGCACGAGCATGAGGAACGCGCCCGGGACGCCGGGGAGGAAGAGGCCGCCGAGCAGCACTGCCAGCACCGCGAGGATCAGCACCAACCTGGGAACCCGGGCGAAGAAGGCCAGCGCCGCGGCCGAGCGGGGGTGGGTCACGCAAGTACTCCTCGTCAGCGGTAACTTCTGCGGATCACCCACATCCTGGCAGGAGATGAGCGGCGTGATCGTCATCAGCCGGTTCCGGATCGCCGAGGACGCCGGCGACGAGTTCCTCGACCGGGCGCGCCGCGCGATCCAGGCGTTCGCCGAGCGGCCGGGGTACCTGCGCGGGCGGATCGGGCGTGCCGCCGACGACCCGGCGCTCTGGACGATCGTCACCGAGTGGAGTTCCGTCGGCGCCTTCCGCCGCTCGCTGTCGGGTTTCGACGTGAAGATGTACGCCGCACCGCTCCTGGCTGAGTCGATCGACGAGCCGGCCGCGTTCGAGGTGATCGTCGCCGTCGACGGCACCATCGCCGACGTGACGCCGAGCGGCCGCACGGTCGAGGGCGGGACAGCCGGGGCGACGCCGAGCGGTCGCACGGTCGGGGGCGGGACAGCCGAGGTGGCGCCGAGCGGTCGCGCCGCCGACGCCGGCAGCACCCGCATCGGCGAGGGCGCCACTCCGCACGCGCCACGGTCGGTCGACCCGCTGTAGATCCGACGTACCGTGGCCACGTGACCGACGGTGACCCCGAGACTCCGCGGCCGGGGTCGAGGGCCAAGGTCGTCGCCGCCGTGCTCGCCGCCGTGGTGGCGTTCTGTTGCTGCGGTGCGGGGGTCGGGGCGTTCTTCGTCCGCAGGTCGGTGCAGGAAACCGAGCCCGCACAGAACGCCGTGGTCTCGTTCGTGCGCCAGGTCGGCGCGGGCGACCTCGACGGCGCGTACGGGCAGCTGTGCGCCGGAACCCGGAGACGGCTCAGCCGCGACGAGTTCGCCGAGACCGTGCCCGCGCGCGACAGGCTGGTCGACGTCGAGGTCACGGGCGCGTCCGTCAAAGGTTCGCCGGCGGGCTGGACGGCCACCGTCAACGCCGACGTGTACGACCGGGTCGGGTTCCGCGAGTCGTACTCGTTCGAGCTGGTCCAGGAGGACGGTGACTGGAAGGTCTGCGGCGACCCGTTCTGACCTGGCTGCGATGATTCCAGGGTGACCGACCCCACGCCGTGGAGCCACCCGGACGGCACGCTCGAGCCGGAGCGTCCCGCGCCGCCCCCGCCACCTGGCTACGGCCAGCCGGGTTACGGCGCGCCGCCGCCGCCCCCGCCACCGGGTTACGGTCAGCCGGGTTATGGCCAGTCGGGTTACGGCCAGCCCGTTTACGGCGCGCCGCCGCCGCGCAAGGGCCGGACGGGCCTCTGGATCGGGCTCGGTATCGCGGCCTTCGTGCTCGTGTGCTGCATCTGCGCGCCGGCGGTCGGCGGCGGCATGATCTACCTCGGGTACCAGGCCGACAAGCAGGACACCATCAGCGCGTTCGAGGACTACCTCTCCGCGGTGCAGGCAGAGGATTACGACACCGCGTACGGCATGCTGTGCGACAAGGACAAGAAGGGTCTCGACGCCGACGAGTACGCCGCCTCGGCGACCGACGGACCGCGGCTGGTGAGCTACGACATCGGCGACGCGACCATGTGGGATGGCGAGGACCTGGAGACCGGCTACGAGATCGACGTCGAGTTGACCTGGGACGACGGCGATGTCGAGAACGCGGCATATGCGGTCTACACGACCGATCTCGACATCTACGACTACGAGGTCTGTCGGCAATAGGTCACTCAGCCCTAACCGGGTCGTCGGACGGAAGTCACACCGGGTAACCTGGCACCCTTCCCAACACCGCCGACCGCCAGCCGGATGGAGCGAGCAATCGTGGCCGCAGACCGCATGGACACCATCGTCAGCCTCAGCAAGCGTCGGGGCTTCGTCTACCCGTCGAGCGACATCTACGGCGGGCTCCGCGCATCCTGGGACTACGGTCCGCTCGGCGTCGAGCTGAAGAACAACGTCAAGCGGCAGTGGTGGAAGTCCATGGTCACGGCCCGCGAGGACGTGGTCGGCCTCGACTCGTGCGTGATCCTGGCTCGCGAGGTGTGGGAGGCGTCCGGCCACGTCGAGACGTTCACCGACCCGCTGACCGAATGCCAGTCCTGCCACAAGCGGTTCCGCGCCGATCACCTGGCCGAGCACTACGAGGCGAAGCACGGCCGCCCGCCGGCCAACGGCCTGGCCGACGTCAACTGCCCGAACTGCGGCACCAAGGGCGCGTTCACCGAGCCGCGGCAGTTCTCGGGTCTGCTCAAGACGTACCTGGGTGCTGTCGAGGACGAGTCGGGCCTGGCGTACCTGCGTCCGGAGACCGCGCAGGGCATCTTCATCAACTACAAGAACGTCGAGCAGACGTCGCGTCGCAAGCCGCCGTTCGGTATCGCGCAGATCGGCAAGAGCTTCCGCAACGAGATCACCCCCGGAAACTTCATCTTCCGGACGCGCGAGTTCGAGCAGATGGAGATGGAGTTCTTCGTCAAGCCGGGTAGCGACGAGGAGTGGCACCAGTACTGGATCGACGCGCGCCTCCAGTGGTACACGGACCTGGGCATCAACAAGGACCGGGTGCGGCTCTTCGAGCACCCGAAGGAGAAGCTCTCGCACTACTCCAAGCGCACCGTCGACATCGAGTACAAGTTCGACTTCGCCGGCACCGAGTGGGGTGAGCTGGAGGGCATCGCGAACCGCACCGACTTCGACCTCAAGGCGCACGGCGAGGCGGCCGGTGTCGACCTGTCCTTCTTCGACCAGGAGGCCGGCGAGCGCTGGGTGCCGTACGTGGTCGAGCCGGCGGCCGGTGTCGACCGCGCCATGCTCACGTTCATGCTCGACGCGTACACCGAGGACGAGGCGCCGAACGCCAAGGGCGTGATGGAGAAGCGCACCGTGATGCGGCTCGACCACCGGCTGGCCCCGGTCAAGGCGGCGGTGCTGCCGCTGTCCCGCAACGCCGACCTGTCGCCGAAGGCACGCGGGCTCGCCGCGACGTTGCGCCAGCACTGGAACGTCGACTTCGACGACGCGGGCGCGATCGGCCGCCGGTACCGCCGCCAGGACGAGATCGGCACGCCGTACTGCATCACCGTCGACTTCGACACCCTCGATGACAACGCGGTGACTGTGCGCGAGCGCGACTCGATGGCGCAGGAGCGGATCTCGCTCGACCAGGTCGAGGGCTACCTCGCGCAGCGCCTGATCGGCGCGTAAGGCCCCCGGGCCTCCGGCCCGGCAAGCAGCGGCGGACAAACCGGACTGTCCGGGAAGCGGTCCTCTAACCGGGCGCTCGATACGACCATTTCCCCGACAGTTGGGGGTGGTGCGAGCGGGCGCCGGTCAGAGGCGGGGCGGGCCGAGCGGGGCGCCGGTCAGAGGGCGGCGCGGGCCTGGCGGACCCACCACGCCAGGTCGTCCAGCTCGCGGGCGCGCGTCTCCGGGTCGTGGTGCTCGACGGCGTCGAGTGCCTTGTTCCAGCCGAGTTCGGCGAGACCGGCGAGCAGCGCCAGCCGCAGCGTGTCCTCGTCGGGGCAGACCTCGCGGACGTCGTCGACCAGGTCGTCGTGGCTGGCGTCCACGCGCGACGCGTTGCCGGTGAGGAACCAGACGAAGTCGAGCGCAGCCGGACCGTTCGTCGCCAGCGCCCAGTCCAGCAGGGTCACGTGGTCGGCTTCCAGCGCGATGTTCGCCAGCCACAGGTCGCCGTGCAGCAGGGTCGAGCCGCTTTCGGTGAGCTGCTTCGCGAGCGGTGCGGGGTCGTCGTGGATCCCGAACACGGCGTCGACCACCGGCCCCGGCGCCACCTCGGCGAACAGCGCCCACCCGCGCTCGACGAGCGGCGCCAGGCCGTGGTCGTCGCCGCACCGCCGCAGCCGGTGCGGCGCGAACACGCCGAGCCGCAGTTCGAGCGGGCACGCCGCGGCCACGGTCTCGCCCGCGAACTGGCGGTGCATCGACGTGGTGGCGGCGAGGATCCGGCGGTACTCGTCGCGCGAGATCCGCTCGGGAGCGAGCGCGGGCGTGACGTCGCGGAGCAGCAGCATCGCGCCACGCGGCTCGTTCCACCCGGCCACGACCGCGTGCCCGACGGCGTCCGGCAGGCGGTCGAGCACGCCGTCGCGCCACAGTACGAACTCGCGGCCCACGAGATCGCCGCTGATCCGCATGGTCAGGTCGTGCAGCGGGTCGAGCCGCTTGGCGATCAGCTGCTGGCCGTCGGCGAGGCGGATCCGCTCCAGCAGCGCGCCGGAGCGACCCTCGTGACCATGTACGGGTTCCCGCTCTACGGCACGGTCCAGCAGTGCTCGGGCGCGGTCGGCGGCAGCGGTGACGTCCATGGCGGCAGGTCCTCCACGACGAGTCTCGCGCATCGGACGCTGTCCGGAAGTCCCCCAACCGGCCGGAACGGGGGACACTGGCGGCATGCGAGAACTGGGGCGGACGATCACCGGCTGGCTCGACGCGGGGCATCGCGTCGCCGTGGCCCGGGTGATCGAGTTGAACGGCTTCGGGGCGGTGCCGGCCGGCGAGGTTCTGGCGGTACGCGATGACGGTGAGCGCGCCGGCTCGGTGCTGCGCGGCGTGCTGGACGCGCAGGTCAACGCCGTGCTGCCGGGCGTGTTCGCGGGCGGCGGCGCGGTCGAGGTGGACGGGCCGGTGGGCGAGCACGACGCGGTCGCGGCCGGGCTGGCGTGCTCGGGTCAGGCGCGTCTGCTGGTGCATCCGGTCGACGCGGACCGGCCTGCCTGGGAGGCGCTGGCCGAGGGGCGGGCGGTCGCGCTGGTGTCCACGCTCGACGGCGCCGGGCACGTGGTCGTCACGGACGATTCCTCGTCGGACGACGAGGCTCTCGTGACGGCGTCGCGGCTGCTGGCGGCCGGTACCACCGGGCGGGCGCTCGTCGCCGATGCGCTGATCGACGCGTGGGTGCCCGTGCCGACGATGGTCACGGTCGGCGGCGGGGCGCTCGCCGCGGCGCTGGCGGCGCAGGCCACGCTGCTCGGTTGGGAGTCGCGTGACGTCAGCAGCGTCGAGGAGGCGGTCGGTGCGGTCGAGGCGTTCGGACCGTCCGACGTGCTGGTGTTGCTCGACCACGATCCCGCCATGGACGCCGTGCTGCTCGCCGGCCTCGCGGGCGGGCGCGGCTTCCTCGGCGCCCTCGGATCGCGGCACACCCAGGCTGAGCGGCGGCAACGGCTGCACGCGGCCGGTTGCACGGACGACGATTTGTACCGCATCCACGGTCCGGTCGGTCTGGACCTCGGCGCTCGCAGCCCCGCCGAAGTGGCCGTGAGCATCGTCGCCGAGGTGATCGCCGCCCGCACGGGCCGCAACCCGGCGCCACTGCGCACCACCGCAGGCCCGATCAGCCCGCACTGAGCGCGTTCAGTTTCGGACTTTTGGGGGTTATCGGCCGCGCCAAACCCTCAAAAGTCCGAAACTCGGCGAACGCGAGGGGTTACCCGTTCAGGCGCGCCAGCTCCTCCGCGGTCAGTGCCAGGGCGTGCGCCGCCGCGGAGTTCACGATCGACTCGGGACGGCTCGCGCCCGGAATCGGGATCACCACGGGCGCCTGCGCGAGCAGCCAGGCCAGCGTCACCTGGTACGGGCTCACGCCGCGCTCGTCGGCGATCGCCCCGAACGCCGGGTGGGCGGATCCGAGCCCGCCCGCGGCGGAGATACCGCCGAACGGGCTCCACGGCAGGTACGCGATGCCGTTCGCGGCGCAATGCGGCACGATCTCCCGCAGGTCGTCGCGGTACCGCGGGGACAGCTCGTTCTGCACGCTCGCCAGCCCGTCGGCGCCCAGCACGGACCGTGCGATCTCGATCAGCTCGACGTTGGCGTTCGAGATCCCGACGAGCCGGACCTTGCCGGCGTCGCGCAGCTCCGCGAGGGCACCGATCGTCTCCGCATACGGCACGTCCGGGTCGGGGCGGTGGTGCTGGTAGAGCCCGATCGCCTCGACGCCGAGCGCCTTGAGCGACGCGTCGCACGCTGCCTTGAGGTACTCCGGCCGCCCGTTGAGCCCCCATCCGCCGCCCGGGGTGCGCGTGTGGCCGCCCTTCGTGGCGACGAGCACGCGCGACGTGTCGCCGCCGTAGCTCGCGAGCGCCGACGCGACCTGGCGCTCGTTGAAGCCGATGTCGGAGGGGTCAGGCGTGTAGGCGTCGGCGGTGTCGATGAGCGTGATACCCGCGTCGAGGGCGGCGTGGATGGTGCGCTCGGCCCGGTCGGCGGCCTCGCGGGTGGCGAACGCCATGGAGCCGAGCCCGATCGCGGAGACGGTCTGCCCGGAAATGGTCCTTGTCAGCACAGTGGGACAATAGCCCCGTGACTCAGGTGCTGGGCGCTGCGGCGCTGCGGATAGGCCCGCTGGAGGTGTCGCCTCCGGTGGTCCTCGCGCCGATGGCCGGCATCACCAATGTGGCGTTCCGCAGGCTCTGCCGCGAGCACGGCGCCGGCCTGTACGTCAGCGAGATGATCACCACGCGGGCGCTGGTCGAGCGCAACGCGAAGACGATGACGCTGATCCAGTTCGCGCCGGACGAGCGTCCCCGGAGCATCCAGCTGTACGGGGTTGATCCGCAGGTCGTGGGCCGTGCGGTCGCGATGATCGTCGACGAGGACCTGGCCGACCACATCGACCTGAACTTCGGCTGCCCGGTGCCCAAGGTCACGCGGCGCGGCGGCGGGTCGGCGCTGCCGTACCGGCGCCCGCTGCTGGAGGCCATCCTCAAGGCGGCGACGAAGGCGGCCGGCCAGGTGCCGGTCACGATGAAGACCCGTCTCGGTATCGACTCCGACCACCTCACGTACCTCGACGCGGCCAGGATCGCCGAGGATGCAGGGGTCGCCGCCTTCGCCTTGCACGGCCGGACCGCCGCCGACATGTACGCCGGTGAGGCGCGGTGGGAGCCGATCGCCGAGGTGGCGCAGGCGCTCAGCATCCCGGTGCTGGGCAACGGCGACATCTGGGAGGCCGACGACGCACTCCGGATGATGCGCGAGACCGGCTGCGCGGGCGTCGTCGTCGGGCGCGGCTGTCTCGGACGCCCGTGGCTGTTCGCCGACCTCGCCGCCGCGTTCGAGGGGCGCGCCGAGCGGAAGCTGCCTGACCTGGGCGAGGTCGCCTTCACGATGCGCCGGCACGCCGAGCTGCTGGCCGAGTGGCGTGGCGAGGAGTGGGGCCTGCCCGACTTCCGCAAGCACGTCGCCTGGTACCTCAAGGGCTTCCAGGTGGGGTCCGAGCTGCGGTCGCGACTGGGCATGGTCGCCTCGCTCACAGAGCTGGACGATCTGCTCGGCAAGCTCGATCCAGCGCAGGAGTTCCCGCGTGGCGAACTCGGCCGGCCGCGCGGCCGCAGCACCGGTCAGCGCCGGGTCGCCCTGCCGGACGGCTGGCTCGACAACCCGCAGGCGTGCGCGGTGCCGTCCGGAGCCGAACTCGCCGACTCGGGCGGCTAGCGGCTCGCCCCTGAACCGGACTTTCCGGGAAGCCGTGCCTACATCGGGCGCCGACGTCCTGGTTTGTCCGTAAAGTTCGGTTCAGGCTGGCCCGAAGAAAAGTCAGTAGCCGGGCGGGCAGACCAGGTACTTGTCGTAGTCGACCGAGTCCGTGGCCACGTGGTACGTCTCGGTGTTTCGCTTGCCGTCGGCGTACTCGTGGTCCACGCGGATGTCGTAGCCGTTGGCGTCGAGGTCGTAGTCGGCGGACGATTTCTCGATCGTGTAGCTGGTCAACTTCGCGCGCGACTTGTGCTCGGTGACGAACTGCTCCTTGCTGACGGCCTTCTTCGCGTCGTCGCACAGCTGGTCGTACGCGATCCCGTACCGCTCGTGACGGATGGTGTCGAGGTACCGGTCGAGGCCGCTGATCGAGTCGGACCGGTCGGACGACATCCCCAGGTAGGCCAGTCCCGCGATCGATCCGCCGCCGCCGACGCAGCAGACCAGGAAAATGCTGAGCGCCACCCAGCCGATCCATTTGGAGGACCGCTGCGGTGGACCGGCCGGCGCCGAACGCGGCCGCCCAGCCGGCACCCGAACCGGCGCCGGGGGACCGCTCGGCTGCCACACCGGAGGCGACGCGGGCGGCACGTACGCCGGAGGGGACGACACGGGTGGCGGCCCGGAAACAGGCTCCACCAGCGTCGGCTCCAGCGGCTGCCACGCCGGAGCGGCCGTGCGCCCGCCTTCCTGCTGGTGGACGAGCATGTCGAGGAGCTGCTGCGCGGTCGGCCGCTGGGCGGGGTCCTTGCTGAGGGTGCGCTGCACCAGCGCCATGAGCTGCGGATCCAGCCCGTCGAGGTCTGCCTCGCCGTAGACCACCCGGTACAGCGCGGCCTCGGTGGACGTGCCGAACGGCTGCCTGCCGGTGCCGGCGAACGCCATCACGGCGCCCCACGCGAACAGGTCGGCGGCGGGTGTGATCGGTTCGCCGCGAAACTGCTCCGGCGCCATGTACGACGGCGACCCGATGTACTGGCCGGTGCGGGTGAAGCCGCTGACGGCGTCCTTGGCCCGGGCGATCCCGAAGTCGATGACGCGCGGCCCGAACCGCGAGAGCAGCACGTTCGCCGGCTTGAGGTCACGATGGACGATGCCGACGCTGTGGATCGCGGTGAGCGCGCCGGCGATGCCTACACCGAGCGCATGCAGTTGGGATCCCGAGAGAGGGCCTTGCTCTTTCACCGCCGCCGACAGTGTGGGGCCGTCGATGAACTCGGTGACGATGTAGGGCGGGTCGGCGCTGGTGTCCGAGTCGAGGATGGGCGCCGTCGAGAAGCGGGCAACCTGCCGCGCCAGCTCCACCTCGGACCGGAACCGCTCGCGGAACTCCTCGTTCGACGCGAGGTGCGGGTGGATCACCTTGATGGCGACCTTGACCCCGGCCTGGTTCTCGCCGAGGTACACCGCACCCATGCCGCCCTGGCCGAGGCGGCGGAGCAGTCGGTACGCGCCGAGCTGGCTCGGATCCTCGAACCGCAGCGGCTCGCCCGGCGTCATCTCCCACTCCTCACGGACGGGGAGCGTAGCCGGTCACCGGACGTGCGCCCGTTCGAGCCCGACAGTGCCGTGCACGCGGTGCACGGAGAGTCCGCCGAGCCGCGCGCCGTGGAGCGAGTACTGGCGAGCGTCGTACAGCGGCACCGCGGGGACGTGATCGCGGAGCAGCCGCTGGTCGAGTTCGGCGTACCCGTGCGCCGCGACCGCCCGGTCCGGTTCGTTCTGGAGGGTGCGGATCCGCGCGTTGACCAGCGGGTCGGAGAAGAAGGAGTAGTTGGTGCCGCGTTCGATGGACGCGCCGGAGAAGAGCTGCGGGAAGATCCCGCTGGCGTCGGGGATGTCCGGCCCCCACGCCACGAGGTAGAGGTCGTACCGGTGGCCGCGCGTACCGAGGGTGCGGTAGTAGGCGCGCTGGTCGCCCGGGATCGGCACAGGCGTGACCTTGAACCCGACCGCCTTGAGCGCCGAGACGACGTACCCGGCGAGGCGGACGTCGTCGGCGCCTGTGCCGTGCGCGTAGGTGAGCGTGGGCCGGCGTCCGGCGAGCAGGGCCAGCGCGTGCGTCCGGTCGCCGCCGACCGTGTCGCCGTCACGATGGCCCGGGACCGTGGCCGAGATCATCGACCCGGTGGTCCGCCCGGCCGCGCCGTGCGCCTTCAGCGCCTTCTCGCGGTCGATCGCCGAGACGATCGCCTGCCGGACGCTGAGGTCGGTGACCCGCTCGGTGTTGATGGCGAGGAACCGGTTGAACTGCGTCACGCCGTCGAGGGTGCGTTCGCGGGCCTCGGGCGGCAGCGTGTCGACCAGCTCGGACGGCACGTTCGTCCAGCTGAACGCCGTGTCGCTGGCCGGGCCGGGAGCGCGGAGCCGAGCCGTGGCGTCGGCGACGCCGAACTCGAACACCCAGCGGTCCGGGTACGCGGTGCGGATCGGGTCGGTGTCGGGGTTCCACTCGGCGTTGCGCCGCAACACGAGCCGCTGCGGTGTGCTGGTTTCGACGCGGTACGGGCCGGAGGACATCACCGTGCCGTCACGCCGGTCCGCGGCGGGCGGCACCGGCGCGGTCGTGCCCAGCGCCGCCACCATCGGCAGTTCCGGATGCGGTTCGCCGAACCGGAACTCGATCGTGCCGCCGTTCACCGTGACGCCCGGGGGTACGCGCTGCCCGGTGGCGTACGGGCCGTGCCAGATGCCGAGCCACTCGGTCAGCTCGGTCGGGCCGCCGCCGACCTCGGGCGCGAACGCGCGCGCGATCCCGTACGCCACGTCGGCGGCGGTGATCGGCGTCCCGTCCTGGTAGCGCAGGCCTGGCCGGAGCGTGTACGTCCAGGTCTTGCCGCCGTCGGGGCTGCGCCCGGTGTCGGTGGCCAGGTCGCCGACGAGCCGGAGCCTGCCCTTGCCGTCGTCGACGTACCCGGTGAGCGTGCGGTAGAGCAGGGCGGACCCGACCGACATGGCATCGCGCTCGTGGGCGCGCTGCGGGTCTAGGTGGTCCCACCTGGTGGCGCGGAGTCCGGTGATGGTGCCGCCGCGCTTCGCTCCTGGCACAGGCTTCGCCGGGCCGGTCGCCGTGTCGTCGAAGGCGATCGGGGCGACGGCGACAGCGGCCGGGTCGGGGACGACGGGGTCGCGCTCCGGCTCGTTGAGGACGAACGCCGTCACACCGAGGCCGACCACCACCGCGCCGGCCGCTGCGACCGCGACGGGCCACGGTCGCCGGCGTCCGCCGGCCGCCACGGCCCACGGCCGCCGGCGTCGCAACCGGGGTGCGCTCTCGCCGCGCTCGTTCGCCAGCAACGCGTCGAGCAGGCGCTGGGCGGTCGGCCGCTGGCTCGGATCCTTGCTGAGCGCGGCGCGTACCGGGTCGAGCAGGGCGCGGTCGAGCCCGTCGAGGTCGGCCTCGCCGTGCAGCACGCGGTACGCGATGGCGTCCGTGGACGTGCCGAACGGCTGCCTGCCGGTGCCGGCGAACGCCATCACCGCACCCCACGCGAACAGGTCGGTCGCGGTGGTGACCGGCTCGCCGCGGAGCTGCTCGGGCGCCATGTAGGCGGGTGATCCGATGAGCTGGCCGGTGACGGTGATCGAGGTGAGATCGTCGGTGGCCCGCGCGATCCCGAAGTCGATGACGCGCGGCCCGAACCGCGACAGGAGCACGTTGCTCGGCTTGAGGTCGCGGTGCACCACGCCGGCCCGGTGGATCGCGGTGAGTGCGCCGGCGACGCCGATGCCGAGCGCGTGCAGCTGCGATCCGGGGAGCGGGCCGTGCTCCCTGACCGCCGCCGACAGGGTAGGACCGTCGATGAACTCGGTGACCACGTACGGCTGGTCGGCCTCGGTGTCGGCGTCGATGATCGGCGCGGTGCTGAACCGGGCCACCTTGCGTGCCAGCGCTACCTCGGACCGGAACCGCGCCCGGAACTCGTCCTGCCCGGCCAGCAGCGGGCGGATCACCTTGACCGCGACGCGGTGTCCTGTCTGGTCCGCCGCGAGGTACACGACGCCCATGCCGCCCTCGCCGAGCCGGCGCAGCAGCCGGTACGGCCCGATCTCGGCAGGATCGTGCGCCCCCAGCGGCTCCCCCGTCACGCGCACGAGGGTAGCCACCGTCCGCACCCCGGACCTGGACCGGCCAGACCGCCCGCGGCGTGGGAGAATCGCCGGGTGAAGGTGGACATCTACAGCGACGTGACCTGCCCCTGGTGCTACCTGGGCAAGCGCAGGTTCGAGGCGGCACTCGCGGAGTTCGCCGGGCGTGACGACGTCCAGGTCGAATTCAAGCCGTTCCAGCTCGATCCGGTGGCGCCGCACGAGCCGGTGCCGTCGCCGCAGGCCCTCGCCGCGAAGTTCGGCACCGAGGATCAGGCTCGCGCGGCGGTCGCCCACGTGAGCGGCATCGCCGCCAAGGACGGGATCCAGCTCGACCTGGTGAACGCGCTCACCGTCAACACGTTCCCGGCGCACCGGGTGCTGTGGCTGGCGGGGCAGAACGGCCTTCAGGCGGCCGTGGCCGAGCGGCTCTTCGCCGCGCACGCAGAGCGAGCGCGAGGATCTGAGCGACCCGGCCGTCCTGGATCGGCTCGCCGCCGAGGTGGGGCTGCTCGGCGTGGCCGAGTTCCTGGCTGGCGACGGTGGCGTCGAGGAGGTCAAGGAGTCGATCGGCGAGGCCCGCGCGCTGGGCATCGAGGCGGTCCCGACCTACGTCTTCGACGAGCGCTGGGCCGTCTCCGGTGCGCAGCCGGCCGAGGTGTTTTCCCAGCTCCTTGCGCAGGTGGCGGACGCCACGATCGGTGCGACCGCTGGTGGGTGCTGCGGCGGGGGCTGCTGCGGCTCCTGAATCGGTGAAGTGAGGTGAGGCGGCGTGTGTCTGCTCACAGCGGCAACCGCTAGATGGTCCGGGGCGCATAGCCTTCGGCAATTCCACCGCGACGAGGGGTGACGAGGCCGTGACCAAGTACGTCTATGACTTCGCCGAGGGCAACAAGGACCTCAAGGACCTCCTCGGAGGCAAGGGGGCCAACCTCGCCGAGATGACGAATCTCGGCCTGCCGGTGCCACCCGGGTTCACGATCACCACCGAGGCGTGCCAGGCCTACCTGACCACCGGTGACGAGCCCGCCGAGCTGGCCGCCGAGGTCGAGGAGCACCTGACCTCGCTGGAGAAGACGATGGGCAAGCAGCTCGGCGACCCGGCCGACCCGCTGCTCGTCTCGGTGCGGTCCGGCGCCAAGTTCTCGATGCCCGGGATGATGGAGACCGTCCTCAACATCGGGCTCAACGACGTCTCGGTGCAGGGGCTGGCGCGCCAGGCCGGCAACGACCGGTTCGCCTGGGACTCCTACCGCCGGCTGATCCAGATGTTCGGCAAGACCGTCCAGGGCATCGACGGCGAGCTGTTCGAGCACGCGCTGGAGGACGCCAAGCGCGCCAAGAACACCGAGAACGACCTCGATCTCGACGCCGCCGACCTGCAGAAGCTCGTCGAGTCGTACAAGGCGATCGTGCGCGAGCACACCGGCGAGGACTTCCCGCAGGACCCGCGCGAACAGATGCGCGTCGCGGTCCTCGCCGTCTTCGACTCGTGGAACTCCGACCGTGCCGTGCTCTACCGCCGGCAGGAGCGCATCCCCACCGACCTCGGTACCGCCGTCAACGTCTGCACGATGGTCTTCGGCAACCTCGGCATGGACTCCGGCACCGGCGTCGCGTTCACCCGCGACCCGGGCAGCGGCGCGACGGGCGTCTACGGCGACTACCTGCAGAACGCGCAGGGCGAGGACGTCGTCGCCGGCATCCGCAACACCCTGCCGCTGCAGGAGCTGGAGCAGCTCGACAAGAAGTCGTACAAGCAGCTCATGGAGATCATGGCCACGCTGGAGGGCCACTACCGCGACCTGTGCGACATCGAGTTCACGATCGAGCGCGGCAAGCTGTGGATGCTCCAGACCCGCGTGGGCAAGCGCACCGCCGCCGCCGCGTTCCGGATCGCCACCCAGCTCGTCGACGAAGGCGTGATCGAGCTGGACGAGGCGGTCACGCGCGTCAACGGCACGCAGCTGGTCCGGCTGATGTTCCCCCAGTTCGACACGTCCCAGAACCCGAAGCAGATCGGCAAGGGCATGTCGGCGTCGCCGGGTGCCGCGGTGGGTAAGGCCGTGTTCGACTCGTACACGGCCGTGAAGTGGTCGCGTTCGGGCGAGAAGGTGATCCTCGTACGCCGCGAGACCAACCCCGACGACCTCAACGGCATGATCGCCGCGCAGGGCATCCTCACGAGCCGGGGCGGCAAGACGTCGCACGCCGCCGTCGTGGCCCGTGGCATGGGCAAGACCTGCGTCTGCGGCGCCGACGAGCTTGACGTCGACACGAAGCGGCGCCGGTTGCGCGCCCCCGGCGGCATCGAGGTGCAGGAAGGCGACGTCATCTCGGTCGACGGCTCCACCGGCGTGGTGTACCTCGGTGAGGTGCCCGTCGCCGACTCGCCCGTCGTGGACTACTTCGAGGGCAAGCTCGCGGCCGGGGAGACCACCGACGAGCTGGTCGACGCCGTGCACCGACTCATGACCCACGCGGACGGGGCGCGCAGGCTGCGCGTCCGGGCCAACGCCGACACCGTCGAGGACGCCGAGCGCGCTCGCCGGTTCGGTGCCGAAGGCATCGGCCTGTGCCGCACCGAGCACATGTTCCTCGGCGAGCGGCGCGAGCACGTCGAGCGGCTGATCCTGGCCGAGGGCGACGAGGAGCGCGAGCATGCGCTCAACGCCCTGCTGCCGCTGCAGCGCTGGGACTTCCTCCAGATCCTCACCGCGATGGACGGGCTGCCGGTGACGATCCGCCTGCTCGACCCGCCGCTGCACGAGTTCCTCCCCGACATCACCGAGCTGTCGGTGCGGGTGGCGCTCGCCGAGTCCCGCGGGGAGAAGAACGAGAACGACCTTCGCCTCATGCAGGCCGTCCACAAGCTGCACGAGGCCAACCCGATGCTGGGCCTGCGCGGCGTGCGGCTCGGCCTGGTCGTGCCGGGGCTCTTCGCGCTGCAGGTACGGGCGATCGCAGAGGCCGCCGCGCAGCTGATCAAGCTCGGCAAGGACCCGCAGCCGGAGATCATGATCCCGCTCGTCGGATCCGTGCAGGAGCTGGAGATCATCCGCGCCGACTCCGAGCGGGTGCTGCGCGAGGTGGCGGCGCAGTCTGGTGTGGAGCTTCCGACGATGATCGGCACGATGATCGAACTGCCCCGGGCGGCGCTCACCGCCGACCAGATCGCCGAGGCGGCCGAGTTCTTCTCGTTCGGCACCAACGATCTCACCCAGACCACCTGGGGCTTCTCCCGTGACGATGTCGAGGCCGCGTTCTTCTCCACGTATTTGGAACTCGGCATCTTCGGCATCAGCCCGTTCGAGACCCTGGACATCGACGGCGTCGGCGAGCTGGTCAAGATCGGCATCGAGAAGGGCCGCGCGACGCGTCCCGGCCTGAAGGTCGGCGTCTGCGGCGAGCACGGCGGCGACCCGGAGTCCGTGCACTTCTTCCACGAGGTCGGGCTCGACTACGTGTCGTGCTCACCGTTCCGCGTGCCGGTCGCGCGGCTGGAGGCGGCTCGCGCGGCCGTGGCGTCCGGGGAGACCAGCGACAGCCGCTGAGGGGTTCCGCCGCCGGCGCCCAATCCCGCCGAGTTTCGGATTCTTGGGGGTCGCGAGCGCCGCGAACCCCCAAGAATCCGAAACTCGCGGTCCTTGGCGTCGTCAGCGCGGGTGCCAGAGGCGCCAGCCGATCCAGGTGATGCCGCCCGTCACCAGCCCCACCGGCAGCACGTACGTGAGGAAGCCGTTGGCGAGGTCGAGCGGCAGGTCGTTGTTGGGAGAGAGGCCGTACTCCTCCACGACCGCCACCGCGACCCAGGTGGCGAACGTGAGAAAGGCTGCGGCGATCAGCCAGCACAGCGAGGCGAGGAGGCGCCGGTCGGCGAGCATGGGGTTCTCCTTGGTTCCTCGGGATCAGTGCCTCAGAGCCTCTCGCCTGCCCGGCCGCCCCGCCTGAGCAGTCGTACTCAGGTTGGATTGAGCCATGAAGCCTGATACGCGGTTGCTGACCGACGCGCCGGTGATACCCGCCCCCGACGGATCCTCGGTCCGGCCGCTGTGCCGAGCTCGACGGGCAGGGCAGCTTCGCGCACTTCCAGCTCCAACCGGGACAGGTGTCGAAGGCGGTGTCGCACGCCACCGTCCAGGAGATCTGGTACGTCGTGGCGGGTTCGGGCGAGATGTGGCGGCGGCACGCCGGCGGCGAGTTCACGGTCGGGCTGGAACCCGGCGTCTGCCTGACGATCCCGCTCGGGACGACGTTCCAGTTCCGCGCGTCCGCGGCCGGGTTGGAGGCCGTGGCCGTCACGATGCCGCCGTGGCCGGTGGACAGCCCCGACGAGGCCCGCGTCGAGCCGCCGCACTGGCCCTGCTGACGTGAGCCTGACGTGACTCCGCGGTTGGGCGGCCGCCGGTCGTGGGTCGTCTCGGCAGTTCCCCGCCCAACCGCGGAGTCACGAGTCGCCCCGGCGATAGGCTCGCAGATGATGGAGCCGTACGAAGCCGCCGCACAGGAACGTCTCGTCGCCGAAGAGCCGAAGGCCTCCGGTTCCGACCGGACGCCGTTCCAGCGTGACCGCGCCCGCGTGCTGCACTCGGCGGCGCTGCGCCGTCTCGCCGCGAAGACGCAGGTGGTCACCGCGGGCGAGGACGACTTCCCACGCACCCGCCTCACCCACTCCCTTGAGGTCGCCCAGATCGGCCGCGAGATCGGCGCGGCGCTCGGCTGCGATCCGGACGTCGTCGACAGTGCGGGTCTCGCGCACGACCTCGGCCACCCGCCGTTCGGGCACAACGGCGAGGACACGCTGCACGAACTCGCCCGAAGCTGTGGAGGTTTCGAGGGCAACGCGCAGACGCTGCGGGTGCTGACGCGGCTGGAGGCCAAGGTGCCCGGCGCCGGGCTCAACCTCACGCGTGCGGTCCTCGACGCGGCGACGAAGTACCCGTGGCCGCGGCGCGACGGGGTCCGCAAGTTCGGGGTCTACGCCGACGACGCAGCGGTGTTCGCGTGGCTCCGCCAAGGCGCCCCGGACGAGCGGCGCTGCCTGGAGGCGCAGGTCATGGACTGGGCCGACGACGTCGCGTACTCGGTCCACGACGTCGAGGACGGTGTCCACGCGGGCCACATCCGGCGCGCGCTCCTCGACGATCCGGACGAGCGCGGCGCCCTGTGTGCCCAGGTGGCCACCGTCTACTCGGACGAGTCCGAGGCCGACCTCGCCACGATCCTCGACGAGCTGCTCGCCGAGCCGGCCGTCGGCGCGCTCGCCGCGTACGACGGCAGCCACCGCGCCCTCGCCAGCCTGAAGCAGCTCACCACCGCGCTCGTGGGCCGGTTCGCGTCGGCCGCGATCGACGCCACTCGCGAGAAGTTCGGCCCCGGTCCGCTGCGCCGGTACATGGCCGACCTGGTCGTACCTCGGCATGCACGGGCCGAATGCGCGCTGCTTAAGGGGGTAGCCCTCCGGTACGTGATGGGAAGGGAGGGCGCCGAGGCCCAGCACGCGCGCCAGCGAGAGCTGATCACCGGGCTGGTCGCGTCGCTGACGTTGCGCGCGCCGGATGCTCTCGATCCGGTGTTTCGTCCACTATGGAAGGCGGCGGTGGACGACGCGGCCCGGCTGCGGGTCGTGGTCGACCAGATCGCCTGCCTCACCGACCGTTCCGTACTCACGCTCCACCGCCGCCTAGGACAGTAGGGAGAGCGCTATGCCGCAGGACCAGACATTCGTCATCGTGGGAGCCGGTCTGGCCGGTGGCAAGGCGGCCGAGACGCTACGCACGGAGGGGTTCGACGGCAGCATCGTCCTCGTCGGAGCCGAACCCGACCGGCCGTACGAGCGGCCGCCGCTGTCCAAGGGATACCTCCAGGGCAAGGAGCCGCGCGAGAAGGCGTTCGTCCACGAGCCGGGTTGGTACGTCGAGCACGACGTGGATCTGCGGCTCAGCACGTCAGCCACCAGCATCGACACGTCCGCGCACACCGTCGCCCTCGATAGCCGCGAGACCGTCGCGTACGACAAGCTGCTGATCGCCACCGGCGCGGAGCCGCGCGCGCTGCCGGTCACCGGCGCAGACCTCGACGGGGTCCTGACGTTGCGCCGCCTCCCCGACTCCGACCGCATCAAGGGCGTGCTGCGCAGCGGCGCCAGGATCGTCGTGATCGGTGCCGGCTGGATCGGGCTGGAAGTCACGGCGGCCGCGCGCGAGGCCGGCGCCGAGGTCACGGTCGTCGAGGTCGCGCCGTTGCCGCTGCAACGTGTCCTCGGTGACGAGGTCGCCACGGTCTTCGCCGACCTGCACCGCGACCACGGCGTCGACCTGCGGTTCGGTGCTGCGGTGGGGGAGATCCGCGGCAACGGGCGCGTCGAGGCGGTCGCCCTCAAGGACGGCACCGAGCTGCCGGCCGACGCGGTCATCGTTGGCGTAGGCGTGGCGCCGTCCGTCGCGCTGGCAGAGGCGTCCGGGCTCACGATCGACAACGGCATCGCCACCGACGAGTACTTCCGCACCTCCGCGCCCGACGTCTACGCGGTCGGCGACGTGGCCAACGTGCAGCACCCGCTGTACGGGCGGCGCATCCGCGTCGAGCACTGGGCCAACGCGCTCAACGGCGGCCCCGCGGCGGCGCGCTCGATGCTCGGCCAGGAGACCCCGTACGACCGGCTGCCCTACTTCTTCACCGACCAGTACGACCTCGGCATGGAGTACTGCGGGTACGTCGAACCCGGCGGGTACGACAGGGTCGTGTTCCGCGGCGACGTCGCCAAGCGCGAGTTCATCGCGTTCTGGCTGGCCGGCGGCAAGGTTCTCGCGGGCATGAACGTGAACGTGTGGGACGTGACGGAGCCGATCCAGGAGCTGATCCGTTCCGGGCGGACGGTCGACCCCGACGAGCTGGCTGACACGTCGGTTCCGTTCTGAGCCGCCCAGTTGGCCCACCTGGCGCCGGCGCGCCGCGGACCCGACCGCTCACACCGGGCTACGGGTCGGACAAGTGCGATCACCGTGGGGCGGTGCGGGCGGTCCTGAGCGCGAACAAGATGCGGCGGCGTGCCTCGTCCGTGAGTACGACGGTGTCGAGGAGTGCCCGGATGCGGTCGCGATCGGACGGTGCAAGCGGGGCGTACGCCGTCGCGCTCACCTGGGTCAGCCAGACGCGCACGTGCCAGGACGCCTCCAACGCGAACGTCCGGTCCGGATCGCGCATCGCGCCGAGATCGGTGAGGAGCCGGCGCCACGGTGAGCCGTTGCGGTTGATCGTCCAGGCGGCCCGGCGGGTGTGCACGTCGGCGGAGCGGGTGGCGCGTTGCAGCACGGATTCGTCGAGCGAGCCGGCGTGAGGCACGAGTGCGTGCCCGGCTGTCCGCACCACGGTTGGCGCCGGGTCGAAGAGCAGCGGCGCGATCGCGCATGCCGCCTCCGGGCCGGGAGAGAAGCTTTCCGCACGCTTCGGCGGCGGCGCGCCGGATGGCGGGCTCGGCGTCGTGTAGCAAGGGCAGGACCGGCGTGGCGTCGTGGGCGAGTTCGCCGAGCATGCGGACCAGCCGGGGAAGGAGATGGGGCTCCACGCCGTCGGCGAGCAGCCTGCCGCAGTGCTCGGCCGGGTCGACGCCGGCAAGCCGCAGCCGTGCGACCGCCACTTCGCGCACGAGTGCGCTGCGGTCCAGCAGGGCCGTGAGCAGGGCGTCCCGATCTGCCGTGCTGTCGGCTCTCCGCGGCAGCGCGATGAGCCGGATCCCTGAGTTGGAGCTGGTGCGGAACCGGCTCGCCGCGCCGGGGTCGTCACGCAGCACCATGCGCGCTGCCGCGAGCCGCAGCCTCGGGTCACGAGCCCGGGCAGCGATCGCGCGTGCGGCATCGAGACCAATCGGCACGGTCTGGTGCACCCACCACGCTGCACGTCCGGGGAGGCGCTGGATCAGCCTTCGAATGGTGGCCTGCGTGGCGCCGCCGAGCCACCCGGCCACGACGTCCAGCCCGCTCGTCACCCCGCGCCGGCGGTGCAGCTCCACGAGGATCGGCAGCGCGATCATGGTCGCCTTCTCGGTGAGCTGGCGTTCCAACACGGCGCAAGCGGCGTCCCGCACCTGGGGAACGTGGTCGCCGGTGCGCACCGCGAGAAAGGCGAACGCCGCCGGATGATCGAGCCGGGCCAGTAGCGTGACCGCGTCCTGCCGCAGGTACCCGTTGTGGTGCATCGACGCGAGTCCCGTCACGAGTGGCGCGATCCGCCTCCGTCGGATCTCCTCGACCGTGCCCAGCGGGGCGGTGTAGCTCGGGCGCATCGCGCGGTCCAGCGCGAGCCAGTAGTACGGCGGGTACGACGTCAGCTGGTCGAGGATCTGCCGCTGGCGGTCGTCGTCCGCGTCCACGTACTCCAGGAGTTCCACCGGGACACTGTGCGGATCGTTGCTGGCGCAGGCAACCGATTTGGCTGTTAGCGGTGGGCCCACGACACGCCGATAACACCGGATCTACGACAGTGAGCGCAGACCTTCGAGCCGTACCTCGCCGCCGAGTTCAACGGTGCCGTCCGGGCCGGGCACGGTGAGCAGCGCCGAGCCGGTGCCCTGGCGGATCCGCAGCGGGCGGCCGAGCTGCGACGTGAGCAGCACCGCGGCGGCGCCGGTGGCCTCGTCCTCGACGATCCCGAACTCCGGAGCGAACATGCGGCTGCGGACGTGGCCAGTGACCTCGTCCTCCCAGGCCCACGCGTAGAACACGCCGACGCCGTCGGGCGCGCCGCCGAGCGCGTCGATGTCGGCGGGGGAGTCGAGTTGTTGCACGGTCATCGGGGGGACCCACTCCGCGCGGGCCCGCACCCACGTGAGTCCGTGCTCGTGCCACGTCTTCACGACGCCCGCCGGCGGGCGCAGCTCCGTGACGGTGTCGCCGACGTGGTCGAGCAGCCACGATGTGCCGACGGTCGGGTGCCCGGCGAATCCCAGCTCGGCCGCGGGAGTGAAGATGCGGATGGCGCCGCTGCTGGCATCGTCGACGAATACGGTTTCGCTGTAGTTCAGCTCGGCGGCGACGGCCTGCCGCCGATCCTCGGGGACCGCCTTGCCGTCGAGGAGGACACCGAGCGGGTTGCCGCCGATGCCGCCGGGGCCGAGGAAGACGCGGAGCACGTGAACGTCGGTCATGCGGCCACTCTAGGGTGCTGCGACCGGTGGGATCGTGAAGCCTGACTGCGCTATCCCACCGGTGGCAGAACCCGAGGCGCCACAGCGGCGCGCCGGTGCCTAGACTCGCAGCGTGGCAGGACGGATCAGGGACACCGACATCGCTCTCGTACGCGAACGGTCACCGATCGCCGACATCGTCTCCGCCCGGGTGACGCTCCGCTCCGCCGGCGGCGGCAGCCTCAAGGGCCTCTGCCCGTTCCACGAGGAAAAGACCCCGTCGTTCAACGTCAACCCGAGCCGGGGATTTTTCCACTGTTTCGGTTGCGCTGAGGGTGGCGACGTCATCAGCTTCGTCATGAAGACGGAGATGCTGCCCTTCCACGAGGCTGTCGAGTGGCTGGCGTCACGCGCCGGGGTCCAGCTCACGTACGAGGAGGGCGGGCCGGCGCCGGTCCGCCAGACCAACCAGCGGCAGCGCCTCGTCGCCGCGCACAAGGCCGCGGCCGAGTTCTACGCCGAGCAGCTCCGCACCGCCGACGCCCGCATCGCCCGCGAGTTCCTCGCCCAGCGCGGTTTCGACCAGGCTGCGGCCACCGAGTACGGCTGCGGATTCGCCCCGCCCGGCTGGGACAACCTCACCAAGCACCTGCGCAAACAGAGCTTCACCACCGAAGAACTCACGAGCGCGGGGCTGGCGAAGGAGGCGCGGTCCGGATCCCTGATCGACCGCTTCCGGCGGCGCCTCCTCTGGCCGATCAAGGACCTCACCGGCGACGTGATCGGCTTCGGCGCCCGCCGGCTCTTCGACGACGACGACGGCCCCAAGTACCTGAACACGCCCGAGACCTCGATCTACAAGAAGTCGCAGGTGCTGTACGGGCTCGACGTGGCGAAGCGGGACATCGCGAAGGACCACCGGGCGGTCGTCGTCGAGGGCTACACCGATGTGATGGCGTGCCACCTGGCCGGGATCAAGACCGCCGTGGCCACGTGCGGCACCGCGTTCGGCGCCGAGCACATCGGTGTGCTGCGCCGGCTCCTCATGGATCAGGACGAGTTCCGCGGCGAGGTCATCTTCACCTTCGACGGCGACGAGGCCGGCCAGAAGGCGGCGCTGAAGGCGTTCGAGGACGACCAGCGCTTCGTCGCGCAGACGTTCATCGCCGTGTCGCCCGGCGGCATGGACCCGTGCGAGCTGCGCCTCGCTCACGGCGACAGCGCGGTCCGTGACCTGGTGCACCGCCGGGAGCCGCTGATCGCGTTCGCGCTGCGCAGCGTCCTGCGGCGGTACGACCTGGACACCGCCGAGGGTCGGGTCGCCGCGCTGCGGGCGGCCGCGCCGCTGGTGGCGCGGATCAAGGACCGCTCGCTGCGCCCCGAGTACGCCCGCAAGCTCGCCGGCGACCTCGGCATGGAGATGGAACCCGTGCTGCGCGCCGTCGCCGACGCGGGCGGCGGGCGCCCCGGACTCCGTGCCCAGCAGCAGGCACCCGGGCACAGGACGCCCCGACGCCGACGACCGCGCGCTGTCGTCCGAGCGCGAGGTGCTCAAGCTCGGCGTCCAGCAGCCGGTACTCGCCGGTCCGCTGTTCGACGCCGTCGACGACACCGCCTACACCCACCCCGTCTACCGGACGATCCGCCGCGCGATCGAGTCGGCCGGCGGCGCCATGGCGGGCACGTCCGGGCCGGAGTGGGTGGAGAAGGTGATGCAGGGCTGCGACGACCTGATCGCGCGCGCCACCGTCTCCGAGCTGGCGGTCGAGCCGCTGCGCAGTGCGGGCGAACCCGATCCCCGGTACGTGACGATGATGCTCGCGTCGTTGCAAGAGTTGGCCGTGACCAGGCAGATCGTGCAGATCAAGTCCAAGGTGCAGCGGATCAATCCGGTCGAGCAGCCCGACGAGCATGCACGTCTCTTCGGGGAGCTGGTCGCGCTGGAGCAGCACAAGCGCGGCCTTCGTGAACAGGCGATCGGGGGACTCTGATGAGCCTGCTGGCGCGGATCTTCGCCAACGAGCGCCCGCCCGCCGAAGCCTTGGCCGGCCTGGATACCGACGAACGCGTCACCGCGTGGGCGCGCGTCGGCGACGACGAGATCGCCGTGGCCACCCCGCGTGGGCTGTGGCTGGGCGCGGGCGCTGCGCGGCGGCGGCTCACCTGGGACGGGATACACAAGGCGACCTGGCGCGACGGTGTCCTCGTCCTGCTGCCCGGAGTCGAGGTCGAGCCGGGCGTCGTGGCCGACGGACCACCGATCACCGTGCGACTGGCCGAACCGCGTGACCTGCCCGCGGAGGTGCGGGCCCGCGTCACCCGCAGCGTCGCGTACTCGACGCACCACACGTTGCCGGGCGGCGGCGTCCGGATCATCGCTCGTCGGGTGCCCGGCGTCGACGGCCTCACCTGGGTGCTGCGCTTCGACGACGGCACCGACCTTGCCGACCCGGAGGTACGGCACAGCGCCGCGGAGCTGCTGGAAGCGGCGCGGGCGCTGTCGGATGTCCCGCACTGAGCCGTGCGGGCAGGGCGGTGCCCGTCCCGCACTGAGCCGTGCGTTCCGGGCGGGCCCGGAACGCACGACAGGGATCCGCGCTGCTGCGCTACTGCTGGGTTTGCATGCCGTTCGGGCCCGTGCGTGCCCGCGGCTCGTGTTCGCTCAGGAAGTTGCTCACCTTGTTGCCCAGGCTCGTGTGGCTGAGCTTGTCGGTGACGCTGTCCTTCGCGGTACTCACGAGACCACCAGCCTGCGCCTGCAGGATGCCGGCGGTCTCCTGGACGGTGGGGTTCTCGCGGATCCTGCGAGCGGCGCGCAGCAGCTGCTCGTACCGCTCGCGGCCAGCGCGCGCGCCGAGCACGTAGCCGACTCCGACGCCCGCGAGGAAGATGAGCCTAGTGCGCATGATCAGCCCCTTGTGTCGACGTGACTGTCGCTAATCATCCTGCCCAGACCACCGGATCCCACACGTACTCACGCCGACGGCTGGGCGAGGAGGGGGCGCAGCAGGCACCTCCTCCGATGCTGTAAGGTTAGGCCCGCCGCGCCGCAAGCCGGTGCGCAATCCCCCGTAGCTCAATTGGCAGAGCATTCGACTGTTAATCGAAGGGTTACTGGTTCGAGTCCAGTCGGGGGAGCTTTTTATGCAGCTCAGAGGGGTAACGCCCTCCCAGTCTCGTCCCCGACCAGCCACAGGATTACCCACCGTTTTCGTCTGTGCAGGGGCCTCGAGCGCCCGTTCCACCGCCTGTGCCGCGCGCGGACTGACCACGTTCCGCGCCATATACACATCCTGCGTCAGCGACGGCCGCGCGTGACCGAGCTGGTCGGCCACCTCCCGGGCGCTCAGCCCCGCGTCGTCCAGCATCGTCGCCATCGTCTTGCGGAAGACGTGCGAGGTGACCCAGCGCAGATCCTCGGCGCCACGGGCCTCGCGCAGATCTCGTGACGTGTTGCTCGGGTCCCGGTACCGCCTCGGCTGTCCGGGAAGACCGGCTTGTCGAGACTGGGGCCCCGCCATGAACCGGCGAGTCAGCACCGCGACCACCCAGGACGGCAGCGCGAGCACCCGGCGACCGGCCGCGGACTTCGTCGACTCCGGAGCAGCCCGACGCCCTTGACCCGGATGA
>CAVUDJ010000018.1:0-75987 GCA_963740215.1 uncultured Actinomycetota bacterium
GTGGACGTGATCTCCACGGTGCGCTGCCAGTGCCTCACCCATCCGCACACCGGTCCCGAGGATGAACGTTGTCAGGTCCGGCAGATCCTTTCGCACCGCGTCCTCATCGGACCGAAGCAGCGGAGTGCAGCAACCGCACCGACCTGACCCAACCCGCGCCGACATCCCGCAACCGCCTGAGCACCTACACGGACCCTTGCCGACCCTGCTGCCTATAGTTCGCATCGAGGGGGTCAGGGGTTCAAATCCGCTCAGCTCCGCACCAGGTTAGAGGCCGTCGAGGCTTACGGTCGGGATCGAATGGCAAGTAGGCGCGATCTAGTCTTGGTCGTCGTCCTCATTGCGGTCCTCGTCATCTGTGCAATCGTCACACTGAACTTGCCCGCAGGCTCGCGTTCTTGGCTCGTCGCCTACAGAAAGTATCGGCTGTCTCGGGCGCAGCGCTCGTCGCAGGATGTCTGGTTTGGACCCCTAGGCCCTATCGGATCTTGGGGCTCCGCCCGAACAACGCTTAGACATTGGAGGGTTGCTCGTACAGCTGGTGGGTATCTCCGGCAGGTGACATCGCTGACACAGCAGCTTGCGCCTGCTCTAGATATCGACGCCCGCCTCACCGAGATCGAACGCAGCTTGAACCCGCTGCTCAACACCACGCCGGTCAATGCAGCAGAGGCATGGGTGGACTTCGAACGGACTGATTTCGGGACAGTCCCCACTCTCCGGCTCAGACCGCTGGAATTCGAGCCGGACCTGGTGCGACGTGACCTCTACAACCTCGAGATCGAGAACGTAGCCGACCCTGCGCTGCACACACTTTTCCTGGCGAAGCGGGACGAGATAGCAAGACTGATCACAGCCTTGGAGGATCGCGACACTTCACGGTTCGTGTACGGGTCGCTGCAGCTCTACGGAGGGATTGCCCAGCCTCTCGTGTCCGCCGCGGAGGAGCTGCTCGAGACCATCCCAGCCCAAGCTCCCAGCACCCGGAGCGTCACGGCCGGGGCGTTCGCGGAGGCGGCTCGTGCGGAGTTCGGATCGATACCGTGCCGTCTATCTGGACTTCCCGGCGCACATCGAGGTGCGCGACGACATCTCTGAACTGATGGTGTCGTTCGGCCGGCTGCTCATCCCCGAAGCCGCCAGTTTTAGGGCGGACCGTGTCGAGCCCCTGCTGCATCACGAGATCGGCACCCATGTCGTCACCTACCAGAACGGCGCCAGGCAACCCCTGACGCTGCTGACGATCGGACTGCCTGGCTACGACGAGACCCAAGAGGGCCTTGCCGTGCTCGCCGAGTACCTGACCGGTGGATTGGACCCGCGGCGTCTCCGCGTGCTCGCGGCGAGGGTTGTAGCCATTGGCAAGATGCTCGACGGCGCCGGATTCCTGGAGATCTTCGAATCGTTACGGGCAGAACATCGGATACCGACGAGGACCGCTTGGTCTATCGCCATCCGAGTCGTCGTCGGGGGCGGTTCCGTGAAGGACGCGATCTACCTCCGTGGGATCACGCGCCTCCTCGAAGCCCTCGCAGAGGGCATCAGCCTGGATGTTCTCTTCGTCGGCAAGCTCGCGTTGGACCACATCCCGTTGATCCAGGACCTGCTCGACCGCGAGGTGCTCAACGCACCATGGGTCCGTCCACGCTGGCTGGACGTGCCCGGCGCTCAGGAGCGCCTCGACAGACTGCGCGCCGGCGCGTCGGTCACGGACCTCTACGAAGGAGATATGTCGGCATGAGGCTTGCTTTCTACGTCAACGAAGTCGCTACCGAGGTAGACGAGTACACGACTACGCGGCTTGCGAGGGCCGCGGCCCAGGGCGGCCATCAGGTTTGGTACGTCGGGGTCGGAGACGTCGAGCTCGGGGAAAGCGATGGGCAGCTGGTGGCCCGGGCTCATGCCGCAGAGTTCCAGAAAGGCGACACACTAAAGGGCTTCATGGAGCGCATCAAGGAGCGCGACGCCGAACGGATCGTCATGGACGAACTCGATGCCTTGTTCCTACGAAACGAATCGATCGACGATCTGCAGGAGCGGCCGTGGGCAAGTCCACTGGGTGTGGTCTTCGGCCAGACGCTCAAGGCTCGAGGCGTAACGGTGGTGAACGACCCAATGTCCCTTATACGCGCAACGAGCAAGCTCTACCTGGAGGAGTTCCCCGAGAAGATCCGACCCCGATCGCTGGTGACGCGCGACCCGGAAGCGATCGGGCGCTTCGTCAGCAAGGTCGGCCGCTCCGTCCTCAAGCCTCTGTACGGGGCCAAAGGTCGGAACGTGTTCATGATCGAGGACGAGCGCGAAGCGAACCTCGCGCAGATGACGGAGGCGGTGCTACAGGACGGCTACGCGGTCGTTCAAGAGTTCGTCGACGGCGGTGAGGACGGCGATGCCCGGATCTTCCTGCTCGAGGGACAGATCCTCGAGCGCGACGGGAAGCTGGCCGCCTTCCGGCGAGTGCCCACGGGTAACGACCTGCGGGCCAACATCAGCGCGGGCGGACGCTCGGTCCCTCTCGAGATCGGTGACGTGGAACGCGGCATCGTCGAAGCGATGAGCAAGAAGCTCGTGGCGGACGGCATGTACTTCGTCGGCATCGATGTGATCGGCGACAAGGTGGTGGAGATCAACGCGGAGAGCCCGGGCGGGATGCAGAGTGTCGAAAGGCTCTACGACATCGACGTCTGCCCAACCGTCATCGAAGCCCTGGAGCGCCGCACCGGCTCGAAGTCCTGAGCCATTGGGCTATCAGGAACCGCGTACATCAATGCGACATCGCCGACCGTCCCCGACAGGGTCTTGAACCGGTCGGCCGGGAACGCCGCTCCACCTTTCCGGTGGTGGTCGGGTGCGCGGCTTCGTGTTGCGGGCCACGATGCCGTTCTCCCGGCACGCAGCTGCGCGACGTTGGCGGCCAGGTCGCCGTTTCCGATCCCGGTTAGACCCCCGGCCAATCTGTCCAGGCGGCTGAGCGGGCTGTCTCAGAATCTCGACGGTCAGAGACGAATGGCGGTAAGAATCCGCCATGCCGGCGGGTGCTCTTCGCGATCGGCCGTTGGCCGACCCCTTGACACGGCCCGGCCCGTGCCTAGAGCGGACAACTATCGGGGCAAGAGCTCACCAGGGGCGTCGGGGTCGTTTCTCGGATTCAGGCGGGCGCGTATCGGGAGTACGTGATGCCGCTATGGAAGGACTTGGCGTCGAGCAGCCTCAGCGTCGGTAGCTCGAATCCATCGGGGAACAGGCGGCGACCGCGGCCCTGGACGACGGGGTAGACGAACAGCCGGTATTCGTCGACGAGTCCGGCCCCGATGAGGGCGTGGCACAGCGTGATGCTGCCAGTAACCACGATGTCCTTGCCCGGCTGCTCCTTCAAGGACCGGACCTGTTCGATGAGGTCGCCAGACAGGACCGTAGAATTCTGCCATCCCGGGTCAGTCATGGTCGAAGAGACCACGTACTTGTGCACGCGGTTGAGGTACTCGGTGATACCGGTGGCGTCATCGGACTGCTTGGGCCAGTAGCCCCGCAGATCCTCGAAGGTCTGCCGGCCCACAAGAAGGCCGTCAGCCTCGCGATCCTGCCGGTGTAGCTCCTCGAGCAGATCGGATTGGTCCACACCAGCCTCGCCCTTGGGGTCGAACCAGTTGCCCAGCATCTCGATCGAGCCGTCTACGGTGATGTTCTGAGTGATGGCGAGAGTGCGCATCGTGCCTCCTGGCGTCTCTGTCAAGGCATGGTCCTTCATACCAACCAACGGTCTGACATAACGCCGACCGCGAACAGATGACTGTCGACGGGTGACACGTTGACCAGTGCACGCGGCCCTGGCCGACCGTGCTGCCGACAGTGCGTATCGAGAGGGTCCGCGCTCCCGAATCGCTGCGCCCCAGGTCATAACGCCCTCCCGTCCCCTTACCGTCAGCCACGGTGCGCGAGCCATGCCAGTTCCGGGCCGCGCTGGACAGCGGTGCCGTGCGCGGTGAGGTTGTCGGCCCGGACGGTGGCCTCGACCTGGTCGAGGTCGTCGAGCAACGGGGCGAGCAGGTCGTGGGCCGCAGCGTCGAGCTGGTCGCGGGAGAAGGGCAGCGGTCATCGGCGGCCTACCCTGGCCGGATGCAAACCAGCACCCAAGGAACAGCCGCCTATTGGCAGATCGCAGAACTGATCGACCAACTGCTGCGGAGTAGGCCGGAGACTCTGGGCCGCTGGAATGCCGAGGTCGACTACGTAATCCCCAACAATGATGCCGACCGGACAGTCGACGTGCTGTTCACGGCGCAGCTCGCGGACACCACGTGGGCGCAGTTCTGCCGTTGGCTGCCGCTGGGGGCCGGGACGACGGAGGAACAAGCGGCGCGGATCTGCGAGTCGTTGAGTGCAACTGATCCCCGGAGCGAGGGCAGGATGATCGCCGGGCCATGGCCACGAAGCTGTGAGCGAATCGGCTCGGCATACGCCACCGCGCCCGACACCGGACTGACGCTGGTGTCGGGGGTGAGGGTGATTGTCGAGACGGTCACGGTCCGGTGTCTCCGTCATCGAGTTCTACGAGGACGGTCACACCGAGGCGGGCGGAGGATCGGTACCGCGGCTGCGCGATACCGTGATCGGGTGAACGGTCCCCTCTATGACGAGTCCGGCCGGTACGTCGGTCGGGTCGAGCCCGACGACGGCCCGCAGACCATCGTCGGGTGGATCAAGCAGTACATCGTCTGGTGGCTCGTGGGCTGGACCGCCTTCTGGGCGCTCGTCTGCTGCGTCGTTCTGGTGTTTTTCCGCGGACCGTGAGCCTGGCGCCACGTTGACCGCGATCCGGACACCGACGACTCCGACGCCGACACCCGATAAGCGCAGGGGCCGGGATCATCCACATTAGACCTCGGCCCTGTCCCCTGATTTCACACCAAGAGGAAGCGCCGTGACCGTCCACTGTGATCCGACAGGCGGTCCTCTGTCGATCGGCGGCCGAGAGCGGGCGATCTAGCGGGGCGACACCGAGACGGACGGTGTGGAGGTGCGGTCGAACTCCCGCTGGTACTCCTCCTCCTGAGCGGCGAGCCACCAGGGCAGCATGAGCATGGCAACGCCGAGGCAGAGCATCACGGCCAGCGCGGCGACCACGGCCAGCACGATGCCCATTTGGTGCCAGCGCACAACCCGGCGGATCAGCGTCGCGATCACGCCGGAAGGCAGCATGAGCACCCGCTGACCGGCGCGCGACTTCGTCGGACCAGCATCTTCCGTGTCCAGCTGGCGTTGCTAGGTACTGTTCCTGAACGCGCAGGACCTCGCAAAAGAAGGCGAGTCGGAGGCCAATAGCTTCAGTTACTGGACCATCTTCGTGAACGTTATAACGATTGTCGGCGGCGAATGCGTATTTCGTTCACGAGCCGAGTGCTGGTCGAGGATCGCCGATCTGCCCTCGACAATGGTCGCTTCGAACGATGGTGAAGATTTACTGATCTATCCCGAAAAGACATGACCTGCGGCCCGCCACCTGAGCAGGAACTCACCCTGGCGGATCCCTTCGGCCCCTGTCGAATTCGGGAAAACGGGGGTTGTATCCCCGTGCTTTTGGGCGGACGCTTCTCGGGTTGGGTTGGGCCGAACCGTAAGGAGGACCTCATGGACGAGCGGACTTTGGGACGGCGGCAGATGCTACGTGGAGCGGGTGTCGTCGCCGCGGCAGGGGGCGCGGCCGTCGCCGGCATCGGAGTGGCCTCGCCAGCGATGGCTAGCAACGATGACGGCGGGGGATTGTCCGGCAGTTGGATGATCACCCGGCAGGATGACGGCGACCCGACTCAGGTGCAAGGGGTCCTCAGCTTCGCCGGCGGCGGCGTCATTGTCGAACACGACATCGGCCCCGCTGGGCCGCCCTTCACAGGCACGTGGGCACGGCGCGGCGGCGGTTTCCGGGCCACGTTCTGGTCCGGCTTCCCCGGTGAGGGTGGTCCCGGCTCACCCGGGGTGACGGTCCGGGTGCGCCTGATAGGCCGTGTCGAACATCGCACAATCTCGGGTACCTACACCGTCGCGGTCTTTGACCCGAGCGGTGCACAAGTGGAATCGGGCACCGGCCGGCTCAGCGGTCGGCCCATCAACGCATGATCTCGAGCACATCGCGGGGAGCACGGCCACAGCGAGCTTTCAGGACAGTGAGCGGGCCACCCGCCCCCGTGGCGGGTGGCCGCGATCCTCACGAATCCCCTTAATCAGCCGTGACCGGCGGATTGTTGGTGCCGTTGAACGAGCGCTTGCAGGGCATTGATTTCCGCAGCGAGTGCGGCCCGGCCAGCGGGGGTGATCTGCACCCATGTCTTAGCCCTTCGCCCGTCGTACCCCTTCTCGACGTGGATCAGGGTGGCGTCTTCGAGAACCGTGAGGTGTCGAGAGAGGTTGCCTGCCGTGAGCCCGAGCGCATCGCGGAGGAAGCCGAATTCCACACGCTGTGACTCCGCCGCGACCGTGAGGATGCCGAGGCGATGACGCTGGTGGACGGTCTCGTCCAACCCATTCGTGGGGTGCGCGGCATCCGCCGTGCTCATCGTGCCGCCACCTGTCGCCGTTGCCTTACAGCGGCAAGCACACCTCCGGTCAAAAGGATCAGCGAGGAGAGCGCCTCCGGGTACAAGCCCGACGTCCAGGCACGGATCAGAATGTCCGGGGCCCAAGGCGCGAGGACGTGAGAGATCCACGCCGTGGCAGCACTGAGCACGGCGATGACGGCGAGGCCGACGCTCCGCTCCAATCTGGCCAACACGAGCAGCCCACCGGCGATGACCAGGACCGCCAGCAGGAAATCGTTCCTGACCAGCTGCGCCGCGATTGGGCCGAACCATCCCACCCGCCATTCGACGAACGCGAGAATGGTTATGACGACACCGACGAGACCCGCCACGAGGAAGCCGCGCGTGGCAGTCGCGACGCCCACTCGATGCGCATGCCGGCGATACCAGAAGAGCGTCGCCAGGTATCCGCCAGCGAGCACGAGGAGCCAGTACCACCGGATGAGGTCGAAGTTGAACTCTGCTGTAGTTGGCCACTGCGTCCTGCGCCGCCGCGTACAGGGGCAGCGAGCCAAGCGTCAGGACGCCGAACAGGACCAGCGGGAACCAGTACGCGTGCCGCGCGGTGCGAGCACGCTCGCGCAGCCTGGCCATCTCGTCGAGTAGCGCGGCGGGCGTGGGCTCCTCTGCCGCCGAAGTTGTTTCACTGGGCATGAAGGTCTCCGGAAGGTGAGTCGGTGATGCTTACGCCAATAGGTTTGCACGGCAAACCGATTGGCGCAAGCGCCACTGAGGGATCCCGCCGCCAGCGGGGGTCCGGCCCCGTGATCGAAAGCGGACTGTCCGGACACGCGTCCTCTAACCGGACGCACGATGCCACCAATTCCCCGACAGTTCGCAGGTCGCGCCCGGGTTGCGCCGTTCACCGAGCGCAGGCCGTCTACGGGCGCGCTCGCTGGGCGCACGGCCCGGGCCGCCGACGCGTCGTCAGTTGTCGGCGCGCTGCGACCACGGCGTGACTGGCCGCTCGCGTCGCACGCCGTCGAGGATTACATCGACGCGCTCGTTGAAGAACGCGACGTACCCGGCGATCTCCGGAAGTTCCTTGAGCGGCTCCTCGTACGTCCACGCGAGGTCGTGGCGCGTACGGGCCTTCGTGGTGACCGACCAGTACGACGCGTGTCCTTTGTAGGCACACGTCGTCCTCGTGTCGGTGGGGGTGAGCAGCTCCATGCGGACGTCCTCGCGAGGCAGGTAGAAGCGCGTCGCGATGCGGGTCTCGAAGAGAAGCAGGGGCGCGGTCGAGTCGGCGATGATCTCACCGTCGACCTCGATCTGCACGCGGCTCGAACTGCGCCGCACGTCGATGTGTGAGAACGGGTCGCGAGGGTGCCCGACGATCGGCTCGTCCTCCTCCAGCCACTTGTCGAACGCGTCGAAATCGAGAATGACGTGGCCGTTCAGGTCGGGATCGTCCGGCCGGAACGCCGCCCCGGCGAGCACCACCGCGCCGGCGTCCACGGACAAGGGTTCGCCAGGACACGAGTGCGCGCCGAACGGCGTGCTCGGATCCAGCACCGACCGCCCACCCAGCTGTACCGGGTTCTCCTCTGTATCGGACGGTGCGGCAGGGATCAGCTTGGCGTGGACGTCCGCGTCGGGCACCGCATAGGCCGGTACCACCCGTTTCGGCTCCCATACCAGGACGGCTCGGCGCGAGTCGACGAGGTCGACCCCGCCCGAAGCGGCCCGGATCCGCTTGTCGGTCGGTTCGTAGCGCAGGTCAGCCAGTGCGCTGAAGAGCGCATGGCTCGGTTGAGTAGCCATGCCCTCACGATCCGTTGGCGACGGGGCGCCGTCAACAGCTCGTTGGCGGGAACACGTCATTGCCCTTTCGTGTGTGTCTATACCACTATGCCCGCATGCATTGGGGGAAACTGCGGACGCGTTGGGTGATCCTGCCGGCCGTGATGGCTGCGGTAATCGCAGGCGCGGTGCCCGCGCTATCGGACGAGCCGGGGCTCGCGCCCGGCGTGCACTTCGAGAACGACGGCAAGCTCGCCGGCTGGGACCGTAGCTATGCCCAGAAGGAAGGCGTGATCCGCAACGTCAGCTCGCCGAAATACAAGGGCGAGTCCGCCATCGAGGCGAAGCAGACCGACATCAACGAGACGGGCGGCTATCACTCCGAGGTGATCAAGCGCGGGGCGCAGAGCGTCGGCCAGGACCGCTACTACGGCCAGGCCATCTTCATGCCGGCGAGCTGGAAGTTCCACAACCAGAACATCACGTTCCAGCAGTGGTCGCCGGAGGACCCCGAGAGTCCGTGGCTGCTCATGTTCATCCAGGGCAGCGAGATCCGCTTCGGCGGCGGGCTCAAGGGAACGGTCGGCTCGATCTCCGGCCTGCGCGGCACGTGGATCCGCGTCGTCACCCGGTTCAAGCTGGCCAAGGACGGTGGCAAGTTCGAGGTCTGGCTCAACGGCAGGAAGACCGTGAGCATGACCCGTTCCGTGCTGCCGGAGACGTCACGGACGATGCGATGGTCGTCGGGGATCTATTGCACCGCGTGGCGGGACGGCAAGCCGTCAGGGCAGAGCACGGTGTCGATCTTCCACGACCATCACCGCATCGCATCGACCTACGCGCTGGCCGAGCCCGCCAACTGGTGAGATTCCTCCTCGCGGGGAGCCGGGCGCCGCGACAGCTTGTTGGGCCACCACATCCAGCGGTCGAGGTCGAGGTTGAGCGCTGTGACCAGCACTGCGCGCACGATGATCGTGTCGAGCAGTACTCCGAAGGCCACCGCGAAGCCGAGCTCGACGATGAACACGACCGGCAGCGTCGCCAGCACCGCGAATGTCCCCGCGAGCACCAGCCCCGCTGACGTGATCACCCCGCCGGTGGCGGCGAGACCGGCGATCGCGCCCTGGCGTGGAGTCGAGTGGGCGACCTCCTCGCGCACCCTCGTCATCAGGAAGATGTTGTAGTCGATGCCGAGCGCGACCAGGAACACGAAGACGAACAGCGGGAACGACACGTCCACGCCGGCGAAGTCGAAGACGCGCCGGAATACCAGCGCGCTGGCGCCGAGGGCGGCCGCGAAGGACAGCACCACCGTCAGCATCAGCACCAGCGGCGCGACGATCGCCCGGAGCAGCAGGCCGAGGATCAGGAGCACCACGAGCAGTACCAGCGGGATGATCAGCCGGTTGTCGTTCGCTGCCGCGCGTTCGGCGTCGAGGATGATTGCGGTGCCACCGCCGACCTTGGCGTCGGCGTCGTCGACGCCGTGCACCGCGGTGCGGACCCGGTCGACCGTGGCCTTCGCCGGGTCGCCGTCCGGCGCGTCGGCCAGAGTGCCCTCCAGGTACGCGCGGTCGCCGCGGACGACCGGCTCCGTGACGCTGTCGATCCCGGACACGCCCTGGAAGGCTGTACGGACCTCCGTGGCCGCCGACGCGTTCGTGATCACCACGACGGGTTGACCCGTGCCGGCCGAGAAGTGGCGAGACAGAACCTCCTCGCCGACGATCGATTCCGGCCTGCCGAGGAACTGGTCCTTGTTGGACAGCACGCCCGCGTTGAGGGTGGTCAGACCGAGGGCCATCACGCCGAGCGCCGCCGCGGTGCCGATCCAGACCAGCCGCGGACGCCGGGCGATGGCTCGCCCGATGTGGGCCCAGCGACCGTCGACAGTGGGTTCGGGGGAACCGAACGACGGGCGTACCGGCCAGAACACCCACCGACCGACGATCACCAGAAGAGCCGGCAGCAGCGTGATCATCGCGAGCAGCGCCACGCCGACGCCAATCGCGGCGACCGGGCCCAGGCCACTCGTGGAGTTCATCTCGGCGGCCATCAGGCACAGCATGCCGACACCGACGGTCGCGGCGCTGGCGATGATCGCCGGGCCGGCGCGGTACAGGGCGAACGCCATCGCCTCGTGCCGGTCTTCGTGGCGCCGTAGTTCCTCCCGATATCGCGCGACGAGAAGCAGCGCGTAGTCGGTGCCGGCGCCGAACACCAGGACGGTGAGGATGCCGGCGCTCTGCGCGTTGACCGTCAGGTCCCCGTACCGGGCGAGCAGGTAGACGACGGCCTGCGCGACGAACAGCGCGGTGACCGCCGAGATGACCGGGAGCAGCCAGAGAACAGGGCTCCGGTACGTGAGGAGCAGCATGAACACGACGACCGCGAGCGCCGCGTAGAGCAGGGTGCCGTCGATCCCCTCGAACGACTCGCTCTGGTCGGCGGCATACCCGGCCGGTCCGGTGACATAGACGTCAGGAGCGTCGCCGATGGCCTCGTGTACCCCGTCGACGGCAGTGCCGAGTTCGGCCCATCCGCCGTCGCCGATCGTGATCGGGACGATCGTCTGCAGCGCCTTGCCGTCGGCGGAGGGCAGCGGGCCGATCGGCTTCTCGTTGACGCCGTCCACCTCAGCGAACGCCGCGGCGTCGTCCGTGGCCTGCTTGGTGTCGGCCGCCGTCACTCCGGACGGGCGCTCGTAGACGATGACCGCCGGGAACGTCTCGTCCGGCTGGAACGTCCGCTGTTGTTCGAGGACCTGGGTGGACTCGGCGTTCGCCGGCAGCCAGGCGGCGGAGTCGTTCTCCTGGGCGCCGGTCAGCTTGCCCGCGAGTGGGCCGGCGACCACGATCAGGGCGAACCACATCAACAGGACAAGCCATTTGCTCCAGCGGCCGCTCGGGAGCGCCGCGAGCCTGTGGGCCAGGTTCACCCGTCCACGGTAAGAGCGTTCCGGGCTGCCTGTCGATCGGGTTAATCGAGGTCAGATCGGTCATCCAGGGCGGCTATCAGCCGTTTGGGGGCGACCGTCCGGTACGCGTCGGTGACGATTTCCGCGATCTCGTCCCAGTCCTGCGGGACGTCGAGGAACACTCCGAGCCAGCCGCGACCGCCGACGTACGGCGGGCGGAAGAACCGGTGCGAGTCGCTGGCGACCAGCGCCTCCTGCACGCCCGGAGGGGCGGCGCACCAGAACGCGAGCCGGTCGTCGTGATGATGGTCGGCGTACGTGACGAAGGTGGTCTTACCGCGGACGAACCAGGTGGGCTCGCCGTGGCTCAGCCGCTCGGTGACCTCCGGCAGCGCGAGGCAGACGGCGCGGAGGCGCTCAATCATCGGCGATCGTGCTGTTGTGCCGCTGGTAGACCTCGGCGACCCTCGCGAGATCGGGCGAGCCCTGGGCCGGCAGCACCGTGCCCATCTCCTCCAGGAAGTCGAGGCCCCAGCCGGGCGTCCAGAAGCTGAGCACCCTCGCCGGGACACTTCCGGGATTCGAGAACGTGTGCGTCGTGCCGCGTTGCGCCAACGCGAACGTGCCCGCGGGCCCGGTGAGCTCCTCGGCGCCGACGCGGAACGTCAACTCGCCGTCCAGGACGAAGAAGCCCTCGTCGAAGTCGTGATGTCGATGCGGCGGCGGACCTGCGAACCCGGCCGGGATGCTGGTCTCTACCAGCGCCAGCCCGCCCTGCTCCAGCATGATCCGGACCGGCGAGCCGGCGTAACTGATCGACCGCCCCTCGCCAGGGCGCAGGATTATCCCGTCCATGCGTGCCATCGTCGCAGTCCTAGGCCAAGCTCGGGAGAGGCGACATACCGGCCTGCCGCCGAGTCCACGCGGTCGGTAACCTGTCTGCCATCGGGGGCGGTAGCTCAGCCGGTTAGAGCAGTGGACTCATAATCCATCGGTCGCGGGTTCGAGCCCCGCCCGCCCCACTCAGTGTTTGCGCTGGTCAACGGTCTACCGTTCGTCCTGGCCCAGGGACGCGAGCGTGTCCGGACGGTCCGCAGTCCGCAACGAGTCCGCACCAGCCCGCCTGACGGCTTCATCGAGACGATCGGCCACGGCGTCCAGGTCGTCCTCGAACAGGTCTGCGTACACGTCCAACGTCATCGCCGCCGACGCGTGTCCGAGCATCCGCTGCACTGCCTTCACGTTGGCGCCCTCCGCGACGGCGAGGCTTGCCGCCGTATGGCGTAGCTCATGCGGGGTGAGCCCGGCCAGGCCGACCGCCTCGGCTGCGCGGTCGAACACGCGGCGGCGGAAGTTGTTGTTGCGCAGTACGCCACCGCTCGGCGCCGTGAAGACGAGTCCGTCTCGGTCGATCGACGTCAGATGGTCAGCCAGCGGCGGAACCAGAAACCGGGGGAACGGTACGGACCGGCGATGATGCGTCTTCGGCGTTCCGAACACGGCTTTACCGTTGACTTCGGTCACCGACTCCGCAATCAAGAGGCGACGGCGAACCAGGTTCACCCGATGCGCGCGCAGCGCGGCGAGCTCGCCCCAACGGAGACCGGTGTACGCGAGGACCCGGATCACGAGTCCAAACGGCTCGGCGGCAGCCGCAAGCTCGGCCACCTGGGCATGGGTGAGAAACACCTTCTCGGCGCGACCGACGCGAGGGAGCCGAACACCACTCGCCACGTTGCGAGGGAGACGTCCGTCTCGCACGGCGAGGGACAGCACCAGTGAGAAGACCCGGTGTGCTTGGCGAACCGTCGACGGTGCAAGACCGGCCGCCGTCATCCGCCGGACCCACTCGTTCACGTCGGCGTGGGTCACTGCCGAAAGAGCGACCCGCTGCCACACGGGAAGCACCTGCGTGCGTAGCAAGCTGGCATAGCCCTGGCGTGTGGACGGTTTGAGCTGCACCTGGCTGTGCAGCCAACGGTCGGCCCACTCGCCAACCGTCACCCGTGACAACGCAGGGTCGATCCATTCGCCACGCGCCAGCGAGGTCGTCATAGAGGCAAGCCACCGCTCGGCGTCCACCTTGCGCGAGAAGTGACGAGCGTGCTCTTTCCCTGTCGCGTCGCGATAGCGGGCGCGCCACTTGCCGTTCGGTCTCTTGGTGATGCTCATCTACGCGACCTGCTTGTTCAGCCAGGCACGGACTGTCTCTGGGTCGTACCGGAGGTGCCGACCGACCTTGTACGCAGACGGGCCCGTTCGACGGTGACGCCACTGGTACAGGGTGCCCACCGGGACTCCTAGGAAGTCGGCTACCTCCTGCACCGTCCACAGCCGAGCCTGCGGTGCTCTTCTCCTTTCCATCAGGCAGCTCCTTGGGTAGTTGCCGAAACATCTCGGGGCGGGTCGAGGCCGAGCGCGTTCGCGCGCGGCTTGGCGTTGTTCGCGCCATTGGATGGCTTCGGAGACGCGGCGCAGCAGCCGGTGTTCCAGCGGTGCGAGGTCGGGGTCGTCGGGGTGGGCGAGTTCCCAGGCGATCGGCGCCGGGGCGGCCCGGTGTTGGCGTCAGCGCGGGCCTGGTCCTGGTCGACCTGGTCGGGGTCGTCGGAGGTGCCGAGGAGGGCGCGGACCCAGTCGCGGGCGTCGGCGCGGTGGTCGGCGAGGGTCTTGCCGGACCAGTCGCGGGAGACGAGGACGCGGCGCCCGCCGATGCCGAGGGTGGCCCGCTGGTGGACCCGGCCCTTGCAGGCGCCGGGACGCAGCTTGCCGTGCGCCTTCTTCGGGTGCGATGCCGTAGAGCAGCCAGTTGGCGCACCGGTCCGAGCACGGCGTGACGCGCAGCTCGTGCCAGAGCCGGTCGAGGTGGGCGCGCTGCGGGTCGGTGGTGACCTGGTGGCAGTCGGCGGCGTCCTTGGTGACGTACTTGGTGATGTAGCCGATGGTGCGGTCGACGTCGCTGCGAGCCGGTGTTGACGCCCTTGGCCTTGACCTGCGGCCCGAACCGCACCACGTGCGCGGGTTCGGCGTCCGGGTCGTCGTCGAGGGCGTCGAGCGCGTCGGCCCAGGTGGGCAACGGCTCGCGCGGTGTCCGGGTCGACCCAGGCGTCCGTCTTCGTCGTCCCAGACCGGGGGCCGGTCCGGCGTCGTAGATCGGCGTGTCGGCCGCCGGCCACCACACCTGGTGGTAGGTGGCGGCCGCGACCCGTTCGCAGCATCGCCCGCGGGATGGTGCCCCGGATCGCGAAGTGCGCGTGCGGCGCCAGGCGGCGCTGCGGCTCGACGCAGCCGGCGTACTGGACGTTCCAGCCGACGGCGCGGCGCAGGTTCTGCCAGTACCGGTCGAGCAGCCGGGCGAAGTGCACGGCGTCCCACGCGGCGCGGCGGTAGTCGTAGCCGTCCGGGTCGACCGGGGTGCCGAGCAGCGGGTCGTCGTCGGTGTGGAATACGCCGGCACAGGCACGGCATCGCCTTGCCGTTCTTCGAGGTGCGGACGGCGTGCACCGGGCCGTAGCTGTCCAGGGTGAGCGTCAGCCACATCGACGGGCGGTGCTCGGTGCCGTCCGGCGCGGTGTAGGTGCGGCCCACGGTGCGCGGGTCGACCTTCTGCCGGGGCAGGTCCGGCACGTCCTGCCGCCGCTTGGTTGACCGCTTCCGCTTCTTGCCGTCCTCGTCCTCCTGGTCGTCGTCAGTCGGGGTTGTGCGGGGGTGCGACCCGGCCGCGTAGTCCCTCGTCGCTGATCGCGGCCTCCACTTCGTCGATCGCGGCGTCGAGTTCGGCGAGCTGCGTGACCCGTTCGTCGGCGGGCATGGCGTCGCGCAGCAGCGCGTCACGGGCGAACTCGAAGTGCGCCCGCAGCCCGATCAGCGCCTTCTGCTCCTCGGTCGCCGGTTCCGGGCCGGGGTTGGGTTCGTCGGTGCGGTGCCAGCCCTCCTTGATCTGGACCTGACGCAGCCGCTTCGCCCGCTTCGCGCACGGTGGGCACTTGGCCTCCCGGGTGGCCCGGCACGGAATGTCGATCAGCTCGGTTTCGCCGGTGACCAGGTCGGTGCGGCGCAGCGCGATCGGCCGCACGCACACGCCGTGTTCGGTGGCGAGGGTCTTGAGTGCGTCGATGGCGCGCGGGAGCTTGTTGCGGGCGGCGCGTGAGCCCGGCCGCGCCTCCGGCGGGGACGTGGACGAGCCCTCGGCGGGGGCACCGGGCAGGGTGAGCGAGGTGACGGTCATGCGGCACCGCCCAGCCCAGTGGCGGATGCGTCGGCGGTGAGGGCGTCGATGAGCTGGCCACCGAGGAAGGCGGTGTAGGCCGGGGGGATGGCCTGGGCGATGCCTTTGCGCGACATCCATTCGATGCCCATCGCGGCGCGAGCCTCTTCGGGGTGGAACTTGTAGGAGTGGGTCATGGCCCCACCGCCGCCGGTGCCGTAGACGCCGCCGATCTTCTTGCCGGTCGTGCAGTGGCATCCGCCCGCGCCGTAGAGGAACAGGTTGGAGGCGAACTTGCGGTGACGGGACAGCCAGCGGGTGACTCCGTCGCGGCAGGCGGCGTTGAGGCCGAACTCGGTGCCGCACAGCACGAGGGCGCCGGGCATCTGCTTGGTGGCCGCGACGTTCTCGACGATCCACGGCACGGGCAGGGTGGCCAACAGGTCGAGTGTCGGTCCGAGCAGGTTGGGGTGGCTGTTCGTGCTCAGGTGCTTGAGACCGGTCTCGGACTGACAGGGCGGGGACGCAGCGACCACGTCGAAGTCTTGCCAGTGCCGGCGCACGAAGGTCAGTGCGTCTTCCCGGCGGAACGCGAACGGGTAGCGCGGCTGGTCGCGAATGTCGACGCCGACGACGTCGAACCCGGCGCGGTGATAGCCCGTGCTCGCGCCGCCCTCGCAGCAGAACAGGTCCAGCAGCAGCGGACGGCTCATCGGTCACCCCCGCTGGTGCTAGTAGCTGGTCCGGTGTGGACGGTGAAGCCGTTGACCCGGGAGAAGGCCTCGGCGGGCACCGGGACGACCGCAACCGGGCGGACCCGAGCCGGTGACGGAGCAACAGGCACCGACTGCACGACGGGCACCGGGTCGGCGTCTACGGGCTCGACCGGCATGGCCGTGCTGTCGGGTGTGGACACTGGCCGTGCGGGTCCGGCGAGGACGAGCTTGACCAGCACGAGGAACGCCACGGCCGGCAGTCCGGCCAGCAGCCACCCGGAGATCGATGCGGACGCCTGGGAGAACTGCGCCGCCAGCGACAGCCCGGCGAAGGCGACCAGCACAGCGACCGGGTAACCGACCGGCAGACCATTGCGGCGCCGACGGCGTGCTTCCAGGCCGGCCGCGAGCGGGGTGAGTTCGGAGATGACGGCATTGGCCCAGCCGAACCACTCCCCGGTGCCGGCCGGGGAGTTGTCCATGGTCCAGTCGTGCATGTGGGTGAACGACGCGGCGCCGGCCATCGAGGCGATCGCGAGCAGGATCACGACCTGCACGACACCTTCTGCCCGCTCACCGCGTGTCCGGGTCACCGTGGGCGTGGTCATGCCGCACCCCCGTCCGCGTCGCCTTCGATCTCGCCGTCGATGACGTCGGTGTTGTCGACCGCGCGGAGCCGGCCGTAGGTCTGGGCCAGCTCGGCGATGTCAGTCGTCGGTGAGGTAGGAGAACCGGACCCGCATCGGGGTGGGGTCGCCGTCGAGGACGACGTAGCCGACGCCGGGTGCGCTCTTCGGGATGCGGTCGCACAGCGCGCCCCGGTCGCGCATGCCGTCGCCGAGGGTCAGGTCGACCTCGCCCTCCTCGGACAGGCGCAGCCCGATCCGGGTCGGGAACAGGTTGCGGAACGGCAGCGCCTCCTTGCGCGGGTCCTGGATCGCGGCCACCACGTGCACACCGACCGCGCGGCCCTGGGTCAGCAGCAGCCCGAGGGCGGCCTTGATCCGGTCCTTGAGCTTGCGGTCGGTCACGTAGGCGGTCAGCGCGGCCAGCTCGTCGATGACCAGGACGATCAGCGGCTCATCGATGGTCGGGATGTGCTGGCGGGTCTTGCCGGCCAGCCGCTCGGTGCGGGCCTGGGCCACGGCCAGGGCCTCTTCCAGCATGTCGGCCATCTGTTCGAAGTCCTTGCGGGCGAAGCGGGTGAACAGCGGCAGCCCGCCGCCGAGTTCCATGCCGCCCTTGGGGTCGAAGGCCCACAGCTGCACCAGCACCGGAGGCGATCCCGCCGGCGAGCGCGCGGATCGAGCGACCAGATCACCGAGCCCTTGCCGGCGCCGGTGGCGCCGACGACGAGGACCTGGGTGCCGAACAGCCGCAGGCAGTACGCCCAGGCCGTCCTCGCGCAGACCGAGCGGCAGGGCGGTGAAGTCCGGCACCACCGGCACCGGCAGCGGCGGCACCACGGCGGTGAGCGGGTCGCCGTGCATGCAGCACCAGGACGACCAGGTCCGGGCGGCGGCCGGGGATCACCTTCGACGGCCCGGACGCCGAAGGTGTGCGCGAGGCGCTCCGACACCTTGGCGTAGTCGTCCGGGATCTGCCCGGTGACCATCCGCACCGTCAGTTCCTCGACACCGCCCCGGTACCTGACGCGCTTGAGCACCGGCAGCACGGTCTGCCTGTCGAAGGAGACGGTCAGCCCGGCGGTGGCCATCGCGGGGTACCAGGCGCGGCGCAGCGCCCACCGGCGGTACCGGCCATAGGCAGGGAACAGTGCCCAGCGCAGGCAGGAGGCCCGGTGCCCGAGGAACCAGGCACCGAGCGTCCCGACGATCGAGCCGAACAGCACCGCGAGCCCGGTCCGGCCCCACTCCACGTAGAGCCACGTGAGCAGCGCGGCCGGCGCGGTCACGTACCAGTACCGGCACGCCACGATCACCAGCAGCACCAATGCCTTGAGGACCCACCAGGTCACCATCGCCCACATCGGAATGCGGATGATCGGGGTGCGGACGTTGAACGGGGCGGACTCGATCCGCTCGCCCCGGATCACGTTGATCAGCGGCATGACTTCACCCCTCCCCTACGGCCTGTGCGAACAGCGACCCCTGACCGCCAGCGGCGGCAGGGTTGGTGTCGCGGCGAACACGACGACGAACAAGCGGGCGGTCCGGCAGCACGGCCGGGACCAACGTGGCCAGGTCGACCGGGCAGGCCGGGGGTTCCGGCACGTGGCGGGTCATCGTCGGCAGCCACCGGCCCCGACCCAGCACCGCCCGCAGATCCACCGGGTTCGCCACATGCGGCGCGATCAGATCCGGGTCGAGCTGACGGAGCCTGACCACCGTGCGGGCCAGCGCGGCGGCGGCAGCGGCGATCTCCACCAGCGCCGCGACCCGCAACGCGTCCGAGGGCACCGTGCGGTACACGGTCCGCGCGGCCTCGATCCCCGGCCCGGCGAGGGTGTGCACGGTGCGGCGATACGTCTTCACGCTCACCACCGCCCCTCGTGAGAGGAGCACGCGAACACCTGACCCCAGCCGGGCAGCGTCCCGGCCGGCACCATCGGCGCCTCTGTGGCACCGCACTCGACACACGCCAGCCCGTCGACCTGAGCCCTCGACAGGCCCGCACCACTGATCGGCGTACAGGCCGGGCAGCGCCGCAGCTCCGGCGGGAGCGCCACCAGCACGCCGCAGCCGTCGCAGTTGATCCACACCGCCCCGTCCCGCGTGGTGACACGGGCAGAGTTGACTACCGTGGGCATGACAGCCCCTTCCTTCTGGATCGGGTTGGAAGCGGCGGGGGCGGGCGGACTCTTGGCGGATGACACCCGCCCCCGACGCGCGACTTACGCGGACTTCGCCGCCTTCGGGGCCTGCTTCGGCGCCGTCATGCCCGTGGCCCGGATCGACCACGCCTGACGGGCCTTGCACTTGTGCAGCTGGCCCTGCTTGGCCGGGGGCTTGCAGCGCTGCGAGTCCACGTACGGCGTCAGAGTGACGTCGGTGAACTCCACCGCCGGCGGATAGCCCGGCACGGTCGAGGCGGGCGGCACCGGCTGATGCGGCGCGATCACCTTGACCTTGACCTCCTTCGACCCGCCGAACTTGCCCGCCTCCGGGTCCAGATCCAGCACCTTCACCGTCCAGACCCGCTCACCGGTCTCCTTATCCCGCTGCTGGTCATCGGCCTCGCCACGCCGGTCGAAGTCCGTCGCCGCCTCCACACCGAGGCACAGCGCGCCGTGCGCGAACACGAACTCGGACGGGACCGGCACCTTCATCGCGTTGGGGATCACTGCCCCTCCTCCTGTCTGCTGCCGGCCCCTTGCCGGCATCCAGCGGACTGCTCCGCAAGAACCAGAGTTCATGTCCTCAGGTCCTCGTTAGGACTTACACTTCCAACGGTAACACCGAGCCTCCTGTTGTCAAGTCCTCTAGAGGACTTAGTCTGAGAGATGTCCCGAGCGGGACTATCGAGCTGGCCGCAGCCGAGCGGCGAGAGGACACGAAGAGTGACAACAGATCTGGGCGGTTTCGCCCCGAAGTACCAGCGCATCGCGGACGAGCTGCGCCGCGACATCCGGGCAGGAGTGCACCAGCCCGGCGACCGAATGCCGGCAGAGACGACGCTCGTGGAGCGATTCCGCGTCAGCCTGCCAACCGTCCGACAGGCCCTCGCGGTACTACGCGCCGAAGGGCTTGTGGAGTCCCGCCAGGGCATCGGCACCTTCGTCAAGGAGGACCGCCGACTCCAACGGCGATCCAGGCACCGCTACGGGCGCGCCCGGTCGGACAAGCAACTCCTGACCTCGCACTTCCGCCACGAGATCACTTTCGCTGGCCGCACTCCTGTCCCCGACCACATTGCCGAGGTCATGGGAGTCGAGCCAGGTACCGAGGTTGTCGCCCGGCGGCGCATCCTTCACGACAAGGAGACCGGCCGCGCCGAAGAGATCGGCGCGAGCTACGTCCCCGTGGATATCGCAGGGGGCTCGTTCCTGGAAGAGCCCACCGTCGTACCGAAGGCCCTCTTCCTGTGCGTCGAGGACCTGAGCGGGAAGCAGTATCACTACGCCCGAGACCGATGGATCGCGCGCAGCGCCACACCAGGGGAGGCCACGGTGCTCGAACTACCGGCCGGCGCGCAGGTCGTGCACGTCGTACACGCCGCCGAAGCCGAGGACGGAACGATCCTTGAGGTCTCCGAGTCCGTCTGGCCCGCCGACCGCATCACGGTCATCGATGACTACCCGATCAACCCGGACGCCGAGGAACCCAGCGCCCCATCCGAGATCTGAGGAGCCGGCATGAGCCACACCTCAGCCCTGCGTGATGCCGAGGAAGTACGCGACCACTGGTGGCCGCGACCCGGTTGGCGGCCTGGTCGGCAGTTCTACACCTGGCATGTCACTTTCGACGGCGACGACGAGCTGCACCGCCTGGTCCACGAGTACCAGGCCGCGCTCACAGGAGCGTCGGGCCTCAATCCTGTCCCGGTCGAATGGCTCCACCTCACAATGCAAGGCATTGGCTACGTGGACGAGGTCTCGACCGACGACCTCGACCGCGTCATCAGCGCAGTGGAGGCTCGTCTACGTGGCCTCCGTGCCTTCGATGTGGCCTTCCATCGGCCGGTTGTGCTGGGGGAGGCGATCGTGCTGCCCCCAACACCCGCGCAACCCGTCCACAATCTTCGCGACGCCATACGCGAGGGAATCGCTGATGCGCTCGGAGAGGACAAGGTCCACACCGGACCTGAGCAGGCTTACGGATTCCGTCCTCACGTGAGCCTCGCGTACATCAACACCGCCGGACCCGCAGCGCCCTATCTGTCAGCCCTCCGCACCGTCGACCCGGCACCCGCGACTGTCCGTCTCGCAAATGCCGCCCTGATCGTGCTCGACCGGCTACTCGAACCCGACTGGCTCTACCGCTGGACAACCCGCGCCGTCGTCCCGCTCGGCGCTCCATGAGGCCCGACGTGTTGTACTGCCGAATTCCTCTGTTCTGAGATCAAGGCGCCGCTGACGCGGCGCACCGCGCCGGCCCGCGTCGCGGCCTGCTGGCGACCTCCGGCCGGCATCGGCCGCACGCGACCGGCCGCACCACAAAGAGCCAGATCAAACGCTGCCTCCGGCGGGGAACTCCGGCTCCAGGATGGCCGGGTGCTTCGGTACGGGGGCTGTTGGTGGTTGGCCCGCCATCCCGCCTGCCGACGTCCCAGGCCGAGCCGAGCACACCAGGACCAGGGCGCCAAGCTCGTTCATCCAGTGGGGTGCTCCAACTTGGCGCCCTGGTCCTGCCGCGCTCCCTTTCAGGTGGGACGACGGCAGACGGGATGGCAAGGATTCAGGGAGAAGCTCCACAGCCCACGGCGGCTACGACTGATTTTCCCCTGAAGCCGTGCGGGTACCGACCTTCGGTCCGACCTCTTCAGGATCCTCCGCCCATTCGGCAGGTGGCAGAGTGTTTGCGTTCGTTACTGCCTTTGAGAATTGAGCCCTGCTGATGCCTACCGTGGTTCTAAGATCCGCACCGCAAAGGATCGTGCCGTCTAAGTTAGCCTGGGTGAAGTTTGCACAACTTAGGTTGGCGGCTGGTGTCCTTAGCGGGCTGTCCGGCGAGTCACCTGGGCGCTCTCCAAAGTCGGCGCCAGTAAGATCTGCATAGGTGAAGTCCGCATGAGAAAGGTCCGCACCACAGAACCAGCCCTGAATCTGTGAGCGAACGAAGTGCATTCCCGCTGCTTGGACCCTAAGAAAGCCGCCAGCTCTAACCTTCGAGAACGAAAGATCGGCGCGAGTCATATCCGAGTCCGAAAAGGTAACACCAGACATCATCGAATAGTTGAACACGGCACCGACCCACTTGCCTTTGTACAGCCGGGCTTGGCTCAATCCGCTTCCGGTGAGGTCCACACGCTCCATCGCATCAGCGCGCCACCTACCCAGCACAGTCAACGCCGCTTGCACGTCGGCACCAACGGGCGAATCTAACGGCTTGCGGCCGAAGGACCCAGGCTTGCTCGTACGTTCTCGAATGAATGCGACGAGGACAGCGCTGATTGTTCCACTATCGACTCCCGAGTCTATGGCGAGACGTTCCAGGGCGAAGATGCCCCCCACGCGCACGTCGATCGCGTCACTACCGAGAAGTTCAATTGACTTCGCATAGCGCTCAGTAATCTGGCCGAGCCGATTCAGTTGGAGTGTCCGAGATGTGAAGTACAACCCCGCAACGAGGATAGCCCCGCCGAGAGCCTGAAGTAGCGTGACCCGCACGCTGTTCTTGGCCTCTAGCAGTTCCTTACCCGTCAGGCCCAGCTCTGTCCGCGTAAGAATTTCGGGAAGTAGCCAAATTACTAATACCAGCACCACCCCGATTGAGACTACGAGAAATGAAATAGCCAATGCCGGGCGTTTGGCATGGACAAGCTGAGAAACCTTTTGCTTAGCTTTGCCCACTCCCGCCCGTAGTGCCCTCATCGTTAGAACTTTACGCCTCGGAGGGGCACAAGCGGGCACAACCACCTACTGAGCGGACGTGCTATTGGCGTGGCCATACGGGCGGTCGAGCGCGGTCCGGAACGGGGCGTGCCAATAGCGTGCCATTACGGGTGGTCGAGCGCGGTCCGGAGCGGGCACGAGCGGGCACCAGTGCTGAGGCGGTGGTGCAGGTCGACGCAGGTCGAGCCGCGATTCTGGGCGATCTTCCAAACTGGCTACGCGGGTTCGATTCCCGTCGCCCGCTTCCCACAGCTCCGGCCCAGGTCACAGGCGGTCTACGCCCGACCCGGGCCGGTGCCGTTTCCGGGGTGATTCGGCCCACATGCCATTAGGTCAACCCGCCTGGGCGCCGGCCGCACCGTCAGCGCCCTCGTCCTGGTGCTTCCGCCGCCGGGTCGGTCGACTGCTCCGCGCCAGCGCCACAGGCCGGGCACGGCTTGGGTGCATCTGGGTCCCTGCTGCCGAGCTCCGTCCGGGCTCCCGACAACGGACCATGGCTCGGCGGATCTCCACGCCCATGTCAAGTGTCCTTGACAGGGACGGATGTAAAGCGTACTTTACATCCGTGCGCAACGATGTACGGGAACTCCGCGAGGCGAAGCAGCTGTCCCAGGGCGACCTCGCTCTCGCGCTTGGCGTGTCCCGGCAGTCGGTCAATGCCATCGAGACGGGTCGGTACAACCCGACCCTTCCCCTCGCCATCGCCATCGCACGGTATTTCGGACGCACCGTCGAGGAGGTCTTCCATGTGGACGGCTAGACAAGCCAACCGGGTCGCCGACCGGTGGCTGGTGCTCGCCTCGGTGTTCCTTGTGGCGTGGGGTGTGGGCCACGCGCTGCGCGGCAACTGGATCAGCGCGGGCTTCTTACTAGTGATGGCTGTGCTGAACTTTGCCCTTAACCGCCGGAGAGCCCGGCGTTGGGACGCAGAAGCCAAGCTGCACGGCCAGACCAGCGACATGGCCCTGCTGAGCGGCCGTGCGGGCGACGAGCGCGAGGCCTACATCCAGCTCCGCGCCTGGGCCAACGTCGGCCAGGCGGCCTGGCTGATTGCCACGCTCGCCGTCGCGGTGGTCGTGGCGAAGCTTGAGCTTAACCCGATGTGGTTCGCGGCGATCGGCACGTTCGCGGTTCTTGGTGCGGTGCAGGTGATCTCCGTACTCTGGCTGCAAGGGCGTGTGTGAACCGACGCTCACTGGGCCGTCCCTGGGCCGTCCGGGGCCGTCGCTGGGCCGTCAGATGTCGCCCACCGCTGACCAATGAGGACCGATGCCGACAAGCGAAAGCCCTGGCCAGAGGACCTTCGGGGGCATCTGACTAGGGCGGTGGCGGACGAGTCGGCCTGTACGCCGGGCACACGCCACGTCCCAAGCAGGCGTGCCAATAGCGTGCCATTACGGGTGGTCGGGCGCGATCCGGAACGGGCACGAGCAGGCACCAGTGCTGAGGCCGTGGCGCAGGTCGACGCAGGTCGAGCCGCGATTCTGGGCGATCTTCCAACCTGGGGTGTCGGCGTCCGAAGTCCGCACGCAGTCCGCACGCGATCGGCAAACGGTGTCAGACGACGGCAGACGCCGAGTGGCGTCTGTGCTGGTGGGGCCGCGAGTGCGCAGGTCGGGGGAGTGGTCTTCCCAGTCTCATAATCCATCGGTCGCGGGTTCGAGCCCCGCCCGCCCCACAAATCCGGTCTCGTGCGAACCGCATGTCTGGACTTGGTTGCCCCATCCTGCATGCTGGCGCGGCGTCGATCGGCGGGCGGTTTGCTGGTGGCAGAATGCCGGCCATGCTTGATCTCGCTGGCTGGCTTGCTGGTCTTTCCGCAGAAGATCTCGCTGTAGTTCTCGTTAGCAGACCGGACGTGGTGGCAGCGCCGGAGCCGCGGTCAGTGCGGGAGTTGGCAGATCGGCTCTGTGGCCGGTTCTCGGTCGGCGGTGCACTGCTGTCGTTGCCGAGGCCGGCTCTGCAGGTGGCTGAGGCGATTCAGGCGTTGGGCGATGGCTGCCTGAAGGCAGAGCTTGCGGCGGCGATGGGATTGCCCGCCGAGGATGCGGCGCTTGCGGAGGCGCTGGCGGCGCTCGGCAGGTCTGGTCTGGTGTGGCCGGACGGGGACCGGCTGCGGGCAGTGGAGATGGACCACGTGTGGCCTGAGCCGTTGAATCTGGGCAGTCCGGTCGCGACGCTGCTGCCGGTTCGGACCGCTGAGGAGTTGCGCCGGGTCGCCAAACGGTTGGGGGTGCAGGTCAGCCGCCTCAAGAAGGACGTCGTCGAGGATTTGGCGGCGTGGCTGTCGGACGGCGAGAACGTGCGCGCCATCGTGCGTGCAGCGCCAGCCGCTACTCGTGAGCTGCTGGTGGACGCGGCGTGGCACGGCCCGTGCGTGCAGTCGCCGGTCGTCTACTACGGCTACGGCGAGGGGACTGGTGGACCGGCGTGGTGGGCCGCCGAGCGGGGTCTGCTTGCCGGCGGTTCGTGGGGTGTGCAGTTGGAGATGCCGTGCGAGGTGGCGCTCGCTCTCCGCGGGCTGGACTATCATCTGCCGTTCGATCCTGTCCCGCCGGACGTGCCCGTTGTTGACGTCTCCGCCGAGGATGTGGAGCGGGAGGCTGCGGCGGCAGGCGCGGCGGCTGTTGGGCATGTCGCGGCGTTGCTGGATGAGATCACGAGCCAGCCGGTTGCGTTGTTGAAGTCGGGTGGGGTCGGCGCCAGAGAATTGCGCCGGCTGGCGAAGGCCATCGGTGACACCGTGGATCACACCCGGTTCTGGCTTGAGCTGGCGTGTGCGGCGCGCCTCGCTGCGATGACGGAGCTGGGTGTCGTGCTGACTGCGGCGTACGACGATTGGCGAGCGGCTGAGCCGGCCGAGCGACTCGTGGCGCTGCTTGAGGGTTGGCGGCTGATTGGTTGCGCGCCGCTGTACCAGATGCCCGATGGAGAGTCGGCGCCGCCAGCGCTGCGATCGCCCGCCGATGGCGCCGTCGCGGCGAATCTACGGCTGGCGCTTGTCGCGGCGGCCGTGTCAGTTCCCGCCGGCAAGGGCATTCCTGACGCTGCCGCGGTCGTGCCGTTGGCGGCGTGGCATAAGCCGCTCGTAGCCGACCAACTCGAGGACGCGACGTCGCTGGGTGTGGCGCTGTGGTGCGAAGCCGAGTTGGTGGGCGTTGTCGCGCGTGGGGCCGCGTCTGACCTGGCGCGAGCGCTCGTTCGTGATGACCATGATGCGCTCTTTGTAACAGCCGATCGGTTGCTGCCGGCTGCCCTTTGCACCGCGCGGTTCCAGGCGGATCTCACGGCGGTAGTCCCTGGTACACCGTCGGCTAGTCTCACCAAGCTCCTCGACGGTGCCGCGGAACGGGAATCGCGCGGCACGGCTTCCACCTGGCGTTTCTCGGGGTCATCTGTTCGTCGGGCGTTCGACGCTGGGGAGACTGCTGACGGGTTGATGACGGCGCTGCGTGCGGTCGCGGATGGCCCGCTGCCGCAGCCGCTGGAGTACCTCATCTCCGACGTCGCGCGGCGGCACGGTGCCGTGCGGGTCCGAGAGGTGGCTTGCTGCCTGCGTTCGGACGATTCAGCGCTGCTGGCTGAGCTCTTCCGAACCAGGTCGCTCGCGTCGCTGGCGCTCAGTGCGCTGGCGCCGACTGTCATCGGCAGCGCGAAGCCTGTGGCCGAGACGCTCCGGGCGCTGCGCGCCGCCGGGTACTCGCCGGTGGCCGAGACGGCCGATGCGGTGCCCATCATCGAGCGTGCCGCGAGGCATCGCGCGGTTCCAGCGGGCCGTGGATCGGCTCGCGAGCCCCGGAAGCCGCCTGAACTAGTACGAGATCCGGTCGAGCTAGCCGCAGCCATACTCGCTGGACGACCGGCCGAGAGCGAGGACCGCGCCGGCACCGTTGCGCAACTGCGGCCGGCCGCTTCGCACTTGACGCCTGGTGAGCTGCGGCTTCTCGCCCACGCCATCGACGAGGACATGCCAGTTCACATCGAATACGTCAACGCTCAAGGACGTCCCAGCAGCCGCGTGATCGAGGAGATCTCCTCGGATGGTCACATGCTTTACGCGTGGTGCACGCTGCGCGAGGACGAGCGTATGTTCGCCCTCGCGCGTATCGGCGCGGTGGCGCCCGCCTGATGCGCGCCGAGTGGACTGGAGCACTACTCGGTGCCGAGGATCCGTAGCCCGTGGTACTGCTTGAAGTCCTCGAAGTCTTTGAAGTTCAGCGTGGCCAGCGGCAGGTCGTAGGTGAGGCAGCACGCCGCGATCCACATGTCGTTGACCGGGCGTGGGCGGCCGCGCTGGACGCCTGCAGCGGAGAGCCGGCCCCAAGTCGCGGCGACCGGCTCATCGCCGGGCAGGATAGGGATGTTGGACAGCCAGTCGGCCAACTCTTGGCGGCTGCGGGTGCCCCACTGGCGGATCTCGGTCCACTTGGTCAGCTCACCGAAGGTCACGAAGGTGATCAACGGCTTGCGGCCGATCAAGCGGGTAGCCAGCGGTCCGGTGAGCTTGCGCTTGTGGGTGAGCGACGCGACATCGGTGTCGAGAATGACCGGTTGCATATGGGCGGCTCAGGCGATATCGCGGTGACGCTCGGCGTAGGTGAAGGCCAGGAACTCCTGCAGTTCTTCGTCCGACTCGAATGTGTCGGCTGCGAGGTCGTCCAGGGAGCGGATCGGCTGAGTGTTCTTCGCCGACAGCAACTCTTCGACCGACAGGCGGGGTCTGATCGGCGGGGAGATCGGGTGGTCCGCGTCGGGTGTGTTCACCGGGACCTCCACTGGGCGATGTGAGGAGCAGCTTGTGCTTCAGCATACGGGAGTGAGCGATGGCCGCTGCACATCGAAGCATGCCAGGTGCCATCGCCACCATCGGTGATCGGTTGGCTACTCAGCGAGACAGGCTAGCGGCTTCGGGAGTGTCTGTCCTGGACGCTAATCGCGCACCGCCAGAGCTGGCTGACCTGCGCAAACGGACCGGTAGTGGGCTACCTTCGAGGACCATGGGGCGGTTCGCATGGTGACGCGTCCGGCCCACAAATCCGGTCTCATGCGAACCGTTTGCTGAACTCGGTTGCCTCCCGCTGGCGGGCGGGGCGTTCTTCGGCAGGGTGATTTCGGTGGCAGAACGCCGGCCATACTTGATCTCGCCGGCCGGCTCGCTGGGCTCCCCGCGGAGGATCTCGCCCGAATTCTCGTCAGCAGACCGGATGTGGTGGCGACGCCGGAGCCGCGGTCGCCGCGGGAGTTGGCCGATCAGCTGTGTGGCCGGCGCTCGCCTGCGGTTCGCTGCTAATAGCAGCACAATGCTGCTATGGCTACTGCGATCACCATCCGGGACGTGCCCGACGACACGCGCGATGAGCTTGCCTCCCGGGCCGCGCTCAGCGGTCGCTCGCTGCAGGAGTACGTACGCTCTCAGCTGATCGAGCTCGCTCGGCGCCCGGATGCGGAGGTTCTGCTCGCGCGGGTCCGCGACCGCAAGCAACGCAGCGGCAGCCGGCTGTCCGCCGAGTCGATCCTCGGCCACCGCGACGCCGACCGTCGATGACCCTCGTCATCGACTCTGGTTTCGTAGTAGCGGCACTCGTTGACAGTGGCCCGGTTGGAACCTGGGCGGACCACCTGCTCGCTACCGATAATCTGGCCGCGCCCCACCTCATGCCGGTGGAGGTTGCCATTGTTCTGCGGCGAGCCACCATGGCTGGCGAGATTTCAGCGGATACCGCAGCAATGGCGCACGGAGATCTGCTGAGCCTGAGGGTCGAGCTGTTCGCCTACGAACCGTTCGCGACGAGGGTGTGGGAGCTGCGGGAGAACGTCACAGCGTACGACGGTTGGTATGTCGCGCTCGCCGAGTCGCTGGACGCAGAACTCGCCACACTGGACCTTCGGCTGACGAAAGCCACAGGGCCACGCTGCGCCTTTGCGACCCCGTAGCTGACCTGACGGGCTGCCGAGCAGTGTGCCCAGGGTGCACCACGATGGGTGATCGATCCGCGACTCGTTGACACTGTGGACTGTGACGGCTCCGCCACGGGGCATGCGAAGGGCGGGCCGCCAGTCGTGGCACAACCCGCCCTGTGACCTCGCTTGCTCAGTAGCAGCCGACCTCCCGCATCCGGGCGTCGGCAGCGTTCATGTAGGGGACCTTCCACGGGTGCGCCGGACCGTTGGCGGCCGTATCGAAGATGTGCTGTAGCTCGACGCAGTCGGTGCTGGCCGCGATCTTCTCGTAGACGACAGGGTTGCCGGGCCGGGTTTCCTCCGGTGCCGGGGTCAATGCTGCCGAGGCGCTGGGCGACGGCGCGGACGGCTCGGCCGACGGCTTGGGAGCCTGATCGGGCTCGGACTCGGTAGCGCAGCCGGTCAGGATGACCAGGGCCGCGAGAACGGTCAGTGTGCGGTTCATCGGGTGTCCCCTTCCGCGGACTCGTCCCGGAAGATCGGTGGCGCGTGCGCCTCGAAGACCCGCCACGCCTCGTCATGCGTCTGCTGATCCGGCGTGGTCCAGCCACAGAAGCACATGATCCAGTAGGACGTGAGACCGGTGAACCGGTCAACACTCGTCGTGCGCACCGAACCTTGCGAACGGTGCTTGGCAGTGCAGCTCTGCGCGTCCGCAGCGGAACACACGACCAGGTGCCGTCCGCCGAGCACTCCTTACCCCGGCGCCGCGATCACCCACGCAATCCTCGCTGGCCTCGAACCACGGCCGGCCAAGGACGCCCCAGCAGCCGCGTCAATGCGCATCGGACCCTCCGTCGCCTAGCAAGGCGGCAGGCCAGCCAATGACCGCACGCTCCGGTCAGGGCTCGCGGAGGGTCGTCAGCTGGTCCAGCCAGTCACGTTACGTCGGTATCCATGCCTGCACGGTCATGCCACCGTCCTCATTGGATCCGACGCTCACCGTGCCGCCGACCCGGGCGAGCCGCTCCGCCATCGATGCGAGGCCGAGACCGTCGTGGCGTGTGTAGTCGTCCTTGAGGCCCACCCCGTTGTCGGAGACGCTGACCGCCAAGCCGCTGCGGACGGTAAAGACACTGACCACGACCGACTGCGCTCGGGCGTGCTTCTCGACGTTGAGTAGGGCCTCGCGTGCGGCGTCGGCGAGGGCACGCACCCGCGAGTCGGACAGGCGCGGCAGTTCGCTCAGTGTGATGATCCGCGCGGCCATGCCCGTCCGTTCGGAGAAAGCGCGGCAGTGCTCGCGCAACGCAACGCCGAGCGCAACTTGTTCCGGCGGGGCGTGAAGGACACGCATCGAGCCCCTCAATGCGGCGGATGCCTCCTGTGCCTGCTGCTCGATGGCGCCCAACCGGTACTGCACCGCAGCGTCGAGCTGGGGCTCGTCGCGCAGCCGCTGGATGCCGGCGCGGAGCGTGAACAGCACGGCCCCGACATTGTCGTGGAGCTCTACCGCGAGGCGGCGGCGTTCCTCATGCACGGCGACTTCGGCGGCATGCCGGGCACGTTCGGCGACTACCTGCGCGGTTGCCATGCGGGCCGCGACCGCTTCCAGCGCCCCGGCCGTCCGATCACTGAATTCAGTCTCGAAGCGGTTCCCTCCGTACACCACCCCGAGCACCCTGTCGTCGTGGATGATCGGCACCGCGATGATCCCGACGAGGCCTTCTTCGTCGGCCTGGGTCCTGAACCGGGGAGTGATCCCGGACGCGGAGCGGTAGTCGCTGGTCCACAGCGGCCGACGCGCGACGAAGACCCGCCCGCCGAGGCTGGCGCCCATCGGTGCGGCCAGGCCCTCGACCATGTTCGACAGGTTCACCGGGTGGTGCAGGACCATCTGGCCCCCAGCGTCCAGCTCGCCAACGAACGCCGTCTCCACGCCTGTCAGCTCGGGAACGTGGTGGACCAGCCGCTGGGTCGCTGCAGGCGCGTCGAGCAACGCGAGGACGCTGGCATACTCCTGATCGAGTTCGAGTAGCACGTCGGGCAGCGGCACCGTGCCCTTGAGGTGCCCCAGGTCATTCATGCAGACGGACTCCTGCCGTGGGCGGTCACGGACAATCCGGCGCCCGCCATGGTTGGCGACGCATGCTGCCGCTGACCACGCTGAACAACATGGCACAGTACCGTCTGCGATCATTTCTGCCGCGGTTGTCGCAAGCGCGGCGAGGGCCTACCGCAGAATTGTGCCCGTTTGACGTACTTGATCCGCTGGTTTGTGCCGTAGCGATCTCTGCAAACTGAAGCGAGCGACCCGCCTGCCCCTCAACCAGCGAGAGCTGACCGGGAGTCGAGCCGGCCGATGACGAGAAGCTCGAGCGTGCCGCCGCCGGTGCCTATCGGCCCGACGTGGTGTTGATCAACGTGTCGGGGAGGCCGTGGTGGTCGGCACCGGCCGCGTGAAGATTTCAAGGCGTCCGGACCGGGTGTCGTTCCAGAACGGCCAGATGGTCCCGGTCGCGCTGGCCAGGCCTTGGTAGTCGCCGATCCACCAGGCGCCGTGCTTGCTGGCTACCGCGCCCCGTGCCGGGTCGAAGGGGCGGCCGGTGACCACCTGCGGCGGGTCGAAACGGTCGCTGAAGGGACGCGCGCGAAGGACGACGACGTCAACGAGCCCGCCCCGGTGGGCGAAGGCGGACAGCGCAAGCTGCCCGACTTCGTCAATGGCCAGCTGTGGCTGGGTGTAGAGCGTATGGTCGCTCGGCCGGGGCACCAGCCTGGGAGCGGTCCACCGGGCGCCGCGGTCGGTCGAGACGCACACGGCGATGTCGCTGAACGGCGCGCCGGGCTTGCGCGTGACGAAGGCGACGGCCGTGAAGGGCTGGTGCCGGTGGGCCACGACCGCGGGCAGCGCGGGCACATTGGTATCTGCCGTCACTCTGATTTCCATGACGCCGGTGCCCAGCCGCACCGGGCTGCTCCATGTTCGGCCGCGGTCGGTGGATGAGATGACCCGGATCGGGGTGGAGAACTCCGGCCGCAGCTGTTCCCGGGGTATCGGGGGCCATACGCCGTACGCGACGTACACCGCGCCGTTCGGTCCCGCGGCCAGGCTTGGGGAGGCCAGGTTCGACTCATCGGGCGTGCGTACCGAGTCGATCGTTCGCGGAGCCTCGAAGCTGTGGCCGGCGTCGGTCGATCGCGCGACCTCCAGCACGGCGTTGTTCCGGCCGCCGGTCCAGGCCGCGTACAGGTGCGTGGTGTCCGGTGGCCCGGACGCGGGATCGGCCGCCAGCCATGGGTGATCCAGGCGGCGGCCCCGCGTGGCCAGCACCGGCACGGCGAATGAACGGCCGCCATCATCCGTGCGCCACACGTGCAGATCGTCGGTGTTCGCGCACACGTACCCGCGGCCGTGGGCGTCGAAGCTCACCGTCGGGTCGCGGCCGTTGCCCGAGTCGTCCAGCGCTCCGTGGTTGCGCCAGGTGGTACCGCCGTCGAACGACGCGTACGCGGCGATGGCGAGACCGCCCCGGTCCTCCACGATGCACGCCCCGAGCAAGTTTCGCGGGTCACGGGGGTTGACCGCGAGGTTGGGCTCGCCGTGCATGGTGAAGCCGTCCCGGCTCACCCGCACGTTCCCCGCGCCGGTCGGCTCCGACGGCCCGGTTGGCTCCGGCGGCTCGCGTGGCGCCGGCCTGGGGTCGGTCGGCGATGCGTCGCACGCGGCCATGCTGGCGCCGGCCAATGCCCCGTACAGCAGCAGCGCCCGGCGCGAGAAGGGCCGGCCGGTCATGGTTCCCTCGTCAGCGAGCGGGGCTCCCGGCCGGCGAGCAGCCAGGCCGCCGCGGCGGCCGCGACGGGCACCCCCACGACCATGACCGTCAGCTCGACCACCGGCACTCGGCCGAGCCGTTCGATGTCCTTCTCGTGGATCGCGGCCAGCGTGAGGTACGCGGCGGTGATGCCGAGGATCGCTCCTAGCAGGGCGAGCACGCCCGCCGTAGTGGCGGCCAGTGTGCGCCGGATCCGGCGGGTGGCTCCGGTCGCGGTGAGCGTGCGGAGGTCCCGCGCGGCCTCGCCGCGGATGAGTCCTACGGTCATGGCCAGCACCCCGAGGGCCAGCACCCCTCCGGCCCCGGTGGCCCCCGCCAGCACCTGGCGCATCGACGCCTGCGTGTCGCGCGCCTCGACGGTCAGGCCGTTCTCCACGGCGATCGCGCGGGCCGCCGTGACCACCCATCCGGGTTCCTCGCCCCGAATGGTGCGTTCGGCCTCGGGAAGGAACAGCAGGGGCTCGGGCGGGAATGCCGTCAGCAGTTCGGTGTCCGGCCCCATCGCGCTGGCGTCGACTCCGAGATACCGCAGGAGATCCGGTGTCGCGAGGTAGGGCCCCCTCTGTAGGACGTCCTGGCTATGGATGCCCGTGACCTCATTCTTGCCGTTCCGGATGACGACTCCGGTGACGACGTGCATCCGCCCACCGAGGCCACCGTCCACGTCGGATCCTGGTCGGGCCCTTGGATCCATCGCCACGTCCAGGCCGATCACGGTCGGTGTGCCGAGTGTGGCGGCGAACTCGCGCACCGCCCGCTCAACGGCCGCGACCTGGGCCGCGGTCCAGATCGGGATGACTCCGGTGTCGCGCTCACCCATCCGGATCATGAGCTGCCGGTCGGAGAGATTGGCCCCGGCGGGTCGGGCGGTCGCCGCCGTCTCGATAACGACCAGCGCCGGGACGGCCAACGCGAGGCTGATCGCGCCTAGCGCCGCTCCGGAACGGGCTTGGTAGCGGGCAAGGTCCCGCAGAGCCAACCGGGGTGCGACCGAGAGCCGGGTGCCGACTGCTGCCGCCACGCGGACCGCCAGCGGACCGAGCAGCGGCAGCCCGATCGCGACGGCGACCGTGGCGACGACGTTGAGCAGTACGTTGTCCTGGTGGGCCAGCCGGAAGCTCACCGCGCCCGCCGCAAGGAGAAGCACCCCGACGACGGCCGAGCGGTGAGCCGGCCGCGGCCGCGGGGGGCGCAAGGAAAGGGCTTGTGTGACCGGTATGCGTGCGGCCGCGCGGGCAGGCCACCAGGCGGCGCCGACGGCGGTGACCACGGCCAGCGACAGGCAGGCACCGACCAACCACCACGGCACGTCCGACCGGGCGATCCGGTGTCCCGCGGCCACCTCCAGGCGCGGAATCACCGCGATCCACAGTGGAGCGGCGATCGTCGCCCCCAGCCCGGCGGCGACGGAGCCCGCAACGGCACCGCCGGCGAGCAGCACAAGGCGCACGTGCCGCTCGGTCGCCCCCGTCGCGGCGAGCAGACCGAACTGGCGGCGCCGGCGTTGGGCCAGCGCCACGAAGCCGGTGACGGCGATAAGGCCGACCAGGAGCATCGCGAGCGTGACAGGACCGAACACTGACACCGCCGCCACGGTCCGGTCGTCGCGCTCGCGCAGTTGAATCTCCAGCGAGTCGCCCCCGGCGAACCCGTCGAGGTGTGGCCGGCTAGCCGAGGTCAGGATCGTCACCGACGACGGCGGGTCGGCGAAAGCCGGGAGTCGTAGGACGAACTCCGCGTTCAGGTTGCCGGGGTTCTCCACGATGCCGACCACGGTCGAGGCATGGCCGTCGACGGCGAGGGGTCCGCCGATCCGCGCGTTCATCAGGGCGGCGACCTCGTCGGTCACCGCGACGTCGCCGGCCCCGGTCGGATACCGGCCGGACACCAGCCGCAGCATGGGACCGCCATAGGGCACGTGCGGGTCCTGCGCCCGGATCTCGACGCTGCGAGTGAGGCCCGGGATCGGCGCCGTTCGATGTCCGATCACGTCGATCGTGCCGAACGAGGCACGGGCCTCGGCGACTAGCTCGCTCAGGGTCGTGGGATCAGCGGAGGAGCGGATGAGCTGCGTGGCCGTGCCGAAGCGGGCTTGCGGAGACGTTGGGGAGGTGTACGCCGTCGTGATCATGAGCAGCGCCGCGGCGACGGTGAACGTGAGGAGCCCGACTATGAGCACCTGCTGGCGCCACTCTCGGCGGAACATTCGCCACGTCCAACGAACCATGGCCCGCCGGGCCGGCAGGCCGCCGTTGCGCGCCCGGTTCACGGGCTCGATTCCGGAGCGAGCAGCGACTCGGGGCCAGGACGCGACGCGGTCTGGTCGACCACGCGGCCGTCGCGGAGGAACACCACCCGGTCGGCCCAGGACGCGAGCTGCGCGTCGTGGGTCACCACCACGCCTGCGACGCCGTCGCGACACGCCGCACGCAGCATGCGCATCACGGCTTCACCGCTGACCGAGTCGAGCGCGCCGGTGGGCTCGTCCGCCAGCAGCAGGTGCCGCTCACCCACTACAGCCCGGGCGATCGCCACCCGCTGACTCTCGCCGCCGGACAGTTCGTCGGGGAACCGGACGGACCGCTCGTCCAGGCCCAGCCGCGACAGCACCGCGAGGGCGGCCGCACGGGCCGCCTTGACCCGTATCCCGTCCAGCTCCAGTGGCAGCGCGACATTCTCTATGGCGCTCAGCCCGGGGATCAGGTTGAAGTCCTGGAACACATACCCGATCGACCGCCGCCGCAGCCGGGCCCGTTCGTCGCGGGACAGGCCGGCGACGTCGCGGTCGCCGACCAGCACCTGGCCCTCGCTCGGTTCTTCCAGCGTGCCGGCGATGGTGAGCAGCGTGCTCTTGCCAGAGCCGCTCGGCCCCATCACCGCCACCAGCTCGCCGCTGCGGACAGACAGGTCAACCCCACGCAGGGCGTGCACCTCGGCCCGGCCGGTACCGTACACCTTGGACACACCGCGAAGCTCTAGCATCACCGCACCCCCAGCCGGAGGCCGCGCCGGCGAGGGGCGGCGGCGTGGCTCGACGGCGGCGACTGCTTGAGGCGTGCGTCGGCGGCGTCGATCCAGTGCACGATTGCCTCGATCCGGAACAGCTCGGAGTCCACGACCAGGCCAAGCTCCACGTCATCGGGCGACATCTCGCTTTTGAGGCGGGTGTAATCCTGCATTACCTCGACGAGCCGGCGGCGGTGGACCTGCAGCAGCTCGGGCACGTCGACCCCCGGCACCCGAGTGGCCACCAGAACCTTGATCACGAGTTCGTCGCGGGGCGGCGGCACCACGTCCGGCGGCGTACGCAACCACGCATTGAGCTCCTCGGTGCCCTCCGGCGTGATCGAGAAGACATTCTGCGGACCGTCGGAGCCGTCGGATTCCACGAACCCGCCGCGCTCTAGCCGTTGGAGGGTCGTATAGACCTGGCCGACGTTGAGCGGCCACACCTCGCCGGTTCTCGACTCGAACTCCAACCGAAGCTGCAAGCCGTACTTGGGACCCTCGCTGAGTAAGGCCAGCAACGCGTGGCGAACACTCATACCCGGTATGATACTGCGTATTATTCCAGGGTCAACGGGGTCACCCCGACCACGCACATGCCCGGGAAGCCACGTCGACCTGCCCATCGGGTGAGGCGGAGCGGCTGTCAACTATCGGGGTTTTGGCTGCAACGGGCGTCCGTTTAGAGGACCAATGTCCGGACAGTTCGGTTCGGCCGGGCTAGGTCACGCCGCACGGTGCGGCTGGTGGACGCCGGGCCGGTGCGGCGCGACACAGGTGCGGTCCGGGAGGATCTCGCCAGTGTCCTCGAAGACGACGACGCCATTGCAGAGCAAGTTCCAGCCCTGCTCGGGGTGGCTGGCCACGATCCGCGCCGCGTCGTGGTCCGGCGCGTCGGCCAACGGGCATTGGGGGAAGTGCTGACATCCAAGCTGCGGCCGGCCGGCGGGGGAGCGGTGGGTGGTGAGCTCGGTCGCGGTCATTGCTCTCGCCTCCAGTTGGGTCTCACTACTGGTTCGTCGAGGCTGGGATGCCGGATGTGACGCGGCGCCAACAACTTTTTGAAGAATTTTGTCAACTGGCAGCCCGAAAGGCGGCGCGGACCCTCGTCGTGGGTCTCACACACCACGGCCGAGGGCCCGGTCGAATACACGTCCAGCGTCATCGCTGCCGACGCATGCCCGAGCATCCGCTGCACTGCCTTGTTCCCGTCCGGGGAGGCTGGACGGTCTACGACTGCCCGACGAGGAGATCCGCTGAGCGGCGGAACGACCGTCTGCCCACCTTGATGATTCGCTCAACTCCGCCGGAGCGATTCCACCGACTGGCCGGGACGCCAGGTACCTACCGGCTGTGTTCGATGGTTCCTTGCTGGCTCGCTCGGTAACGAGCCGCCTCCCGTTCTTGGCGGCCCAAGCAGTGCGGTGAGTGCTGCCACGATCGACTCGATGGCCGGAGCTCCATGGTCTGAGGTGTCGATCTCAACGACGGCATCGACGCCCTCCGGCGGCTCGAAAATCGACCGCTTCATCTCGCCCCGCTGAAACAGGGATAGGAGCTGCTGGTCGATGGCCCCGCCTTCGGCCGCCCGAGCACCAAGTCGCTGGTCGATGACCGCCTCCTGGGCGACGGCGTGAACAGCCAGCACTCGGGCGCCACACGCGAGCAGCACTCCTAGCAGCTCGTGGGACAACACCGAGGACTCCACGACGAAGCTCACCCCTGAGGCCGCGAGCAGCCGGACTGCGTTGACCATCACGGCCTCAGCCCGGAGGCTGACGGGACCGCCGGCAACGTGGAAGTCCCGGTCGAGCCGGACCCGGCCGTCCTCGGCGACGGAGGCGGAGGACAGCCCAAGACCAGTCTTGATCTCGTCGCGAGTCAGGAACGGAATACCGAAGCGGCTAGCGGTTGCGGAGGCAATGGTGGTCTTCCCAGCCCCCGGACACCCGCATACAGCGATCACCACCGGCCGTTCCCTCACCAACATCCGCCGATCCTGGCAGACCCGCAGACGTGCTGTTGGTGCCGAGCGTGAGCACCAGGGCGTCACGGGCCATTCATGGGCCAGTAGCGGCGGCCGGCAGCGGTCATGAGCTGGCACCAGGGAGAGGTAGCTCCACCGTTGACCGCAGGCGTTTCGGGCATCACGACCGGTTGAGCACGCTCTTCCGACCTGGCTGGCACGTGAACGTCCGGCCTGGTGCGCACACCAGGCCGGACGTCGGGTGTCACAGCTTTTCGCAGGACGTCTTCGTCACGTCGTTACCTCGGCAGGTGTCAGAGCCCAGGCCGCCGGCGATGCTCTGCTGGATGCCGAGGCCCGCGTCGAGCAGGTCGTCACCTTCGCCACCGACGAGCTTGTCGCTGCCGTCCTGGCCGAACAGATACACCCGGTCGTGCGCCGTCTTCGCGGTCAGGGTGTCGCCGGCCGGACCGCCCCGGACGAGGACCGGGACGTAGCCCTCCAGGTAAAAGGTGTCGGGGTTGTCGCCGAGGTTGAACGTGGCGAATGTAATTCCGGTACACCGGACGCTCTTCGCAGTGACCTGCACGCACTGGTTGTCGGCCGAGGGATCGATCGTGACGCCGTTCTTCTCGTCGATGAAGTAGAAGTAGTGATCCAGCGTGCCTGCCGCCGAAATCTTGTTCGTCGCGCCCACGCCGGCGGTGAATTCGAGGCCCCAGATCGAGAGCTTCACAGTGCCGGGGGTCGGGGCTGCTTGCGCTGGTGCCGCACCGAGCGCGGTGGCGGCCACCAGGGCAGTGGCGGTCAGGATCCGCAGCAGGGCTGTCTTCGACATCGTGCTCCTCAGGTGGAGAATGGGACGGCATCATCGGACCGCACTGACCCGCACCGGAAAAGCCCGAAGAGGCAGCCCTGCGGACGGATCTTTCACACGTGGGTCAGGTGCCCGGACGGGGCGAGGACTTTGTTCTGACGGTCTTTGATGGCCCAGAATCCGCGGCCCCAGCCAGCCACGGCGGCTACGCCGACACCGGTCACCGACTCTGCGATCAAGAGGCGGCGACGGACCAGGTTCACCCGACGCGCGCGCACGCGGCGAGTTCACCCCAGCGGAGGCCGGTGTAGGCGAGGACGCGGATCACGAGTAGGGAGCCGAACACCATTTGCCACGTTGCGAAGGAGGCGTCCGCCGCTCACGGTGAGGGACAGAAGGCCGGGTGTACTTGGCGGACCGTCGACGGCGCAAGGCCGGCCCGATCCCCGGAGCGTGGGTCGACAGCAGACGGGATGGCTTTAGCCAGGAGGAGCAGCGAGGTACTCAGGCGCGGGGATACCGGCGACGACCTGAACAGATTCCATTGTCGCCTGTGGCGGCCGTGCGCGTCATCGACGCGCGGGAGGATCTTTCTTTGGAACTCGCCTCCTATCGTGGTCCGGGGCTGTGACCGAGGCGAGGGAAAGGACAGGGCAGAACGTGGTGGACGAGCGGTACCGGGCGTTGACTGACGAGCTGGTCGCGATGTCGGCGGTGGACATTCGCGCGACACTCGAGGCCGTGAACCAGGACGACCACGCCGCGCAGTTGGCGTGGCGGCGAGTGACAGTCGAGCACGGGGACCGGCTGGCCGAGATCATCGCCGAGCACGGCTGGCCGACCGCGCGGCTGGTCGGGCCGGCGGCGGCGGTCGGCGCGTGGAAGCTGGCGCAGCACGCGGACCGGCAGTTGGACGTGCAGCGCCGGGCGCTGGCGCTGCTGTCGGACGCGGTGGCGGCCGGCGAGGCGAGCCCGCGAGAACTCGCCCTGCTACGCGACCGGGTGCTGGTCAACGAGGGTCAGGAACAGATCTACGGCACCCAGATCGCCGGCGTCCGCGACGGCACGCCGGTACCGTGGCCATGCGTGGATCCCGAGCGGCTGGACGAACGGCGCGCCGAGGTCAGCCTGGAACCCTTCGCCGTGCACGTCACCCGGAGCGAACCTGCTCCGGATCCCTGGTACGAAGGCGAATCGGCCGTTACCGCGTAACCGACGCTGGGCCGTCACCGGGCCGTCAAACGCCACGCAACGACGACCAACGTCGACCGCTAACAACTGGAACAGACCGCCACGCTTCTCGGCGGCGGACCGGCCGGGATGCTGCGGTTCGATACTCGGTGGTGGCAGGTACCGCCAAGAGTGTCTCCGGTACTGGTGTGAAGCCGATCGAAAGCCGTGCAGCAGGAGCAGCGTGGAGGCGTCGATCGACGTGCCACACCGGGCGCCCGTCCCGCAAGGGAGTGGCGCCCGGTGCAGCGGCCAGTGTGAAGCGGCCGGTCAGGCGGTGCAGGTCCGGAATGGGAACCGGATGTTGTCCGGCTCAGCCCCAGGGATTGAACGGGATGCCGTCCGGTTTGGCCTTGTTAAGCTCGCCCGCGAACGAGCTGTCTCTGAGCCCGAATTGGGCTTGGCCGAAGTTGTGCCGGACCAGCCGGTCACGATAGTCGGATGGGTAGTTGTACCAGCCGATCAGCGGTGGGAACTGCCACCATCTCTTGTGGTTCTCCGGCTGTTCGCCGAAGTTCGCGTGACGGAACGCGTGCGTGCTGGGGCCGTCCTTGTGGTAGATGACCTTCGGGTGCTTGCCGGTGTCGTCCCAGGGCACCTGGTTTCTGTGGCGGATCGTGTAGTCGTTGTGTGCGGAGGTTGAAACGTACATCCCCCACTGGCCCTGCACCCACACCACGACGTGCTCCCAGTCGTGCTTGTGGCCAGGAGGGTTAGCGGGTCCGTGGCCAACCTGGTCCTTCTCGAAGTAGAGCGCGTACATGTACGCGCACCAGCCGTTGTTGCACTTGACGCGCGAGTAGGCGTTGGTGTTGTCAAGATCTGACGCGTCGTGGCACCCGCTCTCTGGGCGGCCATTAAGATCAAGGCCCGGGGCGATCCTTCCGTCGCGCCCGATAGCCGGGGTGGGATAGCAGCCATCGCCGTCATAGTCGAAGGCCGGCTCGTATGTGCGGTCTGACCACGGTGCCGACCAGCCGAGCGCAGGTGGCGGTTCTGCGAACGCCGCGCTCGGGGAAGCGAAGATCATCGCGATGGCGGCGACAGACACGCGCATGGCGAATGAAAGCCGACGTCGGCTCCGAGTCTTGACCGGAGGCGCGCTGCCCGGCGCCCCAGATGGTACTTGCCGCAAAGAATTCTCCTATCGATTGGTAGCGAACGGGTGAAACTGGAATGGTCGACGAACGGCATATAAAGACGCTTGTACCGCTCGGTTCTTCGGCTCCATGACGGCGCTCTGCGACACGTCGCCCAGCCAGCAGGCAGCCGTAAAGTCCACCTGTGTGCTTTCCGCGTGCGGGCGTCAGACCGTGTTTCTGGTCAGTCGATGTCGCTTTCTCATTGCGCGTCACAGAAAGAGCATCGTCGCTGTCACGGGGCAGAGACATCAGCCACGGTACGTACGTTATGGCGGCGACGTCGGCAGCCCATCGGCCCGTCGCCTCGCGCACCCGCTCCCGCCTGGACCAGCGCGCGGTGCGCACCACTTCTGCGCCAAAGGCACCGGCTCCAATGCCCAGACGAGCCGTCGCAGCTGCCGGTCGCGCGGCATGCGGCTGTGCTAGCGCGGACCGGGGTCGCTGCCCTCGGCGAGTGCTCGACCGGCGGCGGTACGGATTAGCTCCGTCCGCGATGACAGGTCGAGTTTGCGCAGCACGCGCGAGACGTGTGTCTGCGCGGTGCGCCGGGAGATGTACAGTTCCGCGGCGATGTCCGTATTCGACCGTCCGTCGGCCACCAGCACGGCGACCCGCTGCTCGGCCGGCGTGAGCGCGTCCCAGCCGGTGGCCTGCCGCCGGTGCAGGCTGCGTGGTCCGCGCCGGACGCCGTGGGCGCGCAGTCGGGCGTCCGCGCGGCGTATGTCCCATCGAGCGCCGAGGCTCGCGTAGGCCCGGGCAGCGTCGTTGAGCGCGGTGCGGGCCGCCACGGTCTCGCCGGAGGCGGCCAACCGCACCGCCGCCTCTTCAAGTGCCTGCGCCTGCAGGAGCGGCCAGCCGTGGCGCTGCCCGACGGCTGCGACGCGCAGCAAGGCCGGCACGTCATCGGCGATCTGGGCCCGGCAGAACTCTGCCGCGGCGCGCTGCCGAGGCAGCGGATCGGGACCAGCCGCGTCGGTCTCGGCCGCGTCGACCGCTGCCCGCGCCGCGCCGGAGTCGCCCGCCGACAGCGCCAACCGGACCAGTTCTGGCAACCACATGCATCGCTCCTTGGCGTCGAAGCCGAGGTCCGGATCGACCCAGGTGCTCAGCTCCCGGATCGCCAGGTCGAGCTCGCCGTCGGCCTCCGCGCGCACCGCGCGCGCCGCGATCAGGTATCCGGAGTAGATGCGCACGTCGCCAGCGGTGACCGGGATCGTCGAACCGGCGGCCACCAGGTCACGCAACCGCGGCCAGTCTTCCCGATGCCCGGCTATCAACGCGCCAACCCCAGCGATGACCATGTCGACCCCGACGTTCTGGGGAGGTTGGATCGAGTCCAGATACACCAGCGCGTCGTCCCACGCGCCGAAGTCGAACTCGCCCATCGCCGCCGCGGCCTCCAGCCTGCCGCTACGAGCGGCACCAGCTCGGCCAGCCAGGATCAGCGTCTCACGTACGGTCGCTTGGAACTCGGCCCGCCGGCCCAGGTTGTTCAGTAGGGCCAGCTTGTTGCTGAGCAGGAGCAGGCGCACATCCATCGCGTCCGCATCGACACCCAACCCGACCAGCCCGGCCTCGATGTGCTTCAACGCGTCGGTGCCGCCGCTCAGGTGTAGACAACACAAGGCGGGCATGGCCGGCGGCGACCGCGTCGGCGATCTGGGCAGCCTCGGCCACAATCGATTCGGCCTGCTCCCGCGCCTGTGCGAGACGGTTCTTCTTGACCAGCACGACCGCGGCCCGGGCCCTGATCCGCACCGACCAGACGGTGGGCGGGTGCTGGTCGTCCAGCGCGGCCGACGCCACCGCGAGCGCCTGCTCGTTGCTGGCCCTGCCGGCTGGCGACCCGTACCCGGCACAGCAACATGCGGCCGCGAAGGTCGGCGTCCGCCACGGTCCGGACGACCTCGGCCGCCACCTCGTCGGTCTGCTGGTCCCGACCGAGCATGAAGCACACGGTGGCGAGGCGAGCGGCCAGCTCTCCCCACCGCCGGCCGGCCGCAGCCGGTGTGTGGATGACCCGAGAGAGCAGTTCCGCGGCCACCTCCGGAACAGCGAGCAGGGCGGGCTCCGGGAGCTCGGCCAGCCACCGTGCCGCCCACCGCTCGACCTTCCCGGTGCCGGTGAGCAGATGTCGGGCCACCGCGTCGATGTCCGCTCCGGAGAGCGCCAGCGCGCGAGCGAACTGCGCGTGCAACGCCACCCGCAGCGGCGTCGCCGTTTCGTCCCGCAGCACCTGGCGGATCAGCTCATGCCGGAACGCCAACCGTTCGCCGACCTCGGCAAGAGTTCCGGCCGCGACCGCGTCCTCCACCGCGGCCAGTAGCTCGACGGCCGGCCGCCGCGTCACAGTCGCCAGCTCCCGGACGTCGAACTCCGTATTCAGTAGGGCGGCCAGGCGCAGTACCTGCCGCGTCTCCGGCTTGAAGGAATCGAGCCGGCTGCTGATCGCGGCGGTCAACGACGCCGGCCGGCTGGTACTCGCCACGCGACTGGTCTCGACCGCGTGCCCGCCGCCGACCGCCGGCGCCGACCCGCGACCCAGCCACGCGGCGATCAGCTCACGCAGGTACAGCGGGTTGCCGCCGGCCTGCTTCAACTCGGCGACCAGCCCCGGGTCCGCGGTGGCGGCGCCGGTGAGCCGGCGGGCCAGCTCCGCCACCGCCTCGGCGTCCAGCGGACCTGGCCTGACCACCACCGCCGGACCGGATCCGCCCAGCGTCGGCAGCCGTTCCGTTTCGGGCCGGCGTGGCGCCAGCCGACAGGTACCCACCAGCAACAACGGCATTTGGTGGACCGCGCGGCTTAGCCGATCCCAGACCACCAGGCTCGCCTCGTCGGCCCAGTGCAGGTCTTCGACGACCAGCAGCAGCGGCTCAGCCGCGCATACTCGGTCGACAAGCTCCAGCATCCGTTCGCTCGCGGCCAGGACCGGGTCGAGCACACCACCAGCTTCGGCGACCATCCATCAGGTCGGCGATCTCCGCGCGCAGCGGGTCGGGCGATCCAGCCGCGACGCCGAGGCAACGCGCCATTGCCCGTAGCGGAAACGGCTGAGCCAGCTCCTCCGCCGCACTACGCAACACCGAACAGCCCCGTGCCGCCGCCCCAGCCACCAGCTCGTCGACCAGCGACGACTTGCCGATGCCTGGCTCACCCTCGATCCAGAGCACCCGGCCCACACCGCGCACCAAGCCACCGGCCAGTTCGTCAAGCATCGACAACTCGCCGGAACGGCCCACCAGACCTGTACTGCTGCAGGCGCTCCCGCCGCCCGAGCCGACCGCCACAGCATCAGCCGATGCCAGCCCCATCGGTCGGTCCCCAGATTTCGGCGTCATCGACGCGACGCCGTTCCACTACCTCGGCGTGGATATCGGTGCACAGCTCACCGACGCCTTCCTCTCTGCACTCAAGGCGCACGATCTTGCGTGGGCGTTGCTGACAGCCTGTCAGACAGTCTGTCAGACGACGTGTTAGTTTGGCCGAGAAGCGGTCGTCGACCCGGCGTCATTGGTAAGGGAGTGCGCCGCTTGCGGGGGAGGAGGGTTGCCATGACGCCGTTGCGATACCGGCCCGGCGGCGGTGCCGACCGGCGAGTCGAGGCGCAGGGCCGGCTGCTGGAGGCCACTGAACGGTTGCTGGCCGACGGGGCAAGCTTCACCGAGCTGGGGGTGCAGCGGATCACGGACGCGGCCGGCATGAGTCGCTCCGCCTTTTACGCGCTCTTCCCCGACAAGACGGCGTTGCTGCTGCGGTTGGCCGAGGACTTCCAGGGCCAGTCGGCGAAACTAGTCGCGGCCTGGCAGTCCGAGGACGTGGCCGGGTTGGCTGCTCTGGTGTCGCTCTACGAGCAGTTGATGGCGCTGTTTCGCCAGCACGCGGTGGTGTGGGCGGCGCTGAGGGAGGTGGCGGCGTACGACCCGGCGGTCCAGGAGAGTCGGGCTGCCCATGTCGAGCGGCTGGCTGCTGGGGCGAAAGCACGGTTGCTTCGTGATCAGCGCGCGGGGCTGGCGTCGGCGTCGATGGACGCGGACGCGGCTATCACCATGGTCGTCTGGGGCGGCAGCGAGGCGATGAGCCGGCATCTGGACGCGTACGACGCGAGCAGAGACGCGGTCTTCGCCGGGGAACTGGCCCGCATCGTCTGGTACGGCGCGTTTCGACGCCCGGCCGAGTAGGAGCCCGGTGGGCGGTCCATCCGAGATGGCGTGGACTTCGGCCGGGGTCACGGCCGTCAGCGCATCCGGCCGGCAGAGGACGTTGGAGAGGTCGATGTGGTGTTCGATCCGGTCGGTGGTGAGCTGGGTAGCTCGGGCGGCCGGAGCCGTGGCGAGGCTGGGTCGATTCGCGTTGATCGGTTACGCGAGCGGTTCGTGGGCCACGCTCGATCCGCTGGCCATGGTGCTAGGAGGCGAGGGGCTGATGCCACGCCACTGGCGCGTAGGCACGGGAGCGCTGAACGGCTAAGCCTGGATCCGTCGACGAGCTTTACCTAGGTCCCACATTTCAGGTCTGCGGAAAGAAACCTCCGCTTCATTTGTGATGGAAGGAAACCGTCGAATATGACTACTCGCAAGCGGCCGGTTCTCGTGCTTGTGCACGGGGCATGGCATGGCGCGTGGTGCTGGGATCACCTTATTGCGGAGCTCACCAAGCGCGGTTGGCCCGCCTCCGCGGTCCGCGACCTGCCGAGCGCCAGGGGTAATTCGAATGCCGGCCTGTACGACGATGCGCGAGCGGTCCGGGAGCACCTTGGACGGTTCGACGAGCCCGTCGTCGTGCTCGCCCACTCGTACGGGGGACTGCCTGTCACCGAGGGGGCCGCCGACGTGCCGAACGTCCAACAGCTCATCTATCTGAGTGCGCACATGTTTGAGGAAGGCGAGTCACTGGTGAGTCCGATCGGCGGGCCGTGGTATCCACCGGAGACCAAACTGGTCATGCCGCTGGAGAACGCGCGCGAGCTGTTTTACCACGATGTTCCGGCAGAGATCGCGGACGACGCCGTCTCCCGGCACCAGCCGCAAAGTGCCAAGTCCTTCGAGGAGCCGTTGACAAGGACGTCCTGGAAGAGCATTCGGTCCGCGTTTATCGTCTGTGACCAGGACCGGGTGTTCCCCGAGGGGTTGGCGGACAAACTGGCACCGAAGGCGGACGTCGTACGTCACCTTTCGGGCAGCCATTCGCCCTTCTTGGCTCAGCCAGCCGCTCTCGCCGACACGCTCGAGGACATCGTGGGCGGCTGAGCGATCACGGTGTCATTGCTGCCAGCTGTCGGTCGTAACGACTCAGCGGTCGCTGTTCTGGGCCGCGCGAAGGCGCTGGGTGGCAGCAGCACGCTCAACGGGATGATCTGCGGCGTCGGCTGTTGACCCGGCGGAAGCGGGCCGTAAACCAAACCGTGACATTCCGGTGATGTCATCAGGATTTGAGGAGGCTAGGTGTCGGGCGATTCGGTATTCATTGTGGGCGGCGGTATCGCGGGATTGGCGCTGTCGCGTGCGCTGAGGCAACGCGGTGTGCCGGCTGTGGTCGCCGAGCGGAGCGCTGCGCCGCCGAGCGGAGGGCTGGCGATCAACCTTCCGGGCAACGCCGTGTCGGCCCTCGCCGCGCTGGGGCTCCGCGATGGCCTTGAGAGGCTGGGCAGGCCGATTGGGCGTCGGGAGTATCGCGGTGTTCGCGGACGCCTGCTGTTCGCGGTCGACGAGGACGCCTTCTGGGGGCCCGAGGCTCGCCCGCGATGCGTCCGCCGCTCCGATTTGCTCGCCCTGCTCGACGATACCGGAGGCTCGGCACCCCGACAACCCTCGACGGTGGAATCGGTACGGCTGACGCCGTCAGGCGCCGAGGTTACTTTCGCCGACGGACGAACGGAGCCACATGGCTTCGTCGCGGGCGCTGACGGCGTCCACTCGGTCGTACGCGCCAAGGTGTTCGGCGATGAGGGCGTGCGGCCCGCGGTGCTGAGCGCCGCCAGTTGGCGGTTCATGGCGCCGAATCCGGGCATCGATTGCTGGACCGTGTGGACTGGGCCGTGCGGGGGTCATCCTGCTGATCCCCGTGGACGGTGACGAGGTGTACGGGTACGCGTCCGCCACCCGTGGCGGCTCGGCCGGCGCCGACCCGGACTGGCTGCACACGAACTTCCGCGGTTTCGCCGCGCCGATCCCCGACGTGCTCGACAGCGCGCTGCGCCAGCCTGAATCGCTGTATCACTCGCCGGTCGAGGAGATACGCATCTCCGCGTGGGCCCGCGGCCGTTGCGTCCTGATCGGTGACGCGGCCCATGCGACAGCACCGGTGTGGGCGCAGGGTGCGGCCCTCGCGATGGAGGACGCGCTCGTGCTCGCGGACCTGCTCGCCGGCGGCAACTGGGACTCCGTGGGCGCACAGTACGAAGACCGCCGCCGGGATCGCATCACGCACGTCCAGGCAATGACCGACCGGTTCTCGCGAATCGCAGGCATGCCGACGTGGATCCGCGACCTCGTGACGCCTGTGATGGGGCCAAAGTCGTACCGGGCGACCTACAGTCCGCTGCGACAGCCGGTCAGCATCGGCTGTTGAGGCTCCCCGTTTTCTCGGAGGGGTTTGATCTGAGCGCGTAGGCGGCTGACCTGCGGAAATGGACCTGCAGAGGGTCGCCTTCGAGTACCACCGCGTCGGTTCGCATGGTGACGCGTCTGGCCCACTCATACAAACGTGAAGCCAATTGTTTGCGGTACCCGAACCGCTCGCGTTTTGGCAGGTCAACGCTCAGGGGTCGTCGTCCTCGCGGCGGTCGCTCATTGCCGCCGTCCGATCATCCGGTTCTAGCATGACCTCGTGACCACAGATCTGTTCGCGGGCATCCCCGTCCGCGACTACGCCGCTGCGGTGGCCTGGTACGAGCAACTCCTCGGCGCCGCGCCGTCGTTCCTGCCCAACGACACCGAGGCGGTGTGGGAGCTCGCCGAGCACCGGTACGTGTACATCGACGTGCGGCCCGAGCATGCCGGGCACGCCATGCACACTCTCTTCGTCGACGACTTCGACGCCCGCCTCTCCCAGATCGCCGAGCGGGGCATGGAGCCGGCCGAGCGCGAGACCTACGACAACGGCGTCCGCAAGGCGATCTTCCGCGACCCGGACGGCAACGAGATCGGATTCGGCGGCGCGCCGGCCTGACCGAGCCGAACGATTTTCGTCGGTTCGGGTGTCGATCTGCGGTCGGCCCGTTCGACGTAGGGGTATGACTGAAAACATGAGCGAGCCGATCTCGACGCGCAATCTCGACCGGTACGGGTCCGCAGAGCTGCCGTGGAGCCGCCCGCGCGACATCCTTGCCAGCGACACACCCGAGACTCGACCTGACGTTCTTCGTGGCGACGGTGCGGCCTGACGGGCGGCCGCATTCGGCGGGTGTGGGGGCCATGTGGGTGGATGGCGCGCTGTACTTCGTGAGCGGGCCGGGCACGCGCAAGTCGCGCAACCTGGCGGTGAACCCGGCGTGCAGTGCGTCGGTGCGCCTGCGCGGCATCGACCTGGTGCTGGAGGGCGAGGCACACCGGGTCACCGACTCGTCCACTTTGGAGCGCGTGGCAGCTGTTTACCGCAGGGTGGCTGGCCGGCATCGGTGGAGGGCGACGCGCTCACGGCCCCGTACAGCGCGCCCAGCGCGGGCCCCGCGCCCTGGCACCTGTACCGCCTCACGCTGCACACGGCTGTCGGCGTGGCCACCGCCGAGCCGCACGGCGCCACCCGCTGGGACTTCGCCCACTAAAGAGCGTCCGCCAATAGGGCGGCTGCGGCGCAGCGTCGTGGCCATGCGACATCGACATGACTCCTCGTCGGCTTGCCGGACGACACCTGGACTCCGACTCGCTCGACTGGTGACGCTCTAGGTCTTGCCAGCGCGAGCTTGCGCCTGGAGGTCGTTGCGGAGTTGGACGACGCGATGATGTGCAGGACGCGGTCGATGCATGCCGTGTCGCTGGCGCCTGCGCCCGGGTACTCGCGGTATCGGGCGTTCCACCGGAGGATGTATTCGGTGCCCGTACTCGCCGAGGGGGACGACATGAAGGCGATCGTTCAGGACGTGTACGGCTCGGCCGATGTGCTCGAGCTGCGTGACATCGAGCGACCCTCGATCGGTGACGAGGAGGTGCTCGTCCAGGTGCGTGCCGCTGGCGTGGATCCAGGTGTATGGCACCTGATGACCGGTGAGCCGTATCTGGTGCGGGCCATGGGGCTCGGCGTGCGCAAGCCCAAGGTGGCTGTGCGCGGCCGGGACGTCGCCGGAGTGGTGAAGGCGGTCGGCGCACGCGTCACCCGCTTCCGTCCTGGGGACGAGGTGTACGGGACCTGCGAAGGCGGCTCGTTCGCCGAGTACGCGGCCGCACCCGAACGGCGATTGGCGCCGAAGCCGGTGAACATCTCCTTCGAGCAGGCCGCGGTGGTGCCAGTCTCCGGGGTGACGGCGCTGCAGGGCGTCCGCGACTGCGGGCGCGTGCAGCCGGGGCAACAGGTGATGGTCATCGGCGCGGCGGGCGGCGTGGGGTCGTTCACCGTCCAGATCGCGAAGGCGTTCGGCGCGAGCGTGACCGGCGTGTGCAGTGCAGCGAAGGCCGACCTCGTGCGTTCCCTCGGCGCCGACGACGTCATCGATTACACCGACGACGAGATCGACTGCAACGGCGCGCGGTACGACGTCATCGTCGACACGGCTGGGAACCGCCCGCTGTCGCTGCTGAGGCGCGCCATGACGCCGCACGGGACGCTGGTCCTGGTCGGTGGTGAGCACGGTGGTGGCCGAGTGCTCGGCGGCTTCGACCGACAGCTCCGGGCGCCGCTGGTCTCGATGTTCGTCGGGCAGCGGCTACGCGGGCTGATGGCCAGGGAGCGCGCCGAGGATCTGGAGGCGATCACCAGGCTCATCGAGTCTGGCGACGTCAGGCCGGTGATCGACCGTACCTACGCCCTCGCCGACGCGCCCGACGCGATCCGCTATCTCGCCGAGGGGCACGCCGCGGGCAAGATCGTCGTCACCGTGTAGGTACTGCACGCCTCGCACCGGACAGTCGGCCGCCTCATGCCCCTGCTTCAACGGCGAGAGTTGTCCAAGCGCCGAGCGGGCCGGTGACGAGGAGCTTCAGCGTGCCGACACCGCCGCCGATGCTTAGACTCCAGCCGAGACCGGTACCGCGGCACTCGGGTCATGGCACAGGGAGTCCCTGCGAAGGGATGCCATGGTGAGGAGGTACGCATGTCGTCGACATTCCGGCGAACCGGACGGGTGATCCGCGCCGGTGTACTCGCAGCGGCGCTCGCGCTCGCCGCGCTGCCCGCCGCGCCGGCATCAGCCGCATCCGACGCAGGCGCCAACGTGCGGTTCGCCACCTTCAATGCGTCCCTGAACCGTGGGGTCGCGGGAGCGCTGCGGGCCGACCTGTCCACGCCCGGAAACGCGCAGGCCGCGACGATCGCCGAGATCATTCAACGCAGTCGGCCGGACGTGTTGCTGATCAACGAGTTCGATTTCGACACGGTGGCCGCGCAGTTGTTCCAGGACAACTACCTGTCGGTCGGTCACAACGGCGCACGTCCGATCCGCTACTCCCACCGGTTCATCGCACCGAGCAATACCGGTGTCGCGTCCGGTTTTGATCTGAACAACGACGGGCGGGTGGTCACCCAGCCGGGAGCGCCCGGATACGGCGACGACGCACTGGGCTTCGGTGCCTTCCCCGGTCAGTTCGGCATGGTGGTCTACTCCCGCTATCCGATAGACCAGCAGCGAGCCCGCACCTTCCAGCGTTTCCTGTGGAAGGACATGCCGGGCGCGCTGCTGCCCGACGATCCGGCCACGCCGGCGCCCGCCGACTGGTACTCCACAGAGGAACTGGCCATCTTCCGGCTGTCGTCGAAGAGCCACTGGGACTTGCCGATTCACATTGGACGTCGCACAGTGCATTTCCTTGTCAGCCACCCCACACCGCCGGTCTTCGATGGACCGGAGGACCGCAACGGGCGGCGCAATTTCGACGAGATCCGCTTCTGGGCGGACTACATCCGCCCCGGGCACGGCCATTACATCCGCGACGACCAGGGAGAGCGGGGCGGGCTACGGCCGGGCTCGCCGTTCGTGATCGCCGGGGACATGAACTCCGACCCGTTCGACGGCGACAGCGTTCCGGGCGCGGCACAGCAACTCCTGAATCACCACTGGATCAACGCCGAGTTCACACCGTCGAGTGCCGGAGCCGCCGAGGCCAGCGCCCTGCAAGGCGGCGCCAACTCCACTCACCGCGGTGACCCGGCCCAGGACACCGCCGACTTCGCCGACGTGCCGGGACCCGGGAACTTGCGCGCAGACTACGTGCTGCCCTCGCGGAAGCTGCGCGTGCAGGGCGGCGCGGTGTTCTGGCCTGTGTCGAGCGACCCCCTGTCGCGACTCACTGGGACGTTCCCGTTCCCCAGCTCTGACCACCGGCTGGTCTGGCTCGACGTTCGCATCCACCCATAAGAGTTGCCGCCGCCGGCGTCTTCGGCGCCTGTCCGGTCAGACCTCGCGGATCAGCGCCGCAACCCCGAAAGTCTTCTATTCGTTACGACCGGCTGGCCGGCGAGAAGCGGGGCTGGCCGGCACGCTCGTCAGCCCCTCGGCCGCCTCCTGCGTCCCTCCCCGAACCGGACTGTTCCGGAAGTGGCGCCCAAACTGGACGGCCGATGCGACCATTTCCCCGACAGTTCACGCCGTGCCGGATTACCTGGTCAACGTGCGCGACGCGGCACTAGCTACCGAACCAGGTCGGTGGCTGTCTGTTGCCCGTTCTCCAGTTTGCTGATCTTGGATGGTGGCCAGCCGAGCAGCTCCGCCATGCCACGGCCGCTGATACCGGCGTCTTCACGCACTTGGCGGAGCTGCGGGCCGAACGCCCTCAGCACTGCGTGCCGGAGCCGGTGTGCCATCGCTGTTTCCGCCCCTGGCCATGCGGCGACGTGCAGTGGGCGAACGAGATCCTGCTCCGGGAACGGATCGCTGGGCGGTAGCCGCCGCCCCGAGGGTCGGGAGCCGCCAGCTGGTGGACCCTGGATTGAATAGTGGGCAGCCTCACCAACCGCGGGGCCGGATGCCTGCTATGGTTACGGAGGTTGTTGCTATTGCAGTTCTCGTACGTCTTGACGCTCGCGAGTTGTGATCGCGGGCGTTTTGTGTTTCCGGCTCCAGTTTGGGGACGCGCGCCAGCGACCAGCGCACAACTGGGTGACCCGCACAGTGTGGTTCACCACCCCGTCCCTGAAGGAGACGAGTTTCATGGTTCAAGGCACAGTGAAGTGGTTCAACGCCGAGAAGGGTTTTGGCTTCATCGCCCCCGACGACGGCACCGCCGACGTTTTCGTGCACTACTCGGCCATCGCCACTGATGGTTACCGGTCGCTGGATGAGAACCAGCGCGTCGAGTTCGACGTGACGCAGGGCCAGAAGGGCCCGCAGGCCGAGCAGGTCCGCGCCGTCTGAGCAGGCAGATACACACCAGCTGAACCCGGTGGCCGCGTTCCTCATCTGAGGACGCGGCCACCGGCTTTGTGTGAGCCGGCCACGGTGGCGGCCGGCGCGGCACCCGCTACGAGAACTGGAACCAGTTCAGGTTGACGAAGTCGCCACCGGGGCCCGTGAAAACCGCGTACAGCCGGTGCTTGCCGGTAGCGGATCCGCTCAGCGAAACGGTCCTGCTGGCCCAGCTCTGCCAGCCGCCTGTATTGCTGGCCGGCACGCTGGCCACCACCGGGCCGGTGCGGCTGTCGAGGCGGAACTCGACGGTGCCGCTCGATCCCGAACCGGAGGCGAGCCGCACCAGCAGGCTCGACGGTGAGGTCGCTCCGAAGTCGACGTCGTCGTAGTAGACGAAGTCGCCAGGCGTGATCCAGCCGACGTTCTGGCCGCAGCCGGAGTCGGCGCAGCGCTCCAGTTGGGTACCGGACTGCCCGTCGTAGTAGGCCGCGCCGATGATGTTGCGCGGGTTCTGCGAGGTCGGGAACGCTTCGCCGTACCCGTAGGGGAAGAGCGCCGGCTTGCCGTCGCCGTCGTTGATCGGCTGCTGGCTCGCGGCCTGCATCCAGGTCACCGGTAGCTTGCCGGTGGGCGTGTGCACGCCGAAGAGCACGTCGGCGACGCCTTGACCCTCGGTGCCCGGAAGCCACGCCTCGACCAGCGCGTCCCATCCGCCGAGCTCGGCGGCGATGTCCAGCGGCCGGCCCGACACGAGCACCACGACGACCGGTACCCCGGCTGCCTTGAGCTTCGTCAGCACCGCGAGGTCGGCGCTGTCCAGACCCATGCCGCCCGGCCGGTCACCGACGCCCTCGGTGTACGGCGTCTCGCCGATCACCGCGATCGCCGCCTTGTAGCTGCCGTCGATCCCGTCCCCGTTCTGGTTGTAGGTGACCGTGCTCCCCGACACCGTGTTCCGGATGCCCTGCAGGATCGTGGTGCCGGGCGTGATGTTGCCGCTGCCGCCCTGCCAGCCGATGGTCCAGCCGCCGCTCTGGTAGCCGATGTTGTCGGCGCTCTTGCCGGCGACGAAGTACTTGTCGGCGGTCCTGGGCAGCGGCAGCACACCGAACTTGTTCTTCAGCAGCACCTGCGACTTCCGCACCGCCTCGCGGGCGATCGCCCGGTGCGCAGTGCTGCCGACCGTCGAGGTGTAGCTGCGGTCGGTGTACGGCCGCTCGAAGAGGCCCAGCTCGAACTTCTTGGTGAGGATGCGCCGGTTCGCGTCGTCGATCCGCGACATCGGCACGCGGCCGGCCTGCACCTCGCTGCGCAGCAGGCTGATGAACAGCTCGAAGTCGTGCGGCACCATGATCATGTCGAGGCCGGCGTTGACGGCGGTGCGCACCTCGTAGGCGGTGAAGCCGGGGTGCTGGCCGTCGATCTGGTCGATGCCCTGCCAGTCCGAGATCGTGAAGCCGCTGAAGCCGAGTTCGCCCTTGAGCACATCGGTGATGAGGTACCTCTGCCCGTGCATCTTCACGCCGTTCCAGCTGCTGTAGGAGATCATCACCGAACCTGCCCCGCGGGCGATCGCCTCACGGAACGGCGGCAGGTGGATCGCGCGGAGTTCGGCTTCGCTGACCTGGGTGTTGCCCTGGTCGACGCCGCCGGTGGTGCCGCCGTCGCCGAGGTAGTGCTTGGCGGTGGCGAGCACCGAGCCCGAGCCGTTGAGCGCCGAGCCCTGCAACCCGGTGATCAGCGTCGCCATCGACGTGGCGTTCTCCGGCGTCTCGCCGAACGACTCGTAGGTGCGACCCCAGCGATCGTTACGCGCGACGCAGAGGCACGGTGCGAAGTCCCAGTCGATGCCGGTGCCGGAGACCTCCTCGGCCGTGGCGCGGCCGATCCGCCGCACCAGCTCCGGGTCACGCGTCGCGCCGAGCCCGATGTTGTGGGGGAACATCGTCGCGCCGTGCACGTTGTTGTGCCCGTGCACCGCGTCGACGCCGTAGATCATCGGGATCGCGAGCGGCGTAGCCAGTCGCGGCCTGCTGGAAGGTGTCGTACATGTCGGCCCAGGCCGTCGCCGTGTTCGGTGACGGCGCGGAACCGCCGCCGGAGAGCAGCGAACCGAGCCGGTAGGTCGTGACCTCTGACGGGCTGGCGGCGAGCCGCTCGGCCTGGGTCATCTGGCCGATCTTCTCGTCGAGCGACATGCGGGCCAGCAGGTCGTCGACCCGCGACGGGATCGGCTGTGACGGATCCTGATAGATCGGGCCGGCGGCCTGCGCGGCGGCAGACCGAACAACGCCGGCGTTCGGGGTCGAGAGGATCAGGCCGGCGATCACGGCGGCGACCAGCAAGTGGTGCCTCGTTCTGTCCATAGCAGCAGCTCTTTCGCTCGATGCGGAGTCCCTGCCAGGCCTACGGCTGGTGCTGCTGGACGGTAACCCTTTCCATCCGTCAGGTCTAGACCGATGTCGGCGACCGAACCTGCGATCTGTCGAGAGGTTCTGTCAGAACTAGCCGCAACCCGCGTTGGGGATCGCGCGCTAAGCGCCAGAGCCTCAATGAGGGTCATATTCGCTCGGGTGCCGGGATCCCGAGCAGGTCCAGACCTTGAGCCAGGGTGCGGCCGGCCAGGCGGCACAGCGCGACGCGGTTGCCCCGCACCGCCGCATTCTCCGCGCGCAGCACCGGACAGTTCTCGTGGAAGTCCGTGTATGCCCTGGCCAGCGCGTACAGGTAGCCACAGAGGCGATGCGGTTCGAGCGTGCCGGCAACGTCGGTCAGCGCGTCGGTGAACTCGTCCAGCGCGAGAGCAAGCGCCCGTTCGGCGGGATGCAGCGGAAGGCTCGGATCCACGTTGCCGGACGCGTCGGGGAGCTTGTCGAGGATCGACTGAACCCGGGCGTGCGCGTACTGGAGGTAGACGCCCGTGTCGCCGGACAAGGAAACCATCCTGTCGACGTCGAAGACGTAGTCCTTCGTGCGTGACGTGGACAGTTCGGCGTACTTGACGGCACCGATGCCGGCACTGTGGACGACTCGTTCAAGCTCGTCGGGGCCCAGCCCCCGCGGGTTCGCAGCCGTCACCTCCCGGGCGCGCTCGACGGCCGCATCGAGGAGATCGCCGAGCCGTACGGTGCCGCCCGACCGGGTCTTGAAGGGGCGTCCGTCCGGGCCAAGGACGGTGCCGAACGGAACGTGGATCGCCTGGACGTCGTCGCTGAGCCAACCAGCACGCCGGGCGGCGTCGAACACCATGCGGAAGTGCAGCGCCTGGCGGGCGTCGACGACGTACAGGATGCGGTCGGCCTTGAGGTTGCGCACGCGATGGCGGATCGTGGCGAGGTCGGTGGCGGCGTAGCCGAATCCGCCGTCGGCCTTGCGGACGATCAGCGGCACCGGATCACCGTCGGGGCCGATCACACCGTCGAAGAACACGCACAGCGCGCCGTCGCTCTCGACCGCGATCCCCTTGGCCACCAGCTCGTCCACGATCTCGGCGAGGAACGGGTTGTAAGTGGACTCGCCAGCCGAGTCGGCCGGGGTGAGCAGCACGCCGAGCCGGTCGTAGAGGGCCTGGAACGCCGCCTCGGACTCGGCGACCAGTTCCCGCCAGACGGCGAGGGTCGCGGGATCACCGGCCTGTAGCGCGACGACCCTGCTGCGGGCACGGTCGGCGAAGTCCGCATCGGCGTCGAACTGCGCGCGCGCCTGCCGGTAGAGACCGTCGAGCGCCGACGCGTCGCGGGTATGGCGCCAGTGGAGATCCGGGTGCTCGTCCGCGTACTGGATCAGCATCCCGAACTGGGTGCCCCAGTCGCCGAGGTGGTTCTGGCGGATCACGTTCGCGCCGAGCGAAGCCGAGGATCCGGGCGAGCGCGTCGCCGATGATCGTCGGGCGGAGGTGCCCGACGTGCATCTCCTTGGCGACGTTCGGCGCGGAGTAGTCGACCACGACGCGCTCGCCGAGCAGGGGCTGGGCGATGCCGAGCCGGTCGTCACCGAGCCGGGCGGCGATCCGCCCCCAGATGGTGGCGTCCGGCACGTCGAGGTTGAGGAAGCCCGGTCCGGAGACGGCCGCAGTCACCGCATCGCCGTCGAGCGCCGCAGCCACAGCCTCGGCGAGGTCACGCGGCGAGCGACGGGCGGCTTTGGCGAGGCTGAGCGCGACGCTGGACTGGAAGTCGGCGTGCTCGGATCGTCGCACCAAGGGATCGACACCGGCCAGCTCGGCCGGTACGACCTGGGTCATCGCCGCGGTGACAGCGCCTGCCACCAGGTACTTGGCTGTGACGATCTCGGTCACGCGAAATGCTTCCTCTCGTTACGGGAGCGCGTACGGGCCGGCCGTGCGTTCTGGGTGGGATCGTGGAGTCAGGCTCGCCGATCCCACCAGAACGGCGCATGCCCGTGGTCGGAGCCTCCTAAAGACCGGACTATCAAGCATATTCGGGCTGTTCAAGAACACCGCGGCGATAAATTCCGGCCTATTGAATTCGTGTAGTGCAATGGCTACGCTCTGACCTGTTTTCGCTACTTGTGGAACTTCTCTGCCCCGAGAGTGAGTGAAATGAAGCGAACGATCTGCGCCGTCACGGTCGCCGCACTGGCCCTGCTTTTACCCGCCCCAGCATATGCGGACGACGAAGAAACGCCGCCTCCGGCCGAGCTGCTCGCGGTACGCACCTCGACCGCCAACGGATCGGGCTGCCCCCCGGGCACCTACGAGGTCGACGTGCTGCCGGACAACACCGGGTTCCGGATCAAGTACAGCGCGTTCCGCGCGCAGGTCGGGGGCGGCGCCGGCCCGGTCGACTTCCGCAAGAACTGCCAGCTCAGCATGCAGGTGCGGGTGCCGCAGGGCTACACCTACGCGGTCGTTCGCACGCGGTCGCGCGGCGAGGGCGACATCGCGAGCGAGGGCCAGGGGCTTCAGCGCGACACCTACTACTACGCCGGCTCGCCCGTCAGCCAGTGGCGGAGCCACACGTTCGCCGGTGGATTCAACGGCGACTGGGAGACGATCGACAATATCGACCCGGCGTACCGCGTGTGGGTGCCTTGTCGTGAACAGCGGCAGTTGAACGTAAACACCGAACTGCGGGTCAAGAAAGGCCCTGGCGATCCTGCCACCGTGAGTTCTTTCATGGAGCTGCAATCGATGACCTACGGAATCGCGTGGCGCCGCTGCCCGTAAATCCTTTTATGGCTCGGTGCTGGTGAACCCAGCACCGAGCCATACTTTCTGCACGGCGGAAAGGGATTCCGTCATGCGGGACGACTAGCGGTACCGGATCGACCAGGCTCTCGACCCGCTGGCGGCACCCCGACTAGTCGCGACTGTCGGTGGGCACGGCTACGGTAGGCCGGTGCGCGTAGTCACCTGGAACGTGAACTCGGTCAAGCAGCGCGTGCCGCGGTTCCTGCCGTGGCTCGACCAGCGACAGCCCGACGTCGTCTGCCTCCAGGAAACCAAGCTCGCAGACGAGGCGTTCCTCGAGCTTCTCGGCGACGAGCTGTCCGGCCGCGGGTACGCCGTCGCGCTCAATGGCGAGGTGCAGTGGAACGGCGTGGCGATCCTGTCGCGCGTGGGGCTCGACGATGTCACCGCGGGCATCCCCGGCGGTCCGGGGTTCCCGCACCCGGAGGCGCGCGCGGTGTCCGCGACGTGCGGCGGAGTCCGAGTGCACTCGGTGTACGTGCCGAACGGGCGCGTCCCCGACTCGGACCACTACCTCTACAAGCTGGAGTGGCTCGCGGCCCTGCGAGAGCTGGTCAAGGCTGGTCCTGAGGCCGCGCTCGTCTGCGGCGACATGAACATCGCGCCCACCGACGCCGACGTGTTCGACCCCGACGCGTACATCGGGCAGACGCACGTCACCCCGCCGGAACGTGCCGCGCTGGCCGAGCTCCAAGGGGTCGGGCTGCGTGACGTGGTGCGCGATCGATGGCCCACGGAACGCGTCTTCACCTACTGGGACTATCGCGCGGGCATGTTCCACAAGGATCTCGGCATGCGCATCGACCTGGTGCTCGCCAGCGAGCCGGTTGCCGGGCGGGTGCGCGCGGCCTGGGTCGACCGGCACGCGCGCAAGGGCACCGGGCCGAGCGACCACGCGCCGGTGATCGTCGACCTGGACGAGGCACCCGACGGCGACATCGGCCCCGTGGTGCCGCCGCCGTCCGCGCCGGCCGCCAAGCGCGGCGCCACCAAGCTGCCCCAGTCACGTGGCTGAGTTCTGCATGGTCCTTACGACCACCGACAGTAAGGAAGCCGCGCAGGCGCTAGCCCGCTCGGCGGTGGCGGCGAGGCTAGCGGCCTGCGGGCAGATCGTCGGCCCGATCGAGAGCGTCTTCTGGTGGGACGGCGCACTCGACGACGCCGCCGAGTACCAGGTGTGGTTCAAGACCACCGACGAGCGGTACGAGGCGCTGGTCGAGCACATCGCGGCGAACCACACCTACGACGTGCCGGAGATCCTCCGCGTGCCGGTCGACGGCGGCGGCGCGCCCTACCTCGACTGGGTCCGGGCATCCACCTTGGTCACGCCCGAGTAGGGCTGCCGCTTGCCGTCCAGGATCGTGTCCATCCGCGTGTCGCCGGTGAGGTAGCGGCGGAAGAACGCGGACACGTACCCGGTGGCGATCCGGCGTTCCTCGTCCTCGGTGAGCTGGCGTTCGGCTGTCTCCTCACCGAGCGTCGTGGTGCAGAGTCCCGGAGCTGGACGTGGCCCGTAGTCGGCATCGTCGTTGGCGCTCACCTGGCCGCTGCTCGGTGACCACTCGGTGTTGAGGAAGTTGTGGTTCGCGCCGTGGATCTGCAGCTCGCGGCTGGTGGCACGGTTCCGCTTGGCGGTGTAGTCGAAGTACTCACCGTGGGCGCCGTAGTCGCACATGCTTCCCACTGCAGGAACGGGATCGTCGTGAGCTGGTAGTTGGCCAGAACCTTGGATCGCTCGGGTCGTAGATGCCGGCCGGTGCGAGCGGGAGGGCAGCCTTGACCTGGACACCGGCAGGCCACTCGGCGCGATGCTTCTCGGCCGCCTGCCACATCACGCCGCGGGAGCCGCTCCGGGCCAGGAGCCGCGGGGTCGGCCGAGGCGGGCGAGTCGGCGAGTGCCGTGCCGATCAGCGCACCGCCCGCGGCGGCGAGTGCGCCAGCCAGCGTGGTCGCGGTGAGTAGCCGAGTGAGCGTTGTCATGCCTACGTTGGTACGGGCGGATTGTGCGGAAACTGTCATGCCTCTGCTGCGGTCGTGTCTCAATGGCGCGTGCGACCGTAGGTACAATCCGCTAGATGTAGGTACAACGGAGGAGCAGGCGTGAGCACCGTGTCGGTCCGCGAGTTCTCGTACAACCCGAGCGCCATGTTCGCGCGCGTAGAGCGTGGCGAGACGATCGAGGTCACGCGCCACGGCGAGGTCATCGCCGTACTTCTGCCGGGTTCTGGAACGCTGGGTCGGTACTCCTCGCTGGTTGCCAGGGGCGTCGTCCGGTTGAAGGCGACGACCACCAGCGATCTCGATCAGATTCCGCGGTATGACGTGCCGGCTGACAGCTCGCCGCTCGACGTTCTCCTCGCGGAGCGGGCGGACGACGACCGGTGATCTACCTCGACAGCTCGGCCCTGGTCACGCTGATCTCCGGACGGTCGTACGCCGGTGATCTGGCAAAGTTCCTGCTCACTTGGCCGGCGATGCCGATGGCGACGAGCACCGTGGGGTTCGTCGAGACGGTTCGCACGCTCGACCAGGTGGGGAGCTACCCCACGGTGATGGGCGGACCTCACGCGCAGGTTCGCCGAGATAGTTCTCACCGAGGAGATCCGCGACGGGGCCGCCATGCTCCCGCGCGGGCTCAGGAGCCTCGACGCGATCCACATCGCCAGCGCGCAGGCCATCGGCGACGTCCTGGAAGTCCTGATCACGTACGACAAGCGCATGCTGGAGGCCGCGCGCGCGGTGGGCCTGCGTGCCGAGGCGCCGGGCCTGCCCTAGACGCCCTCGCCGCGGACTTCCCACTATGCGAGCTTGAACCGCCCAAAACGGCCGCCCGTATAGCCCAGAGACGCGGGCGACGACAGCGGACGAGGGGCACGACGTAGTGGTGAAGCTTGCTAAACGGTTGGTGCTGGTCAGCGCGGTTGCGGCGGCGGGTCTGGGGGTGTTGTCGACGCCGGCCTCGGCGCAGGTCCTCATCGGCGCCGACAATCCCCAGTGCTGGGGCGACGAATGTGCGGGTGTCGTTCCGTGCTCAGGCTCTCTCGAACGTGTCGGGCATCGCATTCCTGCGCGTGACGCTCTCGGCCGGTCTTGACGCGAGCGACTTCCAGCTGGTCAGCGCGCCGCAGGGCTGGAACCTCAGCAGCACGCCGGACGGGTACAACGTCGGCGGGCCGCCGCTCGACGTCGGTGAGGACGCGCGCTACACGGTGGTCGTCGACCGGCTGCCGAACGTCAGGCAGTTGCCGTTCCGCACGTTGCAGCAGTACAGCGACGGCAGGACCGAGGACGACAACGCGACGCCGGTGCTCGTGCTCGCGCAGCGCCAGCAGCAGGCCCCGCCCCCGCCCCCGCCGCCCCGGGTCGAGCAGCCTCAACGGCCGCCGCAGCGGCGCGTGGAGCCGCCGCGGGTGGAACAGCCGGTCCAGCCGCCGGTCGCGATCCCGACTACGCCGCCGGCGTTCGAGTTGCCCGGCGGTCTGCCGTCGTTCGACCCTCCGGCGACGACTAGTCCCACCCCGGACGCCGTCGCCCTCGCGTCGAACAACAGCCGGCCTGGCACCTGGCTCTGGATCGTCGCCCTCGGCGCGACCGCCATGCTCGGGGCTCCCTTCGTGTGGTTGGCCTGGTCGGGCCGGCGGCGAAACCGGCGGATCAGCATCTAAAGACGTCACAAAGCACAGGGGCGGACACAGCGCGTGTCCGCCCCTCGGTGTCGTGGTCCATCGGACGGGAAATCTCCCGGAAACTATTGAGTCTTGGCCAATCCTCCCGGTATATCCGTGAAAACGTTTTACCCGTCTCGGGAGGATCGCGTGAAGTTACCAGGCAAGGGCTTCTCCATCCTGGCTGGCGCGACAGCGCTCGCCGTCGTCGTAGTCACGGCAATAGCTGCGGGAACGGCGGGTGCGCGAGAACTCGACGAGCGCCCAGCCCTCGCCGCCAAGGCAGACGTGCTCGCCCCGGTCCTGCTGTCGCGGAACAAGCCGGTCGTGGCGTCCAGCTCCGGGGGCTGCTGCGCGCCTCCGAACGCGGTGGACGGCAACTCGGGCACCCGCTGGGCCAGCGGCGCGGGCTCCGACCCGCAGTGGATCCACGTCGACCTCGGCGCCACCGCCAGCATCTCCCGCGTCCGGCTCCAGTGGGACGCCTCGTGCGCCCGCGCGTACCGGGTGGAGACCTCGCCCGACCGCACCACGTGGACCTCGATCTACTCGACCAGCACCGGCGACGGCGGGGTCGACGACCTCACCGTGACGGGATCCGGCCGGTACGTGCGCGTCTTCGGCACCACGCGGTGCCGCCCCGAGCCCAGTAAGGGCTACTCGCTGCAGGAGTTCGACGTGTACGGCGAGATCGGCGAGGGCCAGCCGCCCACGCCGCCCGGCACGCCCGAACTGGTCAGCGTCACGTCGTCCAGCGCCACGATCAAGTGGACCGCGTCCACCGACAGCGACGGCACGGTCGTCGCGTACGACATCTACCGCGACGGCCAGAACTGCGCGACCGTCAATGGCACGACGCTCACCGGCAGCTGCGGCAACCTGAGCCCGAACCAGACCTACGGCTTCTACGTCAACGCGCGCGACAACGCGGGCAACGTCTCGCAGCCGAGCGAAACGCTGCAGGTGACCACGCCGGGAACCGGCGACACCCAGAAGCCGACCGCGCCGACGAACCTGCGCACCGCGTCGCCGCCGAGCAGCACGAGCGTCACGCTGACATGGAACGCGGCCACCGACAACGTGGGCGTCACCGGGTACAACATCTACGACGGCACGGCCAAGGTGGCGACCTCGTCGACGACGAGCACCACCATCAGCGGCCTGCCGCCGGGCTCAGCCCACGCGTTCACGGCCACCGCCTTCGACGCGAACGGCAACGAGGGGCCGCCGAGCAACACGCTCAACATCATCCTGCCGGGCGGCGGCTGCACCGAGCCGATCTGCTCGGTCGACCAGGTCGGCACCGACAACGACGTGGTGTGGGGCCTCGTGACCCTGCCGGACGGGTCGATCCTGTTCAACCGCCGCGACGCGCACAACATCGCGCGGCTGGTGCCGTCGACCGGCACCAAGACGATCGTCGGATCGGTGCCGAACGCCCAGAGCACCAACGGTGAGGGCGGCCTGACCGGCCTGGCGATCGCGCCGAGCTTCGCGACCGACCGGTGGCTCTACATCATGCACACGTCGCCGTCGGACAACCGCATCGTCCGCATGAAGCTCAAGACCGACAACACCCTCGACCAGGCCAGCCACCAGGTGCTCGTCAGCGGCATCGCGCGCAACAAGTTCCACAATGGAGGCCGGCTCGCCTGGGGTCCGGACAACAAGCTCTACGCCGGCACCGGCGACGCGCAGAACGGGTCGAGCGCGCAGAACCAGCAACAGCCTCAACGGCAAGGTGCTGCGGATCAACCCCGACGGTTCTGTCCCGTCCGACAACCCGTTCGGCAACTACGTGTGGAGCCCGTGGCCACCGCAATGTCCAGGGCCTCGCGTTCGACTCCCAGGGCCGCCTGTGGCAGCAGGAGTTCGGCAACAGCATCATGGACGAGACCAACCTCATCCAGAGGGGCGGCAACTACGGCTGGCCGTCGTGTGAGGGCACGTCCGGCAGCTGCGGCGGCTTCATCGCGCCCAAGGCCACGGTGTCGGTGTCGTCCGGGTCGTGCAGCGGCATCGCGATCGTCCGCGACAACCTGTACGTCGCCTGCCAGCGCGGCGCCCGCCTCTACCGCTACACGATCAGCGGCAGCAGCCTGACCAACCGCCAGCAGTTCTTCCAGGGCACGTACGGCCGCCTGCGGACCGTCGAGCCGTCGCCGGCCGGCGGGCTCTGGCTCGCCACCAGCAACGGCGGTGACAAGGACAGCACGCCGAACAACAGCAACAACCGAATCTTCCACCTGACCCTCGGGTCGTAACCTGGACGCGGAGCCCCGTCCCTGCTGCGTGGGGGCGGGGCTTCGTTATGCCGGTCGCAGAACGCCAGCACAGAACTCGCCGTTCTTCATCACGCTGAGCAGGCGCCGCGGATCCTGCAGGACGGTGATGTCGCCGAGCGGGTCGCCGTCCACCACGAGCAGGTCGGCGAGCTTGCCCTCGGCGACGGTGCCGAGCCGGTCGCCGGCGCGTGCCATCTCGGCGCCGTTCTTCGTGGCCCAGCGGATCACGTCGAGCGGGGCGATGCCGGCCTGCTCGACGTAGAACGCCAGCTCGGCGGCGTACCGGCCGTGGGGGAGACCGACCGCGCCGTAGTCGTCCCCGACGACCATCCGCACGCCGGCCTCGTGCGCCCGGACGACCATCGGCAGCGCCTCGTCGAGGTCGGCCTTGAGCCGGTCGCCGGCGCCTGGCGCGAGGTCGCCGCGCGACTGCATCCACTGCCAGAACGCGTACGGGAAGAACTGGCTCGGGACGACCGTCGTGCCGGCGTCGAGGAGCGCCTCGATGCACTCGTCGTCCATCCCGTCGGCGTGGTCGACCACGTCGATGCCGAGCGAGACCGCCATGAGAATCGCCTCGCGGTTCGCGATGTGCGCCCGCACCATCGCGCCACGCTCGTGGGCGGCCTCGATCGCGGCGGCGAACTCGGGGCGGCTCAGTTCGGTGCGTTCCTTCGGCCCGATCGTGCCGTGGCCGCCGGTGGCGAACATCTTGATGATCTGGGCGCCGCGCTTGATCTCCTCGCGGACGGCCTTGCGGAACTCATCGGGGCTGTCCGCGAGCCGGAGGCCGCCGTCGCCGCGCACGTCCCACCACCACGGCCGGGACAGGTCGTTGGTGTGTCCGGTGGTGCTCACGTCGCGGCTGCCGGCGGTGAGCCGCGGCCCGGTAACCAGCCCCTGCCGGATCGCGGTCTTCATCGACGCGTCGATGTCGAACGACGCGCCGGCGCTGATCACGCTCGTGACGCCCGACCGCAGGGCGGTCTCCAGGTTGCGCACGGCGCGCACGGCGAGCAGCGCGGGCGGTTCCTCCATGCCGAACGGCGCCTGCTTCGAGCCCAGCTCGTGATACGTGGAGTGGAAGTGGCAGCTGAACATGCCGGGCATCAGCGTGGCACCGGCCAGGTCGATCACCTCGTCGGCGGTGCTCGTGTCGGCGACGCCGTCCGGTGCGACGGTCGTGATCCGCTTGCCTGTCACCACGACCGTCGTACCCGGCTGTGCGGGGTTGTCCCCGTCGACGAGGTTCGCACCCGTGAACGCCACAGTGGTCATCGCCGCTCCCGTTGGCCTGAGCCCGGGGTTTACCAAGCGAGCGCTTGCCCGGGAGGCCAATGTTAGTCGCGGGTGATGATCACGACCGGGATATCGCGGTCCGTCTTCGCCTGGTACTGCTCGTAGTCCGGCCAGAGCCCGACCATCACGGGCCACAGCGCCTGCTTCTCCTCGGGCGACGCGGTTCGGGCGCGGCCGGTGAAGACGTCGGCGCCGACCTGCAGCGTCACCTCGGGGTCGGCGACGAGGTTGAGGTACCAGAGCGGATGGTGGTCCGCCCCGCCGAGCGACGCCACGAGGAGGTACCGGTCGCCGTCCTGGCCGTAGATCAGCGGCGTGCGGCGTAGCTTGCCGGACTTGCGGCCGCGCGTGGTGAGCAGCGCGGTCTGCGTGCCGCGCCAGTGGTGGCCCTTCTCGCCGCCGGACTCGACGTACGTCCGGATGTGCTGCGCGACCCACCCGCGCGGGCTGTCGACTACCTCGTCCTGTTCTGCCATCGGTCCTCCCGGCGATATCAATATGGGCTACATGTTCCCGGCTATCGACGGAAACATGTAGCCCAGACGCGCGGAAGCCCCCGCCGAGCGATCGGCGGGGGCTCCGGAGAGTGCGCAACCCGTCAGTCGAGGACCTCGACGATCGGCTGGCGGATGAGCTGGTTGTTCGCGAATGCCCGGAGCGGGGCGAACGAGCCCTCCTGCAGCAGCATGCAGCTACCGGATCCGCCGACGACCTCGGTCTCGATCGACGCGTTGTTGGCGGTGTTGGTGACCCGCACCCGGGTACCGACCGGGAACTGGTTGCTGAGCGCGCCCTCGCCACCCGAGCCCGTGGTCGTCACGGTCGAGCCCTGGCAGACCTGGCGTCCTTCGCCACCCGTGTTGCCCTGGTTGTCGTCGGCCTCGTCAGCCTCGTCGGCGTCGTCCTCGGCCGGCTCCTCTGCGGGCTCCTCCGCGGGGGCGTCGTTGTCGTTCTCGTCGGCCTCCTCGGCCCCCTCGATGTCGCAGCCGGCCGCTTCGAGCCGCTGTTCGATGAGGTCGACGACGGCCTGGCGGTTGGCGATCCGTGCCTCGGACTGGGCGTCCGGGTTCGCCTTCTGGCCGGCGATGAAGTTCAGGTTGTTGTTTCGAGCCTTGGTCAAGCCGTCGCACGACTCGCCGCTGCCTTGCTTGCCGTTGTTACCGCCCGCCTTCGGCTGCGCCTGTGACGTCAGCGTCACAGCCGGCTGCCTGCCGGCGCTGCTCGATGAGGTCGACGACGGCCTGGCGGTTGGCGATCCGCGCCTCGGACTGGGCGTCCGGGTTGTCCTTCTGGCCCTGGATGAAGTTCAGGTTGTTCTGCAGGGCCTGGTCGAGCCCTGCGCATGACTCAGCCGCGTTGCTCACCCCGGTGGCGAGGGCGATACCGCCGCCAACCAGCGCCAGGACGCCAACGAGCGTGGCGATCTTCCGGGTACGGCTGACGTTACTTAAACGGGGCATGCAAGGCTCCTCATCGTTTCCATCCCCCAACCTGGATACTCCACGGGCTGCGCGACCGTGACGACGGGGGGTACGGAGAACTCGCAGGGGCGGTTCAGCGGCGTGAAAAGCGAAACGGTTTGATATGCCGATGCAGACCGATCCGCAGCTGAGCAGCCATATCCACGAGGCTCCGCCCGCCTCGGAACGCACGCGTCGAATCGTCGTGGCGATCCTGGCGCCGGCCATCGTCGCGACGCTGGTGTTCCTGATCGTGCTGTGGCCCGGCGACGTCGAGAAGAAGCCGGGCGGCGAGGACCAGGTCCGCGCTTACGGCGAGGTCACCAAGGTCGTCGAGCAGGAGTGCCCGCCGGGTGACCCCGGGCTGGAGGACACTCCCGCCGGGCAGCGTCGCTGCGGCGCCGCGAGCGTGAAGATCACCGAAGGCCCCGGCGAGGGCGAGACCGTCACCGTCGACCTGCCGAACGGGGCGGGCGCGCCCGTCCTGCACACCGGCGACGACGTCGTGATGCTGTTCCTCAGCGACGCCACGCCGGGCGAGCCCGCCTACACCGTCATCGACCACCAGCGCGGCAAGCCATTGATCTGGCTGCTCGCGCTGGCGGCCGCCGTCGTCATCGCGTTCGGCCGGTGGCGCGGTCTCAGCGCGATCGCCGGCCTCGCGGTGAGCTTCCTGGTGCTCCTCGTCTTCGTGATCCCGGCGATCCTCACCGGCGGCCCACCGCTCATGGTCGCGGTCGTCGGGTCGGCGGCGATCATGTTCGCCGTGCTGTACCTGACGCACGGCGTCAACGTGCACACGTCGGTCGCGATCCTCGGCACCCTCGCCAGCCTCCTCATCACCGGTCTGCTCGGCGCGGCGTTCACCGGGTTCACCGAGCTCACCGGCATCGGCGACGAGCAGAGCGCGTTCCTCGCGGTGTTCCAGGGCAATGTGGACATGCGCGGCCTTCTTCTCGCCGGCATCATCATCGGCTCGCTCGGCGTCCTCGACGACGTCACCGTCACCCAGGCGATGACGGTCGCGGAGCTGGCCCAGTCACCGCGCAGCCGCAGGGAGCTGTACCGGTCGGCGACGCGGGTGGGCCGGGCGCACGTCGCCTCGGCCGTGAACACGATCGTGCTCGCCTACGCCGGCGCGTCGCTGCCGCTGCTGCTCCTGCTGGCCGCCGGCAACCAGCCGATCAGCGAGCTCCTGACGAGCCAGGTCCTCGCGCAGGAGATCGTGCGGTCGGCGGTGGGCACGATCGGCCTGGTCGCCTCGGTGCCGATCACCACGGCGCTGGCGGTGCTGGTCGCCGACCGCGGCGCCGTCACCCCGGAAAGAACGACACCTCACCCGCAACACGCAGCGTGACCTCGGCGTCCGGGTGCGGTCCGCCGCTGCCCTGGACCCGGGCCAGCACCTCGGTGCCGCCGACCTTGAGGCGGACCATCGCGTCGTGCCCGTAGAAGACGCTCCCCGTGACCTGCGCCGGGACGCCGTTGCCGTTCGTGCCGACGAGGATCTGCTCGGGCCGGATCACCACCGTGCCGCGGCCGTCGCCAGCGGGCACGGGCAGCCGGCCGAGCACGGTGTCGGCGAACCCGTCGTGCGCGGTGGCGTCGAGCACGACCGCCTCGCCGACGAACCTCGCCACACCGATGTCGCCGGGGGACGCGTACAGGTCGGCGGGGCGGGCCGACTGCACCACCCGCCCGTCCCGGACCACCGCGACCAGGTCGGCCATCGACAGCGCCTCCTGCTGGTCGTGCGTGACGATGACCGCCGTGGCGTCGGCGGCGTGCAGCGCGGTGCGGACGTCCTCCCGGATCGACGCGCGCAGGCCGGTGTCGAGCGCGCTGAACGGCTCGTCGAGCAGCACCAGCGCGGGCGACGGCGCGAGCGCGCGCGCCAGCGCGACCCGCTGCTGCTGCCCGCCGGACAGCTCGTGCGGCATGCGTTCCCCGTACCCGGCCAACCCGACGAGCTCCAGCATCTCGGCGACCCGGGCGCTGCGGGCGGCGCCGCGGTGCAGCCCGAACGCGACGTTCCCGGCGACCGACAGGTGGGGGAACAGCGCACCCTCCTGCGGTACGACGCCGATGCGGCGGCGTTCCGGCGCCAGGTGGGTGACGGTGCGGCCGCCGATCACGACCGTGCCGGCGTCGGCGGTCTCGAAACCCGCGACGACGCGCAGGAGCGTGGTCTTGCCGCAGCCGGACGGGCCCAGGACGGCGACCAGCGTGCCCTGCGGCACGGTCAGGTCGAGCCCGCGCAGGACTTCGGTGGCGCCGAAACTCTTCACCAGCCCCGTGACGACGAGCTCACTCATGCGCTACCTCCACTTTCGGATTCTTGGGGGTCTCGCGCGCTCGCGCCGACCCCCAAGAATCCGAGACTCGGCGGTGGTTCTGGCCGGCGGTGGCGCCGCCTGCGGTGGCCCAGCAGGAACGTGGGCAGCGCGGCGAGCAGCACCAGCGCGGCCGCGTACGGCGCCGCCGCCCCGTACGCTCCGACCTCGGTCTGGCTCCACAGCTCGGTGGCGAGCGTCTCCATGCCGGTGGGCCGGAGCAGCAGCGTCGCCGGTAGCTCCTTCATGCAGGTCAGGACGGTCAGCGCGGCGCCGGCGGCGATGCCGGGCCCGGCGAGCGGCAGGGTGACCGTGCGAAGCGTGCCCGCGGGCGTCCGCCCCAGCGACCGGGCCAGCTCCTCCAGCACCGGCGGCGACTGCGACACCGACGCCCGCACGGCGCCGACCGCAGCGGGAAGGAACAGCACGGCGTACGCCAGGACCAGCACAGGCGTCCGCTGGTACAGCGGGTAGGCGTAGCGCACCGACAGGAAGACCAGCGCGAGCGCGACGACGATGCCGGGCAGCGCGTGGCCGGCGTACGACGGCCTGCTCCAGCAGGCGCGACGTGCGGCCGTGGTACCGGGCGGCGAGCACCCCGACGGGGATCGCCAGCACGGTCGTGACCAGCGCCCCGAGTACCGAGACCGTGAGCGTGCTGACTGCGGCGGTGCCGAGCTCGGCGAGGTCGACGCCCGCCGAGGTGCCGGTGGCCTAGCCAGTACGCCAGCGAGCCGAACGGCACTCCGAGGGCGAGCCCGGCGACGGCCACGCAGAAGGCCAGCGCCGGGACGGACCAGATGCCCGGTACGGCTCGGGCCGCGCGCCGCGCCGCGCCGGTGCCGATGCGCGAGTACGACGCGCGGCCCCGCGTGCGGCTCTCCGCCCACACGATCGCGACCGTGAGGACGACCAGCACGCAGCTGAGGATCGCGGCCGGCGTGCGGTCGAAGCTCGACCGGTACGAGGTGTAGATGACGCGGGTGAAGACGTCGTACCGCAGCAGCGCCACCGCGCCGAAGTCCGACAGGACGTACAGCGCCACGAGGAGCCCACCGGCCAGCGCCGCCGGGCGGCAGTGCCGCAGGGTGATCGCGGCGAACGTCCGCACCGGACCCCGCCCGAGCGAGCGGGAGACCTCCTCCATCGCGGGGTCGATCCGCTCCAGCGCCGCGACGACCGGCAGGTACACGTACGGGTAGCAGCACAGCGTGAGGACGAGCGCCGACCCGGTGAAGCCGCCGAATCCGGGGAACATCGACAGCCAGGCGAACGCGGCCACATAGGACGGTACGGCCAGTGGCAGCGCCAGCACGACGCTCCAGACCCGGTGTCCGGGGAGCGTGAGCCGGGTGACCAGGCAGGCCAGCACCACGCCCAGGACCAGGCATGCGACGGTGACCGTGCCGGCCAGCGCCAGGCTGCGGCCGACCAGGCGCAGCGTCCGCTCGCGGAACAGCACGTCGACGACGGTGCCGAGGCCCCGCTCCGACGCGCGCACGCCGACGTAGATGAGCGGGAGCAGCGCGACCCCGGCCGCCACCGCCGCGGGCACGAGCAGCACGAGCGGCGGGCCGCCTCGCCCTCCCCGACTGAGTTCGGACTTTCGAGGGTCGGCGGTGCCGCCGGACCCTCGAAAGTCCGAAAGTCGGGGGGCGCGGGGCGGGTGGCTGTCATGGTGCCCGGCTCAGGTCAGCCCCGCGTCCTCGATCATCGTGAGCGTCTGCTCCAGCGTGTCGAGGTCGGAGAGGTCGATGTCGGGGCTCTGGAGGCTGTCGAGCGGTGGCAGGTCGGGCGCGGTGGGCACGCCCGGCGACCAGCGGGTACTCCTTGGTCTTGTCGGCGAAGTACTTCTGGCCCTTCTCCGACAGCAGGTACTCGACGAACTTCTGCGCCTCGTCGGCGTGGTCGGACCCCTTGAGCACGGCCACGCCGCCCACGTTCACGAGCGCGCCCGGGTCGCCGCCGGGCAGGAACTTGAGCCGGGCGGGCACCTTGTCCGCGCCCTCCTCGGCGACCTGCTCGTACCAGTAGTAGTGGTTGATCAGGCCGAGCTTGAGCACACCGTCCTCGGTGGCGTTGAGGATCGCGATGTTGTTGTCGTACGTCTCTGCGTCGTTGGCCTTCATGTCAGCGAGCCACTTCTTCGCGGCGTCGTCGCCCTTGAGCACGCGGATCGCGGTGACGAACGACTCGAACGAGGCGTTGCTCGGCGCGATCCCGACCTTGCCCTTCCACTTCGGATCGGTCAGCTCGAAGACACTGTCCGGAACGTCGGCCTCGGGTACCTGCTTGGGGTCGTAGACGATCACGCGGGCGCGGCCGGACGTGCCGATCCAGGAACCGTCCTTCGCGCGGTACTTCGCCGGCACCTTGTCGAGCACCGGCTGCGGCAGCGTCGTGAGCCGACCCGCCTTGCCGAGCGCGCCGAGCGCACCGCCGTCCTGGGAGAAGTAGATGTCGGCCTTGGTCCTGTCGCCCTCTTCGAGGAGCTGCGCGGCGAGCTGAGCGGTGTTGCCGTAGCGCACCGACACCTCGACGCCAGAGTCCTTCTCGAACTGCTCGATCAGGTCGCCGACCAGGTTCTCCTGCCGGCCGGAGTAGATGACGAGCTTGCTCGCGTCCACCTCGCCGCCGCTGTCGCCGCACGCGGCGAGAGGGCCGAGCAGGGCGACGGCAAGTGTGGTGGCGAGCAAGCGTCTGGCGGGCGACATGGTTCTCCTCGTCGGTGTGGATGCCGGGGCGGGTGTCGGCCCGCCCCGGCAGGCCGGGACTACTCCGAGCTCGACTCCGAAACGGAGCCCGAGTCGGCGCCGTCGTCGTCGCCACCACCACAGGCGGCGACCGCGAAGGTCAGGGTGAACGCCGCGAACAGTGCGGCGAACGCAGTGAGGATCCGGCGGGGCTTGCTCGTCATCGTGAGCGTCCTTTCTCTACGAGGTGGAGTGGTGCTGCCGGCGCCTCGGCCGGGGTTCGGGGGGTGCGCGCGCTGCGCCAGCCGACGTAGGCCAGGGCGGCGAAGACGGCGATCCAGAACAGGTGCGGGACGAGGAACTCGCCGCGGTAGTTCGGCAGGATCGGCCGCAGCAGCTGGTACAGCGGGGCGTCGACCTCCTCGAACCGCGACACCCACGTGATCTCGCGGGCCCAGCCGTCGACGAGCAGGCAGGCGTAGGTGAACACGCCGGCCGCGCCGAGCACGAGCCCGGTGAGCTGGAGGCGGCGTCCGGCCTGGTCGAGCCAGCCGAGGATGATCAGCAGCGCCAGCGGCAGCACAACCACGAGCTGGCGGCCGGGCCACCAGTGGCCGTTCATCGTCAGCGCGACGAACGTGGCGACGAGCCAGCCCGCGGCCAGCGGCGCGACCAGCGTCAGGCCGCCGCGCGGGCGCCTGGCGGCAAGCGCCGCCACCGCCGGCAGGAGCAGCAGCCACGCCGGCTGCCACGGGACGATCCCGTAGCCGCGATCGACCAGGAGCCCGACGAGCCGTACGCCGCGACCGACGTAGTTCGGGTCGGAGCCGACCACCGCGAACTCGCCGGTCTGCTGGAAGTGGTCGCCGGTGGCGTACGCGGTCCAGCCGCCCCACACGAGCTGGTGCACGACGAGGAACGCCACACCGGTGGCGGCCAGGGCGCCCGCGTAGACGAGCACGTCGTTGCGGCGTCCCGCGCGCCACCACGCGAACGCGCCGAGCGCCGCGAGCACCGCCGCGACCGGCGAGTACTTGACCGAAAGCCAGGGGAGCGCGGTCACCGCGACACCGAGCAGGACCAGGTTCCGCCGGCTACGAGCGCCCGTCAGCGCCGCGACCCCGACGACGGTCACCAGCGCGGCGGGAAGCTCGGGGTAGACCTGCTGCCCGTACACCGCGAGCGGGGCGGACGCTGCCGCGAGCGCGACGCCGACCGTCGCGAGGCGCGGTGTGATGCCGAACCGCCGCACCGCCACCCACAGCGTGAGCGACGCCAGCGCACCGGCGAGCAGCGTCAGCGCCAGCTTCGCGCCGACCCAGCCGCCGAGCCCCGTCGGCGCCGCGAGAAAGATCGGCAGCAGCGGGTCGTGCGGGCTGATCTGCCGGCCGTCCGGCAGGACCGCCGTCTGCACCGGCAGGTCCTTGTCGAAGAAGGCGCGCCACCGCTCGGCGGCAAGCTCGTCGGAGATGTCGAGGTCGCCGTCCTCGGCGAGGCTGAGCGCCGTGAGGACGTACTGCGGCTCGTCGACCGCAACGTGACCGGCGAACGCGGCCCGGACGCCGATGCCGAGCGCGGACGCGACCACGGCGACGACGAACACGACGGCCATCGCGGTACGCAGCTTCATGGCAGCACCGCCACGAGCTCCGCGGCGGCCTGACGCGCGACGAGCGCGGGCAGGTCGGTCTCGGGCACCCAGCCGATGCGGGCCCGCAGCGCCCTGGTGTCGGCGAGGGTGTCGGACGGTTCGACGTCACTGGCCGGTTCGACATAGGTGCGTACGTCGGTGTCGAGCGCGGCGGCGACGGCCGCCACCATCGCGGCGAGCGTGTGTCCGGTGCCGGTGCCGAGGTTGACCAGGCCGGGCGCCCCGTTCTCGCTCAGCGCGATCAGTACGCGGGCGGCGTGCCGCACGTCGGTGACGTCCCGGGTGCGCTGGTCCGAACCGAGCAGCCGTAGCGGACGCCCGGCGCGGGCCGCCGCGATCCACAGCGCCAGGGCCATGTCCGGACGCTGGCCCTCGCCGGCCACCGTGAACGGGCGGGTGACGACGGTCGGCGCGCCCGCCTTGATCCGCGCGTCGCAGAGGCGCTCCGCGTCGATCTTGCTGCGGGCGTACCCGCCGCGCGGCCGGAGCTGATCGGTCTCCGCGCTGGGCCTCGAACCTCGCGCTCCGCCGTAGACCGACGACGAGGACGTGACGATCAGCGGCGTCCTCGCTGGCACGTCCGCGAGCACGGCGGCGGTGGCCAGGACGTTGTCGTGGCGGCGCCGGGCCTCGATGCCCGGACGGGCGTCCCGGACGCCCGGGCAGCCGGCCAGGTGGAAGACGCGGTCGGCGCTCGCCAGCGCGTCGCGCACGGCCACGTCGCGCTCGACCAGGTCGGCGGTGAGGCGCGTAAGGCCCGGGCGGTCGGCACGGGTGCGCGAGTTTCGCGGTCGATGGCGACGACCGTGTCGCCGGCGTCCAGGAGCGCGGAAACAAGTGTGCGTCCGATGAAGCCGGCCGCGCCGGTCACTATCGTCTGCACGGTCCGCCCCCTGATCAACTGGGCACAAGCGAGTTCAGCGAACCGCTATTTCTCCAGGTCGCGGTAAGGCTAGCCTCACCTCATCACGCCGTCCAGCGGAAGGGCCCTATGTCCGGTATGAAGGTGATTCGGGCGATCGTCGGCGCGCTCGCACTGGTCGTGGCGGCGGTCTACCTGATCCGCGTCGTCGACGGGGGAGCCGTCACGGCGGCCATGCGTGCACTACTGGCCGACCCGCTCGGACTCGCGGTCGCGCTCGTCGCGTACGCCGCCGCGTTCGGGCTTCGGACGTGGTCGTGGCGTGCGGTCCTTCCTGGTCTGAGCCTCGGCCAGGGGTGGGCGGCGTTGCACGTCAGCCTGCTCGGCAACCACGTGCTGCCGTTCCGGCTGGGCGAGGCGTTGCGGGTGACGAGCGTGCTGCGGCGTACATCACTGGGCTTCGGCGCGGTGCTTGCGTCGGCGGTGACGTTGCGGGCCGCGGACCTGCTCGCGGTGCTGGTGCTCGCGTTGGTGGCGGCGCCGGGGCTCGTCGCCGCGCTGGCCGGTGGCTGGGCGTGGGCCGGTGTCGCGGTGCTTTCGGTTCTGGTCGTCGCGGGCATGATGTGGCTCGCGCGTGTCCGGGACGTCCGGTTGCCCGGTGTGGGAGTTGCGGTCGCCGCCGGGGCCGCCTGGGCGCTGGAGTCCGCGGTCGTGTGGGAGATCGCCCGCGCGGCCGGCTCCTCGCTCACGGTGGCACAGGCGGTCGCTGTCACGGCGGTGACCATCGCCGCGCAGGTCGTCGCGGTCACTCCCGGCGGGTTCGGCTCCTACGAGGCGGCGGCGACCGCCGCGCTGGTGGCGCTCGGCGTCCCGGCCGGGCCGGCGTTCGCCATCGCGTTGACGACGCACGCCGTGAAGACCGTGTACTCGCTGGTCGTGGGGGGTGTCGCGCTGGTGGTGCCGGCGCCGACGTACTGGGGGTTGCTGCGCCTGCCACGGGTCCTGCCCGCGCGGCCCGAGCGCTCGGGTGCCGGCCCTGGGGCTCCGGTTGTGGCGTTCATCCCGGCGTACAACGAGGAGGAGGTCGTCGGCGGCGTGATCCGCAGGCTGCCGGCTACCGTCGGTGGGCGCCCGCTCGTCACGATCGTCGTGGACGACGGCTCGACCGACGCGTCCGCTGAGTGCGCCGCCGAGGCCGGGCGCCGTTGTCGTGCGGCAGCCGGGTAACCAGGGCCTCGGGGCGGCGGTGCGGCGCGGGCTGGCCGAGGCGGTGGCGCTGCGGCCGGCCGCGGTCGTCTACCTGGACGCCGACGGCGAGTACTTCCCGGAGGACATCGAGCGGCTCGCGGGTCCGGTGCTGGCCGGCGACGCCGACTACGTGGTCGGGTCCCGGTTCCGCGGCGAGATCGAGCGGATGCTGCCGCACCGCCGCTTCGGCAACCGCGTACTGACGGTGTGGGTGCGGTGGCTCACCCGCCGCGGCGACCTCACCGACGGGCAGAGCGGCTACCGCGCGTTCTCGCCCGAGGCGGCGGCGCGCGCCGAGGTGATCCACGACTACAACTACGCCCAGGTGCTCACGCTCGACCTGCTCGCGAAGGGGTTCGTCTACACCGAGGTGCCGATCCGGTACTCGTTCCGCGAGACCGGCACGTCGTTCGTGAAGCTCGGCCGGTACCTGCGGAAGGTCGTGCCGGCGGTACACCGGGAACTGAACGCCTGACGGTGCTGCCGCCGCCGGGACTCGGGGTTGCGCGGCCGCCGGGCGCGTGTCGCGCCGGCGTGTACCCCGGAGTCACGTCAGTCCTCGACGACATGGGTGGCGAAGCGGGCGCGGGCGGCGGCCCATACGGCGTCGTCGCGGCGGCCGTCGTGGACAGCGTCGACAACGTCGTTCGCCATCACGATCGCGTGGTGCGTGTTGTCGTGGACGAACAGCCCGAGCCGGCCGAACGTCGTGACCCGGTCGAGCCCGCTCGCCCAGTCGTCGAGGCCGCGCAGGTGCTCGGCGTAGCCGCGTGCGTACACCGGATAGACGTGCGGCAGCCGCTTGACCTCGACGCCGGCCAGCTTCAGCGGTGGCAGGCCAAGCCGGTCGAGCGTGCCGGTGACGATGGCGGCCAGCTCGTCGTCGCTCGCGGTCCAGACGGCGTCGCCGACCTCGCACGGCAGCTCGCAGCACAGCACGGTGCGGTCGCGCGGATCGTCGGCGGACTCCCGGTAGTTCGCCGGCTCCGAGATCCGCGTGATCGGAGTGTCGGGGCCGGGCAGGTAGTGCGCGTCGAACTCGGTCCACGGGCGTCCTTCGTGGACGGCGTAGACCAGGACCATCGCGCGGAACCGCAGCTTTTCGGCGTCCGCCAGCACCTCGGTCGGCGGGCCGGGCTCGCTCAGACGGGCGAGTACGGGCAGCGGCACGGTGGAGAGCAGGTGGCCGCCGGTGAACTCGTCGCCGTTCGCGGT
>CAVUDJ010000019.1:0-2230238 GCA_963740215.1 uncultured Actinomycetota bacterium
AACGTGTAGGGGGCCACGTATCCGCTGACGCAACTACAGGATCTGACCGGAAATGCTGTGCCGCCGGTTCCTACGTTTGGGGCCGAACGGTTAACCGTCGCCGGCTCACTGGCCGTCAAGCCAGTCCGGGTGAATCGGTGCCGAGGGGAAATCGGCGCCGAGCCGCTGAGCTGTCGCCACGGCGAGGCGGTACGGCAGGCACGGCCACGGCGTCTCGTACGGCAGGCAGTGGGCGCACGCGCCATCGGCGGTTGGCTGGTGCCGCTCGCTGGCCTGTAGCGCGAGCGCGAGCTTGGGCGCGTCTCGCATGGGGTCGCCTTCCGTGCGGTTGGGGACCCGGCGGGACGTCGTTGGTACCGGTAGGTGACACCGAGAACGTCCCGCCGGGGCGCTCGCGGGGGTCAGGACGTGGCCAGCAATCGGGTAGAAGCCGACCGTGTCCCGACCCTTCTCATACCCGCCAACGGCAGGGACACTGCCCCGACGGGGAGGCCGTACTGTGCGTAGCTTGACGATCCACATCGGGTTAGCGCAGCGTCGGCGGGGGCGTCATTCCGCCAGCGGGGAACGCATGGCCGCACCAAACAGCGGTATCGCCGTTACTCGGTGCTAGTCCTCGTCGGCTCCGACCTCGGCTCGAACGGTGAACACTCGGTTGAGGCACGCGGAGTGCGCACCGAGCTGTTGCTCGCCGTTCGGGCCGAGCACTAGGAACTCGACATAGTCGACGGCTGATGGTCCGTCACCGCCGGGGCGTACAAGGGTCGTTGTCAGGTCTCGGAAGCTACCGCGCCTGCTCGTTGGGGTTGCTGGGGCGTAGCCGCGGCCGTCGCAGTTCCGCTTCGACGTCTAGAACGCACTTGTCGCTGGCTCGGCCCGTTTCGCGCCGGATGGCTCGATGCCATGATCGGGATACGGCGGGTGCAGGCGACCGCCGCCGGTTCGAAGGAGGCGCATCGTGGTGTCGTCGATGCCGGTGGAGCCAGCAGCGCCGGGGTGGCAGCGGCTCATCGTCAGGAGCAAGTTCGGGGCGGGACGCGACTTCGCGGTCACAGACACCGCTGGCCGGCAGGTGCTGTACGTGGACGGGAAGCTCGCGCTGCGCACGAAGGGCGAGGTCCGAGAGCGCGACAAGAGCGGGCCTCTCCGCTACACCCTGCATGGCCGGTTCTTCAACTTCCCGCACCGCATGGACATCCTCGACCCGAGCGGCAAGAAGGTGGCCCTGGTCAAGGCCAAGTTCTTCTCACCGATGAGGTCGAAGCTGACCATCGTCATGGCGGACGGCCCGGACTGGCAGTCGCGAGGATCACTGATGGAGAAGAGGTACACCATCACCGCCGGCGGCAATCCGGTCATCCAGGTGGATCAGAAGTGGGTCCAGATCCGTGACGCCTACAAGGTCGACGTGCTCGACGGTGTCGACCCGGCCCTCGCGGCGGCCCTGGTCTGGGGCATCGACCGGCTACTGGAGCATGACTGACCTGATTTCGGGTGGGATCAGCGACCTGGATGCGTTCCAGGCCCGGCACCGCCTACGCACAAGCGTCCGTCGTGCAGTCCAGGCTCCACGGCCGGTACGTGCAGCGGGTCATCCCGGCCGGATTAAGGAACTCGGCGGTCTGGCACCCGCACAGGTCGAGGGCACAGACTCACCCCGTGGTTGCGGCGTGCTACGCGGCGGCCTCGGCCACGCGTTTGCGCGGGACCAGCGCCATCAGCACGGCCGGCCAGCCCAGGCCGATACCGGCCCCGAGCAATGCGCCGGCAACGACGTCCGAGAGCCAGTGCGCGTGCAGGTATACGCGGGACAGGGCCATGACGGTGGTGAACACGACGGCCCAGAGTTCCCAGCGCCAGCGCGTGCGGCCCGGGGGCAGCAGCACGACCACGAGGCCGACGGCGGTGACGGCCCCGACGATTGCGTGCCCGGATGGGAACGAGTATCCGGTGGTCTCGATCAGCGCGCCAGGCGGGCGGGGCCGGTGGTATGCGAGCTTGCCGACACCGATGAGGACCTCCGACGTCACGACCGCGAGGGCGAATGCGGCGAGCTGAAGGCGGCGCCCTGTCATGGCGAGGCGGGCGAACACGACGACGCGCAATGGCCAGGTCACCCAGACGCCGCCGAGCACGGACATGGCCTCGGCAAGCAGGGTCGCCGGACGGTTCTGGATAGAGCTGGTCCACGCAGCTACCTGCTCGTCGGCCGCCTGGATCCACGCGCGGGTCACCGGAACGGCGAGGAGGATCGCAAGGATCGCCGCGCCGGCCGTGAGGCCCGCCGCGAGATACAGCCCCTTGCGATAGCTCGTGAGCATGACGCCAGCCTTAACCGCGTCGTGGATTCCCGCTACTCGTGCTCGGGCACGAGCGGAGTGCGCGGGGCAGAGTTGGGCTCCCGCCGCCACGAGCGGTTGAGCCGCCAGAACACGTAGGTCGCCAAGCCCAGCGGGATGGGCAGCACGTAGGTGAACGCCCGGAAGAGCAGCACGGCCGCCGCGACTTCGGGCCGTGCGCCGCCGGCCGCGGAGATTCCAGTGATCAGCGCGACTTCGACGACGCCCAGGCCGCCGGGCGTGAACGGAATGGCTGTGAGCAGCCGCGCGAACGCGAACACAGCGAGCACCTCGGCCCAGCCGGCCTCGTCATCCGACACCCCCACGGCGCGCAGCGCGACCAACAGCACGAGGTAGAGCGAGACGTGGCTGACGACCGTCGTCAGCGTGATCCACAGCCAGCGCGCCCGTAGCAGCAGTACGGTGCGGTCGCGGAACTTCACCGTGGCCCGGTCCCACCCGTCCACCGGCGGCCGCCGGACGACCCGGAGCGCGGCGTTGGCGACCCCGGCGGCTGTCAGGCCGATCCTGCGCGCCGCCTCCTCGCTGTGCAGGAGCAGCGCGAACACCGTGACCGATCCGATGAGCCCGGCGAGGCCGCCCAGCGCGGCGGCGAGCAGGCCGGCGCCGGGCTGGCCCTGCAGAGCCAGCAGCACCAGGGCCAGGACCGGCATCCCGAGCTTGACGAAGTTGTTCCACACCCCGGACACCAGCAGGGACACCGAGCTGCGCGAGCGGGAGAATCCCCACGAGTCGTACATCGCGTAGCTCACGCCGATGCCGACGGCGCCGCCCGCCGGCAGCGTGTTCGCGACCGCGGTGCCCGACTGGGTCACGACCGCTGCCTGCTTCATGGTCAAGCCCGGCATGGTGGAGACCATCACCAGCCAGTACGTGGCGAGGTTCCAGAGCGCGACCAGCACGACGGCGGCGATCTCCAGCCCCGTCATGGCCCGAACCGACGCCCATACGTCCGAGACGCTCGTGAACTGCGGCAAGAAGAACCAGAAGGCGCCGACGACGATCGCGAGCGAGATCAAGCCGGACGCCATTCGCCGCAGCCGCCGCCCACGCCCGCTGTGGTTCGGTTCTCGATCGGCCGGGGGGCCGACGCGGTGCGGGGCGGATTCGGTGCGTTCACTGGTCACGATGCGGGCTCCGGGTCGAGGTGCACACGGCCGTCGGTGGACTCGCGCAACCGCTTGTCGAGCGTTGTCCTCCGGATGAAACCGATAGCGGGGACAATGCCGCGCGCGAAGGTCGCCGCCTCGGGTCCTAGGCCGCGGAAGTGCAGGGCGGTGCAGGCATGCTGGTCGACGTAGTACCGGTCGAGTACGTACTGCGGCCCATCGGAGACGACGTGGTCGTACCGCTTCGTCCCCGGCTGGTCGCTGGGGGCCTCGATGACGTGGTCGAGCCGACAGCGGTGCACCAGGTCCACGGTGATCCGCAGGTCTTCCTCATCGCCGAAGGTGACCGCGAAGTGGCCAATGCCGTCCCGGGCGTAGAAGTCGTCGAGCCGCCAGCGGGGCGGGGTGGAGCGCATGCAGGGCACCACCGACGCCTCCGGGACCGCCTGGGCGAGCAGCATCAGGCTGCTGGTGACCCGATCTCCGTCTCCGGGACACGACAGCCGTCGCACTGCCGGGTCGGTCGCCGCGGTGAGGTAGATGTTCCCGCACCCGGGCAGCGTCAGGAGGAGCAGCACAGCTGCGAGGAGGCGCTTCACAGCGGGCTCTTCAGCAGAATGACGATCGCGACGACCGCAGCCACGGCCGCCACGATGGTGGCGAGGATGAGCCCGATGCGTCGCATGCTCCAGCGCTGGGTCCTGATGGGCCGTCGACGCACGGGCAGCAGCGTGGCGAACTCGGCAAGCAGGTCCCTGTCGTCCTCGCGGAGCATGCGGCGGAGTTGTGACGGCACGGTAGGGCCGTGGGTGGCGGCGAACGCCTCCGCGATCTCCTCCGCGCTGAAGACCGCGGTGGCACGCTCGTACACCCGCTTCGCGTCCGTTCGCAGGGCCAGGACCAGCATCATGTTCGCCAGATCCACGGCCTGTCGCCACGGGCTGGGGCGCAGCTCTCCGAACGCCGAATCGATGACGACCAACTCCCCGTCGCGGACCAGGAGGTTCGCTGGCTTGATGTCGCGGTGCGCAAGGCCGCCCTCCCAGAGCTTCCGGACGACGTCCAGCCCCTGATCGATCACCGCGTCGTCCACCTCGGCCTCGCCGACTTCGGTGCCGCCGTCGATGAACTCCGTGACGAGCAGGTACTCCTGTTCGGGCGTGATCTCGACGACCCCGTATGGCTCGGGCACGGGGACGTCCGCTTCGCGCAGCAGCCGCAGCAGGTAATCCTCGTACTGCACGAGCCGGCGGACGCCGTTGAACGGCTTCTCGTCCTCGAGCCGGCCGTACATCAGGGTCCTGCCGAGCTTGTACCAGCGGTCGGAACGTAAATGGGTCTTGGCGTAGAGCTTGCCGAACACGCAGGTGATGTCTGGGTCGCCCCGCACGGTGATCTTCAGCGGCGTCGATCCGCCGGAGCCATCGAGTCCGTACGGTTCGATCTCGACGGGGATGATGCCGAGCTGGTCGCGCAGGCCATGCTCGATCGCCTCGCGTCGCCGGTCGGTGAGCTCCAGGTGGGCGGTGCGGCCACGCCGGTAGACGATGGGGAAGACGCTGTTGGGGGTGAGCAGCCGGAACGCGACCAGCGGGACGGTGACGCCGAGGATGATCCCGGCGATGGCATCGGACGGCCACTCCTGCGCGAGGTAGACCCGCGCGGCGGCGGTCATGGCGAGCACTATGCCGACGAGCAGCTTGCCGGCCTCGCGGAGCTGGCCGGCGGGGACCAGGGCATAGAGGGCGCTGACCAGGACGACGGCCATGAGCGCCAGCGGGCGCGACGGCATGGAGAAGTCCTGCCACGGGCCGAGGATCTCGACGCCGAAGGGGCGCGGCCGCCGGATCACGTTGCTGACCGTGCCGCAGATCGTCTGCACCACCAGCATGGCGCCGATCCAGACGAGCAGGTGACGCCAGCGGCGCCACACCACCAGCGCGATCAGCGACACCCACCACAGCACCGCGACCGCGCCGGACGTGCTGAACGCGCTTACCGGGATCGCTGCGCCGGTGAGCCAGGGGGTCCGTGTCGACGCGATCCAGCCGATGAGGGCGCGCTCCTCGGGCCCGATCGTGAACTCGCTGCTCTGGGTGAGGGGAACGACGATCCAGAGCACGGCGACCACGGCCAGCAGCCCCAGCCACCACTTGCCGGAGGTGTTGAGCTCAGCGGGCAGCGGCGGTGGTTCACCGGAGGGGCGGCGCCGCCGGTTCGTGCGGGCGACGGTGGTGCGCACAACCTGTTGGGGATGCCCGTGCTCGCCGTGCTCCTCGGTGTTCGCGGCGTCGTCGTCGACGTTCGTGTGGGTGGAGTCCCCGTTCGGCGGGGCGGGCTGGACAGGGAGCGATGAGTTCGCTGTCACCTCGGACCTCCCTGTCGGCGCGCGGATGATGTCCGCACCCCGGGGGTTCCACATCCGCGCAAAAAACATGCGTGGGCTGCCGCAGTCCCACTGAACCGCAGCCCGGACGAGCCCGTTCAGATCGAGGCTGATCGCGAACGGAACGGGCCGCTCCAGGCGTCCGCGGAGGATTTCGGCCGGCGCATACGCACTGGTAGGTCGGACCACGATCAGCCCGGGACGAGCGCGTCCTCGACCATGGCCAGGAGCTGGCGCTTCGGCCTGAGCCCGACGACGGCCTGGATCAGCTCGCCGCCCCGGAACAGCGCCAGCGTCGGCAATGACAGCACGCCGTGGTCGCGCGCCGCGTTCGGGCTGGTGTCGGTGTCCAGCGTGACGACGCGCACCCGGCCGCCCAATTCGGCCTCGATCTCGTGCAGCATCGGCTTGAGCTTGCGGCACGGCGGGCACCAGTCGGCGGTGAAGTTCACCAGCACGGGCCGGTCGCTCAGCAGTACCTCGTCGGTCCAGGTGGTGTCGGTCACCGCTTGCGGCATGGTGCACTCTCCAGGGCGTCGGCCAGGTGGTCGCGAATGATCTGCAGGCGGGCGAGGTACGCGTCGACTTCGGCGAGTTTCCGCCGGTAGACGGCCACCGAGTCGGGGCACGCGTCGCCGGTCTCGTGCCCGGATCGCAGGCATTCGACGAATGGTCGCGTCTCCTCCAGCGTGAAGCCGATCGACAGCAGCGACCGGATCTCGGTGACGAGCCGCAGGTCGTCGGCGTCGTACTCGCGGTACCCGTTGCCGTCGCGGCGCGCCCGCAGCAGCCCCTGCGCCTCGTAGTGCCGCAGCGCCCGCGTGCTGACGCCGACCTGTTCGGCGAGCTCCCCGATCCTCATACGCGAAAAGCTAGACCTTGACGCCGACGTGAAGGCAAGAAGTGTCGGTGGCGGCGGAGAGGATCACAGCCATGATTGGACGCATCTGGCACGGCTGGACCGTGCCTGACAATGCCGACCGGTACGAGGCGTTGTTGCGCGACGAGATCTTCCCGGGCATCGAGGCCAAGGGCGTCGCCGGCTACCGCGGCATCGAGTTGTTCCGCCGCACGGCGGGTGACGAGGTCGAGTTCGTCACGATCATGTGGTTCGACTCCTGGGAGGCGGTCCGCGAGTTCGCCGGCCCCGACTACGCGACGGCGTACGTGCCGCCCCGGGCGCGTGAGGTGCTGGCCCGGTTCGACGCCGAGTCCGCGCACTACGAGGTGCGCGAGCAGCGTCGCCTGTCTTGAGCTCGCCACCGGGCGCGCGCTGGCGGATAGTGGGTAGGTGACCGGTCAACTTTCGCTGCCCGATTCGCCGTCCGCGCTGGCCGCCGCCCTGGAGGCGACCGGTTACCTCGCCGACGACGGTCTCGCCACGGCCGGGTACCTCGCGGTGAGGCTACGCCGGCCGCTGTTCCTCGAAGGCGACGCGGGCGTCGGCAAGACCAGCTTCGCCGAGGCCTTGGCGACGACGACGGGTGCCCGGTTCGTCCGGCTGCAGTGCTACGAGGGTCTCGACGCGAGCCAGGCGCTGTACGACTGGGACTTCAGTCGCCAGATCCTGCACCTGCGCACGGTCGAGGCGTCCGGTGGCGCCCAGGATCCCGACGCCCTGGAGGCCAGCCTCTACGACCGCCGGTTCCTGCTGGCCAGGCCGCTGCTCCAGGCGCTCGAAGGCGGTCCGTGCGTGTTGCTCGTCGACGAGATCGACCGTGCCGACGACGAGTTCGAGGCGTTCCTGCTGGAGGTGCTGTCCGAGGCGGCGATCACCGTCCCGGAGCTGGGCCGGATCGTCGCGGACACGCCGCCGATCGCCGTCCTCACCAGCAACCGCACCCGCGAGGTGCACGACGCGTTGAAGCGCCGCTGCCTCTATCACTGGATCGAGCACCCGGAGTTCGCGCGCGAGGTCGCCATCCTGCGGCGCCGGCTGCCGGAGATCACGGAGAGGCTCGCCGCCGACGTCGCCCGCGTGACCGGCCGCATGCGCCAGCTCGACCTGCTCAAGCCGCCCGGGGTCGCCGAATCGATCGACTGGGCGGCGGCGCTGCACGCGCTCGGCGCCCGCCAGTACGACCCGGAGCTGGCGGCGCTGACGCTCGGTGCCGTGCTCAAGTACCGCGAGGACGCCGACCGCGTCCGCGACCTCACGCTGGAAGCGCTCCTCGCATGAGGGACACCACCGAGGTCCTGCTCGGCTTCGCCCGCACCCTCCGGCACGCGGGCGTCGCGGCCACTCCGGAACAGGTCCAGACGATGCTCGCGGCCGCGGACGAGCTCGGGGTCATCACCCCGTCCGGCGTGTACTGGGCCGGCCGGCTCGCCCTCTGCACCGAGCCCGACGACCTGCCCACGTACGACGCCGCCTTCTCGGCGTACTTCCAGGGCACCGACCGGCCACGCCACCAGCAGCCCGACACGGCTCAGCGCCGGGTCGTGGTGCCGTTCGGCGTCGGCGACGACGCGGGGACGATGGACGGCAGCGAGGCCCAGCGGGTGTACGCCAGCTCGGTGGAGGTGCTGCGGCACCGCGAACTGGTCGGGCTGTCCGCCGAGGAGCGCGCCGAGATGCGGAGACTCCTCGCGCTTCTCGCCCCGGCCGCGGCGCCGCGGCTGAGCCGCCGGCACCGGCCCGCGCGGCGCGGCGACGTGGATCCGGCGCGCACCGTCCGGCGGATGCTCCGTCACGGAGGCGAGCCTGCCCGGTTGGCCCGCCGCGCGCGCCGCACCAAGCCGCGAAGGCTCGTGCTGCTGATCGACGTGTCCGGCTCGATGTCCCCGTACGCCGACGCGCTCGTGCGGTTCGCGCATGCGGCCGTGCGGCGCCGGCCGTCCGCGACCGAGGTGTTCACGATCGGCACGAGGCTCACCCGGATCACGCGTCCGCTGCGGCACCGCGATCCGGATGCCGCCCTGGTCGGGTGCGGGAAAGCGATCCCGGACTGGAGCGGCGGCACCCGTCTCGGCGAGTCGCTCAAGGCGTTCCTGGACCGATGGGGCCAGCGCGGCGTCGCCCGCCGGGCGATCGTCGTCGTGTTCAGCGACGGCTGGGAGCGCGGCGACCCGGCCCTGCTCGCCGGCCAGATGGAGCGGCTGGCCCGGCTCGCGCACCGCGTCGTCTGGGTCAACCCGCACAAGGGCAAGGCCGGGTACGCGCCGCTCGCCGGCGGGATGGCCGCGGCCCTGCCGCACGTTGACGACTTCGTGACCGGCCACAGCTTCGCGGCGCTGGAAGACCTGGTGGGGGTGATCGCGCATGCGTGAGGTCCTGGACGATCTGCTCCGCTGGTGGGAGGCCGGTGAGCCGGTCGGCATGGGGACGGTGGTGGCCACGTGGCGTAGCGCGCCCCGTCCGCCCGGTGCGTCGATGCTGGTCGGCCCGGACGGTACGGCGGTCGGCAGCGTCTCCGGCGGCTGCGTCGAGGGCGCGGTCTACGAGGAGGCGCAGGAGGTCGTGAGCACGGGCGCGCCGGTCCTCAAGCGCTACGGCGTCAGCGACGACGACGCGTTCGCCATCGGCCTGACCTGCGGCGGGATCCTCGACGTGTACGTCGAACGGGTCGACCGTACGACGTTTCCGCAGCTCGGCGACGTTGCCGAGGCGGTTCGCGAAGGGCGGCACGTCGCGGTGGTGACGTGCGTGGCCGGCAGCCCGGACAGGCTTGGCGCCCGGCTCGTCGTGACCCCCCAGGATGCTCAAGGCTCGTTGGGCTCGGCACGGCTCGACCAGGCCGCGACAGACGACGTCCGCGGCATGCTCGCCCAGGGCACGACCCGCACCCTGCAGTACGGCCACGACGGGCAGCGGCGCGGTGACGACCTCACCCTGTTCGTCGCCTCGTACGCGCCGAAGCCCCGCATGCTCGTGTTCGGCGCGATCGACTTCGCCGCCGCCGTGGCGCGCGTCGGCACCTTCCTCGGGTACCAGGTGACGGTGTGTGACGCCCGCCCGGTGTTCGCCACCCGCAAACGGTTCCCGGACGCGCACGAGGTCGTGGTCGCCTGGCCGGACCGGTACCTGCGAACCGAATCGGAGGCCGGCCGCATCGACGAGCGCACGGTCGTCTGCGTGCTCACCCACGATCCGAAGTTCGACGTGCCGGTACTGGAGCTGGCGCTGCGGCTGCCGCTGGCCTACGTCGGCGCGATGGGGTCGCGGCGCACCCACGACGACCGCATGGCGCGGCTCAAGGAGGCCGGGCTGACCGGCGACGAGTTGTCCCGGCTCGCGTCCCCGATCGGCCTCGACCTCGGCGCGCGCACGCCGGAGGAGACTGCCGTGAGCATCGCTGGCGAGATCGTCGCGGCCCGCTGGGGCGGCACCGGCACGCGGCTGACCCAGCATGGACACCCGTATCCACCGGGACTGACCTCGGCGGTCAAATGTGCCCGTAGCGGGCGCATCTGAACCGCAACTCTGTCCCAACGGGCAGTCCGTCTGTCGGCTGGCTGACAGAGCACTTCACACCACGTCACGGCGGAGTGACCGTACGTCCCGCGAGTCCCGGGTGCGAGGGGTGACCCGGGCGGAGGGGCAACGTGGTCGACATCTTTGTCGAGATCGGTGAATCCGGACAGGCTGCCCGCCTCGCTGACGTGGCGGGCCTGCCGCTGGAACCACTACACCCTGACAACCCCGAACCGGCGCTGACCCGCTGGTACCGCGTCGTGGTGCCACCGGATCTGGACGCTGACGAGATCGCGCGCCGGCTCCTCGGGGATCCGTACGTCGAAGCGGCGTACATCAAGCCACCTGAGGCCGCGCCGTAGGACGCGCGGTCGGACAAGGGGGGAACCATGGCACGTGCACGACCAGAAAGGGGCGGATCACGGCGCGACAGATCGGCACCGACCGAAGGACCTGGACGTCGTGAGCTCATCATGGTGGGGGCGTCGGAAGCGCAGCTGAGGGTCTCGGCGCGGGCGGCGATGTCGCTCAACAACGCGGAGCTGGGAACGCTGGCGAGTGTCGCCGCCGAACCGGACGTGACGATCCAGCCGCTGTTCGGCGCGTCGGAGGAGCGGGTGCTGGCGCCGTCGGAGGAGACCAGCGAACTCGCCGAGATGATGGCGCGCTTCTACCACGTCGACGCCCCGGACGACCGGCTCGACGACCTCGCGGCCGAACTGCTGCAGAGCCCCGCCGTGGAGGGCGCGTACGTCAAGCCGGCGGCCGACCTCGCGGTGGTGGCGCCGGAGGAGCCGGCGACCCGGCTCAACGACATGGCGCCGAGCGACGCCGACGCGCCACCGGCGACGCCCGACTTCACCGCCCGGCAGGGCTACCTCGACGCGGCGCCGGGCGGGATCGACGCACGCTGGGCGTGGACGCAGGCGGGCGGTCGTGGCGCCGGGATCCGCGTGATCGACTGCGAATGGGGCTGGCGGTTCACCCACGAGGACCTGACCCAGAACCAGGGCGGCGTCATCGCCGGCACCGCCGACCCGACGCCGAACAGCCGGGCGACCAATCACGGCACCGCCGTGCTGGGGGAGATCAGCGGCGACGTCAACGGCATCGGCGTCACCGGTATCTCGCCGGACGCGGTGATCAGCGCCTCGGCGTTCTCGGTGCCGAGCGCGACGGCGATCCGGGCCGCCGCCGACCGGCTCGGGCCGGGCGACATCATCCTGCTGGAGATCCACCGGGGCGGGCCGAACTACCCAGGCGGCGACACCCAGTTCGGGTTCATCGCGATCGAGTGGTGGCCGGATGACTACCTGGCGATCCGCTACGCGGTCGACCGCGGGACCGTGGTCGTCGAGGCGGCCGGCAACGGCTCGCAGAACCTGGACGACGCGGTCTACGACACGCCCCAGTCAGGTTTCCCGGCGTGGTGGCGCAACCCGTTCCGCCGCACCGCACTCGACTCAGGCGCGGTCGTCGTCGGTGCCGGCGCTCCGCCGTCCGGAAACCAGGGCCCGGACCGGTCCCGGCTCGACTTCTCGAACTTCGGAGCGTGCGTCGACGCCCAGGGCTGGGGGCGCGAGGTCGTCAGTACTGGGTACGGCAACCTGCAGGGCGGCACCAACGTCGACCTCTGGTACACGGACACGTTCAGCGGCACGTCGAGCGCATCCCCGATCGTCGTCGGGGCGCTGGCCTGCACCCAGGGCGCACTGCGTGCCCAGGGGCGCCCGCGGCTGTCGCCGGCTCGGGCGCGTGAGCTGCTCCGCACGACCGGATCGCCGCAGCAGGCCGCGCCCAACCGCCCGGTCACGCAGCGGATCGGCAACCGGCCGAACCTGCGCCAGCTGATCCCGGCCGCGCTACAGACCGCCACCTGGACCGGAGTGCAGTTCCGCGGCCAGATCCCGGCCCGCGGAACCCAGCGCTGGTTCACGTTCCGCTGGCCGGCGCACTGGCATGTGCTCTGGACCGTCATGCCGACCAGCCCGCGCCCAGGCGCACCGCAGCTGCGCTACCGCACCCGGGTCGAGCGGGCGAGCGACTACTACGCCACCTACTGGATCGAGATCGTCAACCTGGTCGACACGCCGGTCGACTTCGAGGGCCGCTTCGCGGTTCTCGGCTGGTGAGGGGAGCCCGGAAATGAGAGTCGGAACGCAGTTCACCGGATCGCTGGCGGCAGGCCAGACCCGTCGCTGGTTCACCCACTCCTGGCCGGCCGACTGGCACGTCGTCTGGCACATGATGCCGGTCACGCCCGTCCCCGGTGCTCCGGAGGTCGAGTGGGAAGTCGACGTCGAGCGGGCCAGCGCCACCCACGTGACCTACTGGCTGACGGTCAAGAACCTCACCGGGACACCGGTCAACTTCGAGGGCCGCTACGCGGTCATGAACTGAGCGGGGGCCGCGATGAAGACCACGATTGTCATTGAGGACGCGGGGGCGCCCCAGATCGCCGGCAGCACGCCTGCCGCGCCGCCTGCCGCGTCGCCAGTCCAGGTTGATGATGCCGGGGCCGCACCGCACGCGGACAGCACGGCGCCCGCCGACGGCCAGGCCGCGGACGGAGGGGTTCCGCCGGCCTGGTTGGTCGACGGGATCGCCGCCGCGGGCGGTATGAAGGCGCCGCTTTCGCCCGAGAGCATCCATCTCGGAGCTGACGACGGCGGCGCGGCTCCAACGAACTGACGCCGCCGCTCGAGTGGTGGAGTTTCGAGGGTCGCGCGGCTCGAAACTCCACCACTCAACGGAGGTTGCGGCGAGGCCGGAAGAGGGCTTGGCTGAGGACACGCACCGGAGTGACCTCGGTCACAACCGTGGGCACCCCAGCGCGCGGTTCGCCGCGTCCTGCGGCGGGCTGCCCCGTCGAGGCCCGGAGGCGGCATGTCCCGAATCAACGTCATGGTCGACGGTGTCCGGTACAGCGACGACGTCGAACCGCGCACACTCCTCGTGCATTACCTGCGCGAGAAGCTCGGCAAGGTCGGCACCGTGGTCGGGTGCGACACGAGCAACTGCGGTGCCTGCACCGTCCTGCTCGACCGGCGGGGGGTGAAGAGCTGCTCGGTGCTCGCCGTCCAGGCCGACGGGCACGAGGTCACCACGATCGAGGGCCTGACCGGCATGGACGGTGGCTGGCACCCGGTGCAGACGGCGTTCCACGAGCAGCACGCGCTCCAGTGCGGCTTCTGCACGCCCGGCATGATCATGGCCACGGTCGACCTGCTGCAGGACGTCCCGCACCCGACCGAGGCACAGGTGCGCGAGGGCCTGGAGGGCAACCTCTGCCGCTGCACCGGCTACCAGAACATCGTGAAGGCCGCCCTCGCGGCCGCCGACGCGATGGACCGCGGCGCGCCCGCCGAGATGCCCTCGACGCCGACCGAGGCGCCCACGGCAGCCGAGGAGCCGCCGGCCAAGGTGCCCGAGGAAGTACCCGAAGAGATCATCCCCAAGCCGGTCCCGTAGGAGGTGAGGAACGTGTCCATTACGGAGGAACGGCCCACCTCAGGCGAGTTCGGCAAGGCGCGCTGGCGCAAGGAGGACGCGCGGCTGATCACCGGCCGCACGATGTGGACCGAGAACATCACGCTGCCCGGGATGCTGCACCTTGCGATCCTGCGCAGCCCCATGGCGCACGCGCGGATCGCCGGCATCGACGTCGCGCAGGCTCTCGCCATGCCCAATGTCGTCGGCACGATGACGGGTGCCGACGTCGCCGAGGTGCAGGGCAGCCTGCCGCTGGCGTGGCCGGTCACTGACGACATCGTCCACCCGGACCACCCGCCGCTGGCCGTGAGCGAGGTGCGGTACGCGGGCGAGCCCGTCGCCGTCGTGATCGCCCGCGACGCGGCCAGCGCCGTCGACGCGATCGAGGCGATCGAGGTCGAGTACGAGCCGCTCCCGGTCGTGCTCGACATGGAGGCGGCGCTGAGCGACGGCACGGACCTGGTGCACGCCGACAAGGGCACCAACAAGAGCTACACCTGGGTCTTCGACTCGGGCGAGGCAGGCACCGGCGAGGCGATCAGCAGCGCGCTGGACCAGTCCGAGGTCGTGATCGAGCGGCGGTTCGTCCAGCAGCGGCTGATCCCGTCGTTCCTGGAGCCGCGCAGCGTCGTCGTGGATCCCACCGCCGACCAGATCACGATGTGGTCGGCCACCCAGATCCCGCACATCCTGCGGGTGCTGGTCGCGCTGCAGACCGGCGTCCCGGAGCACAAGATCAGGATCGTCGCTCCTGACGTCGGCGGCGGCTTCGGCGGCAAGCTCCAGGTGACGCCCGAGGAGCTGATCGCGTTCATGGCGGCGCAGCAGGTCGGCAAGCCGGTGAAGTACACCGAGACCCGCAGCGACAGCCTGCTCGCGGCGCACCACGGCCGCGACCAGATCCAGTACCTGCGGCTGGGCGCCAAGCGCGACGGCACCATGACCGGCCTCGACGTGCGGCTGCTCGCCAACATGGGCGCATACCTCGGGCTGGTCACGCCGGGCATCCCGATCCTCGGCGCGTTCATGTTCAACGCGATCTACAAGCTCCAGGCGTACCGGTTCGAGTGCACGGGCGTCTTCACCAACACCGCCTGGACCGACGCCTACCGCGGCGCCGGTCGCCCGGAGGCCACGTTCGCCATCGAGCGGATGGTGGACGAGCTGGCCGCCGAACTGGGCATGGACCCGCTCGAACTGCGTCGCAAGAACTGGATCACGCACGAAGAGTTCCCGTTCACGACGGTCGCCGGACTGACGTACGACTCCGGCAACTACGAGGCGGCGACTGACGCGGCCGTGGACATGTTCGACTACGCGGGCCTCCGCGAGGAACAGGCCCAGCGCCGCGAGCGGCAGGACAAGGTCCAGCTCGGCATCGGGATCTCCACGTACACGGAGATGTGTGGTCTCGCGCCGTCCCGGGTGCTCGGCAGCCTGCTGTACGCGGGCGGCGGCTGGGAGCATGCCAGCATCCGCATGCTGCCCACGGGCAAGGTCGAGGTCGTCACCGGCACCAGCCCGCACGGGCAGGGCCACGAGACGGCGTGGAGCCAGATCGTCGCCGACCGGCTCGGCGTCCCGTTCGAGGACGTGGAAGTCCTGCACGGTGACACCCGCACGGCACCCAAGGGCTGGGACACGTACGGGTCGCGGTCGCTCTCGATCGGCGGCGTCGTCACGGCGATGGCCTGCGACAAGGTGGTCGAGAAGGCGCGGCGGGTCGCGGCGCACATGATGGAGTGCAGCGAGGACGACCTGGAGTTCTCCGGCGGAACGTTCAGCGTGCGGGGCACGCCGGACGCGAAGAAGACGATCCAGGACGTCGCGCTGGCCGTCTGGGCGGCGCACGACCTGCCCGACGGGATGGAGCCCAACCTCGACGCCGAGGCCACGATGGACCCGGAGAACTTCTCGTTCCCGCACGGCACCCATCTCTGCGCCGCCGAGGTCGACACCGAGACCGGGCGCGTGACGATCCGCAAGTACGTGGCCGTGGACGACGTCGGCAAGGTCGTGAACCCGGCCATCGTCGAGGGCCAGGTGCACGGCGGCATCGCCCAGGGCGTCGCGCAGGCGCTGTTCGAGGAGGCGATCTACGACGCGGACGGCAACCTGACGACCGGGACGTTCGTCGACTACACGATCCCGAGCGCGGCCGACCTGCCCGAGTTCACTACCGACCGCACCGAGAGCCCGGCGACGTCGAACCTGCTGGGCGTCAAGGGCGTCGGAGAGGCGGGCACGATCGCCTCGACACCGGCCGTCGTCAACGCGATCGTCGACGCGTTGCGACCACTCGGCGTCACCGACGTGCGGATGCCGTGCACGCCGGAGCGCGTGTGGCGCGCGATCCAAGATGGCGCGGCCCAAGAGGGCGCGGCCCAGGGAGGTGCCGAATGATCCCGTCGGCGTTCGACTACACCCGTCCGTCCACGATGGACGACGCGGTGGCGGCGCTGCGGCAGGCCGGCGAGGACGCCAAGGTCCTGGCCGGTGGGCAGAGCCTGATCCCGGTGCTGCGGTTGCGGCTCGCGGCGCCGACCGTACTGGTGGATCTCGGCGACGTGGAGTCCCTGAGGGGCGTCCGCGAGGACGGCGACCATCTCGTGATCGGCGCGATGACCACGCACGACGAGCTGACTCGCGACCAGCTGGTCCGCGAGCACGTGCCGCTGCTGGCGCAGGCCGCGCAGCTGATCGGCGGACCGGCAGGTGCGGCACCTCGGCACGCTCGGCGGTTCGCTGGCGCACGCGGATCCGGCCGGTGACCTGCCGGCGGTGGCGCTGGCGCTGGACGCGGTGCTGTCGGTCGAAGGCCCCAGCGGTCCGCGCTCGGTGCCGGCGTCGGAGTTCTTCACCGACTACCTCACCACCGCGCTCGGGCCGGACGAGATCCTCGCCGAGGTCCGGATCCCGAAGCTCACGGGTTGGGGTTGCCACTACGAGAAGTTCAACCGCGTCGCCCAGGCGTGGGCGATCGTCGGAGTGGCGGCAGCGGTGCGCAGGGAGAACGGCGACGTGGCCGAGGCCAGAGTGGCGCTGACCAACATGGCTCCGGTGCCGTTGCGTGCGCGAGCCGTCGAGGAGGCCCTGGTCGCCGGGGGTTCCCTGGCCGACGTGGCCGCCAGGGCCGCCGACGACACGCGGCCCTCCGACGACATCTCCGCGTCCGCGGAGTATCGCGCGCACCTTGTTCGCGTGCTTACCGGGCGGGCGCTGGCAGCCTGCTGAAGCCCTGTTGCGGTTGGATTGTGCTCCTGGTGGGCACAGTCCAACCGCACTCCGGTGGGAGGTTGGTCATGGAGTTGGAGCACACATTCACGGTGCCGGTCGGGGTGAAGCAGGCGTGGGACGTCCTGCTCGACCTGCCCCGCATCGCGCCCTGCATGCCGGGCGCGACGCTCACCGAGCACGACGACGAGGGATTCGCCGGCACGGTCAAGGTGAAGCTCGGCCCGATCAACCTCACCTACCGCGGCACCGGGCGCTTCGTCGAGAGGGACGAGGACGCGCGCCGGGTCGTCCTTGAGGCGAGTGGCAGGGACACCCGCAGCGCGGGTACCGCGTCGGCGACGATCACCGCGACGCTGCACCCGAACGGCGACGAGCGTACCGAGGTCCGCGTGCACACCGACCTCAGCGTGACGGGCCGGCCGGCGCAGTTCGGTCGGGGCGTCCTCGCCGACGTGAGCTCTCGCCTGATCGGTGAGTTCGCGGGGTGCCTGGCAAGCACTCTGTCCGCCACGGAGGAGCCTGACGTGGAGGACAACCGCGGAGTTCCGACGCCCGAGGAGGTCCAGGCGATCGACCTGCTGGAGATGACGCGAGCCAGCTCGACGGTGCGGCGCTATGCCTTCGTGGCGGCGGTGCTGTTCGGTGCGGCGGCCGCGATCTGGGTGCTCGTCGGGCGACGTCGCAGGTAGGGCGCGTGACCACCTGGAGTAACGGCTACACGGGGTCGGGTGTGTCGCACCTGCCTCCTCCTCGCGACGGAGGGGACAACCCCGCCATGCGGCGAGTGGCGCGTACTACTGGCGGCGCACGCGGCTCAGTCGTGCGGCGGATTCTTTATTTGCCACGGTGGAGCATGCTTGGGCGTGGGAAACAGAAACTGTCGTACCAGCGTTCTAGCCTCAGGGCGTAAGGCCGTGAGGTTCTCTGACTCGGTGGAAACTGGTGAGGGCCATGTCACCCACAGTCATCACGATGGCGAGCGGCGGCACGAACACGATGCCCGACAGCGACTGGGTCGCCGCGATCGATCGTTACCACCACACCGCCGCTGACGTACTCGCCCATCACGTCCGGTCCGGGCTCCGCTGCACCTGCTGCCACCAGGCATGGCCCTGCCACGCCGCGTGCGCCGCCGCGTTCGCCCTGGAGCTGTAGCCCCGCTAGTCGGCGTCCACCAGGCCGGCGCGCACGGCGTACAGCGCCGCCTGGGTGCGGTCGGCCACACCGAGCTTGCTCAGCACGGCGCTCACATGCGCCTTCACCGTCTTCTCGGACAGCGCCAGCTCACGCGCGATGAGCCGGTTCGACAACCCGCGGGCGATCAGGCGCAGCACCTCGTGCTCGCGCGGCGTAAGCGGATCCCGGGACTCCTCGACCATCGACTGCATGACGGTGGCTGCCACCTGCGGGTGCAGCTGCGCGCCGCCTGCGTGCACGGCGCGCAGCGCGTCCGCCAGCTCGGCCGGACCCACGTCCTTGAGCAGGTAGCCGGCGACCCCGGCGCGCACTGCCGCCAGCACCGAGTCCTGCCCCGAGAACGACGTGAGTACGACGACCTTCACGTCCGGGTGGCTCTCCTGGAGCCGCCGCAGGGCCTCGATCCCTGACATGCCGGGGAGGACGAGGTCCATCAGGACGATCGTCGGCTTGAGCTTCGGTACGAGCGCCAGCGCCTGCTCGCCGGTGCCCGCCTCGCCGACGACCTGCATGTCGTCCTGCAGCTCCAGGAACGTGCGGAGCCCGGCGCGGACCATCTCGTGATCGTCCACGAGCAGCAGCCGGATCCCGTCATCGGCCACTCGGCACCTCCAGCGTGACTCTGGTGCCGGCGCCGGGTGAGGTGTCGATGCGGAGCGTGCCGCCGAGCGCATCGGCCCGTTCGCGCATGCTCGACAGGCCGAGCCGCCGGGACGCCTGCACGGTCTCCACCAGGTCGAACCCGGTGCCGTCGTCGGTCACGGTGAGCGTGAGGCGGCCTGCGGTGTGGCCGAGTTCGATGGCGATCGTCGTCGCGCTGGCGTGCTGGAGCGCGTTCGCCAGGGCCTCGTTCGCGATCTTCAGCACCTCGCGGGTGATGGTCTGCCCGCACTGTGGCAGCGTCCCGTGGACGACCACGCTGATCGGCACGTCGTGCACCGCTCGCAGCAGGTCGACCCGCTTGCGCAGGGTGGTCTCCAGCCCTTCGCGCCCCGCGTCGGTGCCACGCAGGGTCTCGACCAGCGAACGCATCTCTTCCAGGGCGGTGCGGCTGAGCTGGCGGACGCGGTCGAGCTGGGTGCCGAGCTTCGGCTCCGTGTCGCCGGCCAGCGTCGCGGCCGACTCCGTGATCAGCGTGAGGCTGAACAGCGTCTGGGTGACCGAGTCGTGCAGGTCACGGGCGATGCGGGTGCGCTCCTCCACGATGGACAGTTCGCGGGCCCGCTCGTTCAACTGCCCGTTGACCACGGCCAGCGCGGCGTGCGACGCGAGCATCTCGACGATGCGCTGGTCGTCGTCGGTGAAGTCGCCGCCGCCGTCCTTCTCGGCGAGGAACAGCTCGGCCACGATCTCGCCGCCCGCGATGATCGGCACGCCGAGGAACGACCGCATCAACGGGTGGTGTCGCGGGTAGTAGCCGAACCGCGGATCGGACATGATGTTGCTCTGCCGGATCGTCTCCGGCCGGCACAGCAGCTCCCCGAGGATGCCGTGGGTGCGGGGGAGCGAGCCGATGCGATCCCACGTCTCGGCGTCGATGCCGTCGGTGAGGAACATCGCGAACCCGCCGTCTCCGTCGGGCACGCCGATCCCCGCGTACCGCGCGCCCGGCCAGCTCGCGCGCGGCGCGCGAGGATCGTGCGCATGGCCGGCTCGGTGCGGCGCTCGGCGCCGAGCGCGAGCGCCACCTCGAGGAGCCGGCGAAGGGCGGGAACGTCGCTGTCCATCTCGCTCATCGTGCCATTGCCGGGCGGGGACGGGCGGCGGCCGGCGCGTGATGCGGCGCGCCGGATGATCCGGCGCGCCGCATCACAGGGGATCGGCTCATGTGCCCCAGCCTGGCTGCGGCTGGTTGAGTTGCCAGGGCGATGCCATCCAGTACTCGCGGAGCTGGGTGCACCGCCCGTCCGGGTCGAACCGCAGGATGACGATGCCGGCGAGGGTCATCGGCCCGTCCGGCGACTCGTCGATCGTGGCCCACCACTCGGCGGTGGCGCGGTCACCGCTGACGATCGGCGCGACGAACCGCACCTCGGTACCGCGCTGACCGGCGACTTCGCCGGCCCAGTAGTCCCGGATCGCCGTCCGCCCCCGTCGCGGCGGCGCATGCGGGTCCACGCTGTAGGTCGCGTCCTCGGTGAACAGTTCGGCGGCGGCGTCCGGGTTACGGCGTTCCCAGGCGTCGGCGAGCGACTTGAGCCACACGTCGACGTTCACGAGCCGGCCTCCGTAGTTGGCATCGCAGCGACGCGGGAGCGGAGGAGCCCTGGTGGCCGGACAGTCATGGCCGCAGCTCCGGACGGCCCGACGGCAGGATCAGGTGCAGGTCGCCGAACTCGTGCCAGCGGTACCCGGTCTTCACCGCCTCGGCGTACGACGCTTCGAGCAGCGCTCGCCCGGCCACCGCCTCCAGCATCATCAGATGCGACGCCGCAGGCTCGTGCCACCCGGACAGCAAACCGTCCACCATGGACACTCCTCGTTCGGGAGTGATCACGAGGTCGGTCCAGCCGGTGAGCCGGCCGGTCTCCACCACAGACTCCAGCGCCCGAACGGCAGTGGTGCCGACCGCGACGACCCGCCGACCGTCGCGCTTCGCCCTCTCGACGGTCGCAGCCGTCCCGCGGGGCACGTCGTACCACTCGGGGTACGGCGGATCGCCGGACTCCAGCGACGAGACACCCGTGTGCAGGACGAGCGGCGCCACCTCGACCCCGCGCGACCGTAGCCGGCGGAACACACGTGGCGTCAGCGCCCGTCCGGCGCTCGGCATCTCGGCGCTGCCTGGAGTGTCGGCGTATGTCGTGCGGTACGCGGAGAGCCGCCACGGCGCACTGACGTAGCGGTACCGGATCGGGTCGCCGTGCGCGTGCAACCAGTCGAGGAGCGGCGCGGGGGTGAGGAGGTCGGCGGTCCACAGGCGCGGCGTGGCGGTGCCGGCCGGGTAGCCGGCGTCGACGCGAACCCGGCCGCCGCCGCGCAGGCTGATCACCGTGCCGGCCCGGTCGGCGTAGGACGGGTCACCGCCGTACGGCCCCCGCGTCCGTACCTCGACCACCCACCGCGACTCCCGTGCCTTCAACGCGTCGCGGTACGCCGCGCCCGGCTCCACCGTCGACAGGTGTACCTCGACGCGGTCGCCGCCGGCCGTGACGCCGGGCAGTGCGGCCGGCAGCGTGTCCGACGTGTTGACCGCGAGGACGTCGCCGGCACGGAGAACCGCCGGCAGCTGCCACGCCACGCGATGAGCCAGGCCCCGGTTGGTGGCGACCAGCATGCGGACCCGGTCCCGCGGGACGCCGCGTGCCTCGGGCGGGCCGGTGGCTATCGCGCCTTCCTGGGCAATGAGCGGTGCGCTCATGAGTGGAGGCCCGACTTGCTGTACCGGCCGCTGGGCAGGTCACCGTCCACGAGCCGCCGCAACGCCGGCACCGCCGACTCCGGCTCGGGACGGTCGCTGATGTCCTCGCCGGGGAACGCCTCGGCGTGCATCTTCGTGCGCATGTCGCCCGGGTCGACGGCGTATATCCGCAGGTCGGGCTCCTCGGCCGCGAGCACCTTGGCGACCTGGTCTAGTGCGGCCTTGCTGGCGCCGTAACCGCCCCAGCCCTCGTACCCCTCGACGGCGGCGTCGCTGCTGACCGCGACGATCCGGCCACCCGCGGACTTGAGCTTCGGCAGCGCGAGCTGGATCAACCCCAGCGCGGCGACGGTGTTCACCTCGAACACGTGCCGCAGCCGGCCGAGGTCGTAGCGTGCGAGCGGCGGCAGCGGCGTCTCGCCCAATGTGGATGCGTTGAGGACGAGCAGGTCGAGGCGGTCGGTCGCGTCCACGAGCGCGCGGCGGTGGTCAGGGTCCGTGACGTCGCCCGGGATTGTCACGACGTCGGGCCACGTCGATGCGGCCTTCTCCAGGTCTTCGGCGGTACGGGCGTCGACCACGAGCCGCCAGCCGTCGTCGGCGAGGCTGCCGGCGAGAGCGCGGCCGAGTCCCTGGGATGCTCCGGTGATGATGGCTGTTTTCGTCATGCCTCCACGCTCGCGCGGCGCGGGGCGCGCCGAATCGGGCCCGGGGCAGCCGTGATCTAGGACCTTGGTCCTAGGACGCAGAATGGTCCGATGATCCGCATCGCCCTGCCGGAGCCATGGCCCGCCGACCAGTCGTCCGCGGAGGCCATGCAGGATCGGCTGCGCGGCACGGTCGATCGTGCCAGCCCCGGGCCGCAGCGGATCCGCGCGCTCAAGCAGTGGCAGTCTCGTGAGCGCGACGAACTGTCGGGGAAATGGTCGTATCGAGCGTCCGGTTAAGGGACGCGTACCGGAACAGTCCGGTTTGTCCAAGCGGGCGGGGCAGGCAGGCGGCCTCGAACCGTCAGCCCGCCACCTTCTTCACGATCGCATTGATACGTGCCGCGAGCGCAATGTCGCACTCGGTGATGCCACCCTCGACGGTGGAGCAGAGCCACACGCGGGTCTGGTCGCCGACGCGGCGGATCACCGGCCGATGATTCATCGCGTCGCTGCACACCTTGACGCGTTCGGTGAAGTCGTTGTGTTCGCTGGCCGTCAGCGTGATCGAGCGGCCGATGCCGGCGGTGTCGCCGGACCATCCGTTCAGGCGGGAGATCGCGTCGCGGACGAGCGACTTGCTCAGGAGTGTCGGCACGGGGCCTCCGCGGGTCGGCGTTGTAGAGCATCCGCCGGCGGGCACTGGTAGTCCCGGTCGATGAACGCTCTGTGGGCTTGTGGCCCTGCTGGGCGCCAATCAAATGACGAGTCTGGTAGCCCAACGGGGGGTGCGTCTATCGTCCGAACGTCTGGCTGGCACGCTGTGCGCGTGCAAACAGAGTTGGTGACGATCGTCGGCGCCGCCATCCTCGACGACCAGGGCCGTGTGCTCGGCGCCGAACGCGCCGAACCGCCCGCGATGGCCGGTATGTGGGAGTTTCCCGGAGGCAAGGTGGAGCCGGGCGAGGCCGAACTGGACGCGTTGATCCGCGAGTGCGAAGAAGAGCTCGGCGTCGGGATCGAGATCCTCGACCGGCTCGGCGGCGACATCTTGCTGCCCACCGGAACGGCCGTGTTGAAGGTGTGGACCGCGCGGCTGACGCGTGGCGAGCCGACGGCGATCGAACATTCAGGAGCTGCGGTGGCTGTCGGCCGCCGAACTGGACGACGTCCCGTGGCTCCCGGCCGACGCACCGCTCGTGGCCGCGCTGCGCGCCGTCCTACCCGCCTGACGCGCAGAAGCGGTCGCACTTTCCGGGCCCATAGCCCGGAAAAGTGCGACCGCTTCGGCCGTCACGAGCGGCGCATGATCTTGTTGCCCAGCCACACCAGCGGGTCGTAGTGCCTGTCGACCACGCGTTCCTTCATCGGGATGATCGCGTTGTCGGTGATCTTGATGTGCTCGGGGCACACCTCGGTGCAGCACTTGGTGATGTTGCAGTAGCCGAGGCCCTGCTCGGCGTGCGCGTACTCCTTGCGGTCGGTCTTGGCATCGAGCGGGTGCATGTCCAGCTCCGCCGCACGGATGAAGTACCGCGGGCCCGAGAACGCCTCCTTGTTGTCCTCGTGGTCACGGACCACATGGCACGTGTTCTGGCAGAGGAAGCACTCGATGCACTTGCGGAACTCCTGGCTCCGCTCCACGTCGACCTGCTGCATCCGGTACTCGCCCGGCGCCAGATCGGCCGGCGGCGCGAACGCCGGGGTCTGCAGCGCCTTGACGTAGTTGTAGGACACGTCCGTGACCAGGTCGCGGATGACCGGGAAAGTCCGAAGTGGAGTGACCGTGATGACCTCGTCCTCGGCGAACGTGCTCATCCGGGTCATGCAGAGCAGCCTGGGCATGCCGTTGATCTCCGCCGAGCAGGAGCCGCACTTTCCGGCCTTGCAGTTCCACCGCACGGCGAGGTCGCCGGCTTGAGTGGCCTGCAGGCGGTGGATGATGTCGAGGACGACCTCGCCCTCGTTCACCTCGACCTTGAAGTCCTCCAGGCCGCCGCCCGTGGCGTCACCCCGCCACACCTTGAACTGGGCAACGTACGTCATGCCTTCCCCTTCTCGGCAGCGGCGGTGTCCAGCACGGACAGTTCGTCGGCAGTGAGGTACTTCGACAGCTCTTCCTTCTCGAACAGTGACAGCAGCTCGGGCGGCATCACCGGCAGCGGCTGTCGTTTCAGCGTCACCTCGTCGCCGTCGGCCGAGCAGATGAGGTTGAGCTTGCGCCACTCCGCGCTCATCGCGGGGAAGTCGTCGCGGGTGTGGCCGCCGCGGCTCTCCTCGCGCTCCAGCGCGGCCTTCGCCACGCACTCCGAGATCATCAGCTGGTTGTGGAGGTCGAGCGCGACGTGCCAGCCGGGGTTGAACGGCCGGTCGCCCGGCGCCCCGACCCGCGCCGCACGCGCCTTCAGCTCGACCAGCCGCTCCAGCGCCTGCGTGATCTCGGCCGCATTGCGGATGATGCCGACGAGGTCGTTCATGGTCTGCTGGAGATCCGCCTGGACCGCGTACGGGTTCTCGCCCTCGGTGGCCGCGAACGGCGCGAGCGCCTCCTCGGTGGCCGCGCTGACCTGGCTCTCGTCGACGGCGGGGCGGTCGGTGCTGATGGCGTCCACATAGGCCGCCGCGCCGGCACCAGCGCGCCGGCCGAACACCAGCAGGTCGGACAGCGAGTTTCCGCCGAGCCGGTTGGAGCCGTGCATTCCGCCGGCCACCTCGCCGGCCGCGAACAGCCCCGGCACGAGTGCCGCTGCGGTGTCCGGCTCGACCTCGACGCCACCCATCACGTAGTGGCAGGTCGGGCCGACCTCCATCGGCTCCTTGGTGATGTCGACGTCGGCCAGCTCCTTGAACTGGTGGTGCATCGACGGGAGCTTCTTGATGATCACCTCGGGCTTGAGCCGCGAGGACACGTCGAGGAAGACGCCGCCGTGCGGGGATCCGCGCCCGGCCTTCACCTCGGAGTTGATCGCCCGCGCCACCTCGTCACGCGGCAGCAGCTCCGGTGGGCGCCGGTTGTTGTCCGGGTCGTCGTACCACCGGTCGCCCTCCTCCTCGGTGGTGGCGTACTTCTCCTTGAACACATCCGGGACGTAGTCGAACATGAACCGCTTGCCCTCGGAGTTCGTCAGCACGCCGCCGTCGCCACGGACGGACTCGGTGACCAGGATCCCCTTCACCGACGGCGGCCAGACCATGCCGGTCGGGTGGAACTGGATGAACTCCATGTTCACGAGCGTGGCCCCGGCGCGCAGCGCAAGCGCGTGGCCGTCGCCGGTGTACTCCCACGAGTTGCTGGTGACCTTGAACGACTTGCCGATGCCGCCGGTCGCCAGGATCACCGCCGGCGCCTCGAACAGGATGAGCGCGCCGGTCTCGCGCCAGTACCCGAAGGCGCCGGAGATGCGGCCGCCCGCGCCGGGCTCGCCCTCCTGCGTGAGCCGGGTGATCGTGCACTCGGCGAACACCTTCAGGTACGCCTCGGCGTCGCCGTGCTCGCGCTGGTCGTCCTGCTGGAGCGACACGATCTTCTGCTGCAGCGTGCGGATCAGCTCCAGGCCGGTGCGGTCGCCGACGTGCGCCAGCCGCGGGTACTCGTGCCCGCCGAAGTTCCGCTGGCTGATCTTGCCGTCCTTGGTGCGGTCGAACAGCGCGCCGTACGTCTCCAGCTCCCAGATGCGGTCCGGGGCCTCCTTCGCGTGCAGTTCCGCCATCCGCCAGTGGTTGAGGAACTTGCCGCCGCGCATCGTGTCGCGGAAGTGGACCATCCAGTTGTCGTTCGAGTTGACGTTGCCCATCGCGGCCGCTGCGCCGCCCTCGGCCATCACCGTGTGCGCCTTGCCGAACAGGGACTTGCAGACGATCGCGGTGCGCTTGCCCTGCATCCGGGCCTCGATCGCGGCGCGCAGGCCGGCGCCGCCGGCACCGATCACCACCACGTCGTAGGAGTGGCGCTCTATCTCAGTCATGTGTCGAGCCTTCTCAGTTGATGAAACGCAGGTCGGAGATGACGCCGGCCGAGACGAGCGCGATGTACCCGTCTGTCAGCGCGAGCGTCCCGAGCGTGATCCAGGCGAGCTGCATGTGGCGGACGTTCAGCTTCGAGATCTGCGTCCACGCCCAGTACCGAACGGGGTGCTTGGAGAAGTGTTTGAGCCGCCCGCCCGCGATGTGCCGGCAGGAGTGGCACGACACTGTGTAGGCCCAGAGCAGGATCACGTTGCCCACGAGGATCAGGTTGCCCAGCCCCATCTGGAAGCCCTCGTCGCCGTGGAACGCGACGATCGCGTCGTAGGTGTTGATGACCGAGATGATGCTCGCGGCGTAGAAGAAGTACCGGTGCAGGTTCTGGCCGAGCAGCGGGAAGCGCGTCTCGCCGGTGTACTTCTTGTGCCCGTCCGGCACGGCGCACGCCGGGGGAGAGAGCCAGAACGACCGGTAGTAGGCCTTGCGGTAGTAGTAGCACGTGAGCCGGAACCCGAGCAGGAACGGCAGCGCGACCAGGCCTAGCGGCACCAACGGCGGGAACTCTGGCAGGGGCCGCCCGAAGTGGGCCGCTTCGGGGATGCAGGTCATGCTCAGGCACGGGGACGAGAACGGCGTCAGGTAGCCGAACTCCGGCACGAAGTAGTACTTCTGCGTCGCCGTGCGAATGAGCGCGTACAGCACCCACGCCGTGAGCCCCACCACGGTCAGCAGCGGGGTCAGCCACCAGCGGTCGGTACGCAGCGTCTTCGCACCGATCGCGGCCCGGCCGGCGTCCTCGGACGATGCCCCCGGAGGTGGTCCGGAAACGGTCGCGGTCATCTTGTCGTTAGCTCCCTCGGGTCGTTGCGCACCGCGGGAAGCCGTCCGTTGGCCGTCCCCGCAGCGGGGTTGGTCAGCGGGTACCGCCTACGCCTTCGTCGTCGGCGTCGCGCCAGAAGTCGGGCTCGTACGGCTTGTCGTGGACGAACTGCAGCCGCGGCAGCCGGTCTCCGGTGGGCTTCGCCAGCCGGAGGTCGCCCAGCTCGTCGAGGTCCTCGGCGAGTCTGCGCACGTCGCTGGTGAGCCGCCGGAGCCCGAGGCTGTCGGCGTAACGGGTTTCGAGCGTGCTGACGGCACGCTGGAGCGCGGCCAGCGCCCGGCGAACCTCGGCGACGTCCTCCTGCATCGGCATGTTCCCCACCTCCGAACCAGGCGGGCACGCGAGTGCCCCTGACACACCTGTACCCGGTCGGCGTTGACCGGGTGTGACCGGCAGTCTGTCGGTTATCTCGCCTCGCGGGAAGACCCGACCCACGTTACGCCCGTGATTCGCGTCCGCTGCGGGCGGCTATCCGGCGGCGCCGCCGGTGAAGTTCCAGCTCGCGAGGTGCAGTGCCGGCGCGATCAGCGTGCGGCTGAGCCAGGTGTCCGGCACCTGCGCGGTCTCGGCGGCGACCCCGAGCACGTTCCCCGGTGCGAGCGCCTCCAGGTACGACTGGGTGAACCGCAGGTTCCGCACCGGGCGGACGATCTCGCCGCCCTCGACCAGCCACACGCCGTTGCGGGTCAGGCCGGTGACGACCTGGGTAAGCGGGTCGAGCACGCGGGTGTACCAGAAGTCGCTGACCAGCAGCCCGCGGTCGAGCCCCGCGACGAGGTTCGTGCCGGTGCCCGGCCTCAGCGCGAGGTGGTGCGGTACGGCGCCGAACCGCTCGCCACCCGGGATCGCGTGCCCGGTGCTGGCGGCGTCGGCGATCCGCGCGGTGCGCCGGTCGTGCGCGACGGCGCTGGTGACGCCGTCCTTCACAAGCTCCAGCGTGCGACTCGGGGTTCCCTCGGCGTCGAACGGCTCACCCGCCGCGGCCGGGCTCAGCGGATCGTCGATGAGCGTGATCGCCGGGTCGAACTGCGCCTCGCCGAGCCTCGCGAAGGAGCGCCCCTCGGCCACTGCGCGCGCGTTGAAACCGAAGATGCCGAGGAACGACAGCATGTCGGCGACGGCGGTGGGCTCCAGCACGACGGGGTACCGGCCGGGCGGCAGCTCCTCCGGGTCGGCACTCGACCTGGCCCTGGTCGCCGCTCGGGATCCCAGCGCGGTGCCGTCGAGATCGCCGAACCGGACTGAGGCGGTGCGCGCCATGCCGTCCGATGTGCCGGTGCGCGCGATGCCGTCGGCGGCGGCCAGTGTGGAGCGGCCGGTCAACCGGTGGCCGGCGGAGTTCGCGTAGGTCGCGTCGGTGCTGGCGGTGCGGCAGTACCCGGCGGTCTCCAGTCCGCCGGCGGCGTCGACGAAGGCGCGGACCACGGCCGCGCGGTCGGCCGGTGACGCTTCGGCGGTGGCCCGGTCGTAGTTGCCGGTGCCGGTCGGATCGGTCGGTGGGGTGAGACCGGCCCATCCGGTGTCCACCGGCCGCAGCCGCGCCGCCGCGAGCGTGCGTTCCACCAGGCCGGCGAGGCCGTCCGCGGTCGTGGTCGACGTGCTGGATGCGGCGGTGCGCCCGTCGACGTGCAGGCGCAGCTGGACCGTCTCGGCCGTGTCGCTGACGTTCTGGTGGATGAACGAGTTGGCGTACCGGGTGAGCGACAGCGTGTTGCGGTGCACGGTCACCTCGGCGTCCGCACCGGACGGCGCGACGAGGTCGAGCACCTGGTCGGCGGTGGTCACCCGGTCACCCCCACGCGCACGCCGCGGAACCGGGCGGTCACGGCCGGATGCCCGGTATGGCCGATCTGCCCAGGCTGGCCCTTGCCGCAGTTCGGCGTGCCCCAGTACTCCATGTCGTTTCCGAGCATGTCCAGCGATCCCCAGAACCGCGGCGAGATGCCGGTGTAGGTCGGGTTGCGCAGCATCCGGCCACGCTTCCCGTTCTTGATCTCCCAGCCGATCTCGCAGCCGAACTGGAAGTTGAGCCGGCGGTCGTCGATCGACCAGGACCGGTTGGTGTCCATGAACACGCCGTCCTCGACGCCGTCGATCAGCTCCTCGACAGGGTGGTCGCCCGGCAGGAGGCCGACGTTCGTCATGCGGACCATCGGCAGCCGGTTGTACCCGTCGGCGCGCACCGCACCGGCGTACGGCAGGCCGGCGATCGTCGCCGAGTCGCGGCCGGCCAGCACGCCGACCCAGATCCCGTCGCGGACGATGTCTACCGGCGTGGCCGGCGTGCCCTCGTCGTCGTACCCGAACGAACCGAGCGCGCCGGGCAGCGTGGGGTCGGCGGTGATCGTCATCAGGTCGGACCCGAACCGCAGGCTGCCGAGCCGAGCCAGATCGAGCCAGGACGTGCCGGCGAAGGCCGCCTCCCAGCCGAGGATCCGGTCGAGCTCGACCGCGTGACCCACCGACTCGTGGATCTGTAGCGCCATCTGCTCGCCGCCGAGGATCAGGTCGGTGTCGCCGGAGGGGCACTGCGGCGCGGTGAGCAGCGCGCGTGCCTCCTCGGCGACACGGGCGGCGTTGCCGGGGAGGTCGAGACGGTCGACCAGCTCCCAGCCGGCGGTGCCGAACTGGCCGCGGACGCCCGGGTAGGTGCGCCGCTGCGTCTCGTGCTCGCCGACCGCCGTGGCCGCCATGCCCGCGCCGCACTCGCGAAGGTGCTGGTCGATGCGGTGGCCCTCGCTGGAGACGAACCACTTGCGGGTGTCCCAGATGTCGTAGCTCGCCTGCGCGACGTCGGCGCCGTTCTCGCGCATCGTCTTCGTGAGGCCGATCAGCAGGTCGCCCTTGACGGTGAGCGACACCGACAGCGGATCTCGCTCGCACGGGTTCGCCCAGCTGTCCTCGCGCACCTCGACCGGTACCAGGTCGAGCGGCGGCCCCGGGACGGTGGCGCTGGCGGCGGCGATCTCGGCCGCCTTCGTGCCGGCCTGGCGCGCGGCGGCGTCGGCGAGGTCGGGCAGGGCGAAGAAGCCCCACGACGAACCCACCAACGCGCGGACGCCCAGACCGGACGAGTCGTTCTGGGTCAGGTCCTCGACGTCGCCGTCATGCGCGGACATGGACTCGTACCGCCGGTGCACCACACGCGCATCCGCATAACGGGCGCCGGCGTCCAGTGCGGCCTGCACGGCGGCCGTTACCAGGTCGAACTCAGACATGGGACGACCCTAGCAGCACCACCCGCCCACTCTCGGATTCTTGGGGGTTACGGGCGAGCCGCGACGCCCAAGAATCCGAACCTCGGCGGTTCGATCAGGTGAACGTGGCGGCGAAGGCGGAGTAGGTCGGCGTGCCTGGCTGGCGATCCAGCACGGCGAAGACGATCTCGTCGAAGTGCCGCCGCCCTTCCAGCGCGGTGGTGAACGCGGCCGCGACATGTTCGGGGTCGTTCTCGAACACGCCGCAACCCCAGGCTCCGAGCACGAGACGCCGCTCGCCGTGTGCGGCCGCGATGTCGAGCACGCGCCGCGCCCGCTTCTCCAGCACCGCCGGTATGGTCGCCAACGCGTCGGGCTGATTCCGGCGGATGGCGCCCGCGTTCGGTGCGGCGGCGGTGAGGAACGTGGCCGAGTACGGCTTGTCCAGCCAGCGTCCCTTGTCGTCGCGGAACACCGTGACACGCGGCGAGTAGATGACCCGGTCGCTGTAGCGCAGGTCGGGATCGGCGCGGTGGTAGGCGTAGAAGTCCGGCGCCGCCGTGAGGCTGGAGTACAGCGCGGAGGCGCGCGCGAGGCTCTCTTCCTGCGCTTGCGCGCCGTTCAGGAAGCCACCGCCCGGGTTCCGTGCCGACGCGAAGACGAGGCAGGCCACGCCGCCGCTCGTGCCGCTGAGCCGGCGGGTCGCGTCGAGCGACGTCTCGTTGGTGACCACGATTCGTGGCGGGCCGGCACTGGGTGGCGGGGCCGGAGGTAGCGGGTCGTCCGGCAGGTAGAGCCGGGTACCGGAGACGGGGTCGATGCGGACTTCGACTCCGGCCTCGTTGGCGTAGACGCCGCGTTCAACGGCGGCGACGGTGTCGCGGGCGATCCCGCGCAGGCGGTTGCTCATCGCCACCGATTCTCCGGCGGGCGGCAACTTCTTTGCCGCGACCAACTGTCGGGGAAATGGCGGCATCGGGTGTCCGGTTAGAGGACCGCTGCCCGGACAGTCCGGTTTGTCCCGGGCCGGCAGGTTAGGGGCGCGTCAGCCGGCCAGGGCGTCGATCCGTTCGGCGAGCTTGAAGTCGCGTTCGGTGACGCCGCCGGCAGCGTGCGTCGACAGGCTGAATGTGATCGACGTCCAGCGGATGTCGATGTCGGGGTGGTGGTCGAGATCCTCGGCGGCCAGCGCCACCGCGTCGACCAGCCGGATCCCGTCGAGGAAGGTCGGCGCCTTGACTCGTGCGCCGCAGCCCCGACGTGTCGCCTGACCAGCCGGGCAGCTCCGCCAGCCGTCGGTCCACCGTGTCCGCGTCCAGCAGCGTGGTCATGACCTGAACCATAAACCCCCTGGATGTTCCCGGCAGCGCGTGCGCACGCGCTGCCGGGAACATCCAGGGGGTAGGGGGTCCAGCGGTGCGGCCCCGTAGACTCAGACGGTTGCCGCAGGTAAGTGCGGTGTTCCCACGCTAAGGATTGAGCGTCCCCGCATGTCCACTTCTATGACCCGCCGTGACGACCTGCGCAACGTCGCGATCATCGCCCACGTCGACCACGGCAAGACCACGCTGGTCGACGCCATGCTCTGGCAGTCCGGCGCGTTCCGCGAGAACGCCGACGTCGACGACCGCGTGATGGACTCGATGGACCTGGAGCGCGAGAAGGGCATCACGATCCTGGCGAAGAACACGGCGGTGAAGCACCGCGTGCACGACCAGGAGATCACGATCAACATCATCGACACACCGGGCCACGCCGACTTCGGCGGTGAGGTCGAGCGCGGCCTCTCGATGGTCGACGGCGTGGTGCTCCTGGTGGACGCGAGCGAGGGGCCGCTTCCGCAGACCCGGTTCGTGCTGCGGAAGGCGCTGCAGCAGCGCAAGCCGGTGATCCTGGTGATCAACAAGGTCGACCGCCCGGACGCCCGCATCGCCGAGGTGGTGGACGAGGCCTACGAGCTGTTCCTCGACCTGGACGCCGCCGAGGACCAGATCGACTTCCCGATCGTCTACGCGTCGGCGAAGGCCGGCCGGGCCTCGCTGGAGCGCCCCGAGGACGGCGGCATGCCGAAGGAGGAGAACCTCGAAACGCTGTTCGAGACGATCCTCAGCACGATCCCGGCCCCCAGCTACGACCCGTCGGCCCCGCTGCAGGCGCACGTCACGAACCTGGACGCCTCGCCGTACCTGGGCCGTCTCGCGCTCTGCCGCGTGCACAACGGCACGATCAAGAAGGGTCAGCAGGCGGCGTGGTGCCGTGCCGACGGCAGCGTCGAGCGGGTGAAGATCACCGAGCTGCTGATGACGGACGCGCTGGAGCGGGTGCAGGTCGAGCAGGCCGGGCCGGGCGACATCATCGCGATCGCGGGCATCCCGGAGATCACGATCGGCGAGACGCTGGCCGACCCGGAGGACCCGCGCCCGCTGCCGGTGATCACCGTCGACGAGCCGTCGATCTCGATGACGATCGGCATCAACACGTCGCCGCTGGCGGGCCAGAGCGGCAAGAAGCTCACGGCCCGCCTGGTGAAGAGCCGCCTCGACTCGGAACTCGTCGGCAACGTCAGCATCCGGATCAACCAGACCGAGCGGCCGGACACCTGGGAGGTCCAGGGTCGGGGTGAGCTGCAGCTGGCGATCCTGGTCGAGATCATGCGCCGCGAGGGCTTCGAGCTGACCGTCGGCAAGCCGCAGGTCGTCACCCGCACCGTCGACGGCAAGGTGCACGAGCCGGTCGAGCGGCTCACGATCGACGCCCCCGAGGACTACCTCGGCGTCCTCACCCAGCTCATGGCGCTGCGCAAGGGCCGGCTGGAGCAGATGGTCAACCACGGCACCGGCTGGGTCCGCATGGAGTACGTGGTGCCGGCGCGTGGCCTGATCGGGTTCCGCACCGAGTTCCTCACCGAGACCCGCGGCACCGGACTGCTGCACCACGTCTTCGACCGGTACGAGCCGTGGTTCGGCGAGCTGCGCACCCGCCCGACCGGCTCGCTGGTTGCCGACCGGAAGGGTCCGACCACCGGCTTCGCCCTGGCGAACCTGCAGGAGCGCGGCACGATGTTCGTCGGCCCCGGCACCGAGGTGTACGAGGGCATGATCGTCGGCGAGAACTCGCGCCAGGACGACATGGACGTCAACGCGACCAAGGAGAAGAAGCTCACCAACATGCGCCAGTCTTCCGGCGACGTGCTGGTGCCGTTGATCCCGCACAAGCAGCTCTCGCTGGAGCAGGCGCTGGAGTTCTGCCGCGAGGACGAGTGCGTCGAGGTGACGCCGGCCGCGGTGCGGATCCGCAAGGTGCTGCTGGCCCAGCAGGATCGGGAGAAGCTGCGCAGCCGCCGCAAGTGGGCGACGCAGTAGGTATCGCTCGCCGACTCACCGCGCCGGTTGTAACCGGACGGCAACGACGTCAGCCGCCTTGGAACCGGGTCGCGGTACGGCAACCGAGGGCCGGTGCGCGCTTTGGGCATAGTTGTCCAAGTAAACGGTGATATCTCGCTACTCTGGGCTTCTAGCTGCGACGCATGCCCTATGTCCCAGCTTGTTGATCACAGTGTCATCTCAGCTCGGCGTTTGCACTGACCTGTCACACCGGCAGGCAGTACGAATAGCACTTGGCAGGGGCAGTAGCCTCGCCCACCGGCCGCTGTCCAGCTGGCCGGAACGATCATCACCCTGGGCAAACTCAAAGGGAGGCCCCTGGAATGCGCGTCTCCAGAACAAAGGCAGTGGTGGCAGTTAGCGCCGCCCTTGCCCTCGTTGCAGCCGCAGGCTGCACGTCCGACGGCGACGATGCCGCCGCGTCGGGCGGTTCATTCAGCATCGGATGGGGTGAGCCGGAGAACGCGCTCATCCCGGGTAACACGACCGAGACGCAGGGTGGCGAAGTCATCGACGCCATCTTCACCGGTCTGATCAGCTACGACGTCGAGGACGCGTCTCCGGTCAACGAGATGGCCGAGGAGATCAAGGGCGACGCCGACGCGAAGATCTACACGATCAAGATCAAGGACGGCTGGACGTTCCACGACGGCACGCCGGTGAAGGCCGAGAACTTCACCAAGGCCTGGAACTACTACGCCTACTCGCCGAACGGCATGGCGAACGGCACGTTCTTCGCCGACATCAAGGGCTACGACGAGACCTGGACCGAGGACCCGGACGGCGACGGCCCGGGCAAGGCCCCGGCGCCCAAGGCCAAGGAGATGTCGGGCCTGAAGGTGGTCGACGACACCACCTTCACCGTCGAGCTGGCGGCGCCGTCGAACCTGTGGCCGGTGAAGGTCGGCTACTCGACCTTCATGCCGATGCCGAACGTCTTCTTCGAGAAGGGTCCGGAGGAGTACGCCAAGAACCCGATCGGTAACGGGCCGTTCAAGTACAAGGCGCGGCAGGTCAACACGTCCCTCACGCTCGAGAAGTTCGCCGACTACAAGGGCCGTGAGAAGCCGAAGGTCGACGAGATCCTCTACAAGGTCTACCAGTCTGACGACGCTCAGTACGCCGACGCCCAGTCGAACGCGCTCGACTACGTGCAGCAGGTGCCGACCTCGGCGCTCGCTGGCGACACGTACAAGACCGACTTCGGTGACCGGGCCATCAACAAGCCGGTGGCGACCTCGCAGTTCATCGCCTTCCCGTTCTACCGGCCGGAGTTCAAGGACGTCCGGGTCCGGCAGGCGATCTCGCTCGCGGTCGACCGCGACCTGATCACCGAGAAGATCTTCAACAAGAGCCGCGTGCCGATGAAGGGCTTCGTCAACCCGGCCGTGGCCGGCTACAAGGCTGACCAGTGCGGCGAGTGGTGCACCTTCAACCCCACCAAGGCCAAGGAACTCCTGGCCGCTGCCGGTGGCTTCAAGGGCGAGCTGAGCATCGCCTACAACGCCGACTCGAACCACAAGGCGTGGGTCGACGCCACCTGCAACAGCATCCAGCAGGCGACCGGCATCAAGTGTGTCGGCAAGCCGGTCCCGACGTTCGACGCGTTCCGGACGCTGTCCGACGATCACAAGCAGACCAGCATGTACCGCTCTGGCTGGCAGGCGGACTACCCGGACATCGAGAACTGGATGAACCCGCTCTGGCGGACCGGTGCGTCCTCGAACGACGGCCTGTACACGAGCGCGAAGCTCGACGCCAAGCTCAAGGAGGCGGACGGCACGAAGGACCTCGACGAGGCCCACAAGCTCTACCAGGAGGCTGAGTCGATCCTGGTCGAGGAGATGCCGGGTGTCCCGCTGTGGCACTACGCGCAGCAGTCCGTGCACTCCGACAAGATCGAAAACGTGAAGATCGACCCGTTCGGTGAGCTTGTGCTCAGCGACGTTACGGTCAAGTGAGCTGACGCTGTAAGTCCCGGGGTGGGGCACCTTACGTAGGTGCCCCACCCCGGAGCATCATGAGCACCGGCTACCGCACCAAGGTGGCCGGTGCTCGCTCAACCCCTCAAAGGAGAAGCACAAATGGGGCGCTACACCCTGCGCCGACTGCTCCAGCTCATACCGGTCTTTCTCGGCACAACGTTCCTGATCTACTTCCTGGTATGGGCCGTCCCCGGCGATCCCACCGCCGGCCAGTGCGGCGACCGCGGGTGCCCGGACGCCTTCGTGGAGAAGATGGAGAACAAGTTCCACCTGAAGGACCCGATCTTGGTGCAGTACGGCTACTACCTCGCGGGTCTGCTACGCGGCGACTTCGGCGAGACGTTCTCCGGGCAGTCAGTCGGCGAGCTGATCGCGACGGCCTACCCCATCACCATGAAGCTCGCCTTTGTCGCGATCCTCTTCGAGGCGCTCATCGGCATCACCGCCGGGGTCATGACGGGCCTGCGCCGCGGCGGCTTCCTGGACAACCTCGTCCTGGTGTCGACCCTCTTCCTCATCGCGATCCCGACCTTCGTCACCGGTTTCGTCCTGCAGTACGTGCTCGGCGTGAAGTGGGGCGTCATCAGCACCACCGTGCCACCCGAGGCGCCGATCTCCAGCCTGATCGTGCCGGGCTTCATCCTCGGCAGCGGCTCGATGGCGGCGGTCTCCCGGTTGACCCGAGTCTCGTTCGTCGAGAACAAGCGCGCCGACTACGTACGCACGGCCGTCGCCAAGGGACTCACGCCCAGGCGCGTCACGGGTGTGCACCTCCTGCGCAACTCGCTGATCCCGGTGGTCACGTTCATCGGCATCGACATCGGCGGCCTGATGGGCGGCGCCATCGTCACCGAGGGCATCTTCAACATCAACGGCGTCGGCGGCACCCTGTTCCGGGCGATCCAGCGTAAGGAGTCGTCGCTGGTCGTCTCGATCGTGGTGATTCTCGTGATCGTGTACCTGTTCTGCAATCTCGTCGTCGACCTGCTGTACGGCGTCCTGGACCCGAGGATCCGCTATGAGTGACCCCATTAGCACCCAGACCGCCCCGATCGCCGTCGAGAAGCCGGAGACCTCGGCTGTTCCGGCAGCGGGCGAGAAGCCACGCGGCCTGGCCGCCGACGCCTGGCGCGATCTGAGGAAGCGGCCGCTGTTCGTCATCGCCGCCATCCTGATCCTGATCTTCCTCACGATGGCCGCGTTCCCTGGCCTGTTCACGGACGTGGACCCGGAGTTCGCGGATCTCAACCGCAGCGCCGAGGGTCCCCAGGAGGGGCACCCCTTCGGCTTCGACTTCCAAGGTCAGGACGTCTACGCCAGGACGATCTACGGCGCTCGCGCCTCGATTCTCGTCGGCACGATGGCCGTTCTCGGCAACGTCCTCTTGGGCGGACTCACCGGCATCATGGGCGGCTACCTGGGCGGCTGGGTCGACTCGATCGTCTCGCGGATCGGCGACATCTTCCTGGGCCTGCCGTTCGTGCTCGGCGCGATCGTGCTGCTCTCCACCTTCGCCGGCGCGGGCAACATCCCGAGCGGGCCGCGCATCATGTCCCTGGTCATCCTGGCGCTGGTCTTGCTCGGCTGGCCGCAGTACACCCGGATCATGCGGTCCTCGGTGATCGCGGCCAAGAACCAGGACTACGTGGTGGCCGCGCGGGCGCTGGGAGCCGGCCCGATCCGGATCATCTTCCGGCACGTGCTCCCCAACGCCGTCGGCCCGCTGCTCGTGCTCGCCACGATCTCCCTCGGCCTTTACATCGGCGCGGAGGCGACGCTGTCGTTCCTCGGCGTCGGGCTGCGTGACCCTGTCATCTCGTGGGGCGTCATGGTCTCCGAGGCGCAGCAGATCCTCCGGACCGCCCCGCACGCGCTGCTCTTCCCCGCCGCCTTCGTCGGCGTGGCAGTGCTGAGCTTCGTCATGCTCGGCGACGCGGTGCGCGACGCGTTCGACCCGAAGCTGCGCTAGGAGAGCTGATATATGTCCGACATCCTCACCGCGGGCTCTCCGGCGGAGATCCCCGCGAGCACGCCCGGAAGCCGGCCACCTTCTGGAGGTCGACAACCTGTTCGTCGAGTTCCGCACCCGCGACGGTGTGGCGAAGGTGATCAACGGCGTCTCCTACCACGTCGACGCCGGCGAGACCCTGGCCGTGCTCGGCGAGTCCGGTTCCGGAAAGAGCGTCACCGCCCAGGCGATCATGGGCATCCTGGACACGCCGCCCGGGTTCGTCACCGGCGGCGAGATCCGGTTCCGTGGCGAGAACATGCTGAAGATGAGCGCGGAGAAGCGCCGCCAGATCCGCGGCGACGGCATCGCGATGGTCTTCCAGGATGCGCTCTCGTCGCTCAACCCCGTCTTCACCGTCGGGTTCCAGATCGCCGAGGTGTACCGCAAGCGCAAGGGCATGAGCCGCGCGGACGGCATGAAGCGCGCCGGCGACCTTCTCGACATGGTGAAGATCCCGAATGCCAGGGGACGGGTTAAAGCCTTCCCGCACGAGTTCTCGGGCGGTATGCGCCAGCGCGTGATGATCGCGATGTCGCTGGCACTCGACCCCGAGGTGCTCATCGCGGACGAGCCGACCACGGCACTGGACGTCACGGTCCAGGCGCAGATCATGGACCTCCTCGCGGATCTACGCCGCGAGCGGAACATGGGGCTCATCCTGATCACCCACGACCTCGGCGTGGTGGCCGACGTCGCGGACCGGATCGCGGTGATGTACGCGGGCCGGATCGTCGAGGAGGCCGGGATCTTCGAGCTGTTCAAGAAGCCCTGCCACCCGTACACCCAGGGGCTGCTCGACTCGATCCCGCGGCTGGACCTCAAGGGCCAGGAACTGGCCACGATCAAGGGCCTGCCGCCGAACCTGATGAAGATCCCGCCCGGCTGCCCGTTCAATCCGCGCTGCCCCATGGCCAAACCGGGCCTGTGCGACACCGACGTGCCGCCGCTGCACTGGCTCGACGCGGGCCGCGCCAGCGCCTGCCACTTCGCGGAGGAGTTGTACGACCGTGACTGAGCACATCCTCGAGGTCGAGAGACCTGGTCAAGCACTACCCGGTCACGCAGGGCGTCGTCTACAAGCGCACGATCGGGCAAATCAAGGCGGTCGACGGCGTCTCGCTCGACCTGCGCGCGGGCGAGACGCTGGGCGTCGTCGGCGAGTCCGGCTGTGGCAAGTCGACGCTCGCCCGGGTGCTGATGAACCTGGAGAAGCCGACCGCGGGCACGGTCCTCTACAAGGGCGAGGACATCTTCAAGCTCGAGCCGGCAGCGACATGCGCCGGCTGCGGCGCAACATCCAGCTGGTCATGCAGGACCCGTACACCTCGCTGAACCCGCGGATGACCGTCGGCGACATCATCGGTGAGCCGTTCGAGATCCACACGGAGGTAGCGCCGAAGGGCAGCCGGCGGAAGAAGGTCGAGGACCTGCTCGACGTGGTCGGGCTCAGCCCCGAGCACATCAACCGGTACCCGCACCAGTTCTCCGGCGGCCAGCGCCAGCGCATCGGCATCGCCCGCGCGCTCGCGCTGCGGCCCGAGATCATCATCTGCGACGAGCCGGTCAGCGCGCTCGACGTGTCGATCCAGGCACAGGTGATGAACCTGCTGGAGCAGCTGCAGGGCGAGTTCGGCCTGTCGTACATCTTCATCGCGCACGACCTGTCGGTGGTGCGCCACCTCGCCGATCGGGTCGCGGTGATGTACCTCGGCAAGATCGCCGAGATCGGCACCGAGGACGAGATCTACGAGCGGCCCACGCACCCGTACACGCAGGCGCTGCTGTCCGCGGTGCCCGTGCCGGACCCGGAGAGCCGTACCACCAAGGCGGTGATCCGGCTCGAGGGCGACGTGCCGAGCCCGGCGAACCCGCCGTCCGGTTGCCGGTTCCGTACCCGGTGCTGGAAGGCGCAGGACATCTGCGCCGCGAAGGAGCCGCTGCTCGAGATCCGTGAGGGCAGCGACCACCCGAGCGCCTGCCACTTCGCGGAGAAGCGCACAGTGGTGGTCTCGCACGAGGCTTAGTGAGCTGTTGGGGCCCAGCGTCGCTGGGCCCCAACGCTCCTTGGCTGAACCGGACTGTTCCGGTATTGGTGCCTAAACTGGGCGGCCGAGGCAGCCAAAACCCCGACAGTTGCGAGCGACCGGCGGGGCTGCGGCGTCAGCCCAGGTTGCGGCGCAGGAAGTCGCGCTGGAGTAGCAGCAGGTTCTCGGAGACGACCTCGTCCGACGCCATGTGCGTGACGCCCGTGAGCGGCAGCACCTCGTGCGGGCGGCCCGCGCCGAGCAGCGCGGTGGACAGGCGCAGCGAGTGCGCCGACACGACGTTGTCGTCCGCGAGGCCGTGAATGATCATCAGCGGGCGGCTGAGCTTCTCCGCGTCCGCGAGCAGGGACGACGTGGCGTAGGCGTCCGGCTGCTCGGCCGGGAGCCCCAGGTAGCGCTCGGTGTAGAAGGTGTCGTACAGGGTCCAGTCGGTGACCGGCGCACCCGCCACCGCCGCGTGGAACACGTCCGGCCGGCGCAGCACCGCCAGTGCGGCGAGGTACCCGCCGAACGACCAGCCGCGGATGCCGACGCGATCGAGGTCGAGGTCGGGGTGGTCGGCGGCGAGGGCGTGCAGCGCGTCGACCTGGTCGTCGAGGACGGGCGTCGCGAAGTCGAGGCGGATCCCGTGCTCGAACGCGGGGCTGACGCCCGGCGTGCCCCGACCGTCCACGACGACGACGGCGAAGCCCTGGTCGGCCCACCACTGTGGCTCGTTCCAGGCGCCCCGCGCGGCCATGACCTCCTGGTGGTGCGGGCCGCCGTACGGGTCCATGAGGACGGGGAGCCGCGTGCCGGGCGTGTGGTCGCCCGGGTAGAGCACCGCCGTCGGCAGCCGCCGCTCGGTGACCCGGCTCAGAACGGGCCTCGGCGTGAACGGCGCCGTGGCGGCGAGCGACCGCAGCCTCGTGGTGCGGCCGGCGGCGTGCACGGTGAAGCTGGCGCCGTGCTGCTCCAGCGTGCGGCTGATCACGACGACGGTCTCGCCGCCGGTGACCACACCGTGCCAGCCGGCGCCCTCAGTGAGCCGGGTGACCGCGCCCGTCCGCGTGACGCGGTAGACGTGGTTCTGCTCGGGCGCGTCCTGGGTGGCGTCCACCAGCAGGTCGTCGCCGAGCCGGCCGAGGTACCCGCGGACGTACAGCTCGGCAGGCGTGATCGGGGCGCCGTCGACGGTGAGCCGGCGGGTGGTGCCGGTGTCCTGCGACCACACCAGCTTGCCGTCCGGCAGCAGCGCCGGCGTGCCCGGGAGCACCTCCAGCCACGGCTCGCGCGACTCGGCGATGTGGACCTGGACGTCGTCGTCGGCGCCGAGCACCTGCACCCGCTGCTGGTGGCGGTCCATGACCGTGACGAGCGCGCAGCCGCTGTCGTCCCAGCCGGCGGTGACCAGGTACGGGAAGGTAGCGCGGTCCCACGGGACCTCCGCCCGGGTGCCGTCGGCCACGGTGATCACGTGCAGCGTGACGTCCGCGTTGTCGGCGCCCGCGTGCGGGTAGGCGATCTCGGTGGACGGCTGGTCGGGGTTGGCCGGGTCGGCGATGTACCAGCGGGGCACCGGGGACTCGTCCACGCGGGCGGCGAGAAGCCGGGTGCCGTCCGGCGACCACCAGAAGCCGCGGAACCGGTTCATCTCCTCGGCCGCGACGAACTCGGCGAGGCCCCAGGTGGCGGCCTCCTCCTCGGCGAGGACGCGGTCGGTGCCGTCGGCGTCGATCACGTGCAGCGCGCCGCTGGTGACGTACGCGATGCGCCGGCCGGCCGGGTCGGGGCGCGGGTCGAGCACCGGGCCGGCCACGGTCAGCTCGGTGACGTCGCCGGTGGCGGCGCCGACCTTGAACAGCCGCCCGGACAGGGCGAACACGGCGAGGTCGCCGGCCTCGTCGGTGGTGTAGGCGACGATGCCACCGGACGCCTCACGCTTGCGCTCGCGCATCGCCCGCTCCTGCGGCGACAGGTTCTCCTCGCCGGCGCCGAGCAGGGCCGACGGATCGGCGAGGAGGCGCTCCTCGCCTGTGGGCACGTCCAGCGCCCAGAGCGCGTGCACCGGATCGGTCGGGCCGCCGGACCGGAGGAACAGCACGCGCTGCCCGTCGGCGGAGACGCTCACCGTGCGGGGCTGCCCGTACAGGAAGTGCCTGGTGCGGGCGGCGAGCCGGGGATAGGAGAGGGCGGCGAGTTCGGCGTCGGTCGTCGTCACACCGCCATCCTGCCAGCCCGCCGATTAGGGTTCGGGCATGAGTGCTGATCGCAGGCTCCTGCTGGTTCACGCCCATCCCGACGACGAGACGATCGGCACCGGCGCCACGATGGCGAAGTACGCCGCCGAGGGCGCGCAGGTGACGCTCGTCACGTGCACCCTCGGCGAGGAGGGCGAGGTGCTGGAGCCCTCACTGAGCCAGCTCGCCGCCGACCAGGCCGACCAGCTCGGCGGGTACCGCATCTAGCGAGCTGGAGAAGGCGTGCGCGGCGCTCGGCGTCACCGACCACCGCTTCCTCGGCGGCCCCGGCCGCTACCGCGACAGCGGCATGATGGGCCTCGACACCAACGACAACCCCCGCTGCTTCTGGCAGGCCGACCTCGCCGAGGCCGGGGAGCTGCTGGCCGAGGTGATCCGCGAGACCAGGCCGCAGGTCGTGGTCACGTACGACGACAACGGGTTCTACGGCCACCCGGACCACATCCAGGTGCACCGCGTCACGATGGAGGCGCTGCGGCTCGCGGAGCCCGACTGGCAGGTCGCCAAGGTGTACCTGACGGCGGTGCCCAAGTCGTCGCTGCAGAAGGGCATCGAGCACTTCGCGAACGCGGCCGAGAACCCGTTCGCCGGCGTGACCAGCGCGGACGAGCTGCCGTTCGGCACCCCGGACGAGCAGCTCGCGGTGCGGATCGACGCGTCGGAGTACTCGTCCCGGAAGGTGGCCGCGATGCGTGCGCACGCCACCCAGATCTCCGCCGACTCGTGGCTCTACTCGCTCGCCGGCAACGCGGAGGGGGAGTTCGGCGTGGAGTACTACGTGCTGGTGTCCGGCGGTGTGGACGGGTCTGGTGGACGACCTGTTCGCCGGGCTCTACCCCGGAGTCACGAAGAATTCTGCGAAAAGTTGTTGCCGCAGGTCGGGGCGGTCGCTCCTACCACTGAGCGCGGGATATGAGGTCCCGCTCGCAGTGAGGGAGAACGACCATGAACCGCAGCCGGCTTCTCGCCACCGCAGCCGCGTCGATCGGTCTCGCCGCCGGCGCGTTCGTGCCTTCCGTCGCACTGGCGGAGACGCCGGACCCGGTCGGCCCGCTGACGGCCACGAGGGTTCCGAGGCCGCCGCTGGTGATCGACACACCGCCGACCCCGAAGGACCCCGGCGTAATCGTGAAGCCGCCGATCGTCGACCCGCCCGTGGTGGACCCGGGCGACGTCGTGTGGCCGACGCCCACGCCGACGCCCACGCGCTCGCCGAAGTACCCGAGGCCGCCCGTGCCGCCCGTGCCGCCGGTGGTCGTCGACCCCGACCCCGAGCCGACCAGGACCGCTCAGCCGCCGTCGCCGTCCGAATCGCCGTCGCCGTCCGAGTCGCCGGCCGGGTCCACCGACGGTGGTGGCAGCGACAACCAGGACGACCCCGAGTACCCCGGCACCGGGCTGCCCGTCACCGGCGCGAGCGTCGGGATCCTGGCGGCAGCGGGCCTGCTGCTGGCGGCCGCCGGTGCACTGCTTGTCGGGTTCGCCCGGCGTCGCCGGGTTGGCCGGTGCTGATGTCGTCGCGAACGCCGGTAGCAGGCGCTCTCGGGGTTAGCGTGCCTACTGTGCAGGACCGCGAGATCGTCCAGCAGCTCGTCGCCGGGGAGCGGGCAGCGATGGCGGCCGTCTACGACCGGTACGCGCCGCGCCTCTTCGACTACTGCGTCGGGATGCTGCGCGACCGCGACTCGGCCGGTGACGCCGTCCACGACACGCTGCTGGTCGCCGCTGACCGGGCGCACCAGCTGCGCGATCCGGACAAGCTCCGGCCCTGGCTCTACGCGATCGCCCGCAACGAGTGCCTCCGGGCGTTGCGGGCGCGTCGCCGTGAGAGCGAGCTGGACGCGGCCGGCGACATCGGCGACAGCAGCGTCGACGTCGAGCGCGGGCTGCGGGCCGCCGAGGCGCACGCGCTCGTGCGGGACGCCGCCGCCGGCCTCAACCCCGGCGACCGTGAGGTCCTCGACCTGACGCTGCGGCACGAGCTGGCCGGCGAGGAGCTGGGCGCCGCGCTCGGCGTGCCGGTCAACCACGCCAACGCGCTGGTGTCCCGGGCGCGCGCGCAACTGGAGCGGGCCGTCGGCGCGCTCATCATGGCGCGCACCGGCCAGCAGGACTGCCCCGAGCTGGCGTCGATGCTGGCCGGCTGGGACGGCATACTCACCGCGCTCTTGCGCAAGCGCGTCAGCCGGCACGTCGAGAAGTGCGCGATCTGCGGTGAGGCGAAGCAGCGCAAGGTCAGCGCGGCGGCGCTCTTCGCGGCCGTGCCGATGGCGGTCATCCCGATCGACCTGCGCAGTCGCGTGACCGGCGACGTCGAACTCGTCGCGCACGTGCAGCAGCTCGGCAAGCGCGCGGAGCCGTTCGATCGCGGGGGATTCCCCGTGCCGCTGGACCGGCGCAGCCCCAAGCACCTCGCGCCGATCCTGGCGGGGACCCTCGCGGCGGTGCTGCTGATCGGCGCCGCCGCGATGTTCTGGGGTGACATCGGCAGGCCCGGCGAGGCGTCGGCGTGGTACCCCCGGTCACCACGAGCGCACTCCCGACCACACCACCCAGCCCGACGGCACTGCCGAGCGCGACGCCGTCCGAGTCGCCCTCGCCGTCCGAGGAGCCGTCGCCGAGCCGTACGCCGACCCGGTCTCCGACTCCGACACCCTCGGAATCCCCGTCGCCGTCGCCGTCGCCGACACCTAGCCCGCCCGTGCTGACGTTCGAGGCCACCGGGCCCGTCACCTGCGGCATCTGGAGCTCCAACGTCCGGGCGACGGTGACGAGCGGCGAGGTCGTTACGGTGACCGCCTACTGGACCGCTCCTAACGCATCCGGTCAGCAGGAGCTGACCTTCCTGCGCGGCGCCTGGCGTGGCCGGCTCGACAGCCTGCCCACGGAGGTGGACATCACCGCGTACGCGATCGGCGTCACTGCGGACGGTGTGGAGGGACGGTCGAACGAGGTGACGCTCAGGAACGGCACCTGCATCGACTGAGCGGGTCCTGCGCCGATGGTGCGGCCAGCACATCGTCAGTGAAAAAGTTGTTGGGTTTGGGGTGCCTCGGGACTCCTACCGGTGAGCGCGGAGCGACCAGCTCCGCCTGACCAGGGAGCGCACCATGAACCTCGCCGCATCTGCCCAGCTCACAGGGGATGGGATCGCCGTCCTGGTCGTGTACGCCGTCGTCGGAGTGTTCGCGCTGGTCGGACTATTCGTGGCGAGCCGCCCGCGCGGGCTCTGAATGCTGTGTCACGAGGTGGACAATATGGGCGCCAAACTGCGGCGAACACTGTTAACGTCCCGGCCGTGGACGATCGCGCCATTGTGCAGGCGCTTCGGGATCGCAACCGGGACGGGCTCGCCGCCGCGTACGACCGGTATGCGCAGCGGCTGTATGACTACTGCGTCGGGCTCCTCCAGGATTCGCACACGGCTGCGGACGCCGTCCACGACACGCTGCTCGTCGCCGCGGACCGCGCGCAGCAGTTACGTGACCCGGATCGCTTCCGGTCCTGGTTGTACGCGATCGCGCGGAACGAGTGCCTGCGCCAGCTGCGGCAACGCAACCGGCTCGCGCCGCTGGAGAAGGCCGGCGACGTGAAGGACGACACCGTCGACCTGGTCCGCACGGTCCAGGCCGAGCAGGCGCGTGCGCTGGTCCGTGACGCCGTCGCCGCGCTCAACCCGCGCGAGCAGGAGGTGCTCAACCTCACGCTCCGGCACGAACTCACCGGCGCCGAACTGGCCGCCGCGCTCGGGGTGTCGGCGAACCACGCCCACGCGCTCACGTCGAAGGCGCGTGAACAGCTGGAACGGTCGGTCGGGGCGCTGCTGACGGCCCGTGCCGGGCGGGGCGAGTGCGGCGAGCTGGACACCATGCTCACCGGGTGGGACGGCGCATTCACGCCGCTGCTGCGCAAGCGCGTCAGCCGCCACCTGGAGAAGTGCGCGATCTGTGGCGCACGGCGCGCGCACGAGGTCAGCGCCGAGGCCCTGTTCGCCGCGATCCCGTTCGCGCTGCTGCCGATCGCGCTCCGGCGCAAGGTGCTCGACTCCAGCGCCGACCTGCAACGGGTCTCGCATCACGGCCGGATCGCCGCGCCATACCAGCGGGACGGCTTCCCCGTACCGCTCGACCAGGCGGGCAAGCGGTCGAAGGCCGCCGCGTGGCTGGCCGGTGCAGCCGTGATGGCGCTGCTCGTCGGCGGTGGAGTGGCGCTCAACCTGCGGCCGGGGTCGCAGCAGACCCTGGCCGAGCCGCCTACGCGGGTGACGCCGACGACCGAGGAGCCTGCGTTCACCGACTCTCCGGCGCCGCTGTCGCTGTCGCCGTCCGCATCGCCTTCGCCGTCGAGGTCGGTTTCGCCCACGCCTTCACCTTCGCCTTCACGACGGGTGACGCCGCCGACCCCGGACCCGCCGCCCTGTTCCACCGAGGACGCCGCCGCCGAGGCCCTCGCCGTCGCGCTCGACGTCCCCGTCTCCGTCGCGCTCGCCGTCCCCCAGGCCGCCCCTGCCGAAGCCGGACGTCACCAACCCGCGTTTCGAGGGTGGCTGCAGCGGGGCCACAGCCTCCGCGACGGTCACCGGGCCGCCGATCAGCAGCGTGATCATCCGGTACTGGCCAACACGGGAGCAGAAGCCCGTGCGGTCGGCGCAGCTCTTCCCGGACGGGCAGGACTACTTCGGCCGGGTCGGTCCGCAGCGAGGTCTTCTCAGCGTCCCGGTGACCTTCGAGATCACCGCCCGCGCCATCAACGGCGAGACGGACACCGAGCGCGGCACCACGACCATCTTCTGCATCGAGTGAGCCCGCTAGCGCGCCCGTGACCGCCCGCGGCGCTTGCGAACTGTCGGGGTTTTGGTGGTATCGCGCGCCGGGTTTAGGGACGGGTTCCCGGAAAGTTCGGTTCTGGCGCGAGGTGCGCAGGGGCGAACGGGCCGATGCGGAGAGTAGTCGCACGGTGACGCAGCGAGTTTCCGTAGTTGGATTGCCGGAAACGTCCCAGCTCGTGGTCACGGCGGCAACTTCCGTACTGCTAGCGTGCCGCCCGTGGACGGCCAGCAGACAGTAGCCGCCTTACGGTCAGGCGACGAGCACTCGCTCGGTGCGATGTACGACACCTACGCACCTCGGCTCTACGACTACGCGTTCGGCCTGCTCCGCGACCGTGAAGGCGCCGAGGACGCCGTCCACGACGCGCTGCTCGTAGCCATCGGCCGCGCGGGCACCTTGCGCGAGCCGAAACGCGTCACGGCCTGGCTCTACGCGATCATCCGCAACGAGTGCATCCGGCAGGCGAGGCGGAGCAGGATGGCGTCGCATCCGCGGCTCGCCGACGCCCGGGACGAGACCCTCTTCCTCGGTGCGGACCTGCGGGCCGAGCAGGCGCGCGCGTGGACGCGGGACGCGGCGTTCAGCCTCCCGCCGCATCTCCGCGAGGCGCTCGACCTGGGGACGCGGCACGGCTTCGACGAGTCAGAGTTGGCGACGATCCTCGGCACCAGCTCACGGCGCGTCGCCGCACACCTCGCCGCCGCCCGCGCGGACCTCGCCGAGGCGCTCGACGCCCTGACCACCGCCCGTTCCGAGCGCGGCAGGTGCGCCGCGCTGGACGCGCTGCTCGCCGGCTGGGACGGACGATCTCACGCAGGGCAGTCCTTCAACAGGTCACTCGCCCATGCCGACGACTGTCGCAACTGCTGGCGGCAGCGGTCCGGGGACGCCGTCCAGCGGTACGCCGACCTGCCGGCGGTGCCCGTGCCGGTGCTGCTCCGCGGACGGCTGCTCGCGACCGCCGCGGTTCCGCACCGGATCGCGTACCGCAGCGAGATCGCCGAGCCGTTCCACCGGTCGGGCTTCCCGGTGCCGTTCGGCGGTGCGCGGCGGCGTCGCCGGGTGGTGGCGTGGATCGCGGCAGCGGCTGTGCTCGTCGCGTTCGGCGGCGTGTACTACCTGGTGCGGCCGGAGGAGACGGCGAGTCCGGACCGCACCGCCGAGGTCACTGCCGGCGGGGATCCGGTCGGTGGGGGCTCACAGGCCGGCTCGCCCACCGCGTCGGCGTCGGCCAGCCCGTCCGCCAGCCCCAGCACGACGCCGTCGCCCAGTGTCTCGCCGAGCGCGTCACCCAGTCCGTCGCGGTCCGGCCCGCCGCCCCGGTCGCCGGCGCCGCAGACGAGCAGGCCGGGCGGGGGCAGCGACGCGGTGCAGATCGACGCCTTCCTGGCCGACTCGACCTCGGGCTGCTCCGACGACTGGACCGCCGCCGTGACGGCCAACGTCCGCGGCGACAACGTCCGCCGCGTCACCTTCTCGTGGGGCCTGACGACCTCGCCGAACCGCACCAGCAAGCTCGGGCGGGTCAGCGACGACCTGTACCAGGACAGCGTCGGCGGCCTGCCCTCGGGCACCACGGTCTACTGGCGGGTGACCGCGCAGATCACCGGCGGGCTCACGGCGTCGTCACCGGTCAGGTCCACCCGCCACTGCTGACGGACGTCCGCGTTACCCTCGGCCGGTGACCGTCCCCGAAGCCGAACCGCAGACGCCCGCGCTGGTGGAACCCCCGAAGCCTCGGGTCATGCCGCCGGCGGTGTTGCGCGTGGTCGATCGCGTGAGCCGGGTCGCGGCGTACGTCGTGTCGACCGTGCTGGCGGTGCTGCTCGCCTTGGTCGAGGCGTTCCTGCTGCCGATGCGGGTGGGTCCGCTGGCGGTGCCGTTCGTGTCGTTCGCCCTCGCCGTCGTCGCGAACGCGGGTCTGATCCGCTTCGCCCGGTACGCGACGGGCAGCCGGCTCGGCATCGTCGCGCCATGCGTCGCGTGGATAGCCGTGCTGCTCACGCTCAGCACCCGCACCGCCGAGGGTGACCTGGTGATGCCCGGCGACTGGCGCGGTCTCGGGCTGCTCTTCATCGGCGCCGGGGTCTTCGCGGTCACCGGTTTCCTGGCCGTCTCACCGCCCGTGCGGCGGCTTGGGCCGAACGCGTGACACCTGTGGCGGTGGCGGGGCACCATGTGCACCTGAGCTGAGTCGAGGAGGCGTTTCGGGGATGAAGGGCGTGTGGGGTCGGGTCGCGATCGTCGCGGCGGTGCTGGTCGCGGTGAACCTGCTGGCGCGGCTCGTGGTGCGGCTGGCGGGGCCCGACGACAGCACCCAGTTCGTGATCGGGCTGTGGTCGATAGGCGCGATGATGGTCGTCCTCGCCGTGACGGTGTTCCTGTGGGCCCGCCGCTATCCCGTCCCGCGGGTGCTCACGTTCGCAGGCGTCGCGATCGGTTCCAGTTCCCTTCTCGTGATGTTGATCGGCCCGCTGGTTTCAGGCGGCTCGCCGTTCGAGAACGGGTTCAACGCCTTCCTCTTCCAGATCCTCGTCTGCATGCTCGTGCTGTCGGTCGCTGGCGCGATCGGGCTGTTCACCGCCATGGCGCTGGGCCTCGACCCCAAGAGCCAGGCGTGGAAGAGCCAGGCGGAGCGGGTCAAGACGAAGCCGCGCCGCTGAGGCTCTCGCCGCGGTTGAATCCCGCCCTCTACGTCTGAGGCTGCTTGACGTACATGTAGGTGTGGTGGGTGGCGAAGCCCACCCGCTGGTACAGCGCCTGCGCGACGTCGTTGGCGAGGTCGACCTGCAGGTAGGCGCTGTGCGCGCCGCGGTCGACGCCGTAGTCCAGGAGCCCCCGGAGCAGGTGTGTGGCGAGGCCGCGACGGCGCTGCGCCGGCTCGACCTCGACCGCCGTGATGCCCACCCAACCCTCGTCCAGGGCGCCACGGGCGATGGCCGAGACGGCACCGCCTTCGACGACGGACGCGAAGAACGGCGCATCGCCCCCGCGCAGCACCTCGACCGCGACGTCCGGCAGCGCACCCGCCCCGGTAGTGGTACGCGCCGAGCCACTCCGCGCTCGGTTCGGTGCCGAACTCCACCGGCGGCAGGCTCGTCCGTTCCGGCAGTCCGGAAAGGACCGTCAGGATGTCCGCAGTGAGCACCTGGGCTCCCCAGGCGTCGGCCCAGCCACGCGCGTGCAGGGCGTCGCTCAGGTCGGTGCGGGCGGGCAGCGGCACCTGGATCAGCGCCGGCAGACCGCGAGCCGTGTACCAGCGGGTGACGTGGGCCAGTGCCGCGTCCAGGTCGACTCCGGGATCGCCGAGCGGCAGCACCGAGTTTGCCCGGCCGGTCCAGCCGCCGCTCGCCCGCAGCAGCCAGCCGCCGAGCTGCTCGGTGTGCAGACCGCGCCAGCCGAGTGCGGCGATCCGTTCGAGTTCGAGGTCGCTCGGCCATGGGCGGGGTTGTGTCTGTCCCTGCCGGCGCTCACGGCCGAGGTTGTGGCTGTCCGGCCGGGTGGTCTGGCAGCGGGTGCGGTTGTGGCTGTCCGGCCCGGCGCTCCGGCCGCGGCGGTATCCGCTTGCCGGCCGCCACCTCGTGCCGGGGCACCGACACGTCCGTGCCGTCGGCGGTTCTGATCACCACGACGTCTCCCCAGGTGAGAAGCTCGCCGAGGACGTCCGGTGAAGACCGGACGGCCGTCCCTGATGCCGGCCGAGCGGCGGAGCACGACGCGGGATCCCACGTCGTGGACGCTCAGTGCCATGCGCCACCCCCTGTGTCCGTTGCCAACCGCCGCCAGCGATACTAGGAAGTCCGCAGGACTGCTGCACACACGCCGAGAGGAATGCACCCGTGACCTACGTCATCGCCGAGCCGTGCGTGGATGTGCTCGACAAGGCGTGCATCGAGGAGTGCCCCGTCGACTGCATCTACGAGGGCAACCGAATGCTCTACATCCACCCTGACGAGTGTGTCGACTGCGGCGCCTGCGAGCCGGTGTGCCCGGTCGAAGCGATCTTCTACGAGGACGACGTCCCGTCCCAGTGGAAGGAGTACTACACCGCCAACGTGGGCTTCTTCGAGGAGCTGGGCTCGCCCGGTGGCGCGTCCAAGCTCGGCAAGATCCCCAGTGACCACCCGATCGTGGCCGCGCTGCCGCCGCAGGGTGGCGACCACTGAGCGTCTCCGCCTCGCTCCCCGACTTCCCGTGGGACGCGCTCACGCCGTACGCGGAGAAGGCCAGGGCGCATCCTGACGGCATCGTCGACCTGTCGATCGGTACCCCGGTCGACCCGACGCCCTTGGTGGTGCGGGAAGCGCTGATCGCGGCGGCTGATGCGCCGGCGTACCCGCTCACCGCTGGGTCGCCGGCGCTGCGCGCTGCGCTCACGGAGTGGCTCGAACGCCGGTGCGGGGCGGTCGGCGTCCAGGCCGTGCTGCCGGCGATCGGCACGAAAGAGCTGGTCGCGTGGCTGCCGACTCTGCTCGGGGCCGGGCCCGGCGATCGTGTGGTGATCCCCGAGCTGGCGTACCCGACGTACGAGGTGGGCGCCCGCCTGGCCGGCGCCACGTTCGTCCGGTCGGACAGCACCGTGTCCGTGGGGCCAGGGTCGGTGAAGCTCGTCTGGATCAACTCGCCGTCCAACCCCACCGGACGGGTGCTGCCCGTCGAGCACCTGCGCAAGGTGGTCGCGTGGGGGCGCGAGCGTGGCGCGCTGGTCGTCTCGGACGAGTGTTACCTGGAGCTCGGCTGGGACGCCGCGCCGGTGTCCGTGCTGCATCCTTCCGTCTGCGGTGACTCGCACGACGGTGTGCTTGCGGTGCACTCGCTGTCGAAGCGGTCGAACCTCGCCGGTTACCGCGCCGGGTTCGTGGCCGGTGACCCGGCGGTCGTGCGCGAGCTGCTCGCGGTGCGGAGACACGCCGGGATGATCATGCCCGCGCCGGTGCAGGCCGCCATGATCGCGGCCTTCGGCGACACGGCGCACGTCGAGGAGCAGCGCGAACGGTACGCCGCCCGTCGGGTTGCGCTGCGCGCCGCTCTGGAGGCGGCCGGGCTCCGGGTGGACCACTCCGAGGCCGGCCTGTACCTGTGGGTCACGCGCGACGAGGACTGCTGGGCGACTGTGGGATGGCTGGCGGAGCGCGGGATTCTCGCGGCGCCGGGCACGTTCTACGGCCCTGCGGGCGGGCGCCACGTACGGGTAGCGCTGACAGGAACCGACGAACGAGTAGCAGCCGCCGTCGCCCGGCTGACCTGACCGTTCGTCGCGACGGCTTACCTGACTGTTCGCGGAAATCGCCGGGCTCCGCCCGGCGAGCCGCGACCATTTCCCCGAACACCTGCGTTGTCCACAGGGGCCTCAGCGAGCTGGTGCTGATTTCCGCCACCCTGGTACGTGTGAGATCCATCGAGGAAGCCGCGAAGCGCGAGGAGTCGCTGCGTGGAAAGGCGGCGACGCAGCACGGCCTGATCACGTCCGCCCAATGCGCGGCGCTCGGGTTCGCCGCCAGCCAGGTGCGCGAACGGGCGCGGCAGGCGAGTGGCGCAGGTTGTGCCAGGGCGTGTACCTGATCGACGCACATCTGCGCGAGGAGGAGGCCTCGGCGCGACCTCGCTCTGCGCGCGCTGCTGTTGGCGCTGGGACCAGAATCGCTCGTGGTCCTGGAGACCGCTGCTGAGCTGTACGGCCTGCAGGGCCTGCCGCCGTTGGACGGCGCTCCTGCACGTCTCCCGGCCGCGGGCCTCTAGGCGTGCTCATAGGGCCGGCGTGCGAGTCCACCATCTCACCGTGCCGCCCGACCACGTGCGGGAGGTCGATGGGCTAGCGGATGACGACGGCTAGCTCCGCACACTCGTCGACCTGCTCTGCCGCCAGCCACGCTCGACGGCGGTGTCACTTGTGGACTCCGCACTGTATCTGGGCCTCATCGCGCCGGAGGAGATCGCGGAGGTCGATCGGTTGCTGCGTGGGCGACCGGGCGGAGCTCGGGCGCGGCGTTGGCTACCGCTCGTGGACGGGCGCGCGGAGTCGCCACTGGAGACGCGCGTCCGATTGCGCTGCGTCGACGGCTGGCATCCCGCCCGATGAGTTGCAGTACCGCATTCACGACGAGCGCGGCGTGTTGCTGGGCATCGCCGACATGGTCTGGAAGCGGCAGCGCGTCGTCGCCGAGGCCGACGGTGCTGGGCCACACGAAGAACCGACAGGCGCTGTTCCGGGACCGGCGGAGGCAGAACGACCTGGCGAACGCCGGCTGGACGGTGCTCCGCTTCACCTGGGCCGACACGCTCAGGCGCGGCTACGTGGCGGCCACCGTGCGCCGCGCGCTGGAGGCTGCGGCGTGAGGTGGCGCGCCACGTGGCCGCTGGGTGTTCGCGGAAATTGCCGCGGCGCGCCGCGGCATTCCGCGCGATTTCCGCGAACACCCAGGCGGCTAGTTGCTGTGCAGCGCCTCGTTCAGGCTGCCCCAGGTGCCCGACCGGGGTTTCGCCTCGATGCGGCCGTTCACGGAGTTCTGCCAGAACATGATGCCGTTGGCGCCGGACAGCTCCAGCGCCTTGACGATCTCGCCGTCCGGCAGAGTGACCTTCGTCCCTGCGGTGATGTAGCAGCCGGCGGCGACCACGCAGTCGTTGCCGAGCGAGATCCCGACGCCGGCGTTGGCGCCGAGCAGGCACCGCTCGCCGATCGAGATGACCTGCTTGCCGCCGCCCGACAGCGTGCCCATGATCGACGCGCCGCCGCCCACGTCGGAGCCGTCGCCGACGAGCACGCCGGCGCTGATCCGCCCCTCGACCATCGAGTTGCCGAGCGTTCCGGCGTTGAAGTTGACGAAGCCCTCGTGCATGACGGTGGTGCCGCTGGCGAGGTGGGCGCCGAGCCGCACGCGGTCGGCGTCGGCGATCCGGACGCCGCTGGGCGTCACGTAGTCGGTCATCCGCGGGAACTTGTCGAGCCCGAAGACCTGGAGGTGCCGGCCGGCGGCGCGCTCGCGGGCGCGCAGTTCGTCGACGCGCTCGGCGGGGCACGGCCCGGCGGAGGTCCAGGCGACGTTGGTGAGCTTGCCGAAGATGCCGTCGACGGAGAGGCCGTGCGGGCGGACGATCCGGTGCGAGAGCAGGTGCAGCCGCAGGTACGCGTCGTGGGTGTCGGCGGGCGCGTCCGCGAGCGAGCCGAGGACCACCGCCACCGCGACCGTCTCCAGCGCGGGCAGCGGACCAGGCCCGACCGCACCGGCCAGCTCGGCGCCGAGCAGCTCGTCGGCCTGAGCGGCGTCCAGGCGCTTCGAACCCGAGCCGATGCCGAGGCGCGACGCGAGCTTCGCGGTCGCCTCCTCGCCGACGCCGAGCTGGCCGGACGGGAACCACGTGTCGAGCACGGTGCCGTCGGTGGTCACGGTGGCGAGGCCGGCGCCCCAAGCGGTTGCACTCATGCGCCGTAGGTTACCGAGCCCGCCGCTAGGCTCGGCGAAGTGACCAGCCTCGATCTCACCCTCGACCCGATCGCACTCACCGCCGCACTGGTCGACATCCCGTCCGTCTCGGGGAACGAGCAGCCCCTCGCGGACGCCGTCGAGAAGGCGCTCAAGGACCTGAACCGCTTCCGGATCGACCGTGACGGCGACACGATCGTCGCGCGCACCGAGCGGAACAAGAGCCACCGCGTGGTGCTGGCCGGGCACCTGGACACCGTGCCGATCGCGGACAACGTCCCATCCCGGCGCGACGGCGATCTGATGTACGGCTGCGGCACCAGCGACATGAAGTCCGGGGTCGCGGTGATGCTGCACCTCGCCGCCACGCTGCCCGATCCCGCCTACGACCTCACCCTGGCCTTCTACGACAACGAGGAGGTCGAGGCGTCGAAGAACGGCCTCGGGCGCATCGTCCGCGACCATCCCGACTGGCTGGCCGGCGACTTCGCGGTGCTGCTGGAGCCGACGTCCGGCCAGGTGGAGGGCGGTTGCCAGGGCACGCTGCGGGCGGTGGTCCGTACCAACGGCACCCGTGCCCACTCCGCCCGGAGCTGGCTGGGGGAGAACGCGATCCACGGCGCGGCCGGGATCCTGCAACGACTCGTCGACTACACCCCGCGCGACGTCGACATCGACGGCTGCGTGTACCGCGAGGGGCTCAACGCGGTGCGGATCAGCGGCGGCGTCGCCGGCAACGTGATTCCGGACGTCTGCGAGGTCGAGGTGAACTTCCGGTTCGCGCCCGACCGCGACGAGGAACAGGCCGCCGCGCACGTCCGCGAGGTGTTCGACGGATACGACGTCGCCGTCACCGACAGTGCCCCGGGCGCGCTCCCCGGGCTCTCCGCGCCCGCCGCGGCCGATTTCGTGGCGAAGACCGGGACGACGGTTCTCGCGAAGTACGGCTGGACGGACGTCTCGCGGTTCTCGGCCCTGGGCATCCCGGCGGTGAACTTCGGCCCGGGCGACCCGAACCAAGCGCACAAGCGGGACGAGTACGTCGAGGTCGAGAGGATCACCGCCACCGCCGACACGCTGCGCCGCTACCTGGAGGGGTGACTCGATGATCGAGGAGATGTTCCCGATCCTGTCCACGCCTGACATGGCCCGGTCGCTCGGCTTCTACCGCGACCTGCTCGGCGGCACCGTCACGTACCAGTTCCCGCCGGAGGGCGAACCCGGCTACGTCGGCGTGGACATCGGACGCTCCCACCTCGGCATCGGGCTCCAGACCGAGCCCGGCGAGCAGGGCAATGACCGCGTCACGCTGTGGTTCTACGCCACGGACTGCGACGCCGCGATCGCGACACTCAAAGCGGGCGGCGTGCGGGTGATCGACGAGCCCGCCGACCAGCCGTGGGGCGAGCGGATGGCCACGGTGCTCGACCCGGACGGCAACAAGGTCATCGTCGCAACACGCGGCTAGTCGGCGACAACGGCGGGCGTCGCGTGGGCGAACAGCGCTCGGCCGGCCAGCTCCACGGGCGGGCCGGAGATACGGTTGCGGGATGAGCAGCGAGAACCCTGTTGTACCGCTGGAGGAGCACCAGCGTGGCCCGGTGACCCTCCGCCGTGACCAGGTGCCGGACAGCACCACGGATCAGCGGCTCCTGGACAGCCGCGGCCCGGCGGACTGGGTGCACGCCGATCCTTGGCGCGTCATGCGGATCCAGTCCGAGTTCGTCGAGGGCTTCGGCGCGCTCGCGGAGCTGGGTCCGGCGGTGAGTGTGTTCGGCTCGGCCCGCACCAAGCCCGGCTCCACCGAGTACGAGCAGGCCGAGGCGCTCGGTGCCGCGCTGGCGAGGGCCGGCTACGCGGTGATCACCGGCGGCGGGCCGGGCGTGATGGAGGCGGCGAACCGCGGTGCCAGCCAGGCGGGCGGCGTCTCGGTCGGTCTCGGCATCGAGCTGCCGTTCGAGCAGGGCCTGAACCCGTGGGTCGACGTCGGCATCAACTTCCGGTACTTCTTCGCCCGCAAGACCATGTTCGTCAAGTACGCGCAGGCGTTCTGCGTGCTGCCCGGCGGCTTCGGCACGATGGACGAGCTGTTCGAGGCGCTGACGCTCGTGCAGACCCGCAAGGTGACGCGGTTCCCGGTGGTGCTGCTCGGCACGGCGTACTGGTCCGGCCTGATCGACTGGCTGCGCGGCACCATGCTGGAGCGCGGCTACATCAACCCCGCCGACCTGGACCTGATGGTGCTCACCGACGACGTCGAGGAGGCCGTCCGGATCGTCCTAGCCGCCGACTTGCCCGGCGCCGAAATGCCGTCCGACGCAGGCAGCCAGCCGGAAAGTCCGGTCGAGGCCTGACCGTGGCTGCGATCTGTGTCTTCTGCGCGTCGTCGCTGCGGATCGAGGCGCGCTACGCCGACCTCGCCGCCGAGGTCGGCCGTGAGCTGGCCGCGCGCGGGCACTCGCTGGTCTCCGGCGGCGGACGGGTGTCGATGATGGGCGCCGTCGCGGCTGCGGCACGTGCCGGCGGGGCGCATACGGTCGGCGTCATCCCGATGGCGTTGCAGGATCGGGAGGTCGCCGATCTGGACGCCGACGAGCTGGTGGTCACCGCCGACATGCGCCAGCGCAAGGCCGTGATGGACGCCCGCGCGGACGCTTTCCTCGGCCTGCCCGGCGGCATCGGCACGCTGGAGGAGATCTTCGAGATCTGGACGTCGCGGGTGCTGGCGATGCACGCCAAGCCGGTCGTGCTGCTCGACCCGGAGGGCTTCTACGACGGGCTCTTCGACTGGCTGAAGCAGCTCGTCGAAGCCGGTTTCGTGCGGCAGGAGGCGCTGGCGCTCCTGCAGGTGGCGCGGACGGTCGAGGAGGCGTTCGAGCTGATCGAACCCCGGACAAGGAGCAGCCCGGACCTCACGGGGGAAAGGTCCGGGCCGCCCGGTTTACTAGGTTAGCGCGCGAATGGCGTCTGCGGTCAACCTGTGTCTCACTGAGTTCGCGCAATTACTGCGCGTGCGGTGCCACCGTCGCCGCTCTTCACCGCCGTGACCGCCGCCTTGTCGCCGACCTTGATGTCGCCGATCTTGGCCTGGTCGCGATCGCGCCGGATCCGGGTGTCGTCGTTGACCGTGTACGTCTTGGTGTAGCCGTCCTCGCTCTTGAGCGTGATCGAGTCGCCGTCGACGGCCGTCACCTCGCCGCGCTGGGTCAGCAGCGTGACGAAGTTGCCGTCCTTGTCCTTCACGACGAACTCGCCGTGGATCCCGTGGCCGCGAAGCCCGTGGCCGAAGCGCTTGCCGATACGCCCTGGCCGGTCACCCCGCTCGCCCTTGTCCGGCTTGGCCTCCGGGCTGACCGTCGTGCTCGGCGACGGGGTCGGATCGGCGAACGCCACGTTGGCGGCGCCGGCAGCGGCCCCGAGCCCGAGCACGGCGGCGGCGGTCCAGGCCGCGATGACGCCGACGCGCCGTGGGGTACTGGTCATCGTTGCGGTGCCTCCTTGGATTTGGACCCCCGCTGCCGTCAACGGGGGCGATCAGAACGATGCGCGCGGCACGTGGTGCGGAGGTTCTGGCAATGTTCGGATCAGGTAAGACCACGCCGGGCCACTGCGGGCGGCCGGGAGCCGCGGATCGTCGCCACCATGTCCAGCACGCGGCGCGTCGCCCGTACCTGATGGGCACGGAACACCCGGGCGCCGAGCCACGCGCTGACCGCTGTGGCCGCGAGAGTTCCTTCCAGCCGGTCGGAGACGGGCAGGTCGAGCGCCTCCCCGATGAAGTCCTTGTTCGACAACGCGACGAGCACGGGCCAGCCGGTGGCCGCCAGCTCGTCGAGGCGGCGCGTCAGCTCCAGCGAGTGCCAGGTGTTCTTACCGAAGTCGTGGGTCGGGTCGACGAGGATCCCGTCCCGGCGCACCCCGGCCGCCACCGCCTCGTCGGCGAGCCTGGTGACGGTGGCGATCACGTCGGCCGTGACGTCGTCGTACGCGACCCGGTGCGGGCGCGTGCGGGGCGTGTGGCCACCCGTGTGTGAGCAGACGAGCGCCGCGCCCGTCTCGGCGGCAACGGCAACGAGCCCGGGGTCGGCGCCCGCCCAGGTGTCGTTGATCAGGTCGGCACCGGCGGCGATGGCGTCCCGGGCCACCGCTGCCCGCCACGTGTCGATGCTGATGATCAGGTCCGGATGCCGGCGGCGGATCGCGGCGACGAACGGGACGGTGCGGCGGCGCTCCTCGTCGGGGTCCACGTCAGCGCCGGGACCGGCCTTCACCCCGCCCACGTCGACGATGTCCGCACCCTCGGCGACCGCCCTGTCGACCGCGGCCATCGCGGCGTCGTCGGCGAACGTGGCGCCACGGTCGAAGAAGGAGTCGGGGGTCCGGTTCACGATCGCCATGACCAGCAGGTCCGTGTCGGCGAACATCCGGGCGCCGAGGCGCAGTGTCACTTGGTTCCTCCGCTCGTCGTGGCGGCTCCAGCGTGACACGATGCCACCGTGGCAGATTTCCTTCTCCTCGTCGTGGCGGCGCTTGTGGTCGCAGGCATCGTCTTCGGTGTCGTCTCGTTCGCGCTCGGTCGCGAGCCCGGGCTCTCCGAACCGGAGCCGGACGGGGTGGCCGAACCGCTGCCCGACCACCCGCTCAGCGCCGACGAACTGGACCAGGCCCGGTTCGACGTCGTGCTCCGCGGATACCGCATGGACCAGGTCGACGCGCTGGTCAACCGCGCCTCCAGCGACCTTCGCCAGCTCCAGGAGTACGTCGACTCGCTGGAGGGTCAGCTCGCTGCCGCCCGTGGACTCCCCACGCCGCCGCTGCCCGCCGCCGAGCGCGCTGACGAACCGGCCGCGTATGCCCACGGCGGCGATCTCCCGGCCGGCACTGCTGGAGGCGCTGACCGCTCCGGGCAGAACGACCGTGCGGCCCAGGACCGCGCCGAGGGCGACGACCGTGGTGCGCAGGTCCGTGCCGAGCGCGACGACCGTGCCGGCGCAGGACCGTGCCGACCGTGCCGACGTGCCGGTCGACCACGGCTGAGCGGTGCCGCCTGCCCGTCGGCGGATCGCCGACCGGGAGCGCCGCGCCTGGTTGTCCCGACGCGGAGCTGGCGAGATCTCCGTCGAGGTGGAGATCGGCGCGCCTGCGGCTGACGTCTTCGCGGCGGCCGCCGACTGGGAACGCCAGTCCAGCTGGGTGGCGTTCACGCAGGTCAGCGTCGTGCGCGGCGACGGTCGTAGCGTGGGCAGCCTGATCGACGCATTCACCGGCGTCGGCCGGATCGGCTTCCTCGACACGATGGAGGTCGTCCGGTACGACGAGCCGCACCGCATCGACATGCTGCACCTCGGCCGCGTCGTCCGGGGCCCCGGCTCGTTCGTCGTCACCGAACTGTCGGACCGCCGTGCTCTCCTGTGCTGGCAGGAGTGGCTGCACCTGCCGCTCGGGCGGCTCGGGCTGCTGGCGTGGCCGGCAGTGCGGTTCGCGGTGCGCGTCGGGCTGCGGCGGTCGCTCAGAGTGTTGGCGCGTGAGGTGGAGGGAGCGGCATGACGGTCGTGGTGGGTGCGGACGGGGTCGCGCGGTGCCCGTGGGGGGCTTCGACGCCCGATTACGTCACCTACCACGACACCGAGTGGGGCCGGCCCCTGCGCGGTGATGACGCGCTGTTCGAGCGGCTCTGCCTGGAGGCGTTCCAGTCGGGCCTGGCGTGGATCACGATCCTGCGCAAGCGCGAGAACTTCCGGGCGGCGTTCGCCGGCTTCGTGATCGAGAAGGTGGCCGCGTTCGACGCGGCCGACGAGGCCAGGCTGCTCGCCGACGCGGGCATCGTCCGCAACCGCGCCAAGATCGCGGCGTGCATCGCGAACGCCCGTGCCGCCGCGGAGCTGCCCGGCGGCCTGTCCGAGCTGCTGTGGTCGTTCGCCCCGCCGCCGCGACCGCGGCCGGCGACGTTGGAGGACGTGCCGGCCGTCTCGCCCGAGTCGGTGGCCATGGCGAAGGAGATGAAGCGGCGCGGGTTCCGGTTCCTCGGCCCCACGACGGCCTACGCCCTGATGCAGGCCACCGGCATGGTCGACGACCACCTTGCCGGCTGCGAAGTGGTCAGCCAGTCTCCACCGGGCGCGATGGGTCGGTGATCCACTCGCTCCACGATCCGGGGTAGAGGGCGGCGGTGCCGAGTCCGGCGTGGGCGTACGCGAGCACGCTGTGGGCGGCGGTCACGCCGGATCCGCAGTAGAACACCGGCTCGGTGAGCCCGGCGTACCGTTCCGCGAGCGCGGCTGGAGCCAGGAACCGCCCGTCCGCGCCGACGTTGCCTGCGAACGGCAGCGACACCGCGCCGGGAATGTGGCCCGCGACAGGGTCGACCGTCTCGTTCTCGCCACGGAACCGGTCGGCTGCGCGGGCGTCCACCAGGGTCCGCTCCTCCAGGCCGTCCGCGCCCACCGCCATCGCCTCGCGGAACCGTCCGGTGAACACCGTGGACGGGCGCTGCTCGATACCGCCCGCCAGCGGGAGGCCGGCCGCCCGCCACGAGTCAAGTCCGCCGTCGAGCACAGCCACTGTGTCGTGTCCGGACCAGTGCAGCAGCCACCACAGCCGCGCCGCCGCCATCGACCCGTCGCGCTCGTCGTACGCGACGACCTGCGTCTCCGGCCCGATCCCGAGGCGCCCGGCGGTGGCCTCGAACTCCTCCTCGCCCGGCAGCGGATGCCGACCCGTGACTCCGGGGACGACAGGCGCGGACAGGTCGGTGTCGAGGTCGGCGAACACCGCCCCGGCCAGGTGTTCCCGCTGGTACGCGGCACGCCCGGCGTCCGGCTGGCCGAGCACCGCCCGGCAGTCGACGAACAGCCAGCCGGTATCGCCGACGAACGGCGCCGCCTCGGACGGCGTGATGATCGTGCTGAACGCCACGGTGGCTCCTCCACTGTCGGATTCTTGGGGGTCCAGCGGAGCGCCGACCCCCAAGAATCCGAAACTCAACGGGGCTCAGCGGCCCTCGAAGGCCGGCTTCTGCTTTGCGACGAACGCGGCTGTGGCGTTGCGGTGGTCCTCGGTGTCGCCGGCCACAGCCTGCGCGTCTGCCTCGGCCTCAAGGGTCTCGGCGAGGCTGGCGCTCGCGCCGATCGACAGGCACTTCTTGATCTGCCCGTACGCCACGGTCGGACCGGCGGCGAGGCGGGCGGCCAGTTCCTGCGCGGTCGGCAGCACCTTCTCGTCGTCGTCGGCGACGGGGTTGATGAGGCCGAGCGCCGCAGCCTCGGCCGAGCGCACCGGCTGGGCGAGGATCAGCAGCTCGGCGGCGCGGGCGTAGCCGACGAGGCGCTGGAGGGTCCAGCTGACGCCCGAGTCGCCGGAGAGGCCCACGTTGGCGAACGCCATGAGGAACCCCGTGCCCGGCCCGCCGACCCGGATGTCCGCCGCGAACGCGAACGACGCCCCAGCGCCGGCGGCCATGCCACGGACGGCGGCGACGACCGGCTTCGGCATCTCGGTGATCCCGAGGACGATGGGGTTGTAGTGGTCGCGCACCGTCCGCAGCGGCGTGGGATCGCCGGACTCCAGCATCGCGACGTGCTCGCGCAGGTCCTGCCCGACGCAGAACGCCCGGCCGGCGCCGGCGAGCACCACCGCGCGGACCGCCGGGTCGTCGCGGACCTCGGTGAGCGCGGCGAGCAGCGCCTCCTTCAGCGCGACCGACATCGAGTTCATCGACTCGGGGCGGTTCAGCGTGAGCGTGGCGACGCCGTCGGTGCGGTCGACGAGCAGGACTTCGGACACGGGGTGGGCCTCCAGAGCGCGGCGGTCAAAGGGTCAGCGTGCGGTCGACGAACCTGCGTGCGGCGGGCAGCAGGCGGTCGGCATGCCGGTCGAAGAAGGTGGCGGCGACGGTGCCGGGCCAGTCCGGCGGCAGCAGGCTCACGGGCAGAGCAGGGTCGGTGAAGAGGAACGCGCGCCAGGCGTGGACAAGGCGGCTCCGGGCGGCGAACGCCTGCTCCTCGGTGGCGCCCTCGCCGGCGTTCTGCGACCACGGGCGCCAGCTGCTCGATGAACCGCTGGTAGTCGAGCGCGAGTTCCTTGAGGTCCCACGCGCGCTCGACCAGCGACAGCGAGTCGCCGGTGTGCTCGGCGTAGAACTGCTCGGCCGGGGTGGCGGCCTCCTCCAGCAGCGCGTCGATCTCGTCGGCGCGGCGGGGCGCCACCCAGGTCGACCCGTCCAGCGGTCCGTACCCGAGGAACCGCAGGCTGGCGGCCAGGCGCGCGCGGGCGGTGCGGTCGTGCGGGGCCGTGACGACCAGCAGGTGCCAGCGGCCGTCCCATTCGCCCTGGTCTGTGCGGTAGATCCGCACCGCTGCGTCGTCCAGGCGGCGGGTCGCCTTCGCGGTGAGGGAGTAGCCGGGGCCGGTCGGGAGCCGCTCCGGACGCAGCCAGCCTTGCCGGACCATGCGCGAGACCGCCGTGCGGACGGCGGGCGCGGCGATGTCCAGCGGCGCGAGCAGCCGCACGAGTGAGGCGATGGCCGCCGCTCCGCCACGTGAGCGGAGGTGGTCACCGTAAAGGTCGAAGAGTGCGGAACGTGCGTGCATCCCTGGAAGTCTGTCAGTCCGGATGCCGTTTGGTCCATCACCTGTAACAGACCGGCCGGGGTCGCCCTTCTCGCTGGTCGGAGAGGTGCGCGTCCACTGTGCTGTCTCGGGTCCAGTTTGGGGTTACGGACGAAGATGCGGAAGAATCGCCAGAGAAGTGTGACGCCCGGGGCCTGCGAGGGTCCTGTGAGGTTTGGACGGCGTGGTCGAGCTCGTGGGCGACCACTGGTCGAGGGGAGCACAAAATGGCGGCCATGAAGCCGCGGACAGGTGACGGTCCGCTGGAAGTTACCAAGGAGGGCCGCGGCATCGTCATGCGCGTACCACTCGAAGGTGGCGGCCGGCTTGTCGTTGAGATGTCGGCCGAGGAAGCCAGCGCGCTCGGCGATGCGCTGAAGAACGTCGTGGGTTAAGAACGCTCAGTAACGGGCTGAAACAGTCCCGCGTCCTGATCTCCGGCCCCGGCCTGCACGGCACGCCCGTGCTTGCCGGGGCCGGCGTCGCTGCCCACCCCATGTCCGGGAGGTCCGTCCGTGTCCCTGCTCGATGTCCGTCTCGTCGCTCCCGGTACTGGTCGCGCGCCGCAGGGGGTGGTGGTCCAGCCCGTGCGGCCGGGGGCCGAAGACGGCACGGAGTTCGTCACGGTCGCCGAGCCGGTGAGCGAGAGCCTGGCCGCCACCGCCGCCGCGTACCTCGGCGATGTCAAGCACACCGGCAAGGCCGGCGAGGTCCGGGTGCTGCCGCGGCCCGGCGAGCGGCCGAGCGTCCTCCAGCTGATCGGCGTCGGCGATGGTGACGCCGCCGCCCTGCGCAAGGTCGGGGCCGCCGTGGTCCGGTCCAACTCCGACGTCGCCGGGGCACGGGTGCTGGTGCCCGCGGACTCCGACGAGGACGCCGTCGGCGGGCTGATCGAGGGCGCGCTGCTCGCGTCGTACCGGTTCACCCTCGCCAGCAAGGCCGAGCCGCCGACGCTGCGCAGGGTCACGCTCGTCGTCGAGGATCCCGACCGGTACGCGGCAGTCCTGGCCCGCGCCGTCGCGGTGGCGAAGGCCACTCACTTCGCGCGCGACATGGCGAACACGCCGAGCCTCACGAAGGACCCGGCCTGGCTCGCCGCGCAGGCCGTGAAGGCCACCGGCAAGCACGGGGTGAAGGCGATCGTCCGCGAACCCGACCGGCTGGCCGAAGAGGGCTTCAACGGGATTCTCGCCGTGGGCGGTGGTTCCGCGCGTGGCCCGCGGCTCGTCGAGCTGAAGTGGGCGCCGCGCGGCGCCACGAAGCACGTCGTGCTGGTCGGCAAGGGCATCACGTTCGACACCGGTGGCATCTCCATCAAGCCGTTCCAGGGCATGCAGCTGATGAAGAAGGACATGGGCGGTGGCGCCGCGGTGATCGGCGCGATCCTCGCGGCAGCCCTGCTGGAGCTGCCGGTCAAGGTCACGGTGCTGGTGCCGATGGCCGAGAACATGCCGAGCGGCAGCGCGTACCGGCCGGGCGATGTGGTGCGCCACTACGGTGGGCGCACGTCGGAGATCCGCAACACGGACGCGGAGGGGCGAGTGGTCCTCGCCGATGCGCTGGCGTACGCGGAGAAGAAGCTCGCGCCCGACGCCCTGGTCGATCTCGCCACCCTCACTGGCGCGCAGAGCATCGCGCTGGGCAAGCGCACGGCCGCGCTCTACGCCGACGACGACGTGCTCGCGAAGGCCCTCACACATGCGGCCGAGGCGGCGGGCGAGCGGGTGTGGCGGATGCCGCTCACCGAGGACTACCTGGAGAAGATCGACTCCGACATCGCCGACCTGAACAACGCCGCCGACGGTGGCGCCGGTTCGGTCACGGCGGCGCTCTACCTGCGCGAGTTCGCCGGCAGCGCCCGTGACCGCTGGGCCCACATCGACATGTCCGGGCCGTCCTGGTCGGACAGCGCGAACGACGAGCTGACCAAGGGCGCCACCGGCTGGGGCGTCCGCACGCTCGTCCGCTGGCTGGAGACCCTCGCCTGACTCTGACCCACGGGTTTGGGCGATCTTTCTGGCGTCATAGCGCCAGAAAGATCGCCCAGACCGTTAGAGCTTCTCGAAGCAGGGGCCGTCGAACTTGTAGTCCTTGGCCGTCTTGCCCACGTAGAACTCCTTCGTGGTGACGACGCCGGTCGGCGAGCTCTCGTCCGGCTTGGCGATCACGCTGTCGCGCACCACCGCGTCGTCCGGGTCGCCCGCGTAGTTACCGGCTCCCTCGGGGAGCATGCCCTGGTAGTCCACCGACTTGAGCTTCTTCACCGCCTTGACCAGACCGGACCGTGTCAGGTCGCCGTCGGAGGCGGCCTGCTCCAGCGCGGCCTTGAGCGGGTACGACCAGACCCAGCCGGAGGTGTACCCGTCGTTGCCGGTCACGCCGCTGCCCAGCGCGTCCCGCATCGCCTTGTGGCCTTCAGTGTCGGAGGTGAACGTTGGCCACGGTCCGGACTGCAGGTACTGCGCCTTGATCGCGGCCGCCGCCGGGCTCTTCAACAGGCCGGGGTTCCACGTCGGGCTGGTGCCGATGTAGCGGCCCTTGTACCCGCGCGCCGCCGCCTGACCGATGATCACCGCCGCGTCGGTCGGGCCTGTGGTGAGGATGACCAGGTCCGGCTTCTTCGAGACGATCGCGTCGATCGCACCGGACTGGTTCTGCTGGCCGGACGCGGTCTCGACGGCGCTGAAACTGAGCTTGTTCGCCTCGGCGCCGATCTTCGCGCCGGCAGCCGCGTCGGCACCGTAGTCGCCGGGGTAGTGGACGGCCATGACGCTCTTGGGCTTGATCTCGTCCACCGCGTAGTCGATCGCGTTCATCGACTCCAGGCAGTAGTTCGTGCCGGACTCCAGGATCACGTCCTTGAAGCCCCATGCCGACGTCCACGACGCGGGCGCGGCGACGACCTCGCTGCGCTCCAGGTCGTTGATGATCGCGGCAGTGGTCGGCGAGCCGAGCGTCTGCGCGAGGGCCAGCACCTTCGGCTTGATCTCCTGGTACGCCTGGTTGTGGATCTCAGGGTTGTACTTGTTGTCGCGCACGTACGTCGTGACGTCGATGTCGTATCCGCCGATGCCGCCGTCCTCGTTGACCTTCTTCCAGAACGCCTTCTGGGCGTCGGTGATCGGCACGGCCAGCCCGGCGAACGGGCCCTCCGTGAGGTCGGAGATGATGCCGAGGTAGATGCAGCCGTTGTCCTTGTTGACGGCCTCCTTGCAGGCGTCGTTGCTCACGCCGACGTCGGTTTCGGCGTCGCCGCCACCCCCGCGGCACCCGCTGATCGCGAGCGCGAGCGCGGCGAGTACCGCCACCCCCGCCCGGTACCTGTTCATCCTCATTGATCTGTCCTTTCGCGACGACGGCGTCAGTAGGAGAAAGGCCAGGCCTTCCAGTAGTTCCGGATCCGGATCCAGATTCCGAAGAGTCCGCGGGGTTCGGCGATCAGGAACCCGATGATGAGCAGGCCGTACAGGATCGCCTCGATCTGGAAGACGTTCACGCCACCGGTTGACTGGGCGCTGATCGCGGGGACCAGCGCCGGCAGTTCCCTGGTGAGCCGGGGGAGCAGGGTGATGAAGAGGGCGCCCATGATCGAGCCGGAGATCGTGGAGACCCCGCCTATCAGGACCATCGCGATGAACTGCACCGACAGGAGCAGGTTGAACGAGCCGGGGTCGAAGAAGCCGGTGACGGTGTAGAGCAGGGCACCGGCGCAGCCCGCGTAGAACGACGAGAGCGCGAACGCCAGCGCTTTGTACCTCGTGAGGCTGACGCCGATGACCTCAGCCGCGATGTCACGGTCGCGGACTGCCGCGAACGACCGCCCCACCGCCGACCGCGCGAGGTTCCTGGCCAGCAGCGCGAAGATCACCAGCAGGACGAACATCAGCAGGTAGAGGTTCTGCTCGCGGGTGAGGAACGCGCTGTCCTCGTCGAACCGGTACCCGAACATCTCCGGTATCGCCGCCTCGCGCCCGACCCCTGGGCCGCCGGTCAGCTCGTCCCACTCCTTGAAGATGTGCTCGCCGAGGAAGACCAGCCCCAGCGTGACGATCGCCAGGTACAGGCCGCGCAGGCGGGCGGCGAGTGGCGCCACGATCAGCCCGGCGAGGCCCGCGACGAGCCCGGCGGCGAGTAGCCACACGGGAAGGAATGTGATCCCGTAGCCGATGACCGGCCCGTCCGGGTCACCCGAGATCGCCGCCGCTGTGTACGCGCCGACCCCGAGGAAGAACGCGTGGCCCAGCGACACCTGACCGGCGTACCCGGTGACGAGATTGAGCCCGATGGCCCCGATCGCGGCGACGAACCCGACCGCCAGCAGCTGGAGGAGGTCGTCCTGGAGGAGGAAGGGGAATAGCAGCGCCAAGCCCACGAGCGCAGCCACGGACACCCGCTTGGCCGGCGTGTTGAGCAGCGCCATCTCCTGCGCGTACGACGTGTACAGCTCCGGACGGCCTCTCATACCCGCTCGACCTCCCGGGTGCCGAAGAGGCCGTACGGCCGGATCAGGAGAACGAGCAGCATGACGACGTACGGTGCGACGACCGCGAAGTTCTGGCCGAGCCACGGCGCGTAGCTGCCCTGGTACGTGCCGACGAGCGACTGCACGACGCCGATGACGAGGCCGCCGATCACGGCGCCGGGCACGGAGTCGAGACCGCCGAGGATGATGGCCGGGAGCCCGATCAGAGCCACGATCCAGGTCTGCTGGTCGACACCGGCGCCGGTGCCGACGAAGACACCTGCCACCGTCGCGAGCGCCCCGGCGATCGCCCACGAGAGGGCGAACACGGTCCCGACGGAGATTCCCTGCGCGAGCGCCGCCTCCTGGTCGAGCGCGGTGGCGCGCATCGCGAGCCCGATCCGGGAGTACCGGAAGAACGCGAACAGCGCCGTGACCAGGACGGCGGTGGTGACCATCATCGCCAGGTACCGCGTCTCCAACGCGACCGGGCCGATCGACACCGTGTCCAGGCCCCACGGGTCGCCGACCTGGCGCACCTCGCGTCCGATGAAGCTGTTGACGACGACCCGCACGACGATGTCGACGCCGAGCGTGATGATCGCGACGACGAACACCGGCTTGCCGACCATCGGCCGCAGCGCCACCCGCTCGATGGCCAGCGCCAGCAGCGCCACCAGCGCGGCGCCGAGCACGACCGCGAGGTAGAAGTTCACCTCGACCGCCAGGTAGCTGACCAGCACCGCGCCGGTGAGCATGAGCGCCGGCTGGGCGAAGCTGATCACCCGTGTGGACTTGTAGATGATCACGAATCCGACCGCGAGCAGCGCGTAGACCGATCCGGAGCCGAGGCCGCGAAGGATGCTCTGCAGGAGTTCGGTCACCGCTTCACCCCCGACTTGTACATCGAGTCCACCAGGTCGCCGAACATCTCCGCCAGCGCCGACCGCTTCACCTTCTGAGTCGCGGTCAGCTCGCCGTCCTCGTGGTCGAGTTCCTTCGGCAGCATCCGGAACCGCTTGACCTGCTCCACCGTGGACACCCGCGCGTTGACGCCGTCGATGACGCCCTGTACGAGCGCGATGACCTCGGGCTTCTCGGCCAGGTCGCGGTAGGTCGTGTACGGGATCCTGCGGCGCTGGGCCCAGTCGCCGACGGTGTCGAGCTCGATCCCGACCAGCGCGGTGAGGTACGCGCGCCGGTCGCCGACGATCACCGCCTCCTTGACGTACGGCGAGGTCTTGAGCGCGTTCTCGATCTCGGACGGCGCGATGTTCTTCCCGCCGGCCGTGATGATGATGTCCTTCATGCGGTCGGTGATGCGGACGTGCGTGCCGTCGACCCACTCGCCGACATCGCCCGTGTGCAGCCACCCGTCGTCGTCCAGCGCCTTCGCGGTGTCCCCCGGCCGGTTCCAGTAGCCGGCGAAGACGCCGGGATGGCGGGTGAGGATCTCGCCGGTGCCCTCGTCGATCTTCAGCTCGGTGCCGTTCTGCGGCTCGCCCACCGTGCCGAGCTTCACCCGCCCGGGCCGGTTACTGGTGGCGATCGCGCTGTTCTCGGTCATCCCGTACAGCTCGTGCATCGGGATCCCGATCCCCATGAAGAACGTGAGGACGTCCGGCGCGATCGGGGCGGCGCCGGATGCGGCGTACCGCACCTTGCGCATGCCGATCCGATCCTTCAGCGCGCGGAACAGGATCACGTACCCGAGTGCGTAGAGAGCACGTGAGCCGGCGGTGTGCGTGCCGCCGGTGCGCACCAAGGTGTTCGCGATCCTCTTCGCGAGTGCCATGCCCGCGCGGTGCGCGGCCCGCTTGAGCCGGGATGCGTTGGCCGCGCGGATCATCACGCCCGCGAGCACCTTCTCCCAGATGCGAGGCACCCCGAACAGGATCGTCGGCTGCACCTCGCGCAGGTTCGCCGGCACGGTCTCGATCGACTCGGCGAAGTTCACCTGGACGCCGACCGCCGCGTTGAACCACGTCGTGAAGATCCGCTCGGCGACGTGGCACAGCGGCAGGTACGACAGCGTCACGTCCCGGTCGGTGGGCGGCGGGTCGGTGAACCCTCCGCCGTCGACCAGGGTCCGCACCGCGAACTCGATGTTGGCGACAGTGAGCATCGCGCCCTTCGGCCGGCCCGTCGTGCCGGAGGTGTAGATCAGCGTGGCGAGGTCGTCCGCGGTCGCGGCGGCCATCCGCGCTTCGACCGCTCCTTCGTGGCTTCCGGCGGTGCTCGCGACCGAGCGTGGACCAGTTCCTCCCAGCCGAGCAGGCGCGGATCGTCGTAGCGGCGCCGGATCCCCCGCGGCTCCAGATAGACGATGCGTTGCAGGTCGGGCAGTTCGTCGATGACGGCGAGCACCTTGTCGACCTGCTCCTGGTCCTCCGCGACGAGGATCTTCGTGCCCGAGTCGGCGAGCAGGTAACCCACCTCAGGCGCCGGGTTCGTCGGGTACAGCCCCACCGTCACCCCTCGTACCGCGGTGGCGGCCAGGTCGGTGTAGAGCCACTCGCGGCGGTTCTCGGAGTGGACCGCGATCCGGTCCCCGGGCTCGACGCCGAGCGCCAGGAACGCGTGCGCCACGTCGAGCACGGTCTCCCAATACGCGGCCCAGGTGACCTCCTGCCAGACGCCGAAATCCTTCTCTCTCATCGCGACCCTGGTGGGTGTGGCGGCTGCGCGGTCCCGGACGCGCGTGGCGATGGTCTGCGTGGCAACGGTCGTTACCGTCATGGGGACACCTCCTGGACCCGGTGCTCCTCGCCGAGGTAGGCGCGGATCACGTCCGGGTTGCGCTGCACCTCGGCCGGGGTGCCGGTGGTGATCGGGGATCCGAAGTCGACGACGAGTACCCGGTCGGCGAGGTCCATCACCAGGCCCATGTCGTGCTCGACCATGATCATCGGCACGTCGAGTTCGTCCCGGACGTCGAGGATGTACCGCGCCATGTCCTCGGTCTCCTCCATGTTCATGCCTGCGACCGGTTCGTCGAGGAGCAGCAGCTTCGGCTCCATCGCGAGCGCGCGTCCCAGCTCGACGCGTTTCTGCACCCCGTACGGCAGCAGCCCGACCGGGTGGCGCCGCCACTGCGCGAGTTCGAGGAAGTCGATGACCTCCTCGATGACGGCCCGGTGCTTGAGTTCCTCGTTCCGCGCCTTTCCCAGCCAGGCCAGTGCGGCGACGACGCCGTACTTCACGTGGGTGTGCCGGCCGAGCATCAGGTTGTCGACAACCGTGAGGTTGCTGAACAGCTCCACGTTCTGGAAGGTCCGTGCCATCCCGAGCTGAGCGATGCGGTGCGGGCGCATGCCGATCAGGTTGGTGCCGTGGAACGTGACGCGGCCCTCCTGCGGCCGGTACACGCCGGACAGGACGTTGAAGATCGACGTCTTGCCGGCGCCGTTCGGGCCGATGACCGCGAACAGCTCGCGCTCGCCCACCTCGAACGAGACGCCGTTGATCGCCTTCACCCCGGCGAACGACAGGTGGACGTCGTCGAAGGTCAGAACATTCACGAGAGCCACCGCTTCCGCCGCTTGTAGTGCTTGACGTCGCGGAACGACTTCGCCGCGCCCTCGCTGTGGAGGCCCAGGTAGAACTCGCGGACGTCGGAGTCTTCGAGCAGTTGGGCCGCCGGGCGGTCCATGACGACCTTGCCGGTCTCCAGCACGTAGCCGTGGTCGGCGATCGACAGCGCCATCGCGGCGTTCTGCTCGACCAGCAGCACGGTCGTGCCCTGGCGGTTGATCTCGACGATCAGCTCGCGGATCTGCTGGACCAGCAGCGGTGCCAGCCCCAGGCTCGGCTCGTCCAGCAGCAGCACCTCGGGGTTGGACATCATCGCCCGCCCCATCGCCAGCATCTGCTGCTCGCCGCCGGACAGGTAGCCGGCCGTCCTCTTGCGCCGCTCGCCGAGCACGGGGAACAGGTCGTAGGCGCGTTGCAGGTTCTCCTTGAGGTGGCGCGCATCGGTGTGCGCGCCGACGCGCAGGTTCTCCTCGACGGTGAACTCGGCGAAGATCCGCCTGCCCTCCATCACCTGTTTGATGCCGCGCGCGACGATCCTCGCCGGCCGGAGCCGGTGGATCGGTGAGCCGCCGAGCGTGATCGTGCCCTTGGTGATCTCGCCGTCGTGCACGTCGAGCAGGCCGGAGATCGCGCGGAGCAGCGTCGTCTTGCCGGCGCCGTTCGCGCCGAGCAGCGCCACGATGCGGCCCTTGGGCACGTCGAGGCTCACGCCGCGGAGCACGAGCGCGACGTCGTTGTACACGACTTCGAGGTTCTCTACCGCGAGTAAGGAGCCTTGCGTCATCGCGCCCCCAGCCGATGATCACCTACGGTTACCACGACACGGGTACAACGACTGCGGCCGCGGCCCCAGCCCACCTGCAGCAATGCTCACAAGCGGGGACCTTGCGGTCCTCGCTGTGAGTAAGGGGAGTCTATCGCCGGGCTTCGTACCGTGTCTGTACGCAGACGCGCTGTGAGTCCACTACAGATAAAAGCGTGACCTAACAGAGACGGATGCGGACAGTCACTCTCGGCTCTGCCAGGGCGCGCCGGCCAGCGAACTGTCGGGGAAATGGCGGTATCCGGTGTCCGGTTAAGAGACCGCTTCCCGGACAGTCCGGTTTGTCCGGGACGGAGGGGGGGCGCGGGCGGAGGCGGGCGGTGGGGTCAGCGCAGGGACATGTAGACAGTCACGGTCTGCTCGGCGATGGCTTCCCAGCTGAACAGGTCGACCGCACGATCACGCCCGGCCTTGCCCATCGCGGCGGCCCGCTGGGGATCGCGGACCAGCGTGTTCAACGCCTCCGCCAGCCCGGCCTCGAACGCCGCCTCGTCGTCGGCGGAGTACGGCACGAGCACGCCGGTCTCACCGTCGGCCACGACCTCGGGGATGCCGCCGACCGCGCTCGCCACCACCGGTGCGTGGCACGCCATCGCCTCCAGGTTGACGATGCCGAGCGGCTCGTACACCGAGGGGCAGCAGAACGCCGTGGCGTGGCTGAGCAGCTGGACCAGCTCCTCGCGCGGCAGCATGTCGCGCATCCAGACCACGCCGCCGCCGCGCTCGACCTCCAGCGCAGCCACCTCACGCTCGACCTCGGCGGCGATCTCGGGCGTGTCGGGCGCCGACGCACACAGCACGAGCTGGACGCCCGGCTCCAGCCGGTGCGCGGCGGCGAGCAGGTGCGGCAGGCCCTTCTGCCTTGTGATCCGTCCGACGTAGAGGACGTACGGGCGCTCGGGGTCGATGCCGTGCTTGACGAGGGCGTCGACGTTCTCATCCGGTGCGTAGATCGTGGTGTCGACGCCGTTGTGCACGACGTGGACCCGGTCCGGGTCGACGCGGGGGTACGTGTCGAGGATGTCTTTTCGCATGCCGGCGCTCACAGCGATGACCGCGTCGGCGGCCTCGAACGCGGTCTGCTCGGCCCAGCAGGACACGTCGTACCCGCCGCCGAGCTGCTCGCGCTTCCACGGACGCAGCGGCTCCAGCGAGTGCGCGGTGACCACGTGCGGGATGCCGTGCAGCATCGACGCCAGGTGCCCGCCGAGGCCGGCGTACCAGGTGTGCGAGTGCACCACGCGCGCTCCGGACACGTGCGCGGCCATCTGCAGGTCGACCGAGAGCGCGCGCAGGGCAAGGTTGGCGTCGGTCAGCTCGTCGGACGGCTCGTACCCGGTGGCGTCCGTGCGCGGACCCCCGAAGCAGTGCACGTCCACGTCGACCAACCGGCGCAGCTCGCGGACGAGGAAGTCCACGTGCACGCCCGCCCCGCCGTAGATCTTCGGCGGGTATTCATTCGTGAGGACTGCGATCCGCATGTGCTCAGATTAGGGTCAGGACATGGCGAGCGCGCGTTCGGTTCTGGGCATTGTCCTGGCGGGCGGCGAGGGTAAGCGGCTGATGCCGCTCACTGCAGACCGCGCAAAACCCGCGGTCCCCTTCGGCGGGCAGTACCGGCTCGTCGACTTCGCCCTGTCGAACCTGGTCAACGCCGGGTACCTCAAGATCTGCGTGCTCACGCAGTACAAGTCGCACTCGCTCGACCGCCACATCACCTACACGTGGCGCATGTCGACGCTCCTCGGCAACTACGTCACCCCCGTACCGGCGCAGCAGCGGCTCGGCCCGCGGTGGTTCACCGGCAGCGCCGACGCGATCTTCCAGTCCCTCAACCTCGTGTACGACGAGTCGCCCGACTACATCGTCGTCTTCGGCGCCGACCACGTGTACCGCATGGACTCGCGCCAGATGGTCGAGCAGCACATCGCGTCCGGTGCGGGCGTCACCGTCGCGGGCATCCGGGTGCCACGCGACGAGGCCACCGCGTTCGGCGTGATCGAGACCGGCCCCGACGGGCGCCGCATCACGCAGTTCCTGGAGAAGCCGGCCAATCCGCCGAGCGTGCCGGACGATCCCGACGTCACCTACGCGTCCATGGGCAACTACGTCTTCAGTACCGAGGCCCTGCTGGACGCGCTGCGCGCCGATGCCGAGGATCCGACGTCCGTCCACGACATGGGCGGCAACATCATCCCGATGCTGGTCGCCAAGGGCGACGCCGAGGTGTACGACTTCAAGGACAACGAGGTGCCCGGGTCCACCGAGCGTGACCGCGGCTACTGGCGCGACGTCGGGACGCTCGACTCGTACTACGACGCCCACATGGACCTCGTGTCGCTCAACCCGATCTTCAACCTCTACAACCGCAAGTGGCCGATCCTCACCTCGCCGCCGCAGCTCGCGCCGGCGAAGTTCGTGCTCAAGGGCAGCGCCACCGAGTCGATCGTGTCGGCCGGGTGCATCGTCACCGGTCACGTCCACAACTCGATCCTGTCGGCCGGCACGGCCGTCGCCGAGAACGCGTCCGTGTCCGACTCGGTGATCCTGCACAACGTCAAGATCGGCGAGGGCGCGGTGGTGAAGCGGGCGATCCTCGACAAGAACGTCGTGGTGCCGGACGGCGTCAAGATCGGCGTCGACCTCGACCAGGACCGGCTGCGCTATCGCGTCACCGACTCCGGGATCGTCGTACTGGGGAAGGGCCAGCGGGTCGTCGGCTGAGGGTTCGTGCCCTGCGGTCCTCCTTTTCCGGGCCATAGGCCCGAAAAGTGCGACCACTCTTGGCGGCCCCTCAGTGCAGTGCGCGGTCGGCCCAGGTGCGCGGCGGGCACGGCCAGGCGCCCAGGCAGAGGCCGCAACTTGCTCCGTCGGGTCCTTGCAGGTGGACGGCCCGCATGCGTTGCGCGCGGGCGACCACGTGGGTTCTCCGGGGCTCGTCGGAGTCGCTCGCCGCAGCCGTCTCGCTGCACGCCGTGTCGGAGGGAGTCGTGGTGTCCATGTCAGCGATCAACGCGACCGGCCGCGTTACGGTTCAGCACACGCAGGGCTCAGCGGTAGCGGACGGCGGCGAGCAGGCCGTCGCCGACCGGCAGGATCACCGGCACGAGCTGCTCGTGGTCGCGCACGATCCGCGCAAGCTCGCGCAACGCCACCGACTCGGGGTCGCGCGCTGTGGGATCCACGACCTTGCCACCGCGCAGCGCCCCGTCGAACGCGACGATGCCGCCGCACCGCAGCAGCCGGAGCGCCTCCACGAGGTAGTCGGTGTACTCGGCCTTGATCGCGTCGACCACGACCATGTCGTACGACTCGTCGGCGAGCCGGGGGAGCACCTCCAGCGCGCGGCCGTTGATGAGCCGCACACGGCTGGGCGGGAGACCGGCCTCGTTGAACGCCGTGCGCGCCATCCGCTGGTGCTCGGCCTCGACGTCGATGCTGGTCAGGACGCCGTCCGCGCGCATGCCCCGGAGAATCCACAGGCCGCTGACGCCGACCCCGGTGCCGATCTCCACGACCGACTTGGCGCGCAGCGCGCTGGCCAGGAACCGCAGCGCCGCGCCGCTGCCGGGGCGCGTGGCGACGCAGCCGACCTCATTGGCCCGAGCCCGCGCGCCGGCCAGGACGGCGTCCTCGGAGACGTATGCCTCGGTGAACGCTCGGCTTGCGGCGTCGAGCGCTGGCCCGTCGATGACACACCTCCTCGAGATAGCGGCGGATCAGCGGTTCGGGCGTGCTCGGCGGAGCGTGAATGCAGGGTAAGTGACCCGGCGGTAGCCCATGCCACTCAGCGCCCAAGCGTAGGGGAACCCGGGGAACCTCCGGCGCGTTGGCAGGGGGAGAGCCGCGTCACCCGTCCACCTCAAGGACCAGATCGGCGGCCCGTAGTTGGTACCGCGGGACGATGGGAATGTTAGGAGGCCCGGGCACAATGAGTGCAGCAACGCTGTCGCTTGGGAGGGGGGTGGCAATGACCGACGTCTTCGGCGCCCAGTGGCGGGCGCCCAGCTGGGACGAGGTCGTCCGCACCCACTCCGCACGGGTGTACCGCCTGGCGTTCCGCCTCACGGGCAACCGTGCCGACGCCGAGGACCTCACGCAGGAGGTCTTCGTCCGGGTGTTCCGCGCGCTCGACAACTACCGCCCGGGCACGTTCGAGGGCTGGCTCCACCGCATCACCACGAACCTCTTCCTCGATCTCGCCCGCCGTCGCGCCCGGATCCGGTTCGAGGCGTTGCCCGAGGACGCCGAGCGGGTGCCCGGCCGCGAGCGCAGCCCTGAGCAGGTCTTCCACGACGACAACTTCGATGACGACGTGCAGCGCGCCCTCGACGCGCTCCCCCCGGACTTCCGTGCCGCCGTCGTTCTCTGTGACATCGAAGGTCTCTCCTACGAGGAGATTGCGGCTACGCTTGGCATCAAGCTGGGCACCGTGCGTAGTCGAATCCACCGCGGCCGGACCCTGCTCCGCGAGGCGCTCGCCCACCGCGCCCCGCGTCAGGCCGGCGGGGAGGCCACGTCATGACTCTGTACCCCGTCCACCTGGCCGGCTGTTCGACGGGGGCCGACCAATGACCGCTTCACGCCGGGATCCACACCTTGGCGAACTCGCGGCATCACTGGTTGACGGCGCTCTGGATCACAACGGCCGTGACCGTGCCCTGGCCCACGTAATGCGTTGCGACGGTTGCCGTGCCGAGGTCGACGCGCAGCGCCGGCTCAAGTCCCAGCTCGCCCAGCTCGCGTCGCCGCCGGTCTCCGGCGACTTCGTCGGGCGGCTCCTGGGCGTCCCCGAGCGCACGCCCGCGCCTGCTGCCGTCGGGATGCCGGCAGCGCGGTTCGAGGCGCGGTTTCGATCCCCCGCCCGAGTGGGCGGCGACGCGTTGGCCACCGGTGACCGAGTCCTGATCCCGCGCAACCAGTCTCGCCCCGCCGCTCCGCTCCTGGTCAGGGCCCCTGAGCGCGCGCCGGCGAGCCGGCCGGTCAGCGTGCCCGTCGCGCGGCGTCCCGGGCAGCGTTCGCGGCAGCGGCGCAGGCTCGCCGCGACCGCTGCCGGCGGTCTCGCCGCATTCGCGCTCTCGCTCGCGACCGTCGCCGCCGTCGGCACCCTGGACGAGCCTCCTGCCGTCGCTCCGCAGATCGGTACGTTCATCACGGAGCATGACCGGGGCACCAAGGGCATGCCCGGCAGCGACCAGGAAGTGGGTGTCGTCGACGCCACGAGCACTGGGCGGTGACCCGGAGCATGATCGGCGACGATCACCTGGTCAGACGCGCGACGCAGCGGTTCGTGCTGGTCGTCGGCGCGGGCGCGATCGGCGCCGCGGTCTGCTCCACCGGGCTGAACTGGGTCGAGGCGCGCGACGACGACGAGTCGCGTATCGGCCGCTCGTTCCCGTCCCCGGTCGCCCGTGAGATCGGTCCGGCCGAGGCGGAGGCGCTCAACCTGCTGCGCCGCGCAGCCGCTGCCGACAACGCCACCGCGTACGAGGGTCGCAAGATCTTCGGCGGCTGGTCGGCCAACGGCAGCGAGAGCGTCCTCGCCGAGGTGGGGCACGAGCCGGGCAAGGGCACGTGGCTCCGCGTGATGTCGGCCGGCGGCCACACCGACCAGGGCCGGAGCCCCCGTGCCGAGATCGCGGACGCCGGCGGCGAACTGGATCCGCAGGCGCTCGCGCTCCTCACCGACCAGTACACGCTCCGGGTCGCCGACCCGATCCGGTGCATCGGGCGTGACGCCACCGTCGTGGAGGCCACGCCGATCGGTGGCGACCGCGTCGCCGGCCGGTTCTGGGTCGACGACGAGAGCGGTCTCCTGCTGCGGCACGAGCTGTACGACTCGGCCGGCAACGCCGTCCGCTCGACGTCGTTCCTCGACATCGACGTGGTCACCGACCCGTCCCCCCGGAGCACGCTGTCCGCCACGTACCACGCCACGCCCGACGATGGCCTCCTCGACGGCGGCGACCTCGAGGACCTGCGTGACGACGGCTGGGTCCTGCCGGGGATCCTGCCGGCCGGCATGGTGCTGTACCGGGCGCGTGCGGTCGACGTGGACGGCGGCGAGGCGGTCCACCTCACGTACTCGGACGGCCTGTTCTCCCTGTCCCTCTTCGCTCAGCGTGGTCGGCTCGATACGTCCGAGCTACGAGGGTTCTCCACGGAGAAGCTGGGAACGGTCGAGGTGTACACCCGTTCAGGGCTCTACCGGCAGGTCGTGTGGGCAGCGGGCGACACCGTCTACACGGTCGTGTCGGATACCCCGGACACCAAGTTCATGCAGGTCGTGGGCGCTCTCCCGCACGACGAGCCGGGTGCCGGGATGCGCTCGCGCGTGGTGCGGGGCATCGAGCGAATGGGATCCTGGATAAACCCCTTCGCGTGAGCGACGGCAGTTTCGCGTTCGGCGAGGCAAGCTAGAAGGCGAACTTGTCGTCCAGGAGGTGTGTCCATCGTGACCGATGCGAGTCGGATGAGCGGTCAGAACCCGGATTCGCGACCGCAGCCGAGCCCGCGTCCCCGGCCGGAGCAGGCAGCCTCCGCGCCCGATACGTCCACACCTGACACCACACCGGACACACCGGCCGAGCCACCGGCTGCCGCCGCTCCCACGGCCGGTGGAGACGCACCAGCCGCCGGCACGGACGCGCCGACCGAGCGCAAGCAGCGTGTCGGGCTCCGCTCGCTGCTGTTCGGCCGCTCCGACGACGCTGCGGCCGAGGCCGATGCCGATCAGGCGGCCGCGGCAGAAGCGGGTGCCGACGCCGACCGGTTCCGTGGCCTGCGCAGCGTGCCCGATCCGGCGCCCACCAGCGCGACCCTCGGCTTGCGCGACACCGACGGGCAGCCCGGCTACCTCCAGGACCCGCCGGACTTCGAGTTCCGCGGCTTCGACATCCCGCGCGACCCGGTGGACACGCCCAGCGCCGCCGCGGAGGACTTCGCCCGTCCGGACGACGGCTACGCGCGCCCGGACGACGGCTACGCGCGCCCGGACGACGGCTACGCGCGCCCGGACGACGTAGCAGGCCGAGGTGACTTCGGCGGCCGCGACGACTTCGGCGGGCCGTGACGACAGTGACCCGGACGGTCGTGACTACCGCGCCGAGGCGGCCTACCGCGAGGACCCCCCGTACGCCGACGAGGGCGACCGCAGGCAGTCCGCCTCCGCGAGCTATGACCGTGACGACGATGACGAGGACGATGCGTGGCGTGCCTTCGCCACGGGCCGCGACCGTGACGACATGCCGCGGTTACGGCGGTTCCGACTACGCCGCCGGCACCGGATACACCGCACGCCCCGACTTCGAGCGCACCGCGCCGTTGGGAGCCTCGGCCGGGCTCGGCGCCGACCCGGGGTACCGGCCCGGAACCGGCAGCGACTCGGGGTACCGGCCCGGAACCGGCAGCGAGTCCGGATACCGGCCCGGCGCCGCGTCGCCGGAGTACAGCGGCACCACCGCCACAGCCTCCCGCCCGAGCACGGCCTCCAGCACGAACGCCGGCTCCGGCAACGGCGAGACGTGGTGGGCGAACGACGCGCAGCGCGATCCCTGGCGCGATCCCGACTCGGCTCCGGCCTGGATGGCGCCTCCGCTGCCGGCACCGCCGAAGCCGTTGCTGCCGATCCGGCTCGCCCCGCCGCGTCCGGCGCGCGGGATGGGGCAGGTCGTCGCCGTGGTGCTGTTCGCAGCGCTGCTGGCGGGGTTGCTCGGCGGCGCCTTCGGGTACGTCGTGGCGGCGCGCACCGTGGGTCCGGCGATCTCGCTCGGCTCGTCGGCAAGCGGCACCCCCACCCTGGCGCGGCGGCCACCCGGCTCGATCGCCGGTATCGCGCAGCGCGTGCAGCCGAGCGTGGTGACGATCGACATCCGGTCGGCCACGAGCACCGGCAACGGATCCGGCTTCGTCATCTCCAAGGACGGCTTCATCCTGACGAACAACCACGTCGCCGAGCCGGCCGAGCGTGGCGGGTCGCTGACCGTGGTGTTCCACGACGGATCCACGACGCCGGCCCGCATCATCGGTCGCGACCCCGGCTCCGACGTGGCCGTGCTCAAGGTCAACAAGAACAACCTGCCGGCGGTGCAGTTCGCCGACTCGGACAAGGTGGCCGTCGGCGATCCGGTGATCGCGTTCGGATCGCCGCTCGGGCTGAACGGCACGGTCACCACCGGCATCGTCAGCGCCCTGGAGCGTCCGGTGAAGACCGGTGGCCGCGAGGGCGGCGAAGAGGCGTACATGGCCGCGATCCAGACCGACGCCGCCATCAATCCGGGTAACTCGGGCGGTCCGCTCGTGGACGGCGACGGTCGGGTGATCGGCATCGACAGCGCCATCGCCACGATCCCCGGCGAGACCGGCAAGAGCGGCAGCATCGGCCTCGGCTTCGCGATCCCGATGAACCAGGCGAAGCGCACGGCCGAGCAGCTCATCTCCACCGGACGGGCAACCACCACCGTGATCGGCGCCGACCTCGACCGCGACACGAAGCTGCCGACCGGCGGGGTCCGCGTCACGCAGGTGCCGGAAGGGCCGGCCAAGGCCGCAGGGCTGCAGCCCGGCGATGTGATCATCCGGCTCAACAACCGGGTGATCGGCGACGCCGTCGACCTCATCGCGCTGGTGCGCAAGCTGCCGCCGGGCACGAAGGCGAACGTCGTGTACATCCGCGGCGGACGGCCGGCGAACACGACGATCACGTTGGGCGCCAAGACGGTCAACTAGCCGGTGCGCGGGTCATCGCGGGCGGGCGCGCCGTAGGCTGTTGGACGGACGCGCCGCGTAACGCGAGGAGAGCCGGTGTTCGAGAACCTGGGCTGGTGGGAGATCGCCCTGCTGGCGCTGCTCGGGCTGTTCATTCTCGGCCCCGAGCGGCTGCCGAAGGTCATCGGTGACGCCGTCACGGCTGCTGCGCACGGTGCGCACGATGGCGCGCAACGCCACCAGCGAACTCCGCGAGGAGCTGGGCACGGACATCGAGCTGGAGGATCTCCACCCGAAGACGTTCGTCCGCAAGCACCTCTTCTCCGAGGAGGACGAGGAGGCGCTGAAGCGGCCCCTGCGGGATGCGCTGCGCGACTTCGACGAGATCAAGCACGTTGACGAGGTGGCCGACGCGCACGCCACCGCGCCGGTCGAGGCGCCGAAGTCAACGCCTAAGTCCACGCCGTACGACTCCGAGGCCACGTAGTCCACCGTCGACCTTCGGATTCTTGGGGGTATCGCGGGCTCGCGATGCCCAAGAATCCGAGAGTCGGCGCTGGAGCGCAGCGGGCGCTGAAGCAGCTGGCGCGGAAGCGCGGGGGTGAAGCGCCGGCGGCGTCGGGCAGCGCCGGACCGGAGACTCAGGCGGGGGTGAGGCCCAGCGACCGGCCGGCGAGGCCGCGCTGCCGCACCGCCAGCTTCTCCGCGACCGCGCGCAGTGACACCGCAGCCGGGGAGTCCGGCTCGCTGAGCACCAGCGGCTTGCCGGCGTCGCCCCCCTCACGCAGACGCGGGTCGAGCGGCACCTGGCCGAGCAGCGGCACGCGGGCGCCCAGCGAGGTGCTGAGCCCATCGGCGACCGCCTGGCCGCCGCCGGATCCGAACACCTCCATGCGCTCGCCGCTGGGCAGCTCCAGCCAGGACATGTTCTCGACGACGCCGACGACCTGCTGGTGCGTCTGCAGCGCGATCGACCCGGCGCGCTCGGCGACCTCCGCTGCCGCCTGCTGCGGCGTCGTCACGACAAGGATCTCCGCGCCGGGGACGAGCTGCGCGACAGAGATCGCGATGTCGCCGGTGCCCGGCGGCAGGTCCATGAGCAGGATGTCGAGGTCACCCCAGAACACGTCGGCGAGGAACTGCTGCAACGCGCGGTGGAGCATGGGCCCGCGCCACACCACGGCCGTGTTGCCAGGCGTGAACATGCCGATCGAGATGACCCTCACTCCGTGCGCCTGCGGCGGCATGATCATCTGCTCGACCTGGGTGGGCTTGCCCTCGACGCCGAGCATGCGGGGGATGGAGAAGCCGTAGATGTCGGCGTCGAGCACACCGACCGAGAGCCCGCGCTCGGCGAGCGCTGCGGCGAGGTTCACGGTGACGCTGGACTTGCCGACGCCGCCCTTGCCGGACGCGACGGCGTACACACGTGGTGAGCGAGCCGGGCTGCGCGAACGGGATCACCGGCTCGGCGGCGTCACCGCGCAGCGACGTCTGCAGCGTCTTGCGTTGCTCAGCGGTCATGACGCCGAGGTTGACCTGGACACCCGTAATGCCCGGCAGTGCCTGGATCGCGCCGGTCACGTCACGGGTCAGCGTGTCCTTCATCGGGCAGCCGGCGACCGTGAGCAGGATGCCGACGGTGACCGCGCCCTCGGGAGTGATCTGGATCTCGCCCACCATGCCGAGATCGGTGATCGGACGCCGGATCTCCGGGTCGTTCACCTTGCTCAGTGCGGTGCGGATTGCCTCGACGGTGGGGTGGGACATGCCATCCATGCTACGGCGGTCGCGCGGCGGACCTGCGAGGCGGCTCGCTGTGACGTGTCGTACTCAGTACCCTGCACGTAGTGAATGACCGATCTCGACCCCAGTCTGGCCCCACCCGAGCCGAACTCGCGGTGTGGCGAGACTTCCTGCGTGCGCACGCCGCCGTCACCCGCGCGCTCGAGGACGAGCTCGCGGACGAGAAGGTCCTGCCGCTGACCTGGTACGACGTGCTGGTGCAGCTTGTCGAGGCGCAGGGCCGCCGGCTCCGCATGACCGAACTCGCCGACCGCGTGCTGCTGTCGCGGTCCGGCCTGACGCGACTGGTGGATCGCCTGGTCAACGCGGGCCTTGTCGAGCGGCAGCCCTGCCCGGACGACGCCCGTGGCACGTTCTGCGTGCTCACCGCCGCCGGCTTCGCGCGGCTGCGCGACGCCGCTCCAGTGCATCTACGCGGGGTCCACGAGCACATGACCAGCCTGATCCGGCCCGAGGAGCTGGCCGTGCTCGGCTCGGTGCTGCGCCGGATCGGCGACGCTCACAGCATCCCGTCGGCGCCGGAGCAGCCCGAACGCCGCGCCGCAGGCTGATCACGCCTCGAACCGGACTGTCCGGGAACCGGTTCCCAAACCGGACGCGCGAAGCAACCATTTCCCCGACAGTTGCCATCGCCTCCTAGAACGGGTCCTTCTCGGTCCGGAGCTCCTCGACCAGCCGGTTCAGCTCTGACCGGACGTACTCACGCGTGGCGACCTCTCCGATCGCCAGCCGCAGCGCGGCCAGTTCGCGGGCCAGGTACTCGGTGTCGGCCTTGGCGGCCTGCGCGCGTTGCCGGTCCTCTTCCAGGGACACGCGGTCGCGGTCGGCCTGGCGGTTCTGGGCGAGAAGGATCAGCGGCGCGGCGTATGCGGCCTGCGTCGAGAAGGCCAGGTTGAGCAGGATGAACGGGTACGGGTCCCAGCGGAGCCGGATGGCGAAGACGTTGAGCGTGATCCACACGATCACGAGGATCGTCTGGACTAGGAGGAAACGGCCGGTGCCGAGGAACCGGGCCACCCGCTCGGCGAGACGCCCCACCGAGTCGGCGTCGGGCGTGGGCAACCGTTGGCGGCGGCGCCGTGGCTGATCGAGTCGGCTCGGGCGGAGCAGGTCAGACATTGTCCTTGTCCCGCCAGTCGGTGGGCAGCAGGTGGTCGAGGACGTCGTCGACGGTGACCGCGCCGATCAGCCGGCCGGACTCGTCAACGATGGGGACCGCCACCAGGTTGTACGTGGCGAGGCACCGGGTCAGATCAGGCAGCGTCGTCTCAGGATCCAGGGGGTCGATGTCGGTGTCGAGCACAGCGCTGACCAGCTCGCCCGGCGGTTCCCGCAGCAGCCGCTGGATGTGTGCCACGCCGAGGAACCTCCCGGTGGGGGTGGCGGTCGGCGCGCGGCACACGTACACCTGTGCGGCGAGCGCCGGGCTGATGTCGGGGTCGCGCACGCGGGCCAGCGCCTGCGCGACCGTGGCGTCCGGCGGCATGATCACGGGCTCGGTGGTCATCAGGCCGCCGGCGGTGTCCTCGGAGTAGTCGAGGAGGCGGCGGACCGGTTCGGCCTCGTCCGGCTCCATCAGGCTGAGGAGCCGTTCCTGCTCGGATTCGGGCAGCTCGCCGAGAAGGTCGGCGGCGTCGTCCGGGTTCATCGCCTCCAGAACGTCCGCGGCACGCTCGGACTCCAACGAGCCGAGGATCTCGATCTGGTCGATCTCCGGCAGCTCCTCCAGGACGTCGGCGAGGCGCGCGTCGGGGAGAGCCGCGGCGACCTCGGCACGGCGTTTCCCGGATAGATCCTGGATGACGCTCGCAAGGTCGGCGGCGCGCAGCTGCTCGAACACGGCGAGCAGGTTCGCCGCGCCCTGCCGGTGCTGCTCGTCGATGGCGCCGCGCACCTCCTCCCAGTCGAGCTGGTGCAGGTGGCCACGGCGTCCGAGGCGGCGGCCGGTGATCTCGCGGACCGCGACCTTCGTGATCAGCCACTCCCGCGTGCGCGACCGCTCCATCGCCGCGTCCACGAGCACCGCCTGCCTGCCGGTCTCGACGATCGTCACGCGGCGGTCGAGCAGGTCGCCGAGCGCGAGTAGCTCGCCGGCACGCTGCTCGAACCGCTTGAGGCTCACGGTGCCGGTGTTGAGCAGGACGGCGTCCGGGTCGAAAGCGCTGATCCGGCCGAGCGGTACGAAGATCCTGCGCCTGGCCTGGATCTCGACGATCAGGCCGGTGACCCGGGGCGGCTGGTCGCCGGTGCGCAGGCGCAGCACGGCGTCGCGGACGCGTCCGAGCTGGTCACCGTTGGGGTCGAGGACGACGAGCCCGGCCAGCCGGGCGAGGTAGATGCGCGTCGCCGTCGTCACAGTTCGTCAGCGTAACCGTGCCGAGCGTCGGATGCCGGAGGCTGGCACCCGGCCGGTGTTCGCGGAAATCGCCGGCGCCGGCCCGGCGTGGCCACGCGATTTCCGCGAACACACTAGGCGGCTCCGGACAGGACAGCCGCGTGAACGGCGCGGGCGAGCCGGGCGCCCCAGTACGAGCGGGGTCCGCCGAAGTCGGCCGGCGGTCCGTCCACGCGGGACGCGACGCAGACGGCATCCGATGCGGTGCCCGTGCAGGCGTATCCGGCCTCCAGGACGGCCTGCACCTTGGCCTCGGTGGCAGTGACCACCGCGTTGACCAGGGCCGCATCGGTGAGCGCCGCCGGTACCGCGACGACGAGGTTGATCGTGCCGGGGCCGCCCGGCGGGTCCTCCGGCGGCGCCGCGGCCCAGGTCGGGTAGCCGATCGCGACGGTGGCCAGCGCCTCGACGCCGCTGTCTTCGGCGAGCGAGTAGGTGGACACGTCCGCGGCGGTGAGCATCCCGACGCCATCGCCCGTCAGCCCTGCCGCGGCGGCCAGCTCGCGCAGGTGCTGGTCCGGGTCGAGCCGGTCGTAGTCGTCCGGGACCTGCGCGTTCAGGATCCAGTGGCGGTCGCCCAGTCCGCCGCCGAGCACCGTGGAGGCGAGCATGCGCCAGCCGGGGCCGGCGCGCCACAGCACCGCGCCGCCGCTCAGCTCGGGAGCGATCACGGCCGGACCAGGTGGACCAGCGGCCGGCCGTCCGGCCCCGTCGACACCTGCACGGACGCACCGTAGTGCGTGCTGACCGTCGCCGTCGTGAGCACGTCGGTGGGTGGGCCGGTCGCCACGGCACGACCGTCCACCAGGAGCAGCAGCGTGTCGGCGTACTGGCCGGCGACGCTCAGGTCGTGGAGCGTGCTCACCACGGTGAGGCCGTCGTCGAGGCGGAGGCGGTCGACCAGCTCCAGCACCTGTTGCTGGTGCCCGATGTCGAGTGCGGTGGTCGGCTCGTCCAGCAGCAGCACATCCGCCTGCTGGGCCAGCGCTCTCGCCAGCACCACGCGCTGCTGCTCGCCGCCCGAGAGCGCGCCGAGCTGCCGCCCGGTCACCTCTTCGAGGTCGAGCCGGGCCAGCACCGAGGCGGTGACCTCCCGGTCGCGCCGGCTCTCCCTGGCCAGGTAACCGAGGTGCGGGGTGCGGCCGAGGAGGACGTAGTCGACGACGGTCATGCCGGCGGGCATGGTCGGTACCTGCGGCGCGTACGCCACTCGACGCGCACGGGCGCGTGGCGACATGCCGCCCACCGGATCGCCGTCGAGGGCGGCCGAACCGCGATGCGGCAGGAGTCCGGCGGCCGCGCGGAGCATGGTCGACTTGCCGGCGCCGTTCGGTCCGATGATCGCCAGCCACTCACCACTGTGGACCTCCGCGGAGACCTGACGCACGATCTCCCGGCCGTCGAGCGAGACGGTCAGGTCGCGGAGCACGAGGCTCGTCACGTGATCGCCCGCCGGCTCAGCCACAGCAGCCCAGCGAAGAACGGGGCTCCGACGAACGCGGTGACCACGCCGATCGGCAGTTCGGCCGGCGCGATCGCGGTACGTGCCACGACGTCCGCGAGTACCAGGAACGCGGCACCGACCAGCAGCGACAGCGGCAGCACCACGCGATACGAGCCGGCCGTGAGGCGCCGGACGATGTGCGGCACCACGATCCCGACGAACCCGATCAGCCCGCTCACCGCCACCGCGGATGCTGTCGCCAGCGACGCCGCCACGAGCACCGTGAGCCGAACCCGTTGCGCCCGCAGCCCGAGGCTGGCCGCTTCGTCGTCGCCGACCGCGAGCACGTCCAGCAGCCGGCCGTGCAGCAGCAGCGTCACGGTGCTGACCGCGACGTAAGGCAGCACCAGCGTGAGGTCCGACCAGTCCGCGGCGCCGAGCTGGCCCAGGATCCACGCGTAGACCCGCTGCAGCGCCTCGGCCCGGCTCTGCAGCACGAACGTCTGGACGGCGGTGAGGAACGACGCCACCGCGACGCCGGCCAGCAGCAGGGTCGCGGTGCCGCCGGCGCGTCCGGTCGTGGCGCCGAGCCCGTAGGCGAGGCCGACGCCGAGCAGCGCCCCGACGAATGCTGCGGCCGGGACGATCGCCACCCCGCCAACAGTGAGGCCGGGCGCGTAGACGATGACGACGGTGGCGCCCAGGCCCGCGCCCGCCGCGGCGCCGAGCAGGTACGGATCCGCGAGCGGGTTGCGGAACACGCCCTGGTAACCGGCTCCTGCCAGGGCGAGCGCCCCGCCGACGACCGCCGCGAGCAGCACTCGCGGCAACCGCAGTTCGAACAGGACACTCTCCTGGACCGGCGTCAGTCCGGACTCGACCGTCACGAGCGGTAGCCGGTCGGCGAGCGCGGCCAGCACCGCGGCTGGCTCCAGACCGGCGGCGCCGACCAGCAGGCCGACCAGCGCCGCCGCGAACAGCACCGCTGCGGCGCCGAGCAGCCAGTACCAGCGCAGCCCGGTCGCGCGCGGCGGCGCCGTCACTTTGGCTGGGCCACCTTGCTCACCGCGTCGGCGATCGCCTGGACCAGCTCGACCACCCGCGGACCCCAGCGCGAGGCGATGTCGTCGTCCAGCTCCACGACCCCGCCGCCGCTGACTGCCTTGAGGTTGCCCCACGCCGGCCGCTTGGCGACGGTCGCCGCGGTCTGCTGGCAGCACTTCGTATCGCCGAGGAACACCAGGTCCGGGTTGGCCTTGACGATGTACTCCTGGGACAGCTGCGGGTACCCCGTGGCCTTCGGGTCGGCCGCGTCGGCGATGTTCTGCAGCCCGAACTTGCTGTAGATCTGGCCGAGGAACGTCTTGGACGTCACCGAGAAGTACGTGGTGTCCAGCTCGTGGTAGTACCGCAGCTGGGTGGACGGCTTCGGCGTCTTCGCGACGATGTCGTCGACCTTGGCCTCGATGTCGGCGTTCACCTTGGCCGCCTCCGCCTCGTGGCCGGTGGCCGTGCCGAGATCGGTGAGCTGGTCGTACGTCTCGTCGAGGGTGGCCGCCGCAGGCTCCAGCAGGACCGGGATCTTCACCTTGGTCAGCGCCGCGACGAGGTCATCGGTGTCGTTCGTGGCGATCACGAGATCCGGCGAGTAACCGATCACGGCCTCGGCGTTGGGCTTGAAGCCCGACAGCTTGCTGTCCGGGGCCTGCGCGGGGAAGTTCGACAGCTCGTCGACCGCGACCACCTGGTCGCCCGCGCCGATCGCGTACAGCATCTCGGTGGTAGTAGGGGCGAGCGAGACGATCCGCTTCGGCTTCGCGGGGATCGTCACCTCGCCGTTGCCCGCCTCGATGGTGACCGGGTAGGCGCCGGTCGCGTCCTTCGGCTGGGCGGTGCTTTCGTCGTCGGCCTGCTGGCAACCGGTCAGCAGGAGTGCGGTCAGCAGCGTGGCCGCCAGCGTGCGGCGTGAGTACGCCATGCGGATCTCCATCCCCTTCTCACGAGGGTCGATGTCGTCGACGCAGGCGAGGCGACCTGGCTCAGCCCCGGGCACCTAGGAACGTGGGGGCATCACAGTTGCGGGACAGCGCCGGACTCGCACCGGACTTCGCTGCGCTCTGCGCCGTCGGCGGTGGTGCCGACGGGCAGACGCTATCAGCCGAGGTCAGCGGCGGGGTTTGCGGTGGAACGTCCGCGGGATGCGCGTGGTCGTGGTCGCCGGGGTGACCGGCGGCGCTTCGGCGAGGGAGCCGTCGGGCAGCGGCTCGGGATAGCCGGCCGGGGCGAGCCGGCTCACCACGCTGCCGGTGGCCCAGCGGCCCTCGGCGCCGTTCGGGTCGTGCAGGTTGAGCCGTTTCCCGAGCAGCTGCGGCACGACCTCGGCCCACTCCTCGGTACCCGGCTCGACCCGGCTCACCGACGCCGGCCAGCTGGTGATCCGGGAGCCGTTGTCGCTGGACCGCACGACGACCTGGCACGTCTCGGCTTCGGCGAGCCCGGGGATCGGTTGCTCGTCGCCGCCGTGCACGACGAAGGCGGCGTCGCCGTGCCAGATCAGCCAGGCCGCGACCGTGCGCCGGCCAGGCACCTCCAGCCACGCCAGCGCGGCCTTCTTCATCGACTCGGCGACGAGAGGGTGCGTCATGCCCGCATCCTTCCACCCGAAAAGCGTTCGTGCGCGCGCCTACGATCGGGCTGTGCTGCGACCTGACTATCCGATCGAGACCGATCGGCTCACCCTGCGACCCTTCCGCGCCGACGACTTCGACGCGTTATACGAGATCCAGTCCCGCCCGGACGTCGTGCGCTATCTGTACTGGGAGGCGCGCGACGAGCGTCAGGTCCGCGACGCCCTCGCTATGCGGATCGCGCAGACCGATCTGACCGAACCCGGCCAGTGGCTCAGCCTCGCCGTGGTGGTGCGCGAGTCCGGTGTGCTGGTCGGCGACGTGGCCCTGCGGTGGGTGAGCAGCGAACACCGGTCAGGCGAGATCGGTTACGTCTTCCATCCGGGCCACCGCGGCCACGGGTACGCCACCGAGGCGGCCGCGGCCATGCTGCGGCTCGCGTTCACGGAGCTGAAGCTGCACCGGGTCGTCGGCGGCCTCGACGCTCGCAACCAGGCGTCGGCGAGCGTGCTCGAACGCCTGGGCATGCGGCGCGAGGCCGAACTGGTCGAAAACGAGTTGGTCAAGGGCGAGTGGGCCAGTGAGGCGATCTACGCGATCCTCGACCGGGAGTGGCACGCCCAGCAGTGCCGGTGACTTCGTTCACACGGCGTGCCGCGTGGGGCCACGTGCTGGCTACGCTGCGGTTTACCACCCGGTAACCCGCTTGAGGAGTTGATATGGCGACCCTGCGTCCCCGCCGGTCGTGCCTGGCCGTGCCTGGCAGCAGCCCGCGGTTCCTGGAGAAGGCCAAGACCCTCAACTCCGACCAGGTCTTCCTCGACCTTGAGGACGCCTGCGCGCCGCTTGCCAAGCCCGAGGCGCGCAAGAACATCGTCGCCACGCTGAACGAGGGCGGCTGGAACGACCGGCTGCGCGTGGTGCGGGTGAACGACTGGACCACGCACTGGACGTACCGCGACGTGATCGAGGTCGTGGAGGGCGCCGGTGCGAACCTCGACTGCATCATGCTCCCGAAGGTCCAGGACGCGGCCCAGGTCGTCGCCCTCGACACGCTCCTCACCCAGATCGAGAAGACGATGGGGTACGAGGTCGGCAAGATCGGCATCGAGGCCCAGATCGAGAACGCCAAGGGTCTGATCAACGTCGACGAGATCGCCGCCGCCTCGCCCCGCATCGAGACGATCATCTTCGGCCCGGCCGACTTCATGGCGAGCATCAACATGAAGTCCCTGGTCGTCGGAGCGCTCCACCCCGACTACCCGGCCGACCCCTTCCACTACATCCTCATGCGGATCCTGATGGCCGCGCGCGCCAACGACGTGCAGGCGATCGACGGCCCGTTCCTGCAGATCCGCGACACCGACGCGTTCCGTGAGGTGGCGAAGCGCTCGGCGATGCTCGGCTTCGACGGCAAGTGGGTGCTGCACCCCGGCCAGATCGACATCGCGAACGAGGTGTACTCGCCGAGCCAGGAGGACTACGACCACGCCGAGCTGATCCTCGACGCGTACGAGTACTTCACCTCGGAGGCCGGCGGCAAGAAGGGCTCGGCGATGCTCGGCGACGAGATGATCGACGAGGCGTCCCGGAAGATGGCGCTGGTGATCTCGGGCAAGGGCCGCGCCGCAGGCATGGAGCGCACGCAGCAGTTCACGCCGCCGGAGTAAGCCATCTCGTGACCCGAACCGGACTTTCGGGGAAAATGGGGCTACGATCGCCCGTCGTATGCTCCTGAGCCCCGATGGTCCGTTCGAGGTGGATCGTGAGCCGGTTGGCCGCAGCGCCTGTCGCGTTGGTGATGCTCGCCGCCTGCATGCCCAGCGGGGGCCTGCCACCAGCGGCGACGTCCACAGTGGCGCCTCCGACGCCCACCGAGACACGGGCCTCGACGCCCGCAGAGACACTGGCCCCGACGCCCAGCCTGCTGCCACCGCCGGTGCTGCCGTCGATCAGCTTTCCGCCGATCGTCCCGGTGCCGAGCTCGAGTCTGAGTCCCAGCCCGACGGGTGAGTACCGCACGCTGACGGGCCGCGTCGAGGACGCCGACCCGTGCCCGGCGCTGCTGGTCGGTACGCAACGGTGGGCTCTGGTCGGTGGCCTGTCCCGGACGCTGATCGGCGGGACGCGTGTCGAGGTGCGCGGTGCGCTGGTCACTGCGCCGCCTGGATGCGGCGGCGGCCGCGCGCTCCACGTGACGGAGGCGCGACCGCGCTGAGAACGCTAGTAGCTGGAGCTGGAGTCGAAGCCGCCGTTCGCCGCCACCACGCCGATGATGATCGCGTAGACGACGATGAAGGCGATGAACAGGCCGAACACCACCCAGCCGACGATGATGCCGGCGGTGGCCATGCCGTCGCCGTCCTCGCCGGTGGCGCGGATCTGCGCCTTCGCCTTGTGACCCATGATCGCGCCGACGATGCCGATCAGTGGGCACATCGCCACGCTGCAGATCGAGACGATCATCGACGTGAGCGCGAGGCTGTTTGTCTTCCGAGGCTGGGCGTAGAACTGCGGCGGGTACTGGCCGGGCGGATATCCGCCGGGCGGATAGGCGTTCGGGTCACCGGGCGGCGGGTAGTTCGGCTGCGTCATCGTCGTCCTGATCTCGGAAAAGGTGGCCCTCAGGGTAGCGGGAGCCTGCCAGCCGGTCCCGCGAACACGACCACCGCGCGGCTCGGCTTTCGTGATGCGGAAGAATCCGGGCATAGTCCGGGTCGGACCGCCAGGGAACGACCGATCGAGACCGCCAGGAGCACGCCATGACGGAGATCGCCACCGACCGGCTCGAAGGACGGGTAGCACTCGTCACAGGCGCCGGCAGCCCGGACGGCATCGGGTATGCGATCGCGCGGCGGCTCGTCGCGCTGGGTGCGCAGGTCGGGGTCGTCTCCACCACCAAGCGCATCCACGACCGTGCCAGCGAGCTGGGCGCCATTGGGTACGTCGCCGACCTCACCGATCCCGCCGAGGTCGAGGCGCTGGCCGACGCGATCCGTGACGGGCAGGGTGACGTGGACGTCGTCGTGAACAACGCCGGCCTGGCCAGCGTCGCGAGCCCCGAGGTGCTGCGGCCGGTCTCGCAGCTGTCCGACGACGACTGGCGCAGCGAGATCGACCGAAACCTCACGACGGCGTTCCAGGTGAGCCGCGCGTTCATCGGCAGTATGGCCGAGCGGGGTTGGGGCCGCGTCGTCAACGTGGCGTCGACCTCCGGGCCGGTCAACGCGATGCCGGCGCAGGCCGGGTACGCCGCCGCGAAGGCCGGCATGGTCGGCTTCACCCGCGCGCTCGCCATGGAGGTGGTGGCCGACGGTGTCACCGTGAACGCCGTGGCGCCCGGCTGGATCCGCACCGGCACCTCCACGACGATGGAGCTGCAGTACGGCCTGAACACGCCGGCCGGACGCCCCGGCACGCCCGACGAGGTGGCAGCAGCGGTGGCGTTCCTCGCGTCGCCTGCCGCCTCGTACGTCACCGGCCAGATGTTCGTGGTCGACGGTGGCAACAGCGTGCTGGAGTCGCGCGACTAGGGAGTCTCGTCGACGGGAAAGACGATGAAGAGCGCCGCCATCAGAACGACCATCAGGACGCAGAACACGATGTTCAGGTAGCCGAGCACGAGGCCACCGAGCGCCAGGCCGTTGCCGGTCTCGCCCGTGCGGCGGATCTGCCCGCGGGCGATGTGGCCGAGGACGACGGCGACGACGCCGGCGACGAGGGGCAGCGCGAACCAGCTGACGATGCCGGTGACGAGCGAGGTGACGGCGAGCCCGTTGGTCTTCGCGGCGTACGGCTGGCCTGGGTACTGCTGGGCGGGGTACGGAACGCTCATGGCGTGCTCCCGAGGCTGGGCTGGACTTTCAGTGTTGCGCCGTTCCGCAAGCGAGGGTGACGATCCGGTAAACGCAGTGTTAGGCGGTTCACACACCGCCGGGGGACCGTTCGGCGCTGCCGCCGGGGATACTCACCGGTAACTCTTCGGGTGGCCCGGCTGCCCGCTCACCTGAGAGGGAAGTGACGATGGCTCGGCTCGCGCAGACGCACGACCTCACCGACATCCAGACCGAGATCCTGTCGACCGTGCGCACGTTCGTCGACAAGGAGATCATCCCGCGGGCGCAGCACCTTGAGCACGCCGACGAGTACCCGACGGAGATCGTCGAGGGCATGAAGGAGATGGGCCTGTTCGGGCTCATGATCCCCGAGGAGTACGGCGGCCTCGGCGAGTCGCTGCTCACCTACGCGCTGGTGGTGGAGGAGATCGCCCGCGGCTGGATGAGCGTCTCGGGCATCATCAATACCCACTTCATCGTGGCGTACCTCCTCAAGCAGCACGGCACCGAGGAGCAGAAGCAGCACTTCCTGCCCCGGATGGCCACCGGTGACTGCCGTGGCGCGTTCTCGATGTCGGAGCCGTCGCTCGGCTCGGACGTGTCGGCGATCAGCACCCGCGCGAAGCGCGACGGCGACGACTACGTGCTCACCGGCCAGAAGATGTGGCTGACCAACGGCGCGCAGTCGTCGGTCGTCGCGACGCTCGTCAAGACCGACGAGGGCGCCGACTCCGTCTACAAGAACATGACGACGTTCCTGCTGGAGAAGGAGCCAGGCTTCGGCGAGACCGCGCCCGGCCTCACCATCCCCGGCAAGATCGACAAGATGGGGTACAAGGGCGTCGAGACCACCGAGATGATCCTCGACGGTCACCGCGTACCCGCCACGGCCGTGCTCGGCGGCGCAGAGAAGGCAGGCAGCGGCTTCTACCAGATGATGGACGGGATCGAGGTCGGCCGGGTCAACGTCGCGTCCCGGGCCTGCGGCATCGCGATCCGGGCGTTCGAGCTCGCGATCCAGTACGCGCAGCAGCGGGTGACGTTCGGCAAGAAGATCGTCGAGCACCAGGCGATCGCGTTCAAGCTGGCCGAGATGGCCACCAAGATTGAGGCAGCGCATGGGCTCATGGTCAACGCCGCCCGCCTCAAGGACGCCGGCCTCCGCAACGATGTCGAGGCGGGCATGGCCAAGCTGCTCGCCAGCGAGTACTGCGCCGAGGTCACACAGGATTCGTTCCGGATCCACGGCGGATACGGCTACTCCAAGGAGTACGAGATCGAGCGGCTCATGCGCGAGGCGCCGTTCCTGCTCATCGGCGAGGGTACGTCCGAGATCCAGAAGACGATCATCAGCCGCGGCCTGCTCCGCGACTACGGCATCTAGTTTGTCGCAACTGTCGGGGAAATGGCGGTAACGAGAGTCCGGTTAAGGGACGCGTGCCGGAACAGTCCGGTTCGGGCGGCGCCGGGGCGCGCCTGAGCGCCAGCGGCGCGGACGGCGCCCCCGCGCCAGCGGCGCGCACGCGCGCCCCCGCGCCGTCTGGCCCCGCCCTCGCGGCGCACTGCCCCCGCGCGGCGCACCGCCCGGCCGGCGCACCGCCCCCGCGCGGCGCGCCGGCCCGGGATCGCGTCCCCGTAGCGCGGCGTTGGTCAGAGCAGGGCGAGCTGCTGGTCCTCGGGCGGGAGGTGCTCGGCCGCCGGCTTGGGGTACTCCGACCGCGGCGGGCGGTTGCCGATGCCGTATCCGCGGGCCAACTCGGCGACCCGGCTGGTGATCACCCTCGTGTACTCGCGCGGGGCGTAGGCGCCGCCCGAGTACAGCCGCTCGTACTGCAGTACCAGGTCCGGACGGGCGCCGCCCAGCCAGCCGAGGTACCACTCCCGCGCTCCCGGCCGCAGATGCAGCACGATCGGGGTGATCGAGTCGGCGCCGGCTTCGGCGATCGCTGCCACGGTGGCCTCCAGATGCTCGTCGCTGTCGGTGAGGAAGGGGAGGATCGGCGCCATCAGCACACCGCAGCCGATCCCGGCGTCGGTGAGGGTGCGGCAGACCCGGAGCCGTGCCTGCGGGCTCGGTGCGCCCGACTCGACCTGGCGCCAGAGGCTCTGGTCGACGGAGCCGACCGAGACGCTGACCCGCACATCGGTGCGCTGCGCCGCGTCGAGCAGGAGGTCGAGGTCGCGCAGGACCAGGGTGCCCTTGGTGAGTATCGAGAACGGGTTGGCGTAGTCGCCCAGCACCTTGAGGATGCCGCGCATCAGCTGGTACTTGCCCTCCGCGCGCTGGTACGGGTCGACGTTGGTGCCCATGGCGATGGGCTTGCCCTGCCAGGACGCGGACGACAGCTCCTTGCGCAGCAGCTCGGGCGCGTTGACCTTGACGATGATCCGCGAGTCGAAGTCGTGCCCGGAGTCGAGGTCGAGGTAGGTGTGGGTCTTGCGGGCGAAGCAGTTGTGGCTGACGACCCCGTCGGCGATGAAGTCGCCCGTGCCGGTGGTGATGTCGTAGAGCGGCAGGGTCATGCCGAGGTCCTCGACGGACACCACGCCGAGGGGCGCGCCGCTCCGGATCGCGACGCCGTCGACCGTGCGCTTGCGGATGATGGCCGGATCCACGGTGTGGAGGAACCGCAGCCGGTCTCGCAGGTCGCCGCGGAGCCGGATCCGGCCGGGACCGTCGGCGTCGTACGCGAAGCCGAGCCGGGCGAGTGCGGTGGCCACGCCGTCGCCGCCGAGGGACACGTGCTGCGAGTGGGCTCCCGTGGAGTCGAAGGCGCCGCCGAGGAAGCCGCGCGTCCAGCTCTCGTTCGGCTCGTCCGGCCGGGCGATCAGCGTGGGCAGCGCGTCGATGCCCTCCTCGGCGGACACCCGCACGGCCACCAGCGGCCGGCGTGCGGGCGTGCCGTCGTGGAACCGGAGCCGCGTGGTCGCGACGCCGAAGTCGGCGAGGAACTCGCGGCAGCGGTTGAGCGCCTCGCTGTCATCGAGCGCCAGGTGGAACGAGCCGGCCGAGCCGCCCGCGCCGCAGGACACGCCGGCGAGGTAGCCGCGTCGGTAGTCGTCGTCGAGCTTCGGGCCGTCGGCGAACCGTCCGGTGCCCACGAACCGGCGGTCAGTGGTGAGATCTGCGACGTGCTTCCATCCGCGGTCGGTGAGGAAGCGGTGGTCGGCGCTGGCCACCAGCCGGGTGCCGTCGGCCAGGGTCACGCGGTACGCGGGCTTCGTGGTCGACCAGTGCGCTAGCACCTTCGTGCGCACGTATCGGCGGGACGCGCCGCGCCGCTCGGTGCCGTAGATCTCGTCGCCGACGCTCAGCGCCGCGAGTGCCTTGGTGCGACCGTCGGCCATGAGGATCCGCGTGTCGCCGCCGAGGCAGTAGGTGCACGCGTGGGTGCATCCCCGGTACGGGTTGATCGTCCACTCGAAGGGCAGATGGGCCGCCGCCGGCACCCGGTTGAGGATCGACTTGGCGCGGATCTCGTAGCAGGTGACGCCGCGGAACTCGGGCGTGTCGAAGGTGCGCGCCACCGCCCCGGGCAGGTTCAGGGGCGTGGCCGTCTCGGGTTCGAGCTTCAAGTTTTCCCACCGCATGGAGGTAGATTCGAACACATGTTCGAGTGTCCTGCAACCCCGGGCAAGGGTCCAAGACCACTCGCGAAAGCGCCCCGCGAAAACCCGCAGAAAAAAGTTCGACCCGTGTGTCGATCGGGGGACGGCTTGTTCGATGTGTAGGCAGAGGGACACCCACAACACGAAGGAGATCCGCGATGCGTTTCATGGTGATCGTCAAGGGTGACGCCGAAACAGAGGCCGGAGCGCTGCCGAACGAGGAGATGCTCACGGCCATGGGCAAGTACAACGAGGAGCTGGCGAAGGCCGGCGTGATGCTCGCCGGTGAGGGTCTGCACCCCTCCTCGAAGGGAGCCAGGGTCAAGTTCTCCGGCGACAAGCGCACGGTCATCGACGGGCCGTTCACCGAGGCGAAGGAGCTGGTCGCCGGCTTCTGGATCATGGAGGTCAAGTCGAAGGACGAGGTCATCGAGTGGGTGAAGCGCTGCCCGAACCCCACCCAGGGCGAGTCCGAGATCGAGATCCGGCAGGTCTTCGAGGCCGACGACTTCGGCGCCGAGTACACGCCCGAGGTGCGCGAGCAGGAAGACCGCATCCGCGCCACGATCGAGTCCAACCAGCAGTAGTTCGCTTGCGGTTGTCGTACCGGTGCACTAGTCAGGCTGTGTGACGGTTGAGACCCACGGCGCGATCGAGGCTGTTTGGCGTATCGAGTCGGCGAAGGTGATCGCCGGCCTGGCCAGGATCGTGCGCGACGTGGGTCTCGCCGAGGACCTCGCACAGGACGCGCTGGTCGCCGCGCTGGAGCAGTGGCCGGAGTCGGGCGTCCCGGCGAACCCGGGCGCCTGGCTCATGGCCACGGCCAAGCACCGCGCGATCGACCAGCTGCGCCGCAACAACACGCTGGAGCGCAAGCAGCTGGAGATCGCCCGTGACCTGGAGATCCGGCTCGGCGCGGACGAGGAGGACATCGACGCGGCGCTCGACGACCACGTCGGCGACGACCTCCTCAGGCTCGTTTTCACCACCTGCCACCCGATCCTGTCCACCGAGGCGCGGGTGGCGCTCACGCTGCGGCTCCTCGGCGGCCTCACCACGGAGGAGATCGCCCGGGGATTCCTGGCTCCCGTGCCGACGGTCCAGCAGCGGATCGTCCGGGCCAAGCGCACGCTCGCCGACGCCAAGGTGCCGATCGAGCTGCCGCCGCGGGCGGAGCTGCCTGAGCGGCTGTCGTCCGTACTCGAGGTCATCTATCTGATCTTCAACGAGGGCTACTCGGCCACCGCCGGTGACGACTGGATGCGACCCGCGCTATGCCAGGAGGCGCTGCGGCTCGGGCGGATCCTGCAGGGGCTGATGCCGAAGGAGCAGGAGGTCCACGGGCTGGCGGCGCTCATGGAGATCCAGGCGTCGCGGTCGCGTGCCCGCATCGGCAAGGACGGCGAACCGGTGCTCCTGCTCGACCAGGACCGCTCCCGCTGGGACCGCCTCCTGATCGCTCATGGCCTCGCGGCGCTCCAGAAGGCGGAGGAGCTCGACAGCACCCGCGGCCCGTACACATTGCAGGCCGCGATCGCCGCCTGCCACGCCCGTGCGCGCACCGCCGAGGCCACCGAGTGGCCCCGCATCGCCGCCCTCTACGCGGCGCTCTCGCAGCTCACGTCGTCGCCGGTCGTGGAGTTGAACCGCGCGGTGGCGCTCTCGATGGCGTTCGGTCCGGAGAGCGCGTTGGAGATCGTCGACGAGCTGATCGCCGAGCCGGCGCTGAAGGGGTATCACCTGCTGCCCGCGGTCCGGGGCGACCTGCTGGTGAAGCTGGGCCGCCTCGACGAGGCCCGCGCGGAGTTCGAACGCGCCGCCGAGCTGACCCAGAACGTGCGCGAGCGCACCCTCCTGCTCGACCGCGCGAGGGATACCGTCGGAGCGTGAGCGAGCGGAGCGAGCGAATCGGTGGGTACAGCGTGCGCGAATGCGCCGCCGAGCGCAGCGAGGTGCGCTATGAGCGAGCGGAGCGAGCGAATCGGTGGGTACAGCGCGCGCGAATGCGCCGCCGAGCGCAGCGAGGTGCGCTCATGAGCCTGGCTCCTGGCGACGACGTGCTGGTCGCCGTCGAGGCGCACGTCTGCGCAGCGCTCGGCGAAGACAGCGGGCGAGCGAGCGTGTCGTTCGTCGGCGTGGAGCGCCTGGACGTCCTCCGGTTCGGGCCCGACCCCGAGGGTGTCTACCGGTACGTCACGCTGGGCATGGCGCGCCGACCCATGGGCGATCCGACGGCCGTGCTCGTGGACGACACGGGGCCGCGCGCCGAGCTGCTGCTCACCGTCCACGGTTCGCACGACAGCGCCCTGCGTACCCTCGCCACGCTCGCCGCCTTGCCGGCCGTCGAGGGAGTGATCGTGCGGCCCGGGGCCACGTTCTCCCTGGGTGCGCCGCTGTGGGACGGGTCGCGGTTCAGTGCGGTCCTGATCGGGGAGCCGGGCGCGCCGGTGCCCGATCTCGACGTGGGGGCCGCCGAGCCGGTGCGGTTCCTGCCGGTCGTGCCGATCACCGACCAGGAGCAGGCGTACAAACGGGTCCACGGGCCGCAGGCGCTGGCCGAACGCTGGACCGAGCAAGGTCTCGACCTGGCGGATCCCGCGCGAGCGCAGGCGGCGTTGTGACCGTCGGCGAGGTCCCGCGCCTGCCCGCCGGTCTCGTGGAGGAGCTGCGCCGGCAGGTCGACCGGTGCCGCCCCACCTCGCCGCTGTACGCGGCTCTGCTCGCCGAGATGGTCGCCGACGCCGAGACCGGTGGGATCACGGCCAGCCTGCTCAACCCGTACCGAGATGACCCGTTGACGAGCGTCCCCGGCCTGCGCCTGCTGGCGGCGGTTCACCAGCTGGTGCTGGAGGGGCGGCTGCAAAGGCTCGCGGCGTTCTACCCGACCACCGGCGGCACCGAGCCGCCCGAAGGTGCCTGGCCGGTGTTCCACTCGGCGATGATCGAGCACGTGGACGAGCTGCGAGCGCTGATCGCGGCGCCCGTCCAGACCAACGAACCGGGCCGTGCGGCCGTGCTTTTCGGCGGGGCGCTCGCGGTCGCCGCGACCACCGGGCTCCCGGTCCGGCTGCTGGAGATCGGCGCGAGCGCGGGTCTCAACCTGCGGGCGGACCAGTTCGGGTACCGCGTCGGCGGCCGGATCCTCGGGGATCCTGTCAGCCCGCTGATATTGGACGAGCCGTGGCGCGGCACGCCGCCTGCCGACCTCGACACGCCGCTGCGCGTGGTGGAGCGGCGTGGCTGCGACATGCGCCCCATCGACCCGGTCAGCGACGAGGGCGCGACCAGGCTGGCGTCGTTGATCTGGGCGGATCCGCCGCGCCTGGCGCGTCTGCGGGCAGCGATCGCCGTCGCGGAACAGGTGCCGGCGACGGTCGACCAGGCCTCGGCCGACGAGTGGCTCGCCGAGCAACTCGCCGAGCCGGTGCCGGGCGCGGCCACGGTCGGTGTGGCACTCCGTGGTCCGCCAGTACGTCGATCCCGCGCAGTGGCGGCGGGTAGGCGAGGTGCTGACGCGGGCGGGCTCGTTCGCCACCGCCGACGCCCCTGTGGCGCACCTCGCGTTCGAGCCGGACATCGCCGCTGACGGGACGTACACGTTCAGCGTGCGGCTCACGCTCTGGCCGACAGGTCGCACCGAGACGCTGGCCACAGCCCACGGCCACGGTCCACCGGTCACGTGGAGAATGGGCGCATGACAGCCACATTCGTCTTCGACGGCGACTGCGCGTTCTGCTCCACCTGCGCGCGTTTCATCGAGCGCCGGATTCCCACGTCGGCCACCGTGCTGCCGTGGCAGCGCGCGGACCTCGCCATGCTGGGCCTGACCGCGCACCAGTGCGACGAGGCCGTGCAGTGGGTCGCGCCGGACGGTGCGGTCAGCTCGGGCGTACCGGCGATCGGACGGCTGCTGGTCGACGCGGGCTCGTTCTGGCGCCCGCTCGGGTGGCTGCTGCTGGTGCCGCCGCTGTCATGGGTCGGCCCGCCTGTGTACCGGTTGATCGCGCGTAACCGTGACCGGATGCCGGGCGGCACGGCAGCCTGCGCGCTTCCGCAGGCCGAACGCGACCGGCTCAAGCCTTGACATCGTTAACCGGTTAACTAAGGATTAGTAGTGAGCGAGCGCAGCGAGCGAACCGGTAAGCACAGTGTGCCCGCTCGCGGGGCCTCCGAGCGGAGCGAGGAGGTCTTGTCGAGCGAGTCCTTGCTCGACAGCACCACGTACCGGGCGATCCGGGTCTTCGGCGCGCAGAAGGCCAGGTTCGCCGCCGTGCTCAACGAGCACGGGCTGCACGTGGGGCAGGAGTTCATGCTCGCCCAGCTCTGGCGTGAGGATGGGCTCACCCAGAGCCAGCTTGCCGACCGCATCGGGGTGAGTGCCCCGGCGGTCACGAAGGTGGCGCGCACGCTGGAGCGCGGCGGGTTCGTAAGGCGTGAGCCGGACGACTCCGACGCGCGGGTGATGCGGGTCCGCCTGACTGAGCGTGGGCGCGCGATGGAGGAACCGTTGACGGCCGCCTGGTACGCAGTCGAGGCGGACCTCCTGGCTGAGCTCACTCCTGGTCAGCGGGAAGGGCTGCTGCGTCTGGCGACGGACGTGCCGCCCAGCTGGCTCTAAGCCTCATCGAAATGCAGGGCTTTCTTTCGACCTAACAGTTAACCGGTAAAGGAACTGGTCATGGATCTTGGGATGCAGGGCAGGTCCGTCGTCGTCACCGGCGCTTCCGGCGGCATCGGAGCGGCGGTCGCACGGCTCTACGGTGCCGAGGGCGCCGACGTGGCGGTGGCGTACCACAGCAATATGGAGGCCGCCGAGGCGGTCGCCGCGGACGTAGAGAAGGGCGGCGGCCGGGCGATCGTCGTCCAGCACGACCTCGGCGACCCGGCCTCGGCCGAGCAGGTGGCCGCGACCGTGCGTGCCGAGTTCGGCCGGATCGACGTGCTCGTCAACAACGCCGTGAACTGGGGATCGTCGCTGCCGGATCCGACCCGGCACAGCGAGTCCGTCCCGGACGAGGAGTGGCTGCCGGTGATCCGGCACAACCTCGAAGGCACGCTGCGTGCCACCCGTGCCGTCCTGCCGGCCATGCGCGAGCGCGGCTGGGGCCGGCTGGTGCACGTCTCGTCCGACCTCGCCGTCAACGGGATGGCGGGCAGCGCCTACTACCCGGCCGCCAAGGCGGCGCTGCACGGCATGAACCGCTCGCTGGCGTGGGAACTCGGCCCGGTCGGGATCCTCACGAACGTGGTGATGCCCGGCCTCACCCTGACCGACACCGTGCTCGGCTTCCTGGAGGAGGGGATGCGCGACGACCTCATCGCGCACACGCCGGCTGGCAGGCTCAACAACGTCGAGGACGTCGCCGCGACGATCGTCTTCTTCGGATCGGCCGCGAACACCGCCGTCACCGGCGAGGCGGTCAAGGCGAGCGGGGGCCGCTGAGCTGTGCCCTGCGCTGGAGCCGGGTGCGCACCCAGACGATCGGCCGCACCCGCTCCAGCGGCAGGAACGACGCCATCGCGACGAGGTGCGGCCAGAACGCGATCGTGATGGCGGCGTACACCATCACGTGGAAGCCGTAGAACGCCAAGATCACCAGTGTGCGGACGCGCTCGTTGCGCAGGAACAACACGAACGGGCTGGCCAGCTCGAACGTCATGATGAACCATTGGAAGCCGACCAGCAGGAACGGCACCTGCACGGTCCAGTCGGAGAGGAACGTGCCCCGGCGAAGCACCGCACGGGTGAGCGTGGCGCCGTTGAGCCACTCGACGCCGCCGAACCGCAGCTTCGCCCACGCCGCAAGGAAGTACGTGCAGACCACCGCGATCTGCGTGACGCGCATCGCCCAGCCGGCCTTCTCCGACAGCGTCTGCGTGTCGCCCCAGCGTGCCTTGCCGATCGTGGGCAGCACCGCCAGCAGTACGAGGTAGCCGATGCGGTCGTGGTCGACCTTTCCGTACGACATCGCCACGATCATCCACTCGAAGTACAGGACGAACACGGCGATGCCGAGCAGCCTCGGCGCCCGGCCCGTGGCCGCCACCAAAGCACAGCCGACCAGCGCCACCGCGACCCCGACCACCAGCCAGTACGACGGGGTGGGCAGGTGAAGCAGGCGGCCGACCAGCAGCGGCTGGTATAGCTCGCCAGGGACGTCCTTGTGGTCGAGCACCCACGGCGTGAGCAACAGCAGGTCGAGCGGGACGAACAGGTACGCCAGCGTGCGCAGAGCCGCCACCCGGCCGAGCGGCACCGGCTCGAAGAACCAGCGGATCACGGAGCGCTCCAGGCGACGTCGACGGTGTCGTGGTGGTCGCCGGTCGGCCGGCCGCCGTCCAGCGCGAGGTGGCGGGTGATGATTTCGATGCGGGCCAGCGTAGGACCGTCAGGGTGCCGGTTCTCGTACGCCTCGGCGATCCCGCCCAGTGCTTGCGGATCGTCACGGAACCGCGCGAGCTGACCCTCGATCTCCGCCCGGCGCAGCCCCACATGGCCGCCGCGTAGCGCGAACCGCCGCCCGTCGGTGTCGACCGCCTCCATCCGCGTCGACCTCACGGGCGCGTCGAGCTTGTCGGTCGTGGAGTACATCCGGAACGGGCCGAAGGGGAACGAGTCGTCCTGGCCGACGAGCGTGCCGGCCAGCAGCAACCCGCCCACGACGGCCGTCACGGCCAGCCGGACCGCCTTGCCGCGTGTCGTGATCATCCCCCGATCCTCGTGCATGGCCGCCAGTGTGACACTGGTCGCTGCGCTGCCGGCCAGGGGCGGGCAGGATCCCGTTACCCGGTGGTAACAGAAGGAGCAGGCGGATGCAGTTCGGGCGGTACTACGAGGAGTTCGAGGTCGGCGCTGTCTACAAGCACTGGCCCGGGAAGACGGTCACCGAGTACGACGACCACCTGTTCTGCCTGCTCACGATGAACCACCACCCGCTGCACATGGACGCCAACTACGCCGAGAAGACCACCGACTTCGGCAAGAACGTGGTCGTCGGCAACTACATCTACTCGCTCCTGCTCGGCATGTCCGTACCGGACGTGAGCGGCAAGGCGATCGCGAACCTGGAGATCGAGTCGCTGCGACACGTGGCGCCTACCTTCCACGGCGACACGATCTACGGCGAGACCACCGTGCTCGACAAGACGCCGTCGAAGTCCAAGGACGACCGCGGCATCGTGTACGTCGAGACGATCGGCTACAAGCAGGACGGCACCGTCGTCTGCATCTTCCGCCGCAAGGTGATGGTGCCGAAGCGCTCCTACGGCGAGGCGCGCGGCGGCGAGCAGCCCGGCCGCCCGGACCCGGCCCCCCGCTGACTTTCGGATTCTTGGGGGTCCCGCGCGGCGCTGATCCCCAAGAATCCGACAATCGACGGTATGGACATTGGCGTAGGGCCGTGGGACGGCGAGTGGCCCGAGGATCCCCGGTACGACCCTGAGCTGCTTGCCGAGGGTGACCGGCGCAACGTCGTCGACCGGTACCGGTACTGGCGGCATGAGGCCGTCGTCGCCGACCTCGACGCGCGCCGGCACGACTTCCACGTCGCCATCGAGAACTGGCAGCACGACATGAACATCGGCACGGTCGTGCGCACCGCCAACGCGTTCCTCGCCCGCGAGGTGCACATCGTCGGCCGCCGTCGTTGGAACCGCCGCGGCGCGATGGTCACCGACCGGTACCAGCACGTGCGGTACCACGAGGACGTCACAACCCTGCTGAACTGGGCCCACGCTGAGGGCCTCACCGTCATCGGCATCGACAACCTGCCCGGATCAGTGCCGCTGGAGACCGTCGACCTGCCGAAACGGTGCGTGCTGCTGTTCGGGCAGGAAGGACCGGGCCTCTCGGGCGCCGCCCGCGCCGGACTCGACCTCGTCTGCTCGATCGCCCAGTACGGTTCGACGCGCTCGATCAACGCCGGCGTCGCGTCCGGCATCGCCATGCACGCGTGGATACGCCAGCACGCGGGGCCGGCGGTCTGACACCAGCCAGCGGGGCCGCCGACGGAAGCATCAGCCAGCGGGGCCGCGGGCGGAAGCACTCGCCCGCTGGCCGTTAGGGCGCCGGCCAGCCGGGCGTAGCTGGAAATGGACTTTCGGGGGTTTATGGGGTTATGTGCGTCCGGCGTGTGCCCAGGAGCCGCGAAAGTTCGATGGGGTGGCACCCCCGGACGACACGCCGGGCACGGGGGGTTGACGCGCGGTGGCGAAAGGGCGGACGGTGACGGAGTGTCGGCCAACGCCTCCTGTCCGCGATGCGACGCGTCGCTACGCCCGCCGAGCCTCATGTCCAGTGACTGGCGTTGCGAGGAGCACGGTGCTGTCGCGCCGTTCCAGGTCGCGCCGCACGTGACCCACGAGGTGCTGCAGCAGGTCCGGCGCAGGGCCGGGGTGCCGCTCTGGGCGCCGTGGCCGCTGCTGCCGGACTGGACGGTCACCGGCGTGGCCTGGGCCGGCGACGAGCGGGCGCCCGCGATCGCGACAGCGCTGGCCTGCAGCGGGCCGGCTCCGCTGGGCGGCGTCGCCGACGTGATCCTCGTCGCGGAGGAGCCGGGGGTGGGGCTTGGCGCCCGGTACGCGGGCATCTCGGGGCCGGACCCGGGGCCGCTCCTCACTCGTGAGATCGGCACCACCACCGCACACGCGAAGGTGTACGCGGCAGGCCACCCGACGCCGTTGTGGTCGATCCCGTCGGGCGACGGCCGCTCGGTGTACGTGGGTGAGGCGCTCGGCCGGTGGCTCTGGACGGTGGCATGGCCGGCCGAGGCGGGGTACGTCCTCGCCGAGCACCTGAGCCTGCACGACCTGCGCGACGAACTGCCTGGAACGTTGCCGTTCGGCGCGCCGTCCCCGTACCTTCGAGGTAGCCCTCATGAGTAGCGGAACTTAGCTACGCTTTGGGGCGGTAGTGTGCGCGGCGCTGCCCGGCCTTGATAGCAAGATTGTCCGAGCTGGAGGAGGCGCGGCATGAAGAAGGTCCTTACCTGGGGCCTCGTGGCGTTCTTACTTTTCTACGTCGTCACTCAGCCGGCCCAGGCGGCAGACACACTGCAGGCGATCGGTAGCGGGCTACGGTCTGTAGCTGAGGGGCTAGGCAGCTTCGTGTCCGGACTTGCCTGATCCCACCAGACACGGGAGGGCGCGCGGTGGACAAAGACGAGCATGAGACCGCACAACCGGACCAGCCGGAACAGCCGCCGCGCCGATCGCAGGATCCGCCGCCGGCTTCGGTGAGTATCACGCCCGTCTCCGTCGAGGACACGGGCGACACCGCCGTGCAGCGGCCCGTGCGGGTGGCGCCTGTCGTGACGACCGTCGCGCCGCCGACCACCCAGTACGACTCGGCCGGGCTGCCCATCGGCCCGCCGCACATCGAGCCCACCACGAGCGAGCCAAGCCGGATCGTCTCGCGGTACCTCTTCGACGGCGAGAAATACTGCGGCGAGTGGCGGCGCCACTGGATCTACGTTGCCCGGTGGACCTCCGTCGGCGTGATCTCGCCGTTCCTCGTGGGCTACCTGGTCGGCGTCCTGGGTGAGGACGCCGGCCCGCTCCTCACCATCGTGATGTTCGCCTGGTTGGCGCTGCTCATCTTCGTCGGCTACAAGCTCCTCGACTGGTACTACGACCGCTTCGTGCTCACCGACAAACGGGTGATGACCGTCGGCGGCCTGATCACGCGTCGCGTCGGCATGATGCCGCTGCCCCGCGTCACCGACATGGCCTACACGCAGAGCCCGCTCGGCCGCATCCTCAACTACGGCACGTTCGTGCTGGAGTCAGCCGGCCAGGACCAGGCCCTCCGCGAGATCAAGCCGCTGCCCCGCCCGGGCGACCTCTACCTGCTGTTCTGCCAGGAGATGTACGACCCCGGCCGCGGCGGCGGGGGCGAGGGAGACTGACAACCGCTTCTTACCCTCATGGCGTCTAGTCGATATGGACGACCCACGGGGGAGTGGCGATGGACGGTGTTGAGGAAGAGCGGTACCGCGCGTTCGTCGCGGCGCGTTCGAGCGCGCTGTTACGCACTGCGTACCTGCTCACAGGAGATCGCGGCCGGGCAGAGGATCTGCTCCAGACCGCGCTGACGAAGACCTACCTGTCGTGGGACCGGATCCGCGACAGCGGCGCCGTCGAGGCGTACGTGCGTCGCATCATGGTCACCACGTCGACATCGTGGTGGCGCCGGCGGTGGCACGGCGAGACGCCGACGGAGATCCTGCCGGAGACGGCGGGCCCGGATGACCTGACCTGGTCGCACGCCGAACGCGACGAACTCTGGCGCCTGCTCCAGGACCTGCCCGCCAAGCAGCGGGCCGTCCTCGTGCTGCGCTTCTACGAGGACCTGAACGAGACGGAGGTGGCCGACGCCCTGGGCATCTCGCGGGGCACCGTCAAGAGCCACACCTCGCGGGCGCTCGCCGCCCTGCGGGTGCGGCTGGGCCAGCGCGAGCCGGTGCGGGGGGAGCGGTCATGACGGATCAGCTGGAGCAGGAACTCAGGGACGTACTGTCCGGCCGCGCCGGCGACCTGGGACACCCGTCGTTCGACGGGGCCGCGATGGTCACGCGGGGGAGGGCAGCTCGCCGGCGCAGGCAGGGCCTCGCGCTCGCAGGTACCGCTGCGGCGGTGGTGGTGGCGCTGGTGGTCGGTGGTGCGTTGCTCCGCCCGACGACCGAGGCATTGCCGCCGGCCGAGCGCAAGTGGCCGCCGGTGGTCGAGACCGAGTTCAGCCTGGATCTGGTCGTGGGCGACGAGATCGTGGCCCCGAACGGTGATCGCACCCGAATCGGTCTGCCGAAGCGGCTCAAGGCCGGCGAGGTGAGCCGGGTACCGAGCGGCTGGGTGGTCGGGGCCAGGGCAGATAACGGCGCGGAGGAGCTCTGGTTCCGGCCCGTGCAGGGTCAGCTAAGGCTGTTGAGCGGGGACTCTTGGGGCAGCTACGCGATCTCGGCCGACGGCAAGCGGATCGCCTTCGTCGATGGTCCGGAAGCGGTCGTCACCTTGCGTGAACTGCCGTCCGGCGAGGAGTTGATGCATACGAGATACGAGGCGGCGCGCACGGCCGTGTCGGCGATCGTCGGCGACCGGGCGGTACTCCAGGACGCGCAGGGTGGCGAAGGACCGACGGACGCCGGACTCTTGAACTTGCGCACGGGATCCATCACCCGGCACAGCGACCCGCAACTGGGGATCCATGAAGTGTCTGCCGACGGCACGACGACGCTGAGCCGGCACTACGTCGGTGGCGCGTGGTGTGCGGTCTTCGGCTCGCTGGACGAGCTGGCGCCGGCCGGTGCGCACCCGTTCTGCGATCCGTCGGAGCTGTTCCTCGGCGGTCGGATGTCGCCCGACGGCCGGTACCTGGCCGGGGGCACGGGGCCGGCGCTCATGGTCGCGGACGTCGAGCAGACGAGGGAGCGAAAGCGCGTGATCGGGCGTGCGGTCGGCGTGCCGAAGCAGGCGGCCACCGCCCGTGCCTTGCTCTGGGAGAACAGTGACTGGCTGATCGTGGAGGTGCCGTCCGGGCCCCGGGTGACACTGCTGCGGTGCGCCCGGACCGGTGACCCGTGCAAGCCGGTGCCGGGTCCGGAGGTCGGGTTCAACGCGGTGGTGCAGCGGTACGGCTCCTGAGCTGCGGTCGGGCATGGGGTGGGCGCCGGATAGTCTGGGGTGCCCACCCCACCACCGTTGACGAGGCCCGATGCGCATCGACCTGCACACTCACTCGACCGCCAGCGACGGCTCGTTGCCGCCGGCAGAGGTGATGCGGATGGCGTCGGAGGCGGGTCTCGACGTGGTGGCGCTGACCGACCACGACACCTCCGCCGGGTGGGTCGAGGCGGCCGGTGCACTGCCTCCCGGCCTCACGCTCGTGCCGGGCGCGGAGCTGTCGTGCCGGTGGCACTGTCCCGATGCGCCGCCGATCAGCCTGCACCTCCTCGCCTACCTCTTCGACCCCGAGCACCCTTCGCTCGCCGCTGAGCTGGTCCGGCTGCGTGAATCCCGGCTCACCCGCGCCGAGCGGATGGTGGAGCGGCTCCGCGCCGACGGCGTCGACGTCACCTGGGATCAGGTACTCGGCTACGCCGACGGCGGGTCGGTCGGCCGTCCGCACATCGGCCGGGCCCTCATCGCGGCCGGGCTGGTCGACGACATGGATGCGGCGTTCGCGTCCGAATGGCTCGGCCGGCGTTACCGCGTGACCAAAGAGGACCTGGACGTGTTCGACGCGGTGCGGCTGGTCAGGGCGGCGGGTGGGGTCACCGTCTTCGCGCACCCGCGGGCCCAGAAGCGGGGGCGGATCGTGACGGACGCGCTGATCGCCGAGCTGGCCGACGCAGGGCTGGCCGGGCTCGAGGTCGACCACGCCGACCACGACGCCGCCGCCCGCGCGCACCTCCGCGGCCTCGCCGCCGACCTGGGGCTGTTCACCACCGGGTCGAGCGACTTCCACGGCATCCACAAGACGATCGCGATCGGCGACAACGCCACCACGACGCCCGAGGTGCTCGAGCAGATCGTGACGGTGGCGACGGGCGCGAAGCCAGTGACGGCGTGAGGGCGAGCCCGGGGGTGGCGTCGTGAGCGACGTCATCGACCTTCGCCTGTTCGGCGAGGCGTTCGTGACGCTGTTCGTCATCATGGACCCGACCGGCACAGTCCCGCTGTTCCTCGCGCTCACGGCCGGGCACAGCCGGCGGGCGCGCGGCCGGGCGGCGTGGCAGGCGGTCGCGGTGGCGTTCGGTGTGATCACCGCGTTCGCGATCGCGGGTAAGCAGATCCTCGAATACCTCGGCATCGGGATCCCCGCCCTGCAAGGCGCCGGCGGCCTCCTCCTGCTGCTCGTCGCGTTGCAGCTGCTGACCGACAAGATGGACGAGCCGTCGCAGGTCAGGGACGTGAACGTCGCGCTGGTGCCACTCGGTACGCCGCTGCTCGCAGGCCCGGGCGCGATCGTGGCGACGATCGTGTTCTCGCAGCGCGCCGAGGAGGTGCCGGACCTGGTGGCGGTGGGCGCCGCGATCGTCGCCGTGCACCTCGTGCTGTACCTGTTCCTGCGGTTCTCGAACGTGATCCTGCGGGTGGTGCGCGAGAGCGGCATCGTCCTGATCACGCGCATTGCCGGCCTGCTGCTGTCCGCGATTGCCGTCCAGCTGGTGGCCGAGGCGGTCATGGGCTTCGTGCGGGAGTACCAGGGATAGTCTGACGCCCCACAGTGGACCGTTTCCAAGGGGAGCGCATGATCGTCAGGGTTCTCGCTGTCGTTGCCGGGCTGGTTGCCGCCGGGTTGCCCGCCGTTCCGGCGCAGGCCGTGCCGGGTCTCAGCGTGCACACGGTGGTGACGTCGAACAGTTCGTCGGACTACGAAGACCGTCTCCGCCTCCTGCCCGGCCGGTAAGCGGGTGATCGGCGGTGGCGGCATCGTCGACAGCGACGGCGACGGCAGCGACGTGTGGATCACGAGCCTGCGGCCGTTGAACTATTCGTTTCAGGTGACTGCCGTCGAGACCGACAGCGGGTTCGCCGGTACCTGGTGGCTGCGCGCGTTCGCGATCTGCGCCGATCCGCTGCCGGGGCTCCAGATCGTCAGCTCGACGCGGCCGGCGTCGTCCCTGTCGTCGCAGACCCACCAGGCGGCGTGCCCGGACGGCAAGCGGATCCTCGGTGCCGGCGGCCGGGTGAACAACACGAGCGGTCAGGTCGCGCTCCGGACCGTGAACACCAACGTCCCCGCCGCCAACAAGGCGCTGGTCGCCGGGCACGAGGACGGTGACGGATACACGGGTACCTGGAGCGTCACGGCCTACGCGATCTGCGCGAACCCCGTCGCCGGCTTCTCGATCGCCAGCGGCACGTCGTCGTGGGACGCGACCGATGCCAAGCTCGTGACCGCCACCTGCCCGACCGGCCAGAAGGTGCACGGCCCGCTGTTCGCGATCAGACGGCAAGGGCGACCTCTTCCTGCACACGCTGCACCCGGCGAGCGCGCTGGACAAGGTCACCGTGGTGGCGCGCGAGGAGAGCCCCGTGGCTGAGAACTGGAGCGTGACGGCGCTGGCTCTCTGCGCTGCGTAGCTCCCTTGACTTTCGGATTCTTGGGGGTCTGCGGCCCGCGCGACCCCCAAGAATCCGACACTCGACGTGGGGGCACGGACTGTCGTGCCGCCCTGGCAGGATTGGCGCATGGAACAGCTCGGGTTCGACGGTATGCCGAAGCGGCTGTTCGCCTGTACGCCGTCGAAGCTCGGCACGTACGAGGACTGTCCTCGCAAGTACCGCATGACCTACTTCGACCGCCCGCAGCCGCAGAAGGGTCCGCCGTGGGCGCACACTTCACTGGGCGCCGCCGTCCACAACGTGCTCCGCGCATGGTGGGCGTTGCCGCGCGCGCGTCGCACGCCCGAGTCGGTCCGCGCATTGCTGCGTAGCGCCTGGATCGCGGACGGCTTCCGCGACCGTGACCAGCAGGCCGAGGCGGCCGAGCGGGCCATCGGCTGGTTGGAGTCCTATCTGGACGGCGTCGACCCCGACGACGAACCGATCGGCATCGAGCGCACGGTCGCCACGAAGACGGAAGCGCTGGCGTTCTCCGGCCGCATCGACCGTCTCGACGACCGCGACGGCGAGCTGGTCGTCGTCGACTACAAGACCGGACGCTCCGAGCTGAGCAGCGACGACGCCCGCGGATCCTCGGCGCTGGCCCTTTACGCCCTGGCCACCGCGCGCACGCTGCGCCGCCCGTGTCACGCCGTCGAGCTGCACCACCTGCCCACCGGCACCGTGCACCGCTGGGAGCACACCGAGGAGTCCCTCGCGAGGCACGTACGCCGGGCCGAGCAGACCGCGGCCGACATCGCCGCCGCCGAAGAGGCGGTCCGTGACGGTGCCGACGTCGACGAGGTGTTCCCGCCGCGCACCGGCACGCTCTGCGCCTGGTGCGACTTCCGGCGGCACTGCCCCGAGGGCCAGGCGGCGTCCCCCGACAAGGAACCATGGGCGGCCATCACACCCCGCTGAGCCGGCGCCCAGGTCTTGTTGCGGCTGCCTGCCCAGGTCTTGTGGCGGCTGCCGCCTGAGAGCGTGCAGCCCGGCGGCGGGTGCCCGTCCGAACATCGAATGGGTGCCCGCCAAAGGGGTGCCTCCCAACTGTCGGGGTTTTGGCGGTATCCGGTGTCCGGTTTGGGCGCCAATACCGGAACAGTCCGGTTCAGGGGCAGGCGCCCGAGCCGCGCCCCGCTCGCCTACGCCCCGCTGGCCTTCCGCTCATCGGTCGCCACCGGAGCTACGGAAGCCACCGGAGCCACCAGCGTTCCGGCGGCAGGCGCTCCCCGGTATCCCTGGTAGTCCGCCACGCCGTAGGCGTCGAGCCGCCGGATCGGGATCCTGGCCACCCGCGCCCGCCCGGCCTTCACGTGCGGCCCGTCGCGCAGGCTGGCAGGCACGGCCAGCAGTGTCGTCCGCAGTGCACGCAGCGAGGCGGTGGCTCCGAGATCCGTGGTGCCGAGCGCCGGCAGGTGGCTGTACATCGAGCGCGCCCAGCGCGGCAGCGTGCAGAACGCCAGCGTCGCCACGCCTGCCCAGCTCGGGATGGCGGGCGTGGCCAGCCGCACCCACCACGGCATCGGCGGGACGAGGATGAACCGGGCGGCGTCGTACGCTGCGGGAGTGGCGGCCAGCGTGGGCCGCATCCGGTCGAAGTATGCGGCGAGCGCCGCGGTGCTCGCGGGGACGTCCATCGCGCCGGGGTCGAGGCCGACCAGCCGGGCAGAGCGGGTCTGCTCGGCGACGTACTTGTCGGCGTCCCGCGGCGACAACCGCACGCCGCCCCGCCGCAGCGTGCTCAGGAACGAGTCGACCTCGCAGCAGTGCACCCAGAGCAGCAACTCCGGGTCGTCCACGGGGACTCGGGCCCCGCTGGTCGGATCGGTCGCCGCCAACCCGCGGTGTACCCCGCGCACTCGCGCGGCCACCCGACCGGCCTCTTCGGCGGTGCCGTACGTGGTGACGCCGACGTACTCGGCGACGCGCAGCAGCCGTCCCCACGGGTCGGACTTGAAGCGCGAGTGCTCGGCGACGCCGGCCATGGCCACGGGGTGCAGCGCCTGCAGCAACAGGGCGCGCAGGCCCGCGACCGGGAGGAGCGGGTCGGCGTGCAGCCGCCACGTCACGCTCTCCGGCCCGAAGAGGCCCAGGTTCGAGATCGTCATCCCGCCAAGCGTTACACGCGGGACGCACAACTGCCTGAGAACCGACACAAACCTCAGTGCGTTTTGTCTGCTTCCTGCCAGAAAGCGCTCAGTACGGTAATCGTGGCCAGCGGATTCTCGACCGCCGGCGAGTGCACGGACCTGCGGATCACCTCGTGCTGTGCGCCCAGCCGGCGAGCCATCTCGGCCTGCGTGTCGGGTTGCCAGGCATCGTCGGCCTCGCCATGCGCGACGAGCAGCGGCACCCCAGCGGCAGCCAGCTCGTCGACCCGGTCGGGCGCGTTGAGCAGCGCGTCGCCCATGCCCTTGAGCCCCGGTCCGGACGACGCGATGAACCGGTCCTTGAGAAACGCCTTGAGCTCCGGCGGCGCGGCGATCCACTTCGGGTCGGCCTGCGCAAGCCTCTCCACCGCCTGGTAGACGGCTGCCATACCGTGCTCCAACAGCGGCTCCAGCGCCGCCATGCGGTCCTTGCGGGGGCCGCCGATCGCGGCGGGACCGGAGCCCAGCAACGTGAACGACCGGTACGCCGACGGCTCGGCCAGCACCGCCTCGCGGCACACCAGCCCGCCGAACGAGTGGCCGAGCAGGTGGATCGGTCCGTCGCCGAGCGACTTCGTCACGGCCGAGACGACGCCGCCCAGCCACTCCAACGTGTACCCACCGGGCTCGTCGGGACCCACCGACTCGAACTGTCCGGGTTGGTCCATCGCGACGACCCGGTACCCGAGGCCGGCCAGCGGGTCGAGCAGCGGGGCGAAATCCTCCTTGCTGCCGGTGTACCCGGGGACGAGCAGCGCGGTGGCGCCGCCGTTCGGGCCGGTGTCGAGTGCAGCGACCTGCCCTGCGGCGAGTTCGAGGCGGACGGACGTGGCGTGATGCGCACAGATCTGACTCACCCGTACAGTGTGCCAAGCGACCCGCCTGGTCGAACCAGACGGGTCGCTACCTCGTGTAATGGAGTGATGGCACCATTGTGGATCGGCATCTGACCGACGGAGGTTGCCGTGTTCGACGAGCTCTTCGGGTTGCCCGCCCACCCTCTGATGGTGCACGCGCCCGTGGTGTTGATCCCGTTCACCGTGCTCGTCGCCGTCATCTACGGGTTGATCCCGCCGGCCAGACAGCGGCTCGGTCTGCTGCTCATCCTGGTCGCGCTGGCGGGCGCCGGCACAGCGTATGGGGCGGTGGAGAGCGGTAAGCGGTTCGCGGTCAGGCAGGGCGGCGTCACGCCAGTGATAGCTGAGCACCAAGACCTCGGCGAGATGCTGCGTAACGTGGCAGGCCTGCTGGCGCTGGTCGTGGTCGTGCTGGTGATCGTCGACCGCGCGCGGAACCGCCGCCGCAGGCTCCAGTTCGCCGACGACGGCTCACCCCACACTTATGCCCGCGCCCGCAGCGGTGGCTTGCTGCTCGGCGCCGTGTCGATCGTGCTCACTCTGGGCCTGCTCGGTGTGGCCGGCGGCGCCGCCTACTACGTGGCCCGCACCGGCCACAGCGGCGCGAAGATGGTCTGGGAACCCACACCCTAGAAGCTTGTTTCATTACGACCGGCCAGAGCGGGCGTGGTCGTCAGCGCCGCACAGCGTGCAGCAGAACCTCGGAGAGAACGCCGTCCGCCGCCACAGCCGTGAGGTACGTGTGATGCGGCTGGCGTCGCCGGTCGGTGGGCGAGCCCGGGTTGAGCAGCCGGAGGCCGGAGTCGGCCGTGCTGTCCCACGGGATGTGGCTGTGGCCGAACACGAGTACGTCGACGTCCGGGTAGGCCCGCGCGCACCGCGCCTCGCGACCCTGCGCCGGCCCGGTCTCGTGCACGACCGCGAGCCGCACCCCGCCCAGCTCCGCGCGCGCTACCTCGGGGAGGCGTCGGCGCAGGTCAGGACCGTCGTTGTTGCCGTGGACGCCGATCACGCGGGACGCACGCCGCTCCAGCTCGTCGAGCAGGTCGGCCGAGCACCAGTCGCCCGCGTGGATCACCACGTCCGCCGCCGCTACCTCGTCCCAGACCACCGCCGGCAGGTCGCGCGCCCGTCGCGGCAGGTGCGTGTCGGAGACGATCAGCAGTCGCACGTCAGCCCGACAGCGCCTTGAGGATCACGAACAGGAACAGCAGGAGCGTGAGCACACCGGCCACGATCGACACGCCGTAGGCGACCATCCGCGCCTGCTGCTCTTCGGCGTCGATCGCGTCGTGATCCTGTGGCGGCAGCTCGCGCGGCGGCGGTAGCGGTTGGATCAGGGGCGCCGGAACGACCTGCGGTGGCCGGCGGGTAGGCGGCGGGCCGGTGTAGGTGGGCTTCTCCGCGTCAGGGCGCGGCTCGGTGGCCGGCTGGCCGGCCGGATCGCTGGCAGCCGGGCGGCGCCACACCGCGTCCGGATCGCTTGTCACGGCACGAACCTACCAACGCCGAGGTTCGGATTCTTGGGGTGTTCGGCTCCGCCGACCCCCAAGAATCCGAACCTCGACGGGGTGGTCAGCTCGCGGCGGCCGTGTCCTCGCCATCGTGGCCAGGGTTGTTGCCGGCCGAGGTGCGACGGCGGCGGCGACGGCGGGGCGCCCGCTCGACCATAGGGCTGGCCGCCGACTCCTCGGGGGTCACCGTCTCGTTCTCGGCGGTCTCCGTGTCGTTCTCGGCGGTCAGGGTGTCGTTCTCGGCTGGCGTGTCGCCCTCGGAGAACTGCACCGAGGCACCGGCACGGGTGCGGCGGCGCACCCGGTTGCGGCGCGGCCGTGGCGTGTCTTCGGCGTCGCCGGCCTCGGGTGCGCGCGGGTCGCGGTTGCCGCGGTCAGCGCGGTCGCTGGTCTTGTTACCGCTGCCACGGACCCGGCTGCGCCGGCCCCGGCCGGTCTCGCCCAGATCCTCGACCGCCTCGGCGTCGAGCCCGGCCCTGGTGCGCTGCGCGCGGGGCAGGGTGCCGGTCGCCGAGGCCGGGATGTTCAGCTCGGCGTAGAGGTGCTCGGACGTGGAGTACGTCTCCGGCGGGTCGTCGAACGGCAGGTCGAGCGTCTTGTTGATCATCTGCCAGCGCGCGATCTCGTCCCAGTCGACGAAGGTCACGGCGACGCCGCTCGCGCCCGCGCGGCCAGTGCGGCCGATCCGGTGCAGGTACGTCTTCTCGTCCTCGGGGCACTGGAAGTTGATCACGTGCGTGACGCCGGTGACGTCGATGCCGCGGGCGGCGACGTCGGTGGCCACGAGCACGTCGACCTTGCCCGAGCGGAACGCGCGCAGCGCCTGCTCGCGTGCGCCCTGGCCGAGGTCTCCGTGGACGGCGGCGGCGGCGAAACCGCGCTCGAGCAGCTCGTCGGCGACCTTCTGCGCGGTGCGCTTCGTGCGGCAGAAGACCATCGACAGCCCGCGACCCTCAGCCTGCAGGATCCGGGTGAGCAGCTCGGTCTTGTCGAGCGCGTGCGCGCGGTAGATGTGCTGCGCGGTGGCGGGGACCGTGCGGCCCTCGTCGGGCTCCTCGGCGCGGATGTGCACCGGCTGCTTCATGAACTGGCGGGCCAGCGTCACGATCGGGCCGGGCATGGTGGCGCTGAACAGCATGGTCTGGCGGTAGTCCGGGATCATGCCGAGGATGCGCTCGATGTCGGGCAGGAAGCCCAGGTCGAGCATCTCGTCGGCCTCGTCCAGCACGAGGATGCGCACCTTGCCGAGCACGAGCTTGCGCTGCTCGGCGAGGTCGAGCAGGCGGCCCGGCGTGCCGACGACGACGTCGACGCCGGCGCTGAGCGCCTTGACCTGGGGCTCGTAGGCGCGGCCGCCGTAAACGGCCAGCGTGCGGATCTTCCGGGTCCTGCCGGCCGCCGTGATGTCGCGGGTGACCTGGACGCACAGCTCGCGGGTGGGCACGACGACCAGCGCCTGCGGCACACCGTCGGCGCCCTCGTCGGGGCCGAGCACGCGCTGCAGGATCGGGATACCGAAGCCGAGGGTCTTGCCGGTGCCGGTGCGGGCCTGGCCGATGACGTCGGCACCGGCGAGCGCGATCGGCAGGGTCAGTTCCTGGATCGCGAACGCGCGCTCGATGCCGACCGAGGCCAGGGCCTCGACGGTCTCGTGCCGCACACCGAGGGTGCCGAACGTGGGGTTGGAGTCGCTGACCGGAGCTCGCGCGGCGAGCTCGACGGCGGTCTCCTCGTCGGGGGCTCCACTGGTGGAGTGGTCCAGCTGTACTGCGTCAGGGGTGTTCTTGTTGCTCAGAGTCTTCGCCTCTCTAGGACGCGCAGACGTCGAGATCGTTAAGGGTCGTGCCCGGCGGCAATCGGCTATCGCGTGGCGATGGCGGGCTCGGCGGGCCGACGCCTGGCGGCGTCCGCGCACAGTTCCGGCGGCGGCGTGTATGCCACTGCCTCACGCGACATCGTAACCGCTACTCGGCGCCGCCGTACCCGATACGTGATGTGATCGTGCTTTCACCTCGGGTTCGGCGGCCGTTGGGTGTGACGACGATCTCAGGCGTACGGTTGTCCTGGTATCCCCCCGACCGTCCCTGTAATACCCGGAGGCCACGCTGACCACTGCTGACCCCACCGTGCCGCCGTCACCGGACAAGACCCGTGATGCCGTCGTCGAACTGCTCGGCGTGCTCGGCTACGGCGTCCTGATCGCGTTCGACCGGCTCGCCGCCGACGCGCGTCTCGCGCCCGACCTGCGCCGACGCGCGCTGCTCAGCGAGATGGCCGCGGCCGAGATGGCGCACTACGGCCGGATCACCGACCGGTTGGTCGAGTTGGACGTCGAGCCGCAGCAGGCGATGGCGCCATTCGTCGGCCCGCTGGACGACTTCCACGACTCAACCCGGCCGAACGACTGGCTGGAGGGCCTGGTCAAGGCATATGTCGGCGACGGGATCGCGGACGACTTCTACCGCGAGGTGGCGGCGTTCCTCGCCGAGCCCGACCGCACGCTCGTGCTGGAGGTCCTGCACGACACGCGGCAGGCGGAGTTCGCGGTGGCCGAGGTGCGGGCGGCGATCCAGGCCGACCCGGCCCGCGCTGGGCGGCTCGCGCTGTGGGCGCGCCGGCTCGTGGGCGAGGCGATCAGCCAGGCGCAGCGGGTGGCGGCCGAGCGGGACGCGCTCACGGAGCTGGTCGTCGAGGGCTCGGGCGACCTGGCCGGGGTCGGCGCGCTGATCAAGCGGCTCACCAATGCGCACACGGAGCGTATGAGGGCGATCGGCCTCAACAACTAGCGGCGGTTCAGCGGTCGCACCTTCTGGGGCTATTGCCCGGAAGAGTGCGACCGCTTCAGGCGGTAGCGGTTCACGGCCTCGACGAGCACCAGCAGGACGATGGCCAGACCGATGGCGATCACCCAGCGGAGCGCGCCGCCGAGGCCGACCGCGTCGGCGATCAGCCCGCCGCCGGCGGTGCCCAGCACGCCGAGCAGCGTGGTGACCGGTACTCCGAGCGAGTGCCGCCCCGGCGTGACCAGCCGTGCGATCACTCCGACGGCGAGTCCGAGCAGGAGGAGCTGAAAGACCTCCATCGGGCCGGACGTGTCAGGACGCGGCGAACCCGACGCGCCGGGTCTCCGCCTCTGCGATCTCCACGTACGCGAGCTTGTCGGCGGGGACGACGACCCGGCGACCCTTGTCGTCGACCAGGGTGAGGACGCCGCTGCGTCCCGAAAGCGCCTCGGCGACCGCCTGCTCCACCTGGGTGGGGCTGAGCGTGCTCTCCAGCACCAGTTCGCGCGGGGCGAACTGCACGCCGATCTTGACCTCCACCGTGGTGCCTCCTTCATGCTTCCCGGCGCCGTTCGGCGCCCATGAGGAAGGCTAGCCGACCGCGCGCCGCCGCCGGTCACCGCGCGTTTGAGTTGTGGAGTTTCGAGGGTCGGCGGCGGTGCCGCACCCCGCGAAACTCCACAACTCGACGTGGAGGTCAGCCCTGGAGCGGGAAGTTCGAGATACCGCGCCAGCTGATCGTGGTGAGCAGCTCGATCGCCTCGTCCTTCGGCACCGCGCGGTCGCTCTCGAGCCAGAATCGGGCGCCCATCTCGGCGGCGCCGGTCAGGCCGACGGCGAGCAGCTCGGCGCGGCTGCGGCTGACACCGGTGTCCGCCGTGATCGTGTCCGCTATGGCCTCCATGCACTGGCGGGACGCCCGCTCGACCCGCTCGCGCACGGCCGGCTCGTTGCGCAGGTCGGACTCGAACACCAGCCGGAACGCCTCGCCGTCGGAGTCGACGAAGTCGAAGTAGGCGGCCATCGCGTTGCGGATGCGCACCTTGTTGTCGCTGGACCCGGTGATCGCCGCCTGGACCCCGGCCACCAGCCCCTCGGCGTGCACGTCGAGCAGCGCCAGGTACAGCTCCAGCTTGCCGGGGAAGTGCTGGTAGAGCACCGGCTTCGAGACGCCGGCGCGTTCGGCGATGTCGTCCATCGCGGCGGAGTGGTAGCCCTGCGCGACGAACACTTCCTGCGCGGCTGCCAGCAGCTGCTTGCGGCGGGCCGTGCGGGGCAGCCGGGCGGTGCGGGTGCCGGCGCCAGGCTCAGCGTCGCCGTGCCCTCCGGCGGTCAGCGGGGTGCTCGTCATCTTTCCTCCACCCTCGGTGGGGGCTTCGTCCCCTACCAATGGGTAGCCAGCCTAATCGAGGCTTGCTGTAGCTAGCGCGTCAGACCGTCTACCGGCACCATCATCTCCGGTCGGACGTCCACGTCGGGGTGCCGCCGGTACGCTGCGGGCCAGGCCCCGAACTGTACGTACGTCGAGGCGAGGAGCCCGAAAGTGCAAGCCGGCCCGCACGCCAACCCGCACGCGGTCGCGCCCGATCCCGGGTTCGCGCCCGCGGCGCCACCGCCGGCTGCGCGCGAGCAGAGCAGCGGGCCGGTCGGCGTGGCGGCGTTGCTGGCGGCCGTGCGCGCGGTGCCGGGGGTACGCGACGCGCAGGTGCGGACGTCCGCCGACGGCGACCGCACCCTCCGGCTCGACCTGGCCGACGGTGCCGACGGGATCGCCGTCGCCACACTGGTGTCGAAGGTCCTCGACGAGCGGCTCGGGGTCGTGGTGGATCCGACCCGGTCGTTCATGGTCGAGGACGCCACCACGAACAGGGAGTTCAGCCCGCCGGTCGACGCGCCGCGGCGTCGCGTGCTGATGGAGCGGCTCCAGGTGGTCACGGGCGGCCTGGACGCCAGCGTCGAGGTGAACCTGACGTCTGCGGAGCAGAAGGTGGTCGGCACCGCGACGGGCCCGGCCGTCGAGGCGGCGGTCCTGCGCACGGTGGCCACGGCGACGCTGGCCGCGGTCGACTCGCTGATCGAGGGCCGCGGGCGGTGTGGGCTGGACCAGGCCGAGGTCACCGAGATCGGCTCCGACCGGGTGGCCGTGGCGGTGGTCACGCTGCTGACGCCCGGCCGCGTGGACCGGCTGGCCGGTGCCGTGCTCGTGCGCGGTGACGCCCGCCAGGCGATGGTGCGCGCGGTGCTCGCCGCGCTCAACCGCAGGCTGGAGGCCCTGGTCCCCGCGCACGAGCAGACCCCGGCGGACTCGCTCGAAGCGACCGGCTGGCCCACGCCGGTGACGCCGCACCCAGCGGCCCACGAGCCACCCACCGCAGGCCACGAGCCACCGACCGCTGACCACGAGCCACCGACCGCGCGCCACGAGCCGCCAAACCCGGGGAGCGAGCGAGAATAGGTGTGTGAAGCCCGCCGACCTCGCTCCGGAAGACTCCCTGCCGCCCGGCGATGGTGCCCTGCCGCCTCCGTGGCCGGGGCGGATGGTGAACATCGACGGCTTCGCCACGCACGTCCGCGACACCCCCGGAACCTCGCGCGCGGCTGAGCCGGCGGTCTACGTGCACGGGCTCGGCGGGTCCGCGCAGAACTGGACGGACCTCTCCGGACTTGTCTCCGACCGCCTCTCCGGCCTCGCCCTCGACCTGCCCGGGTTCGGGCGCAGCGACGCCCCGCCGCGCCGCGGATACACGCAGCGTGCGTACGCGGCGCGGGTCACGCGCGTCATCGAACACGCCGGACGCGGTCCGGTGCACCTGTTCGGCAACTCGCTGGGCGGCGCGGTGGCGGCGCGCGTCGCGGCGACCCGTCCTGACCTGGTCCGCACGCTGACCTTGATCTCGCCCGCGATGCCGTTCATCCAGCCGCGCTCGGCGCACGCCCGGATGCTGCCCGTGCTGATGGTGCCGCGTGCCCGTCGTGCCGTCGTGGAGCGTGTGCGGTCGTTGCCGCCGGAACAGCTCGCGGCGGGGATCCTGTCCATCTGCTTCGCGGACATGTCCCGTGTCGCGCCGCAGCGCATGGCGGAGGCGGTGGCCGAGGCGACCGCTCGGCAGGAAGTGCCCTGGGCCGCCGACGCGTACGTGCACGCGCTGCGCGGTCTGGCCGGCTCGTTCCTCGTGCCGCGGCCGTGGTCGCTGTGGGGCCTCGCGGCGAAGATCACGGCCCCGACGCTGGTCGTCTGGGGTGCGGCCGACCGTCTCGTGAGCGTCCTGCTCGCGGAGCGCACCGCGACGACGATCCCCGACAGCCGGCTTCTCGTGCTGGATGGGGTCGGGCACACCGCGCAGTTGGAGGTGCCGCGTATCCTTGCGAGGGCCGTGCTGGCGTTCCTCGATGAGGTGAACGTCGGCACCGCCGTGTAAGCACGACCCAACCACGTGTCCACCCTGGACACGGCGCCCTGGGGAGGTGACCGGCCTCGGCACCGTCGGCTCTCGCCCGTGAGACGCGCACGCCTGGCCCCGGTTCCGACGGTGCGGTGTCGCGCCGCGCGGCACGCCGCCTGACCAGGAGGAAGATGCTGCGTCGGCGTCGGCGGATCGTCGTCCTGGCGATGATGGCCGTCACCGTGACCCTGGTCGGCGTCGACTTCGCCCGCGGCGGGTCCGCCAAGGTCGACCCGAGCAACATCGCAAATCCGGTCGACGGCGCCGAGCTCGCGCCGCCGGTCGTGGCCACTCCGACCGCCACCACGGCTCCGAAGCAGGACACGCCGCTGAAGGTGCCGCAGCGCGGGAGCGGCAAGTTCGTGCCGGCGACCAGCGAGATGCGCAGGGTCGGCGCTGGCAAGCTCATGACGTACCGGGTCGAGGTCGAGGGCGGCAGCAACGTCGAGCCAGAGGTGTTCGCGCGGGCGGTCGACGCCACCCTCACCGACTCCAAGAGCTGGACCGCCGACGGCAAGTGGTCGTTCCGCCGTGTTCGCGCCGGCAAGGTCGACTTCGTCGTCCGGCTGGCCACGCCGTCCACTGTCGACAAGATCTGCGGCGCCGCCGGCCTCCAGACCGGCGGTTACGTGTCGTGCCGCACCGGCGAGTCCGTGATGATCAACCTCGCCCGCTGGGAGTTGGCCGTCCCCGACTACAAGGGCGACGTCGCGCTCTACCGCCGGTACGTGATCAACCACGAGGTCGGGCACCGTCTGGGCCACGGCCACGAGCTGTGTCCGGGCAAGGGCCGGCTCGCGCCGATCATGCAGCAGCAGACGTACGGCCTGAACGGTTGCGTCGCCAACGGCTGGCCGTTCGTCAACGGTCAGTACGTGAAGGGCCCGCCCACCTCCAGCCAGTGATCTAAACCGGACTGTCCGGGCATTGGTCCTCTAACCGGGCGCTCGATGCAGCCAAAAGCCCGACAGTTGTGATGGCGCGACCCGGGCGGTCCCAGGATGCGGGCGACGGGGAACAATGGTGGGAAACCGCAGGTTGCTACCGGCGAACCCCTGATGCGTAGAGGAGCATGATCGTGGCCCTGCCCCCGCTGGTCGAGCCGGCCGAGTCGCTTACCGTCGACGAGGTCCGCCGGTACTCGCGGCACCTGATCATCCCCGACGTCGCGATGGACGGGCAGAAGCGGCTCAAGAACGCCAAGGTGCTCGCCGTCGGCGCGGGCGGCCTCGGCTCGCCGACGCTCATGTACCTGGCCGCGGCCGGCGTCGGCACGCTCGGCATCGTCGAGTTCGACGAGGTGGACGAGTCGAACCTCCAGCGCCAGATCATCCACGGCCAGTCGGACGTCGGCCGCTCCAAGGCCGAGTCGGCGCGCGACAGCGTCAAGGAGATCAACCCGCTGGTCAACGTGGTGCTCCACGAGACCCGGCTCGACTCCGACAACGTCTTCGAGATCTTCAGCCAGTACGACCTCATCGTCGACGGCACCGACAACTTCGCCACCCGGTACCTCGTGAACGACGCGGCCGTGCTGCTCGGCAAGCCCTACGTGTGGGGCTCGATCTACCGCTTCGACGGCCAGGCCAGCGTGTTCTGGGCCGAGCACGGCCCCTGCTACCGCTGCCTCTACCCGGAGCCGCCGCCGCCCGGCATGGTGCCGTCGTGCGCCGAGGGTGGCGTGCTCGGCGTGCTGTGCGCGTCGATCGCGTCGATCCAGACCACCGAGGCGATCAAGGTGCTCACCGGCGTCGGCGAGCCGCTCGTCGGCCGGCTCATGGTGTACGACGCCCTGGAGATGGAGTACCGCCAGATCAAGGTCCGCAAGGACCCGAACTGCCCGCTGTGCGGCGAGAACCCGACGATCACCGAGCTCATCGACTACGAGGAGTTCTGCGGCGCCGTCTCCGACGAGGCGGTCAGCGCCGCCCGTGGATCCACGATCACCGTGGGCGAGCTCAAGGACATGTCCGACGCGGGCAAGGACTTCTTCCTGGTGGACGTCCGCGAGCCGGCCGAGTTCGAGATCGTCAAGATCCCCGGCTCGGTGCTGATCCCCAAGGGCGAGATCCTGTCCGGCGCCGCGCTCTCGCAGCTGCCGCAGGACAAGCCGGTCGTCCTCTACTGCAAGACCGGCGTGCGGTCGGCCGAGGCGCTCGCCGCGGTCAAGCAGGCCGGCTTCGCCGACGCGGTGCACGTCCAGGGTGGCGTGATCGGCTGGGTCAAACAGATCGACCGGAGCCTGCCGACGTACTGACCCCGGCCCACGGTCGCATTTTCCGTGCATGGCCGGAAAAGTGCGACCACTTACGATCGCGCGTGACGGACTACGTCGAGTCGGTGCTGGCGCTGGTGGAACGCATCCCGCGGGGCCGGGTGATGTCGTACGGCATGATCGCCGAGGTCGTGCGCGAGAGCACAGGCCGCGGATCCGCACGCGCGGTGGGCACCGTCATGGCCAGGCACGGCGGTGGCGTGCCGTGGCACCGCGTGGTGAACAGCGCCGGCCGGTTGCCGCCCGGCCACGAGCAGACTGCACGGGCGTTGCTGGAAGCCGAGGGCGTGCCGTTTCGTGGCGAGAACGTGCAGCTCAGCGCCGTCCTGTGGTGGCCTGATCACTAGCGCTGGGCGCCTGCCGCGTCGGCCGCCCCGCCGAACTGTCGGGCTTTTGGCGGCATCGAGCGCCCGGTTTGAGGACCACTGCCCGGACAGTCCGGGTTCGGCCCAGAGGGCGGGCGCTTCAGACGAGGGCTGCGGCGCCGTCCCGGCGTGGGTCGGCGCCCGCTCCGGCTCGGCCGATCACGCTGGCGCCGCCGAAGTAGTGGTCGTACGTGTCCCACTGCTTGATCCGGTACCCGGCCGTCTCCAGCGCCGACACCGCTTCCAGCGGCACGCCTGGTTCGAGGTGGGCGACGCCGTTCACCGGGTGGATCCGCGGCAGCGCCACCGCTTCGGCCGGTGTCCGCCCCTCGACCAGCACGCCGACGACGCTGTGCAGCAGCGCGGTGCGGATCCGCGACGCGCCCGCCGCGCCGGCCGCCAGCGCGAGCCCGTGCTCGTCGGTCACCACCAGCGGGCACATCATGCTGCCCATCCGGTCGCCGGGACGCCGTTCGCGGCCGCGCAGCAGTTCGCCCTCGCCGAGCATCGAGTTGAGGTGGACCCCGAAGCCGGGCAGCCACACGCCGGAGCCGAGCCCCATCGTGGTCGTCACGACGCAGGCGTTGCCGTCCGGATCGACGACCGTGACGTTGGTGGTGTCGCCGCGCTCCTCCGGACCGCCGAGCGCACGTGTGACGGCCACGGCCCGCTCGCCCGCGGTCAGGTCGGCGATCGCGGCCGGCAGCGACGCGAACGCGCCGAGCGTGTCGTTGAGGTCGAGCCGGGCGTGCACGATGTGCCCGGCGAAGTGCGCGGTGGCGGCGGGCAGCTCCTGCACGCTGAAGGCCGCGAGGTCGGCCAGGCTCAGCACGCCACCGCCGTCGTCGACCGCGTGGACGATCGCCTTGGCCAGCGTCCCCCGGTAGAACGTGGCTGCGCCCTCCGTGGCGAGCAGGCGCAGCGTCCGGTCGAGCCCGGGGTGGTGCACGCGGTCTCCGGCTTCGACCAGCTCGCCCTCCGGCGCGTACGCGAGGGCGCCTTCGCCGATGAGCAGGCTGTCCTCGACTGTGCGGAGCACCCGCGCATGTGTGGCCGGGATCGCCACCCCCGCACTGGCCAGCCGGAGCGCGGGCGCCACCAGTTCGGGCCACGGCAGCCGTCCCCACCGTTGGTGCAGCTCGGCGCACCCGGCCGCGATGCCCGGCACGCCGACGCTGCTCGCCCCCACCGAGTACGCCTGCTCTACCCCGCCGAAGCTGATCTGCAGCCGCGACATCGGCGCTGGCGCCTGCTCGGCGCCGATCCCGGGCACGGTGACGAAGAAGTCCAGGCTGGTGGCGCGCTGTTCGGACGCCGACCAGTAGGTGGCGAACCCGCCGCCGCCGAGCCCGGTGAAGACGGTCTCGGCGACGCAGGCGGCGAGCGTGGCGGCGACAGCGGCATCGGCGGCCGAACCGCCGGACTTGAGCACGGAGTACCCGGCGGCGACCGTCTCGGGGTGCGCTGCGGCGACCCCGGCGGGCACCTGGTTCGTCGGTAGGGCGAAGCGGCTGCTCACGCAGCGGAGCGTACGGCGTCTGGCGCCGCCAGGTCAGTCCCGCGCTGCTGGTCAGCCTGTGCCGGGCGGTCAGCCTGTGCGGGCGGCCGGGTGCAGCCGGGCGGTGCGGCGGCGTCCCGCGCTGCGGTCAGCCTGTGCGGCCGGACGGCGCGGTGCGCGGGCGGCGCATCGGCACCGCGAACAGCAGCGTGAGGGCGAACCCGGCGAATCCGCCGAACACCGCCGCCGCGGCGATCGTCTTCGCCGACGACTGGCGCGTGGGCGCCGGCGCCTTCACCGCGACGAGGTCCAGAACGGACGGTGCCGCGTCGCGGGCGCGGGAGTTCGAAGCCGAGGAAGCCGGCGTTGTCGTAGACTGCCTGCGCGGCGGCCCTCGCGACCTCGGGATCGTCGGAGACGACCTTGTACGAGATCTCGCCGAAGCCGCGGCCCGGACACCCACTCGGCGGTGTACTCGTCCTCGGGCGCGGCCGCCGCGGCGTACTCGTCGGCGCGGCCGTCCTCGAGGTGCCGCAGCACCTGCTCGGCCATGATCGCGCGGCTGACGCTGATGGCGTCGATGTCCGCGGACCGCGCGATCACGTTGAACTGCGCGGCGGCGGCGTACTTCACCGGGACGGTGGAGCTCACGGCGGCGGCGATGCCGGCGGCCACGAGCGCGGCCAGGACCGCGACCACGAGCGCCATTGGCAACACTCGCAGCAACGAGCGGACCAGCTCGCGCGGAGGACTGTGGCGTCGTGCTGATCGCAGTGTCGGATCGGCCGTTCATGGTGTGAACCCTAGCCTGTTAGGGTTGGCACGCCCTGGGCCGCTCCCCTTTGCGGCCGTCACCGACCCGAGGCCAAATACCAAGTGATGTCTCTACCCGCGTCCCTTGACAGCGCCCGGGGCGGCAGGAGCCGCCTGATCGCGCTCGCCCTTCTCGTTTCCGTCGGCGCAGGCCTGGGCTTCGCCGCCGCGTACCAGGTGATGAACGGCAGCCTGATCGCGGCGCTCTGCCTCATCCCGTACCTCGGGGTGCTCTGCGCCACGTGGTGGCTGAGCCGCGGCAACGTGCTGATCACGGTGCTCGTCGCGTATCTGGTGGCGCCGTCCCCGGCCGACAACCTGCTGCCGCAGGTCCTGATCTTCGCCAGCACCGACTTCTCGCTCCGCCCCCGCGACCTGCTGTTCCTCGCCGACCTCGTGCTGCTCGCGGCGCTGCTGCTGATCCGCCCGCCGCTGCCCGCGAGCCGGCTGGCGCGGATCTGGCTCGGCGGGCTGCTGGTGCTCGCCGCGTATCCGGTGGTGGTCGGGCTGCTGATCGGCGTCGGCCAGTCCGTGCCCGCCGTCATCCAGGGCGCGATGATGCCGCTGCGCGGCGTCGGCATGGTCGTCCTCGTCGCCTGGTGGGCGCGCACGCGCGGCTGGGACGCGGCCGTCCGCGACCTCGCCCGCACGCTCGTCCTCGCCGGGGCGCTGATCGCGGCCGGCGAGCTGGCCATCGTGATCCTGGCCGGCGGCGAGGCGAACTTCTCGCTCGCCGGGTATCCGCTGGTCACCGACAGCCGGCCGGCGGTGCCCGGCTGGGGCAACAACATCCTGGCGAACCTGTTCTGCACGTGCCTCGCCACGATCACCTTCGTCGGGCACCGGCTCGGCTGGCGCCTGGTGTGGCGGGTGCTGCTCTCGGTGCTGCTGCTGCTCGGGCTGGCCTACACCGAGGTCCGCATCGCGATGGTCGTCGCGCTGATCCTGATCGAGACGCCGGTCGTGCTCGCGGTGATCCGCAAGCTGTGGCCGAAGCGGGGCGCGATCGTGGCGCTGCTCGCAGGCGGCGTCACCGGCACCGTGCTCGGCCTGACCAGCGTCACCCTGCTCTACAAACTCAACCCGCGGTTCGCGACGCTGGTGCCCGGCTTCATCGAGAAGTACGTGTCCAGCAGCGGCGACGGCGGCGTGCCGCTCATCATCGACCAAGAGACCGGCACCGACCTGGGCGCCGCCTCGATCAGCACACGGGGCGCGCTGATCCGTGCCGCCCTCGGCGTGTGGGAGCGCAACCCGATCTTCGGCACCGGCTGGAACGGCTGGGGCTGGGCGAAGGACGAGCCGTCGCTGGGCGACTTCCAGCAGATGATCGCCGTCGACCCGCACAACGGCTTCACCTGGCTGCTCGCCGACGCCGGCGTCCTGGGCCTGCTCCTGCTCTACGTGGTCCCGGTGATCCTCGCGTGGCGCCGCTGGGACCTGTGGTGGCTGCTCGCGGTGCCGGGCGTCGCCACCGTGCTGGAGATGGTCAACCCGAACCTGCGCAACGGGCACTTCGCGGTCATCGTCTGGGCGTTCATCGCGATAGCCTTTGCCGCCGCGCCACTAGAGCGGCGCTACACGATCAGGCAGTGGCTTCGTGACGCGTGGAACTGGCTGCGCGGTCGTGAGGTCCGGCCAGCGGAGGAAACCAGCGTGACCACCGAACCAGCCGCCACGGCGCCCGTCGCGGCGCCCGACCCCGAGGCGTCGCTGCGGTGACCGCCTCCGCCGCTCTCTTCCTCGTCGGGGCGGGGCCGCAGCTGCACAGCGCCCGCCGGGTCAGCGCCTACCTGGAGCGCCCCGCCGAGCTGCTTGACCTGTGGAACGCCGAGGTCGTCGGCCTCGACGCAGGCGACGGCGACGCGCACATCGCGCCTGCCACGTTGGGCCGGCTGCGCGCGGTGTCCGCAGCGATCCGTAACTGGGCACGCGCCAACCCGAAGGGCATCGTGGTCGCCCCGCAGGACGTCGGCCTGGTGTACCGGCGGGCGATCGCGGTCGCACGCGCGGCCGGGCTGAGCATCGTCCTGCTGCCGGACGGCGCGGTCAGCGAGCGGAAGCTGAGCCAGCGCAGCCTCCGCGGCGGCGCGGTGCCGGTGGCTGACGCGGTGCTGCGCGGGCTGGGCCTGTTCGCCGGCGAGCACGGCCTGATGGCGGGGTCCAAGCCAGACCTGGTGCTGAGCTGGGGCCACGGCTGGGACCACGTGTACGCGGCGCGCGGCGTCACGAACGTTGTCGACGTCGGCAACCCCCGCGCGGACGGTCTCGACGCGCTGCCCGCGCCCGACGAGGACCGGGTACTGATCTGCAGCCAGCCCCCGTGGCTCCCGTCGATCGGTGGCGAGCCCACGGCAGCGCTCTGGTACGCGTGGATCGAGCAGCTGGTCAGCACCGCTCCCGAGGGGCAGATCAAGGTGCGGCTCCACCCGAACGAGCGCGACCGCCTGCACGAGATGCCGGTAGGCCCCGCCACCCGTGCGGTCCTCACCGAAGGCACGACCTTCCACCAGGACCTCGGCTGGTCCGGCTCCGTGCTGGCCTGGGTGTCCACCACGATGATCGAGGCGGCGGGCGCGGGCCGGGCGGTGGTCTCGGTCGCGATCAACGAGGTGGCCGGCGAGCTGGCCCAGGCGTTCGTCTTCAACCGGGATCCCCGCATGGTGACCGTGACACCGGGCGAGGTCGCCGACTGGCAGTCCACCCTCGACGTGGTCGGCAAGGCCCGCGCGCAGCAGCAGGGCCTGGCGGACGACTTCCTGGTGAACGTCGGTTCCGCGGCGAAGGCCGCCGCGGCCGCGCTGGACAACTGGCAGCCGTAGGGCTGGCCGGCGCCGCGTGGCGGGGCACGGTCCTGTCGGCGCCTCGTGTTCTCATGGTGCCGTGAGCGCCCCCTCGTTGCGGTACCGGCTGGTACGGCCGCCCGCTCCGACCGTTGCCGCGCCGGCGCTCGACGCTGCCCAGCGTGCTGTTGTCGAGCACGCGGCCGGGCCGCTGCTGGTCCTCGCGGGTCCGGGCACGGGCAAGACGACGACGCTGGTCGAGGCGGTGGTCGGGCGTATCGACGCGGGCGCCGATCCCGAGCGCATCCTCGTGCTGACGTTCGGCCGCAAGGCCGCCGCCGAACTGCGTGAACGCATCACCGGCCGGCTCGGCCGCACCACCGCCGAGCCACTCGCGCGCACGTTCCACTCGTACGCGTTCGGCATCCTGCGCCGCATCGCCGCCGACCACGGCGAACCGGCGCCGCGGCTGCTGTCGGGGCCCGAGCAGGACCTGCTGATCCGCGAGCTGCTCGCCGGCGACGCCGACGGCCACGGTGTCGGCTGGCCCGAGGACCTGCGCCCGGCCCTGCGCACGCGGGGGTTCGCCACCGAACTGCGTGACCTGCTGCTCCGGTCGTACGAGCGCGGCATCGACGCGGTGCAGCTCGACGTGTGGGGCTGGCACCACGGCCGTGACGACTGGCGTGCCGCGGCCCGGTTCATGGAGCAGTACGCCGACGTCACCGAGCTCCGCGACGCGAGCAGTGCCGGCGGCGTGGCGTACGACCCGGCCGAGTTGATCAGGGCCACGGTCGCGCAGCTCAAGCGCGATCCGCGCCTGCTCGGGATCGAGCGTGACCGGTGCGCGCACGTGTTCGTCGACGAGTACCAGGACACCGACCCGGCGCAGGAGGAGCTGCTGCAGCTGCTCTGCGGCGGCGGGCGGTTCCTGGTCGCGGTGGGCGATCCCGACCAGTCGATCTACGCGTTCCGCGGGTCCGATGTGGAGTGCATCCGGCGCTTCCCCGAGCGCTTCCCGACGGCTCAGCGCGACGAGGCGCCGATGGTGGCTCTGACCGTCAGCCGCCGCTGCGGGCCGGAGCTGCTGGCGGCGTCGCGGCGGGTCACGCGCCGGCTCCGCGGCCCGAACAAGCACCGTGCGCTGACGTCGGTTCCGGGCGCCACGCCCGGCGAGGTCGAGGTGCACGTGCTCGCGTCGCCGAGCCAGGAGGCCGCGTACGTCGCTCACCGGCTCCGCGAGGCGCACCTGCTCGACGGGGTGCCGTGGTCGGCGATGGCCGTGGTCGTCCGCTCGACGTCGCAGCAGCTCAGCGCGTTGCGGCGGGCGATGGTCCACGCGGGCGTGCCCGTCGGCGTCGCGGGGGAGGAGTTGCCGCTCGTGGAGCAGCCCGGCGTGGCGCCGCTGCTGCTCGTGCTGGAGGTCGCGCTGCGCCCCGACGCGCTCGACGAGGACGCCGCCATCGCGCTGCTCACATCCCCGCTGGGCGGCGCCGACACCCTCGGCCTGCGCCGCCTGCGGCAGGAGCTTCGCCGGCTCGCCGCGGCCGCCGGTGATCCGCGCGGGTCGGGCGCGCTCCTGGTGGAGGCCCTGCAGGACCCTGCCGAGCTGGCCGGCGCCGAGGAACGGTGGGCGCTGCCGGCCCTGCGGGTCGCCAGGCTCATCGCGGCGGCGCGCGACGAGGCAGCGGCCGACAAGTCGACCGTCGAGAACGTGCTCTGGGCCGTCTGGACCCGCTCCGGCCTCGCCGAGCAGTGGCAGCAGGCCAGCGCCGACGGCGGCGTGCGCGGCGCCGCCGCCGACCGCGACCTCGACGCGGTGGTGGCGTTCTTCGAGTCCGCCGCGCGCTTCGTCGACCGGCTGCCCGGTGCCGGCCCGGAGATCTTCCTCGACCACATCCACGGGCAGCAGATCGCCGCCGACAGCCTCGCGCCGGCCGCGGAACACGGCGAGGCGGTGCGCATCCTCACCGCGCACGCCGCCAAGGGCCTCGAATGGGACGTGGTCGTCGTGGCCGGTGTCCAGGAGGGGCTCTGGCCAGACCTGCGGCTGCGCGGCAGCGTGCTCGGCTCCGAGGACCTCGTCGACCTCGCCGCCGACCGCGAGCTGGCGCGCGCCGGCCAGCTCAGCCAGCTGCTCGACGAGGAACGCCGACTCTTCTACGTCGCGGTCACCAGGGCGCGCCGGCGGCTCGTCGTCACGGCCGTCGAGGGCGACGATGGCGACCAGCCCTCGCGGTTCCTGGACGAGCTGGATCCCCTCGACTCCACGGAGCCACGCGAGCTGACCGCCGTCCCCCGCACCCTCACGCTCGCTGGTCTGGTGGCCGAGTTGCGCGGGGTCCTGCTCGACCCGGACGCGCCCGAGCCGCGCCGCCGCGCCGCTGCGCACCAGCTCGCCGCGCTGGTGGAGGTGCGGGTGCCGGGCGCGGATCCGCTGCACTGGTGGGGGCTGCTGCCGCTCTCGGACGATGGCCCGTTGCGCGCGCCCGACGAGGACGTCAAGGTGTCGCCGTCCAAGGTGGAGCAGTTCAGCCGGTGCGCCCTGCGCTGGATGCTGGAGGGCGCTGGCGGTGCTGGATCGCCGAGCGTGAACCAGGGCATCGGCATGCTGGTCCACGACGTCGCCGCCACAGTCACGGAGCCCGATCTCGCCCGGCTCACCGCCGAGCTCGACGCCGGCTGGGCCTCGCTCGACCTCGACAGCGCCTGGTACGCGTCGAAGCAGCGTGACCGCGCCCAGGAGATGGTGCGCAAGCTGGCCGACTGGCTCAAAGCCAACCCGCGCCGGCTGGTCGCGGTCGAGCGCGACTTCCAGGTGAAGGTGGGGCGGGCGTGGCTGCGCGGCCGGGTCGACCGCCTGGAGGCCGACGGGGACGGGCGCCTGGTCATCGTCGACCTCAAGACCGGCGGCACCGCCCCGAAGGACGCCGAGGTCGGCGAGCACCCGCAGCTCGGCGTCTACCAGCTCGCGGTCGAGCGGGGCGGCTTCCCCGACGACGGCCAGGAGCCGGGCGGCGCGTCGCTCGTGCAGCTCGGCACGACCGCGAAGAACCCCAAGGAGCAGCGGCAGCCCGCACTGGCGGCGAGCGACGATCCCGCGTGGGCTGAGCGACTCGTCCTGGATACCGCCGAGGGCATGGCCGGTTCGGCGTTCGCGGCCGTCGAGCACCAGCACTGCCGGGTCTGCCCGGTGCGAACGAGCTGCCCGATCCAGTCGCGGCAGGTTACAGAGTGAGCGCGAGGAGTGAGCTTGCGAGCCCCGCAGTCGCGAACCGGGGGGCGGAGTGAGCGCGAGGAGTGAGCTTGCGAGCCCCGCAGTCGCGAACCGGGGGGCGGAGTGAGCGCGAGGAGTGAGCTTGCGAGCCCCGCAGTCGCGAACCGGGGGGCGCAGTGAGCGCAGTGAGCTTCACCGCCGAGGACCTTGCCGACCTGCTGGGGTTGCCGTCGCCGACGCCGCAGCAGGCGCGGATCATCGCCGCGCCGCTGGAGCCGATGCTCGTCGTGGCGGGCGCCGGCTCGGGCAAGACCGAGACGATGTCCGCCCGCGTCGTGTGGCTCGTGGCGAACGGGCACGTGCGGCCGGAGGAGATCCTCGGTCTGACGTTCACCCGCAAGGCCGCCGCGGAGTTGTCGGCGCGCATCAGGGGACGCCTGTCGCAGCTGCGCTATCGCGGGATCATCGCTGGAATCCGAGGAGGAGTTGGTCGGCGAGCCGACGGTGTCCACCTACAACTCGTACGCGTCCCGGATCGTCTCCGAGCACGGCCTGCGGTCCGGCTTCGAACCGTCCACGCGGCTGCTCACCGAGGCGGTCACGTGGCAGATCGCCGACGCCGTGGTGCGCTCGTACGACGGCGACATGAGCCACGTCGACAAGGCTCCTCCCACCGTCACCGGCGCGGTGCTCGACCTGGCCGGGCAGCTCGCCGAGCACCTGCGCTCGCCGGACGAGCTGGCCGAGTGGACCGCCCGGTTCGTGGCCCGCGTCGAGGCTCTGCCGCCCGCGCCGAAGCAGCGTTTCGTCGGCCTGAGCTCGGCCGGCGTCGCCAAGGTGCTCTCCGTGCAGCGGGCCCGCGAGCAGCTGTTGCCGCTGGTCACCCGGTATGTGGAACGCAAGCGGGCGGTCGAGGCGATGGACTTCGGCGACCAGATGTCGCGCGCGGCCGTCGTCGCCCGCGACCATCCCGAGGTCGGTTACCTGGAGCGCCTCCGGTACCGCGTGGTGCTGCTCGACGAGTACCAGGACACCAGCCACGCTCAGCTCACGCTGCTGCGCTCGCTGTTCGGCGGTGGGCATCCGGTGACGGCCGTGGGCGACCCGTGCCAGTCGATCTACGGCTGGCGCGGTGCGTCGGCCGGCAACCTGGTGCGGTTTCCGGGCCACTTCCCGCGTCGCGGCAGGAGGGCGTCGCCGGTCAGGGAACTCACGGTGAGCTGGCGCAACGACGAGTCCATACTGGAGCTCGCCAATGTCGTGTCCGCGCCGCTGCGGGCGCCCGGTGAGGCGGTGAGCGTCCCCGAGTTGCAGCCGGGGCCGGGTGGCAAGGGCGCCGGCACGATCCGTTGCGCGCTCCACCTCACCTCCGACGACGAGGCCGGCTGGCTTGCGGCACGGGTCGCCGAGGCGTGGGCGGTGCCGGCCGACAAGCCGCCGGCCGACAAGCCGCCGGCCGACAAGCCGCCGGCCGACAAGCCGCCGACCGTGGCAGTCCTGGCGCGTAAGCGGAGCCAGTTCGACCAGCTCGCCACCGCCCTGCGCGCGGCAGGGTTGCCGGTCGAGGTCGTCGGTCTGGGCGGCCTGCTGGACACGCCGGAGGTGCGGGACGTGGTCGCCACGCTTCGCGTCCTGAGCGATCCGACGGCCGGTGACGCGCTGATCCGGCTGCTCAGCGGCGCCCGCTGGCGGCTCGGCCCGCGCGACCTGGCCGCTCTCGGTACGCGCGCCGCGGCGATCGCCCACCAGCGACGCGAAGGCGTCGAAGACCAGGCGCCGGACGAGGTCGACGAGCGCAGCATCGTCGAGGCCCTGGACGACCTCGGCCCGCCCAACGGCTTCTCGCCCGCCGGATACGCGCGGCTCTGCGCGCTGCGCGACGAGCTGCGCGCGTTGCGGGGACGGGCCGCCCAGCCGCTGCCCGACCTTGTCGCGGACGTCGAGCGGACACTCAGCCTGGACGTCGAGGTCGCCACCCGGCGGTCCGCCGACCAGGCGCTCGCCCGTGGCCATCTCGACGCGTTCGCCGACGTCGCAGCGGAGTATGCAGAGACGGCCGAGACCGCGACGCTCAGCGCGTTCCTCGCGTACCTGAAAGCCGCGGAGGACCGTGAGCGTGGCCTCAATCCCGGGCAGGTCGAGGTGCAGACCGGTGCTGTGCAGATCCTCACCGTGCACGCGGCCAAGGGCTTGGAGTGGGACGTCGTCGCGGTGCCCGGGCTCACGGCCGGCGTGTTCCCGGTCAAGGGCGGCACGTCCGACACCTGGGCCGGATCGATGGGCGCGCTCCCGTTCGAGCTCCGCGGCGACGTGGACGATCTGCCTATCCTCGACCTGCGCACGGCCACCGATCAGGTCGAGGTCGAGCGGGCCCGCAAGGACTTCGAGGAGGCGTGCGAGGAGCGCGGTCTCGCGGAGGAGCGGCGGCTCGCCTACGTGGGTGTCACCCGTGCGCGGCACCTCCTGTTGTGCTCGGGCTACTGGTGGGACCAGGCCACGAAGCCGCGCGGCCCGTCCGTGTTCCTCGACGAGGTCCGCGCGCACTGCGAAGCGGGCGGCGGCACCGTCGACGTGTGGACCGATCCGCCCGAGCCGGGCACCAACCCGCTCGCGGCCGAGGTGCGCCGCGCCGACTGGCCACTCGATCCGCTCGGCGACCGCCGCCTGGTGCTCACCGACGCAGCGAGGTTCGTGGCCGAGGCACGGCACCGCCGGCTGACGGCCGAGGAGGAGGAAGCCGCCGCGGGCTGGGCGGAGGAGGCCGAGCTGCTCCTCGCCGAGAGGTCCCGCGGACGCCGCCGCGACGTGCTCAACGTCGAACTGCCGTCGCACCTCTCGGTGTCGCAGCTCGTGGCGCTCCGCCGCGACCCGGCCGAACTGGCGCGCAGCATCCGCCGGCCGCTGCCGTTCGCACCGGCACCCCTCGCCCGGCGCGGCACCGCCTTCCACGCCTGGCTCGAACAGCGTTTCGGCTCCCAGCGCCTCCTCGACCTGGACGAGCTACCCGGCGCCGCCGACGCCGGTGCCGCGCTCGACAGCGAGCTCGCTGCGTTGCAGGCGGCGTTCCTGGACAGCATCTGGGCCGACCGCGTGCCGGTGCAGGTCGAGGTGCCGTTCGCCACGGTGGTCGACGGACTCGTGGTTCGCGGCCGGATGGACGCCGTGTTCGCCGACGGCGGCGGATCCTGGGACGTCATCGACTGGAAGACCGGTGCCCCGCCGGATGGCGACGCGGCCACGGCGGCGGCCGTGCAGCTAGCGGCGTACCGGTTGGCCTGGGCGGATCTTGCGAACGTCCCGGTGTCGGCCGTCCGGGCGGGGTTCCACTACGTGCGGCCCAACCTGACCGTGCGGCCGGCCGATCTGCTCGACGCCGCCGGCCTCGCCGCGCTGGTCGCCACCCTCCCGCCGGCCTGACGCACCGCTGAGTTTCGGATTCTTGGGCATCGTTCGCTCCGCGAACCCCCAAGAATCCGAAACTCAGCGGGGACGTGGGTCAGACCTTCTCGTACTCCTTGACGGAGGCGTGCATGCCGGGGCCGCAGTAGATCTTGAGCTTCAACTGGTCGACCTGCACGCGGATGCGCTCCCCGCGCCGTGCCGCGAAGCCGGCCGAGCTGTACAACGCGTACTGCCGGCCGTCGTCGGTGACCATGCCGTAGCACGGTCCGCTGCTGGCGGCGGTGACGGTGCCGACGATCCAGCCGGGTACGACCGTGTCGGTGGGCTTCTGCGGCGGCCGGTTGGCGGGCGGGTTCACCGGCGGACGCTTCGGCGGCGTGCCGGTGGTGTCCGGCGCGGGCGACTCGCCGCCCGGCGTGCCCGACGGGGGCTCACCCGTCGGCGAGGCGGTCGGCGCCCCCGACGAGGCGCTGGCCGACGGCTCCGGCTTCGCCTCGGGCTTGCCGTCCTCGCCGGAATCGCCGCAGGCGGCGAGGCTGAGGACCAGCCCGGCGCCGGCGGCCAGGGCCGTGATACGCAGTTTCATGTTCACTTCTCTCAGACGCGGGGGCGCTCGCGCAGGTTCCTTGGGCGTCGCGCGGTGGTGGCGCCACCTCGTCATCGGCGCGGCGCTTCACCACCCACGGGCCCCGCGGCGCTTCACAACCAATGGGGGTGCGGCGCAACACGGGTGGAACTGTGCAGAGACGGCGACGGCGCCCGGGGGTTGCCCCCGGGCGCCGCCGTCTCGATCAGGCGATTACTTCGCCACGGAAGAGATCTTGATCTTGACCGAGGTGCCGTTCTGCTCCTGCACCTGGATCTTGACACCGACGGCCGGCAGCTTGACCCCGTGGTTCGGGAGGCTGGCGAACCAGTACGGCTTGGTGTCGTTGAAGATCGGCTGCGCGTCCTGACCGCGAACGTACGAGGCCTGACCGTTGACGTGCAGGGTCATGGAGTCGGCCTTGGCGAGACCGAACGGCGCGTCGTACATCTGGATCCGGGCCCGCCAGGGGAGACCGTCGAGGCGGTACTTCGTCTGGGGACGCGAGTCCACGATCATGTGCAGACCCTGGCCGGGGTGGACGTTGGTGTTGTTGTCCACCTGCGAGGTGTCGTAGTACGAGACGAGCAGGCCCGTCTGGTACGCGTAGTGCTCCACGAAGTCCGGCTTGGTGTTGGCCCAGCCGAAGTTGTACGGACCGGTCTTCAGGTACCTGTCGAAGGAGACGTAGGTCCGGTTCGTGGCGAGGTAGTAGTGGTCGTAGTCCTTGGTGATCGACTGGCCGACGATCGAGAAGCCCTTGACCGCCCAGCCGCCGGGGCCGGCCTCGGCACCGTCGTTGAACAGCTCGGTGCCGTCCGCGACGACCTTGATCTCGTCGCCGAAGAAGCCGCCGTCGGAGACGCCACCGTCGGTGCGGTAGTGGTACCGGATGAGCGCCTTCTTACCGGCGAGTGCGTTCAGCGGGTAGGTCAGGTCGACCCACTTGCCGGCGGAGGTGCCGTCGAGCGCCGGCGTGCCGGACGCGTCCTTGCCGAGCGGCTGGCCGTCGACGGTGCCGTCGAGCGGGGCCCAGGTGGTGCCGCCGTCGGTCGACGCCTCGACGTAGAGGTAGTCGTACCCGGCCTCGATCGCGTAGCGGGCCTTGGAGGTCAGCGTCGCCGCGGTCTTGCCGGTGAGGTCCACCTCGCGGGTGATCGAGTTGTCGAGGTTGTCGGCGTTGCCGGAGAACCACTGGTTGGCGCCCGAGAACGGCGCGCCGAGGTCAGTGGTGACCTTCTTCTTCGGCAGCACGACGACCACGCCCTGCGGCTTGGCGGTGTTGTACTCCGCTGGGCCGAGTTCGAGCTTCTTGGTCTGACCGGCGACGACGATCTCGTAGTCGAGCCAGCCCAGCATGAACTTCTGCCACTGGCCGAAGTCGCCGCCGCGCTCGCCGATGCCCTCGTCGTCCTTGGCGCCGAGGCGGCTCTGGGCCATCAGCGTCCAGTACTCGCTGTTGTTGTCGCCGCCACCACTGGTGTCGTAGTCGTCCGGCAGACCGAGGTCGTGGCCGTACTCGTGGTAGAAGACGCTCCGGCCGCCGTTCTCGGGCTGGATGGTGTAGTCGCCGGCCCAGATGCCGGTGTTGCCGATCTGCGCGCCACCCAGCGGGTTGTTCGCCGGGCCGGTGCGGCCGATGTCGGTCGCGAAGGCGTACCAGCGGTGGCTCCAGACGGCGTCCTCACCCTGGTGCGGGTCGCCGTCGGCCTGGTCGCCACCGGCGTGGACGATCTGGAAGTGGTCCAGGTAGCCGTCCGGCTCGTTGAAGTTGCCGTCGCCGTCGAAGTCGTACCGGTCGTGCTCGTCGAACTTCGCGACCTCGGCCTTGATCTGCGCGTCGGTCTGGCCCTTGGCCTTCTGGTCGGCGACCCACTGGTTCAGGCCGTCGCGGGTCAGCTCCCAGACGTTGGTGCAGTTGCTGGAGGCGCAGACGTTCGGGTCGTCACCGTTGGCGTCGGCAGGGTTGTCGTTCGACCGGCCGTAGCGGGCCTCGTTGTACTTGACCTTCACCCAGTCGGTGACCGTGCCGTCGACGCTGTAGCGGCCCGAGGACTGCTTCTCGTAGTACTGCTTCAGGGACTCGGACTCCGGCTTGGTGCCGAAGTAGATGTCCTGGAAGTACGCGCGGTCGAAGTTGGAGTCCCAGACCGTGCTGTTGTCCTTGGTGCGATCCGGCTGGGGGATCTTGTTCACCAGCGGGCCCTCGAACGTGCCCGGGCCGGCCGTGGTGGGGTCGGTGTCCTTGTCCGGGAAGTTCGGGTGCCGCTCGTCGCCGAACTCGGTGAGGACGACGAAGATCTTGTCGGTCTTCTCACGCTTGAGCTCGACGTACTGGTCCTTGACGGGAGCGGCGGCGATGCTCTTGCCGCCCTTGGCGATGGCGCCCTTGCCGGTGGTCTTGCCGACCTTGACGACAGTGCTGGCCCCGCGCTTCTCCGGCTTCGCCTTGCCGGACAGCACCATGTCGAGCGCCTCCTGGCGCAGCGCGCGGCGCTTCTCTTCCAGCACGTTGGGGAGTTCGTCCCCGATATCGGCCTTCTTGACGGGGGCTGCTGCCGGTGGTGCGTCAACCGGTGGGCTCGCGATTGCGTTCGGTCCGAACATCAATCCAAAGCCCGAAGCCAGAGAGAGGCTCAGCAACCCCACCGTAACTTTCCGCACGAACTACCTCCGTGGGTTACAAGTGTGACCGGGCACGCACCAGGGCATGCGTAGCCCGCTCCGTGGTGGGAGTACTCGGCAACCTATGCAATGCGAGCCCTGTTCGGTACTGATCGCAGATAAAACTTCTGTTACTCCTGTTACTGCATCGGTAAAGTTTTCGGGATTTGATCCCATGGCGGCGCTCAACCGGCTAGATGTGGAGAGTTGGAGGGAACTGCCCCGATTGGGCTGTTAGCTCCCGGTATCGGCGCTGAGCGAGCCCGCCCGTGCGAGCACCAAACGGGCCAAAGCGGCAGGCTCCAGCTCCGGGATCCAGTGCGACACGCCCTGCAGCCGGACCTGCTCGAACGGGCCGGTCACGTGCTCGCCGCAGCGGTTCGCGCTGAACACGCCGAAGAACGTGTCGTCCTCTCCCCACACGTGCGTGGTGGGGCAGGTGATCGGCCCGATGCCATCGATGTCGAGCAGGGTCATCGCCCGGTACCAGTTCAGCCCGCCCGTGAGGAGGTCCTTGTCGTTCAGAACGCACCGGGCGTACCGGTCGATGTGCGGCTCGGTGAGGCCGGAGCCCGCCAGCATGGAACGGAACAGGCTGGCGTCGTCGGCGAGGAGCGCGTCCTCGGCGGTGCCGTCCTGCCGGAACAGTCCGATGTAGGACGAGAGCTGCTGCTGGTCGGGGTCGATCGCGATCGCCTGGGCCGCTGCGGCGGGGTGCGGTACGGACACCGCCGTGAGCGAGCGAGCGCGCTCGGGGTGCCGGCCGGCGACGTTCCACGCCACGACGGCGCCCCAGTCGTGCCCGACCAGGTGCGCGGACTCGTAGCCGAGCGCGTCGAGCAGGGCCACGGCGTCGGCGGTGGTCTCAGTGATGCGGTACGCCTCGACGCGCGCCGGCCGGGCAGCCGGGGAGTAGCCGCGCTGATCGGGAGCGATCGTGCGCAGGCCCGCCGCGTTCAGGAGCTCGGTCGTCGGCAGCCAGGTCTCGCTGGTCTGTGGAAGCCCGTGCAGGAGGAGAACCGGCTCCCCGTCCGCGGGACCGTCCACCCGGACGTCGAACGTGAGGCCGCGGGCCGTGATTCGCTCCATGGCCCCCAGGCTAGCGCCGGCTGTCGCGGATCTGGCGCCCGATGTGTCCGGAAGCCGACTCATCGCGCCGCTTCGATGGGCGCGCCGCTTCACAACGCGCGCCGCTTCACAACGCGCCGGAGGGGCGGGTACCAGGTGGTGCCCGCCCCTCCCACGAGACAGCTCAGCCGAGCTTGGTGATCCGGTTCTGCGGTCCCGGGGCGACCGGAGCGCCCGCGCCGAGGTGCGCGGTGAGCGCGTCCACGTCGAACCCGGGCGCGGTGACCCGGCCCGTGCCCTTGGTGAGGGTCGTGAACCCGTCACCGCCGTTGGCGAGGAAGTCGTTCGACGTCACCTTGTACGACGCCGCCAGATCCAGCGGGGTGCCGTTCAGCGTGATGTTCGTGACCCTGGAGCCCGCTGGGGCGGTGGTGTTGTACGAGTACGCGAAGCCCTTCGACACCTGCAGGATGCGGGTCGTGACGAACTGCTCCTCCAGCACGTCCTTGACCTGCTGGCCGGTGAACGTCTGCGTGACGACCAGGTTGTTGAACGGCTGGACGGTGAAGCACTCGCCGTAGGTGACGTCGCCGGCCGGCTCGCCGCCGGGGGAGTTGGCGAACGTCAGCGGCGCGCGGATGCCGCCCGGGTTCATGAACGCGATCTGCGCGCCGGCGCCGCTGGTGTACGCCAGTTGCGCGTCCGCGATCACGTCACCGAGTGCGCTTTCGCCGGCGGCGTTGTTCGTGTTCGTGATGTCGCCGGTGATCTTGCCGACCACCTTGTTCGCGATCGGAGCCACCGCCGTGCGGTACTTGTCGGCGATCTTCTTGAGCGCGGGGTCGACCAGCGCGGGGTTGCGGACGAAGTTGCCGGCCGCGTCCTTCTGCCAGCTGCCGTCCGGGTTGCGCACGCCGTTCTCGACGATGACGTTCTTCGCCGCCGCGGACGCGAACTGGCCGGTCTTGCGGTCGAGCGTGACGTCGATGTCGGTGACGAGCACGCCGGCCGCTCCGGCGGACGTGACGACCGAGTTCCTGCCGGACGAGTTCGGCAGCGCGCAGCTGTAGAACCGGTGGGTGTGGCCGGAGACGACGACGCCGTACTCGGGCCGCAGGTTCGCCACGATCGGCGTGATCGCGCCGGCGAAGTTCGCGCAGCTCGACGGGTCCTGCGGGGGCGGGGCGGTCTGCGCGCCGCCCTCGTGGACCAGCAGCACCAGCGCCTTGACGCCCTTGGCGCGCAGCACACCGGCGTAGTAGTTGGCGGTGACCGCCTCGTCGAGGAAGTCGACCGTGCTGATGCCGGCCGGGTTGACGATCGTCGGCGTGCCCTTGAGCGTCATGCCGACGAAGCCGACCTTGACGCCGTTCACAGTGCGGATCGCGTACGGCGGCAGTACGGGCTCCTGCGTCTTCTTGTCGACCACGTTCGCGGCGAGGTACTTGAAGTTCGCGCCGCGATAGCCGTCGCCGTCCTGGCAGCCGTCGACCGGGTGGCAGCCGCCGCGCTGGATGCGCTTCAGCTCGGTGACGCCCTCGTCGAACTCGTGGTTGCCGACGGAGCTGATCTCCAGCCCGACCTTGTTCAGGGACTCGATCGCCGGCTCGTCGTGGAACGCGGCGCTGACCAGCGGGGTGCCGCCGATGAGGTCGCCGGCGGCGACGGTGAGGCTGGGCTGGCGCTCCTTGCGCGCCTCGGCACGGAGCTTCTTCACCGCGGTGGCGAGGTACTCGACGCCACCCGCCGGCGTGCCGTTGACCAGACCGCCGCTGCCGGTGGGCGGGTCGATGTTGCCGTGGAAGTCGTTGAACGAGAGCAGCTGCGCCTTCGCCTCGTGCTTCGGCGACGTCTTCCCGAAAGCGACGTTGACCGGGGTCAGCGGACTCCAGGCCTCGGGCGCGGAGCTGGTCGTGACGGTGGTCGCGATCGGGAGCGCCGCCACCAGCGCGGCGGCGAAGACCGGGAGCGCCAGATGGCGTGCCCAGCGTCGGGTCGGTGTCTTTCTCACGGATTGCTCTCCTCGTAGCGGTGGGCGCTCGGGCGCGCGTGCGATCGGCTCGCGCGTCTCCTGGCTGGCCGGCTGGGTGCAGTCGGTCCCCGGGGCGTGGCCAACCTCGGCACCCTACGACCGTCCACGTTGGGCGGGAAGGAGGCCGGCCGGATTGCCACCCAACGTTCGTCACACCGCCAGCACATCTGTCGCATTTCTCCTTCCACGTCTCCTGCCGCGCTGGTGCATCTTGATGCAGGACGCCTACACTTTGATGCATGCGTACGACGATTTCGATCTCCGATGACCTCCTCCGGGAGGCGAAGGAGTGCGCCGCTCGCAGCGGCAGGACGCTGGGCAGCGTGGTCGAGGAGGCGCTACGCCTGATGCTGGCGGCCTCGCGGGAGCAGCCCGTGCCGGTGTCCCTGCCGACTGATGCCGGTGACGGCCGAGGGCTAGCGCCCGGCGTCGACCTGGACGACTCCGCCGCGCTCTACGAACTGATGGACTCGGATGCTGCTGTGTGACGTCAACGTGCTCGTCTACGCGTTCCGCGAAGACGTGGACAGGCACGATGAGTACCGCGAGTGGCTGCTCGGCGCGGTGAACGGTGACGAGGTGTTCGGTATCAGCGAGCACGTACTGGCCGGCTTCCTCCGCGTGGTTACCCACCCAAAGGTGTTCTCGACACCGACCAAGCTCGACCGGGCCCTCGACTTCTGCGCCGTGCTCCGATCGGCCCCGCAAGCACGGGTCGTCGGGCCTGGCCGTAGGCACTGGACCATCTTCGAGGGGCTGTGCCGGCAGGCCGACGTGCGCGGCAACCTCGTGCCGGACGCCCATCTCGCCGCGACGGCGATCGAGTGGGGAGCCGAATGGATCACGACTGACCGGGACTTCGCTCGGTTCCCCGCCCTGCGGTGGAGGCACCCGCTCACCTAAAGGTGCGAAACCGGACTGTCGGGGTAGTGGTCCTGAAACCGGGCGCAGGATGCAGCCATAACCCCGACAGTCCGACGACGCCACCGGTCTAAGTTGCTCGTATGACCGACGAGCGCACCTACGTCCAGGACCACGTCGCCGACCTGCACGCCGACCTCGACGCCTGGCTGCGGATCCCGTCCATCAGTGCCGACCCGGCGAACGCGGCGGACGTCCGGCGCTCGGCGGAGTGGCTGGCGGCGAGGTTCACCAGCCTTGGCTTTCCCACGGTCGAGATCTGGGAGACGCCGGGTGCTCCGGCGGTCTTCGCCGAGTGGCCCTCCGGCGATCCGGACGCGCCGACGATCGTCGTCTACGGCCACCACGACGTGCAGCCGGTCGACCCGCTCGAACTGTGGGAGACGCCGCCGTTCGAGCCCACGATCCGCGGCGAGCAACTGTTCGGCCGTGGCGCACTCGACGATAAGGGCCAGATGGCGTTCCACTTCCTCGGCCTGCGCGCTCACCTTGCCGCCACAGGCCGTAGCGCGCCCGCCGTGAACCTCAAGTTCCTCGTAGAGGGCGAGGAGGAGTCCGGTTCGCCGCACTTCGCCGCCCTGCTGCGCGAGCACCGCGACCGGCTCGGCTGCGACGCCGTCGTCGTCAGCGACACCACGATGTTCAACCGCGAGACGCCGAGCGTCTGCACGGCGATGCGCGGCCTGACCGACTGCCAGGTGGACGTGCACGGTCCGGACATCGACCTGCACTCCGGCTCGTTCGGCGGCGCCGTCCCGAACCCGCTCTCCGTGCTCTGCCAGCTCATCGCCGGGCTGCACGACGAGGACGGCCGCGTCACCCTGCCCGGCTTCTACGACCGCGTCGTGGACCTGACTGCGGACGAGCGCGCGAAGTTCGCCAGGCTGCCGTTCGACGAGCCCACCTGGATCGCCGAGACCGCGCAGTCCCGCGCCGCGTCCGGCGAGAAGGGCTTCACCACCCTGGAGCGGATCTGGGCCCGCCCCACCGCGGAAGTGAACGGAATCTGGGGCGGGTACAACGGCCCCGGCCACAAGACGATCGTCCCGACCGACGCGCACGCCAAGATCTCGTTCCGGCTCGTCTACGACCAGCGTCCCGACGAGGTGCAGGCGGCGGTGCGTGAGTACTTCGCCGACCGCACTCCCGACGGGATCACAATCGACATCCACTTCGAGGGCGGCGGCGTGCGGCCGTGCCTCACCCCGATCGACGACCCGGCGAACGCCGCGGTCGTCCGGGCGATGCAGCGGGCCTTCGACCAGGAGATCCTGTTCACCCGCGAGGGCGGATCGGGCCCGGAGGCGGACCTGGCCGAGGTGCTCGACGCGCCGGTGGTCTTCCTCGGTGTCGGGCTCCCGGACGACCGGTTCCACGCGCCGAACGAGCGCGCCGTCCTGCCGATGCTCTACAAGGGCGCCGAGGCCACGGCGTACCTGTGGCGCGAACTTTCGGTGACCAATCTGTCGCGTTGAGTTGGCGCCCGTGGATTGCTGAATTGCGCAACCAAGGGACGTTCTGTCGGGTATCCGGTAGGCCGACACGATCCTCCATGGCGATTCTGTAGGAGCCGCGCAACCTTTCAGGCCGTGACGGCGTCTGTAAGGAAGAAGGCGCGGCATCCACACGGGGGAAAGGCGGTCCGCATGGACCAGGCAGGACGGTCAGGATGAACGGGCGGCGCGTGGCACGGGAACAGAGCGCTGGCTGGGGCACGGTGGTCGCTGTAGCGCTCCTCGGGCTCGCCCTCGCGGCGTTGGTAGTGCTCACGCCATGGCAGTTCGGTGGCGCACCCGGTGCGCGTGACGGGCTGTCCTCCACGAAGGAGACACGCTCGGAGTTCCGGATCAACCCACCCATGGGAGGTCTCGCCTCCGGCCGGGGGTAGCCCGACGTCGGGTATCGAGACGGCGACACCGGCGGGCCGGGCACACTGGGGGCATGAGCACGAGCGCCTCCGGCGGCCCGCCAGTCCCCGTCGGGGACGGCCAGGGGTCTCCGTGGGCGCGCTCGTGGGCGGGCGAGACCGCGCACGTTTCACCTCCTGTCGACGAACTCCAGGTGGGGCCGCCGGCCAGGTCCAGCCGCACGCTGCTCTGGTTCGGCGTGGCGGCCGGTGGCGCTCTCGTCGCAGGTGTCGTGGTGATCCTCGTCCTGGCGAACACGGGCTTCTTCGGCGGCGGCGAGCGGTCGGGGGTCGGGCCGTTCTCGCCCCTCCCCGGACGTCCGAAGCCACCGCTGGCGCAGCTCTGCCCGCCGCCCACCGGGTCAGCGCCGGCCGTCGAGCCGGCGCCCGCGCCGGACGGCCCCCGGGTCACCGACGCCGACGCCGGCATCTCCTACAAGCAACTCGGGGCGCCGTGGGTGCCGTGGGACCGTGGCCCATGGCGCGACGGCACCCTCGGCGTCGTCTTCCAGCGCGGCTACTACCAGGTCACCGAGGAGTACCCGGAGGGCGTGTACCTCGCGTCGGTCCTGTCCGGAAAGGTGCCGGCAACCGTCGGCGACAGCCTCACCCTCGACCTCCAGTGCGCCGGCAAGCAGGTCGCCGAGGACGTGCGCAACTCGTACTACCCCCGCCCCAACACGAAGGAGCAGGAGCGCAGCGAGCAGGTGACCGTCGGTGGCCGGCCCGCCTGGGTCTCCACCTTCCATCTCGCGTTCGAGGCCGAGGGCCTCACCGCACGCGGCGAGACGGTCGCCGTGGTGCTCGTCGACGTCGGCCGCACGGACGCCGCCGTGCTGTACCTGTCGATCCCCGACACCCATAAGCAGTTCAACGTCGAGATCGACCGGATCATCGACTCGATCCGCCCGACGTGAGTGGGTTGTCCACAGGCGCGACTGATCGGCTCCTCGCGACCGCGTGCGGACGGCTAGTGTCATGGGCGTGTCGTCAGCCTCCGTGAAGATTCCCGCCACCGCCTACGAGGTCCAGCGCCTCACCCTCCCGAACGGCCTCCGGGTCGTGCTCTCACCGGATCGCTCAGCGCCGGTGATCGGGGTTGCCGTCGTGTACGACGTGGGCATCCGCTCCGAGCCGGAGGGGCGCACCGGGTTCGCGCACCTCTTCGAGCACCTGATGTTCCAGGGCTCGGAGAACCTGGAGAAACTCGCGCACTTCCGGTACGTGCAGGCGTCTGGTGGCGTGTTCAACGGGAGCACCCACCTCGACTACACCGACTACTACGAGACGTTGCCCAGCAACGCACTGGAGCGGGCGCTGTTCCTCGAGGCGGACCGCATGCGGTCGCCGCGCATCACCGAGGAGAACCTGGCGAACCAGATCGCCGTGGTGAAGGAAGAGATCCGCGTCAACGTGATGAACCGGCCGTACGGGGGGTTCCCCTGGCTGAAGCTGCCGCCGGTCATGTTCGACACGTTCGCCAACTCCCACGACGGCTACGGCTCCTTTGTGGACCTTGAGGCGGCCACCGTCGAGGACGCCGCGTCGTTCTTCGACGCCTACTACGCGCCGGGCAACGCGGTGCTCGCCGTCGCCGGCGACATCGACGTGCCCGAGGCCACCGCCCTGATCGAGAAGCACTTCGGCGGCATCCCGGCCCGCCCGGTGCCCGCCCGTCCCGACTTCGCCGAGCCCGACCTCACTGAGGAGCGGCGCTCGTCGTACACCGATCCGCACGCGCCGATGCCCGCGCTGGCGATGGCCTGGCGCGTGCCCGATCCGGTGAAGGAGTTCGAGGCCTACCTGCCGTATGTGGTGCTCGCCGAGGTGCTCACCGACGGCGACGCGTCCCGGCTGGTGAAGCGGCTCCTGCTGGACGACGCCATCGCGACGTCGTCGCCGGGTACCTCGGTCTCATGGGCGACCCGTTCGACGTGCGCGACCCCACGGCGATGCTGCTCCAGGTGCACTACCCGCCCGAGGTCACCGCCGAGCAGGTGGTCACCGCGGTCGACGAGGAGCTGACGCGCGTCGCCGAGGGCGGGCTCGAGCCCGGCGAGCTGTCCCGCGTGCAGGCGCGTCTCGCGGCGCACCTGCTCCGCGAGGTCGACGCCGTCCTCGGCCGCACCCTACGATGGCGGTGCTGGAGCAGCAGCGCGGCCGCGCCGAACTCATCAACGAACTGCCCGCGCTGCTGGCCGCCGTCACCGCCGACCAGGTGATCGCCGCCGCCGCGACGCTGCGCCCGCAGCGCCGCGCCATCCTCGAAGTCCTTCCCGGAGGGGCCAAGTGACCGCCGCCAGCATCGCAGTCCCGGACCTCACCGCGCCTCGCGCGGCGACCCGTCCGGTGACCGCCGAGCGGACCCTCTCCACCGGCCTGCGCGTGCTCGCGGTCCAGCGGTCGTCCGTGCCGCTCGTCGAGGTGCGGCTGCGGGTGCCGTTCGCCGGCAGCGGCCCTGACGACCTGCCGGTCGCGCCGTGCTCGCCGAGACCCTGCTGTCCGGCACCGACACGCTGTCCAACGTGGAGATCGCCGCCGCGCTGCAGGAGGTCGGCGGCGGGCTCAACGTCTCGGTCGACCCCGACCGCCTGGTCGTCGCGGGCAACGCGCTCGCCGACGGGCTGCCCCGGCTGCTCGAACTCCTCGCCGGCGTGCTCACCGCCGCGGCGTACCCCGAGCGCGAGGTCGTCACCGAGCGCGAGCACCTCGCCGACCGCATGGAGATCGCGGCGTCCCAGCCGTCGCAGGCGGTCCGCAAGGCGCTGCTGCGGCGGCTGTACGGAGACCACCCGTACGGGGTGGACCCCGGAGCCCGAGCAGGTGAGCGAGGTCGCGCCGGATGCGCTGCGCGCCCTGCACGCCGCGCGCGTCGTGCCGGCGGGCAGCATCCTGTCGTGGTCGGCGACGTCGATCCGGACACGTGGTCGACGGTCGCCGAGGCCGCGCTCGGGCCGTGGTCGGCCAGCGGCTCCGGGCTGGTCACGCCGCCCGTGCCGGAGCTGCGGTACGGGCCGCTGCGTGCTCGTCGACCGGCCGGGCTCGGTGCAGTCCTCGCTCCGGCTCGGGCTGTCCGCCGTGCCCCGGTCGCACGAGGACTATCCGGCGCTGCAGCTCGCGAACCTCGTCTTCGGCGGGTACTTCTCCTCGCGGCTGGCCGAGAACATCCGCGAGGACAAGGGCTACACGTACTCGCCGCACAGCGCGATCGACCACTCGGTCGCCGGCTCGATGATCGTCGTCGGCGCGGACGTGGCCACCGAGGTCACTGCACCGGCGCTGGTCGAGATCGACTACGAGTTGGGCCGCATCGCGACCCTGCCCGTCGGCGCCGAAGAGCTCGACCAGGCCCGCCAGTACGCGATCGGCACGCTCGCGCTGTCGATCTCGTCCCAGGCAGGCCTCGCCGGCACGCTGGCGGCGCTGGCCGGCGTCGGCCTCGGGCTGGAGTGGCTGACCGAGCACCCCCAACAGCTGGCCAAGGTCACGGTCGACGAGGTCGCCGAGGCGGCTGGGAAGTACCTCGGCCCCGGCAGGGCGGTCGGCGTCGTGCTCGGCGAGGCGGCGGCGATCGAGAGGCCGCTGTCCACGTTGGGCGAGGTCGCAAGGCGAGCTGATCCGCGGGTGAGGGGCCACTGGTGAGCTGGCGAGGGCTGGCGTTCTGCCGCGAGCTGGTCGACCGTGCCGCCCACCGGCGCACCGACGACGCCTGGCTCGCCGAGGCGTGGGAGCGGGCGCGCGTGCTCGTCGTGGATCCCGACGCGCGCGTGCTGGTCACCGAGGACGGCAAGCTGGTCCTGGTCGGCTCCGCCGATGCGCCGGTCGGTGACCGGCTGTTCCTCGGCGTCGACAGCGAGGCGCCGTACTTCGCGGTGATCGGCGAGCACCCTGCGGTCGCCGGTGCCAGGGCGGCAAGCCTCTACCAGGTCGGCACCAAGCTCGACGGGTACGACGCGGCGCTGCTGGCCGAGGCGGTCGGCCTGGCCAACTGGGTCCGCAGCTACCGGTTCAGCCCGCTCACCGGCGCCCCGCTGGAGCTGCGCGCCGGTGGCTGGGAGGCGGTCGCGGCCGACGGATCCGGGGTGGTCTGGCCGCGTACGAACCCGGCGATCATCGTCCTGGTCAACGACGGCGTACCGGGCGACGCGGGCCGCTGCCTGCTCACCCGGCAGGCCGCATGGCCACCGAGCCGGTACTCGTGCCTCGCCGGTTTCGTCGAGCCGGGTGAGTCCGCGGAAGGCGCCGTCCACCGTGAGGTGTTCGAGGAGTCCGGCGTCGTCGTCACCGACGTCACGTACTACGCCAGCCAGCCGTGGCCGTTGCCCGCGTCTCTAATGCTCGGCTACACGGCGCTCGCGGACCCGACGCAGCCGGTCGTCGTGGACACGACCGAACTCGAGGACGCCCGCTGGTACACGCGCGGCGAGCTGCGCGGCGCGGGGCCGTCGCCGGAGCCGCTGCTGCCGCCGCCCGTGTCGATCGCGTACCACCTCATCGTGCGCTGGCGCGACGAACTGAGCTGAGCCCGGTCCGCCCTGCATGGGCAACGTCACCGGCAGCGGCGCGTAAACGGTTTCATTCTCGTCGGAGGGAGCTGAACGTGGACGCCGCACCGCTCTGGGTGGACGCGCTGGCCGCGACAGCCGGCGGGCCGCTTGCTCTACAGGGTGATCGCCGGGTGGCGCGGATCGTCCACACGCACGACGACGTCGGCGAGCTCCTTCGGTGCCACCTCCTCGGCGTACCGGGCGTGGGCCGGCAGGGTCCAGTGATCCTCGGGCGGCGTGCGCCGGGCGAGCGCCGCCGGGCTCAGGTGCAGGTGCACGGCGAGGTCGAAGCCGAGCCCGGCGCCGAGCAGGAACGCGCCGTCCACGAGCAGCACAGCGGGCTGCCCTGCCTGCGCATACCGCGCGCGCGTGGCGCGATCGGTGACCGGAGTTCCAGAGCGAAGGCAGCCACCGACCGCTCCCGCCCGCCGCGAGCGGCAGCAGCACCTCGCGCTGGAGCGCGCCGGTGTCGAGCCAGCTCTCGTAGAACGAGTCGGGGTCGGTGCGGCCACGCTCGTACCGCAGCGACGCGGGCCGGAGGAAGTCGTCGGCGCGCACCCGCAAGCGCCTCGACGCCACGCCGCCGCAGCGGTCCGACGAGCGCGTCGGCGAGGTCGCCGGGGCTCGCGGCCTTGGGGCCGTCGATGGCCACGCGCAGACGACCGGTGCCGGCCGCGTCCGCGAAGAGGTTGGCGAGGAGTTCGGCCAGCGACTCCGGCGCTATCGCGCGTGGCTGTGCCTGGCTCACGGTGCCTAGGCTGCCAGGCGGTCCTTGACCTGCGCGAGCGTGGGGTTGGTGAGCGCGCTGCCGTCGGGGAAGACGACGGTCGGCACGGTCTGGTTACCGCCGTTGACGCTCATCACGTAGTCCGCAGCCTTCGGGTCCTGCTCGATGTCGACCTCTGCGTAAGCGATGCCCTCGCGCTCCAGCTGGCTCTTGAGCCGGCGGCAGTAGCCGCACCACGGGGTGCTGTACATGGTGACGCTCATCGGGCAAGGACCTCGCTTCGTCAAGAGGGACGCTGGAATCTGTGGATACAACACCACCTGGGGACGGGTGCTTCCCACCGGGGCCCGGACTGGCAGGATCGACGGGGTGACCGTCGACACCCCCACCGCCGTGGACCATGTGCTCGCCGGCCTCGACGACGATCAGCGCGCCGCCGTGCTCGCGCCTCGGGGGCCGGTGTGCATCCTCGCCGGCGCCGGCACGGGCAAGACCAGGGCGATCACCCACCGCATCGCGCACGGCGTCCTCACCGGCTCCACCGCCGCCCAGCACGTCCTCGCCGTCACGTTCACCGCGCGGGCGGCCGGCGAGATGCGCGGGCGGCTCCGCGGACTCGGGGTGGGCGGTGTGCAGGCCCGCACGTTCCACGCCGCGGCGCTGCGCCAGCTGAGGTACTTCGCGCCGCGGGTGTTCTCCGGCCGCGCCCTACCGGATCTCGTGGAGAGCAAGGCGCGCATCGTCGGCCAGGCCGCCGCGCGCGCCCGCATCCGCCTCGACCGCACCGGCGTCCGTGACTGCACCTCCGAGATCGAGTGGGCGAAGTCCGGGCTGGTGGAGCCCGCCGACTACCCGGTGGCCGCTGCGAAGGCCGGCCGGGACGTGCCGATCGCGCCGGAGTCCCTCGCCGAGCTGTTCGCCGGGTACGAGCAGCTCAAGCGGAAGATGGGCGTCATCGACTTCGAGGATCTGCTCCGCGCCACGGTGTGGGCCATCGAGGAGCACCGTGACGTCGCCGAGCAGATCCGCGCGCAGTACCGGCACTTCGTCGTCGACGAGTACCAGGACGTCAACCCGCTCCAGCAGCGCCTTCTCGATGCGTGGCTCGGCGGCCGCCCCGACCTGTGCGTGGTCGGCGACGCCAGCCAGACGATCTACTCGTTCACCGGCGCCACCTCGGCGTACCTGGTCGACTTCGCCCGGCAGTATCCGCGCGCCACGGTGATCCGGCTCGAACGCGACTACCGGTCCACCCCGCAGGTCGTGGAGCTGGCCAACCAGGTGATCTCCGCCGCGAGCGGCGCCGAGGCCAGGGTGCGGCTCCGGCTCGTCGGCCAGCGGCCGCCCGGTCCGACGCCGCGCACGTCGTCCTTTCCGGACGAGCCCGCCGAGGCGTCGGCGGTGGCCGCCCGCTGCCGCGAGCTGATCGCCGACGGCACGCCCGCCGCCGAGATCGCGGTGCTGTTCCGCACCAATGCCCAGTCCGCGGCGTACGAACAGGCGCTCGCCGATGCCGGCGTGCCGTACGTCGTCCGCGGCGTCGAGCGGTTCTTCGAGCGGCCCGAGGTCCGCGAGGCGATGGTGCTGCTGCGCGGCGCCGCGCGGGCGGTCGAACCGGGAGAGCCGCTGGTTCCGTCCGTCGTCGAGACCCTCTCGGCGGTGGGATTCCAGTCGTCCTCGCCGCCCAGCGGTGGCGCCGCGCGCGAGAAGTGGGAGGCGCTGGCGGCGCTGGTCCGGCTCGCCGAGGACTTCGCCGCGGCCACGCCGTCCGCAGGGCTGACAGAGTTCACCGACGAGCTCGCCGAACGGGCCGCGGTCCAGCATGCGCCCACCGTCGACGGCGTCACGCTCGCCTCGCTGCACGCCGCGAAGGGCCTCGAGTGGGACGCCGTCTTCCTGGTCGGCCTCGCCGAGGGCACCGTTCCGATCACCTACGCGAAGACCCCGGCGCAGCTGGAGGAGGAACGGCGGCTCCTCTACGTGGGCATCACGCGGGCGCGCGAGCACCTGTGGCTGTCGTGGGCGTTGGCGCGGTCGCCGGGCGGGCGCGCGAGCCGGCGGCCGAGCCGTTTCCTGCCGGAGTCCGGGTCGGCTTCCGGTGGCCGGCCGGCGTCGAAGGCAGGCGGGAAGAAGTCCGGCGCGCGGAGCCTTCCGATCTGCCGCATCTGCGGCGTCGCCCTGTTCGACTCCGCGCAACGCAAGCTCCGCCGGTGCGGCGCCTGCCCTGCCGACTACGACGAGGAGCTGTTCGAGCGGCTCCGGGTCTGGCGCGGGCTGCTGGCGAAGGAACAGAAGCTGCCGGCGTACGTGATCTTCACCGACGCCACGCTCACCGCCGTCGCGGAGCAGCGACCTGGTGATGAGGGCGCGCTGGCGGCCATCGCCGGTGTCGGGCCGCGCAAGCTCACGCTCTACGGCGATGCGGTGCTCGCGCTCGTCGGCGGTGGCGACCCGGCGACCGTCGCCGGCGTCACCCTCGACGACGGCGAAGACTGAGCGCTCCTGTTCGTTCCGGCGGGTCTTTCTTGCTGGAATACGCAAGAGTTCGGAGGCAGAACGGCGTGTCGTGCGGCGTGTCGAGCCCGTAAGTGTCGGCTAGCTGACAGTGTCGAAATTCAAGCCGAAAAAGGGTTTGCCCGTCCGCGGGCACCGACATACTCTTCCTCTGCGCGAGGCGACCGCCTGGCCGCGCCCGTTTTCGAGACTCCTGGGAGGAGGTGGACGACATGAGGAACCAGCTGATTCAGCGAGTGCTGCCGATGTCGGCCGCCTCCATTGCCGTGTCTGGTGAATGGGTGTGCCCGACGGCCGCTCTCGGTGTCGAGCCTCGTAACCACGTCGAGCTCAACGGCGGCGATACGGCCGTGCGTATCGCGCCCAAGCACCGGGTCATGCAGGAGAAGTCTGCCCTCCTCACCGCGAAGCGGGTCGAGACGACTCTGCGCGACACCCAGCTGCTCAGCGTTTACGGCTTCGGCACTCCGGTCGGCGTTGGCGCTCCGCGCGTCGATGTCGTGGCGGGTGTTCCACCTCGAAGTAGGCCGGTCTAACAGACCAACCGGCTCACCTTCGAGGCCGTGGAACCCGTCAACCGGGATCCACGGCCTCTTGCTTTGTCCGCCGAAAAACAGTCCACAAGACGACCACCACCAAAGACGGAAGAGGTGACCCGCGTGATCGACACTGGCCTCGCCCTGCTGGACGGCAGGACGGCCGACCCTGACCTGAGCCTCCCGTGCCGGCGTGAGGACCCCGAACTGTGGTTCGCGGAGTCCCCGGCCAGCCTGGAGCTTGCCAAGGGGCTCTGCGGAACCTGCCCCCTGCGTGTTGCTTGCCTCGAAGGCGCCATCGAGCGGCGTGAGCCGTGGGGCGTCTGGGGCGGCGAGATCTTCGAGCGGGGCGTGATCATCGCCCGCAAGCGCCCGAGGGGTCGCCCGCGCAAGGAGGAGGTAGCCGCGTGACGACCACGATCGCACAGTTCGGCACCGATACGGACGCGCTCAACGCCGCCCATGGTGCCGCCTACGACATCGACTACAGCCATGATCCGAACAGGAGCACGACCTTGATACTCATCCATGAAGTGCTCTCTCGCGTACGAATGCGCGAGAAGAGCGTGCGCGTATGGCCGGCGGGTCACCGTCCGGCGCGCGAGGTCGCGATGAGCGCGGCCAAGCGCCGGGAGCGTTTCTGATCTCGTTCCCACCGCCGAGCGCCGGAGTCCCGACAGGGACTCCGGCGCTCGCCGTTTGCTGGATGGGGCATGGCCGAACCGGACTAATGGGTTTGCCGGGTCGGTTTCTGGCCAGGCTCGGTTCTTGTAACGGTGGTGGGTCAGCACCTAATCGGACGGATCTGTTGAGGCTTACGGACAGATCGTGCGCCCGCCGGTCGTGGGGAAGCGTGATCGCTGATGGGATGTCGTGCCCGCTTGGTGGCGTGAGCACTTGGCAGTCCCGACCTTGTGACTGACATGAGTCCCGCGTTCCACGGATACCCCTGGACTGCACTCCGTCTCCGGCTATCCCGAGGCTAGCCGGGCAGCGCCACGCCAGCCGGAGACCGCAGCCTTTCCCACGATCCGCGAGGCGGCCGGCGGTGCCCGCCGACCTATGGGTGACCTATCGGGCGGGCTCTGCCACGGTCAGGAGGATGTCGCCCCGCCGGTGGGAGTTCAGGAAGTAGGCGACGTAGAGGACTCTGGCCGCCACTCGCTCGGCGAAGCTGAGCGTGCCGATGCCGGCATTGGTGTTGCGCTGCAGTGTCCGGCTGATGGGGGAGTACAGGGGCCACCCCCACGCGATCGATCGCAGGACCCGGAAGCCGGCGCGTTCGAGCTTGGTGTCGAGTTCGCCCGGCGCGTAGTTGCGGACGTGGCCGACCTGTTCGTCGTACGCGCGATACCGCTCGTAGTCCCCGCCGATGGTGCTGATCACGAGGTACTTGCCGACGGCGGGTGCGATGTTGTGTAGCGCGTCTTCGTCGCGTTCGAGATGTTCGAGCACGAGTGAGCTGAACACGAGATCCCATGTGCCCTCGATCGGCGTGGTCTGAATGTCGCCGAAGGAGAACTGTCCGCTGGTCCGGCTCCGGGCCCGCTCCAGCGCGACCTCCGAAATGTCCATCCCGCCCAATGAGGTGACCGTCCGGCCCTCGGTCAGGAGTGCAAAGTTGTGGCCGGCGCCGCAGCCGACGTCGTACACCGATGAGTAATCGAGGTGTGCCAATTCTTTGCGGACAAGCCGGGCGAGATGCTTGTGCGTGGGCCCGTGATCCTGCATTCCATAGACGTCTCGCCAAATTTGATCATAATCATGTGGTATAGGGGGTTGCATGCGCGGATGGTACGTGTTTCCTGTGAACTTTGTCAAAGCCCCGGGTTTGATGGAGAGTTGGTTAGCTGGTCTTCAGGGGTGTGGTGACCGGGTGGGTCATCGCGTGTAGTGCTTCGTATTCGGCGGGTGGGACGTGGCGTTGTCGTAGGAGTCGCTTTTGGACCCGACCGAGGCGACGGCGCCGGCTTCGGCGAGCCGCTGGGTTTAGCGGATCGCACGATACCGGACTCCCCGGTCGGAGTGATACACGAGTCCGCCCAGGTCGGCGCCCTGGGTCTCGCGGCGCCAGATCGCCATCTTCAGCGCAGTGTACCGGCAGCAGTGGTGTGCCGGCCGGTGGTGGCCTTCGCTCAGGAGTCGGTACTCTTCACCGCGGCCGGGCCATGGAGCCGGTGGACCCGCTGACAGGGCGACCGGACGTGAGGGCCTGCGTGGACACCGGTTAATTGATCATGGAGGGGCATGGACACGGGCATCACCATGGTGGCTGACGTCACGGTGCATCACTTCGGTATGATCGTCGCCAACATCGAGCGCTATCTGGAGAAGTCGCTGTGGCGGTCGCACGGCGCCATCGTCCACGACCCGCTCCAGGGCGCCCGGCTCTGCCTGGTCGGCTTGTATCCGGATATGTCGCCAGCTATCGAGCTGGTCGAGCCGGTCGACGAGAGTTCTCCGCTGTGGGAATCCCTGAAACGTGGCACGTCGTGGCACCACATATGCCTGTATGCACCGACGACCAAGCGGGCGGATGAGCTCATCCGCGAACACCGGTTACTGCCGGTGACCGACTGGAAGCCGGCGGTGCTGTTCGACGGGCGGCCCGTGCGCTTCGTCTACAGCCGCAACCGCGAGCTCGTCGAGTTCCTGGCCGAGGAGAGTGCCTGATGGGAGCCGGTACGACCCAGACCCAGGTCACGGGCAACCGCGCCGACGTGGTGGCCGGGCTCGGCGCACGCCGTACGCCGCTGACGCTGGCCCAGATCCGGGCGATCACCCGCCACCTGCGCTCGCTCGACGAGCCGACGCTGCCGCTGCGGGTGGCGGTGCTGCACACCTACACCACCGAGCTGCTCCAGCCGTACTGGCAGTTCGAGTCCCGGCTGCAGGGTTTCGACCTTCAGCTCTACGAGGCGCCGTACGGTGCGCTGCTCCAGGAGGCCGAACCAGGGTCGGGGTTGGCGACCGCCGAGCCCGATCTCGTCTACGCCTTCCTGCGCTGGGAAGACCTCGACCCGCGCCTGAGCCTGCCGCTGTCGGGGCTCGCCGAGAGCGACGGCGATGAGGTGGTTGCCAGTGCCGTCGCGATGATCGGCGGCCTGCTCCGGCGGCTCCGGCAGGCCTGCCCGGCGACCCTGGTGGTGACGCTGCTGCCCCGGATGTGGGGGCCCGAGCTGGGTATCTACGACGCGATGGCCTCGCGGTCCGGCGCTGAGCTGCGGCATCGCCTCAAGTCGGCGATCGCGCGGGACATCGAGCCGATCTCCTCGGCACTGTTCTTCGATCTCGATGAGGTGGCGAGCGACATCGGCCGGGCGCACCTCTTCGATCTTCGCCTCTGGGAGACGTCGAGGTTTCCCTTCTCGGTAGCCGGGGCACAGGCAGTTGTCCGGCACCTCGTTTCCTTCGCCGTCGCGCAGCGACAGCCCAAGGCCAAGGTCATCGTCCTCGACGCCGACAACACCCTCTGGGGAGGGATTGTCGGGGAGGACGGCCCGGACGGCATCGCGCTCGGGCCGGACTATCCCGGTTCGGCGTACGTGTCCTTCCAGCGCCGCGTGCTCGAGCTGCAGCAGCGGGGGTTTGTGCTGGCGTTGTGCAGCAAGAACAACCCGCAGGACGTCGCGGAGGTGCTGGCCAAGCACCCCCATCAGGTGCTGCGGGAGGAGCACTTCGCGGCGGTCCAGGTCAACTGGTCGCCCAAGCCGGAAAACCTGCGCACCCTCGCCAAGCAGCTCAACCTCGGGCTGGAGTCGTTCGTCTTCGTCGACGACAGCCCGCACGAGTGCCTCGCGGTCCGCCAGCAGTTGCCGCATGTGACCGTCGTGCAGGCACCGGCGGATCCGCTGCACCTGCCGTACTGCCTCGACGGGGTCGCTCGGTTGGAGATCACGAGCCGCACCAGCGAGGATCGTGACCGCACGCGCATGTACGCCGAGGAGCGGCTCCGCCAGGCGTCGGCCGAGTCGCACGGCGACCTTGACGACTACCTCGCGTCGCTCACGATGGTCATGCGGGTGGGCTTCGACGCCGAGCGACACGTCGCCCGCATGGCGCAGCTCACCCAGAAGACCAACCAGTTCAACCTCACCACCCACCGCTACTCCGAGGCGCGGATCCTGGAGTTCATGCGCGATCCGGACTGCCTGGTCGCGCACTTCTCCCTGGCTGACGTCTTTGGTGACAGCGGGCTGGTGGGCCTGGCCATCGTGCGTGGCACTACCGGCCCGGTCGCCGAGTGGGACACGTTGCTGATGTCCTGCCGGGTGATCGGCCGGCGCGCCGAGCAGGCCTTCGTGCGCCACGTCCTGCACCGGCTCGAAGCCGGCGGGGTCAACCGCGTACGCGCGCTCTACAAGCCGACGCTCAAGAACGAGATGGTGCGCGACTTCTGGCCGTCTATCGGGTTCGCCGCGACGGCGCAGCCGGCCGGCGGCACCGACGAACATTGGTATGCGCGCGACCTGCCGGTCGCAGACCCGGAGCGGCCACTGCCGATCCGGGTGCTGGAAGCCGCTGGACTGGAAGATGGCGAATAGGAGGATTCACGTTATGGAGAAGGTGGCGGACACCGCCGGCGAGCAGATGGTGGAGAAGGTCTGCGCCGTGATCGCCGATGTCTTCGGTGTGCCTGGCGAGGAGCTTGGCGCGGCGACGGTGCAGGAGGACATCCCGGAATGGGACTCCCTCGGTCATCTGAATCTGATGCTGGCGCTTGAGGAGGCCTTCAGCGTCTCATTCTCGGTGGACGAGATGCCGGAACTCACCTCGGTGAAGGCGATTGTCGAGAAGGTACGGTAGGGGTGTCCTTCGCCCTCGACTTTCAGGCCTTTCCCGACGCCGGCGGGGCGCTGGCCGGTGAACCGGGTTCTGCCGTATCGCTGTCCTACGCCCTTGTGCCGTGGGACGCCGACCTGTTCGGCATTCCATTCTACGAGCTTCGCTGTGACGGCTCGGCCGAGGACGTCGAGCGGTCGTTGCCGGGCTGGCACCGGCAGATACAGAAGCTGGGGCTGCCGGCCTTGGCCTTCGCGCGCATCCAGCCGGATGACGTCCGCCTCGGCGAGGTGCTGGGCGCGTACGGGTTCTACCCGGCGGAGACGACGTTGCAGGTCTCCCTGCCGCTGCGGCGTTTCACGCGCATCCACCCGAATTCGGCGGGGCGTGCCCGCCTGCGGCGCGCGGAGGCCGGCGACATGCCCGACATCGTCGCCATCGCCGAGGAGACATTCACCACGGATCGGTTTCATCTGGATCCGCACCTGCCGGTGAAGTTGGCGGATCAGCGATACGTGCAGTGGGTCGAGCGGGGATTCCGCGACGGTGATCCTCTCTTCGTCTACGAGAGCGTCGACGAGAGCACCGGGCAGCCAGCCGCGGACCGGGGCATCATCGGGTTCTATCTGATTCGCGGCGAGCCGGGCGGCGAGGTGGACCTGAGCCTGGCCGGCGTCGGATCGCGGTACCGCCGAGGGGGCGGCGGTGCCCTCATGTACGAGGCGGTGCTGGAGAAGTGCCGGGAAATGGGTTACCGCACGGCCGTAACGACGATATCGACCAATAACCTCGACGTAGTCAACCTCTTCATGCGCTTCGGGTTCGTCATCCGTTCGGCCCGCCTGACCATGCACCTGTTCATCTCCGATCCCTCATGAGCGTGGTGGGCGTCTACCCGGAACTCGAAAGGCTGCTGCAGCTGGTAAGCAAGACGATCCAGTAGCCGCCGCGCCATTTCCCGTCCCTGGGACCAGCCGTCACGGCTGACGTCGGTTTCCCCGACACTTCAGATCGGGGACGCGGGGGGCTGGGCCGGTGCGGTCGGTCAGTCCGTGACGAGGTCGGCGTCACCCGCGAAGCCGGGTTGCCACCGCTGCACGATCGAACGGAACCCTGCCCGCGCCTCCAGCTGGCACAGCACGCCGACGGAGCCGAGCGTCACGCGGTGGATCAGCAGGTACGACGGCGGCAGGTTGAGCTGCCGGCCGAGCTGGTACGCCGGGCTGCGCGGATCCGCGAGGCGTGCCGCTTCCTTGCGTAGCCACGCCCGCGTGAACTGGAACTCGTCGTCGACGAGTGGCGCGAGCATGGGCAGCAGGTACTCGAGGACGGCGTCGGCGTCGACCTCGACGTCCGGCTTGATGAAGCCCTCGGTGCGCAGTCCGTTGAGGACCGAGTCCGCTTCGCCGTCGAGCGCGAGCCGGGTGAGGCGCCCGACGGATTCCGGAAGTCCCCGGGGCAGCCGCGCCACCGCACCGAAGTCGAGGACGCCGAGCCGCCCGTCGTCGAGGAGCCGGAAGTTGCCGGGGTGCGGATCCGCGTGCAGCAGCCTCGCCCGAGCCGGCGCCGAGAAGTGGAACGTGGCCATGAGCCGGCCGGCGCGGTCGCGCGTGTCCTGGTCGCCGTCGGCGATGACGGTGGACAGTGGCGTGCCAGGGATCCACTCGGTGACGATGACCTGCGGTGCGGACGCGAGTACGCGCGGCGCCACGATGTCCGGATCGTCGGCGTACGCCTTCGCGAAGGCGGCGGTGGCCTTCGCCTCCAGTTTGTAGTCGAGCTCCTCCGTGACCCGGGACTTCAGCTCGGTGATCAGCGGCTTGATGTCGAGCCCGGGCTGTAGGACGGGGAAGAGCCGGGCGAGGCGGCCAAGCTGGTTGAGGTCCGAGACGAGCGCCGGCCCGGCACCGGGGTACTGGATCTTCACCGCCACCTCGCGGCCGTCGGACCACACCGCGCGGTGTACCTGCCCGATGCTGGCGGCAGCGGCCGGAACGTCGTCGAAGTCGGCGAACTTGCGCCGCCAGCGTGGTCCGAGCTGCTCCGCGAGTACGGCGTGGACGGTGGTGGCGGGCAGTGGCGGTGCCGCCTCCTGGAGCTTGGTCAGTGCGGCACGGTAGGGCTTGGCGATGTCTTCCGGGAGCGCGGCCTCGAAGACGCTCAGCGCCTGGCCGAACTTCATCGCCCCGCCCTTGAGCTGGCCCAACACCGAGAAGACCTGCTCGGCGGTGCGCTGCTGGAGCTCCCGCGCGACGAACTCGGCCGAGCTTCCGCCGATGCGCTTGCCGAGGCCCAGAGTGGCGCGGCCGGCGATGCCCAGCGGGAGCGACGCGAGCTTCGCGGTGCGCGTCAGCGCCCAGCGGGGAATGTCGTCCACGCTCGTCATTCTTCCTTGCCGTGGCCAGTCCGGGGTGACCGGGTTGATCGCGTCCGGCATGCTGGCGGCTCGGCTCGACCGTCCCATTGGCGGACGCTCTCGCCGGTGCTCCGGCTCCGAAGTCAACGGTTCAGCCCACGGGGACGAGCGAGCTGCAGTCGCATCGCGGGTGAGGCGGCCATGTCCGGCGCCGGATCCGCTCGCCGAGCCCGGTGAGTTCGAGCGAACGTCCGAGCGCCTCGGGTTCGCCACCGTCCAGATGGCACAGGACCTGTGCGGCGGCGATGCCAGCGGTGGAGCTGGCGAGGGCGGTGTGGCTCGGGTCTGGCTGGTCGGCCCGGGCGGTGGAGAGCTGCGCGGCGAGCGCCGGCCACGTGGGATCACGGTCGAGGCGGTGCAGCTCGACGCAGTCCAGGCAGGCGGTGTGGCCGGGAACGGTGAGTGGCCCGATCACGGCTGTGCCGTCGCGCAGGCTGACCGGCAACTGGGGGACGCCGCGGATCGACCGGGCCAGCGTTCCGGCCGGCGAGGGCCGGTAGCCGGCGGCGAGGATCACGAGGTCGGGCCGCCGGGTGGGACCGAGCGGCCGCGTGTCCGCCTCGGGCGCGGCGCGACGGACGGCTTCGGCCGCCGCCACGGCGTAGGCACGGTGCGCATCGGACTGGAGCAGCCCGCCCGGGCACGCGTCCCCGCTGGTGGCGACGCCGGTGGCCTCGATCCGGACGCGCCCGACGCCCGACGCTGCGAGCAGCGCCGCGATCACCGGCCCTATCCGCCCGCGCGCGTGGATCACGACCGCGCAGCGCCCTCGCCGCGCCAGGGCCGTGCCCGCAGCGCCGCCGACCGAGAGGGAGAACGCGGCGAGATCGGGCCCGAGCCGGCGGCGGGCGGCGGCCGGAAGGCGGCGCGGTAGACCGGCCGTGGGCTCGCCGTCGACCACGGCGCCGCATCCCGCTAGCAGCCCGAGCAGGTCACTGACCCGCGCGGACGGCATGCCGCGCGACTCTGCCGCCGCAGTGACCTCCGCGAGCGTGCGCCGCCCGTCGAGTGAGCCCAGCAACGCGACCGTAGCCGGATCGACGTCGTCGAGGACGATCGCGCGGGCAGGGTCGGCGCCGAGTTGCAGCGTGGTCTGGTCGCGCCAGAGCTGGCGGAGCGCCGGGAGGAGCAGCGGGCGCACGAGCAGTCACCTCGATCCGTGATGTTTGCGACGGATAGAGAATGACAGCTACCGTTTACGTTTCCACCAAGTTATCCACAAGGCTCGGTCTTATCCACAGATTGCGGCGAGGGCTGGACAGACGACGGAGGGGCCGCGAAGTAGCGGCCCCTCCGTGGACGTCCGTGGGATCCTCGGTTTGTTCTCAGGCCTTCCCGAGGATCCGGTTCATCTTCGTGCCGCACACTGGGCACTGGCCCTTGGCCATGCGCCGGCCGGAGTCGCTGACGACAACCTCACCCTCGAAGTCGCGCTTCTCCTTGCACTTCACGCAGTAGCCGTTGTAGGTCTCGGCCACGTTGCCTCCCTCGCGTCTCCTCGCCCGATCCGCCGGTCGCGGGCCGGAACCCTGCATGACAGTACCCCTGCGTAACTACCAGGCGGTTGCAGCGGCGCTCCGGCGCGGCGCGCCACGGGGGACAGGCGATAACGTACTTAACCGACGAATCATATCAAAAGTGACGAGTGACCTGCGCGACCCGCTACCCAGATGGGGCGAGCCCGGGCAAAAGCGGGCGACTCAACGCCGTACCCGATCCTCACTCTGGGTAAGGATGCGTTGCGGCTGTGCGAAAGATCATGTGCGCTCGCGTGCGCATGATCCCGCAGACTGCCCCCATGACCGATCTCCAGACGCCTCTCGACGTCCAGCGCCGCGACGGCGGAATCGCCGTTCTGACCCTCAACCAGCCACAACGGCGCAATTCGATGACGGTCGAGCTGACCGACGCGTGGCGTGCGGCGCTGGCAGAGCTGTCCGCGGATCGTGATCTGCGTGTCGTGGTGCTGACCGGGGCGGGCAGCGCGTTCTGCGCCGGTGGCGACCTGTCCTGGCTGGAGATCGGCGCGGGCGCCAACGTGGACGAGCTGCGCGCCCGGATGTTGCCGTTCTACCGCACCTGGCTGGCGATCCGGGACCTTGACGTGCCCACCATCGCCGCCGTCAACGGGCCGGCCGTCGGCGCGGGTGCCGCACTCGCGTTCGCCTGTGACCTGCGGTACGCAGCCGCGGAGGCGCGGTTCTCCGTGCCGTTCACCGGCCTCGGAATCCACGCTGGGATGGCCACGACGTGGCTGCTGCCCGAGATCGCGGGCCTAGCCGTCGCCCGAGAACTGCTTCTCACGGGACGCTCCGTCGATGCGGAGGAGGCCGTGCGGCTCGGGCTCGTCAACCGCACCTATCCTGGCGCTGACCTGCTGAAAGAGGTCGTGTCGATCGCCGAGGGGATCGCAGCGCAGGCGCCGGTGGCCACCCGGCTGACGAAGATCGCGCTGGCGTCGGGCGGGCATGCCTCGTTCGAGGACGCGCTGCGCTGGGAGGCGCTCGCCCAGCCGGTGACGATGGCTACGCACGACATGGTCGAGGGTGTGGCGGCGGCACGGGAGCGGCGCAAGCCGACGTTCACCGGCCGATAGAGGAACCCCCAGCGACCGTACGCTCAGCCCGCCACCTTCCCCTTGCGGCGGGTCAAGCGGGTCGCCAGGGGCGCAGCCGACGCTAGGTGCGTACGGGTTCCACGTCAACTCGGCGTCCACATCCTGTGGATAACTGTGTGGATGCCTTGGGGACGCCGAGCCTGAGCGCTGTGGAGGAAACACCCGGGAACATGTGCATGAACGGCACGCCGATAGCCGGGAGACACCACCGGACCTGCGACAGCACCGTCCACCGCCTGTGGAAAGAACAAATCGGACGCAACAGGCGTGGAAGCTAGGCGATGCTCCGTCCGAGCGGCTAGCGTGCCAACATGGCCGGCGATCTCGCCCCCCGCGCGGCGGTGCAGGTCCGGCGGAGCGTCCGCCGGCGCCGCACCGTGGCCGCCTACAGGGACGGTGACACGGTGGTGGTACTCATCCCGGCGCGGTTCAGCGTCGCGGAGGAGCGCGAGTGGGTGCAGAAGATGCTGGCCCGCCTCGACTCGCGCGAGCGGCGCAGCCGCCGCGCCCGCGGTGACGCCGAGCTGGAGGCCCGCGCTCGCCAGCTCGCGCGGCTCTACCTGGACGACGCTGTCCGTCCCGTGAGCGTTCGCTGGGTCAGCAACCAGCGCGGACGGTGGGGATCGTGCACCCCGGCCGACGGCACGATCCGCCTGTCCGACCGGCTCCGTTCGATGCCCGGTTGGGTCATCGACTACGTGCTGATCCACGAACTGGCGCACCTGCGCGCGCCCGGCCACGGGCAGGACTTCTGGGCAATGGTCGAGCGGTACCCGCGCACCGAGCGTGCCCGCGGCTATCTGGAGGGTGTCGCAGCGGCCGCCGGCATCCCGTTCTCCGAAGAACACGACGAGGACACCGGCGAGGATCCGGTCGACGGGCGGGCAGGTTGAGCCTGCCAGCCACGTGGTGACCGTGCGCTGCGCTATCGCGCTGATCGGTCCCGCATCCGCGCCACCGCCTGGCATATCGCCTGGTCATTGGCGTGCGGCGCTCGCAGAAGACGTCGCCGATCTGCTCGCCGGTCTCGCCAACGTGCAGAGTGCGGTGGCGGCCACGGCCGCCGACCGTGAGCTGGCCGAATCCCTGATCTGGCCGGGTACGCCGATCTTCATGGTCCGGCACGCTCGCCCTGCCGCCGCGCTGCAGGCCGCCACCGACGCCGGCTTCAGCGAGGCCGTGGTGATCGCGGCGGACGCGCCAGACCTTCCAGAGCTGCACGTCGGCAAGCTGTTCCGCGGACTCGGCAGCCACCCGGTGGCGGCCGCGCCGGCCAGCGGGGGCGGGCTGATCGGGCTCGCGGCGCGATTGCCGGTGCCGTCGTGGCTGCTCAGCGCCGATCCCGCGCTGGAGACGGCCACGCTAGCCACGCTGCGCGCCGCCGCGCCGCTACCTCGCTCGGTGGCGGCCGCTCCCTCGTGGCACCGGCTCCGGTCGCCCGCCGACATCCACCTGCTGGATCCCGGTCTCGAAGGCTGGGACGCCGACCCGGGCGCTGCTCGGCGGCTGACGTGGGCCTAGCGGCATGCCGACGTTGGATAAGAGCGCGCTCAACGTCGGCATGCCGACTGGCCCACGCCGGGCCACGCGGCGCACGCCCGACTACAGGTCTTCGAGGCCGGTCATGTCGATGTCGTCCTCGCGCAGCGCGAAGCCCTTCGGGTCGTCGAGATCCTCGGCGGACGGGATGAGGTCGGGGTGCGCCCAGCACGGCGTCGCGCCCTTCGACGCCGCGGTGCTCGGCGAGCGTGGCCCAGAGAGTGGCGGCCTCGCGCAGCCGGCGCGGCCGGAGCTCCAGGCCGACGAGCGTGGCGAACGTCTGCTCGGCCGGACCGCCCGCGGCACGCCGGCGGCGGAACGTCTCTGCCAATGCGGCCGCACCGGTCAGGCGGCCGGTCGCGGCGGCGTCCACGACGTGCGCGACCCACCCCTCGACCAGCGCCAACGCCGTCTCCAGACGGGCCAGCGCGTGCCGCTGCTCGGGCGTGTCCTCCTGCTCGAACATGCCGCCGCCGAGCGCTTCCTGCATGGCTCTCGGGATCGGACGGGTCGAAGCGCTGCATCGCGTCCTCGAATGCCTGCCTGTCGACGGTGATGCCGCGGGCGTAGGCGTCGACGGCGGCGAGCACGTGCCCGCGCAGCCAGCTGACGTGCTCGTAGAGCCGGTGGTGCGCCGCCTCGCGCAGCGCGACGTAGAGCCGGACCTCGTCGGCGGGCCGCTCCAGCCCCTCGGTGAACTCGGCGAGGTTCTGCGGCAGCAGCGCGCCGACCCCGGCGGGGCCGAGCGGCAGGCCGATCTCGGTGGCCGACAGCACCTCGGCGCTGAGCGTGCCGAGGCCCTGCCCTACCTGGCCGCCGAACATCATGCCGCCGATACCGCCGAGCATGCCCGCGAGCCCGCCCGCTCCGGCGAGCCCTGCCAGCGGGCCCAGCTCCGCGGAGCCAGCTTCGGGCAGCAGCGTGCCCATCGCCTCGACGACCTTGGCCGCGACCGGGTCGCAGAGCTTCTGCCAGGTGGGGATCGTCGTCTCGATCCACTCCAACCGGCTCCACCCGGCGGCGGTCGTGACCCCGGAGGGCAGACTGGTGACCGGATCGAGCCAGTGATCGGCGAGGCGCAGAGCGTCGTCGACCTCGGTCCGTTCGGTCGCGGTCAGGGACCGGTCACCCTCGCGGGCGAGGCTGGTGGCCACCTGACGCGCCAGGTCCCAGTTCACGGGACCGCTGGAGCTGGAGAGGATCTGCTGCAGTTGAGCCACGAACGCGGCAAACTGGGGGTCGTTGGGGTCGGGACCCTTGCCGCCCCCAGGCAGGCTGAATCCGAAGGGGAAGTCGGTCATGACGTGCTGTTCCGGCCGGTCATACCCTCAACGGTAGCTCTGGTCTGCCCGTGATGGCCCGGCCGCTCCGCTCAGGGCGCAATACTGGGCTGACAGTCGCCGTCACCGGCGCGTCCGACCAGATCGGCACGGCTGTGTGCCGCCGGCTCGCCGCCGCGGACGGGGTCCGCCAGGTCGTCGCACTCGACGCCCGCCGGCCCAACGTGCAGGGCGTCACGTGGCGCCGTGCCGATCCGTCCGACCCGGCGCTGGCGTCCTCGTTGCATCGAGTCGACGTCCTGGTACACCTCGCGGTGTCCACGGACCCCGACCTCGACCGCACCGAGCAGCGTCACCTCAACATCAGGGCCGCCCAGGTGGCGCTCACCGCTGCCGCGGCGACGGGCGTCCGGCAGGTGCTGCTGCTCTCAAGTGCCCGCGTGTACGGCGCGAACCCGGACAACCCGGTTCCGCTACCCGAGGACGCGCCGCTGCGTGCGCAGCCGGATGCCAGCGTCCTCGGCGACCTGCTGGAGATCGAGCGGCTGATCAGGCGCACCGAACGGGCGTACCCGCAGCTGGGCATCGCGGTGCTGCGGCCGGCGTTGCTGGTCGCGCCGGGGCTGGCGCACGCCGCGTCCGGCCTGCTCGACGGTCCCCGGCTGCTCGCAGTCCGCGGCGCGCGACCGCATTGGCAGTTCTGCCACGTCGACGACCTTGCCGCCGCGATCGAGACGGTCGTGGTGCAGGGTCTCAAGGGCCCGGTCACGGTGGCGAGCGACGGTTGGCTGGAGCAGCCGGACGTCGAGAAGGCGCTCGGGCGGCGTCGCGTGGAGCTGCCCGCATCCGTGGCCTTCGGCACCGCCGCCCGCCTCCACGCGATCGGCGTCACGACCGGACCGGCCAGCGAGCTGGCGTACCTCGTGCATCCGTGGGTCGTCGGCGCCGAGCGGCTGCGCGCGGCCGGCTGGAGTCCCGGTTACACGAACGCCGAGGCCCTCGCCACGTACGCGGCCGGACGGCCGATCGTCCCGCAGCGCATCCGGATCAACGCGAAGGGCGCCACGGCGGCCGCCGGCGCGACCGTAGCGGTGATCGGTGCGGCGGCGCTGGTGCGGCGCGCCCGCAAGCGCCGTAAGAGCCTGCCAGTGGGACGGTCGCCGGTGCAGCCGGCCAGCGCCCCATTGGTGGATGCTCTCAGGCCGGGATCGGATGCCGGCCCGGTTAGGGTTGTCGCCATGATGCGACGTGGGTGGACGGTTCTGGTCGGCGCGGTGGTGCTGCTCGGACTCTCCATCGGCCTCTCCTACCTGCCGGTTCCGTACGTCGTGCTGGGTCCCGGCCCCACCCTCGACACGCTCGGCAAGTCGGAGGGCAAGGAGATCATCGCGATCAAGGGCCGCCAGACGTCCACGTCGAAGGGGCACCTCAACCTCACGACCGTGTCGGTGCGCGACCAGATCGACCTCGCCACCGCCGTCCGGTTCTGGATCGACGGCGACACGGCCGTGGTGCCGCGCGAGCTGGTCTATCCGCCCGAGCAGACGAACGAGCAGGTCGAGCAGCAGAACGAGCAGGCGTTCAAGGCGTCCCAGACCTCCGCCGAGACCGCCGCGCTGCGCAAGCTCGGCTTCCCGGTGCAGGTCACCGTGAAGGGGCTGTCGGAGGAGTCGCCGTCCGCCGGCAAGCTCGCCAAGGACGACGTGATCACCAAGGTCGACGGCCAGCTCGTCACCAGCCACGCGCGGCTGATCGAGCTGATCTCGTCGCACAAGGTCGGCGAGGAGGTGACGATCGAGTACCAGCGAGGCGGCAAGCCGGGCACGGCCACGATCGTCACCGGAGGCGCGGGCGACGGCGAGCAGCGCCGGGCGATCATCGGCGTCACGGTCGAGCCGAAGCAGCCGCACCCGTTCGACGTCACCTTCGATCTGGACAAGATCGGCGGGCCGTCGGCCGGCCTCATGTTCGCGCTGGCCATCGTCGACAAGCTCGACCCCGCTGACCTCACCGGCGGCGTGTTCATCGCCGGCACGGGCGAGATCGACGACGACGGCAAGGTGGGCCCGATCGGCGGGATCCCGCAGAAGATGGTTGCCGCGAAGCGGGTGGGCGCCAGGTACTTCCTCACGCCGGCCGCCAACTGCGAGGAAGCCCTGAAGACGGTGCCGAGCGGGCTCAAGCTGGTGAAGGTCGAGACGCTCGACGGCGCGCTCGACGCGCTCAAGACCGTGCGCGACAAGGGCACCCCCCAGAGCTGCTAGCCCCCCGCCGAGTTTCGGATTCTTGGGGGTTCTGCGGCGCCGCGATGCCCAAGAATCCGAAACTCGGCGGGTGGGGGCTCAGTGCAGGGTCGCGAGCAGCGCCTCCGCCAGGTTCGGTGCAAGGTCCTCGCCGAACGCCGCCTCGCTATTGTCGTCGCCGTTCTCGGGCCGAACCCGCAGCGCAGCAGCCCGGGCGCCGTCGCGCAGCACCGCCACCGTCATCCGCACCTCGCGCTTGTCGGCGTGGCCGGCGGCCCACGCGACCGGGTCGGCGTCTGAGGGCCGGTCGGACTCCGCGTCGGGCGGTAGCACCAGGACCTCGTGCACCAGCGCGCACCCCAGCACCGCGTCCGGCCAGGCGATACGCGCCAGCGCCTCGTCCAGCGGGCGATCGCCGAGCGACTCCTGCTCGACGGGCGTCAGCGTCCCCGGAGTGATGGTCTCCGGGGTGAGGCCCAACTGGGCGCCCAGGGTCGGTTCGGCGGCAACCAGTTCTGCGGTGTCGACGAGCGCGTAGAGGGTCGGCGGGCGGTTCCATCCGCCGGCGTCGGCGTGGAGTTCGAGTTCGGCGACGACGGCCTTGAGAGCGGCCGGGGCGGGTGGCGTTTCCATGGGCACATGCTCGCATCCACGTTCCGAAATCCCGCAGGGTAGGTTTGGTATCACGCTCCGACCGACTGTTCGACCCGATCCCAGGAGTTGCCCGTGGCCATGCGGTCGCCCCTGCAGTCCGTGAGCCGGCGCAACCGGCGGGTGCTCATCACGGTTGTCACACTGCTGCTGCTCGTCATAGTGCTCTCCAGCACCGTGAACCTCTACGCCGACTGGCTCTGGTACGGCGAGGTCGGCTTCACCGACGTCATGTCCACGACGCTGCGCACCAGGCTGGTGCTGTTCGTCCTGGTCGGTGGCGCGGTGGCGGCGTTCGTCGCGGCGAACCTGCTGATCGCGTTCCGGCTGCGGCCGGCGTACCGGCCGATGTCGTTGGAACAGCAGAACCTTGAGCGCTACCGGCTGACGATCACGCCACGGTTCACGCTACTGGTGTCCATCTTCGCCGCTTTCGTCTGGTTGATCACCGGCCTTGCCGCGCAGGGTCGCTGGCGTACCTGGCTGCTGTTCTCCAACTCGACGCCCTTCGGCAAGGAGGATCCGCAGTTCGGGCTCGACCTGTCGTTCTACGTCTTCGAGTACCCGTTCTGGCGGTACGTGCTGGGCGTGGCGTTCACCGCCGTGGTGCTGTCGATCGTCGCCTCGCTGTTCGTCCACTACCTCTACGGCGGCGTCCGGTTGCAGGGCAGCGGCGGGCGGATGAGCGCTGCCGTGATCGGCCACCTGTCGGTGCTGCTCGGCCTGTTCGTGGCGCTCAAGTCGGTGGCGTACTACCTCGACCGGTACGGGCTGCTGTTCGCGTTCGGCGACGTCTCCAAGGTGAACGGTGCCTCGGCGGTCGACATCGAGTGGCTGCTGCCCGCGAAGAACATCCTGCTCTGGATCGCGGCGCTCTGCGCGCTGGTCTTCTTCGTCAACGTCGGCATCCGCAGGGTGCTGCTGCCGGGCATGGCGCTGGTCCTGCTGCTCGTGTCGGCGGTCGTGCTGGGCGGCGCGGTGCCGGCGATCAGCGAGCAGGTCTCGATCAAGCCGAACGCGAGGGAGCGCGAGGCCGAGTACATCGGGCGCAACATCGAGGCCACCCGCGAGGCGTACGGCCTCGCGGAGATCACCCGCCAGGCCTATGCCGCCGAGACCACCTCCACCAAGGAGGAGATCCGCGGCGACACCGGCACGATCCCGAACGCCCGCCTGCTTGACCCGAGCGTCCTCTCGGACTCGTTCACGCAGCTCCAGCAGGTCCGCAACTTCTACGGCTTCAACGAGCAGCTCGACGTCGACCGGTACACGGTCGACGGCAAGAGTCAGGACTACGTCGTCGGCGTCCGCGAGTTGAAGTCCACCGAACTGACCGGCAACCAGACCAACTGGCTCAACCGGCACACGTCGTTCACGCACGGCAACGGTTTCGTCGCCGCGCCCGCGAGCCAGGTCGACGCCGACGGCGATCCGATCTTCGTCTCCGGGTTCCTCGGCGAGGAGGGCGGCGGACCGCAGGCGCAGGAGTTCGCGCAGGCGGTGCCTATCAAGGAGCCGCGCGTCTACTACGGCGAGCTGGTCCGCGACTACTCGGTCGTCGGCAAGGCGCCCGGCGGCAAGGACAAGGAGTTCGACCGGCCGGCGGGCGGCACCGACGAGAACGACGGCGAGCAGATCAGCACCACGTACTCCGGCAAGGGCGGGGTGAAGGTCGGCTCCGCGTTCCGCCAGCTCGTCTACGCGACGTACTTCCGCGAGAGCAACTTCGTGCTGTCCGACGCGGTGAACGAGAACTCGAAGGTGCTGTACGTGCGCGATCCGCGCGCCCGGGTGGAGAAGGTCGCGCCGTTCCTGACGGTCGACGGCGACCCGTACCCGATCGTCGTCGACGGCCGGGTCGTCTGGGTCATCGACGGCTACACCACCAGCAACTCCTACCCGTACGGGCAGCGCGAGCTGCTCGGCGACGTCGCCCAGGACTCGCTCACCGGCCAGGGCACGGCGCGGCTCGCGCAGGACGAGATCAACTACATCCGCAACTCGGTCAAGGCCACGGTGGACGCCTACGACGGCACTGTGACGCTGTACGAGTGGGACGAGTCGGACCCGGTCCTCAAGACCTGGAACAAGGCGTACGGCGGCGACATCATCCGGCCGAAGTCGGAGATCAAGCCGCAGCTCGCCGCGCACTTCCGGTACCCGGAGGACCTGTTCAAGGTGCAGCGGACCGTGCTCTCGCGGTACCACGTCAGCGACCCGGGCGAGTTCTTCGGCGGCCAGGACTTCTGGAAGGTTCCGGACGACCCGACGAAGGCGAACAGCGCGCCGCAGCCGCCGTACTACGTGGTCGGGCAGTTCCCCGGCCAGGAGGAGCCGCGGTTCCAGCTGATCACCGCGGTCACCGCCAACCGGCGCGAGAACCTGCAGGCGCTGATCACGGCGTCGTACGACGACGACGGCAAGCCGGGAATCCAAGTCCTGGAGCTGCCCGGCAACTCGCCGATCCTCGGACCCAACCAGGTCCAGCCGAAGATGCAGAACGACCAGATATCCCGGGAGAGCCTGACCCTGCTCAACTCGGAACAGTCCAGAGTGGTCTTCGGCAACCTGCTGACGTTGCCCGTCGGTGGCGGGCTGCTCTACGTCGAGCCGGTGTATATCCGCGGCACGGGCACCAACGCGTATCCGCAGCTCACGAAGGTGCTGGTGGCGTTCGGTGACGAGGTGGGCTACGCGGACACGTTGCCGCAGGCCCTCGACGCGCTCTTCGGCGCCGGCAGCGCACCACCGGCGACCCCGACGAAACCGAACACGCCTACGGCACCGGCGCCGCCGAACCAGGACCCGTCGACGGCTTCGGCGGTCGCGGCGATCAAGACGGCGCTGGAAGAGCTGCGTACCGCGCACCAGAAGGGCGACTTCGCCGGGATCGGCAAGGCGCAGGAGAACCTGGCCAACGCGATCAAGCAGTTCGAGACCGTGCAGAACCAGCAGCCGCGGACGACGCAGTCCCCGACCCCGAGGCCGACGCCGTCCGGTTGATGACGTGGCCGGCCGCACCCCGTCGTGGTGGGTGCGGCCGGCCCGCAAGATCCCGTGATCGTGCGATGCGGGGTGCACGCGGCTCCGGCGAGGCTGGGTACCTCGATACCCAGCTGTCCTGAGGGGGCCGCCGCACATGACCACCACCAGCGGGAACGTCACGCAGTTCACCGAGGTTGACGGGGCGCCGGACGCGTCCTGGTTCATCAGCTTCATGGACCGCGCGAACGCCATGCCCGAGTACGACCGCATCAGCGAGAGCCTGGCGGCGGGGCTCGGTCCGCTCCCCGGCGCGACCGTGCTCGACATCGGCTGCGGCACCGGCGACGACGCCCGCGCGCTGGCCGCCCGGGTCGGCGACGGCCGCGTGGTGGCCGTGGACCTGAGCGAGGCGATGGTGGACGAGGCCCGCAGCCGCGCCGAGGGGTCCGGCCTGCCGATCGACTTCCGCGTCGCCGACCTGCGCCAGCTCGACTTCGCCGACGGCACGTTCGACGGCGTACGGGCGAAGCTCGTGCTTATGCACTGCGACGACGTCGACGCCGCCGCGGGTGAGCTGCTGCGAGTGACCCGTCCCGGTGGCCGGATCTCGGTGTTCGACTATGACTTCGACACCGCCACGATCGACCACCCGGATGTGGACGCCACGCGCGAGGTCGTTCGCTGCTGCTCCGACGGCCACCCGAACCGGTGGATGGGGCGCCAGCTGCGCCGCCGGTTCCTGGATCTCGGCCTGTCGGAGGTGTCGGTCACGCCGCACACCGTCGTGATGCCGTTCAGCTTCTTCCGGATGTCGGTCGCCGGCCGGCTCGCGGCCGCGCAGGCGCACGGCGCACTGAAGCTGTCCGCCGACGAGCTGCGCATCTGGTGGCAGGCCCTGATCGACGCCGAGGAGCGCGGCGAGTTCTTCACGTCGCTCACCGGCTTCACCGTCGCCGCGACCCGCTGAGCTGCGCCGCGAGGAACCGCCTCCGCGACGGACCGCCCCGTGAGGAACCGCCTCCGCGACAGCCCGCGTTGTGATGCGCCGCGCCGATTCAATCGGCGCGGCGCATCACACGTCAGGGCGTTCAGGCCGCCCAGACGTTCAGGCCGCCCAGACGTTCAGGCCGGCCAGACGTCCAGGCGGCCAGCCGCTAGCTTTGCTGCCCTCACTTTCGCCGTCCATTGTGGAATCGTTGGAAAGGTAACGCTACGCCGGTAGTGGGTAGCGTTACCTTCCCGAAAATCCAATGTAGACATCTGTCGGGGCTAGAACAGACGAAGAAGCCCCCAGGAACTCCCAGGGGCTTCCTCGAGCGTCGCGAGATCAGAGCCGCTCGACCACCAGGTCGGCGAGCGCCTCGGGCTGGGAAAGGAACGGCGAGTGGCCGCTCCGGATCTCGACCACGTCGTCGAGCCGCGACGCCATCCGGCGCTGGCCGGACGGCGCCATCGCCTGGTCGTCGGTCGTGACGATGTACGACGCGGGGATGTTGCGCCACGCCGTCTTCGTGGTCTGCTGCTGGAACGAGGCGCCGGACTGCGGCAGCAACTGGCTCTCGGCCCACGCGGCGGTGTCAGGGTCGCAGTCCGAGTAGAACAGCTTGCGGCCCCAGCCGTCGGCGATCGAGAGCAGGCCGTCGTCGCTCACCTGCATCCACGGCGGCAGGGCGCCACCGCCGAACAGGCCCATCAGCGACTCGCCGACCTCGGGCACGAACGAGGTGAGGTAGATCAGCCGCTGGACCTGGTCCAGACCGTCGGTGGCCTCGGTCATCACCATGCCGCCGTACGCCGAGTGGGCGAGGATCACGACCGGTCCGCCGACCTCCTCGATCGTGGAGCGCAGCAGCGCGGTGTCGGAGCGCAGATCGCCGATCGAGCCGACGTCGCGACCCTGGCTGGTGAGGTCGACGGCCTTGGACGTGATCCCCCGCGTGGTCAGCACGTCCTGGAACTTCGACCAGCACCAGGCGCCGTGCCAGCCGCCGTGGACGAGGATGAGCGTGGGGTGGGTGGGCACGTTGCCTCCTGGTTGAATCGGTGTCATCAGTGTGCGGACGCGGGTTCGCCGTAGAACTTGGCCGCCGCTGCCTCCGCCTTGCGGATGTCGTCGGTGGTGAGCCGCGGTGCGGGCTCGCCCCGCTTGGCCGGGCGGCTGATCTCGAAGAAGAACTGCTCATGGCCACCCGGCGTGTAGATCCGGATCATGCGGGCGGTCTCGGTGCCGCTGTTCTTCCAGATGTGCTTGGTGCCGCGCGGGACGAACGCGTAGTCGCCCGGGCGGATCGTGAACGACTTGCCTTCGGCGTGGACGTCGAACTGGCCTTCGAGGACGTAGAACGACTCGTCGGCGTCGTCGTGCATGTGCTCCGGCGGGCCGTTGCCGGCCGGCACGACCGTGTCGACGACCGCGAGCGCGCCGCCGGTGTTGTCGACCGTCGCCATGAACGTGTATGTCGACATCTCGGGGCCTTCCTGGCCGTCGACCAGGTCGGCCGGCGGCTCCTCGGGCACCCAGAGCGCGATGCCCTCCCCGGCCGGAACGTAGACCACCTCCGGTCTTGCCGGCTTGGTCTCGTTGTCGGTAGTCATGCGCCAACCCCCAGCGTGGTCTGGACTTCTGATGTGACCACCCTGTCCGCGCCGCTGGTGCCGGGGCATCCCTTGTTCACGGGATCTTCCCGCGGGTCGCCGGCCCGGCGCCGGTAATCACGCAAAGACGTGATGCCTGGGCTTGCCCGCGTGGATCAGGCTCGCTCCTAAACGACAAAGGGAGCGCTCGATGACTGAGACCGAGCTGGACTCGGTAACCGAACGCCAGGCGAGGAGCCCATGGCGGGTCTTCGCGCTGCTGGCGGTGATCCAGTTCATGGTGGTGCTCGACGCGAGCATCGTCTATATCGCACTGCCGTCGATCCAGACGGAGCTCGGGTTCTCGCAGTACGGCCTGGCCTGGGTCATGGACGCGTACATGCTGACGTTCGGCGGCTTCATGCTGATCGGCGGGCGCGCTGCCGACCTGCTCGGGCGCCGTCGCGTGCTGGTCATCGGGCTCGTGGTGTTCGCCGCCGCGTCGCTGGCCTGCGGCATCGCCGCTGACTCGTGGCAGCTGGTGGCCGCCCGCGCCGCGCAGGGCCTGGGCGCCGCGATCGTCTCGCCGGCCGCGATGGCGCTGGTGACGGACATCTTCGACGAGGGTCCGGACCGCTACAAGGCGATGGGCATGTTCGGCGGCATCGGCGGCCTGGCCGGCGCGACCGGCGTGCTGATCGGCGGCGTCCTCGACAGCGATCACCTGGCAGCTGGCGTTCCTGATCAACGTGCCGATCCTGCTCGCCGTGCTGGCGTTCGGCGTCCGCCGCCTGCCGCTGGGCCCGCCGCGCGGTACCGGCACGCTGGACGTGGTCGGCGCGATACTCGGCACGGTCGGCGTCTGCGGGCTGCTCTTCGCGGTGGTGCGCGGCGGCAGCCACGGCTGGACCTCGACGGTCACCCTCGCCGCGTTCGCGGTCGCGGTGGTGCTGCTGGCGGCGTTCGTGGCGCGGCAGCTCAAGGCCGAGTCGCCGCTGATCCCGCGGATGCTGTTCACCCTGCGCAACGTCGTGCTCGGCAACGTGGCGAACACTGCTGTGGGCGCGCTGATGTTCGGCGTGTTCTTCGTCCTGACGCTGTACCTGCAGCAGGTGCGGGACTACAGCCCGCTCGTCGCGGCTCTGTGGACGATGCCGATCAGCGTGCTGCTGTTCCTCGGCTCGCAGGTGACGATCCGGCTGTTCGGGAAGATCAGCCCGGTCACCGCGCTGGCCGGCGGTCTCGGCCTGCAGGCGGTGGCGCTGGTGTGGTGGGCGAGCGGGATCTCGCCGGAGAGCAACATCTTCGTGTCGTTCGCGCTGCCGGGCATGGCGTGGGGCTTCGGCGTGGGCGCGGCGATCGTGGGCGCGTTCGTCTCCTGCACGGCCGGCGTTCACGGTGCCATGCAGGGCGCGGCGTCCGGCCTGGTCAGCACGACGTTGCAGATCGGTGGCGCCATCGGCGTCGCCGGCCTGAGCACGATCGCGTTCAAGCAACTCCGCACCGGGCACTACGCGGAGGTCGTCAACGGGATGGCCGCCGGCCAGTCGTACGCCCTGTACGGCGCCGCGGTGGTTGCCGCGCTCGCGGTGCCGGTGGTGCTCTGGCTGCGCTCGTCTTGGCAGCCGCCCGCGCATCACTAATTGGATTTCTCGCAATTCAACCGGCGGTACTACTCGCATGAGTAGTACCGCCGGTTCGCGTGCTCAACTACGTTTGTATTACAGACGTGATGAGTACCGTGACCAGGGGGAAACCGGTGGCGAGCGAGACCAGCCAGGAATTGTCGAACCGATTTCACTCCCGGCTGTCCGCGGTAGAGATCGATAAATGGAAAACGCTGCCGGCCGGGCAACAGCCGGATTGGGGCGACGAATGGTTGGTGGAAAAGATTCGCGCCGATATCGCCGATCTTCCGCCGCTCGTCGACGAGGCCGAGGTCGGCACGCTGCGCGCGCTGCTGGCCGAGGTGGCCGCCGGTGACCTGCAGATCGTCCAGGCCGGCGACTGCGCCGAGGATCCGGCCGAGTGCGTCCCGGAGTCGTTGAGCCGCAAGGTGGGCCAGCTCGACTCGCTCGCTGGCGTGATGCGGCTCGGCTCCGGACTGCCCGTGTTACGGGTCGGCCGGATCGCGGGACAGTTCGCCAAGCCACGGTCACGACCGACCGAGCGCCACGGTGACCTCGAGTTACCGTCGTTCCGTGGCCTGCTGGTCAACGGTGCCGAGCCCGACGCGCGGCACCGCAGCCCCGATCCGCTCCGGATGCTCACCTGCTACCGGGCCGCCAGCGATGCGATGGAGTACCTCGCCGGCCCCGCCGACCGGCCCGCGCTGCCATGGGAGCCGGCCGTCTGGACCAGCCACGAGGCGCTGGTCCTCGACTACGAGCTGCCGCAGGTGCTCCGTGACGCCGAGGGGCGCGCGCTGCTCACCTCGACGCACTGGCCGTGGATCGGTGAGCGAACTCGCGACCTCGACGGCGCCCACGTCGCTCTCTTCGCCGATCTGGTGAATCCCGTGGCGTGCAAGGTCGGGCCGTCGATGCGGTCCGCCGAGCTGCTGGCGCTGTGCGAGCGGCTCGACCCGGATCGCGAGGCCGGGCCGGCTGACGCTGATCGCGCGGATGGGCGCGGATGTGGTCGCCGAGCGGCTGCCCGCGCTGGTGGCCGCTGTGCGGTCGGCCGGGCACCCGGTGATCTGGCTCTGCGACCCGATGCACGCCAACACGGTCAGTGCGCCGAACGGTCGCAAGACCAGGCTGGTGACGGCGCTGCTCGCCGAGGTGCGGCAGTTCCAGGCGGCGGTGGCGGCCGCCGGTGGCGTCGCGGGCGGTCTGCACCTGGAGACCACTCCCGCACCCGTCGACGAGTGCGTCTTCGACGACTCCGAGCTGGGCCGGGTGGGTGAGGCGGGGTACCGCACGCTGTGTGATCCGCGCCTCAATCCGGAGCAGGCGCTCACAGTTGCCGCTGCTTGGGGACGGTGAAGCCGGAGGATGGTGATGCCGGCCCGCGTTACGCTGATCGGAATGGCGGGCCGGCGACAGCTGCATCGGTAGCGAGGGGGAGACGGCCGTGCGCTTGAGCACCGCGCCGCTGGTCGGACGGGACTGCCCGCGGGCAGTGCTGCTCTCGGCGGTCGCGGCGGTGGCGGACGGCCACGGCAGCTGCGTCGTCCTCGAAGGTCCCGCCGGTATCGGGAAGAGCCGACTACTCACTGCCGCTGCGGACGATGCCCGCGAGCGTGAACTGGCCGTCGTCGTCGCGCGCCCCACCGAGCTCGACCGCATAGCGCCGCTGAACGCGCTGCTCAGGGCGTTGCGGTCCGGGCCGGATCCCGTACTCGCGGACGCCGCCGTCGCCGGTCTCGCCGAGCAGGACGGCGGACGGTTCTGGCTGCTCGACCGGCTCGGCGAGCAGATCGAGGAGTATGCCGCCCGCCGCCCGCTCGTCATCGTCCTGGACGACACGCAGTGGGCCGACGAGCTGACCGCGCTGGCGCTGCGCACGCTCGTGCCGGCGCTGCGCAGCTCGTCGGTGCTGTGGCTGATCGCGCGGCGGCTCCAGCTCGGGCCGGCACCCGCCGCCGACGCCGTCGACTGGCTGGTCACGGAGGGCGCCACCCGGATCCGCCTCGATCCACTGTCCACTGAGGACGTGGCCAGGTTCTGCGCGCTGACCCTCGGCGCCATGCCGGACGCCACCGTCCTCACGCTGGCCGAGCGCAGCGCCGGCAACCCGTTCCTGCTCGAACAGTTGCTCACGACTCTCGTGGCCGAGGGCCGCGTGGTGGTCGACGAGGACACCGCCAGCGTGGTCGAGGGCGACCTGCCGAGCCCGTTCCTCAGCGCTGTCGACCACCGCCTCCGCGACCTCTCGCCGACCGCGCGACGCCTGCTGGACGTCGCGTCGGTGATCGGACGCCCGTTCACCCTGCACGAGGCCGCCGGCCTGGCCGGGATCCCCGCCGTGCAACTGCTGGCGGCGGTGGAGGAGGCGACTGGCCGCCGGGATCCTGCTCGGCTCCGGCTCCGAGTTGGAGTTCGGCCACGACCTGATCCGCGAGGCCGTCTACCAGGCGCTCTCCGGCCCCGTCCGGCACGCGTTGCACCGCGAGGCGGCGGCGGTGCTGCAGGGCGAGGGGCGTGGCGCGGTCGAGGTGGCCGAGCACGTGGTCCGCAGCGCGCGCAAGGGTGACCAGCGGGCCGTGACGGTGCTGCGCGAGGCCGCCGCCGCGATCACCCACCGCGCCCCGGATACCGCCGCTGACCTGTTGCTTCGTGCTCTGGATCTACTGGACGACGACGATCCGAAGCGGCCGCGCGTGCTCGCCGACGCGGTGCGGCTGCTGGCGTCCGTCGGGCGGCTGATCGAGGCCCGGGAACTCGGCGACGCGGCCCTGCGGCACGGTCTCGACGCCGAGAACGAGGCCGCGATCCTGCTCGGGCTCGCCGAGGCGCAGAAGCACGCCGGCGAGGATTCCGCCGTGGTCGAGTCGACCGCACGTGCGCTGGCTCGGCCCGGCGTTCCCGAGCCTGCGCGTGCGCACCTGTACGCGATCCGCGCGCACGGCCTGCTGTACGTCAACGACCTGGACGGCGCCGAGGAGGCCGGAGCCCAGGCCGCGGAGGTCGGCGCGGCGGTCGGCGAGGACGCGGCTGTCGTGTTCGGGACGGTGGCTCGCAGCGTGGTCGCCTCGTCGCGTGGCCAGCTCGACCGGGCGATCCGGTTCGGGCGTGCGGCCGTGCAGCTCGCCGACTCGGCCGGCGGTGAGGCGCGGCTGCGGCACCCGTCGCTGTGGCTGGGGCGCGCGCTCGTCGCCGCCGACCGGTTCACCGAGGCCGACGCGATGTTCGAGATCGGGGAACGGGACGCCGAGCAGGCAGGCACCGCCTGGTCACAGCCGCTGTGGCACTTCTACCGCGCCGAGCTGCGACTCGCTGCCGGCCGCCTCGACGACGCCGCCACCGAGGCCGAGGCCGGCGTGGTCGTCACCGAACGCCTGTCGGCTCGGGCGCTCGCCGTTCCGCTGCTCGGCGTGGCGGCCGAGGTGGCGCTGCGGCGCGACGAGCTGGACGAGGCGCGTTCCTTGCTGGCGCGTGCGCGTGGCCTCTTCGACTCCGGCATCGGCGCCATGCCCGAGGAGCTGAACTGGGCCACCGCGCTGCTGCACGAGGCCACCGGCGACCCTTCCCGCGCGCTGGAGTCGCTGGCAGGGGAGTACGAGGCGCTGCCCGAGCGGTTGCTGCTGCTGACGCGCGAGCCGGGCACCGGACCGCACCTGGTTCGCGTCGCGCTGGCGGCCGGCCGGCGTGACTGGGCTTCGCGGGCGGCCGTCGCGATCCGGGTGCTGGCCGACGACAACCCGGGGGTGGCGTCCCTGGCCGGCGCTGCCGCTCACGCCGAAGGGCTGCTGGGCGGCGAACAGCGGTTGCTGCGGGCCGCCGTCGAGGCGTACCGGTCGAGTCCGCGCCCCCTTGCCCGCGCGTCGGCGATGGAGGACGCCGCCCGTGCGGCGTCGCGCGCCGAGGCGGTGAGCCTGCTGGACGAGGCCCTCGCCGTCTACGCGGACTGCGGAGCGCTGCGCGATCACGCCCGTGTACTGCGCGAACTGCGCGGGCTCGGCGTGCGGCGCCGCGTCGGCGACCACCGTGGCGGCCGCGCGCACCGGCTGGGAGAGCCTCACCGAGGCGGAGCTGCGCGTGGTGCGCCTGGTCGCGCAGGGGATGACGAACCGGACCACGGCCGCGCGCCTGTTCCTGTCACCGCACACAGTGGACACTCACCTGCGGCACGCGTTCGCCAAGCTGGGCGTGTCGAGCCGCGTAGAGCTGACGCGGCAGGTACTGGAGCAGGAACCCCGCTAACCCGCCGGCCGTCCGCCGCCCCGCCCGCCCAGAGCGCCGCCGTGACCACCCCCTGAATGTTCCCGGCAGCGCGTGCGCACACCCTGCCGGGAACATTCAGGGGGCTCAGCGCAGGCGGGATCACGTGAGTACGTGATGCCCCGGGATGCGGCCCGGCGGCAGGCTCGTTGCCATGAGCGCAGACACACCGCAGGTTCTGGTGGTGGGCGCCGGTCCGGTCGGGTCGGCGCTGGCCCTGGAGCTGGCCCACCACGGCGTACGCAGCATCGTGGTCGACCGTTCGCTGACGGCGTCGCGCCATCCCAAGATGGATTTCGTCAACGCCCGCAGCATGGAGCTGTTCGCCCGCCTGAAGCTGACGGACGAGATCCGCGAACTGGGCGTCCCGTCGGATCACGCGTTCAACTTCCTGTGGACCGAGGAGTTCACTGAGGCGCCGATCTCGGAGTGGCGCTACCCGTCGGTGGACGAACTGCGTGCGCAGGCCACGAACGACGGCACCGCACCCCGCGAGCCGTACCAGCGCGTGCTCGGCTCGCTGCTGGAGGAGCTGGGTCGCCAGAAGTGCCGAGCGAGCGCACCTGATCAGACATCCGCGAGGGCTGGACCTTCCAGGAACTCGCCCAGGACGAGAGCGGCGTCACGGCCACGATCGTCGACACGGCCACGGGCGCCACCAAGACCCTGAACACCCGCTACCTCGTTGGCTGTGACGGCGCCGGCAGCGCAGTGCGTCAGACAGGCCGGTATCACGTCCGGCCAGTTCGGCCCGGAGGCGCAGCACTGCGACGTGTACTTCCGCAGCCGCGATCCGAAGCTGCTCCAGCACGGCCGGTTCTTCCTGACGATCGCCTCGCGCGGTCTGACGCTCGTCGCGAGGGACGGTTTCGAGACGTGGACCGGCACGTTCCCGTTGCCGGGTGACGAGCCGTTCGACGGCGACCCGATCCCGGTGATCCAGGAACGTCTGGGCCTCGATTTCAGCGTGGATGAGATCCTCACGGTCGCGCACTGGACCGGCCGCCTCGCGGTCGCCGACTCGTACCGCGCCGGCTCGGTGTTCGTCGCGGGCGACGCCGCCCACCAGTTCTTCCCCACCGGCGGGCACGGCGCCAACACCGGCCTCGGCGACGCCTTCGACCTGGGCTGGAAGCTCGCGGCGGTGCTCAACGGTTGGGGCGGACCGGCGCTGCTCGACAGCTACGAGGCCGAGCGTCGTCCGGTGGCGCTGTTCAACCGGGAGATGTGCTTCAACCTCCTGGAGGTCTGGCGTCGCTACCCGGCTCTCGCCGCGGAGGGCGCCACGAAGGCGCAGCTGGCCGGGTTCCTGGAGCACGAGCGGTACCAGATCAACAACATCGGCATCCACTTCGGATACCGGTACACGACGTCGCCGGTGATCTGCCACGAGGACGGCGCCGAGCCGGCCTGGGACTGGGCGCGCATCGTGCCGACGACCTGGCCCGGATCGCGAGTGCCGAGCATCCGCGTCCACCAGGACGAAGAGGTGTACGACCTGCTCGGCCCCGAGCTGACGCTGTTCGACACGTCCGGGTCGAACGCGGGCAAACCGCTGGTCGACGAGGCCGCGCGGCTGGGCGTCCCGCTCGCCCACGTGAGCATCGACGACGAGAACGCGCGAGCGGTGTGGGAGCGCGACCTCGTCCTGGTCCGCCCCGATCACCACGTTGCCTGGCGCGGAAACGAACCTCCGCAGGACTGCACGGCCGTACTGAACCGCGTCCGCGGTTCATTCAAGGAATGAGGGAGTCACACCAATGACCGTTGCCGCCGAGCACGTGGTCCTCGACCAGCAGGCCCAGAACCTGCTGTTCCGCGAGGCCCGCACCGCCAACACGTTCACCGACGAGCCGGTGACCGACGAGCAGGTTCGCGCCATCTACGACCTGGTGAAGTGGGCGCCGACCTCGTTCAACCAGCAGCCGCTGCGGATCGTCCTGGTGCGCTCCGCGGAGGCGCGGGAGAAGCTGGTCCCGCTGATGTGGGACAACAACCAGGAGAAGACGCGGAACGCGCCGCTGGTCGCGATCCTCGCCGCCGACACCGAGTTCCACGAGCACCTGCCGAGCCAGTTCCCGGTGTTCCCGCAGGCCAAGGACGTGTTCTTCAGCGACCCGACCGTGCGTCAGGAGTCGGCCGAGTTCAACGCCAGCCTGCAGGTCGGCTACTTCATCCTCGGCGTGCGCGCGGTGGGTCTCGCCGCCGGCCCGATGAGCGGCTTCGACGCCGACTCGGTGAACGACGCGTTCTTCCCGGGTGGCAAGCAGAAGGCTCTGTGCGTCGTCAACATCGGCAACCCCGGTGACGGCGCGTGGTACGACCGCCTCCCGCGGCTGGAGCACGAGCAGGTCTTCACCACCGTCTGAGTGCACCGAGGACGCCCCCGACCGTACGCACCGGTCGGGGGCGTCCTCGTCGGTAGGACCGCTCGAACGAGTAGTTCAACTACGCGCTCACGGCTGGAAACCTCGGTACCACAACGAATTCGCGGACACGGGGAGCGAGCGATGACCGTACTGGACCAGATTCTCGGGGCACCGCAGCCGCCGCCGTTCGCCCTGATCCACCGCCCAGAGAATGCCACGGGCCAGGTCGACGTCCTGCTTGGCGACGTGTCCAGAGTGGAACGCATAGCCGACCTTCCCGGCGACGACGTGCTCGCGCTCATCCCGTATCGCCAGCTGGCCGAGCGAGGCTTCGACTGCCCCGACGACGGCACGCCGCTGGTCGCCATGCGCATCACCGCCCGCGACACGGTGCCGGTAGCCGACATCAGAGCCGGAATCCAGGCAGACGTCCCGGTCGAGCTGAAGAACGAACGCTTCGACATCGACGACGCCGACTACGCCGACCTCGTACGCCGCGTCCTCACCGACGAGATCGGCCGCGGCGAGGGCGCCAACTTCGTGCTCAAGCGGTCGTTCCTGGCCGACATCGACGCCTACACGCCGGCACACGCCCTCGCGGTCTTCGCCCGGCTGCTCCGCGACGAGCTGGGCGCGTACTGGACGTTCGTCGTCCACACCGGCGACCGCACGCTGATCGGCGCGTCGCCCGAGCGGCACGTCAGCGCGTCAGGCGGCGTCGCCACCATGAACCCGATCAGCGGCACCTACCGGTATCCGGCCGACGGTGTCTCGGTCGACGGCGTCCTCGAATTCCTCGCCGACCGCAAGGAGTCCGACGAGCTGTACATGGTGCTCGACGAGGAGCTGAAGATGATGGGCCGCGTCTGCGACGGCGGCGGCCGGGTGGTGGGTCCGCAGCTCAAGCCGATGGCGCGGCTCGCCCACACCGAGTACTTCATCGAGGGACGATCCACCATGGACGCCCGGCGCATCCTGCACGAGACCCTGTTCGCGCCGACCGTCACCGGGAGCCCGCTGGAGAGCGCGTGCCGCGTCGTGGCGAGGTACGAGCCGGAGGGTCGGGCGTACTACAGCGGCGTGCTGGCGTTGATCGGCCGTGACGCGGCGGGCGCGCAGACCCTCGACTCGGCGATCCTGATCCGCACCGCCGACATCTCCAAGGACGGCCGGCTGCGTATCGACGTCGGCGCCACGCTGGTGCGCCACTCCGACCCGGAGTCAGAGGTCGCCGAGACGCGGGCGAAGGCCGCGACCCTGCTGGCGGCCTTCACGAGCCCGGGACAGGTTAGGGAACCAGGTCCCACGCAGCTGTGGGCACACCATCCCGACGTGCAGCAGGTTCTCAAGGCCCGCAACGCGAAGCTCGCCGGTTACTGGCTCGGGGGCGCACAGACCGCCGCCGCGCTGGAGCACATCCAGGGGCGTCGCGCGCTCGTGGTGGACTGCGAGGACACGTTCACGTCGATGCTCGGCCACCAGCTCGCGAGCATCGGTCTGGACGTCACCGTGCGGCGCTTCGACGAACAGCCCGCTGTGCGCGACTACGACCTCGTGGTGATGGGGCCAGGGCCGGGCGATCCGCGCGATGTGGACCATCCGAAGATCGCGACGATGCGCCGGATGGTGCGGCAGAGCCTCGACCAGCGGTTGCCGCTGCTCGCGATCTGCCTCGGTCACCAGGTGCTGAGCACGCTGCTGGGGTTCCCGCTGGTTCGCAGGCCGGCGCCGAACCAGGGCACGCAGGTCACCGTCGACTTCTTCGGGCGCGACGAATCGTGCGGGTTCTACAACTCGTTCGCCGCGGTGAGCCGGGAGCGTCGCGTGGCGCTTCCGTCGGGCCTCGGCACTGCCGAACTCTCGCAGGATCCCGTGACCGGCGAGGTCCACGCGATGCGCGGAGCAGGCTTCAGCTCGCTCCAGTTCCATCCCGAGTCGGTGCTCACCCAGAACGGCGTCGAGATCCTGCGCGAGCTCGTCGGCGGCCTGCTGCCCGCTCCGGCGCTGAGCGCATGACCGCCGTCGAGACCGCTACCGGAACAGCGGTGGTCAACAGCGACACGGCGACCGTAACGGTCTGGTCCGACATCGGCTGTCCGTGGGCCACGCTGGCGCTGCACACGCTGCGTTCCCGTGCACCTGGCGTCCTCGTCGACCATCGCGCCTTCCCGCTGGAGCTGTTCAACAGCGCGCCGACGCCGAAGGTGATCCTCGACGTCGAGATCGTCGCGATCGCGAGCGTCCGCCCGGAGCTGGGCTGGAGGCCGTGGACCGCGCCTGACTCGACGTACCCGGTGACGATGCTCCCTCCGATGGAAGCCGTCCAGGCCGCGAAGGCCCAGGGGCTGCGCGCCAGCACCGAGCTCGACGCCGCGCTGCGCCACGCGTTCTACGCCGAGGGCCGGTGCATCAGCATCCATCCGGTGATCCTGGATGTCGCGGCGCGGTGCGAGCACGTCGACGAGGCGGCCCTGGCCGAAGCACTCGCGGAGGGCGCGGGCCGAAGAGAGGTCTATCGCGACTGGCATGTCGCGCAGGGTCCGGGCGTCCAGGGCAGCCCGCATCTGTTCACGGCGGGCGGGTATGCCGCGCACAATCCCGGCGCGAAATATCACTGGACCGCGCGTCCGCCGATCGGGTTTCCGCGGCTGGAGTCGTACCGTCCGGAATGGGTCGAGGAATTGCTCGCCGGCCTGTCCGCGTGACTCCGCGGTTCCGCGGCTGGATCGCGTGCCGTGCCACGCACAATCGCCGCCGAATCGCAGAGTCACGACCGGCCAGCGCACTACTCACATAGGTAGTGGGCATCCGCATACCGCGCCACTAATCTCGTAACCAGAAAGCAAATCCCTTTTCCTGGAGTGGACCACTCATGCCATTTCTCGTGCGCAAATACGGCGGGACGTCGGTCGCCGACCTCGACCGCGTGCGTCGGGTCGCGGCGTCGGTGGCGGCCGCGCACCGCGAGACGCCGACGGTCGTGGTGGTGTCCGCCCAGGGCGGGACCACCGACGAGCTGGTCCGCGCCGCCGCAGAGGCCGGCGCGGGTAGCCCCACCCGGGAGACCGACCAGCTGCTGGCCACGGGCGAGAACGCCTCGGCTGCGCTGCTGGCGATCGCGCTCAAGGCCATCGATGTGCCGGCGGTCTCGCTGACCGGCGCGCAGGCCGGCATCGCGGTCGCGGGTCCGGCGGGCGAGGGCCGCATCGCCGAGATCGACACCGGCCGACTGCGGCGGGTACTGGGCGAGGGCAAGGTCGCGGTAGTCGCCGGGTTCCAGGGCGTCGACGCCTTGGGCGACACCGTCACGCTGGGCCGCGGCGGTTCCGACACCACCGCCGTCGCGCGTCGCCGCCGCGCTCGGCGCGAGCCGGTGCGAGATCTACACCGATGTGGACGGCGTCTACAGCGCCGATCCGCGCATCGTGCCATCGGCCACCGTGCTGCCCACCGTCCACAAGGACGTGATGGTCGAGCTGGCGTTCGCCGGGGCGCGGGTCCTGCACTCGCGTTCGGTGGAACTGGCGGCGGCGCGGCAGATCGAGGTGCACGTCCGAAGCTCGTTCCGGGACGCCCCGGGCACCGTGATCCCGGGAGGAAGTGATCCGCGCATGCTGGAGACCCACGGCGTCGTCGCCCTGGCCCATGACCTCGACGTCGCGCGGGTGCTGGTCCGCTGCGACCGCACCCAGCGCGATCCCGCCGTCGAGGTGCTGAACGTCTTCGCCCGCCACCACGCGCCCGTCGACCTCGTCGCCCGGTCCGGACCGTACGAGGACGAGTTCCGGATGGGTCTGACCATGCGCCGCAGCGACGTGCCGCGTGTCGCCGCCGAGCTGCGGGACGTGGTCGCCGCGGCCGGCGGCAGCGTCCGGCTCGACGAGGACGTCGCGAAGATCTCGCTGATCGGCACCGGCCTGCTCAACCGGCCCGAGTACACCGCCCAGCTGCTGTCGGCGCTGGCCGACGCGGGGATCGCCACGAGCTGGGTCTCCACGTCCCAGCTGCGCACATCGGTGACGGTGCTCGCCGACCGTGCGCTCGACGCCGTCACCCTGCTGCACCGCGAGTTCGCGCTCGACGCCGCCATGGCGCACGCCTGAGAAGAGAGAGGAGTCCGCTGTGTCGGTCAACGGTTCGTTCGCGCTGCGGGTCCGGTTACGCCGGCTCTACCAGCACGGCGATCAGCGGCTGCTGGTCGTCCCGCTCGACCACTCGATCACGGACGGTCCAGTCACCGGGGGACGTCGTGTCAACCAGCTGATCGGGCGCCTGGCCGCCAACGGAGTCGATGCGGTGGTGCTCCACAAGGGCAGCCTCCGCTACGTCGACCACCGCCACTTCGCCCAGACGTCGCTGATCGTGCATCTCAGCGCGAGCACCGTCCGCGCGCCCGATCCGGACGCGAAGTACCTGGTCGCGAGCGTGGAGGAGGCGCTGCGGCTCGGCGCTGACGCGGTGAGCGTGCACGTCAACCTGGGCTCGGCGGAGGAAGCCCAGCAGATCTCCGATCTCGCGAAGGTCGCCGACGCGTGCGACCGCTGGAACGTGCCGCTGCTCGCGATGATGTACCCGCGGGGGCCGAAGATCGCGAACCCCCGCAGCCCGGAGCTGGTCGCGCACGCCGCGACGCTCGCCGCCGACCTGGGCGCCGACATCGTCAAGTCGGTCTACGTCGGCACGCCCGCCGAGATGGCCGACGTCACCCGCGACTGCCCGGTGCCGCTCATCGTCGCCGGTGGTCCCAGCCGCGCCAGCACCGCCGAGGTCCTGGCCTTCGTCGACGAGGCGCTGCGCGGGGGCGCGGCCGGCGTCGCAATGGGGCGCAACGTCTTCGAGGCCGACGACCCGGGCGCCCGTGCCCGCGCGCTCGCCGACCTCATCCACCGCGGATCCATGCCGAGGCAGGTCCGCCAGCTTGATGCCGCAGCAGTCTGAAACTACCGAGGGGACCCGCCGTGAAGCTCTGTTGGTTGGACGTACGGACCGTCGCTGACGGCCTCCGCCGCGCCATCGTCGAGGAGGCAGTGCACCAGCGCATCGACGGCATCGTCGCCGCCGACCCGGCGGTGTTCGACGGCCTGCCGCCGACCGTCAAGAAGATCCTGGTGCCCGCCGGGAAGAAGCTGCCGGAGAGCCTGGCCGGGATCGACATCGTCATCGTCGACCCCGCCGTGCACGGCCACACCGCCGAACTGGCGGCCAAGCACAAGAACGTCGAGTTCGGACGGTTCGTCGAGATCATCGACGCCGAGACGCTCGAGCACGCATGCCACGCCGCCCGCACCGAGAAGTGGAGCCTGCTCCTCTTCCGCGACCCGACCAAGATCCCCCTGGAGATCGTCCTGGCCGCCGCCGCGCAGGCCGAGGGCAGCATCGTCACGGTCGCCGGGGACGCCGAGGAGGCCGAGATCATCTTCGGCGTGCTGGAGCACGGCTCGGACGGCGTGATGATGGCGCCGCGCGCCGTCGGCGACGCCACCGAGCCTCAAGGCGTCCGCCGACGACCAGGCAGCCGACCTGGACCTGGTGGAGCTGGAGATCACCGGGATCAGCCACGTCGGCATGGGCGAGCGGGCCTGCGTCGACACCTGCACGTACTTCAACGAGGACGAGGGGATCCTGGTCGGCTCGCACTCGAAGGGCATGATCCTCTGCGTCAGCGAGACCCACCCGCTGCCGTACATGCCGACCCGCCCGTTCCGCGTGAACGCCGGCGCCATCATGTCGTACACGCTGTCGAAGAACGGCCGCACGAACTACCTGAGCGAGCTGGTGGCCGGCGGCAAGGTGCTCGCGGTCGACGTCAAGGGCCGCACCCGTGTGGTCACGGTCGGCCGGGTGAAGATCGAGTCCCGCCCGCTGCTGTCGATGGACGCGGTGGCGCTCGACGGAACGACCGGTCAACCTGATCCTGCAGGACGACTGGCACGTGCGGGTGCTCGGCCCGGGCGGCGCGGTGCTCAACAGCACCGAGCTGAAGCCCGGCGACAAGGTTCTCGGGTACCTGCCGGTCGAGGACCGGCACGTCGGCTACCCGATCGACGAGTTCTGCCGCGAGCAATGAGCGCCCTCCAGGGCCCGGTGTTCGACTTCCACGTACGCCTGGCTCCTCGCCCGGGTGCGCGGGAGCGGCTGCTGGACGTCCTGGACGGTTGCGGGATCGATCGTGCCGCCGTCGCAGCCGGCGGCACGATCGAACTCGGCCGGCTCTCCCGCCAGCTGATCGAGGGCGGGCACATCGAGACGGACGCCGGCAACGACGAGGTGTTGGCGGTGTGCGAGGGTTCCGACGGCCGGCTCGTGCCGTTCTACTTCGCCAACCCCCACCGTGACGCTGTGGTGTACGGCTCACAAGCAGCGGACTTCCGCGGCCTGGAGATCTCGCCGGCCGTCCACGGCGTCGCGCTCGGCGACACCCGTGTGGTGGAGCTGGTGGCGGTCGCCGAGGACGCCGGGCATCCCGTGTACGTGGTGTGCATCCAGCGTCCAGGCTGCGGTGTCGCCGACCTGGTGGCGCTGGCCGAGCGGTTTCCCGGCGTCACGTTCGTGCTCGGACACAGCGGCGTCGGCAACATCGACTTCTACGGCGTCGAGCTGGTCACACCGCGGCCGAACATCGTGCTGGAGACCTCCGGCGGTTACACGACGGTGGTCCGCGCCGCGCTCGACGTACTCGGCCCCGAGCGGGTGCTGTTCGGCTCCGAGTTCCCGCTGCAACACCCGTCCGTGGAGCTGGCGAAGTTCGCCGCTCTCGACGTCACCCCTGACCAGTGGCACCAGATCGCCTGGACGAACGCCGTCCGGCTACTCGACGACCCCAGTAAGGAGCGCACCGATGACGCAGACCGTGCCCCGGCTCCCGCAGCTCGGTGAGTGGAGCAGCGCGGACGAACTGCGTGCGCTGCAGGAGGCGCAGCTGCCGGAGACCCTGTCGTGGGCCGCGCGCTCGCCGTTCTACCGGTATCGCCTCGCTGCCGGCCACGAACTGTCCGAGCTGCCGCTGACGACCAAGCAGGACCTCCGCGACAACTACCCGTACGGGATGCTCGCGGTCGAGCGGGAGCGGCTCGCGACGTACCACGAGTCCAGCGGCACCGCCGGCATGCCGACCCCCTCGTACTACACCGCTGACGACTGGGTCGACCTGGCCGAGCGGTACGCCCGCAAGTGGGTCGGGATCTCGTCCAACGACACGTTCCTCGTCCGCACGCCGTACGCGCTGATGATCACCGGCCACCTCGCGCACGCCGCCGCCCGGTTGCACGGCGCCACGGTCGTGCCGGGCGACAACCGGTCGCTGGCGATGCCGTACTCGCGCGTGATCCGGGTGCTGCACGACCTGGGCGTGACGCTGACCTGGTCGATGCCCACCGAGACGCTGCTGTGGGCGGCCGCAGCCCGCGCCGCCGGCCACGACCCCAGCACGGACTTCCCGGCGCTGCGCGCGCTGTTCGTCGGCGGTGAGCCGCTCAGCGACGCGCGCCGCAAGCGGATCAGCGAGATCTGGGGCGTGCCGGTCGTCGAGGAGTACGGGTCCACCGAGACCGGGAGCCTCGCGGGGGAGTGCCAGCACGGGCGCATGCACCTCTGGGCCGACCGCGCGATCTTCGAGGTCTACGACCCGGAGACAGGCGAGCTCACTGCTGACGGCACCGGCCAGCTCGTCGTGACGCCGCTGTTCCGCGAGGCGATGCCGCTGCTCCGCTACAACCTGGAGGACAACGTCGAGGTGTCGCTGGACGAGTGCCCGTGCGGTTGGCGGCTGCCGTCGGTGCGGGTGCTCGGGCGGTCCGCGTTCGGTTACCCGGTCGGCGGAGTCAAGATCACCCAGAACCGCCTTGAGGATCTGGTCTTCGAGCTGCCCGCCGAGCACGGCGTGCTGTTCTGGCGCGGTCGCGCCGAGGCCGACGTCCTGCGCGTCCAGATCGAGGCGCTGCCGGGGCAGGAGGCCGCCGCATGCGCCGCCCTGAGGGCCGCCATCAAGAGCCACGTTCGGGGTGCCGAGCGAGGTCACGGCCGGGACGCTCGTGCCGCGCGAGGTGCTCACCGCTTTACAGGACGTCGTCAAGCCCCGCAGCCTGTTCGGTCCTGACGAGGACTGGGACAAGGCGCTCCTCTACTACTGATTTGGAGCGTTCCTGTGACTGACGAACTGCGGATCGCCGTCGTGGGCGCCGGCATCGCGGGGCTCACCATGGCGGCGGCACTCACCCGCGCCGGGCTGCGATGCGAGGTGTTCGAACAGGCGCCGTACCTCGCCGAGGTGGGCGCCGGCATCCAGGTCGCGCCGAACGCGGCCCGGCTGCTGCACCGGCTCGGCCTCGCCGACCACCTGCGCGCCATCGCGGTGCGCCCGCGCGCGATCCAGATGCACCGCTGGGACGACGGCGACCCGATCATGCGTACTCCGCTCGGTCCCGAGTGCGAGGAGCTGTTCGGGGCCCCGTACTACCTGGCGCACCGCGCCGACCTGCACGGCGGTCTGCTGGAACTGCTGCCGCAGGGCATCGTCCGGTTGGGGCTGCGCTGTACGCACGTCCAGGAGCGTGAGGACGAGGTCGAGCTGCGATTCGACGACGGCCGCACCGTCCGCGCCGATCTGGTGATCGGCGCGGACGGCATCCACTCGGTGATCCGCGACCGGCTGGTCCGCGACCGGCCGCGGTTCTCCGGGCAGACGATCTATCGCGGGCTGGTGCCGGCCGATCGTCTGCCCGCGATGGCGGCCGAGCCGAAGGTGCGGCTGTGGCTGGGGCCGGATCAGCACGTCGTCGCCTACCCGATCTCGCGCGGCAGGCAGATCAGCTTCGGCGCCACCACGCCATCGGACGGCTGGCGTACCGAGTCGTGGTCGGCAGCCGGCGACGTCGCCTCGCTGGCCGCGGCGTACTCCGGCTGGAACTCCGAGGTGCGGGAGCTGATCGGGGCCGCTGATTCGGTGAGCCGCTGGGCACTGCACGACCGCGACACGATCGAGACCTGGAGCACCCGCCGGATCACGCTCATCGGCGACGCGGCGCACCCGATGCTGCCGTTCCTGGCGCAGGGCGCCAACCAGGCGATCGAGGACGCCATCGTGCTCGCGACCTGCCTGCGACGGGGCCGGCGATGTCGCCTCGGCGTTGCGCCGGTACGAGGAGGTGCGCAAGCCGCGCACCGAGGAGATCCACCGCAGGTCACGGGCCAACACCCGCAATCTGCACCTGAGCGACGGCGACTCGCAGCGCCGCCGCGACAACGAGCTGGCGGACACCGCCGGCTCTGGACAGCCAATCCTGGCTTTACGGGTACGACGCCGAGCTTGCAGCCGGCTAAAGGGGGAACCGTGGAAGGGATCACCGGCAAGGTCGCGGTCGTGACCGGCGCCGCGCAGGGCATAGGCGAGGCCGTGGCGTGGTCGCTCGCCGAGCACGGGGCGCGGGTCGCCGCGCTGGACCATAACGAAGACGGCCTGCTCAAGACCGTCACCGCCATCGACCGACGCGGGTTACGACGCCACCGCCTACCCGCTCGACATCCGCGAGAGCCTGGCGGTCGAGCACACGGCCAGCCGCATCGAGGACGAGATCGGCCCGATCGACATCCTCGCCAACGTCGCCGGCGTGCTCCGGCTCGGCCCGATCGTGGAGCTGACCGACGACGACTGGGCGTCGGTGTTCGCGGTCAACACGGCCGGCGTCTTCTACATGTCGCGCAGCGTGGCCCGGCGGATGGTGCCGCGGCAGCGCGGTTCGATCGTGACGGTCGCGTCCAACGCAGGCAGCGTCCCCCGGATGCAGATGGGCGCGTACGCCGCGTCGAAGGCGGCCACCGTGTCGCTGACGAAGGTGCTCGGCCTGGAACTGGCCGGCTCCGGCATCCGGTGCAACGTCGTCTCGCCGGGTTCCACGGAGACGCCGATGCTCCAGGGCATGTGGGACGACGACGCGGCCGCCCGCGCGACGCTCGACGGTTCGCTGGAGGCGTACCGGGTGGGGATCCCGCTGCGGCGGGTCGCGTCCCCGGCGGACGTCGCCGAGGCCGTCGTGTTCCTGGCGTCGGAGCGGGCCGGCCACATCACCATGCACGACCTCTGTGTCGACGGTGGCGCCGCGCTCGGCGCTTGATCACGCCTCGCTCGGCCGTCCCTATCCGCGCACGCTCTCTGGAGGCTTCACGTGGCGATTCCGCCGATCACGCCGTACCCGCTGCCCGCGGCGGACGAGCTGCCGGCCAACCTGGCGCCGTGGCGGCTCGATCCGCGGCGGGCGGTGCTGCTGATCCACGACATGCAGCAGTACTTCGTGGACTTCTTCCCGGACGGTGAGCAGCCCATGGCGGGGCTGGTCAGCAACGTCGCGGCGATACGCGCCGCAGCGGCCGGACAGGGCATGCCGGTCGTATTCACCGCTCAGCCGGGCGGTATGAGCCGGGACGAGCGAGGCCTGCTGCACGACTTCTGGGGACCTGGCATGGACAAGTCGGTGGACCGCCGGCGCATCGTCCCGGAGCTCGCCCCGGCGCCGCAGGACGTGGTACTGACGAAGTGGCGCTACAGCGCGTTCGCCCGTACCGACCTGGACTCGCTGCTCCGCGAGTGGGGCCGCGACCAGTTGGTGATCTGCGGGATCTACGCCCATGTGGGGATCCTGATGACAGCATGTGACGCGTTCACCAGGGACATCGCCCCGTTCGTGGTGGCCGACGGGGTGGCGGACTTCACCGAGCGGGATCACCACATGGCGCTCGACTACGCCGCGAACCGGTGTGCGGTGACGATCTCCACCGCGTCGGTGTTGGACGCACTGGCGGCCGTCTCAGTGGGCTGACGCAGCCTGCCGTGTGATGCGCCGCGCGGCGATGAACGTGCGCGGCGCATCACACGGGCCTCAGGACCGGTGGCGCTTGGCCAGCGTCGCGAGCTCGACGCGCGAGGCGATGTCGAGCTTCCGGAAGATCCGCCGCAGGTGGTAGTTGACGGTGTGCGGTGACAGGTAGATGCGCTTGGCGATCTGCCGGTTGGTGAGACCGTCGCTGACCAGGTGCGCGATGGTCTGCTCGGTCTCGGTGAGGTCGTCCCAGGGCGTGCGCGCGGCGCGCTGGAGTCGGCACCCTCGGCTGGACGCGGCCCGGCAACTGCGCAACCTCTATCTCCAGTGCGGACCGCACCGGCGCGGGAATCGTCTGCCGGATCACCCGGCGGACCAGGTCGCTGCGGAACGCCAGCTCGTCGCCGCGCCGCATGAGGATGCCGGACGCGGTGGCCTCGTCGAGGATCGGTTGGATGCTCGCCTTGGTCTCGCCCGGCAGCGCTGCCACCCGCGACGGGCAGACAGTACGCCCGAGCACCGCCGTGACCTGCAACATCTGCCGGCACCGGATCGAAAGCCGGCTGAGCCGGTTCCGGACCAGGATGTCGAGACGCAGCGGGATGCGGTCGCTCAGGAGCTGCGCCTCGTCGCCGGTGAGCCGGAGCTGACCCTCGTCGCGCAGGCCGGTGACGAGTTCGTTGACGAGCCGCGGGTTGCCACCCGTCTGGGCGGCGAACGCGGCGAGCTGGTTGCACGGCGGCGCTCCGAGCAGGTCGCCGACCATCGCCCGAACGGCCTCCTCCGCAAGGCCGGCGAGCTGGATCGACGTCACGTACTCCTGGTCATGGTGGCGGAACCAGCTGGTCGGCGCGCCGCGTGGGCCCGGTGACGCGGTGAGCGCCCAGACCACGTTCGCCCCGTAGGTGCGGCGAGTGCTCTCGCGCATGCGCGCCAGCCGGCCGGGATCGGCGCGGTCTGCGTCGTCGACTCCGACCAGGAGGGGCGTGCCCGGCGGCGCGGCGTCGAGCGCGTTGAACAGCTCTTGGCGTAGCTGGTCGCGACCGGCCAGGCCGACCGGCCGTGACCAGTCACTGCCCTGGATGAGCGCGGCGACCTCGTAACCGAGGTTTGTGGCCGCAGATGCCGTCTCGCGGAGGAGGTTCGTCTTCCCGGAGCCCTCGGCGCCGGTGATCACGATGGCGAGCGCGGCTCGCCGTGGTAACTCCAGAGCGGCGGTGATCTGATCTAGTTCTTCTTCACAACCACGCAGTTTGACTGACAATTTCGTGTCCCCGATGCACGTTGAATTGGCCAGGCCGTGAAGCGCTGCCAAGCCAATTGTGTCAGTGTGTGACCGGTTTTTGGCCACCCCTGCAGTCTGCCGAATCGTCACCTAGAGTGTCAATCGACTGCGCCTCGGGTGAGTTCTGCAAAATTGTGTGCACCGATGCCCTAAAGGGAACTTACTGGATGAGCGTTAAAGACGGTACGCCCGGTGCGCGAGCCGCCCTATCTGGACGTATCGGAACGCCAGAACCCGTGCCAACCAGGACAAACGCGCTGCCTGATTGGCTCTGATTGCCCGTTTGGGAAGGCTTATTGCGTCTTGTGACATCAAATCGAAGGCGGATTTCAATGTCGACACTACGTCACCTTTCCGACACTTGCAGTCCACTTAGCACGGTGCAATTCGCCGGTTGCGGCGTTGAGGCACTGGCGGGGTTCGAGGATCGCGACCAGGCCTCACGTTCCGGCCAGAGTGGCGGATCTAGGAATGGGCCGACAGAATTGCTTCTTCCCGCAAATAATGCGGGTTCAGGCATGGGTGAGGAATCGATGGAAGCGCTTACGATCCGGATTCCGGGCAGCTTTCCTGTATTAGTAATCGCTTGGCGCCGGTCGCGCAGGGTAGTGCTACCAGTGCGAGTCGTAGGTGGCTTGCGAGGCGCTGTCGACGCCGTGAGCTGCGGCTATACGGGAGGTGGCAGGCTGGCGTCCGGTACGTGTCCAGCGTCACTGGTATCTCGTTTTGCGGTTCGGGTGCGGACGTGCCTATAGTTAAGGCACACCGACGCGGGGTGGAGCAGCTCGGTAGCTCGCTGGGCTCATAACCCAGAGGTCGCAGGTTCAAATCCTGCCCCCGCTACTTGGGAAAACGGCCCGGCAGACACAGTCTGCCGGGCCGTTTGCTGTAAGAACCGTAGTAAACCTGCTGCCAGCCGACCTGCGGCCGCGACGACGACCGCTCAGCAGACGACGATTGAACGACATACCGAGACCTTGCTGCCCAGCACCACCGGCCCATCACTGGGGTTGAATCTGGAGGCGGCGAAGTAGGCCGACGGGGTGCCGCTGGGACGACGCCAGCGTTGGCCGAGGTGGCCGCGTGTTCGCGGAGCCAAGTCGACTAGCAGGTCACTGATTCGACGCGCCGTCCAGCCAGGCAAGGACCTGCAGTGATTGTTCGAGCTCGTCGAGATGGGCATCGGGCCAACGAGCGGCCAGCTGGCGGCGGATCTCGACGGCCTCGGTGATCGCCTCTAGCGCGTCCTGCCGCCGGCCCAGGTCCCCAAGGTCGACGGAGAGGTTGTTCAGCGACATGGCGAGGTCGGGCAGGTATGCGTCGGGGCGGGCGGCGGCGAGCTGGCGGCGGATCTGGACGGCCTCGGTGATCGCCTCCAGGGCCTCCTCCCGCCGCCCCAGCTCCCCGAGCAGGATGGAGAGGTTGTTCAGCGACGTGGCGAGGTCGGGCAGGTACGCGTCGGGGCGGGCGGCGGCGAGCTGGCGGCGGATCTCGACGGCCTCGGTGATCGCCTCCAGAGCGGCTTCCCGCCGGCCCAGCTCCCCGAGGTCGACGGAGAGGTTGTTCAGCGACATGGCGAGGTCGGGCAGGTACGCGTCGGGACGGGCGGCGGCCAGAGTCCGGTAGGCGTCGACGGCCTCGGTGATCGCCACCACTGCGTCCTCCCGCCGCCCCAGCTCCCCGAGCCTGATGGAGAGGTTGTTGAGCGATCCCGCGAGGTTGGGCAGGAACGCGTCGGGGCGGGCTGCGGCGAGCCGGCGGCGGACCTCGACGGCCTCGGTGATCGCCTCCACTGCGTCCTCCAGCTGGCCCAGCTCGCCGAGCTGGACGGAGAGGTTGTTCAGCGACGCGGCGAGGTCGGGCAGGAATGCGTCGGGACGGGCGGCGGCCAGAGTCCGGTAGGCGTCGACGGCCTCGGTGATCGCCTCCAACGCGTCCTCCCGCCGCCCCAGCTCGCCGAGCTGGACGGAGAGGTTGTTCAGCGACGCGGCGAGGTCGGGCAGGAACGCGTCCGGACGGGCGGCGGCCAGAGTCCGGTAGGCGTCGACGGCCTCAGTGATCGCCTCCAACGCGTCCTCCCGCCGCCCCAGCTCCCCGAGGTCGACGGAGAGGTTGTTCAGCGATCCTGCGAGGTTGGGCAGGAACGCGTCGGGGCGTGCGGCGGCGAGCCGGCGGCGGACCTCGACGGCCTCGGTGATCGCCTCCAACGCGTCCTCCCGCCGCCCCAGCTCCCCGAGCCGGATGGCGAGGTTGTTCAGCGACATGGCGAGGTCGGGCAGGAACGCGTCGGGGCGTGCGGCGGCGAGCCGGCGGCGGATCTCGACGGCCTCGGTGATCGCCTCCAACGCGTCCTCCCGCCGCCCCAGCTCCCCGAGCCGGATGGCGAGGTTGTTCAGCGATCCTGCGAGGTCGGGCAGGAATGCGTCGGGGCGGGTGGTTGCGAGTTGGCGGCGGATCCGGACGGCCTCGGTGATCGCTTCCAGGGCGTCCTCGCGCCGCCCTAGGTCCCCAAGGTCGACGGAGAGGTTGTTCAGCGACCTGGCGAAGTCGGGCAGGAATGCGTCGGGGTGGGCGGCGGCCAGGGTCCGGTGGGCGTCGGCGGCCTCGGTGATCGCACTCAGGGCGTCCTCGCGCCGGCCCAGGTCGCCGAGCCGGATGGAGAGGTTGTTCAGCGATCCTGCGAGGGCAGGCAGGAACGCGTCGGGGTCGTTGGTGGCGTGCTGGCGGTAATGGTCGGTGAGGCGTTGGGTCAGCTGGGTGGCCCACTCGGCGAGGTTGTGGCTGGCCTGGGGTAGCTGGTCGGCGAGCCTGACCAGGAACTCCAGGGGGATGTCCGGGTTGGTGGTGAGGTGCCGCAACGCGGTGATCAGCGGTCCCGGTGCCTCGAGTTGGGTGGCGACCTCGATCGCCGGTTGCGCGAGGGCGTCGGAGTGGTGGATGACCAACGCGGTCAGGCTGGCGCCTAGGCGGTTGTGGAATGCGGGCTGGTGCGCGGCCCGTCCGTAGATGGTGAGCAGCTGGGTGGCCTGGTTTGGGGTCACGCCAGCAACGAGCGGGTCGGCGAGGGCGGGGTTGGCGTCGAACTGGGTGCCGACGAACCATTCAGTGAGCCGGTCGGGTTGCAGACTGCCCCACGGCCGGTTGTCCAGCGGCGGATAGACCTCGGCGATCCACCGCCGGATCGTGTCGCGGCGCTCCCGGGACTGGTCCTGCAGGCCGGGCACGCGGCGCAGCAGCGCGTCGGCGGTGTCCCGGTCGTCGGCGCCGAGGAGCAGCGCGGCGGTCAACGCCTCGTCCAGTGTCGGCTCGCCCAGCTCGCGCAGCGGTGCGTGCCGGCGGGCGGCGGCCTGCCAGTAGCGGCGCTCATGCGCCAGCAACCGTTTCTCCACCGGGTCCGCCGCCGACCGCGGGACTCCTGGAGGGTGTGCGGTGTGACGGTCGGCTGTGTCGAGCAGGTCGGCGAGGGCGGTCATGTGCAGTGTCAGCGCTGAGGCCAGCGACGCGTGGGCAAGGTTTGGGGTGGGGAGCTGGCGGGCGATGCCGGACCAGTGCCGGTCGTGCTGCCCGGGCAGGCGGGGCAGCGCCGCGGTGAACCCCACCACGGCCTGCGCGTAGGCCTCTCGCCGATCCTCTGTCTCCGGGGCCAGCGTCGGCAATAGGGTGGCAGAGGTGCCGTCGAGGAGTTCGTCGACCAGGTGGTCGGCGGCGCGCAGCCGCTCCCACCAGTCCTCGGCGGTCCGGGCCAGCAGCAGCATCCGCACCGGCGTGGTTCCGCTGTGCCGGGCGCACGCCCGGATCGCGGCGGCGACCTGATCTGGGCGGGTCTCGGCGTAGTCGACGATGACCAGCAGCGGCACCGCCGCGTCCGCCAGGACCTCGAGCTGCTCGGCCGGGGCCTGGGAGTTGAGCCACAGCGATGCCCACCGCTGCGCGCCGAGTCGGGTCGCGAACTCGTGCGCCAGCCGGGTCTTGCCCTGCCCGCCCGGCCCGTGGATCAGCTGGGCCGCGAACCCCGACCCGTCCGCCCACTCCAGCAACGCGGCCAGCAGCTGCTCCCGGCCCCGGAACGCCACCACATGCTGACGGGCCCGCAGCAACGCCGCCGGCGACCGCACGTCGGTCTCTGGCTCGGCCAGCTTCTGCAGCTCGACCGGCTCCAGCAGCAGGTCGGGCACGTCGTGGCGGGCCAGCACCGCCCGGAACCCCTCCACCCGGCACAGCACGGAGATCGGGGTCGTCTCCACCGCCGCGTGCTGCGACCCGGCCGGGTCCGCCGCGACCACCCCGGTCAGCAGATCCCCGCAGTACAGTGCCGCCCCGGACAACCCCGACCACGGCGACGCCTCCCCGATCGGCGGCAGCGGCGCCTGGCCGGCCAGGGTCATCACGTACCGGTCGCCGACATACCGGTCCCCCGGGTTGAGCCAGCCGGACGGCTGCGCCGTCTCCGGCGCCCGCCCCGGACGCTGCATGAACGCGGGAAACCCCCAGGCCTGGCACTCGATCCCCGGCCGGTTCGTCACCACCCGCCCCCATCGCAGCGGCCGGCCCTGAGGCGGAACCCAGCGCGGGTCATCGACCTCGACCAGCGCGGCGTCGTCCCGCTCCCCGGGGCGGCCCCGCCACACCACCACCCCGCCGCAGCCGATCGCCGTACCCGCCGCGACCACGTCCACCCGCGCCCCGACCCCGGGCGTGACGTGCGCCGAGGTCAGCACCAGACGCGGCGCAACCACATACCCCGACCCCCACCCACCCGCGCCGTCGCCGACACCGTCCGGGGGCCGCACCATCACTACCCGCGCCGCGTCCATCACCACCCCCAGCGGTGCCGCGGCTCAGCGGCCCTGATGCTCCGACACGTCTCCAGGCTCCAGCCGCCGCCCCGACCCGGCCGCGATCAACAGGTCACCGCCGCCAGGACCCTTCGGCGTCAGCGACACCCGCACCCGATGCGTCCGCCCCCGCGACACCCCCGCCTCCGCGTCGGCGGAGACTACCCAGGCCTTGAAACCAAGCTTCGCTTTCGCGTCCCTCCGCAGCTCCACCCCGAACTCCAGCTCGATCGGCCCCACCACGAACCCGACCTGCTCGTCTACGCCCCGTGCCGCCGCCTCCACTAACTCATCGCGCACTGCCGCGACCGCATCGGCCAACTCGATCTCCACGACACCCCCACCTTCTGCGCCCCACTCCGCCAGCGCGGCCCGCCCAACGTAACGGCATGACTACCCCACACGCCGACAGTTCCCCGAGCCTTCCGGTCACACCCGGCGAGCGCCGGCGAGCTGCGATATAGCTGGAATGTAGTTCCCGTACACCCCTTATCGGGACAGTCATGGCGTCTGACGCGGGTCGCCACAATCGGCCGGCCCGGGTGGCAAAGCGCCATGTTCTGTCACGAAGGAGGAATCGATGAGGAACGGGATACGACGGTTGTCCATCATGGCCGCGGTGGTCGGGGCTGCGCTCAGCCTGACCGGGGCGCCGGCTCATGCCGCACGCCTGCGGTGCGGGAGCGTGCGGTAGCGCGACCTGGAACTGGAGCGGAGATAGCCGCGCGGTCAACATCAACATGAACGTTCGGGACACGGCGTGCGACGGCCACGACGTGTACATCAGCTTCCTGGTCTATCCCACCATCTGGGAGACGCAGCAGCGCCGCAACAGCAACGGCTGCAACACGTCGTCCTCCTGGAGGAACTTAACGCTCAATCAGGACGGCGGCATCTCGGGCCTGAAAGTGGTGGTGTGTGTCGACGATGCCGGCGCGAACACGTGTTACAAGTCCCGCCTGATCGAAAACCCGAACTTCTAAGGAGCTTCGGGCAAGATCCGGCATCGGCAGCAACGAGCCGACGGAACGCGCTCTGGTGCCCCAACGTCGGGATCGAGGCACGGAGCGAACGGTGCCGCCCGCAGCGTGAGCGGGCGGCACCGGCGCGACGCAAGGCATGGACGCGGCTGAGGTGGTTCCGATGTCCGGTTAGGGACAGTTAAGGGCACTGGGGCGAATCAAGTCTCCTGGAACACTGCTGGTGTTTCAGCCGAGCCCAGCTGATCCTTGACGGTTGATCCAAGGCGGATGGAAGGTGCCCAGCATGACTGATCATGACTTGGCGGACCTCCGAGCGCGGGCCGCGGCCGGTGATCGAGACGCCGTCGACCAGTTGGTTGAGTTGGCGGGCGAGCGGGGTGACATGGAGGAGCTGCGACGCCTCGCGGACGGCGGCAGCTCCGACGCCGTCGACCAGCTCGTCGAGTTGGCGGGCGAGCGGGGTGACATGGAGGAGCTGCGACGCCTCGCCGACGGCGGCAGCCGTGATGCTGCCGACGTATTGACTGAGCTTGCCGAAGAGCAGGACGAGAACGGGGAATAAGGGTCGTCTCGGCATCGTGATCGCTACGGTCGCGGTGGCGGCGGTGGCGAAGACAGAGGTGAGGGTTTGGTTCCCGCGAGTCGGATGTGAAATCGCCATGGGAGTCAAGCCGGGATTGTCGGCTGCGCAACAGGCGCGCCATTATTGCGAGGCCGCCTCGCCGTCGGATGCAGAGTTTGTGCAGGTCACACGCGCGCCGAGCTTCACTGCTTCCCATCGGCGCATCAATCAATGCTCGATCGCGTGACGTCTGGCATCGCGTTCGCGGCGGTCGAACCTGACTACTCCCGCCATGATGCCATCGGCAAACTCGGAAAGTTTGTCGGCGGGCGATCCGGCCGGACGTCTGTGATGCTGGAGGCATGTACCGGGAGACTCCGTCGCGTGTACCCGGCGCGGTGCTGTGGCAGCAGACGGTGCCGGAGTCCGGCCTGACGCACCGCGTCCTGCCGGATGGCTGCATGGACCTGATCGCGATCGATGACGTGCTCGTGGTCGCCGGTCCGGACACGGTCGCCTACGTGGAGGAGTCCACCCCGGGTGCCCGGTATGCCGCGCTGCGGTTCCCGCCGGGCACAGGTCCGTCGATCCTGGGTGTGCCGGCGCTGGAACTCCGCGACCAGCGCGTGCCGCTGGCCGACCTGTGGCCGCGTGCGGCCGTCCGGCGTCTCAGCGATCGAATCGCGAGCGCGCCGGATCCCGCCAAAGCTCTCGACGAGGCGGTGGCCAGCCTGTCGTGCCGCACCGACCCGCTGATCGTCGAGGTCGCAGCACGGCTGCGCGGCGGAGCCACGGTCGGGGCCACCGCCGGCGCGGTCCATCTCGGCGAGCGCCAACTGCACCGCCGCTGCCTTGCCGCGTTCGGCTACGGGCCGAAGACGCTCGTCAGGATCCTGCGCATGAACCGCGCGCTGACCCTCGCCCGGGGCGGCACCCCTTTTGCGGGCGCGGCGGCGCTGAGCGGATACGCCGACCAGGCGCATCTCTCGCGCGAGGTGCGGGCGCTGGCCGGCGTGCCGCTCGGCGCGCTCATGCCGCCGCTGCTCAGCGCGTAGCCGGCTGCGGGCTATTCCGCAGTGGACAGCCGCGCGAACAGGTCGACGCTGTTGCCGTCCGGATCATGGACTACGGCGTACCGCTGCCCCCAGAACGCGTCCCACGGTTCCTTGTGCCCCTCGTACCCGGCCTGCGTGAGGTCGCGGTAGACGCGGTCGACCTCGGCGGGGTCGTCGCAGAGGAACGCGAGGCCGGCGCGCGGGCTGCCGCTAGGCGGCGTCCAGCCCGGGTCGAACGTCCGGACGGTCTCGACGGTGTCCCAGGCGAGCCGCAGACCGCCGGGCAGGGTGACTTCGACGTGTGGCTCGCTGTCGGCGGCGTCCGGGAGGTCGAGGCCCAGCCGGCGGTAGAACGCGAGCGACTTGGCCATGTCGGCGACGACGAGCCCGATGAGATCCAGTGAAGGTGCCATGGCGGCGACGTTACGGGCGCGCGCGGGCGCTGTATTGAACGAATCGGACGTCGCTCCTGAGAATCTCGGTCGCTGGACGGTACTTGCCGGCTGGGCCGGGTAGCAGCAGTCATAAGGGAAGGTGAACCGACATGACCGAGAGCGACGCGAGCACAGATCGTGACGGTGCACCCACCGCGCCCGACACCGCCGCAACGCTGGAGCGGCTCGGCATCTCCCGCCGGGTGCCGGTCTACGCCAGCCGGCAGGAGGCGCTGTCGAGCACGGCTCGGCCACCGGCGAACCGGCGTTTCCGGAGGCGCTTCCTGCCGACCCCGCAGGCGGGCGCACAGAGCCGGGTACTGGTCCGCGAACGCTGCGCCGCCTGGGGTGTGGAGGCTGTCAGCGAGGATGCCCAGATCGTCGTCACCGAACTGGTCAGCAACGCCGTGGAGCACGCCGGCACCGCCCTGGACGTCGTGGGCTCGCTGCGCGGCGACTACCTTCACCTGGCAGTCCACGACGGCGACCCCACGCCGCCTCAACGGCGCTACCGTACAAAGAGCGCTCGCGGCAGGGGTCTGCTGCTGGTCGAATCCGTGGCGGCGTCGTGGGGCAGCATTCTGGAAGGCGCGGGCAAGGTGGTCTGGGCGACCCTCCGCGTGCGTCCGGCACGGTGAACGTCAGACACGGCGCACGACACGTAGGAGGTACTCCTTCCTGTTGAGCGGGTTGTGGTCCGACCGGGACCGCACCGGGATCGTGCCGCGCGCCGGCTCGTAGTGGTCGAAGGAGCTCTCCAGTACGCCTTCGCCTCGGGTCAGCGACGGCAGCCGCTGCTCCAACTCGTGCACCCGCGCCGCCGGGATGTCACCCTCCAGCACGTAGGTCGAACCACGGATGTCCGGTGTCCGCGGGACGGCACCCAGCTTGATGAGCACGGGCAGCGCAGATCCGAGGGCGTCCGCCGGGCCGTCGAACTGGAAGCGGTGCATCGGCTCGTACACAGTGCTGCCTGCCTGCGTCAACGCGTTCATCAGCACCAGCGGCGTCAGGTTGCGGAAGTCGCCAGCGGTGCTCGACATGCTCTTGTCGAACGTGCCGTGGGAGTGGCTCTGGCGTGCCCAGTAGCCGGAGTGCGTCATGGTGATGAGGCAGTCGGTGACGCGCCAGCCCTGGAGCCCCTCCCGCAAGGTCTCGTGCACGGTCTCCTCGACGACCTTCATGAACGAGTACGGCAACGACCCGAGTTCGACTCCCAGCCGGAACTCCACGCCGCTGTCGAGGGGAGCCGGCTCGATGCGCAGGCCCACCGTCGCGAGGAACGGGTTGGGCTCCGTGCCGATGAACTCGACGGCCTCGCCGGTGCTGACCGGCCGCTCGATGCAGATCGTCGTGGTCTCGCGGAACGTCACGTCCACGCCGAACTCGTCGGCGAGCGTCGCCTGGATGACCTCCTTCTGCACCTCGCCGTAGAGCGAGACCGAGATCTCTTGCCGGATTCCGTCCTGCCGCAGGTTGATCAGCGGATCCTGCTCGGCGAGCTGGGTGAGCGCCACGTGCAGCGCACCCTTGTCGGCGCGGCGGCTGGGGACGACGACGGTCTCCAGCGTCGGCGGCGAGAAGTGGTGGCCGTCCCTGCGCCGTGCCGTGCCGATCGCGTCGCCGATCCTGATGTCGCCGAGGCCCCAGAGCTTTCCGATCTGCCCCGCGGCAACCGAGTCGCGCCGGACGGCCGAGCCACGGTCGAAGACGCAGATCGCGGTGACCTTTCCCTCCGCACCGCCGAAGCCGCCGCCGAACCGCAGGCGGTTGCGCGTCCGTACGGTGCCCGAGAACATGCGAACGTACGCGATCTTTTCGCCGGCCGGACCACGTTCGACCTTGAACACCGTGCCCGAGACCGGGCCGTCGACGTCGCTCTCGGCGGCGGGCAGCAACTCGGTGACGCCGGTGATCAGGGCGTCGACGCCCGCGCCCGTGATCGCAGAGCCGAAGAGCACCGGATGGACGAGCGCCTGCTTGGTCTGTGCCGCCAGCCCACCACGGAGTCGGCAGTACGAGACCGCAGTCTCGTCGCGTACGTACTCGGCGAGCAGCTTGTCGTCGTGGTCGGCCAGCAGCTCGACCAGCCCGGACGTGAAACCGGCATCCGCGGCGCCGAAGGGCCTGTAGACGGCGCCGCGGGTGCCGAGCCTGCTGGCAGCCCCCATCGGGACGACGTCCCGAGCGAGCTTCTCCGCGATGGTCTCCAGCACGCGCTCGTACTGGGCGCCGCCGCGGTCGATCTTGTTCACGAAGATCAGCGTCGGAATGCGCAGCCGTCGAAGTGCGCGCATCAGCACGCGGGTCTGTGCCTGCACGCCCTCGACGGCCGAGATCACGAGCACGGCACCGTCGAGCACGCTCAGCACCCGCTCCACCTCGGCGATGAAGTCCGGGTGACCGGGCGTGTCGATCAGGTTGACCGTGACACCGCCGACGACGAACGACACGACGGCTGACTTGATCGTGATGCCGCGTTGCCGTTCCAGCGCCAACGAGTCGGTCTGGGTGTTGCCGTCGTCGACGCTGCCGACCTCGTCGATGACACCGGCGGCATGGAGCAGCCGCTCGGTCAGGCTCGTCTTACCGGCGTCGACGTGCGCCAGGATCCCCAGGTTCAGCGTATGCACTGAGCGTCATGTCCCTTAGATAGGTGGCGATTCCTTCCTGGTTGGACATGAACGCTCGGCGCATTTCCCTCTCCCGGGGTCGATCGGCTCTTGTTCGCAGTTCAGCAGGTGGCGCTTCCGACGGCAACCGATTTAGCCGTCGATCACGATGGCCGGCTCCTCGCCGACGCCGTCCTGGTACTCGTCGTGATCCATCCGGAAGTCGGATCGCGTCGGTGTTCTCGACCCAGCGCGGGTCGGTGTGGTCGGTCCAGACCTCCTGGCCGTCGTTCGCGCCGTCGAGGTCGGTGTCCGGGTTGTTCGGGTCGGTGTGGGTGAAGTACGTCTCCGTGATGTCGGACAGCCCGTCGCCGTCGCTGTCCACGGCCGTGCCGTCGATCTGTGTTCAGGTCGTCGACGTTGCGCCGCTGGTCCAGGTCCTCGAGCCAGTCCGCCTTGCCGTCGCGGTCCTGGTCGAGGTTCGTGAGCGTGCCGGCGCGGGTCTCGTCGCGGTCGTTGGTGCCGTCGCCATCGGTGTCGGCCGCCATCGGGTTGGTGCCGAGGGTGATCTCCCGGCCGTCCTTGAGCTTGTCAGCCGTCGCTGTCGTCGTCGAGCGGGTCGGACCCGAAGCGCATCTCCCGCAGGTCGCTGAGGCCGTCGTCGTCGCTGTCCCGATCGTGCGGGTTGGTGCCGAGTCCGGCTTCCATCTCGTCGCTGAGGCCGTCGCGGTCAGAGTCAGGCATGGCGTTCCCCTCCAAGGTCGCATGGTTGTGTACAGAGGAGGGTCGGCCGGACCTGATACGCGGCGTCAGTCGAGGAACGCGCCGCAGGTCATGTTCAGCGCCGCGCCTGTCATGGTGCGGGCCCAGTCAGAGGCGGCGAAGACGGCCATGTTGCCGACGTCCTCCAGTGTCGCGGCGCGTCCGGTCAGGGTCTGCGCGGCGATCATGCGCCCGATGGCGTCGCGCTCGTCCACGCTGGCCGGGATGGTGTCGGGCAGGCCACTGGTCTGCAGCGTGACGACGCGAATCCCGTGGTCCGCGAGTTCCTTGGCCAGCTGGCGGCGCATGGACTCAACGGCGTCGAACGCCGTCATCATCCCGCCCATGTTGTAGCCGCGCGGCGGTCCGCCGCTGCCACCGAAGAACAGGATCACGCCGGAGCCCTGCGTGATCATGTGCCGTGCGGTAGCGCGGACGGTGAGGAACTTCGAGCTGACGGCTGTGACGATCGGGCTCAGATAGTCCTCCAGCGACATCTCGACCATCAGCGTGCCCTGCACGTCCGTGTCCGTGATCACGTTGAGTGACACGTCGATGCTGCCGGCCTGTTCGACGACGGCGGCGGCGTGAGTGTCGACCGAGTGTTCGTCCAGCGCGTCGACCTCGGCGGTCTCGGCTCGGCCGCCCGCGGCGCGGATGTCGTCGGCGACCTTCTCCAGCGTCGCCCTGGTCCGTCCCGCGAGGAAGACGCGCGCTCCCTCGCGGGCGAAGGCGCGGGCGACCGCACCGCCGACCGAGCCGCCTCCGCCGTAGATGATCGCGTTCCTGCCGTCGAGCAACATGCCGTGCCTCCTCCTGGTGACGTTGGCCGTGTCATGAGATGTAACCCGCAGAAGTATGGGAACTCATCTCGGTCGGAAGCGCGTTCACGGGTTCCGCGGACCGCGGTAGGGGAGCGTCTGGCTGTAGACGACATTCGTCGTGGTGCTGCCGAACTGCGCCAGCTCGTTGACGACCTGTTCCAGGTGGGCCATCGACGTCGCCGACACCTTGAGCAGGTAGCAGTCCTCGCCGGTCGTCCGGAGGCATTCCAGGATCTCCGGACGCTCGCCGAGCACGCGGTGCAGCGGCTGGTGCTGGCTACCCGGGTACTTGAGGCGCACCACGGCCAGCACGGGCAAACCGACCTTCTCCAGGTCGACGTTGGCGCGGTAGCCGGTGATGACGCCGGCGGCCTCCAGTCGCTTGACCCGCTCTGTCGTGGCGGACGCGCCGAGGTTCACGCGGCGCGCCAATTCGGTGAGCGGTACGCGACCGTCGCGCTGGAGCTCGACGAGGATCGCCCAGTCGGTCGCATCAAGATTCTCGGCCATCCGGTCAAAGTACCGTGAGATCCACGGCTGTTGGCCTCGAATGCCGAGGGAGGTCTCTTCCGATGACCCTGGCCGGTAGATAGCCTGAACCGGTGCGGATCGGAGTGAACGTCCCAAATTTCGGCCCCGGCACGGAGCCCGATGTGCTGCGGCGCTGGGCGCAGACGGTCGAGGCCCTCGGTTTCGACCTGCTCATGGTGTCGGACCACATCGTGGTGACGCCCGACGTCGCCGAGCAGTACCCGGCGCCGTTCTACGAGCCGTTCACGACGCTGTCCTGGCTTGCGGGCATCACGCAGCGAGTGAGGCTCGGCACCACGGTGCTCATCGTCCCGTACCGGCATCCGCTGCTCGTGGCGCGCATGGCCGCCAACCTCAACCAGCTCAGCGGCGGGCGGCTGGTGCTGGGCGTGGGCGTGGGCTGGGCGCGGCAGGAGTTCGAGGCGCTCGGCGTCCCGTTCGAGCGGCGCGGCGCGCTCACCGACGACCATCTCACCGCGATCCGCGCGGCGTGGGACGACGCCCCTGACGACTACCGCGCCGGCCGGATACCGATCTGGGTGGGCGGCAACAGCGACGCGGGCATCCGCCGGGCGGTGCGTCTCGGGGAGGCGTGGCACCCGTTGCGGTTCACCCTCGGCTGGCTGCGCGGAACTCTGGGCCGTCTCAAGACCTTCGCCGACGAGCTGCGAGCGGCCGGTGCCTGCGCTGGTGCCTCGCATCGCCCTGCGTGTGACCGCCGAGCCGATCACAAGACCTGACCGGCTCGCCGGCGAGGGCGCGATCGAGCAGGTCCTGGACGACCTCGAACAACTACGTGTACTCGGCGCCGACACGGTCGTGCTCGACCCGTTCAACGGCGACCCCGACGAGACGCGTCACCCCGAGACGGCGTGGCGGGCGCTGGCCACCGTCGCAGCAGCCACACGAATGGAGAAGCAGTGACACCCGACGACGAGAAGTTCCTCCGCAGGGCCGTCGAACTGGCCGCCGCGGCGCGGGCGGCGGGCAACCCGCCGTTCGGATCGTTGCTGGTGGGGCCCGACGGCGACGTGCTCGTCGAGGAACAGAACACGACGATCACCGACGCCGACGTCTCCGCTCACCCCGAGCTGAAGGTGGCCAGGTGGGTGGCCCGCGAACTCGATGCCAGCGCCGCCGCCGCGTCCACGATGTACACGAGCTGCCAACCGTGCGGCATGTGCACGGGCGCCATCGAACGGTCGGGCCTTGGCCGCGTCGTGTTCGCGCTCTCGACCGAGCAGCTCACGAGCCTCAAGCCGCCCGCCGATCCTCCGGTAGTCACGCTGGAAGGTCCGGCGCTGTTCGACGAGGCGCGCGTCCCCGTGGACGGGTATTACGGGTGAGCTGCACCGTGGCGGGAAAGCGTTGACGCTGTTCTCCGCCGCCCGATAGCGTTCGCCGCACAAATCAGCGCGATCCGGGAGGATCCATGCTTAGTGCGGTCATGGCTGGCAGCCTATTGTTTTCTCTGCTCACGCCGGCCGCGGCGCCGGGTCAAGCGGTGATCGATGTGATCAAGGCCAACGGCTCGGGGTGCCGCAAGCAGACGACGGCGCTGGCGATCTCCCCCGACGGGGAGGCATTCACGGTCACCTACAGCGAATACCTGGCGCAGGTCGGCGTCGGCGCCAAGCCCAACGACTACCGCAAGGATTGCCGCATCACCTTGCGTATCGACATCCCGGCGGGCTACACGTACGCGATCCAGTCGGTGGACTATCGCGGCTTCGGCCTCCTCGAACCGGGCGCCACCGGCACGCAGAGCGCGAGCTACCAGTTCCAGACGCAGCCCAAGCCGGAGCCCGCCAGCCACGCTTTCCGCGGCCCGTTCAGCGACAACTGGCAGAACACCGACGTCACCGATCCCGCAGACCGGTCCTGGTCGCCGTGCGGCAAGTCGCGCAAGTTGACCATCGACACCGAACTACAGGTCAGCGCCGGGGGGTCGGATCCGAAGACCACGACGAGCATGTTGGGGATGGACTCCACCGACGGCAGCATCAAGACCACGTACCGCTTCGTCTGGCGCCGCTGCTGATTCGTTGGCGGTTCCAACTGTCGGGCTTTTGGCTGCATCGAGCGCCCGGTTAGAGGACCGTTGTCCCGACAGTCCGGTTTGGTCCGGCTGCGTGGGCGGCCCCGAGGGACCGCCCACGCGGGCTCTACCAGCCAGTGCTGACCAGCACGTCCGGGTTGGCTACCGGCGACTCGACCAGCAGGTTCTTGTACTCGTCCTCGATGCCCTTGTTGTGGATCTGGATCGCTAGCGGCGCTTCCCGCCCTGCGGTGGGATCGGTGAACTTCAGCACCTCGACGCCTGTGCATCGTTCCGCGTTGGCGGGGAGCGGGCAGCACGCCATGCGGGCGACGCCGGTGGTCTGGTTGGCGAGGATCTCGCACTGCGCCCACTTCTTCACGTCCCACGACGGATGCGGGTACTTCGTGAAGTACTTCTTGCCGCTGTCGTTGTGGCCTGGGCGGTAGTCCCAGTGGCCGCCGTTCGGTGGCTGGAACTGGATAGCGCTGAGCGCGTCGCGGATGGGGGTGGTCGTGCCCCAGATCAGCACCGTCGGTTTGTGGTTTCCCTTCACCTGTTTGATGTGGAAGATCCAGCGGAAGCTGCCGAACTGCGCGCGGTTGTAGTAGATCCAGCCCCGTGCCTTGCCGGTGCTGTGGATCGTTCCGTTCTTGACGACGTACTCGCCGGGCTTCGACGCGGTCCAGCCGTCGAGCGTCTGACCGTCGAACATGGACACGAACGCGGGGTCGTCGGGCGCCGCCGCCGCGGGTGACGCGCCGGGTAGGGCGAGCGCGATCAGCACCGCGAGCCAGATACGCACCATGCCGTTCTCCTTCTGGGTACGGGGGCGCGCGAATTGGTCCTGACAAGTATTACCTGATCTGCGGCATCCGCCGGTAATGTCCCGGAACACCCCACGCCCACCCGGGAGGCGCCATGCGATCCATGCTCGTGCTCCTGCTCCTATCCACGATGTTCGCCGCCGTTCCGGCACAGGCCAGCGCCGCCGTTCCGGCGCAGGTCAGCGCTGCCGCGCCGCGCGCGCTGGGTAACCAGCCGTACGCGTCGTACTGGCATCCGAACACGATCCTGAACTGGAGCCCGGCGTCCGATCCGGATGCGCGTTTCAACCGTGGCCGCGTGCCGCTGCGCCAACGTGCAGCCGATCCGGCGCTCAAGGCCAACGCGAACGCCCGCGCCGGTGAGGGCCGCGTCGCGTCGCTCGTCTCCTTCGCGCCTACCTCGAACAACCCGTCGCAGGGCGGCGCCGACCCGAACTACTACGCCTTCGGATACTGGCAGTACATCGACACGCTCGTGTTCTGGGGCGGCTCCGCCAGCGAGGGCCTGATCCTCGCTCCGAACCCCACCGTCATCGACGCCGCCCACCGCAACGGCGTCAAGGTGTACGGCACCGTGTTCTTCCCGCCGACCGCGTACGGCGGGCAGCTCCAGTGGGTGCGCGACTTCGTGCAGAAGTCCGGTAGCGCGTACCCGGTGCTGGACAAGCTCGCGCAGGTGGCCCAGCACTACGGGTTCGAGGGTTGGTTCATCAACCAGGAGACGGCCGGAGGGGACGCCGCGCTCGCCACCGAGATGCGCAACGCCATGAGGTACGCGCGCTCGCGCGGTCCGGTCGAGTTCATGTGGTACGACGCGATGACCGAGAGCGGCTCGGTCTCCTGGCAGGACGCCCTGAACAGCAACAACGACGCGTTCCTCCAGGAGGGCGGGACGCGGGTGTCCGACTCGATGTTCCTCGACTTCGGCTGGGGCTCGGCAGCTCACGTCATCCCGCACGCACGCCCGCGGGCTGGGACGCAGCGAGTTCGAGCTGTACTCGGGCATCGACACCGAGGCGAACGGCTACAACAGCGGCGTCAACTGGAACGCCGTGTTCCCGGCCGGGCAGCCGCACGTGACGTCGCTCGGCATCTACCGTCCGGAGTGGACCTGGAAGTCGTCCGCGTCGCGCGCCGACTTCCACACCCGCGACTCGCGGTACTGGGTGGGCGCCAACGCCGACCCGTCCAACACGACCACGACCAGCGCGTGGAAGGGCCTGGCGAACTACATCGCCGAGTCGACGCCGATCACCGCCAAACCGTTCCTGACCAGCTTCAACGCCGGCCAGGGCGACCACTACTCGGTGGCCGGCGCCCGGCTGCGCACCGGCACGTGGCACAACCTGTCCGTGCAGGACGTGCCGCCGACCTACCGCTGGGTCGTCCAGTCGTCCGGCGCGAAGCTCACGCCGAGCATCGACTTCTCCGACGCGTACGAGGGCGGTAGCTCCCTCCTGCTGTCCGGCTCGCTTGAACGCCACGAACACGGTGCGGCTGTACCAGACGCGGCTGCCCGTGGCAGCGGACACTCGGTTGTCGATCGTCGTCAAGACGCCCACCGCCGGGCCGACCAACCTGCGCGCCGCCGTCGCGTTCACCGACAACCCGACGTCGTTCACCACTCTCGACCTCGGCTCCACGACCGGCACCGGCTGGGAGCGCAAGACCCTCGATCTCTCCGCGTACGCCGGCCGCACGATCGCGCAGCTCGGCCTCCAAGCCGCCGGCTCGGAGCCGTCCTACTCGATCCGCGTCGGGCAGCTCGCCGTGTACGACGGTGCAGTCGACTCCGTGCCGGCACCGTCCGGGTTGACCGTCCTCGGCGCCACGGATGTCTCTGCGAGCCGCAAGTCGCTGCGGCTCGGCTGGACCGCGAGCCCTGGGCGCGGTTCGCCAGTACGACGTGTTCCGGCGGAACTCGGACGGTAGCCGCACGTACCTTGGCAGCACGCCGAACGACGCGTACTTCGTGCCGCAGCTCGACCGTGCGGGCAACGAACCTGCCACCGTGGTCGAGGTCGAGGCGGTGGGGGTCGAGGGTGGACGGTCTTCTGCGGCGGGCACCTCGGTGTCCTGGACCGGCGACCCGGGACCGGCGAACCTGGCGCTGAACAGGCCCGCCACCGCCGACTCTGCCTGCGCGGCTACCGAGAGTGCCGCGAAGGCCGTGAACGGCAGCGTCACCGGCGGCAACGCCGACAAGTGGTGCTCGCTGGGGTCGGCGAAGTGGTGGCAGGTCGACCTCGGATCGGCGCGGAACCTCAACCGGTTCGTGGTGAAGCACGCTGGCGCCGGTGGCGAGCAGACCGCGTGGAACACGCGCGCGTACACGGTCCAGGTGCGGTCCACGACCACGGAGGCGTGGCGCACGGTCGTGACCGTCACGGCCAACACCGCCAGCGAGTCGACACACAGCGTGCCGGTGACAGCGCGGTACGTGCGTCTCAACGTGACCACGCCGACCCAGAACGGCGACCCAGCCGCCCGCATCTACGAGTTCGAGGCCTGGGGCACGTAACCCCTCGAGTGTCGGACTTTTGAGGGTTTCCGGACCCGCCCGCCCCCAAAAGTCCGAAACTCGGCGACGAGGGCCTCAGAGGTACAGGCCCACCGCTGGGTCCGGCGCGTCGGCGACCACCGGTGCGAGGTCGTTGCGCAGCGCGTACAGCTCCGCGAGCGTGGCACCGTTCGGCCCGATCCCGTCCGAGCGGCCGAGCCACGCGGTGGCCTCGTCCGGCGGGAGCGCCCCCACCTCGACCTGGGCGAGACACCGGCCGGGGCGGGTGACGGCCGGGTGCAGCCGAGTCAGGTCCTCGTTGGTGGTGATGCCGACGAGCGTGCGGCACCCCTGCCCGAGCAGCCCGTCGGTGAGGTTGAGCAGCCGGGACAGCGCCTGCCCGGTGGACTGCTTCGCCTCGCTGCGGATCAGCTCGTCGCAGTCCTCCAGGAGCAGCAGCCGCCAGCGCTCGTCGTCATCGTCGTCGTCCTGGCCGAGGGCGACGTCCATGAGGTAGGCGGGGTTGTCGAACAGCCGCTCCGGATCGAGCACGCAGTCGATCTGGCACCAGCCCCGCCACGACTGCGCGAGCGCACGCAGTGCCGTGGTCTTGCCGGTGCCGGGCGGCCCGTGCAGGAGGAGGAGCCGGCCGGCGAGGCTGGCGGACGTGATGCCCATGAGCTGGTCGATCGCGCCCACTACGCCAGAGGAGTAGTTCGTCTGGATCTCGGCCCAGGTCGGCGCAGCGATCTCGCGCGACCGGCGGCGCGGCCCGTGCTGCCCCAGGTGCCAGAAGCCCATCGTGACGACGCCCGCATCCTCGGTGGGCGGCTCCTCCGCGTCGCGCACCGTCTCGGCCAGCACCTCGGCGGCGAGTTCGTCGGTGACGGCGGTGACCGTGACCTTGGCGCCGTCCTCCCAGCGCATCGTCTGCAGGATCCAGCCGTCGCCGGTGGCGAGGAGCGCGCTGCGGCTGTCCTCGCTCGCGGTGCGGATGACGGTAGCGCCCGCCGGCAGCAGCGGCGCGTCCTTGCGGAGACGCTTGACCTGCGTCGTGCGGGCGGCCGGGTGAGCGCCGGTGCCGAAGCGTGTGATCAGCAGTGCGTCGAGGATGTCGATCGGCGAGTCAGCGTCGTCGAATTGAAGGTAAACGGGCAGGACGGTCGCCGGATCGGGCTGGGCGGCGACCTCCACGATGTGCAGAGCTTGCTTGGACACCCGCACGATGATCCGGGTAATCCCGTGCTGTCACAAGGAAATTGTGCGCTGGGGCACCTGGCGCGGCGCTTGTCGCAAATCGAACTTTCCGGGAAGCCGTGCCTTAAACGGGCGCCGGTAACCCCGATTACCCGTATAGTACCTTTTGTCTCGAACGGGGCCCTCGCTCAGAAGGGAACTGTGTCCATCGCTCGGAAGATGCGCTTCTCCGATACCGGGTGAGCGGTGCCGATCGACTGGGCGAACAGGCTGATCCGCAACTCCTCGATCATCCAGCGGATCGCGGCCAGTTCGTCGCTCGGCGGCGCCTCGGCGAGCAGCGTGCGGTACTCGTCCTGGACATGCTGGACGTTGCCCATGTTCAACGCGTCCCGGGTCGGGTCCTGCGGCAGCTTCTCCAGCCGGCGCTCGATGCCCTGCAGGTACCGCACGAGGTCGGGGAGGCGCTTCCAGCCAGTGGCGGTGACGAAGCCGGGGTAGACGAGCCCGTTGATCTGCGCGCGGATGTCGGCGAGCGACGGCGCCAGCGGCTTGGCCATCGTAGCACGGAATCGCTGCTCGACGGAGTGGGCGGCCGACAGCACCTTCTCGGTGCGGTTCACCACCGCGAGCGCCGTCTCGTTGAGCTCGCCACGGACGTGGTCGAGCAGCGCGGCGAATCCGGCGGCGTCCCAGGCTGGCCCGCCCACGTCGTCGACGAGCGTGTCGACGGCGGCGCCGATGCAGTCGTCGAAGAGGGCGATCACGCTGCCGTGCGGGTTGTGGCTGAATGCCAGCTTCGCCTTGTTGGTCAGCCGGGAGTGGACGAACTTCACGGGAGAGTTGACGCCCAGCAGCAGCAGCCGGCGCGTGCCTGCCCGCATCGCGGCCTGCTGGGCGCCTTCGGTCTCCAGCACCCGGATCGCGACCGACTCGCCCTCGTCCACGAGCGCGGGGAACGCCTTCACGACGTGTTCGCCCCGCTGCTGTTCGATCGTGCGCGGGAGCGGGCCGAAGTCCCACGACGTGAGGCCGGCCTTCTCGATACCGGGCGCCGCCTTGGCCAGAGCCTTGCGTGCCTTGGGGCGGAGCTTGTCCTTGAGCGCGTCGAGATCCTTGCCCTCCGCGACAGGGTCGCCCTTGTCGTTCACGACCCGGTACGTGACGCGCAGGTGCGGCGGCAGGCGGTCGAGACCCCAGTCCTGGCGCCGGATCACGACACCGCCCATCCGGCGCAGCTCGTCTTCGAGGCGTGTCGAGCAGCGGCCGGCCGGCGTCGAGCCGTGGGAGCACGGCCTGCGCGTGATCGGTCACCGGGACGAAGTTGCGCCGGATCGGCTTCGGCAGCGACCGGATCAGCGCCGTGACCAGCTCCTCGCGCAGCCCCGGGATCTGCCAGTCGAAGCCCTCGTCTGTGGCCTGGTTCAAGACCGCCAGCGGAATGTGGACGGTGACGCCGTCGGCCGCCGCACCGGGCTCGAACTGGTACGACAGCGGCAGCGCGAGGTCGCCCTGGCGCCACTCGTCCGGGTAGTCCTGCTCCTGCACGCCTGCCGCTGCCTCGGTTGATCAGCATCGACGGGTCGAACGTCAGCAGCTCCGGCTGGGTGCGGCGGGTCTTCTTCCACCACGCGTCGAAGTGCGCGCCCGGAGACGACGTCGGCAGGGATGCGCTGGTCGTAGAAGGCGAGCAGCGTCTCGTCGTCGACCAGGATGTCGCGGCGGCGCGCGCGGTGCTCCAGCTCCTCGACGTCCTCCAGCAGCTCGCGGTTGGCGTGGAAGAAGCGGTGGTGCGTGGTCCAGTCGCCCTCGACGAGCGCGTGCCGGATGAACAGCTCGCGCGACAGCTCCGGGTCGATGCGGCCGTAGTTGACCTTGCGCGACGCGACGATCGGCACCCCGTACAGCGTGACCTTCTCGAACGCCATCACCGCGCCCTGGTTCTTCTCCCAGTGCGGCTCGCTGTACGTGCGTTTGACCAGGTGACCGGCCAGCGGCTCGACCCACTCCGGCTCGATGCGGGCGGCGATGCGGCCCCAGAGCCGGGACGTCTCGACCAGCTCGGCGGCCATGATCCAGCGCGGCGGCTTCTTGAACAGCGCCGACCCGGGGAACACCGCGAACTTGGCGCCCCGCGCGCCCAGGTACTCGTTGCGGTCGCCCTCCTTGACGCCGACGTGCGACAGCAGCCCGGCCAGCAGCGACACGTGCACCTTCTGCGGCTCGGCCGGCTCGGTGTTCGTGCTCACGCCGAGGGTGCGTGACGACCTGGCGCAGCTGCCCGTGGATGTCCTGCCACTCGCGGATGCGCAGGTAGTGCAGGAACTCGGCCTTGCACATCCGGCGGAACTGGTTCGACGACAGCTCACGCTGCTTCTCGCGCAGGTAGTTCCAGAGGTTCAGGTACGCGAGCGAAGTCGGAGTCCTTGTCGGCGAACCGGGCGTGCTGCTCGGCGGCGGCCTGCTGCTTCTCGACCGGTCGCTCGCGCGGATCCTGGATGGACAGTGCCGCGGTGATCACCATGACCTCGCGCACGCAGCCGTTGCGGTCGGCTTCGAGCACCATGCGTGCCAGGCGCGGGTCGACGGGCAGCTGCGCGAGCTTGCGCCCGAGCGGCGTCAGGCGCACCGTCCTGGAGGGCGCCGAGCTCGGCGAGCAGGTTGACGCCGTCGGCGATGTTGCGCCGGTCCGGCGGGTCGATGAACGGGAACGCCGCGAGGTCGCCGAGGCCCAGCGACGTCATCTGCAGGATGACCGACGCCAGGTTCGTGCGCAGGATCTCCGGGTCGGTGAACTCCGGCCGCCCGAGGAAGTCGTCCTCGGTGTAGAGGCGGATGCAGATGCCGTCGGACGTGCGGCCGCAGCGCCCCTTGCGCTGGTTCGCCGACGCCTGCGACACCGCCTCGATGGGCAGCCGCTGCACCTTCGTGCGGTGGCTGTACCGGGAGATGCGCGCGGTGCCGGGGTCGACCACGTACTTGATGCCCGGCACGGTGAGCGAGGTCTCGGCGACGTTCGTGGCCAGCACGATCCGCCGGCCCGCGTGCGGCTGGAAGACGCGGTGCTGCTCGGCCGTCGAGAGGCGCGCGTAGAGCGGCAGGACCTCGGTGTTCCGCAGGTTCAGCTTGTTCAGCGCGTCGGCGGTGTCGCGGATCTCGCGCTCGCCGGAGAGGAACACCAGCACGTCGCCGGGCGCCTCCGTCGACAGCTCGTCGACGGCGTCGCAGATGGCGGTGATCTGGTCGCGGTCGTCGTCCTCGCTGTCCGGGTCCGTCACCGGGCGGTACCGCACCTCGACCGGGTACGTGCGGCCGGAGACCTCGATGATCGGCGCGTCGCCGAAGTGCCGGCTGAACCGCTCGGGATCGATCGTCGCCGAGGTGATGATGAGCTTCAGGTCGGGGCGGCGTGGCAGCAGCTGCTTGAGGTACCCGAGCAGGAAGTCGATGTTGAGGCTGCGCTCGTGGGCCTCGTCGATGATGATCGTGTCGTACTGGTGGAGCGCGCGGTCGTTCTGGATCTCGGCCAGCAGGATGCCGTCCGTCATCACCTTCACGAGCGTGTTGTCGCTGGCCTGGTCGGTGAAGCGGATCTTGAACCCGACCGTGCTGCCCAGCGGCGTGCCCAGCTCCTCGGCGATGCGGTCGGCAACCGTGCGGGCCGCGAGCCGCCGTGGCTGCGTGTGGCCGATCAGGCCGGTGACCCCGCGGCCCAGTTCGAGGCAGATCTTCGGCAGCTGGGTGGTCTTCCCCGACCCGGTCTCGCCCGCGACGATGACCACCTGGTGATCGCGGATCGCCGCGAGGATGTCGTCCTTCTTCTGGCTGACCGGCAGCTCGTCCGGGTACTTGATCGCCGGGACGCTCGCCCGCCGTGCGGCGACCTTCTGCTCGGCCACGGCGACATCGGCCGCCAGCTGCTCTGCCAAGGTCTGCTGGTTACGCGATCGGCGGGCACCGTCGATCCGGCGCTGCAACCGGCGCCGGTCGCGCGGCATCAGGTCGGCGAGGCGGGCCTGCAGATCGGCGAGCGGAGACGGCGTTCCCATGACGACGCCAAGGATAGGTGGAGCCGTCCTGTGACCTTGCATGGATTACGGCGCGGGCTCCACAGAGCTACCTTTTGAGCATGGTGTTCATTCGTGCGCTGCTCGCGTTTGCGCTGCTCGCGCTGTGGATCTACTGCATCGTCGACGTACTCACCCGTAGCAGGGGAGAGTTCCGCACCTTGCCGAAGTACGGGTGGCTGCCGATCGTCGTACTCCTGCCCGGCATCGGATCGCTTCTGTGGCTGCTCACCGGTCGGGCGCCCGCCGCAGGAGAGCATCCGGTGGTTCACGGGGCCGACGACAACGAGGCGTACCTGCGCGGCCTCCGCGAGCGTGCCGAGCAGCAGCGGCGCGCCGCCGAGCGGCAGAAGCGCCGGCGTGCCGACGAGGAGGAGCGCGGCGAACTCGGCGACTAGCGTGTTGGTCAGCTCACCGGGGGACAGCGGAAGAAAGGTCGTGACCTGAGCGGCTGACGGAGATAGCGTCGGGGTAGCGAGAGCGCCGCTCCTTGCCGGGAGTCGTGCGCGCCTGAGGGAGGCCGCGAATGTGATCAGAGGTGCCGGAGCCTGAGCCCATCTTGATCGTCCGACCTCAAAGGAGCTAAGTATGTCCAAGGACAAGCCGCGCCGCGAAGCGCGTAAGCCGAAGAAGTCCAAGGCGCCGAAGCTGCCATCGGGCACCTCGTCGCCCACGCCGCTCATCAAGCCCATCAAGCCGGCGGATCATTAGCCGCTGGCTGGCCGGGGGCCGGTGACGTCCAACGTCACCGGCCCCGGTTTCATTGGTCCTCTGCGTGCCGCTTCAAGGCGGCCATCTCGGCGGCCATGCCGTCGCGCATCGCCTTTCCGACGGTCAGGTTCGCGGCCGGGCTGAAGATGCCGTCGAGCAGCAGCTCGTTCCGCACCAGGATCGTGCCGTCCGGCCGGCGTTCCAGCGTCCGGCAGCGCTGCCCGTAGACGAAGATCGCGTTCCAGCCGGCGTCGCGCCAGCAGAACCTGGTCTGCGGTTCGACCACGAGCACCGTGTGCTCGGCGGCCATCACGTGGCTGCCCAGGACGACGTCGACCTTGACCCGGCTGCCCGGCGTCGAGGCGCCCTCAGCACGCACCACCCACGGGTTCCACGACGCGTACCCGGGCAGGTCGACGAGGAGCTGCCAGATGCGGTGCTGGTCGGCGGCGATCACCGCCTGCTCGCGGTAGACGACCGAGTGTGGCCCGGGTTCGCGCGGGGTGAGGTCGTCGTCGGGGGTGGCGGCGCCCGCGGCGGACGCTGGTAGAAGGGTCAGGGCGAGTGCAGTGCCGAGGACGGTGGCGAGGCGGCGCAAGGACCCTCCTAAAAGGTTATATAAACGGCGTTTACGATACGGCGTCGCGCCGTCACGCGGGAAGGTTTCGTGGACCGCACCGTGGCACACTTTCTCGGTGCAGGTGACCTACCAGTTCCGCATCGGCGACCCGGTGACAGGTGCTCCGAGGCACTTCATCCTTGAGGCCGAGGTGCCGTATCCGCAGGTCCCGAGAATCGGCGAGTGTGTCATCGTCCCCACGATCTACGAGCGGGAGTCGCTGGGTGCGCGGCGTATCGAGCAGGTCATCTACGACTCGTACGGGAACGTGATTCTCGATCTGCGCCTCGACGGCGTCGTACACAACGTGGACATGCAGGTGCAGATCCTGCTCAGCGCCGGCTTCTGGGAGGTACCGCCACCGTGAACCTGCGGGGAGGGCCGGCTGGACCAGTGACTAGCGGCCCCGGACCCGCCCCCGTGCGGGCCCGGGGCCGCCCCTCCCGATCACCACCAGCGAGCAGCCTGCTTCGCCGGTGGAGCCTCGAACAGTGAGCCGGTGTGCTGGTGGTTGCTTGAGGTGATGGCACGGCGGACCCCGAGCTGGCCGCTCGCCCCGCGTACCCAACGCGGTGGTCCGTTGTCCCGGCCGAGCGTGCCCCGCTGGGCGGGGCCGGTGACCCAGGCCTGCCGGAGCCAGAGCCCGGCGAGGAAGGTGAGGACGAGCGCGCCGCGGGTGCGGCGGAACGTCCAGACGATGGTGAGTATCAGGATCGTGGCGGTGATCCGGAGTGCGCGGCTCATGCTGCACGCTCCAGAACCCGCGTCGGGCGGCGCCGGCGCTGCTGTGAACGCACGGCCGCGGCGACCAGCGCCGGGTGCCGGTACGTCCGGTTCCACCGCCCATGCTTGACGACCTGCCAGCCAGCTGCGAGTTTGGCTGCGTCCTGCTCCTCCCAGAGCAGGCGCTCCGCCCGATCGAGCAGTCGCTGCACGAGGTCCGCCCCACCGTGGATCATCGCTCGGCCCTCCTTTGCGGAGCCGCGGCGCCACGCTGCGCGTAGGCTATCGATACCTTCCGGTCTTATTGTTCCGACAATACCTACACTGAGGCACCGTTCAGGAGGCTGTCAATAGGTTCTGATAGTTTTGTAGGACCAAAAGCTCAGGGGAGGCTCAGATGGTTGCCGTTGACGGCGGCGACAACCCGCTCTACCAGCAGATCGCCAACGATCTGCGGGCCGCGATCCGCGACCGAGAGCTGGCCCCTGGCGACCAGATCCCGACCGAGATGGATCTGGCCCAGCGGTACGGGGTGTCTCGCAACACCGCACGCATGGCCCTGAACGCCCTCGCGCACGAGGGCCTCATCACCGCCGGCCGTGCCCGTGCGGGCCGGCTCGTCCGGCGCCGGGAACGGATGAACTGGACCCACCGCGTCGAGCGCGGACCCCGGGGAGCCCACCGGCTCACCGGGCTCGACGACTTCGTCGACCAGACCCTCGCCCAGGGACGCGCGCCCGAGCAGGCGATCGAGGTGAGCATCGTCAGCGCGACCGAGTACATCGCCGAGCGGCTGGAGGTGCCGCCCGGCGAGAACCTCGTGGTGCGTCGCAGGCTGCGCAGTGTCGACGGGCAGCCGTCGTCGATCTCCGAGTCGTACTACCCGTTCGAGTTCGCGCACGGTACGCCGCTGCTCGATCCGCAGGTGTTCAGCGGCAGCGCCACGGCGTTGCTGGCCGAGATGGGGCACGTGCAGGTGCGGTACGTGGACGAGATCACGACGCGCATGCCGGATCCGCTGGAGGCGCAGCGGCTCGACGTCGGGCAGGGCGTTCCCGTGTTGGCGCACGTCCGCACGGGATACACCGATACGCGCCCGATCCGGCTCACCGTCACGATCCTGCCCGGTGACCGGCACAAGCTGCGGTACGAACTGCCGGACTGAGCTTTCTGCGGCCGGCCTAGGAGCCGACCGCGACGGGCTCGCGCTGCCGTTCGCTCGGGTGGATCTGCGGCTCGGCGTACCGGGTGAGCCCGATCACCGCGCCGAGCGCGGCGACGAAGCCGAACGCCGCCAGCCACTCCAGCCCGGGGGTGATGCGGTCGCCCAGGAGGAAGAGTCCGATGAACGCCGCCGGGATCGCGGACGCGGCGTCCATCGACGCGACCGCCGCCGTGGCGGAGCCGCGCTGCATCGCCAGCCCGAGAAGAAGCTGCCCGACGAGGGCGTGCGCGATCAGGATGTAGAGCAGCGGGTTGGCGAAGAGGTCGGCGAGCGAGTCGAAGTTGGCGAGCGGCCGGGACGCAACGGCCACGGCCCCGAACGCCACTCCTGCCAGCGCACCGAGTGCGACCGACCCTGGCGACCCGTGGAGCCGCGCCGCGAGCCGCCCCAGCAGGCCGATGACCAGCACGGCGAACGCCAGCCCGACGACTTCGAGCGTGCCGAGCGGTTTCGACGGGCTGCGTTGTGCCGAAATGATCAAGGCTGCGAGGCCGATGCCGAGGATGATCAGGAGCGCGATCTCGGCCGGTGGGTGGCGCCACTTCAGCAGCAGCACGCCCAGGATCGCGGTGACGCCGAGCCCGGCCGCCACGCCCGTCTGCACGAGGAACAGCGGCAGGTCGCGGCGGGCGAAGAACGCGAAGAGGAACCCGGCGATCTGGCAGCCAAGGCCGATCAGGTAGGTCTTGTGGCTCGCGAGCCTGAGCAAAAGCCCTGGATGGAGGCTCTTGTGCATGTCCACCCGGCGCGCGGCGACGGCCTGGAGAAAGTTGGCCAGTCCATAGGTGGCAATCGCCGCCGCAAGGAAGAACCAACCAGGAGTCACCCGCAGAGAATAGACACACCGCGCCAACTGTGGCCCGTTCAGGTTCGCCTCTGCGCCGGGCGGTAACCGCGGGGCGACGAATACACGCCGGTCAGCGTGGTGACAGGTAATCCAGAACCGCGTCGTGGAGGAGTCCGTTGGTTGCGACGGCGTTCCCGCCAGCCGGACCGGGCACCCCGTTCAGGTCCGTGAAGGTGCCACCGGCCTCGGTGACGATCGGGGCCAGCGCAGCCAGATCCCACAGGGACACTTCCGGCTCGGCCGCCACATCCACCGCGCCCTCGGCCAGCAGCATGTAGCTGTAGAAGTCGCCGTACGCGCGCGTGCGCCAGACGGTGCGCGTGAGGTCGAGGAAGCCGTCGAGCACTCCACGCTCCTCCCATCCGCTGAGCGACGAGTACGAGAAGGACGCGTCGGTGAGCTTCGACACGCCGGAGACCCGGATCGGCGTCGCGGCCGAGCGCTGCTTGCCGGTGAACGCCCCGGCGCCCAGCCCGCCCCACCAGCGGCGATTCAGCGCAGGCGCCGACACGAGCCCGGCGACCGGCTGGTCGCCCTCCAGCAGCGCGATCAGCGTGGCCCAGACGGGCACACCGCGGACGAAGTTCTTGGTGCCGTCGATCGGGTCGATGACCCACCGGCGGTGGCCGGACCCGGCACCGGCCGGCGTCAGCCCGTACTCCTCGCCGAGGATCGCGTCGCGCGGCCGCGCACGGCTCAGCGTGGCGCGCAGTGCCTGCTCGACCGACGTGTCGGCATCAGTCACCGGCGAGAGGTCGGGCTTCGCCTCGACCTTGAGATCCAGCGCCCGGAACCGGCTCAGCGAGATCGCGTCGGCGGTGTCGGCGAGGACGTGGGCGAGTGCGAGGTCGTCGGCATACCGGGACATGGCGCGAACGCGTATCGCGCCGTCCTTGTAACCGCTTAGAGCTCCCTAAAGTTCGTGCAGGACGGCGGGAGCCTGGTCGTCGGAGAAGCCGCCGTACCTCACGAGCACCTGCGCCGGCCGTGGCGGGAACGACCGCAGGATCGGCTCCATGGTGGCGAAGAGCCGGTCGGCGTCGGGCCCGTAGGCGAAGAGCGTGACCTCGCCCGTGCCGAACTCCGTGCCCTCGAACTCGCCGGCGCGCGCGGCGCCGATCGCCTCGATCAGCCGGTCCTCCAGGGTGGCCAGGCTGTGGATGTCCGTCGAGGTGCCGTTGGGGCCGGAGTGGAGCTGGTATCGAGCGATGACCGTCTGCTCCGACACGGCTGAGTTGCTGGACGTGAAACGGGAAAGCAAACCCATGTTCCTGCCTCGTATTCGCGCGTACCCCCAACCGCTGCGACTTTACTGCGCGCGGCAACGCTCGGCTCCTCGACCGCGGCCGAAAAATCGTGACAGGGGCAACGCTACGGTCGGCTCATGGCTGAGGAGAGGACGGCGGCGGCGCTCGTCGGGTTGTTGGCGGAGCAGGTGCGGCTGCGCGTCGTGGCGGCGATCGTGCTGGGCGCGGAGACCCCTACGGCGGTGGCGGAGGCCGCCGGACTGGACGCCCGCGACGCGGTCCGCGCGGTGCAGCGCCTCATGTCGGGCGGGCTGGTGAGTGTGGCGGACGGGCGGCTCCGGATCGACACGGAGGTGTTCAAGGAGGCGGCGCGCGCGGCCGCGCCGGTCGACGAGCCGGAGGACCACGGGGTCGCCGATCCGGGCGCTGCGGCGGTGCTTCGTACGTTCGTCCGGGACGGGCGGATCGTGTCTATGCCTGCGGCGATGAGCAAGCGGCGGGTCGTGCTCGAACACGTGGTGCTGAGCTTCGAGCCCGGTGTCCGGTACGCCGAACGCGAGGTCGACGCTGTGCTTCGTGCCTGGCACGACGATCACGCCGCGCTCCGCCGGTACCTCGTGGACGAGGGCTTGCTTGGTCGCGGTGACGGTGAGTACTGGCGTACCGGCGGAATGGTAGAAATCGACTGATTCTGGTCTAGACCTTGTCAGTGAAAAGGGTTAGATTGCCGGGCATCATCCCATTGGTATCGGGGGGCCGGAAAGGCCGCTAAAGATGTACGCGTCGGTGCGGATAGCGCTTACATCACGCCGGTTGATGACGCGCGAGGTCTTCGCTGCATACCTGCGCGCCCATCCCGACTTCGAGGTCGTCGGGCACACGTCGGGCCTCGCCGATCTCGATGTGCTCTGCGAGTTACGCCAGCCCGACGTCGTCCTCATCGACCTGCGCGATCCGGCGCCCGGCCTGGTCGACCTGCTACGCCAATTGCACGAGCGGTTCGCGGACGTCGCCCTGGTCGGACTCTACGACCAAGGCCTTCGGCTCTCGCTGGACGAGATCTACCGGGCTGGCGTCGCGGCGGTCGTGCCCGCGTCGCACGGCCTGGACGCGCTTGTGCTCACCCTCCGCGAGCATGGCTCCCACCGGCCGGTCCAGACGAACGGGCGGCTCACCGAGAGCGAACTCGACGTCCTGTGGCTGATGAATTCGGGGCACGGCGTCGCCGAGATGGCCGAGGTCCTCGGTATCAGCCCGCGCACGGTCGAGAACCGCAAGCGCCGGATCTACGCCAAGCTGAACGCGCACAGCCAGAGCCACGCCGTCGCCAGGGGAGCTTCCCTCGGCATCACGCCCGGTGACGTCCGGCGCCCGCGTCTGCCCGTCGAGGGTGGGCGGGCGATCGTCGTGCTGATCCGCGGCCGGCCAGGCGCCTTGACCGATCGGCTCGTGGGCGCGCTCGTCACCCACGGCGTCGCGTTCGTGCTGGACAGGTCGGCCTGGTCGGCGCTCGACGACTACCCGCCGTGGTGGTACCCGGGGCCGGTCATCGCGGTGCTGGCCGACCCGACGCCCGCGGACTGGGCGGCGTGCCGGCTCCTCGGCGTGCCGATCCTGCTGGTCAGCGGTTCGCGTCCAGGGCACACGGAGGTTATCGAGGCCCTGCTGGAGGGCGCCGGTGCCGCGATCTCCGCCGATGACCTGCTCGCGCACCTGCTGCCGGTGCTGGCGGTCCTTGCGAGCGGGTACGCCGCTGTCCACCGCAACGACCTCGCGCCGCTGGTCGAGCTGATGGTGGCCGGTCCGGGTCCGCGTGGACTGCCGGACCTGACCGCACGGGAGACGCAGATACTGCTCTCCGCCGACCGGGGCGAGTCGGTGCGCCAGACCGCCCGCGCCCTCGGGATCGCCACCAAGACGGTCGAGAACACGCAGGCCCGCATGTTCCGCAAGTTGGGCGTGCGCAACCGGGCCGGCGCTCTGGTGATCGCGCATCGGCTGGGGTTGCTCAACGACGTCCGCATAGATCCAGACGTGACGGCGTAAGCGTCCCCTGAGTGCCGGATTCTTGGGCATCCGGGCGTCTCGCGACCCCCAAGAATCCGAAAGTCGGCGAAGGGTGTCAGCGGGAGCTGAGGAGGCGACGGTAGGAGGCGAGGCGGGCCGGGCTCGCGTGGCCGGCCGCGACCCATGCGTCCAGCGCGCACTCGTCGCCGAGGTGGCCGCAGCCGGGCGGGCACTCCAGGGCGCCTTCCGCGAGGTCGTGGAAGCCGGCGAGGAGGCTCTCGGGGGAGACGTGCGCCAGCCCGAACGAGCGGATGCCCGGTGTGTCGATCACCCAGCCGCCGCCGGCCAGCTCGAGCGCCACCGCCGACGTCGAGGTGTGCCGGCCCTTGCCGATCGCGCTGACCGCACCGATGGCCCGGTCGGCGTCCGGCACGAGTGCGTTCACCAATGTGGACTTGCCGACGCCGGAGTGTCCGACAAGGACGGACAGGCGGCCGGCGAGCTTGGCGCGCAGCGCGTCCGGCGGATCGTCGTGCCGGCACGTGACGGCGGAGAAGTCGAGCCCGTCGTAGTGGGCGAGCAGATCCTCCAGCACGGTCGTGCCCTCGACGAGGTCCGCCTTGGTGAGGCACAGCAACGGTTCCAGCCCGGCGTCGTACGCGGCCACGAGGCAGCGGTCGACGAAACCCGTGCGCGGCGGCGGATCCGCGAGCGCCGTGACGATGACGAGCTGGTCGGCGTTGGCCACCACCACCCGCTCGTACGGATCGTCGTCGTCGGCCGTGCGGCGCAGCACCGACTTGCGTTCGGTGATCCGGACGATGCGGGCGAGGGTGTCGGTGCCGCCGGTGACGTCGCCGACGATCTCCACCTGGTCACCGACGACGACGGCCTTGCGCCCCAGTTCGCGCGCACGCATCGCGATGACCGTGAGGTCGTCCACCCGGCAGGTGAACCGGCCACGGTCGACCGCGATGACGAAACCGGGGACGGCGTCGCCATGCTTGGGCCGGATCCGCGTCCGCGGACGGGACGAGCGCCCGGGGCGTACCCGGACGTCGTCCTCGTCCCAGTCGCGTTGGCGGCTCAGACCGGCTCCCGCAGCATGGCGCTCCAGACGTCGACGAACTCCGGCATGGTCTTGGCCGTCGTGGCCACGTTCTCCACGGCGACGCCGTCGACCGCGAGGCCGAGCAGCGCCCCGGCCTGCGCCATGCGGTGGTCGTCGTAGCTCGCGAAGGTACCGCCGCCCAGCGGGCGTGGCCGGATCTCCAGGCCGTCGTCGGTCTCGGTGACGTCGCCCCCGAGCGCGTTCAGCTCGCGGGCCAGCGCCGCCAGCCGGTCGGTCTCGTGGCCGCGCAGGTGGGCGATGCCGCGCAGGCGCGACGGGGTGTCGGCGAGCGCGCAGAGGGCGGTGAGAACCGGGGTCAGCTCGCCGACGTCGTGCAGGTCGGCGTCGAGGCCGGTGAGGCGGTCGCCGGAGGCCACGGTGAGGCCGTGCGCGTCGAGCGTGACCTGGGCGCCCATCCGCGTGAACAGGTCGCGGAGCGCGTCGCCGGGCTGGGTGGTGCGGTGCGGCCAGCGCGGCACGGTGACCGAACCGCCGGCGACCAGCGAGGCGGCGAGGAAGGGCGCGGCGTTGGAGAGGTCGGGCTCGATCGTGAGGTGCAGCGGCTGGATCCGGCCCGGCTCGACGTGCCACGTGTTCGGCTCGCTGTCCTCCACGACCGCGCCGGCCGAGCGCAGCATGCCTACGGTCATGTCGATGTGTGGCTGGCTGGGTACCGGCTTGCCGTCGTGCCTGATCGTGACGCCGTGGTGGTAGCGCGGGCCGGCCAGCAGCAGCGCGGAGACGAACTGCGACGACGCCGACGCGTCGATGGTCACCGAGCCGCCGGGCAGGGATCCGTTGCCGTGCACGGTGAAAGGCAGCGCGTCGCGACCGCCGTCGTCGATGGTGGCGCCCAGCGTGCGGAGCGCCTGCACGAGCTTGCCCATCGGGCGCTTGCGGGCGTACGGATCGCCGTCGAAGTGGACCTGCCCGCGCGCGAGCACTGCGACCGGCGGCACGAAACGCATCACCGTGCCGGCGAGACCGCAGTCGACCTTGGCCGGCCCTGCCAGCTCGCCCGGCTCGACCTGCCAGGCGCCGTCGGCCGTGTCGGTGATCTCGACGCCGAACGAGCGCAGCGCCGCCGCCATCAGCAGCGTGTCCCGCGAGCGCAGCGGGGCGCGGAGCGTGGAGGGACCGTCCGCCAGCGCGGCCAGCACCAGGGCACGGTTGGTGACCGATTTGGAGCCAGGCATCGGCACGGTGGCCCGGACGGGGGCGTGTGCCCGGGGCGCCGGCCAGGGATCCGCGAGGACGGGTGTCTGCATGGGGACAGTCTGCCGGATGCCGCGGTCGGATTCCGGCAGCCTGGCTGCGGAATCCAGCGGCACTAGGCTGGGCGCCATGTGCGGTCGGTACGCCTCCACTCGCAGCGCCGAGGATCTCGTGGCCGAGTTCGACGCCGTCGACGCGAGCGACGGCGAGGATCTCCGGCCCGACTACAACATCGCGCCGACCGACCGCGTCCGCGTGGTGCGCCGGTCGAAGCGCGCCGAGGAGTACCTGGCGGCGGGCGCGTTGGCCGGCGGATCGCCGGTGCCCGGGCGGGTGCTGTCGGTGGCGAAGTGGGGCCTCGTGCCGTCCTGGGCCAAGGACGCGTCGGGCGGTGCGCGCATGCTCAACGCGCGTTCCGAGTCGCTGGTGGAGAAGCCGGCGTTCCGTGCGGCGTTCGCGCGGCGGCGCTGCCTGATCCCGGCCGACGGCTGGTTCGAGTGGACGCCGCGCACCGATTCCTCCGGCAAGCAGGCGTACTTCATGACCGCCGAGGGCGGCCTCGTCTTCGCCGGACTGTGGGAGGTGTGGGGCACCGGCGACGAGCGGCTCTACACCTGCACGGTCGTCACCACGGCCGCGCTCGGGCAGCTCACGGTCGTGCACGACCGGATGCCGCTGGTGCTCACCCCCGACCGCTGGGCGGCGTGGCTTGGTGAGGAGCCGGTCGCTGATCCGCGGAGGTTGCTGGAGCCCGGCGCTGTCGACGGTTTCGAGATCCGGCCGGTGGGTCCGGCAGTCGGAAACGTCCGGAACAAGGGGTCTGAACTGGTCGTCCGGATGGAGCCCGGTTCCGACCGGATCGACCTGAACCCGACCCTGTTTTAGGGCGTACTTCTGGCGGGTGCCGTAACGGTTCCGCTCCCGGCTCGTTGGCGAACACAGAGCGAGTTGAAGTGATCGCTTTGCGTTGCCATTTCCGTGGCACCCAGTGTTGCGGGAGTGGGCCAGTATCCGCGATCGCGCTGCACGCAGCGCCGAAGAAAGGAGCGCACTCGTGACCCGGGCGAGACTGCCACGGCCCCACGAAGTGCAAGTGGCGAGTTGTGACCCGAGGCTCCTCCGAGCCCGTGGTGCCCAACCGCAGGACCTGACCTGGCGGACCCGAGGTCGGTGCCGCACGGTCGATCCCGAGACGTTCTTCCCCCTTCCGACCGAGCCCGCCGAAATGGCGCTGGATCTCTGCCGCGGCTGTGATGTGCAGGCCGACTGTCTCGCCGCCGCACTCAACGCCGGAGACTGCGAGGGCGTGTGGGGCGCCACCACTCCTCGCGAGCGCCGCGCCATGCTTGTCGCATGGCGAAACCGCGGCGGGACGATCAACACTCCGGCACACTCGACGCATTGAATGAAGCTCCGGACGGTGGTGTGGTGGGCGTGCCGCCGTCCGGAGCCCAGGTCGACACACCGCGCGGGCCGGCGCGGGTCGACCTCGACCTACCGGCCGGCGGCACGCGCTGCCTGCTGATCATCGGCCACGGTGCGGGCGGCTCCGTCGAATCGCCAGATCTCGTGGCGGTACGCGACGCGGTGGTGCCCGCTGGTGTCGCGGTGGCCCGGGTGACCCAGCCGTACCGGGTCGCCGGGCGCCGCTCACCCGCGCCGGCCAACCACCTCGACGAGGCATGGACGGCCGTCGTCCGTGGGTTGCACGCACAGGTGCCGATGATCTTCGGCGGCCGTTCGAGCGGGGCGCGGGTGGCGTGCCGGACCGCCGGTGACCTCGGCGCCGTCGCGGTCGTCGCGCTGGCGTTCCCGCTGCACCCGCCCGGCAGGCCGGAGAAGTCGCGTGCCGAGGAACTGCTCAGCGGCGTGCCGACGCTCGTGGTCAACGGTGACCGCGACCCGTTCGGCATCCCCGAACCCTCGCCAGGCGTAGAGGTCCGGGTCGTGCCCGGTGACCACTCGTTGAAGCGCGAACCGGCTGTGGTCGGCGCACACGTGCTCAGCTGGCTGCGTACCCGAGGCCTCGCCGGCCCACTTCGCTAAACGGACTTGCGGGACAAACTAGGGCGCCGATGCCCGACGTAGGCACGGCTACCCGGAAAGTCCGATTCGGTGGGGTGGCCGCTTGCGCGACCGCGTTCCGCCGGCGCTCGCTCGCGGGGAACAATCCCGGGCTACCCCGATGTTGCACGGCGTGACGAACGACCGAGCGGGAGGAGCGATGCCGGTGATGCTCAGCGGTGCCAACCGGGCAGAGGCGGAGCGGGTGTCGAGGCTGCTGGCCGCTCCGGAGTGGCCCGCGGCGGAGCCCTCGCCGTCGCTCCCCACGCCGTCACGCACCGGCCGACGCCGGGGCGTAAGCTCGGCGGACGGGCGGCCCGTCAGGGCCGGACGGACGGGAGACCTCTTGGTTACCGAGGAGACGGCGGAACAGCGCAACGAGCGCTTCGAACGGGACGCTCTACCGTTCCTTGATCAGCTCTACGCCGCCGCGCTGCGGATGACCCGCAATCCCGCGGACGCCGAGGATCTCGTCCAGGAGACGTTCGTCAAGGCCTACGCCGCGTTCCACCAGTTCGAGGACGGCACGAACCTCAAGGCCTGGCTGTACCGGATCCTCACCAACACCTTCATCAACAACTACCGCAAGAAGCAGCGGCAGCCTCAGCAGAGCCCGACCGAGCAGATCGAGGACTGGCAGCTCGCGGCGGCGGCCACGCACACATCGAGCGGGCTCCGTTCCGCCGAGGTGGAGGCGCTGGACCGGCTGCCGGACAGTGATGTCAAGAACGCGCTGCAGGCTCTGCCGGAGGACTTCCGGCTCGCCGTCTACCTCGCTGACGTCGAGGGATTCGCCTACAAGGAGATCGCGGAGATCATGGGCACGCCGATCGGCACCGTGATGTCCCGGCTGCACCGCGGCCGGCGCAACCTCCGTCAGCTGTTGGAGCAGTACGCCGTCGAGCGCGGGATCCTGCGCCCGGAGGACGTCGCAGAGCGAAGTGAGGTGACCTCGTGAGCGAGCGACGCGAGCGAACCGATGGGCACAGTGCCGCGGCGAACGCGGCCGCCGAGCGTAGCGAGGTGACCTCGTGAGCTGCGGGAATCCTCACGAGACCCCGTGCACCGAGGTGCTCGAGGACGTCTACACCTACCTGGACGCCGAGTGCGACCAGGTGAGCAAGGCGAAGATCAAGCAGCACCTGCACGAATGCAGCCCCTGCCTGCAGGAGTTCGGCATCGAGCAGGAGGTCAAGGCGCTGGTCAACCGGTGCTGCGGCGACGAGGTGGCGCCCGAGGGCCTGCGTGACCGGCTCAAGGCGAAGCTGCGCGAGGTCGTGGTGACGGTCGACGCGCAGGGCGTCACCGTGGAGACCACCGAGGTGGAGATCCGCGAAATCTAGAGCGACGAGACGAGAGCCCCCGGTGCCGTGGCACCGGGGGCTCTCGTGTTCACGTCGTCAGGCGTTCGGACGGCGACCGTGGTTCGCCTTGCTCTTCTTCCGCGCCCGCTTCTTGCGCGCTTTCCTCGCCATGTCGGCCTCCAAGTCAGATCGTTGCTTCCCGCAAGCGTCCCATGACGTGCCGGCGTGCCGCAGTCCCGGGGTCGACGGCGCGGGTCATCTGGGCATGATTTGATGCACGAAACAAGGTGCGCCTGACGGGAGAGTCCATATGGCCGACGAGATCCGGGCCGAGATGGTGGCGAACGTGTGGAAGGTCGTCGTCGCGGCCGGTGACACGGTCAATGACGGTGACACCCTGGTGATCCTGGAGTCCATGAAGATGGAGATCCCGGTGATCGCCGAGTCGGACGGCACGGTCACGGAGCTCGCGGTGGCCGAGGGTGACGTGGTGCAGGAGGGCGACCTGATCGCCGTCATCGGCTAGCGCTTGGAACTGCTCAGCTCGCCGTGCTCGACGCAGCGCGCCGTCCAGCCGGTGGGTACGACCTGCACCACCATGCGGCGGCGGCACGAGGCGCAGTACCGGGGCGGCTCCAGTTCGAGTGCCCTGGCGCAGGCCGAGTGGTCGCCGCTGCCGGACGGTTCGCCGCAGCGGCCGCAGAAGGTCGTCACAGCTTGCGAGCGTAGGTGATCAGCTCGATGCCGGGCACCGGCTCCCAGTCGAGTTCGGGGGTGCGGTCGAAGAGCAGCCGCTGGTAGATGCGGTGTGCGCTGAGCATCTGCGGTCGGGTGGAGATGACCACGCTGGTACAGCCCTTGCTCTCCGCGCGGTCGAGGCAGGCCCGTACCAGCTTCTCGCCGATGCCCTGGCCACGGGCGGACACGGCGACGGCGAGCATCCGGAACTCGGCCTGCCCGTCGTGCGACAACTCCGCGTACGGCGAGCCCGGCAGGCAGAACGTGACCGTGCCCAGCACGTTCTGGTCCTCGTCGACGGCCACCAGGAGTTCGGCGTGCTCGGCGCGGCGGCTCGCGTCACGGAGGTCACGCGCGTAGTCGGAGTCGTCGTCGATGAGGCCGTCGAGCGAGTACGCGTTCAGGGTCAGCGCCCCGATGACGTCGTACTCGGCCGGCCGCGCGGTGCGAACGGAAACTCCCACGTTGACCTGTTTAGCAGAGTTCACCGGCCGATCTCCGTCCGTGCGTGTTTTCGAAAGTACACCGCTAGGGCCCTGACCGGCTGCGGCGCCTCGCTCGGTCGTCCTGTCGGCGCACGTTCAGAGAGTCTCCGACAGTGCCTTGATCGGCATCTTGAGGTCGGCCAGCATCTCCAGGTCCTCTGTGGCCGGACGACCGAGTGTGGTGAGGTAGTTACCTACGATCACAGCGTTGATGCCGCCGACCACGCCCTTGCCCGCCAGGTCGCCGAGGGTGATCTCGCGCCCGCCCGCATACCGCAGGATCGTGCGGGGCAGCACGAGCCGGAACGTCGCCACCGTCTTGAGCGCCTCGGTAGCCGGCATCACCGGAAGGTCGCCGAACGGCGTACCGGGACGAGGGTTGAGGAAGTTGAGGGGTACCTCGTCGGGTTCGAGCTCGGCGAGCTGGGCGGCGAACTCGGCCCGCTGCTCCTGCGTCTCGCCCATTCCGACGATGCCGCCGCAGCACACCTCCATGCCGGCGTCACGCACCATCGACAGCGTCTCCCAGCGCTCCTCCCACGTGTGAGTGGTGACCACGTTGGGGAAGTACGACCGGGCCGTCTCCAGGTTGTGGTTGTACCGGTGGATGCCCATGTCGGCCAGCTCGTCGACCTGCTCCTGCGTGAGCATGCCGAGTGAGGCCGCGACCTGGATGTCGACGGCGGCCCTGATCGCGGCGACGCCCTCGCGCATCTGCTTCATGAGTCGGGCGTCCGGGCCGCGTACCGCGGCGACGATGCAGAACTCGGTCGCGCCCGTCGCCGCCGTCTCGCGCGCAGCCTCCACCAGCGACGGGATGTCGAGCCATGCCGAGCGCACCGGCGACGAGAACAGCCCGGACTGGGAGCAGAAGTGGCAGTCCTCCGGGCAGCCGCCCGTCTTCACCGAGACGATGCCCTCGACCTCGACTTCGGGCCCGCACCACCGCATCCGCACCTCGTGAGCGAGCTGCAGCAGCTCGTCGAGGCGGTCGTCGGGCAGCTGCAGGCACTCCAGCGCCTGCGCCTCGCTCAGCCCCTTGCCGTCTTCGAGGACCTGCTGGCGGGCAAGCTCCAGGATGTCAGTCACGGGCGTAGGCCCCTCTCCGGTCGGCGGCGGTCGAAGCCAGCTGAGTCAGGCGGAAGTCTGCCGCATCGAAAGCCCCACCGAGAGCGGGGGAGAGGGCGTGCCGCGCGGCGCCGAGGAAGTCCGGCCAGGTGGGGGCGCCCTCGGGAAGCGCGCCGTCGAGCGGGCGGCCGGCGATCGTCTCCAGGTCGCGGACGTTCGTCCGGGCGGCCAGGTCCGGGGTGGATGGCCAGCTGCCGATCACCACGCCGGCGAGACGGATCCCACGGCCGGCGAGCACCTCCAGGGTGAGCGCGGTGTGGTTGAGCGTGCCGAGCCCGGCTGTCGTGACGAGCAGCGCGGGGGCGTCGAGCGTGCGGGCCAGGTCGGCGAGGGTCCAGCCGTCGTCGCCGAACCGCACGAGCAAGCCCCCGGCCCCCTCGACGAGTACCAGGTCGTACCGCTCGGCCAGCGCCGCGATGTCGGTGGCCACCTGCTCCAGGCGGAGGGTCGGGATCCCCGAGAGTCGCGCGGCGGCCTCGGGCGACAGCGGATCGGGGTAGCGCACGTACTCGACCTGGCGGATGCCCGGCGCCAGTGCCGAGACGTCGTCCAGGTCGCCCGGCTCCCGGGCGGCGACCCCGGTCTGCGCGGGCTTCACCACCGCCACCGACGCGCCCCGCGCACGGGCCAGCGCGGCGACGGCCGCCGTCACGGCGGTCTTGCCGACCCCCGTGGACGTGCCCGTCACGATCAGGATGCTCACGGACAGGTCCCGCTCGCTCGGTTGGGTCTCACAGCTTGTGACCCTACTTCCGATGCAGCGCTGACGTGCAGGTACGGTGCTTCTCCGCTGCGTGGGGAGGGTCACATGGAGAGTGAGTTCGGGCTGGAGATCGGCGACGACGAGTGGTGGCGCGAGGCCGAGCGGCGCGTCCTGCGCGACGCGCGCCGGGTTCGCCGCCGGGCGAGGTTGAAGCAGGTCGCGCGGTGGATGCCCGTGGTGCTCGTCGTGGCGGCGGTCGGCGCGGGCGGGGTCTGGGTCGTACGGAACGACCGGCTGCCGAGCATGCCCACCGTGGACGAGCCCGTGCAGGCCGTTCCCGCGCCGCTGAGCGAGGGCGAGCAGCTCGCCCCGTTTCTCGGCACGCCGGCAGCGCAGTTCGCCGACGGTGCTGACGGGATCGTGCTCCCGGCCGCGAGGCCGATCGGCCGGTACGACGCCGCGACGGTCGCCGCTCACCTTCAGGCGACCAAGCAGGCACTGGTCCTGAGCCGTCTGGACCCGCGCATGGTCGAGCGGCGCGACCCGTCGGCGTTCCTCGCCTTGCTCGCGCCGGCCGAGCGAGCGCGCATCGCACCGCTCTTCGCGGCGAACGTGGAGGGGACAATCTCGTACGCAACCCGGCTCGCGCCGGGGCAGCAGCAGCTCGCCGTGCCGAAGGTGCACGGGACGATGAGCGTGGCGATCGGCCGGTACGGCGAGCTGGACGTCGTTGCCGACTACGTCTTCGTCTACGCGCTCCACCCGGCACAGCCGGTCTACGACCGCATGCACCTGCACAGCGTCATCCGCGCACGGGTGACGCTCTCGCACCTTGACGATCGCCGGTACGCCGACCCCGAACAAGGTGTGCGTTTCGGCGGATCAGACAGCCACTACTCGTCAGTGAACTGCGCGAAGGCGCAGAAGGGACTGCTCGCGGCGCCTTCGTTCGAGGGGCCGTCGCAACCCACCGAGGGGGAAGGGCCGGATTCGGAGGAGGACTACTACCGCACGGACCTGCCGGTGCCGACGATCGACAGCTGCGGTGACCCGGAGCCCACGGCGAGCCCGACGCCGACCGTGGTCGGGCGGCCGGTGTAGCCGACTCCACGTTCCGACCGGTGGGATCGTGAAGCCAGGCTTCACGATCCCACCGGTCGCAGGAGGACGGTCCGTCAGTCCAACGTGGGCGGTCGCAGCTTGGTGACGAACTTGTAACGATCGCCCCGATAAATCGAGCGCACATATTCAACCGGATTGCCCGTCGTGTCCCAACTGTGTCGGGACAGGAGAAGCATCGGCGAACCCACGTCCGTGCCGAGAATCTCCGCCTCGCGGGGCGGGCAGAGGACGGTCTCGATCGTCTCCTCGGCCTCGGCGAGGTGCACGCCGTAGACGGTGGCGAGGGTCGAGTAGAGCGACCCGCCTTTCTCCAGATGCTTCCGCAGGCCGGGAAAACGGCGTGCCGCGAGATGGTTCACCTCGACGGCCATCGGCTCCGAGTTCGCCAGTCGCAGACGCTCCAGGCGGAGCACGCGGGTGCCGGCACGGACGTCGAGCCGGGCGGCCAGATCCTGGTCGGCGGTGACCGGACCGATCTCCAGCAGCCGGGACGTCGGCGCCAAACCTTGTGCCTGCATGTCCTGCGTGTAGCTGGTCAACTGAAGGATCTGGGCGACCTTGGGCTTGGAAACGAAGGTGCCGCGCCCCTGGATGCGTTCGAGTCGACCCTCGACGACGAGCTCGGTGAGGGCCTGCCGCACGGTGGTGCGCGACGTGGTGAACTCGACCGCGAGCTCGCGCTCGGGCGGCACGGCAGAGCCAGGTCCGAGGCTCGCCATCATCTGCAGCAGCTGCTGCTTGACCCTGTAGTACTTGGGCTCCCGGGCCGCGGCTCCGGGTCGGGCCGTGGCGTCGGTGAGGACGCTCTCGGTGGCCATGGAACTCCCCCTCAACGATCTTCACAACGGCGCCGGATCCAGTGATCCTAAGAGACAGACTGACATGCCAGGGCCGCGCCACGTCGCCGTGGAGGCGCTATTGACACCCGGTCAGGTCCATGCCAATCTCCGCATTGGTCTAGTCCAATCGCCTTCCGCCCCGCCGGATGGAGGCGCTGCGGCTGGACTGGTGGTGCGGAAACCGGTCATGCCGGACACCGCCCGCCTACCCCTGCGTCCGGCTTGGAAAGGGAGCATGCGGTGAAGGTTCGGCACCTGATCGCCTCCGCGCTGACAGCGGCAGTGGCGATTACCTTGACGGGTTGTGGTGACGACTCGTCCGGGGACTCTGGCAAACCGAAGGACCTCACGGTCTGGTTGATGACGGGCACAGTGCCCGACCCGGTGCTCGCCGAGATCAACAAGGAGTGGGAGGACGCCCACAAGGGCGCGAAGGTCAAGGTCGAGATCCAGCAGTGGGACGGCATCGGCCCGAAGACCACGACCGCGCTCGCCGGCAACGACGCGCCGGACGTCCTGGAGATCGGTAACACCCTGACCGCCGGCTTCGCCGACAGCGGGGCGCTCGCCGACCTCACCGACAAGAAGGGTGACCTCGGCGGCGACGACTGGAACAAGGGTCTGGAGGAGTCCGGCACCTACAACGACAAGCTGTACGGCGTGCCGTTCTACGCCGGCTGCCGCGTCGTCCTCTACAACAAGGACGAGTGGACCGCGGCCGGTCTGAAGGACACCCCGAAGACGATCGACGAGTTCACGACCGCCGCCACGACGCTCCAGTCGAAGAAGGCGGCCGTCAAGGACTACTCGGGCTTCTACATCCCGGGCAAGTACTGGTACCAGACCATGAGCTTCGTCTTCGGCTACGGCGGCGCGATCGCCGAGAAGGACGGCGACAAGTGGGTCGGCAAGCTGTCCAGCCCTGAGTCCGTCAAGGGCCTGGAGGCGTACAAGGCGCTCGCCGGCAAGGTCTCGAAGGCTCCCAAGGACGCCACCGAGGCAGACCCGCAGCAGTTCAGCGCGCTGGCGCAGGGCAAGGCCGGCACGATCTACGACGCCGGCTGGCAGGTCGGCTCGATCGAGAAGGAGAACCCGAAGCTCGTCGGCAAGATCGGCAGCTTCGCGCTCCCCGGCCCGTCCGCCGACTCCGCGATGCCGGCCTTCCTCGGTGGCTCGAACCTGGCCATCGCCGAGAAGTCGGACAACCAGGACGGCGCGTACGACTACCTGAAGCTGCTCGCCGGCGCCAAGTACCAGCAGAAGCTGGTCGACGAGGCCGGCCTGATCCCGAACACGAACGCGCTGCTGGAGACCGCCAAGTCGAACCCGAAGGTCGCGGCCCCGGCCGCCGCCGCCGAGAACGGCTGGTTCGTCCCCAACAGCCCCAAGTGGGGCGACGTCGAGGCGTCGAACGCGCTCACCGACCTGACGGTGAACATCTTCACCGGCAAGAAGTCGGTGGCGGACGCCGCGAAGGATGCGGACAAGGCCATCGAGGAACAGCTCAACGGCTGATCCAGCTAACCCGTTGACGAGAGAACGAAGGAGAGCACGATGAGCGCCGGGACGGTCACCACACGACGATCGTCCCGGCGCCCGTCGTGGCGCACGATCGAGAAGATCACCCCGTTCGCCCTGCTCGTGCCGAGCCTCGGGCTGATCTTCCTGCTGCTCGGATACCCGCTCGGGAAGCTCGTGGTGATCTCGTTCCAGGAGTTCACCCGCCGGCAGCTGTTCAACCCGGACACGGTCTACACGTTCGACAACTACGCCAAGCTCTTCGATGTCGAGTTCGGCTGGGTGCTGATCCGGACGCTCGTCGTACTGCTGGCGATGGTGGTCGGCACGATGCTGCTCGGCACGGCCGTCGCTGTGCTGATGCAGCGCATCAGCAAGCCGATGCGGACGCTCGTCCTGGTGGGCCTGCTCTTCGCCTGGGCTACCCCGCCGCTGGCGGCCACCGTGGTGTGGAAGTGGATGTTCAACAGCCGCTCGGGCATCGCCACCTGGGCGCTGAACCTCGTCGGCATCGACTGGACCGGTGACAACTCGGTGCTGTTCTCGGCGCCGAAGGTGCTCACGGTCGTCACGCTGATCGTGATCTGGCAGTCGATCCCGTTCGTCGCACTCACCCTCTACGCCGGGCTGCTGCAGGTGCCGAAGGAGCTGTACGAGGCGGCCGAGATGGACGGCGCCGGCGCGTGGCGGTGCTTCACGAAGGTCACCGTGCCGATGCTCAAGCCGATCTTCCTGCTGCTCGGCACGCTCTCGATCATCTGGGACTTCCGGGTGTTCAGCCAGGTGTGGGCGTTCAACCGGGGCGGACCCAACAACGAGAGCCTGCTGATCGGCTCGTACTCGTACTTCGCCTCGTTCAGCCAGTTCGACTACGGCCGCGGCTCCGCCGTCGCCGTAGTGATGGTGCTGATGATGATCGCCATCACCGCCTACTACGTCCGCCAGATGGTTCGCGCCGGGGAGACGGCATGACGACGGTTGCAGGCCCGACGACCACGGCCACTCCCGCCGCCCCGGGCGGCACCAGGATCCCGGCCCGGGTGGGCAGACGGCGGTCACCCACCCGGGCCGGTGCACCAACGCGCATCGGCCTGAATCTCGCGGCCCTCGCCGTGTTCGTGTTCTCGGTCTTCCCCGTCTACTGGATGGTGCAGACCGCGTTCACGCCGAACTCGCGGATCGGCGCTGCGAACGACAGCGGCCGCCCGGACCTGTTCCCGTGGCCGCTCTCGTTCCTCAACTTCGAGACGGCGTTCAACAAGGACCGGTTCGGCGACTACCTGGTGAACAGCCTCGTCGTCTCCACCACGACCGTGTTCCTGTCGATGGTCGTCGCGTTCCTCGCGGCGATCGCGGTGGCCCGGTTCCGGTTCAGCGGGCGGGCGGTCTACCTGGTGTTGCTGATGGTGTGCCAGATGATCCCGCTCGAAGCGCTGGTCATTCCGATGTGGCTGGTGCTGCGCGACGCCGACGCGCTCAACCAGTTCCCCTCGCTGATCCTCATGTACATGGCGTTCGTCATGCCGTTCAGCATCTGGGTCCTGCGCAGCTTCATCCAGGCCATCCCCGCCGACCTGGAGGAGGCGGCGATGATCGACGGATGTACCCGGATGGGCGCCTTCTGGAAGGTGCTGTTCCCGCTGATCGCCCCGGGCCTCGTCGCCACCTCGATCTTCGCGTTCATCCAGGCGTGGAACGAGTACATCTTCGTGCTGGTACTCATGGGCGACGGCAACTACACGCTGCCGTACTGGCTGGGCTCGTTCACCGGCAAGGAGGGCACGGACTGGGGTGGCCTGATGGCGGGGTCCACCATGTTCACGATCCCGGTCGTGATCTTCTTCATGCTGATCCAGCGGAAGATGACCTCGGGGCTGGCCGCCGGCGCGGTGAAGGGCTGACATGGGAGAGACTGACCTGGTGACCGGATCCCCCGCCCAGGCCGGCGCCCGCATGGCGCAGGACATGGCCGACCAGCCGGCCGTTCTGCGCCGCCTCCTCGACGAACGCGCGCCCGCCATCGCCGACGTCGCCGCCGAGGTGGCCCGGCGCCGCCCGCGGTTCGTCCTCTTCGCCGCGCGGGGCACCAGCGACCACGCCGCCCTGTACGCCAAGTACCTGGCCGAGATCCGGCTCGGCCTGCCGGTGGGCCTGGCCTCGCCGTCCACGCTCAGCGTGTACGGCAGCCGGCCGGACCTCTCCGACGTGCTGGTGGTCGGCGTCAGCCAGAGCGGCGGCTCGCCGGACCTCGTGAACTACCTGCAGGTCGCCGGCGAGTGCGGCGCCCTGACGGTGGCGGTCACCAACACGCCCGGCTCGCCGCTGAACGAGGTGGCCGCGCTGGAGGTCGACGTCGCCGCCGGGCCCGAGCTGGCCGTCGCCGCCACCAAGACGTACACCGCCGAACTGCTCGCCCTGCTCCTGCTGTTCGAGGGCGTCCGTACCGGCGACGGGCAGGTCAAGCCGGACGATCTCCCCGGGCTGGCGGCGCTGCCCGACCTCGCCGAAGAACTGCTCGCCGACCACGCCGCATCCGCGCTGTCCGCTCGCTACCGGTTCGCGAACCGGCTCGTCGTCACCGGTCGCGGGTACGCGTACCCGACTGCCCGCGAGGCCGCGCTCAAGCTCATGGAGACGAGCTACCTCGGTGCGCAGGCCTTCTCCGGCGCCGACCTGCTGCACGGCCCGCTCGCGATGGCGGACCCGGGCCTGCCCGTGCTGGCGATCGTCGGCACCGGGCCGGGAGGGCGCGCGATGACGGAGGTCCTGGAGCGCGTCGCCGAGCGCGGCGCCGACCTGCTCGTGGTCGGCCCCGAGGGCACCGGTGGCGTCACCGCGCACCGGATCGTCACCCCGTCCGTCGACGAGACCGTCGCGCCCGTCCTCGACATCCTGCCGCTGCAGGCGCTCGCCCGGCACCTGGCCGTCGCCCGCGGCGACGACCCGGACGCACCACGCGGGCTGCGGAAAGTCACCGAAACGCTCTGACCGACCCTGGGGAGGGCACCGTTGGACGAGCAGATCAGCGCGCTGGGCACCGAGGGCTGGCGCCACGACCTGGCCGATCTCGACCTGCGTAGTACCGAGGACATGGTGGCGGCGATGAACGCGGCCGACGCCGAGGTCCATCGGGCGGTCGGGCTCGCCAGACCCGCGATCGCGGCGGCCATCGACGGCATCGCCGGCCGGCTCGACCGCGGCGGGCGGCTGATCTACGTCGGCGCCGGCACCCCGGGGCGGCTCTGCGAACTGGACGCCGCCGAGTGCGGCCCCACGTTCAACGTCGAGACCGTGGTCGTGCGGGTCGCGGGCGCCGCGCTCGGTGGCAGAGCGCGGGAAGCGGCCGAGGACGACCGCAGCGCCGGTGAGGACGACCTCCGCGACATCGGCCTCATCACCGACGACGCCGTGGTGGGCGTGACCGCCAGCGGGCGCACCCCGTACGTGCGCGGTGCGATCGCCTACGCACGCTCGGTCGGCGCCCTCACGATCGGGCTGTCGGCCAACCCCGGCTCGACGCTCTCGTCCGAAGTGGACCTGCCGATCGAGGTGCTCACCGGCCCCGAGATCCTGCTCGGCTCGACCCGCCTCAAGGCCGGCACCGCGCAGAAGATGGTCCTGAACATGCTCTCGACGCTGTCGATGATCCGTACTGGCAGGACGTTCGGGAACCTGATGATCGACGTTCGCGCCGACAACGAGAAGCTGCGCGTGCGGGCGGCGAAGATGGTCGCGCTGGCGGCCGGCGTCAACGAGGACAAGGCTGCTTCCGTCCTGGCCGACTGCGGCTACGAGACCCGCACCGCCGTGGTGGCGCTCACGGCAGAGCTGTCTCCCGACGAGGCGCGGGCGCGTCTCGCCGAGGCCGGCGGCGACCTACGCGCCGTGGTCGGCTCTGTGATGCCGGGCGCCACCGCTCGCCCCTGACCGCCACGACGAAGCGGTCGCACTTTTGCGGGCCATAGCCCGCAAAAGTGCGACCGCAAAACGCGGGGCTAGAGGACGCTGCTGGTGCGGGTTCGCGCTACGGCGTGCAGGGCCCGGGCGGCCTGCGACAGGTGCGCCTCGCTGAGGTCGGCGCGGGCGGTCATCCGGAGGCAGGAGCGGTCGTTCGGCACCGCCGGCGGCCGGAAGCAGCCCACCCGCACCCCGTGGTCGGCGCAGATCTTCTGGGCGTGCACCGCCGTGTGCGGATCCCCGAGGGGCACGGCCAGCACAGCGGCGTCCGGCCGCGACGCGGTGAGCCCGGCCTGGCGCGCCAACCACGCCAGCTCGTTGGCCTTCGCACGTACCGCCAGCGCGAGGTCGGGGGTGTTGACCAGGACGCCCAGCGCTGCCAACGCCGCGCCCACCGAGGACGGCGCCAGCCCGGTGTCGAAGATGAACGGGCGAGCCGTGTCGATCAGCGTCGAGATGATCTCGCCGGGGCCGACGATCGCGCCGCCCTGCGCGCCGAGCGACTTCGACAGCGTCAGCGTGCGGATGATGTCGGGTTCCCGGCCCAGGCCAACGGCGTCCACGGCGCCGCGGCCGCCCTCGCCGACCACGCCCAGGCTGTGCGCCTCGTCGACGATCAGCAGCGCGCCGAACCGGCGCGTGATCGCGTGCAGGGCAGGCAGCGGCGCCAGGTCGCCGTCGACGCTGAACACCGCGTCGGTGACCACCAGCGCGTGCTCCTCCTGGCGGGTGGCGAGCGCCCGCTCGACCGCGTTCACGTCACGGTGGCCGACGACGGCCAGCCGCGACCGCGAGAGCCGGCAGGCGTCGATCAGCGACGCGTGGTTGCCCTGGTCTGAGACGACCAGCACACCGGGGCCTCCAAGCGTGCCGACGGCCGCGAGGTTCGCCAGGTACCCGGAGGAGAACACCAGTGCCTCAGGGGCGCCCAGGAAGGCCGCAAGACCCTCCTCCAGGTCGGCGTGCAGCGCGGTGCTGCCGGTGACGAGGCGCGACCCGGTGGAGCCGGCGCCCCACACGAGCGCGGCCGTGGCCGCCGCCGACACGACCCGGGGATCGCGGGAGAGCCCGAGGTAGTCGTTGCTGGCGAGGTCGACGAGGCCGTCGCCGCCGGCAGGACGTGGCCGCAGCCTCCGGGTGACGCCGTTGAACGCGCGAAGTTCAGCCGCATCCCGGAAGCGCCGGAGCGGGTCGCTCACCGTCACCTCCCGTCTCCTACTCGTCACTTGACGGTTCCCGCGAGTCTTGCAGATCCGCCGGTCAGGCATGTAATGACCGTCCAAATCCGGTAGCCGCCAGCAGCGGTGGCGACACCGTGTGCGAGGCTGCGGACGTGTCCACCCTGCGTGATCTCGTCGAGGAGCACACCGCTCTGTCCGCGGCCGACGTGGACCAGCTCCACCTGCTCGCCGGCGACTGGCAGCTCCTCTCCGACTTGTCCTTCGCCGACCTGCTGCTCTGGGTACCGGTGGCGGACGGCGGGTTCCTCTGCGTTGCGCAGGTCCGGCCGACGACGGCCCCCACGGCGTACCACGACGACCAGGTCGGCAGGATGGCGCTCGGACCCAAGGCAGCCCACCTTGCCACGGCGATGGCCGAGCAGCGGATCTGGCGCGAGGGCGACCCGGTGTGGCACGCCAACGTGCCCGCGCGGCACGAGGCGATCCCGGTGCGGCGCGGCGGCGAGGTGATCGGCGTCGTCGGCCGTGACACGAACCTCGCGGCCACGCGCGTTCCGAGCCAGCTGGAGCTGAACTACCTCCAGATCGCCGACGACCTGTGCCGCATGGTCGCCGCGGGCACGTTCCCGCCGGTGCCGCACCCCGGCGAGACGACGTCGGCCCCGCGGGTCGGCGACGGGCTCGTCCGTCTGGACGCCGCCGGCCGGGTCACGTATGCCAGCCCCAACGCCCAGTCCGCGTACCGGCGGCTCGGACTCACCGGCGACCTGCTGAGCGAGAACCTGCCGGCGCTCACCGGGGGGCTCACCTCGGATCCACTGGAGGGACGCGAGGCGTCGAACCGGATCGCGGCCGCGATCGCGGGGAAGGCACCACCTCGCGGTGAGATCGAGGCCCGCGGCGCCACCGTGCTCGTGCGCGCCCTGCCGCTGCTGCCGAACGGTCAGCCCATCGGAGCGCTGGTACTGGTGCGCGACGTCACCGACGTGCGGCGGCGCGACCGGCAGTTGATGACGAAGGACGCCACGATCCGCGAGATCCACCACCGGGTCAAGAACAACCTCCAGACCGTGGCGGCGCTGCTCCGGCTCCAGGCACGGCGGGTCGACACGGCCGACGCGCGGTCGGCGCTGGAGGAGTCGGTGCGGCGCGTGGCGTCGATCGCGCTGGTGCACGAGACGCTGTCGCTCTCGCTGGACGAGACCGTCGAGTTCGACACGATCGTCGACCGGGTCGCGTCGATGGTGGGTGACGTCGCTGCGGCCGAGTCGCGGGTGCGGCTGCGCCGAGAAGGCTCGTTCGGTGTGCTGGCGGCCGAGGTGGCGACGTCGCTGGTGATGGTCGTAACCGAACTGCTGCAGAACGCGGTCGAGCACGCGTACGGCCCGAAGGACAGCGGTGACGTCGTGCTCGCCGCACACCGGTGGCGCGGACGCCTGCACGTGCGGGTCGCCGACACCGGCAAAGGCCTCCCGCCCGACTTCAGCCTGGAGGACTCGCAGCGGCTGGGCCTCCAGATCGTGCGCACGCTCGTGACCGGAGAGCTCGGCGGCACCCTGGAACTGCGCCCGCGTCCAGGAGGCGGCACGGAGGCGGTGCTCGTCCTTCCCTTCTCACTGCGCTCCCGTAGAGGCTCGCGGCGATTCGTCGGGACGTGCACAGGCAGCGCTTCGCGCTCCCCAAGATCCGGACCTCAGCGGGCTCGACGTGGCGAAGCGGCCCGGCTGCCCCTTGAAGCAGGGGCGGCCGGGCCGCTTCGGGAACAGCTCAGGCGGTGCGAGCGCGCTGACGGGTGTTGCGACGCTTCAGTGCGCGACGCTCGTCCTCGCTCAGGCCGCCCCAGACGCCGGCGTCCTGCCCGGATTCGAGCGCCCACTGCAGGCACATCTCAGTGACGGGGCAACGACGGCAGACCGCCTTGGCCTCTTCGATCTGCAGCAGCGCCGGCCCGGTCGTCCCGATGGGGAAGAACAGCTCCGGGTCCTCGTCGCGACAGAGGGCGCGGTGGCGCCAGTCCATGCCAGTACTCCTCGGTAAGTGGTGAATGGTCTATCAATCGCGTCGCTCGCCGGACGGCGGGACGCGCAAGGTACGTCGTTGGTCTCGCTTGTGAATGCTTTCACGAGATACGGCTATGTCAAGAGGTTGTGAACCTTAAATCTAAGCTCGTGAGGAGCGTCACCGTCCGTTATACCTGACGTACCCATGACGCGCAGTCCCAATGCTCACGGACCGTGCTGTTGAGCCTGCGTTACGTGGCAATATCGAGATCATTGCCGGAAGCTCGTCAGACCACGACCCGTAGCGCCGCCGGCTCAGACCTGAACACAACTGTGTCCCGCTCGCCGATGTAATCGCCGTCCAACTGGACCGCGAGCGGTCGCTCCGCGATCAATGTGAATTCTTCCAGGTCGTGCAAACCGAATACCCGGCGTCCGCGCGGGTCGGGGCGTGCCGAGAGGATCTGGCGCGCGGTGCGCAGCGTGCTCGGCAGGTGCAGTTGGCGCATGCCCATGAGGTCCAGGCCGGTGTCGAAGGACGCGTCGGGGCAGGTGTTGACGGCGCGGTCGCCGAAGTACGTCCAGGGCGCGGTGTTCTGCACGATCACCATGGAGAGCTGCTCGACGGACTCGCCGCCCGGCCGCTTCAGCGTGATCAGCGGCTCGGACCGGTCGGTGCCGGCGAAGTACTGGGCGACCGTCGAGCGCACGTAGAGGTACTTCGTCGCGGTCTTGCCCCGCGCCCGCGCCCGCTCGACCCGCCGCACCACCTCGGCGTCCAGTCCGAGACCGGCGCAGAACGTGAACCAGCGGTCGTTGGCGAGTCCGAGCCCAATGCTGCGGGTGCGCTTCTCGCGCAGGGCTTCGAGCAGCACGCCCGTCGCCTCGATCGGATCGCGGGGGAGCCCGACCGCTCGCGCGAAGACGTTGGTCGACCCGCCGGGAACCACCGCCAGCGCCGGCACGTGCGGCCCGGGGCCGTCCGCGAGCAGGCCGTTGACCACCTCGTTCACCGTGCCGTCGCCGCCGAGGGCGACGAGGACGTCGATGCCGTTCGCGCTCGCCTGCCGGGCCAGCTCGGCCGCGTGGCCACGACGCCGCGTGTTCGCCACCTCGAGATCCATCTCGGATCGCAGGGCACGGGCGAGCACGTCACGGCTCCGTGCGTTGGTGGTGGTGGCGTTGGGATTCACCACGAGGAGAGCGCGCATGACCAGGACTTTACCGGCCGGTACGCTCGGCACCGTGAGTGACCAAGACGATGGCCCGGTGACCCTCCGGGCGGCGGTGCTGGTGCTGTGGGTCGAGGCGGCGGGGCTCGCCCTGCTCACCGGGTTCGAGGCGTACAAGCTGGCCACGGACGTACCGGAGAGGCCGGGCCTGGCCGCCTGGCTCGCGGGGATGATCGGGCTCGCCGCCGTGGGTGCGTACCTGTTCGGCCGCGCGCTCGTGCATCGCCGCGCGTGGGCGCGTACCCCGGCGATCTTCCTGCAGCTGATTGCGTTGCCGGTGAGCCTCTTCATGATCATCGGCGAGGGCGGGCTGCTCACTCGTATCGGCGGCGTGCTGATCGCGGTCGTGGCGTTGCTCGGCGCAGGGTTGCTCTTCGCCCCCGCATCGCGCGAGGCACTCACACTGCGTTAGCGGATCGGCGTTATCGGATGGTTACTCCGCGCTTGCAAGACCCTCACGCAAGCGTGCCAATGTCCGGCCGAGCAGCCGCGAGACGTGCATCTGGGAGACGCCAACCTCGGCTGCGATCTCCGACTGGGTCATGTTCGCGAAGAACCGCAGCACGATGATCTGGCGCTCGCGCTCCTCCAACTGACCAAGGAGCGGACGCAGCGACTCCCGGTTCTCCACACACTCCAGCGCGGCCTGCGCGTCGCCGGCGGCCGGATGCGGCGCCATGGCGGCAGCGGCGTGATCGTCCATCTCGGCGTCGAGCGAGACCGTCGTGTACGCGTGCGAGGACTCGATGGCCTCCAGCACTTCTTCCTCGGTGAGGCCGCTGGCGCCGGCCAGCTCGGCGATCGTCGGCGAGCGCGACAGCGAGCCGAACAGCTCGGCGCTGACCCGGGACACCGTGAGGATGTTCTCCTGGAGCCGGCGCGGCACGCGGATCGCCCAGCTACGGTCGCGGAAGTGCCGCTTGACCTCGCCGACCACCGTTGGTGTGGCGTACGTGCTGAACTCGATGCCGCGCTCGGGGTCGAACCGGTCGACGGCCTTGATCAGGCCGATCGTGGCCACCTGCACCAGGTCGTCCAGCGGTTCGCCGCGTCCCCGGAACCGCCGCACGAGGAAGTGGACCAGCGGCAGGTGCCTGCGGACCAGCTCGTCGCGGAGCGCCTGCCAGGTGGCGGATCCGGCCTCGGCCGAGGTCAGGCGCCGGAACAACTCGTGGACGCTGGTGGTCGTGGACGGCGCGGCGCGGCGCGCACTGCCGGCCGGGCCGGCGGGGCGGGGGATCATTGGTCCGCGTCGTCGGTTCTGCTCCACCACCCCCGTGGGAAGAGTGACGCCGTCCGGCGTCATGGAGTGCGGCCCCGCCGCTTCGTCAGCTCGATGACGAGGCGCCCGTCGACGAACGACGCCTCGACCGAGCCGGCGAGTGCGGCGAGCACCTGCCAGGCGAACGTGTCGCGGGACGGAAGCGCCGGCTCCTCGGCGGGCACCGACACGGTGACCGTGATCTGGTCGCTGGCGAGGACGAACCGGCAGTTGAGCTCGGCATCGTCGGACTCGCCGCCGGCCAGCAGCATCGCGCAGGCCTCGTCGACGGCGATGCGAAGGTCCTCGATCTCGTCGAGCGTGAACTGGAGCCGCGCGGCGAGCCCGGCGGTGGCCGTGCGCAGCACCGACAGGTACGCGCTGTTCGCCGGGAGCGTGAGGACGACGACGTCGCCGCGCTGCGCGGCATCGCGGTGGCGGTCGGACGAGCGCACAGGCGCAGCATGCACGCCGGGCGCCGCCACGCTGTCGGCGGGACCGCCCGATGCCCTGGGCACGTCTGTGCCGGGAGCCGCGCCAGCGTCACCACGCTGGTCGCTGTTGCGCGCCGCCGTCCTGTTCACCCTCACCTCGCCCGCATTCGGCTGCCGGGCCGCTCGGCCGGCACCGTCCAATCGCACTCTACGACTGTCGGCGCTCCGGCGGGGAGCCCGGCGTCCGCCAGTTCGCCGGCGAATCGGGCACAGCGGTGGCTTCCGGCGCGCTCTTCGCCAGGCTGACCAGCGCATCTCCGTCCAGCCGGTAGGGCACCCAGTCGGTCAACGGGACTCCACCCAATGTCGCGTATACGTCACGTGCTGGTGTGTTCCAGTCGAGTACGGCCCAGTCGAGACGGCCGTAGCCGCGCTCCACGCAGACTCTCGCCAGCGTGGCCAGCAGAGCCCGCCCGTGCCCGCCGCCGCGTGCCTGCGGGCGGACGTACAGGTCTTCCAGGTAGACGCCGTGCACGCCGCGCCACGTGGAGAAGTTGAGGAACCAGAGCGCGAAGCCCACTGGCTCGCCGGCGTCCGTGGCGACATGCCCGAACAGCGCCGGAGCCGGGCCGAACAGCGCGGCGTGCAGCTGCTCGGCGGTGAGGTGGCACTCGGCCGGGGCACGCTCGTACGCGGCCAGTTCGTGGACCATCGCCACGACGGCGTCGACGTCGGCGGGCTGGATCTCCCGGATCACCGGTGCTCCGCCAGGGCAGGCTGGTTCCATCGCTCGATCACCGGCGTCTCCCGCTCGGTATCCAGCACGCAGAGGGCGGCGGTACCCAGCTTGAACAGGCGTCCGGCGTCCGGCGGCAGGCCGAGCCACCGTGCGGCGAGCACGCGAAGGAAGTGCCCATGCGAGACCAGCACCGCATCGCCACCGCGGAGGCTGGCGAGCACCCGGTCTGCCCGCTCGGCCACCTGGCTCAGCGTTTCGCCGCCGGGCAGGGGATGGGTCCAGACGGTCCAGCCCGGGACGTGTTCGCGGATCTGCGGCGTGGTCAGGCCCTCGTACTCGCCGTAGTCCACCTCGTGCAGGTCGTCGTCGACGGTGGCGGTGAGGCCGGCCAGCTCGGCGGTGAGGGCGGCACGGGCGAGCGGGCTCGTGCGGGCCACCGACGGCGGCCCGCCGAGCAGGTCGAGGATCGCCGGGCCGAGTGCGACGGCCTGCGCCTTGCCGCGGGCGGTGAGCGGCACGTCGGTCAGGCCGGTGTGCTGCCCGCTCGCCGACCACTCGGTCTCACCGTGGCGGACGAGGACGACGCGCCCCGAGGCAGCGGCCGGCCCCGACGATGCGGAGCCGGCCGGTCGAAACGTCACTCAGGCCGCCTTCTTGGTCTCCCAGAAGATGTCGGCGATCTCGTCGATCTTGGAGAGCAGCTCGTCGGCGACCTTGACCTCGACGGAGCCCTTGGTGCCGCCGGCGCCCGCAAGCTTGGTCGCCTCGTTGAACAGCACGTGGAGCTGCGGGTACTTCTCGAAGTGCGGGGGCTTGAAGTAGTCGGTCCACAGGACCCACAGGTGGTGCTTGACCAGATCGGACCGCTCTTCCTTGATCACCAGCGCACGGGCCCGGAAGGCCGGGTCCTCGTTGGCTTCGTACTTCTCGATGATGGCCTTCACCGACTGCGCCTCGATCCGGGCCTGAGCCGGGTCGTAGACGCCGCAGGGCAGGTCGCAGTGGGCCTGCGCGACCGTGCTGGGGGTGAAGAAGCGGGGCAGCCGCATGGAAGTCCTCCGGAGGCTTGCGATGATCGGTTCGGTACTCGAAATGGACCCTACTCCCGCCATTCCCCAGGGAACGGAAAGGACTCACGTGCTGGCCAGGCGCTGGACCCCGGTGCTCGTGCACGGCCCGTCGATGGTGCCGACGCTGCGCCACGGCGACGCCGTGCTCGTGCGGCGCGGGGCGCGCATCCGCCCTGGTGACGTGGTGGTCGGCGCGTTCCGCGCGCGGCCGGACATGCTCGTCGTGAAGCGGGCGGTGCACGAGGCGGACGGCGGCTGGTGGCTCGAGTCGGACAACAGCGCGGTCACGGATGACTCCCGCCGTTACGGTTCCGCTGACGCGTACGGCCGGGTGGTGTTCCGGTACTGGCCTCCAGGTAGGCTCGGACGTGTGACGTCTTCCACTTCTAGGCGTCGCCCCTAGCCCCGCACCCGTCCCACTGTGCGAGACTGCCTTGAACCTCGGGCGATCCCCGGGCCGCTGTGCTGAGCCGCCATCCGCGACCGCGTTGGTCGTTTGGCACGCCTGTCGACCCCGCCCCGAGCCTAGGAGCTCACCGCATGAGTGCCCTGCCTGTCGATCCGCCGTTGGACGACGATCCGGTTTTCGCCCTTCACCGGGGCGGAAAGATGGAGATCGCCTGCACGGTCCCGCTGGACAACCGGGACGACCTGTCGATGGCGTACACCCCCGGGGTGGCCCGGGTCTGCATGGCCATCGCCCAGGACGAGACCCTCTTCGACGACTACACGTGGGCGTCCCGCACGGTCGCCGTCGTCACCGACGGCACCGCGGTTCTCGGGCTCGGCAACATCGGGCCGCGCGCCGCGATGCCGGTGATGGAGGGCAAGGCGGTCCTGTTCAAGAAGTTCGGCGGTGTCGACGCGGTGCCGATCTGCCTGGACACCACCGACCCGGACGAGCTGATCGAGACGGTCGTCCGGCTGGCGCCGTCGTTCGGCGGCATCAACCTGGAGGACATCAGCGCGCCGCGCTGCTTCGGCATCGAGGACGCCCTCAAGGAGCGGCTCGACATTCCTGTCTTCCACGACGACCAGCACGGCACCGCGATCGTCGCTCTCGCCGCCCTGCGCAACGCCGCCGCGCTGACCGGCCGCTCGATCGCAGACCTTCGCGCGGTGGTGTCCGGCGCCGGAGCGGCCGGGGTCGCGGTAACGAAGATGCTGCTCGCCGCCGGCATCGGCGACATCGCGGTCGCCGACTCGAAGGGCATCGTCCACAGCGGACGCGCCGACCTGACGCCGGTCAAGCAGGAGCTGGCCGCGATCACCAACCGGTCCGGGCTGACCGGCTCGTTCGACGCCGCGCTGGCCGGCGCCGACGTGCTGATCGGGCTGTCCGCAGGCAAGGTGCCGGAGAGCGCCGTCGCCACGATGGCGCCCGGTGGGTTGATCTTCGCGATGGCCAATCCGGATCCCGAGGTCGACCCCAAGGTCGCCGCCCGGTACGCAGCCGTGGTCGCCACCGGCCGCAGCGACTACCCGAACCAGATCAACAACGTGCTGGCCTTCCCCGGTATCTTCCGCGGCGCGCTCGACGTGCGTGCGCGCAAGATCACCGAGGGCATGAAGCTCGCGGCGGCGGATGCGCTGGCCGCGCTCGTGGCCGACGACCTGCGCCCGGACCAGGTGATTCCCAGCCCGTTCGACGTCCGGGTGGGGCCGGCGGTGGCCGAAGCCGTGGCTCGCACCGCCCGCGCCGAGGGCGTCGCTCGCGCCTGACCTGTCTCGTTGACTTTCGGATTCTTGGGGGTCCAGCGGCGCGCGGACCCCCAAGAATCCGAAACTCGGCGGCTGCTCAGGTGCCGGACGTGCTGTTGATCGCCCCCAGGCAGCAGCAGAGGAACACGAACAGCACGGGGACCGCGATGAACAGGACGAGGCTCAGCACTTCGTGCGGCGGCTTGACCGGCTGGAAGTCGATCGCGCCCGCCACGAACACGATCACCGGCGCCGCGTAGTACACGGAGACGTTGCCGCCGTGCCGGTTGTCGACCTGGATGCGCGCCTTGCCGATGTCCCACAGGTACTTCGTGTGAACCTGGACGTCGTAAACGCCCGGCTGCAGCGGGATCGGGTTGTCGCCCCACTGCAACTGCACCTGGTGCCCGTTGATCGTGGCGACAGGCTTGAACATGGCCAGCAGGAACGCCAGCCATGAGTACTTCGTGTGGATGTTGAGCGTCGCGCTCTGTCCTTGATTTGGGTGCACGACGTGGGACGCTAGCGAATCAGGTGACTGGTGGTGCGCACCGCCCCGCCTGGTCAGCCGGCGAGTGTCCGGTAGGCGCCCTGGTGGAAGATCAGCGGGTCGCCCGCGCCGCAGTCCAGCTCGTGCACACGGCCGAGCACGAAGACGTGGTCGCCGGCCGGGATCACGGCCTCCACCGCGCAGTCGATCCACGCGGCGACGCCGTCGAGCAGCGGCGCGCCGGAGTACGGCGCCGGCTGCCACTTCACGGTGTCGAACCGGTCGTCGTGCGGCGCGGCGAACAGCCTGGCCAGCTCCTCCTGACCCGCACCGAGGACGTTGACGCAGAACTGCCCGACCTCGTGGATGCGCGGCCAGGACTGCGACGCGCGCGCCGGCAGGAACCCCACCAGCGGCGGATCCAGCGAGACCGACGTGAACGAGCCGATCGACAGCCCCACCGGACCTGCCGGCGTGGTCGCGGTGACGATCGTGACGCCGGTGGGGAAGCAACCCAGCACCTTGCGGTACGTCTGCGGGTCGATCTCGTGCGCGGCGGCACCGTCCGGCTGCTCGTCGGCAGGGGTCAGGGCGTCCTCGGTCTGTTCGCGCACCGTCCCATTGTTCCCTGCCCGTCGTACGCCGGTACGGTCGGTTCCATGCATGCCGCCTATGCCGCCCGCATCGACCCCGACGACCCGCTCTCCGCGCTGGAGGTGGGTGAACGCCCCGATCCGACACCGCCGGACGGCTGGGTCGTGGTCGACCTCGTGGCCAGCGCGCTCAACCATCACGACCTGTGGTCGCTCCGCGGGGTGGGGCTGGGCACCGAGCAGTTGCCGATGATCCTCGGCTGCGACGCCGCCGGCATCGGCCCGGACGGCGACGAGGTCGTCGTCTTCCCGGTGATCGTCGAGGGCGGGTTCTCGATCCTGTCCGAGAAGCATCAGGGCACGCTCGCCGAGAAGGTCACGGTGCCGGCCGGCAACCTGGTGCCGAAGCCCGCCGAGCTGACGTTCGCCGAGGCGGCCTGCCTGCCCACCGCGTGGCTCACCGCGTACCGGATGCTCACTACGAAGGGGCAGGTCGAGAAGGGCAGCACCGTGCTCGTGCAGGGTGCGGGCGGCGGGGTGGCCACGGCGGCGATCGCGATCGCCCACGCGCTGGGCGCCACCGTCTATGCCACGAGCCGGGACGCTGCCAAGCGGGAGCGGGCCGCGGCGTTGGGGGCGGTCGCTCTGGAGGCTGGCGCGCGCCTGCCCGAGCGCGCCGACGTCGTGATCGAGACGGTCGGCGAGGCTACCTTCGACCACTCGCAGAAGTCGGTGAAGCCGGGCGGGCGGATCGTCGTCTCCGGCGCCACCTCCGGCCACCTGCCCAAGCTCGACCTGCGGCGGCTCTTCTACCACCAGGTCTCGGTGCTCGGCACGTCTATGGGCACGCCCGACGAGCTGTCCGCCCTGCTCGCGCTGTGCGCCGAGACCGGGCTGCGTCCGGTGATCGACCACGTCTACCCGTTCGCGGAGGTCCGCGAGGCGTTCGCGCACCTGGCGCGGGGCGATGTCTTCGGCAAGCTGGTGATCGACCACCGCGCCTGAGGTCGGCCGGCGCCGGGGCGTACGGAAACGGACTGTCCGGGAAGCTGTCCTCAAACCGGACACGGGATACCGCCAAAACCCCGACAGTTGCGTGCTGGCCCCTCGGGAAGTACTTGCCAGGGTGGCAAGTAGGAAGTACTTTCCTCCTAGGAAACCACGGGAGGATGCTGTGACGCACAACGAGATCTCGCCCGACGAAGCCGCACGCGCGCTTTCGGAGGTGGCCGGGCGCCGCCGCCAGGTGGCAGCGGCAGTTTCGCTCCCCGCCTGGTATTGGCCGGCGGGGGGTGTCATAGCCCTGCTCGGGGGTGTCTGGGGCGACCTGCCGGTGCCGCCGACGGTCTCGGTCGTTGGCGAGCTGCTGACCGGGCTCGCCATGCTTGCCGTGGTCGGGCTCGGGGTGTTCCGTCAGTCGGTCCGGCCGGACCCCGCGCTGTTCGGGTTCGTCGGCTGGCTACTGACAATGGCGGTCGTGCCGCTGTTCGGCGTCGCGATCCTGGCGGTCGTGTTTGGGACGGCCGAGTTCGTGGCGACCGCCGACGTCCCGCTCCCGGGTACCACGATTGGGCTGGTCATGGGCGTGTTCCTCGCGGTCGGTGGCCCGCTGGTTGAGCGCTTGCAGCAGCGGATCCGGATCTGGCTCGTCCGGTGAAGGGGGTCGACATGACACACAACGAGATCTCGCCTGACGAGGCCGCACGCGCCCTGTCGGACGTGGCCGACCGCCGCCGCCAGGTGGCAGCGGCGGTTTCGTTTCCCGCCTGGTACTTCCCCGCGGCCGGCGTGCTGGTGGCGGGAAACTTCGCGCTTTTGGACGAGCCCGGCTGGGCGTTCTACTGGCCGGCGGCTGTCGTCGGCGCACTCGGGTGGCTCGGGCTGGTCCTGTTGGCGAGGCGGCAGCAGCGGATCAAGCCGCACGGATCGCTGTACGGAGCGCGTAGCTGGGCGCTGATCGCTGGCGCTGCGGTCGTGTTGGCGCTCGTGGGGATGCTGATCAGCGAGGTGGCCCAGCGGTCGGGCATCGCGCGGCCCTTCGCGGTCACCGGTGTCGCTTTCGGCGTTCTGCTCGCCAGCTTCGGCTTGCTGCTCCGACACTGGCTGCGGAGGGTGTTCGTCCGGCGGGCTGGTTCCCGGTGACCGGGGGAGTTCCGCAGCCCGACCCGGTGATCGTCACGACCACCCGGCTCTCGATCGTCGCCCTGCTCGCGGCGGCCGACGAGATGGAGTTCGCGGCCGTCCGGGACGCGGTCGAGCTGAGCGACTCGGCGTTGTCGAAGCAGGCCAGCGCGCTGGAGGCGGCGGGCTACGTGCGGATCCGGAAGGGCCACGTCGGCAAGCGCCCGCGTACCTGGCTCTCCCTCACCGCGCTGGGTCGGTACCAGTTCACGCAGCATGTCGCCGCGCTCAACGCGATCGTGGCCCAGGCCGGTATGCGGTTGGATCGCGCCCCTTAAGGGGCGCGATCCACCCGCTCCGTAATCCTCGTCGTCGGCGCGGGCCAGGAACGTGGCCAGCCGCTCGATCGGCGTCTCGAACTCCGGGTTGAGGTCGACGAAGTCCCGGAGCCGTTCGGCGAGCCAGTCGAGAGTCACGGTCTCGTCGCCGCGACGCTCAGCCAGCTCCTCGATGCCCTTGTCGGTGAAGTACACGGCTCAGACCGGCTTCGGCAGCGCCGCCTCGATGAGGCGGGACTGCTCCAGTTCGTGGACCTTGCTGGAGCCCGCGGCCGGGCTCGCCGAGGACTTCCGGGAGACGCGCCGCAGCGCGACGCCGTCGAGCTGCTCCAGCAGGTTGAGCGCGACGAAGCTCCAGGCACCCTGGTTGGCCGGCTCCTCCTGGACCCACACGTGGTCGCTGGCGTTCGGGTACGCGGCCAGCGCCGCCTTCACCTCGGTGACGGGCAGCGGGTGGAGCTGCTCCAGCCGGAGGATCGCGGTGTTGGTGAGGCCACGGTCGGCCCGGGCAGCGAGCAGGTCGTAGAAGGCCTTGCCCGAGCAGAGGAGCACCCGCTCGACCTTGGCCGGGTCGAGCGGCGTGCCGCTGATGCCGGGGTCGGCGAGTACCGGCTGGAACGTGCCCGAGGTGAAGTCCTCCACCGCGGAGACCGCGCCCCGGTGCCGCAACAGCGACTTCGGGGTGAAGACGATGAGCGGCCGGTGGTCGGGGGTGAGCGCCTGGCGGCGCAGCAGGTGGAAGTAGTTCGCCGGGGTGGTGCAGTTGGCGACTGTCATGTTGTCCTCGGCGCACAGCTGCAGGAATCGCTCGATCCGCGCGGACGAGTGGTCCGGGCCCTGGCCTTCGTGGCCGTGCGGCAGGAGCAGCACGACGCCGGACTTCTGGCCCCACTTGGCCTCGCCGGAGGACACGAACTCGTCGATGATCGTCTGCGCGCCGTCGACGAAGTCGCCGAACTGCGCCTCCCACATGACCAGCGCGTCGGGGTTGGCGAGCGAGTACCCGTACTCGAAGCCCATCGCCGCGAACTCGGACAGCAACGAGTCGTGGACCCAGAACCGGCCCTGCTCATCGGCGAGGTGCTGCAGCGGGCTGTACTCGGCACCGGAGCTCTTGTCGAAGATCACGGCGTGACGCTGGACGAACGTGCCGCGCCGGCTGTCCTGGCCGGCGAGCCGCACCGGGCGGCCGTCCAGCAGCAGCGAGCCGAACGCCAGGATCTCGCCGAAGCCCCAGTCGATGCCGCCCTCGCGGGACATCTTGTGGCGGCGCTCCATCTGCGGCTTGATGCGCTGGTGCGGCGTGAAGCCTTCCGGCCACTGGACATGCGCGTCGCCGATGCGGTGGACCATGTCCACCGGGACGGCGGTCTCGACCTTGTCGACGGTGGCCGCGGCGGTCATGAGCGGCTTCTGCTTCGGGCCGGATCCGGCGTCCTTGGTGGCCCGGAACACCGCCTCCAGCTGCTCCTGGTAGTCGCGCAGGGCGGCCTCTGCGTCGGCCACCGTGATGTCGCCGCGGCCGATCAGCGACTCGGTGTAGAGCTTCCGGACGCTGCGCTTGGCGTCGATGATGCGAGTACATCTGAGGCTGGGTCATCGAGGGGTCGTCGCCCTCGTTGTGGCCACGACGCCGGTAGCAGACCATGTCGATCACGACGTCCTTGTGGAACGCCTGGCGGAACTCGAACGCGAGCCGCGCCACCCGGACGCACGCCTCGGGGTCGTCGCCGTTCACGTGGAAGATCGGCGCCTGGATCATCCGGGCGACGTCGGTGCAGTAGAAGCTGGACCGCGAGTACTGCGGCGCCGTGGTGAAGCCGACCTGGTTGTTCACGACGACGTGGACGGACCCACCGGTGCGGTACCCGCGCAGCTGCGACAGGTTGAGCGTCTCGGCGACCACGCCCTGGCCGGCGAACGCCGCGTCGCCGTGCAGCAGCAGCGGGACGACCGTGTAGCCCTCCAGGCCCTTGTCGATCAGGTCCTGCTTGGCGCGGACGATGCCCTCCAGGACCGGGTTCACGGCCTCCAGGTGGCTGGGGTTGCTGGTCAGCGAGACGGTCGTGGTGTGCTGGCCGTCCGGCGTCGTGTACTTCGCCTCGGCGCCGAGGTGGTACTTCACGTCGCCCGAACCGCCGACGGTCTCCGGGTCGATGTTGCCCTCGAACTCGGCGAAGATCTTCTCGTACGGCTTGCCGACGATGTTGGCGAGCACGTTCAGCCGGCCGCGGTGCGGCATGCCGATGACGACCTCGTCCATCTCGTCCTCGGCGGAGGCCTGGAGCACCTCGTCGACGAGCGGGATGACCGACTCGCCACCCTCCAGCGAGAACCGCTTCTGGCCGACGTACTTGGTCTGGAGGAACGTCTCGAACGCCTCGGCGGCGTTCAGCTTGGCCAGGATCTGCTTCTGCTTGGCCGTGTCGGGCTTGTCGTGCTTGATCTCGACGCGGTCCTGGATCCACTTCCGCTCTTCGGGATCCTGGATGTGCATGTACTCGACGCCGATCCGGCGGCAGTACGAGTCGCGCAGGACGCCGAGGATCTCGCGCAGCTTGAGCGTGCGGGCGCCTGCGAAGCCGCCGACCGGGAACTCGCGGTCGAGGTCCCACAGGGTGAGCCCGTGCTGGAGGATGTCCAGGTCGGGGTGGTTGCGGATCTTGAACTCGAGCGGGTCGGTGTCGGCCATCAGGTGACCACGCACCCGGTACGAGTGGATCAGCTCCAGCACGCGGGCGTTCTTGTCGATCTCGCCCTCGTGCGTGACGGTGACGTCGCGGACCCAGCGCACCGGCTCGTACGGCAGGCGCAGCGAGGAGAAGATCTCGTCGTAGAACTTGTCCTCGCCGAGCAGCAGCTGGTGCATGCGGCGCAGGAAGTCGCCGGACTGCGCGCCCTGGATGATGCGGTGGTCGTACGTCGAGGTGAGCGTGATGATCTTGCTGACCGCGTTGTTGGCGAGCGCCTCTTCCGACTGGCCGGCGAACTCGGCCGGGTACTCCATGGCGCCGACGCCGAGGATCGTGCCCTGACCCTGCATGAGCCGCGGCACCGAGTGGACCGTGCCGATCGTGCCGGGGTTGGTGAGGCTGATCGTGGTGCCGGCGAAGTCGTCGGCGGTGAGCTTGCCGGCGCGGGCACGGCGGATGATGTCCTCGTAGGCCTGCCAGAACTGCGTGAAGTCCATCGACTCGCAGTTCTTGACGCTGGCGACGACGAGCGACCGGCTGCCGTCCTTGCCCTTGAGGTCGATCGCGAGCCCGAGGTTGACGTGCTCGGGCGTGACCAGCGCGGGCTTGCCGTCGACCTCGGCGAACGAGTTGTTCATCTCGGGGAAGTCGGCAAGGGCCTTCACCAGCGCGTAGCCGATGAGGTGGGTGAACGACACCTTGCCGCCGCGGGCACGGGCCAGGTGGTTGTTGATGACGATGCGGTTGTCCGCGATCAGCTTCGCGGGGACCGCGCGGACGCTCGTGGCGGTGGGCACGTGCAGCGACGCGTCCATGTTGGCGACGATGCGCGCCGCGGCGCCGCGCAGCGTGATCGTGTCGCCGGCCGGTACCGGGGCGGCGGGCTTGGCCTTGGCGGCGGGCGCCGGCGCGGGCTTCGCGGCCGGGGCCGGCTTGGTGGCCGCCGGACCCGGTGCGGACGGCTTGGCTGCGGGCGCCGCGGCGGCGGGGGCCTTGGTGGCGGGGGCCGGAGCGGCGGCCGTGGGCGCGGGCGCGGCCGGGGCGGGCTTGGCGCCGTCTACGGCCGGCGGCGCGGCCGTATCGGTGGGCGCGCCACCGGTCGGCCGGTAGTCGGCGAAGAAGTCGTGCCAGGCCGGATCGACGCTGGCGGGATCGGCGAGGTACTGCTGGTAAATGTCCTCGACGATCCACTCGTTGGGTCCGAAGCTGGCAAGGGGGTTATCCGCTGAGCTGCTCTGGGTCGACACGGCCGGTCTATCGCCTCTTCTGCCGGGAGTGAGATTGTGGCGCCTGCAACAGCTCAGGCTACGCGCCCGCGCGAGGAGTCGACACCCGGCAGCTACCCTCTGGGACCGCCTGCCGGTGGTTTTGCTCACAGACGGTGCGGTTGGATCGCGCCTCAGGAGGGCACGATCCAACCGCAGCCGGTCAGCTGATGTCGCGTCGCTTCGTGATCAGGGTGCCGATCCCCGCGGCGACGAAGCCGTACGCGAGCAGCGTGAGCGCACCGGCCCACCACTCCGGCGCCTCGGGCGCGAGCTTCACGGCTGACGTCATCACGGACGACGCGCCGCTGGGCAGGTAGTAGTTGACGTCCTGGATCCAGGGCTGGTCGAGCCATTGCGACAGCCCGTACAGCAGGCCCGTCACGACGGTCTGCGCGACGAGGTAGAGCACCAGCGCGACGACGATCGAGGCGATCTGGTTCTTCAGCAGCGTGCCGATGCCCAGCCCGAACACGGCCCAGACGCCGAACGCCAGCAGGTTGAGCGCGATCGCGGTGATCACGTCCGGGTTGTCGAACTGCGTTCCGATGCCCTTGATCGAGAAGAACGTCGCGCCGGCGATGACCGACAGCACCGTGGTCAGGATCCCGAACGCGATGCCCCAGGTGAGCGCGCCGCCGAGCTTGGCCGCGATCACGCGCTCCCGCCGGGGCGACGCGAGGAACGTGGGCGTGGCGGTCTGGTGGAAGAACTCGTTCGTGATCACCAGGATGCCGATGAGCATCGCCAGCAGCAGGCCGATGTACTGGCCCGAGGTGTAGACGTTCGACGCCATGAACGCGACGTTGCGGGTCAACTCCCACTGCTGCTGGACGTCGGCCGCCGTCTGCTCGTCGAGGCCGGTGGTGTCCGGCGGCTCGGCCGTGGTGGTGTTGAGGGCGTCGTTCGCGGTGAAGATGTTGAGCCAGAGCGCCAGGCCGGTGATCACGGCGAGGCCGAGCATCATCAGCCACCACGTATTGGTGGTGCGGATCTTGAGAATCTCGCTGCGTACGAGGTTGATCACCGGATCTCCGCCTTCCCGCTGGTCAGCTCCAGGAACACGGCTTCCAGGTCGGAGTGCTCGGCGGTCAGCTCGTGGAGCTCGACACCGGCGGCGAACGCGGCCTTGCCGACGAACGCCGTGTCGACGTGGTCGACGTGCAGCAGCTCCGGGCTGGTCTGGCGTACGGGTGCACCGTTGAGCGCGGCGATCAGCTTCTCGGCGTTCGGGGTGCGCACCCGGACCGACACGCTCTGCTCGGAGCGCAGATCCGCCACCTTGCCCTGCCGGACGCTGCGCCCGCCGGCGATGATCACCACGTCGTCGACGGTCTGCTCGACCTCGGCCAGCAGGTGGCTCGACACGAGGATCGTGCGGCCCTCGTCCGCGAGGCTGCGCAGGAATCCCCGCAGCCAGCGGATGCCCTCCGGGTCGAGGCCGTTCGCCGGCTCGTCCAGGATCAGCACGCGCGGGTTGCCGAGCAGCGCGGCGGCCAGGCCGAGCCGCTGCCGCATGCCCAGCGAGTAGCCGCGCACCTTGCGGTTCGCGGCGGCCGACATGCCCACCTGTTCGAGGGCCTCGTCGGCGCGGCGGGCCGGCAGCCCGGCTGCGGCGCACAGCACTCGCAGGTGGTTCCGGCCGGTCCGGCCCTTGTGGAAGCTCGACGACTCCAGCACGGCACCCGCCGTCTCCAGCGGGCGCGGCAGGTCGGCGTAGTGCCGCCCGCCGATCGTCGCGGTGCCTGCGGTTGGCCGGATCAGGCCCAGCAGCATCCGCAGTGTCGTGGTCTTGCCGGCACCGTTGGGCCCGAGGAACCCGGTCACGGTGCCGGGCTCGACGGTGAACGAGAGGTCGTCGACGGCTCTGACTTTCCTGAACTGTTTGGTCAGCCCCGAGACGACGATCCTCCCCTCAGGCTCAGCCATCTGCTCCTCCTGCGTTACGAGCGGTCACGCGCACAGGGTGCCGTATCGCGCAAGTGCCCGTGCTCGCGCCCGTCAACGTCGGTGCCCACAGCACGAGCTCACCCGAGGTCGGCCAGTACGGCCCGGGCGGCGTTGTGGCCTGCGGCGCCGATCACGGATCCGGCGGGGAAGCAGCCGGCCGCGCCCGCGTAGACCCCGTCCACCCCGACCCGGTACGGCGCACGGTCGGTGAACGAGATCGAGTTGTCGATGTGGAAGATGTTCCCGCCGGTGATCCCGAAGTGGCTGGTGATCTCCGGCGGCGTGAGCGCGTTGACGTCGACCACGAGGTCGCGGACGCCCGGCGCGTACGCCTCGACCAGCTCCAGCAACCTGTCGACGTAACCGTCCTTCTCTGTGGCCCAGTCAGACCCCGCCGGGCTGTGCGGCACACCCTGCACGAACAGCGCGGACGAGTGGTTGCCGGCCGAGTCCTGCAACGAGGTGTCCAGCGTGGAGTGCAGGTACCACTCCAGCGGCGGGGTCGCGTCGAGCCGGCCCTCCTGCGCGGCGCCGAACGCGTCGCGGAGGGCCGTGAGCACGCTGCCGTCGGCGGCGGGCGGCGGCAGCAGGTGGACGGTCGTGCCGTGCTGGCCCTTCGGCTCGGGCAGCGCGGCGAACACCGGCAGGTCGGCGAGCGCCAGGTTGACCTTCATGGTCTGGCCGGGGGAGCGCGCGGCCCAGTCCGCAGTCTTTTCGCGCAGGTCGGCGGGCGTGTGGTCGCCGAGCAGGCCCGGGATCCGGAACGCGTCGGCGGCGACGAGCACGGTCGTGGCTGCCAGGTGCTCGTCGGCGATGCGGACGCCGGTGGCGGTGCCGTTCTCGACGGTGATCTGGTCGACGGGGGTACCGAGCCGGATCTTGACACCGGCCTCGGTGGCGCGCCGGGCGAGCTGCTGCGTCACCGTGCCCATGCCGCCGCGCACCACCATCCAGGTGCCGCCGGCGCCGGGCAGCCGGCACATGTTGTGCACGAGGAAGTTGTGACCGGACCCAGGTGACCAGGGCGAACCGGTCAGTCCCGGCATGCCGTCGGTCACGGCGTACATGCCGACGACCGTCTCGCTGGCGAACCCGAACCTGCTCAGGTAGTCCATCGCGGAGCCGCGTACGAGGCTGACGAACGTCTCGCGCAGGTCCGGGCGGATGTAGCGCTCGGCGGTCTCCTCCACCGGCAGCGGCTCGGCGAGCCACGCCGGTGCGAGATCGTCGCGCAGCGCCCCGATCTCAGTGGCAAGGGCCTCGTCTGCCCGCGCGTCGGCCTCTGTGAAGAACTCGGCGAAGAGCCGCCGGGCCTCGTCGCGGTCGCCGCCGAGCAGCAGGTGGCGGCCGTCGAGCGTAGGCAGGAAGTAGTGCGGATCGCGGCGTACCAGCGGCAGGTCGAGGTCGAGCGTGGTCAGCAGCTCGGGGGGCATCAGACCGAGCAGGTACGCCCCGGTGGACGCCCTCAGCTCCGGCGCCTTGGTGAACGGCGTCTCGGTGCGGCACGCGCCGCCCACGACGTCCGCCTGCTCGATCACCTGCACGTCCAGTCCGGCGCGTGCCAGCAGCGTCGCGGCGACCAGCCCGTTGTGCCCTGCCCCGATCACGATCACGTCAGCCATGCCCTGTTTTCTACGCCGAGTTTCGGACTTTTGAGGGTCTGAGCGCCCGCCTGACCCTCAAAAGTCCGAAACTCGGGGGTGGTTCAACGGCGGTCGGTGACGCGGACGACGAACTTCAGGCCGGACCACGTCTCGTCGATCGCGCACACCTTCACGTCGACCCGCCCGTTCGCCAGGCCGTACTCGCGGACGATGTTCCCGTCGAGGTCCGTGGGGATCTTCGCCGCCCGCTTCGGCCACGCGATCCAGATCGAGCCGGGCGTGGTCGTGCGGGGATGAAGCGCGGTCCAGCGGCGCGCGAGCGTGGCCATGTCGACGCAGAACAGCACGATCACGTCGTACGGATCGGGGCCCGGACGGCGGTGCGCATCGACCCCGTCGAGGACGAACCCGTCCGGCGCACCGTCGAGGAGGACGCGGCTGTCCGGGCCGATGCCCAGCTTCTTCGGCAGCGGCGTGCCGCTGTACCCGGCCGGTTGGCTCATGGCACTCGACCATAAGGGCTGCCTTCACGGGCGAGCCCGTGACGGCAGCCCTTTGGGCCATCGCGCCTGGTCCGACCGGTTCCGATCTGGTATCGAACGGGTGAAAGCGTCGCGCTTCACCGCGATCTCAGCCACCCTCTGCGGCATGGACCTCGACACCGGATGGCAGCAGGCGCTGCTGGCGGAGATCCGTGCCGTCGCCGCTGACGATCCGCGGATTCTCGCGGTGCAGGCGTACGGGTCGGTCGCCTCGGGGGAGGCCGACGCGTGGAGCGACCTGGACGTGGCGGTCCGCGTCACCGCGGGCACCGCCGGTGCGATCGCGAACACGCGCTGGCTGTCGCGGTTCGGCCAGGTGTGGGCGAGCGACGCGTCGACGAACAGCAACCGCAGCGTGATGCGCGTCGTCTATGCCGACGGGCGGCGCGTCGACTTCACCGTGGCCGACGCGGGCCGCGTGGGGATGGTGCTGCCGCCCACGCTCGACCGGCTTACGGCGCGTACCACGCGGGTCCGTTTCTCGGCGGCGCTCGCCGTGGTGAAGGCGATCCGCGGTGACCTGCTCGTCGCGACCCACCTCACGCTCGGGCTTCTCCGTGACTGCCTCGAACTGGCGCTGGTGGTGCGTGACCGGTCGGACGTCGCCGACGACGTGCCCGCGCGCATCGCGTCGCTGCTCGCGGGCGGCGGTGGCACGGCGGCCGTGCTGGACGCTCTAGCCGGGGTGGCCGCGCTCTACGACGAGCTGGCGAACGTTCAGGATCCGGCGTACCGCTCGGACTGGTCCGGCCTGGACTCCCTGCTTGCCCGCGCTCGCGCCGCCGTCGCCTGAAGGTCCACTTCATGCCCTGATGCCCGAGGTTTGATGAGACGTTCTGCGCGGGAACTACCCGATTGCGCATCACAAATGCTCGGGGGATCACGCGGAGGTGGGCACCGTGGCAGTCCGTACCCGTTACAGCCGCTCGACGGCTGCGAGCGTCGTGCTCGCGATCACGGGGATCATCGTCGGTTTCATCGTGCTCGGGATCTTCTTCGTCCTGGCCGCGACGAACCGAGGCAACATGCTGGTCGACTTCGTCCTCGACGTGGCGACCTGGCTGACGACGCCGTTCCACAACCTGTTCCTGCGGGCGGACCCGCAGGAGGCCTTGCTGCTCAACTGGGGTCTCGCCGCGATCGTCTACGCGATCATCGGCGGCGTGATCGCCCGCTTCTCCCGCGGGTGATGCCCACACCAGCGCACGGCGAGAGCGCTGACAGGGACAGGGCCGGGGAGGAGTTCCCGGCCCTGTCTCCGTCTCGTCGCGGCTCCGCCCGCGACAAGTGTCAGATCAGCTCGGCGGTCGTGATGTTGAGGACCTTGCCGAGGCCGGTGTGTTCGAGGATGCGCACCACGTCCGCGCGGGGCGCCGCGAGGCACAGCCGGCTGCCGTTGCCGACGACGAGCTTCCGCAGCCGGACGAAGAACCGCAGCGCTGTCGAGTCGAGGAACGTGGTTCTGCTCAGGTCGACGGTGACGTCGGTCGGGGGCACGTCGGCCACCCAGTCGATCGCGGCCTGTAATCGCGGCGCGCACTCGATATCGATTTCGCCCACCAGCGCGATGCTGAGGCGTGTGGCTTCCCGCCGGCAGTGCACGGCAGTCACGTCGGCGTCGAGTACAGGCGCGTCAGTCATGAGACCTCGGATGGGGCTCGAAGGGGGGACGGTCACGGTGGTGCGAGGGTGATGATGGCTCACTTTCCCGACTCCGTGCAACCAGGGCACTACGAAACGCAATCATTGGGTCTGCCGTCAAGGCTTCGTTGCCGCGTGCAATGTCCGATCGGCGAGGTTATGCAGGTATGCAGGGTCGAACCTACCCTGCGGTCACTCTGTTTACTGAATCGACATCGCGCCGATCCGGAGCTTCATTCAACAGTCATGGTCTCGCAACACCCCCGACCTGGACGCTCGGCAACCGCGCCACTACGGTGGGTTTGACATGTTAACGGGGGAAACTCTGGCCGGCCCGCGCCCAGCTCGCCAGGAGTCCGACCGACAAGAGTCTGCAACGAGGACGGCGACGAACGTGACGCTCGGCAGTATTGACGAGTTACTCCCCGCAACGGACTCCACTTCGCCGGCCGTGCCCAAGCACGCCCAGGTGCGGTCGTACCTCACCACCCTCATCGACACCGAACTCTCCCCGGGCGACCCGATCCCTTCCGAGCGCGCGCTCGCCACCCGATTCGGCGTGGCGCGGATGACCGTGCGGCACGCTGTCGACCGGCTCGTCGCGGAGGGCCGGCTGCGCCGGATGCGACCGGTCGGCACCTTCGTCACCGTTCGCCCCGAGTCGATCTCCCTCGGCTCGGGCACGGTCACCGAGGCCCTCCAAGCGCGCGGCCGCCGCCACCGGTACCGCGTGATCGGCCGCTACACCATCGACGCCTCCGAGGACGTCGCCGCCGCGCTCGGGCTTCTGGTCGGCGCGCGCGTGCACGTCGTGCGGCGCATCCGGCTCGCCGGCGAGGATCCGCTCGCGGTCGAGTCGGTGCACTTCCCGGCGACGCTGACGCCAACCGGCCCGCGCCTTGCCGATCACCAGGTCGACGACGTCCTGCTGCAGCGGTACGGCGTCGTCGTCGACCAGGTGGAGCAGGTCGTCGAGGCGGGCGTGCTGGAGCCGGGCAGCGCGCGTGTGCTCGACGTCCCGGACCAGAGTCCCGCGCTCACTCTCCGGCGGCGGTCGTTGGCGCAGGGCACTCCGGTGGCCTTCTCGATCGCGACGTACCGCGCCGACCGGGTGCGCCTCCACGTCGATCCGCCTGCGACCGCTTAGAGCGTCGCCCCTATTGGCGACGCTCTAAGGACCGCGGGCCCCAGCGGGCCGGGGAGGGGGAGTTCCGGCCCGCTGGGCGCTGGGACGGGCGGGAGACGGCCCGCCCCAGCGTGGGAGTCACCCGCGGAAGCCCTCGACGCCGATTATCGTCACAATCAATTGGTCTAGTCCAGGGCTAACGTTGGTCTAGTCCTTATTTCTCTCGTGCGCTACAGCCGGCAGAGCGGTTCCGGCTGCCCCCGCAGGCCGAGATCGTCGACGACGAGCAGTGCGCCGGCGAGCGGACCCGCCATCAGCGCACGCGGCGAAAGGTCGGTGCGGGCCGAGCTGACGAAGAGTCGATCGAGGTCGGGCCCGCCGAACGCGACGCTCGACGGGCGCTGCACCGGCAGCGGCAGGATCCGGTCGATCGCGCCGTCCGGTGCGTACCGGATCACGCGCCACCCGTCCCACTTCGCGCTCCACACGTACCCCTCGGCGTCCACGGTGAGGCCGTCCGGAAAGCAGTCGGTGTCGGTGGCGAAGACCCGTCCGCCAGTGATGTCGCCGGTGGCGGCGTCGACGTCGTATGCCGTGATCCGCCTGGCTGTCGTGTCGGTGTGGTACATCGTGCCGCCGTCCGGGCTCCAGCCCATGCCGTTCGAGATGCCGAGGTCGGTCAGCACCGTGGTCACGGTGCCGTCCGGCGCGATCCGGTAGAGCGAGCCGGCGTCGGGAGCCTTCTCCGCATCGTCCATGCTGCCGATCCAGAAGCGGCCGGCGGCGTCGACGGAACCGTCGTTGAGGCGGTTGCCGGGCCGGTCGGGCTCGGGATCGACGATGAACGCCAGCGCGCCGGAGTCCAGATCGAGCGAGTGCACGCCGGTGGCCAGTGCCACCAGGACACCGCCCTGCTCGCGCAGCGCCACACAGCCCGGCTTGGCCGGCAGGTCCCAGGTGCGGACGTCACCGTCGATAAGCCGGTGAAGCTGCTGCCCGACGATGTCGATCCAGTACAGCGCGGACTCGGCAGCCGACCAGATCGGGCCCTCGGCGAGGACGCAGCGGACATCAGTGGCCGGGCGTGCGAGCGACATGCCCCCACCTTGCCGCTTTGGGCGACATCTTCGCGGCCATAGCCGCGAAGATGTCGCCCGAATCCGCGGGCTGGACGAACGGTGTCAGCGGAACAGGCCGGTGATGGCCGCGGAGAGGCGGGCCGGCACGTCGCCGAGCAGCAGGTGCCGCCCGTCCCGCACGATCTCGCGTCCGCTCACGGTGACGTGCCGCACGTCGGCGGCGGTGGCGGCGAACACGACGGCCGGTCCGGGCACCGAGCCGGCCAGCCGGACGCTGTCGAGCCCGATCGTGACGAGGTCCGCGGGCGCTCCGGGCGCGATCCGCCCCGCCTGGGGCCAGCCGATCGCGGCGTGGCCGGTTCCGGTCGCCGCCGTGAGCAGTTCAGCCGCCGACCAGTGCCCGCGCTGCTCGGTGCGCAGCCGCTCGTCGAGCTCGACGCCGCGTGCCTCCTCGAACAGGTCGATCACCGCGTGGCTGTCGCTGCCGAGCGAGAGCGGGCTGCCGGCGTCGACCAGTTCGCGCGCCGGTCCGATGCCGTCGGCCAGGTCGCGTTCGGTCGTCGGGCACATGCAGACGCCGGCCTTGGCGGCACCGAGCAGGCCGATGTCCACGCTGGTCAGGTGGGTTGAGTGGACCGTGACCGTCCGCGGGCCCAGCGCTCCCGCGTCTGCGAGCACCTGGGCCGGCGTGCAGTCCGTACGCGGCCAGGCACGCCTCGTTCTCGGCACGCTGCTCGGACAGGTGGACGTGCAGCGGGGCGTCGCCCGTGGCCGCCACGACGTGCGGCATCTGGTCGGCGGGTACGCCCCTGACCGAGTGCAGGGCGGCGCCGCGGCGTGCGTGGGCGCCGTCCGGGCGGAACGCCGTGAAGCGGGCGGCCCACCTGCTGGCGTCACCGTCCCCGAACCGCTCCTGCACGCCTTCGAGCGGCTTGCCGACCGCGCCCGTCAGGTAGCAGGTGTCGAGCAGCGTGATGCGGATGCCGGCGTCTGCGGCGGCCTGGACGAGGGCGGCGCTCATCGCGTTCGGGTCGTCATAGGCTCTGCCGCCCGCGGCATGGTGCAGGTAGTGGAACTCGCCGACCGCCGTGATGCCGGCCAGCGCCATCTCGCCGTAGACCGCGCGGGCCAGGTCGAGGTAGCTGTCGGGGGTGAGCCGCTCGGCGGCGGCGTACATCTGCTCGCGCCAGGTCCAGAAGCTGCCCCGGCCGGCGTGGGTGCGGCCGCGCAGTGCCCGGTGGAAGGCGTGCGAGTGGACGTTGGCCATGCCGGGAAGGGTCAGGCCGGTGAGTCCTGGCGCGCCGCGTGCCTCCGTGTCAGGTGTGACCGCGCCGAACCGGTCGCCGTCGATCTCGATCAGGACGCTCTCGGAGACGGTGTCGCCGCCGAGCCATGCTCGTTCCGCCCAGACCGTTCTCACCGGCACGACAACTCCTCCAGGACGGTCGCCAGCGCTTCGACACCGGCCACGCAGTCCTCGTCCGGAGCGTGCTCGGCGGGTGCGTGCGACACGCCGGTGGGGTTGCGGACGAACAACATCGCCGTCGGGACGAAGCCGCTCAGGATTCCCGCGTCGTGGCCCGCGCCGGTGGGGAGGACGGGCAGGCTCTGAGTCTGCGGGGCCAGCGCCTTCGCGAGTCGGTCGCGCAGGTCGGCGCCGAACTCGACGATCGGGCTGAACGACTCGGCGGTGATCTGCGCGTCCGTGGCCTGGGCCGATACGCCTCGACCAGATCTTCGAGGGTGGCGTCGTCGGCGGCACGGGCGTCCAACCAGGCTTGTACCCGGGACGGGATGGCGTTCGTGCCGTTCGGTTCCACTTTGACCCGTCCGATCGTGGCCAGCGCGCCGGTGCGTTCCGCGTGCTCGCGGGCGGCGAGGACCGTACGCGCGAACGGCAGCATCGGGTCGCGGCGATCGGCGAGGCGGGTGGTGCCGGCGTGGTTGGCCTCGCCGGTGAAGTCGAAGCGCCAGCGGCCGTGCGGCCAGATCGCGGACGCCAGCCCGACCGGCGCGTCGAGTGCCCGTCCCTGCTCGATGTGGAGCTCGACGAACGTGCCGATCCGCTGGAAGGCTCGGTCGTCGCGGCCGATCGCCTGTGGATCCGCGCCCGCCAGCTCCATCGCGGTTGCCAGCGTGACGCCGTCCGGGTCGGTGAGGTTCCGCGCCTTGTCCGGATCGAGGAGGCCAGTGAGAAGCCGCGATCCGAGGCAGGCGATCCCGAAGCGCGCACCCTCCTCCTCGCAGAACGCCGTCACGGCGATCGGCTTGGACGGCTGGACACCCTTCGCTCTGAGCGCGTCCACCGCGAGGAAGCCGCTCACGACGCCCAGCGGGCCGTCGTACGCGCCGCCGTTCGGCACCGAGTCGAGGTGGCTCCCGGTGACGACCGCGCCAGGACCTGGCTCGCCCCACCACGCCCACAGATTGCCGTTGCGATCCTGCTCGACGTCGAGACCGCGCTCGGCGGCTCGCTCGGCGAACCACTCCCGGCACGCCATGTCGGCGGCGTTCCACCCGTGGCGCGCGTACCCGCCGCCGGGTGCCGCACCGATCCTGAGCAGCGGATCCCACATGGCCCTGAACTGGTCGGTCACGCGGCCAGTCTAGGTTCTCGTCTCGAACCGGACTTTCGGGGAAGCCGTGCCTACATCGGGCGCCGGTGTCCGAGTTTGTCCCGCAAGTTCGGTTCGGGTGGCGAGGTTGCGCGCATTACTGGCTCTTCGTATTGAGCGTGGTGCGCGGGTAGCGACACGGCGTCGGCTTGGGCCTGATTCATGGCCTGGGGCCTCAGGATCCGTGGTGTGAAAGGACACGGATGAGGGAGGCCCCAGGTGGATGTCCAGGGTAGTGCGGCGACGGCGATGCTGGGGTTACCGGCTTCGTGCTGCTGGCGGTGTCGGAGCACGACGGCGAGTTGGAGCAGGCGGTCGAGACGACCGAGACGGTGACCGGCTGCCCGGTCTGCGGGATTGTCGCCGAGTTGCATGACCGGCGGCCGACCTGGGTGCGGGATCTGCCCTCGGGCGGTCGGCCGGTGACGATCGTGTGGGTCAAACGGGTGTGGCGCTGCCGGAGCCGAGGTGCCCGAAGAAGACGTGGACGGAGACCAGCACACAGATTCGGCCGCGGGCGTCGTGGACGGAGCGGGCCCGCGCCGAGGCGTGCCGCCGGGTGGGTGAGGACGGGCACTGCGGTGGCGCAGGTCGCGGCCGCGTTCGGGGTGGGCTGGGGCACGGCGATGGCCGCGGTCCGGGACTACGGCAGCGCGCTGGTCACGACCCGGTGCGGCTGGAGGAGGTGACCGCGTTGGGGGTGGACGAGACCGCGTTCCTGGCCGCGAACCGGGTCCATTCGACGATGTTCGTGACCGGGATTGTGGACTGTCCGGCGCGCATCCTCGGCTGCTCGACGTGGTGCCCGGCCGGAGCGGAAAGTGTTTGTCCGACTGGGTTTCCGCGCGCCCGACCGACTGGCGCGACGGTGTCACGGTCGCGGCGTTGGACCCGTTCCGCGGCTACGCGAGCGCGCTGCGCACGCACCTACCGCGGGCGACTCGGGTGCTGGACGCGTTCGACGTGACCGGGCTGGGCTTCGCCGCCGTGGACGACGTGCGGCGCCGGGTGCAGCAGGAAACGACCGGGCACCGCGGCCGCCGTGACGACCCGCTATTTAGGATCCGGCGGCTGCTGCGCCGCGGCTACGAACACCACACCGAACGATCCTGGACGCGGCTGCTGGCGGCCTCGCGCCGGCGACAACGTCGCCGAGCAGATCGGCAAGACCTGGATCGCCGCGCAGGACCTGCGGCACTCTACCGCTGCACCGACCGCCGCACGCGAACAGCACCTCCGCGACTGGTTCATCCACTGCGCCGACGCAGACGTGCCGAACTCGTGCGCCTCGCCCGCACCATCGACGCCTGGCGAGGCGAACTGCTCGCCTACTTCGACACCGGCGGCGTCTCCAACGGCCCCACCGAAGCGATCAATCTACTGATCAAGAAGATCAAACGAGTCGGGCACGGATTCCGGAACTTCGACAACTACCGGCTCCGCCTCCTGCTGCACTGCGGCACCAACTGGCAGACTCCTCAACCAACACCGATCCGAGGCCGCCTACCACGCTTGGTGGCGTGAGCCGCATTACTACGTTCGGCGAACCATGCGGCACCGGGGTGGGCGGTGCCGGCCCGTCGACCGGAGGTACGCCACCGTGACCGCTGACACCGCACCACCCGCCGCGCCACCGGGCGCCGCAGCGCCTCCCAAAGCCGGGGAGCCGTCCGCGCTCACCGCTGCCCAGCCTGTGCCGGCCGCTACAGCCGCGCTGCCCGCCGCCACCCAGTCCGCGGCGGCGCAACCCGCTATCGCACCGCCCGCCACTGTGCTGCACGCCGCTGCCCAGCCCGCTCCCGCTCCGGCTGCCGAGCCGCCGCTGCCGGTGCGAGCCCCCTCGGGGCAGAGGGCGCTCGTGATCGAGCGGATCCTGCGCGACCGGAAGAGCCTCTGGCGCCAGATCATGGAGGAGCGCGACCTCGGACGGTTGATCCGCCAGCTCTTCACAAGCTCGGTCGTGGCCCTGGCGTTCTACGGTGCTGTGCTCGGGGCGTCAGCGAGCTTCGCACAGGCGGTGTCGTCCGCGGTGAAGCTGCCCGTGTTGTTCCTGGTCACGCTGGCGATCTGCCTCCCGACGCTGTACCTCTTCAACCTCGTGTTCGGCGCGAGGCTGTCGCTGGTGCAGGCGATATCGCTTGTGCTCGTCGCGGTCACGGTGATCAGTGCGCTGTCCCTGGCGTTCGCGCCGGTGAGCCTGTTCTTCCTGGTGACGGCGCCGAACTACGAGTTCTACAAACTGCTCAATGTGGGGATCCTCATGCTCACCGGTGTGGTGGGTCTCACGGTCCTGCTCGACGGGATGCGCAGCCTCAACCGCCAGGCCACCGCCGGGGAAGCCCCGCCTGCGCCGCCGCAGATGGTGCCTGGCCAGCCGTTTCCGGTGCGCCCGCCGGCGCAGGAGGAGCAGCCGGTCAACATGGGCCTGCTGCGGATCTGGGTGCTGCTGTTCGGCTTCGTCGGCACGCAGCTCGCCTGGACGTTGCGCCCGTTCGTCGGCCACCCGGACGAGGAATTCCAGATCCTGCGCCGGATCGAGGGCAATTTCTACCTGAACATCCTGGAGACGATCGGTAGCTGGCTCTCCTGACCCGCGCTCAGCGCCCGCCGCAAGCGCTCGTCGGCGGGCGCTGAGCGGCGGCCGCTCGCGCGCGCCCAATAAGCTGGGGCCCATGAAGTCTCCTGCTGCCCAGCGTGCCACCAACATAACCTCTCTCGTCCTTTGCGGGATCTTGGCCGGTATCGTCGTCGCGGCAGCGGCATTTCCCCTGGTCGGAAGCGTTGGTCTGAGCGCCAAGGCAGCATCCGAGTCGTTCGAGGACCTACCCGGCGACCTGAAGGCCGGTCCGCCGCCACTCACGTCGAAGGTCTACGACGCCAAGGGCGGCCTCATCACGACGTTCTTCGACGAGAACCGTGAGGACATCCCGTTCGCCAAGATCCCGAAGGTGATGCAGGACGCGATCATCGCCGCGGAGGACCACCGCTTCTGGACCCACAAGGGCACCGACCCGAAGGGCATCGTCCGCGCGTTCGTGTCGAACATCGTCTCGAGCGACACCGGCAGCCAGGGCGGTTCGACGCTCACGCAGCAGTACGTGAAGCAGGCGCTGTACTACTCCGCCAAGACCAAGGAGGAGCGGGATGCGGCGATCGCGCCGACCGGCGCCCGCAAGGTGCAGGAGCTCAAGTACGCGGTGTCGCTGGAGAAGAAGCTCTCCAAGCAGGACATCATGCAGCGGTACCTCAACATCGCGAACTTCGGCAACGGCAACTACGGGGTGTCGGCGGCGGCGCGCGGCTACTTCAACAAGACGCCCGACAAGCTGACGGTGGCCGAGGCCGCGCTGCTGGCGAGCACCGTGAAGAACCCGTCGAAGTTCAACCCGGTCAAGGGCGACAAGGAAAGCGCGAAGACACGCCGCGACTTCATCATCCGCGCGATGGGGGATCTGGACCTCGTCAAGGACGATGAGGCGGACGCCGCCATCGAGCAGCCGATCACGCTGAACGTGCAGAAGCCACGTCGCAAGTGCGAGAACGGCAACATCAAGTACGGGTTCTACTGCGGCTGGTTCCTCGACTGGTGGAAGGCCAACCCGCAGTTCGGCAAGACAGTCGACGAGCGCGAAGAGAACCTGTACAAGGGCGGCTACTCCATCGGCACCGCGCTGGACCCGAAGATCCAGGCCGCCGCGCAGGAGTCGATCGACAGCAAACTGCCGAGGAACAGCAAGTACGCGCTCGGCATCGTCGTCGTCGAACCGGGCACCGGCCAGGTGAAGGCGATGGCGGTCAACCGCACGTACGGCCTGGAAGGCGCCGAAGACCACGGCGCCGCTGCTGAGCGGTGGCGGCAGCACCGACGGCTACCAGGCCGGATCGACGTTCAAGATGTTCACGATGGTGGCCGCCCTGGAGAAGGGCATGCCGCTGAGCACGGCGATCCACTCGCCCGAGCGATACCAGTCAAAATTCGACGGCGGAAGCTTCGGCACTGCCGAAGAACGCGTCGCAAGGCGATGACCGGCACGCAGACCATGTGGTCGGCGTTCGGCGAGTCGGCCAACACGTACTTCGTCCAGTTGGAGGAGCGCGTCTCGGTCAAGGCGGCCGTCCAGGCGGCGGAGAAGCTGGGTGTGGTGCTCCGCGACACGGAGGAGGACCAGGAACAGCGTGCCGCGGCGTTCAAGGAGCGACACCGCGTGGGGCGCTTTCACGCTCGGCGTCGCCCAGACCACCCCGCTCGACATGGCGAATGCCTACGCCACCGTCGCGGCGCGCGGCATGTACTGCGCACCGACACCGCTGCGCCGGATCACCGACAAGGACGGCAAGGTCCTCCCGTACTCGGCCAAGAAGTGCAAGCAGGTGATCAGCAAGGAGGTCGCGGACGCGGCCGCGGACGCCGCGCGCTGCCCGGTCGGCGACGACGCGGCGGGCGCGTGCACGCACCCAGGCGGTGGTCGCACTGCGTCGCGGGTCGGCGGCGGTATCCCGGCCCGGTGGCCGGCAAGAGTGGTACGACAGACGGTAAGAATGGCACGCCGACAGCATGGTTGGTCGGGTTCACGCCGACGCTGGCGGCGGCGGCCTTCGTGGCGAACCCGAAGAAGGCCGACGACAGCGTTGACCACCTGACGCGGCGTCCCGCGGACATCTTCATCGACACGATGAAGGTCGCCGTCGAGAACGCGCCGAAGAAGCAGTTCGTCAGGCCGACCGACGCGATGGCCTTCGGCGTCCGGGTCACCGTGCCGGACGTCGAGGGCGACACCGTCGAGGAGGCGAAGTCGATCCTGACCGAGGCCGGCTTCACGCCGATCGTCGAGGAGCGCAAGGTCGGCTCGCGGCACCCCGCCGGCACGGTCGCCCGCACCGACCCGGACGGCGGTTCGCGGTCCAACAAGGGCGGCGCGGTCACGATCTTCGTCAGCAACGGCACCGATCGCGACGACGAGGATCCGGACAAGCCCGGCGACGGCGACATCGTCATTCCCGGGTTCCCGGACAACGGCAACGGCCCCGGTCGCGAACCGGACGGGGACGGCGACTCCGACTGAGGCCGCCTCTGAGAAAGTCCGATGTGGACGGTGTGATCCGTGAGATGGGTGCTGAACATGGGGCTTGATCGCCAGCTCGTCCAAGCTGTCGTCACTGCCTGTGTTGTCGCAGGTCTGCTAGCTGCTTGTTCGACAGAGACGCCCCGGCGCGATGTGGAGCGGATCGTGGCTGACGAGCACGCGCCGGAGACGCCGACGCCGGCGGCGGGACGGGAGGATGATCCGCTGAGTCCCGAGAAGACCGTAAACAGGACGCGGTTTCCGGGCACGAGCGTGGCTGGTATCGCCCGCGAATGGTCAGTCCGCTGGAACGTCCAGTTTCGTCAGGGCACCTCGCGGTATGCGGTACGTCCAGACCCGGTCACGAAGCGCGAGCAGCGCATGTACATCACTCCAGCGGCGCGTAGCGCCCACGACCTTCGCCTCGGCGACGAGGTAGCCGAGATGCGATGCGTGGTGACGAGCCGCGGCGGCATCGACGCCTACGTGCTCTCCTATCTCAAAGAGTGCCTCGGGTCAGCGGTGAGCGGAGCGGCACGCGACGAATTGGTCCGGTACCTCGACCAGTACGCTGCCTCCAAGCCGAAGGTGTTCACAGACGAGATGCACACATTCCCGACCATGTGGCTCACCGTCCATGTCATGAAGGACGTCGTGGAGGCCTCGATCCTTGCCCGCGGGGAGAACTAGCAGCGTCGCTGACGATGGCCACCGCTTCACCAGCCAGCGCGACCTGGCCGGCGTGCAGGGACGCGTCGGGGTCGCTGCTGAGCAACACCGTGCCGTCGGGCACAGCGATCCATTGAGGCGCGGGTGCGAGGTTGGCGACCACCGTGCATGCGCCGCGCCGCACCGTCAGCCAGCGGTCGTCCTCGTCGTACCGCACCTCGACGCGGTCAAGGCGCGGGTCGATCAGGTCGGGATGCGACCGGCGCAGCGCGATCAGCGCGCGGTAGAAGTCGAGTAGATCGCGGTGCTCGGGCTTGTCCAGCTCGGACCAGTCGAGCTTCGACCGCTCGAACGTGCTCGGATCCTGCGGGTCAGGCACGTCGGCCGCGCCCCACCCGTGCTCGGCGAACTCCGCCTTGCGGCCCGCGCCCACGGCGCGCGGCCAGCTCGGGTTCGGGGTGGCTGGTGAAGAACAGCCACGGCGTGCCGGCGCCCCACTCCTCGCCCATGAACAGCATCGGGGTGAACGGCGACGCGAGGATCAGCGCCGCGCCGACCTTGCGCAGCCCCGGCGACAGCGCGAGACGGTCGCCGAGGGCGCGGTTTCCGATCTGGTCGTGGTTCTGCAGGCACACCACGAACCGGTGCCCGGGAGTGTTCACGCGGTCGACGGGCCGGCCATGGCGCCGCCGCCGGAAGCTGGAGTACGTGTCGGCGTGGAAGAACGCGCCGGTCAGCACCGTGGCGAGGCACTCCAGCGAGCCGAAGTCGCTGTAGTACCCGTGCCGCTCGCCGGTGAGCAGGGTGTGCACGGCGTGATGCACATCGTCGTCCCACTGCGCGTGGAGCCCGTACCCGCCGGCATCCCACGGAGTGATCAGGCGCGGATCGTTCAGGTCCGACTCGGCGATCAGCGTCAGCGGCCGCCCGAGCCTGGGTCGACAGCACGTCCACCTCGCGGCCGAGCTCCTCCAGCCAGTGGATCGCGCGATGGTCCGGGAGCGCGTGGACCGCGTCGAGCCGCAGCCCGTCGACGTGGTAGTCGCGCAGCCACATGAGCGCGTTGTCGACGATGTACCGGCGCACCTCGTCGGAGTCGGGGCCGTCCACGTTGACCGTCTGGCCCCAGGTGTTGCGGCCGTCGTTGAGGTACGGCCCGAACCGGGGGAGGTACGCGCCGGACGGCCCGAGGTGGTTGTAGACCACGTCCTGGATCACGCCCAGCCCGCGGTTGTGGCACGCGTCCACGAAACGCTTCATGCCGTCGGGCCCGCCGTACGGTTCGTGCACGGCGTACCAGCAGACGCCGTCGTAGCCCCAGTTGTGGACGCCGTTGTACGCGTTGACCGGCAGCAGCTCGACCAGGTCGACGCCGAGGTCCACAAGGTGGTCGAGCCGGTCGATCGCGGCGTCGAAGGTGCCCTCGGGCGTGAACGTGCCGAGGTGCAGCTCGTAGATCACGCTGCCCGGCACCGCGCGGCCTGTCCAGGCGGCGTCGCTCCAGCGGAACGCGCCATGGTCGTACACCCGGCTCGGCCCGTGGACGCCCTCCGGCTGGCGGAGCGAGCGCGGGTCGGGCAGCGGCGTCGGATCGTCGTCCAGCAGGTACGCGTAGTCCGTGACACCGTCGAGGTCGGCACGCCACCAGCCGTACTCGGCGGCGCTCAGCTCGTGATCGGTACCGCCCGCCCGCAGCCGCACGCGGGCCGCTGCCGGTGCCCACACCTCGAACGTCGTCACTGTGCACCTCCCGCGCTCCACCGTATGTGTGAACCGGACTTGCGGTGCAAATTGGGGTCTGCGTGCCGAGTTTAGGCACGGCTTCCCGGAAAGTCCGGTTCGGAGCGGGCGGTAATGGTTCGGGAGCGGCCGTAGTGTCAGACTGCGGCGGCACCTGCGATCCTCGTCCGCATCGTCGGTTCGAACACCACGTACCGCCCCTTGCCCTTCAGCTTCGCCCCGTACATGGCGATGTCGGCGTCGCGCAGCAGCTCGCCCACCTGGCAGGAGCCGGAGTCGTGCACCGCGACGCCGACGCTGGCGCTGACCGTGGCCTCCTTGCCGTCGATCGTGAAAGGCGAGCCGAGCAGCCGGATGATCCGGCCGGCGAGCAGTTCGGCCTCGGACTCGCCGGCGATGTCCTCCATGAGTACCGCGAACTCGTCGCCGCCGAGCCGAGCCACGGTGTCCTGGCGGCGTACGCAGCCGAGCAGCCGCTGGCTCACGGTCACGAGCAGCGTGTCGCCGGCGGCGTGGCCGAAGCAGTCGTTGACGGGCTTGAAGTGGTCGAGGTCGATGTACAGCACGGCGAGGTGGCGCGGCTCGCGGAAAATGGCCTGCTCGACCCGGTCCTGGAAGAGCGCCCGGTTGGCCAGCCCCGTCAGCGGATCGTGGAACGCCAGCTCGTGTAGTTGCTCCTCGCGTTCGCGGAGGTTGTCGACAGTGGTCGCCAGCCGCTGGGTGAGCAGCCGGTGGTCGCGGAGCGTGACGATCTGCCGCACGACCACGAGCAGCACGATGGCCATTCCGGTGAAGTACAGGAACGTGCTGATCTCGCTGGTCATGATCCGCTGCACTGCCGACGTCACCAGCGCGATCGCCAGCGGGACGTACGGCAGCAACAGCTGGAACCGGGTGTCGCGCAGCGATTCCTGCGTCTCCGGTTCCCGCTCGGTGGACCACAGTGCAGCGAGCCCGACGAGCAGGAACCCGGCGATCCAGGCCATGTCGATCACGTCGCCCGAGTTGTACTCGCCGCGCTGCACGAGGTACGCGAACCCGCTGTCGGCGACGGCGAGCGCGAGCAGTCCGGAACCGATCAGGACCAGCGGGGTGCGCCGCTCCTGTGCGACCTGGCTGAGCAGGATGAACACGACGCTCGCGATCACGATGTCACCGACTGGGTAGGCCAGTGACACCGTCCACTCCAGCCAGTTCTGGATCTTGGCTTCGGACATCGACCCGAGTACGGTGGCCCAGCTCACGAACAGGAGCGAGCTGCTGATGATCAGGCCGTCGAGCACCGCCCGGATCGTGTGCCGCTGCGGCTTGACCAGCGCGGCCGTGCCGACGAGGGCGAGCGGCACCATGCCCAGGTAGCCGACGTCCGCGATGGACGGGAACGGCACCTCGCGACCGCCGAATACCTCGTAGTACCCCCAGATGGTCTCGCCGATCGACCAGGAGACCATCCCGGCGCCGAGCAGGAGCCAGCCCCGCCGCAACCGGCCCCGCGAGCGCGAGCCCGTGACGAAGCAGGCGGCGCCCGCCAGCGCGGAGACCAGGATCGCCACCCCGTCGCTGACGATAAGCGTGGTGCGCGCCCCGCCGAGACCGAGCATCATCCACGCGCCGAAGCAGCCCAGCACCACCGCCGCAACCAGGGCGGTGAGGGCGCGCCTTCGAGTCGGTCACGGTCTAGCAGGCTCCCGGTATCGGTCGGATGCCGAGTATGCGAATCCGGGTGTCGCAAAGTCAAGGCCGCGTCGGTGAGCGGTCGATCCTCGTCGGTAGTTCTTCGTTCAACCGGATGCGCGTGCGAGGAGAGCCACGGGGTAGCGGTCGAGCAGTACCTCCAGCCGAGCCTCTCCAGCGGGATACTCGGCGCCGGTGAACTGGTCGGTCCACGCGCCGTCCGGAAGGGACGGAAGGGACAGTGTGGTCGCGCCCCAGCCGCCCTGCCGCCGGAGCCGCATCGGGAGGCGGGTGGCCACCGCCACCGCACCGCCGCGGTCGAACGCCACGGCGTGCTCGGCCGCCGGACCATCGGCAGCCAGCGGCGTGTATCCGCTGAACAGGTCCGGCCGCTCCTGCCGCAACCGCAGCGTCCGCGCGATGACCAGCAGTTTTGCCGCTCCGCTCGGGTCGATCGGTGGTTGCCAGCCGTCGTCGATCTTGGCCAGCAGCTCGCGCCGCGCGGCGAAGTCGACGGGCCGCCGGTTGTCCGGGTCGACGAGCGAGTAGTCCCACAGCTCGCAGCCCTGGTACACGTCGGGCACGCCCGGACCGGCGAGCTGCAGCACGCGCTGGCCGAGCGAGTTCGACCAGCCGTCGAACCGGATCCGCTGCACGAACGAGTCCACGTCGGCGCGGAGGTCGGTGAGTGCGCGGTCGGCGACGGCATGCAGCGCCGCCTCGAACTCCTCGTCCGGGTCGGCCCAGTTGGTGACGGTGGACGCCTCCCGCGCAGCCTTCTCCAGGTATGCGTGCAGCCGGTCGGCCTCGATCGGCCAGGCGCTCACCACGGTCTGCCAGAGCAGGTGGGCGAGCGAGCCGTCCGGAACCGGCGCGGCATCGTGCCAGCGGTGAACCGTGGCCGCCCACTCCTCGGGCAGTTCGGTCAGCACGGCAAGCCGTGCCCGCACGTCCTCGCTGCGCTTGGTGTCGTGGGTGGACAGTGTCGTCATCGCGGCAGGCCAGCGCTCGTGCCGGTGCGCGGCGGCGGCATGGAAGGCCTCCGGCGTGACGCCGAACTGCGCTGGGTCGCCGCCGACCTCGTTGAGCGCAGTGAAGCGGGTCCACCGGTAGAACGCGGTGTCCTCGACGCCCTTCGCCATCACCGGACCGGACGTCTGCTGGAAGCGGATCGCCAGCTCGTCGTCCGGGTCGCCCAGCCGGGGGACGAGCACGTCGAACGCTTCGGCGAGATCGGGCCGCGCCGCACGAGCGGCCACACTCGCCTGCTGAAGGTGCTCGGCCCCGTCCGGCAGGTACGACCGGTACACGGGGAACTGCGCGAGCAGCTCGACCAGCGCTGACTCCAGGTCGCCGTCGCTGAACTGCCCGGGCGCTCCGTCTGCCGTGAGCCGCACCAGCCGTTGCACCTCGGCGCGCAGCAGCTCGCTCGCGACCTCGGTCTTCGAGCGGTGCACCAGCGCGGTCCAGTCGGTGACGGCGCCGGTCAGCTCGGCGTCGAGTGCGGTGAACTGCTCCTCGCCGGCGGGATCCACGAACACGCCGCTGACCTCGCGCAGCGCGTCGTACCCGGTGCCGCCCGCGATCGGCCAGTCCGGCAACTCCTCGTCGGCCTCGGTGATCTTCTCCGCGATCAGCCAGGCGTCGGGCGTGGCGGCGCGCAGCTGCTCCAGGTAGCCGGCGGGGTCGCGCAGGCCGTCAGGGTGGTCGACGCGGATGCCGTCGACGTGCCCGGCGGCGTACCAGCGCAGCACCTCGCCGTGGATCGCGGCGAACACGGCCGGATCCTCGACGCGCACCGCCGCCAGCCCGGACACCGCGAAGAACCGCCGGTAGTTGATATCGCGGTTGCCGCGGCGCCACGACACCAGCTCGTAGTGCTGGAGGTTGTGCACCTCGCGCGGGGCGCCGGCGCCGGTGCCGAACGCGATGGGGAAGCGGTGCTCGTGGTACCGCAGCTCGCCGGCCTCGATCGTGAGGTCGTCGAGCGCGTCGGGGGTGTCGGCCAGGATCGGCAGGAGCACCCGGCCGCGGGACCAGTCGATGTCGAACCACTGCGCATACGGCGACGCCTGCCCGAGCCGCAGGACGTCCCACCACGCCGGGTTGGCGACCGGAACGGCGACGCCGACGTGGTTCGGGACGATGTCCACGACGAGCCGCAGCCCGTGCTCGCGCAGCGCCTCCATCAGCGCCAACCGGCCCGGTTCGCCGCCGAGCGCGTCGCTGATCCGCGTCGGATCGACGACGTCGTACCCGTGCACCGAGCCGGGCGCGGCCTGCAGGATCGGCGCGCTGTAAAGGTGGCTGACGCCGAGCGCGGCCAGGTAGCTCGCGAGTTCGGCGGTGGCGTGGAGGTCGAAGTCGGGGCGTACCTGGACCCGGTACGTGGAGTGCGGCGGCATCTCAGTGCACCCGCTCTAGGACGAGGAGCGACCGGGAGTGCACGGTGACCTTGCCGGGCGCCTCCGCCACCGGTGCGTCGCCGACCGACATGGCGTCGGTGGCGAACACCGCGCGCCAACTCGCGCCGTACTCGGGCGGCGGCAGGGTGAAGTCGATCGCCTCGTGGTGGGCGTTGAAGCAGAGCAGGAACGTGTCGTCGGTGATCTGCCCGCCGCGCGCGTCCTTCTCGTGGATGCCGTCGCCGTTGAGGAACAGCCCGACGCAGCGGCCGAAGTCGGCCTCCCAGTCGTCCTCGGTCATCTCCCGGGCGTCGGGCGTGAACCACGCCAGGTCGGGCAGCGGCGTACCGGCGGCGCGGCGCACCGGCCGGCCGTCGAAGAACCGCCGCCGCCGGAACAGTGGGTGCTCGGCGCGGAACTTCGTCAGCTGGGCGACGAAGTCGATCAGCTCGGTGTCGGCGTTGGCCCAGTCGACCCAGGTGATCTCGTTGTCCTGGCAGTACCCGTTGTTGTTGCCGCGCTGGGTGCGGCCCAGCTCGTCACCGTGCGACAGCATCGGTGTGCCCTGCGACAGCAGCAGCGTGGCCAGGAAGTTGCGCCGCTGCTGCGCCCGGAGCGCATTGACGGCCGGGTCGTCGGTCGGCCCCTCGACGCCGCAGTTCCAGGACCGGTTGTGGCTCTCGCCGTCCCGGTTGCCCTCGCCGTTGGCCTCGTTGTGCTTGTCGTTGTACGACACGAGGTCGAGCAGCGTGAACCCGTCGTGGCAGGTCACGAAGTTGATGCTGGCGACCGGCCGGCGGCCGTCGTCCTGGTAGAGGTCGGCGGAGCCGCTGATGCGCGACGCGAGCTCACCGAGCGTGCCGGGCTCGCCGCGCCAGAAGTCGCGGACGGTGTCGCGGTACCGGCCGTTCCACTCGGTCCACAGCGGCGGGAAGTTGCCCACCTGGTAGCCGCCGGGGCCGACGTCCCACGGCTCGGCGATCAGCTTGACCTGGCTCACGACCGGATCCTGCTGGATGACCTCGAAGAACGTCGAGAGGCGGTCCACATCGTAGAACTCGCGGGCCAGCGTGGCGGCCAGGTCGAAGCGGAAGCCGTCGACGTGCATCTCCAGGACCCAGTACCGCAGCGAGTCCATGATCAGCTGCATCGCGTACGGGTTGCGGACGTTGAGGCTGTTGCCGGTGCCGGTGTAGTCCATGTAGTACTGCGGCTGATCCTCGACGAGCCGGTAGTACGCCGCGTTGTCGAGGCCCCGGAAGCTGAGCGTGGGGCCGAGGTGGTTGCCCTCGGCGGTGTGGTTGTAGACGACGTCGAGGATGACCTCGATGCCCGCCGCGTGCAGCGCCTTGACCATGGCGCGGAACTCCTGCACCTGCTGGCCGGCGGCGCCCGTCGCCGAGTACCCGTGGTGCGGCGCGAGGAAGCCGATCGTGTTGTAGCCCCAGTAGTTGCGCAGGCCGCGCTCGACCAGGCCGTGGTCGTGGATGAACTGGTGCACCGGCATCAGCTCGATCGCGGTGACGCCGAGCTTCTGCAGGTGCTCGATGATCGCCGGGTGCGCGATGCCGGCGTAGGTGCCGCGCAGCTCCTCCGGCACGTCCGGGTGGGTGATGTCAGGCCGCGGACGTGCGCCTCGTAGATGAGGGTCTCGTGGTACGGGTGGCGCGGCGGGCGGTCGTCGCCCCACTCGAAGTACGGGTTGGCGACGACGCACTTGGGCAGGTGCGGGGCCGAGTCCGCCTCCGACATCCGCTCCGGGTCGCCGAGAACGTACCCGAACAGCGACGGGTCCCAGTCGATGTCGCCCTCGACCGCCTTCGCGTACGGGTCCATCAGCAGCTTGTGCGGGTTGCAGCGCAGCCCCGCCTTCGGGTCGTACCGGCCGTGGACCCGGAAGCCATACCGCTGGCCAGGGCCGATGCCGGGCAGGTAGCCGTGCCAGACGAAGCCGTCGACCTCGGGGAGCGTGACTCTCGTCTCGGCACCATCGTCATCGAACAGGCAGACCTCGACCTGTTCGGCTACTTCTGAGAAGACTGCGAAGTTTGTGCCAACTCCGTCATATGTCGCCCCGAACGGGTACCGCGTCCCGGCCCACAGTTGCATTAACGGCCCCCAAATTCTTCAAATTGAGTACGCCTCAGGCCGAACGGTATGCCATCTCCCTTACGTACTTCCCTTTATGACCGGCTCGCGACCAGGTCTTCGGGAGGAACTTGTGGGGAGCAGGATCCCGGTGGGGTCAGACGACGGCGACAGAGATGGACCAGGAGAGGCGGGATACGAGACCACTACTACCGAGCCACGGCCGACCCTCGCAGAGGGACGGTACCTGCTCGACGAGCGGCTGGGCGGCGGCGGCACTGCGGACGTGTACCGGGGAGCGGACACCCGGCTTAACCGTCCCGTCGCGGTCAAGCTGTTCCGGCCAGGGGCGGGCACCTCGGCGGAGAACAGATTCCGCGAGGAGGCGCAGCTGCTTGGCCCGCTCGAACACCCGTGCCTCGTCACGGTGTACGACGCCGGAGTGGAGGACGGGCGCGCCTACGTCGTCCTCCAGCTCATCGACGGCGTGACGCTCGGGAGCCGGCTCATGCAGGGTCCCCTCAGCCCCAAGCAGGTCGTGGAGGTGGGGGCGCGCCTCGCCGACGTGCTGGCGTACGTGCACAGCAAGGGAATCGTGCACAGGGACGTCAAGCCGAGCAACGTCCTCGTGGACGAGACGAACGTCTACCTCGCCGACTTCGGGATCTCCAGGCTGCTCGGCGCCAAGCACAACACCGCGAGCGGGTTGGCCGTCGGCACCGCCGCCTACATGGCCCCTGAGCAGGTTCGCGGCCTGCGCGTGGGACCGGCGGCCGACGTGTACTCGCTCGGGCTCCTGCTGCTGGAGTGCCTCACCGGGCGGGTCGAGTACCCCGGCAGCACCGTCGAGGCCGCGATCGCGCGCCTCTCGCGCCGTCCCCGCATCTCTGCGGGGTTGCCGGCGCCGTTGCGCCACGTGCTGTGCGCGATGACGGAGACCGATCCCGAACGGCGTCCGAGTGCTGCACGTTGCGCCAACGCGCTCGGCAAGGCGCGGCTGGTGCTCGCGACGGAGACCTCGGCTCCGCGTCCACGCCCCGCGCCGACGGCACCGCCGCCCGGACCGGCGCGCAAGCCGAGCCCTCGCCGGGGCCGGCATGCGGCGGCCGAGCCGGTCGCCTCGCTCACTGCGGCTCCGCTCGTGCCGGCTCCGCCGCTGCGGACCCGGCCTTGCTGCGGACCTCGGCCCCGCGCGGGGTCCTGTTCCCGCTCCGGACCCCGCTCCGGACCCCGTGAATGGTCCCGACAGGGCGCGCGCACGCGCTGCGGGGAACATGAGGGGACGGAAGCGGACCAGAGTTCGTCCGCCCGCGCCGCCAGGCTGGCCGAGCGCACGCTCGGTCCACGCGAGGCGGTGGCCCCGGTGGAGGACCCGACACCCGAGCCCCCGGCGGAGGATCCGCCCGCGACGCACGTCACCGGAGGTGAGCCCGCCGCTTCGAACGGGGCGCCAACAGCCGGCGGCATCGGTTCGTCCGTGGCCGCAGGCGGGCGTCGTCGGACTGCCGTCTGACCTCGCGGATCGGCGTCGCGCAGCCGGATCGTGCTGGGCGTTGCGGTAGCGCTGGTCGCGGTGTTCATCGGGGCGCTGGTGGCAACGCCGACCCGCCCTACCGCGGCGAGCCGGCCCGGAGGGGCTCCGCCGGCGGTACCGGAGGCGCCGCAGCAGGACGCGCGGCCGCCGGTGCCGCAGCCGCCGGTGACCCTGCCGGTGCCCTCGGAGGACCGCCGGCAGTCCGACACCGACGCCGTCCCCGAGCCGCAAGGTGGCCAAGGTGCCGCCTATCGCGCCGCCGGTGAGCGCGACGCCGAGCAGCGGCTACCCGCTGCCGACACCGACGCTGGGTGGTGGCGAACTCGACGAGGACCGGGACGGCATCGGGGACAACGACAAGGTGATGACCAGGACGACTCGGGCGACGATGCGACGGGCCAAGAAGAGGCAAGTCTGGTGTTCGCGAAGCTCAACTTCTTCGCCTGGTTCATCGCTCTGCTCGCCCACGGCGACTGACGTCTACCGGCGGCGCGACCCGTTAGTGAGACACGGCGCCGGTACCCCGGCCAGACGGCGGCGCGTCTCAGAAGGTCAGGTTCCAGGTGTCGATGCGGCCGATGTCGCCGCCGGCGACGTCCTGCACGCGCAGCTTCCAGACTCCGTTCGCGACCTCGGACGACGCGTCGACGATGTACGCCTTCACGACGTCGTCGCCGCCGTCACCGTTGGGGAAGTCCTCCAGGAGATAGGCGGTACCGTCCGGGGCGACAAGGCGCAGGATCAGGTCGCCGCGGAAGGTGTGCCGGATCGTGACGCCGACGCGCAGGTTGCTCGGCGCGTTACCGGCCAGGCCGGTCACGGTCACCGGCGACTCGACCGTGGCCAGGTCGCCGATCGCGACATCCGTGCCGTTCTCGAAGTACTTGCCCGGTCCCGGGTCAGGATCGCCTCCGCCCGCAATGCTGTCGATCCAGGCGCGGTGCGTGCTGGAGTCCATGTAGATCGAGGGACCCTGGCCGCAGATCGCCGTGGTGCCGGCGGTCGTGGTGCCGGCGAGCCGCCACGTGTCGCCGACGCGGAGCACGGCCGGCCCACCGGAGTCGCCGTAGCAGGCGCCGCGCCAGCCGTCGACGTTGCCGACGCAGAGTTCGACCGTGCCGGTGCCGCAGCGGCTGTCGGCCAGCACGGTGGTGTCGAGCTGTTGCAGGATCGTGGGTGCCGGTCCCGGGTTCGGGTCGCGGGTGGCGCCCCAACCGAGCAGCCGCAGCGGACCGCCGACTGGCACGGTGTCCGCGATGGCGATCGGCGCGTGGCTCACGGCGCGCGCTGAGCTGCAGTAGCGCGATGTCGCTCGCTCTCGACGGGTGCAGGACGATTCGGGAGATCGTGGCGACCGTGCCGCCGGACGTCCGGTTGGTGGAGCCGATCCGCGCCTGGATGCTCGACGGCGCGTCGCCCTCGACGCAGTGCTTCGCGGTAAGGAGCCAGGTGGGCCGGATCAGCGCGGCGCCACAGAAGTGTCCGCCGCCGCGGTTCTGGAGTGATGCCGGGAACGGGTATGCCTCGGTCGCGTTGACGCCGCCGACGATCGTGGTGCTCGGTCCGTCCGGGTCGGCCACAGCGGGCGGGCCGAGTGACAAGCCGGTCAGCACGGCGACGGCGGCGAGCAGTGCTCTGCGCATGGCGCCTCCTCGTCAAAGGGGTGTATCGGTACCTAATGCGCAGCTGACGGCCACTGCAACGGACGAAATTTCGAATTGGCGTGCACTCCGATACCCGGATAAAATGTTCTATTCTGTACGCGTGGCGGCCGGGCCGAGGGTCACTCATGCCGACCTGGGCTCCCTGCTGGTCACGGGGCCGTTCCACCTGGCACTCCGGGCCGCCATCCGCGAGCGGGGTCTCCCGCTCGAACGGCTGCGGATCCGCCTGGCAGAGCGCGGAATCCCCGTCGGGCTGTCCAGCCTCAGCAATTGGCAGCACGGCCAGAGCAGGCCCGAGCGGGCCAACTCGCTGCGCGCGGTCCGGGCGCTGGAGGAGATTCTCGGCGTTCCCCCGGCTGCGCTGAGCCGGCTGCTGCTCCACGCCGGCGAGGGGCTCGACGAGCAGGACGGGCCACTCGGCGAGCTTCTCGACACCCTCCCCGGCTCCCGCGTACGTGACTTCGACGTGCTGACCCGGCAGCAGAAGCTCGTGGTCAACGCGGATCGGCGGGCGCCACTTGTCCGCACCAGAACCCTCGTCCGTGCCCGCCGCGACGGGGTCGACCGCTACGTCGTGCGGTTCTTCGGCGATCCGGGATGCGCGATCGACCGCGTGGTGGTCCGGGCCGGGGAGAACTGCCGGCTCGGGGCCGTGCGCCGGCATCCGCACGCGCCGGTGCTGGTCGCGGAGCTGCTGTTCGGCACCGTGCTCCACGCCGGTGACACGTGGTTCTTCGAGGACGCGTTGTTGGAGCCGGCGAACGCGCCGGAGTGCGTCGAGCAGGGGCACGGTTTCCGTACTGCGGTCGGCCAGTTCCTGTTGCAGGTGCGGTTCCATCCCGACGCACTGCCGGTCCGGTGCCATGCCTACGCCAGCGCGGGCCTGGACGAGCCGCCCCGCCCCATCGCCGACCTCGCCCTCAGCCCGCGCCACGAGGTGCATCTCGTCGCGAGCAACGTGACGTCGGGCGTCCGCGGCATCGCCTGGGACTGGCCCTAGCGGCCTAGCCAGCCTCGGGGTCGGCGTCCGTACCTGGCCCCGCCAGGAAGTCGAAGTCGCAGCCCTGGTCGGCCTGGGTGATGTGGGCGGCGTAGAGGGCGCCGTACCCGCGGGTGGCCCGCGGCGCCGGCGGTTTCCACGGCGGAGCGGCGCCGCGCCAGTTCGTCGTCCGGGACGAGCAGGTCGAGCCGGCGCGTGGCGACGTCGAGCGCGATCGGATCCCCGTCCCTGACCAGGGCGAGGGGCCCGCCGGCGTGCGACTCGGGCGCGACGTGCAGCACGCAGGTGCCGTAGCTGGTGCCGCTCATGCGGGCGTCCGAGATCCGCACGAGGTCGCGGACGCCGCGCTTGAGCAGGCGGTCCGGGATCGGCAGCATGCCGTACTCGGGCATGCCGGGGCCGCCGAGCGGGCCGGCGCCGCGCAGCACCAGGACGGAGTCCTCGGTGATGTGGAGCGACTCGTCGTTGATCCGCCGCTGCAGGTCCTGGTAGTTGTCGAAGACGACCGCCGGCCCGGTGTGCGTGAGCAGTTTCGGGCTCGGCGGCGATCGGCTTGATCACCGCGCCGTCGGGCGCCAGCGTGCCGCGCAGCACCGCCAGCCCGCCTTCCGCGGCGAGCGGGTCGCTCGACCGGCCGGATCACGTCGTCGTCATGGACGGATGCGCCGGCCAGCACGTCGCGCAACGGGTACCCGCTGGCGGTCGGCCGGTCGAGGTGGAGCCGCTCGCCGAGCCGCGCGAGCAGCGCCCGCAGGCCGCCCGCGTAGTAGAAGTCCTCCATGAGGTACGCGCCGGCCGGACGCAGGTTCGCCAGCACCGGCACGTCACGGGCCGCCCGGTCGAAGTCGTCCATCGACAGGTCGACGCCGCTGCGGCGGGCCATCGCGACCAGGTGGATCACCGAGTTCGTGGAGCCGCCGAGCGCCAGCACGGTGGTGACCGCGTCGGCGTACGCGTCGGCGGTCAGCACTTGGGACGGCCTGAGATCGTCACGCACGAGAGAGACGATCCGCCGCCCGGACGCGGCCGCCATCCGCGGGTGTGCCGAGTCGACGGCCGGGATCGACGGCGGCGCCGGGCAGCGTCATGCCCAGCACCTCGGCCGCCGACGTCATCGTGGACGCCGTGCCCATCGTCATGCAGTGACCGGGGGAGCGCGCCAGGCCGGTCTCCATCTCGGACCAGTCGTCGGCGCTGATCGTGCCGGCGCGCTGCTCGTCCCAGTACTTCCAGAGGTCGCTGCCGGACCCGAGCGTCTCGCCGCGCCAGTGGCCGCGCAGCATCGGCCCGGCCGGGACGAAGATCGCCGGCAGGTCCATGCTGATCGCGCCCATGAGCAGGGCGGGCGTGGTCTTGTCGCAGCCGCCCATGAGCACCGCGCCGTCCACCGGGTACGAGCGGAGCAGCTCCTCGGTCTCCATCGCGAGCAGGTTCCGGTACAGCATCGCGGTGGGCTTCTGGAACGTCTCGCCGCCCATCGACCCGACCGGCAACTCCACCGGGTACCCGCCGGCCTGCCACACGCCGCGCTTCACCGCCTCGGCACGCTCACGCAGGTGCGTGTGGCAGGGATTCAGCTCGCTCCAGGTGTTGAGGATCCCGATGACGGGCTTGCCCAGGTGCTCCTCGGCGCCGAACCCCATCTGCCGGATCCGGGACCGGTGACTGAACGCGCGCAGCCCGTCGCCGGCGAACCACCGCTGGCTACGTAACTCCATCAGACCGGGTCCCCGTTCACCCGGACGTTCGTGAACGTCACGTCGGTGGCGTTGCTGACCCGGGGCCTCGCCTGTGCCGTGTTGGTGAACGTGCTGTTCGAGACGGTGATACGGCGCATCGTGGCGCCGCTCCGCCCGTCCAGGTTCACCGACCAGCCCTTGATGTCGCGCATCGCCACATTGTCGACCTCGATGTTCTGGATCGTGGGCTGAACCACCGGTCCAGGGCCGGGGCTGCTGTAGTTCGCCGTGATGAAGACGGGGTCCTTCATGAACTTGGCGCCGGTGATGTTGCGCAGGTAGACGCCGTCGGTGACGCCGCCGCGCAGGTTGTTCGTCTTGATGAACAGCGCGTACCAGAACGCGTCCGCGCTGTTCGCCGGGTTGACCCGGCAGTTCTCGGCGAAGATCTGCCGCGCGCCGCCGGAGGCCTCGCTGCCGATGCAGATCGCGCCGCGGTTGCTGAACACGAACGTGCAGTCCTGGATGACGATGTTCTGGCTCGGCACGTTGATCCGGCGGCCCTCGACGTCCCGGCCGGACTTGATCGCGATGCAGTCGTCGCCGGTCTCGAACGTGCAGCCGACGATGTGCACGTCGGTGCAGCGATTCGGGGTCGCAGCCGTCGTTGTTGCCGCCGCCGCTCCGGCTCTGCACGGTGACGCCGCGCACGGTGACGTTCGTCGACAGCACCGGGTGGATCGTCCACATCGGAGGCTTGACGATCTTCACGTCCGCGATCAGCACGTTCGTGCACCGGTAGAGCTGGATCATGTTGGGCCGCAGCGTGTGCCCGTCGCCGAACCGCCGCTGGGCCACGGGCCGGTTGTCCTCGGCCATCTGCTGCAGCGACCGCCAGCTCGATCCGCCGCTGCCCAGCGGCTTCCACGAGTCGCCCTGGCCGTCGAGCGTGCCCTTGCCGGTGACCGCGACGTTCGTCAGCCCGTGGCCGTAGATGAACGGCGACCAGTTGTAGCACTCGATGCCCTGCCAGCGGGTGAACACGACCGGCAGGTACTTCTTGCGGTCGGTGCTGAAGCGGATCGTTGCGCCCGCCTCGACGTGCAGGTTGACGTCGCTGAGCAGGTGGATCGGGCCGGTGACGGAACGTGCCCTTCGGCACCACCACCCGGCCGCCGCCGGCCTTGTTGCAGGCCAGGATCGCGTCCCGGAACGCCTTGGTGTTGTCCGCCTTGCCATCGCCCTTGCCGCCGTAGCTCGTGACGGAGAAGTCGCGGGCGGCGAACGTCGGCGGCTTGATGCGGGCGAGGATCGCCGGAACCGCGTCCCACGGCGTCGCGGGCGCGGCCTGTACATGGGCCGGAAGGCCGACTGTGCCCAGGAAGGCGGCGGCTCCGGCAGCCTTCAGGAACTCGCGGCGCGAACTGCTCATCTCCAGGCCCTCCTCAGACCGGTCGGCCGTTGACGGTGACGTTGGACAGCGTCACGTTCTCGGCGAAGTTGCGGGTGTCGGCGCCGGCGATCCCGGTGAACACGCTGTCGCTGAGGTGCAGGTTCCGCAGCGTCGAGTCGGCGCGGCCGTCGAGGTTCAGCACCGCGCGGGCGCCGGAGATCCGGAAGTCGTCGAGCGTGATGTTCTGCACGACCGGCGACAGCGTGCCGGCCTGGTTGTTGTAGTTGAGCGTGCACCAGACGACGTCGCGCTCCAGGTTGTACCCGGTGAAGCGGCGCAGGTGGACGTTGTCGATGACGCCGCCGCGCTTGCGGTTCGTCTTGATGTAGAGCGCGTACTTCACCGGGTACCGGCCGGGGAAGTCGGGCGCGTTGATCTCGCAGTCCTCCGCGAAGACGTTGCGCACCCCGCCGGACATCTCGCTGCCGATCGTCACGCCGCCCCAGCGTCCCGAGAACTTGCAGCGCTGGATCACGACGTTCGACGTGGGCACGCCGACCCGGTGCCCGTCCGCGTCCCGCCCGGCCTTGAGCGCCACGCAGTCGTCGTTGCTGTTGAACCGGCAGCCGACGACGTGCACGTCGGTGCACGCCTCCAGGTCGGAGCCGTCGCCCTGGGAGTTCGTGCTGTGGACGGTGACGTTCCGCAGCGTGACGTTCGTGCACAGCACCGGGTGGAGCGTCCACATCGCCGGGTTGCGCAGCGTCACGTCGGTGACGATGACGTTGCGGCACCGGTAGAACTGGATCATGTTCGGCCGCAGCTTGTGCCCGTCGCCGTAGCGCCGCTGCGCCACCGGCACGCCGTCGTCACCCTGCTGGCGCAGCCGCTCCATGTCGGCACCGCCGCCGCCCCAGGACGACCAGCTGCCGCTCGTGGCCCGGCCGTCGATCGTGCCGGTCCCGGAGATGCTGACGTTCGTCTGCCCGTACGCGTAGATGAACGACGAGTAGTTGAAGCACTCGGTGCCCTCCCAGCGGGTGAACACCACCGGCAGGTACTTCTTCGGGTCGGTGAGGAACTCGATCGTGGCGCCGCCGGTGACGTGCAGGTCGACGTTGCTGAGCAGGTGGATCGCGCCGGTGCGCCAGCGGCCCTTGGGCACGAGCACCCGGCCGCCGCCCGTCTTGTGGCAGGCCAGGATCGCCGCTCGGAACGCCTCCGTGCACTCCGTCTTCGCGTCGCCCTTGGCGCCGTAGTCGGTGATGTCGAACGTGCGGTCCGGGAACGTCGGCGGTCTGATGCGGGCGAGGATCAGCGGCACCTGGTCCCACGGGTCGGCTGGCTCGGCGTGGGCCGGGGTACTCCCCAGCAGGACGCCGTTGCCCAGCAGCACACCGCCGGCGAGCATGCCACCGGCCTTGAGTACGTCACGGCGCGTGGTCACGTGGCTCCTCCCGTGCCCGCCCGAGTTTCGGATTTTGAGGGTCGCGGGGCCGCGGGACCCCCAAAAGTCCGAAACTCGGCGGGTTAGCTCAGTTCCAGGTAGTCGACGTTGGGTCCGCCAGCGGCCGCGGTGGCGGTGGCCCTGATCGTGTTGGTGCCCGCCTGCAACGTCACCGGGACGGTGGCGGACTGCCAGTTCGGCCACGTGGACGTGCTCGGGAAGTTCACGGCAACGGGCGCCCCGCCGTTCACGGTGATGTCCATCGGCCGGTTAGCGGCCGTGCCGTTGGCGTACCGGAACGTGAGGGTGGCCGGCCCGGCCGGCCGCCGCGTTCACGGAGAACTCGACGTAGCTGCCGGCCGCATTGGCGTAGTTCACGAACCCGGCGCCGCTGAAGCCGGCGTGGTTGGAGTCGACGGTGCCCTGCGAGATCGTCGCGGACTCGGCCTCGTACCGGTTGGGCGGCGGCGTCGTCCCGCCGCGCGACACGCGGTACAGCACGGTGGCGTGGGCCGGCACGCTGGCGCTGATCGCGCCGGTCGTGGTCCGGTTCGACTTCGTCCAGAGGTCCTTGAGGTCGTACGACGCCGAACCGCCGAGGCCGATGGCCGCCGCCGTGGTGCTGATCGTCTGGGTCGACCCCATCTCGTTGAACAGCGCGACCGCGCGGTCACCGTTGGCGAGTGGCTTCGACAGGATGTGCCGGCCACCGGCCTGCGAGACGATCGTCGCCTGCTTGCCGAGCGCGTCCTGGTCGATCGCGATCACGTCGGTGTTCTTGAGGATCGTGAACGTGTCCTCGTTGACCCTGCGCAGGTCGGACCCGATGAGCAGCGGCGCCGCCATGACCGCCCAGAGGCTGAAGTGGCTGCGGTACTCGGCGGGTGTCATGCCGCCGTTGCCGACCTCCAGCATGTCGGGGTCGTTCCACGCGCCGGGCTTGGCGTACTGCGCGAGGCTCATGTTGCGCTTCGCGATCTGCACCATCTTGGCGTACGTTGTCGTTGATGTCGCCGGTGGTGCGCCACAGGTTGCCGACGTCCTGAGCCCAGGTCCACGGCTGGTTCTGGCCCCACTCGCAGATGCGAGTAGACGATCGGGCGCCCGGTGGCCGCGAGCGCGTCGCGCATCTTCGTGTACGCGCATCCGGGCGTCCACGCCCTGGTTGTTGCAGTTGTCGTACTTGAGGTAGTCGACGCCCCAGCTGGCGAACAGGTTCGCGTCGCGCTGCTCGTTGTTCAGCCCGCCGGGGAAGCCGGCGTCGTTGCAGGTCTTGGTGCCGGCGCTGGTGTAGATGCCGAACTTCAGACCCTTGCTGTGGACGTAGTCCGCGACGGCCTTGATGCCGTTCGGGAAGCGCTTGCCGGGTCGGGCACGAGGTTGCCCTGCGCGTCGCGCTGCGGCAGCGCCCAGCAGTCGTCGATGTTGACGTACTGGTAGCCGAGCGTCCTTGAGCCCGCGGGACACGAACAGGTCGGCGATGCCCTTGACCATCGCCTCGTTGAACTCGGCCCGGCAGTGCGTGGTGTTCCAGTTGTTGAAGCCCATCGGCGGCGTGAGGGCGAGCCCGTTGGGTAGCGCGTGCGCGGGTTGCGGCGGCGCGGCCACCTCGGTGGCTATCCCGGCCGCAGCGCCGGTAACGGCTGCCGTGGCGGTGAGCAGGGCGGCGGTGAGCACCGCGGCCAGTCTGGTTCTGCGCATGGTGGGCTCCTGTGGGGTGGGCTCCGGGGTGCTATCTGCGCTCATCTCGGGCCGGCTCTGGCCGCCTGAGCTGCCCAGGCACCAGAAGTCGGATCATTCCCTCCTATGGACAGAGCGGCGTAGCGTGGTCGCTGGGGATATCGCCGCTCGAAACGTCACATAACAACGACGAAACGGGACGGTAACCGCGTAGTCGGAAATAAAGGTAGGAGGTCTACATCACAACGTCAAGGTACTGGTATCTGGTATGCCAAGATATCAATGCCTGGGCTTTGGGCGGCGACGGGAGGAGAGGGTCGTGGAGGGATTCGGAGCGGTCGCAGCGGCGTTGCGTTCGGTCGTCGCCATCACGGTGACCCCGTTCGACGGCGGCGACCGGATCGACGAGAAGGCGTACGTGTCGGTGGTCGAGCGGATGGTCGTTGGTGGCGTCCGTGCGGTCACCCCGAACGGCAACACCAGCGAGTTCTACGCGCTCACCCCGGAGGAGCTGGACCGCGCCGTCGCACTCACGGTCGAGGCCGTCGACGGCAGGGCCACGGTCGTCCCGGGCGTGGGGTACGACGTGGGCCGCGCCGCCGACATGGCCCGCGCCGCACGGCGTCACGGCGCGCAGGCAGTGATGGTCCACCAGCCCGTCCACCCGTTCCAGTCGACTGACGGCTGGATCGCCTACCACCGAGCGGTCGCCGACGCCGTCCCCGAACTCGGCATGGTCTGCTACGTGCGGAGCCCGCTCGTGCCGCCCGCCGCCTACGCCGCGCTCGCCGACGCCTGCCCGAACTTCGTCGGGGTGAAGTACGCCGTCCCGGACGTGCTCGCCCTCGCCGACGCCGTCGCCGCGGTGCCGGACACCCGGCTGGCCTGGGTCTGCGGTCTCGCCGAGACGTGGGCGCCGTTCTTCTGGCTGAGCGGTGCGCGCGGCTTCACGTCGGGGTTGGCGAACGTCGCCCCCGAACTCTCCGTCCAGCTCTGGCGCCACCTCGACACGGGCGATCAGGGCGCATCTATGCGGCTCTGGTCGATTCTCAAGCCGATCGAGGACCTGCGCGCCCAGCGCGGTAGCGCCGACAACGTCTCCGTGGTGAAGGAGGCGCTGGCGCAGCTCGGGCTGTGCGGGCGTGCCGTCCGGCCGCCGATCACCGAACTCGTCCCCGCCGACCGGGTCGAGGTGGCGCGCATCATCGGCGCCTGGGGAGCCGCGGCCTCAGCGGCCTAGACACTGGGGTCTGCCTCGAAGTCCCTAGTTGGAGCGGGCTTCCTCGATGCGGCTGACCGACTGCTCGATGTGGCGCCGCATCAACCGCTCAGCCGCCGCGGCCTGACCGGACGCGACCATCTCCAGGATCTCCTGGTGCTCGGCGTACTCCGCCCGCCAGGTGGGCCAGTGCTCCCACAGCAGGTTGACCGCGCCGAGCGCGGCCAGATCCTGGAGGTCGTCGAGTTTGGCCGTGACGAGGTCGTTGTCGCAGTGCGAGTACATCGCGCGGTGGAACCGGCGGTTGGCGAGGCTCAGCTGGGTGTGGTCCTCGGCGGGCAGAAGCTCGCGGGCCTCGTCGAGCGCGATGCGTGCGTCGGTGAGGTCGGGCAGCGGGTCGAGCCGGGCCGCGCGCGACACCGCCCACGGTTCGAGCAGCATCCGCACCTCGTAGCACTTGCGGATGTCGTCGAGGGTCAGCCGCCGCACCGTCACGCCGCGATTCGGGTTGACCGACACCAGCCCGCTCGTGGACAGCGCGATGAGCGCCTCGCGTACGGGAGTCTTGGAGACGCCGAGCAGCATCGCGAGCCGCCGTTCGACCAGTGTCTCGCCGGGCTTGAGCTGCCCCGACAGGATCGCGGCGCGGATCGAGTCGGCGACGAGGTCCGACGCCGTCGTGGCGCGCGCGACCGGCTGCAGGGCACCCATGCCGCTCTCCGCCGCCGCGCTCGCATCCGTCACCACTCTGGTATACCAGCCCCTGCCCACCGGTGCGGTTCATTTGCGCCCGCCAGGGGCGCAAATGAACCGCACCGGATGGGGCGGTACTACCGGCGCCGGCTTCGCCAGCCGCCCCAGGCACTGGCGGTACCGATGCCGGCCTGGTGCAGCGCGAGCGCCACCAGTCCGGCGAGCGGGAGCGTCCAGCCGCTGATCGGCGCGTTCAGGCTGACGTCCGCCAGGTCGAGTATGAGCGCGAGTCCGAAGATGATCGCTGCGACGATGGCTAACATGCCGTCCGTCCTCTCTCGGGGGTCTAGTCCTTACCCAATCCGGCGTCCGTCCATGCAGGAGGTAGGGGCAGGTTCGGTAGCGTGGGCAGCATGGATGAGCGCTCGACTGCCCCGCGATGGTCCAATGGTGTCGCCACGGCGCTCGACGTCACGTCGTCAGACCCTGCGCGCTGCGGCTTCTTCTTCGACTTCGACGGCACGCTGGCGCCGATCCAGGACGATCCCGAGACGGTACGGCCGGTTGCCGGCACTGTAGATCCGCTGGCCCGGCTGGCCACGCTCGTCGGTCGGGTGGCCGTGGTCTCCGCGCGTCCGGTCGAGTTCCTGCGCCGGCACCTGGCGGCGGTCGAGCCGATCACGCTCCACGGCCTGTACGGCCTGGAGTCCAGCCGCGACGGAGACACCGTCACCGTTGACGAGGCACTGCCGTGGATCCCCGTCGTCGCCGCCCTCGCCGAGCGGGCTCGTGCCGAGCTGCCGGCCGGTGCGCTGGTCGAGTTCAAGCGGCTGTCCGTGGCGCTGCACTACCGCACGGCGCCGGCGCTGGCGGCCGACGTCGAGGCATGGGCTGCGGTCGAGGCGGAACGGCTGGGGCTCCGGATCCAGACCGGACGGATGGTCGTCGAGTTGAAGCCGCCGGTGCAGCGCGACAAGGGCAACGTGATCGCGGAGGAGCTCGGCGACCTGCGCTGCGCCTGGTACTTCGGGGACGACGTCGCCGACCTGGCCGCGTTCCAGGCCGTGTCCGAGCGCGAGAAGTCCGACGCGTCGTTCACAGGCGTGCGGGTGGCGGTGGCCAACCCCGAGACGGGTGCCGCGATCACGGGCGCCGCCGACCTCGTGCTGGACTCCCCGTACGCGGTACCTGAGCTGCTCAGCGCGGTCGTGGCGGCTATCGGAGCGCGCTGACTCGGAATTGATGTCCTGTCGACTAATCCAGGACGCCGCTACGTGCGTACTCCCCACCATGAAGGTGCACGTGCACTTCCCGTCGCCGGTAGCCGCTGGGCCCGACGACGGGTGAATGGGCGGGCACGGTGGTTGTCGTTCCCGGTCGGTGACCACCGTGCTCTGCCTCTCTCAACGCACCGCAGGAAGGGGAGCAGCCATGGTCATGCATCAGGAGCCGGCCGCGGTCACCCGCGCCCGCACAACCGCGGACCGCACCCGCCCGACGGCGACCGCCATCGAAGCAGCCCGCCGGGTCCAGTCGATGCATCGCCGCGTCTGCGTCCCGGAGCCGGTGTGCCGCTGGTGCCTCCGGTCCTGGCCGTGCCCGGGTGACCGCTGGGCCACGCAGGTACTTCACCGACTCGCGGAGGCGCTGAGGAACAACCGGCGTGGATAGCGCCGACCTGTTCACCCTCGTCTCGTCAGGAGCTTGGGTGCTCGGGCTGGCGTTCGGATACCTGCTCGGCTACATCGCCGGGCAGGCACGGTCACGTCGCAGGGCCCGTGGCAGTACCACGCCGAGAACCCGCCGGGACATCCGGCGCGCGGTGACCGTTCCGCTGCCGCCGATGATGCCCCGGCGCTGACCGCTCGCTAGTCGTGCAGGTGGGCGGTCCACACAGTGCCGTCCCACCAGCGCAGCCGTGCCTCGCCGTAGGGGTCCGGGTACCACGCGGCCACGGCCGGTGCTTGACCCTGCGACGCCACCTGCGCCTTGCCGCTGTGCGGGCGCTGGCCGGTCTGGCCGAGGCCCGGCACGCCTGGACCTGGCACGCCTGGACCGATGGCGCCTTGGCCGATGGCGCCTTGGCCGATGGCGCCTTGGCCGGTCTGGTCGATGGACGCGAAGCCCGAGGTGTGGCGGTTCGGCCGGCGCGGCATGGTGTCCGCGATCGCCTGGTCGACCTCGTCCTCGGGGACCTCCAGCAGCTTGCCCACCGCGAGCAGGTCGTCGCGCTCGGCTTCGGTCAGCTGGTGGTTGGTCCACGCGGTGGACGCGAGGTTGCGCAGGTACGTGCGGTGCACCTCGGCCTGCTCCGCCTCGAAGATGGCCAGCGCGGAGGCGAGGTCCTTGAGGTGGATCGCCTCGGTGAATGACAGGATGCGGTCGGAGACGGCGCTGTCGATCGCGCCGAGGTACGTGGCGACCGTGTCGGACTCGCCGGGCTGGCGCGGCGCCGCCTCGACCATGTCGGCGACGTGCTCTGCCTCGTCAGGCTTGCTGTCTCCGCCGGGCGCCGTCGCCGGTTCGGCGGCGGCCGGGTCGTTGGCGGCCGGGTCGTTGGCGGCCGTGTCGTTGGCGGCTGGGTCGTCGGCTGGCTTGGGACGCGGCGACGGGCGCGGGCGGGGTGACGGCTTCGGGCGATCGGACGCGGTCGCCTCCGGCTTGCCCTCCGCGGCGGCCTCGGGTTCGCCGGCCGGCTTCGCCACCGGGACCGGCGCGCTCGCGACAGGCCGCGTGGCGCGGATCGGCTCACCGGGCCGCACCGGTTCCCCTGACACAGGGCGCGCGGCCCGAACCGGATCACCCGACACAGGGCGCGCGGCCCGAACCGGATCACCCGACACAGGGCGCGTGGCCCGGATCGAGGGCACCGAGCCGTCCGCGGGCCGCGTCGCGCGGATCGACGGCACCTCGCGCGGGGGCTCGGTGACCGCCGGCTCGGGGCGGCGCACCAGCGGGAAGTCCCGCACCTGCGTGTGCGGCCAGGCCAGCCGGCGCGCCTTGTCGAGGCTGTCGAGCCACGGCGACGGGAGCGTTTCCCGGTGTGCGAGGAAGCGGGCGAACAGAGCGCTGGCGGCGCGGGCACGGCTCAGCGCCGAGCGCGGCCCGTCGATCGGGATGCCCGCCGCCGCGCAGCACTGCTCTAGCGTGCGTCCGGGCAGGCTGGGCAGGTAACGGGGCGCGTGCGTCATCGTGCAGATAACGGGCACGTGCGGCATCGAGACGCCGACCCGGCGGTACTCCTCGTCGAGGAACGCCGTGGTGAAGAGGAGGTTGTGGCCCACCACGACCTTGCCCGCGAGCCAGCCCTGAAGCCAGCCGGCGATCGAGCCGAACCGCGGCGCGCCGGCCAGGTGCTCGGGCCGGATGCCGTGCGCCTCGACCGAGCCGAGGTCGCCCCCGGGATCGAGGAGCGTCGAAGCCTCGCCGAGCGGCGCGCCCTTGAGGTCGAGGATCACCACCGCAAGTTCGACGATGCGGTGCTCGCGCGGGCTCAGTCCGGTGGTCTCCACGTCGACGACCACCCACGCGGGGTCGCCGGGCTGGGTCGTGGCTGAAGTCATCGCCGCCGAGGATACGTGCCGCCGATGTAGCGCGAACTGGCAGGCTATGCGGATGCTGCACCTACGCCTCATCGTGCCTGTCGACCAGGCGGCCGACGTGCTCAACTTCCTGCAGGGTGACGCCGCCGTGACGAACGTCGTCGTGCTCTCCGGCGCTGCCCGGCAGCCGGCCGGCGACGTCGTGCTGTGTGACGTAGCCAGGGAGGGCGCGAGCGCCGTGCTGGAGGGCCTGCGCGAGCTGCGGATCGACCAGACGGGCTCGATCGCGCTGGAGAACGTCGACGTGTCGCTGTCCGAGGTCGCGCGAGAGGCGTCCCGGGCCGCGCCTGGTCACCGAGCCGACGCGCTGGTGTGGGAGGAGGTCGAGTCCCGCACCCACGAGGAGACCACGCTGTCGGTCACCTATCTGGCGTTCATGATCATCGCCACGATGATCGCGGGCATCGGCGTCCTCCTGGATCAGCCGATCCTCATCGTCGGCGCGATGGTCGTCGGCCCCGAGTTCGGACCGCTCGCCGCGCTCTGCGTCGCGCTGGTGCAGTGGCGGGCCCCACTGGCGGCCAGGTCGGCGCTCGCGCTAGTCGTGGGCTTCCCGGTCGGGATGGTTGGCACGGTGCTGCTCACTTGGCTCATGGACTGGTGGGATCTGTCCAGCCGCGCCGATCTGCTCACCGACCGTGCGCTGGACTTCATCTGGCAGCCGGACGCCACGTCGTGGATCGTCGGCTTCCTGGCCGGAGTCGCCGGAATGCTCTCGCTGACGTCGTCGAAGTCAGGCGCGCTCGTCGGCGTGCTCATCTCCGTGACGACCATCCCCGCGGCGGCGCATGTCGCGGTGGCTGCGGCGTACGGCGTTTGGGACGAGGCCTGGGGGTCGGCGGTCCAGCTCGGCGTCAATGTCGCGGCGATCGTCGTGGCCGGCACGTTGACGTTGGTCATCCAGCGGTTGTGGTGGTCACGGGGGCGCATGCGAGCCCCGCGCACCGCCCGTTCCGCAGCGGTAGCGGCGCGTGCCGCCAAGGGGTCGTGATGGGTCCGCTGAACGGGATCCGCGTACTTGAGATCGCCAGCCTGGCGCCGGCGCCGTTCGGGTGCATGATCCTGGCCGACCTCGGCGCCGAGGTGCTGCGTGTCGACCGTGCGTCCGGGGGCGGGCTGGGGCCGCCACTCGGCCGCGGGCGCCGCTCGGTGGCGGTCGATCTCAAGCACCCCGACGGTCCAGCCGCTGTCCTGCGGCTCGTCGAGAGCGCGGACGTGCTGGTCGAAGGCTTCCGGCCCGGTGTCGCCGAGCGGATCGGCATCGGGCCGCAGCCGTGCCTCGCGCGCAACCCGCAGCTCGTCTACGCCCGGATGACCGGCTGGGGCCAGGACGGGCCGCTCGCGCCGCGCGCTGGCCACGACATCAACTACATCGCGGTCGCGGGTGCTCTGGAGCCGATAGGTCGAGCCGGGGAGCGTCCGGTGCCGCCGCTCAACCTCGTCGGCGACTTCGGCGGCGGCGGGATGCTGCTCGCGGTGGGCGTGCTCGCCGCGCTGGTGGAGCGCGAACGGTCGGGTGCCGGCCAGGTGGTGGACGCCGCGATGGTCGACGGCGCCGCGCTGCTCACCACGTTCCTGCACGGCATGCGCAACGGGGGGATGTGGTCGCACCCGCGCGGCGAGAACCTGCTGGACGGTGGCGCGCCCTTCTACGACACGTACGTCACCGCAGACGGTAGGTACGTGGCGGTCGGTGCGATCGAGCCGCAGTTCTACGCGGCGCTGCTCGCCGGGCTCGACCTCGCGGAGGAGGAACTGCCCGCCCAACTCGACCGGTCCGGATGGCCAGTGCTGCGGGAACGGTTCGCGGCGGTCTTCGCCGGCCGGACCCGTGACGAGTGGGCGGCGCTGTTCGCCGGCACCGACGCCTGCGTCACGCCGGTACTGGCACCGGACGAGGCGGCGGCGCACCCGCACAACGTCGCCCGCGGAGTGTTCGTCGATGGCGCGCCGGCACCCGCGCCGAGGTTCAGTCGCACACCCGCCGAACACTCCGCTGACCTGCGGATGGACGCCTGGGACGGGTGGGGTCTGACCGGCGCCGAGCTCGCGGAGTTCAGGGCGTCCGGGGCGGTCGGCTGATGTCCATCACCGCGCGCACACTTACGGAGCTTCAAGGGGCCAGGTTCAACCTTTTGCCCGAATCGGGTGTGACCCTGCTCACATAACTTGACTTCCTCGAACCTCTGAACCTTTTCGCTCCAGCCCCACGTATTCCCCGATGACGCCGCCGGATGGGACTGACAAAACGGTCACTTCCCGGCGCGACCGGGCAAGACCGAGAGCGAACGATAGGCATGGAGGACATCGTGACTCGACGCAACCGCAGGGCTATCGCCACTGTCTGCGGGCTGGCGGCCGTGCTGGCTATGGCCGCCTGCACCACGCAGGCGGGCGGGGCCGGCGCCCAGGCCGGAGCGCCCGTTCCGGCTGCCGACGGCGCGCAGGCTCCCAACGGCCTCGACCCCAACGCCGGGCTGAACGCAGGCGGCAGCACCAACGGTGAGACCACCGCCGACAGCGCCCCGACCGGCACGGTCGCGACGCTGATCGCGAAGGCCACCCCGAAGATGGGCAACATCGTCACCGACGCCACAGGCAGGACGCTGTACCGGTTCGACAAGGACGGCAGCAAGCCGGCCAAGTCGAACTGCGACGGCGCGTGTGCCGTCACCTGGCCGCCGCTGCTCAGCGAGGCCATCCCGACGCTGCAGGGCGTCGACCCGAAGGACGTCGGCACCGTGATCCGCTCCGACGGCAAGCAGCAGGTCACCCTCGGCGGCTGGCCGTTGTACACCTACGCGAAGGACCCGGGCCCCGGCAAGTGGGCTGGCCAGGGCGTCGGCGGCACCTGGTTCGTGTCCGACCCGACCGGCAAGAAGAACCTCTCCTGCCTCCCGCCCGGCGTGAGCGGCGGCAAGACCGAGGGCGAGGACGCTGCCCCGTCCAACACCGGCGGCGCGGCTCAGCCGCCTGCTGCGGGTGGCGACACCGGTGGCTACAACTACTGAGCACCGCTAGCTAGCACCGGCGAAGCCGGCCGCGCCCTCCGGGGCACGGCCGGCTTCGCCGTTTTCGGGCGCGCTTAGCCAGCTCCTGCCATCCTCCGAACCGCGTCATCGCGTGCAGGCGCACGGTGGAGGTATCGGCGGGCCGCCCAGCTACCCGAGGAGGTCCTAGACCGACGACGGATCCCGGCCCGAACCGGACCCGCTGACACGTTCGATCTCCCTGCCGCCTGAGCCACCCTCACCAGCTTCGGCGACGCCGCTGGCTGACCGACCGACCGCCGCACCAGCTACCGCCGCGGGCGACACAGCCGCACGCACACCTGAGCCGGGTCCGCCCCAGCCAGCGACGCCCGCGTCACCAGCCGGGGGGAGCTGGCGGCACAGCCGATTGGCCAGCCCGATGCGGCCGTCGCCAGCCCAAGCGGCGCGGCCGCGTCCGCTTCACTGCCGTGCCCGTGCCGACCGGAGCGGCAGCCCGACGCCACGGCCAGTGCAGCAGGACCAGTGCGGCAGGACCGGTGCGGCAGGGTCGGTGCGGCAGGACCGGTGCGGCAGGACCGGTGCGGGGGCAGGCCGCCAGTTGGGGAGCGCCGGTGCCGTCGTCGGTCAGCGCGCAGCCAGCTGGCAGGGCGGCCTGGATACGTGAGCGGGTCCGGCGGCGGTCGGGGCAGCTGATTGCCGCTGGCCTAATCGGGCTGATCCTGGGCGCAGGCAGGCTCGCTGTCGTGGCAGCGGCGGGCGGCGGACAGCGGGCCGGGCCACGGTGCTTCGGGCCACGGCGATCATGACCGCGCCTGGTACAGCGAACTCCAGGGCGGAGTCCCGCGCCGGGCAGGCGGCTGTCGGAACGCCCGCGCACCCGCTCCGGCCAGCGAACCTCTGGCGGGATCACGGAGCCAGGCTCAATGCCGGTGACCTAAGCCATCGGTGTCGATGAACGGTCAGGGTTTGGCGGTATGAGGCGCCCGGTCTCAGGCCTATCGTCCCGAGAGTTGGGTTTCGTCCCCGACAGATGCGTGGCAGTGAGTGCTGTATCAGCCGCGGGCGTCCGTCCATTATCGACTAGTCGGGGTAGGTAACCCTACGTCGCGGATCGTAGGGTTACCTTCCCCGACTAATCCAATATGGACACCTGGCGGTCCAGGTGAAAGCCGCCAGCGAGCGCCGCGACGCTGGCAACTGTCGGGGAAATGGCTGCATCCTGCGCCCGGTTTCAGGACCACTGCCCCGACAGTCCGTTTTCCCCGGCGGGCACGCCCAACGGCCCACGACCCTTAAGTCACCGGCATTGAGCCAGCTCCCCGATCCCACCGAAACCGCCGGAGCCGCAAACCAAGAGGGCCCGGACGCGAAACGCGTCCGGGCCCTCAAGGCGTAAAGATCAGGCGACCGGCACCCGCACCAGCGTGGCGCCGTCCGTCGTGCGGACCTCGAAGTAGCTGATGTCGGTGCGCTGGACGCCGGTGCCGCCTTCGAGCGTGAGCGGGTCGGGCTGCTCTGGCGTGCCGTACCCCTGGGGCGAGACCGTCCAGGTGGCGGCGGTGTCGTTCTGACCGTCGCGCGAGACGGCCACGAGCTGGCACTTGAGCGGGCCACGGACGCCGCTCAGCTCCATCGCGACCTGCGTACCCCAGAGCTTCGGCTGGAGGCCGAGCTTGGCTTTGACGCCGCTGGTCGAGTTGGTGCTCTGGAACTGCTCGCCGCTGATCCCGACGCTCTTGTCGCCGCCGGTGTCCGGGGTCGGGCTGGACGTCGCGGGCGGCGTGGTGCCGCGGGCGATCGAAGGAGCCTGATCCTGATTGCCGCCGAGCTGCTGCCCGCCGGCGATGCCACCCGCGATGCCGCCCGCGAGGACGACGATGCCGGCGGCGGCCGCGAAGATGCGTCGCGTCCGTGCCTTGCGCCGCTCGAACGAGACGACGTTGAGCATTCGGTCGAGAGCTTGCCCATCCTGGGTGGACTGCTCGGCCGCGACCAAGCTGTCCGCGTCGACGTGCGAGAGCAGCGTCGACACCATCGTGAGTTGTTCGAGCTCGATCGCGCACTGGTCGCACTCGGCCAGGTGCATCTCGAACATCTCGGATTCCCGGTCCCCCAGGACCCCCAGGGCATAGGCCGCGACGTCTCTGTGATCGACGTTGGCGGTCATGCCGTCACCCCCCGCTCCTCCAATGCGGTGCGCAGCGCGCGCAACGCGTAGTAGACCCTTGATTTCACCGTGCCGACCGGAAGTCCGAGGGTCTCGGCTGCTTCCTGAACGGTCCTGCCACGGAAGTACGTTTCGACGACGGCCTCGCGGTGGGCGGGGCTGAGCGTCCGGAGTGCGTCGGTAATCGTCATGAGCTGGAGTACCCGATCCATCTCATCGGCCGAAGGGATGTTCTCCAGCGGGCCGTCGTCCGTCTCCCACGGCCGGACGCTGCGGCTGCGGTGATCGTCGATCACGATCCGTCGCGCCACCGTCACAAGCCATGGGCGCAGCGAGGCCGCGCCGTTCGTCCCGAGCTTATGCGCGTTCTTCCAGGCACGCAGGAGCGTCTCCTGGACCACGTCCTCCGCGCGCTGGCGGTCGCCGCCTGTGAGGCGGAGCACGAAAACGAGCAGCGGACGGGCGTGCTCCTCGTACATCGACCGGAGCAACTGCTCCTCGTCGACGCCGCTGGGCTCGGGCAGTTCGTGCCTGCCACGACGGGGGGTCTGCCTACGTGTCACGGAGTCATCATCGCTGGGCCGTGCCGAGCGACCGACAGCCGGCCCCTGTTGCTGTGCAACGGTGCCGCGCCGCCCACTCGAGCGTGCGACGGAGAGTGCCGGTCGCCCATTGCCTGCCAGACCTCCATGAACTCCGATGGTCACGGTGCTCATCTCTAGATCGCCGTGGGGCGATCGGGCTGAATGTCCACCAGTGACCTCCGTGTGTTCGTCGTCTTGCTGTTCGGTCGGGTACGGCAGCTGGCCGCGTCTACCGGGGCCTGTGCCGTTCAGCAGGTGGTACGGGCCTACCGCCGATCCGGATCAACGAATGCCCAACTTGTTTTCGTGGGCCTGATGAACCCGCCCTGCTCACGCTCCGTACCCCCTTCCGAGCGTGGCCCGGTGCTTCCCTGCCGGAGTGACGCCGACCGGTTTTCGCGGAGCCTCTGCGACGCCCTAACCATCGGAAGGAAGTTGTCATGCGGACACAGCACCGGGGGTCCCGTGCCGGCCACCACCGGCCTGAAGTCGGAGAGAGCCGCGTCTCACGGAGACGCCGGCAGAGCACTCCGGGCTACGGGAAACTGCTGCCGCTGGCCGCTTTCGTCGCCGTCGGTGCGCTCACGGCCTGGATGGCAGTGGGCTTCATCGGCTCCGGCGACGAGACGAACGTCGCCAGCGCCAATCCCGCACCGGTGAGCGACTCGAGCAAGGGCACCAGCACCGGTGCCGGCACTGGCGGTGCCGACGGTGCCGACTCGAAGACGACCCAGACGAAGTACGGGCCACTCACGGCCGCCGACCGTGACTTCATGGACAAGGTTCGCCAGGCGGGCGCCTGGGAAGGGCCGACCGGACGCCAGGCGCAGGAGCGGGCCGGTAGCCAGAAGGTCAAGGACGTGGGCCTACAGCTGGTCTCCGACCACGCGCAGCTCGACGCGAAGGTGATCGCGGTGGCGCAGCAGCTCGGCCACACGCTGCCGACGGGCCCCAGCACGCAGCAGCAGGGTTGGATGGACGAGCTGTCGCAGGCGCAGGGTGCCGAGTACGACCAGCTGTTCGCGGACCGGCTTCGCGCGGCGCACGGCAAGGTGTTCGCGGTCGTCGCCGACATCCGGGCCGGTACGAAGAACGGCATGATCCGCCAGCTCGCCCAGACGACGAACGCGGCCGTGCTGAAGCACATGACGATCCTGGAGGGCACCGGGTTCGTGAACTTCGGCGAACTCCCGGACGCCAAGCCCCCGGCGGGGCCGGCAGTCCCGCCCGCCAAGGGGGGTAAGACGGACGGCAACGGCGCTCAGACGTCGTCGGGGGGCAACAGCGGCAACTCCGGGTCGAACTCGAACGGCGGCCCGATCGGCGGCGGCCAGCCCGACCTGGGCAACCTGCCGCAGAACAACCAGGCGGGGCAGAACCTCCAGCCGGCAAGCAGCCGTTCGCAGCGGGACGGCGGCGTGGACAACACGATCATCGTGATCATGCTCGCGGTTGCCGGCGTGATCAGCGCCATCACCTACATGCAGTTGCACCGGCGACGCCGGTAGCTGCCGAATCGCTTCAGATCACGAGGCCGGGGTCACTGACCCCGGCCTCGTGCTGTGCGTGGGGCCAGTGGGACGGATGTCCAAATAATGGGACTTGTTACAAATATTACCGGAGGGTTACCGTTGAGTAACGTCGGGTCCCTGCCCGGCGTTCCTTTGCGCCAGCGGAGGTCCTCATGTCCAGAAGACGTCTCCTCCCACTCGCCGCTACGACGACCGTCGCACTGCTGCTCAGCGCACTGCTCAGCCCACCACTGGCGGCCGAACCCGGCCCGGCGCCCGGCTCGATGGCCGCCATCGGTGACTCGATCACCCGCGGCTTCAACGCCTGCGGCTGGTACTCGGACTGCGTCGGCAGCAACTGGAGTACCGGCACCAGCACCTCGATCAACAGTCACTACCTGCGGCTGCGGGCCGTAAACAGCGCGATCAACGGCCGCAACCACAACGTCGCCCGCACCGGGGCGAAGTCCGACGCGTTACCCGGCCAGGCCCAGGCGGCGGTGAACCAGCGGGTCGACTACGTGACGATCCTGATCGGCGCCAACGACGCGTGCACGTCCAGCGAGGCAGGCATGACGGCCGTCGCCACGTTCCAGTCCCGCGTCGAGTCGGCGCTCGCCACGCTCAAGTCGGGGGTCCCGAACGCGAAGATCTACGTCATCAGCGTCCCGGACATCAAGCGACTCTGGTTCGTCGGCAAGGACAACGGGTCCGCGCGGGCGACATGGTCGTTGTTCGGCATCTGCAAGTCGATGCTGGCGAACCCCACCTCCACCGCGCCCGCCGACGTCGCTCGCCGTGACCGCGTCCGCCAGCGCGTCATCGAGTACAACCAGGTCTACGCGGTGGCGTGCGCCGCGTACGGGCCGAACTGCACGTTCGACGGCAATGCCGCCTTCAACTACCCCTTCGCGCTCAGCCAGGTGAGCACGTGGGACTACTTCCACCCGAACGCCACCGGCCAGAAGGTGCTCGCGCAACTCTCCTGGGACGCGGGCTTCGGCTGGTAGGCCTGGACGGCTGCGGTTCAATCGCGCCCGCTGGGGGCGCGATTGAACCGCAGCACGTCACTTCCAGGACGGGTCGCGCCCGAACGCGGCCAGCAACGCCGACTGCGGGTCGTCGGCGGGAACGTCCGGGCGGGCGCCCACCACACCCGCCGAGCGGTACATGTCCTCGTTCGACGCGAACCACGCTGCGACGGCCTCGACGGCGCTGGGATCGAGGTGCCGGTCACCGTCCGTCGCGGCGGCCAGGTCCCAGGCGTGGATCAGCTGGTCGGCGGCGACCTGGCGCGTGTACTCCTCGGCGGGCAGATCCCCGAACGACAGGTGGACGATCCGCTGCTCGGCGACGGCATCCGGCACGGCGGCGTCCGCCTCGGCCGCCGCCTCCACTGCGACGGTGTCGGGGGCGTCGCCGAGGAGGTCCCCGTCGAACCGGTCACCGACCTCCTCGATCGTGGCGCCGGCCATCAGCGGCGGCAGCCAGCGCTGCTCGCCCACAACGTGGTTCATCAGGCTCCGCACGTCCCATTCAGCGCACGGCGTCCGGGCATTCCACCGGTCCGGGGCGACCCCGTTGACCCGGGCGGTCCACTCGGCGGTGGTGCGGCGGTACAGCTCGACGGCGTCCATCTCGACTCCTCTCGCCGGACACCGTCAGCCTATGCGGTTGGATCGTGAAGCCTGACTGCACAATCCAACCGCGAGGGGTGCAAATGCGCGCAGTGGTCATCGCCCGGCACGGTTCTCCCGACGTGTTAAGGGTCGAGGAGCGGCCCGAACCGTCAGCCGGCCAGGGGCAGCTCCTGCTGGACGTCCGTGCGGTCGGGATCAACTTCGCCGACCTCATGGCCCGCGTCGGCCTCTACCCGGACGCGCCCAAGCCGCCGTCCGTCGTCGGCTACGAGGTCGCCGGTGTGGTCACCGCGCTCGGCGAGGGCGTCACCGAGTTCGCGGTCGGCGACCGGGTGATGGCAGGCACCAGGTTCGGCGGGTACGTCGAGCAGATCGCGGTCGCCGCCGAGGACACGATCCCGCTGCCCGACCGGCTCAGCTTCGAGCAGGGCGCCGCGGTACCGGTCAACTACGTGACGGCGTGGGCCGCGCTGGTGCGGTTCGGCGCGCTGCTGCCGGGGGAGCGGGTGCTGATCCACGCGGCGGCGGGCGGGGTCGGGATCGCCGCCACCCAGATCGCAAAGCGGTACGGCGCCGAGGTCTACGGCACCGCGTCGCCGGCCAAGCACGACGCGATCCGCGGCTTCGGGGTCGACCACGCGCTGGAGTACGGGCCGCGCGACCTGCCGCCGATGGACATCGTCCTGGACGCGATCGGCGGGGCGAGCTTCCGCGCCAGCTACGACGCGCTGCGGCCCGGCGGCCGGCTCGTGGCGTTCGGCGCGTCCGCGGTGATGTCGGGGGAGAAGCGGAACCTGGTCACGGCGGTCAAGGCGGCGCTGCGGATGCCCCGGTTCAACCTCATCTCGCAGATGTCTGACTCCAAGGCCGTGATCGGACTCAACATGCTTCGGCTCTGGGACTCGTACGGCACGCTCGCGCCCTTCACCGGTGCCCTGCGTGAGCTGCTCGATGACGGCACGATCCAGCCTGTGGTCGCCCGTGCGTTTCCCTTCGAGCAGGCCGCCGATGCGCACCGGTACCTGTCGGAGCGCCGCAACGTCGGCAAGGTCGTCCTGGTGCCGTGAGCCTGGTGCATTGAGCCTGGGCCTTGAGCCGTAACGCCAGCATGGGCTCGTGGCAAGAAGGGGTGTGACGAACACATACGTAGTCGAGGCGGCGGCCCGCGCCAAGCTGCGCGAGGCGTTCCAGCCACAGGAGGAACAGTCATGACGAACTTCAAGGAGGCCCTTCTCGCCGAGCTGACCGAGCAGGCGACGGCCCCGGAGCCGGTGCGCCGGCCGGTGCGGCGGTGGGCGGTGGCCGCCACGGGGGCGGCCGCCGCCATCGCGGCGGCGGCGACCGTGCTCGTGGTCGCACCGCAGCAGCAGGAGCCGGCGTTCGCCCTGACGGAGCAGCCCGACGGCACGTTCGTCCTGAAGTGGAGCGACTTCGCTCCGGATCGTTTCGAGGAGGCTAACCGCGTTATGCGCGAAGCGGGCGTGCGCGCCAGGATGTACCACGTCGGCGAGTACGGCGCTTGCCCGGGCTACGACCTGCGGAGACTCAAGCATTACCGGGGTCCGTTGTCGGGGGTGAGCGTCACGGTGAACGGCGACGAGAATAAGTTCGTCGTTCCTCGCATGCCGCACGATGTGACTGTGCTCTGGCTCGTGTCTGACAACCCACGGCGCAGCATGGCGCGGAGCGTCGGCACCGCATACGTGGCGGGGCCAGTGCCGCCGTGCATCCAAGAAGTCGCTCCGTGGCCAGGCCCCCGGACAGGGTCGCCCTCGCCCAGCCCGGGTACGCCGTCGCCTCTGCCCACGGGTAGCCCGTCGGAATCGTCCTCGCCCAGCGCGGACTGACCTCGACACAGCAGTGGCCCGGCAGGTGCGGTACCTGCCGGGCCACGCGTGTCGTGCGGGTCAGCCCTTGGCGAGCAGCTCGATCTCTGCCAGCGATCCAGTGCCGACGAACTCCAGGCGGTAGTGCGCGTACGTGCCCGGTTCGGCGATCTTGAACGCCCGCGTCTGCTGGCGCCACTGGAATGTCTCGCCGCTGCGCTTGTCGAGCACGGTCCACTTGGCACCGTCCTTCGACCCGCTGAGCACCCAGCCGGCCGGGTCGCCAGCGGTAGCCGCCGAGGTCAGCGTGTAGAACGTGGCCCTGCTGGCAGCCGCCGGCTGGAGCTGCACCTGCGGTGTGAGCGCCGACGGGGTGCCGGAGGAGTTGTCGAACAGCGGACCGGTCGCGCCGGCCACGTCGCGCAGCGGCTTCGGCACCTCGTCGCCGGACGTGATCGACTTCGGGACGTCGTCCTTGCCGGTGCCCCACTTCGACGGCTTCGAGCCCAGGTCGAACTCGATCGTGCCGCCCTTCGCGAGCACGTCGTGCGGCAGGTAGGTCTTGGTGTACCGCTTGCCGTTGACCTTGAGGCCCTGCACGTAGACGTTCTGCCGGCTGTTCTTCGGCGCCGAGACCACGAGCTTCTTGCCGTTCTCCAGGTTCACCGTCGCCTTGGTGAACAGCGGCGAACCCACGGCGTAGTACTCGCTGCCCATCTGCAGCGGGTAGAAGCCGAGCGCGGCGAACAGGTACCAGGCCGAGGTTTCGCCGTTGTCCTCGTCGCCGGTGTAGCCCTGACCCAGCTCGCTGCCGAGGTAGAGGCGCGACAGCGCCTCGCGGGTCTTCTCCTGCGTCTTCCACGGCTGGCCCGCGTAGTTGTACATCCACGGGATGTGGTGCGACACCTGGTTCGAGAAGCCCCACTGGCCCATGCGGACGTCCCGCGCCTCGACCATCTCGTGGATGATGCCGCCGTACGAGCCGGGGAACTGCGCGGTCTCGGGCGTGCTGAAGAAGGTGTCCAGCTTCTTCGCCAGCTTGTCGCGCCCGCCGTACAGGTTGGCCAGGCCCTGACCGTCCTGCGGCACGTGGAACGCGAAGTTCCAGCCGTCCGTCTCGGTGTAGTCGTGTTCGTGGCCCCACACGCGCGGGTCGTACTTGTCGGGCGTCGACTTCCAGGTGCCGTCGGCGGCGCGTCCCTGGAAGAACTCGATCGACGGGTCGAACATGTGGATGTAGTTCTGGGCCCGGTTGCGGTAGTACGCGGCCTCCTCGCGGTAGCGCTGCTTCTCCGCCTCCGGCACGTCCTTGCTCTTGGCCAGTGCGTCGGCCATGTTCGCGATGCCGAAGTCGTTGATGTAGCCCTCCAGCGCCCACGACACACCCTCGGACACGTCGCTGGACGTGTAGCCGCGGAACACCGAGGTCTGCAGGCCCTTGCGCCCCACGCTCGGGTTGTTCGGGTTGGGGCCCGGCGGTGCCACGGTCGCGTTCTTCACCGCGGCGTCGTACGCCGCCTTGACGTCGAAGTTCTTGACGCCCTTGACGTACGCGTCGGCGAACGACACGTCCGAGCTGGTGCCGGTCATCAGGTTGGCGTATCCGGGCGACGACCAGCGCGAGATCCAGCCGCCGTCCTTGTACTGCTGCACGAACCCGTCGACCAGCTCACCGGACACCTTCGGCGTGAAGAAGCTGTACGCCGCCCAGGTGGTGCGGTACGTGTCCCAGAACCCGTTGTTCACGTACACCTTGCCGTCGACCACCGGCGCGCCGGTCTCGGTCGGCGTGCTCGGCGGCGTCGTGGTGGACGACTGCACGGCGTGCTTCCACACCGGCTTCGACTTCGTGCCGACGTTCTCGTGCCCGGAGTTCGGGTAGAGGTACAGCCGGTACAGGTTGGAGTACAGCGTGGTGAGCTGGTCCTGGGTGGCGCCCTCGACCTCCAGGACGTTCAGCCGCTCGTCCCAGAGCTTCTGCGCCTTGGTCCGGATCGACTCCAGGCTGTCGCTGTCGGCGATCTCCAGCTCCAGGTTCTTCCTGGCCTGCTCGATGCTGATCAGCGAGGTGGCGATGCGCAGCGTCACGGTCTTCGACGCCGACGTGTTGAACTGCACGTACCCGGTGACGTTCGCGCCGCCGCCGCCCGGCAGCGGGCCGCTGGCCTTCACCGGGTTGTCGAGCGTGCCGTACACGAACAGCCGGGTGGCGCCGTTGGACAGTCCACTACGGACGTCGGAGAAGCCGGTGACCACGCCGTTCGCGGCGTCGAGCGTGAGCCCGCCGTTGTCGTTCACGTTGTCGAAGATCAGGCTCGACTCGTTGCCGGTGAACGTGAAGCGGAAGATCGCCGCGTGATCCGTGGGCGCGATCTCGGTCTTGATGCCGTTCTCGAAGGTCACGCCGTAGTAGTGCGGCGACGCGGTCTCGTTCTCGTGACGGAACGGCAGCGCGCGGGCGGCGCGGTTGGCGTTCGGCACGCCGGCTACGCCGGACGGCATCACCTGGAACGTCTGCCGGTCACCCATCCACGGGCTCGGCTCGTGGCTCGCGCTGAACGCCTGCAGCGCCGGGAGGTTCTGCGCGTTGTTTCCCTTGTGGTAGTCGTACAGCCAGCTCGTGGTACCGGCGTTGGTGACCGGCGTCCAGAAGTTGAAGCCGTGCGGCACGGCCGTCGCCGGGATGTTGTTGCCCCGCGAGAAGCTGCCGGTGGAGTGGGTGCCGCGCGTCGTGATCACATAGTCGGACTTGCGCTTGTGCTCCTTCTTCGTCGGGCTGCCGACGATGCGCAGGTCGTCGATCCAGCCGCGGAACTTCGCCGGGCCGTCCGGGTTGTCGTACGCGACGAGGATCCGGTCGATCGTCTTACCCTCGGCGACCTTGCCGATCTTGCGACCTTGTGGTTCCACTGGTTCGTGTACAGCGACTTCGACGCGCCCTGGCCTTGCGGGCTCAGCCTGAACCCGTGCTGGTCCTTGGCCCGGAGGTCGCTCAGGTACGTGCCGTCGGTGAAGGCCAGGTCGACGGCGACGAAGGTGCTCGGGTAGGTGAGGTCGTCCGTCATGAACTCGGGGAAGATCCGGTACGACAGCTCGCTCTTCTCCGTGATGTTCACGTTGACGTCGAAGACCTTGTTGTACGAGTACGCGCGGTTCTCGTTGCTGTGGACGCCGGAGTACATCAGGGCCCGCGCGCCCGTGTAGCCGACGCCGGTCTTGGCGGCCGGCGCGCTCGACGGTCCCTTGTGGATCACCGTGCCCATGTCCTGGGGGCCGGGCGGGGCCGGCGTGCCGTCGGACAGTTGCAGCTCGGCGAGCTGCAGCAGCGGGGCGCCGCCGTTACGGGTGATGTTGATGCGGTAGTGCAGGTAGGCCGTGGTGCCGGCGAACCGGTACTCCTTGGTGAGGAACCGGGTCGGGAACGACTGGCCGGTCTGCACGTCGACGTCGGTCCAGGTCACGCCGTCAGCCGAACCCTGCAGCGCCCAGTCGACCGGGTCACGCTCGGGCGCGTCGTTCGCCGAGGTCACCGCGTAGTGGACGACCGTCTGTGGCGCGCTGAACTTGAACGCGACCCAGCCGGTCGGCGACTCGGCCAGCCACTTCGAGTAGATGTCGCCGTCGCCGAGGTTCTCCTTGACCTCGCCGGCCTCCTCGAACTCGTCGCTGGCCGTGATCTCGGTGACCTTGTCCATGATGTTGCCGGGAATGCCCGACGACGGCGCGCCGGTGACGCCGTCCACCTTCCGGTTCCCCGCGGCGTCGGTCTCGACGGTGTTGGCCCAGTCCGGCTGTGGGTCGGCGGTCTCCAGCGAGGAGGCGAACTCGGTGCTGCCGGCCAGCGACGCCTGGGCGCTCGTGGCCGCCGGTTCGGTGGGCGGGGTGACCTTAGGCGCGGCATGTGCGTTGGTGGGGACCACCAGGGCTAATGCCGTCACACTGGCCGCTATCCAGGTTGCCCGACTTCTGATCATTAGCCGCCTCCGCTCGCTGCCGCCCGTTATGAGCTGCGCCACACCAAACCAACGTGTGACATCGTTGTCAAGAGGTTGTAATACTGCGTTCATGTGACCCTTGCGGCTTGATCGGTTCCGTCGACTTTCGGATTCTTGGGGGTGCGGGGCGCGCGGGACCCCCAAGAATCCGAAAGTCGACGTCCGCGGGGGGTTGGTCCGTGACACGTGGGTGACGTCCTCCGCGGAGTCGAGGCTGGGGAGAGGCTGCTAAGGCCGCCCATGGCGGCTGGTGGCGGAGATAGTGCCACTGCCGCGCAAGCGCAGCCCTTGAACCGGACTGTTCCGGTATCGGCGCCCAAACCGGACAGCCGATGCAGCCAAAAGCCCGACAGTTGGTGGAAGCCCGGCCGTTACCTGAGCCCAGGGATCGTGACCTCGATCAGCTCGGTGTCGTCCGCCTTGTTGAGGATCCGGCCGTCGTTGGACGGGAAGTTGTTGTCGTTGGCCACCAGCACGCGGTTGCCGTGTAGCGGCAGTACCGTCTCGACCGACTGGAACGGGAACGAGAACAGCGGTCCCACGCCGTATTCGCCCGGACGCGGTGGCGACGAGACCCCGCGCGGGTCGGCGATCCGCAGTAGGTCGAGCGCGGTGCGTCGGGGCAGGTCGGTGCCGGCGTCCAGGTCGGTGACGACGAGGCGCTTCACGCGGGCGTCGACCCCCTCGGCGTTGTCGCGCTCGACCAGCACCAGCTTCCGCCCGTCGAGCACGGCGGCGTCACCGACGACCAGGTCGGCGGTGTCCACACGGAAGGACCAGGTGCGGCCCGTGTACCTCGCGCGCCGCACGTCGAACTCGTAGACGATGCGGCGGCGCTGGTCGGGGTCGTCGATGCGAGCGCCTTCGAGGATCGGGTAGAGGGTCCACCCGTCCCGGCTGGTCGCCATGGCCTCGAAACCGCGGCTGGCCGGGATCGTGGGCTGCTCACCGGGCTTGAGGTCGGGCGACTGCGGCGACTTGCCACCGTCGGGAAGCGGGATCGGCGCGCGCAGCACCCTGCCGGTGCGGTCGGTCTGCACCAGGTACGGACCGAACTCGTCACCGATCCACAGGTTTCCACGGGCGTCGCGGGCAAGCGACTCGATGTCGAGGTCGGCGCCGGTCAGCAGCCGGTCCGGGGTGTTCTCGTGGACGATGGGAAACGGCAGCTTGCGGTCCGGATCCCGGAAGCTCAGGAAGCCGTGGATCTTCACCGTGTGGTCCCGGTACCGGGGCTCGATCGAGTAGGCCCGCAGCAGGAAGTCCGCAGAGTTGGTCTTCGCTCCGAAGCCGTTGTCCGGCATGGCCAGCAGCCGGTTGCCCTCCGCCTTGATCACCGCGGAGAAGCCGGGGATCGGCTGGCCGGGGAATGGCGGCGTCACGCCGTTGACGGTGGTGGGCGGGAGCAGCGTGCCCGACACCGGTCCCGGCTGGTACGCGGTGGCCGGGATGAACGCCCTGGCCTCCAGGCGCGCCTGCGGACGCAGCTTCACGCCGAGCGTGTAGAGGCGGGTGATCTGGACCGGGTTGCCGTTGTCGTCCGACACGAGGTGCAGGACGCGCCGCCCGCCGGGGAGCCAGCCACCCAGCGCCATGCCCTCGACGTTGTCCAGCAGCGGATTCGGCTGCGGCTGCTTCGCGGTCGCACCGGACGGCGGGCAGTCGACGAGATCGAACAGCAGCTCCTTCCCGAGGAACGAGCGCGGATCAGTGACGGACGCCAGCGAAGGCGTGCTCGTCACGTCCGGCACGCCCGTCGCCGAGACGCGGAACACGCGGACCGTGTTGCCGACGCCCGCGGTGAACCCACGCTCCAGCGACAGCAGCTGGTCGCCCCCGAGCGCAACCAGCTCGACCAGGCCCAGCGCGGGATCGGTGCGGTACGCGTACTGCGCGGTGGGCACGCCCCCGTCGTAGCGAAGGACACGGTTGTTGCCCTGCCCGTCCGCGGAGAGAGCGCCCTCCATGCCCGCGTAGACGGTCTTCCCGTCGGGCGTGGCGGTCAGCGCCTCGAAAGTCTGGTTGCGGGCGGCCTCACCCGCGGGCGCCACCTGGAACCGCGCCGGCACGGGCAGCTCGCCGACCTGGCGGCCGTCGCTGCGGCGGAAGCGGCGGATCGTGGGTTCGGTCTCCGAGCTGGCCAGGAGCGTGCGGCCCTCGACAACCAGACCCTCGCCATCGAAGTCGGCGCCGGTGTACGGGGTGCCGTCGGCGCGGCGCAGCAGGGTGACTCCGCGGACAGCGGCGTCGTCCAGGTCGACGTCGTACACGCGGGCCGGCGTGGTGCCGATGTTGTCCACCAGCGCCAGCGCGCGGTCATGGCGGGTAGGCGCTAGCGCGGACAGGCCCGCGACGGGCGTACCGGCGAAGGTCGTCTTGTCGAGCGCGTCGGAGAACGCGAGCAGCGAGGCGTCGGGGAGCAGCGCCCGCCGCTCTGGTGCGTGGCGTGTGCCGGCGCAGGGATCGCCGTAGCGGCTAGGACCGCGACGGTCAGCAGACGGAGCACGGGTACCTCCAGGATCGGGTCGGGCCGCGCCCGATCCAAACCGACGGCATCCGCCGGAAACCGGCCGCAACCCGAACGGTAGGTGAACTCCACGCGTCCGGGTTGCCGCGCCGCCGGAAACGAACCGGACTTTCGGGGAAGCCGTGCCTATACCCGGCACGGGTGCCCTGCTATGTCCCGCAAGTCCGGTCGCGCCGTAGATGGCTGCGGCTGGATTGCGCGCCTAGGGTGCGCAATCCAACCGCAGCAAGGCGTTACTTGTCCGGGCGGTGCGTCACCCGCAGGCCGTTGACGATCGGCTTGCCGAAGCCGCGGTGCGTGATGAACCGGACGTTGAGCTGCCCGTCCGTCACCCGGACCGTGTACGTCCGGTTGGTCGCGGTGAAGCTGCCGACCTCCAGGGCGATGTCCATGCTCGGCAGCACCTCGACCCCCTCGACAGGACGTCGAACACGCGCTTGTTCGGCTTCGCGTTCTTCAGTTCGGCGAAGTCGAGCTCCACGGTGTAGACGCCGTCGGCGAGCCCGTCGAAGCGGTACTCGTAGACGTTCTCGCGAGCGTCCGCGAGCCGGGCCTGGTCGTTCGTCCCCGCGATCGGCTTGCGGGTGGTGACGACCGTCGACGATGCCCAGGTAACCGGACGGATCCGGCGCGGTAGGCCCGGTCCGGCTGCCAGGTGTCGCCGGACACGTCCACATGGGTGCGCTGGCTGCCGCTGTCGAGCGCGGACAGGTAAGCCCGGGACGACGATCCGCACCGGGACCGACAGCACAGGGTTGCGTCCGCTCTGCGACGTCACCTTGATCTCGGTCACGTGGTGCGTGCCGGCGGCGAGGCCGTCGGCGCTGACCGTGAGCGTGACCGCGAGCCTTGGCGCCCGGCGCGAGGTTGCCCGAGCCGCCGACGATGCCCAGCCACGGGGCGTCCTCGGCGATGGTGAACGGTGTCGCGAACGCCGCCGGTGTTGGTCAGTTCGAGCGTCCGGGTGCGGGTCTCGCCCGGTCGGCACCACGATCTCGACGGCGCTCGGGGCTGCGGTGACCCGGCGCGGTGCGCAGCGCCGTGTCGAGGCCCGCGACGGTGCCCGGAGCGAGCGTCACCGGCACGGTCCTCGTCTCGTACGCCGTCGCCTCGGTGCTGACCGTCAGGTTGCCCGCCGCGGTCTGCAGCAGGTAGGCGCCGTTCGTGCCGGTGGTGGCGGTGCCGACCACCGTGTCACCGGACTTGACCGTGACCTTCGCGCCGACGACCGGCTGCTGGTCGTTGGCGTCGGTGACGACGCCCCGCAGCACGCCGTGCTTGGTCGTGCGGAACGCGAGCGCCAGCCCGTCGCTGATCGCCGGGGTGTTGTACGAGTACGTGAACGCGTCGGTGCCAGCGGCGTTCTCCAGCCCGACGGTCGCGCTGTTGCCCGCCTCCAGGCCGATGCCGACGACGTCCTTGTACCGGTAGACGACCGAGCCGTCCTCACCGATCTGCGCGACGAACGAGAGCCGCTGGTTCTCGTCGGTGTAGTGCGAGACGTTGCGCCACTCCACCACGTACTGGCGGTGCGGCGCCGTGCCCACCACCCCGGTGTAGATCGCGGACTGCGCGTCCACGTCGAGGTCGTCCCAGAACGGGTAGAGCGCGCCGTTCGGGGTGCCGGTCGACGGGATCGTGCCGTTGACGCCGGTCGTCGACCCGGCGCCGAACGCGATGTTGCCGTTCGTGCTGATCGTCGCGCGGTCGTACGTGGCGCCGTAGAACGGCACGGGGAACGGCAGCTTGATCGGCCTTGACGACGTCGTCACCGGCGAGGTCGAGCTTGGTGTCGACGGTCGGGTACGGGCCGGTGGCGGCGCCACAGGCGTAGCCGAAGCCGTCCACGCGGTCGGGCAGGGTCAGGTCGACGGTGGTGTCGCCGGACAGGACGACCCGGCGGGTCAGCGGGTCGGCGCACCGGTACAGGTGCGTGGCCCGGACGTCGTACTCGCCGGTCGGCGCGGTGATCGAGTAGCCGCCCGTTCTCGTCGGCCTTGGTCGACAGCGGCGTGCCGAGCAGCTCGACCTGCGCGCCGGCGGCGGGGCCGGCCGAGGTCCGCACGGTGCCGGAGAGCGTGGCGGACGGTGCCTGCGTGACCGAGAGGTCGAGCGTGGCGGTGGCCCCCTCGGTGACGGTGGCCGTGCCGGTGGCGGTGGCGTAGCCGAACTTGCTGGCCTTCACGGTGTAGTCGCCCACCGAGAGCGTCGGGAACGAGTAGGGCCGTCGGCGCCGGTCGTGGTGGTGCGGTCGATCGGGCCGTCGGCGATCACGGTCGCGCCCGGCGAGCGCGGTACCGCCGCTGGTCACGGCGCCGCCGAGCGCTCCGAGTCGCGCCGCGCGGTGCGGCCGAGACGGCCGCGTATGCGTCGATCCGGCCCTCACCGAAGACGTTGTTGTCCGCCGCCGTGCCGCCGCAGGTCGTGGCGTCGACGTCGATCGCGGTCGTGTCGAGCAGCTGCTTGGTGTCCTCGATGTTGCCGTGCAACGCCGGGGACGCCGACCACATCAGCGCTACCGACGGCCGAGGTGTGCGGCGCCGCCATCGACGTGCCGCTGATGCTGGCGTAGCCGGCCGGGACCGAGGAGCGCACGTTCTCACCCGGCGCGGCGATGTTCGGCTTGATCGTCGCCGTTCTGGCCGCGGCCGCGGCTGGAGAAGCTGGAGATCGCGTTGTTGATGTCGAACGCGCCGGAGCTGTAGCTGACTGACGTACGATGCCGGGCGAGCCGGAGGTGTTGCAGCCCGGCCCGCCGTTGCCGTTCGAGAACGACGGGAAGATCCCGGCGGCGACCCACGAGCGGACGATGTCCTCGTACCACGGGTCGGGAACCGCAGCCAGCCCCACGAGTTGTTCACGATGTCCGGCGCGAGGTCCGGGCGCGGGTTGGCGCCGGTCAGGTTGGTCGGCGCGACGACCCACTGGCCGGACGCGAGCAGCGAGTCACGGCTGCACGAGCTGGTCTCGCAGCCCTTGGCGGCGATCCACTTGGCGCCCGGGGCGACGCCGACCTGGTTGGCTGCCCTCCTCGCCGACCATCGTGCCCATCGTGTGGGTGCCGTGGCCGTTGTTGTCGCACGGCGCCTGGGTGGGGCAGACCCTGGCCGGGTCGAACCAGTTGTAGTCGTGGTCGACCGTGCCGTCGGCGTTCTTGCCGCGGTACTTGTCGACGAGCGCCGGGTGGTCGCACTCACGCCGGAGTCGATGTTGGCGACGACGATGCCCTCGCCGCGCGTGCCCAGCTCGTTCCAGACGCGCGGCGCGTTGACGCGGTCGATGTTCCACTCGACGGCGTTCACCTCGGCGAGCTGCTCACCCTTGATCGGCTTGGGCAGCGCGACCGCCGTGTCGGCCTCGATACGGGCTACCTCGGGCCGGGTGGCGATCTCGCCCAGCAGCTTCGCGTTGCCGGTCACCTGGAGCGAGTTGGAGATCCAGTACGACGTGTAGTCGGCCTTGCGGTTGTCGAGCAGCTTGCGGACGCCGGCCTGGCTGGCGCGAGCGAAGTCGGTCTTGGCCTCGTATACGGCTGCGGCCTTCTCGTCCTTGTCCGTGGTGGCGTTGGCCTTGGCGAGGTTCGCCTCCTCGGCGAGGACGACCCAGAAGGTGCTCTTGTCGTCGGCGGCGACCTCCGCGCGCACCGCCGGGGTGACCTTCATCGCGACGGCCTTCGCGGTTGCCGCCTTCGCCGGGTCCGCCGGCGCGGCGAGTGCCATGCCCGTGAGGCCGGGTAGGGGTAGTGCGACGCTGGCGAGGATGCCCACCAGCATCGCGCGCCCTCTTCTACCTGCAGTTCCTGCCATGTCGGCTCCTGTCCGCAGAGTCGGTGTTGCGCGGGCCGCATGAAACGGCCCTTGGCGGAATATGCCAATTGGCTAGGTGTCTCTGATAGATGCCAGATTCGGCGCAACTGCGCCATGTCGCAGTTGCGCCACGTGATCGGCCGTTAACGGTCTGTTTCTACCGGTCGCCCAGGTGTCCGGAGTGGAGCTGATCTGCGGTGTTGGGGACGTTAACGGATGTAACGTCCTGGCTCGCTCCCGCGAAAAACGGGTGTTCGCTGTGTGCGGTCGGCCACCTATCTGGCGGCGTGACGGCGCAGGTGCGCCAGGGAGGCGAAGCGTGCTCGAAGCAGCCGGACTCGGCACCATCGAGGAGTCCACCTACCTGGATCTGGTCCGCCGCGGCCCGGCCACCGTCAACGAACTGGCCGACCGCGCCGGCATCACGCTGCCCCGAACCCGGCGCGCCGTCACCGGTTTGCACCGCAAGGGGCTCGTGCACCGCACGCCGCCGCCGCACGACCTGGTCGTCCCGGTGCCGCCCGACCTCGCCGTCGACCACCTGATCCAGCGCCGGCGCGAGGAGCTGGAACGGGTCCGCGAGACCGCGCAGCAGCTCGTCGCCGAGAGCCACGAGCGGGCGGCCAGCCGTCGAGCCGACCGCCTCGTCGAGATCGTCCCGCTCGGTTCAACCGCCTTCGACCAGGTGCAGCGCACCGCACGCACCGAGATGCGCGTGCTGGTCGCGCCGCCGTACGCCAGCGGGCGCCGGCTCAACCAGACCCAGCTCGACCGCGGGCCGGCCGGCGTCGTCTACCGCACCGTGTACGGCAACGAGGCGCTGGAGGAGCCGGGCTTCATGGCGACGCTCGCGACGTACGTCCGGGCCGGTGAGCAGGCGCGGCTCACGCACACCGTCCCGATCAAGCTGGCGATCGCCGACCGGACCCTCGCGCTGCTGCCGCTCGACTGGACCTCGCAGACCCCGGACGCTGCCGTGCTCGTGCACCCGTGCGGCCTGCTCGACGCCCTCGTCGCGCTCTTCGAGAGCATCTGGGCGCTCGCCACCCCGCTCACCCTCACCGGCCCGGACTCGGTCGCCGCGCTCGCCGAGATCTCCGCCGAGGACCACGAACTGCTGTCGCTGCTGGTCGCCGGCCTCACCGACGAGGCGGCCGGGACGCGGCTGGGCATGAGCCGGCGGACGGTCGTGCGGCGGGTCCAGCACCTGATGGCGGTCACGGGGGCGCGGTCGCGGCTGCAGCTGGGATGGCGGGCGCGGGACCGGGGCTGGCTCTAATTTGCCGCGCTGGCGGGCGCAAATGAACCGCAGGGGGTGGGCAGGACGTCTGGTATCTGGTATACCAACGCCAGCCGGCTCTTTGGGGGTATTCCGTGAAGAAAACCGCATTTGCCGCCGCCTTGGTCCTCGCCGCAGGGTTGTGGGCGCCGCTGCCAGCCCATGCCGCGACGTTCAACGTGCGGGATTACGGCGCTACCGGGAACGGCACCACCATCGACTCGCCCGCGATCGACCGGGCCATCAGCGCGGCCAACGCGGCCGGTGGGGGCATCGTCGAGTTCCCCGCCGGCACCTACCACTCGCGCTCGATCCACCTGAAGAGCAACGTGACGCTCCAGCTCAACGCGGGCGCCACGATCAAGGCCGCCGCTAGCGGCATCGACAACCCCGAGCCGAACCCGTACCGCCAGTACCAGGACTTCGGCCACAGCCATTACCACAACTCGCTCATGTGGGGCGAGAACGTCACGAACTTCGCCATCACTGGTACCGGCACGATCGAGGGCGAGGCACTGGAGCGCGGCGACGCCGTGCCCAACGGCAAGGGCAACAAGGCGCTCGCGCTCAAGATGTGCAGCAACGTGTCGATCCGCGACGTGACGTTCCGGCGCGGCGGGCACTTCGCGATCATCATGAACGGCTGCCACGACGTCGCGATCACCAACCTCAAGATCCAGACCAAGGAGGACCGCGACGGCATCAACATCATCAACAGCTGGAACGTCGAGGTCACGAACTCGGACATCCAGAGCAGCGACGACGCGATCGGCATCAAGAGCGACTACTCGATGGGGCGAACGTTCGAGAGCCACAACATCCGGGTCCGTAACTCCAAGATCCACTCGGAGGAGAACAACGCCCTGCAGTTCGGCTCCGAGACCTGTGGCAACTTCCGCGACATCGCGTTCGAGAACCTCGACGTCACCGGGGCCGGCAAGGCGGGGATCGGCCTCGTCTCGATGGACGGCGCGACGATCTCCGACGTGCGATACGACAACATCCGGCTGACGAGGACGGCGTCCGCCATCTTCATGAAGATCGGCAGCCGTGGCCGCTGCCCGGGCAAGCCGCCGGCGGGCAAGATCCGCGACATCACGATCAACAACGTCACCGGGACGAACCTCGTCACGCCCGCCGACGTCGCTGGCGACGACGAGTACAGCCCCACGCTCGCGGGTGCGGTCGGCGCGCCGATCGAGAACATCCGGATGACGAGCGTGAAGCTCACGCTGCCCGGTGGCCACCCCGCCTCGGACGCCAACCGGACGCCGCCCGAGGACAACGGCGCCTACCCGCCGCGCGTCTATGGCGTGCGGCCCGCGTTCGGGTTCTGGATGCGGCACGTCAAGGGCATCGCGCTCGTCGACTCCGAGTTCCGGTTCGAGCGCAACGACGGCCGGCCGGGTTTCATCGTCGACGACGGCGCCGCCGTGGCGATCTCCGGAGTGAAGGTGCAGCGCGGAACCGGCAGCTCGTACGACGTCGGGCTCAAGAGCGTCCGCGGTTACGCGATCGAGAACAGCTCCACCACGACGGGCGCCGCGCTGCGGGTGAACGCGTCGAACTCGACGCCGCTGCCGGGCGGCGATCCAGTGAACGTCGACGTCGAGGCCGAGGCGGCCACGTTGAGTGCGCCCATGCGTGTCACCGCTGACGCGACCGCCTCCGGCGGCCAGTACGTGGCCGTGGCGCCGGGTAACAACAGCCAGGCGGCGGCGCCCGCCACCGGGCACGCTGCCGCGAGCTTCACCGTGCCGAAGGCCGGGCGGTACAAGCTCTGGGGACGCGTGATCGCGCCGACGACCAGCGACGACTCGTTCTGGGTACGCGTCGACAACGGTCCCTGGACCGCCTGGAACAACATCCCGCTCGGCGCCGGCTGGCACTGGGACGACATCCACGGCACGGGCGACGCGTCCACGTTCGACCTCGCGGCGGGTGCGCACACCGTGACGTTCGCCTACCGCGAGGACGGCGCGAGGCTGGACCGCATCCGCATCACCGACGACCTGACGGGGACGCCGTAGCGGCGTTAGCCGAGTTTCGGATTCTTGGGGGTTCTGCGCTCCGCGCATGCCCAAGAATCCGAAACTCGGCGACGTGTCGCGGCTGAAGCCGGCTGAGCCACCGTCCCATGCCCACGGACTGCGCAAAGCACCGGAAAGCATCTCGCAACACCCTTGACTCATCCGACCACTCGGCCATAGCCTGGGCAATCCGGGCAGGTGGTATACCGTATACCGCACGCCACGATTCGCTCCACCCCGTGACAAGCGCGGCCCCGCCGGACGGGTCGGGGTGCGCGCTCCTCGCAGGCCGTCCACGTGGGCGCGCGCCCCGCGCTCATGTCCCGCGAAGGGAGAGAGCTCGTGTCCGCATTACCGAGATCGCGGAGGCGCAGCCTGGCCGCGATCGCCGTGGTTGCCGTGGTGCTCGCCGGCACCGACCACACCGTGGCGCAGGCCGAGGTCGAACCACAGGCCGCCGCGGCCCAGGCGGCGGAGCCAGCACCGCTGCCGCCGGTCGTCGTTCCCGGCCCAGGCGCGAACGCCGTCGTCATCGACGTGCGCGACCACGGCGCCACCCCGAACGACTCTTCCAACGACACCGCCGCGATCAACCGCGCGGTCACGGCCGCCAGCAACACCGGTGACGGCATCCTGCGGTTCCCCTCCGGCACATACCGGTCGTGCAACTCGATCCACATGAAGAGCAACGTGACGTTCCAGCTCGACTCCGGCTCGATCATCCGCGGGTGCGGCTCTGACTACGACCCGCCCGAGCCGAACCCCTGGGACGACTACCAGGACTACGGCCACAGCCACTTCCACAACGCGATGATCTGGGGCGACCGGCTCACGAACATCGGCTTCGTCGGCTCCGGCATGATCGACGGCGGCGGCGCGCTCATCACCGGCAACCCCGACAGCGGCGAGGCGGACAAGATCATCTCGCTGACGCGCTGCACCAACCTCACGATGAGCGGGATCACACTGCGCGAGGGCGGCCACTTCGCCGCGCTGATCAACGGCTGCACGAACGTCGTGTCCGACCGTCTCAAGATCGACACCGCGATGGACCGGGACGGCTGGAACATCATCAGCACCCGCAACGTCAAGATCACCAACATCAACGCGGACGGCAACGACGACGCGCTGGCGTTCAAGAGCGACTACGCCCTGGGCCAGAAGCTGCCCAACGGCAACGTCACCGTCGAGGACTCCTACCTGTCCGCCGGCTGCTGCAACGCGCTGATGTTCGGCTCGGAGACGTGCGGCGACTTCACCGGCTACCGCTTCTCGCGGATCACCGTCGAGGGCTCTAACAAGTCCGGCCTCGGCATGGTGTCGATGGACGGTACGAACATCTCCGACGTGCACTACCGCGACATCACGATGACGGGCGTCCGCTCGCCGATCATGATGAAGATCGGGAACCGCCGCCGCTGTGGCAACAGCCCAGGCATCGGCACGATCGACAACATCTCGTTCACGAACATAACCGGGCGGGGCGCCAGCCCGTCGTTCAGCCCGACGATCTGGGGTCACTCGGCCACGAACCGGGTCAGCAACGTGACGTTCAACAACGTCCACCTGACCGTGCCCGGTGGCAACGGCACCATGTCGACGGACCCGCCGAGCAACGACTCGACCAACTACAACCCGAACAGCATCGGCACCCGCCCGGCGTACGGCTGGTACATCCGGTACGCGAACAACATCCGGTTCAACAACTCGTCGGTGCGGTTCGCGTCGAACGACGGGCGGCCGGCTGTGATCGCGAACAACTCGAACGGGATCCAGCTCAACGACTTCGTCGCGCAACGTGGATCGAGCAGTCCGTCCGACGTGATCTACCAGTCCAGCTCGGGGCAGTGCGCCACGAACGCGCGCAACACCACGGGCGGCGCGCTGCGGTACAACCCGTCGACGCCGCCTTCCTGCGCACCGACCGGCGACGACTTCTCGGTCGGGGTGACGCCGGGCAGCATCGCGGTGCCGCCGGGCGGCACGGCCACCTACACCGTCCAGACCTCGGTGGTATCCGGGTCGCCAGGCAACGTGACGCTCAGCGCGAGCGGGCTGCCGTCCGGGGCCACCGCCACCTTCAGCCCCAACCCGGTCGCGGCCGGATCAACGTCGACCATGACCGTGGCGACGAGTGCCAGCACGCCGAACGGCACGTCGACCATCACGGTCAGCGGTGCGGCCGGCGGCGCCACCCGTACCGCCACGACCGCTCTTACGGTGGGGAGCACCCCGCCGGTCACCAAGTACGAGGCCGAGAGCGGTACGTCGTCCCCGGGGAGCACGGTCGACACCAACCACGCCGGCTACTCGGGCACGGGCTTCGTCAACACGCCGAATGCGGCCGGTGCCTATGTGGAGTGGACGGTCAACGCCACCCAGGCCGGCACCGCGACCCTGACGTTCCGGTACGCCAATGGCACCACCGCCGACCGGCCGCTGAACATCGCGGTCAACGGCACCGTCGTCCGGCCAGGGCTGTCGTTCCCGAGTACCAGCACGTGGACGAACTGGCAGAACGTCACCACGACGGTCAACCTCGACGCGGGGAGCAACACGATCCGCGCCACGGCGACCACCGCGGCGGGCGCCGGCAACCTGGACTACGTCGAGGTCAGCTGACGCTCCGCTGAGTTTCGGATTCTTGGGGGTCGGCGGAGCCGGAAACCCCCAAGAATCCGAGACTCGACGAAGACGTGGGGTGGGCGGTGGCGCTCCGCACCCGCCGCTGCCCACCCCGCCAGGATCCTGGCCAGATAGCGGCTGCTCGGGCACGCTGGGACGATGCCCGCCCTGCCGACCCAACTCGACAGCTTCGTCGGGCGCGAGACCGAGCTCGGCGATGCCAGCCGGCTCCTCGCCGGGGCGCGCCTGCTCACCGTGGTCGGGCCGGGAGGCGTGGGCAAGACGCGGCTGGCGCTCGAACTGGCGGCTCGCGTCGCCGCGGCGGATCCCGACGAGATCTGGCTGGTCGATCTCACCTCGGCCGGCGGTGACGTGCCCGCGCAGGTGGTCGCGGCGACGGTCGGTATCCGCGAAGAACCCCGGGACGGGCTGATCGAGGCGCTGGCGGCGGTGCTCGGCCGGCGCCGCTCGCTGCTGGTGCTGGACAACTGCGAGCACGTGGTCGAGCCCGCGGCCGCGCTGGTCGAGGCGTTGCTGCGGCGATGCCCGGAGCTGCGCGCGCTCGCCACGAGCCAGGAGCTGCTGGGCGTCCCGGGCGAGGTGGTCTTCCCGCTGGCCGGGCTCGCGGTGCCGACGGGCGGCAACCAGCCGCGCGGCGCGGTCCGGCTATTTGTCGACCGGGCGCGCGAGTGCCGCCCCGACTTCGAGGCCACCCCGCAGGTCACGGCCGAGGTGGCGCAGATCTGCGCCCGGCTCGACGGGCTGCCGCTCTGCATCGAACTTGCCGCCCGCTGGGTCCGGTCGCTGACGACCACCGAGATCCTGACCCGCCTGGACGACCGGTTCGCGCTGCTCACGTCGTCCGCGCGCACCGTGGCCGACCGGCACCGCAGCCTCCGCGCCGTGATCGAGTGGAGTTACCACCTCCTCGACGACAAGGAGAGCGATGCGTTACGGCGGCTCGCGGTGCTGCCGGGCGGGTTCGATCTGGACGGTGCGGTGGTGGTCTGCGGTGACGGCCTGAGCGCGGCCGAGACGTTGCACGTCGTCGACCGGTTGCAGGCGAAGTCGCTGCTCGCGCGCGCGGAGGCGGAGCGCGGCGCTACCCGGTTCCGCCTGCTGGAGTCGATCCGGCTCTACGCCCTGGAGCAGCTCGACTTCGCGGGCGAGACGGCGGCCACGCGGGATCGTGCCGCGACCTGGCTCGCTGAGCTCTGCGCCCCGCTCGCCGACAACGTGTTCCAGTCCGAGCTGCTGCTCAGCCGCCTGAACGAGGAGCGCGACAACATCGCGGCCGCCCTCGACCACCTGCTCGCCGCGCGTGACGAGCGGGCGTCGCTGATGGCCTCGGCCCTCGCCGCCTGCTGGCGCCGGTTGGGCTGGGTCGACCGGGCGCGCGACCTCCTCGACTCCGTCCGTGCCCAGGGTTTCGGCCGCGACGGGCTCGCGCTCAACCTCGCGGCGCTGCTGGCTTCCGACCAGCGCGACTGGGACCAGGCACGGGCGTTGGCCGGCGAGGTGGTCGCCGCCGAGCGGCCGAAGGGCGTGACCGTGGCGCTGATCCGGGCGTTGCAGACGTTCGCCGTCGTGGCCGACGACCTCGGCGAGCACGCGGAGGCCGAGCGGTACCTCGCGGAGTGCGTCCAGCTCTCGTCCGAACTCGACCGCGCGCTGCTCACTGCGATGTGCCGGCAGAACCTGGCCTGGGGGATCCTGCAAGGCGGCGATATGGCCAGGGCCGAGGCGCTGCTCGCCGAGACGCTGCCCGAGATGCGCCGGCTGGCGCCGGATCCGACGATGCTCTCCGGGATCCTGCACACGATCGGCGTGCTCGCGATCAAGAGCGGCGACCTCGACCGTGCCGAGGAACATCTGCGCGAGAACCTGGCCGTGGCGCGCCTCGACCGGCTCAGCGCGCGGTACGCCCTGGACGGCCTGGCCGTGGTCGCCGCCGAGCGGAGCGACGCCGAGCGCGCGGTCCGGCTCGCGGCGGCGGTGCAGGCGATGGTCGACGGGTCGGCGCCGATGACCGAGGTGCTGTGGGTGCAGGAGGTGGCCGACGCCGTCGGGCGCTGCCGTGACGCGCTAGGCCCCACGCGCGCGGCGGCGGCCTGGGCCGAGGGCGGGAAGGCCACCGTCGACGAGATCATCGCGTACGCACTCGGCGGCGACTGGCCCGAGGAGCCGGACGTACCGGTGCTGAGCGACCGCGAGTCCGAGGTGGCGGGCCTGGTCGCCGAGGGGCTCACCAACCGGGAGATCGCCGCCCGGCTCGGACTCTCGTCCCGCACCGTGGACTCACACCTGGAACACATCCGCGCCAAGCTCGGGCTCCGGTCGCGGGCACAGGTCGCCGCGTGGGCCGCGAGCTCAAGTCCGGAGATTAGGTAGCTGCGCTGCGCTGATTACCGATGACCACCCGGTCAGTTTCGACTCATGATCGACGACGTTCAGGCTGTCTGCCGGCCGGGACGACGGATTGTCCGGGAGTGCACTGTGATCGTTGACGACGTCGAGACCGCACGGCACGACAGCCCGCGGGGTGAGGCCCACCCTGCGGAACTAGTCGACCGGGACGAGTACGAGGCCCTGCTGCTGGAGCGATTACGGGCGGAGTACGAGTGGTTGCGGGATCGAACCGCCAGGTTGGTCACCGCGCCACTCGATCTCCGGACGCCGTTCTAGCCAGGCCCATTCAGGCTGGCGCCCCCACGGGTGACGGCGGCCACCGCAGCGCGGTGGCCGCCGTCGCCACACTCACGGCCGCAAGGCGCTCGTAGTCCAGCGTCTCCGGCGTGTCCGTGGGCTGGTGGTAGTGCCGGTTCCGGAAGTTCGCCGTACCGGTGAGCATCAGCGACGGAACCTTCCGGTTCCAGAACGGCGCGTGGTCGCTGCGGCCCAGGTTGTTGGCGGGTGGTACCGCCACGCCCGCGAGCATGCCCAGCACGCCGTCCGGGCGCGGATCCCGGACCAGCAGGCCGGCGAGCCCGGTCCCGGTCGCGCCGGCCGCGTCGCGCCAGAGCTGCGCGCCTAAGCGGGACGAGCGGCGGTGCGCCACGACGGTGAAGTCGCCGCGGGATCCGCTGTCGCGTACCTCCCGGGCGGTCGCGCCGAACACCAGGCCCGCGCCGACCGGCAGGTGCTGGCTGCCCGGCTCGGTGTCGAAGTAGCCGACGGACTCCAGGCAGATCATTCCGGTGACGGTGCGGCGCAGCCGGCGGGCGACCACGCGCGCCCCGATCAGCCCCAGCTCCTCCATGTCGAAGACGGCCAGCGTGACCGGAGGCGGGCCGGGCATCGGGCCGAGCAGGCGGGCGATCTCCAGCAGCGCCGCGACGCCGGACGCGTTGTCGTCGGCGCCCGGACTCTGGTCCACCGTGTCCAGGTGGGCGCCGACCAGGACCGTCGGACCGTCCGCGCCCGGTAGCCGCGCGACGAGGTTGGCGCCGGCCAGGCGGGGGTGGAGGCGGATCTTCAGCGGCGGGATCCGGGTGCCGCGCCGGTCGGTGCAGCCCCACTGCCATCGCACGTCGAACGGCTGCCGCTCCACCTGCCAGCCGGCCCGTTCCAGTTCGGACGTCACGAACTGCTCGGCGCGTTCCATCGCCTCGGGCGCGCGGCGGCGGCTGCGCGGCTCGGCGGCGAGGGTCTTCACGTCGCGGCGGAGGCGTTCCGGATCGGCCTGCTGCTCCAGAGCGCGGACGAGGGTCGGCAGCGGCTCGGCGAACACGGGCACCACCGTAGCCAGTACGAGCTTCGGGCGACATGTTCGCGGCCATAACGGTGAAGAAGATGTCGCCCAAACCGAGGGAGTTGGCTACGGCCAGTCGAGGAGGCGCGCCCCGAGTACCGCGGTCTGCAGCACGTACCGGTCGTCGGGCCGGGCCGGGTCGTAGCCGGTCAGCGCGGCGACGCGGTCCAGCCGGTAGGTGACAGTGCGGACGGCGAGGTGCAACGAACGGGCGGTGGCCGCGGTGTTGCCCCCGTGGGCCGAGTACGCGATGAGCGTGTCGAGGAGCGGGCGGGCGCCGCCCCGTGCAGTCGTGAGCGGGCTCAGGACGGTGTCGATCAGGTCGGTGATCGCGGCACGGTCGCGGAGGAGGACCTGGTAGACCAGCAGGTCGGCCGAGCGTGCGACCTGGCCGGGTAGGTCGAGCCGTGCGGCGACGTCGAGCGCGTCGCGTGCTTCCTCGTACGACCGCAGCACCCCGGCCGCACCAGGGTACGGACGTCCGACGCCGATCCGCCATCCGCCGGCGCCGAGGCCCCGGCGCACGCTCGTCGCCAGGCTCTCCACCGCCCCGTCGGCCGACCCCGCGGGCAGGACGCACGCGAGCAGCCCCTCTTTCGTGGTGACCAGCGTGTCGCCGACGCCCGCTGCCCGCGCCACGGCGTCCTCCACTCGGGACACGAGCGGGGTGGCGTCGACGAACGGCGCGGCGGCCGTGCACACCGCGAGAACGTGCGATCCGCCCAGGTCGAGGCCGAACTCCTCGGCGCGGGCGGACAGCGCGCCGATGTCACCCGTGCCGCCGAGCAGGTCGTCGACGAACTCGCGCCGGGCCGACTCCTCACGCCGGATGGCGAACCTGCGCGCGGCCTGGAACCCCTCGGCGGCCGCTGCGACGGCGGCGTCCGAGGCACGGAGCACCGCCGTGCCGACGGCGCGTACCCCGGCGGCGTCACCGGCGGCGCGGACCGCGGGCAGGTCGGGCCAGATGCGCCATGCCGCCGACAGGTACAGGTCGACCAGCGCCCGCAGTGGGACGCCGTCGTCGGCCGCGCGCGCACCGAGCGCACGGCATGCCGCCAGCGCACGGTCGGGCAGCGCCGCCCCGGACTCGGCGACGTCGGCCAGATCGGCGAGAAAGTCGCCCAGCAGTGCGGGGTCGACGCCGCCGGCCTCGTCCGCGGCGGCTCGGGCCGTGTTCAGCCGCAGTGCGTCGAACTCCATAGCACCTCCTTGCCGGTATCCGGCAACGTACTGGCCTCGATTATGGTCTCTTGTACCGCAGACCTGCGGTATTGACTGCCCCACCATGGAACTCACATCGGCGGGCACGGCCGGAAGGAGGCAACAGGGGATGTCGGTTCCGGGCGTACGGACAGGCTTCGTTCTCGGGCTGTTCGCGCTGCCGATGGCGATGATCGGGGGGTGGGCCGGCGGCGTGGCCGGCCTGCTGGTGGCAGGGATCGTGGCGCTGGTGGTGGGTGGCGCCACGATCCGCTACGGCGGGCGGGTGCTGGCCCTGAGCGCGGTCCGGGCGCGGCCGGTTCTGATGGCCGAGGCGCCGACGCTCCACGCGATGGTCGGCGACCTGGCGAGCCGGCGAGGGATACCGGCACCGGCGATCCACCTCAGCCCGACGCTCGCGATGAACGCGTTCGTGACCGGCCCGGATCCGGTGCTGTGCGTCACCGAGGGGCTGCTGGCCCACCTCGACGAGCACGAACTCCGTTCGGTGCTCGCCCGGGAGATCAGCCGGATCGGGACCGGCGTGCGGGTGGCAACCGGCCGTTCCGCCGGATACCGCGCGGACGCGGACGCCGCGTCGCTCACCGGCGATCCGCGCGGGCTGGCCCGAGCGCTGCGCATCCTGGAGGCCGGCGCGGCTGCGCTGCCCCTGCCGGGCGGCGCGCGGCTCGCCGCCGCGGGATCGCTCATGATCGTGAACCCGCAACCCGGGCGCAGGGTGGCGCGGCTGCTCTCGCCGCAGCCGCCGGTCGCCGATCGGGTGGCGCGGCTGGAAGAGCTGGCCGCAGTGCAGGTTGTCACGGTGCCGATGACCGTGGTGCCGAGTCAGTTGGTGCCGGCCGGCCGAGCGGAGTTCGGTGGCGGCAGGCTGGCCACCTCCGGGCGCCCGCTCTAGACACGGGGCAGCGGCCCCTGACTGGCAGTCAGGGGCCGCGCCATCGCGATCAAGCTGAGATCGGTCCTGAGATCAGCTGGTGGGGCAACGCTTCCATGAGAAGTGGTAGAGGGTGTTGATGGCGCCATCGGTGGAGTCCATCGTGATGAAGCTGGTGGTCGTGTTCGGGTTCGACGTGCCCTTGTTCACGACGAGCTCGGTGTTGATGTTGAACAGCCGCTCCTCGCCACACGGGTGGTACACGTACGCCGGCACGTCGACCTCGTCGCGGGCCTGCCAGTCGTTGCTCAGCGGCCCGCGCAGCGGGTGCGTGGAGTACACCGTCTGCTGGTGACCCTGGAAGTAGTACCGGGCACGCTGGTACCCGTGGGCGCCCCGCGCGAGGTCCGCGAAGCCGCGGTAGTCGGCGCTCGCGATCGCGTAGGTGAAGCCGTGCGGGACGTGCACGCGCAGGTTGAGCTGGCAGTTCTTACGGAAGTCCGTGGGCTTGGAGCCGACGCCGACCTGAGCGAGGTACTCGCTGTAGGTCACGGTGAACGCCGTGTTGTCCGGCGCCACGGCGACCGCCGCGGTGCCGGGCCGGCAGCCCGAGCCGTTGACGGTGACGACGTCGATGACGATCTTGTCCGGCGGTGGCGGCACTGGCCAGAAGCTGGATGCTGCCTGAGCAGGTCCAGAAAGGACGAGCGTGCATGCGGCGACCAGCGCCACTGCGATGGCGCGTTTCGCGCCTGTAAGACCAAGTCTCATGAGGGTACCTCCCCAGGTAGCGGAACTGTTGTGCCCCCGTTGCCTTTCGACGCCGCCCACTTGCGCGAATTGGCGTCGTTAGGTTTGTCCGTAGCAAGTGGACAGTGAGATCGATCTCGGACGGATGGTAGCGACGGCTCTCTCTGCCATACAAGCTTTTTCCATCAATTTCCGGACTCAATAGTTTTCGACCCATTAAGCGGTATTAGCCTTAATCGACCTAAAGGTCAATTCGCCGCTTTTGCCGAGGCGTGGGTGCGGCCGGGTGCGCACTGGTCGTATCCCTGCTGATGACGGTGCGCATGCACGGTCGCTTGCAGTCTTCGGCGTTCAGCGCTGCGCGATGTCGACAAGTCGTCTCGTGTGTGTGGAGTCCGGGCGAGAGAGCGTGACCACGGCCGGCGGACGAGTTTCCTGCTCCGTTGAACTACTCCCTGATGAGCCCCGTACCACGTGGCGAAGGCATCAGTAGGCGGTGCTCAGAAGGTAGGTGAGGCGGCATGTCCAGGGCGATCGAGAACCACGGCAACGCGCCGACCTACCGGGCAACGCCCCAGCAGCACGCCCTCGTCGAGGACGTCGCGACGGTGATGAAGGAATCGATGAGCCCGCAAGGGGCAGCGGCACCGTGTAGTGCACGCGTCGCCCTTGACGCCACGGAAAGGGTCACCCACTAATGTACCGGTCAGAACCACCACGGCGGCGCCGTAGGAATCGTGTGCCCATCATCGCGGGCGTAACTGTTTTCGCCCTGGTCGGGGCGGGGCTGGTCGCGATGACCAGCGTGTCCAACGCGGGCGAGAGCGCCCGTTGCGGACCCGTCGTGCAGGGCTGGGACAACCCCCGCGGCGACGAGGTAGAGGCCACCCGCCAGAACGGCCGGGTCGTCCGGAACCACTGGGGAGACGGCCAGGAGCGTCCGGACGAGTGCGAGACGCAGCAGGAGCGCGAGGCCGACGCCCGCGCCGGCGAGGACGACGAGAACCAGGACGACCAGCAGCCTGACCAGAACGACAACGACGGCCGCGACGACGACGGCGACGGTCAGGACCAGGACCAGGAGCAGGGCGAAGAGCAGGACCAGGGCCAGGAGGACGGCAACCAGGAGGAAGAGGAGCAGGAAGAGGAGGAGCAGGAGGAGGTCGAGAAGATCGATGAGAACGACATCATCGCTCAGAACTGCGAAGAAGACTCCAACCTCGAGCCTCACGACGGCTTCCAGAACGGCAACCGCTGCGTCGACACCGAGATGGGCGAGGTCGGCAACGAGGACCGCAACCCGTCGCTCCTGATCACCGACTTCCCGGAGCAGGTGCAGAAGGACGAGCCGTTCCAGATCCGCGTCAGCACCCGCAACCTGATCCGTGACCGCTTCCTCGCGGCCGGCCAGGGTGGTTACTACGTCGAGATGTCGAAGCTCAACGAGCAGGGCCTGGTTCGCGGTCACTTCCACACCGCGTGCCGCATCCTGAACAACGACGACGAGGCCCCCGACCCGCAGCCGGCCCCGGCGTTCTTCGTGGCCACCGAGGACGGCGGCGGCGGCGGCGACGCCGACGAGATCGTCATCGAGGTCCCGGGCCTGCCGGACGAGGGCACCTTCCAGTGCGCCTCGTGGGCCGGTGACGGTAGCCACCGCCTCCCGATGATGCAGCGCGCGAACCAGACGCCGGCCTTCGACGCGGTTCGCATCCAGGTCCAGTAACCGACAAGCGCACCAGGTGGACGGGGCACGGACACAGTCCGTGCCCCGTCACCGTAACCGGGAAGTTGGAGGGGTCCATGCTTCGCAACTGGCGCGCGCTGTCCGGCGGGATCGTGTCTGGAGTCGCCGCGGCTCTTGCTCTTGCTGTTCCGGCGGTCGCCGACGTGACCGTCACTCCGGAAGTGGCGCCGCGCGGTGGTCCGGCCGCGCTCGTGTTCACCGTGCCGGAGGAGCGCCCCAAGGCGCACACCACGAAGGTCGAGCTGCTGGTTCCGGAGGCGACGCCGATCGCCGAGGTCTACCCGATGTCCGTGGACGGGTGGGCGCCGCTCACGAGCAGCCGCAAGCTCGCCAAGCCGCTCGCACTCATCCACGGCACCCGGACCTCGGAAGTGGTCTCCAAGGTGACGTGGAAGCGCGTCGGCAAGACCGCGCCGAAGCCGGGCCAGCCCGCCCTGCTCAAGCTCTCGATGGGGCCGATGCCGGACGTCGAGCAGGTGTCGTTCGCGATCGTCCAGACGTACTCCGACGGCACTGTCGTGCGCTGGGCCGACGCCGCCGGCGGCAAGAACGCCGCGCCGGTGATCAGGCTGCTCGACATCGAGGAGGCGAAGGGCGACCACAGCCGCGGCGAGGCGCCCAAGCAGGAGGCCGCGGCCCCTGCCTCCGACTCCTCCGAAGGCGGCGCCGGTGGTGGCGACGGGGCGACGTGGCTGGTTGCCGCCGGCCTGCTCGTCGTGCTGGCGTTCGCCGCCGAGGGGTGGATCCTGCTCGCTCGGAGGCGTGGCGCCGCCAAGCCTGCCTGACCCGTGCAGGGCGCACCGACGGTTACGGGAAGTACGGCAGATGTCGTAGGCGGGATCGGTCACCTGTCCGATGTCCCGCGCTGTGATCGGCGCCACTCTGGGATCCATGAGCGACAAGCCGAACGTGCCAATCACCGCCACGGTTCGCCGCGTCCAGGTGGTCCGCCGGCCGCGCCGCCGCGAGGTCTACGCCGACACGACGCTGACGACGTCGTGGCCGCCGCGCCTCAACAAGAGCCTCTGACCGGTGGCGTCACCAGCAGTTGATGTGCAGCACCTCGTCCAGCGGGCGCCGTGCCGCCGGACGGAACGTGTCGCCGATCGTGTGAGCCGTCGGCAGCATCACGCCCTGCCGCACGTTCGCCGGCATGCCCAAGAGGTCTGCCACCTCCCGCTCGTACCGCAGGTGCAGGGTCGTCCATGCGGTGCCGAGCCCCCGCGACCGTGCCGCCAGCGCGTAGGTCCACGCCGCCGGCAGCAGCGATCCCCAGAGGCTGGCCTGGCTGCCCTCGGGAAGCTCGGGACCGCGCAGCTCCAGCGCGGCGATGACCAGCACCGGCACCCGGGCCAGGTTCCGCGCCAGGTGGTCGGCGCTGCTCCGAAGGCGCGTGTCGCCGGCCGGCGAGTAGGCCTCCCACGACCGCAGGTAGAGCTCGCCGATCGCGGTCCGCAGCGCCTCGTCCGTGACGACGATCCACCGCCAGCGCTGGGCGTTCGACCCCGTCGGAGCCTGCAGCGCGATCTCCAGGCACTCGCGCACCAGCGCGAGGTCGACCGGACGGTCGAGGTCGAGGCGTTTCCGCACCGAGCGTGTGGTCGTGAGCAGCTCGTCAGGCGTCATGACGCTCACTCTCGTCGATCCGTACCGGTAACCGGAACACCACATTGAGTAGCGATTCCGCGCTGACAAGGCTCTCCGCTATTCCGCGACCGAGCGACCCGAGGTGGGGGACCATGACCGTCACGCTGCTGGTGGACCAGAACCATCCGTTCTACTTCGACCACGCGCTGGACCACGTGCCGGGGATGCTGCTGGTCAACGGTTTGCTCGACCTCGTTCGGGCTTCCGGCCGGGCGACGATGGCGATCGACTTCGCAGCGCTGTGCGAGCTGGACCGGCCGACCACGCTGTCGGCCACGCGAGACGGCGACGGCTGGCGGCTCACGGCATCGCAGGACGGGACGCCGGTAGCCGAGGGCACCCTGACCACCACCGCCACGGCGGCGTTCTTCGCCGCAGCCCAGATCACGCCGGAGCCGGTCGACGAGGACCTGGTGCACCGCGCGCGCCCAGAGAATGTCGTGCTGGGCGAGCCCGTCCACGACGCGGACGACGAGATCCGCGTGCCGCTGCTGCCGCCGGACGGATACCTGGCCGAGCGCGGCCAGGGCGACTACACCCTGCTGGGCCTGGTCGAGGCCGGACGCCAGCTCGCCACCCTCTTCGCGCACATCATCGACGTCCACCCGCTCGACACGCAGCTGCTGTGGTCGCGGCTGGAGGCCGACCTGCCGTGCGCCGTGCCGGGCGACGCGGCGTTGATGCTGCGCAGCCGTCCGGCACCGGTCAAGGGACGCAAGCTCCGGTACGAGGCGGAGCTGGTCGGCGGCGACGGCCGGGTGCACGGCACGGTCGCGATCTGCTGCCAGGCGGTCAACCCCGCGAGCTACCAGCGGTTCCGCGCCGCCGCCGTCGTGGGGAGCGCCGCATGACCCACCTTCCCAAGATCCTGTTCGGGATCGTGCTCGCGGTGCTCGCGGCCGCGTTCGCCAACCAGGTCACGCACATCGGCCAGGCACCGAACGCGCTGGCAGCCGCCCTCACCGCCGGCTACGCGGCCTGGCTCGTGGCCGAGGCGCCCGTGACGTTCAAGACGCCGTCTCAGCCGGTGGCCGAGGGGCGGACGATCGTCGCGTACGCGCTGGCCCGCGTGCTGACGGCGATCCTGGCGGTGCTCGGTGGAACGCCGTGGCAGGGCTGGTCCAGGTGGCTGGCGCTGCCGGTGCTGGCTCTCGCCGGGGGAATCGCGCTGCGGCTGGTCGCCGCGCGGACGCTCGGCCGGTTCTACTCGCACCACGTGGTGCGGCGGTTCGACCACAGCGTCGTGAGCAGCGGTCCCTACCGGTTCGTCCGGCATCCCGCCTACACGGGGATGATCCTTGCCCACGTCGGTTTCGTCGGCTTCTTCGCCAACCCGCTGAGCGTGGTCGCGTTGCTGGCCCTCGTGACGGCGATCGCCTGGCGGATCACCGTCGAGGAGCGGGTCATGTGGGCGGTCCCCGGATACCCGGAGTACGCGCTGACGCGTGCCCGCGTCGTCCCCGGGGCGTGGTGACGATGCTGGTCACCGGCGGTCCGGCGCTGGCCGACCCGACGGTCGTCGGCCACAAGTTCGCCCGCCAGGCCGTGCTGCGCCAGGCGGGCTTTCCGGTGCCGGAGTTCTTCTGCGTCCCCGCCGTGGACACGGTGGACACGACCCGGGCGGCGATCATCGAGGGCGGAGTGCCGGCGGCGCTCGGCGTTCGGCTGCTGGCCGCTTTCGACCGGCTCGTCGGCCCGGACGGTCTCGCCGCGGTGCGCGCCTGTGTCGCCGCGGGTTCGGACGGGTCCGGTGAGGACGGTGCCGACGACCCGTTCGCCGGGCTCAGTGACAGCTTCCTCTACGTGCGGCGCGACGAGCTGCTGGAGAAGGTCGCCCGCTGCTGGGCGTCCGCGTACAACCCGGAGGCGCTGCGGTACCGCGAGCTGCGCGGCGGCGGCCCGGCACGGATCGCGGTCGGGATCCAGCGGATGGTGCTCGGCGAGCGCTCGTTCGTGGCGTTCACCAGGGATCCCCGGGACGGCGGGCACCGCTGCGTCATCGCCGCCGCGCACGGTATCGGCGAGGGTGTGGTGCAGGAGAAGGCCGACGTCGACCACTTCTTCGTCGCCAACGGCGCCGTCCGCGCCGAGGTGGTGCACAAGGAGCGGCAGTTCAGGCGCGGCCCGGAACCGGTGCCGGCGGAGCTGGCCGGGGTACCCGTGCTCTCCGACGCCGATGCCCGCACGATCGCCGCGCTCGCCGCCGACGTCGAGGAGTACTTCGGCGGCCCGCAGGACATCGAGGGGACGATCACCGCCGACGGCACGATCCATCTGGTGCAGGCCCGGCCGATGGCGGGCGTGCCGTCGCCAGCGATCCCGTGGACCAACCACAACGTCACCGAGAGCTTCCCGGGTGTGACGTGTGCGCTCACGTTCAGCCAGGCGCAGGAGTTCTACCGCGGCACGTTCGGCGACTTCTACCGCCGCATGGGCGTGCCCGCCGCCACGCTGCGCCGAAACAGCCACCACCTGAGCCGGCTGATCGGCAGCCTCGACAGCCACGTCTACTACCGCCTCGACGCCTGGTACGCCCTCCACGACCAGGTACCCGGCTTCGAGCTGATGCGCCCCACGTGGGAGAAGTCGCTCGGGTTGGCGGAGGACCAGCGCAGGCCGCCCGCCGTGGCCCGTGGATCCCGGCTGCGCACGCTGCTCGCGGCGCCCGGCCTGGCTGTCCGGCTCGCCCGGCATCCCGGCGCGGTCCGGCGGTTCGTGCGCTGGTGGGACGGCTTCGCCGCCGGTCAAGGCGCGATCGAGCACCAGCCGGCTGCCGAGCTGGTCGACCGGTACCGGCGGGTCTGGTCCGAGGTCGGCGCCCGCTGGGGCGTGACGGTCGTCAACAGCTTCTACGCGCTCGCGGTCGTCGCCGTGGTGAACGCGCTGCTGCGGCGGTGGGTGGGCGCGGACGGCGAAAACCTGCTCATCGGGCTGCTCTGCGGCGGCAAGGAGAACCGGTCGGTGGCCGCGCTGCGGTCGGCGGTGGCGCTGGCCGAGCAGGTGCGCGACGATCCGCGACTGCGCGTGGCGCTGCGCCGCACCGACGACCGGCAGCTCTGGGCCGAACTGGTCGCCGGCCGGCACGGCATGTCGATCGCCCGGGCGCTCACCCGCCACCTCGACACGTACGGCGACCGCGCCCTGCACGACCTCAAGCTGGAGGTGGCCACGCCGCGGCAGCAGCCGTGGACCGTGCTCGCCACGATCCGCCCGCTGATCGACACCGACACGACGGTGGCCGGCAGCCGCGCCGACGAGGAACGGGTCCGCGCCGAGGCCGAGTCGGACCTGCGTGCGCGGTGCCGCAACCCGCTGCGCCGCGCGGTACTGCGGACGGCGCTCGCGGCGCTGCGGTACCTGGTGCGTGCCCGCGAGGACACGCGGTTCTGCCGCAGCCAGCTCTACGGCGTGACCCGGCGGATCCTGTGGCGCCTCGGCGAGCTGCTGGCCGACGCCGGCCGGCTCGACGCGGCGAGCGACGTGGCGGACCTGACCGTGGACGAGGTCGTCGGCGTGTTCGCCGGGACCACGCCCAGGATCGACCTGCGCGCGCTGGTCCGGCTGCGACGGGACGAGCGGGAGCGCGCCGCCGAGCTGCCGCCGTACCTGACGACGCCGGCCGATGCCGCCGGTTTCGCCGGCCTGCCTGCCGCGGTGCCCGATCCTGCCGCGGAGGGCGATCTGCTCCGTGGGCTCGCCTCCAGCAACGGGACGGCGCGCGGAACCGCACGCGTCGTGCTGGATCCGTCGGTGGCCGCCGAGACGTGCCAGGGCCGGATCCTCGTCGCCCGCGAGACCGATCCCGGCTGGCTGTTCCTCATGCTCGGTGCCAAGGCGATGGTCGTCGAGCGCGGGACGCTGCTGTCGCACACGGCGATCACCGGGCGGCTGCTCGGGATCCCGACGGTGGTGGCGGTGGCCGGCGCGACCAGCCGGATCGCGGACGGCGTGGAGATCGAGGTGGACGGCACCGCCGGCACGGTCCGCATCGTCGGGGAAGCCGCATGAGATTTCCCTTCGCGGAGCAGCCCGCGCTCGCGCCGCCCGCCGAGTACGCGGCGTTGCCGCCACTGGCACCGGTGACGCTCGCGGGCGGGCGGGAGGCGTTGCTGGTCACCCGGTACGACGACGTGCGCACCGTGCTCGCCGACCCCCGGTTCAGCCGGGCCGCGTACACGGCGGCGCCGATGTTCGCCCGCCGGCCGGAGTCGCTCGCGCTGGCCACCAGCGACGCGCCGCAGCACACGCGTCGACGGCGCACGATCGCCCAGATGTTCACCGCCCGCGCGGCCAGGCAGTCCCGATCGGACCTCGACGTGCTCGCCCGGGAGTTGCTCGTGGCGGCGCGCGGTGCGCCCGACCTGGTCACGGCGTTCACGCTGCCGTTCCCGATGCTCGTGATGTGCCGGATGCTCGGCCTGCCCGAGGACGACCGTCACCGGCTGCGGCCCTTGGTGGACGCGATGATGTCGACGTCCGCGTACCCGCCTGAGCACGTGGCCAAGGCGCACGGGCTCATGCAGGAGTACTTCGCCCACGCCGTCGAGCAGCGCCGCCGCGAACCGTCGGGCGACCTGCTCGGCCGCCTCGCCGCCGACCCGGACCTGAGCACGGACGAGGCCGTCACGCTCGGCGCCGGCATGCTCATGGCCGGCTACGAGACCACCTTCAACCAGCTCACGATCTGCGCCTACCTGCTCCTGCGCGACCGCGCGCTCGCCGCCGAGCTGCGCCGCTCGCCCGCCGCGGTGGTGGACGAGATGCTGCGCTGGACGTCGTTCAACGCCACCGGCGGGATCCCGCACGTGGCCATGGAGGATGTGCCACTCGCCGGGACCGTCGTCGCCGGGGGACAGGTCGTCGTGCCGCTCACCGACGCGGCGAACCGTGACGCCGCCGTGTTCCCCAGCCCTGACCGGATCGTCGTGGGCCGGGACGCTTCGGCCCACGTCGCGTTCGGCCACGGGCGTCACCGCTGCCCCGGCGCGCACCTGGCGCGCACCGAGCTAGAGGTCGGCTTGCTGGCCCTGCTCGACGAAGAGCTCACCCTTGCCGTGCCCGAGAGCGAACTGGCATGGCGGCAGGGGATGTACATCCGCGGGTTGCGTTCGCTGCCCGTCCGCTGGCCTACCGTGTAAAGGATCGCTTCATGAAGGTGCCCGATGTCAGTTTCACCCCCGAGCAGGTGGCCGCCGCGACCGGCGTGCTCGCCCAGCTCGACGGCGCCGAACTGGCTTTCCTCGGCGGCAGCCTCGCGGTCGGCCTCGGCCACGCCATGTCCGACATCGACCTGTACGTCGTCGGCCCCGGCCTGCCCGACCGCGAGCTGACCTACCAGCACGGCGGCGTGTGGGTGCACGTCAACCCGTTGCCGGCGGCGAAGGTGCGCGACCTCGTGGCGCTCGCCACGGAGTACCGGGCCACGGGCATGGATCGGTCGCAGCTCGCGGCCGACGTCAAGACGCTCAACGCGCTGGTCCGGCTCGCCACCGGCTGGCGGCTGCACGCCACCCCTGAGTGGGCGGCGTTGCTGGACGGGCTGAGATTCGACGTGATCCGTAAGGTGCTCACCGCCCGGCACTCCAACGTGTTCGTCGCGTATGCCGAGGACGCCCACGGGGCTTTGCGCACCGGCGACCTGCTCACCGCGACAACCGCGTCGCATCTCGCGCTGGAGTCAGCGTGCGAAGGGACGCTCGCCTCCGCGGGTGACCTGTACCTCGGGCCGAAGTTCATGTTCCGCCGCCTGGCACGCCACCCGGTGACGGCGCCATGGATCATGCGGATCTGGGAGCTGAGTTACCAGGCGGTCGATCCCGGATCCCGGACCGCGGTAGAGGCGATCGTCGAGGACCGGCTGTTCGCCGGCAGCCAGCTACTGGCGTCGTGCGCGGTCGACGGCTGGGACGAGCCGTTGACGACCCTGCCCGACCCGGAGCCGATGAGGTTGGCGCGAGGCCCGATCCGCAGCGGGCTGTTCGCGCCCGTGCGGTTCGCCGACGGCTGGGCGCTGATCGGTCCCGAGAACGGGTACGAGGTGTCGGAGGGCACGGTCCGCCTCTGGCGCCGCCTCGACGGGCGTCCGTGGCCGGAGCTGCTCGCCGCGCTGCCCAGCGAGGAGCCGAGCCTCGGCGGCCACACCGCCGGGGAGGTCGGCTCGGCGGTGACGTACCTCGCCAAGTTCGGCGCGGTCGAATCGGGCTGGACCTCGGGCGTGGCCGGGACGCCGTCGCTGGCGCTCGTCATCCACCCCGCTCCCGCAGTTCAGCTGCCATCCCAAACAGGAGGGTCCGCCGTGCTGATTGCCATCGTCGGGGCCGACGGCGCGGGCAAGTCGACCGTCACCGCCGCCGCCCGCCGGCAACTTCTCGCCGCCGAGTACCCGGCCCGCGTGCTGGACCGCTGGGACATCGTCGACAACCCGGCGTACCCCACGGCGGAGTTCATACGCGACGACCCGTGGCTGGCGCGCTCGTGTGCGGCCCGCATGTCGAACCCGTCCCGCGCCCTGTTCCTGATGTGGGCGTCGGCGATGGCGCTCACCGACGAGCGGCGGGGCGCGCCCGAGGGCGAGATCACGCTGCTCGACGGGTACTGGATGAAGCACGCCGCGAGCGAGGTGGCGTCCGGGCTCGACCGCGCGTGGATCGAGCAGCTGGCCGCCGGGCTGCCCCAGCCGGACCTCACCGTGTACCTGCGCAGTACGCCCGAACTGGCCTGGGAGCGCAAGAACGGGCAGGTCTTCCCGTACGAGTGCGGTATGGACCTGACCTGCTCGAGACCGAGCTTCCTGGCGCACCAGCGGAGGATCCACGACACGCTCGACGCCTGGGCCGACGCGTTCGGCTGGGTCGTCGTCGACGCGACCGCGCCGCTGGAGTCCGTCCTTGACCTGGTAGTCCTCGCCACGCTGGGGAGCAGCCGATCATGCGCGTAGACAACCTGTTCATCGCCGGCATCGGCGCTTGCGTCCCGCCGTCCACCAGCGCGGCGGACGCCGTCGCGCGCGGCGAGTACGACGCAGGCGAGCACGCGCGCAGCGGCTGGACCGGCGCCGCCGACGCGGGCGACACCCCCGCGCCGGACCTGGCGGTGGCGGCCGCGCGCGAGGCGCTCGGGCGCTCGGGGCACGAGCCCGGCGAGATCGACCTCGTGCTGCACGCCACCAGCTACCACCAGGGGCCGGAGGGCTGGTCGCCCGCGCACTACGTGCAGCACCAGACGGTGGGTGGCGACGCGCCCGCGATCGAGCTGCGGCAGACGTGCAACGGCATGCTGGTCGGCGTCGACCTCGCGGCCTGCTACCTGGCGGCGGTGCCGGGGCGTACCGCCGCGCTGATCACCGGCGCCGACAATTTCGGCGCCCCGCTGGTCAGCCGGTGGAGCTACGGCGCGGGCCTGCGGTCGGGGCGCAGCTCGATCCTCGGCGATGCGGGTACCGCCCTGGTCCTGTCGAGACGCGCCGGATTCGCCCGGCTGCTGTCGATCTGCTCGGCGTCGATCCCCGAGCTCGAAGAGCTGTACCGGGGCGACGAGCCGCTGTTTCCGCCGGCCGCGACGGTCGGGCGCGAGCTTCGTCTCGGCGAGCGTATGGCGGCGTACGCGCAGGCGCGGCCGGGGCTGCTCCGCTGGGCGGCCGACCGGCTGGCCGGCGCCCGCACCGATCTCGCGAAGCAGGCGCTGGCCGATGCCGGCGTCGTGCCCGCCGACATCGCCCGCGCCACGCACGTTTTCGCCGGAGATGTCCGCCATCTGGAACAGGTGCTGGAGCCGATCGGGATCCCAGCCGATCGCGGGCTGCTCGAGTTCGGCCGCGCGCGAGGCCACCTCGGCGTCAACGACCACGTCGCCGGGCTGCACCACCTCGTCGACGCAGGTCAGATCGGCCCGGGTGACCACGTCCTGATGGTGAGCAACGGCGCAGGTACCGGCCTCACCTGCGCCGTCGTCCAGATCGCTTAAAATCTGTACTGTGTTCCACGTTCCGTGATCGGCCCCGTCGGATCTACTGTGTGTTGTGCATGCACAACGTGCGCAGAGCAAACAGTTGGCGTTGCGAGCGCCGGGTAGCCCGCGACGTCGGCGCGGTGAGGGGGCGGTCTACCGGCATGGCAAGACCCAGGGAGGACGACCAGTTCAACGCGCGGCTCGCGGCGGTGGCCGTTCTGGGTTTCGTGCTGTTCGTGCCGCCGATCGTCACGGTGTTCGACGGTGGCGGCCAGGTCTTCGGTGCCCCGCTGATCTGGGTGTATCTGTTCGCCGTGTGGGCGGCGATCATCGGGCTCCTCGCATTCCTGGTCAGCCGGTCGGGATGACGCATGCTCCAGACCTGGGTCGTGGTCGTCGCGTCGGCGTTGTATCTCGGGCTGCTCTTCGCTGTCGCGTTCTACGGTGACCGCCGCGCCGACGCCGGCCGGAGCCTGATCAGCGGCGGCACGATCTATGCGCTGTCGCTCGCCGTCTACGCCACCTCGTGGACCTACTACGGCAGCGTCGGCCGGGCCGCCACCTCCGGCGTCGAGTTCCTGCCGATCTACCTCGGGCCGACGTTGATGCTCGCGCTCGGCTGGCTCGTGCTGCGCCGGATCATCCGGATCAGCCGCCGGCACCGCATCACCTCGCTCGCCGACTTCATCTCCGCCCGGTACGGCAAGAGCGCGTCGCTCGGCGCGCTGGTCACGGTGATCGCGTGCCTCGGCGTGGTGCCGTACATCTCGTTGCAGCTCAAGGCCGTCTCGAACACGTTCGAGATCATCCGCCGCCACCCCGAGATCACCACGACCGCGGACCTCGGCGAGGTGCCGCTGTACCAGGACACCGCGCTGTACGTGGCGCTCCTACTGGCCGGCTTCACGATCCTGTTCGGCGCGCGGCACCTCGATGCCACCGAACGGCACGAGGGCATGGTCGCCGCGATCGCGTTCGAGTCCGTGGTGAAGCTCTTCGCGTTCGTCGCGGCCGGCATCTTCGTCACGTTCGGCCTGTTCGGCGGCTTCGGCGACGTGTTCAGTCAGGCCGCGGCGGCCGACGTGGACGTCGACGCGCTCTTCACGCTCGGTGGTGACGGCGGGTACGTCAGTTGGGTCTGGCTGACCGTGCTGTCGATGCTGGCGATCCTGCTCCTGCCCCGGCAGTGGCAGATCGCGGTGGTCGAGAACGTCAGCGAGGATCACATCAAGCGCGCGATTTGGCTGTTCCCGCTGTACCTGCTCCTGATCAACATCTTCGTGCTGCCGATCGCCACGGCCGGGCTGCTCCGCCTGGGCGACACCGCCAGCGCCGACACGTACGTGCTGACGCTGCCGATGGCCGAGGGTCAGCAGGCGCTCGCGCTGCTCGTGTTCCTCGGCGGACTCAGCGCGGCCACGGGCATGATCATCGTGGAGACCGTCGCGCTGAGCACGATGGTGTCGAACTCGCTGGTCATGCCGGCGCTGCTGAACGCGAAGTCGCGGCTGGTGCAGCGGCGGGACGTGTCGGGCTCGTGCTCGGCATCCGCCGCGCAACGATCATCGCGATCCTGCTGCTCGGGTACGCCTACTTCCGGCTGGCCGGCGAGGGTCCGGGGCTGGTCTCGATCGGGCTGGTGTCGTTCGCGGCGGTGGCGCAGTTCGCGCCTGCGATCCTCGGCGGCCTGTTCTGGCGTGGCGGCACCCGCAACGGAGCGCTGGCCGGGTTGAGCGCCGGTTTCGTCGTGTGGTTCTACACCCTGCTGCTGCCGACGTTCGCCGATGCCGGCCTGATCGCGTCGTCGTTCCTGCGGGAGGGCCCGTTCGGCATCGAGCTGCTGCGACCCCAGTCGCTGCTCGGTGTGGACGGCATCGACGAGGTCAGCCACTCGATGTTCTGGAGCATGCTCGTGAACGTCGGCGCCTACGTCGCCGTGTCGCTCGCGTCCCGACCGAGCCCGCAGGAGCAGGCTCAGGCTGTGCTCTTCGTGAACGCCCTCGCCGACCCGGTCCGGCCGCGGCTCTGGCGTGAGCGGGTGTCGGTCGGCGAGCTGCGCACGTTGCTCGAACAGTTCATCGGTCCCGCCGCGGCGGCGGCGGTGATGCGCGGTCAGAGCGCGCAGCCCCGGCTGGAGACGGCGGCGGCCGAGCCGGAGCTGGTACACCACGTCGAGACGGTGCTTGCAGGGTCCGTGGGAGCGGCGTCCGCCCGGCTCGTGATCGCGTCGGTCGCAGGGGAGGAGCAGCTGCGCGTCGACGAGGTCATGGAGATGATCGACGAGGCGTCGCACGTCGCGGCGCTGGAGGAGCGGCACCGCCTCGCGCGCGAGCTGCACGACTCGGTCTCCCAGGCGCTGTTCTCGATGACCCTGCACACCCGCGCGGTGGAGATGGCCGTCCAGCGCGAGGGCGGCGACCCCAACGGGCGGGTGGTGCGCGGCCTCAGCCGAGCTGCGGATCCTCACCCAGGGCGCCCTCGCCGAGATGCGCGCCTCGATCTTCCAGCTCCGTCCGGACGCGCTGCACGAGGAGGGCCTGGCGGCGGCGGTGGCGAAGCACGCGGCGGCGGTGGCGGCCCGCGAAGGGCTGGAGATCGAGGTGCAGTCCCAGGCGACCGGCTCCCGCTGGACGACCGTGCCGAGGAGGAGCTGTTCCGGGTGGTGCAGGAGGCGCTGCACAACTGCGTGAAGCACGCGCGTCCGACCCGTGTGGACATCCGCATGGACGGCTACTCCGCCGCTGACGGCGCGCTGGTGATCGAGATCGTCGACGACGGCGTCGGCTTCGACCCCTCCGCCTCCATGCCCGGGCATCTCGGCCTGGAGACGATGCGCGAGCGAACTCAACGGATCGGAGGCTGGCTCACTGTGGACAGTTCGCCGGAGGGTTCGACGACGGTGCGGGCCACGTTGCCGCCGTCGTCACGGCACTGGAGCGCGCGCAGGGGGAGAGCAATGACGGCTGATGGGGACGGGGCGGCGCCGATCCGGGTGTTCCTGGTCGACGACCACGCGGTCGTGCGGCGGGGCATGCGCGCGTTCTTCGAGATGCTCGACGACATCGAGGTGCTCGGCGAGGCGTCCGACGGGCAGGCGGCGCTGGACGAGCTCGCCGTCCGCGGCCGCCCGCGACCAGCTGCCGGACGTCGTGCTCATGGACCTGCTCATGCCCCGGCTCGACGGCGTCGCCGCGACCCGCGCGATCAAGCAGCGGTTCCCGGACGTCGAGGTCGTCGCGCTGACCAGCTTCAGCGAGGCTGAGCGCGTGCACGTCGCACTGGAGGCGGGCGCCGCCGGCTACCTCCTCAAGGACGCCGAGGCCGACCAGGTGGCACGCCGCCGTCCGCGCCGCGCAGCGGGGCGAGGTCCACCTCGATCCGGCGGTGGCGCGCAAGCTCACGCAGGTCGCTTGTGGCCCCGCAGCGCACCGCCACGGCGCTCACTCCGCGCGAGAAGGAGATCCTCGTCCTCGTGGCGCAGGGCAAGTCGAACCGCGACATCGCCGACGCGCTCGTGATCAGCGAACGCACCGCGCGCACGCACGTCAGCAACGTGCTCAACAAGCTCGGTCTGGCCTCCCGCACGCAGGCCGCGCTGTGGGCCGTGCGTGAAGGGCTGGTGACCGAGCCGTAGCCGGTGGCCGTCTACGTCATCCGTCGCGGGCAAGCCGAGTCAATGCGACGTGGTTGCTTTGTCCGTCGCGTTGTTCACTGGTTAGGAGCCTGTCCGGCTACCCCGAGGAGGCTCGACCATGACTGCCCGCGACGACATCGCTCGGCCGATCGGAGTTCTGATCGCCGACGACGACGCGCGGGTCAGGGCTGCCCTGCGCACGTTCCTCTGCGCCGATCCCGACTTCGACGTCGTCGGCGACGCCGGCTGTGCCGAGGCCGCCATGGAGATCGCCCGCGAGCGCGGGCCCTGTGTGGCACTGGTCGACATCCTCATGCCCAAGGCGGACGACGGCCTCGGTCTGATCCGGACGCTCACCTGCGAACTGCGCATCCCCGCCGTCGCGATCAGCATGGAGACCGGCATGCACACGGTCGCCATCGGCGCCGGCGCCACCGCGTTCTTGCCCAAGGGCAGCCCGCCCGAGTTGCTGCTCGCTGCCCTGCGCGCCGCCGCTCCCAGGGAGTAAGACCGTCGTCTGATCCGTCGCGGGGCGCCCGGCGATGTCCGGCACACGTCACGAGGTGACGACGGCCATCCAGTCGCGCAGCCGCCTGACCGCCGCATGGTCACCACTCTGCTTGGTCCCCTCGTTGGGAATTCGTCGCCAAAGCCAGAGGAGCAGGTCGGACGGGCGCGCGCTGATTACTCCATCCCCCGGTATCGGCATCAGGGTGCCGTCCTCAACGGTGACCCGGTCAGGCGTCATCGTCACGGCCCAGCCGCGGTCGCCCGACATCAGCCGTACCCGATAGCTGCCACCTGGCTGGGGATCGTCCGACCAGTCACCCGCGAGCAGGATGCGCAGCGCCTCGTCGATGCCGTCCAGGGCGAGCGGCGAGCCGATTGGCGATCGTTCGCCGGACACCGATTCAAGGTCGCCGGTGTGAATCGCGGTCTCCACCGCCATCCGGCGCATCCAGAATCCCACCGTCTGGTCGCCCACCGGTCACGCCAACGATCGCGAACCGTCCATGATGGACACCGCTCAGCCTCCCGGGCCCCTCCTCGAACCGGACTGTTCCGGAAGTGGTGCCCAAACTGGACAGCCGATGCAGCCATTTCCCCGACAGTTCACGCCGTGCGGTTGATCCACGCCCGCGACGGTAACCGGGGCGCGCGATTTGTCCGGCTTTCGTGACAACGTCGGACACCCGCGAGGGGTGCGACGGATGACGTAGGCGGCAGGCGACAGCAGTCCCGGCAAGCCCCTCCTCAATCCCCTGGCCAGGTTGGGTCGGCCGACCGATGAGCGGCCATGTGATCCAGAGCACAGTTTGTGGTGTCAGCGAAGTGGTGCCGATGCCGGGAGGCGACAGAGATGAACGTCACGCAGCTCCCCACGAACCGCAAGCCTTCCGGTTGCACGCACGCCCCGGCCTGCCCGTCCGCCGACGCTCCCGACCACGACGCAGCGCACGCCATCGTGACGTACCCGGAGCAGGGCTGGAGCCTCCTGTGCAACGGCGTCGTCCTCTTCGAGGACACCGGCGAGATCCTGCCGAACGGCACGTGCATCGCGCCCCACCGTCCCGGCCTGCCCCGCGCGGCCTGAGCCACCAAGTCAGCGAGAGAGGTGCAGAGATCATGACCGTGACGACATTGCCCGCTTGCGACGGATCGCAGGCACAGGCCACCCGAGCCGTGGTGGACAAGGCGTTCGCGCTGCTGGAGGCGTGGGACCACCGGAGCGAGAACCTCGGCGTCTCGGAGCTCGCCCGGCGCACGGGACTGCCGAAGTCGACGAGCCACCGCCTGCTCGGGATCCTGGAGGCAGCCGGTCTGGTCGAGCGCCTCGCCAAGGGTTACCGCTTCGGCGACCGCCTGCACGGCATCTCCGGCGTGCTGGAGGCCGACTACCCGGCCGACCTGCGCGAGGTGAGCCACCCGTTCCTGCAGGACCTGTACGAGCTGACACACGAGACGATCCACCTGGGCGTCCTCGTCGGCACCGACGTCCACTGCGTCGAGAAGCTCTACGGCCACCGGCGCAGCCCGATCCGGTCCCGGGTCGGCGGCAGCCTCCCGGTCCACTCGACCGCGCTCGGCAAGGCGCTGCTCGCCTACTCCGCGCCTGCCGACCAGCGGACCGTGCTCACCGCCCCGATGCGCGCCTTCACCAGCGCGACCATCACCCAGCCGCTCAACCTGACCCACGAACTGCGCGCCACCCTGCGCAACGGCGTCGCGTTCGACCGCTCCGAGACGCACCACGCCGTCGCGTGTGTCGCCGCGCCGGTGCTCGACCCGAATGGCCGCGCCGTCGCCGCCATCTCCGTCAGCGGACCGAACGACCGCTTCGACCCGTTGGCCGTCGCTGAACGTCTCCGCCGTGTCGCCCGTGCCGCGTCCGTCGCGCTCGCATCCGCCCGTACCGACCAGAACGCCGCCTGAGGGGATCGACCATGACCACGACCCGCACGCTCCGGTTGGTCGAGCCGACCGAGGACAGCACCGACGACCGCACGATGGAAGAGTTCTGCCGGCGGCATACCAACGGCCTGCGCAAGTACATCCTGTCGCTGACGTTCGGCGACGAGCACCTCGCCGACGACGTCCTGCAGGAGACGTTCCTGCGTGCGTGGCGCCGGCCCGAGGTGGTCACCGACACCCGCGACTCCCGCCGTGCCTGGCTGCACACCGTCGCCAAGAACATCGTGATCGACCGGTCCCGGTGGCGTGGACGCCGCCCGCAGGAGGCAGGCGACGCGGCGCTGCCGTGGATCGCCGAGCCGACCTGCCACATCGACCGCATGGTCACCTCGCTCACCCTGCGTCAGGCCGTGAACAAGCTGCCGCGGATGCAGCGGGAGATCCTGGTCGAGCTGTACTACCGCGAGCGCAGCCTGAACGAGATCGCCAAGAAGCTGGGGATCCCGATTGGCACCGTGAAGTCCCGCGCGCACTACGCCCTCCGCGCTCTGCGCACCGAGATGAGCGAGCCGGCCGCCCTGGCCGCTGCCTGACCCTCTCTGTTTCTGGTCGCACTTTTCCGGCCCATGGCCCGGAAAAGTGCGACCGCTTCACGCGGTGGCTGCCGCGTGCAGGATCGTCTTGACCTGGAACGGCGTCGCGGCCCGGTGCTTGCCCAGAATCCGGGCGATCAGGCCCGAGACGTGCGCGGCGGCGAAGCTGTTGCCGGTGGCGGTGACGGTGGCCCCGCCGGCCCACGGCACCTCGATCCCGATGCCGGGCGCACCGAACTCCACCGGCGGCGACGGGTTGTACCGCAGCACGAACGGCCCCTCGCCCTGGCACGCCGCCACCGACACGACGGAGGAGAACTCCGCCGGAAAGCTCGGTGCCGGCACGTTGTTCACAGCCGCGACCAGCATCGTGTTACGGAAGTAGGCGCGGTCGGCCAGCTCGTGCAGCGCCGCGTAGTGCTCGCGGCGGCGGGTGCTGAGGCTCAGGTTCACCACGTGGACGTCCTGGTCGAGCGCCCAGCGCAGGCCCGCGAGAAACGCTGTCCCGGTGCCGCTCAACGTCGAACCGAGCACTCGCACGCTGTACAGGTCCACCTCGGGCGCCGCCCGGCGGATGATCCCGGCGCAGGCCGTGCCGTGGCCGAACGAGTCGTCGTGCGCTCCCTCCAGGAGCCGTACGGTGCGGCCGGACGTCTCGACCGCGACCGCCCCCGCGACAGGGCCGACGTCCGGATGCGACGTGTCGACGCCGCTGTCGATCACCGCGACCCTGATGCCGGCGCCCGTGCTGCCGCCCCACGCCCAATCGCGGGTGATTGGAGCGGGGATCCGCAGCGTCTCGGCCGTGCTCGCCTGATCGAACTGCCAGGACCAGGCGGGCCTCATCGGTCCCTGGTCCGCGTGTAGTCCAGGAAGACACGAAGCAGGGCGTCGGCGGCGTCACGCTCCGGCGGTCCGAGCTGCGCGAACGTGGCGAGCGCCGCCGCGAACGACGCCACCTCGTCGTCCGGCGCGGCGGCGGCCTGGGCACGGAGCGCCTGGGCGAGATCGCCGGCCTCGGCGGCGGCTTCGAAGAGGGTGCGGCCGAAGTCGGTGAGCACCTGGGCGAGGCGGATCGAGATCGCCGTCTGCCGGCCCAGCGCCGCGAGGGCGTCGAGCGCCAGCTCTCCGCTTGCCGGGTCGAGGAGTTCGAGGACGCCGAGGATCTGCTCGTCGGTGTCGAGCGGCACGGCCACGATCGAGCGCGGCAGGTACCCCAGCTCCTCGGCGACGTCGGCCGCGAAGCGGGGGTCGCCCTGGACGTCGTCGAGCGCGACGAGCTGCCCTGAGCTCACTGCCCAGCCTGCGATGCCGCGCCCGAGGGGGATCCGGAGGCCGAGCACCCCGCCCGCACCCGGACCGGTGGCGTGCCGGAACTCCAGCTCGGCGCCGTCTACCAGGGCGATCGATCCGGCCACGGCGCCGGTCATGGTCTGCGCGGTGGCCACCGCTGAGGCCAGCAGCTCGGCCAGACGTACCGGCCCGAAGCCGTGCCCGATGGCGGTGGCCAGTGCACGCAGGGCGGGGTCAGCGGGCATCGGCCACGCTCGTCACCTGGAACGCCTCCACGGGCTCGGCCTTGCCCTTGACGGTGATCTCGCCGATGCGCTTCACGGTGGCGTCGTCGCCGAGCGCGGCGCGGGTTGTGGCGCTCACGACGACCGCGCCGGACCCGGCCGAACTCTCCAGCCGTGCCGCGAGGTTGACGGTGTCGCCGATCGCCGTGAAGTGACGCATCGTCTCGCTGCCGATGTTGCCGACCAGCGCCTGACCCGTGTTGATGCCGACCCGGAACCGCGGCCAGGACTCGTGCGCGACCGCCGCCGCCGCGTCCTGCATCGCAAGCGCCGCTCTGGCCGCGCGCAGGGCGTGGTCGGGCTGGGCGACGGGAGCGTTGAACAACGCCATTACGGCATCCCCGATGAACTGGGTGACGGTGCCGCCCTCGGCGAGGATGCACGGCACGATCGCGCCGAAATAGGTGTTGAGCATCGACACGACCTCGCCCGGCTCGGAGCGCTCGGAGAACGGCGTGAACGAGGCGAGGTCGGCCATGAGGACGGTGACCTCGCTGAGCGCCCCGCCCAGCCTGGCCTGCTCCGGGTCGGCGATGAGCGCGGTGGCGACGTCCGGGGCGAGGTAGGAGCGGAACAGCCCGTCGAGGTGCTGGTAGAGGCGGGCGTTCTCCAGCGCGATCGACACCTGGCTGGCGAGCGAGCGCAGCACCGAACGGTCGTGCTCGCCGAACGACCCCTCCGGACGGCTGATCTCGAGCACTCCCGTGGCGCGGTCCTTCACGGTGAGCGGCAGCGCCAGCCGGTCACGCGAGGGCGACTCGGCGGGTTCGCGGTCGGCCAGCGCCCGGCTCGCGAGCGCGTCGTCGCCGGACGGGTGGAGCGTGCCCTCGCGGAGCAGCCGGAGCTGGAGCTGGTCGTCGCCGAACGCGTCGCCGGCCAGCTCGGTGATCCGCTGCAGCAGGTCCTCCTCGGCGCGGTTCACCCTGGCCAGCAGGCCGACGTCGACGAGCGCCTCCAGCCGCCGTGCCTGGTCACGTTCGCGGGCGAGCGCCGCGGCGCCCTGCTCCAGCACGGCGGCCTGGCCCTCGGTGATGCCGAACTGCGTGGCGAGCCGCGCGGTGACCTGGCCGAGGTTGCGCTCGCCGCGGGTCATCGCGCCGACCAGCTCCTCCAGCGCGGCGGTGTGCTCGCGGCGGACCTCGTCGAGGGTCTGCTCCAGCGAGACGCTGTTGAACAGCCCGGACCGGGTGCCTTCGCGCTGGTAGTGGATGTGCGCGCTGTACGCGACGAACCCGAACGCCACCAGCATCAGCAGGTGCCACTCCCACCAGGACGCTGCCCAGTTGCGCGCGTACGCCATGGCCACCATCGACTCGGCTAGCAGCACGAACGCGGTGATGACGCTGAGCAGGATCGCGGCCGGCCTGCGGCGGTGGATGAGGTAGTACCCCACCGCCGCCAGGCCGTAGAGCAGCGATCCGGCGATCGCGAAAGCCACCAGCGGACCGTGCTGCGCCTCGGCCGTCGCGGTGCCGGAGGGTTGGAGGCTCGCCCATCCGCCGATGAGCAGGAGCCCGACGAGCGCCAGCCGGGCCGGCACCTGCCAGCGGACGATCCTGGCCGCCTGCGCCGGGCTGAACTCGAAGGCCGACAGCACCGCTATGGCGCTCGCGAGGAGCAGCCCGGCCGGCGCGGCGAGGTTGAAGCCCAGCGTCAGCTCGTGGACGAGCACGCCAGGCGTGGCGACCGCGTGCAGGGCGAGGAAGCCGGATGCCGCGACGAACGCCAGCGAGACGAGGAAAAGCCGCGCGTCGGACCGCGTACGCGCCTGCTCGTTGACTCGTGCCGCCAGCGCCAGGCTCACCGCCGCCACGCCGGCCACCAGCCACAAGTGCGCGCCGTGGTCCTCCCAGACGACGTCGAACTGGGGCCGCGCGATCAGCAGCCAGAGCGCAATGAGCGGCAGCGCCACGTGCAGCAGCCACACCGCGGCGGGGAGCGTCGGTCTGTTCCTCAGGACGGCTCCCTCCCTCGGCGCCAGCGCGGCTTGCGGCAAGGGTAGACGTCGGACAGTGCGCCCGGGCGCGGTCGCCGGAGACGCACCGTGGAACCGGACTTTTCGGGAAGCCGTGCCTACACCGGACGCCCATGCCCCGATTTGCACCGCAAGTCCGTTTCGGTGATCGCGGCAGAAACCACGACGCACGGTCGAACCTCCGCCCTGACCTCGGCGTAAGTGAGGGGGCGCCACGCCAGCAGGCCACTCGAAGGGGGCACCGTGTCGATGGAACGCCAGCCCAACGCAGTCTTCTTGGCGGTGCCGTCATGACGGCCGTGCCGGTCACGCCGTTGCGCCGTGCGCACGCGCCGGTGGCCGCATGGCAGCCGGGCGCCGACCAGCCCGCGTTCGATGCCGGCGGTATCGCCTCGGTGGCCGGTGACGTGCGAGAGCCGGTGCACATCGTCACCGGAAAAGGCCTTGGGGTTGGGCTTGCGACCGGCGGCCAGGCAATGGCTGACGGGAGCGCTGGGTTCCGCCTGCTCGGGACGCTGCCGCCGCTGTACCCCGAGTGGCTGGGCGACCGGTCGTTCTGCGAGGCACACGGCGTCCGCTTCCCGTACGTCGCGGGCGAGATGGCCAACGGCATCGCCACGACCCGGATGGTGATCGAGATGGCCCGAGCGGAGATGCTGGGCTTCTTCGGCGCCGGTGGGCTCGCCCCCGCGCGTGTTGAAGCGGCCGTGGACGAGCTGGTCCGCGAGCTGGGCGACCTGCCCAACTGGGGCGTCAACCTGATCCACTCGCCGAACGAGCCGGCGATCGAGGAGCGCGTCGCCGAGCTGCTGATCGAGCGGAACGTGCCGATCGTGTCAGCGTCGGCGTTCATGGCGCTGACCCCGGCGGTCGTGCGGTGCGCGGTTTCCGGGCTTCGTCTCGACGCCTCAGGTCAGGTCGTCCGCAAGACCCGGGTGTTCGCGAAGGTGTCCCGGCCGGAGGTCGCGCGGCAGTTCATGTCGCCCCCGCCGGCCGAGCTGCTGAAGGTGCTGCTCGACCGGGGCCAGCTCACGCCGGCCGAGGCCGAGCTGGCGACGCGGATCCCCGTCGCCGAGGACATCACCGTCGAGGCCGACAGCGGCGGCCACACCGACAACCGGCCGCTCGGCGCGCTGCTGCCGACGATCCTGCGGCTGCGCGACGAACTGGTGCCGGCCCACGGTCACCACATCCGCGTCGGCGCCGCAGGCGGGCTCGGCACCCCGGAGGCCGTCGCCGCCGCGTTCGGCTCGGCGCCGCGTACGTCGTGACCGGCTCGGTCAACCAGGCCTGCGTCGAGGCCGGGCTTTCCGGGGACGCGAAGGCGATGCTTGCCAAGGCCGACGTCGCCGACGTGATGATGGCGCCCGCCGCCGACATGTTCGAGCAGGGCGTGAAGGTGCAGGTGCTGCGGCGCGGCACGATGTTCGCCCCGCGCGCCGCCCAGCTCTACGAGGTCTACCGCACCTACCCCGGGCTCGACTCCCTGCCCGCCGCGGTCCGTGCCCGGCTGGAGAAGGAGGTCTTCCAGGGGCCGATCGACGACATCTGGGCGGGGACCCGCCGCCTTCTGGCGCGACCGCGACCCCGCCGAGACTGGCCCGAGCCGAAGCCGACCCGAAGCACCAGATGGCGCTCGTCTTCCGCTGGTACCTCGGCAAGGCCAGCCGCTGGGCCATCGACGGCGACGCCGCCCGCAAGTCGACTACCAGATCTGGTGCGGACCCGCGATGGGCGCGTTCAACCGGTGGACCGCCGGCACGTTCCTCGCCGAGCCCGCCAACCGGTCGGTCGTCCAGGTCGCGTTGAACCTGCTCGAAGGGGCCGCGGTCATCACCCGCGCCCACCAGCTCCGCACCTACGGCGTTCCCGTTCCCGCCCAGGCCTTCGCCTTCGCGCCCCGTAACCTGACCTGAGGTGTCGCACATGTCTGCTGCTCGTCCCAGCCCGCTCGAGATCGCCGTCGTCGGCGTCAGTGCCCTGCTCCCCGGATCCAAGGACGTCGGCGGGTTCTGGCGCGACATCCTTGCCGGCCAGGACCTGGTCACCGATGTCCCCGAAACGCACTGGCTCGTCGAGGACTACTACGACCCCGACCCGAAGGCGCCGGACAAGACCTACGGCAAGCGCGGCGCGTTCCTGGACCCGGTGGACTTCGACCCGCTGGCATTCGGCATCCCGCCGAACCAGCTCGCGGCGACCGACACCGCCCAGCTGCTGAGCCTGATCGTCGCCGACCAGGTGCTGCGCGACGCCACCGGCAACCGGCTGTCCGAGCTGGACCGCGAGCAGGTCAGCGTCATCCTCGGCACCGCGGCGCTGGAGCTGCTCGCCACGATGGCCAGCCGCCTTCAGCGCCCGGTGTGGCTCAAGGCGCTGCGCGAGAGCGGTGTGCCCGAGGCCGACGCTCAGGACGTCTGCGACCGCATCGCCAGCCACTACGTGCCGTGGCAGGAGGCGACCTTCCCGGGCCTGCTCGGCAACGTCGTCGCCGGCCGGATCGCCAACCGGTTCGACCTGCGCGGCACCAACAACGTCACCGACGCCGCCTGCGCCAGCTCGCTCGCGGCGTTGCAGGCCGGTGTCAACGAGCTGGCGCTCGGCCAGGCCGACCTGGTGATCACCGGCGGCGTCGACACGATCAACGACATCATCATGTACATGTGCTTCAGCAAGACGCCGGCGCTGTCGCCAACCGGCGACTGCCGGCCGTTCTCCGACGCCGCCGACGGCACGATGCTCGGCGAGGGCCTCGTCATGTTCGCCCTCAAGCGGCTCGCCGACGCCGAGCGCGACGGCGACCGCGTCTACGCCGTGATCAAGGGCGTCGGCACTGCCTCCGACGGCCGCAGTGGGGCCATCTACGCCCCGGATGCCGCAGGCCAGGCGCGGGCGCTGCGCCGGGCGTACGAGGGCGCCGGCTACGGGCCGGACACGGTCGAGCTGGTCGAGGCGCACGGCACCGGCACCATGGCCGGCGACGCCGCCGAGTTCGCCGCGCTGCGCACGGTCTTCGCCGAGTCCGGACGCCCCGAGAGCCAGTGGTGCGCGCTCGGCTCGGTCAAGTCGCAGATCGGCCACACCAAGGCGGCCGCCGGCGCCGCCGGCCTGCTCAAGGCCGTCATGGCGCTGCACCACAAGGTGCTGCCGCCGACGATCAAGGTCTCAGCGCCGAACCCGAAGCTTGGACTGGAGACCAGCGCTCTCTACCTGAACACTGTTTCGCGGCCGTGGATCCGCGAGGTTGGGGGCCACCCGCGCCGGGCGTCGGTGTCGAGCTTCGGCTTCGGCGGCAGCAACTTCCACCTGACGCTGGAGGAGTACTCACCTGTCAATGGCGGCCAGTCGCCGTGGCGTGCCCGGACGGCGGCGTCCGAGCTGGTGCTGTTCTCGGCTGGCACCACTGACGAGCTGGCGTCTCGGCTTGGCGCAGTCGATACGTCGGTGGCGCTCGCTGACATCGCTCGTTCGTCGCAGCAGGCGTTCACGGCCGGTGCTTCCGTGCGGCTGGCGATCGTGGCGTCCTCTGTCGAGGACTTGGCGGCCAAGCTTTCGCGCGCGGGGTCGCTCTTGGGCGGTCCTGCTGTTAGCACGCCGGACGGGATCTCGTACGCTGCCGGGCCTGCTTCGCGTGGTCAGGTGGGGTTCCTGTTCTCCGGCCAGGGCAGCCAGTACGTCGGCATGGGCGCCGACCTGGCCATGGAGTTCCCGGCGGCGCGCGCGGCCTGGGACCGCGCCGCCGCTGTGGAGCTGGGTGACCGCCGCCTGCACCAGGTGGTCTTCCCGGTCCCGGTCTTCAACGACGCAGACCGGGACGCCCAGCAGGCCGCGCTGACCGCCACCGAGTGGGCCCAGCCGGCGCTGGCCGTCCAGAGCCTCGCCCAGCTCGGCGTGCTCGATGCGCTCGGCATCACGCCCGACGCCGTCGCCGGGCACAGCTTCGGTGAGCTCGTCGCGCTGCACAGCGCGGGTGCTTACTCGTTCGAGGGCCTGGTCGAGCTGGCCCGTAAGCGTGGCGAGGCGATGCGTGACGCCGCGTCGGTTCCTGGTGTGATGCTGGCTGTTTCGGCGGGGTTCGCCGAGGTCGAGGCTGCCGTGTCCGGTGTGGACGGTGCCTGGATCGCCAACCACAACGCGCCCTCGCAGGTGGTCGTTTCCGGCACGCCTGCGGGTATCGCTTCTGTGGAGGCCGCGCTGAGTGCGGCCGGCGTGGCGTCGAAGCGGCTCGACACGGCCACGGCGTTCCACTCGCCGCTGGTCGCCCCGGCCGCCGCATCGCTGCGCGAGTACCTGTCCGGTGTCTCCATCGGTACGTTGCAGTTCCCCGTGTACGGCAACACCGACTCTGGCCTGTACCCGACCGGTCCGGACGCGATCCGCGATCGGGTCGCAGCACACCTCGCCGCACCTGTGCGGTTCGTCGACGAGATCGAAGCCATGTACGCCGCCGGTGTGCGGACCTTCGTCGAGGTCGGCGCCGGATCCGTCCTGACCGGCCTGGTCGGCAAGATCCTCGGCGACCGCCCCCACCTGGCCGTCAGCCTTGACCGCAAGGGCAAGCACGGCGTGACCGCGCTGCACGAGGCCCTGGGCCGGCTCGCCGTCAACGGTGTGACCGGCGACTTCGACGCGCTCTGGTCGCCGCACGCGCCGGTCGTCGCCGTGGAGGACAACGGCAAACCGCGGATGATCAAGATGCTGTCGGGCGCCAACTTCGGCAAGCCGTACCCCGCGGTGACTGCGGCCGACCTGGCCGAGCGGGCGGCTGCTCCTTCTCCTGCTGCTCCTGCTGCTCCTGTATTTGCTGCTCCTGTATTTGCTGCTCCTGCTCCGGCCGCTTCTGCCGTTCCTGCTGTGCCGGTGCCGCGCTGCTCCGGCTGTGCCGGTGCCACCTGTTGCGCCTGTGCGCGTGCCGGCGCCGCGGGTGCCGGTGAGTGCTCCTGCAGTCGCGGCTGGGGCTGGGGCTGTCGTGCCTCCGGCCGACATCGCCGACGTGCAGGGACACGGGCTCATCATGCAGTCGGCGCCGGCCACCGAGCTGGCTCCTGTCCTCGTCGCGCCCGTGGTCCCGGCCGCGACCGGTCTCGACCTGGAGCAGCTCGTGCTCGACGTCGTCGCCGACAAGACCGGCTACCCCGTCGACATGCTCGGTGGACATATGGAGCTTGAGGCCGATCTGGGGATCGACTCGATCAAGCGGGTCGAGATCCTGTCGGCGGTTCGCCGCTCGGCGCCCGGGCTGCCCGAGGTTGACCCGGTCGAGTTGGGCAAGCTGCGCACCCTCGGTGAGATCATCGACCGTCTCCGTGCCGCGACCGGCGCCGTTGTTCCGACGCCCGCCGCAGTTGTGGCCCTGCGGCCCCTGCGCCTGTTCCCGTTCCCGCCGTTGCGCCGGCGCTCGCCGTTGCGGTGCCGGCGCCTGCCGCCGCGGTGCCGAACCGGACTGTCGGGACATTGGTCCCTTCACCGGACGCCGGAAGCAGCCAAAACCCCGACAGTTCGGCGGCGTCCGTCGATCTGGAGCAGTTGGTGCTCGACGTCGTGGCGGACAAGACCGGCTACCCGGCGGAGATGCTGGGTGGGCACATGGAGCTTGAGGCCGACCTCGGGATCGACTCGATCAAGCGGGTCGAGATCCTGAGCGCGGTTCGCCGTTCGGCGCCCGGGCTGCCCGAGGTTGACCCGGTTGAGTTGGGCAAGCTGCGCACCCTCGGTGAGATCATCGACCGCCTCCGCGCCGCGACCGGCGCCGTTGTTCCGACGCCCGCCGCAGTTGTGGCCCCTGCGGCCCCTGCGCCTGTTCCCGCCGTTGCGCCGGCGCTCGCGTTGCAGTGCCAGCGCCTGCCGCCGCGGTGCCGAACCGGACTGTCGGGACATTGGTCCCTTCACCGGACGCCGGAAGCAGCCAAAACCCCGACAGTTCGGCGGCGTCCGTCGATCTGGAGCAGTTGGTGCTCGACGTCGTGGCGGACAAGACCGGCTACCCGGCGGAGATGCTGGGCGGGCACATGGAGCTTGAGGCCGACCTCGGGATCGACTCGATCAAGCGGGTCGAGATCCTGAGCGCGGTTCGCCGCTCGGCGCCCGGCCTGCCGGAGGTGGACCCTGTCGAGTTGGGCAAGCTGCGCACCCTCGGTGAGATCATCGACCGCCTGCGTGCCGCGACCGGCGCCCCTGCTGCCGCGGCTGCCCGCGCCGGTCGAGCCCGTGGCTGCCGCTCCGGCCGCCGCGCCCGCGCTGATCCCGGCGCCGGTCGAGCCCGCTGTGGCTGCGGCCCCGGCATCCGGTCTCGACCTGGAGCAGCTCGTGCTCGACGTCGTGGCGGACAAGACCGGCTACCCGGCGGAGATGCTGGGCGGGCACATGGAGCTGGAGGCCGATCTGGGGATCGACTCGATCAAGCGGGTCGAGATCCTGTCCGCGGTTCGGCGTTCGGCGCCCGGGCTGCCGGAGGTGGACCCTGTCGAGTTGGGCAAGCTGCGGACCCTCGGTGAGATCATCGACCGCCTGCGTGCCGCGACCGGCGCCCCTGCTGCCGCGGCCGCGCCGGTCGAGCCCGTGGCTGCCGCTCCGGCCGCCGCGCCCGCGCTGATCCCGCCGCCGGTCGAGCCCGCTGTGGCTGCGGCCCCGGCATCCGGTCTCGACCTGGAGCAGCTGGTGCTCGACGTCGTCGCGGACAAGACCGGCTACCCGGCGGAGATGCTGGGTGGCCACATGGAGCTTGAGGCCGACCTGGGCATCGACTCGATCAAGCGGGTCGAGATCCTGTCCGCGGTTCGCCGTTCGGCGCCCGGGCCTGCCCGAGGTCGACCCTGTCGAGTTGGGCAAACTGCGCACCCTCGGCGAGATCATCGACCGCCTGCGCGCCGCGACCGGCGCCGTTGTTCCGACGCCCGCCGCCGTTGTGGCCCCTGCGCCCGTTCCCGTTCCCGCCGTTGCGCCGGCGCCTGCCGCCGCGGTGCCGAACCGGACTGTCGGGACATTGGTTCCTTCACCGGACGGCGGAAGCAGCCAAAACCCCGACAGTTCGGCGGCGTCCGTCGATCTGGAGCAGTTGGTGCTCGATGTCGTCGCGGACAAGACCGGCTACCCGGCGGAGATGCTGGGCGGGCACATGGAGCTGGAGGCCGACCTGGGGATCGACTCGATCAAGCGGGTCGAGATCCTGTCGGCGGTGCGGCGCTCGGCGCCCGGGCTGCCGGAGGTCGACCCTGTCGAGTTGGGCAAGCTGCGCACCCTCGGCGAGATCATCGACCGTCTCCGTGCCGCGACCGGCGCCACCGCGACCCCGGCTGCTCCCGCGCCGGTCGAGCCCGCTGTGGCAGCACCGGCTCCGGCCGCCGCGCCCGCGCCGATCCCGGCGCCGGTCGAGCCCGTGGCTGCGGTCCTGGCCTCCGGTCTCGACCTGGAACAGCTCGTGCTCGACGTCGTCGCCGACAAGACCGGCTACCCGGCGGAGATGCTCGGTGGGCACATGGAGCTGGAGGCCGACCTAGGGATCGACTCGATCAAGCGGGTCGAGATCCTGTCCGCGGTTCGCCGCAGCGCACCGGGCCTGCCCGAGGTCGACCCTGTCGAGTTGGGCAAACTGCGCACCCTCGGCGAGATCATCGACCGCCTCCGCACCGCGACCGCAGTGCCGGAGGCCCCCACGCCGACCCTCGTCGAGCCGTCGAACGATGTGGAGCTGGCCAACGAACTGGGCCGGCGCGCTGTCCGCAACGTTCCCGCCTCCGCTCCAGGCTTCGCGCTCGCTGGTCTGCGGACCGGTGCGATCGCGGTGACCGACGACGGCACCGGCATCGCCGCGCAGGTCGTGGCGCTGCTGGGCGCGAACGGCATCGATGCGGACGTGCACGCCGAGATCCCGGCCGATGCGCACGGCGTCATCTTCCTGGGTGGCCTGGCGGCGGCGCCGTCGGTTGACGCGGCCATCCAGATCCAGAAGGACGCCTTTCGTATCGCCCGTACCGTCGCCGAGCACATGAGCGTTAACGGCGGGGTGTTCGTCACCGTGCAGGACACCGGCGGTGACTTCGGGATCAGCGGCGGCTCGCCGCAGCGCGCCTGGCTGGGCGGCATAGCAGGCCTGACCCGTACCGCCGCGCGCGAGTGGCCGGACGCGTCCGTGAAGGCGATCGACTGCCAGCGCGGTGACCGGCACCCGAGCGCGATCGCGGGAGCCATCGTCCAGGAACTGCTCACCGGCGGGTCCACGATCGACGTCGGCCTCAGGGCCGATGGCACCCGCACCACCATCGAGGCGGTCCCCGCCGCGACAGAGCCTGGCACCAGCACGATCGACGAGAACTCCGTCATCGTCGCCACCGGTGGCGCTCGCGGTGTCACGGCCGAGGCGCTGAAGGCGCTGGCGCAGACTCACCGTCCGAAGCTGGTGCTGCTGGGCCGCTCGCCGCTCGTTGACGAGCCGGCTCACCTGGCCGGCGCTACGGATGACCGGGAGCTGAAGCGGCTGGTCATCGACCACGTCCGCCAGTCCACGGGCAGGCCGCCGACGCCGGCGCAGGTGAACGCGGAGGTCGCAAAGGTGCTGGCGGCGCGCGAGATCCGGGCGACGATCGAGGCGATCCAGCAGGCCGGATCCCCGGTGAAGTACCTGGCGGTCGACGCCCGCGACGGGCAGAAGCTCGCAAACGCACTCGGCCAGGTAAGGAACGAGTGGGGCTCGATCACCGGCATCGTCCACGGCGCCGGCGTCCTGGCGGACAAGTGGATCGCGGAGAAGACGGACGAGCAGTTCGACCGGGTCTTCGACACCAAGGTCGACGGGCTGCGTGCGCTGCTCGACGCCACGGCCGGTGACCCGCTGACGGTCCTCTGCGTCTTCTCGTCGATCTCCGCGCACGTCGGCAACCCCGGCCAGTGCGACTACGCGATGGCGAACGAGGTGCTGAACCAGGTTGCGCACGCCGAGCGCGCCAGCCGGCCCGGCCTGCTGGTTCGGTCGATCGCTTGGGGACCGTGGGAGGGCGGCATGGTCAGCCCCGCGCTGGCCGAGCACTTCCACAGCCAGGGCGTGCCGCTGATCCCGGTGGCCGCCGGTGCGCGGGCGTTCGTCGCCGAGCTGACCGGTACGCCGGCCGACACCCACGTGGTGATCGCGGCGGGCCAAGGAACCGGCCCGATCGACGGCAACGCGACCCAGCACTCCAAAGGTGAGATCCAGCTGAACTCGCGTTCGCACCCGTACCTCGCGGACCACGACATCGAGGGGACTCCGGTCGTCCCGGTCGCCCTGGTGCTGGAGTGGTTCACGGCGGCGGCAAAGGCGTGGCTGCCCGAGCCTGCGGTGATCAAGGACGTCAGCGTCCTGCGCAAGATCGGCCTGGAGCGCTACACCAACGGCGGGAACCGCCTCACCGTGCAGGGCAGCCAGAGCGCAGGCACTGAGCTGAACCTGGAACTTCTCGGCGACGGCGACGCGAAGCACTACCGCGCGCACGCTGCCCCGAACCAGCAGGAACCGTCCACCTGGGACACCCCGCATGGCCTGAAGCCGGCCCGGGAAGGAATCTACGACGGTGGGATCCTGTTCCACGGTCCCAAGTTCCACGCGATCCGCGAGGTGCACGGCATCGCGGCAACGGGCGCCACGGCGACCCTGGCCGGTGCTCGCGACCTCGGCTGGAGTGGCGCCGGCTGGCACACCGACCCGGCCGCGATCGACGGCGGACTGCAGCTCGCGCTGCTCTGGGCCGAGCACGTCCTCGGCGGCGCCTCGCTGCCGATGGGGGTCGCGGAGTACCGGGCGTACCACTCCGGCCTCTACGACGGCCTGACCCGGTGCGTCCTGAAGGCCAAGGAAGTCTGGTCGGACGGAGCCCAGTGCGACATCGCCTTCCTCGACGAGAACGGCACTGTCCGGGCCGAGCTGATCGGCGTCTCGCTCGTGCTGCGACCGGCGTAGGAGAGTAGACGGATGCGGTTCGAACCCATCGCGATCGTCGGGCGGGGCGCCGTCCTGCCCGACGCACTCGACCCGGACACCTACTGGGGGAACATCGCGGCCGGCCGGGTGTGCCTCAGCTCGACGCCGGAGGGCCGCTGGCGGATTCCGCGGGAATCCGTCATGACCACACCCGACGCGCCCGCCGACGGCACGTGGAGCGACATCGGCGGATACGTCCGGAGGTTCGGGTTCGACCCGTACGGGTATGGGATTCCGGCCTCCGAACTGGCCGGGCTCGATCCGCAGTTCCAGTGGGTGCTCGACGGTGCGCGCCAGGCGCTGCGGGAGGCCGGTCAGGACGGGCCGGCGCCCGCGGCCGGGCTGGTCATCGGCAACCTGTCGTTCCCGTCCGGCGGGATGGCCGAGTACGCAGAGCAGGTGTGGCGCGGCGGCCGGCGGCCAGACGCCCGCAACCGGTTCATGTCGGGACTCCCGGCGCACCTCGCGGCCCGGGCTCTCGGTCTCGGCGCCGGGGCGTTCGCCCTGGACGCGGCCTGCGCTTCCTCGCTGTACGCGATCAAGCTGGCCTGTGACAGGCTGCACGACCGCACGGCGGACCTGATGGTCGCGGGCGCGGTCAACTGTGCCGACGACCTGTTCATCCACGTCGGCTTCTCGGCCCTGTCGGCGCTCAGCCGGACTGGCCGCAGCCGCCCGTTCCATCGGGACGCCGACGGTCTGGTGCCGGCCGAGGGCGCCGCGTTCGTGTCGCTCATGCGGCTCGACGACGCACTTAACGCCGGCAAGCTGGTCCTGGGTGTGATCCGGGGCGTCGGACTCTCCAACGACGGGCGTGGCGGCGGTTTCCTCGCTCCGGCCGAGGAGGGCCAGGAGCGGGCGATGCGGCTCGCGTATGAGATGGCCGGCGTGGCGCCCGAGACGGTGTCGCTGCTGGAGTGCCACGCCACCGGCACACCGGTGGGCGATGCGGCCGAGGTGCGCAGCACGTCCCGCGTGTTCGCCGCGCACCCCGGCCTCGCCGCCGGGTCGGCGAAGTCGAACATGGGGCACCTGATCACCGCGGCGGGCGTCGCCGGGCTGCTCAAGGTGGTAGGCGGCATGCGGGCCGGGATCCGCCCGGCGACGCTGCACGCTGACGATCCGACCGACGCGCTCGCCGGCAGCCCGATCCGCCTGCTGCACGAGGCCGAGGAGTGGACCGGCCTGCGCCGCGCCGCCGTCAGCGCGTTCGGGTTCGGCGGCAACAACGCGCACCTGGTCGTGGACGCGTGGCAGGAGAACGCGTTCGACCTGCCGGTGCCGGCCGTGCCGGCGAAGGCGGAACTGCCGGCCGTGCCGGCGAAGGCGGAACAGCCCGCGCCGAAAGCGAAGGCTGATGTCGCGATCGTGGCGATCGGCGCTCGCGTCGGTACCGGCGACAACGCCGGGGATCTGCGCCGCGACCTGTTCGCCGGCACCGGTTCGACCGCGAAGCGCGACAGCATCGACGTCGCGCTCGACGGGCTCCGTACGCCGCCACTCGACCTGAAGCAGACGCTTGGCCAGCAGCTGCTGATCCTGGCCGCCGCCCGCGAGGCCGTCGCCGGGATCGACCTGCCGCGTGAGCGCACGATGGTGCTGGCCGGCATGGGTTGCGACCCAGAGGTGGCCCGGTACGGTGCCCGCTGGCGCGCCACGGACCCGGAGGTCAAGGACAGGGTCACGCGGCGTCCTGCGCAGCGCGGGTGTGGTCGGGACGATGCCGAACATCGTCGCGAACCGGCTCAACGCTTTCCTCGACCTGGGTGGCCCGAGCTTCACGGTCTCCGCCGAGGAGGCGTCCGGGCTGGTCGCGCTGGACCTGGCGGCCCGCGCTCTGCGCACCGGCGAGGCGGACGCGGCCGTGGTCGGTGCCGTCGACCTGTCGCACGAGCCGGTGCACCAACAGGCGCTGGTGGACCTGGGCATCGACCGCATTCCGGGTGACGCCGCCGTGGTGCTCGTGCTCAAGCGGGCAGCAGACGTCGACGAGAACCAGATCATCGCGCTGCTGGACTCCGAGGACGAAGCGCAGGTCACAATCGACACGGAGGAGCTGTTCGGCTCTCCGCACGCTGCCAAGGGCCTGCTCGACGTCGCCGCCGCGGCGCTCACGCTCCGGCACCGGGCGACGCTGCGCACCGGCCAACCGGCCGATCCCTCGTTCGACGTCACCACCGCTGAGGTCGCTGTGACGCCGCTCCAGGGTCCTGAGCAGCGAGTGCGCCTCCGTGCCGCGACTACCGTTCCGTGGGTGGGCGACCGTCCGCCACGCCTGCACGTCTACTCCGGTGCCGACAAGGCCGGCGCACTCGCCGCCCTGGACGCCGGCCAGGAGTCGCTGGACGGCCCGGCCCGGCTGGTGCTGATCGCTGCCAACGATTCGGAGCGGCTGTCCCGGGCGGCTGCCGCGAAAGTCTGGCTCGCCAAGGGCGGACCGCAGCCGGACGGTGTCGCGTTCCGGGCCGCGCCGATCACCGGCGAGGTCGGGTTCGTGTTCACCGGCGGGCTGGCGGCGTACCCGGGAATGGGTCGCGAGCTGCTGCTGGCGTTCCCGCACCTCATTGAGCGGATCGAGGCCGAGTCCGGCTCGCTGCGCGAGGTCGCGGGCTGGGCGTTCAACGGTCCGGACAGCGCGCCGCGCGTGGTGCTCGACCAGATCTGGGGCACCGCGATGCTCAGCCAGGTCCACGCGGCGATCAGCCGGGAGCTGCTGGGCATTACGCCGCAGGCCGCGCTCGGCTACTCGGCCGGCGAGTCCAACGCGCTGGTAGCGATGGGCGTCTGGACCGACATGCGCACGCTCGTCCCGCAGATGGCCGCCTCAGGCATGTTCAGCCGCGAGGTGGCTGGCGAGTTCGCCGCGATCCGCCGCTCCTGGGCCAAGCAGGGCATCGTCGGCGACCGGTGGAAGAACTACCTGGTCGGCGCCGACCCGGACCAGGTCCGCAAGGTGCTCCGCGGCGAGCCGGCCGCGCACCTGGTCGCGGTCAACTCCCCGGACTCCGTCGTGATCGGCGGCGAGGTCACCGCGTGCGAGCGTGCGCTGCACCGGCTCGACGCCGACTACAGCCTGCCGATCCCGTACGAGCTCGCGGTGCACGTGCCCGAGCTGGGCGAGGTGCGCGACGAGTGGTGGCGGCTGCACTGCCGTCCCACCACGCCGCAACCTGGCATCCGTTTCTACAGCTGCGCCACGGACTCGTCGTACCTGCCGACCGCCGAGCGGGTCGCCGATGCCCTCACCGCGCAGGCGGTCGGGACGATGGACTTCGCCGGCACGGTCGAGCAGGCCTGGGACGACGGTGTCCGCGTCTTCATCGAGCACGGGCCGAAGGGGCTCTGCTCGGACTGGATCCGCCGCACGCTCGGCAACCGCGAGCACCTGGCGCTCTCCACTGGACGCCCCGGACGGGCGCAGCGTGCGCCAGCTGGTCCGGGTCGCCGCCGAACTGGTCGCCGCGGGCGTCGCTGTCGACGTCGACGCTCTGCTCACCCACCTCACCACAGCCCACTTCGGCACCGCGGAGCCGGCTGCTGACGATTCGGGGCGCGTGCTGACGCTCCCCGCTCACCAACCGGAGGTCGCTTTGCCCGCCGAGCTGATGCCCCGCGCACCGCACCTACCGTCGGTCGTTCCCGCCGCCACCCGTGACTCCGTGGTTGAGCCGCCACACGCCGAGACGACGCGGGCCACCGGCCCCACAGTCCCGGAGTCACCCCAGCTCCCAGGGCCCAAGTTCGACCGCGCCGATCTGGAGCACCTCGCGTCCGGCAAGATCTCGGACCTGTTCGGGCCGCAGTTCGCCGCCCAGGACGGCTACACGCGCCAGTGCCGCATGCCGGAGCCGCCGCATGCTGCTGGCCGACCGGGTGACCGGCATCGACGCCGAACCCGCGTCGATGGGCACCGGCACGATCTGGACCGAGACCGACGTCACCTACGACGCCTGGTACCTCGACCACACCGGGCGGATGCCCGCCGGCATCATGATCGAGGCGGGGCAGGCCGACCTGCTGCTGATCAGCTGGCTCGGCATCGATCTGCTCAACCAGGGCGAGCGCGTCTACCGGCTGCTCGGCTGCGAGCTGACCTACCACGGCAGCCCTCCGCAGCCGGGCGAGACGCTGCGGTACGAGATCCACATCGACGGCCACGCCGAGCACGGCGGCGTCCGGCTGTTCTTCTTCCACTACGACTGCTACGTCGGCGACGAGCTGCGGCTGTCCGTGCGCAACGGCCAGGCCGGCTTCTTCACCGACGCGGAGCTGGCGAACACGGCCGGCGTCATCTGGGACCCGGAGCAGGACCAGCCGGCCGCCGACGCCCCGCTCGACCCGCCCGCGATCGCCGGGGCGCCGCGCAGCTTCGACGCCGCCGCGGTGCGCGCGTTCGCCGAGGGTCGCCCGTGGGAGACGTTCGGCCCCGGCTGGAACACGACCCAGGCGCACGTCCGCACCCCGCGCATCGGCAACGGCCGCATGCAGCTGCTGGACCAGGTGCCGGAGTTCGACCCGGTCGGCGGCCCGTGGCGGCGCGGCTACCTGCGCGCCGAGACCCCGATCAGGCCGGACGACTGGTTCTTCGACGGCCACTTCAAGAACGACCCCTGCATGCCCGGGACGCTGATGTTCGACGGCTGCCTGCAGGCGATGGCGTTCTACCTCGCCGCGATCGGCTTCACGGTCGGCAACGACGGGTGGCGGTTCGAGCCGGTCACCGGTGTCGGCTACGACATGCGCTGCCGTGGCCAGGTCACGCCGGAGAGCCGGAACCTCACGTACGAGGTGTTCGTGTCCGAGGTCGTCGCAGGCCCGATCCCGACGGTCTACGCCGACGTGCTCTGCACCGTGGATGGTGTCAAGGCGTTCCACGCGCGCCGCGTCGGTCTGCGGCTCGTGCCGGACTGGCCGCTGGACCAGTGGCGCGCGCTGGGACCGGTCGCCGAGCAGGAGACCGGCGTCGCGGTGCCCGTCAGCACACTCGGCGGGCTGGTCGGGTACTCCGACGACGCGACGATCGCCGAGTCCGACGGGGTCCGGTTCGACTACGAGTCGCTGCTCGCCTGCGCGTGGGGCCGCCCCTCGGAGGCGTTCGGCGAGCTGTACGCGCGGTTCGACGGCCACCGCCGGGTCGCCCGGCTGCCCGGCCCGCCGTACCACTTCATGACCCGGATCACGTCCATCGAGGGCAAGCTCGGCGGGATGGAGGTCGGCAGCGCGTGCGTCGCCGAGTACGACGTCCCCGACCGCACCTGGTACTTCGAGCAGAGCGGCCAGCCGACGATGCCGCTCGCGGTGCTGATGGAGGTGGCGCTGCAGCCGTGCGGCTGGCTGGCGTCGTACGCGGGTTGCGCGGTGGAGATCGACAAGGACCTGCTGTTCCGCAACCTCGACGGCACGGGCACGATCCTCGGCGAGGTCACGCCCGAGACCAAGGTCGTGCGCACGCAGGCCCGCCTGCGGGACATCTCCAAGACCGGGACGATGATCATCGTCGCGTTCGACGTCGAGTGCTTCGCCGACGACGTGAAGATCTTCGCGATGGACACCGTCTTCGGGTTCTTCCCGCCGGAGGCGTTCGTCGACCAGCCTGGCCTGCCGGCCTCCGACGACGAGCGGGCCGCGCTTGCTTCGGCCTCAGGGCATGAGCGTCGACCTGGCCCAGCGTCCTGAGCGGTACTGCGGCGGCCAGCTGCGCCTCGCCGGGACCGATGCTGCTCATGCTCGACCGCGTCACCGGGTACGACCCGACGGCGGCGCGGCCGGGCTGGGCCGTCTCACCGCCGAGAAGGACGTCGACCCGGGCGAGTGGTTCTTCAAGGCCCACTTCTTCCAGGACCCCGTGCAGCCCGGCTCGCTCGGCATCGAGGCGCATGTCCAGCTGCTGCAGTTCTACATGCTCGAGCGCGGTGCGGGCGCCGGCATGGCGAACCCCCGGTTCGAGCTGCTGACGGACAAGCAGCCGCTGGCGTGGAAGTACCGCGGCCAGGTGATCCCGTCGCACGGCACGATCTCGACCGAGATGGAGATCACCGAGTTCGGCGAGGACGAGCACGGCCGGTACGCGCTCGCCAAGGCGTGGCTGTGGGTCGACGGGCGGCGAATCTACAGCTCGATGGACGTCGGTGTCCGGGTCCGCGACGGCGGCCCCGGCGCGGAGGAGGTGCTCGACGCGAGCGGCTGGCTCGGCGACCACCGTCCGACCTGGACTGTCCCGGTCCTGCCGATGATGAGCGTCCTGGACCGCCTCGCCGGCGTGGTCGGCGGCGCCGCTCCCTCGTTGACCGAGGTCGAGCTGCGCCGCTGGATCCCCCTCACCTCGCCGGCGAGGCTTAAGACAGAGGTGGACGGCGACCGGGTGACGCTGCTCGCTTGGCGGGAGGCGCGCATCGCGGCGCTGTCCCGGTTCGAGCCGGTCGCCACAGCGAGGATCGGCACATCGGGCCCGCGCCCGGCGCCGTTCCCAGCGCTGACCCAGGCAGTGCCGGTGACCGACTTCTACACGTCCGGAGCGCTGTTCCACGGACCGGCGTTCCAGTACCTGACGTCGCTGCACCGCGGGCAGACCGGAGCCACCGGAATACTCGACGCGGCGAAGGGCGTGGTGCCCCGTGGCAACCTGCATCAGGGGCTGCTCGACGCCGCCACGCACGTGATCCCGCACGACAGGTTCTGGGAGTGGTCGACGGAGATCCCGCGCGGCGTCGTCGCCTACCCGCACCGGATCAGCCGGTTCGAGCAGTTCGAGCCGTTGCCGGACGTGGGTGAGATCAAGGTCGAGGCGCGGTTCGCCGGCTTCGACAACGAGGACCGGCGGTTCCCGACCGTCGACCTGCAACTCATCGCGCAGGGCCGCGTGCTCGTCGCGATGCGCCTCGTCGAGGTGCTGATGCCGACCGGTGCGTTCGGCTCGGCGGATCCCGCGCAGCGCCGCGCGTTCCTTCGTGACCGGGTCTATGCGGACGGTATTGGCCTGTCCCGTACCGAGAACGGCGTCACCCGGCTGAGCTCCGCCGACGTGCACCAGTGCGATTGGCTTGCCGGCACGGTCGCGGCGGCGTACGGCCTGCCGGCTGGCGCCCGCGGCGTGGACCACCTGGTCGAGATCGCGGTCAAGGATCACGTCGCGCGCCAGACCCGCGTGCACCCGTCCGCCGTCGACGCCACCGTCGCCGCCGTTCGTGTAACCGAGGACCCGGAGGGGGTCACCGTCCGGTAGCACCTATCGTCTCTGCCTCTGGGTGGGATCAGCGAGCCAGGCTCGCTGATCCCACCCAGCGTGTTTTCCGGCCCAGCGCACCAAAAAAGACGCGTGCCGCCCACCGGCACGATCGAAGGCGAACGACCTCCCCTTTCGCTCACGCTTGCGCAGGTCAGCACCCGGACCCCGGAGGCCATCACGTGAGCGAGACCATCCTGTCGTCCTTCCTGCGGCTGCGCGCATCCGAGCCGGGGCGCCGGCTCTTCACCTACGTTGACGACCAGGGGCGCGACGACGCGCACCTGACCGCCTGCGAGCTGGGCGAGGCCGCCGACCGGGTCGTGGCGTCGCTCCGAGGCCTCGGGTTCGAGCCTGGCGACCGGGCGCTGCTCGTCTACCCGCCGTCGCTGGATTTCATCGAGGCCTTTCTCGGCTGCATGGCCGCCGGGGTGATCCCCGTACCGGTGTACCCGCCGAACCCGTTCAAGCTCAAGAAGGACCTGGCGACGTTCAGTGCCATCGCCGCCAACGCCGGCGCGAAGGGCATCCTCACGACCAGCTCGTACGACCGGTCGCGCACGGCCGGCGCCGTCACCAGCTTCTTCAGCAAGGACGCGCCGCGCTGGCCGGAACTGCCGTGGCACCGCACCGACCGCCTGCGTGACCCGGCGACCCCGCCAGCGTGGCACGAGCCCACCGAGCGACAACGAGCCCGCGTTCCTGCAGTACACGTCCGGATCCACGGCGGCGCCGAAGGGCGTGATCATCAGCCACGGCAACCTCGCGTACGAAGTGACGGCGAACGCGCGTGACCTCGGGCTGGGCCCGGAGGCGCGCGGCGTGTTCTGGGTGCCGCAGTACCACGACCTCGGCCTGATCAGCGTGATCCTCTCGACGGTCGCCGGGAACTCGAAGACCACCCTGATCTCGCCGCTCACGTTCCTGCAGCGTCCCACCGTGTGGTTCGACGTGATGTCCCGGGTGGCCGCCACCCACACCGCCGCGCCGAACTTCGCGTTCGAGCTGGCGGTCCGCAAGACCACACCCGAGCAGCGCGCCCGGTGGGACCTGTCGTCGCTGCACGCGGTGATGTCGGCCGCCGAGCCGATCCGCACCACGACGATGGACGCCTTCTTCGAGGCGTTCGCCGGCACCGGGCATTACCCCCGACGCGTTCTTCCCCGCGTATGGCCTTGCCGAGCACACGGTCAGCGTGTCGATGGGCGGCAAGGCCGTGCTGCGGATCGAGAAGTCCGCGCTGGAGCAGGGCCGGGTCGTGCCGTCGCCGGACGGTCCCAGCTACGTCGGCTGCGGCACGATCACCAAGCCTGACGCCACCGTCCGCATCGTCAACCCCGACACCCACCGCCCGTGCGGACCGGATGAGATCGGTGAGATCTGGGTCGACTCCCCGACCAAGGGCGTCGGCTACTGGGGCCTGCCCGAGCAGTCGCGCGATACGTTCCAGGCGCGCGTGGTCGGCGAGGACGACCCCGTCGAGTACCTGCGCACCGGTGACCTCGGCTTCTTCCACAAGGGCGAGCTGTTCATCACCGGCCGGTGCAAGGACCTGATCATCATGCGCGGCCGGAACCTGTACCCGATCGACATCGAGGACAGCGTCCGCGACTGCCACCCGCTGATCCGTCCGGGCGGCATCGCGTCGTTCGCGGTCGACGCCGACGGCACAGAGCAGCTCGTGCTGTTCGTCGAGTCGCGGCGCGACAAGCTCAACCCGCATGAGATCGACGAGGTCGTCGAGGCTGTCCGGCGCCAGGTGTACGCCGAGTACCAGCTCGGCGTGTACGCGGTCGTCGTCGGCCGCGCCGGCACCGTCCGCAAGACCACCAGCGGCAAGGTCCGCCGGCTCGCCTGCAAGCAGGCCTTCATCAGCGGCGAGATCGCCGCGGCCCCGACCACGCTGCGCGTCGATGTGCAGCGCACGCCAGAGCTCGACTTCCAGGAGGCATCGTGACCGAACTGCGGATCTCCACCGGTCCGGACGACCCGCGCCTGTACGAGATCGACGAGGACTTCCGCACGATCCTGCGGAGCTTCGCGCCGGTCATGTTCGAGTCGCGAATCAAGAGCCGCCGCTTCCTGCACCGCACCGGCACCAGCACCAGCGGCGAGCTGGTGGTCACTTCCTGGCCGCTGGGTGATCGGCACGGCTTCTTCCAGCCGGGCCGACGCTTCCCGGTGGTCGCCCGCTTCACCAACACCACCGAGAGCGACGACGTCGCGCCCGGGATACGCGGCATCACCCTGCGCCTGCTCGACCCGGCCGGCTCCGGGCCCGAGGCGGGGCTGCTCAACCTGGCGATGAACACGGGGTCGACCTTCTTCACCCCGACGGCCTCGGTCAACCACCGGTTTAGCCGCTGTGCGACGGACGAGGATCGGTGGGCGCTCGCCCGCGACGTGCCCCGCTTCCGGCCAGCGCTGTGGGGTGGGTACCGCACCGCGGTGTCCTACGCTGAGTACCGGTATTACTCTCAGGCCGTCCACGCCATGGAGACGACCGACGGCCAGCAGTGGCTGGTGCGGTACCGGGCTACCCCGGCGGGCGACTTCGTCGAAACCGGCTTCTACGACCCGGGCGCGCGGGCCTTCCCGCCGCCGCTGCCGGGCGAGATGACCCGCGATCCGCGTGACCCGCGCCCGGCGGACTTCCTTGCCCAGGAGCTGCGGTCCCGGCTGCGCGCGGACGCCCTGAAGTTCGTCCTCCAGGTGCAGCTGCGCCCGGTGACGGCTGACGCCGCCGAGAACGAGCGTGCCCTCGACTGCACCCAGCCGTGGCCCGAGCAGGAGTACCCGTGGCTCGACGTCGGCCGGATCACGCTCGACTGCGAGGCTGACCAGCGCGTCGCGGGGGTGATAGAAGGGGCGCAGCTCAACCCGCTGGAGGCGCCAGTCGGGCTGGGCAGCCCGCTGGCCCGATCGGCGCACGAGCACGCGTCGCTGAACCACCTGCGCGTACTGGTCTACCAGATGGGCGCACACGCACGACGTCGTGAGCTGCTGCACCCGGGTCTGGCGGACGTGCTGGCTGTCGACGAGGACATCTTCGTGGCGAACTCGCTGCACGGCACGCGCACGGTGAGCCCGGTGGAGCAGCCGGCGCCGACCCAGGGCTGCCCGTTCTCCGGGCACGCCGCCGAGGAGCCCGAGGAGGAGTCGGCACCGTCGCGGACGGTCGCCGTTGTTGGCGCCGGCCCAGCGGGGCTGAGCATCGCCCGTGAGCTGGAACGCGCCGGGCACCGGGCCATCGTCCTGGAGGCGCTGCCCGAGGTGGCCGGCAAGTGCGCGTCCATCGACGTCAACGACCACGCCTACGACCTGGGCGGCCACGTCTGCACGACGCAGTACGAGAACGTGGCGAAGCTGGCGGTCGAGCTGGGGGTGGCGACAGAAGACACCACGCAGCACCGCGTCTACGACATGGAGACCGGCGAGGCGACGCCGCAGAGCACCGCGTTCTTCCAGCGGGAGCCGTTCAGCAAGTACGCGGAGCTGCGTGCGGCCGAGTTCCCGAGGATCGCCGAGGCCGGGCTGGCGCACTCCGCTCGCGCGCTGGCGCAGCCGGTGTCGGAGTGGCTTGCCGAGCACAAGCTCGAGTCACTCGCCGAGTCGCTGGGCACCGGATACACGGCGGCCGGGTACGGCTACCTCACGGGTGACCTGCCGGCGCTCTACTTCGTGAAGTACGCGGAGATGACCGGTCTGCTCTCGGCCAAGCCGGAGCTGCTCGGCCACACCGGCAGCTTCACGATCCTCGGTGGCTTCAAGTCGCTGTGGGAGAAGGTCGCGGCCGAGCTGTCCGACGTGCGCTGCGGCGTGACGATCACCGCGATCGACCGCGACCCCGACGCCGAGACCGGCGGCGTGACGATCGAGACCCTCGAAGGCGAGGTCGTCGCCGACGACCTGGTGATCACGGTCCCGATCGACCAGCTCCTCGGCGTGCTCGACGCCACCCGCGACGAGCGTGACCTGGCTGGCCGCGTCCGGGTCATGGACTACTACACGACCGTCGTCTCGGCGACCGGACTGGCGGAGGAGGCGTTCTACCTCGTCGACCAGTTCACCCAGCCCGACGCGCCGGTCGGCGACGCCGTCTCGTTCCACCACCGCTACCCGGGCGAGGACGTCTACGCCTGCTACTCCTACGGCGACGACACTATGACCGGCGATGACGTCGTCGACCGCTTGCGATCCAATGTGGAGCGTATGGGCGGCGACATGCGTGAGGTGCACACGCAGCGCCGGTGGCGGTTCCTGCCGCACTTCGGCAGCGAGGACCTCGCCAACGGCGTCTACGAGCGCATCGAGCAGCTCCAGGGCGAGAACCACACCTTCCACGCCGGCAGCCTGCCCGCGTACGAGCTGGTCGAGTGCAACGTCGCGTACGCGCGTGAGCTGGTGCGGCAGCACTTCGGTGGTTCCCACGACGACGACGTTGAGGGGCACGCAGCAGCAGTGCTGGAGGCGCCGGAGAAGCCGCGGCCCAGCTTCGACGCGCTGCAGGACTGGCTGGTCGAGCACATCGCGGCCGAGCTGCGCCTGCCGCGCGAGCAGGTGGCGCCCGATGCCCGGCTGGACACCTTCGCGCTGGAGTCGATCTCGGTGGCGGCGCTGCAGGCCGGGCTGTCCGACTGGCTAGGGTTCCGGATCCCGCACACGCTGTTCCTGGAGCACCCCACCATCGACGCGGTGGCGAAGTACCTCGCGCCGGCCGAGAACAAGCCGGCGCCGGCAGACGACCAGTCCACGCTGCTGCTCGGCCTCACCGCCGCCCGTCCGTTCTTCTGCGTCGGCGGTGCCCTCGGTGCCGCGTACTACCTGCTCCAGCTCGCCCGTGACGTCGGCGCCGCCCGGCCGTTCTACGGCCTGCGCGCGCCGGGCTACGACGGCGGTTCGGACCCGCTCGACACCGTGGAGGCGCTCGCCGCCCGGTACATCGAGTCGATCCGGGTGGTGCAGCCGTACGGGCCGTACCTGCTGGGCGGGCACTCCTTCGGCGGCGTGGTGGCCTACGAGATGGGCCGCCAGCTGCGCGAAGCGGGCGAGGAGGTGACGCGGATCGTCCTGCTCGACGCGTACGTGCCGGTGCCGGGCCAGCCGCTGCCTCCGGTGGACGACGCTGCCGCGATCGAGGAACTGCTGACGATGAACCGGCTGGCGTTCGCCTCCGGCGGCCCGGCCGGCGTCGAGATCGACCCCGCCCTGGCGATCAAGGAGCAGAAGGAGCGGCTCGGCCGGTTCCTCGGCGCGAACGGCTCGCTGCCGGTGGACGACCACATCTCGAACATGATGCGGGTCTACCAGGCCAACCTGGAGGCGAACGTCAAATACCAGCCGCTGCCCTCCGACCTGAAGGTCACCCTCCTCAAGGCGACTGGCGGATTCCCGCCGGTGATGAAGCCGCACCGCAACACCGCTTTGAAGCTGGACGACCCGGCCAACGGCTGGGAGCACGTCGAGCTCGGCGAGCTGACCGTCGAGGAGATTCCCGGCGACCACTTCACGATGTTCGTCGAGCCGAACGACGAGATCGTGGCCGCCGCCGTGCACCGCTGCCTCGCCGAAGAGGAGCGCCGCAGCGCCAATACGACCCTCGCGCGTGGCACCGCGGCGGAGTCGACCGTGGCGTTCAACCCGAAGGACCCGGCCTTTCTCAACGACCCCTTCCCGTTCTACCGGGCGCTGCGGGAGTCGGCGCCGGTCCACTTCGAGGACACGCTCGGCGGCTGGGTCTTCACCCGCTACGACGACGTGTCGGCGATGCTGCGCAACCACGGCGTGATCCGCCCGCCCGTCACCGACTACCTGTTCGCGTCGGTGCCGCAGGTGGACCGCGACGAGATGGCGACCTTCGAACAGCAGCTCGCCATGACACTGCCGTTCACCAACGCGCCCTACCACACTGGGTTGCGGAAGCTGATCAGCAAGGCGTTCACGCCGCGGACGATCGAGGCCATGCGCCCACGGATCCAGCAGATCACCGACGGGCTCCTCGACAGGATCGAGGCGGCCGGCGGTGGTGACCTCATCGCGGAAGTGAACTACCCGCTGCCGTCCACGGTGGTCATGGAGTTCATCGGGGTGCCCGCGCCGGACCACGCCCGCATGACGTTCCTGGGACGGAGATGATGGCGCTGCTCGGCGCCCAGTACGCCGAGGACGCGCCGGCCATCGCCCGTGCGGCCAATGCGGCGATGCAGGAGTTCACCGAGTACATGACCGCGCTGATCGCCGAGCGGCGCGCCGTCCCCCGTGAGGACCTGCTCTCCAGGCTCATCACGGGCGGCGAGCTCACCGACGAGGAGCTGGTGGTCAACACCATGGCTCTGCTCAACGCCGGCCTGGAGACCACCGCCAACTACCTCGGCAACGGCACGCTCGCGCTGCTGCGCAACCCGGACCAGTTCCGGCTGCTGCGCGAGAACCCGTCGCTGGCCGAGTACGCGGCGGAGGAGCTGCTCCGCTACGACGGGCCGACGCCGATCCTGACACCGCAGCTCGCGAACGTCGACGTCGAGATCGGTGGCCAGCTCGTGAAGGAGGGCCAGTTGCTCTACCCGATGGTCGGAGCGGCCAACCGCGACCCGGCCCGCTTCGGGGACGCCGAGCGGCTCGACCTCACCCGCAAGCCGAACGGCCAGCTCAGCTTCGGGTTCGGCATCCACTTCTGCGTCGGCGCCGCGCTGGCGAAGATCGAGGGACAGGAGTACTTCAGCCGGCTCGCCAGGCGCTTCCCGAACCTGCGGCTCGACCCGGACCAGCCGGCACCGCAGTTCCGGGACGACCCCCTGCTGCGCGGCCTGACCGCCCTGCACGTCCGGGTCTGACCCCTCGCACTGTGGGCGACATCTTCGCGGCTATAGCCGCGAAGATGTCGCCCACAGGCATGTTCAGGCCGCCGCCGACCACCCTCATGGTGCGGTTCAAATGCGACCCCTGAGGTCGCATTTGAACCGCACCTCTTTATGCGCTGCACCGGGGCGGCGTCGACTGCAAGGGATCTGTTCCGCTCAACGGCACGGGAGCGGCCTGGGCACTGGCCTCCACCGCAAACTTCCTGCATGTCGGGCTCGCGCGGAGCACCGCCGCTGGACCCTGGAGGCCACATCGTGACCGAATCGATCCTGTCGTCCTTTCAACGGCTTCGTACTGCTGAGCCGGACCGATGCTTGTTCACGTTCGTTGACGACAAGGGTCACGACCAGGCCACGTTGACCGCCCGCCAGCTGGGTGAGGCCGCCGACCGCGTGGTGGCGTCGCTGCGAAGCTCGGGCTTCCAGCGAGGCGACCGGGCGATCCTGGTCTACCCGCCGTCCCTGGATTTCATCGAGGCGTTCCTCGGCTGCCTCGCCGCAGGGGTCATCCCCGTGCCGGTGTACCCGCCGAACCCGTTCAAGCTGAAGAAGGACCTCGCCACCTTCTCGGCCATCGCGGCCAACGCCGGCGCGCGCGGAATCCTCACCAACAGCGCGTACGACCGCTCCCGATCCGCCGCGGCGGTCACCAGCTTCTTCAGCAAGGACACGCCGACCTGGCCGGACCTGCCATGGCAGCGCACCGACCGGCTCCGCGACCCGCGCGGTGCAATCGACTGGCACACGCCCACCGGCCCGGACGAGCCCGCCTTCCTGCAGTACACATCCGGCTCGACCGCCACGCCCAAGGGCGTGATCATGACCCACGGCAACCTGGCCCACGAGGTGGCGGCCAACGCGGCCGACCTCGGCCTGGGCGCCGACGCGCGCGGGGTGTTCTGGGTGCCGCAGTACCACGACCTCGGCCTGATCAGCGTCATCCTCTCGACGATCGCCGGCAACTCGCTGACCACGTTGATGTCGCCGATGACGTTCCTGCAGCGTCCGGCGGTGTGGTTCGACGTGATGTCCCGGGTGGCCGCCACCCACACCGCCGCGCCGAACTTCGCGTTCGAGCTGGCCGTGCGGAAGACCACGCCCGAGCAGCGCCAGCGCTGGGACCTCAGCGCACTGCGCGCGATCATGTCGGCCGCCGAGCCGATCCGCGCCACGACGATGGACGCGTTCTTCGCCGCGTTCGGAGGCACGGGCATCGACCGGGACGTGTTCTTCCCGGCCTACGGCCTCGCCGAGCACACCGTGAGCGTCTCGATGGGCGGCAAGGCGGTGCTGCACCTGGACAAGTCCGCGCTCGAGCAAGGCCACGTGGTGCCGGCCGCCGGCGGCGTCCCGTACGTGGGCTGCGGCCGGATCACCAAGCCGGACACCACGGTCCGCGTTGTCGACCCCGATACACGCCGCCCGCGTGAGGTCGGCGAGGTCGGCGAGGTGTGGGTCGACTCGCCCACCAAGGGCGCCGGTTACTGGGGTCTTCCCGAGCAGTCTCGGGACACCTTCCGCGCGCGCCTTGCCGGCGTGGACGACCAGACTGAGTACCTCCGGACCGGCGACCTCGGCTTCTTCCACGACGGGGAGCTGTTCATCACCGGCCGCAGCAAGGACCTGATCATCGTCCGCGGCCGCAACCTCTACCCGACCGACATCGAGGAGAGCGTCCGCGACTGCCACCCGCTGATCCGCCCGGGCGGCCTGGCCGCCTTCGCCGTAGACGCCGACGACACCGAGGAACTGGTCATGTTCGTCGAGTCCCGCCAGGACAAGCTCACCACCGCGCAGGTCGACGAGATTATCGAATCGGTCCGCCGCCGCCTCTACGAGGAGCACCAGATCGCCCCGCACGCCGTCGTGCTCGGCCAGGCCGGCACGGTGAAGAAGACCACGAGCGGCAAGGTACGCCGCCTCGCATGCCGCCAGGCGTACCTCAGCGGCGAGGCCGCGGCGGCGTCCACCACCATCCGTATCGCGACGCAGCGCACGAGTGCCCACGTCGATGTCAAGGAGGCCTCGTGACCGCACTGCACCTCTCGACCGGCCCGGACGACCCGCGCTTCTTCGAGGTCGACGACGAGTTCCGCCAGGTCCTGGCCGACCTCGAACCGCTCACGGCGGCGTCCCGGGTGTTCAAGCGGCGGACGTTCCACGGCAAGGGAGCCACGGGTGCCCGGGGCACGGTCGAGCTCCTGCCCGAGCTGGACCTGCCCGAACACAACTTCCTCAGTCCTGGCCGCCGGTTCGACGTGATCGCGCGATACGGCAACAGCCAGGAGAGCGACGACATCGCGCCCGCGATCCGTGGCGTCACGCTGCGCCTGCTCGAACCGGGCAGCGACGTGCAGGACGGCGTGCTCGACCTGACTCTGAACACCGGCGAGATCTTCGTCGCGCGCACCGCCCAGATGTTCCTCGCGATGACCGGCACGCCCGAGCAGAAGGCGGCCATCGGCGGCACCACGGACGAGTTCCGCGCGCAGGTGTGGAGCATGTACAAGGACGCCGTCTCCTTCGCCGACTACCAGTACTACTCGCAGGCGCCCACCGGGTACGTCGACACGAGCGGGCAGCAGTGGCTGGTCCGGTACCGGCTGGTGCCGCCGGGCGAGTCGGTCTCCGTCGGAGACCACACGCCGGGTGAGCTGTGGCTCCCGCCGGACCCGCCCGGTCAGATGGAGCGCGACCCTGCCGACGAGCGACCGCCCACGTTCCTCCACGACGACCTGCGCGCCCGGATCCTCGGCGGCGGCGTCCACGGAGTCATCCAGGTGCAGCTGCACCCGGTGACCGAGGCGGCGCTCGACTGCTCCCAGCCGTGGGACGTGCCGTGGCGCGACCTGGCGACGCTCCGGCTGGACTCGCTCCTCGACGCGGAGGTCGTCGAGAAGCTGCGGTTCAACGTCGCCAACCGCCCCGCCGACCTGGGCATCGTGTTGGCAACGTCGCCGCACGAGTTCGCCTCCGTCAACCACCTGCGTGCGCTGGTTTATGCGGCGACGGGGGCGGCCCGGGTGGGCGACGAGTCCGCACCCGCCGGCTGCCCGTTCTCGGGACAGGCAGTTGAGGAGGAGGTCGCCCCGTCGCGGACGGTAGCCGTCGTCGGCGCCGGCCCAGCAGGTCTGAGCATCGCCCGTGAGCTGGAGCGCGCCGGGCACCGTGCGATCGTCCTCGAAGCGTTGCCGGCCGTGGGTGGCAAGTGCGAGTCGGTGGACATCGACGACCACGCCTACGACCTGGGCGGCCACGTCTGCACGACGCAGTACGAGAACGTGGCGAAGCTGGCGGTCGAGCTGGGGGTGGCGACCGAGGCCACGACGCCGCACCGCGTCTACGACATCACGAGCGGTGAGGCGTCGCCGCAGAGCACCGCGTTCTTCCAGCGGGAGACCTTCAGCCGGTACGCCGAGCTGCGCGCCGCCGAGTTCCCGCAGATCGCGGAGGCCGGGCTGGCCCACTCCGCTCGCGCGCTGGCGCAGCCGGTGTCTGAGTGGCTGGCCGAGCACAAGCTGGAGTCGCTCGCCGAGTCGCTGGGCACGGGCTACACGGCGGCCGGGTACGGCTACCTGACCGGCGACCTGCCCGCGCTGTACTTCGTGAAGTACGCGGAGATGACCGGTCTGCTCTCGGCCAAGCCGGAGCTGCTCGGCCACACCGGCAGCTTCACGATCCTCGGCGGCTTCAAGTCGCTGTGGGAGAAGGTCGCGGCCGAGCTGTCCGACGTGCGCTGCGGCGTGACGATCACCGCGATCGACCGCGACCCCGACGCCGAGACCGGCGGCGTGACGATCGAGACTCTCGACGGAGACGTCATCGCCGACGACCTGGTGATCACCGTGCCCGTCGACCAGCTGCTCGACGTGCTGGATGCCACCCGCGACGAGCGCGACCTCGCCAGCCGCGTCCGGGTCATGGACTACTACACGACCGTGGTCTCGGCGACCGGCCTGCCCGAGTCGGCGTTCTACCTGGTCGACGAGTTCACGCAGCCGGACGCGCCGGTCGGCGATGCGGTGTCGTTCCACCACCGCTACCTGGGCAACGACGTCTACGCCTGCTACTCCTATGGCGACGAGAACCTCGACCCGGAAGACATCGTCACCAAGCTCGGCGAGAACGTCGAGCGCATGGGCGGCGAGCTGCGCGAGGTGCACACCCAGCGGCGGTGGAAGTTCCTGCCGTACTTCGGCAGCGACGACATCCGCGCCGGCGTGTACGAGCGCATCGAGCGGCTGCAGGGCGAGAACCACACGTACCACGCCGGCAGCCTGCCCGCGTACGAGCTGGTCGAGTGCAACGTCGCCTATGCGCGTCAGCTCGTCCGCGAGCACTTCGGCGCTTCCCAGGACGACGACGTCCAGGGGCACGCCGTCGCGGTGGTGGAGGCGCCGGACAAGCCACGTCCGAGCTTCGACGCGCTGCAGGACTGGCTGGTCGAGCACATCGCGGCCGAGCTGCGGCTGCCGCGCGAGCAGGTGGCGCCCGATGCCCGGCTGGACACCTTCGCGCTGGAGTCGATCTCGGTGGCGGCGCTGCAGGCCGGGCTGTCCGACTGGCTCGGGTTCCGGATCCCGCACACGCTGTTCCTGGAGTACCGGACGATCGATGCCGTCGCGCGCCACCTCGCAGTCACGGAGGACGACCCCGCCGGGGGAGCGACGACCGCCGCATCGAGCGAGCAGCCCGCAGCGTTGCTGTTGGGTCTGACCGCCCCGCGGCCGTTCTTCTGCGTCGGCGGCGCCCTGGGCGCCGCGTACTACCTGCTTCAGCTCGCCCGTGACGTCGGTTCCGCCCGGCCGTTCTACGGCCTGCGCGCGCCGGGCTATGACGGCGGTTCGGACCCGCTGGACACCGTGGAGGCGCTTGCCGCCCGCTACATCGAGTCGATCCGGGTGGTGCAGCCGTACGGGCCGTACCTGCTGGGCGGGCACTCCTTCGGCGGCGTCGTGGCCTACGAGATGGGCCGCCAGCTCCGCGAGGCGGGCGAGGAGGTCACGCGGATCGTCCTGCTCGACGCGTACGTGCCGCAACCTGACCAGCCGCTGCCTCCGGTCGACGACGCTGCCGCGATCGAGGAACTGCTGACGATGAACCGGCTGGCGTTCGCCTCCGGCGGCCCGGCCGGCGTCGAGATCGACCCCGCCCTGGCGATCTCCGAGCAGAAGGAGCGGCTCGGCCGGTTCCTCGGCGCGAACGGCTCGCTCCCGGTGGAGGAGCACATCACGAACATGCTGCGCGTGTACCAGGCCAACCTGGAGGCGAACGTCAAATACCAGCCGCGGCCGTCCGACCTGAAGGTCACCCTCCTCAAGGCGACCGGCGGATTCCCGCCGGTGATGAAGCCGCACCGCAACACCGCCTTGAAGCTGGACGACCCGGCCAACGGCTGGGAGCACGTCGAACTCGGCGACCTGAGCGTGGAGGAGATTCCGGGCGACCACTTCACGATGTTCGTCGAGCCGAACGACCAGATCGTGGCGCGGGCAGTACATCGCTGCCTCGCCGACGAGGAGCACGGGTCCGCGAACACCACGATCGCGCAGAGCAGCGGGGCCGCGTCGACGGTCGCGTTCAACCCGAAGGACCCGGCCTTCCTCAACGACCCGTACCCGTTCTACCGGGCGCTGCGGGAGTCGGCGCCGGTCCACTTCGAGGACACGCTCGGCGGCTGGGTCTTCACCCGGTACGACGACGTGTCGGCGATGCTGCGCAACCACGGCGTGATCCGCCCGCCCGTCACCGACTACCTGTTCGCGTCGGTGCCGCAGGTGGACCGCGACGAGATGGCGACCTTCGAACAGCAGCTCGCCATGACGCTGCCGTTCACCAACGCGCCGGACCACACCCGGCTGCGGAAGCTGGTCAGCAAGGCGTTCACGCCGCGGACGATCGAGGCCATGCGGCCGCGGATCCAGCAGATCACCGACGGGCTTCTCGACACGATCGAGGCGGCCGGCGGCGGTGACCTCATCTCGGCGGTGAACTACCCGCTGCCGTCCACGGTGGTCATGGAGTTCATCGGCGTGCCCGCCCCGGACCACGCCCGCATGACGTTCCTCGCGACCGAGATGATGGCGCTGCTCGGCGCCCAGTACGCCGAGGACGCTCCGGCCATCGCCCGCGCCGCGCACTCGGCGATGAACGAGTTCACCGAGTACATGACCGCGCTGATCGCCGAGCGGCGCGCCGTACCGCGGGAGGATCTGCTGTCCAGGCTCGTCGCCGCGGCGGCGAGATGAACGACGAGGAGCTCGTGGTCAACACGATGGCGCTGCTCAACGCCGGGCTGGAGACCACCGCCAACTACCTCGGCAACGGCACGCTCGCGCTGCTGCGCAACCCGGACCAGTTCCGGCTGCTGCGCGAGAACCCGTCGCTGGCCGAGAACGCGGCGGAGGAGCTGCTCCGCTACGACGGGCCGACGCCGATCCTGACGCCGCAGCTGGCCGACGATCGACGTCGAGATCGGCGGCCAGCTGGTGACGAAGGGCCAGTTGCTCTACCCGATGGTCGGAGCGGCCAACCGCGACCCGGCGCGCTTCGCGGACGCCGAGCGGCTCGACCTCACCCGCAAGCCGAACGGCCAGCTCAGCTTCGGGTTCGGCATCCACTTCTGCGTCGGCGCCGCGCTGGCGAAGATCGAGGGACAGGAGTACTTCAGCCGGCTCGTCAGGCGCTTCCCGAACCTGCGGCTGGACCCGGACAAGCCGGCACCGCAGTTCCGGGATGACCCGCTACTGCGCGGCCTGACCGCCCTGCACGTCCGGGTCTAGCCCGCGGTCTTGGCGAGCCGCCGCGAGTTGGTGGACCGTTTCGAGGGTCGGGCGGCGTGGAATTCGCGAACTCCACAACCGACGAGCAGGTGGGGGTCCAAACGTTATGGCGGCAGTCGCCTCGGTGGGCGGCCAGGGCCCGGTCGACGAACTCGGCGGCTGCGCCGACGTAACTACCGGGATCGAGAGGCTGGCCCAGGATCTCGGCGAGCGGCCGGCCGGTAGCCAGCGACTCCTCGGACGCTCGGCGTACGGCATCGTGCGCGGCGGTACTGCCGAGCGAGGGGGTGAGCAGCGCGGTTGCGCGTTCTGCGAGGAGCAGCCCGCCGGTGGCGTCGAGGTTGTGGCGCATGCGGTCCGGGTGGACGCGGAGCCCGGTGAGCAGTTCGCGGGCGCGCACCGCCGCCCCGCCGACCAGGCGCAGCAGCGTCGTCAACGTCTCCCACTCGGCGTGCCACGCGCCCGCTGCCCGTTCGTGCTCCTGCGCCATGCCACCGAGCAGCGTGCCGACCAGGCCCGGAACCCGGCTGGCGGCGGCCGTGATCAGTACCGACCGGACGGGGGTCTGCCTGTGGGCGCCTTCGGACACCTCGCTGACCTCGGTCTGGGCGAGCAGCGTGACGTCCTGGGCGATCTTGCCGAGGACGCCGGCAGCGACCCCCAGCGCGCCGGCCAGCTCCGCGACCCGGGTGCGGTCGGTGTGCCACGGAACCTCCGGCTCGGCCAGGCCCAGCTCGGCGGCGAGCAGGCTGGCGACGCGCGGCCCGGCCGTGCCCAGCGCGGCGAGCGTCCCCGCGGCGCCGCCGTACTGCACCGCCAACCGTTCGTCGCGGATCCGGACCAGACCGGCGATCGCGCCGTCGAGCGCCACGAGCCAGCCGGCGCACTTGAGGCCGAACGTCGTCGGCAGCGCCTGTTGCAGCAGCGTGCGCCCGGCCATCACGGTGTCGCGGTGCTCGGCGGCAAGGCGCGCGCACGCGTCGGCGGCGCCAGTGAGGTCATCCACGATCGCGGTCAGCGCCCGGTACGAGATCAGGCTCGCAGCGGTGTCGAGCGCGTCCTGGCTGGTCGCGCCGTGGTGGACGTACGGGCGCGCGTCGGCGGGCACCAGCGCGGTCAGGTCGCGGACCAGCGGCACCACCGGGTCGCCGGCCGCCACCGCGCGCAGCCCGAGATCGGCGGCGTCGAACTCGTCGGCGTCGCACCGGGCGGCGATCTCGACGGCGGCCTCGTCGGGAACCAGCCCGCCGGCTGCCAGCGCAACCGCAAGCGCGCCCTCGAAATCGAGGATCGCCTGGAGCCATGCCCGGTCGCCCGTCTCATGGTCGACCTGCGAGCCGCCCGAGAGCTGGCCGAACAGCGTGACGGGCTCGCCGATCACCGGACCGTGGATCGTGACGGACTCGCCGGCTGCCGCGTCGGGCCGGTCAGGCGGTGAAGAAGGCGTTTTCACGATTGCTCAGTGCCCACTCCGGCTCGGTCGTACCCGGATCGGGTCCTGCGCGATGGCGGGTCGGCACGGAAGTACGTCTGCTCCGGAGACACTGGAGTCGTTCCTGGAGCGAGCTCCTCCACGGCACCGGCGGGGCGTGCGGGACAGGGAGGTGGAGCTGTGGCGCGGATCGTGTTGCCGTCCGGTACCGAGGCGGTGCTGGCCAGGCCCGCCGGGGAGCCGCAGGTTGGGCTGGTGTTGCTGCCGGACATCCTCGGGCTACGGCCGCTCTTCGACGACCTGTGCGCTCGGCTGGCGCGGGAGTGGCAGATGGTCGTCTGCGCGCCCGAGCCGCTGCCGGGTGTGGCGTCGACCGCCGATCTGTCGACCCGGCTCGCCGCGACGCGTGAGGTTCCGGACACGCGGCGGCTCGGTGACGTTCTCGCTGCCGCGGAGGCGTGCGGGACTGACCGCGCCGTGCTGATCGGGTTCTGCCAGGGCGGCACGTATGCCTACAAAGCGTCAGGTCTGGGCCGGTTCGAGCGGGCGGTGGCGTTCTACGGTCCCGTGCGGCCGGTGCTCGGACCCTCGCAGCGCGCGCCGCTCGACCTGGTGGACGGCGCACGGGTGCTGGCGCTCGTCGGCGGGCGTGACCGGCTGTTGCCGCCCGCCGATGCGGACGATCTGGAGAAGGCCGGTGCCATCGTCGTGCGGTACCCGGACGCCGACCACGGTTTCGTCCACGACCCGACCCGGCCGGCGCACCGCCCAGACGATGCAGCCGACGCCTGGCAGCGTTGCCGCGCGTGGCTCAGCTGAGTACCGCCTGTGCGATGGCGCCGGTTTCGGGTCCTGCTTGGACCACACGCTTGCCGCCGGGCGCCCAGATCCCGGACCGGCCGGCGGCGTGCTCGTAGCCACCGCCCGTCGAGCCGGCGAAGCTGGCGAAGACGACCCAGACCCGGTGCTCGGTAGCGATGCGGCGGGCGCGCTCGTCCTGATAGATCTCGTCCGCGGATGTGAGAGTGCCGGCCACATAGACGTCGATTCCGACGGCTGCGGTGTCGGCCGCGTGCTGCCGTACGCCGGTGTCCTTGCAGATGGCGAGGCCGAGTCGCCAGCCGTCCACGTCGAGTACCGCCGGCTTGCCGCCCGGCGTGAAGTGGCCGGCCTCGGTCCTGGACAGGTAGATCTTGCGGTAGGCGACGGTGACTCCGGCGGCGTCGATGGCCAGCATCGCGATGCCGCCTTTGCTCGGTGCGCCCGCGAGCGCTGTCGAACCGGTGTCGGCGCAGGCTGCGACAAGTGGCGCCAGGCGGGGATCGTCGATGGCCATCGCTGGTGCGTCCAGCTCGTAACCGGTGAGGGACAGTTCGGGGAAGACCACCACACGGGCACCCGCTGCCCGAACCGTCGTCGCGTGGGCCAGTGCGTTCGCCCCGACGTCGTACGGGATGCACAGCGGTTGAGCGACGGCGATACTCAGCGGCGCACGCATACGAACGACCCTAAGGGCGTCACGCAGCCGTGACCGGCTCCCTCACCCGTCTGAGGAGCAGCAACGCCCCCGCGTACAGGGCGCCGGCCAGGATCAGCAGCGACTGGTACCCGGTGATCAGCGTCGCGTACTCCAGGCAGCCGCCGACCATCGCGCCGAGCAGGTTGGCGCCGAACGCGGCCGTGGGGTCGGCGGTCTGCGCGAACCGGGTGGAGAAGATCAGGTTGGCGACGTAGACGGGAAGGAACGCGACGAGGATCGCGGCCACAGCGCGCAGCGGCACCGGCAGTTGCAGGAGCAGCGTCGGTGGCACGACGGCGGCCAGCACCAGCGCCCCGGCGAGCAGCCCGTACAGCACCCGGATCGGTGGCAGCCGCCATCGGCGCGTCGTCTCCACTGCGAGCAGAACGACAAGCAGGACTCCGGCGAACACGATCGCGTTGACGATCCAGGTGGTGCCGAAGAGCAGGGCGAACCCGGTGACGCTGCGGGTCTCCAGCAGCAGGAACGCCGCGCCGAGCAGGAACAGGTCGCCGTACGGTCGCATCCGGCGCAGCGGCCCGCCGACGAGGCGCACCGCGAAGAGGCTCAGCACGAGGATCCCGAGCAGCGTCACCAGGTAGAACGTCGGGATGGAGCGCGACCGCAGGTACACGAACGGGTGGTCGTCCGTCGCGGGCGCCGGGCCGGCACTGGTGATTTCCTCCTCGCCGCACCGCTGGTCTGCGGGGTCGAGTCCGGCGCTGATCACGGCCCGGCGGTTGCCGATGACGTCGAGGCACGGCTCGTGGCCGAACGCGTCGGCGACCGTGTTGGTGAGCCGCGCGATCAGCCAGTCCTGGCGGTAGAAGTTGTACATCGCGAACGCGCCGCCGGGCGCGAGGTGCTCGCGCACCGAACGGAGCGCCTGCACGGTGAAGAGGTAGCTCTCCAGGCGGAGCGAGCTGGCGCCGGCCACGAGCGTGAGCGAATCGGGCAGCGCGAAGACGATCAGATCGAACTTCTGGTCGGTGCGCTCCAGGAACGCGCGACCGTCGTCGATGTGGACGCTGACCCGCGGGTCGTCGTATGGCAGGTTCGGGTGCCGCTCGGCGCCGATCTGATAGAGGCGCGGATCGATCTCGACGGCGTCGACGGAGGTGGCCCCGCGCGACAGCGCGAGGGCCACATCGGTGCCGGTGCCGGCGCCGACGACGAGCACCCGGCCAGGCGATCCGTCGACCAGGCGGTGGTACGGCATGGCGTAGATCGGGTCGCTGACCGCCTTGGTCTCCGCGTCCAGCGCGCCCTGGTGCGGGATGCCGTTGACGTTCACCGCGATGCGGCGGCCGTCGGCCGTCTCCTGTTCGGTCGCCGTGACCTTGTAGTACGGCGACCAGCTGACCCCCGGGGTGACCGACTCCATCGCCAGCGCCACGATGACCACCGCCAGCGGAACGCCGACGACCAGCGTGCGCCGCCACGTACCGATCAACGCGAGAACGCCGCCCGCGACGACGACGCCCCAGGCCACCGGCGGTGCGTGCAGCAACGAGAGGGCAGCGAACGCGACGATCCCGGACAGGCTGCCGATCAGGTCGAGCCGGTACGCGTCGAGCCGTGGGAGCGCCGTGAAGCAGCGCCCGACCAGCTCGCCCGGACCGGCCAGCACGATCGCCGAACCGAGGAAGATCAGCGGCAGCACCAGCCACGGCGGCGGTCCGGACAGGTTCAGCTCGTCGGTGAAGAAGATGAGGTCTGAGCCGGCGCGGTCGACCGTGACCGGGAACAGCAGGATGCCGACGACCAGCACCGCCAGCGCGATCGGGAAGTACAGCGGGTCGCGGTCGGTGCGGCCGGCGCGCAGGAATCCGATGCCCACGCCGAGGAACGATCCGAGCAGGACGAAGTTCGAGAAGTAACCGAGATGGACCACGTTCGACGCCGTCCAGCGGATCAGCGCGAGCTCCAGGAACAGCATGAGCGCGCTTGCCAGCACCAGCCGCGTCCGGATGGTCATGTGTCAGAGCATGAGGCAAGTCCGAGAGGTCCGCATTTCCAGCTAGCTCAGGGGCCAGCGGACCTCGACCGGCTGCTCGACGAAGCGGCCGTACGGCTGGAACGCCGCCTCGATCCGCCTCCGGTCGGCCGCGCGCAGCCTGACCAGCGGGTAGATGGCGACGACCGTGCGTTTGCGCGTGCTCGGTCGTTTCCAGGTGGCGATCACCCGCCCGCCCCGCACCACGGTGGACTGGAACACCCCGTTGCCGCCGGGGATGATCGCCTGCTTGTGCTCGGCGTCGAGCATCAGCGAACGGTCCTTGAAGCCGAGCAGGTACTCGTCGAAGCCGGACAGGGCGAGCACGTCGTCGACGCCGTCTCGCGGGGCGTCGAGCAACTCCGGCGCCAGCACCATCTCCGTGCCGTCGACGTCCACGGTGGCGAGATCGGCGGCGGCGATGCCCCGCTTGGCGTCGGCGGCGGTCAGGCCGGTCCAGCCGGCGAAGTCCTGCCGGGTGGTCGGCCCGTGGCTGCGGAAGTAGCGGGTGGCGATGGTGGCGAGCGCTTCGTCGCGGTCGAGACGGCGCGGATCGGGCACCCACTCGTCGAGCAGCACGAACGTCTGCTCGGTGCCTACGCTCGGGGCGATGCAGGTGACGCCCTTCTGGCTGGCGTACCAGAGGAGGTGGTAGCTGCGCTGGGCCGTGCAGTCGATGCCGGCCGCGACCAGCACCTCGACGCACTGCGCCCGGGTGAACCGCTTCCCGCCGGCGAGCGCGGCACCGAGGACGTCGACGGCGCGTTCCGCGTCCTCGTCGCTGAGCTTGAGCACCGCCCGCCGCGCCGCCGCTGCGGCCAGCGCGCGGACGCCCGTGAGGTCGAGCATCCAGTGCGCGTCACGGGGCGGGACGAGGTGGACCGTGCCACGCATCGGCCAGGTGCGCAGCGCCTCTCGACGCTCCAGCGCGGCGTGCACGTCGGCGTAGGTGAACGTGGGCAGGCGGGCGCCGAGCGACCACATCGCGCTGTGGAGATCCTGCGCCTGCATGGCACCGAACCAGCTGACCACGCCCGCCACGTCGGCCGGCCGCTCGGCGCCGTGGTCGCGAAGCAGCAGGCTCGTCATCCTCAGCGCGAGCGCTTCCGGCCCGGTCAGAGTCGCCTTCACGCCGATCACCGTAGCCTCGCGTGCCGACAAGATTCTGGCCCGCTGGTGCCCGTCGTCCCCGAACCGGACTGTTCCGGAAGTGGCGCCCAAACCGGACGGCCGATGCCGCCATTTCGGTTCACGCCGTGCCGGGTCACCCTGAGGCCCGGTTCGTACACTCGCCACATGCGCAGATCGTCCGCGGCAGTGGGTGCCTCGCTGTTCTTCGCGCTGGCACCGGGTGTCGTGGCGGGCGTGATTCCCTGGCTGATCACCGGCTGGGACGCGCAGCCGGTCTGGCTCGTCGTGCGCATCGCCGGCGGGGTGCTGCTCGCGGGCTGCACGCTCGTCCTGGTCGACGCGTTCATGCGCTTCGTGATGGAGGGTGCGGGCACGCCGGCGCCGGTCGCGCCCACGGAGCGGCTCGTCGTCGGCGGCCTGTTCCGGTACGTCCGGAACCCGATGTACCTCGCGGTCGTCGGCGCGATCCTCGGCCAGGCGCTGCTGCTCGGGCGGCCGGTGCTCGTGGCGTACGCCGCGGTGGTCGGGCTGGTCACGGCGGCGTTCGTCCGTCTGTACGAGGAACCGGCGCTGAGCCGCCAGTTCGGCGCCGATTACGACGCGTACCGGGCGGCCGTCCCCGCCTGGTGGCCGCGCCTGAGCCCCTGGCGTCCCGTCTAGCCGAAACGGCCCGCCCCGCGCGGGGCGAAACCGGACTGTCCGGGTAGTGGTGCCCAAACCGGGCGCTCGATACAGCCATTTCCCCGACAGTTTCGCCGCGAGCGCGATGCCGCGACGCCGTGGCCTAGCGACTCGCGTCGGCGTCTCACCGCGTCCACATTGGATTAGTCAGGAAAGGTAACGCTACGGTTCGCGACGTAGGGTTTCCTTCCCCGACTAGTCGACAATGGACGGTTGTGCTGGCCGCGTCGTGTGGCGTCGCCGTGGGGTTCGACTCACCGATCTGACCCCTGATCAGCAAAGGGTCACCTTTGCGATATATCGGGCGCGACGGGGCGCGGCACTAGGTTCGGTTGGCGTTCACCTTGACGACATCCGCGGGCACCTGCGCGCCCGGTAGACATCCCACGGACCAACCGTGAGGGAGCGTGCGATGTCTCGATGGATCGCCGGTGTCCTGGCTGGCGCGATCGTGGGCGGAACGCTGGTGGCCGGACCGGCCGCTGCCCACCACAGGCAGTTCGACCTCCAGGCCCATCGCGGCGGCCTGGGGCTGCGGTCGGAGAGCACGCTCAGCTCGTTCGGCAACGCGCTGCGCCTCGGCGTCACGACGCTCGAACTCGACGTCCAGATCACCGAGGACCGCCAGGCGGTGGTCACCCACGACCGCCGCGTCGACGGCCGCAAGTGCACCGACACCGCGCCGGCCACGCCGGGCGACCCGGAGTTTCCGTACGTCGGCAAGTACGTCAACACGCTGACGCTGCCCAGGTCAGGACGCTCGACTGCGGCTCGAAGCAGCTGCCGGACCATCCCGGGCAGGTGCTCGCGCCGGACTCCCGGATGCCGCTGCTGCGCGAGGTGTTCGCACTCGTGAAGCGGTACCGCGCCGATCGCGTGAAGCTCAACGTCGAGACCAAGGTCGAGGCGGCGCGCCGAGCGAGACGCGCCGCGTGAGCAGTTCGTGCAGGTCACCGCCGCGGAGATCCGAGCCGCCGGGTTCTTGAACCGGGTCACGATCCAGAGCTTCGACTGGGGCGCGCTGATGCGGATGCGCCAGGTCGAGCCGCGGCTGCCGCTGGTCGCGCTGACCAACTGCGACTTCCTCCAGACCGGCCAGCCCGGCGCGTCGCCGTGGCTGGGCGGCATCGACATCGACGACTTCGGCGGCGACCCGATCGCGGCCGTCGAAGTCGTTCGGCGCCGCCGCGTTCTCGCCCGTGCACGGGTTCCCGCAGAACGGCAAGGTCGGCGACCCGAACTACGTGCCGTACGTGACGAAGGCGATGGTGCGGCACGCGCACCGCAACGGCATCAAGGTCGTGCCGTGGACCATCGACGACCCGGCCACGATGCACAAGCTCATCGACGACGGCGTCGACGGGATCATCACCGACTACCCGGACCGGCTGCGGACGGTCGCAGCGGAGCGCGGGTACCGGTTGCCGGCTGGCGTACGCGTCGCCGCTGGACATCCAGGGCGCACCGCGGCGCACGGGCGGTGCGGCCGGAGAACACGCTCGCCGCGTTCCGGTACGCGCTGGCCAACCCGGACGTGTCCACGCTGGAGCTGGACACCGGCGTCAGCGCGGACGGCCACCTCGTCGTGATCCACGACCGCACCGTCAACGGCAGTCACTGCGTCGACACGGCGCCGGTCGTCCCCGGCGATCCTGAGTTCCCGTACGTGGGCAAGCGCGTCCACGACCTGACGCTGGCCCAGCTCAAGACGCTCGACTGCGGCTCCAAGACGTTGCCGGAGTTCCCGAGCCAGGTGGCCGTGCCGGGCGAGCGGATCCCGACCCTGACGAGGTGTTCGCGGCTGGTGCGCGCCAGCGGGCGCGTTGACGTGCGGCTCAACATCGAGACGAAGATCAGCCCGGTAGTCGCCGACACCGCGCCTTACGACGTGTTCACCCGCAAGCTCGTCACCGCGATCCGCACCGGCCGGTTTCGCGCACCGCACCACGATCCAGTCGTTCGACTGGCGGACGATCCGGCTGGCGCGACGGCTGGACCGGCGCATCGAGACGGTCGCGCTGGTCTGGCAGTACGGCCCGCGGAGTGCGCCAGCCTCGCGGACGAGTGCTCGTTGCAGGCCGTCTACGGCGACCCGTCTGTGAAGAGCCCGTGGACCGGCGGCCTCGACTGGTGGCGACACCGCGACCTGGGTCGGCTGGTGCGCGAGGCCGGCGCGTCGACGGTCTCGTCCAACTGGCAGGTGCACGACCCGCGCCAGGGCACCGTGGCCTCGCCCGACTGGTACCTGCGGGAGAGCCCCGACCTACTTCCACGGCCCGACCGTGGACGTGCTGCACGCCCGGTACCGGCTCAAGGTCGTGCCGTACACGATCAACGATGCCGGGATCATGCAGCGGCTCATCGACCTGCGCGTCGACGGCATCATCAGCGACGACCCGGATCTTGTCGTCGAGGTCGCCCGGCGCAACGGCCTCCGTTGAACTCGATTGCCCCGCCGAGTCGGCGGCACTAGAGTTCTGGCTGTGACTGCCGGGTCGGCCATGGGCCACAAGCGAGTGAGGCACCCGGCCACCGCGTGACCGTAGGGCGGGCCAGGGGCCCGCCGACCGTCCCACCACACTCCCGCTTCGCGTCTTCCTGCGCGCTCCGGTTCCGCGCCGGGGCTTCACCCTGCCCGCATAGGGCTCCGCACACCCCTGTCACCAGCGAAGAAAGCAGAATATGCCCATCGATTTCAACCAGCAGATCATCGAGGAGTTCCGCGCCAACGCCGGGAAGGTCGGCGGCCCGTTCGAGGGAGCACGCCTGCTCCTGCTGACGACGGTCGGCGCCCGGTCCGGGACTCCACACACGACCCCGCTCGGCTACCTGCCCGACGGCGGCGAGCGAGTCCTCGTCATCGGCTCGTCCGGCGGCGCACCAAGGCATCCCGACTGGTACCACAACCTGGTGGCCGAGCCGCGTGCCACGGTCGAGAACGGCGTCGCCACCTACGACGTGACGGCGGCGATCCTGGAGGGCTCCGAACGTGACAGCGCCTTCGCCCGCGCTGTCGAGGCCAATTCCGGGTGGGCAGAGTACGAGGCGAAGGCGGGGCGCGTTCTCCCCGTCGTCGCCCTAGAAGCGATCCCAGGCCCGCCGAGGTTGAACGCGACGTCGATGGGTGGCGCGCTCAAGCTGATCCACGACGCGTTCCGCCGCGAACTCGCCCTGATCCGCACGGAGATCGCCGAGTCGGGGCCCCGGCTGGGCGCCCAGCTGCGCGTGAACTGCCTGACCATGTGCCAGGGACTGCACTTCCACCACACGAGCGAGGACAACGGGATCTTCCCGTACCTGGCCGAGAACCGTCCGGACCTCGCCCCGACGTTGGACCGACTGAACCGGGAGCACGAGAAGGTCGCGGCGCTCCTCGAAGCACTGCAGGACGCCGTGTCCTCCGGCAGCGCGGATCGTGGGCAGGTGCTCGCCGAGGTCGAGCGGCTCACGGACGAGCTCGAACGCCACCTCGCGTACGAGGAGGAGCAGCTGATCCCGATTCTCGACGCCGCGCCGGCGCCGGGGTAGCCGTTGGCATCTCCGTAGGTTGACGGATGTTTCGGCGGTGGGTCGCCGGAAGGGTGTTCTCCCAGCGGAGCGGCCTCGTGACCTCCCCGGGGTCGCTCTGTCACTCACCTGGACAGCCCCTACGGAAGAAGAAGTCGCCATGTCCGGTCAAGACGTCGCGCTGTGGTGTGAGGCGCTCTTCGCGTCCGACCTCCAGGCCTCGCAGCACCCCGATCCGCGGCAGGTCCGCGCCGCCATCCGGGAAACGCTCCGGGTGTTCGGGGTGCGGTACTGCGTGGCGCGGGTCGCGCAGGAGTTCGGCGACCACCCGGACACGGCGGTCCTCAGGATGCGGTGGGCGCGGGAAGCGGTGTCCAGCGTCCACCGTCGACCACCGCCCCGTGGGCGCTGAAAGCCAGTGGCGGTGCGTGCACCGTCGGCGTGAGCAGTGCTGCGGTGACGACCACTGCTGCACCGATCGACGACCAGCGCATACCGTCCGCGTTCCGTCCCCATGACCAGAAAATTCTCATCGAACTGCCTCCCCTGCGGCCCCCGGTAGGCCACGTGCTGCCAGTACGCCGCCACCCCCCGTACCGGTTCTCGGCAATTTCGGTGAACTCTCGGGAGCCCTCGAGCCGTGGCTCAAGCAGAGGTCCGTGTCGGAACCGGTACGTCTCTGCCAGGGGGAACCATGACTACGTCGCTGCTGGCCCCGAAGACAGCGCCAGCCGTCGACAGCGAAAGCGTCGACCTACCGCCCCATCTCATCGAGGCGTTCCGCCGTGGTGAGGACGGTGGAGTGCGGGCGGTGTACGAGCGTTTCTCCGGTCCCGTCTACGCGGCGGCGCACTCCGTGCTCCGCGACCACGATCTGGCCAACGAGGCCGTGCAGGAGACGTTCGTCCGCGCGTGGCGTGCGGCGGCGTCCTACGACCCGCGACGCGGACTGGCCCCGTGGTTGTACGTGATCGCCCGGCGCGCGTCCATCGACATCTACCGCTCGCGACGGCACCTGTCAGGTGGTCCGCCGGACGACGACGCGATCGTGACGCTGCCCCCGCAGATGGACACGATCTGGGAGGCGTTCCAGGTCCGGGCGGCGGTCGACCGGCTTCCGGCCGACGAGCGCGTGATCGTACGGCTCGCGCACTTCGAGCAGCTCAGCCACGCCGAGATCGCCGACTGCCTCGATATCCCGGTCGGCACCGTGAAGTCCCGCTCGCACCGCGCGCACCGCAAGCTCGCGACGTGGCTTCGGCCGCTCTGCGACGGCGACGAGCCGGTCGCCGCGTACCGTGGATCACACGACACGGGAGTGCGGCACCATGAGTTCTGACGACAGGGTCGGGGAGTACCTGGAGCGCGGCCCGGCCAGCAGCGACGCCGACGTGCCGGACAGCGCTGTCCACGCACGGCAGACGCTCGGCTCCCCGTCGGTGTGGGGCGATCCCGCGCCGGGCGGGTTGGACGGCGTCCTCGACCGGATCAACACGGAACGCTCGCCCGCAGCCGTGGCACCGAAGCGGCCGCGACGGCTGGTGATGGTCGCGGCGGCCGCCGTGGTGCTGGTACTCGTCGGCGGCTTGGCAGGTTGGCTCCTGGGCGAATGGGCACCCACGGTCGGCAGCCAGCGCACGGAACTGGCCGGCACCGAGTTCGCTCCGGGCGCGAGCGCGGTGGCCCGCATCCAGGAGAAGCCCGGTGGCGTGGCGGTCACCCTCGACGTGTCCGGGCTGCCTCCGGCCGCACCGGGCACGTACTACGAGGGTTGGGTGAAGTCCGAGGACGACGTGAGGGTCTCGCTCGGCACGTTCCACATGCGGGGTGGCGGCGACGACATCGAGCTGTGGGCCGGCGTCGACCTTGCGCGCTACTCGCTGATCACCGTCACCATCCAGCCGGAACAGGCCGGCGAGCGGCCGCCCGGCAAGGTCGTGCTCAGGGGACCGATCCCCGCGCAGTAGCCCCGTTCACTTCTTCTAAAAGAGAGAACCCTTGACGATAGGTCGACGCGGCTTCTAACGTTCAGAAGTCTCGGCTATAGAACCTCCGCCATGGCGCGAGAGGGGGAGCGACCATGTCGAATCGTCGGGTCCTTTTGGTCGGCGCGGCCCTGGTGGTCGCCGGTGGCGTGCTCGCACCCGCGTCACCGGCGACTGCGGCGACCTGGTCGGTCGTACCGACGCCAAACCCGGCCGCGTACAACAACCGGCTCGTGGGCGTCGATCTCCGCACCTCGACCTCCGGCTGGGCCGTCGGTTCGGCGGATACGCGCGCGCTCGTGGCACGCTGGGACGGTTCGTCCTGGTCGTCAACGTCCGCCCTGACGGAGGCCACGGTCCTCAACGGCGTCGACAGCAGCGCCGACAACAACGTGTGGGCTGTCGGTTCCGCGGGCGCCAGCCCGCTGACCGGACGCTGGAACGGGGGGTCCTGGACGGCCGTTTCCAGCCCATCGCCGGCGGGTGCCACCGACGCGACGCTTCGCGCGGTCAAGGTCTTCGACACGAGCAACGCGTGGGCGGTCGGTGACGCCGCTGTCGGCTTCCAGCGGCGCACCCACATCGTCCGCTGGAATGGTTCTGCCTGGTCCACGGTGCCGAGCCCCAGCCCCAACCCGACGCAGAACTTCCTCGACGCCATCGACGGCACCGCCAACGACCTCTGGGCCGTCGGCAACCTCGGTGACGACGGGTACGGCGGCGGCACCGTCGCGGGCATGGTCCTGCGCTGGAACGGCACCAGTTGGACGACGCATGACGATCCCCGGCGCCGACTCCACGTTCTCGATCATCAAGCTCCTCGACATCGCCGTGCTCAGCAGCGACAACGTGGTGGTCGTGGGGGAGGCGTTCCACCGTGGACTGCTCCGGAACGTCCCGTACGTGCTGCGGTGGAACGGTTCCGGGTGGCAGCACGCCACGATCCCGAACCCGCCGATGGGCAGGTTCCAGGCCGTCGCCGCAGTGTCGCCCACCGCCGTCTACGCGGTCGGCCACAAGGAGGGCAACGGCACGTTCGTCGCCCGCTGGAACGGCTCGGCGTGGAGCCTGGAGTCGACGCCGGCCGCGGGCGTCTCCAACTACCTCATGGACGTGGCCACCACCGGATCCGGCACGATCCTCGCCGTCGGGACGCAGTACGGCAGCAACTGGGTCGGCCGCACCCTGTCCCTGCGCGGGAGCTAGCCAGTCCGGACGCCCGCCAGGGGGCCCGGTCCGTCCTTCGCACCGGCACGCTGCGTACCTGATGCAGTCCCGCGCCGCCGGGTCAGTGCGCCGATGCTCCCGCAGCTCAACCCGAGGATCGCGGCGGTCGAGGCCAGGTGACCGGCGTGGGTGTAGAGCGACACGTCGAGGGTGGTGCTGAGGTACGCGCCGCACAGCGCGACCGCGTACAGCGCGACCGCCGCTCGGGGACGGGTCGCCCATCGAGCGGGCCCACTTTCGCGCAGGGTGTCCAGCCACTCGCGTGGGCCGCGCATTCCGGGCTCGGCGGCCGGGCGCAGCGTCAGCCTGGCCAGCTCGAGCGGCTTCGCGAGCACGAGCAATGCCGGCGCGACGACCGCGATCGCCAGGTGCTGGGCGTTGTCGACCGTGTCGTACGTCCAGATCCTGGGGTTCGTCAGCTCCGGCGTCATCGCGGCGACGACCACCAGCCAGCCGGCGATCCAGGCCGTGGTCCTCGCGACCGGCCATGTTCCCAGCCGTCGTGTGCCGCCGGCATACAGCGCCACGGCGGCGACGGCAACGGTCATGAACACAGGGTCGGGCGACCACTCCAGCATCTGCCGCACGGGGAGGTCCACGAGATCCGCGAGTCCGTACTCGCGCGGCGGGGGAGTGCGCGCCAGGCCGCCCGCCAGCCCGAGCGTCGCGGCCATCGCCAGCACCTCGACCCAGGCGAGCCGGGCGAACGCCCGCCCCTCGCCGGACACCAGCGCGGGGATCGTCGACCGCCGGTGCCACCAGCCGAAGCCGCCCAGCACGCACAACGCGGCGAGCTTGAGGCCGAGCAGCAGGCCGTAGGCGCTCGCGAGGTCGGCCCAGGAACCGATACGCAGCACCGCGCTGACGAGCCCGGATACGCCGACCAACGCGAAGCACCACCCGGCGAGCCGGGAGTACCGGAGCACGCTCAGCGCCACGTGACGACGTCCCAGCAACAGGGCGACCAGCCCGCCGGTCCACAGCACGGCGCCGACGGCGTGCATCAGCATGAGCGAGACCGCCAGCTGGTGGTTCGTCGAGGACGCAGCGTGCCCGCTGAACGCCGCCGGCAGGACCGCCGCGACCGCCAGCAGCAGGGACACCGCTGTGTCGGTCACCGACTCGGTCCACCGGCACCGGTAGGCGACGATCACGGTGAGCGCCAGCACCAGCAGCGTCCCCCGGCCGGCGGTGGTCGACGCGGCCACCGACAGTGCGCCCGCCGGATCCACCGACGACACCGGGACGCCCATCAGGTCGGCCCAGGTCAGCAGCACGACCGCCGCCGTGGCCGCGGCCCAGGCGGTCGCCGCCCACGACGCCACCCGCAGCCACGGTCGAGCGTCTCCCGCGATCATCAACCGGCCCGAACGATACTGACCAGCCACGAGGAACACCGGTGCGAGCAGGCTACCCACGGTCACGGCTGCGGCGACCTGCATCGCCACCGTGAAGAGCGGCAGGAGCAACGGCGTGAGGCCGGGGTCGAGAGCGAGGTCACCCTCTTGCGCCGCGCTGACCGACCCGCCCCACCACAGCACGGCCGCGCACGTCCCACCTGCGACGACGGTAGGGAGCAGCCACCTAGGGACGGGCACTCCGGACTCCCCACGGGCGGCGGTCAGCGGCGTTGAGGGGTACGGGACTCCGCTGCGGCCGGTTCACCCCGCCGTCACGACGGAAGCACCATCGTCGGCGTCCCGGTGACGAGCGCAGCACCGGCCGGCGCGAGCGCACCGGAACCCGGGTCTACACGGAGCGTCACAACCTGGTTGGAGAGCTGGTTGGCGACATAGAGGAAGCGCCCGTCGCCGCTGAGAGCGATGTGTCGTGGCACCTTCCCGCCGCACGGCACGGTGCCGCGGGCGGTGACGCGGTCGCCGTCCACCGCGAAGATCGCGATGCTGTCATGGCCACGGTTCGCGACGTAGACAAACCGGCCGTCGTGCGACACCACCACCTCGGACGGGGAGTTCCGGACGTCGCCACGCGGTGCCGTCGGCAGGGTCTGGGACGGCGTGAACGCTCCGCGCGCGGCGTCGTACCGGAGCACGGCGAGGGTGGACTTCAGCTCGTTCGCCACGTAGGCCACGGCGCCGGACGGATGGAACGACAGGTGGCGTGGCCCGGATCCGGGCGGGAGCCGCAGCGTGCCCGCCGCCGCCAGCTTCCCGGCGCTGAGCCGGTAGGTGAAGACGGCGTCGGCGCCCAGGTCGACCGCATGGACGAACTGCCCGGCGACGTCGGTGAGCACCTTGTGCGCGTGCGGACCCTCCTGCCGTTCCGGGTCGGGGCCGGACCCGGTGTGCTTGACGACGTCGCTTGCCTCTCCGAGCGCGCCGCCCGGCCGGATCGGATGCACCGCGACGGTGCCGGAGCTGTAGTTGGCCGTGAGCAGGTGCTGCCCGTCCGGGTGGACGTGCACGTAGCACGGGTCGGCGCCCTTGCTCGACCGTGAGCCCAGCCCGGTCAGCTCGCCGGCAGGCCCGACGGCGAACGCGCTGACCTTGCCCGACTGCTGCTCGTTGGCGGCGTAGAGCGTGCGGCGGTCGGCCGAGAGCGCGAGGTACGACGGCTGCGGTGTCGCCGTGGTGGCGCCCCGGCCGGGCAGACCGGTGTCGGGATCCACGGGTGACCGCCGGATGCCGTTTCCGTAGCTGCCGATGTACAGCCGCCCCTGGGCGACACGTGCCTGCACGGGCACGCCCCCAACCAGGCTTGTCGCGGCGGCGATGCCGACCGTACCCAGAAACCGGCGCCTGCTCTGCTCCATTTTGTCTCCTTTTCTGCGGGACCCCACCCTTCGGTCGGACGCGCACGCGGGTCAAGGGAGCAGTAAGGAAATTCCACTATGCGGAACCGTAGGCCGCGAGGAACACGCGCACGCCCTCGTCGGCGTAGTGCTCCAGTTCGCTCGTCGGGAACTCCTCGTCGCCGCCGAACATCGCCTGGTTGAGCAGCACGGACAGGACCAGCCAGTGGAAGTGCTGGGCTGCCAGCAGGGGATCGTCCACCCGCAACCGTCCACGTTGGGCCAGGGCGCGGAACCGGTCCGCCATCGTCTGGTAGCCGCGTTCGGGCCCGCGCTCGTACCAGGCGCGGGCCAGGTCGGGGAAGCGGTCGGCCTCGCCGATGATGACGCGCCGCATCCGGACCAGATGCGGCTGCATGACCGTGGTCACGAGCTCGCGGGCGATCGCGCGCAGGTCGTTCTCTACGTCCTCGCTACCCGGCAGCGCGTCGATGATCGCCTGCGACTGAGCCTCGGCTTCGCTGATGTCGCCGACGATGATGTCGGTGAACAGCCGTTCCTTGTCTGCGAAGTTCTTGTAGACCGTCTGCTTGGACACGGCGGCGAGCGCGGCGACCTCGTCCATGCTCGTGCCGGCGTACCCCTTCCTCAGGAAGAGCGTGCGCGCCGCTGCCAGGATCGCCTGCCGCTTGCGGGCGGATCGCCCCTCGTCCTCCATGCCGCCGGATGGTACTAGACGGATCAGTACCCAGAGCAGTACTGTACCGTCTAGTACCGAAGGGAGAGGTCTATGACTGTGACCTCGCAGGACGGAACCACGATCGCGTTCGAGCGTGGCGGGTCCGGGCCGGCGCTGATCCTGGTGGACGCGGCCGGCTGCTTCCGCGGGTTCGGCCCGATGGCGGAGCTGGCCAAGGTGCTCGTCGCGGAATTCATGGTCGTCACCTACGACCGTCGCGGACGGGGCGAGAGCACGGACACCCTGCCGTACGCGGTCGACCGCGAGATCGACGACTTGCAGGCACTCATCGAGGCGGTCGGCGGATCGGCCTTCGTGTACGGCTTCTCCTCCGGCGCGGTCCTGGCGCTGCACGCGGCGGGGCGCGGACTCGCGATCCCCAGGCTGGCGCTGTTCGAGCCGCCGCTGCACTTTCCCGACGAGCCGCCGCCCGAGTCGGACCTGGGCGCCGAGATCACCGAACTGGTCGCCGCCGGCCGTCGCGGGGACGCCGTTGAGCACTTCCACATGAGCATCGGCGTCCCGGACGAGATCACCGCCGGCATTCGGCAGTCGCCGTCGTGGCCCGCGCTGGAGTCGCTCGCCCACACGCTCGTGTACGACACCGTCGTCACCGACTCGATGCCGGCGGAGCGGTTGGTCACCATCGCGACGCCGACGCTCGTGCTCAACAGTTCGGGCACCGACGCCCGGCTGGACGGCTGGGCACGGCGGATCGCCGCCACGCTCCCGAACGGGAGCCACTGCAGCCTGCCCGGCGAATGGCACGGCGTACCCCCAGAAGACCTTCTCCCGGTACTGAAGGAGTACTTCCTCGGTTCCTGACGGAGCGCGTTCCTGACGGCCGGTTCCTGCCCGCTGGACCTGGCCGCTGGAATGATCGGCGGGTGAGCCGCTGGACTTGCCCGATGTGCGAGCGGGAGTTCGCCCGCGTGCACCAGGTGCACACCTGCGCGCCGGGCTGCACCGTGGACGAGACGTTCGCCAGGCGCCTGCCCGTGCAGCGCGCCATCTACGACGCGGTGGCCGCCCACCTCGCCACGCTCGGCCCGGTGCACGTCGACGCCGTGTCGGTCGGTGTGTTCCTGAAGTCGGAGTCGAAGATCGCAGAGGTGCGGCCGATGGCGAAAGCGGTGGCACTGCTGCTGATCGTCCCGCGGGCGATCGTGACCCCGCGTGCCACACGCTCGGTGCGCATCTCAGGCGGTCGGACCGTGCTCGACCTCCGGCTCGCGAGCGTGGACGACGTCGACGACGAGCTCCGGAACTGGCTCACTGAGGCGTATGACGCCGCGACGGGTTGATGTACTTCGGATCCTTCAGGACGTCACAGGCACGCGACCGTCAGGCTGGCTTGACGTCAGGCCAGCCTGACGGCAGAGTAGGCGTATGACGACGCCAGACGCTCTCGAAGGCCAGTTCACCCTGCTGACGGCGGCGGCGCGATACGACGAACTCCGGTGCCGTGACGCGCTCGCGCAGCCGCTCGACGATCCGTACACCGGCACCCCGGCGCTGGAGAAGGAAGAGGCGCTGGAGCTGCTCGCGCTCGGCGAGGTGCTCGCGCGGAAGGCAGGTTACGGGCGGCAGCTCGCCGTCCGCACCGCCCGCGCCGCCGGGGCCTCGTGGTCGCAGATCGGCGCCGCGCTCGGCACCACCAAGCAGTCGGCCTGGGAAGCGCACACGCGCTGGATCGACCACCAGGCCGAGCAGCATCGGCAGACCGGGTTCGAGGGTCTCGACGCCGGCGACATCGCTGCGGCCCGCCGGCTCGCGGGCGACGTCGAGTAACGGTCCTATGAGGACCGGCGACGCGGAGTTGTCGGCACATGCGTGTTCCCGGACAGGGCCGACCGCATGATGCTCGACAGCGGTTCTGACGGTGAGCGGGTCCGTGCCATGGCCGGACCCGCTCAGCCCGATCTATCCGCGGAAGTAGTTGAAACCTCCGGAACGGTTGACTCGTTCGGCGGAGTCGAAGCCGACCTTGACGCGCTGTGCGGCGGGCCACGACTGGGCCGCAAAACAGGCACGGACTGCATCGCGCATGTCGAGAATCCTGGCGCTCAAGTCGCCAGCGACCTGCGACGTCCCGTCATCGGGAAAGTGCCACTCAGGCAGCGAATTCTCGGGCCCTTTCAGCAGCACCCATACGACGAGGTTGTTCGTATCGATGTCGACAGCGCCATACGAGAAGATCGAATCGATCTCAGGATGTAACTCCATGAGAGTCGACCGCACACAGTCGATTGCCGCCTCGCTCTTGTCCTTCCAAGCGTTCACAGAATGTCCTATCACCTGAATGTCGTTTCTCTGGCAGCTACTGGACAGTGTCCCACCGCAGCGCGCCGTTGCACGGCTGGGTGAACAGCTCAGCGTCCCGTAGCTCCTTGCCTGATGGACCTATTCGTTTCTCCACTACGGGCAGCGCCGGACTTTGATTCAGGTCTGCCCGCAGGGCGCCATGCGGGCCTCAGGTGGTGCCCAGCGTGCAGACGATTGCCGCGTTCACATCGGCGATGCAGAGCTCAACCGGACGCTGCCTATCGGCTTGGGAGCGATCGCGGCAGCCCGAACCAGGGGAGCACGCTGTTGTCGAAGCGGGTGATGCCGCAGATCCGGTCGCCGGTGAGGGTGAGGACGAGGAGGCCTGTCCCGCGGCGGATGCCGGTAGGGGCGCGCAGGTAGGCCCCGAACGCCGGCTGACCGTTGGCTCGCGACGGGACGAGGTCAAACCTTCGGCCCGAGCGGAAGATGCTGGCGCACAGGCGGGTCACGATGTCGCGGCCTTGGTATTCGAAGGGAATCGGCGGCATGGAGCTGAAGACATCGTCCGTCAGGAGGGCCACCAGTGCGTCGAGATCGGCGGACTCATAGGCGCGGACGAACTTCGCCACGATCGCATCCTCGGAGCCTGAGTCGGGAGCGGGAGGCGGCCCGTGCTCGGCGATCGGCGGCCGCCGGCGCTGCAGGCTGGTGCGCGCCCGTTTGAGGGCACTGTTGACCGATTCGACGGTCGAGTCCAGCATGTCGGCCACCTCGTTCGCGTGGTAGCCGAGTACGTCGCGCAAGATGAGGACGGCGAGCTGGCGAGGCGGCAGGACCTGAAGCGCGGTCACGAACGCCAGGGAGATGGCTTCGCTCTGCTCGTAGCGGGCCGCAGGGCCCAGCGGCGCACCGATCGCACCCTCGAGGAGGGCGTCGGGATACGGCTCGAGCCACGGGACTTCGCCGAGCCGGGTCGGCTCGGGCGGTTCAACCTCGGGAATGTCCCAGTCTTTGGCCGGGCGCCGGCTTGCCGAGCGAAGTGCGTTGAGGCACCGGTTGGTGGCGATCCGGTAGAGCCAGGTGCGGATCGAGGCGCGGCCCTCGAACCCTCCGAGGCCTTGCCAGGCGGCCACGAGCGTCTCCTGGAGGGCGTCCTCGGCGTCCTGGAAGGATCCGAGCATCCGGTAGCAGTGCACCTGTAGCTCTCGGCGGTGCGGCTCGGTCAGCGCTCGGAACGCCTCGCCGTCCCCAGCCCGCGCTCTGGTGATCAGGTCGGTTGTCACCAGCTCCACTCTCCCGTGCCTTGCCCCACCTCCATCGTTATACAGACACCAGCCGAGGGGCGAACTGGGCGGTTGGTGGGCGCCCACTTTCCCGGCGTCGCGGTGTCTGCATCATCGACGGCTCGGACGACGGCAGGGCAGAGAAGGGACCCAGAGATGATGCTGAAGGACAAGGTTGCGGTGGTCTACGGAGCCGGAGGCGCGATCGGCAGCGCTGTTGCACGCGCCTTTGCGGCCGAGGGTGCCAATCTGTTTCTCACCGGGCGCCATCTGGCACCCGTCGAAGTTGTCGCCAAGGAAGTCGCTTCCGCCGGCGGATCCGCCGAGGCGGCCGAGGTCGACGCGCTCGACGAGCAGGCGGTGGACAAGCATCTACAGTCGGTGATCGACAAGGCGGGCCGCGTCGACATTTCGTTCAACGCGGTCGGGATCCCGGATACGAAGATCCTGGGTGTGCCTCTGGCCGAGCTGGATGTCGAGCAGTTCTCCCTGCCGATCGCGACCTACGCCACGTCGTACTTCCTGACCGCACGCATGGCGGCCCGGCGGATGGTCGCGAATAGATCGGGGGTGATCATGACCGTCACCGCACTCCACTCGCGGACGGGCATCCCATTGGTGGGAGGCTACGGCCCCGCGATGGCTGCCAAGGAGGCACTCACTCGAGATCTGTCCGCCGAACTCGCACCTCAGGGCATTCGCGTGGTCGGTCTGCGACCGCAGGCCATGCCGGAGACGCGCACGATCAAGGAAGCCTTCGAGCCTCGCGCCAAGGCATCGGGAATGACCTGGGAACAGTGGCAGGAGTTGCTCGCAAGCAAGACCCATGCACGACGGCTCATGACGCTCGATGAGATGGCAAACATGGCGGTCTTCGTAGCTTCCGATAAAGCGAGTGGGCTGACCGGAACTACCGTCAACTTGACCATGGGAAGCCTGGACGACTAGCGGCGATGCGATCAACGCTAGCCGGGCTCGGCGGGGGCTGGTAGCGCGGTCGTCCCCGGAGTGTCCGCATTCCGACCCATCGACAGCTCGAATTACCTATGTGACCGGATGTCTGTCGATCTACCGTCGGCAGGGAACGTCGCGGTGCCGGTCCGGGGAGGGCGCGCTGGTGGAGGCTTGGCCGTTTGTTGGTCGGGACGAACAGCTGCGGTTCATCGCCGCCGGCTACCGCGATGCGAGCGTGTCCGGTGTCGTCGTGGTGGGCGATGCCGGGTTCGGCAAGACGAGGTTGGCGCGCGAGGCGTCGGCGCGTCTGGCGGCGCTCGGGCGACGCACCGAGTGGGTAACAGCGACGCGGTCGGCGGCGGCGATCCCGCTCGGCGCGGTTTCTCATCTGTTGCCGCCGGAGTGTCCCGACGACGGTGGGCTGGGTGCTTTCCTGCACGCGGTGCGTCATCTCGCGGCGGATGGCGGCCGGCGGATGGTGCTCGCCGTCGACGACGCGCATTTGCTCGATGACCTGTCGGCCGCGCTTGTGCATCATCTGGCGTACGTGCTGGTAACGACGACGCAGGTCGTGTCACCGTGGCCGCCGGCCAGCAGCGGACGGTCTGGTCCGACATCATCCAGAGCCCTCGGTGCAACACGAGCTTCCGGGAGAAGCTGAAGATCAAGCACGGGTCGGCCTCGTGGAGCCCCGATGTCGTGCTCGCCCCGGTGTACCTGCCCTGCTGATCGTCCAGTACGACTGCGCGGGTCGCGGACTTGCCCGTTGGCGAGGCGACGCCGGGCGTAGATTTCCCTCGCGCGGTTGTCGATCCAGGCGGTCCCCGTTCGACGCCTAGGTACGGAGCGAGTCCAGCGACGAGGAGACAGACATGGGATCGGTATTGGTGCACGAGTTCATCAGCCTCGACGGCGTGATCGACGCGCCGACGTGGACGTTCGAGTTCGGATTCGACCCCGGTATGGGCGAGCGGCTCGGTGCGGTCACCGGACGGTGCAAGGCCATCCTGCTCGGCCGCAAGACCTACCAGATGTTCGAGCCGGCATGGTCCACCCGGACCGTGGAGGAGGACCCGGGAGCGCCGTTCTTCAACGACACCACCAAGTACGTCGTCTCCTCGACGCTCACGACGGGGACGTGGCGGAACTCGCAGGTCCTCGGCCCGTACGATCCCGATGCGATCCGCAGGCTGAAGGACGAGGTCGACGGCGACATCTACATCAGCGGCAGCGCCACGCTGGTGCGCGCGATGCTCGCGCACGGCCTGGTCGACGAGCTGCACCTCTGCCTCTACCCGGTCACCCGCGGTTCCGGGCCGCGGCTCTTCCCCGAGCAGGACGCGCCCGGTCGGCTCTCGCTTGTAAGGTGCGAGTCGTACGACAACGGCGTGACCTACCTGGCATACCGGACGCAGGCGTGAGCTAGCCAGCGACGCAGCCGCCGCTGACGGCTTGTGGTCGCACCTTTCGGGCCTATAGCCCGGAAAAGTGCGACCACAAGGGTTAGGCCCCGCCGTCCGGTTGGACGGCGGGGCCTGTGGTGCAACGGTTACGCGACGGTGGAGCGGCGACGACGAGCCAGTACGGTCAGCGCGATACCGCCGCCGATCAGCAGAGCGCCGGCCCCGACGAAGCCGCCAATGGCAGCGCCGGTCTTCGGCAGCGTGTCGTCGTCGCCCGCGCCGGAGTCCCGCTTGACGAGTCCGGCGTCCAGAACCAGCGTCTTGCCGGCCGTGATGGTGTGCTCGTCGGCCAGTCCGATGACGGAATCCTTGCCAAAGTACTCGTCGTACGGCGCACCGGGCATGTCGTCGTTGTCGATGAAGTGGAAGTCGGAGTTACCGTTCGCCGCGCCAACCTTGTACTTGGTGAAGGACCATGCCTTGCCGGGCGCCGCCACGGCGAACGTGAAGCCGCTCAGGCCGGGAACGTTGGGTGTGATGTTGTCGATCTTGTACCGGCCGTCAGCACCAGTGGTGACTGGCCCGTACGCATTGGTGGTGGTGTCGCCCGGGCCGAACGTCGCGAGGACCTTCGCCCCTGCAACGCCCTTCTCGCCCTTGTCCTGCCGGCCGTTGTGGTTCGCGTCGTTCCAGATCCGACCGGTCAGCGTGCCGGTTCGGGCGGTCGGCTCGTCGGCGGGGACCACGATGGTCCTCGTGTCCTTGTTGTTAGCCGGGTTCGAGTCAGCTTCGTTGGTGCGGATCGATGCGCTCAGGTCGAGCTTCAGGCCCGCCGTCTGCGGCATCTCGAATACCAGGCCGACGTCGCCTGGCCTGGTAGTGGCCTCGCCCGGGAAGTCGCACGTGATCGTGTCTGCGCTGCCGGTGCAGTCCCAGCCGTTGAAGTTCGGCGCATGCCAGTCAAGGTCCTTGTGCATCGTGATCGTGAGGCGGTAGCCCGTCGCAGGCTTCGTGCTCTTCACCACGAACGTCGCGATGGCGGCCTTCCTCTTCCCGCCGGTGACCTTGTGGACGATCTTGACGCGTGCGTCGACGTTGCCCTGCTGTAGCGGTTCTACCTGCGGCTTCGTGGGTGACGGACTGCTCGACGGCGACGGCGACGGCGAGGACGTCGGCGACGCGGAGACGGTCGGGGTCGGGGTCGGTGTGGGAGCTGTTGCCCCTGCGGCGGTGGCCAGGGCGAGGGGCGAGACGGCCAGGCCGAGCCCGGTCGCGGCGATCAGACCGGCGGAGCGGGACAGGCGAGTGCGCATGGGAATGGAGCCTTTCTTCACACGGAATTCACCAGGTAACGAGCCTGGTCAGAGTCGTCGCACCGAGATGTCGGCGGGTTAAGTGCGACGTTATTCTCCGGCCTGTGTGGCGCGAGTAAAGCCAACCAGTTTCTCGGCGTGAATTCTTTGTGAGGAATTTTCCATGTGGACCATCCGGGCTTGCCCTTTCGGGCAAGTAAACGGTCGTTCCTTAGGGCCTATTGCCCAGAAATGGTGACCCGAGTACCTGCCGCACAACGAAGCCGGCCGCTTCGACGCCCGCGTCGCTGTCGCGTTCCTCTCCCGGGCCGCTGTCGACCCCGCGCTAGCGCACGCCCTCGTGCCCGCCTTCGTCGGCTTCGCCGGCACTCTGCGCACCGTGCTCGACAGCGCCCACGCATGCACGAACAACACGTCGACCAACTCCTGTGCTGATCAGTCAGCCGGTCAGTCGGTGCGGGGGGAGCGGGCCAGAGCCAGCCCACCGAGGACCACGGCGATCAGCCCCACCACCAGGGCCACGATGGCCCCGCCTAGCCCGTTGCCGGTGCCGATACCACCGTCGGCGGTGGCCACAACCAGCCCACCGAGGGCCATGCCGATCAGCCCCGCCGCCAGGGCCACGATGGCGCCGAGTCGCCCGGAGCCGGTGCCGAAACGACCGGCGGGGCGGGTTAGAGCCAGCCCACCGATGACTACGCCGATCAGCCCCAGCACGGCGGCCACGATGGCGCCGAGTCGCCCGGAGCTCATGTCGTAAACACTGGCGGCGGCCGGCTGGACCGGGACGTGCGCGGCCGCCGGTGCGGCAAGCCCGACCCCCCCGAGCAGGGCGGCTCCGGCCATGGCAAGCACAAGTCGGACTGACACCAGGGCTCGTGATGATCTCATGTCCCTCTCCTGTTTCGTGCGTCGCGTTCCGAGGTTTGGATGTCGCCTGATCATGTCGCCGGGCGCGCCGCCGGTCGTCCTGCTGACGGATGCAGTTCGCGCTGCGGCAGGTGGCGTATCCGGCTGCTCGCGGACGCCGCAGGCGCCGGGACGGTACTGCGTGTGCGGTAGGCGACCGCTCGTCCGCGAGGAGGAGTCGTCCGGCGGCAAGATCCGGATAAGGTGCGCGCATGAGCACCGGACGGTCCGGCATTCCGGCCGGTGTCAGAGACTGGGCGATCGCCGTTTGCGTGGCGGCGACGCTGCTGGTCGCCGGGCTGTCCGGGAACCACTCCGCCACGGATATCGATCTGCTCGGCTACGCGCTGCTGGTGGCCGGCGGCCTGGCGCTGGCCGCGCGCCGCCGCGCTCCGGTTGCCGTCCTGGCCGTCACCGGGCTGTGCGCGGTGGGTTACCAGGCGGTCGGTTTTGACGTGCCCGCCGTCGCGTTCCTGTTCGCGGTGTACGCCGCCGTGCGGGCGGGCCACCGCATCATCACGGTCGTGGCGGCTGTGATGATGCTGGCCGCTCTTCCCGCTCGCGGCCCTGGCCTCGGGCCTGCACGACACGGGCGAGGCGTTCGCGCAGGCCCGAGGCGCCCTCGAGATGGCCTGGCTGATCGCCGCCGGCGCCGCGGGTGAAGCGCTGCGGCAGGCCGAGCGGCGGGCGGACGAAGCCGAGCGCACCCGGGAGGAGACCGCGCGGCGCCGCGCCAACGAGGAGCGGCTGCACATCGCGCGGGAGCTGCACGATTCGCTCACCCACCAGATCTCGGTCATCAAGGTCCAGGCCGAAGTCGCCGTCCACCTGGCCCGCAAGCGTGGTGAACAGGTGCCGGAGGCCCTGCTGGCGATCCAGGAGGCCGGACGTGAGGCGACCCGGGAACTGCGAGCGACCCTGGAGGCGCTGCGCGACGACGACACGACCCCGCCGCATGGGCTCGACCACGTCCCGGAACTGGTGGAACGGGCCCGCACGACCGGCCTGGACGCGACGCTGACGATCGATGGGCAACGACACGACGTGCCGGCCGCGGTGGACCGGACCGCCTACCGGATCGTTCAGGAGTCGCTCACCAACATCGCCCGTCACGCCGCCGCCGCGCACGGCGTCGGTCCGGATCGACTACCGTCCGGACGCCCTCGCGATACGCGTCGATGACGACGGCAAGGCCACGCCGGACACCGCGCCGACGCCCGGCGTCGGGCTGCTCGGAATGCGCGAACGAGTCACCGCCCTCGGCGGTCGCCTGCGCGCGGAACCACGCAGCGAGGGCGGCTTCACCGTCCACGCCGAACTCCCCGTGGACCGAACGTCATGATCCGCGTCCTGCTGGTCGACGACCAGCCGCTCCTTCGCAGCGGATTCCGCGCGCTCCTCGACGTCGAAGACGACATCGAGGTGGTGGCCGAGGCCGCCGACGGGAAGGAAGGCCTGGCGCTCGCCAGGGAACACCTGCCGGACATCGCGCTCATCGACATCCAGATGCCGGTCGTCGACGGCATCGAGGCGACCCGGCGCATCGCCGCGGACCCGGCCCTGGCCCAGGGCCCCGGCAAAGTCCTCAGTGGAGGATCTTGAGGAGTTTGAGGGGGCGGATCGGATCGCGGGCGTGGTGGCGTAGCGCTGCGGCGATGTTGGTGGCGCCGGCCTGGCGTAGGGTGCTGATCGCGAGGTTGCGCAGGGTGGCCATGACTTGGGGCGCGTTGCCGGTGCGGACCTGGGAATGGTCTTCGGCGTAGGTGACGTCGCGTACCCAGTGCAGGGCGTTCTCGATCTGCCAGTGCCCGCGGATCCACGCGGCGATCTGCGCTGGTGAGGCCTGGTGCGGCCCGAGGCTGGTGATCGCGTAAACGGTCGTGGTGCGCCAGCGCCGGCCCCCGGACAGCGGCTGGGTGCGGCGCACCACCTGGATCGCCTGGGCGGCGTGCGGAAACGCGATCCCGGCGGGGATCGTGACGACCTTAAGGGTGCGGATCTCGCGGCGGCCGTGTCCACGCCCGGTGGCGCGGTGCGCCACGGCGACCTGCCGCCAGGGCAGCTTCCGTAGTTGGCGGTGCAGACTCGGCTGATTGCCCTTGACCGCCAGGATCCAGTGCGCGCCGCGTTGGTGCAGGTCGGCGACGTGGCCGCGTTGAGTGTGCAAAGCGTCGGCGGTCACCACCACCGCGGCCAGGGCGACGCCGGCCCGCTCGAGGGCAGCGAGCAGCGGCGCGAACGCGGCGATCTCGCTGGTCTTGCCGTCGACATCGACCTGGCCCATCACGGTGCGGCTGTCGTGGTCGAGCACCGCCAGCAGATGCCGGGTACCGCCGGCCTGGTCGGGCGTTGTGTTCCGAGAGCCACGCAGGGCCTTGCCGTCCACCGCGACGGCGCGCCGGACCCGGCTGGGGCGGGGACCATCCTCGGTAGCCGCCCGTTGACCGGCGATCCAGCCGCTGACCGCCTGGTCGAACCCGTCACCGTCCACGCCGCGCAGTACCCGGCGGATCGTCGACTCACACGGCGGACGCGCGCCGATCCCGAGCGCCTCAGATGCCTGTTCGGGCAGGTCAGCGGCCCACTCGCCGATCGCGACCATCGACCGCGCCCCGGCCACTACAGCGCACACCGCCACCGCCAACACCGTCACCAGCCGATGCCGTACACCCCGCCGGGCCGCGGATCGACCACGGTCGACAACACCGTTAGCAGCCCAGAAGCGGCGACCGGATCTACCACCGCCAGCGCGCCCGGCTCGGTATCCAGGACAGGGATCAGCGATGATGCACACGCGGGCATGGCTCTCTTCCAACGATCTGGCAGGTGTAGGAACCGCCATGATCACCACAAGGGGCCGTGCCCGCCCCGCACCACGATCAGGGCGCGTCTACCCAAACCAGTCCTATCTCGACCTCAGCCCGCGACTTTGCCGGGGCCCTGGTCCGCCACCGCCGACCCACCCCTGCGACGCACTACCGAGACCAGCCGGTTGAACTGTCTCGGCGACAACCCCGTGAACGCTCGAATCCACTCAGGACGCCGCGCCGAGATCACCTGCACGGCGCCATAACCTACCCGGCCACAGTCGGCGACCCTCCCACGGCCCGAGCAACGAGACAGCCCTTAGGAGCGCTGATGACCGCCGCCCCGGCCCAAGCACAGCCAGCGCGTCTGACGTCTTCTGATAATTAGCTCTGGCGAGGTCGTCGGCGGCACTCCGGCGTTAAGCTCAGTGCGTGATTGCCTTGAACTCCGGCGCCCTCGGCCGCGTAGTAAAGCGGGAACCTTTTTATCTAACTGGAGGAATCATGCGCAAGCGACGGTTTATAGCGCTGGTTGGCGCTTCGCTGGTTTTGGCTGGTGGTTTTGGTGCCGCGACGATGGCTTCGGCGAGTGCTGACGAGCGGGAATTTGTTCCTATGAATTTCACGTTTGAATCCTTGGATGAATGCGAGGAGTTTGGCAAGGACAATCAGGCAGAAGGACGGCTTCTTGACTACAAGTGTGTCGAAGAGGGTGAGAGCTTCAGGATTCTTGCAAAGGAAGACCCTGGGCTCTCTGATGGTCTTCCTGAGGACGAGTAGCTGACAAAGCCGCCGACCGCAGGTGAGCAGTCACTAAACTTCGGCTGCAGGTCAACGGGAGAGGCGCCTACCGAGATAGGCGCCTCTCGCCTTCTCCGAGCCCTTCCCGACGGTCTAGCGCGATGACCAGGAGAGGAGGGCTGATGGCCGGTATCGAGCGTTGGATTGGTCTGGCCAGACAGCGGCGGCGTGGGGCCCCGAGGATGAACCGAGCGGCGGTTCTTTGCGCCGTGACCGTTGACGATTCACCCAGCGGCTCTGAGCTTGCCGTTAACCTCGGTGCCTGAAGTGGCTGGTGGGCGGCCGTCGTGAGTGGACGGTAAGCGGCGCTGGAGCGGATCCTCCGCAGGATTTTCCAGCTCTTGAGCTGGGCGTTTGCGCGTTCGCCGGGGCCGCGGAGCCGGGCGTGGGCGGCGTTGACCTGCTTCTGGTTCAGCGAGAGCGGCCGGTAGGTGCCGGTCTCGGGATCGAGGGCTTGAACGGCGTTGACCAGGGTGGTCGCCGCCAGGAGCGCCAGACCTTCCCGGAGATAGCGGTAGACCGTCGTCACGCCGACCGCGAACCCGCAAGCCAGGTCGGCGTACGTCTCGCCTTTACGCAGGTAAGCCACCACCAGCAGAGCCTGCCAGCCGGCGTCCAGGCGCCGCCAGCGCGTGCGCAGTTCGCCTCGCCGGCGCCGCAGCGCCTCGGCGAGCAGTTGCAGCGCACGGTTGGACACGGCCATCCCGGACGGGTAGGAAAGCAACCGGAGCTCCTGGTGGCGGCGGTTTGGATCTAGGCAATCCCCGTCCTACCAGGAGCTTCCTGCCGTCCAGGACCCACCCTGACCACATCGGACAGAGGTTGGAAAAGGCTCAATGCCCACGCACCCACGCAACGGGCCACCGCGTCACCGCCCCGACACCCAGCCGACCGGCGCACGGCGACCCGCGGCTACGACGCCGCGTGAACAAGGCCAGCGCGCCGGCCCACCCCGCCCGGGGCCGGCGCGCCTGCGTGCAGCGCGTATCCGACCCGTCCTCGGGCAGGTCGAGGACGCGGACTCCGAGGACGCCCAGCAGCAGGAGCCACGCCCCGAGGCCACCGCCTGCTCCGAGCAGACAGGCGAGCAGCACCTCGCTCTTCACCTGCGGCGCGACCGCGCCGGTCATGTCGCTCCTCCGATCATGTCGTTCCTCGGGTCATGAGGTCGCCTGAGTCGGTGTCCGGGTAGCGCCAGTCGGAGGGACGTTGCAACCAGCGCCGGTCGAACCCGTGCGCCTCCAAACGGGCCAGTGTCGCGGTGAAGATCGGCGCTCCGGGTTGTGCCCGGCCGCCATCGGGCCCAGGGCGAAAGATTTCGTTGCAGGCGACCTGGTCGCCGTCGTGGCCGGCGGTCTCCCGAATCGGGGTCACTACGCGCAGCCCATCGAAGGTGAACCGGAGCTGCACGACGAGGTGCAGGTCTTCGGCTATAAGCCGCTTGATGGTGTCGCTGGAGAGCTGTTCGGGGGCCTGCGCCGCGTAGACGGCGAGTTTCTCCAGGACGCCGTCAGAGGTGGAGGCGTGAATGGTGCCCAGCGACCCGTCGTTACCCTGCGACATGGCGTTGAATTCGAAGGAGTCCTCAATCGTCACGAGCCGCTCCAGCGGGTCATCGCGGAGGCGAACGCCCGTAGCGCCGTCGCCTTCCCACGCCGGTGGGCAGGGCGGTCTTGACGCCGTCGCGGTGCCAGCTCGCGCCACCATGGCCGCCACCAGCAGGCCGGTGGTGCCGGTGATGACGAACAGCTTTCAACCGTTGATTCTCTTTCCTGCGTCGCACCCACGCGACTCGGCGCCGACGGTGTCCGGAGCACGTCACCGACTGCGAGTCGATGACGGCGGTCGACAGCTGCGGCATTCGGCCGTTGGCCATCCGCGCCTTGATCCGCAACTCGAGCAACCCGTCGGTCACCCAGGGCCCCGGCAAAGTCGCGGGCTGAGGTCGAGATAGGACTGGTTTGGGTAGACGCGCCCTGATCGTGGTGCGGGGCGGGCACGGCCCCTTGTGGTGATCATGGCGGTTCCTACACCTGCCAGATCGTTGGAAGAGAGCCATGCCCGCGTGTGCATCATCGCTGATCCCTGTCCTGGATACCGAGCCGGGCGCGCTGGCGGTGGTAGATCCGGTCGCCGCTTCTGGGCTGCTAACGGTGTTGTCGACCGTGGTCGATCCGCGGGCCCGGCGGGGTGTACGGCATCGGCTGGTGACGGTGTTGGCGGTGGCGGTGTGCGCTGTAGTGGCCGGGGCGCGGTCGATGGTCGCGATCGGCGAGTGGGCCGCTGACCTGCCCGAACAGGCATCTGAGGCGCTCGGGATCGGCGCGCGTCCGCCGTGTGAGTCGACGATCCGCCGGGTACTGCGCGGCGTGGACGGTGACGGGTTCGACCAGGCGGTCAGCGGCTGGATCGCCGGTCAACGGGCGGCTACCGAGGATGGTCCCCGCCCCAGCCGGGTCCGGCGCGCCGTCGCGGTGGACGGCAAGGCCCTGCGTGGCTCTCGGAACACAACGCCCGACCAGGCCGGCGGTACCCGGCATCTGCTGGCGGTGCTCGACCACGACAGCCGCACCGTGATGGGCCAGGTCGATGTCGACGGCAAGACCAGCGAGATCGCCGCGTTCGCGCCGCTGCTCGCTGCCCTCGAGCGGGCCGGCGTCGCCCTGGCCGCGGTGGTGGTGACCGCCGACGCTTTGCACACTCAACGCGGCCACGTCGCCGACCTGCACCAACGCGGCGCGCACTGGATCCTGGCGGTCAAGGGCAATCAGCCGAGTCTGCACCGCCAACTACGGAAGCTGCCCTGGCGGCAGGTCGCCGTGGCGCACCGCGCCACCGGGCGTGGACACGGCCGCCGCGAGATCCGCACCCTTAAGGTCGTCACGATCCCCGCCGGGATCGCGTTTCCGCACGCCGCCCAGGCGATCCAGGTGGTGCGCCGCACCCAGCCGCTGTCCGGGGGCCGGCGCTGGCGCACCACGACCGTTTACGCGATCACCAGCCTCGGGCCGCACCAGGCCTCACCAGCGCAGATCGCCGCGTGGATCCGCGGGCACTGGCAGATCGAGAACGCCCTGCACTGGGTACGCGACGTCACCTACGCCGAAGACCATTCCCAGGTCCGCACCGGCAACGCGCCCCAAGTCATGGCCACCCTGCGCAACCTCGCGATCAGCACCCTACGCCAGGCCGGCGCCACCAACATCGCCGCAGCGCTACGCCACCACGCCCGCGATCCGATCCGCCCCCTCAAACTCCTCAAGATCCTCCACTGAGGACTTTGCCGGGGCCCTGGGCCCTGGCCCGGGTGCACGTCGTCATCCTGACCAACTACGGCTTCGACGAACACGTGTTCAACGCGCTGCGCGCCGGCGCCGCCGGGTTCCTCGTCAAAGACATCGAGCCGGAAGACTTCCTTCACGCCGTACGGGTCGCCGCGCGCGGCGACGCGCTGCTCGCACCGTCGATCACCCGCAAGCTGATCGACCGGTACGTCACCGAGCCGCTCCACGTGAGTGCCGACACCGGCCTGACAGGGCTGACCAACCGCGAACGCGAGGCCGTCGCCCTGGTCGCTCATGGCCTGTCCAACGACCAGATCGCCGACCGCATGGCGATCAGCCCACTGACCACCAAGACCCACATCAACCGGGCCATGGCCAAGCTCCACGCCCGTGACCGCGCCCAACTCGTGGTCCTCGCCTACGAATCCGGCCTGGTAGCCGCACGCAACCGCTGACACCGACAGCCCGCAGGCGACCAGGGCGCTTGCTCAGAGGCTGTTGGGCTGCCGCGACCAGGGGCGGGCGCCCGGCCCGAGTGAACGGGCACGTCAATTCGGCCAACGTCCGTCATGTCGACGACTGAGTTGCTATACGCATTGGTCGCATTGTTGCGTGCAATCGATACACTCGGCGGCCGATCGTATATTCGCGAGTGAGGAGCCATTTGTGCGAGGAATAAGGCTCGGCCTAGCGACGTTCGTCGCGGTCGCGATAGCGGGTGTAGCGAGCTTATCCGGGACGGCGCAGGCTGCGTATCCACAAACCAGTTTCCGTCTCGAATACGGCGCGACAATTTCGACTGGCACGATCACGTGGTACAACCGCTCGGCTGCCATCGAGGGCAATTTAAAGGCCTACAGCGGGTGCAAGGCCGTGACTTTCACTGCCGTGAACGACCGCGAGTACGACAATGGGGAGTCACCCCTGATCTGCAGAAATGGCTCCTCGGTAAACTATGGGGACACCTTGAACATTGACGTGGCCGGCGGTCCCTCGGTGATCTACGTATATCTGACGGCCGGAAACCCACAAGTGGAGCGGCCGGACATAGTGGACAAGAAGAAGTGCACCCGGAGTGGATGCGTGTCGTTCTGACACCACACGCAGCGCCACGGTCAGATTCACATTAGGTCGGACGGCGCCCCCGCCAAGCGGTCAGCGAGGGCACCGCCCGGTCGTAGCCGCTTCGCTGGCGCGCGCCGGCCGGGCAAACGGACTGTCGGGGCAGTGGTCCTGAAACCGGGCGCAGGATGCCGCCATTTCCCCGACAGTTGCCTGGATCGCGGGCGCTCGCTGGCGGCATTAGCCGGGCATCGCCAGGTGTCCATATTGGATTAATCGGGGAAGGTAACCCTACTATCCGCGACGTAGGGTTACGTTCCCCGGCTAGTCGACAATGGACGGTCTCATCGGACGCTGGCGGCCAGTAAAGCACTCACTGCCACGCATCCGTCAGGGACGAAACCCAACTCTCGGGACGATTCCGACCGTTCATAGATTTACAACTGCACCAGCCATTTTCCGATGACAGCGAAGTCGGCGTCGGTGAGGCCAAGGCGAGGGTCGACGCGATGAAGAAGAGCCTGCCCTCTGTGCTGGGCTGACACCCAGGCGCGGTCATTGTCGGTGATCTCATCATCGACCCAGACGAATGAGCGCCCAGCGGCCCAGTCGATCAGGCCGCGGGTCTTCCAGTGCAGTCCGTCAACGTCCTCATCCTCGGACGAGTCGGGGCCAGATCACGAGCGGCAGCTTGGGTAGGCCTATGCGCGGGGCGATCTCCTCGTTCGCATCGGCCATCCACGTCGTGGCCCAGACAAGGTCGCAGGGCAGCGCCGACAGTCGCAGCCCGTGCTCGGGATTCAGCCTCGCCAAGGGCGGGTTGGAGGCTGCTTCCGCAAGATCCGATATTACTGGATCCGCCGGGAGTGCATCCGGACGCCGATCGGGCGTGACCCCGAACGGGATGAGCGGTCCATCAACGTCAAGGAAGAGCAGGGGACGGTCTGCGGCATCGGCCATTGCCGCACGATACAGAGGGTGTTGATCAGGTGCGGGCGAAGCCGAGATCGGCGACACCGATGACGGCGTAAAGACTGTGCTGTCGCTGCGATGTGGTCCGCTGAGGTCTGCCGTGACCGAGTCTCCCCCTCGCGCGCTGATGCTGTCTGCGTGGCTGAGCAGCGCGGCGTCGATTGCGGTACCTGTGCTTCTGGGGCACCAACTGACGGTCTCCGCTGGCGCCAGGGCGGGGCTCCAGCGGTCGTTGAGCACGGCGCGTGGGGCGGTCTAGGTTGGCCCGTCGCGGGGGGGCTGGTGCAGGCGGTTGTTACCGACTGTTGCTTCTGCCGGGCGTGGGCGAGGCGGTAGGAAACGGTGCCGGTCTTTCAGTTCAGAACGTGCAGCCAACGTCGTCGCTCGGCTGGGCGTCGAGTATGTGGTGATCACTCGAAGCGAACTGCTGACGGGCAAGAACCTTGGCGGCGACTACTGCTTGGCGCTTGTAGACTTCGACGCCACGCTGCCGGCGATCCGCTACGTGATCCGTCGGTTCGTACGGACGACTTCCTCGCGGCCGGCTTCGGGCTCGGGTGGAAAGCCATGTGGTCTCAGGGAGGGGCGCCCGGTTGACGGAGGCACCGGAGATCGGCCCCCGCGCTGCCGTCCGGCGGGCTGCGCAACTGCACCGGCGCGCCGGGAAACTCGCGCGCGCCGACGCCGACGCCGTCCACACAGTACAGCGGGCGTTCAGCACTCTTCGCCAGGAGATGGTTCGCCGGGAACTAGCGCAGATTCCTACCTCTCGGCTCCGTGACAGCAGCAATGGGCGGCTCCGACTGGGCCTGCTCGAGAAGGCAGGCTATAGAACCGTCCTCGATCTGCACGGTGCCCAGCGCCAGCGCCTCCTGGCAGTTCCTGGAGTTGGACAGCAGACAGCGATGCAAGCGATCGCCGCTGCGCATCAAGTCGCGGCCGCCATCGACGACAGCTTGCAGATCCGTGTCGACCTCGATCCGAAGAACCGGCCGAGCACGGACCTCCTGAAAGCCCTGCGCCGGTACGAGACTGTTTCCCGCGCTGTCGATCCGGTGCGGGACACCGTGATGCGGATGGATCAGGACCTCCCGCGCACAATCGCGGCCGCCCGACCAGCGGCAAGCCGACTTCGGATGTTCTTCTCAGGCCGCCGACGGAAAGAGGTAGCGCGCGCCGCGCTTACGCGTGTACGGACCTGGGTCCATGAGGCCGAAAGCAGTGGCGCGCTGCAGGCAATGACAGCGGCGCACAAGACGATTGCCAAGCCGTCGCTCTCTGACAGACAAACATGGAAGGACTTTCAGCGTCGGGCGCCCGAGTACTACGGCCTGCTCGGCGAGATCGTCGAGCTGAAACAGGACGTTGCCGCCGCCGAGGGCCTCCTTCCCGCCGACGTTGTTGCCAAGGTCAACGAACAGCAACTGGACGACACGTTCCGCCGCGTGTCCCTGCGGGGCTACCAGTCGTTCGGCGCACGCTTCGCGCTGGTGCAACGCCGGGTGATCATCGGCGACGAGATGGGCCTCGGCAAGACCATCCAGGCGATCGCCGCGATGGCCCACCTCAAGGCCAACGGCGCGACACATTTCCTGGTGGTGTGTCCGGCGAGCGTGCTCATCAACTGGACTCGCGAGATAGCGGCCCGCAGCACCATGGTCGCGTACCGCCTCCACGGACCGGAACGGGCCAGCGGCCTGAAGAACTGGATCCGCTTCGGCGACGTTGGCGTCACGACGTACGAGTCACTGCGAGCGCTCAAGACTCCACGTGATCTGAGAGTCAGCATGCTCGTCGTCGACGAGGCGCACTACATCAAGAATCCGGACGCGCAGCGCTCCCGTAACACGTCGGCCTGGACATCGCGAGCCGATCGCGTTCTGTTCCTTACCGGCACGCCGATGGAGAACAGAGCGGACGAGTTCAGGAATCTGGTGGGATACCTCCGCCCAGAGGTGGCGTCGATGCTGAGTGACCGCACCGGCATGGCAGGACCCGACGCGTTCCGTAAGGCTGTCGCCCCGGTCTACCTGCGACGCAACCAGAGCGACGTGTTGACGGAGTTGCCCGAGCTCGTCCAGGTCGACGAGTGGGAGGAGTTCAGCGCACATGACTTCCGCGAGTACCGGCGCGCGGTGCGAGAAGGCAACTTCATGGCCATGCGCCGCGCGGCGTTCGCCAGCGCCGATCCGGAGAAGTCGGCGAAGCTCAAGCGGCTGATCGAGATCGCCGACGAAGCGAGCGCCAACGATCACAAGGTCGTGGTCTTCTCATATTTTCGCGATGTGCTCCGCACCGTGCACGCTTCGCTCGGAAAACGGGCGTACGGCCCGCTGACCGGTGACATGCCGCCGCCGAAACGGCAAGCGCTCATCGACGCCTTTACGCGCACCGACAAGCCCGGCGTGCTGGTCGCTCAGATCCAAGCCGGCGGCGTAGGCCTCAACATGCAGGCCGCCTCAATCGTCATCCTGTGCGAACCGCAGGTAAAACCCACCACCGAGTCGCAGGCCATCGCCCGCGCCCACCGCATGGGCCAGGTGCGCACCGTGCAGGTCCACCGCCTTCTCATCGCCGACTCGGTCGACCAGCGGATGCTCGAGATCCTCGACAGCAAGACACGCCTCTTCGACGAGTACGCGCGCCGCAGCGATATCGCGGACGGCAGCCCCAGCGCGCACGACATCTCCGAGGCCGAACTCGGCCGGCAGGTGGTGGCGAAGGAGCAGGAGCGGCTCGCGATGGGGTCGATCGCCGAACCGGGCAGACAGAAGTCATAGCCCGGCCCCGCCCTCGTGGCGTCAGCATCTAGGCGTACTCGTGGGTGAAGTCCCGGTGCATTGGGTCGGCAATGCTGATGTCGAGCCTGTTCGGCGGCGACGTCAGGTGTGGGAACAAGGATCTCGTGCGCCAGGTGCGGTCGGTGCCGTTACCGCCGGCCTGGCGGCCGCCGAAGTTGCCGGGCAGGATCGTCTCGTCGCCGAACACCGTGGGGTAGCCCGGTCTTGATGCCGGACGTCGCCGATCCTCGGCTTGTCCGGCTCCCACCCGCGACTACCAACCCCAACACACCAAGAAACCTCCGAACCCGTAGGTTCAGGGGTTTCGATGCCTTGAGAGATCACAGAGTGCCCCCGGCAGGATTCGAACCTGCGCACCCGCCTCCGGAGGGCGGTCTGCCGGCCAGCGAGACATGCGCCCTGACCTCGGCTTTTACACTCGCACTCCTCGCAGCCGATCCGATCTGGCCGCGTATTTGCCAGATCCCGGCATGGGCGGCGCCTCGGGACGAGCCTGGTTGGGCGCCCGAACGGGCAGATTCGAACCTCCGATACCCGCCTTAGGAGAGAAAGGCTTTACTCGAACTCTCCGCGCCGCTGACCTGCACGTTTGTTCAGACTCTGGCATGCCCTCCAAGAACTTGCGCACGTATTTGGCACGGCGCCTAAGGGGCTGGGGCCGCAGGGGCGCGCGGCACCGTCTGCGCCCCCTCGTCCCGGACGTGCTTCCGCCCGTTGACGGAAGCCAACTGGGGCCCCTGCGTCACACTCTCCGGGGCCCCCACGTTGGACAGCATCTGAGTGACGGTCATAGCAGCACACCGGTGGCACCGCGCCCGCGTTGCCGGCACCGCGCTCGACCGTGAGCCACGCCAAAGGCTGTCCCAGATAGTCGATCGTGCGCGACCATGGACACATGGCATCGGAGTGGGTAGGGCAAACCGTCACCGGGCTAACCGCGCTCGCGGGAATTGCGGCAACGGCCTACACCTCGGCGCGGGGGCACAAACACGCCGAGATACTGGCGACCAACGCGCGCCAGAACCTTTTGGCCGACCGGCGTTATGCAGAGCAGCGTGAGGCGTACCTCGGCCTGCTCCAACACATCGAACGGCTAACAGTCCGGTCGGTGTTGCATCTGACCGGCGCCAAGGAAGACCTTGAGAAGGCGCTGGAACGCGCACGACAGCCGGAATACATTGCCCAGACCGAGGCGATGATGGCACACTTCCGGGCCTTCAGTAGTCCCGAAGTCGCGGAATTGGTCGATGACTGGGAGAGCGTCCGGACGCAGGTCATACGCGCCGGCAGGAATCCGGAAGACCTTAGGCGCGCCAACAGAGCCATTCGATCTCGTATTCACGAGGAGCTTGGCGAGATGGGTTAGTCGGAGGAAATGCGCGCGGCGCCATACTAGCGACGCGATAGAATGACGGCCCCCGAGCGATTTGCGCTCCGGGGGCCGCAGGATTTCTCGGTCAAGACAGCCGGCCCAAACTGGCGCGGCACAGTCGCTGCCGGTGCTCGGCGCAAACGAGGGCTGACCTGGTGCGTCGAAGGCTGGGGACCATGCTGTGACCAACGCCCGCCGGTTGTCGGGCGGCTGCACGCGCGAGACCGGTTCAGCCTTCGCCGCGACTAGGTCCCGCGAGGATGGCACACTGCGGGTGTGACCACCGTCTTGGACAGGGAGATGTTCTCAGAGGCCGAAGCAGCGCGGCTGCTGCGGGTGCCGCAGTCGACGCTGCATTACTGGCTGGAGGGCGGTGAGGTCCGGGGCAAGAGCTACCGCCCGGTGATCCGGCCGGAGCCCCGTGGTGGTCGTGCGGTCACATGGGCTGAGTTCGTTGAGGCCGGGCTGCTCAGGGAGTACAGACGCACGCACAAGGTGGCGATGCAGGAACTGCGGGCGTTCATCGAGGCCCTACGCGACAAGTTCGAGGTGCCCTACCCGCTTGCGCACCGTCGGCCGTTCGTGGCCGACCGCCAGCTCGTTGCATCAATTCAGGACGAGTTGGGCGTTCCAGCCGAGGATTGCCTTGTGGCATTCGTCAGTGGCCAACTCATTCTGACTCCGTCCTCAGACTCGTGGTTTCATCGCGTTATCTGGGATGGTGACATCGCGTCTGGGTGGAAACCTCACGCGGATCCCGAATCCACCGTTCGGATGGAGCCGGATGTGCGTTTTGGGCGCCCTGCCGTCAGCGGCATCAGCACAGAGGTTGTCTGGGAGCACGATGACGCGGGTGCGGACGTTGACGAAATCGCGGAGACTTTCAGCCTCAGTGTGAAGGATGTTCGCTGGGCGCTTGCATATGAAAATGCGCTTCGCGCCTCGTGAGTAAGACGAAACCGGCAGACGTTCGGCTCTACGTCGATGCGGACATACTCGGCCTGGCAAAGCTACTTGTTCAGGTGCGGCCGGATGTTACCTTCCCTGGCGACCCAGGAGGGGTTTTTCATAAACAAGAGCGTCCGCCTTGTGCCATTGCGAGCCCGGCGGTGAAGGATTCCGACTGGTTGCCGATAGTCGCGCGAAATAACTGGTTGATTATTACCCGGGATCGCCACATCCAGGATCACCGGGCCGAGATAGCGGCTGTTCGTGACAACAATGCTCGAATGATTGCGTTGTCGGCAGACGAAGCAAAGGACTCGTGGCGACAGCTGGAAATCTTCATGTGTCAGTGGCGAGCCATCGAGCGATGCTTTGCTCAGCCTGGCCCGTTCATCTACACTGCTACTCGAACCAAACTACGGCCCATTGACCTCGAATGACGGCCGCCTTGCGTATCAGTGTGCTTGCGCCTGGAGCAGCGGCGTCGCAAGTTCGCTCATGCTGGTAATGACTATATTGGCGCCGGCCTCCGTAAGAAGGGCTGCTTTCGGCGGCTTATTCGCGTAGCCGATGATATGGACACCTGCTGCGCTCGAACTGGTGACGTCGGTCGCGGAGTCGCCCACGAGCACGCATGCTCGCGGCTCTGCTCCGAGTGCGCCGACAGCATGCAGTATCGGGTCCGGGCTCGGCTTCATTCGTTCAGGCTGAGCGTAGGCGCGACCGACGACAGGCTCGACGTAGCTCGCCAGGCGGTGTGCAGTGAGGTACTCCGTAATGGCCGGTGCCGAGTTGTTACTCACGATCGCGACCGGTCGGCCCGCTTGGTGTGCGGCCACGATCACCTCACGTGCATATGGGGTTGGCACGGCCGATTCAACGGCCCGTAGCTCTGCGGCACAGAGAGCATCTTCGACGGCCCGCGTCACCTCTGGCCGTTTGAGGGTCATCGTCCAGCGCAGAACTTGCAGGGGATCGGCCTCATTGATGACCGTCTCCGTAAGGTCTGCACCCCTGTCTACGAGCAGGGTTCGCAACTCGTCTGCGACGGCTGTCGCGGGGTATCCAGCGAAGACACCGCAGACAGGACCATCGAAGTCAAGCAGGATCGGACCAGTCCTCGACAGTAGATGCATTAGCTCTGCCGATGGATTCATGCCGAATACCCGCGCGCAATGGTGTCCCAGAGTGAGTCGAACCATACTCGGGCGGCCTCGACAAACTGCGTTCCATGCGACGTGTCGTCATCGTCCACGGCATAATGAAAGAGAGTTGCATCCTTTCCCATCATGTCGTAAATCGCTACGGGCTCGCCCTTGATTGTTACGGTGCGCTCAAGAGCTGGATAGAAGCCGAAGAAGACTTCTTCGTTGTTGATCATGTAGAGCTTAAACAGTGGCGTAGCACTGTGCACGCGCACTTCTGCTGTCGCTGACTTGACCAGTCCAAGTTCGCCCAACTCCTGAACTTGCTCAAGGATTCCTTCGGCGGCCCGGCGGGTGATGCGCTCGGCCCGTTCGCGGACCAATGGATCATCGGACTGCGTTTCAGCGCGTGCAGGCAGCGCCATCGGCATTGTCATATCTGAGAGCATTACCCGAATCGCGATCGACTCCGGTGCTAGGCGTCCGGCTCTAACCTTGTCGAGAGCTTCCGCTATTGCATCGCGAAGAGTTTCACCCGAGAATCCAGCAAAATCGATCGTAACGTGTGTGCGTTCGAATGCAGCTTCGATGTGGGGCCGCAACTCAACCGCACGCTGAGTTTGGGCTCGAACGAAAACGCCACTGCCCTGGCGGCTCACCACCAGTCGCTCACTCTTAAGGATTTCGAGAGCGCGTTTGATCGTTTCTCGCGCAACTCCATAGCGCGAAGTCAGGTCATTTTGCGAGGGCAGCTTGGCGCCGGGCGCCAGCTTCCGCGTAAGGATCGCCGCCCGCAGTTTGTTCGCGATCTGCTGGGACGACTGCCGCGGGTCGTCCGGGTCCAGCTCGCCGAGGAAGTCCAGGTCGTCGCGGTCATCACTCATGTACGCAGGCTACCGCCTGGCTAGCCAGGCTGGGGGAGTATTCCGTGAGGCCTTGACTTGGCTAGCCAGGCCGGTCTACGTTCCTTCCCAGCGGCAACATGGCTAGCCAGGCGGTTCAACTTCGCTGGTTGGTCTTGCGGCCCACCAGGCGCCATCCACCGATCTACGAAAGAGGCTCAGCGATGACCAAGCACGTGACCGCCCCGAACCGTTCGCAGTCGTGGTTTCCGGGCCGCTACGTCCGCCTGCGTGACCTGCATGGTCTGGAGGTGCTGCCCACGACACGGCGCCACGGTGGGGTGCGGCTGTCGAAGGCGACGCTGCACGGCACGGCGGGGGAGTTGCGGGCGCTGGCCGTGCAGCTGCTCGCGGCGGCTGAGCGGGTGGACCCGACGCCGTCGCTGCGCCGCGAGTCGGCGCCGGCCGTGGCGTTGCGTTCGGCGGCCTGAGCCTTCCTGTCTGTGCTGATCTGGTCCGCGCTCGTTGCGGGTGCGGGCCGGGTCAAGGCCGACAGGCCGGCGGTTCTTCCGCTTGCTGGTTGAGAACTCAATAGCAGTCGCCGCGGTCCAACCCGCTGTCGTCCTGGTGGCGCTTCACGATGCCCGGGACGGGGACATGGAACCGCGCAGCGAAGTACTTCGCGCAGCGCTTGCGCTGCCCGTCATCCACGATCCGGACCTGTTCTGGCGTGGGTGGCGGAGAACGCAAGCCCACCCGAGCGAAGGAGCCTGATTGTGCGTGACAACCAGCGGCCCGTGTTGGCCGTGAGCGCCCTGCCGCCGGCCACGGTGAGCCTGCCGGCGGGGGATCGGCCGATGATCTTGTGCCCGGACGGGTGCGGACGCTGGCCCTCGGTACGACGCGGCCTGCTCTGGCCGCACCGCGCCGCCGACGGCCACACCCGGTGTCCCGGCAGCGGGCAGCGGATCCGGACTGACCTCACTCCCGCAGAACACGCCGCCCGGCTGGCTAGTGCCGAACGGTCTGCGGACTACCGCCGCCCGACCCGCACCCGGATCGTCGCCGCGGCGCCGATCGCCCCGGCCGTGTGTCGGATGCGACCCGCGGCCTAGCTTCATCGTTTGGCCCGGGAGCGCCCGGTTCGGTTCGCCACCTCGGCGGACCGGGCCGGGCGCTCTTTCGTGCGCTCACAACGACGCCGACTGATCCGCCCACAGCGAAGGAGACCAGCACATGAGTTCATCCGATCCGCGCCGTCCGCGGCACCTGTTCTACGTCGCCTACGCGTTCTCCCGCGGCTTCGGCTCCGCGAGCGTGTACGCCGACGCCGCGCCGAGCGCGTGGGAGCACGTCGAACAGTTCCGCGACACCGTCGCCGAGCTTGCCGATCTGCGCGCCGCCGAGATCACCGTCCTGTCCTGGACGTTGATGCGCACAGACCCGGTACCAACCCCGACCGCCTGAACCGACCGCCCGCCCGTTCCCCGTCTCCGCTTCCCCGGCCCGGCCCGCGCTGCCCCTCGGCGCAGACCGGGCCTTGTGCTGCCCAAGGAGGGCACCGCCATGAACGAGGTGAACACCAACCCCACCGCGCACCCCGACCCGGTCACGCCGAACGTCGTAGCGTCCGCGACCGACCTGCTCGACTCGGACCTGTCCGAGATCCGTGCCCACCTTGCCGACGCGTTCGCCACCCGCGGCGTGTTCGCGATGTGGACCTGCTGCCAGGACGAAGCCTCCCTGCTCGGCGACGTCGACCGGCTCGCCGCCGAGGTCGGCCGGCTTCGCCACGACTTCGCCGTGATCTCCGATGACCTGGACGACATGACCGCCGACCGGGACCGGCTCGCGAGGGCGAACCGGGAGCTGGCGGCGCGGAACACCGCGCTGCGGCTTGACCGCGACGCTCAGGCCCGCAAGGCCACCCGCCTAGCCCGCCAACTCGGCGCCGACCCGGGCGACCTCGCCGCCGCGCTCGCGGCCGAACTGGACCGGGTCCGGGACCGGGCCGCGCTCGCCGACGCCGACCACGCCCGCCTGATCGCGCACGTGCGCGCCGCGCTCGCCACCGGCGACCTCGCCGTCCTGCGGGCGGAGATGAACCACCGCGGCCTGGATCCCAACCCGGGACAGTTCGGCTCGCCGGCCGCGGCGCTGGCCGCACCGGTACTTGCGCGGCGGTCGGCATCGAGCACCCCTACCGCCGGCACGGTGTATCTGCTGCATTTCCAGCGGCCGTACCGGCACGCCCGGCACTACCTGGGGTGGGCCAGCGACCTGCCGGCGCGGCTCGCCGAGCATGCCGCCGGGCGCGGTGCCCGCCTGCTCGCCGTGATTCAGGCCGCCGGGATCGGCTGGACGCTGGCCTCGCCGCACCCGGGAACGGCAACTCAAACGCCAGGGCGGCGCCGCCCGGCGGTGCCCGCTGTGCGGCGTCACCCCGCGCCGATCGCATGGCCGATGCGGGCAGGGTGGTCGTGATGGCCCTGCCCTGGCGCCCCACCGTCGGCGCGGACGTGGTGTTGGCGCCGGTCACGAAGACCGCGTGCGCCGCCTGCTATCAGCAACGCCCCGGTGTGGTCATGGCGATCGCCGCGCCGGGGTGACGGTGCAGCTCGGCGACGGCACAGAAGTGACCACGCATGAGCGCAACGTCCGCGCCGCGCACCACCCCAGCGCCACGACCACTGGGCCGGCCCGCCGGACCGGGTCTCTGCCGGGCCGGCGGTCGGCGATCGATCCGCGGCACGGCACCGAAACCACCATCTTCGACTTCCTTGACGAGCCTGACCATGCCACCTACGAATCCGCCTACCGGTTCGACGGCTTCACCGACATCCCACACACCCTCACCCTCACCCACGTCGGGCACGACGATGGCGGGCGGCGCCGCTGGCGCTACCAGCTTCGCGCCGGGGCTGAGGTGATCTTCACCGGCGACGACCTCTACTCGCCCCCGACGACGACGCCGCCGACTCGGCGGCCCGCGCCGCCCTCGGCTTCCTCACCCTGCGGCCGGGCGACATCGAGGCGGACTACTTCGCCGACTACACCCCGGCGCAGGAAGCGTGGCGGGACCTCTACGCCGAGGAACTCTCCATCGCGCTGATCCGCGAGGACGGCGAAGAGCTGACCGACCTCGGCTACTACCGCACCACCCCGCAGCCCACCGACGCGGGCGCGAACGACGCGGGCGCGAACGACGCGGGCGCCAGCGACACGGTCACCCGGGCGCGGTTGGTGGACCAGGCGGAACTGGAGCGCCATGGCTACCGGGTGCGGCGCTACGGCCCCGGCTGGACGCTGCTCGACGCCGACGGCGCGCCGCTGCTGATCGGGGACCACGGATCCGTGGCGCCCCGCCAAGTGGACGCGGTCGCAGAAGGACTCCGCCGGATCGCGCTCGACCAGCCCCGCAGCGACGCCGGCCCCGGCGGCAGCGACCGGGACACGCCGTCCGGCTACGCCATCGACTGCGACGCGTGCGGGCTGTCCAGCGATGCGTTCATTCAGGATGCCGATGAGGCCGGCCAGCTCGCCGGCACGCACGACGACATCCACCACCGCGGACGCCCGACCGCGCGGCCGGTCCCGGTCAGCGACGACACCGAGCAACCTCCGGCGATGGCCGCCACCCGCTGCGACACGGGTGCGCACGAGGGCGCCGCGTACTGGACCGCTGGCAGCGCGGCGCCCGAGGTCACGCCGGACAGCGACGCCGAGTTCCTGGCCGGGTGTGAGCGCTACGCCGCCACCCTGCGTGGCGTCGCCGAGGGCCTGCACGAATGGGTCAACACCCTGCACGACCTGGCGTTGCCGACCGCCGTGCTGGATCCGCTGCACACCACCGCCGTGGCGATCGACGCCGCCGCCACCGACCTCACCAACGCCGCCGCCACCTTCACCGACGAGTTCGCCACCGCCCGTGACGTCGCCGGACGCGGCCTGACCATCACCGGCGAGTGACACCTCGCCGCCATCGTCACCGTCCACTCTCGCGCGACGGCCCCCGCAAGTAGGGCTTGCGGGGGCCGTCGCTTGGCCACGGAAGGCAACCACAGATGCACACGTTTCGCACCCTCGACATCGACATCGGCACGCCGCCCGGCGGCCCCGCCGAGGCACTGACCCGGTTGTGGTCCGACCACGGCCAGGCCGCCGCGCTCGGCGCCAGCGCGACTGCTCGCGCTCGTGCTGCTGCTGCTTACGCGGGCGTTCGCCCGCTCGCCGCACAAGGACCGGTGGATCGACCGCGCCGCCGCGGTCGTGGTGCTGGCCTGGACCTCCGAAGGCATGTGGGAGGTCGCAACCGGCCCGCTCGGGTTCCCGGTGCCCTTCGCCGTCGCCACGTTCTTCGTCGTGGAGGCCATGCTGCTCTCCGCCGGGATGCGCGCGACCGCGCACCGCGCCCGCACCGGGGTACCGGGTGCGTCCGGCAACCTGGTGTGGCTGCTGGCCGGCGTGTTCGGCGCCGTGGTCGCGCTCGCGGCGGACACTCCGGTGGAGTTCCTGCTGCGGATCGCGCTGCCACTCGGGGCGGTGTCGCTGTGGTGGACCGGCCTGACCGCCGAACGCGCCAGCGACACCGAGCGGATGCGCGCCGCACGCGCCCGCCGCGCCGAAGCATACCAGGCCACCTGGGCGGTCACCCCCCGTACCCTGCTGGTGCGCTGGGGCCTGATGCAGCCCGGCCAGAGCACCACCACGCAGGCGCAGCGGGAGCACCAGATCCGGCGCATGGTCGAACTCGCCGACAAGGCCACCACGACGACCGGCAACCGCCGCGCGCGGGCGGTCCGCAGGTTGCGGACGCTGACCCGCACCGCCGACGACGCCATGGTGGCGGAGGTCGCGACACGGGTGCGCCGCTCCGCTCGCGCCGAGCACCTGATGGTGCCCAACGCGGCCAGCACGCCGACGGCGCCAGCAGCCGGGCAGCGCGGCGACGTCGGCGCCGAGCGCGCCACGCCAACCGAGCCCGCTGGCACGGCTGACCTGGTGCCGCGTCAGGCCGACCGCGCCACCCGCGAGCGGCCCCGACGTTCGGCACGCCCGGCCGTGTCGGAGTCGCCGCGTCGGGCTGGTCTGCCGCCTGGCGTGACGTCCACCCGCGAGATCACAGATGACGAACTCGCCGCGCTGGCGTCGGCATGGATCGCCGACCGCGACACCGCGCCGACCGCGAACGCCCTCTACGAGCACTACGGGCTCCGCGCGGACCGCGCCAAGCGGCTACTCGCCGACCTCGCCCTGACCCCGGGCGAGGCGATCACACCGGACGTACGCGCCCGCCTCACCGGCGTCCACAGCACTCCGGACGCTGCCGCGCAGCTCGCCGTACTGGCGGCCCCGAACGGCCACGGTCCGGCGCTCGGCAGCGCCGCCGACGGCGCCTAACCCGCTTCGCAATCTTCCCCACCTATCCCCGCGGGCTGCCGACCGGGCGGCCCTCTTCTTGGAGGTTCCCCGTTATGGAGATCGGTAAGTGGCTCGTGTTCGCGTTCCTCGCGGGCGCCGTCATCGTCGGGTTCAAGACCCGCTCACTGAAGTGGTACGAGTTCGTCGTCTCCGGCCTGTTCGTGCTGCTGCTCGACGCCCTGGTGTTCAACGGGCAGATCAGCGCGTGGGTCGGCCAGATCGGCGCGAACGTGCGCGACGCTGCCGCGCTCGGCGGGCGGTGATGACCGGTGGATCCGCTCACCCTCGGCGCACTTGCCCTGCTGTTTGCCGCCCTGACCGGGGGCACCCGCTCGGGGCGGTCCGCCGTCGGTAACGCCGTGAAGGCGGGCTACAAGGCAACCGGCTGGCGCACCCCCGGCAAGGCACTGGCGCACCACTCCGGCAGCGCCGGGGCCGCCACCGGCCGGCTCATCGGCAAGGGCGCGCGCGCCGGTCGCGTCCTCGCCGGGCGCAGCGCACGCGCGACCGGCCGCGCCACCAGGCGCGGCGCGGTCGCGGGCCGCGACGGGCTCGCCGCCCGGTGGACCAAACGGCGTGACGCCGACTCGACGCCGCGCCCGCTGCTCACGCTGACCCGTCCCCGTAACTCAACTGACGACAGTCCGGACGTCAGGCCCAACACCGGGCCTGACGCCGAATCTGGCGCGACCCCCGACGCCCGCCCGACGCCGCGCCCCAACAGCGCGGCGTCAGGCGTGGCCACGACTCAGGTACCGACGCCTGACACCAGCACCCCGGCCCGCCTGGCGCCGGGGCTCAACGCCGCCGCAACGGACGCCCGTCCGGTCGGCGGTTCCACCCCCACCCCTGATGCCCCTACCGGGGCGGATCGGAGCACTACCCCGATGGCACGCCGTTTCGCTGTGAACCTGGAAGCCCCCACCTCCGATGCCGAGTTCCTGGAGTCCTGCGTCGAACTCGGCGACGTCCTCAAGGCCCTCGCCAGCGAGATCGAGGACTGGGCGGAGGGCCTGAAGGGCATGAACCTGCCCCGCTCAGTCACCCAGCCGCTCGACTCGATCGCCGAGGGCATCGAAGAGGCCGCCTCCGGCGCCTCCGAGGCCGCGCAGTCCTTCGAGGACGAGTTCGAGGACGCCCGCGAGGTCGCCTCCCGCGGCATGAAGATCACCGGCCAGGACGCCGCCTAACCCCACCCGACCCGACGCCGCGCGGCGACGGGCGGCTCCACCTCACGGCCCCCGCAACCCGAGTGGTTGCGGGGGCCGCCCCGTTCCCTGACGCGGTCGGTGACCGCAGCCCCGTTGTCTGTCTGTTCTGGAGGTTGTTTGTCATGGCGCGACGGGACACCCGACGCTCCCGCAATTCGACCCGACGCGACGCCCTGACGTCGGGTCAGCACATCGAGCGAATCAGCGTGGGCCGGGTGGCCCTGGATGCTGCGATCGGCTACGGCCGGTGGGTTCGCCGCTCACCCGATACCCGTGGTCTGGCCACGGGCCTGGCGCTGCTCTATCCGGCGGGCAGTATCGGCTATCTCGCCAGCGTGGATCCGGTGTGGTTCGCCGGTCTCGCTCCGCCGGCCGCGTTGGCGGCGTGGGTCGGCACGTTCAAGGCGCACCACTCACACCGCTACTCCGCGACGCTGGCTGCCACGGCCGGGGCGGTGCCGGCGTGGCTGGCCACCTCGGCGGTCACCGGCATCACGTCGTGGCCGGTGTTCGTCGGCTACGCCACGTCCGCGCTGCTGGCGTGGTCCGGCTACACGTGGTCCGACGTGCTGCAACAGCGCCGCGCGTTCAAGGCCCAACAGGTCCAGTGGGATCAGTTGGCGACCACGGCGGGGCTGGAGAACAGCCGGCTGGTACGGACGGAGGACACCCGGTTGGGGCAGCGGTTCCGCATCGACATCCGCGGCACCGGCAAGACGGCCCGCCAGACTCGCTGGCTCGGAGCTGGGGGAGCAGATCGCCGCCGTCCTGGCGCTGCCGGCCGAACGGGTCCGGATCAGCACCGACCACGGTCACGCTGGCGTGATCCACGTGCTGATCCAGACCGTCGATCCGTGGGCGAGCCGCCCGGTGCACCCCGAACTCGCCCCGGCCACCGCCCCGGCGGGGGATGCGCTCGTGCCGGCGTCGGCGGCGCGGCCGGCAGCCGGGCGGTCGATTCTGGACGGTCCGGTGGTGATCGGGGAGGACCCCGACACCGGTGCGCCGCTCGGGCTCACCGTGTTCGGCAAGGCCGGCGGGCAGCACACCCTCATCATCGGCGCCACCGGGGCCGGTAAAACGTTCGTGTACTGCGCGATGACCGCCGACCTCACCGCCCGCCGTGACGTGCTCGTGATGGGCATCGACCTGGGCAAGGGCACCCTGCCCGCGATCTGGGGCGATGCCCTGGACGCCCGCGCCGGGCTCGGACCGGACGGGACACCGGAGTACGCGAAGGCGCTCCAGATTCTGGAGTGGTGCGTGACCATCATCCGGATGCGCTCCGCGCAGACCGGGGGCCGCAACCACAAGCCGTCTCCGACGGAGCCGGTGATCGTGGTCAAGATCGATGAGATGGACACCGTCGTCGGCGCCAACTCGCCGATCGCGCACAAGGCAAAGCCGCTGGTCACCGAGATCCACAAGCGGGGCCGCTCCGCCGGCGTCATGATCGCCACCGCCGGGCAGCGCGGCACCGTGCAGAACACCGGAACCAAGGAGGTGCACGCCAACGCCGGCAACACCATCGTCCTGCGGGTCAACCGGTCGGCGGAGATGAACAGCGCCGTCCCGGACTGGATGGTGCTCAACATGCCCGACATGGCCACCTACGCCCAAGGCACCAAGGGCGTCGCGCTCGTGGTCGGCGACGACAACACCTGGCGCGCCGGGCGGGTCTTCCACGCCGACGACCTTGACGACTACGCCGCCCTGGCGCAGCGCCGGGGCCGCCCGGCCGCCAGGCTGGAACCCGAGATCGCCGCCGCCCTGGACGGCTACACCGCACGCCACCAGAGGCCCGTCACCGCGCCGCAGACGACTGTCCCGCCGCACCCGGCGGCGGGGCTCATTCCCAGCCAGCGCACCGACTCCGGGGACTGGGGCGTGGCACCGGACGACGACAAGGCCATCAGCCGGCTCGCCAACGGACTCGTCCGCGAGGTCGAACAGCGCCTCGCGGGCATGCCGGCCGTGCCAGCCACGGCAACGCCGCTGGCCGAACTGCTCAACACCAAAGCCGCCATGGACCCCGATGTCATCCGGCCGAATCCTGGCCGTGCTGGCGCAATGCGGGGAGGACGGTGCCCGCCGGGAAGAGTTCATCGCCGCCACCGGCAAGTCCGAGAGCACCATCAAACGGTCGCTGCGGATCCTGCGCGAACGCGGCGCGGTCGTGGTCCGCGGCTCCACCACAGCGGCCCGCTACTACCTGCCCGAGCACGACCCGGACGGCGAGGCACCGGGCGAAACCGACACCGCCGACGACCACAACGAGTAACCGTCACGGCGGCCAGCTTGGGTCACCACTTGGGTCAGAACTTGGGTCACGGCGCCCCCTATGGAGGGTGCGCTGACCCAAGTGACCCAAGTGCCGTGACCCAAGTTGGCGCTCACTCACCGTAGCCACCGAGCGGGCACGCGAGCCCCGGCCGACGCATGCGCGGCCGGGGCTTCGTCGTGCCCGGGAAAGGACCGACCGAACCCGTGCACATCGCACTTCACTACGCGGCCACCCTGGCCGCGTCCACACCGGACGCCGGCACCGGGCGGGTGTGGGTGGCGCTGTTCCTCGGCGCCGTCATCTACGGGATCGGCTACTCGATCTCGATCCGCCTGCACCCCTACCGGCGGTGCCGCAAGTGCGGTGAGTCCGGCAAGCACCGCGGCGCCGTGTTCGTGCGCTCGTTCCGGGCCTGCCGCCGCTGCGGCGGCACCGGCCGCGAACTCCGCCCATTCGCCCGAGACCCACACAGCTAGCCAGAAGGGACCACCCGCTATGTCCGATGCCCTCACCCCTGACCAGACCGCTCAGCGGCTACGTGCGCTCGCCGACGCCTTGGAGACCGCTCCCGTCGTGGCCGTCGAGTCGTGGCTGATGCTCGGCGTGCCCGGCTGGGGCGACGACACCGAGGCCCAGCGCGTCGCCGACGTCAACGCCCTGGCAACCGCCCTCGGCCTGTCCGCCGAGGCGGTCGGCACCCACTCCACGTGGCACCACGAGGCCGACAACGGCGACCGCGCATTCCGAGTCCGGGTCAAGACCTACATCGCCGCTCCCGCGCAACGGTGCGCATGCGGCGCCACCTGCACCCACGCCGCCGCCTGAACCCGGCGCGACCAGCACCAGCCCAACCCGTTCCGCATTCACCGTCCCGGAAGGACACCGCACCGTCATGGCCAACGAAACCGTCATCACCGTCACCGGCAACCTCACCGACGACCCCGAACTCCGCTTCCTCGAATCCGGTGTAGCACTCGCCCGGTTCACCGTCGCGTCCACCCCGCGCACCTTCAACAAGGACACCAACCAGTGGGTCGACGGGCAGGCGATGTTCCTCACCTGCACCGCCTGGCGACAGCTCGCCGAGAACGCCGCCGAGTCCCTGACCCGGGGCGCGCGGGTGATCGTCACCGGCCGGCTCAAGCAGCGGCACTGGGAAACGGACGAGGGCGAGAAGCGCTCCATGTTCGGCCTCGACGTAGACGAGGTCGGCCCGTCGCTGCGCTTCGCCACCGCCAAGGTCAACAAGACCACCCGCACCAGCAACGGCACCGCCACACCGGATGACCCGTGGACAAGCGCCAGCACCTCCGCGCCCGCCGGTGTCGGCGCGGGCGCCGCGTCGGACGAGCCGCCGTTCTAACCGCCCTGCCCCCGCCGACCGGCCCGCCCCGCACTACCCCGGGGCGGGTCGGTCGGCGCAATCGCCCCGGAAGGAGCGCCAGCACATGACCGTCCGAACCTCCGCCGCCGCGCCGGCCCCGCTTCGTGTCATCTCCTACGGCGGCGGTGTGCAGTCCACCGCCCTGTTGGTGCTCGCAGCACAGCGGGTGATTCCGCACCGGGTGTTCCTGTTCGCCAACGTCGGCGCCGACAGCGAACACCCCGCCACCCTCACCTACATCCGCGACCACGCCGCGCCGTATGCGGCGGCACACGGCATCGCGCTGCACGAGTTGCACCGCGTCCGGCGCGACGGCTCCACCGAAACCCTGTGGGGCCGACTCACCAAGGAGGGCTCGCGGTCGCTGCCGATCCCGGTACGGATGTCCAACGGCGCACCGGGCACGCGCTCGTGTACAGCCGACTTCAGGATCCGGGTCATCGGCCGATGGCTCAAAGCCAACGGTGCCAGCGACGCCGTGCCCGCTGAGGTCGGCATCGGGATCAGCCTGGACGAGATCGAACGGGTCAACAAGCGCCGCGCCCAACCGTATGAGCGGCCGACCTACCCGCTGCTGGACCATGCGCCGCCGCTACGCCGGATCGACTGCGCCCGGATCATCCACGCCGCCGGGTTGCCGGTGCCCCGCAAGTCCGCCTGCTGGTTCTGTCCATTCCACCGCCCGGCCACCTGGCGCGAGATGGCCAGGGACGAACCCGACCTGTTCGCCCGCAGCTGCGAACTCGAAGACCTCCTCAACGTCCGCCGCACCGAACTCGGACGCGACCCCGTCTACCTGACCCGCTTCGGTGCGCCGCTCGCGGTCGCGATCACCGCCGCCCAAGACACCCTGCCCGGCCTCGAAACCGACCCCGACGGCGGCGGCTGGTGCGACAACGGCGCCTGCTTCACCTGACCGCCTGGAGGACGTACCGCATGTGTGACGCCAGCACCACGAGCGACGGGCCGCGGTTCTACCTCGGCACGCACCAACCGGGTTGGCTCGCGCGCCGGCCCGAGCCGCTGTTCATCTCCGACCGCCGGCTCCGCACCTACCGGCGCCTGCCGGTCGCGGTCGGGACATGGGCGCTGGACTCGGGCGGGTTCACCGAACTCGCCGCGCACGGCTCATGGGAGCGCGGGCCGACGCCCGCCGAGTACGTCGCGCGGATCCGCCGCTACGCCGCCGAGGTCGGTGGCCTGTTGTGGGCGGCGCCGCAGGACTGGATGTGTGAACCCTGGATGACTGCCAAGACCGGACTCACCGTTGCCGAGCACCAGCGCCGCACCATCGACAACTTCACGCAGCTGCGGGACCTCGCGCCGGACCTGCCGATCGTGCCAGTCGTGCAGGGCTGGACCGTCGCCGACTATCTTCTCCGGACTAATGAAGATCATGAATTTCTAGTTCGGTGGCCACAGACCGTCGCAGAGCGAGCTCTCGGACGCCCGGTCGTCGGCTTCTGCCCAGCGGCTCATGTGCTGTTCGACCACTGCCCGCACCTGGCCGCGGAGTTCCGTGTAGGTCATGTCCCCCATGCCTTCGGCCTCGAACACCGCATCGGTGAAGCTGTCCACGTCGCGCGGAGGCGCCTGCTCGAGCCGACGGTTTTCCGCCGGCGGCAGGCAGAAGCCGAGCTTGACGCACAGTTCGTCAAGGAGGAGTCGAACCTCGAACTCCAAGTCATCAGGCTGGTCCATGGCGACATCATGCCGGTCGACGCCCTGATTCTGACGGCCTAAGCCGGCCCCACCCGGACGGCCCGAGTTGGCCCCACCGGAGATTGGCGCAGTGGCGGCGTGACGGTCTGAACCGGCCACACTGGATGATCCAATGCACCACTACAGCGTGTTACCGCGACGGGGGCGGTAGGCGCGGATCGCGGCAGATCCGTGCGCCTGACCTGGTGAAGACGGCCCGAGCCGCGTCACCTCAGGGCCGGTTCAAGGCGCCGGATCCTGCGAGGTGGGCGGTTCCTGGAGCTGCCTGATGCCGTCGAGCATGTCGTCCCAAAGGTGCTCCGCCGCCTCGCGAACCTCCGGGTTGAGGTTGCGATGTACAACCCACTTAGCATCACCCAACCCCATGCCGGTCGCGTCAGCGACGGCCTTGATCACCGAAATCGGTGAATCGGTGCGCCGGAGCAGCTCCTTGGCTACCTGATCTGCGTCGGCGCCCGACGCCAGCATCAGCCGTGCCACTTCCGTTAGGAGCTGGATCCCTCTCCGCCCTGTCGGTCATGAAGGGAGCGTATCGCCGACGCGGAGTTGTACCAGCCTGCCATTCTCCGTTCTGGTCGTGCACGGGCACGTGGCCGGGCAGCTGCCCCGGAGCAGCGGAGTAGGCAGGCTCCGCTGCGCGCGGATCGCGGCATGTGAGGATGCCAGTGCCGTTGGGGGGACTGTTCGCGTCCCTGTCGACAAGCGGATCGGTTAGGGGTTCTGCGCCGTCGAATGCGGAAGAGTGGCTTCGACGATATGTCCTCGGGCGCTGAGACGGGCCGTTCAGCTAGTCACGGCCGACGTCGGGGTTGCTTGTCGCATGGTGCTAGTCCAGTTGGTGTTTTCCTTGGTGGTGACGTCGCGCATGAATTCGGCGAGCATGTCACGCCGGCTCTGGGTATCGGCGTAGGGGTCGACCATGGCTGCGTAGAGGAAGGCATGCTGCCGAAGCGTTTCGGCAGTGGCGCGGTAGGCGATCCAGTTGGAGTGGAACTGGAACACTTGCTGGACGCCTTCGAGTACGACGATGCTCGCCGCTAGTGCCGCCGTGAGGGCAGCGGGTGCGCCGGTGGCGGCGAGTACAGTGACGGCGGCGCCGGTAACAAGGGCTGCGACTTTGAGGGTTTGGTAGGTGAGCCGGCTACGAGTCGCTGCTCGGTCGTACCAGCGGAATTGGGCGTCGAGTTCCTGCCATAGAAGGTCGTGCTGCTCGCCCGGGTCGGCGGGCTGGGGCAGGCTGCCGGCGAGATGCTGCCACGCCGTGGCATCGCCAGGATGGGTGCCGGCGTCCGGGCTCGGAACCGTAGTCATGGTCGGAGGATGGCACGGCTACATGTCGTGCGCGAGCCAATCCGACTGACTCTATCTGGCCATGGGGCCATCACTGCTCGTCGTGGGGCAATATGAAGGCCGCGGACTCAAGCGGCGACCGCATGTACCCAACAATCTTCATTGACGCGATCGTGGTCAAGGTCCGCGGACGGACAGGTCACCAACTGGCCCGTCTACGTCGCCATCGGCGTCACGTCAACGGCGAGCGGGAGACAGGTGGTCCGTCGACGCGGTGATCGCGGCCGCCCGGCTGGGGTTGCTGGGATTGGCCGGGTAGCGAGCCCGGGCTCGCCCTAGACTGGCGTGGTGACGGAGCTGACATTCTGGCACGACAGGGTCTTGCTGGCATTGGCCGACTCGCGGGACGGACGTCTCGACTCAGAGTCTGCGGTCATCGAAGAGGTGGCGATCCGATTCGCGGACCGGTTCGCACCCTCGGATTGGTTCTACGAGGGCGAGCGGCCGCGGTGGCACCAAGCGGTGAAGGCCGCGCTGGAAGACCTCCACTCGGCGCGGTTGGTTCGTCAGCATGCCCAGCCGGCCGCAGCGGAGCAGTGGGACCCGCGGGCGTCCGTGGCAGAGTCGAAGCAGCCACCTCCGAAGCAGCAGGTGCTGACCAAGGCTGGCCGGCGGCGGACGAAGTTAGTACGCGACGATGTCGAGCGGGCGTGGGCTAGGGTCCGGGCAGAGGATCGGGCGTACGGGTGGCCAGCTCCAGACGCGCCGACCATGCTGCTCGCACCGGGCGTGCTCGCGCCGCCGCTGCGGTCCAGCGAGGGACGTATGCGCCTCGGCTTCCCGCCGGACGAGGACCTCCCCATGCCTGTGATCGCCGAACTCGACCTGCACTACAGCCGCGGGCCGGATGCCGCGCTCGAGCGGCTCAGCCGGCTGTGGGTGCGGGTCACCCGCGATCCGGCCGGGGCGCCGACCCCGCTCGCCGAGGAATACGCGACCGGCGAACTGTCGATGCACGAGATGACGCGGCTGGTTTCCGCCGACGCCGCGGCGACCGCCCGGTCGGCCCGCTGCCTGCGCCAGCTGTGGCCCGACTTCGTCGTTGTGCCGCAGATCGACAGCTCCTGCGTCACCATCAAGGCGGACGTGGCCCGGCGGGCGTTCAACGCGTACGGCGACGGGATCGTCTGGGCAGTGGTCGACTCCGGCATCTGGGCCGATCACCCGCACTTCGCCGCGTACGGGACGCTGACCGACGAGTCGGTCCGGGACTTGCACCGGTTGTTCCCGTCCCACGGGGACCCGCTGCCCGATCCTAGCCTTGCCCTGGTCGACGAGCTGGGTCACGGCACCCACGTCGCCGGCATCATCGCCGGCGCCATCAAGCCGTGGCTCGACGCGGGCGAGGGCCGGCAGGTGCTGGCGACCGAGAGCCAGCACAACTTCGGAAACAGTCGGGAGCCACTCCGGGTGCCCCGCGAGGTCGAGCACCTCTCGCTGCTTGCCGGCATAGCGCCGAAGACCAAGCTGGTCAGCCTCAAGGTGCTGCATGGCGGTGGTAGCCGGGAGCAGCGGGTCAGCCGCGTGATGAGGGCCTTAGCGTATGTCCGGAAGGTCAACGGCGGCACGACCGCGAGCAGGCGTATCCACGGAGTCAATCTCAGCGTCGGCTACGAGGTCGACCCGCTATGGTTCACATTCGGACAGAGCCCGCTGTGCAGGGAGGTCGACAAGCTCGTCCGCACTGGCGTCGTTGTGGTGGTCGCCGCCGGCAACTCCGGCCATGGGTCGCTTGCCGACACGGACGACGCCTCGAACCGGTCCGGGTCGGGTATGACGATCAACGACCCCGGTAACGCAGAGCTGGCCGTCACCGTTGGCTCCACGCCTCGAGACGCGCCGCACGCGTACCGCGTCTCGTACTTCTCCTCCAAGGGCCCTTCCAGCGGCGGGTGGGCCAAGCCCGACCTGGTCGCTCCCGGGGAGCGGATCACGTCGTGCGCAGCTGGCGTCAGCCTGGATTCCGTCGTCGCCCGCGACGAGGTCCCGACCAACACGGCCGTTTATGTCGAGGAAACCGGGACCAGCATGGCGGCATCGCACGTCTCCGGCGCAATCGCAGCCCTACTGTCCGTCCACCGGGAGTTCATCGGTCGACCGGACGCCGTTAAGCGGATGTTCGTCGATACGGCCACCCCGTTCGGCCGGAGGAGCGACTTCGACGGAGCCGGGTTGCTCGACCTGATGCGGGTCATGACCGACGCCTCACCGCCCCATCCCGCTGAGGCGGCGGCTACAGCCATCCTCCAACAGGGAGCAGTGCAAGCGGCAGCCCGACGGCCTGAGCAGGGAGAGCGGAGGACAATTCGGCTCTTCTACTCGTATTCCCACAGGGACTCTCGGTTCAGAGAGGAGCTTGAGGGTCATCTGTCGCAGCTGCGCCGCGGGGGTCTTATCAGTGAGTGGAGCGACCGCCTAATCTCGCCCGGACAGGAATGGCGGGCTGCGATAACGCGGGGCCTCGACACAGCCGACATGATCTTGCTCCTGATATCTCCAGACTTCATGGTGTCCGATTACTGCTACGGTGTCGAAGTTGAGACGGCAGTGTCTCTACATGAGCGCGGCCTCGCACGAGTCATTCCGATCATCTTGAGGCCCGTAGACTGGGACAATGCTCCCTTTGGACAGTTGCAGGCCCTTCCGAGCCTCGGTAAGCCAGTAACTCGCTGGCGGAATCGAGACGAAGCCTGGCTTGATGTCGTGAGGGGCCTACGGACCGTTGTCGACGAGCTGTCGCCGCCGACGAGTCCGCCAGGCCGGCCTGGACGGACAGATCGCACGGATAATTGAGGCGACTGTTCACCCGTGCTTTCAGCCCAGTTGAACAGGATGCTCGTACCAAACTTGAACGAGGCGACCCAGGGCACCGCATGTCACGCGACAACCGCTCATCGGCAGAAGGCGGATACCGAGAAGCCGAGCGGGTGATGCGCAGGAACGCACCATAACTTCGGTCAACGTGCTGGACTCGGCACGGTGGGGCCAACTCAGACCGTCACAGCACCATCCGGTTCAACCGCAGAGAGGCCACCCCAAGCCGTCCGGGTGGGGCCAACCATGGCCGTCAGAACCAACGCCCGGTTGCATGCCTGGACAACGTTTGTGGTTACCTCCCTCGAACCGGCTCGGTCCCAGTCGACACCGATGGCTCCCAGGAAGCGCAGCCAAAGCAGCAGCGCCAGCGCGTACGACCGGACGCTACTCGGGCCGTAGGCGCTGGCCACCATGTGTCGCAGGAAGTCGCTGACGGCGGGATGCTCGGCGCCGTTCTCGTTCCGCAGAAGCCACGGCAACGAGCCGCTACCGGGTACCACCGCGCCGAGTCGCTGCACGACGAGGTGAGCGGGCTCCGGCCTAGGGCTGGTCGAAATCACGTACCAGAATCTGGCCTTATAGGCGATTCCGGGCAAGTCGGCACGACCTCGTTAGTTCGGTCAACATGCCTGCGCTGCGTCGATGGCTACGCCGCGGCCGGCGTGGACCTCCCCACGGCGCCGCTGGTGGGGCTCGGCTCGGTGTGCCGCCGGCAGGCCACCGGCGACGCCGAAGCGATCATCACCGGCCTGCACGAGCACGGCGTGACGCGGCTGCACGGCTTCGGGATCAAAGTGCTCGGGCTGCGCCGCTACGGGCACCTCCTGACGTCCGCCGACTCCATGGCGTGGTCGGTGGCGGCCCGCCGCTCCGGGCGGCTGCCCGGCTGCACCACGCACCGCAACTGCGCCAACTGCCCCCGCTACGCCTACCGCTGGCGCGCCGACGTGCTCGACGCTGCCGCGCACAGCGGCGCCGCGGGCACCCAACTCGCTCTCTTTCCACCCACCACACAGGGAGATGTCGCATGACCCACGAGACGGTCCTGAGCGCCGCGCTGGCCGCCGCCGAGCGCGGTTGGCCGGTGTTCCTGCTCGGCCGCACCAAGCGCCCGACGGCGAACTGTTCCGCGTGCCGGCCTGGAGACCACGACCCCGCGGACTGCGCGTGCCTGACCTGTCACGGCTTCTACGCCGCCACCACCGACCCCGACCGCATCGCCGCGCATGATCACCGCCGTCCGCAGCGGGCAGCTCGCCGTCCGCACCGGCGCCGCGTCCGGGCTGGTGGTGGTCGACGTCGACCCCGCGCACGGCGGCACCGACAGCCTGGACCGGCTCGATGGCCGCCGGCTGGTGCCGCCCACCGCGCACGTCCTCACCGGCTCCGGTGGCCTGCACCTGTACTACCGCCACCCCGGCCAGCGACGTGCCGTCCCGGCCCCTGCCGGACCATCCCGGGATCGACATCAAGGCCGACGGCGGCTACGTCGTCCTGCCGCCCTCGATCCACCCGCGCACCGGCCGGCCCTACCGGTGGGCACCGAACGGGCGCGGCGTGGGGAGATGCCCCCCGCGCTGGTCGACGCCTGCCACTGCCCACCACGCCGCCGCTGGTCCCGCCCACCACACGCGGGCCGACCGGACCACAGCCAGTCGCGAGGCGCGGGGGGCATCTCCCATCCCGACCAGCTGCTCGCCGCACACCTCGACGCCGTGACGCCGCGCCCCCGAGGGCAAGCGCCGCACCACCCTCTACGGCGCCGCCCGCGGCATTGCCCGCATGGTCGCCGCCGGCGCCCTCGACCACGCCGACGGCGTCGCCGCACTGACCGACACCGGCCGCGAAGCGGAGCAGACCGACCGCGAGATCCGCAGCCGCCATCGCCGGCGGCTTCCGCGACGAAGGACTCCCGCCGCATGACCGCCCGCCGGACACCGAGCCCGGCGCCGGCCGCCGTGCCGGTGTCCGGCCCGGCACGAGGGCTCGACTGGCGCGACCGCACCCACTGGGGCGGCGGCCGGCTCTCGCCGTGCCGGCACTGCCACCGCCCGGCGTTCTGCCGCGACGACAACGGCCGGCCCGCGCACAAGGTTTGCGCCGAATCCGCGCAGACCGCCACCGATCCGAACACCACCCAGACGACCAAATGGGAGCTGTCCGCATGACCCACCCACCGAAGAACCACCCGGCGGACGGCGCGGTGCTGCTGGACGCGGTCCGCGCCGCGCTCCTCCGCTACGTCGTCCTGCCCGAGCGCAGCACGCCGCGGTCGCCGTGGTGCTGTGGATCGCCGCCACCCACGCCCAACCCGCGTGGGCGCACGCGCCGCGGCTGGTGATCCGCGGCCCGGAGAAGCGGTGCGGCAAGTCCCGGCTGCTCGACATGGTCGAGGCCCTGTGCCGCGACCCGCTCATCACCGTCAACGCCATCCCCGGCCGCGGTGTACCGGTCGATCGGCTCGAGCGACCCGCCCACCCTGCTGGTGGACGAGGCCGACACCATCTTCGGCCCGAAGGCCGACGGCAACGAAGACCTGCGCGGGCTGCTGAACGCCGGCCACCAGCGCAACCGCCCGGCCATGCGGTACAACGCGGCCAGCCAACAGCGTGGAGTCGATCCCGACGTTCGCGATGGCCGCCCTCGCCGGCATCGGCGCCATGCCCGACACCATCGAGGACCGCGCCGTCATCGTCCGGATGCGCCGCCGCGCACCCGGCGAAACCGTCGCCCCCTACCGGCTCCGCCGCGACGGCCCCGCCCTGCGCGACGCTCGCCGAGCAGCTCACCAGCTGGCTCCGCGCCGACCTCGACAGCTCGAACACGCCGCAACCCGCCATGCCGGTGGAGGACCGCGCCGCCGACACCTGGGAACCCCTGGTCGCCGTCGCCGACCTCGCCGGCGGGCGACTGGCCCGACCTGGCCCGCGCGGCCGCGCTCGCGCTCACCGCCGAGGCCGCGAACGACGGCCGAGGTCTCCGACTCGGATCCGGCTGCTGATCGACTGCCGCACCGCGTTCGGCGCCGAACCGCCCTGCCCACGCGCGAGCTGCTCGACCGGCTCAAGGCCGACCCCGAAGCGCCCTGGTCGACCTACGGCCCGGCCGGGCTCACCGCGATGAAGCTCGGCGTGCTGCTGCGCGAGTACGACATCCGCTCCGCCAACATCCGCTTCCCCGACGGCACCAGGCCAAGGGCTACCACCGCGACCGACTTCGCCGACGCCTGGAACCGCTACTGCCCACGCACCCGTAACCGCCGTCCCACCCGCCCGAAGCCGTCGCGGACCGGTCCCGAAGGGGAAGCCGTCCCAGCCGTCCCAGCCTCCACCGCAGGTCAGCGCGGGACGGCTTCACCCGTGGGACGGCTCAAGCCGTCCCAACAAAACAAGCCGTCCCAGCCTGACCAGCACAAGTGACGGCTGGGACGGCTGGGACGGCTACCCCACCCCAACCACGCGTGCGCACCGCGGATCGCACCACGAAGCGAGCCCGACGTATCGCCGAATCTCACCGACCGTAGCCGAACGAGGTCCGCTCAGACCGGCGCAGTCGGATCGGGTCACGGGCGTCGTACGGCAACGCGGCGGCGATGTTGGTGGTGCCGATGAGGCGTAGGGCGTTGATGGCGACGTTCCGCAGGGTGGCCATGACCTGTGGTGCGGCGCCGCTTCGCGCCTGGGAGTGGTAGGTGACGTCGCTTACCCGGTAGGTGGATGCTGTTCTCGATCTGCCAGTGGCCACGGATCCAGGCGGCTATTGCGCTTGCGGGCTGCTGTAGAGACTCGCCTGTTCGTCCGGCCACGTCGTCTGGAGGATCAAATGGAGTTCGGTAAGCAAATGCCTAACCCAGAGAAGCCTGAAAAGAAAGAGGCAAAGTTCTCGTATTACGAGAAAACCACCGAAGCGGCCAGCATTGCAGGGGTGGCAGCGGAGATCAAAGAGACTGCAGGCCGAGTTGAAGCAATATCCAAAGCAGTAACCGAACAGGTCGAGGCATTTAGCCAGGCCCTCGAAGATGTCAAGGGATTGCTGGCGGAGCTCAAACAACCGCGTGAGACGGGCGGTCTGGGAGAACAGCGGCAGTTTGCGCCGTTGACCGATGATGAGTTGCAGAACATACGAGTCATTGAAGCCCGCTTGCATAAGAGCCTGAACGAGGGCGGCCAGATGGCTTCCGAGGTGACGGAGGCTTTACGTGCGGAGGGGTATGAAGACTTTGCCCAGCCGGCGCAGCGCATCAGGGAAGATGTAACCCGGTGGCATAGCCAGACGACGGTGATCCTTTCCATGCCCGATGAACAGATTCGGATTCGCATCGCCCTATCCGTGGCAAATGCCATGGAAGCGGAGGGGCGCAACGTAGAGGAGGAGATAGACCAGGCGAAGAAGGCTGGCATCGACGCCCGCCGGCCAGTCTGGGACAAGATGACTGGATTGTGGGAATGGCTCAAGAAGCTCCTGGGGGAGTGGTGGGATTTCGTCAGGGGTCTGATGACTCCCAAAGAATGGACGCTCAAGGGCAAAGCTGAAGCCGGCGTTGTCAGCTGGGGCTCCGCCGAAGTGGAGATCAAGTTCGGGCAGTAGGGGCGGGTGGTTCGGCGCCCTCAACACGCTCGCCACCGTGCTCGACATCCGTCCGGAGGCCCCTATTCGATCGATCACCCTCACAATTCCAACGCATCTACGTACGCCAACCCGCAGCCCGGCCCGTCATTCGACAGGCCGGGCTCTCTCGTGGAAGGAGCCTGACCCATGGCGCAGAAAGCGAACCGGCAGCACCTCACCATCGCCGACGTGTGCGAAGACCTCGGCATCTCCCGATCCACGTTCTATGACTGGCGCGCCAAACGCCGAGCACCACGCTGCTTCAAACTGCCCAACGGGGATCTGCGAATCCGGCGCGCCGACTACGAGAAATGGCTGGCGTCTCGCCTCGAAGAGGAAGCCGCTTGATGCCCACTACCTACAACGTTCGAATCTGGAAAACGAAAGTATACGAAGGAAAGCGCGGAAACACGTACTACGTGCGTTGGATTGTTGACGGTAAGGAATGGAAGGAGCCATTCAAAGGCAGTGCGCTCGCGGAGAGCTTTCGTTCCGACCTGGTGGTAGCGGCAAGAAAGGGGGAGGCGTTCGACATTGAGTCAGGTCGGCCCGTGTCGATGCAGCGTACGAATCGCGACATGTCATGGTATGAGTTCGCGTGCAAGTTCGTAGACATGCAATGGCCTCGCGTGGCTGCGACCACCCGCCGCACGCACGCGGAGGCGCTCACGCCCGTCATGGTCGCCATGTTTACAGATGATCGAGGAAGGCCAGATGACAAGCTGATTCGGTCGGCGCTCATCCGTTGGGGCTTTAACACGGACCGGCGCGATGCCGAAGACGTGCCGGCCGAGATCCGCAACGCATTGCAGTGGGTCAAAGACCATAGCCGGCCCGTGTCGGCTCTCACGAGGCCGGAGGTGTTGCGTCCGTTGCTCGACAGTCTAACCGTGAGGCTCGACGGAAAGCCGGCAGCGCCGAGTGTTGCCAGTCGTCGGCGCAAGGTTCTTGGTACCGCGATCGGGTACGCGGTTGAGTTGAACTTGCTGGCGGCTAACCCCGTACCCGCGCTGAAATGGACGCCACCCAAGACGGTGAACACCGTCGATCGCCGAGTGGTCGCAAATCCTGTGCAGGTCCGAACGTTGCTCAATGCGGTGCGAGATCAGCGTCGCAGCGGTACTCGGCTGGTGGCGTACTTCGGGTGCTTGTACTTCGCGGGACTTCGACCTGAGGAAGCTGTGAGTCTCGCGAAGCGCAATCTTTCGTTGCCGAGCGAAGGGTGGGGAGAACTCCATTTGGAAAAGGCGGAGCCATTCGCAGGTAAAGACTGGACCGACACGGGCAAGAACCGCGACAGTCGACCGCTCAAGCAGCGGGCGATTGGTGATGGTCGGACTGTGCCGTGCCCGCCCGAGTTGACCGCGTTGATTCATGAACACATCGCGGAGTTCGGAACGGCGCCAGACGGCCGGCTATTCGTGGGCGAGCGAAACGCGGAGGAGCTACCGAAACTCACGATCGTCCGAACGTGGCAGCGAGCACGCGCGGCAGTCTTCACCGCAGAGGTAGTCGCATCACCGCTCGCCCGGGTGCCCTACGACCTGCGACACGCGGCGGTGTCGACCTGGCTCAACGGCGGCGTGCCACCGACCACGGTCGCGGCCTGGGCCGGTCACTCGGTGGAGGTGCTGCTCAAGATCTACGCCAAGTGTCTGGACCGTGAAGCGGCGCTGCTTCGACAGCGGGTGCAGGCAGCGCTTGGACACAAGCCCGGCTGAACTTGGCCGTGTATTTGCCGTGAACGGCCGACCATCACCGGTTCCCGCCGGTGACAGCCGTACACATGCGAGAAGCTCCTGACCGCGTTCGCGCTGGTCAGGGGCTTCTTTGTGCTGGTCAGGATGGGTGCCCCCGGCAGGATTCGAACCTGCGCACCCGCCTCCGGAGGGCGGTGCTCTATCCCCTGAGCTACGGGGGCTCGGGACCTCGAAGAGACTATCAGCCCTCCGAAGCCCTTTGCGCATCAGGCCGCCACGGTCACCGCGGTTCGGTACCTGTCGTCGTCACTCCACCACCGCACGTTGCGCCAGGTTCGAGCGCCGCAGTCTGGGCGTACTTGGCGATGAACCGGTCGATGTCCTCGTCCTCGGCCGAGTCGAGCTTGAGCTGGTACCCCCAGGCTTGCAGCGAGATCGGCTCGTCCAGCCCCGGGTACGGGCTCATCAGGGTGTAGGCCTTGCCGCGGATCTTGCGCGCGAGCTTCTCGACGTCTCCCGAGTCGAGCGACGGCTGGTACGTGAGCCACACTGCGCCGTGCTCCATGCTGTGCACCGCGTGCTCGCTCGGGATCTCGGCGGTGTAGACGTTGCCCTCGCAGTTCTGCCACGTGCTGTTGTGGTCGCCGCCGACGGGAGGGCTCTGCGTGTACGTGATCCGGCCCGCGCGGTGGTTCTTCGTCAGGATCTCCGGCGATGTGGCGCGGAAGTCGACCAGCCCGTCGAGGACGCCGTCCGCGGAGCTGCTGCTCTCGTCCGCGTTGCGGTAGACGAGGTATCCGGCCGCACCGACGCTGCCGCAGATCGCAAGCAGGGCCACGACCGCGATCAGGATGCCGATAACGACAGCCGTCGACGGCCCCTTCTTGGGCAGTACAGGCCGAACCGGCCCGTCAGGCTGGAACCCCGCGGGCGGACCGGGGTACGGCGGCATACCCGGAGCCAAGGGCGGAGGCCCCGGGACGGCCGGCGGCTGCCCCGGAAAGCCGGGCGGCGGGCCAGGAACACGAGGCGGCGGGCCGGGAACACCGGACGGCTGCCCAGGAACACGAGGCGGCGGGCCAGGGACACCGGACGGCTGCCCAGGAACACCAGGCGGCGGGCCAGGAACACCGTGCGGGGGCTGCGTGGGATCAGTCGGCTGCACGCGGCGAGTGTGTCAGGGCAGTGCCACGCCGCGTGGGACGTGGCACCGCCTCACCCAACTGTCGGGCTTTTGGCTGCATCGGGCGCCCGGTTAGAGGACCGGTGTCCGGACAGTCCGGTTCGCCGAACCCGAAAGCTCTACGGCTTCGCACCCAGCGCTGTCAGCCGCTTCGTCAGCTCGCCGATCTCGTACTGCTGGGCGTTCTTCATGGACTGCGCGAGCTCGCGCACCTGCGGGTCATCGGTGCGGCTCAGGATGCCGTCGACCATGTGGATCCCGCCCAGGTGGTGCTTGATCATGAGCTGGCAGAACAGGATGTCCTTCTCCTTGCCGGTGGCCTGGCGCAGCTGGGTGCGCGCGGCCTCGTCGGCCATGCCGGGCATCAGCTCGCCCTCCGGCACCGGTGCGCCCATCCAAGCCATCGGGCGCGCGGAGCTGTTCGTCTCCAGGCCCCAGGTCTTCAGCCAGGTCTGCATCATGCCGATCTGGGCCTGCTGGGTGAGCGCCATGTCGACCGAGATCGACTCCAGCGCGGGATCCTTGGTGGCGCGGTACTCCTCGATCGCCATCGACACGGCCTGGCCGTGGTGCGTCGACATGTCACGGGCGAAGCCGGCCTCGGGGGAGGTGTCGCCGGGATGGCGTGGCTGCGCAGTGAAGATGCCGGCGCCGAATCCGATCGCGAGCGCGAGCACGCCGGTCAGGACGGCGACGAACACCGTCCTGACCAGCGGGCTTACGTTCCGCACCGGCTGCTCAGCCACCGGCGGGCGGCGCGGCGGCGGGCTCCGATCCGGTGCTCGTCAGGCCTCGTCCACAGGTGGCGCCGGGCTCGACGTTCGCGCCGCGGGCGAAGCCGGTGATGAACTTGCCGACCCGCTCGTCACTGGCGCTGTCGAGCTTGAGCTGGAAGCCCCAGGCCTGCAGCGAGACCGCCTTGTCGAGGCCGGGGTACGGGCTCATCATCACGTACTCCTTGCCGCGGACCTTGTCGGCGAGCGCGTCGATCTGGTCCTTCGGCAGGTCGGGCTTGTAGGTGAGCCAGACGGCGCCGTGCTCCATGCTGTGGACCGCCTGCTCCTTGGGGATCTCGGCTGCGTAGATGTCGCCTTCGCAGTTCTGCCAGGAGCCGTTGTGGTCACCGCCGACGGGCGGGCTCTGCTTGTACTGCTGCTTGCCGGGCACGTGCTTGTTGGTGAACTTCTCCGTCTCGCGGTAGTTCACGACGCCGTCTATCTGCTGCGCATTGCGCTCCCCGAACGGCTTTCCGGAGTCGCGGACGCTGTAGATGCCGTAACCGATGATGCCGACCGCGACTATCGCCACTACGGAACCGAGGGCGATCATGCCCCAGGGCAGCGACGGCTTGATCGGCTTGACGGGCTTACGCCCCGGACGCCCGGGGCCCTTGCCGGGGCCCTTTCCGGCGGGTTTGCCGGTCGAGCGCGGGCTGGTCTTCGACGACATGGGAACCTTTCGGGCGATTCGGGCATCCGCAGCCCGTCCTAGTCAGTGGTACAGCTACCACGGTAGTCGCACGAGCGAGGGCCGACGTCTCGATAGCATGTCGGGGTGACCCCCGCTGCACTCTCTGACGCCGTTCTCGCTGCTACCCGCGATGTCTTCGCCGCGCACGGACTGGACCCGGCTACCTTGCCGGCCAGCGTGACCGTGGAGCGCCCGCGCAACCCCGAGCATGGCGACTATGCCACGAATATCGCGCTTCAGGTAGCCAAACGGGCAGGGGTGGCACCGCGTGATCTCGCCGGCTGGCTGGCCGCCCAGCTCGCCTCCGTTCCCGGTGTGGCGCGCGTCGACGTGGCAGGCCCTGGCTTCCTCAACGTGACGCTCGACGCGGCCGCCCAGGGCGAGCTGGCCCGCTCCATCGTCACCGCCGGCACCGCGTACGGCCGCAACGACGCTCTCGCCGGCCAGCGCATCAACCTGGAGTTCGTCTCGGCCAACCCCACCGGCCCGATCCACATCGGCGGCGTGCGGTGGGCGGCGGTCGGCGACGCGCTGGCCCGGCTGTTCGAGTCGAGCGGCGCCGAGGTGGTCCGCGAGTACTACTTCAACGACCACGGCTCCCAGATCGACCGGTTCGCCCGCTCCCTGCTGGCCGCCGCGAAGGGCGAGCCGGCGCCCGAGGACGGGTATGGCGGCGCGTATATCGGCGAGATCGCCGCGCAGGTCCTCCAGCTCGCCCCTGACGCGATCGACCGCCCCGACGCCGACGCGCAGGAGGTGTTCCGCAAGATCGGCGTCAACCTCATGTTCGACGAGATCAAGACGTCGCTGAAGGAGTTCGGCGTCGTCTTCGACGTCTACTTCCACGAGGACTCGCTGCACTCCACGGGCGCCGTCGAGCGGGCTGTCGAGGCGCTGCGCAAGCAGGGTCACGTGTTCGACCAGGAGGGTGCGGTCTGGCTGCGCACCACCGACTTCGGCGACGACAAGGACCGCGTCCTCATCAAGAGCGACGGCGCGCCCGCGTACTTCTCCGGCGACGCCGCCTACTACCTCGACAAGCGGGGCCGCGGCTTCGACGTCTGCCTGTACCTGCTCGGCGCCGACCACACCGGGTACGTGGCGCGGCTCAAGGCCCTCGCCGCGTGCGCGGGCGACGATCCCGAGAAGAACATCCAGGTGCTGATCGGCCAGCTGGTCAACCTCGTCAAGGACGGCGAGCCGGTACGGATGAGCAAGCGGGCCGGCAACGTGGTCACGCTCGCCGACCTGGTCGACGCGATCGGCGTCGACGCCAGCCGGTACGCGCTGGCTCGTGCGAGCGTCAACCAGACCATCGACCTCGACCTCGACCTGTGGACGCGGCGCACCAACGACAACCCGATCTACTACGTCCAGTACGCCCACTCGCGCATCAGTTCGGTGCTGCGCAACGCCGCCGACCTGGGCGTCGACCGGGGGGAGCTGCGCCCGGAGCTGCTTACCCACGAGCGCGAGAACGCGCTGCTCGGCGCGCTGGGTGAGTTCCCCCGTGTGGTCGCCAGCGCGGCCGAGCTGCGCGAGCCGCACCGCATCGCCCACTACCTGGAGTCGATCGCCGGCACGTACCACCGCTTCTACGAGCAGTGCAGGGTGCTGCCGCGAGGCGACGAGGAGACCACCGACCTGCACCGGGCGCGGCTCTGGCTCTGCGAGGCCACCCGCACGGTGCTCGCCAACGGCCTCAACCTGCTCGGCGTCAGCGCACCGGAGCGGATGTAATGCGGGCGCACCCCGCAGGTCCCCGGCACGCCGATGTGCTGCCGTCCTCGACGCTGGCGCCGCCCGCCGCCGACCTCTCCGCGATCGACCCGCGGATCTGGCCGATCAGCGCGGGCCGGGTCGACGGCGTCCTGCACCTGGGCGGCATGGACGTGCGCGACCTCGTTGCCGAGCACGGCACCCCGGCGGTCTTCCTCGACGAGGCCGACTTCCGTGCCCGCTGTCGCGGCTACGTCAAGGCCTTCGAGAACGCCGACGTGTACTACGCCGGCAAGGCGTTCCTGTCGAAGGCGGTCGCGCGTTGGGTCGCCGAGGAAGGGCTCGGCCTCGACGTGTGCACCGGCGGCGAGCTGGCCGTCGCGCTGTCGGCCGGGTTCCCGCCCGCGCGGCTGGCGATGCACGGCAACAACAAGAGCTCGGCGGAGCTGCGCCGCGCGTTGCAGGTCGGCGTCGGGTACGTGGTCCTCGACTCCTATGTGGAGATCGCCCGGCTCGCCGACCTGGCGGCCGAGGCCGGAACGCGTGCCCGGGTGATGGTCCGGGTGACGGTCGGCGTCGAGGCGCACACGCACGAGTTCATCGCCACCGCCCACGAGGACCAGAAGTTCGGCTTCTCGCTCTCGTCCGGTGCCGCTGCCGAGGCGGTGCGGCGTGTGCTCAAGCACCCCAGCCTGGAGCTGGTCGGGTTGCACAGCCACATCGGCTCGCAGATCTTCGACACGTCCGGGTTCGAGGTGTCCGCGCACCGGCTGGTGGGCCTGCTCACCCAGATCCGCGACGAGCACGGTGTCCAGCTGCCCGAACTCGACCTCGGCGGCGGCCTCGGCATCGCGTACACACCCGATGATGATCCAGCCGAACCGGCAACGATGGCCGCCGAGCTGCGCGAGATCGTCCGCCGCGAGTGCGTGGGCGCGGGTCTGTCGCTGCCGCGGATCTCGGTGGAGCCGGGACGCGCGATCGTCGGCCAGGCCGGCGTGACGATCTACGAGGTCGGCACGGTCAAGGACGTCGACGGACTCCGCACCTACGTCAGCGTCGACGGCGGCATGAGCGACAACATCCGCACCGCGCTCTACGACGCCGCGTACACCTGCGTGCTGGCGTCCCGCGCATCGGACGCGCCGCCGATGCTCACTCGCGTGGTCGGCAAGCACTGCGAGAGCGGCGACGTGGTGGTGAAGGACGTCTGGCTCCCCGCGGACGTCGTCCCCGGCGACCTTCTCGCCGTCGCCGGCACCGGCGCGTACTGCCGCAGCATGGCCAGCAACTACAACCACACCCCGCGGCCGCCGGTCGTGGGCATCGGTGACGGGGCGAGCCGGGTGCTGGTGCGCCGCGAGACGGAGGACGATCTCATGCGCCTGGATCTCGGATGACCAAGCCTTTGCGGGTGGCGCTGCTCGGCTGCGGCACGGTCGGCAGCGAGGTGGTGCGGCTGCTGCACACGCAGGAGGAGGACCTCACCGCCCGGATCGGCGCGCCACTGGAGCTGGTCGGCATCGGCGTCCGACGTCCCGGCCGCGCGCGCGGTGACCTGCCGGTGCCCGCCGATCTGTTTACGACCGACACCGCCGCCCTGGTGGCCCGCGACGACGTGGACCTCGTGGTGGAGGTGGTCGGCGGCATCGAGCCGGCCCGCACCTGGATCACGACCGCTCTCAAGGCCGGAAAGTCCGTGGTCACCGCGAACAAGGCACTGCTCGCCGAAGACGGTGCCGCACTGCACGACGCCGCGGCGGAGGGCGGCGCCGATCTGTACTACGAGGCGGCGGTGGCGGGCGCGATCCCGCTGATCCGGCCGCTGCGCGAGTCGCTCCACGGCGATCTCGTCACGCGCGTGATGGGCATCGTCAACGGCACCACGAACTTCATTCTGTCCAGTATGGACTCCACTGGAGCGGGCTTCGCCGACGCGCTGGACGAGGCCACCGCGCTCGGCTACGCCGAGGCCGATCCGACCGCCGACGTGGAGGGGTTCGACGCCGCCGCGAAGGCCGCGATCCTCGCTTCGCTGGCGTTCCACACGCGCGTCACGGCCGCCGACGTGCACCGCGAGGGCATCACGGAGGTCACCGCCGCTGACGTTGCCAGTGCCCGCGAGATGGGCTGCACGGTCAAGCTGCTGTGCATCGCCGAGCGACGGTCCGATCCAGACGGTACCGAGAGCATCGGCGTCCGCGTCCACCCGGCGATGATCCCGCGCACGCACCCGCTGGCCGGCGTCGGCGACGCGTTCAACGCCGTGTTCGTCGAGGCCGAGGCCGCCGGCCAGCTCATGTTCTACGGGCGTGGCGCCGGTGGCGCGCCCACCGCGTCCGCGGTGCTCGGCGACCTCGTCGCCGTCGCTCGGAACCGCATGGTCGGCGCCCGCGCGCCGGGGGAGTCCAACTACGCGGCGCTGCGGGTGCGGCCGATGGGCGAGGCACTCACCCGGTACCACGTCAGCCTGGACGTGGCCGACCGGGCCGGTGTGCTCGCGGCGGTGGCCTCGGCCTTCGCCGAGCACGGGGTGAGTATCTCCACCGTCCGGCAGGAGGGGCACGGCGGCGACGCGATGCTGGTCATCGTCACGCACGTCGCGTCCGACGCCGCGCTCTCGGCCACGGTCGAGGAGCTGCGCCAGCTGGACATCGTGCGTGACGTCGTGAGCGTCATGCGGGTCGAAGGGAACGTTGCCCGATGAAGCCGTGGCTCGGCCTGATCAACGAGTACCGCGACCGTCTGCCGGTCACCGACGCCACCCCCGTGGTGACGCTGTACGAGGGCGGCACGCCGCTGTTGCCCGCCAGGGTGCTGTCCGAGAAGACCGGCTGCGAGGTGTACCTCAAGGTCGAGGGCCTCAACCCCACCGGATCCTTCAAGGACCGCGGCATGACGATGGCGATCAGCAAGGCCGTGGAGGAGGGCGCGAAGGCGGTCATCTGCGCGTCCACCGGCAACACGTCGGCGTCGGCGGCGGCGTACGCGGCGCGCGCCGGCCTGATCTGCGCCGTGCTCGTGCCCACCGGCAAGATCGCGATGGGCAAGCTCGCCCAGGCGCTCGTGCACGGTGCCAAGCTGCTCCAGGTCGACGGCAACTTCGACGACTGCCTCACGCTCGCGAGCAAGCTCGCCCTGGAGTACCCGGTCAGCCTGGTCAACTCGGTCAACCCGTACCGGATCGAGGGCCAGAAGACCGCGTCCTTCGAGATCGTCGACGCGCTCGGCGACGCCCCCGACGTGCACTGCCTGCCGGTCGGCAACGCAGGAAACATCACCGCGTACTGGAAGGGGTACGTCGAGGCCTTCGCCTCCGGCGACTCCACGAAGCGGCCTGCCATGCGCGGGTTCCAGGCATCCGGCGCGGCGCCGCTGGTCACCGGTCAGGTGGTGCGCGAGCCGAGCACCATCGCTACCGCCATCCGCATCGGCAACCCGGCCTCGTGGACCACCGCCATCGCGGCGCGTGACGAGTCCGGCGGCGCGATCGAGGCCGTCACCGACCGCCAGATCCTCGCCGCGTACCGGCTGCTGGCGCGCCAGGAGGCCGTGTTCGTCGAGCCGGCGAGCGCAGCCAGTGTCGCGGGCCTGCTGCAGGCGTCCGAGCAGGGCACGCTCGCGGCCGGCCAGCGCGTGGTGTGCACCGTCACCGGCAACGGGCTCAAGGATCCGGATTGGGCCATCTCCGGCGCCCCCAAGCCGACCACGATCCCGGTCGACGCCGACATCGCAGCAAAAGCCCTGGATTTGTAGCAAGGAACTACGGACCTGGAGCCCGTTCAGGTGCCGCGATCGCAAGGCGGAGGAGGCGAAGCGGGCTTGAAGGCCCGTGAGCCGACGACAACGCGGCGAGCGCGGTGGCTGAGCGGGCCACTGAGCTAGCGTCATCGGGCGTGGGCCCGTACCTCGATCTCATCCGGCGCAATCCGGACTTCCGGCGGGTGTTCGCGGCCGAGCTGATCTCGCTGGGTGGCGACTGGTTCGCGGTCATTCCGCTGCTGTCGCTGCTCCCGGTGCTGACCGGTACGGGTCTGTGGGGCGGGCTGGTGCTCGCCGTCGACACGGCGATGGTGGCGCTGCTCGCCCCGTACGCGGGCACGGTGGCCGACCGCATCGACCGCCGCACGATCCTGATCGTGTCGAACCTGGCCAGCGCCGGTTCGGTGCTGCTGCTCCTGTTCGTCCGCAGCGAGGCGACCGCCTGGATCGCGCTGGTCGCAGTGGGCGCCGTGGCGATGTCGAAGGCGTTCTACACGCCGGCGTCCCAGGCGGCCCTGCCGAACCTGGTCGACCCCGAGGACCTGCCGGTAGCGAACGTCCTGGCCGGCGGTGCGTGGGGCACGATGCTGGTGATCGGGGCCTCGCTCGGCGGCGTCTTCGCGCACTGGCTCGGCACCGACGTGTGCTTCCTGCTGGACGCGTCCTGCCTGCTCGTCGCGGCCGCGCTCACGTGGCGGGTGCGGCGGCCGTTCCAGGCGTCGAACCACGGTGAGGACCATCCCGGCACGCTGAGCGCAGTCAGGGAGTCGTTGCGTTACATACGGACGAGCCCGAGCGTGGCAGCGCTGATCACCGTCAAGCCCGGCGTGGGGCTCGGCAACGGCGCGCTGACCCTGTTCCCGCTGCTCGCGACGTCGGTGTTCACGGTGGGGCCGCTCGGCGCGGGTCTCTTCTACGCCGCGCGGGGCCTCGGCGCCCTGGTCGGCCCGGTGCTGCTGCGCGGTCCGCTGCTGAAGCCGGGGCGGTTGCTCCCGGGGTTGGCGATCTCGATGGCGACGTACGGCCTGGCGTACCTCGCGTTCGGGGTCGCGCCCTGGTTCTGGCTCGCGCTCCTGCTCTGCGCCGTCGCGCACACGGGCGGCGGCGCGAACTGGGTGCTCTCGAACTACGCGCTCCAGGCGCAGGTGCCGGACGGGCTTCGCGGGCGCGTGTTCAGCACCGACTTCATGCTGGCCACGCTGGCGATCGCCTGCAGCCAGGTCTTCGCCGGTGTGCTGTCCGACCACGTCCCGCTGCGGATCCTGGCGTCGGCCGGCGGCGCGGTGACGCTGCTGTACGCGGTCGTCTGGGCGTTCTTCACGGCCCGGATCCGCCTCTCCGAGCGGGTCGAGCGCGCCTGATCGCGTCATCGCGCAGATCGAGTACGCGCTGCGCCGGGCGCTCAACGCCGCCGGGCGGCCGATCGACAGGCATGCGCCCCGCGGAAGACCCGGCGGACTAGGGTGTACCGCCATGGCGATGCCCTCGTTCCGTCCCGGCACGGTCCGGGTCCAGCCGCCGGCCAGCAGCGCCAACCTCGGGCCGGGCTTCGACGCGCTCGGCCTGGCACTCACCGTCCACGACGAGGTCGAGGTCGAGGTGACGGCCGGCGGCCTGACCGTCGACATCGCCGGTGAGGGCGCCGACGAGCTGCCGCGCACCGAGGAGCACCTGCTGGTCCGCGCGCTGCGGCTCGGGTTCGACGCGCTCGGGGGCCAGCCGGCGGGGATCCGTCTGTCCTGTGTGAACCGGATCCCGCACGCCCGCGGCATGGGGTCGTCCTCGGCCGCGATCGTGGCAGGGCTGCTCGCCGCCCGTGCCCTGGTCGAGGACGGTGCCAGGGCCCTCGACGACCAGCGGCTGCTCGAACTCGCCACGTCGCTGGAAGGCCACCCGGACAACGTGGCGGCGTGCCTGCTCGGCGGCCTCACGATCGCCTGGACCGAGGACGGTGTGGCGCGGGCGGTCCGGCGCACCACCCACTCGGGAGTCCGGCCGGTGCTGTTCGTCCCCGAGCACCGCGCGCTCACGGCAACCGCCCGCAAGCTCCTCCCGGATCAGGTGCCGCACGCTGATGCGGCGGCGAGCGCCGGGCGCGCCGCGTTGCTGATCCACGCAATCACCGCCGACCCGTCGCTGTTGCTGCCCGCCACCCGCGACTGGCTCCACCAGGACTACCGCGAACCTGCGATGCCGGCCAGCCTGGAGCTGGTGCGCACGCTGCGGAAAGCCGGCGTACCCGCGGTGATCAGCGGCGCCGGCCCCACCGTCCTCGCGTTCCACGCCGGCACCGAGCCGGACGCGGTCGACGGCTTCGCGGTGCTCCCGGTGGAGGTCGATCCCGGCGGCGCGGTCGCCCGCGTGACGCATTCCTGACACGCGACGGGAACACGCCGGGGGTACCGGTTGTTGCTCACGGTGTACCGGTGCGTCTACGCTGCTAGGCAGAACAGCCGCCCCCGGGCGCGCGATCGCCGCCGATCCCAGCATCATCCAGACTGCTGATGGTAGGCACTCCACCTGATTTGCGAGGTCCGGCACCCGCCGTACACGCGCACAGGCTGAGCCAGAGAGCGCCAGTCCCGGTAAGCCACCCCGTGGTGAGAAGCGTGGCTGTCCACCGACTCCCGCCTGCCCCGGCGGGTGAACCACCCGGCCGACAGGCCGGTCGCTCCACATACCGGCCGTCCGGATTACCGGGTATGGCCGTCGCAGGGAAGGACCCCCATTGAGCGACACCACTGATATCGCGGCCGAGGCGCAGAACGCCCCCGAGACCGCGAGCCCCGCGGAGACCACGAAGCCCCGGCGGCGTGCTGCCGGCGGCGGGCTCTCCGCCATGCTCCTCCCTGAGCTGCAGAAACTCGCCGGGGAGCTGAGCATCACCGGCACCGCGCGGATGCGGAAGGGTGAACTGATCGCCGCCATCCAGGCCAAGCAGGGCGGCGCGCCAACCCAGACAGCCCCGGCTCAGACGGCTCCCGCCGAGAGCGTCGCGGCCGTCTCCGTACCCGCCCCCCGCGCGGAGCAGGCGACGCTGCCGGTCGACGAGACCGCGCCGTCAGCCGAGAGCACCGAGTCGGCGCGCGCCGGCCGCCGCCGCGCCAGCCGTCCCGCCGGCGCGCCGATCGGCGCCGCTGCGGAGGGTGGCGCCGCCACCGCCGTCGTGGACGAGAAGCCGGCCACCGCCGAGCAGCCGACCGCCGCTGAGCAGCCTGCCGCCGCTGAGCAGCCGGCCACCGCGGAGCAGCCGACACCGCGGAGCAGCCGGCCACCGCCGAGCAGCCGTCGGCCGATGCCGCGCCGAAGACCGACCGTCCCCAGGGCGAGCGTCAGAACGAGCGCACCGACGGCGACCGGCAGGGCGACCGTCAGGACCGCTCCGACCGGCAGCAGGGCGGCGACCGTGACCGCTCCGACCGCGGCGACCGCCAGCAGGGCGAGCGCGGCCAGCGCGACCGCAACCGTGGTCAGGGCAGCCGTGACCAGGGCCGTGACCAGGGCAGCCGTGACCAGGGCAGCCGGGACCAGAACCGGGACCAGGGCAGCCGGGACCAGAACCGTGACCAGGGCAGCCGGGACCAGAACCGGGACCAGGGCCGTGACCAGGGCAGCCGCGACCAGAACCGCGACCAGGGCGGCCGGGACCAGGACCGCGACCAGGGCCGTGACCAGGGCGGACGCGACAACGAGGACGACGGCGACGGCAGTGGCCGGCGGCGTCGCGGCCGGTTCCGCGAGCGGAACCGCCGTGGCCGCGACGGTGGCCGCGAGCGCTTCGACAACGCCGAGCCCGTGGTCGCCGAGGACGACGTCCTCATCCCGGTCGCCGGCATCGTCGACATCCTCGACAACTACGCGTTCATCCGTACGTCCGGCTACCTGACCGGCGCGAACGACGTGTACGTCTCGCTGTCGCAGATCCGCAAGAACGGCCTGCGCCGCGGTGACGCCGTCACGGGCGCCGTCCGGCAGCCGCGCGAGGGCGAGCGGCGCGACAAGTACAACGCGCTGGTCCGCCTCGACACGGTCAACGGCCAGGAGCCCGAGTCGGCCAAGGGCCGTCCCGAGTTCCACAAGCTCACGCCGCTCTACCCGCAGGACCGCCTGCGGCTGGAGACCGAGCCGAACGTCCTCACCACCCGGGTCATCGACCTGGTGATGCCGATCGGCAAGGGCCAGCGTGCGCTGATCGTCTCGCCGCCGAAGGCCGGTAAGACGATGGTGCTGCAGGCCATCGCCAACGCGATCACCACGAACAACCCCGAGTGCCACCTCATGGTCGTCCTTGTCGACGAGCGGCCCGAAGAGGTCACGGACATGCAGCGGTCGGTGAAGGGCGAGGTCATCGCCTCCACCTTCGACCGTCCGCCGTCCGACCACACCACGGTCGCCGAGCTGTCGATCGAGCGCGCCAAGCGCCTGGTCGAGCTGGGCCACGACGTCGTCGTGCTGCTCGACTCGATCACCCGCCTGGGCCGCGCGTACAACCTGGCTGCCCCGGCGTCCGGCCGGATCCTGTCCGGTGGTGTCGACTCGACCGCGCTCTACCCGCCGAAGCGGTTCCTCGGCGCGGCGCGCAACATCGAGAACGGCGGCTCGCTGACGATCCTCGCCACGGCGCTCGTCGAGACCGGCTCCACGATGGACACGGTCATCTTCGAGGAGTTCAAGGGCACGGGCAACGCCGAGCTCAAGCTCGACCGCAAGCTCGCCGACAAGCGCATCTTCCCGGCGATCGACGTCGACCCGTCCGGCACGCGTAAGGAAGAGATCCTGCTCGCGCCGGATGAGCTGCAGATCGTTCACAAGCTGCGCCGGGTGCTGCACGCCCTCGACTCGCAGCAGGCGCTCGAACTGCTCCTGGACAAGATCAAGAAGACCTCCACGAACGTCGAGTTCCTCATGCAGATCCAGAAGACGACCGTCGGCCCGACCGACTAGCTGTGCCCGTTCAGTTTCGGATTTTCGGGGGTCCTGGGCCCCGCCCGACCCCCGAAAATCCGGAACTCAAGCGCCGGCCCCGTGCGGGAACAAGCGCGCCGCCGGCTCGGTTTACACTGATGCTCACATCCGGTACCGGTTCACGCCTGCGGGCGACCCGGCGACCACGACACGAATGAGAGATCCGATGAAGCCCGACATCCACCCGGCGTACGTCGAGACGCAGGTCACGTGTTCCTGCGGCAACACGTTCACCACCCGCAGCACCGCGAAGAACGGCAGCATCCACGCCGACGTCTGCTCGCAGTGCCACCCGTTCTACACGGGCAAGCAGAAGATCCTCGACACCGGCGGCCGTGTCGCCCGCTTCGAGAAGCGGTTCGGCAAGCGCCCCGGCAAGGCTGAGGCCGAGAGCAAGTAGCTTCCACGCGGCGCCCGTCTGGGCCCTTCACAGGGCCAGGACGGGCGCCGTTCGTGTGTCCACCCGCTGTTCCCGCTCCTGGCCGCTGAGGCCAGGGCACCCCGGAGGCCCGAGATGACCGACGCCCCTACCGACCGCGTCACCGCGCTGGTCGCCGAGTACGCCGAACTGGAGCAGCAGCTCGCCGACCCGAGCGTCCACGCCGACCAGGCGCGAGCCCGTGACCTGGGACGACGCTACGCGGAGCTGGGTCCGGTCGTGGCCACCGTCCGCGAGCTGGAGTCGGTCCGGGAGAACCTGACCGCGGCCCGGGAACTGGCCGAGGATGCCGCGTTCGCCGCGGAAGCCGAGGAGCTGGCGGCCGAGGTTCCCGCGCTGGAGGAGAAGCTCCGCGAGCTGCTGCTGCCGCGCGATCCCAACGACGCCAAGGACGTGATCCTCGAGGTCAAGGCCGGCGAGGGCGGCGAGGAGTCGGCGCTGTTCGCGGGCGACCTCCTTCGCATGTATCTCCGGTACGCCGAGCGCCAGGGCTGGAAGACCGAGCTGATCGACTCCACCGAGTCGGACCTCGGCGGCTACAAGGACGTGTCGGTGGCGGTCAAGTCCCGCGCCGCCGGGCCGGGTATCTGGGCGCGGCTCAAGTACGAGGGCGGCGTCCACCGGGTGCAGCGGGTTCCGGTGACGGAGTCGCAGGGACGGATCCACACCTCGGCGGCCGGCGTGCTCGTGCTGCCCGAAGCCGAGGACGTCGACGTGCAGATCGACCCCAACGACCTGCGGATCGACGTCTACCGCTCGTCCGGTCCGGGCGGGCAGAGCGTCAACACCACCGACTCGGCAGTGCGGATCACCCACGTCCCCACCGGGATCGTCGTCTCCTGCCAGAACGAGAAGTCGCAGCTCCAGAACAAGGAGCAGGCGCTGCGGATCCTGCGCGCCCGCATGCTCGCCGCCGCGCAGGAAGAGGCCGACGCCGCCGCCAGCGATGCGCGGAAGTCGCAGGTCAGGACCGTCGACCGGTCGGAACGGATCCGCACCTACAACTACCCCGAGAACCGGATCAGCGACCACCGCGTCAACTTCAAGGCCTACAACCTCGACCAGGTGCTCGACGGTGACCTCGACGCCGTGCTCGACGCGCTGGTCAACGCAGACAACGCTGCCCGCCTCGCCGGCGACGCGTGACACGTCGCCCGCCCTTTGGGCGACATGTTCGCGGCCGTAGGCGCGAGGATGTCGCCCAAACCGAGGTCAGGGGGGCCGTCACTGCAGCGGCGGCGCGGCTGGGGGAGGCCGGGGTCGCGAGTCCGCGGTTCGACGCGGAGGAACTGGCGGCGTTCGTGCTCGGGATCTCCCGGTCGGGGCTGCTCACAGCCGGTGGCTTCACGGCCGAGGAGGCCGAACGGTACGAGTCGCTGGTCGGCGAGCGCGCGAGGCGTGTCCCGTTGCAGCACCTCACGGGCGTCGCCGGCTTCCGGTACCTGGAGCTGTCCGTCGGTCCGGGCGTGTTCGTCCCGCGCCCCGAGACGGAGCTGCTCGCCGGCTGGGGCATCGACACGATCAAGGGCATCGAGAAGCCGATCGTCGTCGACCTCTGCACCGGATCCGGGGCGATCGCGCTGGCCGTCGCGCACGAGCGTCCCGACGCCACGGTGTACGCCGTCGAACGTGAGGCGCACGCCCTCGCCTGGGCACGGCGTAACGCCGACGCGCGGGCGGCTGCCGGGGACACGCCGATCACGTTGGTGGCGGGGGACGCGACGGCACCGCGGACGTTGGCTGACTTGAACGCCGAGGTGACGATGCTTCTGACCAACCCGCCGTACGTACCGGACAAGGCTCTTGTTGCTCCTGAGGCGGGTGAGCACGATCCGGGCGCCGCGCTCTGGGGAGGGCCTGACGGGTTGGAGGTCGTGCGCGGACTCGTTGCGCGGGCGGCTGTGCTTCTGCGTTCAGGTGGGTGGATCGGCATCGAGCACGCGGACGTCCAGGGCGAGTCGGTGCCCGCGGTGCTCGCCGCCACGGGTGACTGGGACCAGATCGTCGACCACCGCGACCTCGCCGACCGCCCGCGCTTCACCACGGCCCGCCGCCGCTGAATCGCGGGGTGAAAAGATGCACCCGTGACCCGGACCTACGACTGCCGTGACCACGCCGAGCGGGAGCAGGGCATCGCCGCCGCGATCGACGCGGTGCGGCGTGGCGATCTCGTCGTGCTGCCCACCGACACCGTCTACGGGATCGGCGCCGACGCGTTCGCGCCCACCGCCGTGCAGACGTTGCTGGCGGCCAAGCGTCGCGGGCCGGACATGCCGGTGCCGGTGCTGGTCGGGTCGTGGCACACGATCGACGGACTGGTCACGAGCGTCCGCCCGACTGTGCGGCAACTCGTCGAGGCGTTCTGGCCCGGCGGGTTGACGCTGGTGGTCGAGCACGCGCCGTCGCTGGCGTGGGATCTGGGCGAGACCGGCGGCACGGTGGCGGTGCGGATGCCGCTGCACCCGGTGGCGCTGGAGGTGCTCAACGCGACCGGCCCGATGGCCGTGTCCAGCGCGAACGTCTCGGGCCAGCCGCCGGCCACCACCGCCGAGGAGGCGCGCGAGCAGCTCGGCTGGCTGGTCGAGGTGTACCTGGAGGCGGGTCCGTGTGGCGACCCGGTGGCGTCGACCATCGTCGACGTCACCGGCGAGGTGCCGAAGCTGCTCCGGCCCGGCGCCGTGACGATCGACCAGCTGCGGGAAGTGGTCGAGGTGGACGCGTGACGCCGTTCACTGTCCTGCACGTGTGCATGGGCAACATCTGCCGCTCGCCGATGGCCGAACTGCTGCTGGTCAGGCGGCTGGGCGACGCCGCCGGGCTTGTGCGCTCGCACAGCGTGGGCACCGGCGGGTGGCACGTGGGGCAGCGGATGAACCCGCCGGCAGCACGTCAGGTGCTTTCGCGCGGTGGCGATCCGTCGTCGTTCCGGGCGCGGCAACTGGACGTGGCGCACCTCAAGGAGTCCGACCTCGTGCTGACGGCCACGGCGGAGCAGGTCGAGTACGTGCTCGATCTGGCGCCGGACGTGGCATCGCGCACGTTCGTGCTCGGGGAGTTCGGGCGGCTGGCGGCTCGCGTAGACCCCGACTCGTTGCCGCCGTACGCCCCGACGGTGGACGCCGTCGCGGCGCGGGGTCGTGCGTTGGTGGCGGCGGTTGACGCTGCGCGCGACGGCTGGCGGCCCGGTGACGACCTCGACGATCCGTACGGCCGTAGCGACGCGTTCTTCAGCCGCACGGCCGATCAGGTCGAGAACGCGCTGGAGCCGCTGGTGCGCGCCCTGGTGCGGTGAAATCGTGGTGCCAGGATCTCACCGCAAGCTCTAACCTCGGTCCCGTGAACCACGTAGCACTCAGCAAGAAGGTCTCGCACGCGTTGCGGCACAAGCCGTGGCTGTACGAACTGGAGCTGGACCCCGAGGGCTGGACGCCGCTCGCGGCCCTCCTCGATGCCCTGCCGTCCGTCACGAGGGACGACCTCGTCGCGATGATGGCTGCCGCCGACAAGCAACGGTTCGAATTGGACGGTGACCGGATCCGCGCGCTGTACGGGCATTCGGTGCCCGGCCGCATCGTGAAGCGACGCGCCGAGCCGCCGGCCGTGTTGCTGCACGGCACCGCGCCCGCCTCGGTGTCGGCGATCCAGCGCGACGGGCTGCTGCCGATGCGGCGGCAGTACGTCCACCTGTCGGTCGATCGCGAGACGGCCGCGCAGGTCGGCGGCCGGCGGGCGGCGAAGCCGGTGATCCTCACCGTGCGGGCGGGCGAGGCACACGCCGCCGGCGTCCCGTTCTGGCACGGCAACGAGATGGTCTGGCTCGCCGAGTCGGTGCCGCCGGAGTTCATCACCGCGTCGTAGCGCTTGCTGTTCGGGGAAATCGCCGCGGCACGCCGGCCCGGTGCGCGCGATTTCCGCGAACAGCGCCACGCACGCCGGCCCCGCGCGCGCGATTTCCGCGAACAGCGCCACGGCCGCCAGCCTCGCGCGCGATTTCCCCTGACAGCAGGAGTCCGGCCACGGCTGGTTCACTTTCGCGCCGTTCGGTGCTGGCTGGGTGGTGCCATGCCATCCCCCCGCCCGATCGCCGCCCCTGGCCTGCGGTGGATCGCCGCTCTCGGCGTTCTCGCGTCGACGGGCGTCGTCGTCGGCGCCACCCGCGCCGGGCCGATTCCCGGTGTCCACCTCCCGGACGGCCCGCTGGGTCTCTGGAGCGCGGCGCAGGACGGCCGCAAGCTGTTCAGCGTGCTCGTCGTGGTGTCGATCGCGGTGCTGATGCTCGCGTTCGTCCAGCTCTACCGCATGGCGGTGCGGGGCGAGCTGGACGTTCGGTCGGCGGTGGTCACGGCCGCGTGCTGGTCGGCGCCGCTGCTGGTGATGCAGCCGCTGCTCAGCCTGGACGCCTACTCCTACGTCGCGCAGGGTCAGATGGTCGCCGCCGGGCTCAATCCTTATGCGGGCGGTCCGCGGCTGCTCGGCGACGGGCCGCTGCTCGACGCGGTGGCGCCGATCTGGCGGGGCACGCCCGCGCCGTACGGCCCGCTTTCGCTGGCGATCCTGCGCTGGCTCGCGGAGCTGACCGGCGCCAGCCACGTGCCGTTCATCCTGGTTCTGCGGCTGCTTGCGGTGGCGTCGGTCGCGGCGTGCACGGCGGCAGCGATCAAGCTCGCGCGGCCGGCGGAGGCCCCGGTCACGGTGGTGCTGGTCGCGGCGAACCCGGTGGTCGTCGTCCACCTCATCGGCGGGGTCCACCTGGACGCGCTGCTCGCCGCGCTGGCGGCGTTCACCCTGCTCGCGGTGCGGCGGCGGTGGTGGTTGATGGCGGCGTTCGCGGCGGCGGTGGCGTTCGCCGTGAAGCTGCCAGGTGTGCTGCTGGTCGGGTACGTGGTGCTGGCGCGGCTGCGCGGCGGCCTCCAGAACCGGGCCAGAGGCGTCGCCGGGATCGTGTTTGCCACGGCGATCACCACGCTGGCCAGCGCCGCCCTGGTGCCGGACGGCTGGGGCTGGATCGGGGTGATGGACACGCCGGGCAAGGTCCGGCTGGCCTACACCGTGCCCTCGCTTCTCGGCGGCATGCTCTGGGGCCTCAGCGCGGCCGCGGGGTCCGAGGTGCCGTTCGCCGAGGTGCTGACGTGGGCCCGCATCGCCTGCGCGCTGGGCGGCGGCGTGGCGATCCTGTCGCTCCTGCTCCGCGCCGGTGACGAACCGAACTGGCGGCGGGCGGGCGCGCTCGTCGGCGGGTCGTTCGTGGTGCTCGCCGCGGCCGCGCCGGTGATCCACGCCTGGTACGTGACCTGGGGGCTCGCGCTGGTGGCCGCGTGCGCTGGTGCTGTGGCGCAGCGCTGGATGGTGCTGCTCAGCGTCGCGGTGTGCTTCGCCGCTCTGCCGGACCCGCTCACCCGCATGTCGGGAGGGCTGGCGATCGTGCTCGCGCTGCTCGGCATCGTGGTCGGTGTGACTGGTCGGATGCTTGTCCGGCCCGAGGCGCGGGGCGGGCACCTGGCACGGGTCGCGAGCCTGATCAGGGCTAGAGTGGGCGCACGCGACGCGGCGCCGACGCCGCCGGGCTGACCAGTCCCGGCGTTGACGCTGCCGGGCTGACCAGTAGGCCCAGAGAGGTCCGCGAGGCCAGGAGCGGGAAAGTTCGGGCCCGAGCGGCCAGGAGCGGGAACAGGGAGTGCGAGGAACCATGACGACGCCGTTCTGGGGGCCGGACTTCGACGCGCTGCAGTCCCAGGATCCGGAGATCGCCGGCGTCGTGCTCGGCGAACTCGATCGCCTCCGCGGTGGCCTCCAGCTCATCGCGAGCGAGAACTTCACCTCGCCCGCGGTGCTGGCGGCGCTGGGCAGCACGCTGTCGAACAAGTACGCCGAGGGGTATCCGGGCAAGCGGTACTACGGCGGCTGCGCGGAGGTCGACAAGGCCGAGGAGCTGGGACGCGAGCGGGCGAAGGTGCTGTTCGGCGCCGACCACGCCAACCTCCAGCCGCACTCGGGCGCGAGCGCCAACCTGGCCGCGTACGCCGCGTTGCTCGTCCCCGGCGACACCGTGCTCGCGATGTCGCTGCCGCACGGCGGCCACCTCACCCACGGCAGCAAGGTGAACTTCTCGGGCAAGTGGTTCAACACGATCGGCTACTCGGTCCGCGAGGACAACGAGCTGATCGACTATGACGAGGTGCGCGACCTCGCCCGCACGCACCGGCCGAAGATGATCATCTGCGGGGCCACGGCGTACCCGCGCCTCATCGACTTCGCCGCGTTCCGGCAGATCGCCGACGAGGTGGGCGCGTGGCTCATGGTCGACGCCGCGCACTTCATCGGCCTGGTCGCGGGCAAGGCGATCCCGTCGCCCGTGCCGTACGCGGACGTGGTCTGCTTCACCACGCACAAGGTGCTCCGCGGTCCGCGCGGCGGCATGATCCTGTGCAAGGAGGAACTGGCCGGCAAGATCGACAAGGCCGTCTTCCCGTTCACCCAGGGCGGCCCGCTGATGCACTCGGTCGCGGCCAAGGCCGTCGCGCTGCGTGAGGCGCTGCAGCCCAGCTACCAGGCGTACGCGAAGCAGGTCATCGCCAACGCGCAGTCGCTCGCCGAGGGCCTCGCGGCCGAGGGGATGCGCCCGGTCTCGGGCGGCACCGACACGCACCTCGCCCTCATCGACCTGCGCGAGGTCGGCGTCACCGGTGCCGAGGCCGAGGCCCGCTGCGACGCGGCCCGGATCACGCTCAACAAGAACGCCATCCCGTACGACCCGCAGAAGCCGATGATCGCCTCTGGCATCCGCGTCGGCACGCCGAGCGTCACCACCCAGGGCATGGCCGAGGGAGACATGAAGGACATCGCGTCGTTGATCGGCAGAGCGGTGCGCGACGCCGACGGCACGGCCGCCCCGGAGATCGCCGCCGCAGTCGGTGCACTCGTCACCCGTCACCCGGCGTACGCACGTGCGTAAACGGCTCATCCACCTGCGACCGACGTTGTTGGCGTCCGCTGTTCTGCTGGTGCTGGCCGCGGCGGCAGGGTTCCTCGGCGGTGGCCTCACCAGCCTGACCGGCGCCGTAGCCGGTGTCGGGCTGGTGGTGTTCTCGTACACGATCTCGTCGCTGATCATCGCCTACACCGATCTGCACGTGCGCTCGATGCTGCTGCCGGTCGGGCTGGCGACGTACGTCCTCAAGTTCACGGCCTTCGGCCTGTTGCTCTACGTAGTGAACGAGTCCAAATGGGACGGTGCCATCCCGATGGCCGGAGGCATCATCGCCGGCACTGTCGTGTGGGTCACCACGCAGGCGGTTTGGGTTTATCGGTCAAGAATCCCTTACGTTGACTTGACCGAAGCTAGGGGAGGGGGCGGTTCATGACACGCGTACTCCTACTGCTAATGTCGGCCCCGTCATGACCGACGGTCAGCCCCCGAAGCACTCCGGTGAAGCATCGGGAGCCAACCTGGGCTGGACGGTCGTGGGATACCTGCTCTCCGGCATGGCGGTGTGGGGATTCCTCGGCTGGCTCGTCGATCAGTGGCTCGAGTGGGACGGCATCGCGACGGCGATAGGCATCATCGTCGGGATGGCGGGGGCGATCTACTTGATCGTCCGCAAGCTCGGCACCTAGCCGGGCTCGAAGAACGTCAGGCCCGACTACTTCATGGAGGATGGTCCGGTGAGCGGACAGGCAGTCGCCTTCGCGGCGGAGGAGCTTCCCTGGCCACCCAGCGTCGAGGACGTCTTCCTGCCGAGCGTCGTCGAAGGCGCCTACCCGTGGTTGACGAAGTTCACGCTGATGGTCTGGCTCGCCGTGGCCCTGATCATCATCTTCTTCCTGGTCACGTACCGGTCGCCGAAGATGGTGCCGAGCAAGGGCCAGTGGCTCGCGGAGGCGACGTACTCGTTCATCCGCGACGGGGTCGGCCGGGACGTGATCGGCAAGGAAGGTCTCCGGTTCGCGCCGTACCTCACGTCGCTGTTCCTGTTCATCCTCGTCACGAACATCTTCGGCATCATCCCGCTGCTGCAGATCTCGCCGAACGCGCACATCGCGTTCCCGGCGGTGCTGGCGGTTCTGTCCTACGTGCTCTTCAACTACCTGGGCATCCGCAAGCACGGGGCCGGCAAGTACCTGAAGATGAACCTGTTCCCGGACGCTCCGGTGGCGATGTACCCGCTGCTCGTCCCGATCGAGTTCTTCTCCACCTTCATCCTGCGGCCGGTCACGCTGGCACTGCGTCTCTTCGCCAACATGTTCGCCGGCCACATGCTGCTGCTGGTGTTCACCGTCGGCGGGTTCGTCCTGCTCGGCACCGACAACGTCCTCACGCAGAGCGTGTCGGTGGTGTCGTTCCTGATGGCGATCGCCCTGACGCTGTTCGAGGTCGTCGTGGCGATCCTCCAGGCGTACGTGTTCACGATCCTCACCGCGAGCTACGTCCAGGGCGCGCTCGCGGACGCGCACTAATAGAGCTTTCCCGCACATCCCAGTCGTCCCGCGTGAAAGTCACGCGTGATTCCCAGGAGGAACACAGTCATGAGCCTTGCGGTTCTCGCCTCTGACACGGCGTTCATCCGGCAGCGCGAGCGCGATCGGCTACGGCCTCGCGGCCATCGGCCCGGGCGTCGGCGTCGGCATCATCTTCGCCGCCTACATCCAGGCGACCGCCCGCCAGCCCGAGTCCGCCGGCCTCACCCGTCCGATGCTCTTCCTGGGCTTCGCGCTCGTCGAGGCGCTGGCGCTGCTCGGTATCGCCTTCGGCTTCGTCTTCGTCTAAACCGGAACCGGCCACGGCGAGGGACAGGAGATTCCCATGCTGAACTACCTCGCGGCAGAGGGTGCCGAGCACAACCCGATCCTGCCCATCTGGCAGGAGGTGGTTGTCGGCACCATCGCCTTCGCGCTGCTCTGCTTCGTCCTGATGAAGTACGTCTTCCCGCAGATGGAGAAGACGTTCGCGGAGCGTGTCGACGCCATCGAGGGCGGCATCAAGCGGGCCGAGGAGGCTCAGGCCGAGGCCAAGGCCACGCTGGAGCAGTACAAGGCCCAGCTCGCCGAGGCCCGCACCGAGGCCGCCGCGATCCGCGACGAGGCTCGTGCCGAGGCCGCTCGGATCAGCGCCGACCTGCACGAGGAGGCGCGCGCCGAGGCCGCTCGGATCGTGGCTCGCGGCACCGAGCAGCTGCTGGCCGAACGCGAGTCGCTGATTGCCGAGCTTCGCGGTGACATCGGCCGCCTGTCTGTCGACCTCGCCAGCCGGATCGTGGGGGAGTCCCTCGCCGACGAGGCCCGCCGGGCCAGCACCGTCGAGCGGTTCCTCTCCGAGATGGACGCCGAAGGCGCGACCACAGCGGGTAGGCGTTGATGCAGGCCGCCAGCCGCGAGTCGGCCATCGCGGCCCAGGAGCGCCTGGACGCGGTCGTCGCCAGCGCCGACCCGGTCGCACTCGGCGCCGACTTCCGGGCGGTGGCCAGGCTGCTCGAACGTGAGCCTGGCCTGCGGCGCGCGCTCGCCGACCCGGCCCGCCCCAGCGCGGACCGGACCGAACTGCTCGGCAACCTGCTCACCGGCAAGGTGACTGCCGAGTCGCTGCAGGTGTTGCAGGTGCTCGTCGGCGGACGCTGGTCCACCGCGGCCGACCTGGTCGACGCCGCCGAACTGCTGGCCGTGCAGGCCGAGCTGTCGGCGGCGGAGAAGTCAGGCCCAGCGGCCGTGAGCGGTGAAGGGGGTGCGCTGGCCGACGTCGAGGACGAGCTGTTCCGGTTCTCCCGCGTCGTCGACGGCGATCCCCGGCTCGCCGGTGTGCTCTCGGACACGACTGCTGCCGCCGACCGCAAGGTCGGGCTCTGGTGAGCGACCTGCTGGGCGGCAAGGCCACCGATTTCACCGTGCGGCTGGTCGAGCTGGCCGTGAACGGTCTCGGCGGGCGGGGCTTCGACGCCTCCTTGCAGAAGCTGATCGAGCTCACGGCTGAGCGCCGCGACCGGCAGGTAGCGTATGTACAGGTCGCCGCGCCGATGACCGACGAGCAGGAGCAGCGGCTGAGCACGCGGCTGTCCGGCATCTACGGGCGCGACATCTCCCTCAAGGTGACCGTCGACCCGACGATCATCGGCGGCGCCACCGTGCGGGTCGGCGACGACCTCTACGACGGCAGCGTGGCGCGGCGCCTCGACCAGGCCCGCACACGCACTCGCCAAATAACTCCCCACTTCGAAACACTGACCACTAGAGGACGAGGACGTAGACGATGGCCGAGCTGACCATCTCCTCCGAGGAGATCCGGGGCGCGATCGAGCGCTACGTCTCCTCGTACACCCCGGAGATCTCCCGCGAGGAGGTCGGTACCGTCTCCCTGACGGGTGACGGCATCGCCAAGGTCGAGGGCCTGCCCTCGACGATGACCAACGAGCTGCTCCAGTTCGAGGACGGCACGCTCGGCCTCGCGCTCAACCTGGAGGCGCGAGAGATCGGTGTCATCGTTCTCGGTGACTTCAGTGGTATCGAGGAGGGCCAGCCGGTCCGCCGCACCGGGCAGATCCTGTCGGCGCCGGTCGGCGACGCTTTCCTCGGCCGGGTCGTGAACCCGCTGGGCGAGCCGATCGACGGCAAGGGCGAGATCGCCACCACCGAGCGCCGGATCCTCGAGCTGCAGGCGCCGACCGTGGTGCAGCGCCAGCCGGTGCACGAGCCGCTGCAGACCGGTATCAAGGCCATCGACGCGATGACGCCCATCGGGCGCGGCCAGCGCCAGCTGATCATCGGCGACCGCCAGACCGGCAAGACCGCCGTGGCGATCGACACGATCATCAACCAGAAGGCCAACTGGGACAGCGGCGACCCGAAGAAGCAGGTCAAGTGCATCTACGTCGCGATCGGCCAGAAGGGCACGACGATCGCCGGCATCAAGGGTGCGCTGGAAGAGGCCGGCGCGATGGAGTACACCACCATCGTCGCGTCGCCCGCGTCCGACGCGGCCGGCTTCAAGTACCTCGCGCCGTACACCGGCTCGGCCATCGGCCAGCACTGGATGAACCAGGGCCAGCACGTCCTCATCGTCTTCGACGACCTGAGCAAGCAGGCCGAGGCCTACCGCTCGGTGTCGCTGCTGCTGCGCCGCCCGCCGGGCCGCGAGGCGTACCCGGGTGACGTCTTCTACCTGCACTCCCGCCTGCTGGAGCGCTGCGCGAAGCTCTCCGACGAGATGGGCGCCGGCTCGATGACCGGCCTGCCGATCATCGAGACCAAGGGCAACGACATCTCGGCGTACATCCCGACCAACGTCATCTCGATCACCGACGGTCAGATCTTCCTCGAGACCGACCTGTTCAACTCGGGTGTGCGGCCGGCCATCAACGTCGGTACCTCGGTCTCCCGGGTCGGTGGCGCCGCCCAGGTCAAGGCCATGAAGTCGGTCGCCGGCCGGCTCCGCCTCGACCTGGCCCAGTACCGCGAGCTGGAGGCGTTCGCCGCGTTCGGCTCCGACCTGGACAAGGCCTCGCAGTCCCAGCTGCAGCGCGGTGCCCGCCTGGTCGAGCTGCTCAAGCAGCCGCAGTACAGCCCGTACCCGGTGCACGAGCAGGTCGTCTCGATCTGGTCCGGCACCACGGGCCAGCTGGACGACCTGCCGGTCGGCGACATCCGTCGCTTCGAGTCCGAGTTCCTCACCTACCTGCGGCACAACCGCAAGGAGATCCTGGACGCGATCGCCAGCACCGGGAAGCTCGAGGACGACACCGTCGAGGCGCTGAAGAAGGCCCTGGCCGACTTCAAGGAGCAGTTCCTCGCCCAGGACGACCACCTCAAGGTCAACGAGCCGCCGGCCGATCCGCTCGCCGAGGGCGCCGAAGGGCACGAGACCGTGACCCGTCACCGCCCCGCCCCGCCCGAGAAGAAGTAGGCCATGGGAGCCCAAATCCGCGTCCTTCGTCGACGGATCAAGACCGTCCAGTCGACGAAGAAGATCACGAAGGCGATGGAACTCATCGCCACTTCGCGGATCGCCAAGGCGCAGCAGCGGGTCCAGGCGTCCAAGCCGTACGCGGCCGAGATCACCCGGGTGCTGACGGCGCTGGCGTCGAACACCGACCAGCATCGACCACCCGCTGGTGGTGGAGCGGCCCGAGCCCAAGCGGGTCGGCGTCCTCGTCATCACCAGCGACCGCGGGCTCGCCGGCGGCTACAGCGCCAACGCGCTGAAGACCGCCGAGGAGCTGATGGCGCGGCTGCGTGCCGACGGCAAGACCCCGGTGCTGTACGTCATCGGCCGGAAGGGTGTCACGTACTACCGCTTCCGCAACCGCGAGATCGAGGCCAGCTGGACCGGCTTCTCCGAGCAGCCCACCTTCGCCGATGCGCGCAACGTCGGGGACCTGCTGGTGCAGACGTTCCTGGCCGGCGCTGAAGAGGCGGTGGACAGCGAGGACCACGAGCACGGCCCGGACGACATCCAGGGCGTGGACGAGCTCCACATCGTCTACACCAGGTTCGTCTCGATGATCAGCCAGAGCGCGACTGCCCGGCAGTTCGCGCCGCTGGAGGTCACCGAGGCCGTGCCCGAGGGCCCGCAGCCCGCGTACGAGTTCGAGCCGGAGCCTGAGGCGCTGCTCGCCGCGCTGCTGCCGAAGTACGTCAACACCCGCATCTACGCGGCGCTGTTGGAGTCGGCGGCCAGCGAGTCGGCGGCCCGCCGCCAGGCGATGAAGTCGGCGTCGGACAACGCCGAAGAGCTCGTCAAGACGCTCACCCGCAGTGCCAACCAGGCCCGCCAGGGCGAGATCACCCAAGAGATCAGCGAGATCGTTGGCGGCGCTAACGCGCTCGCTGCAGCAGGAAGTGACGACTGATGACTGCCACCAGTGTTGAGAAGACCGAGAGCACCGCTCCGGCCGGGGTCGGCCGCGTCGTCCGGGTGACCGGCCCGGTTGTCGACGTGGAGTTCCCGAAGGGTTCGATCCCCGAGCTGTTCAACGCCCTGCACGTGAAGATCGACCTTGAGAGCATCGCGAAGACGCTGACCCTGGAGGTCGCCCAGCACCTGGGCGACAACATGGTCCGCACGATCTCGATGCAGCCCACCGACGGCCTGGTCCGCGGCGCGGAGGTCGCCGACACCGGCGAGGCGATCTCGGTCCCGGTCGGCGACGTCACCAAGGGCCACGTGTTCAACACCCTCGGCGAGTGCCTCAACCTCAAGGAGGGCGAGAAGCTCGAGATCACCGAGCGCTGGCCGATCCACCGCCAGCCCCCGCCCTTCGATCAGCTCGAGGCAAGACCGAGATGATGGAGACCGGCCTCAAGGTCATCGACCTGCTCACCCCGTACGTGCGTGGTGGGAAGATCGGCCTGTTCGGCGGTGCCGGCGTCGGCAAGACCGTGCTCATCCAGGAGATGATCACCCGTGTCGCGCGTAACCACGGTGGTGTCTCCTGCTTCGCCGGTGTGGGCGAGCGCACCCGTGAGGGCAACGACCTCATCCTGGAGATGACCGAGTCCGAGGTCATCGACAAGACCGCGCTGGTCTTCGGCCAGATGGACGAGCCGCCCGGCACCCGTCTGCGGGTCGCGCTGGCCGCGCTGACGATGGCGGAGTACTTCCGCGACGTCCAGAAGCAGGACGTGCTCCTCTTCATCGACAACATCTTCCGTTTCACCCAGGCCGGTTCCGAGGTCTCCACCCTGCTCGGCCGTATGCCGTCCGCGGTGGGCTACCAGCCGACCCTGGCCGACGAGATGGGTCAGCTCCAGGAGCGGATCACGTCGACCCGTGGCCACTCGATCACCTCGATGCAGGCGATCTACGTGCCCGCCGACGACATCACCGACCCGGCGCCGCACACCACGTTCGCGCACCTCGACGCGACGACGGTGCTCTCGCGTGCCATCTCCGACAAGGGCATCTACCCGGCCGTGGACCCGCTGGACTCCACGTCGCGGATCCTGGACGCCCGGTACGTCGGCGAGGAGCACTACCGGGTCGCGGCCCGCACCAAGGAGATCCTCCAGCGGTACAAGGAGCTCCAGGACATCATCGCCATCCTCGGTATCGACGAGCTGTCCGAAGAGGACAAGGTCCTCGTCGGCCGGGCCCGCCGCATCGAGCGGTTCCTGTCGCAGAACACCTACGCGGCGGAGCAGTTCACCAACATCCCGGGCTCGACCGTGCCGATGAAGGACACCATCGAGGCGTTCAAGGCGCTGGCCGACGGCGACTTCGACCACGTTCCCGAGCAGGCCTTCTTCATGTGCGGTGGCCTCGAGGACGTCGAGAAGAACGCGGCCGAGCTGGCCAAGTAGTCCCAGGGGCCGGCGCCGCCGCTTCTTGGCGCGCCGGCCGTTGGGGTTGCGGTGACTTCGGGGTTTGGCGGGAAAACGCCGAGGAGACATGCGGCGCTGGGTCGCTCAAGCCCCGGAGTGTGCGAAGGTTCCAGCCGCTGCGGCGCAACGTCCGCCCGCTGCGGCGGCACTTGTACCGGCCGCTAAACTAATCGCGATCCCACCACGCTAAGGAGTTCCAGTGGCACAGCTGCAGGTCGAGCTCGTCGCTGTCGAGAGCAAGCTCTGGTCCGGTGAGGCCGACGCGGTGTTCGCCCGCACCACCGAGGGCGAGTTGGGTGTGCTCCCGGGTCACGCGCCGCTTCTCGGACAGCTCGCCGACCCCGGCACGGTGCGGATCAAAACCGGCTCCGAGGAGCTGGTCTACACCGTGAACGGTGGGTTCCTCTCGGTCACCAGCGAGGGCGTCTCAATCCTCGCCGAGACCGCCGAACCGGCCGAAACCGCAAGCACCCACTGACGTCGCGGACGAGCCGGAGACGCCGATGGACTTCCTCGAAGGATTCGGCCTCGTACTGGGCGTCGCCCTGATCTTCCTCGTGACACTGTTCGCCCGCCGGCTCATCATCGCCCGCGGTGGCACCGTCCAACTCAGCGTCCGCCTCAACAGCATGCAACGCGGACGGGGCTGGGCCATCGGCATGGGCCGCTTCTCCGGTGACCGGCTCGTCTGGTACCGCCTGTTCAGCCTCTCGCCCCGCCCCCGCCGCGTCTTCAACCGCCGTGACCTGCAGGTCGTCGGCCGGCGCGACCCGTCCGACACCGAGCAGCACGCGCTCATGCACGGCGCCGTCGTGCTCGAATGCGCCACGCGCGACGGAGACGTGATCGAACTCGCCATGGACAACGCCACCCTGACGGGCTTCCTGTCCTGGATGGAAGCTGCGACGCGCGGCCGCGGCTACCCCCCCTTCGCCGCTTAGGCCTGCGCGGCCCGCTGAGGCACCACGCTCAGCGCCGTCTCCGCGGCTTGCGTGCCGAGCACGCGGCGCCTTGTGCGACGGCGCTGATCGCGGCACCTCAGCGGGCTCCAGGTCAGATCAAAAGCCCTTAAAGCATTTCTAGTTACGGCCGGCTGGAGCTGTCCTTGCGGCGGCCGGGTCGGCGTGGTCGTCGCCCGCGCTCGTCCGCGGCACCGCCCGCTTGAACCAGTCAACTGTCGGGGAAATGGCTGTATCGGGTGTCCGGTTAGAGGACCAGATGCCCCGACAGTCCGGTTTGTCCACAAATTACTCCGGCGTGCCGCCGCCGGGGCGCCAGAGGACGTCGCCACCCGGGTTGGCCACCCGAGCGAGGATGAACAGCAGGTCGGACAGCCGGTTGAGGTACCGCACGGGCACGGTGTTCGTGTGCTCCGGGTCCGCCTCGATCAGCGCCCACGTCATCCGCTCCGCGCGCCGAGCCACCGTGCGGGCGGCGTGCAGCAGGGCGGCCCCGCGCGTGCCGCCGGGAAGGATGAAGCTGTTCAGCTTCTCCAGCCGCGCGTTGTACTCGTCGCACCAGCCCTCCAGCCGCTCGACCTGCGCATCCGTGACGCGCAGCGGCGGCCACTTCGGCTCGGGCGCGACGGGAGAGCAGAGGTCGGCGCCGACGTCGAACAGGTCGTTCTGGATCTGCGTCAGCACGGGCACCAGCTCGTCCGGCAGCTCACCGAGCGCCAGTGCGACGCCGATCGCGGCATTCGTCTCGTCGACGTCCGCGTAGGCGGCGATACGAGGGTCGGTCTTCGGGACGCGGCTCATATCGCCGAGCGCGGTGGTCCCGTCGTCGCCGGTCTTGGTGTAGATGCGGGTGAGGTGGACGGCCATGCGTGAAGCCTACGGTGGTCACACCACGTGATCCGCTGGACCGCCTCGGTAGGGCCGCGCGGCCGATCCCGGGCTGGGTGCCTCGCTCCCCTACAATCGCGCGGTGGAGCTATTCCGAGTTATTGGTGGGACAAGGCTGGTCGGCGAAGTCACTGTCGGCGGAGCGAAGAACAGCGTGCTGAAGCTGATGGCGGCGGCGCTGCTGGCCGAGGGCCGGACGGTGCTCACCAACGCACCGCGCATCCTCGACGTGACGATCATGAGCGAGGTGCTGCGCCGACTGGGCTGCACGGTGACGGTCGAGGACGACACGATCACCATCGACACCCCCGCCGAGCCGGGCACCGAGGCCGACTACGACCTGGTCCGCCGGATGCGCGCGTCGATCAACGTGCTGGGTCCGCTGCTGGCCCGCCGGGGTGAGGTGCGGGTCGCTCACCCGGGTGGCGACGCGATCGGGTCGCGCGGCCTCGACTACCACATCGCCGGGCTCAAGCGGATGGGCGCGGACGTCACGAGCGAGCACGGGTTCGTCATCGCCCGCGCCGAGCGGTTGCACGGCGCCACCATCTGGCTCGACTTCCCGAGCGTCGGCGCCACCGAGAACCTGCTGATGGCGGCGGTGCTCGCCAAGGGCACCACGGTCATCGACAACGCTGCACGCGAGCCGGAGATCGTCGACATCTGCGCGATGCTCACCGAGATGGGCGCCCGTATCTACGGGGCGGGCACGTCCACGCTGGAGGTCGAGGGCGTCGACGTGCTGAGCCCGGTGACGCACCGCACGGTCCCGGACCGCATCGTCACCGGCACGTGGGCGTTCGCCGCCGCCATCACGCGTGGCGACGTCACCGTGCGCAACTCCGAGCCGTCGCACCTGGAGATCGCGCTCGACAAGCTCGCCACCGCCGGTGCCGACATCGAGCTGTTCGCGCCGGGCGAGGGCTTCCGCGTCCGCATGGACGAGCGTCCGCGTGCGGTCGACGTGGTCACGCTCCCGTACCCGGGGTTCGCCACCGACATGCTGCCGATGGCGATCGCGCTGGCGGCCGTGGCGGACGGGCCGTCGATGATCACCGAGAACGTCTTCGACGCCCGGTTCATGTTCACGAACGAGATGGTGCGGCTGGGCGCGGACGTTCGCACCGACGGTCACCACGCGGTCGTGCGCGGCAAGGAGTGGCTCTCGGGCGCGCCGGTGCGGGCCACCGACATCCGGGCGGGTGTCGGGCTGGTGATGGCGGGGCTTCGTGCCGAGGGCGTCACCGAGGTGGCCGACGTGTTCCACATCGACCGCGGCTACCCCGACTTCGTCGCGCAGATGCGCGGCCTCGGTGCGGAGATCGAGCGGGTCACCGTGCCGGACGACACGATGGCGCTCGACTTCTAGCTCAGGCCGGTGAGCTGGCGCGCGCGGTCGAGGTCGGCGGCGAACACCAGCACCCGTACCCCGTTGGGCGCGCTGGCGCTGGTGGAGCGGATGTTCGCGTCCGACAGCAGCGCCCGCAGCGCGTTGGCGCCGTCGAGCGACTCGACCACGGCCACCTCGCGGAGCAAGCCGAAGTCGGCGGGCGCGGCGGGGCGGTACTGGCCCGGTTTCGACGAGCCGTAGGTCCATCGCAGGGCTACGGCGAGCAGACCCACCACGACAAGCACGACCAGCGGACCCACGATGTACGACTCGGCAGGCATGCTCTTAGTGTTACACCGGGCAGGCCAGCCCGGGCCAGCAACTGAACGCTCGATAAGGTCTGCACGTCAGGAGCGGACGTAGTAAAGGGAGACGACAGTGGCTGGACGGCTGGCGGTCATCGGTGCCGGTTTGATGGGATCAGGCATCGCGCAGGTGTCCGCGCAGGCCGGCTGGGACGTCGTTCTCCGCGACGTCACGGACGCGGCGCTGGAGCGTGGCCTGGGCGGCATCCGCACCTCGTACGAGAGGTTCGTCAGCAAGGGCACGCTCGCCGCCGGTGACGCCGAGGCCGCGTTGGGCCGGATCACCACCACCACCGAGCTGGAGGCCGCCGCCGACGCGGACGTCGTGGTCGAGGCGGTCTTCGAGTCGATCGAGGTCAAGACCGAGGTCTTCACCGAGTTGGACCGCATCTGCAAGGACAGCGCGGTGCTCGCCTCCAACACGAGCGCGATCCCGATCACGCAGATCGCGGCGGTGACCAAGCGCCCCGAGGCCGTCGTCGGCACCCACTTCTTCTCGCCCGTCCCGATGATGAGGCTGTGCGAGCTGGTCCGCGGCTACAAGACCTCGGACGAGACGCTCGCCACCGCCCGCGCGTTCGCGGAGGAGATCGGCAAGACGTGCATCGTCGTCAACCGTGACGTGGCCGGGTTCGTCACCACGCGGCTCATCTCGGCGCTGGTGGTCGAGGCCGTGAAGCTCTACGAGTCGGGCGTGGCGAGCGCCGAGGACATCGACATCGCGTGCAAGCTCGGCTTCGGCCACGCGATGGGTCCGCTCGCCACCACCGATCTCACGGGCGTCGACATCATGCGCAACGCCGCCCGCAACATCTACACCGAGACGCAGGACGAGAAGTTCGCGCCGCCGGAGATCCTCAACCGCATGGTCACTGCCGGCGACCTCGGCCGGAAGAGCGGCCGCGGCTTCTACGAGTACTGAGTCGCCTTTGGGCGAGGTTTTCGCGGCTATAGCCGCGAAAACCTCGCCCAAAGCGCGGGGGCCATCGGGGACATCCCTGAGGGCATAGTTCAGCCTCAAGGGTGACGGCCCGCGCGGCAGCCGCTGGCACAGTGGGGGTGCCGGGCAGGGCGGCCATCTGGCAGGGGGCCGGGTCGGCCGCCGCCCGGTCCACATTGGTCCCGCCGCAACTGTCGGGGAATTGGCGGTATCGAGCGCCGGGTTTGGGGACCACTACCGGAACAGTCCGTTTCGTCCCCCTCGGGCGTCCACGAGGGCGGAGCGGCCGGGCGCTACGGCGCACGCAGGATGCCGCGCTGCATCGCCACCGTGACGGCCGCTGTGCGGTCGTCGACGTTCAGCTTGGTGAACACCCGCAGCAGGTGCGTCTTCACGGTTGCCTCGCCGATGAACAGCCGCCGACCGATCTCGGCGTTGGTCAGCCCTTCCGAGACGGCGCCGAGCACCTCGATCTCGCGCGGCGTCAGGTTCTCGGCGGCGGGCGCCCGCATGCGCGTGACCAGCTTCGCCGCGACCGGCGGCGCCAGCACGGTCTCGCCGCGCGATGCCGCGTGCACAGCCGCTGTCAGCTGATCCCGCGGGGTGTCCTTGAGCAGGTATCCGGTGGCTCCGGCCTCGACGGCGCGCAGGATGTCGGTGTCCGTGTCGTAGGTGGTGACGACCAGCACGCGCACGGACGGGTAGCCGGCGGCGATCCGGGTCGTCGCGGCGACGCCGTCCATGCCGGGCATGCGCAGGTCCATGAGGATCACGTCGGGACGGTCGCGCTCGACCAGCGCCAGCGCCTCCTCGCCGGATCCCGCCTCGCCGATCACCTCGATCGCCGGATCGGCCGCGAGCATGCCGCGCAGCCCCGTGCGCACGACCGGGTGATCATCGACGACCAGCACTCGTACGGCTGTCACGGAAGCGCCACCTCCACCGTCGTGCCGGCGCCCGGCTTGCTGGTCACGGTCATCGTTCCTCCGCTCTGCTCGGCCCGGCGGCGCATGCCCTGGAGCCCGTACCCGGATCCGTTCTGGGTGGGCTCGAAGCCACGGCCGTCGTCGGCGACGGCGAGCGTGACACCGTCGGGACGGTAGTCGAGCCGCACGTCGACGCTGCGCGCTCGTGCGTGCTTGCGGACGTTGGCGAGCGTCTCCTGGGCCGCGCGGAGCAGCACCACGTCGGTATCCGGATCAGGGGCCGGCGTGCCGTTGACGGTGAGCTGAACGGCGGCGTGCGTGTCCTCCCGGTACTGGTCGGCCAGCCGGCGCAGCGCCTCGGGCAGCGTGCTGCCGTCGAGCGCGACCGGTGCGAGCGCGGCAAGGAGCGAGCGCGCCTCGGCGAGGTTCTCGCGGGCCGTGCGTTCGATCAACACCAGCGACTCGCGAGTCGTGTCGGGGTTCGCCTCGGCGGCCTGGGTAAGCATGAGGATGCTGGTGAAGCCTTGCGCGAGCGTGTCGTGGATCTCGGCGGCGAGCCGGGCGCGTTCGGTCAGCATCCCGGCCTCGTGCCGCTCGGCGGCCAGCTCGGCGCGGGTGCGTTCGAGCTCGGCGATCAGTTCGGCGCGCTTGGCGCTCTGCTCGATGATCCCGTGGATCCAGCCGCCGAACATCAGCGAGAACGCGAGCGAGACGCCGAGGGGCAGGATCAGTAGCCATGGTCGCTCGCGGATTTCCGGCACGGTGGCGAACAGGACGCCGCCGTACAGCAGGTAGAGCCCGGTGATCGTGGCGTACGCGACGGCGATCCGGTCCAGGAACACGAAGATCTGCGGGATCGTGACGAAGAGCAGGTACCCCATGCTGGGATCCAGCGCGACGATCACACCGAACGCGGGCACGAGCCCGACGATGTAGAGGTAGCCGAGCAGTGGCCGGTCGTGGCCGAGCGCGCGGGCGCCGGTGACCACGTACCAGGCGGCGAGGCCGAGGATGATGCCGAGGATCGCGATGCCACGCGGCCGGCTCAGCCCCAGCGTCGTGTAGGTGGCCAGGGCGCCGCCCAGCATGCCCACCACGAACACGCCATGCCAGATCGACGAGGCGCGCTCCCAGAAGTGCTGCTCGCGCCCGGCCTGCGCTGGGGTGCATACCGAGTCAGCCATCCTTAGCAGTCTTCCACCGGAACGTGGTCACGCAGAGCGCCATCCCGACGACCGTCCAGGCGGCGAGCACGGCCGCGACCTTGCCCAGCTCCCACGACCCGGCGACCTCGACGGTGGCGAACGAGTCGGGCAGGAAGACGTACCGCATGCCCTGGCACATCCACTTCAGCGGGAACAGCGCGGCGATCTGTTGGAGCCACGGCGGGAGCTCCGTGTAGACGAAGAACACGCCGGAGATGAATTGGAGCACTAGCGCGACGGGCGTCACCAGCGCCGGTGCGGACTTCCCGGTGCGGATCAGGCTGGAGAACGCGATCCCCAGCAGCGTGCAGGAGCTGACGCCGAGCAGCGACACCCAGCCGAACACCAGCCAGCGGTCCGCCGTCGACGGCAGCTCGACCCCGAACAGCACTGCACCGACCGCGAGCAGCAGCACGTCGGCCAGCAGCGACGCGACCAGCACCTGCAGCACCTTGCCGATGAAGTACGACGACGGCGGCATCGGCGTGCCGGCGAGGCGCTTGAGCGTGCCGGCGTCGCGCTCGATCGGGATCTGGATCGCGAGGTTGCTGAAGCACGCGGCGAGCAGCCCGGAGGCGATCATCCCGGCGACGAAGTACTGCGTGAACGTGACGCCCGGCGCGATGTCGCGGTTGAACACCGCACCGAAGAGCGTCAGCAGGATCACCGGAAAGACGAGCGTGAACACGACGGCCTCGCGGATGCGGAGGAACTGGATCATCTCCAACCGCCCACGCAGCAGTCCCAGCCGCAGCGCGTCCGGAGCCGTCGAAACAGTCATCGGGCCACCTCGCCGATCATTCGCAGGTACGTGTCTTCGAGCGACGGCCGCGTGACGGCCAGCTCCGGGATCTCGCCGCCGAACACGGTGGACAGCTCGGTGACCACCGCCGTGGGGTGGTCGGTGAGTCGGGACTCTCGGCCGTGCGGACCGCTCCAGCTCACGGTCGCGGCCGTCGTCGCACGCCCGCCGAGCGTGGCCGGCGTGGCCACCTCCACGAGCCGCCCGCCGGCGAGCACGCCGACGCGGTCGGCCAGCGCCTCCGCCTCGTCGAGGTAGTGCGTGGTCAGAAGGATCGTGGTGCCGCCTCCGGCGAGGTCGTCGACAAGCCGCCAGAAGTCGCGCCGCGCCTCGGGGTCGAAGCCGGTCGTGGGCTCGTCGAGGAACAGCAGCTCGGGACGGCCGATGATGCCGAGCGCCACGTCGAGGCGGCGCCGCTGGCCACCCGAGAGCGTCTTGGTACGCGCCGCACGCTTCGCCTTGAGCCCGACCCGGTCGATCACCTCGTCCGGAGCGAAGGGGTTGGGGTAGTAGGCGGCGAAGTGCGAGACCACCTCTCCGACTGTCAGCTCCTCGAAGTCGCTCGCTGACTGGAGCACCAGCCCGAGCCGCGCCTTCCAGGCAGCGCCGCCGCGGCGCGGGTCGACGCCGAGCACGCTGATCTCGCCGGCGTCGCGGTCGCGGTGGCCCTCCAGGATCTCGACGGTCGTGGTCTTGCCCGCGCCATTGGGTCCGAGCAGGGCGAACACCTCGCCGGTGTAGACGTCCAGGTCGACGCCGTCGACGGCCACCTGGCCGCGGTACGCCTTGCGCAGCCCTCGTACGCGGATCGCGGTTTCGGTCATGTCTCGACGGTCGCGTGGACGAGCGGCGGGGGCGAGCAACGTGCGGCGGGTGCGGAGGTCCACCGGACGGTTGATTCTTGTGTTCCGAGCCCTGACGAAACCGCACATACAGCTGCAGATCGCGGCGCGGATCCAGAAAGTTGCTACTAGACAGCAACCTTTTCGTTGCTCAGAGTGTCTAACTAGAAAAGCGAGCTGGACGCCGGGGGGTGGCCATGCGCACAGGCGGGTATGGGGACGAGCGGATCCAGATCGGCACGATCATGCCAATCGTGGGCCGCCTCGACGCTTCGACGGTGGGCCAGCTCCGAGATCAGCTCCACAGCGCGGTCGATGGCGGCGCCGGGGCGATCGTCCTCGACCTGAGCGACGTGGAGATGGTCGACGCCACCGGCCTCGCGATGCTCGTCGCCACCCAACGCCGCGCGTTACGTGCCGGCCGGCAGCTCGTGCTGCGCGGCACACCGCCCCGCATCGCCCGGCTGCTGCACGCCACCGGCCTCGACCGGCTGCTCACGCCTGTCGCGTGAACCGCGGAGCCGGACTTTTCGGGAAGCCGTGCCTTCGGCGGGCACCGGCGCCCCGATTTGCGCAGCAAGTCCGTTTCACGGCGGGCACACCACACTCGGTGACCATCGTCACGGTCCCACCTGAGTTACCGCTCAGTAAACTCGGTGCATCCTAGCCGGAGGTGGATCGTGCCGTACCCCTCGACGCCTGACGAGCGCGACAAGCCCTGGGTGATGCGCACCTACGCGGGTCACTCCTCGCCCGCGGAGTCGAACGCGTTGTACCGGCGCAACCTGGAGAAGGGCCAGACCGGCCTCTCGGTCGCCTTCGACCTGCCCACCCAGACCGGCTACGACCCCGACTCGGAGCTGGCGCGCGGCGAGGTCGGCAAGGTCGGCGTCCCGATCACACACATCGGCGACGCACGCGCCCTGTTCGACGGCATCCCGCTCGAGCGGATGAACACGTCGATGACGATCAACGCCACGGCGATGTGGCTGCTCGCGCTCTACCAGGTCGCGGCAGAGGAGCAGGGCGCCGACATCAGCAAGCTCGCCGGTACCACACAGAACGACATCATCAAGGAGTACCTGTCCCGGGGCACGTACGTGTTCCCTCCGGGGCCGTCGCTGCGGCTGATCACCGACATGGTGGCGTACACGGTCACCAACATCCCCAAGTGGAACCCGATCAACATCTGCAGCTACCACCTGCAGGAGGCCGGTGCCACGCCTGTGCAGGAGGTGGCGTACGCGCTGTGCACGGCGATCGCGGTGCTCGATGCGGTACGCGACTCGGGCCAGGTGCCGACCGAGCGGTTCGGCGACGTCGTACAGCGCATCTCGTTCTTCGTCAACGCCGGGGTGCGGTTCGTCGAAGAGATGTGCAAGATGCGCGCGTTCGGCGCGCTGTGGGACGAGATCACCCGCGAGCGGTACGGGGTCACGGAGGCCAAGCAGCGGCGGTTCCGCTACGGCGTGCAGGTCAACTCGCTCGGCCTCACGGAGGCGCAGCCGGAGAACAACGTGCAGCGCATCGTCCTGGAGATGCTCGGCGTGACGCTCTCCCGCGACGCCCGCGCCCGCGCGGTGCAACTGCCCGCGTGGAACGAGGCGCTCGGCCTGCCGCGCCCCTGGGACCAGCAGTGGTCGCTGCGGCTCCAGCAGGTGCTCGCGTACGAGACCGACCTGCTGGAGTACGAGGACATCTTCGCGGGTTCGCACGTGATCGAGGCGAAGGTGAAGTCCATCGTGGATGGTGCACGCGCCGAGATCGACCGCGTGCAGGCCGCCGGTGGCGCCGTCGCCGCCGTCGAGAGTGGGTACATGAAGGGCCAGCTCGTGCGGTCACTGGCCGAGCGGCGGGCGCGCATCGAGAGCGGCGACGAGGTGGTCGTCGGCGTGAACCAGTTCACGTCCACCGAGCCGAACCCGCTCACGGCCGACGTGGACAAGTCGATCATGACGGTCGACCCCGCGGTCGAGGCCGCGGCGAAGGACAAGGTCGCCGCGTGGCGTGCGAGCCGGGACAACGCCGCGGTGGACGAGGCCCTCTCTGCGCTACGCGACGCGGCGAAGACCGACACCAACCTCATGCCGGCGACGCTGGCCTGCGTGCGGGCAGGCGTCACCACCGGCGAGTGGTCCGGTGCGCTGCGCGAGATGTTCGGCGAGTACCGCGCCCCCACGGGTATCTCCGCCGCGCAGGTCATGGCCGAGGGCGCGCAGACGCTCGCGGCGGTCCGCCAGCGGGTCCGCGAGACCGGCGAGGAGTTGGGCGGGCGGCTGCGGATGCTCGTCGGCAAGCCGGGTCTGGACGGGCACTCCAACGGTGCCGAGCAGATCGCGGTCCGCGCTCGTGACGTGGGCTTCGAGGTCGTCTACCAGGGAATCCGCCTCACCCCGGCGCAGATCGTGGCCGCCGCCGTCGAGGAGGACGTGCACGTCGTCGGCCTGTCCATCCTGTCCGGGTCGCATCTGGAGGCCGTGCCCACCGTGCTCGAAGGGCTGCGCGCGGCCGGGCTCACCGACGTGCCGGTGGTCGTCGGCGGCATCATCCCCGAGAGCGACGCCGCGGCGCTGCGGGCGAAGGGCGTGGCGCGCGTCTTCACCCCGAAGGACTACTCGCTGACGGAGATCATGGACGAGATTGTTTCCGTCATCCGGAAGGCCACCGCCCTCGTGTGAAATCGCTCTCCCTGTGAGTGGGCGGGACGTTCTACGCTGGGCGTCCGAAGCCTGACGGGGAGAGCACGGTGAAGTTGTACAGCGACGCGCGGGTGTGTCGTGCCGCCTGATCCGCACCAGCTCATGGCGGCGCTGCAGTCGGCTCGGGCGCTGCCGCACGGTCCCGACCGCACGGCGGCCACCGAGGCGGTCGTGGCCGAGATCGAAGCGTCCGACCAGCGACTGCTGCTGCCGCTCGCGTACCACTCGCTGATCTGGGCGTACAGCCGCGGCGCCGAGCTGCGGAAGGCGTTCGTGCCGTTCGTCCGTGCACGGCGGCTCTACGACACCGAGCCGAACCTGTTCGACGACGGCGACGTGCACCGGCTGCTCTGGTCGTACAAGTGGATCGTCGCCGGGCTCTGGTCGATGCCGGAGATCCCGCGCGACGAGATCGAGCACATGATCGACGACATGGAGCTGCAGTACACCGTCGCCGGTCTGGGCATGAGCGCGGTCCTCGACGCACGGCTGTACCACGCCGTACACCGCGGCGACTGGGACGCCGCCGAGGAGTACTACGCCGCCTCCGTCGCCGCCCCGCGTGACGAGCTGAGCGACTGCGCGGCCTGCACGGCGAAGGAACGCGGCGGCTACCTGGCCCTGCGCGGCCGCGACGCCGATGCGCTGAGCTGGCTCGACCGGGCCGCGGGCGGCGAGTGGACGTGCGAGATCGAGCCGCACGGATCCCTGGGCACCGCGCTCCTGCCGTACGTGCGCACGGGCCGCCTCGACGCAGCACGAGCCGCCCACCTCACCGGGTACCGCATAGTCCGGGGGCGGCGCGAGTTCCAGGCGATCCTGGCCGACCATGTGCAGTTCCTGGCCCGCACGGGCAACGAGGAGCGCGCCGTTGCCGTGGTGGCCGAGCACGCCGACCTGCTCCGGGGCCACGACGACCCGCTCGCAGGGCTGACGTTCCTCGCATCGGCGGGGCTGGCGTTGGGGCGGGTCCCGGCGGAGGCGGTCGTCGGCGACACGGCTGCCGGGGAGCTGGCGGCCTGGTGCCGTGGTGAGGCGCTCGCGCTCGCGGCAGCGTTCGACGCGCGCAACGGAACCGGCTGGCAGACCGAGCGCGCCCTGGCGATCCTCGACGCCGCGCCGCTGGTGCCCCTACTGAGGCTTGGGCTGGGGCCGGTGCGCGCGAAGGCAGCCGACGCGCTGCCGGTCGGGGTGGCGGCCGAGCTGATCGGCGCCGAAGGTCTCGCGCTGAAGGCGCTGGTCACGCGGGCCGAGGAACTGGGAGTGATCGGGCACCCGGCCGCCGGTGCGCTCTGGCGGCGCGTCGACGAGCTCGCCGGGCCTGCGTGCGCGCCGCGGATCCGAGCGGCCATCGACGACGGTCTCGGCCGCGATCTCGCCAGCACGGACCCGTTCACCAGCCGGACGCTGCTGCTCGGCGTCGTCGACCGGTGGAGCACGCTCGGCGATCCGCGGAAGCTGGCGGTCGCCCGGTCGCGGGCCGCCGTCGCCGCCGCGCTGGCCGGCGAGCACGACGAGGCCGTCGCGGAGTCCTCCGACGCCGGCACGGAGCTGGCCCGCCACGGCACCGCGATGGAACGGCTGCACCACCGGCACCGCTGCGCGTACATCCGGCTCGCGACCGCCGCCGACGACGCAGGTCGTGCCGAGGCCTCAAGGCTCTTCCATGATCATGCGGCGTACGCCGACGCGCTGGGCGCGGTCGCCGACATGACCCAGTCCCGGATCATCTTGCTCGACCGCCTCAATGAACCCTCCGATGTGGACGAGGTCGCGCAGGCGTGGGCAGAGTGCGGGGTGGCCGCCCGCGAGGTGGGTCGCGAGTGGTGGCTGCCGCACATCGCGGTCCGGCTCGCCCAGGCTCGCCTGGCCGCCGGCTGGTTCCCTGACCGGTTCGACGACGTCCTGGCGCCGCTCGCCGCCGCGGTGCGGTCGGGCGACGAGTGGGGCGAGCCGCGCACCGCCGCGTACGCCCGGTACCTCACGGGCGAACTGCTCGCGGAGGCCGAGCGGTACGCCGACGCGCTCGATCCGGCGTTCGACGCGGTCGTCAGGGCCGAGGACGCGGGCGTCGAGTCGCTGGTCACCGACGCCCGTGCGCTGCTCGGCTCGGTCTACCACGAGTTGGACCGCGACCACGAGGCCGTCGAGTTCCTCGAATCCGCCCTGCCGGAGCTGTCCGAGCACGACCACGGCGCGCTGTACCGCGTGCGGTACCGGCTCGGCGTCTCGCTGCGCCGGCTCGGCGAGCACCGCGAGGCCGCCGAGCACCTCAACGTGGCCAGCGAGATCGCCGAGCGTGCCGGGATCGCCGCCAGCGCCGCCCACGCGGCCAACCTCGTCGGGGTGGCGCTCGAACCCGTCGATCCGGCCACGTCCGCCACCGCCTACGAGCGCGCCGCCCGCCTGTTCGCCGCCGCCGACGAGGAGCAGGGCGCCATCCGGATGCAGCGCGCCCGCGCGGCGGTGCTCGCAGAGTCCGGCCGGTACGACGACGCGCTGGCGGCACTGGAGCTCGCTGCCCAGGCCGCTGACGTGCTGACCCCGTCCGACGGCGTGGATCCCGGCTGGGAACGGGCCGAGATCGACGACCAGTCGGCGCGCGTGCTCGCCGTCGCCGGTCGCGCCATCGAGGCCGTGCACCGGGCACTGTCGGCCGAGCAGCGGCACCAGGAGGTCGGCGCCGCCAGCGACGCGGCGTACGCGGCGACGCTCGCCGCTCAGGTCACGCTCGACCTACTGGAGGATGCCGAGGCCGCCGAACCGGTGGCCAGGCGCGCGCTCGCCCACGCGGACATCTCCGGCGACGATCAGGCGCGGTCGGCTGCCGTGTCCGCGCTCGCCGACGTGCTCGACGGGCAGGGACGCGTTGACGAGGCCGCCCAACTACGGGGCAGTTAGGGTCTTGCGGGCGGACCGCCTTCGCCACGCCGTCCAGAACAGCGCGAACATCCCGATCAGGAACACGAGCACGAGCACCGGGAGCACGATCGCGATGACGGACATGCCCAGGCTGAACCCGTCCTCGACGGTGCTGACAACCGGCGCGCCGATGCCCATCGTCGCGCCGTTCACCACCGGCCGGGCCGTTGCCTTGGCGCCGTGCACGACCAGCGCGATGATTGCGCCGACGACGATCGGGACCCAGTTGTTGTCGGAGAAGAACACGTCCGGGTTGCTCACGGTGACGGTCTCGGACGACGACGCCGCACCGAACGTGAGGCCACCCGCGGTGGGGCGGACCACCGTCTGCACGACGTCGTTGATGTGGTCGACGACCGGTACCTTGTCGGCGACCAGTTCGAGCGCGAGCAGCACGCCGAGGATGCCCAGCACCCAGCCGTTCTCCAGCCACTGCCACGAACTCGGCAGCGCGATGAGGTCGGTGTAGCGAGCCAGCACCCCGAGCGTGAGCATCGGGATGTAGGCGTTGAGGCCGGCGGCCGTGGCGAGCCCGGTGCCGGTCAGGAGTTCGAGCATGCCTCCAGGATCGCACCTGGTGGCCAGAGCCGCAGGAGGCTCCCTTGCCAGTGGTCGGCGTCAAGAGCTACGGGTACGACTGGGCGAACGTGCACGGCCTGTCGATGACCGAGGCCGCGGACCGGCTCGTGCGCCACGGCGCCGACTGGGTGCTGGTCCAGAACGACCTGGATCCGCTGCCCGGCAGCGCCGTGGACCAGCGCCTGCCGGGCGGCGGCTACTCCGACCTCGCGTTCCGTGAGCTGCTGCGGGAGCGGGGGCGGCGCGTGTTCGAGTCGACGTCGGTGTTCTTCACGCCCGACGAGCCCGCGCTGGTTCCCCTCGGCTCCGACGGGCGCCCGTTCACGCGCACGTCGTGGTACGTCGGCATCTGCCCGTCCGACGAGCGGTACCTCGCGCGCAAGGCCGAGCGGATCGCCGAGGTCGTCGCGCGGTTCGACCCCGACGGCGTGTTCGTCTCGTTCATCCGCTTCCCGGGGTTCTGGGAGCTGTGGATGCCGGAGACGCGGCGCGCGGACATCGTCGAGTACTGCTTCTGCTCCCGCTGCCTGGGGCTGTTCGAGGAGGCCACCGGGGTCTCGGCCTCCGCCGCTGAGCTGACGGGCGAGCTGCGTCCGTTGTGGACGGCGTGGAAGTGTGCGCTGATCGCGTCGGCGGTGCGCACGCTGCGCGACGCCGCCAGGTCGGTGAAGCCGGACGTCGAGATCCTCGTCAACGGGTTCGGGCTCGGTGGCGACGACTTCGGCAACGCCGTCGAGGAGGTGCTCGGCCAGCGCTTCGCCGACCTGGACGCGGTCACCGACCACTACGAGCTGATGTTCTACTTCCAGATCCAGCGGCGTGACCCTGCACAGTGGATCCCGCGGCGGCTCGCCGAGGCGCGGCGCACCACCAACCGCACCGTGCTCGCCTGCCTGCAGGGCGGTGCCGAGTACCTGGAGCCCGAGTTCGCCGCCGGCCGGCGCGACCGCGAGATCACCGACGACACATGGCGTGCGGCGCTGCGAGCGGCCACCGATGCCGATGGTGTGCTCGTGTACTCGTGGCGCGATCTGCTCGCCGACGAGGCGCGGGGAGGTTCCCGCGTACGGACGTTGCTGGAGTACCGCGCGGGAGAACTCCGCCGTTGACTTGTGGAGTTTCGAGGGTCGCGCGCGCCGCGGCATCCTCGAAACTCCACAGCTCAACAGGGGTGGCCGGCGTTGAACGCGCGACTGTCGCAGGGCGGACCTATCCTGGGGTCCAGATCCAGACACAGGGGTGAGCGATGGCAGGCACCAAGGAGCCCAAGGTCACCGAACCGCTTCCGGCGGAGCGCGAGCTGGTCGTGCGCATCGACCGCAGGCGCGGCGTCTGGGTGCTCGTGGCGGTGCTCGTCGGCGTCATCGCGCTGCTGCTGGCCGGCCGGGCGTTCAACGTGTTCCCGAGCTGGGCCAACCCCTTCGGCGACGAGACGGTCGACCGCAGCCAGCCCGCGCTGCTGGAGTCCGTACAGGATCTCAGCCGCTACGAGGCGGCGGCCGGCAACTACCAGGTCGTCGTCGACGTCGAGAAGGACGCGAAGTTCATACCGGCCGCGATCAAGGGCGAGCGCACGCTGTTCGTCGCGGCCGGCTCGGTCGACGTCTTCGTGGACTTCGGCGGCATCAGCGGCGACGCACTGAAGGTCTCCGCCGACCGCAAGTCCGTGGAGCTGCGGCTGCCGCGCCCGGCGCTGGAGAAGCCCAACCTCGACCACGACCGCAGCTACGTCTTCGCGCAGCAGACCGGCGTGCTCGATCGGCTGCAGTCGCTGGCGGGCGGCAACACCAACCGCGAGCAGCAGCTCTACCAGCTCGCCGAGAAGAAGCTCGCCGACGCCGCGGCCCAGAGCGACCTCACCGAGCGGGCCGAGCAGAACACCCGCGCGATGCTCGAAGGGCTGTTCAAGTCGCTGGGTTTCACGACGGTGAAGATCAGCTACGACGCTCCGTGACGCGTACCGGCACGCCGAACCGTGCCCGCACGCCGGGCGAGTAGAGCACGCTCACCGGCGGGCAGGTGATCTGCGGCAGGCCGGCGGCGGCAACCAGTTCGTCGTCGAACGCGAGCAGCTCGGCCGTGTGCAGTGGCCATTCGCGGTGCTCGTTCGGCCAGTACACGGTGTGCCCGCGCTGGATCAGGTGCAGGCCCCAGCGCGCGGTGAGGAACCGATCCAGGTCGCCGGGTGCCGCGATCGGCGCGCCCACCCGCACCATCACCCTCGATCGGGCGCCGCGCGGGGAAGGCCAGCGCCGTCGGGTCGTGTAGGTACGTACGTCGCCGGCCTGCGCCGCCCGCATCCGCGCCCAGGTGTACGGCACGCCGAGCGCCCTCGCGCCGAGCACCGTGGCCAGCCGTGTCGACTCCAGCGAGCGGAACACCACGCCACGACGGCCGGCGTCGTCGACGGAGTAGAGGCGGACGTTCGTCTCGGGGAAGTTGCCGAAGTACGGCATGCCGGGCCAGCGGAACAACGTCGCGTCGCGCATCTGGAACGGCACGAGCCCCGCGTACGTGACGCCGTCGAGCACGTCCGGGCGCACGCCGGGAGGTAGCAGTGGCGCCACGTCGTCGGGATCCACGGCCCAGTGCAGGAACGTCACGTCGCACCACGCCTGGCTCAGCAGCACCCGGCGCAGCGGCCGCGGCGTGGTGACGGTGACCGGCTCCGCCGGGGCGGTCATGACGGTGGCGGTGCCGGTTCCGGCTCGGGCAGCGGGTGCGGCGGCTCCGGCGGCGGAACGGGGACCGGCGGCGAAGGCGGTGGTGGCGGGGGTGGCGGCACGGGCTCGACCGGCGGTACCGGACTGGGCTTCGATGGCGGTTCCGGCGCGGGCGGAGCGGGAGGCGGCAACGGTTCCGGCGCGGGCGGTGGGCTTGGTGGTACCGGCGCGGGCGGACCGGGCTGGGCGGTACTGGCGCGGGCGGAACCGGGCTGGGCGGAACCGGTTCTGGCGGTGGCGTCGGCTCCGGCGGTGGCATGGGGGCCGGCGGCGGCATCGGCGGGATGACATCCGGCCCCGGATCACCCGGGAGCCGGTCGCTCTGCGGGTACATGCTCATCCCACGACTGTGACACGGACGGGCGCCGAATGCGCGGCGGCACGCTAGCTAGTGCCGCGTCTCAGAAGGTTGCCGGGGTAACGCGGCGGGATTGGGGATGCCCGTCTCGCTCGTAACCTTGAACCCTGTGTTCGTTACGACCGGCTGGCTGGCGAGAAGCAGGAGGCTGGCCGGCACGCTCGTCAGCCAACCCCCGCCGTACCACCGCCGGACCGCCTCCCGCGCGCCCACCTGAACCGGACTGTTCCGGAAGTGGCGCCCAAAGTGGACGGCCGATGCAGCCATTTCCCCGACAGTTCACGCTGTCCCTATTGGCGGACGCTCTTAGACGCCGAGATCGGCCGGGATCCGGCCCGTGTGGACAGCCGCGAGCAGGGCCGCGTGGTCGCGCTCGGTCTGGTCGGCGTAGCGCACGGCGAACCGCCCGAACGCCGCGTCGAACTCCGCACCGTCCGCACTGGTCAGACCGTCGCAGTACCCGCTGACGAGCCGCGGGTCGGCCGAGTCGCCGTGGGCACGGGCCAGCACTGCGCCGACCACCCGGGCGTAGTCGTCCAGCTCGTCGGGCTTGAGCGCGGCCGGGTCGATGGTGCCCTTCATGTCGCGGAACTGCCGGACCAGGTACTCGCGCCCGCCGATCGTCGTCCAGCCGAGCAGGATGTCGCTGACGGTCTGCATCCACTGCTGGCCGTGGACGATCCGCTGCCCGTCGTGGCCGGTGTGGACGGGGTACCCGTCGGGCAGGTGCGGCGCGACGGCCGAGTCACGGGCCTCCTTCACCTGCATCACCAGCGCGTCCTCGCCGTTGCCGTGCAGCAGAACGACGTAGTTCCGCAGCCCGACGCTGCCCAGGCCGACGATCCGGGCCGCGACGTCCTCCACCGAGAACCGCGACAGGAGGTGCTGAAGCTCGGGGTGCAGCTGCTCGGTGTACGCCTCCAGCCCGGCCACCACCTCGTCGGCGACGGCGTCCGGCACCGGCGTGAGGATCGGCGGGTCGGGCACGAACCGCCACTCGTCGCGCTCGATCCGCTGGGTGAACTTCGCCGCGACCTTGCGGCTCGTGTTCTTCTTCGCCTTCTTGCGGACGCGGTCGAACGTGGCGGTGAGGTCGCCGATGTTGAAGTGATCCAAGGTGTTGTGGTCGGTGGTGAGGTACCAGGCCTCCAGCACCGGCATCCCGGCCATCTCGCGCAGTGCCGCCCGGTACGTGTTGGCGCAGTCGCGGGCCGCGCGCTCGCACTGGTCGTCCGGCATGCCCGCCTCGCGTCCCGCGACGACGATGCTCGCGGCGAGGCGCTTGAGATCCCACTCCCACGGTCCGCGGACGGTCTCGTCGAAGTCGTTGACGTCCATCACCAGGCGGCGTTCCGGTGAGGCGTAGAGGCCGAAGTTGGCGGCGTGCGCGTCGCCACAGATCTGCGCGACAACGCCGGTGACCGGGCCGGTGCTCAGGTCGGCGGCCATCAGCCCGGCAGATCCACGGAGGAATGCGAACGGCGAGCTGACCATGCGACCCACCCGGATCGCCGCCAGCTCGCGCAGCCGCTGCGTGTTGACCCTCTCGACCTCGCTCACCGGATCCGGCCGGTCGGCGGCGGGCTCGTGGTGTGTGTGCGTCTCGACCGGCGTGGCCTGCCGGAGCGCGTATCCGGCGGCGCGGACCTCCGCCGGGTCGAGCCAGGGCTGGAACACCCGGCTGTTGAGGCGGCGGGGCGCGGCGGCGGTCATACCGTCGACGGTAACTCCGCGCTCCAAGCGCCGTGCGTTGTATCCCCAGGTGAGAGCATTTTGTCCGTCCGAAGTCCGACAGGCTGAGGGGGATGAACTAGCCTTCGGCCCGTGCGCCTTGTCATCGCCCGCTGCTCCGTCGACTACGTCGGACGGCTCACCGCCCACCTCCCGATGGCCACCCGGCTGCTGCTGATCAAGGCGGACGGCTCGGTGTCCGTCCATGCCGACGACCGCGCGTACAAGCCGCTCAACTGGATGAGCCCGCCGTGCCGGCTGGAGGAGCACGAGGGTCGCTGGACGGTGGTGAACAAGGCCGGCGAGGAGCTGCGGATCACGATCGAGGAGGTGCTGCACGACAGCACCCACGAACTGGGTGTCGATCCCGGCCTGGTCAAGGACGGCGTCGAGGCGCACCTGCAGGAGCTGCTCGCCGCGCAGATCGGGCACCTGGGGGAGGGGTACACCTTGATCCGCCGCGAGTACCCGACGGCGATCGGCCCCGTCGACATCCTGTGCCGGGACGCGTCCGGCTGCACCGTGGCCGTCGAGATCAAGCGGCGCGGCGAGATCGACGGCGTCGAGCAGCTCACGCGGTACCTGGAACTGCTCAACCGCGATCCGCTGCTCGCGCCGGTCGCCGGTGTGTACGCGGCGCAGGTGATCAAGCCGCAGGCTCAGACACTTGCCGTCGACCGCGGGATCCGCTGCGTCACCCTCGACTACGACGCCCTTCGGGGCGTGGCGGACGATTCCCTGCGGCTGTTCTGATTCAGCGCTGCGGCGATCGCAATTTCCCTCGCATTACTTGGATCCGCGCGAGCGCCAGGAAAACGGGCCGGGCAGGTCGAAGCGATGGGCGCGGGCGCGTGAGTTCCAGGACCAGCGGCCGATCTTCAGACTCCAGGACGACATTCCGTTCTGCGTCATGTTCAGTCGCAGCGGGCCGAGTCGAAGCACTTTGCGGTAAAGCAGGGTCATGGCGGCAACCTCCCGGAAGTGGAAAACGGATTCGCGGGCGTTTGTCGGGCGGCGCGTAGAGCGACACGCACCCGATCGAGGATCGGGTGCGTGTCGCTCTGGCGACCGACTCAGCGGCGAGTGCGCCACCCGGCGCCGACTCCGGCCAGGTGAAGCGCGGCGAAGAGAAGGCCCGCCATCAGCAGTGTGGGGTAGTTCAACGCATCGCCGGCGTTGATGTTGGCGAGATCGAGCAGAAGCGCGAGGCCGAAGATGACCGCGGCGACAATGGCGAGCATTGAGACTCCTGTCTCGGACGGGCCGGACCTGTGCCGGCGAGTACCGACGTGGGTGACCGGACTGACGTAAACGATGTATGTCCGATGCCGGCGAAAAATATGCGCGCCGTTGATATCGGTTTGGTCACCGAACCGACCCGCAGTGGGCACGGCGCTCCGCGATGTTTCGCGGGCGCGCGCTTTGGTTAACGTCACTCCGCCAGCCTCGCTGTCCCGGCTGGTTCATTATCCGTCGTCTGGGCGCCGGATTATTCTTCCTGGAGGTAGTAATGCGGTCGGGTATCGGCGGCGTGTTGGTCGTTGTCTGGTTACTCATCGGGTTCGCGGCCGTCATTCAGCGTGACTATCTCGCGGACTCCAAGTCCAACTGCGCAGAGGTGAGCAACATCCTGGTCACGGTGGTTGCAGGCCCGCTGAACTACGTCGGGTTCAACCCCAAGATCAAGTGCAACGTGGAGGCTCCGCAGCCGACCAAGTGAGACCCGCCGGTCGGTGCGCGCAACCGTGGCTCCGCGCACCGACCGCTTAGGGCCCGTCTACCTCGGGTACCACGATCCGCCAGGCGCGCGGCCGTACCTGCCAGGTGCGGCCGGTGATCGGTTCGGCGAGCTCGCCGTCGGCGTTGACCGGGATCGCCTCGCCGCTGACCTCGATGCGACTGCCGCGCAGCGTCATGACCTGATCGTGGTCCCCGTGGCGTCCGCGGCGCAGCAGCATGCCGTAGCGCAGTCGCTGGAGCGGGCCCGTCGCGTAGGAGACGACGATGTCCGCCTTGCCGTCGTCGGGCCGGGCGTCGGGGGTGAGTGGCGTCCCGCCGCCGATGCTGGTGCCGTTCCCGAGCGCGATCATGAGTACACGGCGACGGCCGTTCGCAACGACCTGCCCGTCTACCTCGATCCGCTCCCGCCAGCCGCGGCTACGCACGCCCGCGACGAGGCTCCCCACCGTGTAGGCGAGCTTGCGGAGGAACGGTTTGAGCGGCGTGGCGGTCTGCGAGGCGTCCGCACCGATGCCCAGGTGGACTGCGTTGACGACGATGCCGCCCGCGTCATCGACGAGGAGATCCATCCAGCGTTCGTGCCCGCCGAGGACGATCCGGGCGGCGGCGTCGGGGTCGGTCGGCAGGCCGAGCGTGCGGGCGAAGTCGTTGCCCGTTCCGAGCGGAATGAGCCCGACCGTGCGGCTCGCCAGCTCGTCACGACGGACCGCGGCGTCGACGAGGCAGTGCAGCGTGCCGTCGCCGCCGACCGCGACCAGGTCACGGTCAGGATGGCGCTCCAGCACAGCGTGGATGTCGTCTGGCCCGTCGACGGTGGCCACGGCGACGTCGGCGCCCTCACGGAGCGATGCCAGCGCCCTCGCGAGCGCCTCGTCGTCCGCGCTGCCGGCGGAGCTGTTGCAGATGGCAACGATGCGTCGCATGCGATCCCTTCGTATCAAGGTCTCGGCAGCACCTACCCGGATCGAGGTCGGTTCGAATCATGAGTCCCGCGACCGTAGTTGACCGGCCGGCGCTGTACTAGCGTTTGGGGTCCCGCCCCGCCTGGGCATGCAGTGCGCGGCGGGAGGCGAGGAGGTCGCGTTGCCGGAGTCTGGTGCTGGGCCCGATGCTGCGCTACGTGGACGAGACCTCCGCCACGGTGTGGGTGGAGACCGACACGGCGTGCACGGTCGAGGTGCGGGCCGGCGAGCACACCGTCTCCAGCAGGACGTTCATGGTGCACGGCCACCACTACGCGCTGGTCGTACTCGACGGTCTCGAACCCGGCGCCAGCTACCCGTACACGGTGCGGCTCGACGACGCACAGGCGTGGCCGGCAGCGGACAGCGAGTTACCGCCCAGCCGGATCAGGACGATCGATCCGGCCCGTCCGCTGCGGCTGGTGTTCGGATCCTGCCGCACCAGCGTGCCGCACGACGCCGCGCACCTGATCTCGCACGGCGTGGACATCCTGCGGTCCTACGCCCACCGCATGACCGATGTCGACGCCGGCGAGTGGCCGTCGCTGCTACTCCTGCTGGGCGACCAGGTCTACGCCGACAAGCCGCCGCCGGAGATGGTCGACTTCATCAGCGCGCGCCGCGACACCAGCGAGGAGCCCGGCACCGAGATCGCCGACTTCACCGAGTACGCCGAGCTCTACCGTCTCGCGTGGACCGAGCCGGCGTCTGCGGTGGCTGCTGTCCACCGTGCCGACCGCGATGATCTTCGACGACCACGACCTGCGGGACGACTGGAACACCTCGGCGGCCTGGCAGGAGACGATGCGGGCGCAGCGGTGGTGGCGGCGCCGGGTGGTCGCCGGGCTCGGCTCCTACTGGGTGTACCAGCACCTCGGCAACCTGCCGCCGGACGAGTTGGCGTCCGACCCGCTGCTGGCGAAGCTGCGGGCGGCCGAGCAGGATGGCGGGCCGCTGCTCGACGACTTCGCCTGGGCGGCGGACGTCCACCCTGAACGGAACCGGTGGAGCTACGCCCGTGACTACGGGCGGGTGCGCGTGATGGTCCTCGACTCCCGCTGCGCCCGCGTGCTGACGCCGGGGCGCCGCGCCATGCTCGACCCGTCCGAGTGGGCCTGGTTCGACGACCTCGCCACCGGCGACCTCGACCACCTGGTCATCGGCAGCTCGCTGCCGGTGCTGTTGCCCGGCGGGCTGCACCAGTTGGAGAGCTGGAACGAGGCGGTCTGCGACGGTGCATGGGGCGCCCGCGCGGCCAGGCTCGGGGAGAAGATCCGGCAGGGCATCGACCTGGAACACTGGGCCGCGTTCCGCGACTCGTTCGACGCCCTCGCCCGCGTCGTGGACGAGATCGCCGAGGGCCGGCGCGGTGGCCCGCCGGCCAGCGTGCTGTTCCTCTCCGGCGACGTGCACTACTCGTACCTGGCCCAGGCGCGGCTGCCGCGCCGCGCGACCGCCGTCTACCAGATCGTGTGTTCGCCGATCCGCAATCCCCTTGCTCGCACACTGCGGCTCCTCAACGGCCTCGCCTCCTTCGGTCTCGCCGGGCTCGTCGGCCGTGCCCTGGCCCGTTCGGCGGGCGTGGCGAAACCGTTGTTCAGCTGGTCCATCCGCCGTGGTCCGTTCTTCTACAACGCGCTCGCGACCATCGACCTCGACCGCCGTGATGCCGTCCTGCGGTTCGACACCGCCCGGATCAGGCGCGGTCACCCGGAGCTGGGCGCCATCGCTGAGCAGCCACTGACCCAGCCCGCGAAGGAGCCCGATGACCGCATCGACCCCATCGCCGGAACCTGACGGCGAAACCGCTGAGACCCCGGGCGAGCGGGCCGACCGGAACTTCATAGAACTGCTCCAGGAATTCCGGGTCGCCGTCACCGGGGTGCAGGTGCTGTTCGCCTTCCTGCTGACCGTGCCGTTCTCGGCGGGGTTCGTCAACGTGAGCAACAGTGACCGCCGCCTGTTGTATGTGGCGCTGGTCAGCGCCGCGCTCGCCTCGATCTGCTACATCGCTCCGGCAGCGCAGCACCGGTTTCTCTTCCGGAAAGGCCGGAAGGAGCTGCTGATCCGTCGAGCGAACCGGCTTGGCATCGTCGGGAGCGTCTCGCTCGGCGTGTCGATGACGGCCTCGACCCTCATGGTCGTGGATCACCTGTTCGACGGCGCGGTGCCGATTGTCACCGCCGGTGCGCTCGCGGCCGTGGCAACGTGGGTGTGGTTCCTCCAGCCGGCGCTGACCCGCTGGTCCGGCTCGCCGGATGACGGCGACCGGTAGCCGTTGGTTTCTGCGACTGCAAACTCGCTTGGCCCGCAAGGGGATAGTGGACGCGTGCTGCTGACCGTCACGACGACCCACGAGCCCGCCAGCGACCTCGGCTACCTGCTCGCGAAGCATCCCGACCGGGTACACGAGTTCGACCTCGCCTACGGCAACGCCACGGCGTTCTTTCCGGCTCCCGGCACGGTCGCGTTGCTGCTCGACGTCGACCCGGTGGGTCTCGTGAAGGCGCGCGGCAACAAGGACTCGTTCGCGCTCGGTCAGTACGTCAACGACCGCCCGTACGCGGCGTCGTCGCTGCTCGCAGTGGCGATCAGCCGCGTGTTCAAGAGCGCTCTGCAGGGACGGTCGAAGGAGCGCCCGGAGCTTGCCGCCACACCGATCCCGCTGGAGATCGCGTTGCCGGCGGTGCCGTGCCGGGGCGGCGCCGACCTCGCCGGACGGCTTTTCGTCCCGCTCGGCTGGCAGGTGCGTGCCGAGCCCGTGCCGCTGGACGAGCAGTTCCCCGAGTGGGGTGACAGCCGGTACGTGCGGCTCGTGCTCACCGGCGTGGCCACGCTCTCGGACGCGTTGCGTCACCTCTACGTCCTGCTGCCCGTGCTCGACGACGCCAAGCACTACTGGGTCAGCCAGGACGAGGTCGAGAAGCTGCTCGCCGCAGGCGAACCGTGGCTCGCGGCGCACCCCGAGCGGCCGCTGATCGTCCGCCGGTACCTGCGCGGGCGCGGCGGCCTCACCCGGGAGACCCTCGCTCGCCTCGCCGAGGCGGACGACACCGAACCCGAAGCACTCGACAACGCCGTGGCCGAGGTCGAGGAGGAGCGGCAGGAGCCGCTGCGGGTGCTGCGCCGCCGTGCCGTGGTCAAGGCGGTCAACGAGGCCGGCGCGAGCCGCGTCCTGGACCTCGGCTGTGGCGACGGCGCGCTCGTCGCCGACCTGCTCGCCGAGCCGCACATCACCGAGGTCGTCGGCGTCGACGTGTCCTGCCGCGCCCTGGCCCACGCCGAGCGCCGGCTCCGCCTGGAACGGATGCCCGACCGCAAGCGCGAGCGTGTGCGCCTGATCCAGGGCGCCCTCACGTACACCGACGACCGGCTCACCGGGTACGACGCCGCCGTCCTCATGGAGGTGATCGAGCACGTGGATCCGGGCCGTCTGCCCGCGCTCGAACGCGCCGTGTTCGGGTACGCGCGGCCGGGCGCCGTCGTGGTGACCACACCGAACGTCGAGTACAACGTCCGCTACGAGTGGCTGCCGGCAGGGCAGGTGCGGCACCCGGACCACCGGTTCGAGTGGACGCGCGCCGAGTTCGCTGCCTGGACCGCACGGGTGGCTTCCGAGTACGGGTACACCGTCCGTGTGGCGCCTGTCGGCGCCGAGGACCCCGAGATCGGCCCCGCGACGCAGCTGGCGGTGTTCAGCCGATGAACCTGACGATCCCCGAACTTTCGCTGGTCGTGCTGGTCGGCGTGTCCGGCTCCGGCAAGTCCACCTTCGCCGCCCGGCACTTCGCGCCGACGCAGGTGCTGTCGAGCGACGCATGCCGCGGCCTGGTCGCCGACGACGAGAACGACCAGGCCGCGACGCCCGACGCGTTCGACGTGCTGCACTACATCGCGGGCAAGCGGCTGCGCGCCGGGCGGCTCACCGTGGTCGACGCGACGAACGTGCAGGTCGAGTCGCGGCGGTCGCTGGTCGACCTGGCCAAGGAGCACGACGTGCTGCCGGTGGCCATCGTCCTCGACCTGCCGGAGCAGGTGTGCCTGGAACGCAACGCCGCGCGCCCGGACCGGGACTTCGGCGCGCCGGTGATCCGCCGGCAGCGCTCGCAGCTGCGCCGGTCGCTGCGTGGGCTGGCGAAGGAGGGGTTCCGCAAGGTCCACGTGCTCACGTCGCAGTCCGATGTGGACGCCGCAGGGATCGAGTACGAGCGGGCGTACAACGACAAGCGCGAGCTCACCGGGCCGTTCGACATCGTCGGCGACATCCACGGCTGCGCGTCGGAGCTGCGCACGCTGCTCGGCGACCTGGGCTACGTGCTTCGCTACGACTCCGGCGGCCGGGCGGTGGGCGCGCGCCACCCCGAGGGGCGCACGGCGGCGTTCGTCGGCGACCTGGTCGACCGCGGCCCGGACACGCCCGGCGTGCTGCGCCTCGTCATGGGGATGGTCGGCGACGGCGACGCGCTCTGCGTGCCCGGCAACCACGAGAACAAGCTGGTGCGTGCGCTGCGCGGCCGCAACGTCCAGCTCACGCACGGTCTGCCGGAGTCGCTGGAGCAACTCGCCGCGGAGACCGACGAGTTTCGCAAGCAGGCCGAGGAGTTCATGTACGGGCTGGTCAGCCACTACGTGCTGGACGGCGGCCGGCTCGTGATCGCGCACGCCGGCCTGAAGGAGGCGTACCACGGCCGGGCGTCCGGGCGCGTGCGGCAGTTCGCGCTGTACGGCGACTCGACCGGCGAGACCGACGAGTACGGCCTCCCGGTGCGATACCCGTGGGCGCGTGACTACCGCGGCCGCGCGACCGTCGTCTATGGACACACACCTGTTGTCGAGCCGGCATGGGAGAACAACACGCTGTGCATCGACACCGGCTGCGTGTTCGGCGGGCGGCTCACCGCACTGCGCTACCCCGAGCGCGAGCTGGTCTCGGTGCCGGCCGAGCGGGTCTGGTACGAACCGGTGCGGCCGCTCGCCCCGGCTACGGCGGTTCGCGAGCCGGGCGTGCTCGACGTCCGGGACGTGCTCGGCAAGCGCGTGGTCGAGACCGCACACCACGGGCGCGTCACGGTCCGCGAGGAGAATGCCGCCGCCGCGCTGGAGGTGATGAGCCGGTTCGCGATCGATCCGCGCTGGCTGGTGTACCTGCCGCCGACGATGGCGCCGTGCGCGACGTCGTCGCTGGATGGACTGCTGGAGCACCCTGCGGAGGCGTTCGCGGCGTTCTCCGCCGACGGTGTCCGCGAGGTCGTGTGCGAGGAGAAGCACATGGGCTCGCGCGCGGTCGTGCTGGTGTGCCGCGACGCGTCCGTCGCCGCTGCGCGGTTCGGCGTGGACACCGGCGAGATCGGCGCGATCTACACGCGCACCGGTCGGGCGTTCTTCGACTCTCCGGGAGCCTTCGTGGCGCGTGTGGCCGCCGCCGTCGGTGCCGCCGGGCTCTGGGACGAGCTGGAGACCGGCTGGCTTCTCCTCGACGCCGAGCTGCTGCCGTGGTCGGCGAAGGCGGAAGGGCTGATCCGCGACCAGTACGCGGCGGTCGGCGCGGCGGCGCGGGCGGCGGTGCCGGCTGCGGTGTCGGTTCTGGAACAGGCCATTGCTCGTGGACTCGACGTGACGGCGCTGGCCGATCGGTTCCGCGGCCGGGCCGCCAACGCCCAGGCGTTCACCGACGCGTACCGGCGGTACTGCTGGCCCGTCGACGGGCTCGACGGTCTGGCGCTGGCACCGTTCCAGCTGCTGGCGGCGGAGGGGCGGTCGTTCGCCGGACGGGACCACCGCTGGCAGCTCGACGTCCTCGACCGGCTGGTAGCGGCGGACCCGGGCATTCTGCGGCCGACCGGACGTCGCTTCGTCGACCTGTCCGATGCGGCGGCAGTCGACGGGGCGGTCGCCTGGTGGACCGGGCTGACGGCGGCGGGTGGCGAGGGCATGGTCGTGAAGCCGGTGGATGCCCTGGTACGTGGCGCGAAGGGGCTCGTCCAGCCCGGAGTGAAGTGTCGCGGCCCCGAGTACCTGCGGCTCATCTACGGTCCTGACTACACCGAGCCGGCCAACCTCACCCGGCTGCGCCAGCGCGGGCTGAACCACAAGCGTTCACTCGCGCTGCGCGAGTACGCGCTCGGGCTGGAGGCGCTGGACCGGCTGGCGGCGGCGGAACCGCTGTGGCGGATCCACGAGGCGGTCTTCGCCGTCCTGGCGCTGGAGAGCGAGCCGGTAGACCCGCGCCTGTAGCGAGCGGGACGCCCGCGCCCCTCGAGGTTCGGATTCTTGGGGGTCGGCGGAGCCGGGAACCCCCAAGAATCCGAACCTCGAGGGGAGCGCGAAGCAGGCGCGGTCGCTCGGTGTGAGGTTGCTCTCGAAGGCGGCGTTACTCGCGGGTCATCGTTGAGAATCGATTCAGTGTTGACGCGACGAGCTCCGATGGCGATCTGGATCGCCGGCGTACTCGTCTACATCGTCGCCGTGCTGCAGCGCACCTCGCTCGGCGTGGCCGGGATCGAAGCCACGGAGCGATTCGGCACGTCGGCCGGCGTCCTGGCCACGTTCGCCGTCGTGCAGCTGCTCGTGTACGCGGCGTTGCAGATCCCGGTCGGGATCCTGCTCGACAGGTTCGGCTCCCGCCGCCTGCTTCTCGCCGGTGCGCTCACGATGGCCGCCGGGCAGGTCGTCCTCGCGCTGGCCACCGATTTCGGCACCGCGATGCTCGCCCGAGTGCTCGTGGGTACCGGCGACGCGTTGACGTTCATCAGCGTGCTGCGGCTCGTGTCCGCCTGGTTCCCGGCCCGGCGGATCCCCGTGATGTCGCAGTTCACCGGCATCACCGGCCAGCTCGGCCAGGTGCTGAGCGCGGTGCCGCTGGTGGCGTTGCTGCACGGTCCCGGGTGGACGCCGGCGTTCCTCTCCACGGCGGCGCTGAGCCTGTTCGCGGCGATTCTCGCGCTGGCGGCGCTCAGGGACGCCCCGCCGGGCGCCGCGGTCACTGCTCCGGCAGCGTCGATCAAGCATGTCGGCCGCCAGCTCAAGGACTCGTGGCTGCACCCCGGCACGAGGCTCGGTCTCTGGACCCACTTCGTCACCCAGTTCTCCGGCACCGTCTTCGTGATGCTCTGGGGCTTCCCGTTCCTGGTCTCCGGGCAGGGTGTCGCGCCGGGGACGGCCAGCGCGCTGATCACCGGGTACGTCGTCGCCGGGATGGCGTTCGCGCCGCTGATCGGCGGACTGGTCGCGCGGCACCCGCTGCGGCGGTCGTGGCTGGTGCTCGGTGTCGCCGGATCGAACGCGGTCGCGTGGGCGGTCGTGCTGGCGCTGCCCGGCCCGGCGCCGCTGTGGCTGCTGGTCGCGCTGGTGCTGATCCTGGCGATCGGTGGTCCGGGGTCGATGATCGGCTTCGACTTCGCCCGCACGTTCAACCCGCCGCACCGGCTCGGCACCGCGACGGGCATCGTCAACGTGGGCGGTTTCGTCGCGTCGCTGACCACGATTCTCGCAGTGGGGCTGATCCTGGACCTGATCGGCGGCTACAGCCTCGACGCGTTCCGGGTCGCGCTGGCTTTCCAGTTCGTGATGTGGACGATCGGCATCGTGGGCGTGGTGCGCACGCGGAAGTTGGCCCGGGCCGAACTCGCCAAGGAAGGTGTCGTCGTGCCGCCGATCCGGCTGGCGATCCGCCGGAGACTCGACGCCCGCCGCGCGGCCTGACGGAAGTGCGCAGGACTTGCCGGCTATAGGCCGACGAAATCCTGCACATACGACGTTCAGCGGCGGCCGTACAGGCGCAGCACCACGGTCCTGAGCAGGGAGTTCGTCTTCTCGGTGCGGTCGAAGCTCTGGATCGCCACCGGCAGCGTGAACCGCTTGCGGGCGATCGACTTGGCCCGGGTGAACTCCCGCAGGCCGTCCTCGCCGTGGATGCGCCCGAAGCCGGAGTCGCCGACACCGCCGAACGGCAGCGCGGCCACGCCCGCGAACGAGATGACCCCGTTGACCGCAGCCATCCCGGTGCGCAGCTTGCGGGCGATCTCGACGCCGCGCCGCTTGGCGAACACGGACGCGCCGAGCCCGTAGCGGCTGGCGTTGGCGCGCTCGATCGCCTCGTCGGCGTCGCGGACCTTGGAGACGGTGAGCGTCGGGCCCGAACGTCTCCTCCTGGATCGCGGACGACTCCTCGGGAACGTCCACGAGGACCACCGGGTCGACGAAGGGCGCGCGCACCGACTCGGGCCCGCCGACCACCGCCTTGCCGCCGCGCTCCAGCGCGTCGGCGATGTGCCGGGAGATCACGTCGACCTGACTCGGCATGGTGATCGCGCCGAGGTCGGCATCCGGTTCGGCGCCGGCCGTCAGTTTCGAGGCGCGCGCCACAAGCTTCGTGACGAACTCGTCGTACACCGGCTCGACCGCGTACACCCGCTCGATCCCGACGCAGGTCTGGCCGGCGTTGCTCATGCCACCCCACAGCGCGGCGTCGGCGGCGGCGTCGAGGTCGGCGTCGGAGTCGACGATCAGGACGTCCTTGCCGCCGCACTCCATCAGCACGGGGGTCAGCGTCTCGGCGCAGGCCGCCATGACCTTCTTGCCGGTAGCCGTGGATCCCGTGAAGGCGATCTTGTCGACCCCGGACGCGCAGAGCGCAGCCCCCGTTGCCCCGAGCCCCGTGACCAGCTGAAACACCGGCTCGTCGGGGACGACCTCGGCGAACCGGTCGACCAGCCAGGCGCCGACCGCCGGGGTGTACTCGCTCGGCTTGAAGACGACGGCGTTGCCCGCCGCCAGCGCGTACCCGATCGAGCCCATCGGCGTGAGCACCGGGTAGTTCCACGGTCCGATGACGCCGACGACGCCGAGCGGCGGGTACTCCACGCTCGCAACCTGGTTCGCCATGAGCAGGCCGGCCGACACCCGGCGCGGCCCGAGCACCTTCTCCGCCTTGCGGGCGGCCCAGTCGAGGTGCTCCAGGGCGGTCATCGCCTCGATCAGCGCGTCGTCTACCGGCTTGCCGCCCTCGCGGTGCATGAGTGCGGTGAGCTCGTCGATGCGGTGCGCCATGACCTTGCGCCAGGCCGACAGCAGCTTCTTGCGGCCGTTGAAGCCGAGCCCGGACCACCACGCGGCGGCTTCGCGCGCTCTCGCGACGGCTTCGGTGACCTCCGCCTCGCCGTGTACCGGGAACCGTCCGACCTCCTCGCCCGTGGCCGGGCTGGTGGAGACGAGTTCCCCGTCGACAACGGTGGGCACGCCCGCGGTGGGGGTGACGGTCATGGCTGATCCTCCAGGAGGCGGGTTCGGCACAGTCTAGGACGATTCCTACCCGGCAGTAACACCGGAGTGTGACCTAGTTCGCTCACTGCTTGTCATCGGGGTTTTACGTGCGAAACTCGCAGCCACACCGATGTAACTGGAGGTCGTCCCGTGGCGCGCGAGTTCGAGAAGGTCGGGATCATCGGGCTGGGCACGATGGGCGCCGGCATTGCCGAGGTGTTCGCCCGTGCGGGGCTCTCCGTGGTCGGTGTGGAGGCCGATGGCGCCGGTGTCGAGCGCGGCCGCAGCCACGTCGCCGACTCCACCGGCAGGGCCGTGGCGCGCGGCAAGCTCACCGAGGACGAGCAGCGCGCGCTGCAGGAGCGGATCACCTACGCCACGTCGCTGGACGCGCTCTCCGACGTCGACCTCGTGGTCGAGGCCGTGCCCGAGCACCTCGAACTGAAGCAGCGGATCTTCAGCGAGCTGGACAAGGTGTGCCGGCCGGACACCGTCTTCGCCACCAACACGTCCGCACTCTCCGTCACCGAGATCTCGGTGGCCACGAGCCGCCCCGACCGCGTCATCGGCCTGCACTTCTTCAACCCTGCACCGGTCATGAAGCTGGTCGAGGTCATCAGGACGGTGGTCACCGACCAGTCCGTGGTCGACGACATCGAGGCGCTGGCGGTGCGGCTCGGCAAGACCGACGTCACGATCGGCGACAAGGCCGGCTTCATCGCCAACGCGCTGCTCTTCGGGTACCTGAACCACGCCGTGTCGATGTACGAGTCGCGGTACGCCACCCGCGAGGACATCGACGCCGCCATGAGGTTCGGCTGCGGCCTGCCGATGGGCCCGCTCGCCCTGATGGACCTCATCGGTATCGACACCGCGTACGAGATCCTCGACACGATGTACAAGCAGGGTCGCAACCGGCTCCATGCGCCCAGCCCGATCATCAAGCAGATGGTCACCGCCGGGCTGCTCGGGCGGAAGTCCGGCAAGGGCTTCTACAGCTACGAGAAGCCGGGTGCGCCGAAGGTCGTGGCGGATGCGCTCACCCCGGCGCCCGGCGCCGCCACCGAGGGCGCGCGCCCCGTCCAGAAGGTGGGCGTGGTCGGCTCCGGCACGATGGCCACCGGCATCATCGAGGTCTTCGCCAAGGCCGGCTACGAGACCCTGTACGTGACGCGCAGCGAGGAGAAGCTCGCCAAGGTCCGCGCCGCGATCACGAAGTCGCTGGAGAAGGCGGTCGTCCGGGGCAAGCTCGCCGAGGCCGACCGCGACGCGGCTCTCGCCCGGATCACCGGCACCACCAGCCTGGACGACCTCGCCGACGTCGACATGGTCGTCGAGGCCGTCGTCGAGGAGCTGTCGGTGAAGCAGGCGATGTTCGCCAACTTCGACGAGATCTGCAAGCCCGGGACCATCCTGGCGACGACCACGTCCAGCCTGCCGGTGATCGAGTGTGCCGCCGCCACAAGCCGCCCTGCCGACGTCGTCGGCCTGCACTTCTTCAACCCCGCGCAGGTGATGAAGCTGGTCGAGGTCGTGCGCACGGTGTCCACCGCGGACGACGTGGTTGCCACCGCCCGCGCCGTCTGCGACCGGCTGGGCAAGCACGCCGTCGAGTGCCGCGATCGGTCCGGATTCATCGTCAACGCCCTGCTCTTCCCGTACCTGAACGACGCTGTCCGCATGCTGGAGGCGCACTACGCCAACGCCGACGACATCGACGCGGCGATGAAGGTCGGCTGTGGCTACCCGATGGGCCCGTTCGAGCTGCTCGACGTCGTGGGCCTGGACGTGTCGCTGGCGATCCAGAAGGAGCTCTACCTGGAGTTCCGCGAGCCCGGGTTCGCGCCGGCGCCGCTGCTGGAGCACCTGGTCACGGCCGGGTATCTCGGCCGCAAGACCGGCCGGGGCTTCCGGGACTACTCCGCCCGCTGAGCGGGCTGCGGTCCCGGCCGGGTGTTCGCGGAAATCGCGCGCGCCGCCCGGGCGCGTCGCGACAATTTCCGCGAACACCCCGGGGAGTCGCCGGCACGGCGCACGCGCCGCGCACAACAGATCGCGTCCGTTTCGCGTCTCTTGATCGGAGACCCTGCAACGGGGAAGGGGCGCGATGACGTTCGAGGAGTTCGCGGCGGCGCGATTGCCCGCGCTGCTGCGGTTCGCGGTCATGCTCACCGGCGATCGTGAGCACGCACAGGACGTGGTCCAGGACGTGATGATCCGGGCGCACGGGCGGTGGCGGCGGATCCGTCGTACCGACCGGCCTGACCTCTACGTCAAGCGGATGGTCACGAACGAGTTCATCTCCTCGCGCCGCCGCCGTGCCCTGCGTACCGTGCCGCTCGACGCCGACCCAGGCGTCTCCGGCGGCCCTGTCCACCCCGATCACGCCGACACCGCCATCGACTCCGACGAGATGTGGCGGCAGTTGGCAGACCTACCACGGCAGCAACGAGCCGTCCTTGTCCTGCGGTACTACGAGGGGCTCTCCGACACCGAGATCGCGGACGTCCTGGGATGCAGTAACGGGACCGTCCGCGGCTACGCCTCGCGGGCTCTCGCCACCCTCCGCCTGGAGTTGGTCGAGCAGCCCGCCGTGATCGGAGGGAACGAGTCATGAACCACGCGCCAGAACAGCTCACTGCGACGTTCCGCGCGCACGAGCACCTCGCGCCGGACGCCCAGGCGGCGTTCGCGCAGATCCAGGCCGGAGCCGCGCGCCGGAGCCGGCGCCGCACGCTGACCGCTCTCGGCGCCGCTGCCGCGGTCGTCACCGTGCTGGGGGCTGCTCCGCTGCTGGTGCCGTCGCAGGAGCCGCGGCCGTCGTCCGAGTCCGTCGCCGTGGCGGCACCGATGCAGGCTACGGAGTCGAAGCTCGAGCCCGGGTGGATGCCGTCGAACACCTGGCGGGTACACCGCGCCGAGGACGTGCGCCCCGGCGTCAAGATCTACGGTGGCACCGAGCCGGAGTACCTCGCTGCGATCGTGCAGGGGCCGACGGAGTCCGACGTGTACCAGTCGCTCGACGGCGCGGCTGTGTACATGCTCACCCCGGGCAGCAAGCCGCTGCCGGCCGGCGAGAAGGTCGACATCAACGGCAAGGCCGGCACTTACCGTGGTGACGCGCGCAACGCGCACGTGACGTGGGAGATCTCGCCGGGCACGTGGGCCGGGGTCAACCTCAACACCCGCGAGGGCGACCCGGCGCGGTTCCGTGACCAGGCGCTGCGGATCGCCAGGAGCATCACGCTCGTGCCTTAGCGGCACCTTCCTTCCCCGAAACGGACTTTCCGGGAAGCCGTGCCTACAACGGGCACGACTGCCCCAAAATGTCCCGCAAGTACGTTTCGGCCCGGGAGAGGAATTGAGAGCACCCGTACTCTGGGTGACATGAGCCCGCGCCAGAACCGGCGGCGCCGCGACGAACCCGCGGCGCCGTCGCGGCGCGGGCTGGAGTCGGTGGAGGAGTGGCCGGACGGCGACTGGATCGTCCGGCACGTCACCGGATCCGCGGCCGCCAAGACGTACCGTTGCCCGGGCTGCGATCAGGAGATCCCGGGCCGGACCGGCCACGTGGTCGCGTGGCCCGCCGACGGCCCGCATGGCGCCGAGGACCGCCGCCACTGGCACTCTCCGTGCTGGCAGGCGCGCGGACGCCGGGCCACCAACCTCCGGCGGTCCCGGAGCGCACCGCGATACTGAGTACACGTTTCACGGGGCTCGTCGCGTGTTGAGGGTGAGCACGCAACGAGAAGAGGCGGGGATGTTCGACGACTACGTGGTGGCGCGGGGGCCCGGACTGCTCCGGTTCGCGTTCCTCCTGACCGGGGACCGGCACCTCGCCGAAGACCTGGTTCAAGAGGTACTGGCCAAGGCGCACCGGCGCTGGCGCCGGATCGAGCAACTCGACCAGCCAGACAGTTACGTCCGCAAGGCGATCCTCAACCAGTACCTGTCGTGGCGGCGGCGCCGCTCGTACGGCGAGACCGCCACCGCCGACCTCCCCGACTCCGCCAGCCCCGGTGATCACGCCGCGCGGCTCGCCGACCGCGACGCGATGTGGACCTTGCTCGCCGGCCTCCCGCGCCAGCAGCGCGCGGTGCTCGTGCTGCGGTTCTACGAGGACCTCGCCGACGCCCAGATCGCCGAGCAGATCGGGTGCTCGGTTGCCACCGTCCGCGCCCATGCCTCGCGCGCGCTTTCCCGGCTCCGCGCCGGCTTTCCCGCCGAGACCAGCCTCATGGGAGGTCAGCCATGATCGACATCGACCGCGAGGTGCGCGACAGCCTGACTCGCCAGTCCGCCTACGCACCCGACGGTTTCGGCCTGCTGGCCGGCGTCCACACCCGATCGCGCCGGTACGCGAAGCGCCGCCGCATCGTCCTTGGCGGGGTGGCGGCCGTGTTGGCGGTGCTCGTCGCGGTGCCGGTGCTTGGCCAGTTCGGCCGGGGCGCCTCGACGCTGCAGCCCGCCGACGGTCATAGCCAGATCGAGCTGGTCCCCGCCGCTCCGTCTCCGGACCGCTTCCCGCTCACGCCTGGCTGGCTGCCGGACGGCCTGCTCCCGCCGCAGGTGATCCGGAGCCCCGGCAACGAGGTGGCGGCGCTCGAGTTCCAGCGAGGACGCGTACCCGTATTTGCGGGTGCTCACCTTCAACGTCGACACCAGCGACTCCTCGCGGTACGAAATGGACGGCAAACAGGTGGGGTACAGCCGGCGGTCGACCACTGTAAGCGGCAAGCACGCGGAGTTGCTGACAGGCCCGGAAATGAATCCGGCCACGGCGTTGTCATTCCAGCGGCGACCGGGGCAATGGGTCTTGATCACAGCGAGCCAGGGGATCGGCACCGACGCGGCACTGCGCCGTCTGGCCGCGAACCTCAAGGACGAGCCACTCGCCGGAACGATGCCGTTCGAGTTCAAGCTGGCCCCGAAGGGCTTCAAGCTGAACCAGACCAGCGCGGGCGGTGCCCACTTCGAACCGCCGGCTGACATGAGTTCCACGGACGCGATCAACGTGTGGATCGACCCGGACGGCATCGACCCCTCGCTTCGCGAGTCAGACCAGAGCGGCTCTCGGTACATCTTCAAGGAGGACGGTAATTACCAGGCGGCCGTACGGGTCGACCACCAGACGGCACTGCGGATCAGCGCTCCCGACGAGCCGGCACTGAGCCGGAGCGACTTCCTGCGGTTCGTCAACGGCGTGAAGGTTCGCCTCGGCCGCTAGGCCGGCTGAGGCTTTCTTCGGACTTGGGTGGGATCGGCGAGTCAGGCTCGCTGATCTCACCCAAGTTAGTTCGGCACCAGGTGAAGCGCCTTGACGTGGCGCGGACGCACGTTGGTGAAGTGTTGATCACCCACGATGTGCAGCGTTGGCGATGTGCGTCGCGACGGTCGACGGTGGCGTATAGAACGTTCGTGTCGAGGATGATCACAAACGACGCTTAGCGACCGAAACCTTCCGCAAGGATCTCATCCACGCGTTCCGAGATATCGGTGCGGCCGCTGTCGCCGATGCCGATCGAGGTGGGAAGCCTGCGCCGTGACTCGCCCGCATCCGCTTGGCGGGGAACCAGGCGCTGGAGAACCTCCAGGGCGTACGAGGCGTCCTCTTCGTCCAGTTCGGCGACGAGGTGCTCCAGTGGCTCCTTCGCGGTCATGGTTCGACTGTAGGGAGCCCATTCGGCGTGGGCGCTTGTCCGAATAGCCCATCCGCTGGCGCACGCCCGCCGGGGAAAACGGACTGTCGGGGCAGTGGTCCTGAAACCGGGCGCAGGATGCCGCCATTTCCCCGACAGTTGCCTGGGTCGCGGCGCCGCTGCCGGCTCTCACCGGGCACCACCAGGTGTCCATATCGGATTAGCTACGATCCGGGGCGTAAGGTTACCTTCCCCAACTAGTCGACAATGGACGGTCTCACGCCAGCGGCTGGTACAGCACTCACTGCCACGCATCCGTCAGGGACGAAGTCACCGGCATTGAGCCAGGCTCGCTGATCCCACCCAAATGGGCCGGACCTGAAAAAGGCGACCGTGTGACGACGGACCGCCAGCACGATGGCAGGATCGGATCCTGTGGGTGACATCCTGGCGAACACGATCCTCCCGGCGAAGCGCGAGGACATCGAGCTCTACACCGCCGACGGTCTGACGCTTGTCGGCGAGCTGGCGCTGCCGCCGGAGAGACCGCCCGTCGCCACGATCATCTGCCTCCACCCGCTGCCCACCCACGGCGGCATGATGGACAGCCACCTGTTCCGCAAGGCCGCCTGGCGGCTGCCCGCCCTCGCGGACGTGGCAGTGCTGCGGTTCAACCTGCGTGGTACGTCGTCCGAACGCGGCACCAGCGACGGCGAGTTCGACAACGGGCAGTCCGAGCGGTTCGACGTCGCCGCCGCGATCGAGTACACCGAGTACCACGACCTTCCCGTGCCGTGGCTGGTCGGCTGGTCGTTCGGCACCGATCTCGCGCTCAAGTACGGCTGCGACCCGCACATCGTCGGCGCGATCCTGCTCTCGCCGCCGCTGCGCTTCACCACCGACGAGGAGCTCGACCCGTGGGCGCGATCCGGCAAGCCCGTGATCGCGCTGGTGCCCGAGTTCGACGACTACCTCCGCCCGGAAGAGGCCAAGCAGCGTTTCAGCCGGATCCCGCACGCCAAGGTGATCGGCATCGAGGGCGCACGCCACCTCTGGATCGGGTACGCCGAAACCGCCCTCGACCAGATCGTCCGCCGCGTCTCGCCGCGCAACTACCCGCTCCCGCGCGAGTGGGACGGACCGACCGAGACCGGCGACTCCAGCGCCTACGCCGACCGCACCCTCGCGGTCTTCGCCGACGTGCCGCCACCGGCCGACGTAGCGGCGCCGACGGCCGCGCCCACCCCGGCCGACGTGCCCACCGACATGCCCGCCCAAGGCGACGTGCCGACCCCCGCAGATCCCAAGGAGTAACGCGTGCCCAACTTCGACCTCACCGGACGGACCGCGCTCGTCACCGGCGCCTCTCGCGGCATCGGCCGGGCCATCGCGGTCGCGTTCGCCGCGAACGGAGCCGATGTCGCGCTCGGCGGCCGGGACACCCTGGCCCTGGAGGAGACGAAGGCGGCCGTCGAGGCGCAGGGGCGCAAGGCCGTCGTGGTGCCGGCCGACGTCACCGACCCCGAGGCGGTGCGCGCCATGGTGGACGCCGCGATCAGCGGGCTCGGCCACCTCGACACGGTCGTCAACAACGCGGGCGGCAACAACTTCATGGTGCCGTTCGCGCAGATCCGGCCGAGCGGGTGGGAGAAGGTGATGCGGCTCAACCTCGACTCCGTCGTCGAGGTGTGCCGCGCGGTCGCCCCGCACCTGCTGGAGCGCAAGACCGGGTCGGTCATCAACGTCTCGTCTGTCACCGGGCTCATGGGCGTCCCATTGATGTCGCACTACGCCACCGCCAAGGCCGCCGTGATCGCGCTGAGCAAGAGCCTCGCCGTCGAGTGGGCCTGGGCCGGCGTCCGTTGCAACGCGCTAGTGCCTGGTTGGGTCGCCACCGAGCTCACCGAGTTCGCGCGGAGCGACGACGGCATCGAGAAGGGGCTGCTCGCGCGGGTCCCGATGCAGCGCTGGGCCACGCCGGAGGAGATCGCCCAGCCGGCGGTGTTCCTCGCCTCGGACGCCGCGTCGTTCATCACCGGTCAGGCGCTGACCGTGGACGGCGGCCTCTCCGCGGGCTGATCCCCGGCGCGCGGCGGGCCGACCCCAGGAGGAGCCGGCCCGCCGCTTCGCGCCTACTTCCGCAACGAGATCCGCACGGTGTGGTCCTGGCCGTCGCCGAGGTCGATCCGGAGTAGCCAGGTTCCCGCACTGAGGGGCTTCGTCGCGAGGTTGTAGTGGTACTGGCCGTCACCGGCGTAGCGGAACTGGTTGCCCACGTCGGCGTTCGACGTCGACACCGCCTCGGTCTCGGTGCCGGCGACCCCGCTGTTGATCTTGCTCAGGTACAGCCGGGCGACCAGGTTGCCGATCCCGGCCGAGGCGCCCGTGACCTGGAACTTGACGGGGATCGTGCTGCCCAGCTTGAAGACCGAGCTGCCGTCCGCGTTGACCGGCTGGAGCACGCCGGACCACGACACGGTCACGGTGACCACGAACGACTTGCTGGTGGCGTTGCCGCGCGAGTCCGACGACGAGCAGGTCACCGTCGTGCTGCCGAGCGGGAACGTGCTGCCCGACGGGTGGTCGCAGGTCGCCGCGACAGCGCCGTCGACCAGGTCCACCGCGGACACGCCGCTGTAGCCGACCGCCGCGCCCGCCGCCGACGTGGCGTGCACGGTGATGTTCGCCGGCACCGTCATCGCCGGGCCGGTGGTGTCCCGGACCGTGACGACGAAGTGGTTGTCGCCGGTGTTGCCGGCCGCGTCGGTCGCCGTGCAGGTCACGGTCGTCGGGCCGAGCGGGTAGGTAGCGCCGGAGGGCGGTGCGCAGCTCGGCGTGAGCGGTCCGTCCACGGTGTCGTGCGCGCTCTGGCCGCCGTAGGAGACGGCCGCGCCCGCGGGGCCGGTCGCCTCGGCGTCCAGGTCGGCCGGGACGCTGACCTGCGGGGCCGCGGTGTCCTGCACCTTCACGGCGAAGCTGGCCGCGCCGGTGTTGCCGGCCGCGTCAGTCGAGCGGCAGGTGACCGCGGTCTCGCCCAGCGGGAACGTCGACCCGGACGGCGGAGCACACGTCACGGCGGTGGCCCCGGACACGAGGTCGGACGCCGTCGCCTCGAACGTGACCACCGCACCGGCGCCACTTGTTGCCTCCGCGACCTGGTTCGCCGGCACCGCGACGGTCGGCGGCGTGGTGTCGACCACGGTCACGTCGAACGTCTGCCGTGCGGTGTTGCCGGCCCGGTCGGTCGCGGTGCAGGTCACCGTCGTGCGCCCGAGCGGGAATGTCGCGCCGGACGTCGGGGTGCACACCGGCGTGACCGCGCCGTCCACCACGTCGTCCGCGTCCCCGACCGCGTACGTAACCGTGGCGCCCGACGCCGAGGTGGCCTCGGCTGTGATGTCGTCAGGTGCCGGGCCGAATGCGGGCGCGGTGGTGTCGCGCACGGTCACGGTGAAGGCTGCGCTCCTGGTGTTGCCCCGCGTGTCCGACGCCGAGCAGGTGACGGTGGTCGCGCCCAGCGCGAACTGGCTGCCTGACGCCGGTTCGCAGGTCATCGGGCGGGCGCCGTCCACCAGGTCGTGCGCGCTGGCTGTGTAGGTCACCACCGCGCCGAGGCTGGACGTGGCCTCCGCGACGACGGCGGTCGGCACGGTGATCACCGGCGCCGTGGTGTCCTCGACCGTCACGGTGAAGGCCGCCGTGCCGGTGTTGCCGTGGGCGTCGGTGGACGAGCAGGTGACGGTCGTGGCGCCGATCGGGAACGTCGCGCCGGACGCGTGGTCGCAGCTCGTGGGGAGCGGCCCGTCCACGTCGTCGGCACCGGTCGCCGCCGGGAAGGTGACGGCGGCGCCGCCGGGTCCGGTCGCCTCGGTGACCTGGTTGTCGGGCACCGTCACCACCGGCTTCGTCGCGTCCTGCACGGTGACGTCGAACGATCCGATGCTGGCGTTGCCGCGCGAGTCGGTGGACGAGCAGGTGACCGTGGTCGTGCCGAACGGGAACGTCGCACCGGAGGATGGCGCGCAGTTCACGGTGGTCACGCCGTCGACCAGGTCGGACGCGGACCCGGCGAAGCTCACCGGCGCGCCGGCCGGGCTGGTCGCGCTGACCGTCATGGTGGCCGGCAGGTCGAGCGACGGCCCGGTCGTGTCGGACACCGTGACGGCGAACGACGTGATCGCTGGTGTTGCCGGCCACGTCGGACGCCGAGCAGGTGACGGTCGTGACGCCGAGCGGGAACTGCGCGCCGGAGGCTCGCGAGCACGTCACCGGACGGGCACCGTCCACCGCGTCGGTCGCGGTCGGCGTCGAGTAGGACACGATCGCGCCGCCCGGCCCGGTGGCCTCGGCGGTGACGTCGGCGACGGCGGCGAGTACCGGCCCGTTGGTGTCCACGATGGAGTACGTCGCCGCAGCGGACCGGGTGATGCCGCCGGCGTCGGTGTAGCCGCAGCTCGCGGTCTGCGTGCCGAGCCCGTCGGGCGAGCGGGGACCGGAGATCGCGCTGAGCGCGGCGGCGAACGAGAGGCTGCCGTCCTCGGCGTCGGTCACCGCGCAGCCGGCCGCCGGGACGCCGCCGAACTCGTAGCTGGCGCCGTTCGCCACGCCGGTGACGGCCACCTGCGGCGCCGTGTTCGCGGGCTGGCTCGCGGCCAGCGTGAACGTCGCCGGGCTGGTGTTGTAGGTGCCTGTGCCGCTGTCGGAGACCGTCACCGTCACCAGGAAGCTGCCGACCGTCGATGCGGTGAAGCTCACCGGCTTGAACGTGCCGCAGTCGTGAACGCGACGCTCGGCGGGCTGGCGGTCACCCCAGGCGGCGTGACCACGCTCACCGTCGCCGGGGACGCGTCGGTGGCGTTGCAGCCGTTCTCGCCGTCGCCGTTGTTCGCGGTGATCCGGTACGACACCATGACCGGCACGCCGACGGTGCCGGCGACCACCTCCCCGCTGGCCGTCACGTCGTTCTGCACGTTGTCGGCGTAGGCCGCCGACCCGTGGCCGACGAGGACCATGGCCGCGAGGATGGCGAGCAGCCGGGCCGGACGGGAACGTTGCCGCAACATGGGGTTCTCCTCGCGGGACGATGGTGGTTCCGCGGTCAACTATCTGCCCGGATCCGGCGTACCCCGGCGCTGCTACCGGGCTGCAACCAGAGACTGTCCGAACCGGCCGGTAGGCACCCGCCAGAGGGCGGAGGCGGCCCACGACTATCGGTGGTGGCCGCCGCAGGGAACCAGCCAGACGTACGTCCGTAATGGAAGGTTTCCAGGGTTCACGGGAGTACGGTCTGGACATGACCATTGCCCTTCACTACGAGGAGGCGGGCGAGGGACTCCCCGTCGTCCTGCTGCACGCCTTCCCGCTGTCGTCCGCGATGTGGGCGGCGCAGCGCGACGAACTGGCCCCGCGGTACCGGGTAGTCACGCCTGACCAGCGCGGATTCGGCGGTACGCCGCTCGTCGGCGACCCGTCGTCGTTGGCGAAGCCGTCGCTGGCCACCGTCGCCGACGACCTCGTGCGGTTCCTCGACCGCCTCGGCCTCGACCAGGTGGTCGTCGGCGGGCTGTCGATGGGCGGCTACGTGGCGATGGCGCTGCTGCGGCGGCACCCCGAGCGCGTGCGTGCGGTGATCCTCGCCAACACCAAGGCGAGCGCGGACCCCGAGGCCGCCGCGGCGAACCGGGAGCGGATCGCGGCGGCGGTGTCCGCGGCGGGCTCGTCCGAGCTGCTGCTCGACGAGGTCTACCCGAAGCTGCTCGGGCCGTCGGCGCGACCGGACGTGGCGGCGTTCGTCCGCGACCAGGTGCGGCAGGCGCCACCCGCCGCGGTGGCCTGGGCACAGCGAGCCATGGCCGCGCGGCCCGACTCGCTGGACGTGCTGCGGTCGGTCACCGTGCCCGCCCTGGTGGTGGCAGGCGAGGACGACCAGCTCATGGCCCTCGCCGAGGCCGAGTCGATGGCCGACGCGCTGCCGAAGGGCCGGCTGGTACGCATCCCGGGCGTCGGGCACCTGTCGGCTCTAGAGGATCCCGCCGCCTTCAACGCCGCGGTGAGCGAGTTCCTGGCGGAGATCTAGACGGCGTCCTGGCGGGGGAACACGACCTCGCGGACGATCAGCTGCACGGCTGCACACACCGGGATCGCCAGCAGAGCGCCGATGATCCCGAGCAACGAGGCGCCCAGCAGCACCGACACGATCGCCGCGAGGTCGGACACGTTCACCGACTTGCGCATCACCCATGGGTAGATGATCCAGTTCTCCAGCTGCTGGTACGCCACGAAGAACACCAGCGCCGCGATGCCCACGGGCACCGACACGAAGAACGCCACGATCACCACGACGATCGCACCGAGCGTGGCACCGATCTGCGGGATCAGGTCGAGGACCGCCACCACCAGCGCCAACGCGAACGGATACGGGATGTCGGTGATCCACATGAACGTGAACGACGAGATACCCGCGATGAACGCGATGATCACCGCGCCCGACAGGTAGCTGCCGACCCGCGACAGCATCTCGTCGCCGAGCAGCTTGGTGCGCTCGCGCCGCGACGCCGGGACCAGCCGGTACGTGCCAGTCTTGAGACGGTCGAACGCGGCGAGGAAGTAGAACATCAGGATCAGGCCGGTGACGATGTTGAACAGCGTGCCGAGGACGATGCCCACCCCGCCGAGCACGCCGCCCACCGCCTTCGACGCGTTCTCGCCGGTGGCCGCCGTCTTGATCTTGTCGAGCAGGTCGAAGCGCTCGTTCAGGTCGTTGAGGATCTGGTTCTTCTTGAGATCGTCGATGTAGCCGGGCAACGCCGTGCCGAGGCCGTCCGTCTGCTCCACGATCGGCGGGGCAAGAGCGAAGATCATGCCGGTGACGACGCCGACCGCGGCCAGCCCCACCACCGACACCGCGAGGCCACGCCGCAGGCCCCATCTCTGCAGGCGCACCACCGCCGGGTTGAGCCCGATCGCGAGGAACGCCGCCACGATGATCAGCAGCAGGATCGACCAGACGCTCACGACCGCCTTGTACACCGCCCACGCCGCGAGCACGCCCAGCGCGCCGGTGAAGCCGACGAAGAAGGGGGAGTAGCGGTCCAGGGGCTTGCCGGGCCTGCCGAAGCGGCTGGTCCTGTCGTCCGCCTCCTGGTGCTGGCCGGCCTGCTCATCTGGACCCGGAACGAGGATCGACTGGCGCGCGTCGTCGACCGCGGCGGCGATGTTGCCCAGCGCGTCGGCAGCTTCGGCGCGGACGGCGGCGGGCGAGTCGGCGGGGGTCTCGGCAGGGGTTTCGGCGGGGGTCTCGGCTTGCGGGTCCGCTGCGGAGTCCTGGTCCGGTGTGCCCGGCTTCGACCTGTCGCGCCTCGTCGCCATCAACGCCCCCTTACCGTGACCGTACGTAGCACGGGAAGAGTACGCGGATCGGCCAAGGCGGACTCGCTGATCCGACCGGTCGGATTGTGAAGTCTGACTCCACGATTCGACCGGTCGGATCGTGAAGTCGGGACGAACCGGACGCTATGTGGTGGGTTTGTCCCCTGCCCCGTCGACCGGGGTCTTGGGCGTCCACCAGTTGGGCGTGGCGTCGTTCTCCGTCGCCGCGGCGTCGTTCTTCGGAGGCGCGGCCTTCGGAGGCGCGGCCTTCGGAGACGCGGCCTTCTGGGGCGCGGCGTCGTTCTTCGGGGGCGCGCCGTTCTTCGCCGGTTCCGACTGCCGGGACCGCGGGTTCGGGCGCGGCCGGGGACCAGGACGGGTGGCATCGCGCGTGTCCGGCGCGGCGTCCGTGCCGGGCTTCATGATCCGCGACTCGTCGGTGGCCTCTCCGCCGGTGGACGGTGCCGGGATCGGCGGGCGCGCGGTGAGCGTCGTACCGGCGGCATGGGCCTTCGCCCCGGGTGGCGGCGAGGTCGGCTCGTCGCCCCAGCCGTTGGTGACCGAGCCCGTCTGCGGGTCGGTGTCGGAGTTGACCACGCCCGACCGGCGCATGCGGCGCAGCAGCAGCCCCGGATCACCGTCCGGGAGCACGGCGTTGGGGCCGCCGGGCGGCCGAGGACCGTCACGGCCCTGGTCAGGACGGTCGTCGCCGGTGTCTGACGCCGCGGGCGAGCCGCCGTCGTCGCCGGACTCACCCCAGGACGGCCGGCCCGGCTTCGCGCCCGAACTCGCCGGCTTCGTGAGGCGCGCGATAAGCGACGCGAGGTCGTCGTCGCCAGGCCCCGGCGCGGCCTGCATGTACGGCAGGCTCGGCGTGAGCGTGAGGCCGATGTCGGACAGCGTCGGGATCGCCGTGGACGGGCGCTTCGTGGACGGCTTGGGATCCTCCTGGGCTGCTGGTTCGCTGTCGAGTGAGTTCGCGGCGGCGACGATCGCCTCGGCACCCGGTGACGAGACCTCGAGCGTGACCATCGCGTCCGCGTCGGGGGTCGTGTCGAACGTGGTGAACGCGTCCGCGGCGGACAGGGTGCCCCGGCCCCGGCTCTCGCCCGCTTGAGTGCCCTCGTCGCCGGTGTGCTCGGGCGCGGGTGTGGGTTCGGGCGCGGGTGTGGGCTGGGGAGTTTGCGCCGCCGCCGCCGCAGCGGCTGGCTTGGGCGCGGCGTCGGCTACCGGCTTGGGTCGTCCGGGCGCGGTGACGGGTTCGGCACTTTTGGAGTGTGGCTCCACCGCCGACTCCGGCGCAGGCGCGGCGGCATCAGCCGGGGCGGATGAGGCAGTGGGAACGTCGTCCCCGTCGGTGGCCGCCGGCTCGTCGTCCGTGGGTGCTTCGGCGCTGCTGGCGGCGGCGAGGTCGAGGCCGGCGAGCGCGAACCCGGCGCCGCCGGACAGCATCTCGCGCATCCGGGTGAGCTGCGCGGTGATGTTGTCGCGCTGTTCGGTGAGCCGGCTGACGTCGCGCTGGAGCGAGGCCGCCTCGGAGGTGGCCTCGCCGACCATGCGCTCGGCCAGCGACCTGCTGGCCTCCAGCGTGGCCTTGCTGCTCCGGTTGGTGCTGGTGGTGAGCTGCTCGGCGTGCTGCTCGGCCTCAGTGCGCATCCGGGTGGCGCTCTCCTCGGCCTCGCGCGTGATGCGCTCGGCGTAGGTGTTGGCCTGGGTGGTGACGCGGTCGGCCTCGGTCACGGCCTCCCGGATCATGCGCTCGGCCTCGGTCGTGGCCTCGGTCGTGAGCCGGCGCGCCTCCTCCTCGGCTTCGGACGTGAGCCGGTTCGCGGTCTCGATCGCATCCGGCAGGACGCGCTCGGCCGCCTTCCGCGCCTCGGCCATGATCGTCGCTGCTGCCGTTGTCGCCTCCGACGTGACGCGCTCGGCCTCCGTGGTGGCCTCCGCCTTGACTCGCGCCGCCGTCTCAGCCGCTTCGGTGCGGGCCCGTTCGGCCTCGGTGTTGGCCTCGGTGGTCACGCGCTCGGCGGCGCTGGCGGCCTCGGCCGTCACCCGCTCGGCCTCCGCGGTGGCCGTCGTGGTCAGCCGCTCGGCCTCAGCCGCGGCCTCGGTGGTGACCCGCTCCGCGTCGGCGGCAGCGGTCGTGGTCAGCTCCTCGGCGTTCGTGGTGGCCTCGGCGGTCATGCGGCGGACGTGGGCGTCGGTCTGGCTGGTGAGGCGGTCGGCGGCGGCGTTCGCCTCGGTGTTGATCCGGCGCGCCTCGGCCTCGGCCTCCGCCTTGACCCTGCGGGCTTCCTCCTCGGCCTCTGCCTTGACCTTGCGCGCTTCCTCCCCGGCGTCGGCCGTGAGCTTGCCGGCCAGCGTGTTGGCACCGGCGGTGACCCGTTCGGCGGTGTCGTGCGCCTCAGCGGCGAGCTGCTGTGCCTCGGCCGCGGCCTCGCCGGTGACCCGTTCCGCATGCTGGTCCGCGGTGGTGGTGACCTGGCGAGCGTGCGCCTCGGCCTCCTCGGTGACGCGCTTGGCCGCGGCCTCGGCGTCGGCCCTGACCTGGTTGGCGTGCGCCTCGGCCTCGGTCGTGACGCGGCGTGCGCTCTCCTCGGCCTGGGCCGTGACGCGGCGTGCGGTCTCCTCGGCCTCGGTCGTGACGCGGCGTGCGGTCTCCTCGGCCTCGGTCGTGACCCGGCGTGCGGTCTCCTCGGCCTCGGTCGTGACCCGGCGCGCTGCCTCCTCGGCCTCAGCCATCGTGGCGCGCGCCGCCTCGTCGGCCCCGGAACGGACGCGCGCAACCGCGTCCGCCGCCTCGGCGGTGACGCGCTCGGCCTCCGCGGCGGCCTTCGAGGTGACGCGCTCGGCCTGGGCCGCGGCTTCGCTGGTGAGTCGGTGCGCGGTGGCGTTCGCCTCGGCGCGCACCCGATTCGCGGCCTCGGCCGCCTCCGCAGTGAGCCGTTCGGCGGCGGCGGCCGGTTCGCGGATCAGGTCCTCGGCGCGCTGCTCGGCCTCGGCGACAACCCGCTCGGCGTACGTGTCGGCCTCGGTGGTGACCCGGGCGGCATGCGTGTCGGCTTCGGTCGTGACCCGGGCGGCATGCGCGTCGGCCTCGGTCGTGACCCGCTCGGCCTGAGCCGCGGCAGTCGTGGTGAGTCGTGCGGCGGCCTCCGTGGCTTCCCGGGTCACCCGGTCGGCGGTCGACCGGGCGTCGGTGGTGAGCTTCATGGCCGCCGCCTTCGCCGCGGAGGTGACCTGCTCCGCTTCGGCGGCGGCCTCCCTGGTCATGCGCTCGGCGGTTGCCAGAGCCTCGCCGGTGACCCGCTCTGCCCTGGCCTGAGCCTCGCTCGTCACACGTTCGGCCGCCGTGGCCGCCTCGCCGGTCACCCGCTCCGCGGTGGCCTCGGCCTCGCTGGTGACGCGGTCGGCCGTCGTGCGAGCTCCGCTGGTGAGGCGGTCGGCCGCCGCGCGGGCCTCGCTGGTCAGCTGCTCGGCGGTGGCCTCCGCCTCAGCCTTGAGCGTGGCGGCCTCCTCTTCGGCGGCCGCCCTGTTCTTCTCGGCCTGCCGGACCGCGCGCTCGGCCGCGGCCATCGCCTGGCCCGCCTCGGCCTCTTCCTCCTCGAGCTGGTCACGCAGGGCCTGGAGCCGTTCGAGGAGGTTCTGCTCGGCGGCGGCCTTGCGGTCGGAGAGGACGTCGTCCAGCTCGTCGGAGATCTGCTGGGCTTCGTCCTCGGCACGGTCGATGATCGTCCGGGCCTCGGTGCGGGCCGATGCCAGTTCCTCCTCGGCCTCGGTGCGGATCTGTTCCGCGTCCGACCGGGCGAGGGTCAGCATCTGCTCGATCTTGGCCGCCGCCTGCGCGGCCGGACCCTGGATCGCCGCGATCTGCTGACGCTGGGCGTAGATCTCCTGCTGGAGCCGCTGGACCTGTGCCGCGTACGCCTGTGCCTGGGCGTACGCGGCATCACGGTCTGCAGCCAGCGATTGAAGGTTCTGATCGACGTTGGCGAGAGTCTCCTCCACCTGCCGCCGGTCGTATCCGCGCAGCACGACATCGAACGACTGCACCGCGGGGCCGTCGTTCATGTGGAAGAGGTCGTACTCGTCCTCCTGCGCCATGCACTCATACTCACACGCTCGGGCGCCTCGCCAGGTATCGAGGAGGCGCTTCCGCCGGGGATGCCCAGGTCAGCGTCGTCCGCTGGCGCCGTTCGCGCTAGCGTTCGCCGGCTTGGGGTCGAACTCGACGGCCTCCTCGACGGCCTCCTCCACTGCGGTCACGGCCTTGGCTACCGGTGCCACCGCCGCCGCGGACGCCGCACCGCCGCCGACGAGACCTGCGAGCATCTCGCGCAGCTGTCCGAGCTGGCTGGTGATCGCGTCGCGCTGCTTGGTGAGCTCCGCCACCTGGCGCTTCGCCGCCGTGGTGGTCTGCTCGGCGTTGGTCTTGGCGTCGAACACGAGCCGCTCGGCCTCGGACTTCGCCTCGGTCGACGTCCTCTCGGCGAGCGCGCGGGCCTTTTCGACGATGTCCTTCGCCTGGGCCTCGGCGGACTTGCGCCGGGACTCGGTGTGGGCCTCGACCTCGCGGGCACGCGACTCGGCGGCGCGGGCGCGCTGCTCGGCCTCGCCGACCAGCTTCTGGGTCTCGGCGACGGCCGTGGCGTGCCGCTGCGACTCCTCCTGCTCGGACTTCTCCCGGCGCTCGGCCAGGGCGAGTTCGAGAGCCTGGAGGTCGCGATCGCGCTTCTCGCGTGCCTCAGTGAGGATCTTGGTGGCCTCGGCGCGCTTCTGCTCGGCCTCGCGGGTGGCCTCGGCCTTGAGCGCTTCGGTCTCGTTCTTGGCCGTAGCGCGGAGCTGGTCGGTCTCGCCCTTGACCTTGGCGCGCAGCTGCTCGGTCTCCGACTTGGCGGTGGACCGGAGCTGGGTGGCCTCGCGCTCGGCGGTGGCCTGCAGCTGGGCCACCTCGCGGTGCACACGAGCCTTGAGTTCGGCGACCTCGTGGTCGGCGGTGGTGCGGGCCTGGCGGGTCTCCCGGTCGGCGGTGGCGCGCAGGGCGTCGACCTCGCGGGTGATCTCGGTGCGGATCTCGGCGGCGTCGCGCTCGGCCGCGTCCTTGGCGGCGTTGGCCTCGCGCTCGGCGGCGACCTTGACCGCGTCGGCCTCGGCACGGGCCTTCTCGGTCAGCTCGCGGGCCTTGAGGCGAGCGGCGGAAAGGGTCTCCTCGGCCTTCTTCTCTGCCTCGCTGCTGTGCTCGTTGGCCTGCTCCTCGGCGAGGCGGAGCAGCTGCTCCACGCGGGTGCCGAGCCCGGAGAGGGTGGGGCGCTGGTTCTCCTGGAGCTGCTTCTGCTGGGAGCGGAGCTGCTGCTGGAGACCGCTGAGCTGCTGCTCGACCGAGCGGAGGCGGTGCTGCGCGTCGGTGAGGCGCTGCTCCGCATCCGACTTGGCGGTCGAGGTCTGCGAGAGCTCGGTGGACAGGCGCTGCAGGTGCTCGTTCACCTGGTGCCGGTCGTAGCCGCGAAGGGCGATCGTGAAGTCCGGATTGCCCGACGATGAGTCGAAGAACGAGATGGAGGACTGTTCGGAGGGTGGCTGCATGGCGACCACTATCGCAGAACAGGTGGTGTGCTTCTAGCCGGTCTTTGCCCTTCTCAAACTGCCTGGAACCTGTTGATCGCAGCCTCGTGCCGAGCACGGAACTCAGCGTCACGGATGCCCAGCCCCTGCTCCGGCGCGAGCGCCAGCACGCCCACCTTGCCCTGGTGCAGGTTCTTGTGAACGTCGTACGCGGCCTGCCCGACCTCGTCGAGGCCGTACGTCTTGGACAGGGTGGGGTGGATGATCCCGCGCTGGATCAGGCGGTTCGCCTCCCACGCCTCCCGGTAGTTGGCGAAGTGCGAGCCGATGATCCGCTTGAGGTTCATCCACAGGTACCGGTTGTCGTACTGGTGCATGTAGCCGCTGGTGGACGCGCAGGTGACGATCGTGCCGCCCTTGCGCGCCACGTAGACGCTGGCGCCGAACGTCTCGCGGCCGGGGTGCTCGAAGACGATGTCGGCGTCGTCACCGCCGGTGAGCTCGCGGATCCGCTTACCGAAGCGTTGCCACTCCTTCGGGTCCTGCGTCTCCTCGTCCTTCCAGAACTTGTAGCCCTCGGCGGACCTGTCGATGATCAGCTCGGCGCCCATCTTGCGGCACACCTCGGCCTTGTCCTCGGACGAGACGACGCACACCGGGGTCGCGCCGGCGCCGAGCGCCATCTGGGTGGCGTAGGAGCCGAGGCCGCCGGAGGCGCCCCAGATGAGGACGACGTCGCCGAGCTTGGCGGCGGCACCGTTCTTGGAGATCAGCTGCCGGTACGCGGTGGAGTTGACCAGGCCGGGGCTGGCCGCCTCCTCCCAGGTCAGGTGGGACGGCTTGGGCATGAGCTGGTTCGACTTCACCAGCGCGATCTCGGCCAGGCCGCCGAAGTTCGTCTCGAAGCCCCAGATCCGCTGCTCCGGGTCGAGCATCGTGTCGTTGTGGCCGTCGGGAGACTCCAGCTCCACCGAGAGGCAGTGCGCGACGACCTCGTCACCGGGCTTCCAGGTGTGGACTCCCGGGCCGGTGCGGAGGACGACGCCGGCCAGGTCGGAGCCGACCACGTGGTACGGCTGGTCATGGCGCTTCGACAGCGGCGAGAGCCTGCCGTACCGCTCAAGGAAGCCGAACGTCGGCACCGGCTCGAAGATCGAGGTCCAGACGGTGTTGTAGTTGATCGCGGAGGCCATCACCGCGACGAGCGCCTCGCCGGGGCCAAGCTCGGGGGTGGGCACGTCCTGGACGTGCAGCGACTGGCGCGGGTCCTTGTCGCGGCTCGCCATGCCCTCGAACATGCCGACCTCGTCCTTGCGGACCACCACACCGCGGTAGGACTCCGGCACAGGGAGTTCACCGATCGCGTCGAGTTGGTCGTTCAGGATCGCGTCGAGAATTTCCTTCATCGGGTACTGCCTCCGGGGTGTGCGACGAGCGTGGGGCGGACGTTACCCGCGAGTAACGATCAAGAGGCACGGGTTGTGATCGACTGCACTCTCAGTGTGCTTCCGCGGCAGGCTCGACGATCTCCACCAGCACACCGCCCGCGTCCTTCGGGTGGATGAAGTTGATACGGGAGCCGGCGGTGCCGCGCTTCGGCTCGTCGTAGAGGAGGCGGAGACCGCGCTCACGCAGCGTGGCGCTGGCGGCGTCGATGTCGGTGACCGTGTACGCGAGCTGCTGCAGTCCGGGGCCGCTGCGGTCGAGGAACCTGCCGATCGCCGAGTCGGGGCGCAGCGGGGCGAGCAACTGGATGCGCGAGTCCCCGTCGCCGACCGCGAGCATGGCCTCCCGGACGCCCTGTTCCTCGTTCGTCTCCTCGTGTACGACCTTGAGGCCGAAGTTGTCGGCGTAGAACGCGATGGCCTCGTCCAGGTCGGCGACGGCGATCCCGACATGGTCGATCTTGGTGAACATCATGGGGACCTCCAGGTGCGCGGCGGGTGCGCGGAGCGTATGCGGAGAGTCGCCGTCACGCTGTGGTCCGGGTCACGACCCGCCGGGCGCCACAGGAAGTATCGTGGCGGCTACCCCCCTGTCACAATCGTTCCTCGGAGGCACAGTCATGGCCGGTTCTGTGATCGTCAACGGTGCACGTACGCCGATGGGCCGGCTGCTGGGCTCCCTCAAGGGCTTCTCCGGCCCGCAGCTCGGCGGCATCGCCATCAAGGGCGCGCTGGAGAGGGCGGGAATCTCCGGCGACGCCGTCCAGTACGTGATCATGGGCCAGGTGCTCCAGGCCGGCGCCGGCCAGATCCCGGCGCGGCAGGCCGCGGTGGCCGGCGGCATCCCGATGGACGTCCCCGCGCTCACGATCAACAAGGTGTGCCTCTCCGGCCTCGACGCGATCGCGCTCGCCGACCAGCTGATCCGCGCCGGTGAGTTCGACATCGTGGTGGCGGGCGGCATGGAGTCGATGACGAACGCCCCGCACCTGCTGCCGAAGTCGCGCGAGGGCTTCAAGTACGGCGACACCACCCTGGTCGACTCGATGGCCTACGACGGCCTGTTCTGCGCGTTCGACCAGCTGCCGATGGGCCTGTCGACCGAGAACCACAACGCGGCGTACAACCTCAGCCGCGAGGCGCAGGACGAGTTCTCCGCGCGCAGCCACCAGCTCGCCGCGGCCGCCGCCAAGAACGGTCTCTTCGACGACGAGATCGTGCCTGTGGAGATCCCTCAGCGTAAGGGTGACCCGATCGTGTTCAATGTGGACGAGGGCGTCCGCCCGGACACCACCGCCGAGTCGCTCGCCAAGCTGCGCCCGGCGTTCAGCAAGGAGGGCACGATCACGGCCGGCTCCGCGTCGCAGATCTCCGACGGTGCCGCCGCCGTCGTAGTCATGAGCAAGGCCAAGGCCGAGGAGCTGGGCCTGTCCTGGCTCGCCGAGATCGGCGCGCACGGCGTCGTCGCCGGCCCGGACGCGTCCCTCCAGGTCCAGCCGGCCAACGCCATCAGGAAGGCCGCCGCGCGCGAGGGCATCGACGTCGCCGACCTCGACCTGATCGAGATCAACGAGGCGTTCGCGGCCGTGGGTCTCGCGTCCACCGAGGCGCTCGGCATCGACGTGGCGAAGGTCAACGTCAACGGCGGCGCGATCGCGATGGGCCACCCGATCGGCATGTCCGGCGCGCGCATCGCCCTGCACCTGGCGCTGGAGCTCAAGCGTCGTGGCGGTGGCGTGGGTGCGGCCGCGCTGTGCGGCGGCGGCGGGCAGGGCGACGCGCTCATCATCCGGGTCCCGAAGGACTGACACCTTGGCCGAACCGCCGTTCGTCTTCCAGGCTCTAGCGGTCTACGTGGGACGTTCCGCGGAGGCCGCGTGCTTCATGGTCGCGCTCGCCGACCACCCGGAGAACACCGACAACGCGTTCGTGCTGATGCGGCCGGACGAGTTCGACACGCCAGGGCGGCTCCGCACCGGTGACGAGTACACGCTCATCACCGGTTCGGGGAAGACCACCAAGGGCGGCGTGATCTCGGCGACGATCGGCGACGACACCGTCGAGTTCCTGCTCACGATCGCCGCCGCGGCCGAGCTGGGCATCCCGGACCACTTCGTGATCGGGATCGGGCAGGGCAACTCCGCCCAGGTGCGCGGCGGCCTCGCCCGGGTGATCGGCGCCGACGCGGTCGGCTCGTACACGTAGGCGCTCAGGGCTGTAGCCCGGAAGAGCACGACCGGAACGGACGGAGGTGGGGAGTGGCCGGCACAGCGGTGTCCCGCCGCGCGCTCGACGTTCCCACGCTGGTCACCGGCGCTCGCGAGGGCGATCCACGGTCGGTGGCGCGGTTGATCAGCATGGTCGAGGACGCCAACCCCAAGCTGCGCGAAGTGGCCGAGGCGCTCGCCCCGCACACCAACCACGCGTACGTGATCGGCCTGACCGGCTCGCCCGGGGTCGGCAAGTCGACGTCGACGGCTGCGCTCGTCACCGAGTACCGGCAGCGCGGGCTGCGGGTGGGAGTGCTCGCGGTCGACCCGTCGTCCCCGTTCTCGGGCGGCGCCCTCCTCGGCGACCGGGTACGCATGCAGGATCACGCCACCGACGCGGGCGTCTTCATCCGCTCGATGGCGTCCCGGGGGCATCTCGGCGGCCTGTCCTGGGCCACACCGCAGGCGTTGCGGGTGCTCGACGGTGCCGGCTGCGACGTGATCCTCATCGAGACGGTCGGGGTCGGGCAGGCCGAGGTGGAGATCGCGTCCCTCGCCGACACGACGCTCGTGCTGCTCGCGCCGGGCATGGGCGACGGGATCCAGGCCGCCAAGGCGGGGATCCTCGAGGTCGCCGACGTGTACGTGGTGAACAAGGCCGACCGGGACGGCGCCGACGCCACCGTCCGCGACCTCAAGGGGATGCTCGGCCTCGGCGGGCGGCACTCCGAGCCGGGCGCGTGGCGGCCGCCGATCGTGAAGACGGTCGCCGCCCGCAGCGAGGGCATCTCGGACGTGGTCGACGCCGTCGAGCAGCACCGCGCGTTCATGGAGTCGCACGGCGAGCTGACCCGGCGCCGCGAGGCGAGGGCCGCAGCCGAGGTCGAGGCGATCGCCATGGAGGAGCTGCGCGGACGCATCGGCGACCTGCGCGGCGGCACCGCACTCGACCGCCTCGCCGCCCGGGTGGCGGCGGGATCCCTCGATCCCTACACGGCGGCCGACGACCTGGTCGCCGGGCTGGGCTAGCCCGCTCCCATCAATTCTCTCTCAGCTAAACTCGAGGCCGGCTAGCCCTGGTCGATCGTCAGCGTGCGGTCCAGACCGGTGACCTGCAGCGCCCTGGCGACCACCGTGTTCGGCGAGCGCAGCACGAGCTGGTTTCCGTTGCCGGTCACGTGGTCGTGGAGGCGGGCGAGGAACCCCAGTGTGGCGGAGTCGACGAAGGTCGCCCCGCTGAGGTCGACGGTGACCGGCGCGGGGTCTGCGGCGGCGACGGCCTCGTAGACGTCCTCCAGCCGCGGCCAGCTGGTCATGTCGATCTCGCCGACCAGCCGGATGGAGTGCCCCTCAGGGGAGGAGGTGTGCTCCACGGCGTTCGGCGTCTGCGTGGGGTATTGCGCTTCGGTCATGTGCCGCCCGTCCGATGCTCCCGGCTGACTGTTCCGAGCCGAGATCGTACGCCGACCCGGTACCCACCGGTACGGGCCACCCGAGAGCCGTCTACGATCCGTAGACGATTCGCCCACCGACCCCGGAGGATCTCCGTGCCGAACACCACGTTGCGCTTGTTTCGTGCTGCCGCGCTCCTCGAAGCTGTCTCCTGGGGCGCGCTGCTCGTGGGTATGTTCTTCAAGTACGTGGTGGTCCACAACGAGATCGGCGTCAAGATCGCCGGCCCGATCCACGGCGCCCTCTTCATTCTCTACGTGCTGTCTGTCCTGCTTGTCCGGGAGCAGCTCCGCTGGGACGGGCGCACGACCCTGCTGGGGCTCGCGGCGTCGGTGCCGCCGTTCGCCACAGCGGTCTTCGAGCGGTGGGTGCTCCGCCGCGACCGCGTCGACGCCGAGGCGTCCATCCGGTAGCGGGTCACCGCCGAGGCCCGCCCACCGCTACTCCCGGGTACGGTGCGGGCATGGCAGCGCCGTCCGGACCCCACCCGCTTGACCTGCCGTTCGACCCCATCGAGCGGGCGGGCGAGATCTGGGAGCGCCGGTGGGGCCCCGCGAGCGCGATGCGCGTGGCCACGTCGGTGATGCGCGTCCAGCAGATCCTGCTCGCCCGGTACGACGCCGTGCTGCGCGGCCACGGGCTCACGTTCGCGCGCTACGAGGCGCTGGTGCTGCTGCGGTTCAGCCGGGCTGGTGCGCTGCCGCTGAAGATCATCGGCGAGCGGCTGATGGTCCACCCGACCAGCGTCACGAACACCGTGGATCGCCTGGTCAGCGCCGGTCTGGTCGAGCGCCGGCCGAACCCCGCCGACGGTCGCGGCGTGCTGGCGGCGCTCACCGAGAAGGGCGCGGAGGTGGTCGAGGCCGCCACCGCCGACCTCGACCGCGATCGACTTCGGCCTGTCGGTGCTCGACGAGGACCAGCGTGCCTCGCTCTTCGCGGGCCTGCGCCAGGTGCGCCTCGACGCCGGCGACTTCCGCTAGCGGCGTTTCGCCGATTCTCGGATTCTTGGGGGTTCGCGGCTCCGCCGACCCCCAAGAATCCGAACCTCGACGGGGTCTGGTCCCTGAACGTGCGTTAGGCAGATTTACTAGGACGTCCTACTATCGGTAGTGACGGGCGCCACCCATGCCCGCGCCCCGTCCCGACTCAGGCCTCAGCGGCCGAGAGCGGGAACAGGCCACAGCGGCCGAGAGCGGAAAACAGGAGGATCCCTGATGGACGCCGACCAGATCGCCGCCGGCCAGGCTCGCTGGCAGGCGCGTTTCGACGCCGCCCGCACCCGCGACGCCGACTTCACCACGCTGTCCGGCGTCGAGGTCGCGCCCGTCTACGGCCCGACGGCCGAGGACGCCCGGATGGACCGCATCGGCTGGCCCGGCGAGTTCCCGTTCACCCGCGGCCTCTACGCCACGGGGTACCGCGGGAGGCCGTGGACGATCCGCCAGTTCGCCGGCTTCGGCAACGCGCACCAGACGAACGAGCGCTACAAGATGATCCTTGCCGAGGGCGGCCACGGGCTGTCCGTCGCGTTCGACATGCCCACGCTCATGGGCCGCGACTCCGACGATGAGCGTTCGCTCGGCGAGGTCGGCCACTGCGGCGTCGCGATCGACTCGGCGGCCGACATGGACGTCCTGTTCGGCGGCATCCCGATCGACGACGTCACCACGTCGATGACGATCAGCGGCCCGGCCGTCCCCGTCTTCTGCATGTACCTGGTCGCGGCCGAACGGCAGGGCGCCGACATCTCCAAGCTCAACGGCACCCTGCAGACCGACATCTTCAAGGAGTACATCGCGCAGAAGGAGTGGCTGTTCGCGCCCGAGCCGCACCTGCGCCTCATCGGCGACCTGATGGAGTACTGCGCGCACGAGATCCCGGCGTACAAGCCACTCAGCGTCTCCGGGTACCACATCCGCGAGGCCGGCTCGACCGCCGCGCAGGAGCTGGCGTTCACCCTCGCCGACGGCTTCGGGTACGTGGAACTGGGCCTGTCCCGCGGCCTCGACATCGAGAAGTTCGCGCCCGGCCTCTCCTTCTTCTTCGACGCGCACGTCGACTTCTTCGAGGAGATCGCCAAGTTCCGCGCCGCCCGCCGCATCTGGGCCCGCTGGCTGCGCGACGTGTACGGCGCGAAGACCGAGAAGGCGCAGTGGCTGCGGTTCCACACGCAGACCGCCGGCGTCTCGCTCACCGCGCAGCAGCCCGACAACAACATCGTCCGGACGGCGCTCGAAGCGCTCTCGGCCGTCCTCGGCGGCACCAACTCGCTGCACACCAACGCGCTCGACGAAGTGCTGGCCCTGCCCAGCGAGCGCGCGGCTCAGATCGCCATACGCACCCAGCAGGTCATCGCCGAGGAGACCGGCGTGATGAACGTCGCCGACCCGCTCGGCGGCTCCTGGTACGTCGAGGCGCTCACCGACGAGCTGGAGCGCCAGGCGGAGGAGATCTTCGCGCAGATCCGCGACATGGGCAGCGACGGCACGATCACGTCCGGCCTGCTGCGCGGAATCGAGGACGGCTGGTTCATGGCCGAGATCGCCGACTCCGCCTTCCGGTACCAGCAGCAACTGGAGAAGGGCGAGAAGCGGGTCGTCGGCGTCAACACCTACACCGCCGAGTACGAGGATCCGCTGGAGATCCTGCGCGTCAGCCACGAGGTCGAGCGCGAGCAGAAGCGGGTGCTGGCCGAGCGCAAGGCCGGCCGGGACGCCGCCGCCGTCGAGGCCACCCTGCGCGCGATGGTCGAGGTGTCGCGCACCGACGGGAACATGGTGCCCGCGATGCTCGACGCCGTCGCGCGCGGAGGCCACGCTCGGCGAGATCTGCGACGCCCTCCGTGCCGAATGGGCCACCTACACCGAACCGGCCCGCTTCTGATCTGGTGTTCTGGGAAACGCTGGCGCCTCCGGCGCGCCGCCGCCATTTCCCCGAACGCCCGCTCCGTCGCGGCAATGCGAGACTGGATGCATGCAGCAGCCGAACCCGCGCATGACCGCCGCGTCGCTCGCCGGCGCCGTCGACCTGTCCGCTCTCCGCGCCAAGCCGCAGCCGGCGCCGGCCAAGCCGGCCGCGAGCCCCGCCGCAGAGGCCGCACCCAATGGCTCCCCGTACGTCATCGACGTCGACGAGGCGTCGTTCCAGGCCGAGATCCTCGAACGGTCGCTGCACACGCCAGTCGTCATCGACTTCTGGGCCGAGTGGTGCGGCCCGTGCAAGCAGCTCAGCCCGGTGCTGGAGAAGCTCGCCGCCGAGGGCGACGGCGCGTGGGTGCTGGCCAAGGTCGACGTCGACGCCAACCAGCGCCTGGCCGCCGCGTTCCGGGTGCAGAGCATCCCGATGGTCGTCGCGATCGTCGGCGGGCAGCCTGTCGACGCGTTCGCGGGGGTGCAGCCCGAGGCGCAGCTGCGGCAGTGGCTCGCGGCCGTCGTCAAGGCGGGTGGCGGCGGCGCTGCGACGCGGGCGAGGCCGAGCCGGCGCTCGACCCGCGCATCGTCGAGGCCGACGACAAGCTGCAGGCCGGCGACTTCGACGGTGCCGAGGCCGCGTACAAGGCACTGCTCGCGGAGGTGCCCGGCGACCCGTTCGCCACGTCCGGGCTCGCGCAGCTGGAGCTGTTCCGCCGGCTGGAGACGGTCGACCCTGCCGCCGCGCTGGCCGCCGCCGACGCCAACCCCGACGACGTCGCCGCTCAGACGGTGGCCGCCGACGTCGAGTTCGCGTCCGGCGAGGCCGGGCGGGCGTTCGACCGGCTCATCGCCACGGTCCGCCGCACCGCCGGCGACGACCGCGACGCGGCCCGCATCCACCTGCTCGGCCTGTTCGCGATCGCGGCCCCCGACGACCCGCTGGTGGTGAGCGGCCCGCCGCTCCCTGACGAACGCCCTTTTCTAACCCAGGGGTTGATCTAACCTGGAGCCCGCCTGGGTGCCGCGATCGCGAGGCGGAGGAGCCGAAGCGTGCTATTGCACGTGAGGCGACGACAGACGCAGCGAGCGTGGTGCCGAGGCGGGCCGCGCCACCCCCGCGTTAGGGTGGTGGGTAAGCCCCACAACGGCGTGGGGATCGAGGGGAGAGAGACCCGATGAAGCCGCATGCCCTGGCGACGGAGGGCGACCAGCCCTCATCGGAACAGGCTGTCGCCACACCGCTGGAGCCCGCTGACGATCCCGCCGAGCGGCTCAAGGACGAGCGCATCGCGGAGGCGGCGAAACTCACCGACGACGCCGAGTTGGCGGCGCTGCTGCCGGTGTACTGGTGGTACGTACCCGCCGAGGAGCTCCAGGACCGCACCGCCCACGACCTGGTCGTGGCCCCCCGGTCGCACCGGGAACTGGCCGCCCAGCGCGTGCCGGGCCAGCTCAATCTGCGGGTGATCACGCCGGAGCACAGCGACAACGGCTGGTGCGGCGGGCACAGCGTGATCGAGATCGTCACCGACGACATGCCGTTCCTGGTCGACTCGGTCACGGCGGAGCTGGCGCGGCACGACATCGGCATCCACCTGCTGGTCCACCCGCAGCTCGTCGTGCGCCGCGCGGTGCTCGGCAAGCTGGAGGAGGTGCGGTACGCGCTCGACCCGGACGTGCCGCCGGGTGAGAACGACGTCGTCGAGTCGTGGATGCACATCGAGATCGACCGCCAGGCCGACCCCGAGGTGCTGCTGCGCATCCGTAACGATCTGCAGCGCGTGCTCACCGACGTCCGCGAGGCCGTCGAGGACTGGGAGAAGATGCGGGGCAAGGCCCTCGCGATCGCCGACGAGCTGGCCCAGGCGGAGCTTCCCGTCCCCGACAAGGACGTCACCGACGCCCGCGAGCTGCTGCGCTGGCTGGCCGATGAGCACTTCACGTTCCTCGGGTACCGCGAGTACACGCTCGGCGAGGGTGAGCGGCTGCAGGCCGTGATGGGCAGCGGCCTCGGCATACTGCGCAGTGACCAGTCGCACGCCGCGTTCGCTGGGGCAGATGCCGCCGGAGATCCGGGCCAAGGCGCTGGAGCAGCGGCTGCTGATCATCACGAAGGCGAACTCGCGGTCCACCGTGCACCGGCCGGCGTTCCTCGACTACATCGGCTTCAAGACGTTCGACGCCGAGGGCAACGTCACCGGCGAGCGCCGTTTCCTCGGCCTGTTCTCGTCGGCGGCGTACCTGGACAGCGTGCGCAAGCTGCCGGTCGTCTCGCGCAAGGTCGACGAGGTGATCGAGCGGTCCGGGTTGAGCCCGAACAGCCACTCCGGCAAGGACCTCATGTCGGTGCTGGAGACGTACCCGCGTGACGAGTTGTTCCAGATCACGGTCAACGAGCTGTACGAGACGGCGATGGGCGTGCTGCGGCTGGCGTCGCGCCGCCAGCTGCGCCTGTTCTTGCGCCGTGACGCCTACGGCAGGTTCATCTCGTGCCTGGTCTACCTCCCGCGTGACCGCTACACCACGCAGAACCGCCTGAAGATGCAGTCGATCCTGATGGAGGCGCTGCACGGTATCGGCGTCGACTACACCACCCGCGTCACCGAGTCGGTGCTCGCGCGGGTGAAGTTCATCGTCCGCACCGACCCGACCGCGCCCATCGGCGAGATCGACGTCGCGGCGTTGCAGACGCGTCTCGCTGACGCCACGCGCTCGTGGGACGACGACTTCGCCGCCGAGGTGCGTTCCGAGATCGGCGAGGAGCAGGCGGCGGCGCTGGTCCGCAAGTACGGCACCGCGTTCCCGGAGGCGTACAAGGCCGAGCACACGGCCGAGGAGGCCGTCCGCGACCTGGCCCGCATCGAGGTGCTGGAGGAGCCTGGCCAGCTCGGCATGCACCTGTACCGCGCCCCGGACGGCGGGCTGCGCTTCACCGTCTACCGGCACGGCGAGGCGATGTCGCTGTCGGCGGTGCTGCCGGTGCTCCAGTCGATGGGCGTCAGCGTCGTCGACGAGCGCCCGTACCAGGTCACGCCCGCCGACGGCGACACCACCTGGGTCTACGACTTCGGCCTCACCGCCCCTGACTCGCTGGCCGGCGACGCGCAGCTCGACAAGGTTCACGGCGCGATGGAGAACGCGTTCGCAGCGGCGTGGCGTGGCGAGTCCGAAGTGGACGGGTTCAACGCGCTGGTGCTGCGGGCCGGTCTCGCCTGGGACGAGGTCGTCGTGCTCCGCGCGTACGCGAAGTACCTGCGCCAGGCCGGCACGATCTACAGCCAGGACTACATGGAGCGGGCGCTGGCGGCCCACCCCGACCTGGCACGGCAGCTCGTCGACCTGTTCCTGGCCCGGTTCGACCCCGGCTTCGGCGACGTCCGGCACGAGCGCGCCGACGAGCTGGTCGCAGCCATCACCGCCGCCCTGGACGAGGTCGCCAGCCTCGACGAGGACCGCATCCTGCGCAACCTTCCTGACGCTCGTCCTGGCCACGCTGCGCACCAACTTCTTCCAGCGCGGCGACGACGGCCGGCACAAGCCGTACCTGTCGCTCAAGATCGACCCGCAGGCCGTGCCCGAGCTGCCGATGCCGCGTCCGAAGTTCGAGATCTTCGTGTACTCGCCCCGGCTGGAGGGTGTGCACCTGCGGTTCGGCGCAGTGGCCCGCGGCGGTCTGCGCTGGTCGGACCGGCGCGAGGACTTCCGCACCGAGGTGCTGGGCCTGGTCAAGGCGCAGATGGTGAAGAACACCGTCATCGTGCCGGTCGGGTCCAAGGGCGGCTTCGTGGTGAAGCAGCCACCCATCGGCGGTGACCGCGAGGCGATCCAGGCCGAGGGCATCGCCTGCTACCGGGCGTTCATCTCGGGCCTGCTCGACCTGACCGACAACCTGGTCAAGGGCGAGGTCGTACCCCCGAAGGACCTGGTGCGCCACGACGTCGACGACCCGTACCTCGTGGTCGCGGCCGACAAGGGCACCGCCACCTTCTCCGACATCGCCAACGACGTCGCGAACTCCTACGGCTTCTGGCTCGGCGACGCGTTCGCCTCCGGCGGCTCCGTCGGCTACGACCACAAGGGCATGGGCATCACCGCGCGCGGCGCGTGGGAGTCGGTCAAGCGCCACTTCCGCGAGCTGGGCGTCAACACGCAGACGGAGGAGTTCACCGTCGCCGGCATCGGCGACATGTCCGGCGACGTGTTCGGCAACGGAATGCTGCTGTCCGAGCACATCCGCCTGGTCGCCGCGTTCGACCACCGGCATGTGTTCGTCGACCCGAACCCGGTCGCCGCCACGTCGTTCGCCGAGCGCAAGCGCCTGTTCGAGCTGCCCCGCTCCAGCTGGGACTCCTACGACCGCGCGCTGATCTCGGAGGGCGGCGGCGTCTGGCCCCGTACCGCGAAGTCGATCGACATCACGCCGCAGATGCGCGAGGCGCTCGGCCTGGACGACTCGGTGAAGAAGCTCCCGCCCGCCGAGCTGATCAAGACGATCCTGCTCGCCCCGGTCGACCTGCTGTGGAACGGCGGTATCGGCACCTACGTCAAGGCGAAGACCGAGACGCACGCCGAGGTCGGCGACAAGGCCAACGACCAGGTGCGCGTCAACGGGGGCAAGCTGCGCGCCAAGGTCGTCGGCGAGGGCGGCAACCTGGGCCTCACCCAGCTCGGCCGCATCGAGTTCGCCCTGGCCGGCGGCAAGATCAACACCGACGCCATCGACAACTCGGCCGGTGTGGACACCTCGGACCACGAGGTGAACATCAAGATCCTGCTCAACCAGGCCGTGGAGTCCGGCGAACTCGACGCCGGCGAGCGGAACGCGCTGCTGGCCGAGATGACCGACGAGGTCGCCGAGCTGGTGCTGCGGCACAACTACGGGCAGAACAACGCGCTCGCCGCGGCCAGGTTCCTCGCCCCGCGCCTGTTCACGGTCCACCGCCGGCTCATGAACGAGCTGGAGCGCGTCGGGCGTCTCGACCGCGCCCTGGAGTTCCTGCCCGGGGAGGACGTCTGCGTCGAGCGGGCCGCCGCCGGGCTGGGGCTCACCTCGCCCGAGCTGTCCGTGCTGCTGGCGTACGTCAAGATCGGGCTGGAGGAGGACGTCCTCGCCAGCCCACTGCCGGACGAGAACTGGTGCCCGTCGGTGCTCGTGAAGTACTTCCCGACGCCGTTGCGCGAGCGGTTCCGCGCCGAGATGGACGCCCACCCGCTGCGCCGGGAGATCATCACCACCGTCGTCGTCAACGACGTGGTCAACCACGGCGGCATCTCCTTCGTGTACCGCGCGATGGAGGAGACCGGTGCGGACGTCGTGGACGTGGTCCGCGCGTACGCCGTGATGACCGAGGTGTTCGGCCTGCGCCGGGTCTGGGCGGGCGGCGAGGCGCTCGACAACAAGGCGCCCACCGAGGCGCAGATGGCGGTGTTCACCGAGTCGCGGCGGGTCATCGACCGCGGCGTGCGGTGGCTGCTCCAGAGCCGCAGCGGCGCCATCGACGTCAACGCCGAGATCGCGCGGCTCAAGCCGGGCATCGACGAGCTGCTGCCCAGGGTCCCGGACCTGTTCGTGGGGCGCGAGTCGGCAGCGATCCGGTCGCACATCGACGAGCTGGTCGAGCAGGGCGTTCCGTCCGACCTGGCCACCAGGTCCACCTCGGCGCTGTACGGATTCGGCCTGCTCGACGTGGTGGAGCTGGCTCGGCGCACCGGACGGCCGACCAAGGTGGTCGCGGACATGTACTACGCGGTCAGCGAGCGGTTCGGGATCGACAACCTGCTCGACCGGATCTCGCTGCTGCCCCGGGCCGACCGGTGGCAGTCGCTGGCTCGGATGGCGCTGCGGTACGACCTGTACGCGGCGCTGGCGGGGCTCACGCGGGTGGTGCTCGAACGCGGGACCGACGGCGCGGTGGCTCAGCAGGTGGACGCGTGGGCGGAGGCCAACTCCGGCAGCATCGGCCGTGCGCTCAACACCCTGGCCATGCTTCCCGAGGATGCTCAGGCCGATCTGGCGACCCTGTCGGTGGTGCTGCGGCAGATCCGTACGGTGGTGCGGGCGAGCGCCGCCAGCACCTGACCTTCACGGAGCGTTGGCGGGCGGGGTGACCTCTAGGTCACCTCGCCCTCCTCCGGGAAGTAGAAGTAGACCGTGAGGTGCGGGCGCATCCCGTTCGACTCAAGGTCGTAGTGGAGGACGAGGTCCATCACGCCGACCGGCCCGTCACTCTCCATCTCGTCGAGTGTGTCGGCGATGTTGCGGAGCAGGTCGGGCACGCGATCCTGGCCAGGCCCCTTTGGGAGGGCCAGGCTGAAGTGTCGGACCTTGTATCCCTGGCTGTAGCGTTCGTCGTCCATCGACCGTGATGATGGCACGTCCGGCGCTCCACCTTGAACGTTTCCGAGCGGTGCGTCCCGAGATATGGACGTTGGCGTCCGCCTAGAGGGAATGGGGGCCAGTGTGTGACGGTCAGTAGCGGTGATGCCACCATCTGATGTAGGCAGCGCACGTCCAGTAGGGCTATGCGTACGTCTCGAACTCGGGATTCGGCTGCCGATCCTGGCCTTGGGGCGGGCCTTACGGAGCGGTGTTCTGGTCAGCGGGCGTCGACCGCAGCCACAGCGCGCCCAACGGCGGGAGCTGCAGCTCAGCCGACGCCGGCAGGCCGTGCCACGGCGTGTCGACCGCCTCGACCGAGCCCAGGTTGCCGACGCCCGAGCCCAGGTACACGCCGGCGTCGGTGTTGACCACCTCGTCCCAGCGGCCCGTGTGCGGCAGCCCCAGGCGGTATCCGCGATGCGGCACGCCGGCGAAGTTCGCCACGCACGCCAGCGCCGATCCGTCGGTGCCGAAGCGGAGGAACGAGAAGACGTTGCCGGCGGCGTCGTTGGCGTCGATCCAGGCGAAGCCCTGCGGGCTGGTGTCCAGCTCCCACAGCGCCGGGGTCTCGCGGTAGACCCTGTTCAGATCGGCGACGAGGCGCTGCACGCCGCGGTGGTCGGGGTTCTCCAGCAGCCACCAGTCGAGCGAGCGGTCCTCGCCCCACTCGGACTCCTGCCCGAACTCGCCGCCCATGAACAGGAGCTGCTTGCCCGGGTGCGCCCACATGTACCCGTAGAGCGCGCGCAGGTTCGCGAGCTGCTGCCACCGGTCGCCGGGCATCTTGCGCAGCAGCGACCCCTTGCCGTGCACCACCTCGTCGTGGCTGAGCGGCAGGACGAAGTTCTCGGACCACGCGTACATCATCGAGAACGTCATCTGGTGGTGGTGGAACTGCCGGTGCACGGGCTCGTGCGAGACGTACTCGAGCGAGTCGTGCATCCAGCCCATGTTCCACTTGAAGCCGAAGCCGAGGCCGCCGAGGTGCGTGGGGCGGCTGACGCCCGGCCACGACGTCGACTCCTCGGCGACCATCAAGGCGCCGGGGTGTCGCTTGTAGACGGTGGCGTTCAGCTCCTGCATGAACGCGACGGCGTCGAGGTTCTCGCGGCCGCCGTGGATGTTCGGGATCCACTCGCCGTCTTCGCGCGAGTAGTCGAGGTAGAGCATCGAGGCGACGGCGTCCACGCGGAGGCCGTCCACGTGGAACTCCTCCAGCCAGTACAGCGCGTTCGCGACGAGGAAGTTGCGGACCTCGGTGCGGCCGAAGTCGAACACGTACGTGCCCCAGTCGGGCTGCTCGCCGCGGCGCGGATCGGCGTGCTCGTACAGCGGGGTGCCGTCGAACCGGGCCAGCGCCCACTCGTCCTTGGGGAAGTGCGCCGGGACCCAGTCGACGAGGACGCCGATGCCGGCGGCGTGCAGCCGGTCGATCAGGTACCGCAGGTCGTCGGGGGAGCCGAACCGCGCCGTCGGGGCGTAGTACGACGTGACCTGGTAGCCCCAGGAACCGCCGAACGGGTGCTCCGCGACGGGCAGGAACTCGACGTGCGTGAAGCCGTTCTCGCGGACGTAGTCGACCAGCTCCTCGGCGAGCTGCTTGTACGACAGGCCCATGCGCCAGGATCCGAGGTGAACCTCGTAGATGCTCATCGGCGCGGCGTGCCAGGAGGTGGCCTCGCGCTTGGCGACCCACTCGTCGTCGTCCCAGGTGTAGGACGACTCGTACACGACGGACGCCGTGGCGGGCGGCTTCTCGGTGGCGAACGCCATCGGATCGGCCTTCTCGCGCCAGCGCTGGTCCGGGCCGAGGATCTGGAACTTGTACTTCGCGCCCGGACCGATGCCCGGCACGAACAGCTCCCAGACGCCCGTGCCCCCGAGCGAACGCATCGGCAGCGAGCGCCCGTCCCACCAGCTGAAGTCGCCGATGACCCGGACGCCGCGCGCGTTCGGCGCCCACACGGCGAACGAGGTGCCGGCCGTGTCGCCGTACGTGCGGGGGTGGGCGCCGAGCACGGTCCAGAGGCGCTCGTGCCGGCCCTCGCCGATCAGGTGCAGGTCCATGTCGCCGAGCGTGGGGAGCCAGCGGTACGGATCGTCGACGGTCCACGTGCCGGCCGCGCCGCCATCCGTGTACACGACCTCCAGGCGGTAGTCGCCGATCTCGCCCGGGACGGTGACGCCGAAGACACCGCCGTCGTGCAGCAGGCTCATCGGGTGGCGATCGTCGCCGACCAGGAGGGTGACTTCGGACGCGCCTGGCCGCAGCGTACGGACCACCGTGTGGCCGTCGTGCGGATGCGCGCCGAGGATGGCGTGCGGATCATGCACCTCGCCGCGGACCAGGTTGTCCAGGCCGGCATGGTCCGGGGTCGGGGCTACCGCGCGGTCTCGCTCCACCGGACCAACCCTAGTGCCAGAGCCAGACCCGCGCGCGGCGCTAGACCTGTGGATAACTTCGGCGGCGTGTTCGCTGACTTCGGCAGGCTGGATCCGTGGAACACGCATCGCTGATGACTCTCGCCGACACGCAGGCCGGACTCTTCACCTGGAGGCAGGCGAGAGCATGCCGTGTGTGACGGTGCCGGCTGAGCGTCACAAGCGCCCGCCGGGGAAAACGGACTGTCGGGGCATTGGTCCTGAAACCGGGCGCGGGATGCCGCCATTTCCCCGACAGTTGCCTGGGTCACGACGCTCGGCGGCTCAACCGGGCACCATCAGGTGTCCATATTGGATTAGTCGGGGAAGGTAACGCTACGATCCGCGCCGTAGGGTTACCTTCCCCGACTAGTCGACAATGGACAGTCTCATCGAACGCTAGCGGCCGATACAGCACTCACTGCCACGCACCCGTCAGGGAAGAAACCCAGCTCTCGGGACGATTGGCCTGAAACCGGGCGCCTGATACCAATCTGCGAGGGAGACAACGCCCTAGACCAGGCGGGAGATCGACCGCAGGGGGATCTCGACCCAGCCGGGGCGGTTGTCGACCTCGTACCCGACCTCATAGACCGCCTTCTCCAGCTCCAGCGCGCGCATCAGCACGGGGAAGTCGCCAGGGTCGGTTCCGCCCGACGCGTACCCGCGGCTGAACGCTTCGCGGTTGCGCTGCGCCCACTCCATCGCGCGGTACTCCAGCTGCGACTCGCCCTCGGTGACGTAGTGGTCGACGAGCAGGTGGTGGGCGGCGTAGTCGAACGACCGCAGCATGCCGGCGACGTCCCGCAGCGGCGACATCATCGCCACCCGCTCCGCCAGCGGTCTCGCCGGTTCGCCTTCGAAGTCGATGACGACCCAGCCGGAGATCGTGCGGAGCGCCTGCCCGAGGTGGAGGTCACCGTGGATCCGCTGGACCAGCACGGTGTCCCCGAGGGCGGCAGCCTCTGCGAACACGGCGCGGATCTGGTCGGCGTACCGGGTGAGTTCCGGCACTCGCGCCAGCACCTCCTCGAACCGCCGGTTCATCGGCTCGACCAACTCGGACGCGGCCACCGACGACGTCCCCAGAGCGCGTTTGAGGTCGGCGTGGACGGCCGCCACCGCCTGACCCAGCCGCTCGGCCTCGGCTGCGAAGTCGCCCCCGACCTCCTCGGGGTGCAGGTCGGCCTCTGCGATGAGGTCACGGACGCTCGTGGTGGCCATCGCCCACCCGTCGGCGCAGTTCGCGAAGTACTGCTGCAGGATCCCGAGGCTGACGGGTTCGCCATCGACCTCCGTCTCGATGGCCCCGTACGGCGCGGCGATGTGCTTGCAGCCGACGGATCTCAGCGCGCGGTGCACCTCCAGGTCGGGGCTGAGACCGAGCTGGAGCTTGCGGAACAGCTTGAGGATGTACTGGTCGCCGTAGACGATCGAGGTGTTGCTCTGCTCGCCGGACAGCGGCCGGCTGACGTGCCCGTTCGTCACGGTGGTGCCGTTCTCGGCCGTGAAGACCAGGCCGTCGACGTTCGCTCCGGTGGAGATCAGATCAAGCAGCACCGCGTTCAGGTCGGGGTCGTGCGTGGCGTCGTAGACGACCAGGTGCTGCCCGTCGGCCGTGAACGAGCCGATCCGGCCGTACTCCAGCCGCTCGGGCAGGTGCCGGCGGACGCCTGCCAGCACCTGGTACAGCTCTTCGTTCTTGTCACCCTGCGCGACGGTCACGACCAGGTGTTCCAGCCGCGGACCGTCGGGCATGCCGTCGTGGAGTGTGCGTCCCCGCACCAGCCGCACGTCGACGATGTCGCGCTGCTTGCCACCGAACCACCGCTGGTGCGGTAGCCAGTCCGGCAGAAGCGGGGTGATCGCCTCGGACAGGTGGTGCTGGGGTGAATTCACACGCGATCCTCTGGAGGGGTCAGCTGGAACCAGTAGAAGCCGTGCCCCGGCAGGGTCAGCAGGTAAGGGAGCTCGCCGACGGGCGGGAACGCCACCCGGCCGGTCAGCTCCACCGGGACCCAACCGCGGTAACGGCTGAGATCCAGCTCGACGGGCTGGGGGAAACGGGACAAGTTGTTCACGCAGACGACGACATCGCGACCATGGCCTTCGGCTACCCGGTCCAACCCCGAGTATTCACGCACGTAGGCGAGCACGGGCGGGTTGGACGACCCGAGCTCGGTGAACGTGCCGAGCGCGAACGCCGAGTGCTCCTTGCGCACCTCGATCATGCGGCGGGTCCAGTGCAGCAGCGACGCGGTGCTGTTGCTCTGCGCCTCGACGTTGAGCGCCTGGTACCCGTAGACCGGGTCCATGATCACCGGCAGGTAGATGCGGCCCGGATCGCAGCTGGAGAAGCCGGCGTTGCGGTCGGGGGTCCACTGCATGGGCGTCCGCACGCCATCGCGGTCACCCAGCCAGATGTTGTCACCCATGCCGATCTCGTCGCCGTAGTACAGAACGGGAGAACCAGGGAGCGACAGTAGCAAAGCGGTGAACAGCTCAATCTGGTTCCGGTCGTTCTCCAGCAGTGGTGCGAGCCGCCGCCGGATGCCGACGTTGGCCCGCATGCGCGGATCCTTGGCGTACTCCGCGTACATGTAGTCGCGTTCGTCGTCGGTGACCATCTCCAGCGTCAACTCGTCATGGTTGCGCAGGAAGATGCCCCACTGGCTGCGGTCCGGGATCGGCGGCGTCTGCGCCAGGATCTCCGAGATCGGGAACCGCGACTCGCGCCGCACCGCCATGAAGATGCGCGGCATCAGCGGGAAGTGGAACGCCATGTGGCACTCGTCGCCGGTCTCCGGGTCGCCGAAGTACTCCACGACGTCCGCCGGCCACTGGTTCGCCTCGGCGAGCAGCACGCGGCCCGGGTATTCGTCGTCGATGACCTTGCGGCAGTGCTTGAGGAAGGCGTGCGTGCGCGGCAGGTTCTCGCAGTTCGTGCCCTCTTCCTCGAACAGGTAGGGCACGGCGTCCAGCCGGAAGCCGTCGATGCCGAGGTCGAGCCAGAACCGCAGGACGTCGATCATCGCCTCCTGCACGTCGGGGTTCTCGAAGTTGAGGTCCGGCTGGTGGCTGAAGAAGCGGTGCCAGTAGAACTGGCCGCGTACCGGGTCGTAGGTCCAGTTCGACGTCTCGGTGTCGATGAAGATGATGCGCGCGTCGGGGTACCGGGAGTCGTCGTCGCTCCACACGTAGAAGTCGCCGTACGGCCCTTCCGGGTCGTTGCGCGACTCCTGGAACCAGTTGTGCTGGTCCGAGGTGTGGTTCATGACGAGGTCGGTGATCACGCGGATGCCGCGCTTGTGCGCCTCGTCGAGGAAGGTGACGAAATGCTCGGTGGTACCGAACTCGGGCAGAACCGAGCGGAAGTCGGCGATGTCGTACCCGCCGTCGCGCAGTGGCGAGTCGTAGAACGGGGGCAGCCAGATGCAGTCGACCCCGAGCCAGGCGATGTAGTCGAGCTTCTCGGTGAGCCCGATCAGGTCGCCGGTGCCGTTGCCGTCCGAGTCGTGGAACGCCCGCACGAGCACTTCGTAGAAGACGGCGCGTTTGTACCAGTCGGGATCCGTCGGTAGGCGCCGCGCATGGCGAAAGTCCTCGGCCTGCGGTTCGACCAGGTGGCCGGTCTCGTCGACGGGGCCGGCGTGGCCGTCGACCTGGTGACCGTACGTGTGGACCGGCGGGACGACGTCTCTGTCGTCGCGGTCGATGATGTCGTGTGGGCTCATGCTCCGTACCGATGGACCGTGAAGATGTGGGCGGGTTCGACGTGCGGGTCAAGCCGTACAGCGTTGTACTGGCCCCAGTCGTAGCTGGCGCCGGTCACCTGGTCGATGACCTGGAACCGTTCGTGCCATTCGAAACCGAGCGCAGGCAGGTCCAGCGCCACATTTCCCCAGTGCGCATTGTGTGAGTCGAGGAGGCAGACGACGAGGACGGTGTTGCCGGTCTCGTCGTCCCGCTTGGAGAAGCAGGTCATCGCGTCGTTGTCGACGTGGTGGAAGCGCAGGTTACGCAGCCAGCGCAACGCCGGGTTGTCGCGCCGGATCTGGTTGAGCCCGCCGAGGTACGGCGCGAGGCTGCGCCCCTCGGCCAGGGCACGGGTGTAGTCGCGCGGGCGAAGTTGGTACTTCTCGCTGTTGAGGTACTCCTCGCTGCCTGGCTTCACGGCGACGTGCTCGAACAGCTCGTACCCGGAGTACACGCCCCACGACGGCGCCAGCAGGCTCGCCAGCACCGCACGGATCTTGAACATCGGCGGACCGCCGTACTGCAGCGAGGCGTGCAGGATGTCCGGCGTGTTGACGAAGAAGTTCGGGCGCATGTGGTCGGCGGAGTCGGCCAGTTCGCGGGCGTACTCCTCCAGCTCCCACTTCGCCGTCTTCCACGTGAAGTAGGTGTACGACTGGGTGAAGCCGATCTTGGCGAGCCCGTGCATCATCCAGGACTTCGTGAAGGCCTCGGCGAGGAAGAGCACGTCGGGGTGCAGCTTCTTCACCTCCCCGATGAGCCACTCCCAGAAGTTGACGGGCTTCGTGTGGGGGTTGTCGACACGGAAGATCTTCACGCCGTGGTCCACCCAGTGCAGCACCACGCGTAGCACCTCGGCGTAGATCCCCTCGGGGTCGTTGTCGAAGTTCAGCGGGTAGATGTCCTGGTACTTCTTGGGCGGGTTCTCGGCGTAGGCGATCGTGCCGTCCGGGCGGGTGGTGAACCACTCCGGGTGCGTCTTCACCCACGGGTGGTCGGGCGCGCACTGCAGGGCGAGGTCGAGCGCGACCTCCATGCCCAGTTCCTCGGTACGCGCGACGAACGCGTCGAAATCCTCCAGGGTGCCGAGCGCGGGGTGGATCGCGTCGTGGCCGCCCTCGTCGGAGCCGATGGCCCACGGCGAACCGACGTCCTCGGGGCCGGCGCCGAGGGTGTTGTTCGGCCCCTTGCGGTTGACCTTGCCGATCGGATGGATCGGCGGCAGGTACACGATGTCGAAGCCCAGCTCGGCGATCTCCGGCAGGCGGCGCATCGACGACCGGAACGTGCCGTGCACCGGCGGGCTCACCGCGTGCGAACCCGGGTCGGGCACGACCGCACCCTCGGAACGCGGGAAGAACTCGTACCAGGATCCGAAGAGCGCGCGTTCGCGGTCGACCCAGACCTTGCGCGGCTCGGACTTCGTGACCAGCTCGCGCACGGGGTACGCGTGCATCACCTCGGCCAGCTTCAGCGCCGGCACCACCCGTGCCTCCAGGTCGACGGTCGTGTCACGCAGCGCCGCGGCGGCGGCCTTGAGGTCGTCGCGGTACCCCTCGGGAGCCGACTCGGCGGCCTTGAGCAGCAGCAGCGCGCCGGACTCAAGGTCGTTCGCGAGGTCGGCGGGGCCCTGGCCGGCGGCGATCTTCACCTCGACCGCGTGCCGCCAGGTCTCCCACGGGTCGCCCCAGCCCTCGACCACGAAGGTCCAGGAGCCGGGCGCGTCGGGCGTGACCAGCGCGTGCCAGCGCTGGTTGTCGTCGCGTTCCATCCGGGCGAACGGACGTTCTCGGCCCCCCGGGTCGACCCACACGACGTTGGCCGCGACGGCGTCGTGGCCCTCGCGATAGACAGTGGCGGAGATCGGGATGGTCTCGCCCACGACGGCCTTGGCGGGATGGCGCCCGCAGGAGATCGTGGGGGAGACGTCCTCGATGGGGATGCGTCCGGTCATCGCTGCCTACCGTAACGAGTCGATTGCCAAAATATTGCGGGACGAAGCCTGTGTCTTCCCAGCCTGGCGATGAAAATACTTGCAGCTTTGGCTGGGAAAGATTGCACCACCGGCGCGAGCTTGGCCAAGGCTAGGTATCGTGCGGCCTCGTGAGAGCTCTTCGTCGATTTACCGTCCGCGCCCGGCTGCCGGAGCCGCTGGCCCCGCTCAGCGAACTCGTCATGAACCTGCGGTGGTCCTGGCACCCGGAGTCGGTCGACCTGTTCGCCAGCGTCGACCCCGCGCTGTGGCGGGTCTGCAACCACGATCCGGTACGCCTGCTCGGTGAGGTGCCCGGTCCGCGGCTGGACGCCCTGGCCGCCGACCAGGACTTCCTGGACCGGCTTCGCGCCGCCCACGCCGACCTCCAGCGCTACCTGACCGAGCCCCGGTGGTACCAGTCCCAGGAGGAGGTGCCGGCCTCCATCGCGTACTTCTCGCCGGAGTTCGGCATCACCGAGGTGCTGCCGCAGTACTCCGGCGGCCTCGGCATCCTCGCCGGCGACCACCTCAAGGCCGCGTCCGACCTGGGCGTGCCGATCATCGGCGTCGGCCTGCTCTACCGCTCCGGGTACTTCAACCAGTCGCTCACGCAGGACGGATGGCAGGTCGAGCACTATCCGGCGCTCGACCCCCACGGCCTTCCGCTCACCCGGCTCTCCGGCCCTGACGGTGCGCCGCTCCAGGTGGCCGTCGAGCTTCCCGGTGACCAGGTGCTGCGCGCCCACGTCTGGAAGGCCCAGGTGGGTCGGGTGCCGCTGCTGCTCCTCGACGCCGACATCGAGGACAACGCGCCGGCCGAGCGGTCCGTCACCGACCGGCTCTACGGCGGCGGTGCCGATCACCGCCTCCGCCAGGAACTGCTGCTGGGTATCGGCGGCGTCCGGGCCGTCCGGGCGTACTGCGCGCTCACCGGCGAGCCCGCGCCCGAGGTGTTCCACACCAACGAGGGTCACGCCGGATTCCTCGGCATCGAGCGCATCCGTGAGCTGGTCGAGGCCGAAGGGCTCACGTTCGACGAGGCGCTGCAGGCCGTCCGCGCCGGCACCGTGTTCACCACGCACACTCCGGTGCCCGCCGGCATCGACCGGTTCTCGCGCGACCTCGTGCGTGATGTCTTCGCCAGCGGTCCGCTGCCCGTCGAGAAGATCCTGCCGCTCGGCGCCGAGGACGACCCGGCGCTGTTCAACATGGCGCACATGGGCCTGCGGCTCGGCCAGCGTGCCAACGGCGTGAGCCTGCTGCACGGCGAGGTCAGCCGCGGCATGTTCAGCGGGCTGTGGCCCGGATTCGACCACGCCGAGGTGCCGATCAGCTCGGTCACCAACGGCGTGCACGTCCCGACCTGGGCGGCGCGGGAGATCGTCGAACTCGCCGACGCGCTCGGCATCCAGTCCCGCGGCTGGGCGGTCGTCAACGACGTCCCCGCCGAGCAGATCTGGAGCCTGCGCCGCACGCTGCGGGCCCGGCTCGTCAGCGAGGTCCGGCTGCGGGTGCGCGCGTCCATGCTCAAGCGTGGCCACACCGTCGCCGAGCTGGCCTGGGTCGACTCGGTCTTCGACAAGGACGTCCTCACGATCGGGTTCGCCCGTCGGGTGCCGTCCTACAAGCGGCTCACCCTGATGCTGCGCGACCCGGAGCGGCTCAAGGCGCTGCTGCTCGACCCCGAGCGTCCCGTGCAGATCGTCATCGCCGGCAAGTCGCACCCCGCCGACGACGGCGGCAAGCTGCTGATCCAGCAGATGGTGCGGTTCGCCGACGACCCCGAGATCCGGCACCGGATCGTCTTCCTGCCCGACTACGACATCGGCATGGCCCGGTACCTGTACTGGGGCTGCGACGTGTGGCTGAACAACCCGCTGCGCCCGCTGGAGGCGTGCGGCACGTCCGGCATGAAGTCCGCGCTCAACGGCGGCCTCAATCTGTCCATCCGCGACGGATGGTGGGACGAGATGTACGACGGCGAGAACGGCTGGGCGATCCCCACCGCTGACGGCGTCGTGGATCCCGAGCGACGCGACGACCTGGAGGCGGCCGCCTTCTACGAGCTGCTGCAGACGCAGGTGAAGCCCGGTTTCTACGACCGTGGTGCGGACGGCGTACCGGCGCGCTGGGTCGAGATGGTGCGGCACACGCTCGCCACGCTCGGGCCGAAGGTGCACGCCGGTCGAATGGTCGCCGACTACGTCCGCCAGCTGTACGCACCGGCGGCGTCCGCGACGGCGCGCGTGGCGGCGGATTCGTACGCGGGCGCCCGCGAGTTGGCCGCGTGGCGCGAGAAGGTGCTGCGGCACTGGCCGGACGTCAAGGTGGCGCACGTCGAGTCGTGGGGCGTGGGAGACACACCGGAGCTGGGCAACCAGCTGCACCTGCGCGCCGAGATCGTGCTCGACGGCCTGACCCCCGACGACGTGGTCGTCCACGCCTGCCATGGGCGAGTCGACGAGCACGACACGCTGCACGACGTCCAGTACGTGAGGATGCAGCACGTGGGCAACGGCGGCGACACGCATCGCTTCGAGGCGCGCGTACCGTTGCACCGGGCCGGTGCGTTCGGCTATACCGTTCGGGTGATCCCTCACCACGAATTTCTGTCCACTGTGGCCGAACTCGGGCTCGTCACGACGGCCTGATCTGCCTTGGCCGACGAATCGAAGCAGCCCTCGCCGGCGCCCTCACCCGAGGCGGCGCCCGACGAGCGTGTCGAGCCGGTGCTGCCGCCCGCGCAGCGCCGGATCGATGCGGAGCTTCAACACGTCCAGCGGCGGATCGACGGCCTGCGCGCTCGCATGCGCGCGGCCGTCGATCTGCTCGGCGTGCTGCTGCTCGGACTCTCCGGCGCGGCGCTGCTGGTGGTCACCGTGCTGGCCATCGTCGGATTCAGCGGCAATGACCCCGGCATCGGACTGCTGTTCAGCTCGCTCGCCGTGGTCTGCCTGCCGCTGGTGGCGTTCGCGGGCTGGCGGGCGTTCCGTCCACTGTGGCTTCTCAGTCGGGAGCTCAACATCCTCCGTACGCGGGAGCAGCAGCTGCTCTCGCAGCTGGCTCCGCCCCTGGCGCCACGCGCTCGCGGTGGCGGTGCTCGCCCGGCTCAGCACCCGACTCAGGTCGCGAATCCGCGGCTCCCACCCGGCAACACCGCGACCGGGTGGCGTGAACCGCCGCGTCGCAGCGTCTCCTCAGTCCTGTCGACGCGTCGCGTGGGGTGGCGCGTCGTGGTGGTGATCGCTCTGTTCACCGCGCTGTTCACTGCAGGCGTGCTCGCGGGCGTCCTGGCGCGCGGCTAGCGGCCCCTCCCGCCTGCCCGCACCTCCCGCCGCCCCGCCCGCCCGCCCTGCGGGGACAAACCGGACTGTTCCGGTAGCGGTCCCCTAACCGGACAGCGGATACCGCCATTTCCCCGACAGTTGCTCGCTAGATCCGCTCCTGTGGATGGTTGGCACACGTAGTAAGCATCAGTTGGCATTATCGTCCACATGCCAAAGTCACCGCGTCGGCCGGACGAATTGCAGAACCGCGTCTTCCGTGGCTCGTATCCGATCACCGAGGAACTGCTCACCCGGGCGAACCTGCGCAGCCAGGCGTGGCGTCAACTTCATCGCGGCGCGTACGCCGACGCCGACATCCCGCTGACCCACGGTCTGCGCGCGTCCGGTGCCCATCTCGTCATCCCGAAGTCGGCGGCGATCGGAGGGCGCTCCGCCGCCTGGTTGCACGGGGTGGAACTCAGCGACGTCGACGATCCGATCGAAGTCGTCGTACCGCGAGCGGATAGGTTCGGGCCGGTCGACGGTCTCCTCGTCCGGCTCGCAGACCTGCCGCAGACCGACATCGTCAGCGGCGTCCCGAACGTCACCACGCCCGAACGCACGGCCTGGGACATCGCCCGGTTCCACGAGATCGTCGAAGCGGTCGTCTACCTGGACGCGATGGTCAAGGCGCGGCTCGTCACCGTCGCCACGCTGCGCAAGCGACTCGACGCGAGCGACGTGAAGTGGGGACGCCGACGCATCGCACGCGCCCTCGATCTCGTCGATCCAGGGGCGGAGTCGCCGCAGGAGTCGCGAGTCCGGGTGCGCCTGGTGCTGGCCGGACTTCCACGACCCGACGCGCAGTACCAGGTGTTCGACGGCAACACGTTCGTCGCCAGGGTCGATCTGGCGTGGCCCTCGCGGTGTGTGGCGGTCGAGTACGACGGCGTGTGGCATGCGGACGCGGCCCAACTGCACCGCGATCGGCGGCGGCTGAACCGGCTCGTCGCCGCCGGCTGGACGGTGATCCATGTGACAGCCGTACGCCTGCACGACGACTTCGACGCCGTCGTCGACGAGATCCGCGCGGCGCTCGCTCGGCCATGACGACCAACTGTCGGGGAAATGGCGGTATCCGGTGTCCGGTTAGGGGACCGCTACCGGAACAGTCCGGTTTGTCCGGGCGGGCGAGTCAGCGGTGGGCGCGCAGGAGCACAACCGAGTGCGGTGTCAGCGACAGCGAGCCAGCCACCGTTTCGGCGCCGTCCGCCAGATCGGGACGGGCGGTGTCGAACACGATCGTGTAGCCGTTCGCCCACGGTCCGGCGGGCAGGGCGGCGGCGACGGCGTCAGGCCCGGCGTTGAGCCACAGCAGGTACGAGTCGTCCGTGATGCGTTCGCCGCGTGGTCCGCGGTGCCGGATCTGCCGGCCGTCGAGGTACATGCCGAGGGTGCGGCCGTCGGGGTGGTGCCAGTCCTGCGGGGTCATCTGGAGACCGTCGGGCCGGAACCAGGCGAGGTCGTGCGCCTCGTGCCCTCGCCGCACAGGTGCGCCGACGAAGAACGACCGCTGCCGGAACACGGGCGACGATGCGCGCAGGGCGAGCAGTCGCCGGGTGAAGTCCATCAGTTCCCGAGCTGGTTCCTCCAGGTTCCAGTCGACCCAGGACACCTCGTTGTCCTGGCAGTACGCGTTGTTGTTGCCGCCCTGCGTGCGCCATAGTTCGTCGCCGGCGGCGATCATCGGCACGCCGGTGGAGAGTACGAGCGTGGCGAGCAGATTGCGCACCTGCCGCTTCCGGAGCGCCAGTACGGAGGGATCGTCGTTCTCGCCCTCGACGCCGCAGTTCCAGCTGCGGTTGTCGTCGGTGCCGTCGCGGTTGTGCTCGCCGTTGGCCTCGTTGTGTTTGTGCTCGTAGCTGACGAGGTCGCGGAGGGTGAACCCGTCGTGCGCGGTGACGAAGTTGATCGACGCGAACGGCCGGCGCCCATCGTCCTGGTAGAGGTCTGAGGAGCCGGAGAGCCGGTAGCCCAGCTCGGCGAGGCCGCCGTCGCCGCCTCGCCACAGGTCGCGGACGGCGTCGCGGTACCGGCCGTTCCACTCCGTCCATAGTGGAGGAAAGTTGCCGACCTGGTACCCGCCGGCGCCGACGTCCCAGGGCTCGGCGATGAGCTTCACCTGGCTGACGATCGGATCCTGGTGGACGACCGCCATGAACGCCGAGAGCCGGTCGACGTCGTGCATCGAGCGGGCCAGCGCCGACGCGAGGTCGAAGCGGAACCCGTCGACACCCATCTCGACCACCCAGTACCGCAGGGAGTCCATGAACATCTGCAACACCGCGGGCTGGCGCGCGTCGAGTGTGTTTCCGCAGCCGGTGTAGTCGGTGTAGCGGCTCGGGTTGCGCGATTCGAGACGGTAGTAGCCCCGGTTGTCGATGCCCCGGTACGAGAGGGTCGGGCCGTGGGCGTCCCCCTCGGCGGTGTGGTTGTAGACCACGTCGAGGATCACCTCGATGCCGGCGGCGTGCATCGCGGCGACCATGTTGCGGAACTCGGTAACCTGCCCGCCGCCGTCACCGCTGGCGGAGTACCGGGCGTCGGGGGCGAAGTAGCCGAGGCTGTTGTAGCCCCAGTAGTTGGTGAGGCCGCGGGCGGCGAGCCACGGTTCGGTGACGTAGTGGTGGATCGGCAGCAGCTCGACCGCCGTGACGCCGAGCGACAGCAGATGCTCGATCGCGGCCGGGTGGCCGAGGCCCGCATAGGTGCCGCGCAGCTCCGCCGGCACGCCGGGATGCCGCTTGGTGAAACCGCGTACGTGCAGCTCGTAGATGACGGTGTTCTCCCAGGGCACCCGCGGCCGCGTGTGCAGCAGTCCGCCGGCGTGCGGCACGACGACCGAACGCGGCACGTACGGTGCGGAGTCGGTGGTGTCGGGCCGGCCACCGTGGGGATCGTCATGATGAGCGTAGAGCGCCCGGTCGTACCGCACCTCGCCTGCGAACGCCCGCGTGTACGGGTCGGCGAGGAGCTTCGCCGGGTTGAACCGCAGGCCGGCGGCCGGATCCCAGCGGCCGTGCACGCGGTACCCGTAGTGCTGGCCAGGGCCGACGCCCGGCACGTACCCGTGCCAGACGTGGTACGTGCTCTCCCTGAGCTGGATCCGCCGCTCGGCCGTTCCGCCAAGACCGTCGCCGTCGAACAGGCATACCTCCACGCCCTCCGCCCCGGACGACCAGAGCGAGAAGTTGACGCCGTCGCCGTCCCAGCTCGCGCCGAGCGGGAACGGTGCTCCTGGCCACGGTCTCGCGGGGCGGCCGGGCGGGTTCACCTCAGGCGACCTCTCGCCGCCGGAACGTGAACGCCGCGAGGACCAGCAGCACCAGCGCCAGGCCGCCGAGGTAGAGGGCGCCGTGTTCGAGCGTGAGCCGGATGCGCTCCGCGGCGCAGTCGCCGCCGAGGTCACAGTCGTAGTTGACGAGCGTCAGCCGGCCGTTCATCCACGCCGCGACGTAGGACCACATGAGGTACGGCTCGACGGACCGGTCGAAGAAGGCGCGGCCGCCGATCTCGAAGATGGCGAAGTAGCCGATCAGGACGCCGAGCGCCGCGGCGGTACGGCGCAGCATCAGCGCGAGCGCGTAGCCGACGGCCGCCGCAACGAGCGTGAGCGCGAACCCGCGCAGAGTGATCAGGCCGACGTCGCGCTGGAAGTCCACGGTGATGTCGCCGACGACGCCGCGCAGCTGCGCGACTGCCCAGTGCCCTGCGACGCCGGACGCGTACGCCACCGCGGCGACGACGGACACGCCGGCGAGCAGGCCCAGCAGCTTCGCGAGGAACACCCGGAACCGCCGAGGCTCCCAGAGCAGCAGCGCGGCGAGCGTGCCGTGGTGCCACTCGGCCCCGACGGCGGTGGCCCCGACCAGGAACGCGAACAGCGCGAGGACGGCCGTCAGCACGTGGGTGCGGTTGTACATCTCGTCGGTGAAGCGGAACGGGTCGCTCACGAGGAAGGCGTCGACGGGCGCCGCCGCGATCTGGTCGCAGTCGAATTCGGGCGGGTAGGGGTCGGTCGGGGAACTGGGCTGCTGCTCCTCCTGGACTCGCCGGCACTCGGCGCGGTCGCGCTCGGCCTGCTGCGCCTGCTCGGCGGCGACCTGCCTGGCACGGGCCCGGTCGGCGTCGTCCGGGATCTCGGACTGCGCGGCCGTGATGAGCAGCGTGACGCCGAGGCCGACCAGCAGCGCGACCGAGCCGATCCAGAAGAACCGCCGGGCGAACAGCCGCCGGATCTCGACCACCAGCAGCCTCATGCCTGCTCTCCTACCTGTTCGGCCCCTGCGTCGGCGACAACCAGAGCCTCGCCGACCTGGAGATGCTGGCCCGGCGTCGGCGTGGTGCCGGTGAGGTCGAGGAAGACGCTCTCCAGGTCCGGGGCGACCGGCGTGAGCTCGGAGACGAACAGCCGGCGGCGGGCCAGCGTCTGCGTGATCCAGGCCGGGTCGGCGATGTCGGAGACGATGATGTGATCGGCCTCCGTCCGTACCGGCAGGCCCGACTCGGCCAGCAGTGACGCCGCGTACCCCAGATCGGACACCTTCACGCGTACGTCGTGGGTGTCGCGGGCGGCCAGCACCTCGGAGACGGGGCCGGTGACGACGTGCCGGCCGCGCGAGATGATCGACACCGAGTCGCACACGTTCTGCACCTCGGACAGGATGTGCGACGACAGCAGCACCGTGACGCCCGAGTCGGCGAGGTTTCGCATCAGGTCGCGTACCTCGCGGATGCCAGCGGGGTCGAGGCCGTTGTTCGGTTCGTCGAGGATGAGCAGCCTCGGCGTCTTGAGCAGGGTGGCGGCGATGGCCAGCCGTTGCTTCATGCCGAGCGAGTACCCCTTGACGGCGTCGCCGGCCCGGTCGCGCAGGCCGACGACCTCCAGCGACTCCTCGATCTTGCGGCGCTTGACGCCGACCGTGCCGCCGAGAAGCCGCAGGTTGCGGCGTCCGGAGAAGAACGGGAAGAACTGCGGCGACTCGACGACAGCGCCGACCTGCCCGATCACGGCGGGGAGCCGCTGCGGCACGGTCTCGCCGAGGATCCGCATCGTGCCGGCGTCCGCACGGACCAGCCCGAGCAGCGCCCGGATCGTGGTGGTCTTGCCCGACCCGTTGGGCCCGAGGAAGCCGTGCACCCGGCCCGGTTCGACGACGAGATCGAGGCCGTCGACCGCCACCTGCTTGCCCTTGCGGAGGCCGTTGAACGTCTTGCGTAGACCGGCGATCTCGATGGCCGCGGTCATCTGGCCCCCCATTCGCTCTGCATCCCCCCGCCAGGGGTGGCCTCTCACCTTAGGACCTCGGCGCGAACCGGGTGACGTTCCTGGGGCGTTGCCTCGAGGCCGCGGGTCGTGCGGTTGGATAGGGGGGTGTCGAAGCCCGTGACGCCGCCCCCCGCCCCCACCGACCTGCCGTCGGACGTCGTCATCGACGTTGCGGACGCCACCATCACCCGGGAGGGCAACCAGCTGCTCTCCGCCGTCAGCTGGCGCGTGTGCCAGGACGAGCGCTGGGTCGTGCTCGGTCCGAACGGGGCCGGCAAGACCACGCTGCTCGGCCTCGCGGCGGCCCGGCTGCACCCCACCAGCGGCACGGCGCACGTCCTCGGCGAGCGGCTCGGCGCGGTCGACGTCTTCGAGCTGCGTCCCCGCGTCGGCATCTCCTCGGCGACGCTGGCCGACCGGCTCCCGGCCGACGAGACCGTGCACGACGTGGTGGTCACCGCCGCGTACGCGGTCGTCGGCCGGTTCCGCGAGGAGTACGAGGCTCTCGACGACGTGCGCGCCCGCGCCCTGCTCGACCAGTTCGGCGTGGCGCACCTGGCCGAACGCCGCTACGGGACGCTGAGTGAGGGGGAGCGGAAGCGGGTCCAGATCGCCCGCGCGCTGATGACCGACCCCGAGATCCTCCTGATGGACGAGCCGGCCGCGGGGCTCGACCTCGGCGGCCGCGAAGACCTCATACGCCGCCTGGGCGAGCTGGCGCAGGATCCCGCCGCACCCACGTTGGTGCTGGTCACGCACCACGTGGAGGAGATCCCGCCCGGCATCACACACGCCCTGCTGCTGCGCGGCGGGGCCGTGGTGGCGCAGGGTAAAGCCGCCGACGTGCTCACGCCCGCAGCACCTGTCGGCCACGTTCGGGCTGCCGCTCGCCGTGCACGACGAGGCGGGAAGGTACTACGCCCGCGCGCTCTGACCGTTGGGTAGCGGAAACCACCCAGCCGGTGGATATCCGGGCGCGTACGTGGCAGCGTTAATGGCGTGGTGCGCCCACTCGTGCGGCCAGCCGGCGGGTTCGCGGCGAGTCTGCTCGCCGCGGCGCTCGCGGCCACCCCTGCGGGCCCGGCGGCGGACGTCGGAGTCGCTCCCGTCCCGACTGTGAGCGGCACGGCCTTCGGCACACCGCTCGCCGAACCGCCGTCTCCGGCTACCTCGCCGTCCCCGAGTACCTCGCCGCCGGGCGCTGATCCGTCGCCGAGTGCTGAGCCGCCGCCAAGTGCTGAGCCGTCGCCGAGCGGGTCAGCCACGCCGAGCCCGACGCGGTCTCCGTCGCCCAGCCCGTCGCCAACAGCATCACCCCCCTCGTCACCCGCGCCGCCACCATCGCCCGCGCCGACCGGCGCCCCGACCGCGAGCCCGACCGGTACGCCGACCGCGAGCCCGACCGGCGCCCCGACCGGTACGCCGACCGCGAGCCCGTCCGGCCAGCGCCCCATGCTGCCGCGCACTGCGCCGGCGAGGGGTAGCAGGCCAGTCCTCGCGCCACCGCTGGGCGATCCCGGCCGGGACTACTACCCCGAGGTGCCGTTCGACCCGGTGACCACGCCGACCGCCGCCCAGGTGCAGGCGCTCTACACCGCGCTGAAGCGGATCCAGACGCTCCAGAACACGATCCCCGTGGCCACCGCGCAGCTGGCGCCGCGCCACCAGGAGCTGATCACCGCGCAGACGGTCCTGGCCGCCGCTCGCGCCGAGCGCGACGCTGCCAGCCGGCAGCTCTTCATCGCACGCGCCGACGACAGCCCGATCCCGCCGACCGGTCCGTCCACGCTCAACGCGCTCGGCATGGACGCCGAGAGACGCGACATCGAGGCGTTCGACCGCCTGGTCCGGGCCGTCACGGAGGCCGAGATGCGTGTCGGCGCCGCTCGCGAGGCCGCCGTCGAGGCGAGCACCTCGCTCACCACTGTGAAGCGCGACCTCGCGGCACAGTTCGCGCTGGCAGCCGCCCTGCGCGCCCAGGTGGACACCAACGCGAAGGCCGCGACCGTTCAATCCGCTCCCGGTCGCCCGCTGCTCCGACCCGTCGACGGGCGCCTCACCAGCCCGTTCGGAAACCGGTACGACCCGTACTTCCACGTGTATCAGCTGCACGCCGGCCTCGACCTCGCGGCGCCGGCCGGTACCCCGATCCGGGCCGCGGCGGGCGGCACGGTGCTGCGCGCCGGTTGGTTCGGCGGGTACGGCCGGTACACCTGCGTCGGGCACGGCGCCGTGCGCGAGCAGCGGATGATGACGTGTTACGGCCACCAGTTGCGGATCCTGGTCCAGCCGGGCCAGCAGGTGGCCGCGGGCCAGGTCATCGGGCTGGTCGGCTCGACGGGCGCCTCGACCGGGCCGCACCTGCACTTCGAGGTGCGCCTCGGCGGTCGCCCGGTGGACCCGCGCCCCTGGTTCTAACCGTGATGTGGTCGCACTTTCCGGGCCTATAGCCCGGAAAAGTGCGACCACATCGACAGGAGCCTCAGGAAACCGCGAACGTGCGGCTCGTGCCGCTGAACGGGTGGATCTTGCCGGTCCAGCCGTTCTTGTAGTCGCCGTAGTGCACGATCCGGTACGTGCCGGGTGTCGCGTTCGCCGGTACGGCCCAGGTGATGCGCGCGAGCGAGTTCGCCACCCCGGACCGTGTCCAGCGGTACGTCGTCTCCCAGTCACCGTCGTCGGCGACGATCTCCCAACCGCCGCCGACCTGGCGTTGTACCTCGAGGAACGTGCCGCCGCGGCGCAGGTTGTTCTTGGGATGGCCGGTCCAGAACTCGACGGCGACGGTCTGCCCGCGCTGGTAGCTCGCCCCCGGCTCCACGTTCGTCGAGCCGAAGTCCTTGAACAGCGGCTTGTCGTCGAAGACCACTCCGGTCTGGAAGTTGAGCTGCTTGCCGGTGAGGTCGCGCGGCGCGCCGTCGTCGGTCGGACCAGGACGCCCAGCCTTGAGAGAGGCGGCGAGGCCGGCGAACTCCTGCTGGTAGGCGGGGAGCGTCCACCGTCCGAAGTGGGTGGAGCCGCCCTCGTAGTCCTGCTGGTCGTACTCCTCGGGTGTGGTGGTGTAACCGGCGTAGGAGTTGGAGTACCCGGCGAGCACGACGTTCTCCAGCGGCACGCCCAACTCGGCGGCCACGGTCTTGCGCACCCGGTACCCGGAGACGATCGTGAACTCGCCCGGCACCGCCGCGAGGTAGAGCTGGCCGATCTTGACCAGCTGTACCGGCAGCAGCTCGGGCGACCACGGGTACGGCTTGGTGGTGCCGGTGGCGACGATCACCTCCTTCGGCGCCTGGCAGGCCCGCAGCTGCGGCGAGATGTCGAAGATGGTGGCGCCGAGGGCCTTGAGGAACGGGTTGGTGCCGCCCTCCTCCACCCAGTCGAGGCCGACGCCGTCCTCGGTGCTGCCGGCGGCGAAGCCGGTGCCCATCGCCGCGGGGCACGTGGTGTGCGTCGCGCCGTCGCCGGTGAACCGCGGCTGCACGTTGACGGCCGACATCTTCACCCACCGCATCCGGTAGTCGATGCCGCCGGACAGCGGGGTGGGCGCGGCGACCGCCTGGGCCGCGGCGTCGCGCTGGCGGCTGCCGATGATGCGGGTGTTGTCGAACTCGTTCTCGGTGGGTCCGGATCCGGGCCGGAGGTTGAGGTTCGGGCTCATGTCGCCCGCGTTGGACTGCGCGAACGCGGCGACGAACCCGGGGTGGTCGCCGTCGCGGTACCGGACGCCCTTGTCCTTCTCCCACGCGTACCCGGCGTAGCCCTTGTTGTCGACGCTGATCAGCGTGTTCTTGTTCGTCATCGACGTGCCGTGCGTGCCGAACCAGCTGATGACGCCGGCGTCGCGGTCGCCCTGGCGCACGCGCAGTGCGGTGAGGTTGGGGTCGATGCCCTGCGGGAACGCGGCCTTGTCGGCGGCGGGGTTACGGTCGAACGCGCGCCGTGAGCGCTGGGCGCTGGCGTTGGTGAGCAGGCTCCGGCCGACAGCGAGCGAGCCGGGGCGGGCGTTGGCGTCGGCCTGGACGATCGACTCGACGATCCCGTCGACGACAGCGTTGAACGTCTTCTCCTGGAAGCCCAGCACCGTGATGTTGTAGAGCGCGTAGTGCGACATGCCGCCGGGGCCGCCATGCGTGTGCGTGGCGCTGATCAGCGTGTTCCGCTCGTTGTAGCGGTCGCCGAAGCGTGCGGCGAGCCGCTTGAGCACCGCCTGGTGCACCGACTGGAAGACGCCCTGCAGGTCGGTGTTGACGATCGCGACCCGCTTGCCGGACGCCTGGTCGACGAAGACGAACGCGCGGGACCGCTGCCGCTGGTGGATGCCGCTGGTCTTCTGGTCGAGGGCGGCGTAGCCCATCATCCCGGTCTCGGCGGCCTCGCCCGTGATGTCGGTGAGACCCGTGCCGACGAGATATCCGCTGGCCGGTTCCTCCGCCGACGCGGGGGTGAACACAGACGGCCCGACTCCGACGAACAGAGCGGCGGTGAGTGCCGCTGCGGCGAGCAGGCGGGTGCGCGGGCGTAAGAACCTCGGCATCGGACGCTCCTGGGGCTGGTGGGGTTACCGAAGGGTAGCCGACAAATGTGATACGCGACACACGTTCACGTTTTGAAATCCGGGCGGCTGCGAGGGGGTGACGGGTCGGCGCCTACCCGTCGGTACGCTGGCGGGCCTCGGCAACACCGCACGTGAAGGAGCTAGGCGTGGGCGAGTTCGTACGGCTCGAGGTGGAGGGTGGCATCGGCACGATCCGGCTGGACCGGCCGCCGATGAATGCCCTGAACAAGCAGGTCCAGGAGGAGCTGCGAGCCGCGGCCACGGAGGCGACCGAGCGCGCCGACGTCCGCGCCGTCGTGCTCTACGGCGGGCCGAAGCTGTTCGCGGCCGGCGCCGACATCAAGGAGATGGCCGACCAGGGGTATGCCGAGATGGCGGAGCGGGCCGGCGCGCTGTCCGGCGCATTCACCGCGGTCGCGCAGATCCCGAAGCCCGTCATCGCGGCGATCACCGGCTACGCGTTGGGCGGTGGCTGCGAGCTGGCCCTCACCGCCGACTTCCGGGTCGCGGGCGACAACGCCAAGCTCGGCCAGCCCGAGATCGGCCTCGGCGTCATCCCGGGTGCGGGCGGCACCCAGCGGCTGGCGCGGCTCGTCGGCCCCGCGAAGGCCAAGGACCTCATCTTCTCGGGACGTTTCGTCGACGCCGACGAGGCTCTGGCGATCGGTCTGGTCGACAAGGTCGTCGCGCCGGACGACGTCTACACGGCCGCCGTCGAGTGGGCGCAGACGTTCGTGAACGGCCCGGCCCTGGCCCTGCGCGCGGCCAAGGCGGCCGTCGACGGTGGCCTCGACGGCGACCTGGAGTCCGGCCTGCGGCTGGAGAGCCACCTCTTCGCGGCGCTGTTCGCGACCGAGGACAAGAAGATCGGGATGGAGTCGTTCGTCCAGAACGGCCCCGGCAAGGCGAAGTTCGTGGGGCGCTGACATGGCGGTTTCGAAGGAAGAGGTCGCCGCAGCCGCGTCCGACCCGAAGCAGGCCAACATCCTGTACCACGACTGGGAGGCCTCGACCTACGACGAGAAGTGGTCGATCTCCTACGACGAGCGCTGCATCAACTACGCGCGCGAGCGGTTCGAGGTCGTCGCCGGCACGGACGGCTGGCCGTACCCCACCGCCCTCGAACTGGGCAGCGGCACCGGCTTCTTCCTGCTCAACCTGATGCAGGCCGGTGTCATCAAGAGGGGCTTCGTCACCGACATCTCACCCGGAATGGTGGAGGTGGCCAAGCGCAATGCGGAAGGGCTCGACCTCGACGTCGACGGCCGGGTCGCCGATGCCGAGTCCATCCCGTACGACGACGAGTCGTTCGACCTGGTCGTCGGCCACGCGGTGCTGCACCACATCCCCGACGTGGAGCTGTCGCTGCGCGAGGTGATGCGGGTACTCAAGCCGGGCGGCCGTTTCGTCTTCGCTGGGGAGCCCACGAAGTACGGCGACGTGGTGGCCCGCAAGCTGTCCCAGCTCACCTGGTTCACCGCCACCAACATCACCCGCCTCCCCGGACTCACCGGCTGGCGGCGTCCGCAGGCCGAGCTGGACGAGTCGTCCGAGGCTGCGCGCCTGGAGGCCGTGGTCGACCTGCACACGTTCGCCCCGGACGACCTACGCCAGCTCGCGCTGCGGGTGGGTGCGGTCGACGTCGAGGTGAAGACCGAGGAGCTGACCGCGTCCTGGTTCGGCTGGCCCGTGCGCACCTTCGAGTGCGCGGTGCCGCGCGAGAAGCTCGGCTGGAACTGGGCCAGGTTCGCGTACAACGGCTGGACGGCTCTGTCCGCAGTGGACAAGCACGTCTGGAGCCGTGTGGTCCCCGACGGCCTCTTCTACAACGTCCTAGTCACAGGAACGAAACCCTAAACCCCGTGCGGTTGGATTGTGGAGTCTGACTCCACAATCCAACCGCAGCCCTTAGTAAATCCGGCTGGCCAGTGGCTCGGCGCTGGGCGCGGTCCAGGCTCGGCCGTGGGCGTCCACAAGGGGGCGCGTGTCGAGCAGCACCTTGCGGACGGCGTCCCAGCGGGTGCGGATCCAGCGCGTGAACGGCCCCGCGATGCGGTTCTCGAACCGGTGCAGCAGCCACGACAGCACCGCGATGAGCGTGACGATCCCGCCGACCAGCACCCAGCGCGACGCCTTGCCGTGGCCCAGCTCGAACAGCACGAAGCCGATGTTCTCGTGCAGCAGGTACAGCGGGTAGGTCAGGCCACCGAGGAGCGCCGGCTTCGCAAGCCACCGCCACTGCAACTTGTGCGACGCGATCAGTGCGAACAGGACGAACGTACCGAGGACGAACCCGCCGACGACCCACACCGACAGGTGCGCGCCGTACTGCTCGGACTGCTTCCTGGACAGGTCGATGGCGAGGTGCACCGCCCAGCCGGCGGACACGACCAGCGGCACCGCGTAGCGCTTGCGCCAGCCCTCACGCGCGATGAGCGCGCAGAGGATGCCGCCGACGAAGTACGGCGCCCACTCGGGCACGAGCAGGTTGTTGAGCATCCGGGGCAGCGGGTCGATCGCGTCCCAGATCGAGACGGTGAGCCACGCGACCGAGAACCCGAGCACGCGGTTGAGCGTCATGCCGATCAGGCACAGCCCGAGGATCAGCAGGTAGAACTTCAGCTCGACGAGCAGCGTCCAGTACACGCCGTCGATCACGCCCACGTCGAACAGCCGCGGCGCCATCGTCAGGTTGTACGCCCACTTCTCGACGCTGACGTCGTAGCGCCCGTTCGGGTCCCACGCGGTGATGATCGCCGTCAGTGTCATCGCCACCCAGAACGCCGGGTAGAGCCGGCCGATCCGGGATGCGACGAACGCGCTGGGCCGTTTCTTCCATGCGCTGTTGAGGATCACGAAGCCGCTGATGACGAAGAAGAGGTCGACGCCGAGATAGCCGTAGCGGAAGACGCCGCCCGGATCGGTGAAGCCGGTGCGGGCGAAGGCGGGGTCTTCGACGCTGGCGCGGAAGAAGTAGTGGAACCCGACTACCGCGATCGCGGCCAGAAGTCGGAGTACGTCCACCTCGTGGTAGCGCCGCCGGGCCGGCTTGGGCTCGGGCGCCGGCGGAGGTTCAGGCGGAGGTTCGGGCGTCGGCGCAGCGGCCGGTGAGAGGGCTGTCGAACGGGGGATACGGAGGTCGTTGGTATTACTGCCGCCCGGGGCAGGGCGGACTTCCTCCTCGAGAACGGGCGTAGGCACCCGACGACGTTACCCATAAACTCCCCGAGCAATCGTCGCCTGATCCGTGACAAAGGTCACGATTATCCGCAAGTCGGACCGTGTTCTCACACACTCTTAAGGAGCTGTGCCTGGCCCCGCGGAGTGCCGGATTCTTGGGCCGCGCGGGACGGCCGTTTCGCGAGGTCGGGTACGTTACCGGCGTGTTGGGTGGTCGTCGTGATCCGCGTCAGGCGCGGTTCCTCACGCTCGCGTCGCTGCGCTGGGTGATCCGGAACCGGGCCTGGACGCCGTGGTACCTGATCCGCTACTGGCGGTTCTTCATCCTCAAGGTGACGAAGCCGCACATAGTCACCGAGGGGTTCGTCTTCCTCGGTCCGCGGGTCCAACTGCTCGCGCGCCGCGGATACGGGCGGCTGATCCTCGGCAGGTGGGTGCACATCGGCTCCGGCAACGCGCTGCGCGCACACGAGGGCACGCTGCGCATCGGCGACAAGTGCGTCTTCGGCAAGGACAACACGGTCAACTGCTACCTCGACGTCGAGTTCGGCGAGGCGACGATCGTGGCCGACTGGGTGTACGTGTGCGACTTCGACCACGTCTACGCGGACATCCACATCCCGATCAAGGACCAGGGCATCGTCAAGACGCCGGTGCGCATCGGCCCGGACTGCTGGGTCGGCACGAAGGTCACGGTGCTGCGCGGGATCACCGTCGGCCGCGGCTGCGTGCTCGCCGCGCACACAGTGGTGAACAAGAACGTCCCGAACCATTCGGTCGTCGTCGGCGTCCCCGGCCGGGTGGTGAAGAACCGCGTGGAGGCGTACGAGCAGGCAGCGGCGGAGCGGGCCGCGATCGAGGACATGGCACGCAAGCAGCGCGAAGCGGCGGAACGGGCTACCACGGCATGACGCGCCCCGCCCACTTTCGGATTTTTGAGGGTTCGGCGGGGCCGCCCGACCCTCAAAAATCCGAAACTCGGGGCGAGGCGCGCGGTGACACGCACGTTACTAGCGAGTACGGTTTCGCGAACCGGCGCGAGGAGGCACGGATGAGCACCATCGAAGGGCACGGCGGCGATCTCGCCCTCGCGGTCCTGCGGGAGCACGGGGTGGACACCCTCTTCACGCTGTCCGGCGGGCACATCTTCCCGCTGTACGACGCCGCCCACACGACCGGAGTACGGATCCTCGACACCCGTCACGAAGCCACAGCGGTGTTCGCCGCCGAGGGCGTCGCGAAGCTCACCGGCAGGCCAGGCGTCGCCGCGCTCACCGCCGGACCGGGCGTCACCAACGGCGTCTCGGCCGTCACGAGCGCGCACTTCAACGCGTCGCCGGTAGTGGTGCTCGGCGGGCGCGCGCCGCAGTGGCGGTGGGGCGCCGGCTCGCTCCAAGAGTTCGACCACGTGCCGCTGTTCACGCCGATCACGCGACACGCAGCCACCGTCACCAGCGCGGAGGCGATCCCTGGCGACGTCCGCACCGCGCTCGCCGCCGCGTTGACGCCCCACCGCGGCCCGGTCTTCCTCGACTTCCCGATGGACGTGATCTTCGGCCGCGCCACCGTCGAGCTGCCCGCGCCCTTCGAACCCACACCCCTCGAACCTGATCCGGACGATGTCCGCAAGGCTGCCCAGCTGATCGCGAGCGCGGTGAAGCCCGTGGTCATCGCCGGTTCCGACGTCTATGGCGGTGGTGCGGCGGACGCGCTCGTGGCGTTCGCCGAGGCGCTGCGCGTGCCGGTGTTCATGAACGGCATGGGGCGCGGCTGCATCCCGGCCGCCCACGAGTTGGCGTTCGCCCGCAGCCGGCGCCTGGCCACGACCGGCGCTGACGTGGTGGTCGTGGTCGGCACCCCGCTCGACTTCCGGCTCGGCTTCGGCGACTTCGGCGGCGCGCGGGTCGTGCACATCGTCGACGCGCCGTCGCAGCGGGCCACGCACGTCACGCCGGCCGTCTCGCCCGCCGGTGACCTCGGCCTGATCCTCACGGGCATCGCCGAGTACCCGGGCGACCGCGCGGACCATGAGCCCTGGCTGGCCGAGCTGCGCACTGCCGAGGACGCGGCGCGGGCAAAGGAGGTCGACGCGCTGGAAGCCGACACCGACCCGATCAAGCCTTCCCGCGTCTACGGCGAACTGCGCGGCGCGCTGGACCGCGACGCGGTCGTCATCGGTGACGGCGGCGACTTCGTCTCCTACGCCGGCAAGTACCTCGACGCGTCGACGGCCGGCTGCTGGATGGATCCCGGCCCGTACGGCTGCCTCGGCACCGGCCTCGGGTACGCCATCGCCGCGCGGCTGTCCCGCCCGGATTCGCAGGTGTGCCTGCTGCTCGGCGACGGCGCCGCCGGCTTCTCGCTGATGGACGTCGACACGCTCGTGCGGCACCAGCTGCCGGTCGTCATGGTGATGGGAAACAACGGCATGTGGGGGCTGGAGAAGCACCCGATGCGCGCGCTGTACGGGTACGACGTCGCCGCCGACCTGCAGCCCGGGCTCCGCTACGACGACGTGGTGAGCGCCCTCGGCGGCGCCGGCGAGACCGTGACGGCGGCGAAGGAGGTCGGGCCGGCGCTGCGGCGCGCGTTCGACTCGGGCGTCCCGTACCTGGTCAACGTGCTGACCGACCCCGCTGACGCCTACCCGCGAGCGGCGAACCTGGCCTGAGCTTGTTGCGGTTGGATCGTGCCCCCCGGGAACACGATCCAACCGCAGGCCCGGGTCTACTTCGCGATCCACACCCCGAAGTCGCGGTACGCCGTGCCGAAGTCCTGGAAACCGAGCCGTGGCCCGGCCGACCGCGTGACTGTGCCCTTCGCGATGACGCCGCCGCTCGCCGAGTTGGAGTAGATCGGTCCGCCGCTGTCGCCGCCGCGCGCCGCCGGCTGCCCGTTCATCTGCTCGGCCTCGACCAGGTCCTCGCGGTCGTCGTAGTAGAACAGCACCTTGATGTTGCAGACCGGGCCGCCGGTCTCGAAGGCGCTCGTCACGCCGGACTGGCACAGGTACTCGCCGACGAACGTCCAGTCCCAGCCGTCGACCACGCGCGTGGCGTTGCTGTTCGCGCCGCCGACGTAGATCTGGTCGTCGACGTTGGACGTCGGGATCAACGCGACGTCGTGGTCCTGGTGCCGAGGCCCGACGTCGCCGATCCACTCTCCACGACCATCGGTGATGCGGTTGCCGGTCTGGCCGCAGTGCGCGGCGGTGAGGACGTACCGCGCGTTGCTGCTGTTACGCACTCCGAATCCGGACGTGCAGTAGCTGTTGCCGTTGCGGATCTGCGCGCCGCCCGACCACGGCGCCGAGTCGTCCTCGCGTGACACCGGCCGCAGCGGCTCCTCGTGGACGATCGTGACCGGCACGTCGACCTGCGGTACCGCCGCCCGGGCGGCCGGCGACACCCCGAGCACCAGGCCACTGCCGTCCGCGGGGAACTTGACGGCGTCCACGGAACCGGGGTCCGCCGCCCGAATCGTCGCCGCCGCGGCCCGTAACTCGGCCAGCGAGTGCGCAGCCGTCCGGACCCTCACGGGAGCGGTACGCCGCGCCTGGGACACGACCGCCGCCATCGACGCCGGTACGGCGCCCTTCCACCACAGCGCAACCTGCGTGTCCTCCAGCGCGATGCCGGCGAACCCCGGGTAGGCGCGCCGCTCGATCTCCCACCGGATCCTGCTCGCCGCGGCGACCAGCGGGCGCTGCCGTTCCATGCGGAGCGCCGCGGCGTCCGTCTCGGCGGCGGGTGTGGCGGAAGCGGTCGGCGCCACGAGAACAGCGGCTGCGAGTACGGCGGCTGCGAGTACGGAGGCCGCGATCGGGCCGGGCCACAAGAACCTCACGAAGTACCTCCACGGTCCGTGGGGAGCCGTGCGGCGGCAGGCTCCAGAGGCTGGCGACAACGTTGTCAGGTGCCGACCCGGCGCGAACTCTCCTACCGGTCCGCGGGGTGGTGATGGAGGACCATATGCCCGCCTGGTCGGTTTTACAAGAGTTGCCCGTTAAGTGAATTGCCGTGCCCTCTGCGATCCTTACGCTTGCGGAGCGTGTGGTCGTGGTGGCTGACCAGGCTGGTTGTTCCGTGCACCCGCTACTCTCTGTCCCTATGCCCGGGAGAGTTGCGATAGTCACCGATTCCACCGCGTCCATCCCCCCAGAGCTCGCCGCCGAACTGGGCATCGTCGTGGTGCCGTTGACGGTTCGGGTCGGCGAGTCCGGTTTCGATGAGGACGTGCTGGATCCCGCCATCGTGCTCGACGCGTTCGAGCGCAGGATCCCGGTCGCGACGGCGCCGCCCGAGCCACCCGCGTTCTTCTGGGCCTACCAGGACGCGATCGCCGCCGGTGCGGACCTGATCGTCTCCATCCACATCTCGGAGAAGCTCTCCCAGACCGCCGAGGCGGCGCGGACGGCGGCGCAGCAGATCCCGGTACCCGTGCACGTCGTCGACGGCCGGTCGGTTGCGATGGCGACGGGTTACGTGGTGGTCGCCGCCGCCGAGGCGATCCGTGCCGGCGCCGACCTCCGCGAGGTCGCGGCGATCGTCGAGCGCCGCCGCGTCGCCTCGAAGCCCCTCTTCTACGTCGACACGCTGGAGTACCTCCGGCGCGGCGGGCGCATCGGCAAGGCTGCCGCTCTGCTCGGCACGGCGCTGGAGATCAAGCCGCTGCTCACCGTCGAGGACGGGCAGATCGCTCCGCTGACGAGAGTGCGCAAGTCGGATCGGGCGATCAGCCGGCTGGAGGAGCTGGCGCTCGACACGGCGGCCGGTGCCCCGGTCGACGTCGCGATCCACCACGTGGCCGCTCCCGAGGCCGCAGAGGCGCTCGCTCGGCGGCTGCGCGGCAAGTTCCCTTCGGTGGGGCGGTGGTGCGTGAACCCCGTGAGCTGGGTCCTGGGTGTCCACTGTGGGCCGGGGATGCTTGGCGTGGTCGTCTCGAAGCGTTAGCGAGCCGGGGGACGGGCCAGGTAATTCATAACCGCAATCGCATAAGTCGTCACGATAAGTTATCGGTCGTTGCGTGCTGTACGCCCGTTCAGCATTATCACAATGTTGTGACGGCGGTGTGTACCGGTGAGTAGCGGGATCCGTACCGAGAATATTGAACGGCGATACAAGACAACGATGGACAGAAAGAATTAACGCTGTTCATGGCCGGTGGGTACGCTTACTTGCCTGCGACGTAAACAGTGTGTGCTCATCCCGACACGCTACCGATAGGTGCCCAAATCGGCTCTGACAGGGGTATGTAAACGCTCTCTTCGGCGTTCCGCGAAACTGAAACTCGTTCATGTCTTGCATGACGTTCTGTGACTGATATCGTCCGGGCGTGGAGGACGCTGTGGTGGCTGAGTTGTTACGAGGTGGCGAGGTGCGAGCCGTAGACGCTGTCTACGACTACTACGCGAACGATCTCTACGACTACGCGCTGACACTGCTCGACCCGGAGAACGCGGCCGACGCCCTGCACGACGCGTTCCTCGTCTCCATCGCCTGGCACAACAGGCTCGAGGCGCGTGACGAGTTCGGGCTCTGGCTCTACGCGCTCGTCCGGAACGAGTGCCTGCGGGTGCTGCGCCGCGGTGGCACCCCCGCAGCCATGGGAGCGCACAGCTCCCGCCGGGGCCAGGCCTACGAGCGTGACGACTCCCAGCGGATCCTCCGCGAGGTCCACGAGCTGGTGCGGCACCACGCGTTCGACACGCGCGAGATCGCCACGCTGCTCGGAGTCTCCGCCGGCCGCGCGCAGTCCCTCTGCGACCGCAGCGAGCGGCTGTTCGGCGCTCGTCGCGGCGCGGGCGCCAGCCGCGCGCACGCGCACCTCCCGCCGGAGCTGCGCGCGCGGGTGATCGCGTCCGCCCAGTTGCCGAGCCGCATCGCGTACCGCGGCGACCTGGCCGCGCCGCGCCAGCGCAGCGGTTACCCGGTCCCGCTCGACCGTCTCGACACCTACAAGCGCACCCGCACCCTCCGCATGGCCGGTGCGGCCGCAGCGGTGCTGGCCGTCATCGGTGCGGCGTTCCTGGTCCCCACCAGCTCGCGGGATCACGTCGTGGGGTTGCTCGGGTCCAGCCGGCCCGCGTCGGAGGTCGGTGACCCGCTCGGCACGCTCCCGCCAGGCTCGGTCAAGCCCACGGCCACGCCGTCCGCCAAGGGCGGCGTGCCCAGGTGGTCGCCGGTCGAGTCCGGCCAGCGTGAGACCGCGCCCACCGGCCAGATCAGCGGCGTCGGCGGCAAGTGCATGGAGGTGGGCGACGTCGCCGGTGCCTTCATCCAGATCAGCCAGTGCAACAGCAACGCCTCGACGCAGCGCTGGACCGTCGCCGCCGACCGCACGATCCGCGCGCTCGGCAAGTGCCTGCACGTCCGCAACGCCGGCACCACTGACGGCACCGAGATCCAGCTCCAGCCGTGCAAGTCCACCCCGGCGCAGGAGTGGCGCCCGGAGAAGGACGGTTCGCTGAAGAACCCCAACTCCGGTCGGTGCCTGGAAGCGCCCACCCTCAACGCCAGCGACGGCACGCGCCTGGTGTTGTGGAAGTGCAGCGGCGCCGAAAACCAGTATTGGGACCTGCCGTAGCGGGCCTTCCCCCGAACCGGACTACCCCGAACCGGACTACCCCGAACCGGACTACGTCCGAACCGGACCTCCCCGAACCGGACTATCCGGGAAGCCGTGCCTACAACGGGCGCCGATAACCCATTATGTCCCGCAAGTCCGTTTCAACCCAGCCAGGTCGGTCGACCCGGCGAGGCCGGTCGACCTGGCCAGGTCGGCCAGGTCGGCCAGGTCGGCAAGCCGGGCGACCTGGCCAGGTCGGTCAGGCCGGTCGGGCCGTCAGGCCCTGTTCCTGCGCGAGCATCGCGGCTTGCACGCGGCTGCGGAGCCCGAGCTTGGCCAGTACCCGGCTGACGTGCGTCTTCGTGGTCGCCTCGGTCACGCCGAGCCGATGGCCGATCTCGCCGTTCGACAGGCCGGCGCCGAGGCAGGCCAGCACCTCGTGCTCGCGCGGCGTCAACGTGGCCAGTTCGGCCGGCGGCGGTGCAGCTGCCGGTTGCCTGGCGAAGGCGGTGATCAGGCGGCGCGTCACGGCGGGCGCGACCATGCCCTCGCCGGCCGCGAGCAGCCGTACCGCGTCCAGCAGTGACGAGGCGTCGGTCTGTTTGAGCAGGAACCCGGCGGCGCCGGCCCGGAGCGCGCCGAACACGTACTCGTCCAGGTCGAACGTGGTGAGCACCAGGACGTCGGCGACTCCGGCGAGCTGGCGCGTGGCCGAGATCCCGTCGAGGCGCGGCATTCGCACATCCATGACCACGACGTCCGGACGGAGCCGCTGGGCCAGCTCCACAGCCTCGGCGCCGTCGGAGGCCTCGCCGACCACGTCGATGTCTGGAGCGCTGGCGAGGATCATCACCAGGCCGGCCCGCACGGCGGCCTGGTCGTCGGCCACCAGCACCCTGATCACTGTGGTTCCCCCGTCGGAAGTTCGACGTGCACCTGCCATGTGCCGTCGCGAGGCCCTGCCCGGAACGTCCCGTCGAGCAGCGCCGCGCGCTCGCTCATGCCGACCAGCCCGGTGCCGGATCCGGGCACGTGCACGCCGTTCAGCCGCTGCGGCAGCGGGTTCTCGACGGAGACCGCGACGCCGTCCGGGTGGTACGCGATGGTCACGTCGGCGCCACCCGGCGCCGCGTGCTTGACGACGTTCGTCAGCGCCTCCTGCACGATCCGGTACGCGGCCAGGTCGACGGCGGCCGGCAGCGATCGCGGCTCGCCGTCGATCCGTACCCGCGCGTCAACACCGGACTCGCCGGCTTGGTCGAGCAGCGGGCTGAGTTCGTCGAGGCGTGGAGCGGTGGTCACCGGGTCGGCGTCGTCGCCGCGCAGCAGGCCGATCATCCGCCGCATCTCCTCCAACCCTTGAACGCTGTTCTCCCGGATCACGGTGAGCGCGCGTTCGCTCTCGTCGCCGCCCACCGCGAGCGCGGCGGTCGACTGGACGGCGATCGCGCTGAGGTGGTTCGCGACGACGTCGTGCAGCTCGCGGGCCATGCGGGTGCGCTCGGCCGCGACGGCGTTGCGGTGGTCGAGTTCGGCGAGGCGCGCAACCTGCTCGGCGCGGAGCCGTTCGGCCTCGGCCTGCTCGCGGTGGTGCCGTACCTCGAAGCCCGTCATCACCGGCATGACGGTGAACGCGGCGGCCACGACGCCGAGCAGCGCTCCTTCGGTGCCGGGCAGCCAGATCGGGCCGGCGCCCATCGTGCCCAGCGTGGCCGCCACCGAGATGCGCAGCAGCCAGCGGGCCAGCGTGCGTGTGCCGTAGAGACAGCCGTCGTAGAGGATCTGGCTGTAGACCAGCGGCGTCACCAGCGATAGCTGGTCGACGTCGCGCGGCACGAACTGGTCGGCGACCACCGCCACCGTGCCGAGTGCCAACGCCAGCAGGGGCCGCGACCGACGGAACGCCAACCCGGCGCAGGCCAGCGCGAGCGGCGCCAGCGACCACGCCGACAACTGGCGCGGCATGCCGTGCACAACGGCCAGCATGCCGACACCCAGCACGTACGCGGCGCCCGCGATCAGCAGGTCGCGCCTGAGCCCCCGTTTCATCCCCCTCACTGAATCACAGCGAGAAGCGCCGATCCTCCGTCTCGCTGCCGGGATCTACGTGCGACGAAGGATGTACGGAACCCGCGAACAGCGACGACGCTCCGCACGCTCTACGGCGAGCCGGTGAGCAGGTTGCCGTCGCGGACCACCATCCGCAGCGGCGCCTGCGCCCGCGCCACCAGCCCGGCCTGCAGCGCACGCTCCTCGCGCACGGCCCGCTGGTACGCCTCGACGGTGCGCGCCGCGATCGTGGTCCACGAGTAGTCGCGTTCGAGCACAGCGCGGGCGTCGCGGGTGAGGCGCCGCGCCAGGATCTCGTCGGAGAGCACCGCCGTGACCGCGTCGGCCAGGTCGGCGGGGTTGCCGGGCGCGAACGTCAGTCCGGTGATCCCGTGTTCGACGATCTCGCGCAGCCCGCCGGTGTTCGCGACGACGAGCGGCGTGCCGGCGGCGGCGGCCTCCAGCGCCACCATGCCGAACGGCTCGTAGATGCTCGGCACGACGGCGCAGTCGGCGGCGGCGGCGAGGATCGGGAGCTGCCCGCTGTCGAGGAAACCGGTCCACGCGACGCTGCGCCCGAGCCGGAGCCGCTTCGCCTGGGCCTTGAGCTCGGCGACGTGCGGCCCGTCGCCGGCGATCACGACCTTCAGGCCCGGGTGCCGTCGGCGCAGCCGCGGTACGGCCGCGAGCAGGTCATGGACACCCTTCTCGTACACGAGCCGGCCGGCGAAGACGACCAGCGGGCCGTCGCCGTACTTCGCCCGCACCGCCGTGACGTCCGCGGGGTCGGCCTTCCACTCGGCCAGCTCGACGCCGTTCGGGATCGCCTCGCCCTTCTCCGGCGGCAGGTCGAACAGGCGGGTGACCTCCCACCGCATGTACTGCGAGCAGGTGATCACACGGCGTGCCTCGTACGTGAGCCACCACTCGATCGAGTGGATCGAGCGGTTCATGTCCTCGGGGAGCCAGCCCTGGTGCCGCCCGGCCTCGGTGGCGTGCACGGTGGCGACCAGCGGGATGTCGAGGTGGTGCTTCACTGTGGCGGCGGCGTGCGCGACCAGCCAGTCGTGCGCGTGCACGACCTCCGGCTCGACCTCCTCGGCCACCCGCAGCGCGGCCCTGGTCAGCGCGTGGTTGAACGCCATCGTCCAGGCCAGCACCGTCTCCGAGTTGAACACGAACAGCGGCGGATCCTCGGGCACCCGCACCACGCGGACGCCTTCCAGCACCTCGTCGAACGACGCGCCCTCGGTGTGTCTGGAGACCACGGTGACGTCATGGCCGGCGGTGGCCAGCGAGGTGGCGAGAGCGTGGACGTGGCGACCCAGGCCACCCACCATCACCGGCGGGTATTCCCAGGAGAGGATCAGGACGCGCATCGCAGGGATTGTGGCAGATGTCCGACGAACTTGTTACCACCCGGTAGCCGGTTTCTCGTCACCCTGGTGCTTCTGCTCACCCCGGTGCGCCGTCGCCGAACGTGCGCGTGCCGATCGGCTGGTCGAGCCGGACGTCGACCGCCTTGAACACGGCGAGCGCGACACAGCCCTGAGTGAGTGCGCCGGGTCCGGACCCCTCGTACAGCGTCACCATGATCCGCTCGGCGAGGTAGTTCACCTTCACGTGGTCGAGCACGTTGCACGGCTCGACGCCGCTGGTGAAGAAGATCCGCACGCTGCGGCCGTCGGCGCCGGGCTTGGCGCGCTGCCAGGCGATCGCGCGGGGCTTGATCGTGCCCGGTTGCGGCGTGACCAGCTTGGCGGATTCGTCGCTACCCCAGCTCGGGACGGCCGTCGGGCTCGGCAGCACAGTCGAGCTGACGCCGTCGGCAGGGCGGGTCGGGGCGGCAGAGTCCGCTGACGGCTCGCCGCACCCGGTAAGGGCGAGGCTCGCAGCGAGGGCGGCGACTCGGAGTCTCATGCCGGTCTGACGCAGCGGCGGCGCCTGGCGGTTCCCCTGTCCGGCCGGGTTTGTGCTCAATGTCGGCATGCCGACGTTGAGTGCGCCCAGCGGTGTTCAACGTCGGCATGCCGACATCGGACCGCTGGGCATCCCGCGCTGGTAATCCGGTTGCGGTAGCGGCCAGGATCGAGGCATGGACCAGGATCACCTTCTCGCCCTGTTCGACGCGCAGATCCGCAATCTCCAGGCCGAGCCGGCCGGTGCCGTGCACCGCCACGCAGGTCCGGACGGCAACTGGATCGTCCGCTCCACCCTCACCGCCGAAAACGCCGACGAGGTCATCGCCGAGCAGCAGGCGTACTTCGCCGGGCGTGGGCCGCTCGAATGGAAGCACTACGGGTACGACACCCCCGCCGACCTGCCCGCGCGCCTGGTCGCCGCCGGGTTCGTTCCCGAGCCGACCGAGACGGTGCTGGTCGGCGAGGCGGCGGGTCTCACGGGTGCGGTGCCGACCGGCGTGGACATCGTTCCGGTCACCGACCAGGTCGGGTTCGAGGCGATCGTCGGCGTCCAGGAGGCAGTGCACGGCGCGGACTGGCGCGGGCTCGGCACCGCTCTGGCCGACGAGTACGCCAAGGATCCGTCCGCGATCTCGCTGTTCATGGCGGTGGCCGGCGGGCAGGCGGTGTCGATCGCCTGGATCCGGTTCCACGCGGGCACCGACTTCGCCAGCCTCTGGGGCGGCACCACCCGGCCAGAGTGGCGCCGCCGCGGCATCTACCGTGCGCTGGTGGCGCACCGGGCGGCGCTCGCTGTGGCGCGCGGGTACCGGTACCTGCAGGTCGACGCCAGCGACGAGTCCCGGCCGATCCTGGAGCGGCTCGGGTTCGTGCCGCTCACCACGACCACGCCGTACGTCTGGAACGGCTGAGCCCCCACCGCGTTAGCCGCGCTCGACGGCCGTACCCAGCAGGCCCAGCGGCGGGGAGCCGAGGTCGAGCAGCGCACGGTGGAAGCGCGATAGCGAGAAGTCCGGGCCCCACGCCTGTCTTGCCTGCTCGCGAAGGTCGAGCAGGGCGAGCTTGCCCCACGTGTAGCGGCCGTAGGTGGGCTCGAACGTGCCGCGCAGCGCCTCGCTCAGCGCCGCCACTCCCTGGAGGAGGGCGTCGTCGACGAAGCGGCGGGTGGCGTCCTCGACGGTCATCGCGCCGGTGTGCAGACCGATCGCGCACGCCAGCCGGGTGACCCGCACCAGCGCCTCGTGCGCGACTCCGGCGCTGAATCGCGGATCGTCGGCCCGGAACCCTTCCTCCAGCGCCACCTGCTCGGCGTAGTGCGCCCAGCCCTCGATGAACGCCTCTGACATGAGCACGCGGCGGACCGCGGTGGGAGCGTGCCGCAGCGCGCGGCCGTGCGAGAAGTGGCCCGGCGCGACCTCGTGCACCGTGATGGCGGGAAGCGTGGTGCGGCTGAAGACGGTGAGCCACTCGTCCTGGTCGGCGGCCGGCCACGACGGGTCGGGCGGCGTCACGTGGTACCAGGAGGGGCCGTCCGGCTCGTACGGTGCCGACCACGACATCATCGCCATCGCCCACTTCCGCGACTCGGGCGCCGGCCCGACGAGGCACTCGCCGTCGTCGTACGGGACCAGGTCGTGCTCGGCCGTCCACGCGATGACCTCGGCGGTGATCTCGCGCGCTTCGGTGAGCACGCCCTCGGCGCCCGGATGGTCGTTCAGCAGCGCCGTCACCGTCTCGGTCGTGGGCTTGCCAGGAGCGATCTGCTGGCACGCCTCGTCGAGCTGCGCGCGGAGCCGGTCGCGTTCGGCATCGGCGCGGCGACCCAGCTCAGCAACGTCGACTTCCACGGCCTCGGCACTGCCGAGCAACCGGGCCAGCGCGTCGGCGCCGAGCGCGACCGACTCGTCGCCGAGGGCGGCGTGTTCGAGGTGCGCGAGGAACCGTGCGTGTGCGGCGAGCGCGGCCTTCTCCTCGACGCCGCGGTCGGCGTCGAGACCGACGGCGAGGCCGCGCGCCGCGCCGAGCGTCGCGCGCGCGATCGGCCCGGGCACCGAGTCGAGCGCCGAGATGGAGGCGTCGACCGCGTCGGGCCAGCCCGCCAGGTGACGCCGCCGGGCGGCGGCACGCTCGGGCTCAGCGGCGTACGCGCGGTCGTAGCAGGCGAGATCGAGATTGGACACATGGAACAGCGGGTTGACCCGGTGCAGCTCCAGCTCGCCGAAGACGACCCGGGCGTTGGCCTCGAACGCGGCGAGATGCGCCTCGTCGTGCGGGTCGTTCTCGGGCGCCGTGCCGGCGGGGCCGCCGATCGCCGCCAGCCCGCGGCGCACGCCGCCCGGTGAGAGGTCCTGCAGGACTCCGTCGTACTCGTGCAGACCGCAGCACTCGCGGGCGGTCGGCACCATCAGGTCGGTGAGTGCGCGCAGCCGGGGTTCCATGACGACACAGTAGGGGAGCATGCCGCCGTCCGGAGCGGGGGTGCTTAATAGTGCCGTCGCAATGGAAATAGATCTTGCAGTTCGATTGAGCCGCCGCTCCTGTCGCCTTACCTTTGATTCACCGGCCGGTACGCCACAATGCCGATTACACGAGGGGACAGACTATGCGCATTCGCATGTTCGTTGGGATCGTGGCAGCCGCGTTGTTCACATTCGCGGTGTGGCCGTCCGCCGCGGCGCAGGCCGCCGCCGGCGGAACCACCGGAGCACCCACGAGGGTCGTGGCCGAGAAGGCGCCGCCGTCCGGCGCCAACGCGGTCAAGCTCGGCGCGGGTGCGCAGAAGGTCGACAAGGCGCGGGTGAGCAAGACGAAGCCGGTGGGCGCCGGCAACCCGTCCGCGCAGTGGATCTACTGCTACGACGCCTACCTGGGCCCGGACTACTACCACGTGACCTGCAACAGCGATCAGTGGTACACGCCGTGGGTCCAGTGCTCCGACGGGCTCTGGTACGCCTACGCCAGCTTCCTCGGGCACTGGTCGATCTGGACGTTCTGCCCGGTCGGCCTCACCGCCACCGCGGGAGTGGTCACTTACTGATCCGATACCTTCAGATGCCCCCGGCTCCCGCCCGGGGGCATCCCCTATTGCCCTCCAAAATTGCCCTTTCGGCCGCCCTTTCGGTCCGGACATCGTGCGCAAATGCGGCTCCGAGGTTGCCCACGGTATTTCTCTTTTCCGGGCGGCGGAAAACGATCAGGAGGCGCTATTCGCGCGGAGCCGGTCTCGATAGCTCCGGTGAAGTCAATTGATCCGGACCGGGCCGTTGATTGACGAGTGCCGTGCACGTTTTGCGACCCAAGGAGTGTCGATGGACGTGATATCCGGGTTGGTGTCCGAGGTGGCGATCATCCGGTGGCCCGCGGAGGCCGCGAGGCGGGCCGAATGCCACGCGCTCGGGGTGCCGCGGTTGCTCGTCGTCGAGGGTCCGGTCAGGGCGCCGATCTGCACGGACGTCCTGGAGGACTGGGTGCGGCCGCCGATGACCACGGAGGACTTCTCGATCCGCGCCCAGACCCTGCACATCCGGGCCCGCTCGGCCAGCCACCCGCGTGTCGGTCCGGACGACGTGCTCACCTTCGACGGGCGCTCGCTGCCGCTGTCGCCCGCGGAGGCGCGGATCATGCGGCCACTCACCACCTCGTTCCGGCAGGTCGTCGCGCGGGACGTACTCGCGGTGCACTGCTGGCCTGAGGAGGCGTCCGCCCGCCGCAACGCCCTCGACCTGCGCATCCTGCGGCTGCGCCGGCGCATCCGGCCGCTTGGCCTTCACATCGCCACGGTCTGGTCGCGCGGGTACGTCCTCGACCGCGGAGACGAGCGGGTGCGTCCCTAGGGCCTAGCTCAGGATGGCGGCGATGGTCGCCACGCCCTCGGTGATGTCCGTCGGTGTGCTGGCGCCGTAGCCGAGGACGAGGCCCGGCACGTTCGCCCGCTGACAGTGCCACGAGAGCGGTTGCGTCTTCACGCCCCGGGCGAGCAGGGAGGCCGCGAGGTCCACATCGGAGACGGTCGCGTCGAACGTGATCATGAGATGCAGCCCGGCGGCGGCGCCGTGTACTACCGCGCCGGGCAGGTGGGCCGCGATCGCGTCGATCATCGCGTCGCGGCGGCGCCGGTGCCGTCTGCGCACGAAGCGGAGCTGGCGCTCCATCTCGCCGGACTCCATCAGCTCGGCCAGCACGAGCTGCGCCAGCGCCGCGTTGCCGAGATCTGCGTTGCGCTTGGCGGCGACGAACGCGTCCCGGTACCGCGGTGGTGGGATGACCCAGCCGATGCGGAGGGCGGGAGCCAGCCACTTCGACACGGTCCCGGCGTAGCAGACGTTCTCCGGGAGCATCGACCGCAGGGCGGGCACCGGCGGCCGGTCGTAGCGGTGCTCGGCGTCGTAGTCGTCCTCGACGACGAGCCCGCCTTCGCCTGCCCAGCGCATCAACTCGCGGCGCCGCGGGCCGTCGAGCACCACTCCGGTCGGGAACTGATGGGCCGGCGTGACGAGGACAGCCGGGGCGCCGCTGGCCCGCAGCGCGTCGACCTGGACGCCGCCCGCGTCGACCGGAATCGGAGGGGTGTCGACGCCCCAGTTCCGGAGGTGCTGGCGGGTGCCGAGCGAGCTGGGATCCTCCACCGCCACCTGCGTGACGCCGTCGTCGCGGAGTACCAGCGCGAGCAGCCCGAGCGCCTGCGCGACACCGGCCACGACGATGACCTCGGTCGGGTCCGTCCTGATCCCGCGGTAGCGCGCGAGCCAGTTCGCGACGGCGTGCCGGAGCGCAAGCGTTCCACGCGGGTCGCCGTACCCGAAGTCCGACGCCGACAGCCGACCCAGCACCGAGCGTTCCGCGTGCAGCCATGCCGTGCGCGGGAAGGCGGCAAGGTCGGGCACGCCGGGCGACAGGTCGATCCGTGCGGGTGCGGCGCGCAGCGTGTCGAAGACGTCGGCGCCGGGTGCCTGCCTGAACACCTCCGATGGTTCAGCGGCCGGTGACGGTTCGGCAGGCGCCGGTGCGGCTTGCTGGACGGATACCGCGACGACGATCGTCCCGGCCCTGCCGCGCCCTGCGACGTGCCCGTCCTCGATCAGGCGCTGGTAGGCCTCGGTGACGACGCCGCGCGACACGCGTAGCTCGCCCGCCAGCACGCGGGTGGCCGGCAGCCTGCTGCCCACGGGCAGGCGGCCGTCGGCGATCGCGAGCCGCAGCTGCCGAGCCAGCCAGCTGGAGCGCCCGCCGGGTGGGGCGTCGGCGATGTCGAGCTGGAGGAAGTCCGTACCGCGCTTTATGGACCTGTCAGATGCGGTCTGATTGGACCTGTTCACTGGACCAGTGTTCCAGCAGGGTGGACGCATGGACACCGCTACGGTCGGTTACATACACGGCTACTCCGACGGCGAGGCCCGCCGCCTGGGTGACCAGGCGGACACCCTCGCGACGCTGCTGCACGCCGGCACCGCGTACCCGGCGGGCAGTCGCGTGCTGGAGGTCGGTTGCGGCGTCGGCGCCCAGACCGTGCACCTGCACGCGAGCAGCCCGCGCGCACGGCTCGTCGCGGTCGACGTGTCGGAGGAGTCGCTCGCGCTGGCCCGGGCTCGTGTCCCGGCGGGAACCGTCGAGTGGTGCCGCGCCGACCTGCACGACCTGCCGTTCGCCGACGACTCCTTCGACCACCTGTTCGTGTGCTTCGTCCTTGAACATCTCGCCGACCCTCGGCGCGCGCTGGCCGGCCTGCGGCGCGTGCTACGACCGGGCGGCACGATCACCGTCATCGAGGGCGACCACGGTTCGGCGTTCTTCCATCCCGACAGCGCGCTGGCCCGTGCCACGATCGACTGCCTGGTCTGGTTGCAGGCCGCCGACGGCGGCAACGGGCTGCTCGGTCGGCAGCTCCAGCCGCTGCTGACCAGCTCGGGGTATAGCGACGTGGTGGCAGGGCCGCGCACCGTCTACGCCGACAGCACCCGGCCGGCGATGGTCGACGGGTTCACCCGCAGAACGTTCGTCGCGATGGTTTCGGCGGTCAAGGACGACGCACTGACGGCCGGTCTCATGACCGAGGCCGACTGGGATCGCGGCATCGCCGACCTGCGCCGCACCGCCGACGACGGCGGCACCTTCCACTACACGTTCTTCAAAGCGGTGGCCGTCAAAGCTGGCGAGCGTCCAGATGACCGAACGGGCCGTCGATAGCCAGCAGCTCGGCGGCGTACGCGGCGGCGTCCTGACCGGTCTCGATCAGGTCGGCGAGCCGGTCGAACCGGCGCGCGTGGGTGGCGGCACGGTCGCGGGCGTATCCCGCCGCGCTGTCCTTCGTCACCATGAAGGCCCAGTCGCTGGACGCCACCAGCAGTGCCTCGCGCGGCGAGCTGGTCCAGCACGGGGTCACGGGCGAGGCCACGGTGCTTGTCCACGATGGACAGTAATCGGTCCTGGACTCGGCGGCAGTCGGTGACGAGGTCGGCCACCTGCTCGCCGTCCCAGACGCGCCAGTCCTTTCCGGACCCCCACGAACTGGCCGGCAGCTCGCGCGGATCGCCGACATGCCCGGCCTCGACCGCGCCCGCGAGCGTCGTCACCCGGACTCCCGCCTCCGGAAGGCGTCGCAGCACCGCGCCGAGCCACTCGGGACCCTCGTACCACCAGTGACCGAACAGCTCGGTGTCGTACGCGGCGACGACGAGACCGGGTCGGCCGTGCTGCTCGCGGAGCTGGTGGAGGCGCTTCACGACGGTGGCCACGAAATCGTCGGCGTGCTCGCTGATCCGGCGGGCTGCGCTCTCCGGATTCCACGGCTTCTTGTGTTCCGGCGCGATCTGCTTGCCGGTGACCCGCGACGGGCGGAACCCGGACGGGTGGTCGAACGTGTGGAAGTCGCGGTAATCGGCCGAGCCCGGGTAGCCGGCCTTCGGCGACCACACCCGGTAGGTGACCTCCAGGTCGCGGCCGAACGCCAGCACGGACGAGTCGCCGACCGGGTGCGCCGCCGCCGTGTCGCCGTGGAACGTCGGCCCGTCGACGAGGAACCGCTCGACACCGGCCGCCTGGTACGACAGCTCCAGGCCGGGCGCGTACCCGCACTCCGGCGCCCAGATCCCGGCCGGTGCCGCGCCGAACCGCAGCTTGGCGTCGTCCAGGCCGCTACGCAGCGCGAACGCCTGGAAACGCCGATCCAGCAGGGGCTGGAACGGGTGCGTCGCCGGCCCGCCGATCAGCTCGATCACACCCGCGTCGACCAGCGGACGGATCACCGCCGACCCGCCGCGGAGCCAGCGTGACTCAAGGTCGTCCAGGCAGGCGGTGGCTTCGCGGAACTCGTGCCTGGCCAGCTCACGCAGGTGCGGCTCGCGCCGGCCGGCCAGCTGCTCGGCGCGCAGCCGCCAGTACCCGGCCCAGGTGTGGAGTTCGCGCAGGCAGTACGGGTCGTCGAGCATCGCCGCGACGGTCGGCGTGATGCCCAGCGTCAGCACGTCGCGGTGGCCCTCGGCGGCGAGCCCTTCGAGCAACGCGACGACGCGGCGCCAGGATCCGGTGAACGCCTGGTGCAGCCACTCCTCGCCGACCGGCCACGTACCGGCGTGCGGCAGCCACGGCAGGTGCGTATGCAGCACGAGCGCGAAGCTGCCGACGGCTTCCTGTGTGGTCGCACTTTTCCGTGCCATAGGCCGGAAAGGTGCGACCACATCATGCGGCGGCGTCATCGGCGGACCGCCACGGCGAACAGGTCGAGGCTGGCGTCGATCGCGTCCTCGTGGATGTCGAAGTCGCTGGCCTTGACGCCGGCCACGGCCTTCGTGAGCCGTGGCGGCCAGTCGGCGGGCGGCGTCGCGAGCTGCGCGTCGATGAGGCTGCCGCCCCAGCGCCGGTCGAGCGCGCGGAGCCGCCGCCCGTGGTGCACCCCGTACATGCGGACCACGTCGAAGTGCGGCGCGAGCAGCTCGGTCAGCTCGGCGGCGTTCAGCTCGCGGGTGTGGAACGGGTTGAGCGGCGTGTCGCGGCCGGGGGAGAAGGTGATCCGGTTCGGCGTGGTGACGACCAGCGTGCCGGCCGGGCGCAGCACCCGCGCGCACTCGGCGATGAACTGTGGCTGGTCCCAAAGGTGCTCGATGACCTGCAGGTTCACCACGGCGTCGACGGAACCCGTCCGGACCGGAAGCCCGGCCAGGTTGCCACGGACAACGTCGATCTCCGGGTACTCGGCGGCCGCGTGCCTGGCGGCGTCAGCGTCGTAGTCGACGGCGAGAACCTTGCGTGCCGACCGGGCCAGCATCGCCGCGCCGTACCCCTCGCCCGCGCCTGCCTCCAGGACGACTGCGCCGCGGATCCACGGTGCGAGCGCCACGTACGCGGTCTCGTGCCGCCGGAACCAGTAGTTCTCGACGTCGATGCCGGGCAGCGTCCGCTCGCCGGTCAGAAGAAGCGTTGTCAAAGCTGTTCCTCATGCTTCATGGGGCCGTCCGGGGACCCTACCCGCACCGGCTCAGGCCGTGGCCAGGCCGTCTGAGGATTGTGAGCCTTCTTCCATGGCGCCTTGACGGCCCGCTGCGTCCTAGCGCGTGGCCCCCGTCGTCGGCCGCGCTTAGTGCAGTCGCGTCAGCACGACCTTCGACCAGCGCACGTCGGGGCACGGCCACGGCTTAAGGCAAAAAAGGGCTCAGGGCTTCCCGCCCAGAGGTCGGGACGTCCGGTCTCATCGTCGGGCACGGTCACCTTCGCCTCGTCTCCGGGGGATTGCCGGGGCGACACTGCCGACGCTGACGGGGTTGCAACGCCGGCTAGTGCCGACCCCTTCACCCGTGACCGGCAGGACGGCTACCGGCGGCGGGGAGCAGTTGCGCCCTGTAAGCCTGGCTTTCCAGGTTGTGACGGCGCGGCGGCGCAGCGGGCGTCGCTGCGGTGATAAGGGGGCGTCATTCCGGTGTCATTGGTCGCGTCCAACGACTACCGTCGGTCCCCATGGGGACACCGAACAATCAACTCCGGGCGGTCCGCATGGGCCTACGGATGAGCCAGGACGACTTCGCGCGCGCGATCCGTACTGCGGGCGACCGTGCCGGTCAGCCGAATGACGCGTCCAAGCGACTGGTCCAGCGCTGGGAATCGGGCACCACAGCCGCACCGCGACCGGTCTACGCGCGTGCCCTGGAATCCGTGACCGGCCTGCCCGTCGAGGCGTTGGGGTTCACCATGCTGATCGGCCAGGCGATGGTTCGCGAGAACGGCCAGCGTGGGCATGATGTCGAGCCGTCACCGTTCGGAATCTCTGCGGCAAGCGCTGTAGCCACCGGTCAGGGATCGACCACCGCCAACTACTCCGGGGTGTGGCTGTCGCGGTACGAGTACTACTCAAGCGGTCGCGGTGACACCTTCACGGGGCTGCACTACGTCGTCGTCCTGCAGCACGGAAGTCGGCTCACGGTGCGGAGCTTGCCGGAGTCGGCTGCGTCGTCGCTCTCGATGGATCTCACGGTGGACGCGAATGTGATCACCGGAACGTGGGTCGAGCAGACCGACGAAGGCGGGTACTACCGGGGTGCGCGCTACCACGGGGCGATCCAGATGCTTGCCGAGCCGACCGGTCGCCGTCTCGCGGGCAAGTGGGTCGGCTTCGGTAAAGACATGGACATCAACACCGGTCCCTGGGAACTGGTGTTCCAAGACGCCAGCACGACCAAGGCGACGCTGGCCGAGTACAGCCGGCAACCGTCCTAGGCGCGGCCCGGCGGGAGGCTGATCCGGAACGTGCTCCCCTGGCCGAGGACCCTCGTCACGGACACCGATCTGCCGTGCGCAGAGCCCGCAGGGAGTCACGATCCCGCGCGATGGCAAGGTGTGCCGCCCGAACCCCTGACCCTTCGGGACGTAGCGTGTCGGGATGAGCCTTGACGTGACAGTCGTCGGCGCCGGCGTCTCCGGGCTGACCACCGCCGTGTGCATCGCCGAAGCTGGGCATCGCGTCCGGATCGTCACCGAGAAGCCGCCGCAGGACACGACGTCGGCCGTCGCCGGTGCGCTCTGGGAGCCGTACCTGGTCGAGGTGGGCGGACGCGTCTGGGACTGGTGCCGCACCACCCTGGACGAGCTGAACGCGCTCACCCCCGAGCAGGGCGTCCGGCAGATCAGCGGCGGCGAGGTCTCGCGCGGCCCGGTCACACTGCCTGCATGGGGGGAACTGGTCGGGATGACGCGCTGGTCGGCGCCGCCCGCCGGCTACGTCGACGGCTGGCGGTTCACGGCGCCGCTCGTCGACATGCCGATCTACCTCGGACACCTGGAGCGGCGGTTCCGGGCAGCGGGCGGTGAGGTCGAGCTGCGGACCGTGATGTCGTTCGCCGACCTGGATGGCGACGTCGTCGTGAACTGCGCTGGCCTGGCCGCCCGCGAGCTGGTGCCCGACCCCGAGCTGGTACCCGTACGGGGCCAGATCGTGCTCGTCGAGAACCCCGGCATCACCGAGTTCTTCGCGACCACCGACGACGATGACCTGCTGTACTTCTTCCCCCATCCGGACCGGGTCGTGCTCGGAGGCACCGCCGAGCACGGCGACTGGAACACCGAGCCGGACCCGGTCACGGCCGAGCGGATCGTGGCCCGCTGCGTCGATGTCGAGCCGCGGCTCGACGGGGCGAGAGTGATCGCCCATCGCGTCGGGCTGCGTCCGGTGCGCCCGACGATCCGCGTCGAGGCCGAGCAGTTACCGAGCGGCGTCCGGCTGCTGCACAACTACGGCCACGGCGGCGCCGGCATCACGGTCTCGTGGGGCTGCGCCCGGGACACGGCGGCACTGCTGCGCTAAGCCACCGGCGACGTGGTGTGCGCCACACGATGGGGTCGCCCGTGATCACTCATGGTGAGATGACCCACAACCACAGACGTAGCCTTCTGGCTACTCGTCGGTAACATTGAGTCGGCAACGATCCGCGGCGTCGACGCGTCTGCGGATGCCGGAGAATGGCGCCATCCGCAGCGACGGCTCGTCTAGCAGGAGGTCTTCCAGGCCCATGAACATCGTGGTGTTGGTGAAGCAGGTACCGGACTCGAGTAGCGAGCGGAGCCTGCGTGAGTCGGACAAGACCGTTGACCGGGACTCGGCGAGCCTCGTCATCAACGAGATGGACGAGTACGCGATCGAAGAGGCGCTCAAGCTCAAGGAAGCGCACGGCGGCGAGGTCACCGTCCTGACGGTCGGCCCGAACAAGGCCACCGAGACGATCCGCAAGGCGCTGTCGATGGGGCCGGACAAGGCCGTCCACGTCAGCGACGAGGCGATCCATGGCTCCTGCGCGGTGCAGACCTCCAAGGTCCTCGCCAAGGCGCTCGGCACGCTGGAGTGGGACCTCGTGATCTCCGGCGCCGAGTCGACCGACGGCCAGGTCTCCGCAGTGCCGGCGATGCTCGCCGAGCGGCTCGGGGTCGCACAGCTCACCGGCGCTCGCAAGCTCGACGTCGACGGCTCCACGTACACGATCGAGCGCCAGACCGACGACGGCTACCAGGTCGTGCAGGCCTCCGCGCCGGCCGTCGTCAGCGTGTGGGACACGATCAACGAGCCGCGCTACCCGTCCTTCAAGGGCATCATGCAGGCCAAGTCGAAGCCGGTGACCACGCTCACCCTGGCTGACCTGGGCATCGGTGCCGACGAGGTCGGCCTCGCGAACGCCACCAGCGAGGTGGTCGAGTTCGCCCCGCGCCCGCCCAAGGCGGCCGGCGTGAAGGTCACCGACGAGGGCGACGGCGGCGCGAAGCTCGTCGAGTTCCTTGCGTCCCAGAAGTTCGTCTGAGAAGGGGCGATCCGACATGGCAGAAGTACTCGTTCTAGTCGAGCACACCGGTGGCTCGGCCAAGAAGGTCACGTTCGAACTGCTGACCGCCGCCCGCACGCTGGGTGAGCCGTCCGCGGTGGTCATCGGTGCGCCCGGCACCGCCGACGCGCTCGCCGACAAGCTCGGCGAGTTCGGCGCGCAGAAGGTGTACGTCGCCGAGTCCGACGAGGTCGACGGCTACGTCGTCGCCCCGAAGGCCGAGGTGCTGGCGCAGCTCGTCGGCTCCGTCTCCCCGGCCGCCGTCCTCGTGGCCGCCACGGCCGAGGGCAAGGAGGTCGGTGGCCGGCTCGCCGTCAAGACCGAGTCCGGCATCCTCACCGACGTCACCTCGGTCAACGCCGACGGCACCGCCGGCCAGACGATCTTCGCCGGCGGCACGCTCGTCACGTCGAAGGTCCGCACCGGCACCCCGATCCTCGCGATCCGTCCGAACGCCATCGCCGCCGAGCCGGCCGCTGGTGCCGCCGCGCGCGAGGCTGTCGAGGTGACGGTGAGCGACGCCGCCAAGGGCGCAAAGGTGCTGGAGCGGGTCGTCGAGGCCAAGGGCAGCCGCCCCGAGCTCTCCGAGGCGTCGATCGTCGTCTCCGGTGGTCGCGGTGTCGGCAGCGCCGACAACTTCAAGATCATCGAGGGCCTGGCCGACTCGCTCGGCGCGGCCGTGGGCGCCTCCCGCGCCGCCACCGACTCCGGCTTCTACCCGCACCAGTTCCAGGTGGGCCAGACCGGCAAGACGGTGTCACCGCAGCTCTACGTCGCCTGCGGCATCTCCGGCGCCATCCAGCACCGGGCCGGCATGCAGACCTCGAAGACGATCGTCGCGGTCAACAAGGATCCCGAGGCGCCGATCTTCGAGCTGGCCGACTTCGGCGTCGTCGGCGACCTGTTCGCCGTCGTCCCGCAGGCGACCGAGGAGATCAACAAGCGCAAGTAGTCGCGTCGCCTTTCGGACTCTTGGGGTGTTCCGGCCGCGGAACCCCCCGAGAATCCGAGACGGGCGTGCATCACTTCGGCGGGTCCCGGCGGACCCTGCCGCATCGAGTCACCCGGCCGGGCGCCTGAACAAGGCGCCCGGCCGGTGTCCTTCCCGGACGGCGGCGTGGGCTGGTGAGACGGGGCCGGCAGGCAGGCTGGTTCATCCCCAGCTCCACATCGGCTGAGCGGTCGCGCTGTAGCTCCACCACACCCATTTGGTCGGCTGCTGGGCGGTCATGGCGTCCTCCCGGATCTCGTTGTCGAGACCGGGATCCACGAGCCTGACCAGCACCAACGATTTTTTTGCAGAAATTTGTCAGAGCCGGCAGGTATTTCTCGTCCCATGCAGGTCATCGATGGCGCCGGGGTCTACACATCCCCTGGTGACGAGCCGAACCACTTCGTCGAGCAGCTGCGCGTGGCCGAGCTGAGCGCTGGCACGTACTCGATCCCGGCGGGCGGGCGGGACGACCAGACCCCGCACACCGAGGGCGAGATCTACGTCGTCAGCGCCGGGCGGGCGCGGCTCGTCACGCCGGGCGGCGAGGCCGACGTCGGTCCCGGGTCGGTCGTCTACGTGCCGGCGGGAGAGCCCCACCAGTTCGTCGACGTCACCGAAGACCTGGCGCTCGTGGTGATCTTCGCTCCGCCCTACCGCTCGACCGGGTAGGCCCTCGCCGTCGCGGCTAGGCTGGACGCACCATGGCGTATCTCGATCACGCGGCTACCACCCCCATGCTCCCCGAGGCCGTACAGGCGCTGACCGCGGCGCTCGGCGAGCACGGCAATCCGTCGTCGCTGCACGCGAGCGGCCGTCGCGCCCGTCGTGCCGTCGAGGAGTCACGGGAGCGGATCGGAGCGGCGCTCGGGGCGCGCCCGTCCGAGGTGGTCTTCACCGCGGGCGGCACCGAGAGCGACAACCTCGCCGTGAAGGGGATCTACTGGGCACGGCGCGCCGCTGATCCGCGCCGCACGGTCGTGCTGGCGTCGGCCGTCGAGCACCACGCCGTGCTCGACGCCGTCGAGTGGCTGGCCGCGCACGAGGGCGCCGACGCCGTCTGGCTCCCTGTCGACTCGGTCGGCCGGGTCAGCGCCGACGCGTTCGCCGCCGCGCTCGACGAGCACGGCGAACGAGCCGCCCTGGCCACGGTGATGTGGGCGAACAACGAGGTGGGCACGGTCCAGCCCGTGGCGAAGCTCGCCGCTCTCGCCGGCGCCCACGGGCTGCCGTTCCACACCGACGCGGTCCAGGCCGTCGGCCAGTTGCCCGTCGACTTCGCGGCCAGCGGCGCCAGCGCGCTGACGGTCGCGGGGCACAAGCTCGGCGGTCCGCACGGCACCGGCGCACTGCTGCTCGGGCGTGACGTCGCCTGCACCCCCCTGCTGCACGGCGGCGGCCAGGAGCGGGACGTCCGCTCGGGTACCCTCGACACCCCGGGGATCGTCGCTTTCGCGGTGGCGGTCGAGGCCGCCGTGAAGGCACAGGACGAGCGGGCCGGGCACCTCGCCGAACTCCGTGACGACCTCGTCCGGCGGGTGCGAGAGGTCGTGCCCGATGCCGTCCTCAACGGTGACCCCGCCGACAGGCTGCCCGGCAACGCGCACTTCTCGTTCCCCGGCTGCGAGGGCGATGCCCTGCTCATGCTGCTCGACGCGCGCGGCATCGAGTGCTCGACCGGGTCGGCGTGCTCGGCCGGGGTGGCGCAGCCCAGCCACGTGCTGGTGGCGATGGGCGCCGACGTCGAGCGGGCCCGCGGCTCGCTGCGGTTCTCGCTCGGCCACACGTCGACGGTGTCCGACGTGGACGCCCTGGTCGACGCCTTGGCCGGCGTGGTCGAGCGGGCGCGGCGGGCGGGCGAGGCGGCGGTCCGGCGGTAGCCGGTGGCACCGTGCCGAATCCGGACTGTTCCGGTACCGGTGCCCCAAACCGGACGCCCGATACCGCCAAAACCCCGACAGTTGCGTGTGAAGGACTGTGCTGGACTGACCTCAGTACGAGATGGCGGTGCAGGTCTTGCCCGCGAGCGCGGTCAGGGCGTTGTTCAGCGCCGCCACCACAGGGCCGTAAGACGGTCGTAGCGCCTCCGATGCTGCGTTGACCTCGGCGAACGACGCGAGGCCGGGCAGCGTCGCGCGCAGGCGTGGCAGGAAGACCGTCATGGTCTGCCGGTGCCAGTTGTCGATCGCCTGCTCGGCCTTCGCCTTGGCGTCCTTGAGGGAGTCGGGCACCGGAACTGCCGTGAGCTGGTCGAACGCCGCTTTCTCGCGGTTGAGCTGCGCCTTTCCCAGCTGGACGAACAGGTCCATACGGAGCTTGCCGGTCGACAGGTCGACGGCGGCGTTGGCCGTCTGCTCCTTGGTGAGCGCGAGCACCTGATTGCATGTGTCGACGACCTGCTGCTGATACGCCGCCTTGCCGTCGTCGCCCTGCTCGTCGGCGAAGAGCTTGACGACCCCGGCGACGCCCGCGATGGCCGCGCAGATCGCGGCGATGACCGCCAGTATCTCCAGGAACACCTTGCGGCGCTTTCCCTGCTCCACGGTCACAGTGATCACCCTTGGTAATCGTATGACTTCAGGCAGGCCCTGGGGAGCATTCGGCCGTGGGTCGCGCGCCGTTTACCCTCGTCAATGACGAACTGATGAGGATGGTGCCCACGATGAAGGTCCTGGCCGCGATGTCCGGTGGGGTGGACTCCGCGGTGGCTGCCGCGCGAGTCACCGAGGCCGGCTACGACGTGACCGGGGTCCACTTGGCGCTGTCGGCGTCGCCGCAGTCGCACCGGGTCGGTGCCCGTGGCTGCTGCACCCTGGAGGACTCGCGCGACGCCCGCCGCGCCGCTGACGTCATCGGCATCCCGTTCTACGTGTGGGGCATGGCCGAGCGGTTCGGCGAGGACGTGGTGGACGACTTCGTCGCCGAGTACGCCGCCGGCCGTACTCCCAACCCATGCCTCCGCTGCAACGAGAAGATCAAGTTCGCGGCGGTGCTGGATCGTGCCCTGGCGCTGGGCTTCGACGCGGTGGTGACCGGCCACCACGCCCGGCTGTCCGGCGGGGTGCTGCGACGGTCCGTGGACGCCGCCAAGGACCAGTCGTACGTACTGGCCGTTCTCACCCGCGGTCAGCTCGCGCACGCCATGTTCCCGCTCGGTGACTCCACCAAGGAGCAGGTGCGTGCCGAGGCGGCCGATCGCGGGCTGGCGGTCGCCGAGAAGCCGGACAGCCACGACATCTGCTTCATCCCGGACGGTGACACGGCCGGGTTCCTGCGCAAGCGGCTCGGCGAGCAGCCCGGCGAGATCGTGGACGCGGTGAGTGGTGAGGTGCTCGGCGAGCACGACGGCGCCTACGCGTACACGATCGGGCAGCGTCGCGGGCTCAAGCTCGGGCGCCCCGCACCGGACGGCAAACCCCGGTACGTCCTCGACATCAGCCCGGTGACGAACACCGTGCGGGTGGGTCCGGCAGAGTCCCTCGACGTGGACGAGGTACTGGGAGAGCGGCCGATCTGGACGGACGGTGTGCCGCGCTCCGGCTCGTTCGACTGCCTCGCGCAGATGCGAGCCCACGGGGATCCGGTGCCTGCGGTGGCCACCGTCGAGGACGGCGCGCTGCTGGTCGAGCTTGCACGGCCGGCTCGCGGCATCGCTGCCGGCCAGGCGATCGTGCTCTACGACGGTGACGCGGTGATCGGTTCGGCCACGATCGCGTCCTCCCGCCTGGCCGCCGTCGGCGGCTGAGGCCGGCGTTTGCGCGAAACGGCCGCGCGTTCGCGCGAAACGGCTGTGCGCTCACGCAAAACGGCCCGCACGTTCGCCCGAAACGGCCCGGGCGCTCCCGCGAAACGGACTTGCGGGACAAACTAGGGCGTCGGCGCCCGCCGTAGGCACGGCTTCCCGAAAAGTCCGTTTCGGCAAGGAGCGCGGTCGTTTGGCGAGGCAATGGTCCCTATTGACGAAGATTGCGGCATCCGATATGTATTGCTGACAACGATGTCAGATCGCCCATCATGACCCGGCCCGCCGCTTCCGCGCCCACTCGCGGAAGCGGCGTCCGCCGCGCACTGGTGACAACGTTGTCGACGAAGGTGGGAAGCCGTGAGAACTCCTGTGTTGTCCACGCTCACCGCTCTGTTACTGGTGCTCGCCGCGCCGCCCGCCCAGGCCGCCCCGGAGGCACCGGAGCACGGCGGTGCCACGCCGGCCAGGCCGCCGCAGGCCAGAGTGGCGAGCGACGATCCCACCACCCACGTCGATCCGCTGATCGGCACCTCGAACCTCGGCGACGTGTTCCCCGGTCCGGTGATGCCGTTCGGCATGTTCTCGTTCAGCCCGGAGAACAGCCGGGGCAACGCGTACCGCACGGCGGCGCCCGGCGGGTACCGCTACGACGCCACGAAGATCCGCGGCTTCAGCCTCACCCACATGTCGGGCACCGGCTGCGCGGGCGGGTCGGGCGACGTCCCGATCTTCCCGCACGCGGGTGACGTGGCGTCGTCGCCGCAGGTGGACGCCACGGACGCCGTCTACGCCAGCACGTTCAGCCACGCCAACGAGGTGGCGAGGCCCGGCTACTACAAGGTCGGCCTCGACTCCGGCGTCACCGCCGAACTGGGCGCCACCACCCGCACCGGCAGCGCCCGCTTCACGTTCCCGGCGGGCAAGCCGTCCACTGTGCTCTTCCGCACCGCGCACTCCGAGGTGGGCAGCAGCGACGCCACGACGACGGTCGACCCGGCGAAGCGCACGATCACCGGCTCGGTCACCAGCGGGAACTTCTGCGGGTACCTCGCCACGGTGGGCCAGCGCAGCTACTACACGCTGCACTTCGTCGCCGAGTTCGACCAGCCGATCACCAGCCACGGCACCTGGCGCGACAACACGGTGATCCCGTCCGGACGGGTGGCGCGCGGCGGCACGACGTACGGCACCAACGGGCGGATGCCGGCGGGCATCGGCACCGGCGCGTACGTCGGGTTCGGCGCGAAGACGGTGAACGTCCGGGTCGGCATCTCCTACGTCAGCGTGGCGAACGCCCGCGCCAACCTCGCCGCCGAGAACCCGGCCGGCACGACCCTGGAGTCCGTGACCGCCGCTGCTCAGGACGCGTGGCGCGCGCAGCTGAGCCGCATCGAGATCGGCGGCGGCACCCCCGCACACCGCACCACCTTCTACACCGCGCTGTACCACTCGCTGCTCCACCCGAACGTCTTCAACGACGTCAACGGCGAGTACTGGGGTTTCGACCAGCGACGGCACCGGCTTTCAGGCTCGCAGCAGACCCAGTACGCCACCTTCTCCGGCTGGGACGTGTACCGCTCCCAGCTGCAGCTCGTCGCGCTGCTGGAACCGAAACGCGCGGGTGACATGGCCCAGTCACTGCTGAACCAGGCCAGGCAGAACGGCGGGATCTGGGACCGCTGGACGCACGCCTCGGGCGGGACCGCCGTGATGACCGGCGACCCGTCGGCGCCCGCGCTGGCCGGGATCCACGCGTTCGGCGGCACGAACTTCGACCTGGGTGCGTCGTTGAAGTCGCTGGTCAAGGCGGCGACCGTGCCGACGGCGAAGGACCTCAGCTCGGCCGGGCGTCCGGTGATGTCGGTCGGCCAGCGGCCGTCGCTCGACAAGTATCTGGCCGTGCACTACGTGCCGACGAAGTCGAACGCGTGGGGCGGCGCCGGCGAGACCCTTGAGGACGTCACCGCTGACTTCGCAGTCGCCCAGCTCGCGCGCCGAGCGGGAGACGGCCCCACCGAGCAAGCCTTCCTCGCCAGGGCGCAGTACTGGCAGAACGTCTTCAACCCGGCCGCGGATCCGGGCGGCGGCTACATCCAGAACCGCGACGAGAACGGCGCCTGGCCGACGTTCAACCCGGCCACGTCCAGCGGCTTCGCCGAAGGCAGCAGCGCGCAGTACACGTGGATGGTGCAGCACAACATCGCCGGGCTCGTCGCCGCGATGGGCGGCACGGCGAAGGCCAACGCACGCCTCGACGCGTTCTTCCGTAACCCGGACGGTTCCTGGGCGCTGACGAAGTCCGGTGACCTACACGCCGAGATGGACAACGAGCCGTCGATCAACACGCCGTGGCTCTACAACTACACCGGCCAGCCGTACAAGGCGCAGGAGACGCTGCGCCAGGCGATGAAGCAGCTGTGGAACGCCGGCCACGGCGGGATCCCCGGCAACGACGATCTCGGCGCGATGTCGTCCTGGTACGTCTGGACCGCTCTCGGTCTGTATCCGCAGGTGCCGAGCCGCGCCGAGCTGACCGTCACCGGCCCGCTGTTCCCCACCGCTGTTGTCCATCGTGACCAGGGACGCAGCATCACAATCAATGCGCCGGCGGCCGGCGTCGACGCGCCGTACATCCACGGGATGTCGGTGAACGGGCGGGCGACCACGAAGACCTGGCTGCCGGAGTCGTTCGTGACTCGCGGCGGGCGGCTCGACTTCACGCTCGGCACCACACCGGACACCGGGTGGGGATCCGCGCCCTCTGATGCGCCGCCGTCCTGGCGTACCGGCGAGATCCCGTACCAGACCACCGCGAGCACGAGCCGGATCGTCGTCGAGGCCGGTACGACGGGCGAGCCGATCACGGTGCGGGCGCACCGGCTCAGCGGTCGGCCGGCGGCGGTCCGGTACGCCGTGACGACACCCGCTGGGCTGTCTGCCGTACCCGCGAGCGGCGAGTTCACGGTCGATCCGGCAACAGGCGTCGGCAGCGCGCCGGTCAGGATCGCGGTGGCTCCCGGCACGGCGGACGGGCGGTACGCCGTGTCCGTCACGATGCGCACTGCGGCCGGGGTCGCGCTGCCGCGGCTCGGGTTCACGGTCGTCGTGGGCACGCCGCATACGCTGCCCGTCCTCCGCGAAGGCGTCGGGATCTCCGACGACGCCGGCAACCACGAGGAGGCCGACTTCGACGAGGGCGGCATCAGCCTGTCCCGGCAGGCGCTCGCCGCCGCCGGTCTCGTCGGTGGCCGGACGGCGACGGTGGACGGGCTGGCGTTCACCTGGCCCGGTGTTCCGGCTGGCGAACCCGACAATGTGCCCGCCGATGGCCAGCGCCTCGACCTGCAACTGCCAGCGTCCGCGACCCGCGTGTCGTTCGTCGGCAGCGCGATCAACGGCAACCACCAGGGCAAGGCCACGCTCACGTACGCCGACGGCACCACCGAGGTCATCGACCTGTCCTTCAGCGACTGGACGCTCGGTGGCGGCAGCGGCGCCGTCCAATATGGAAACCTGGTGGTCGCCAAGGCGGCATACCGGAACCAGCCCGGCGGCGGCAAGGAGCTGGTGGCCACGCACATCTTCGCGACCAAGCCGCACACGTTCCCGGTGGGCAAGGTGCCGGTGCGGGTCGCGTTGCCGGACAACACCAACCTGAAGATCTTCGCGGTAGCGGCGGGGTAAGACCGGGCGCTGGCCGGCCGAACCCCGCACGGCCGGCCAGCGCTCAAACAGGTTCAGGCCGTGACGGTGACCCGGCGCGGGCCTATCCGGATGCCCTCGATGCTGATCGTGCCGAGTGCGGGCGGCACCGCGGGGCGGACGATCGCCGGATCCTCGGGATCAAGTCCGAGCAGCGCCTGCACCAGCAGCAGCGGCGAGGCCGCGGCCCAGGCCTGCGGTGAGCACGCGCTCGGATACGGCACGGGCGCGGCGAACTCGGCCCGGTCGAAGCCGCAGAACACCTCGGGCAGGCGGCTGTCGAAGTGCGGTGCCGCGTCGAGCAGTCCGGTGGCGACACGGGCGGCGTGCTCGGTGAAGCCGTACCGCGCCAGTCCCGCGACGGCGATCGCCGTGTCGTGCGGCCAGACCGATCCGTTGTGGTAGCTCACCGGGTTGTATCTGATCGCCCGGCTGCTCAGCGTGCGGATGCCCCACCCGGTGAACAGGTCGGGTTCGAGGATCCGGTCGGCAACGATCGCGGCGGCCGGGTCGTCGAGGATCCCGGTCCAGAGGCAGTGCGCGATGTTCGACGTCACCGCGTCGACCCGGCGTCCGTCGCCGTCCAGGGCGAACGCCAGCTGGTCGCCCGTCCAGAACCGGTCGTGGAACTTGCCTTTGAAGTCCCGTGCCCTGCCGTCCCAGCTGGTCGCGGTGGTGTCGCCTTCGACGCGCGCGATGTACGCCCGTGCCCTGAAGGCGCCGTAGACATAGGCCTGCACCTCGCACAGCGCGATCGGCGGTTCCGCGAGCGTGCCGTCCGCGAACGAGACGGCGTCGGGCGAGTCCTTCCAGCCCTGGTTCGTCAGGCCACCGCGGGGCTCGTACGTGATGAACTCCCGGGCGCCGATCCACTCCAGCGCGCGGTCGGCGGCAGGAATCAGGTCGGGCGCGCGGAATCCCCACCGGTACAGCTCGCCGAGCAGCATGACGAACAGTGGCGTCGCGTCCGCGGTGCCGTAGTACGCACGGCGGCCGGCGAGCGGCGAACCGGCTCCCCAGCCGGCGCGGATCTCGTGGGGGATCCGGCCCGGTTCCTCCTCGCTCACCGGGTCGGTGGCCTTGCCCTGCTCGCGTGCCAGCGCGTGCAGGGTGCCGAGCGCGAGGCGGGGGTCGAGCGGCAGCGCCATCCAGGCGGTGAGCAGCGAGTCCCGGCCGAACAGGGTGAGGTACCACGGTGAGCCGGCGGCGATCGTCGGGAGCGTGGGATCGCCGATCCGGAGCGACGCCAGGTCGCTGACGCTGCGCCGCAGCGTCGCCGCGAGCGCCGGATCGCCGGCTGTGAACGTCGCTGCGTCAGCGCGCCAGATCGCGGTCCGTCGGGCCGGCGTCGAGTCGCTGAACAGGTCCGGACCGGTCTCGGGCGCGTCGCCGACGGTGACCCGCGCGCGCCACGTCAGCCGGGGCTCGACCGTGACCTGGAACGTGATTGAGTCCTCGGTGATCGTCGCCGGCCTGTCGGTCTTCACGTCGACTGAGCGGTCCCGGCCCGGCGGATGTCCGCTCTTGACTGCGAAGAGTGCCGCATGGTCGGCGGCGAACCTGATCGTGACGGTGGCCGCGGCCGGTACCGCGCCCGTGTTGGTTACGGCGATGTCCTCGATGAGGCCGGCGTCCACGATCCGGCGGCGCACCACCAGCAGGTCGCCCGTCCGCGCGACGAACTCGCCGGCGAACGGTTCGGTGGGCTGGACCGACAGCGGCTCAGGCGCGGCACCGTCGATGCGTAACTCCCACTGCGACAGGACCCGCTCGTCCTCGTGGAACAGCCCGGTCGCGCCGCCGGGAGTGATGTCGCCGGACGGCGCGCAGAGGCAGAACGTGCCGTCGTGAACCAGCGTCGACCCGGTCCACGCCGTCGCCGGGTGCTCGCCATTGAACGGGGTGGTCACGGCACCAGTCTCGCGCTCCACTGGTGGAGTTTCGAGGGTGTCGCGGGCTCCGCGACCCTCGAAACTCCACGACTCGACGGGGGTGTGAGACTCAGCGGTATGGACTCCCCGTGGCGGCCCGGCAGCGCGACCGGCATCGGATCATTTCCCGGTACGGACATCGCCGAGGCGCTGCGTACGGTCCTGGGCGAGCTGCCCGACCTGCCGCACCTGCCGGAGTTGCCCGCCCGTGGCCCGGGCTCCGACATGCTCGGCCGCAGCGCCGGGCTGCTCGTGGACCTTCCTGTCGACCTGCAACCGTCCGGCTGGCGGCTCGTCGACCGGCCGGGGCGCGATCTGCGCCGCATCCGCGACTTTCTCGACCGCGACCTCGACACGCTCGTCGAGCTGGCGGGGGAGTACGACGGGCCGTTCAAGATCCAGTCCACAGGCCCGTGGACGCTCGCCGCCGGCATCGAGCTGCACAAGGGCGACAAGGTGCTGGCCGATCCGGGCGCCGCCCGTGACCTCGCCGCCTCGCTCGCCGAGGGTTTGGCGCTGCACGTCGCTGACGTGGGGCGCAGGCTGCCGCGTGCGACGGTGATCCTGCAACTGGACGAGCCGTCCCTGCCGGCCGTGCTGGCCGCGAAGGTGCCCACGTCGAGTGGCTTCGGCACGCTGCGGTCGGTCGAGGCGTCCGTCGCCGAGGCGGCGATCGCAGACGTGGTGAAGGCGGCGGGCGCGCCGGTCGTCGTGCACTGCTGCGCGACGGACGTGCCGTACTCGTTGATCGCCGGCGCGGGTGCCGTCGCGGCCTCCGTCGACCTGTCGCTGGTCGACTCCCGTGGCTACGACTCGATCGGCGCCGCGATCGACGCCGGGCTCGGCCTCTGGGCGGGCGTCGTCCCCGGTGTCGACGCGAATCTGGCGCAGGTCGGCGGTACTGTCGCCCCCATACGGACGTTGTGGAGCCGGCTCGGCTTCGCGCCCGAGCAGCTCGCGGGGTCGGTCGTCGTGACGCCGTCGTGCGGCCTGGCCGGCGCCAGCCCCGATTACGCGCGGGCCGCGCTCGTACGCTGCCGTGAGGCAGCGCGCAGGCTGGTGGATGATCCGGAGGGGTAGTGGACGAGGTAACCACTGAGGTGGAGCCGCAGGAACCCGCGCCGAGCGAGGTGAAGCAGCGTCACGCCGCGCTCTCGGAGGAGGCGCTCGGGCACCAGTTCGCGTACCACGTCAAGGATGCGCCCACCGTCAGCGACGCCGAGTATGACGCGCTCATGCGCGAGCTGAACCGCATCGAGGACGAGTACCCCGGGCTGCGCACCCCCGACTCGCCGACGCAGCTCGTCGGCGGCGCCGCGTTCTCCACCGACTTCACCGCCGCCGACCACCTCGAACGCATGATGAGCCTCGACAACGCGTTCGACTTCGACGAACTGTCCGCCTGGGCCGACCGGGTCACCCGCGACGCCGGTGGCGAGTTCCACTACCTCTGCGAGTTGAAGATCGACGGCCTCGCGATCAACCTGCTCTACGAGCGTGGCCGGCTCACCCGTGCGCTGACCCGGGGCAACGGCGTCACCGGCGAGGACGTCACGCTCAACGTCCGCACCCTGGGCGACGTCCCGACGCAGCTCGCCGGCGACGACATCCCGGCGCTGGTCGAGGTGCGTGGCGAGGTGTTCTTCCCGGTCGAGGCGTTCGCCGACCTCAACGCGTCCCTGGTCGAGGCCGGCAAGGCGCCGTTCGCGAACCCCCGCAACGCCGCCGCCGGGTCGCTGCGCCAGAAGGATCCGCGCGTCACGGCGTCCCGGCGGCTGCGCATGCTCGTGCACGGCATCGGCGCGCGCGAGGGCTTCACGATCACCAGCCAGTCCGGCGCGTACGAGCGGCTCAAGTCGTGGGGCCTCCCTGTGTCCGACCGGTACCGGGTCTTCAGCACGCTCGACGAGGTCAAGGGCTACATCGAGGAGTACGGCGACAACCGGCACTCGGTCGAGCACGAGATCGACGGCGTCGTGGTCAAGATCGACGAGGTCAGCGTGCAGCGCCGGCTCGGCTCCACCAGCCGGGCGCCCCGGTGGGCGATCGCCTACAAGTACCCGCCGGAGGAGGTGAACACCAAGCTCCTCGACATCAAGGTCAACGTCGGTCGCACCGGCCGGGTCACCCCGTACGGCCAGATGGAGCCGGTATTCGTCTCCGGCTCCACCGTCGAGTTCGCCACCCTGCACAACGCCAGCGAGGTCAAGCGCAAGGGCGTGATGATCGGCGACACCGTCGTACTGCGGAAGGCAGGCGACGTGATCCCGGAGATCGTCGGTCCCGTGATGGAGCTGCGCCCCGACGACGCGCGCGAGTTCGAGATGCCCACGCACTGCCCCGAGTGCGGCACCGAGCTGCGGTACGAGAAGGAGGGCGACGCCGACATCCGGTGCCCCAACTCGCGGTCGTGCCCCGCGCAGCTGCGGGAGCGGATCTTCTACCTGGCCAGCCGCTCCGCGCTCGACATCGAGGCCCTCGGGTACGAGGCGGCGATCGCGCTCACCGGGCCGGCGGTGCCGGAGGCGGCGCCGATCCGCGACGAGGGCGACCTGTTCCTGCTCAAGTCCGCGGACCTCGCCGACGTGGCGATCCGCCGGGTGAACAAGCGCACCGGCGACGAGGAGCTGGTGCCGTTCTTCTACACGAAGGGCACCCCCAAGGTGCCGGCCGTCCCGAAGAAGAACACGGAGAAGCTGTTCGAGGAGTTGGAGGCGGCGAAGCAGCGCCCGCTCTGGCGATTGCTCGTCGCCCTGTCCATCCGGCACGTCGGGCCGACCGCCGCGCAGGCGCTGGCCCGCGGCTTCCGCTCTCTCGACCGCATCGCCGACGCCAGCGAGGAGGAGCTGGCCGCCGTCGACGGCGTCGGCCCGACGATCGCCCGCGCGGTGAAGGAGTGGTTCGCGGTCGACTGGCACCGCGACATCGTCCGCAAGTGGCGCGATGCGGGCGTGCGGCTCGAAGAGGAGGCGGTCGAGGAGGGGCCGCGCCCGCTCGAAGGGCTGACGCTCGTCGTCACGGGCTCGCTGGAGGACTTCAGCCGCGACTCCGCCAAGGAAGCCATCCAGGCGCTCGGCGGCAAGGTCAGCGGATCGGTGTCGAAGAAGACGTCGTTCGTCGTCGTCGGCGAGTCGCCCGGCTCGAAGCACGACAAGGCGGTGCAGCTCGGCGTGCCGATCCTCGACGAGGACGGCTTCCGGGTGCTGCTCACCGACGGCCCGGACGCCGCGACGGCGGTGGCGCAGCGCCCGGAGTCAGAGTCCGAGGACAGGCCCTAGAGCGCCCGGGGGTGGTGGTCGTTCGCGACGAGGACGGCCACCATCGGCAGCACCACCATGGCCAGCATGAGCAGCGCCACCCAGAGTGCCGCGTACGGCACGTCGACCGCGACGATCACCACGGCCGCGACGAGGCACGCCACCCGGATCGCCATCATCACGCCGTACTCCACCTGGCGGTGCCGCAGGTACGCCGCCGCCGACTCGTGCGGGACCGCTGGTTGGATCGGGCGGGCGAGCCGGTCGGAGTGGGCCGGCCAGGCCAGGTGGTTGTCGGTCAGGATCCGGTCGAGCGCGGAGCGGAGGAGCGTCGGCGAGATCTCGTCGTCGGTGCTGCGCGGGCGGTCGGAGTAGGTGATCTCGTCGCTCCACCCGTGGCTGCCGTCGTCGAAGACCAGTACCTCGCGACGGTGCCCGTGCTCGTCGGTGAGGATCGTGGACCAGTAGTGCTCGGTGTGCTGCCCGGTGAGCGCCAGCACGGTCGAACCGAGCTTGCGACGCAGCCCGGGGCGGCGCGCCGCGTCCATCGCGGTGAGGAAGTCGCGGACGAGATCGGCGCGGGCGGCGCGCTCGGCCTCGAACTCCGGATCCTGGGGATGGAAGCCGGTGTGGATGAATGGCGCGTGCCGGTTGAGGGGGTCACGTGGCATCGCGGTCATGAGGCACCTCCCTGGCGGAAAGGGCCGCGTTTGAGACGTTACGCCTGGTCAGATCCGTCCGCTACAAGGCGGTCACAGACCGCGGCGCCACCGTGCGAGGAAGGTGCTGATCGCACCCTTTGCGGGGCTGCCGTGGGAACCGACGGTGGCCGTGAAGAGCGACTGTGCGCAGTCGGGGCAGACCTTGCGACCGGTCACCGTGGTCGCGGGTTCGCCACGGTACCGCTCGCCGCAGTCGGGACAGATCCGGGAGCTGAGCGCCATACCACCAGTGTGCGCCCGAACCACAACCCTGCGGGCCAATGTCGGCATGCCGACGTTGAGTGCGCCGGCGCGTAGCCAACGTCGGCATGCCGACATTGGCGCAAGCGCCGGCGGCACTACTCAGGCGGCGCGCGGTACTACTCAGGTGGGGAGCGGCGCAGTTTCTTGATGTCGCCGCGGTTCTTCTTGCCCGTCAGCCGGCGCTCGACAGATCCCCGCGACGGCTTCGTCGGGCGGCGCGGCCGGGGCGGCGGAGCGATGGCGGCGCGGACCGTCTCCAGCAGCCGTGCCTCGGCGGCGCGGCGGTTCTGGAACTGCGAGCGGTGCTCGGACGCCGCCACCGTCAACACGCCGTCGATCAGCCGGCCCGCGAGCCGTTCCAGCGCGCGCGCCTTGAGCGTCGGCCCCAAGGCGGTGGTGTTCGCGACGTCCCAGGACAGCTCGACGCGCGAGTCGGCCGTGTTGACCGACTGACCGCCCGGCCCGCCGGATCGGGAGAACCGCCAGCTGAGTTCCGAGTCGGGGATCTCCAGGGTGCGCGCCATGCCTCTACCTTGCCTGCCTCGTCGTGGCCTGTGAGGTGCGCGGCGAGGCCGAGCAGCTCCAGGTCGGCGGCGTCCAGCGGCGCCTCCTCGTCGGCCGCCGCGAGCGCGGCATAGGCATCCGACCAGGCCTGGCGCCGGAAATGCTCCCGGCCCAGGTCGAGCGCGTCAGCCCTGGTCATGCGCGTTCCCCCTCGGGCCGAACCTACCCCAACCCTGCTCCCGGTTTGGGCGATCTTTCCGGCGCTATGACGCCGGAAAGATCGCCCAAACCGGGAGACGCTGGCAGGACACAGGGCGGTTACTCGGGCGCACTAGGATTCCCGGAAAGACTCGACTCGATTCAGGAGCCCCCGCATGCCCGCCATCTCCCGCGAGGAGGTCGCGCACCTGGCGCGCCTCGCTCGCCTGGCGGTGACCGACGAGGAGTTGGACGTGTTTGCCGGCCAGCTCGACGTCATTCTCGGCGCGGTCGCCCGCGTCGGTGAGGTCGCCGCGGACGACATCCCGCCGACCAGCCACGTCGTCCCGCTGACGAACGTGCTCCGCGACGACGAGCCGCAGCCGTCGATCGACCGCGAGGCGGTGCTGGCGGTGGCGCCGGCCGCCGAGGATGGGCGCTTCCGGGTGCCGCGGATCCTGGACGAGGAAGCATGACCGCCGACCTGACGAGGCTCACCGCAGCCGACACCGCTGCCAAGATCGCCGCCGGCGACGTCACGGCCGTCGAGGTGGCCCACGCGCACCTCGACCGGATCGGCGCCGTCGACGGGCGTGTCCATTCGTTCCTCAGGGTCGACGCCGAGGGTGCGCTCGCCGCGGCCGAGGCCGTGGACACCGCCCGGGCGGCGGGGGAAGCCCTGAAGCCTCTGGCGGGCGTGCCGCTCGCCCTCAAGGACGTCGTGGTCACGAAGGGCCTGGAGACCACCAGCGGTTCGAAGATCCTGCAGGGCTGGATCCCGCCGTACGACGCCGAGATCACCACGAAGATGCGTGATGCCGGCATCGTGATCCTCGGCAAGACCAACATGGACGAGTTCGCGATGGGCTCGTCCACCGAGAACTCCGCGTACGGGCCCACGCACAACCCGTGGGACCTCGACCGCACTCCCGGCGGTTCGTCCGGTGGTTCCTCGGCCGCGGTCGCCGCGTACGAGGCGCCGCTGTCGATCGGTACCGACACGGGCGGCTCGATCCGCCAGCCGGCCGCCGTCACGGGCATCGTCGGCCACAAGCCCACGTACGGCGGGGTGAGCCGGCGCGGGCTGATCGCGTTCTCGTCCTCGCTCGACCAGGCCGGTCCGTTCGGGCGCACCGTGCTCGACGCCGCCCTGCTGCACGAGGTGATCGGCGGCCACGACCCGTTCGACTCCACCAGCCTGAACGTGCCGATCCCACCGGTCGTCACGGCCGCGCGCGAAGGAGCAGCCGGCGACCTCGCCGGGCTGACCGTCGGCGTCGTCCGCGAGCTGGGCGGCGAGGGGTACGAGCCCGGCGTCGAGGCCGCGGCCCGCGACACGTACGCCCGGCTGGAGCAGATGGGCGCCAAGGTGGTCGAGGTGTCCTGCCCGAACTTCACCTACGCGCTGGCCGCGTACTACCTGATCGCGCCGAGCGAGTGCTCGTCGAACCTGGCGCGGTTCGACTCGGTCCGGTACGGGCTGCGCGTGGGCGACGACGGCGTCCGCAGCCTCGAAGAGGTCATGTCGCTCACTCGCGAGGCGGGCTTCGGCGCCGAGGTGAAGCGCCGCATCATGATCGGCACGTACGCGCTCTCGTCCGGCTACTACGACGCGTACTACGGCCAGGCGCAGAAGGTCCGCACGCTGATCAGCCGCGACTTCGCCGCCGCCTTCGAGACCTGCGACGTGCTCGTCTCCCCGGCCACGCCCACCGTGGCGTTCCGCCTGGGCGACCGCGTCGACGACCCGATGGCCATGTACGCCGCCGACCTGTGCACCCTGCCGGCCTCGCTCGCCGGCCTTCCCGCGATCTCCGTCCCCTGTGGACTGTCCGAGGGGCTGCCCGTCGGCCTGCAGGTCATGGCGCCTGCGCTCGCCGACGACCGCTGCTACCGGGTCGCCGCCGCCGTCGAGGCGAACTTCGGTCACCCGCTCATCGACGACGCCCCGGAGTTCTGATGTCTGTTTCGACGCTGCCCGCGTACGACGACGTGGTCGCCCGCTACGAGCCGGTAATCGGCCTGGAGACGCACGTCGAGCTGGGCACCCGCACGAAGATGTTCTGCGGCTGCCGCACCGAGTTCGGCGCCGAGCCCAACACCCAGGTGTGCCCGGTATGCCTGGGCCTGCCCGGCTCGCTGCCGGTGGCCAACAAGTCCGCGATCGAGGCGACGATCCGCATCGGACTCGCACTCAACTGCTCGATCGCCGAGTGGTGCCGGTTCGCGCGGAAGAACTACTTCTACCCGGACATGCCCAAGAACTACCAGATCAGCCAGTACGACGAGCCGCTGTGCGTCGACGGCTACCTCGACGTCGTGGTCGATGGGCAGGAGTACCGCATCGGCATCGAGCGCGTGCACCTGGAGGAGGACACCGGCAAGTCGCTGCACGTCGGCGGCGCCACCGGCCGTATCCACGGCGCGACGCACTCGCTCGTCGACTTCAACCGCGCCGGCATCCCGCTCGTCGAGATCGTCACCAAGCCGGTGCCGGGACTCGGGGCTAAGGCGCCCGACGTGGCGAAGGCGTACGTCACCGAGCTGCGCAACGTGATCCGCGGCCTCGGCGTCTCCGACGTGCGGATGGAGCAGGGCTCGATGCGCTGCGACGTCAACACGTCGATCTCGCTTCCGGGCGCCGAGTGGGGCACTCGCACCGAGACGAAGAACGTCAACTCGCTGCGTTCGGTGGAGCGTGCGGTGCGTTCCGAGATGATCCGCCAGGCGTCCGTGCTGGACGAGGGCGGCCGGATCATCCAGGAGACCCGCCACTTCCACGAGGACACGGGCGTCTCGACGTCGGGCCGGAGCAAGGAGGAGGCCACCGACTACCGGTACTTCCCCGAGCCCGACCTCGCGCCGCTCGCACCGGACCCCGCCTGGGTCGCCGAGCTGCGTGCCGGCCTGCCCGAGCCGCCCTCGGTGCGGCGCCGCCGGCTCCAGGAGGCGTGGGGGCTCACCGACCACGACATGGACTCGATCGCCAACGCGGGCGCCGTCGAGCTGATCGAGGCCACCATCGCGGCCGGCACCACCAGCGAAGCCGCTCGCAAGTGGTGGCTCGGCGCGCTGGCCCGGCGCGCCAACGAGAGCGGCGTCGAGCTGGACTCGCTGCCGATCACGCCGGCGCAGGTGGCGGCGTTGCAGGGCCTGGTCGACTCCGGACGGATCAACGACAAGCTGGCGCGCCAGGTGCTCGAAGGCGTGTTGGCGGGCGAGGGCGACCCGGAGACGGTCGTCGTGGCGCGTGGACTGGAAGTCGTCAGCGACACCGGTGCGCTCGGTGCCGCCGTTGACGAGGCCATCGCCGCCAACCCGGACGTCGCGCAGAAGATCCGTGACGGCAAGGTGGCGGCGGCCGGTGCGCTCGTCGGCGCTGTGATGAAGTCCACCAAGGGCCAGGCCGACGCGAAGACAGTGCGCGACCTGATCCTGGAGCGGCTCAGCTCGTAGCTCGTCGAGTGTCGGATTCTTGGGGGTTCCCGGCTCCGCCGACCCCCAAGAATCCGAAACTCGGGGCCGGTGGCGCGTCCTAGGGTGGTTCCATGAGGTCTGATGCGTTCGACGTGGAACCCGGCTACTTCAACACCGCCAGCATGGGCGTGCCGCCGCGGCCGGTGCTCGACGCGGTTCGCGACGCCGTCGACGTCTGGCAGCGCGGGCGCGGGTCGCTCGCTAGCTACGACGAGGCGGTCGACCGATCGCGCGCCGGGTTCGGCCGGCTCGTCGGCGTCGACGCGGACCGGATCGCCATCGGCGCCACCGTGTCGAGCATGATCGGACTCGTCGCCAGCGCGCTGCCGGACGGCGCCGAGGTGCTGGTCGCCGACCGCGACTTCACGTCGGTGCTGTTCCCGTTCGCCGCCCAGGAGCCGCGCGGCGTCACCGTCCGCTCGGTGCCGCTGGACGAGTTGATCGGCGCGGTCACCGACCGCACGACGCTGGTCGCCGTCAGCCTGGTGCAGTCGGCGGACGGCGCCGTGCTCGACCTCGGCGCGCTCACCCGCACCGCCCGCGAGCACGGCGTGCGCACCCTCGTCGACGGCACCCAGGCGTGCGGCTGGCTGCCCCTTGACGCCGCCGACGTCGACTACTTCGTCGCCGCCACGTACAAGTGGATGCTCAGCCCGCGCGGCGCCGCGATGCTTGCTGTGCACCCGGATCGGCTCCTCGACATCGTGCCACTGGCGGCCGGCTGGTACGCGGGCGAGGACGTGTGGGGCGACACGATCTACGGCCTGCCGATGCGGCTGGCCACAGGTAGCCGGCGGCTCGACACGTCACCGGTCGTACTGGCATGGGCGGGCACGGCGCCCGCGCTGGAGTACATCGAAGAGGTGGGCGTCAAGGCGATCCACGAGCACGACGTGGCGCTCGCCAACCGGCTGCGCGCCGGCCTCGGACTGGCCCCCGGTGACAGCGCGATCGTGTCCGTGCCGCTCGACGAGGGCGCCCGGCGGCGGCTCGCCGCGGCCGACGTCCGCACGGCGGTGCGGGCTGGTCAGGTGCGGTTCTCCTGCCACCTCTACACCACCAACGCGGACGTCGACCGCGCGCTCGACGCGATCCACGCCTGACCGCTACCCCCTGAATGTTCCCGGCAAAGCGTGCGCACACGCTGCCGGGAACATTCAGGGGGTTCGCGGCGCCGGGCGCCGCTCGCGGGGGTCAGGCGCCGCTCGCGGCGCCGGGCGCGCTCGCGGGATCAGGCGCTGCTCGCGGGGTCAGGCGTGCTTCCTGCGGCGGCGCGTGACGACGATCGCGAAGGCGCCGGTGAGCAGGATCAGCAGCCCGGCCGCGATACCGCCGCCGATGCTCGCGCCAGTCACGGGCAGGTCGTCATCGCCGGCCGATCCGCCGGGAGCGTCGGGTGAGTCCGGGACGCACGGCACGGATCCGCCACCGCCGGGAGCGTCAGTGGGGCTCGGCTCGGCGGACGGTTCGATCGACACCGAAGGGCTGGGCACCGCCGGCGGCACCACGCGTGGCGGCAGCACCGGGGCCTTCCGGACCGGCGGCGGCTTCTCTTCCGACGGCTCCGACGGCTCCGACGACTCCGACGACTCCGGCTCTCGACGGCTCTGACGGCTGCGAGGTCGGGCTCTTGGTCGGCGCCGGGCTCGGCGTGGGCTTCAGGCTGGTGCTCGGGCTGGGGCACGCGGTCGGTGTCGGTTGTGGAGCAGGCGCACCACCGCCCGGCCGGTGCGGCAGGGTCTCACAGGCGATGCCGTCGCCGTCGGCGTCGAGATTGTCGGGGTCGCTCGGGTGGGCGTCGAGGTGTGCCTGCGCCTCCTCCTGGTAGGTGAAGTCGCCGCAGTCCACGTCGCCGGGGTGGGTGGCGCCTGCCGGAGACGCCACCGCGAGTGTGGCTCCCAGGACGAGGACGGGCGTCGCGATGAACGTCGCGAGATGGCGGATCATGGTCTCCCTTTCGGGCAGGGGCGGCGGATCCGGGATTGCCCGTCGCCCGCGTCTTGCCCCCGAGATCGCACTCCGTGAGAACCCTGTTACCCATTGCCGAAGCAAATGGCTGAACGGCTGAACCGGGACCGCCCGTTGGTCCCCGCTGTGTACCCTCGCGTGTCGCTGACCGACACGAGGGGGACCCATGGACAACGCACCTGTTCAGTTACCAGCCAGCTGGCTCGATGCCGGCTATGGCATCCCGTCCTGCTGCGTGCGCCACGGCAACCCGGCGGCCACCGCGCGGAAGGTGCAGTTCATCTCGCGCCCGCCGGCTTGGGCATACCTGCTGCTCATCGCCGGTGTGCTGCCATTCCTCATCGTGTCGCTGGTGATGCGCAAGACCGCGACCCCGCAGGCCTGGCCGTTCTGCGCGCAGTGCCAGAGTCAGCGCGCCAAGGGCCTCGGCATCGGGTTCGGGCTCCTCGTGCTCAGCGTCGTGCTCTTCATCGTCCCGTTCGTGGTCGCCGGGGACTCCGCTGAACTGGGCCCAATCGGCCTTCTCTTCCCGCTGTCCCTGTTCGTCTTCTTCGCCGGCCTGCTGTTCGCAGCGCTCAACGGTTGGGTCGGCAACTGCGGGCGGCATCGTCACCGGAGACGGGGTTTGGGTCCAGTTCGCGAAGGCGCACCCGAACTTCGCGGAACAGGCCAGCGCCGCGCTCGCCTCGGCGAACCAGCAGGCCGCAGTAACCGGCGCGCGTTGAGCGAAGGCGGCGTCACCGCTTCAGGATCTTGCGCTCCAGCTCGACGCGCGACTGGCCGGCGCCGCTGACGGTGATCTCGTCGTACGCCTGGAGCTGGCCGGTCGGGGAGAAGTAGAGCAGCGTCATCTGCAGCGGGGTCGGATCCTTCTCGCCGATGCCACGCAGCCCGCGCGCGCCGGTCGACCCCTCGACCATCAGCGTCGTGTCGTCGTCGAGCTGGCTGATCTTGCGCTTGTGCGTGTGCCCGGCGAGCACCAGCGGCCCGGCCTCGGCGAGCGGCTCCGCGGTGCGTGGATCGTGCACAAGCATGAGGTCGACGCGGCCGTCGTCCACAGCGCCGGCGGTGCCGTTCTTCGGGGCGGGCTCGTCGCCGGCCGGCGGCTCGGTGCCGTTCTGTTCGTTGTAGGCCTCGACGGTCTCGGCGAGCTGTTCGCCCGCGTCCCGCACGAGCGCCTCGTCCGGGCCGAGGTCGTCACCGGCCTTGTCGGGGGTGAAACGCGGGTCGCGGACGCCGGCGAAGGTCAACCCCGCCACCTTCTTGACGTTGTTGTCCAGCACCACGGCGTTCGGCTGCCTCGCCACGGCGGCGGCGGTCTGCGCCGAGTCGTGGTTGCCGCGGATGAACACGTACGGGACGCCGAGCTTGCCGATGTTCTGCGCGTACTGGCCCTCGACGGGGCTGCCCCAGTCGGTGAGGTCGCCGGTGTCGGCGATGACGCTCACCTGGAACTGGTCGGCGATCGCCCCGATCACCTGGTACGAGGTGGGGTTCAGGTGCAGGTCGGTGACGTGCAGCGCGCGGATCGTGTTCGGGTCGGGCTGGTACACCGGCAGCGACGACAGGTTGGTGTACACGCGGCTCATGTTCGTGACGATGCGGATCAGCTCGCCGCGGTACTCGCCGTAGCGGTCGTAGATGCTGCGCGCGTCACCGACCACGGCCGGCACGTTGGTGAGCAACCCCTGGTACTTCGGCTCGCGGATCGCCTCGGGCCGGTACGTGACGGCGGCGGTGCCGAGCACCGCGACGACCAGCCCGAACGAGGTCAGTGCGGTGATGCCGGCGCGGCGGACGTTGCGGAACACGACCAGGCCGAGCAGCAGGCCTCCGGTGATCGCGGCCAGGGTGGTGCTGAGCGCCAGCTCCTTCACCGCCCCGGCGATGTCGGAGGCGGCGTCGTCGCTCGCAGCGTCGATCCGCTGCGGGTCGTTGATCAGCTCGCGGGTGCGCTGCTCGTCCAGCAGGCGGATCCGGGCGCTGAGCTTCGCCGGGCCGTCGTGGCTGTCGACGGTGATCGCGCCGAGCGGCGGCACCTGCACCGTCGCGTCGCCCGTCCACGAGGGGACGACCGCGAAATCGACCCGGAACGGGCCGACATCGTTGCTGCTGTGTCCGCCCAACTGGACGCCCAGCAGGACGCCGAACAGCGCTACGACCAGCACCGCAGCTGCACGCCGGAGGCCCACGGGCACGCGCTCGCGCAGGGCCCAGGCACGCCGCGCGAACGAGCCCACGCGGTGCGCGGGCTCGGTCAGCTGACGCGGCAGCCTGATCCGTCGCATCGTTCGATCATGCCCTGGGAACGAGGCAGGAATGCTCAGAGCTTGCTAACTCCAGCCGAACCAGGGGGAAGAATTCGGATGATCCGGTCATCTTCGGCGGCCGGTTCGCCCCGGCCGTCCCGGTTCGACGTGAGTACCCAGAGCGTGCCGTCCGGTGCGCGGGCGACATGCCGGAGCCGGCCGAACCTGCCCTGCAGGATCGAGCGGGGCTGGCCGGTGACGCCACCCTTGCCGTCCAGCGGCACCACCCAGAGCCGCTGGCCCTTGAGCGCCGCGGCGACCAGCACCGGCCCCGCGATGGCCGCGCCGCTCGGCGACGCCTCGTCGGGGGTCCAGACGACGAGCGGGTTCACGAACTTCGGGTTGGTGGCCTTGCCCTCGACCGTGGGCCAGCCGTAGTTCTTGCCGGGCAGGATCAGGTTCACCTCGTCCCACTCGTCCTGTCCGAACTCCGTGGCGTAGAGGCGCTTCTGTGCGTCCCAGGCGAGGCCCTGCACGTTGCGGTGCCCGAACGACCACACCAGTGAGTTGGGGAACGGGTTGCCGGGCGCGGGCTTGCCGTCGACGGTCATCCGGAGGATCTTGCCGCCGAGGCTCTTGAGATCCTGCGAGCGGCCGTCCTCGGAGGCGTCGCCGGTGCCGGCGTAGAGAAAGCCGTCCGGTCCGAACGCCAGCCGGCCGCCGTTGTGGACGCCCGAAACAGGGATGCCGGTGACGATGGGCACCGGATCGCTGCCGAGCGTGAGCTTCGCGATGCGGTTGTCGTTCTCGGTGGTGTAGTAGATGAACAGTGTGCGGTCGGTGGCGTACTTCGGTGATGCGGCGATGCCCATGAGGCCGCCTTCGCCCCGGCTGTACGCCTGCTCGACGACCTGCACCTCTTCGACGACGCCGCCCGTCGTGATCGTGTAGATCGTGCGGCTGTCGCGTTCGGTGAAGATGCCGCTGCCGTCCGGGAGGAACGTGAGCCCCCAGGGTGCCTCCAGGTTCTTCGCAAGCACCTGGACGCCGACCTCGTCCTCGGGGGTCTGCGGTCCGACGCTCGGTGACGGCGGCGGCGGCAGGTTCGGCGGCTTGCCGCGCGCCACGTCGTCGGGGGGGCCGAACGCGCAGCCGGCGAGCGCCAGCACGGCCAGCGCCGCGGTGGCTCTCGGGGCGAGACGGCGGCGGTTCATACCCTTGAGACTAGCCACGGCAGCGCGTTGGTTCCCTAAGAGCTTCCTTAGAGCGTGCTTGAGTCGGCTGAGCAGCCTCTCAAGCACGCCCTGAGAACTGCGTAGGCTTGCCCTGTGAAGGTCTGGATCCCGCACGCCGACGGCCTCGACCTCCTCGGCGACCTGCCGCCCGAGGCCGTGGTCGAGGTGTATCCCGGCGGCGACGTCGTCCCGTCCGACCCGGACGACGTCGAGTTCTGGGTGCCGCCGTTCCTCTCCGACGGGCGTACCACGCCGCCGTTCGACCTGTTCCCGAGCCTCGCCGTGGTGCAGCTGCTCTCGGCGGGCGCCGACTCCTGGGTCGGCAAGGTGCCGGACGGTGTACTGCTCTGCGACGCGGCGGGAGTGCACACGTCGTCCACGTCGGAGTGGGTCGCCACGGCCGTGCTCGCCGTCACCCGCGAGTTCCCACGGTTCGTGCGCGCCCAGGTGGAGCAGCGCTGGGACTACACGCCCACCGACGAGCTGGCCGGAAAGCGCGTGCTCGTGATCGGCGCTGGCACGATCGGCGACGGCCTCAGGCGCAGGCTGGAGCCGTTCGACGTCGAGCTGACGCTGGTCGCGCGGCGCGCACGGCCGGGCGTCCACGCCGTCGACGAGCTGCCCGAGCTGCTGCCACACGCGGACGTCGTGGTCCTGATCGTGCCGCTCACCGACACGACCCGTGGCATGGTCGACGCCGCCTTTCTCTCCCGCATGAAAGACGGCGCACTGCTGGTCAATGCCGCCCGCGGGCCGGTCGTGCAGACGGACGCGCTGGTCGCCGAGCTGGCGTCTGGGCGGCTCCGCGCCGCCCTGGACGTCACCGATCCGGAGCCGTTGCCGCCGGGCCACCCGTTGTGGAGCGTGCCAGGACTGCTCCTCACGCCGCATGTAGCGGGGTCGGTGGCCGGCCTGCACCGGCGCGCGTACGGGCTGGTCAGCGAGCAGCTCGCCCGGTATGCGGCGGGCGAACCACTGATCAACGCCGTCGCCGAGGGCTACTGAGCGCTGAGGTCCTGACCGCTCGCCTTGATCACCGCGGGCAGCACCGTCGGCGTGACGGCCGGCAGCCGGATCTCGTTGCCGTTCGCGAGCGTGACGTTGACGCGGTTGCGCGCCGTGCGGAACCCGGTCACCTCCGACCACGGCAGCTCGCGGGTGCCGATCATGCCGCGCACCCGCAGGGACTCGTGGTCGACGTCGACGCCGGCACGCCAACCCCACCAGATCATCGCGGCGGGGATCAGCAGGATCGGCATCAGCCACCACCGCTGCGTGGCCACGGCCGAGGCTCCGATGAGCGTCACGAAGGCGGCGAGAGGGACTGCGGCGTTGTGGCGGATCTTGGCGGTCACCGGTGGATTGTCGCAGTGCTGTTCCTGGGGCCGCCGCGCGGGCGCCGCCAGCGACGGTTCTTGTCAGACCCCGCTGCCACCGTTGGCTGGCCGAGCCGCGCGGAGTGATACTGGCGCGGTGCCCCGATCGAGGGAGGTCCAAAGCGATGTCGGAAGTTCTGCTGGTCGTAGGTACAGGCAAGGGGCTGTTCACGGCCCGCAGCACTGATGACCGCGCCACCTGGCAGGTCAGCGGGCCGCAGTTCATCATGAACGCGATCTACTCCGTGGCCATCGACAAGCGAGGGTCGTCGCCACGCGTCCTCGTCGGCGCGCAGAGCGAGCACTGGGGCCCGTCTGTCTTCCACAGCGACGACCTGGGAGAGACCTGGCAGGAGCCCGAGCACGGCGCGCTGAAGTTCCCCGCCGACACCGATGCGTCGCTGGAACGCGTGTGGCAGCTTCAGCCTGGTCCCGCCGACCAGCCCGACGTGGTGTGGGCAGGCGTCGAGCCGAGCGCGCTGTTCAAGTCCACCGACGGCGGCGAGCACTTCGAACTGATCCGCCCCCTGTGGGACCACCCCCACCGCAAGGAGTGGACTCCCGGCTTCGGCGGCATGGCGATCCACTCCGTAGTGCCGCACCCGGAAGATCCGAACCGGATCGCGGTGGCCATGTCCACCGGCGGTGTCTACCGCACCGAGGACGGCGGCGAGAGCTGGGCACCGTCGAACACCGGCATCAAAGCGTACTTCCGGCCGGACAAGTACCCCGAGTTCGGGCAGTGCGTCCACAAGATAGCCCGCAACCCCGACCGTCCCGAGCAGTTCTTCCTGCAGAACCACCACGGCGTGTACCGCAGCGACGACGGCGCGGTGACCTGGACCTCCATCGCCGATGACCTCCCGGCTGACTTCGGCTTCGCGATGGTCACCCACCCGCATCGGCCGGGGGTGGCCTACAACTTCCCGCTCACCGCCGACGGCGAGCGGATCCCGCCTGAGGCGAAGGCCCGCGTCTACCGCACCGAGGACGAGGGCAAGTCCTGGACCGGCCTGTCCGACGGCCTGCCCGAGCGCTTCTACGGCACCGTCCTGCGCGACGCGATGTGCGTCGACGACGCCGAGCCGGCCGGCGTGTACTTCGGCACCCGCAACGGCGAGGTGTACGCCAGCGCAGACGAAGGCGAACACTGGGCACCGGTCGCCGTCCACCTGCCGGACGTGCTGTGCGTCCGCGCCGCCGAGGTGGGGTGACCACGGTGGCGGTGACGGTGCGCCTGCCCGGCGCGTTGCGGCAGTACAGCGGCGGTGAGAAGGAGCTGACCGTGCAGGTCGGCGACGGCGGCGACCTTCGTCAGGTGTTCGACGCCATGGCCACGTCGCACCCGGCGCTCGTACGGCGGCTGCGCGACGAGCAGGGCGAACTCCGCCGGTACGTCAACGTGTACGTGGACGGGGAGGATGTGCGGCTGTCCGGCGGCATTACCGCACCAGTGCCGGCCAGCGCCGAGGTGCTCGTTCTCCCGTCGGTCGCGGGCGGCTGAGCCTCCAGGCCGGGCCTGCGGTCCGGCCGCGGGCCCCCGCTGTCGGCGCGGGGCGGCCAGCGCCTCGGGCCGCCTGCGCTTTCGGGCCGCTGCCGCAGGGACAAACCGGATTGTTCCGGTATTGGTCCCCAAACCGGACGCCCGAAGCAGCCAAAAGCCCGACAGTTGGGTGATTCCAGTCTGTGCGGTGGAGCGGAATTGCATAACTCGTAAGGTAGATTACGAGTCATGCAATCTCCGCCTCCCGTTCTCCTGCCGTTGCTGCGATCGGCGATGATCGGCGAGTTGCTCGCTTGGCTGTTCTTGCACCCCGAGCAGGAGTTCACGGGTGCCGAGCTGGCGAAACGGATCGGGACGAGCCCGGCGTCGACGAGTCGTGAGGCCGACCGGCTCGTCAGCGCGGGTCTGGTGCGTGAGCGTCGATTGGGCAACTTGCGACTGCTTCGCGCCGAGACGGACTCGCTCGTCGCCAAGCCACTTTAGGATTTACTTGCAGTTACCTTTGGACCTCTACCTATTCTGACGTCAGAGTTTGGTAAGGTTCATGGCGTGGTGGAGGCTTACATCTACGGCTCTTGGGCTGCGCGTTACAGTGGCGAGCCTGGGGCCATACCGCACGATGTCGATGTGCTGGTTGTCGGCGATGCCGACGACGATGAGCTCTACGGGGCGGCGAGAGTGGCTGAGGGCGTGCTGGCTCGCGAGGTCAACATCAGACGGGTGACCGTCGATTCCTGGGCAGATCCTGGAGACGATCCGTTCCTGCGCACTGTCCGGTCCCGGCCGCTCGTCGCTCTGAGAATCGGCGCACCCACGTGAGGTGGCGCCAGGGTCGTCCAGTTGTTGATGGGATGATCGGCAATGGCCAGCTGGAGCGGGTCACCGCGAACCGTGACCACGCCGAACTGCTGCTACGTCAGGCCCGTGCCCACGTCGCGGCCAGCACTGTGATCGTCGCGATTGACCCTGTCGGCGCCTACCAGCTCCTCTACGACGGTGCTCGGAAGGCGCTCACCGCGGTGCTGGAGAACCAGGGGATCCGCCCGACGACTCGCGGTGGGCACCTCGCGGTGTACGAGGCGGTCGTCGCGCAGCTCGAGCCGCCGCTCGGGAAGGCGCTCCGGCCGTTCGACAGGATGCGGCGTCGCCGCAACGAGGCCGAATACCCGAGGAGCGATTCACCAGCCCTGACCGGTGAAGAGGTCTTGCGCGACGCCCCGAAGGTGGAGGCGCTCATTGATCTGGCCCACCGCGTGGTCGCGGAGATGGCTCCGTACTGAGCCGGCGAGGGCAGGCGGGACCACCCCGGTGGTCGGTGCTGCCTAGACTGGCGGCACCGCTCCTGCCCTGCTCGCTCGCCTGGCCGGCGATCCCCGGCCGACGGGTGGTGCCACCTCTTCTCCAACGAGGACACCCGATGACTGTGCTGCCCGCCGACCCCCTCCGCTCCGCTCCGCGCTCCTTCGTCGCTGCGATGCTCACTCCGGAGGTCGTCTCATGACGGACCAGCCCCAGCCAAACCTGAAGCCCCGCAGCACCGACGTCACCGAAGGCATGGAGAAGGCCGGTGCCCGTGCAATGCTTCGCGCGGTAGGCATGCAGGACGAGGACTTCGCCAAGCCGCAGATCGGCGTCGCGTCGTCGTGGAACGAGATCACGCCGTGCAACCTCTCCCTCGACCGGCTCGCGAAGGCCGCTAAAGAGGGAGTCCGGGCAGCAGGCGGTTTCCCGATGGAGTTCGGCACGATCTCGGTGTCGGACGGCATCTCGATGGGGCACGAAGGCATGCGAGCCTCGCTGGTGAGCCGCGAAGTCATCGCCGACTCGGTCGAGACCGTCATGTTCGCCGAACGCCTCGACGGTTCGGTGCTGCTCGCCGGGTGCGACAAGTCGCTGCCCGGGATGCTGATGGCCGCGGCACGGCTCGACCTCGCCGCCGTCTTCCTCTACGCAGGCTCGATCCTGCCGGGCAAGCTGAACGGCAAGGACATCACGCTCATCGACGCGTTCGAAGGTGTCGGCGCGTGCGCGATGGGTCGAATCACCCGTGAGGAACTCGACGCGATCGAGCGCGCCGCGTGCCCCGGTGAGGGCGCGTGCGGCGGCATGTACACCGCGAACACCATGGCCAGCGCTGCCGAGGCCCTCGGCATGTCGCTGCCGGGTAGCGCGGCGCCGCCGGCTGTCGACCGCCGTCGCGACGACTACGCCGTGAAGACGGGCGAGGCCGTCGTCGAGCTGATCCGCCGCGGCATCACCGCCCGCCATATCCTCACGCGCGAGGCGTTCGAGAACGCGATCACGGTCGTCATGGCGCTCGGCGGTTCCACGAACGCCGTCCTGCACCTGCTCGCGATCGCGCACGAGGCCCGGGTCGAGCTCACCCTGGACGACTTCAACCGTGATCGGCGACCGGACCCCGCACCTCGCCGACGTGAAGCCGTTCGGCCGGTACGTGATGAACGACATCGACACGATCGGCGGCGTCCCGGTCGTCATGAAGGCCCTGCTCGACGCCGGCCTGCTGCACGGCGACGTGCATGACGGTGACCGGCCGCACGATGGCCGAGAACCTCGCCGACATCGCCCCGCCCGACCCGGACGGCAAGATCATCCACGCGCTGTCCGACCCGCTGCACCGCACCGGCGGCCTCACGATCCTGCACGGCTCGCTCGCGCCCGAGGGCGCCGTCGTCAAGAGCGCCGGCTTCGACAGCGAGGTGTTCGAGGGCGTCGCGCGCGTGTTCGACGGTGAGCAGGGCGCGATGGACGCGGTCACCCATGGCCGCCTCAAGCCGGGCGACGTCGTCGTCATCCGGTACGAGGGTCCGCGCGGCGGGCCTGGCATGCGCGAGATGCTCGCGGTCACCGGGGCGATCAAGGGCGCCGGCCTCGGCAAGGACGTCCTGCTCCTCACGGACGGCCGGTTCTCCGGCGGCACCACGGGGCTCTGCGTCGGGCACGTCGCGCCCGAGGCCACCGACGGCGGGCCGATCGCGCTCGTCGCCGACGGTGACCGCATCCGTCTCGACCTCACCACCCGCACGCTCGACCTCCTGGTCGACGCCGACGAGCTGGAGCGGCGCCGCGCCGGGTGGAAGCCGCTGCCGGCGCGTTACGAGACGGGTGTGCTGGCGAAGTACGCCAAGCTCGTCGGCTCCGCGGCCGACGGGCGCCGTCTGCGGCTGACCCGCTGGGGGCGCGCGGGCGCGCCCCGCGTGCCCCAGCGGGTCACGAACGCCCCAACTGTCGGGGAAATGGCGGTATCAGGTGTCCGGTTTGAGGACCGCTTCCCGGACAGTCCGGTTTGCGAGCGGCGGGAGTGCGCGTCGGGCAGCCCGGTTTGCCAGCGGCGGGAGCGCGCGCCGAGGCAGGTCCACATGATGGGATCACCATCCCGTAGAGTTGACGCGTGATCAGCGGGGAGCCTACGGTGGCGGCATGCGCTTCGACGTCCTCGTACTCACCTAGCGCGTCGACTCCCGGTCGACGCGCTAACCCCCCGTGCCTCGCACGAGGGGTTTTTTGTTGCCCTCGCTCAGCTCCAGAAGAACGTAAAGGTGCCGACATGACCCAGAGTGCTTCCGTCACCGGAGCCCAATCGCTCGTCCGCTCGCTGGAGGCGGCCGGCGTCGAGGTGGTGTTCGGGATCCCGGGCGGCGCGATCCTGCCGGCGTACGACCCGCTCTACGACTCGACCGCGCTCCGGCACGTGCTGGTCCGCCACGAGCAGGGCGCGGGGCACGCCGCCGAGGGGTACGCGCAGGCCACCGGCAAGGTCGGGGTCTGCATGGCCACCTCGGGCCCGGGCGCCACGAACCTCGTCACCCCGATCGCCGACGCCTACATGGACTCGGTGCCGATCGTCGCGATCACCGGCCAGGTGCCGAGCGCCGCCATCGGCACGGACGCCTTCCAGGAGGCGGACATCTGCGGCATCACGATGCCGATCACCAAGCACAACATCCTCGTCCAGCGCGCGGACGACATCCCGCGGTCGATCGCCGAGGCGTTCCACCTGGCGGCGACCGGCCGTCCGGGCCCCGTCCTGGTCGATCTGCCCAAGGACGTGCTGCAGGCGCAGACCACGTTCTCCTGGCCGCCCACCCTGGACCTGCCTGGATACCGGCCGACCCTGCACCCGCACGCCAAGCAGGTGCGCGAGGCGGCGCGGCTGCTCACCACGTCGAAGAAGCCGGTTCTCTACGTCGGCGGCGGCGTGCTCAAGGCGCGCGCGGCGGCCGAGCTGAAGGTGCTGGCCGAACTGTCCGGCGCCCCGGTCGTCACCACGCTGATGGCGCGCGGCGCGTTCCCGGACAGCCACCCGCAGCACCTCGGGATGCCCGGCATGCACGGCACCGTCGCGGCGGTGACCGCGCTGCAGAAGGCCGACCTGATCATCGCGCTCGGCGCCCGCTTCGACGACCGCGTCACCGGCAAGCTGGACACGTTCGCGCCGCACGCCACGATCGTCCACGCCGACATCGACCCGGCCGAGATCTCCAAGAACCGCACCGCGGACGTGCCGATCGTCGGCGACGCCCGTGAGGTCATCGCCGAGCTGGTCGTGGCGTTGCAGGCGGAGCACGAGGCCGGGCGCCGCGCAGACCTCGACGGCTGGTGGTCGTCGCTGCGGAACACCCTGGAGACCTACCCCCTCGGGTACGAGGAGCACGCCGACGGCACCCTCGCCCCGCAGTACGTGATCGAGCGGCTGGGCAAGATCGTCGGCCCGGACGCGATCTACGTCGCCGGCGTCGGCCAGCACCAGATGTGGGCCAGCCAGTTCATCTCGTACGAGAAGCCGTACACGTGGCTCAACTCCGGCGGCCTCGGCACGATGGGGTACGCGGTCCCAGCCGCGATGGGCGCGAAGATGGGCAAGCCGGACACCACGGTCTGGGCCATCGACGGCGACGGCTGCTTCCAGATGACCAACCAGGAGCTGGCCACCTGCGCGCTGGAGGGCATCCCGATCAAGGTCGCCGTGATCAACAACGGCAACCTCGGCATGGTCCGCCAGTGGCAGACCCTGTTCTACGGCGAGCGGTACTCCAACACCGACCTCAAGACCCACAAGCAGCGCATCCCGGACTTCGTGAAGCTCGGCGAGGCGATGGGCTGCGTCGGCCTGCGCTGCGAGACGGCGTCCGAAGTGGACGCCACGATCGAGAAGGCGATGGAGATCGACGACCAGCCCGTCGTGGTCGACTTCACGGTCGGCGCGGACGCGATGGTGTGGCCGATGGTCGCAGCAGGAACCAGCAACGACGAGATCATGGCCGCCCGCGACGTGCGGCCGGTCTGGAGCGAGGACTCGGTCTGATGATGACAAGCACCCGGCACACGCTGTCGGTCCTGGTGGAGAACAAGCCCGGTGTGCTGGCGCGGGTGGCCAGCCTGTTCAGCCGGCGCGGGTTCAACATCGACTCGCTCGCTGTCGGCCCCACCGACCACCCCGAGATCTCGCGTATGACGATCGTCGTCAACGTCGAGGGGCTGCCTCTGGAGCAGGTCACCAAGCAACTCAACAAGCTGGTGCACGTGATCAAGATCGTCGAGCTGGATCCCGCCAGCTCGGTCCAGCGCGAGCTGGTGCTGATCAAGGTCCGTGCCGACCTGTCCACCCGCTCGCACGTGCTGGAGACCGTCCAGCTCTTCCGTGCCAAGGTCGTGGACGTCGCCACCGACGCCGTCACGATCGAGGCCACCGGCACCGCCGACAAGCTCGAAGCGCTGATCAAGGTGCTGGAGCCGTTCGGTATCAAGGAACTCGTCCAGTCCGGCATGGTCGCGATCGGCCGGGGCGCCCGCTCGATCACCGGCCCGACCGCGGCCCTCCGCAGCGCCTAAGCGACACTCACCACGAAAGGTTCCGCAATGCCAGCAGAGATCTTCCACGACGACGACGCCGACCTGTCGATCATCCAGGGGCGCAAGGTCGCCGTCCTCGGCTACGGCAGCCAGGGCCACGCGCATGCGCTGTCGCTGCGTGACTCCGGCGTCGACGTCCGTGTCGGCCTTCCCGAGGGTTCGAAGAGCCGGCCGAAGGCCGAGGCGGAGGGGCTGCGGGTAGTCACGCCCGCCGAGGCCGCCGCCGAGGCCGACGTGATCATGGTGCTCGCGCCCGACACCGCGCAGCGCTCGCTGTACAAGGAGTCCATCGAGCCGAACCTCACCGAGGGCAAGGCGCTGTTCTTCGGGCACGGCTTCAACATCCGGTACGACCTGATCAAGGCGCCGGACGGTGTCGACGTGGCGATGGTCGCGCCGAAGGGCCCGGGTCACCTGGTGCGCCGCCAGTTCGTGGACGGCAAGGGCGTGCCGTGTCTCGTCGCTGTCGAGCAGGACGCCAGCGGCGAAGCGTTCGACCTTGCCCTGTCGTACGCGAAGGCGATCGGCGGCGCCCGCGCCGGCGTCATCAGGACGACGTTCAAGGAGGAGACCGAGACCGACCTGTTCGGCGAGCAGGCCGTGCTGTGCGGCGGCGCGTCGGCGCTGGTGCAGGCCGGGTTCGAGGTGCTCACCGAGGCCGGGTACGCCCCCGAGGTCGCCTACTTCGAGTGCCTGCACGAGCTGAAGCTCATCGTCGACCTCATGTACGAGGGCGGCATCGCCCGCGAGCGGTACTCCGTCTCCGACACCGCCGAGTACGGCGACTACGTGTCCGGCCCGCGCGTGATCAACGCGGCCGTCAAGGAGGAGATGAAGAAGATCCTCGGCGACATCCAGGACGGCACGTTCGCGCGCAACTGGGTCGCCGAGGACGACGCGGGTCGCCCGAACTTCACGAAGTTCCGCGAGGAGGGCGCGAACCACCCGATCGAGAAGGTGGGCGCCGAGCTGCGCGGCATGATGTCCTGGGTAGACCGCCCGATCACGGAAACCGCCTGAGCGCGCTTCGCCGAGTTTCGGAGTTTTGAGGGTTCCGCGGCCGCGGCCGACCCTCAAAAGTCCGAAACTCGGGGCTGGGCCGGGCAGCCGCTGGCGTGACATGCTGGGCGTCATGCCGCATTTCACGACCGCCGACGGCACCCGCCTGCACTATCGGGTCCAGGGCTCAGGCTCGCCGCTGGTCTGCGTCCCCGGCGGACCCGGCCGCTCCGGCGAGTACCTGGAGGACCTCGGCGGGCTGGACGATCGCCGCACGCTGATCGTCCTCGACCCGCGCGGCACCGGTCACTCCGCGATGCCCAGCGACGCCAGCACGCTCGCGTACCCGGCCATCGCCGACGACATCGAGGAGCTGCGGCTCCACCTCGGTCTCGACCAGTTCGACCTGCTCGGTCACTCCGCTGGTGCGGTGGTCACCGAGGTGTACGCCGCCCGTCACGCGAAGCGCCTGCGCCGCCTGGTGCTGGCCACGCCGTCGGTGCGCCTGCAGGCTGTCACGCCCGACACGTCGGCGATCCGCAACGCCCGGTTCAACGAGCCGTGGTACTCCGACGCGGCGCAGGCGATGGCCGCACTCGACGGCATCACCAAGTTGGAGGAGGCGGCGCCGCTGCTCGACCGGGTCGCCCCCTTCTTCTACGGCCGCTGGGACGACCGCGCCCGCGCGCACGCCGCCGGGTACAAGGCACAGGTGACGCTCGGAGCCCAGGTCGGGTACGCCGCCGGGCCGCTCGTGCGCGACTTCGACCGCGTCGGCGCGCTGGCCACGTTGCTGGCGCTCGGTGTCCCGACGCTGGTGCTGGCCGGCTCCGTCGACGGCGGCAGCGGCGTTCCGGGCGCCGAGGTGGTGGCCCGCAGCATCACCGGATCCGAACTCGTCGTGCTGGACGGGTGTGGCCACTACCCGTGGATCGACGAGCCCGCGCAGTTCGCGAGGGTCATCGACGACTTCCTCACCGGCTGATGCGGGTCCTGATCCCGCTGCCCGACCGTGACTTCGACGTCACCGAGGTGGCCGTGCCGTGGCGCCTGCTCAGCGACGCCGGTCACGAGGTCGTGTTCGCCACCGAGCAGGGCGGCGCCCCTCCCGCGTGTGATCCGCTGCTGCTGACGGGCGTGCTCTTCGGCCAGCTCGGCGCGTACGCGGAACCGAAGGAGTTCTACCGCCAGCTCACCGAGGCGCCGGAGTTCCAGTCTCCGCTCGCCTGGCAGGCCCTCGCCCCGGAGACCTTTGACGGGCTCATCCTGCCCGGCGGACACGCTCCCGGCATGCGGCAGTACCTCGGCAGCGCCGAGCTGCGCGAGAAGGTGGCCGGGTTCTGGGCGCTGGACCGGCCGGTCGGCGCGATCTGCCACGGCGTCCTCGTGCTGGCCCGCACCGTCGTCGGTGGCCGCAGCGTCCTCGCCGGACGCCGCACCACCTGCCTGCCGAAGTACCTGGAACGCAGCGCCTACTACCTCACCGGCTGGCGGCACGGCCGTTACTACCGCACGTACCCGGAGTATGTGCAGGACGAGGTGGTCGCGTCCGGTGCCACGTTCGAGCGCGGGCCGTTGGCCGTCGCCAGGGACACCGCCACGGACGACCGGCCGGCGTTCGTCGTCGAGGACGGCAACTACGTCTCGGCCCGCTGGCCTGGTGACGCCTACGCGTTCGCCCGCCGGTTCGCCGCGAAACTTCGGCCGAGCGGCCCGGAGCCGAAACCGGAGCTGCGGCGCGAGCAACCTTCCTGACGGTCTGGGGCGTCCTACGACCACCACGACCGCACGGGGGAAGGGTGCGCATGAGAACTGGCCCACCGGAGGACGACGACTACCGGACGTTCGTCGCCACCAGGTACCCGGCGCTGCTGCGCACGGCGTACCTGCTCAGCGGCGACTGGTCCACGGCCGAGGACCTGCTGCAGACGGCGCTGGCCAAGACGTACCTGGCCTGGCCGCGGATCAGGTCGAGCGGCGCCGTCGAGACGTACGTGCGGCGGGTGCTGGTGAACACCGCCACGAGTTGGTGGCGGCGTCGGTGGCACGGCGAGCGCCCGACTGCCGACATGCCGGAGCGGCCTTCGCCTGATCGAGTCGCCGAGTCCGTCGAGCGTCAGGTGCTCTGGACGTACGTGCGGACGTTGCCGGCGCGCCAGCGTGCCGTGCTCGTCCTGCGGTACTACGAGGATCTGACAGAGGTAGAGACCGCACGCCTGCTCGGCGTCTCCGTCGGCACCGTGAAGAGCCAGGCCAGCCGGGCGCTCGCCACGCTGCGCAAGCGCCTGGGAGCGCAGGACCCCCGCGAGGTCACCATCGAACAGAGCCTGATCGGAGGTGGTCTGGCATGACTCAGTTGGAGCAGGACCTGAGGACGGTGTTCCGGGACGAGACGGCCGACGTGCCGCCGGAGCACATGCACGATCCCGTGACGGCCGTGGTCCGCCGCGCCGCCGGACTCCGCCGTCGCCGGTGGGCACTGGCGGCGGGCGCGACCGCACTCGCGGTCCTCATGGGAACGGGTGCCGTGGCGAACTTGGCCGACCGCGAGGAGCCGGTCCAGGTCGCGGCGGCGCCGCTGCCGGACGGACCCCCGACCGGGGTCGGGCTGGACATCAAGATCCAGGACGAGAGCGGCGGCGTGCTGTGGACCGCCGAGGGCAAGCGGTGGCAACTCCCCGCCGACGCCGTCCACAGCACGTGGTGGCCGGGCCGCGTGCGGGAAGGATGGATCGTCGCCGGCCTCCTTGACGTCCGCCTCATGCGCCACGACGGCACGTTCCACAAGATCCTGCCGACGACGGCACGCGGCCTCGCCGTCTCGCCTGACGGGCGCCGGTTGGCCTGGACCGGCGCGGACAGCCGTGCGGTGTCGATCGGTCGCCTGGCCGGTGGCAAGGTGGTCGACATCCGCACCTACCCGATGAAGCGACCCGCCGACGTCTGGGTGTGGACGGGCGACTGGGTCGTCGTCAGGGACCGCGCCGAGACGATCAGGATGAACGCCATGGATCCGGACACCGGACAGATGGGCGAGGAGTTCAGCGACACGTTCGTCAGCGCCCTCGGCGCCGGCTCGGACCGCCGGTCGGTCGTCGCGAAGATCTCGCTGCTGAACGTAGCCAAGGGTGAGTGTCTCGCGTCTCTCGACCCGGCTCGCGACCTCGCGGTTACCGCGAAGAACTGCGATCTGGTGGGCTTGTCCTCCGGGAGGTTCTCGCCAGACGGTCGCTGGTTCCTCGACTCCCGTGAGCGCACAGCCGCCCTGATCGACGTACGCGCCGCGCTGGCGGGCAAGCCCGCTGTCACCGAGCACCGACGCTCAGGCCGGGCCTGGGACATCGCCTGGAGTGACGACCGGACTGTGGTGATGATGGACGGCGACGACACCAGCGGGTACACCCTCACCCGCTGGCAGGTCGGTGGCCGCCCGCAGCCGGTGCCTCTGCCGGGCGGTCTCACCGGGCAACACGCCGGGCTGATAGTGCGGTACGACGCTCGACCGCCGTTGCCGCCCTGCTCCAGGAGGAGCGGGGCGGCAACCGGGAGGACCTACCGGCAGGATGTCGCCAGGGGGTGGCACATGACCAGGTTGGCGCTGACGTTCGACGCGGAGCATCACGACTATCCGGGCGGTCCGCCCGAGCAGTACGGGCAACTCCTCGACACGTTGCGGGACGCCAAGGCCCGGGCGACCTTCTTCGTCCAGGGACGGTGGGCGCGCGCCTGGCCGTCGACAGCCCGGCGCATCGCGGACGAGGGGCACCTGGTGGGCCTGCACGGTCACAGCCACGTCCCGTACTCGCGGCTCTCGGCGGTCGGGGTCGCCGAGGACCTGGCGGAGGGGCGAGCGGCCGTTCGCGATGCGTGCGGCGTCGACCCGGCGCCCTGGTTCCGCCTCCCGTACGGCTGCGGATCGGACGACCGGGAGTTGCTCCGGCTGGTCCGGACCGCCGGATTCACGCACGTCCACTGGACGACCGATCCGAAGGACTGGCACCCGGACACGACTGTCGACGGGATCGTCGAGCACGTCGCGCTCGCAGGCGCCGGCATCGTCCTGCTGCACATCTGGCCGGCGGTGACGGCGGACGCGCTGATCCACGTGCTCGACCGCGTCCGCACCACCGGCGCCGACCTCGTCACAGTCGATCAGCTCGGCCTCGTTGACCATGGACTAGACCACTAGTGTCTGTTTCTGGACCCAGCCTGCGCCGCACCCCAGACGCCGACCGGCGGCGTGTCGGCCCGCCCGGATACAAGACACGTATCCGGGCGAGCCTCCGCCTTGCCGGACCGCCGCCTGGAGTGCGGCTCGCTCGGCCCGAGGTCCAGAAACAGACACTGAGTCATCGTTCAGGCTGGTCGTGGGGGTGACGGCGGTCACGGTTACCAACACGTGACGGTCATCACGACTGGGCGCTTACGGCGAGACTGGGACGCTTCGCGACCGTACGATCGGTCGCATTCAGGCGTGGTAACGCTGCCCGTCAGCCCCACGAAAACCTCCCCAAGGGATGCGAAGTGCCGAAGCCAGTAGTCCTCGTCGCCGAGGAGCTCGCCCCATCCGCACTCGACGTGCTCGCGCACGATTTCGAGGTACGCCATGTCGACGGCGCCGACCGCGCCAAGCTGCTGCCGGCCCTGGCCGACGTCGACGCGATCCTGGTCCGCAGCGCCACCAAGGTCGACGCCGAGGCCCTGGCCGCCGCGCCGAAGCTGAGCGTGGTCGCGCGTGCCGGCGTCGGGCTCGACAACGTGGACGTGCCCGCCGCCACCGCTCGCGGCGTGCTCGTCGTCAACGCGCCCACCTCGAACATCGTCAGCGCCGCCGAGCAGGCCGTCGCGCTGCTCCTCGCGGTGGCCCGCAACACGGCGCCGGCCAACACCGCGCTGCAGGGCGGCGAGTGGAAGCGCTCGAAGTACACCGGCGTCGAGATCGCCGACAAGACCGTCGGCGTCGTCGGCCTCGGCCGCATCGGCGTCCTCTTCGCCCAGCGCATGTCGGCGTTCGGCACCCGCCTCATCGCGTACGACCCCTACGTGCAGCCGGCGCGCGCCGCGCAGCTCGGGGTCCGGCTGGTGAGCCTGGAGGAGCTGCTCAGCGAGAGCGACTTCATCTCGATCCACCTGCCCAAGACGCCGGAGACCATCGGCCTGATCGGCGCCAAGGAGCTGGCCCTGGTCAAGCCGAGCGTCCGGATCGTCAACGCCGCGCGCGGCGGCCTCATCGACGAGAAGGCACTCGCCGATGCGATCGCCGAAGGCCGCGTGGCCGGCGCGGGCATCGACGTCTTCGCCAAGGAGCCGTGCACCGAGTCGCCGCTGTTCGGCCACGAGAACGTGGTGGTCACCCCGCACCTCGGCGCGTCCACGGTCGAGGCGCAGGACAAGGCCGGTCTCGCCGTCGCGAAGAGTGTCAAGCTGGCGCTGGAGGGCGAGTTCGTGCCGGACGCGGTGAACGTCCAGGCCGGCGGTGTCGTCGCCGAGGACGTGCGCCCGGGCCTGCCGCTCGCCGAGAAGCTGGGTCGCGTCTTCACGGCCGTTGCCGGCGGTGTCGCCGCCACGATCACCGTCGAGGTTCGCGGCGAGATCGTCGAGTACGACGTCAGCGTCCTGCAGCTCGCGGCGCTCAAGGGCGTCTTCGCGGACATCGTCGAGGAGTCGGTGACGTTCGTGAACGCGCCGCTGCTCGCCAAGGAGCGCGGCGTCGAGTTCGGGCTCACCACCAGCCCGGACAGCCCGGACTACCGCAACCTCATCACCGTGCGCGGCGTCCTGCCGGACGGCGAGACCGTGAGCGTCTCCGGCACCCTGACCGGCCCGAAGCAGCTCCAGCGCCTCGTCGAGCTGGACGGTTTCGACATCGACCTCGCGCCCGACGGCCACGTGCTGTTCTTCCGGTACGACGACCGCCCGGGCATCGTCGGCACCCTCGGCCGCATGCTCGGCGACCACAACATCAACATCGCCGGCATGCAGGTCGCCCGCGCCGACGCCGGCGGCGACACGCTCATGGTGCTCACCGTCGACCAGGCCGTCCCTGGCGACCTGCTCGACGCGATCACGTCCGCGATCGGTGCCCGTGCCACGAGCGCCGTGGACCTCAGCGGCGTCTAGTCGATTTGGGCGATCTTTCTGGCGCTATAGCGCCAGAAAGATCGCCCAAAGGCGCCCACTTACTGAGACGCGCGTACCGGAAAGTGGGAATCCCGCGCTAGGGTGGCGGGACGCGATCTGAGGAGGCGGAGACGGTGGGGACGACCCGGCTGGCGGTGGTGGGCGGCGACGGCATCGGTCCGGAGGTGGCTGTCGAGGGGCTCAAGGTACTCCGCGAGGTCCTGCCCGGGGTCGAGGCCACCACCTACGACCTCGGCGCCAAGCGCTGGCACGCCACGGGCGAGGTGCTCCCGCAGTCCGTGCAGGACGAGCTGGCCGGCCACGACGCCATCCTGCTCGGCGCCGTCGGCGACCCGACCGTCCCGTCCGGCGTCCTGGAGCGCGGCCTCCTGCTCAAGCTCCGGTTCGACTTCGACCACTTCGTGAACCTTCGCCCGACGCGGCTCTACGCGGGCGTCCCCAGCCCGCTGGCCGGCGTGAAGCCCGGCGACATCGACTTCGTCGTGGTCCGTGAGGGCACCGAGGGGCTGTACTGCGGCGCCGGTGGGCGGCTCCAGTACGGCACGCCGCACGAGATCGCCACCGAGGAGTCGCTCAACACGCGGTACGGCGTCGAGCGGGTCGTCCGGGACGCGTTCGCCCGTGCCTCCCGGCGTCCGCGCAAGAAGCTGACGCTGGTCCACAAGAACAACGTGCTGGTCAACGCCGGTTCACTGTGGACGCGCACATTCAACGAGGTGGCCGCCGAGTTCCCGGACATCACCACCGATTACCTGCACGTCGACGCGGCGTCGATGTTCTTCGTGACCCAGCCGCAGCGCTTCGACGTGATCGTCACCGAGAACCTCTTCGGCGACATCCTCACCGACATCGCCGCCGCGATCACGGGCGGCATCGGCCTCGCCGCCAGCGGGAACATCAACCCGACGAAGGCGTACCCGTCGATGTTCGAGCCGGTGCACGGTTCCGCGCCCGACATCGCGGGGCAGGGCATCGCCGACCCGACCGCTACGATCCTCTCCGTCGCGCTGATGCTGGAGCACCTCGGCCACCCCGAGGCCGCCGCCAGGGTCGAGCGCGCCGTCGCCGACGACCTCGCCGAGCGCGGCGACGCCGACGTGCGCACCGCCGAGATCGGCGACCGCATCGCCACCCGAGTAGCAGCCGGCTAACCCGGCCCCCGACCTGCTCCTGTGGTCGCACTTTTCCGGGAATGGCCCGGAAAAGTGCGACCACATTCTGTTGCGTGCGGGAAGAACGGCCTGCCGTGCCGGTTGAACGAACGGTAAGTTCCGTGTGGAAGACCCGCTCCGAAAGGGATCGTCATGAGCACTCCGCCGCCGTCGCTCACCTTCGACCTGCGTCCCACCTCGACGCCGGTAGGTGCCGACGAGCGGGCGGTACTGCTCTCTGACCCGGGCTTCGGCCGCATCTTCACCGACCACATGGTCACGATCCGGTACGCGGAGGGGAAGGGCTGGTACGACGCCCGCCTCGAACCGTACGGTCCGATCAGCCTCGACCCGGCCACGTCCGCGCTGCACTACGGGCAGGAGATCTTCGAGGGCCTCAAGATCTACCGCCAGCCCGACGGTGGCCTGGCGCTGTTCCGTCCGGAGCAGAACGCCCAGCGGTTCAACCGCTCGGCGGCCCGGCTGGCGATGGCGCAGCTGCCCGAGGAGGTGTTCCTGGAGTCGATCCGCGTGCTCGCCGCGCAGGACCGCGACTGGGTGCCGTCGGCCCCGGAGACCAGCCTCTACCTGCGCCCGTTCATGTTCGCCACCGACCCGTTCCTCGGCGTCAGGCCGGCCCAGGAGTACCTGTACGTGCTGATCGCGTCGCCGGTCGGCGCGTACTTCCCGCAGGGCGTGAAGCCGGTGAGCGTCTGGCTCTCCACCGACTACACGCGCGCCGCCCCGGGCGGCACCGGCGAGGCGAAGTGCGCCGGCAACTACGCCGCGAGCCTGGTCGCCCAGGCGCAGGCCGCCGACCGCGGCTGCGACCAGGTCGTCTGGCTCGACGCCGTGGAGCACCGGTGGATCGAGGAGATGGGCGGGATGAACCTGTACTTCGTGTTCACCGCCGAGGACGGCACGAAGACGCTGGTCACACCCGAACTCACCGGCACCTTGCTGCCCGGCATCACCCGCGACAGCCTGCTCACCCTCGCCGGCGACCTGGGCCTGCGTACCGAGGTGCGCCGGATCTCCACCGACGAGTGGCGCGAGTCCGTCGCGAGCGGCGCCATGACCGAGGCGTTCGCCTGCGGCACCGCCGCCGTCATCACGCCGGTCGGCCACGTCAAGTGGAGCGACGGCGAGTTCGCCGTGGCCGACGGTGAGCCCGGCGAGGTGACGATGAAGCTGCGCGAGCTGCTGCTCGACATCCAGCACGGGAAGGTGGAGGACAAGCACGGCTGGATGCACCGCCTGTAGCGCGCCCGGCCGGCGCAGTCCTGGCCGAACCGAACTTTTCGGGAAGCCGTGCGCATACGCGGGCGCGCATGCCCCAGTTAGCACCGAAAGTCCGTTTCGCGCGGGACGGCTCCGCGGTAGCACGTTGCCCGTTCGGACGTTTCTGCGGGCACCTGACGCCACGCGCCGACGCGGTCTGCAATGGTCGTACCAGGGAGAACCTGGGGAGGCACGATGACCACCGTCGTGGATGCGCTCGCCGCTCGGCGCCCCGCCGACCGGGCGCAGCAGATCGTCGACATCCTGGTCGAGGCGTTCGAGCCGCTGATCAAGGCGGACCCGGCGGCGTTCCGGGCGAAGTTCCGCAAGATGGCCGCCGACCCGTTCGCGTTCTACCGCGGCAGCGCCTGCCTGTACTTCGCGGACGTGGCCGACGACCACGACGGGTGGGTGGACGAGCGCACCAGCCGGGTCTGGATCCAGGGCGACCTGCACTGCGGCAACTTCGGCACCTACATGGACTCGTCCGGCGTGCTTGTCTTCGACGTCAACGACTACGACGAGGCATACCTCGGCCACTACACGTGGGACCTCAAGCGGCTCGCCGCCAGCCTGGCGCTGCTCGGGTTCGGCAAGGCGCTGTCCGACGAGACGATCACGACGATGATCCGCACGGTTGCCGTGGGGTACCTGGAGCGGGTGCGCGGCCTTCGCCGCCCACACCGACGACGACCAGTTCCGGCTGACCCTCGACACCACGAGCGGTGTGCTCCGGAACGTGCTGCTGGACGCCCGCATGCGCACCCGCATCGCGCTGCTCGACCGCACGACGACGATCCGCTCGCAGGACCGCGTGTTCCGCGAGGGCCCCGGCGTGCGGCTGCTGGAGCCGGACGAGCGCAGGCGGGTCGAGACGGCGTTCGCGGAGTACCTGGCGACGATCCCGAGCGGCAAGCTCAAGGACGTCACGAGCTACAAGATCAAGGACGTCGTCGGACGCAGCGGTTTCGGCATCGGCAGCGCCGGGCTGCCCGCGTACAACCTGCTGATGGAGGGCGCCACGCAGGCGCTGGAGAACGATGTCGTGCTGTCGATGAAGCAGGGGAACGTGGCGGCGGCGAGCCGCGTGGTGGACGATCCCGGTATCCGCGAGTACTTCGAGCACCAGGGTCACCGCACCGCGGTGTCGCAGCGCGCGCTCCAGGCGCACGCCGACCCGTGGCTCGGCTGGTGCTCGCTGGACGGCGTCGGCCAGGTCGTGCAGGAACTCTCGCCGTACGAGGCCGACATCGAGCTGGGCCGACATCAACGAGCCGGCGGACATCATGCCGCTTCTGCAGTACCTGGGGCAGGCGGTCGCGAAGGTGCACTGCGTGTCCGACGCCGACAGCGTGCAGTCGCTGGTGCCGTTCCAGACCGAGCAGGCGATCGTCGCCGCGATCGGCGACCGGGACGAGGACTTCGCGGCCGACCTGGTCTCGTTCGGGCTGGGCTACGCGGCGCAGGTGCGCGACGACCACCGCCACTTCGTCGACGCGTTCCGCAACGGACGGATCCCCGGTGTCGACGGTGGGTGAACCGCAACCCGTCGAACCCGCGGAGACTGCCCTCTCGCGGTCGGTGTTCCGTCCGATCCGGGACGGCAACGCGTTCGAGGTCACCGTCGAGCGGCTGGCCAGGGCGATCAAGCTGGGCGTGGTCGGCGTGGGCGACCGGTTGCCGCCCGAACGCGAACTCGCCGAGCTGCTCGGCGTCAGCCGGATGACCCTTCGCGAGGCGATCAAGGCGCTGGCCGAGGCCGGTTTCGTCGAGTCGCGGCGTGGCCGGGGCGGCGGCACGTTCGTCACGCTCCAGGCTGGGGCCCCGCCGCGCGAGCACGCCAGCGAGGTCGCCCGGTCGATGGGGGAGCGGCTGCACCAGGCGCTCGACTTCCGGCGCGTCGTGGAGCCGGGCGCCGCCGCGCTGTCCGCCACGCGCGCGCTGTCCGCCGCCGAACGCGGCTACCTGTCCGGGTGCCTCGCCGAGTGCACCGAGGCCGTGGGCGACAGCCAGCGGCGGGTCGCCGATTCGCGGCTGCACCTCGCGATCGCCAGCGTCACGGGGTGCGCGCCGCTCGTCACCGCGGTCGCCGACGTCCAGTCGCAGCTCGGCGAGTTGCTGGCCGCGATCCCGGTGCTGCGCCGCAACATCGCCCACTCGGACGCTCAGCACGCGGCCGTGGTCGAGGCCGTGCTGTGCGGTGACGCCGGCGTCGCGCGCGCGGTGATGGAGGAGCACTGCGACGCCACCGCCGCCCTGCTCCGCGGCTTCCTCGCCTGACCCACTCGAAAAGCACCCCATTTAGACCATTGCGGCGGACCGCGCCGGGAACATAGGTTTCCCCCACGACATTTGGGGAGGCGCGGATGGCCCACGCGAGCCGGCTCACCGTGGATCAACTCAGGATCGAGATCGCCGACGGCAAGGTCGACACCGTGCTGCTCGCTTTCACGGACATGCAGGGCCGGCTCCAGGGCAAGCGGATCGCCGGTCCGTTCTTCCTCTCGGACGTGCTCGGGCGCGCCGCGGAGGGCTGCAACTACCTGCTCGCCGTCGACGTCGACATGAACACGGTCGACGGGTACGCGATGAGCTCGTGGGACACCGGCTACGGCGACTTCGTCCTCAAGCCGGATCTCAGCACGCTGCACCGCGTGCCTGTGGCACCCCGGCACGGTCGGCGTGCTCGCCGACCTGCAGTGGCACGACGGCGCCCCGGTCGTCGCCTCGCCGCGGCAGATCCTCACCGCGCAGACCGACAGGCTGGCCGAGCACGGTTGGCGCGCGTACGCCGGCACCGAACTGGAGTTCATGGTCTTCCGCGACACCTACGAGGACGCCTGGCGCTCCGGATACCGGAACCTCACCCCGGCGAACCTGTACAACGTGGACTATTCGCTGCTCGGCACGGCCCGCATCGAGCCGCTGCTACGCCGCATCCGCAACGCGATGGGCGGCGCCGGCATGACCGTCGAGTCGGCGAAGGGCGAGTGCAACCTCGGCCAGCACGAGATCGCGTTCAAGTACGACGAGGTCCGCCGCAGCCTGCGACCACCACGTCGTCTACAAGAACGGCGCGAAGGAGATCGCCTCCCAGCAGGGCATGAGCCTGACGTTCATGTCCAAGTTCAACGAGCGCGAGGGCAACTCGTGCCACATCCACCTCAGCCTGCGGGACGCCACCGACGGCTCGCCGGTCTTCGCCGACGGCGCGGAGTTCTCGCCGCTGTTCGAGCACTTCCTCGCCGGTCAGCTCGCCTACCTGCGCGAGTTCAGCCTGTTCTTCGCGCCGAACATCAACAGCTACAAGCGGTTCGCGGACGGCAGTTTCGCGCCCACCGCCGTGGCCTGGGGCCGGGACAATCGCACGTGCGCGCTGCGGGTGGTGGGCCACGGTCACTCGCTGCGGTTGGAGAACCGGGTGCCGGGCGGCGACGTCAACCCGTACCTGGCGTGCGCCGCGATGATCGCCTCCGGGTTGGCCGGCGTCAAGCAGGAACTGCCGCTGCCCGAGGAGTTCACCGGCAACGCGTACCGGTCCGACGCGCCGCGGGTGCCGCGCACGCTGCGGGAGGCACGCGACCTGTTCGCCGAGAGCGCGCTCGCGCACGAGGCGTTCGGCGACGACGTCGTGGCGCACTACGTCAACAACGCCGACGTGGAGCTGGCCGCCTTCGACGCGGCCGTCACCGACTGGGAGCGCTACCGGGGGTTCGAGCGGCTATGAGGGTCGTCAATCCGGCGACCGAGGAGGTCGTCACCACCATCCACTCGTCCACTGTGGAGGAGACGGACGCGGCGATCGCGCGGGCTGCCACGGCCTTCCCCGCGTGGAAGGCCGTCGCCCCGGGCGACCGCGGCGCGGCTTCTCAGACGCTTCGCCACGCTCGTCGACGAGCACCGCGAGGAGCTGGCGCAGCTGGAGGTCACCAACGCCGGCCACACGATCGGCAACGCGCGCTGGGAGGCGGGCAACGTCCGCGACGTGCTCGACTACTACGCGGGCGCGCCCGAGCGGCTGTTCGGCCGGCAGATCCCGGTGGGCGGCGGCATCGACGTGACGTTCCGCGAGCCGCTCGGCGTCGTCGGCGTCATCGTCCCGTGGAACTTCCCGATGCCCATCGCCAGCTGGGGTTTCGCTCCGGCGCTGGCGGCGGGCAACACCGTGGTCCTGAAGCCCGCCGAACTCACCCCGATGACGGCTCTGAGGCTCGGCGAGCTGGCGCTGGAGGCGGGCATCCCCGAGGACGTCTTCACGGTGATCCCCGGCGCCGGGTCGGTCGTCGGCCAGCGGTTCGTCGAGCATCCCGACGTGGCGAAGCTCGTCTTCACCGGCTCCACCGAGGTGGGCAAGAGGGTCATGGCCGGCTGCGCGGCGCGCGTGAAGCCCGTGACGCTGGAGTTGGGTGGTAAGAGCGCAAACATCATTTTCGATGACGCTGACCTGGCTCGCGCGGCCGCTACCGCGCCCTACGGGGTATTCGACAACGCAGGACAGGACTGCTGCGCACGGTCCCGCATCCTCGTCCAGCGCGGCGTCTACGACCGGTTCATGGAGCTGCTCGAACCCGCCGTCCAGGGTGTCGTCGTCGGAGAGCCAGGCGACGAGAAGACGGAGATGGGGCCGCTGATCAGTGCTGGTCAGCTCGCGGCGGTGTCCTCGTTCGTGCCCGACGACGCGCCGGTGGCGTTCCGCGGGTCGGCGCCCGACGGTCCGGGCTTCTGGTACCCGCCGACCGTCCTCGCGCCGGTGTCTCGTGACGATCGCGCCGTCCGCGAGGAGATCTTCGGGCCGGTCGTCGTGGTGCTGCCGTTCGACGATGAGGCCGACGCGATCCGCATCGCCAACGACAGCGAGTACGGCCTCTCCGGCTCCATCTGGACCCAGAACCTCGGCCGCGCACTGCGCGTCGCCCGAGCCGTCGAGGCGGGCAACCTGTCGGTGAACTCGCACTCGTCGGTGCGCTACTGGACCCCGTTCGGCGGGTTCAAGCAGTCCGGCCTCGGCCGCGAGCTGGGGCCTGATGCCCTGGACGCGTTCACGGAGGTCAAGAACGTCTTCATCGCGACGGAGGAGTGAGCGTGGTCGCACGGTTGCAGGACAGGGTGGCGGTGGTCACCGGCGGCGCCAGCGGTATCGGGCTGGCGACCGTGCGCCGGTTCGCGGCTGAGGGCGCCCGGGTCGTCGTCGCCGACCTGGACGCTTCGGGTGGTTCGGCCGCCGCGAAGGAGGTCGACGGGACCTTCGTCGCCTGCGACGTCACGTCCGAGGAGGAGGTCTCCGCGCTGTTCGCCGCCGCTGTCGAGGCCTACGGCGGGCTGGACATCGCGTTCAACAACGCCGGGATCTCGCCGCCGGACGACGACTCGATCCTCGTGACCGGCCTGGACGCCTGGCGCCGTGTGCAGGAGGTCAACCTGACGTCGGTGTACCTGTGCTGCAAGTACGCGATCCCGCACATGCAGGAGCGCGGGCGCGGCTCGATCATCAACACGGCGTCGTTCGTCGCCCGCATGGGCGCCGCCACCTCCCAGATCTCGTACACGGCGAGCAAGGGCGGCGTGCTGGCGATGTCGCGCGAGCTGGGCGTGCAGTTCGCTCGTTCCGGCATTCGCGTGAACGCCCTCTGTCCGGGGCCGGTGAACACGCCGCTGCTCCAGGAACTGTTCGCTTCCGATCCGGAGCGGGCGGCGCGTCGGCTGGTGCACATACCGCTCGGCCGGTTCGCGGAGGCCGATGAGATCGCGGCTGCGGTCGCGTTCCTGGCGAGCGACGACAGCTCGTTCATCACCGCATCGGAGTTCCTGGTGGACGGCGGAATCTCAGGCGCCTACGTAACCCCGCTCTAGCGGTTGGATTGTGGAGTCCCACTCCACAATCCAACCGCAGGTGGTCAGGCGGCGAGCCGAGCGAGCGCTGCTTTCACCTCGGCGATCATGCGGTCGGGCGCCTCGGTGACGTCCTCCCACGTGAACCGCAGAACGGTCCAGCCTGCGTTGACCAACGCATTCTGGCGTTCGCGGTCGCGTTGAAACTGGTCGCGGTCGACGTGCCATGCGCGGCCGTCGATCTCGACGGCGAGCCGCAGCTCGGGGAAGCCGAAGTCGACGATCGCGATCAGCGAACCGCTGCGAACCTCGAAGTTCGCCACCCACCCAGTGATGCCGTCGGCGGCGAACAGGGCAGCCGCGCGCCGTTCGGCCTCGGAATGTGTGCCGGTCCGCGCTTCCCGCGCCAGGTCACGCAGCTGGGCGATGCCGCGGAGCAGGTCACCTTCCGCGGCGCGTCTCTCCAAGGACGCGGCGCTGATCCAGCGATGCTGGAGAGCGCGGTCCAGGAACGCTCGTGCGTCTTCCAGCGGTAGCAGGCGGAGGCAGTCGACAGCGGTGCGCGCCTTGACCGTGACAAGGATTCCGTAGATCACGACTGCCTCGGGGTCGTCGACGCGCCCGCGAAGCTGGGTGACTCCCGGCAAGGTGAGGTGCCGCGATCTCGGCACCGTGATGCAGGGCGGCGCATCCGGGAGGCTCATGCCGTAGACGCGTGCTGCCGAGGGGCCGCTCAGCACGACCGGTTCACCGGCGGCGAGATAGGCCGCAAGGTCCATCACCTCCGGTGGATCCTCGGCCTGGCCCGCCGTCAGCGTGGGGCCGAGCACGCGGCGCCACCGGCCGTCGCGCAGCCGCGAGCTGACCTGCCACGACGAGTAACCCGCCGCTCGCGCCTGCCGCCAGGTGAACAGGCCGCGCTGCTGCTTAGCCAGCTCGATGAGTTCGGGTTTCTCCACGCATACAAGGGTGCCGGAAGGAAAGCGACCGCCGCCGTGGCCTTCCACAGGTAGCGGTTGGATTTCGCAGTCAGGCTGCGGAATCCAACCGCTAGAAGCTCAGTCGCCAGGAGGCGTCGACCAGGGCTTCGAAAAGGCGGTGGTCGTCGGTGGCTTCCGGGTGCCACTGGACCCCGAGGTAGAAGCGCCGCTCCGGATCCTCCAGCACCTCGATCGTGTCGTCCGCGGCCCACCCCGTCACCGTGAGTGCGCCCGGATCCGATACGCCCTGGTGGTGGTACGTGTTGACCTTGAGTTGCTCGCCGAGGAGGTCGGCGACGCGGCTGCCGGGCTCGAACCGTGCGTCGTGCGCGCCGTACACGCCCACCTCGGGGCGGTGTTCGTGGGTGCCGACCACGTCCGGAAGGTGCTGGTGCAGCGCGCCGCCCGACGCCACCGCCATGAACTGCATGCCCCGGCACACGCCGAGTACCGGCAGGTCGCGGGTCCAGGCCGCTTCCAGGAGCGTCATCTCGCCGGCGTCGCGGAACGGCCGGATGCCGACCGTCTGCGGATGCTCACCCATGCCGTACCGCGCGGGGTCGATGTCGGAGCCGCCGGCCAGCACGAGGCCGTCGAGCACGGACACCACGTCGCCGTCGACCGAGTCCGGCGGCAGGATCACCGCGCGCCCGCCCGAGCCGCTGACCGCCTCGACGTACGTGTTGAGAACCAGGGCGGTCGGCTCGTCCCAGGGCCCCCACTTGGCCTGCTCGACGTAGCAGGTGATGCCGATGATCGGACGGCGCGTCGCTGACATGCATAAACACTATCCGCGCGGGGCTCGGGTACACGTCGCCCGAGTAACGACCGTCCCATCCTCGTCCACATGTTGAGACCGGGGTACCAGAATGCGACGCCGCTGTGCGATGCTCTGCTCGTGACCAACTGCCTGCTTATTAGCACCTAGCGCGCAAGCACCCCGCCTGCGCGCAGACCTCCCACGTTCGTGGGGGGTCTTTTTGTTGGTCCGGATCCCGATGGAAACCTGAGGAAGGCCGAGATGGACGACAGTTTCCACGTCTTCGACACCACGCTCCGCGACGGCGCACAGGGCGAGGGCATGTCGTTCTCGATCGCCGACAAGCTCGCCGTAGCCCGCCTGCTGGACGAGGTGGGCGTGGGGTTCGTCGAAGGCGGGTGGCCTGGCGCGCTGCCGAAGGACACCGAGTTCTTCGCCCGGGCCCATCGGGAGCTGGACATGCGCCACGCCAAGCTGGTCGCATTCGGCGCAACCCGCAAGGCCGGCAAGAAGGCGCACGAGGATCCGCAGGTGCTGGCGCTGCGTGACTCGCTCGCCCCGGTCGTGACGCTGGTCGCCAAGTCGGACGCCCGGCACGTCGTCCAGGCGCTGCGCACCACCCACGAGGAGAACCTCGACATGGTGCGGGACACGGTGTCGTTCCTGGTCAGCGAGGGGCGTCGGGTCTTCCTCGACTGCGAGCACTTCTTCGACGGCTACGCCTTCGACCGCGACTACGGGATCCGCGTGCTGGAGGCCGCGTTCGAGGCCGGCGCCGACGTCGGCGTGCTGTGCGACACCAACGGCGGCCAGCTGCCGATGGGCGTCGGCAGGGTCGTTCGCGAGGTGGTCGAGCGCACCGGCTTCCGCGTCGGGATCCACGCCCAGAACGACACCGCCTGCGCCGTCGCCAACACCCTGATGGCGGTCGACGCCGGGGCGACGCACGTGCAGGGCACCGCGAACGGCTACGGCGAGCGCCCCGGCAACGCCGACCTGTTCGCCGTCATCGGCGGCCTCGTCACCAAGATGGGCCGCGATGTTCTTCCCGAGGGATGCCTCGCGGAGATGATGCGCGTGTCGCACGCCATCGCCGAGATCGCCAACAAGGCCCCGAATCCCCAACAGGCGTATGTCGGGACGTCAGCGTTCGCCCACAAGGCGGGCCTGCACGCCAGCGCGATCAAGATCAGCCCGGAGCTCTACAACCACGTGGACCCGGCTGTCGTCGGTAATGACATGCGCATCCTCGTCACCGAGATGGCCGGCCGGGCCAGTGTGGAGCTCAAGGGTCGCGAGCTCGGCATCGACCTGGCCGGCCATCCGGAGGCGGTGAGCCGCGTGGTGGAGAGGGTCAAGGACCTCGAAGCGGACGGGTGGTCGTTCGAGGCCGCCGACGCTTCGTTCGAGCTGCTGCTGCGGTCCGAACTCGAGGAGGAGACGCCGCACTACTTCGACCTGGAGTCGTACCGGGTCACCGTCGAGCACCGCGACAACGGCGACGTCGTCAGCGAGGCGACCGTCCGGGTACGCACCGGTGACGGCGAGCGCGTGATCACCACCGCCGAGGGCAACGGTCCGGTCAACGCCCTGGACTACGCCCTGCGCGAGGCGCTCGGCCGCTACTACCCGCAGCTCGCTGGCCTCGAACTCGCGGACTACAAGGTGCGGATCCTGGAAGGCCGCCACGGCACCGACGCCGTCACCCGTGTGCTCATCGACACCACCGACGGGCACCGCGAGTGGACCACCGTCGGCGTGCACGGCAACGTGATCGAGGCGTCGTGGCACGCCCTCGTCGACGCGCTCACGTTCGGCCTCCGCCGCCAGCGGGCACTCACCACCGCCTGAGCTTGTCGCGCCGACTTTCGGATTCTTGGGGGACCGCGGGCCTGGGTAACCCCCAGAAATCCGGAAGTCGGCGGGCATAGAGGGGTGGACCAAACCGGAACAATCCGGTCTACTTGCTCCCTGCCGGGACGCTGTCCGGTACGAGGAGGCCCTCATGGGACGGCATCGGCGTACGGAGAAATTCCGGCGTCGCATGGTCATCGCGCTCGTCATCCTGGTCGGCTTACCGATCAGCTTCGTCACGATCGCCGGGGCCACCGCCCCGCGCACGACGAACCTCGCCGCGTCGCTGGAGGTCACGCCGGACCCCGGCCCTGTCGCTGAACTGTCGGAGACCCGGCGCCTCGCCGACCGGCGTTCACTCGTCGCCGGGGATCGCTTCTACGCGATGTCCGCCGCCGACGGTCGCTACCCCGCGACGGGCTGGCACACGCGCGGCGAGATGGGCGGCTTCTGGACGCCGCCGATCAAGCTTCTCGACGGGATCTGGTTCGCCACCGACGGCTCCTGGCTCGGACCCGCCACCCGCACCACCAGTGGCTGGGGATACGTCCGCTCGGATCTGCCGACACGGAACGGGATCCGGGCCGACCGCGTGGACTTCGTCCCGGACGGCATCCGGGCGTCGCTGGTCGGCCTCACGTTGACGTCGCCTCGCGCGCGCAGGCTCACCCTGACCGTGGACGCCCACTCGGAGCTGATGGCCGCGTATCCGTGGGGCGAGACGACGCCCAACCAGGGCAACGTGAACCTGCCCGACACCGGCGAGTTCATCGACGGCGCCCTGGTCTTCCGCGACACGGGCACGCCGCCCGGCGCCAACCAGGTGCCGCACGACTGGGCCGCGCTGGTGGCGAGTGGGCTGGCGCCGGCGGGTGGGCAGCTCGGCGGCGCGTTCCGCGGTCCGCAGACGCCGCCCGTGATCTGCCCCGCCACGGGCACGGCGCCGCGGTGGTGTGACGACTCGGCGTTCGGGCGCGGCACCGGCGGCCAGCTGCGGTACGTGATCAACCTGGCCGCACGCGAGCCGACCACGGTGTGGTTCGCGGTGGCCGGATCAGACCAGGGTGTGACAGCTGCTCGCACCGAGCTCGACCGGGCGCTCGCCTCGCCATCCACGCTGTTCGAGCGCAAGGTCGCGTCGCGCGGCGAGATCGCCGAACTCGTCCACAGTGGATCTTCCTGGCGACCGCGAACTTCAGCGCAGCGTCGAGTGGAGCAAGCAGAACCTCGCTGACTCGGTCCAGGAGGCCCGTGGACTGCAACTGCGGGACACCGACCAGGGCAAGCAGTACCCGCCGCCGGTCGGCACGCTGGACAGCGCGCGCTGGTTCGGCGCCGGCTTCCCTGACTACCCGTGGCTCTTCGGAACGGACGGCGAGTACACGGCGTTCGCCGCCGTGGCCGCCGGCCAGTTCGAGCCGGCGAAGGCGCACCTGCGGTCGTTGCGACATGTCAGCGAGGTCGTGAACGCGCGCAGCGGCAAGGTCGTGCACGAGGTGATGCCGGACGGGTCGGTCTACTTCGGAATGAACGACGATCCCGGCAACACCGACGAGACGGCGAAGTTCCCGAGCGCGGTGGCGCTGCTCTGGCGCTGGAGCGGCGACAACTCGTTCCGCGACGAGATGTACGACTTCACCGTCAGGAACATGCGCTACGTGACGCAGCTGGATGCCGACGGCGACGGGTGGCCCGAAGGACTCGGCAATGTCGAGCGCGAGGGGATGGGCGAGGAGAAGCTCGACAACACGGTCTACACGATCCGCGGGCTGCGCGACCTCGCCGACCTGGCCCGCAGCCGCTCCGACGCGCAGACCGAGGCGTGGGCCGTCGAGCGGGCGGCGGCGATGGAGCAGAAGTTCGAGCAGACCTGGTGGTTCGGTGCCACCTCCGACCAGTACGCCGACTCGTTGCAGGGGCCCGGCAACGCGCGGGTCTTCCAGCGGCACTGGATCGGTGTGACGCCCGCCGAGGCGCTGCTCGCCGACAACCGTCCACTCGCGAGCATCGAGCACGCCCACGCTCTGCTGTCACGCCGCGAGGAGAACTGCTACACGGGTGAGAACGGGCTGTTCCACACCGGTACCGGCCTGACCATCGCCCCTGGCGGCAACCGCGGACCCTCCTGCGACGACGAGACGTCCACCGTCCAGAGTGAACGGAGCATGTTCTCCCTCAACACCGCGATCATGGCCGTGGGCGAGGGGAACTTCGGGCGGTTCGGGCGCAGGCAGCAGCAGCGGTACACGGCGGCGAACGCGCGGATCCAGCTCGATCCGCAGGTGTGGGAGGCGCCCGGCGCGATGCCGGAGATCGCGCCCGGCGGCGACTTCGGCGCCAACATCGACCGGCCGTTCACCGACCGGTCGATGGTGCTGCAGGCGTGGGGGGCGTACGGCGTGCTCTGGCCGGTGATCCGCCAGCAGCTCGGCGTGGCGCCGGACGCGGGCCGATCCGCGCTGACCGTCGTGCCACGGATACCCGACGGGCAGGACCGAGTCGCGGGGCGGAACATCCGGGTTGGATCGGGCAGCGTCGACGTCACCGCGGTCCGGGCAAGGGCGACGCTGGTCACGACGGTGACGAGGCGCGTGCCGGTGGCGCTGACGATCGGAGCCGTGATCCCGTATCGCACCGAGGTGAAGTCCGTCCGGCTCGACGGCCGCCCGCCGAGTTCACGGTGCGGCGCGTGGCGCGCGGCACCGAGGTCGTCGTGGAGGTGCCCGCAGGGCTAGGCGCCAGCGGGCTGACCGTCAGCTACCGCTAGGAGCAACCGGCGGCGAAGACCCGCGGCACGATCGGCGAAGGAACGCTGTGCGGCGGCGTACTCGGCGCGGCCGTCGGGTGTCTCGATCCTGACCGGCGGATAGCCGAGGTCGGCGAGGTCGTACGGGCTGGCACGCATGTCGAGCTCGCGGATCTCGCGGCCAGCGCGAAGCAGTCGGCGATCAGGCTCGGACGACGTGAGCGGAACCAGCTTGTGCGCCCACTTGTAGAGGTCCATGTTGGCGTGCAGGCAGCCGCCCTGCTCCAGTTCGTGCTGCGTCTCGCGCGCCGGTTGCAGCACGTTGAGCGGTCGCGCCGGCTCGGTGAAGAAGCGGAACGCGTCGAAGTGGGTGCACCGCACTCCGCGCTCCTCGACGATCTCCGCCAGCCGCTCGGGAGCGTGGCGCAGCGGCCAGGCGTTGTGCCGCACCTCGTCGGGCCCGCTGCCGGTAGACCATCGCCCACTCGTGCATGCCGAAGCAGCCGAACTGCGCCGGCCGGTCGGCGGTGCGCCGGAGCAGGTCGTGCACCCAGCGGACGGTGTCGCCGCGGCGTGCAAGGAACGCGTCGACGTCGAGCGTGACGCCGCGCGACGTCTCGACGTACCCGTGGCGGAGGTACTCGCGCGCCGACTGACCGGCCAGCGTGACGCCCGCGCCGGGATGCCAGCGACGCAGCTGCCCCGGCCGGTAGGAGTAGTAGTCGAACAGGAAATCCTCGACGGGGTGCTTCTCGCCGCGACGCCGGCGCTCCAGGTGCGGCGCGGTCCACGCGTCGACCCGCTGCTCGTGCGCGGAGCGGCGGGCACGCCAGACCTCCTCGGCGAGTACCTCCATGCGCCTCCAGCCTAAAGACCAAGCGAAGCGGGGCGCCTCCGGATCGGAGACGCCCCGCAGCAGGGTTATCCAAGTCAGGCAGCGACCTGGCGGCGTCGGCGCGTGGCCACCGTCAGCGCGATACCGCCGCCGACGAGCGCCAGGCCGGCGATGACGAACCCGCCGATCGCGAAGCCGGTCGTCGGCAGCTCGCCACCGCCGTCACCGGGAGCCTTCGGCTCGTCGCGGTACAGGCCGGCGTCGACGGTCGACTTGGAGCCCGGCCGAGCCGCGAAGACCAGCGTGCCGTACTCGGTCACATCCGGAAGCTCGGGGTCGTCCAGCTTCGTCGGGAAGACGTCGGAGTCCTTGGTCGCGTCCGCGCCCTGGTGCCGCTTGGTGACCGTCCAGATCTCGTCGAAGTCACCGTTCGCGTCGACCGTGAAGGGGAACACCAGCACGGCGATCTCGCCGGTCTCGTTGAGCTTGACGCCCTTGACCTCGTAGCGACCGTCGGCACCGGTGAGAACCAGCACCTCGGCGGCGCCGGCAGCCGACGTGCTGCCCTTCGGCGCGCTCCGGGTCAGGCCGTCCTTGTCGGTCAGGCCCTTCGCCTGCTCGCGCAGCTCGGCCTCGTCCTCCTCCTCGTCGTTCGGGAAGACGAAGACGGGAACGTCAGCCAGGCCCGGCTCGCCGGTGTCCTGGATGCCGTTGCGGTTCTTGTCGTTCCACACCCGGCCCTGGACGTCCGCGGTCTTGGCCTCGCTGGCGTCGCGGGGGTAGATGCCGCCGTCGAGGACGATCTCCTCGTCGGCCTTCACCTCGACGTTGTCGGAGAGGGCGCCCCACGCGGTCTGGCCGGTGTCGCGATCCTCGGTGAAGTCCGAGTCGAGCGAACGGTCGTCGCCCTGCGCCTTCTTGCTGAACTGCCAGAGCGTGTCGTCCTCGGTGACGCCGAGAATGCCCACCCGGGTCGGCCCGGCGGGCACGTCCTCGAGCGCGTACTTGCCGTTCTGGTCCGTCAGCGTGAAGTCACCGAGGCTGTCCTCGGCCGAGGCGCCTGGACGCAGCTTCTTCGCAGCGCGGAGACGCTTGGCCGCAAGCTCGTCGGTGATCTCGTCGCCGGGCAGCTCGGCCTGCACGAGGAAGACCGGGACGCCGGCGACACCCTTCTCGCCCGTGTCCTGGATGCCGTTCTGGTTGGCGTCGTGCCACACCCTGCCCGAGATCGTGCTGACGGCGGGCTCGACTTCGGCGCCGTTTCCGTTGTCGGCCTTGGGTGCGGGCTGCGGCACGGGTGCCGGTGCGGTCTCGGGCGAGGGCGACGTGGACGGCGACACGGTAGGCGTGGGTTCGACGCTGACCGAGGTGGTCGGCTCGGGCGTCGGCGTCGTTTCTGTGGCGGACGCGGCGGTGGCGCCGACGGCGATTGTCAGGGCGGCGGTGGCAACCGCAACCGAGAGGCTCGCAGCACGGCGGGCGAGCCGAGAGGTATGACTGGTCACGCAGGTTCTCCCCGTGAGAAGGGCTGCCGGCCCCGAATGGAGGCCGCAGTCTGGTCGGCGATGCCGACCGTTGATGACATACGCAAGAGACATCGAACGAATGATCTTCGGTGTTACAAGAGAACGTCAGGGTATTCGAACTGCTACAGAGTGCATTCAGGCAGAAATCCGCAAGTCCGATTAATCGGGGCATATGCTGCGGTACGAATGGTGTCAGCCGTGGGCGATAGATTGGGACGTCACAGCAGCGCGAGGTTGGGAACCCCAGTGCGTATCGCTCGTTTCGTCCATCCTGGTGGAGCCGCGTTCGGCATGGTCGAGGGGGCGCCGGACGCCCCGCTGGACGCGCTCACCATCGGCGAGATCGAGGGCCACCCGTTCGGCCAGATCGTGTTCACGGGTCAGCGCTGGGCGCTGCCGGACGTGCGGCTGCTCTCGCCGATCCTGCCGAGCAAGGTGGTCTGCGTCGGGCGTAACTACGCCGCGCACGCCGCCGAGCTGGGCAACGAGGTTCCTTCCGCGCCGCTGCTGTTCCTCAAGCCGTCCACGGCCGTGATCGGCCCCGCGGACGCGATCCGGCTCCCGCCCGACTCCAACCGGGTCGAGCACGAAGCTGAACTCGCCATCGTCATCGGGGCCACCGGCGCGCGCGACGTGCCTAAGGAGCGCGCGCTCGACACGGTCCTCGGCTACACCTGCGCGAACGACGTGACGGCCCGCGACCAGCAGAAGGCTGATGTCCAGTTCACGCGCGCCAAGGGCCACGACTCGTTCTGCCCGCTCGGCCCGTGGATCGAGACCACCCTCGACCCCGCCGACGTCGGCGTGCGGTGCGAGGTCGACGGCGAACTGCGCCAGGACGGTCGTACGAAGGACTTCATCTTCGACGCGGCGACGATCGTCTCGTACATCTCCCACGTCATGACGCTGCTGCCCGGGGACGTGATCCTCACCGGCACGCCCGCCGGCGTCGGCCCGCTCGCCGCCGGCCAGCAGGTTTCCGTCACGATCGACGGCATCGGCACCCTCACCAACCCGGTCGTCAACCGGGCCTGAAGCAACGGAGTCCATTGTGGAGCGCGATCCGTCGATCCGGGTACGGTTCTGCCCGTCCCCGACCGGCAACCCGCACGTCGGCCTGATCCGTACCGCCCTGTTCAACTGGGCGCACGCCCGCCATCACGGCGGCACCTTCGTCTTCCGGATCGAGGACACCGACGCCGCCCGCGACTCGCAGGAGTCCTACGAACAGCTCCTCGACTCGTTGCGCTGGCTCGGCCTCGACTGGGACGAGGGTCCGGAGGTCGGCGGCGAGTACGGCCCGTACCGGCAGTCCGAGCGCCGCGCGATCTACGACGACGTGATCGCCAAGCTGGTTGAGGGCGGGTATGCGTACGAGTCGTTCACCACCCCGGAGGAGACCGAGGCCCGGCACCGCGCCGCCGGACGCGATCCCAAGCTCGGCTACGACAACTTCGACCGTGACCTCACCGACGAGCAGAAAGCCGCGTATCGCGCCGAGGGTCGCGCGCCCGTGCTGCGCCTGCGGATGCCCGACGAGGACCTGACGTGGGACGACCTGGTGCGCGGCGAGGTGACGTTCGGCGCCGGCACCACCCCGGACTACGTCATCGCGCGCGCCAACGGCGACCCCCTGTACCCGCTGGTGAACCCTGTCGACGACGCGCTCATGCAGATCACCCACGTCCTCCGCGGCGAGGACCTGCTGCCGTCCACGCCACGGCAGATCGCGCTGTACCGCGCGCTGGTCGAGCTGGGCATCGCCAAGGAGGTGCCGCGCTTCGGCCACCTCCCGTACGTGATGGGGGAGGGCAACAAGAAGCTCTCCAAGCGTGATCCGCAGTCCAGCCTCCTGCTCTACCGCGATCGCGGTTTCCTCCCCGAGGGTCTGCTCAACTACCTCGCGCTGCTCGGCTGGGCGATCGCCGACGACCGCGACATCTTCACGATCGCCGAGATGACCGAGGCGTTCGACGTCGCCAGGGTGAGTCCCAACCCGGCACGGTTCGACCTGAAGAAGGCCGAGGCGATCAACTCGGCGCACATCCGCCTGCTCGACCCGGCGGACTTCGCCGGCAGGCTCACCGGCTTCCTGCAGCGCGCGCGGCTGGTGTCCGACCCGGTCCCCGCCGAGGAGGAGCGCATCGTGGCGGCTGCCGCGCCGCTTGTTCAGGAGCGGATCACCGTCCTGAGTGACGGGGTGGAGATGTTGCGTTTTCTCTTCACCCCGGACGGCGAGTTCGCTCCGGACGAGGACGCAGCCGCGAAGAACCTCGGCGAGGCCGGCGCCCCGGTGCTCGCCGCCGCCGCCGAGGCGCTGGAGCCGCTGGCCACCTGGGACGCCGCCAGCATCGAGGAGGCGCTCAAGGCCGCGCTCGTCGACGGGCTCGGGCTCAAGCCGCGGAAGGCGTTCGGGCCGGTGCGCGTCGCGATCACCGGCCGCACCGTGTCGCCGCCGCTGTACGAGTCGATGGAGTTGCTCGGCCGCGACGTCTCCTTGCGGCGGCTACGCGCCGCCCAGTGATCAAGGCGAACTGTCGGGGTTTTGGCGGTATCCTGCGCCCGGTTTCAGGACCGCTACCCCGACAGTCCGGTTTGTCCCCTGGCAACTGCTTCAGGACCGGCTCGCCCGCTCCGTCGACGTCACGGTACGTGGCCTCGTGCAGCGTCGAGATGGTGTCGTCAGTAGCGACGAACCGCACCTCCACCATCTCCTGCGACCAATCCAGGTCTGCGAAGAAGTCGCGGTGGAAGTCCACGACCGCAGCTCTCCCGTCGAGTCGCGCGCCCGTCGGTAGCACCACGAGGACGCCGTCGTGCAAGGTCGCGGCGTACGCCGCGAGGTCGCGGTCGGCGATAGCGGCCAAGTGACGAGCGACGGCAGAACGGGCGGCGTCCATAGAGCTCCTTCGGTCCGTTTCGGTGCCGGCCAGGCTAGGCACCCGGGATCTGGCCTGTCACCAGGGTTTTTCCGGCCAGCGGTCCGGTCGGGAGTAGTGTCGATTTGGGCACGCGCTGGCCGTCCGCTACAGTTACTCCCGGTGCGAGCGAGGAAACGAGCCCACACCAATGGGGTATGGGGTAATTGGCAGCCCGGCTGATTCTGGTTCAGCTAGTCTAGGTTCGAGTCCTGGTACCCCAGCTCAGGCACGACCGCACCACCCCTAGGGCCCCGTCGTCTAGCGGCCTAGGACGCCGCCCTCTCAAGGCGGTAGCGCCGGTTCGAATCCGGTCGGGGCTACAGAGAGTGAGAGACCTCTGTCCACGGAAACCGTGGACAGAGGTCTCTTTCGCATGTTGCTCCGGGGCCGAGCCCCGGGCCCCACGCTGTGTGCGGCGGCGCGGAGCGCCAGCCGCACACAGCGCCCGTTGAGTTTCGGATTCTTGGGGGTGTTCCGCAGCGCGGACCCCCAAGAATCCGAAACTCAACGGGGCCGGGCGGTGGTTGCGCGCGCGAACCGTGTTGCCCACTCGTGTACCTGCGCGGCTAGCTCGGGCGGGCCGATGATCTCGAACTCCGCGCCCACCGCGCCTACCGCCAGTGTCGGCCAGTCGAGGTTCTCCGCGGCCATGAACACGCGGCAGCGACCCTCGTCCACCTCCTCCACGGTGCCCCACTGGCCGAGCGCCACCCGCACCTCCGCAGCCGGCGCGTGCACCAGCACCTCCGCCGTTCGTGGCGCCGCCGGGACGTTGTCGATCCCCGCCCGCACGAACGCCGCCGCGTCCGGCGCAGGCAACTCGCGCAGCCGGAACCGGGCGCCGGTGCTGCGCGGATCCTGCAGGCGGTCGAGCCGGAAGCTGCGCCAGTCGTGCCGGGTGAGGTCGTACGCCACGAGGTACCAGCGGCGCCCGAGTGACACGAGCCGGTGCGGTTCCACCTCGCGATCGGTCTGGACGCCGTTGTGCGCGGTGTAGGAGAACCGGAGGCGTTCCTCGTCACGGCAGGATTGGGCGACGACGGTGAGCAGCTCAGCGTCGACCGTCGGCCCGCCGTGGAACACGGCCGGCACGGTCACCGCCCGGAGCGTGTCCACCCGCCGCCGCAGCCGTGGCGGCATCACCTGCACGACCTTCGTCAGCGCGCGAACCGATGCCTCCTCGATGCCGCCGACCGACCCCTGCGACGCGAGCCGCAGGCCGATCGCGAGCGCCACCGCCTCCTCGTCGTCGACCACGAGCGGCGGCAGCGCAGCCCCTGCGGCGAGCTGGTACCCGCCGTCGACGCCACGGTTCGCGTCGACCGGGTACCCGAGCTCACGCAGCCGTTCGACGTCGCGGCGCAACGTGCGCGGGGACACGCCGAGCCGGTCGGCCAGCTCGGCGCCGGGCCAGTACTTGTGGGTCTGCAGCAGGGAAAGCAGCCGCAGCGTCCGCGAGCTCGTGTTCGCCATGATCCCAGGATCCGCGCTATTCAGGTCAGAAAGTGGCCGCTGTCGATCGTAGTCTCGCCGTATGAACAACACGACGTGGGCCGAGGTGTGCGCCCGCCGTCTCGAACGCCACCTCCTCGCGCAGCCGCAGCCGCAGCCGCGGCCGCGGCCTGGCCGCCCGGCCGACGTGGCCGCCGCAATGTGCGGAGCACACGCCCAGGTGATCGCCGCCGCCGAACTCTCGATCGGACTGCGACTTACCGGCGGCACGCGCGTCGACGTCCGGGACGCCCTGTGGGTCGAGCGGAGCCTGGTGAAGACGCGAGGCCCACGTGGCACGGTCCACCTGCTGCCCACCCGTGACCTTCCGATGTGGATAGGTGCGCTTTCTGCCCTGCCGGCCCCGAGAAGCCCCCTGCTGACGCCGGATCAGACGCAGGAGGTCATCGCGGCGATCGCGACCGCGCTCAGGGACGCCGAACTGACCGCCGACGAGCTCACCGAGGCCATCGTCGCGCTCACCGGATCGTGGGCCGGCGACCCGGTCATGGAGGCGTTCCAGGGGTTCTGGCCACGGTGGCGTCAGATCGAGCACCTCGCCGCGTACCGCGGCGCCCTCTGCTTCGGGCCTACACGTGGGCGCAAGGTCACCTACACGAGTCCACGCCGTTGGCTTCCAGGATTCGAGCCGATGGACGCGGAAGCAGGCGCTGGCCGAGGTGCTCCGGCGGTACCTGTACTCGTACGGACCGGCCACGCCCGCCCATTTCGCGCAGTGGATGAGCATGCCGCGGGCGTGGGCGGCGGACCAGTTCGATCAGCTGGACGACGAGCTCGAGAATGTCAGGGTCGAGGGCGCCACCGCCTGGGTGCTCGCCGGCGACACGGCCGCGCCGGCCACGGAACCGCAGGGCGTCCGGCTCCTGCCCTACTTCGACGCGTACGTCGTTGGCTGCCACCCGCGCGAGCTGCTGTTTCCCGGTCGAGCCGCCGAGCGGGCGCTGGCCGGTGGGCAGGGCGGCAACTATCCGGTGCTGCTCATCGACGGGGTCGTCGCCGGCGTGTGGCACCTGCGCCGGTCCGGTCGCAAGCTCGACATCACCGTCGAGCCGCTCGGCCGGCTCAGTGCGGCACACCGTCACGCGTTGCACGACCAGGTCGACCGCGCCGGAGAGTTCCTGGAGGGGACGCCGAAACTCACGATCGGCCCGGTGATGGTCGGCGCTCACGCGTAAAGCTTGGGGAGGTCATGCGCTGGCGGAGGTGGCAACGCTCGGCCAGCCAGCCGTGCGTAACTGGAAGAGTCTTTAAAGGCCTGACAGGCGCTGGCCCGCACGGACCACCGACACCGCGTGGCGCTCGCCCGGGCGGCGGCCCAGGCGCTCGATAGGTCCAGAGATGCTGATCGCTGCGATGACCCGGCCGCCGCGGTCGCGGATCGGCGCCGACACCGACGCGACACCCGCTTCGCGCTCGGCGACGCTGGCCGCCCAGCCGCGCCGCCGCACCTCGGCGAGGGTGCGGCCGGAGAACCGGCAGCGGGGCAGCAGCGGCAGCACCGACTCGGGCGGCTCCCACGCGAGCAGCACCTGCGCACCGGACCCGGCGAACATCGGCAGGGCCGCGCCGACCGGAACGGTGTCGCGGAGACCGCTCGCGCGCTCTGCTGCGGCGACGCAGACGCGTTCGTCGGCACGTCGAAGGTAGAGCTGGGTGCTCTCGCCGGTGGCGTCGCGCAAGGCGGCGAGCACCGGACGCCGCCGCAGTGAGCAGCACGTCGGGTGCGGCGTTGGCGAACTCGGCGAGGCGCGGGCCCGGCCGCCAGCGGCCCGACTCGTCACGGACGAGTATCCGGTGCACTTCGAGCGCCTGGGCGAGCCGGTGCGCGGTGGCACGCGGCAGGCCGCTCCGATCGACGAGTTCGGCGAGGCTGGCGCCGTCGACGGTCGCTTCGAGGATGGCGATGGCCTTGTCGAGAACCCCGACACCGCTGGTAGTCTGTCCCACGAGCCGAAACTACCATCCCACATCGCAGGACGCTACCGGTTAGGAATCGTGATGGGTCGCACACTCGCGGAGAAGGTCTGGGATGCGCACATCGTGCGCTCTGCCGAGGGGGAACCGGACCTCCTCTACATCGACCTGCACCTCGTTCACGAGGTCACCAGCCCGCAGGCGTTCGACGGGCTCCGTCTCGCCGGGCGGCCGGTGCGCCGGCCCGACCTCACGATCGCCACCGAGGACCACAACACGCCCACGATCGACATCGACAAGCCGATCGCAGACCCGGTGTCGCGCACGCAGATCGAGACGTTGCGCCGCAACTGCGCCGAGTTCGGCGTTCGGCTGCACCCGCTGGGCGACGCGAACCAGGGCATCGTCCACGTCATCGGCCCGCAGCTCGGCCTCACCCAGCCCGGCATGACCGTGGTCTGCGGGGACAGCCACACCGCCACGCACGGTGCGTTCGGCGCGCTGGCGTTCGGCATCGGCACCAGCGAGGTCGAGCACGTGCTGGCCACGCAGACGCTGCCGCTGCGGCCGTTCAAGACGATGGCGGTCGAGGTGCGCGGGGCCCTGCCGGACGGCGTCACCGCCAAGGACGTGATCCTCGCGCTGATCGCCAAGATCGGCACCGGCGGCGGCCAGGGCTACGTCATCGAGTACCGCGGCGAGGCCGTCGAGGCGCTGTCGATGGAAGGCCGCATGACGATCTGCAACATGTCGATCGAGGCCGGCGCCCGCGCGGGCATGATCGCCCCCGACGAGACCACGTTCGCCTACCTCAAGGGCCGTCCGCACGCGCCCGAGGACTTCGACGCCGCTGTCGAGCACTGGCGCACCCTGCGCACCGACGACGACGCCACGTTCGACGAGGTGGTGGAGATCGACGCCGCACGCGCTCACGCCGTTCGTCACGTGGGGCACCAACCCGGCCAGGGCGCTGCCGCTCGGCGACGTCGTGCCCGACCCCAGCGAGTTCAGTGACCCGGTCGAACGGTCCGCCGCCGAGCGCGCGCTGGAGTACATGGACCTCACGCCCGGCACGCCGCTGCGCGACATCCGCGTCGACACCGTCTTCGTCGGATCCTGCACCAACGGCCGCATCGAGGACCTGCGCGCCGCCGCCGATGTGATCCGTGGGCGCCACGTCGCCGACGGCGTGCGGATGCTCGTCGTACCCGGGTCCGTCCAGGTGCGCCTGCAGGCAGAGGCAGAGGGGCTCGACAAGGTGTTCCTCGAGGCCGGCGCCGAGTGGCGGCAGGCGGGCTGCTCGATGTGCCTCGGCATGAACCCGGACACGCTCTCACCTGGTGAACGGTCCGCGTCGACGTCCAACCGGAACTTCGAGGGACGGCAAGGCAAGGGCGGCCGCACGCACCTCGTCTCCCCGCTGGTGGCCGCCGCCACCGCGGTCACCGGCCACCTCTCCGCGCCCACCGACGTTTCCTTCGCGCCCGCCGACGTTTCTGGGAGCTGACGACATCATGGAGAAGTTCACCACGCACACCGGCCGCGCGGTTCCGCTGCGACGTTCCAACGTGGATACCGACCAGATCATCCCGGCCGTCTACCTCAAGCGCGTCACCCGCACCGGATTCGAGGACGGTCTCTTCTCGGCATGGCGCAAGGATCCGGATTTCGTCCTCAACAAGGCCGAGTACGCGGGCGCGAGCGTGCTCGTCGCAGGTCCCGAGTTCGGCACCGGATCGTCGCGCGAACACGCCGTCTGGGCATTGGAGAACTACGGTTTCCGGGTCGTCATCTCGCCGCGGTTCGCCGATATCTTCCGGGGCAACTCGCTCAAGGGCGGACTGCTCACCGTGCAGCTTCCGATCGACGTCGTGGAATGGCTCTGGGACACGATCGAGGCCGATCCCGGCACGGAGGTGACGGTCGACCTGGTGGCCCGCGAAGTCCGCGCCGCCGGCCGCGTCGAGGCCTTCGAACTGGACGACTACAGCCGCTGGCGGCTGCTCGAAGGGCTCGACGACATCGGTCTGACCCTCCGCCACAGCGAAGAGATTTCTTCTTTCGAGGATCGGCGTCCCGGCTGGCTGCCGCGCACCCTCCCGGCCTGATCCGCCGCACCGCCGTCGGGGCGGGATTCCTTGCCTCGCAAGGGATTCCGTCCCGATTCATGTTTCCGGACCGTGATCAACGGGCATTCCCCATCCGGCTCTGGTGGACGCCGATCCCTTGCGACACAAGGAATGCGACGCAGTTGGGTGATTGTCTGATTCCTAATCGCGGCCTACCGTTCGCCCAGGGCCTACTGGCAAAGCACCTCTGGGAGGGGAACCGTGAACAAGGCCGAGCTCATCGAGACGCTGTCGAAGCGCCTGGGCGATCGCAAGACCGCGACCGCCGCACTGGAGAGCGTGGTGGAGGAAATCCAGCGCGCGGTGCAGAAGGGGGAGCGCGTAGCGATCACCGGCTTCGGTGTCTTCGAGAAGCGGATCCGCAACGCACGTACGGCTCGCAACCCCCGCACCGGCGAAGCCGTCAAGGTGAAGAAGACATCGGTACCGGCGTTCCGTCCGGGCCAGGGCTTCAAGGACATCGTCACCGGCGCGAAGAAGCTGGCGAAGGCCCCGGTCGCCACGGTCGCGGCGGCCAAGGCCGTGGCGGCGCCCGCCAAGACCACCGCGGCGAAAGACCGCCGCTCCGGCCAAGAAGGCGCCGGCGGCCAAGAAGACGGACGGCCGCGGCCAAGAAGGCGCCTGCCGCGAAGAAGGCACCCGCCGCGAAGAAGACGACGGCACGCGGCCAAGAAGGCGCCTGCCGCGAAGAAGGCACCCGCCGCAAAGAAGACCACGGCGGCCGTGAAGAAGACCACTACACCGGCGAAGAAGGCACCGGCCAGGAAGACCGCGGCGAAGAAGGCACCGGCGACGAAGCGCACCGCCGGCCGCTGATGCGCACTCCGCGAGTGTCGGAGTTCCGGGAGTGACAGGGGGCGGCAGACCCCCGGAACTCCGACACCCGGGTGAGGCGCGGCGTTCTTCGGCGCGCCGCCCAGCCTCGGTGGCCGGTCAGGGTTCCAGGTCGGGCGCGTAGTCGGCCGCCACCACGGCCTCGCCGCGGAACGACAGCACCCACACGCTGCCCTTGCGGCTGACGATCGACTCGGGGTCCAGATCGAGGTCGGCGGTGAGCTGCCGCACCACATCGGGGATTACCCCACCCTGGCTGCACACCGCCACCACCGCCGGAGCTGGTCGCCAGCTTGCGCAGCCGATCCGCCGCGCGGCCGGGATCCTGCGGGTGCTGCTCCTCCGAGAACGCCGGGTCGGTCTCGACCTCGATACCCAGGGCGGCACGCGAGCGGATCCAGGGTCTGCACGCAGCGCGCAGGATCGGCGGAGACGAGCCGTTCCGGTGCGTAGCAGGGGAGTACGGCGGCCAGGCGTTCGGCCTGAGCCTGCCCCTCCTCGTCGAGCGGGCGGTCGTGGTCGTCACCGGGCCACGCCTTGCGGCTGCCCGCCTTGCCGTGACGGATCAGCAGCACGATGCCGGTGACCGGGTGCAGCGCGGCGAACCGCTCGACCAACGGCCGGTCGTGGGCGTACGTCAGCAGGGCGAGCGCGCCGTCCTGCGGGACCCACCGCAGGCCGTCGACCTCGTCGTTCGGCGTGAACTCCTGCGCGGTGGTCTTGGCGCGCATCGCCCAGTAGTCCACGGTCTTCGGTGCCCCGGCGACGGTGTACGCGACCGTGGGAAGCCGCGGGCCGGCCACCGGGGCGATCCCCGTCTCCTCGACCACCTCGCGGCAGGCGGCCACGAGCGGGTGCTCACCCCGGTCCAGCTTGCCCTTCGGTAGCGACCAGTCGTCGTAGCGCGGCCGGTGGACCAGCGCGACTTCGGCGATGCCGTCCGCGGCCGGACGCCACAGCACCGCGCCCGCCGCACGGACCACGGGCGCGTTCACGGCAGCCAGCGGGTCACTTTGGACCGGTCCGCGGAGCGCCATGCCTTGGCGAACTCCGCGCGGGCACGATGGACCGCGACGCGCTCCCGCTCGGCGAGGCGGCCGCAGGTGAGCACCAGCGTCGGGTCGGTCGGGTGGGTCTTCGCCACGTCGAGCCACTCCTGCGGCGGCGGTGGCGGCGTCCTGGTGCTCGCCCAGCACGTCCTGGACGGCGGCGCACGCCTTGGCCAGCCGCTTCGCGTCCTTGCCCAGCGCCGGCGCGGTGGCCTCGGCGGCGTACCGGGCGCGCTTCGCGCGGATGCGTGTCTCGTGCCACGGCTCGTCGGGATCGTCCTCGTGCAGCTTGCGGGCCCGCTTGGCCAGCTTGTGCCACGCGGCGCCGACCAGGCTCGGCAGCACGTAGGCGGACGGTTGCGCGGCGAGTTCGGTGAGGCGTGGCGAGCGTGCCGCGTCGACGAGGAGGTCGAGCAGCTTCACGTACCGATCGGAGTCGAGCACCTCGGCGAGGGCGGCGAGTGCGACGTTCTCCCGCTCGGCCAGTTCGGTGTCGATGCGCTCTACGGCGTCGGCGTCCAGCTCCGACAGGGGATCGGCGGCGGCGGTGCGGCGCAGCCGGGCCCGCAGCACCTCGGCGTCGCGCGGCCCGCCCAGCGCCGCCGCCAGCCACCGCAGCTCCTGGTGGAGCGTGTCTGCCCACTCCTTGTCGACGAGCGGACCGAACGTGCGCAGGTCGCTGCGAAGCCGGCGGCAGCCGACCCGCATCTGGTGCACGGCGTCGTCCTCGCCACGGCGTACCCGGACGTCGTAGTCGAGAACGGTGCGAACCGTGCGGCGCAGCGCGAACGTCACCGCCTCGCCGGCGGCGCTGAGGCGACCTGGCTTCTCGGGAGTGAGGACGTCAGGGGAGGCAGCCGAGCGCGGTCCGAGCGCGCGCATGACCTTCGGCGTGAACTCGCCGGAGACGGCGCCTGCCTGCTCCAGCACCACGCCGACGGCGGCCAGCAGCTCGCCGGTGTCCTCGGCGGGACCACGCTCGACCTCGATCTCTCGGAACTTGGACGTGACCTTCCTGCCGTCCAGGATCGACACCGTGTCGTCGACGACCTCCGCGAGGGTCTCGTCATCCTTGTTCGTGATCAGCACCGTGTCCCGCGCGGTGCGGAGCGTGGCCACCGGTACCAGCTCGGCGCTGCGCACCCACGCGATGACGAGTGCGGTCAGCTCACGCGGGATCGACTCCTCAGCGCCGTCGACGGCCAGTTCGTCGCGGACCCCCGTGACGCCGGTCGGCAGCTTCAGGTGCCACGGGGGCCCTGACTCGCCGGCGCGGTACCGCAGCGTGATACCCATCCGGGCGAGCCGCAGATCCTGCGTGTCGTAGTAGGTGGCGCGGAGCTCGCGGTGCGGCAACCGGCGCACCGCACCACCGTCCGGCACGCACGACTCCAGGTCGGGCAGGTCGAACAGGCCATGGACGGTGAACTTCAGCTCTTCTTCGCGCACGCGCTCAGCCTAATCACCCGCCGCGCTCGGCCGTCCGGCGGAGCAACGCGGCCTGGTAGTCGACCAGCGGCCGCTCGGGCGTCGAGACACGCGCCGGATCCAGTTGCCGTCCGGCTGGAGGTCGAACCCGCCGGTGTTGTCGGCGGTCGCCAGATCCATGACGAACCGCAGCTGCCCGCGCGCCGTCTCGTCGGTGACCCGGACCATCGCCTCGATGCGACGGTCGAGGTTGCGGTGCATCAGGTCGGCAGAGCCGAGCCAGTACTCCTCCTCGCCGCCGTTGCCGAACCGCAGGACACGCGAGTGCTCCAGGAACCGGCCGACGATCGACCGCACCCGGATGTTCTCGCTCAGCCCCGGCACGCCCGGCCGCAGTGCGCAGATGCCGCGGATCACCATGTCGACCCGGACGCCCGCCTGCGACGCCCGGTACAGCGCGTCGATGATGCCCTCGTCGACGATCGAGTTGGCCTTGATCTGCACCAGCCCTGGCCGACCCTCGCGGACGTGCTCCACCTCGCGCTCGATCCGTTCGACGATGCCCGACCGCACGCCCTGCGGCGCCACCATCAGCGTGCGGTACTCCGTCTGGCGGGAGTATCCGGTGAGGACGTTGAACAGGTCGGTGAGGTCGCGGCCCACGTCCGGATCGGCGGTGAACAGCCCGAAGTCCTCGTAGAGGCGGGCCGTCTTGTTGTTGTAGTTGCCGGTGCCGATGTGCGCGTAGCGGCGGAGCTGGCCACCCTCCTGCCGTACCACCAGACAGGTCTTGCAGTGCGTCTTCAACCCCATCAGGCCGTAGACGACGTGGCAGCCCGCACGCTCCAGCTGCTTCGCCCAGGTGATGTTGGCCTGCTCGTCGAAGCGCGCCTTCACCTCGACCAGCACGACCACCTGCTTGCCGGCCTCGGCGGCGTCGATGAGCGCGTCGATGATGGGGGAGTCACCGGACGTGCGGTACAGCGTCTGCTTGATCGCCAGCACGTTCGGGTCGTGGGCGGCCTGCTCGATGAAGCGCTGCACGCTCGTGGCGAACGAGTGGTACGGGTGCTGCACGAGCACGTCGCCGTCGCGCAGCATCGCGAAGACGCTGCGCGGGGTCTCGCCCTCGACGAACTGCGGGTGGGTGGCGGGGACGAACGGCTTGTCCTTGAGGTCAGGACGGTCCACACCGTACAGCGCCCACAGCGCGGACAGGTCGAGCAGCCCTGGCACGCGCAGGACGTCACGCTCGTCGACGTCCAACTCGCGGACCAACCGGTCCAGGACCTCGTCGCTCATCGACTCGGCCGCCTCCAGCCGCACGGCCGGCCCGAACCGGCGCCGCGCCAGCTCGCGCTCCATCGCCTGGAGCAGGTCCTCGTCGCGGTCCTCGTCGACGTCGAGATCGGCGTTGCGGGTGACCCGGAACAGGTGATGCTCGACCACCTGCATGCCCGGGAACAGCTGGGAGAGGTGCGAGGCGATGACGTCCTCGATCGGCAGGAAGCCGCCGTCGCCCACCGTCACGAACCGCGGCACGTTGTTCGGCACCTTGACCCGGGCGAAGCGCTCCCCACCGCTGTCCGGGTCGCGGACGATCACCGCCAGGTTGAGCGACAGCCCGCTGATGTACGGGAACGGGTGCGCGGGGTCGACGGCGAGCGGCGTGAGGACGGGGAAGACCTGCTCGCGGAAGTACCGGTGGAGCCGGTCCTGCTCGCTCGACGGCAGCGCCCCCCAGCGCACGATGCGGATGCCCTCGGCCTCCAGCGCCGGCTGCACGTCCTTGAGGAAGCAGTTCGCATGCCGCTCGACCAGCTCCGACGTGCGCGCGGCCACCAGCTCCAACTGCTCGCGTACCGAGAGGCCGTCCGCGGACCGGACCGACAACCCCGTGGTCTTGCGACGCTTCAACCCGGCGACGCGCACCATGTAGAACTCGTCCAGGTTGCTGGCGAAGATCGCGAGGAACTTCGCCCGCTCAAGCAGGGGCGTGTCCTGGTCCTCCGCGAGCGTGAGCACTCGCGCGTTGAAGTCGAGCCAGGACACCTCACGGTTGAGGTACCGGTCGGCGGGGAGCTCGTACGCCTCGTCCAGCGCCACCGCTACCTCGGAGCCGACGCTGTTCGGCGGCTGCTCTCCGGTCGGGTCGGGCAGGGCTGTCCCCTGAGTGGTGGCGCTCATCTTCTCATCATGGCTGATGGCGGTGAACAACGGACGAATTACGGCGGTGGTGTTTTCGAGGGCGCTGACCCGCTGCTGGGCCGAGGGAGCGTGCAGGATCTCGCGGGCATGGCCCACGGAATCCTGCACGCGTCCGAGGCTCGCCGCTACGGGAGCGTCAGCAGTGTGACCCTCGTGATGGTGCCGGTGTCGTCGCGGTCGAACCGCACGCGCTGCCCGGACCTGAGCAGACGGAGGCCGCCGGCCTGGAACGCCGCCGCGTCGAACGCCAGCTCGGTGCCCTCGTCCAGAAGGAGTCGTCCGGTGCTCGTGTCTGGGTCGAAGTCGCGGATGGTGCCCTGGTGGATCGTCACGACTGCCAATCTACGGCGCCTGCGGTTCTTGGCGGGCCGCGGCTTGTCGACGGCGCGCGGCTAGGGCATCGCGCGGTCTTGGCGGCACGTGGTTTTGGCGGCGCGCGGTTGGGTGGCGCGTGGTTTTGGCGGCGCGCGGTTGGGTGGCGCGTGGTTTTGGCGGCACGTGGTTGGGTGGCGCGCGATTTGGACGGCACGGCCACCGGGATGGGCCGTGCCGTCAGGGTGATCGCGATCAGTCGCGCCGCCCCCGCGCCGCGCGCCGTTGGGTGGGCAGGTAGCCGGGGTGCTGGCAACGGACGGCGAGCGCGGCGGCCGCTGCTGCGACCTCCTCCGCGAGCGCGGCCGCAGCCACAGGATCATCGAGCTCGGGCGGCGCGCCTGCGGGCACCGTCCAGTAAGAGGCGGTCAGCGCGAGCCCCGCGCATGTCCTCTCTAGCACTGCTTTCAGCCTCCGCTCAGTAACGGTCTATAACCGGACGGCAAACGGTACGGCGGGCGCAGTGGGCGCGACAGGGGAATAGTGCCCAGTGTCCACTTCCGGACAGACTGAGACCTCGGGAAACGCGGCAAGTCGCCCGTTCGAGGGCGTATCGACTGTATCGGAGGTCACGTTTGTGCTGGTCAGCGGGTCTTCACGTGCACTACGGAATCCGTAGCGCCAGGCCGATGACGGACGCCGAACGTGGCCCCAGAGTGAGTGCTGCGGCCACCCGCAGATCGGCCGCCGTGTCGACGTCACGACGCAGTGACGGCCAGTCACCGGAGAGGGCGACGGCCCCCGAGGCGGCGTGTGCAGCAGCCGACGCCGGCCCGTAGGCCGGGCGCAGCGCGACGCGTGGACCCGCCGCCAGCAAGGTGGTGCCGGTCCCGGCCGCGTCCGCGACAAACGCCCGTCCCGGCCCGACCGCCCGGCCGGTTGTCGCGGCTGGCCCGACCGCCCGGCCCGACCCGCCCACCAGGTCCGATCCGCCCGGTCCGAGCGCGAGGCCCGACCCGCTCGGGACCGCTTCGAGCGCCGACGCGAGCTCCGCCGGCCGCAGCGCAGGCAGGTCGCTGCCCAGGACGGCCACGCCCCAGTCCGGTGCGCGCCGGACAGCCTCGGCCGCGCCGTGCTCCAGCGCAGGGTTGAGGCCGGCATCCGGTTCGTCCGGTACGCACACGGCGCCGAGCGCCGCCAGCGCGGGCGCCGCGACCGGGTCGTCCGTGACCACGATCACCGCGCCGACCGGCGGGCTGGCGAGCGCCGCCGCGACCGTGTCCAGCGCCATCGCGAGGACGAGTGCGTCATGGTCCACGTCGGGAAGCGATGCCCGCAACCTGGTCTTGGCGCGGTGCAACCGCTTCACCGGAACGACCACCGACCACCGCTGCACCTTGTCATCCTCACATTGACAGCGAACGACGTGATCAGCGCCTCGCTGCCGTACGTGGACACCGCACGGGGCGAGGCAGCAGGATCGGTCCACAGCTCGTGGTGGTGGACCGCGGTTGAGCAGGCAGGGGGTGGGGACGGTGCGGCGGGGCAGGATCGGGTTCTGGATGCGGCTGGCAGAGTTCCTGACGCGGCCGGTGCTGTGGCTGATGACCAAGCCCGACTGGCGCGGTCAGGACAGGATTCCGGCCAGCGGTGCGGCAATCCTCGTGTTCAACCACATCTCGTACGCCGACCCGTTCATCGCCGCGCACTTCGTCTTCGACCGCCCGCGGGAGCTGCGGTTCCTTGCGAAGGCGTCGCTGTTCAGGATCCCGATCGGCGGGTACATCATCCGCCGGATCAAGCAGATCCCCGTGTACCGGCACAGCACCGACGCCGTGAAGGCCCTCGAAGCGGCGATCGGGGCGCTGAACGCCGGCGATGCGATCGTCATCTATCCCGAGGGCACCTGCACGAAGGATCCGGACCTGTGGCCGATGCAGGGCAAGACCGGCGTGGCGCGGCTCGCGCTGATCACCGGCGCGCCCGTGATCCCGATCGCACAGTGGGGAGCGCACGCCATCCACCACCCGATCACTCGCAAGCTCCGGCTCCGCCCGCGTACTCCCGTGATCGTGTCGGCCGGTGAGCCCGTCGACCTGTCCGCGTTCGAGGGGCGCCCCGTCGACTCGCCGGAAGTCCTGCGCGAGGTCACCGAGGTGATCATGCGCCGGCTCCGCGACGACGTGGCCGTCCTGCGCGGCGAGCCGGCACCGACTGGCCCCCTGTTCGTTCCCCCGCCGAAATCCGCGCCGACCCGGGAGGTCACCTCGTGAGCGAGCGAACCGGTAGGTACAGTGCCGCCGCGAACGCGGCCGCCGAGCGAAGCGAGGTGTGCCCGTGAGTGAGCGCAGCGAGCGAACCGGTAGGTACAGTGCCGCCGCGAACGCGGCCGCCGAGCGAAGCGAGGTGTGCCCGTGAGTGAGCGCAGCGAGCGAACCGGTAGGTACAGTGCCGCCGCGAACGCGGCCGCCGAGCGAAGCGAGGTGTGCCCGTGAGCAGTTCGTCCCAACCCCGCGCTGCCGTCCTCGGCGCCGGATCCTGGGGTACCGCGTTCGGCAAGGTGCTCGCCGACGCCGGCTGCCCGGTCCAGCTCTGGGCGCGCCGCGCAGAGGTGGCGAAGTCGGTCGTCGAGAACCGGGAGAACATCGACTACCTTCCCGGGATCCGGCTTCCTGAGCTGCTGCACGCCACGCACGACCCGGCCGAAGCCCTGGACGGTGCTGACCTCGTCGTGCTCGCCGTGCCGTCGCAGACCCTGCGCGAGAACCTGGCCGGCTGGGTCGACGGCATCGGTTCCGACGCCACGCTCGTCAGCCTGATGAAGGGCGTCGAGCTGGGCACGATGCTGCGCATGAGCGAGGTGATCGTCGAGGTCACCGGTGTCGCGGCTGACCGGGTCGCGGTCGTGAGCGGCCCCAACCTGGCACGCGAGATCGCCCAGGAGCAGCCGGCGGCCACGGTCGTCGCCTGCACCGACCCGGCCCGTGCCGCGCTGCTCCAGCGCGCGTCCACCACGCGGTACCTGCGCCCGTACACGAACGCCGACGTGATCGGCTGCGAGCTGGGCGGCGCTGTGAAGAACGTGATCGCGCTGGCATGCGGCATGACGGAGGGCATGGGCTTCGGCGACAACACGAAGGCGTCGCTGATGACGCGCGGGCTGGCGGAGACCACGCGGCTCGGCATCGCGCTCGGCGCCGACCCGGTGACGTTCAGCGGCCTCGCCGGCCTCGGCGACCTGGTCGCCACGTGCACGTCGCCGCTGTCCCGGAACCGCACGTTCGGCGAGCGGCTCGGGCGCGGTGAGACCCTCGAAGAGGTGGTCGCCGCCACGCGCCAGGTCGCCGAAGGCGTCAAGTCGTGCCGGTCGATCCTCGACCTGGCCCGCGCGCACGGCGTGGAGATGCCGCTCACCGAGCAGGTGGTGCGGGTGTGCCACGAGGACACGCCGCCGGCAGTGGCGCTGCGCGAGCTGATGACGCGGGAGACGAAGCCAGAGGTGGGACGCTGAACGGGTAGCCGGGCTTGTTGTGAAGCGCCGTGCCGCTCCGATGAGCGCGGCGCTTCACAACACGGACGAGGAGGCGGCGGACATGGCCGACTATGGCGACGGCACGCGGGCTGTCCACGCTGGATGGGCGGATCCGGTCGTCGGTGCGCCGCTGCTGCCCGGCCCGGTCTTCGCGGCACCGTTCCACCTGGCCGGTGAGCCCGGAGCCGCTGATCCCATCGGGTACGCCCGTGCGGACAACCCCACGTACCAGGCGTTCGAGCGCGCTGTCGGTGACCTGGAGAATGGGGACGCGGTGGTGTTCGCGTCCGGGATGGCGGCGGTCAGCGCGCTGTTCTTCGCGGTCCTGCGTGCTGGTGACACGGTCGTGATCCCGTCCGACGGCTACTACGAGGTGCGGACGCTCGCCCGCGAGCACCTCGCCGGCTTCGACGTGACGATCCGCGAGGTGCCCACGGGCGAGCTGTACGGCGCTGCTCTGGACGGCGCCGCGCTCGTGCTCGCCGAGACCCCGGCGAATCCCGGGCTCGACGTGTGCGACCTCGCCGGGTTGAGCCACGCCGTGCACACGCGGGGCGGGCTGCTCGCCGTCGACAACACCACGGCGACGCCGCTCGGCCAGCGCCCGCTCGACCTCGGTGCCGACTTCTCGGTGGCCAGCGACACTAAGGCGTTGAGCGGCCACAGCGACCTGCTGCTGGGGCATGTCGCCGCCCGGGACGCCACGCTGCTCACGAGGCTGAGGGACTGGCGTCGCCGCTCCGGATCCATCCCCGGGCCGTTCGAGACCTGGCTGGCGCACCGGTCACTCGGCACGCTCGACCTGCGGCTCGCCCGCCAGGCCGAGAACGCCCTCGCGCTCGCCGAGGTGCTGCGTACCCGCCCCGAGGTGGACGGCCTGCGCTACCCGGGTCTGCCCGGCGATCCCGCGCACGCGCTGGCAAGCAAGCAGATGCGGCGCTTCGGCGGCGTGCTCAGCTTCACCTTGCCCGACGCAGCGTTCGTGGAACGGCTGCTCGACGCCAGCGCACTCGTCACGGCCGCCACCAGCTTCGGTGGCCTCCACACCACGCTCGACCGGCGCGCGCAGTGGGGCGGCGACGCGGTACCGGAGGGATTCGTGCGCCTATCTGCCGGCGTCGAGGACACGCGGGATCTCGTGGCCGATCTCATCGCGGCCCTCGACACCGCCCGCCTGACCTGCCGCACGGCCCGCCCGACTTTCGGACTTTTGAGGGTCCAGGCGCCCCGCCGACCCTCAAGAAGTCCGAAACTCGGGAGGCGGCGGCGGAGGCGGGGCCACCGCGCCCACCTGGCACTGAGCAGCTAAGGTCTGCCGGGTGACGAACCAGAAGACCCGTGTCGCCGTCGTGTTCGGTGGCCGCAGCACCGAGCACGCCATCTCGTGCGTCAGCGCCGGCAGCGTGTTGAAGTCGCTCGACCGCGAGCAGTTCGAGGTCGTCCCGATCGGCATCACGCCCGAGGGCCGCTGGGTCCTGGCCAGTGACGATCCGGCGGCGCTGGAGATCCACGACCGCACGCTGCCCGGCGTGAAGGACGGCGCGGCGGTCGTGCTCGCCGGGGATCCCACCGCGAGCGGCATCACCGTGGTCGACCCGGCCGTAGGCGTGCGCACGCTCGACGGCGTCGACGTCGTGTTCCCCGTGCTGCACGGCGCTTACGGCGAGGACGGCACGATCCAGGGTCTGCTTGAGATGGCCGACGTGCCGTACGTCGGCGGCGGCGTGTTCGCGTCGGCCGCGGCGATGGACAAGGAGTACACGAAGAAGCTGCTGGCCGCCGAGGGCCTGCCGGTCGGCGACTACGCCGTGCTGCGACGCGGCGAGCAGCTCAGCGAGCGGGACAAGACCAGGCTCGGCCTGCCAGTCTTCGTCAAGCCGGCGCGGGCGGGTTCGAGCACCGGCATCAGCAAGGTCACCGACTGGGCCGACCTCGACACGCGCGGTGGCGTTCGCCCGCGAGATCGACCCGAAGGTGCTGGTCGAGGCGGCCGTGGTGGGGCGCGAGGTCGAGTGCGGCGTGCTGGAGGGCGAGAACTGGGGTCCGCCCGAGGCGAGCCTGCCGGCCGAGATCCGGGTGGTGCGCGGCCACGACTGGTACGACTTCGAGGCGAAGTACCTCGACGACGCGTGCGAGTTCGACCTGCCCGCGCTGCTGCCTGACGGCGTCGCCGAGACGCTGCGGGCGATGGCGTGCAAGGCGTTCATCGCGCTGGACGGCGCCGGGCTGGCTCGCGTCGACTTCTTCGTCCGCCCCGACGGCGAGTTGGTCATCAACGAGGTGAACACGATGCCCGGCTTCACGCCGATCTCGATGTTCCCGCGTATGTGGGCGGCCACCGGCGTCGAGTACCCCGATCTGCTGACCCGTCTCATCCACGTTGCGATGGCCCGGGGCACGGGCCTGCGTTAGCGGAGAGCCTTGAGCGGCCCCGCCAACGGGGTCAGAAGTTCGTCGCCGGAGTACTTCTTGTCGGCGCGCACCTCGACGTGCACCGGCAGCGAGATCGTGGTCCAGACGACCGTGTCGCCCTCGGCGCGGTACACCCACTCGACGCCGTCGATCCCGAGCACCTGCGCGGTGGGGTCGAAGCCCGGCTTCTCGACGCCGCAGCGCAGCACTATCGGCGGATCGCCCCAGGCCACGACCCGGTGCGGCGCGTCCGTCACCTCGCGCGTCTTCTGGCCGGCCAGTTCGCGAGGGAGCGCGTTCAGCAGCTTCGCGCAGGGGGCATCGGCGCTGGACACGGCGGGCGGGGCCGTGACGTCGACCGGCCCGGTGTCCTCGACGCTGTTCAGCGCCCAGAACACACCCACACCGGCGATCAGCGCCACCGGCACAGCCGCGAGCGTGGCCAGTACGGTGGCGCTGCGCACAGATCCGAGTTAGAGGTGGACGACGGAGCAGGTGAGCGTGCGGGTGATGCCCTGGACCGACTGCACCTTGCTGACCACCAGCTTGCCGAGTTCGTCGACCGTGCGGGCCTCGGTCAGCACGATCACGTCGTACGGACCGGTTACCGCCTCGACCTGGGCTACGCCCGCGATGTCCTTGATGGTGGAGGCCACGTCACGCGCCTTGCCCACCTCGGTCTGGATGAGGATGTACGCCTGGACCACGGACACTCCTTCGTCGACGGTGAGACGGTGATTTCAGCCAGATGAACGTACCGCACGGTGTCTGCAACAGTTGATATGACCTGGGAGGGGCCTGCGCATGACTGTGTCGGACGCCGGTGAGTTCGGTCTACTCGCGCGTATCTTCCCGCGCCTGCCGCAGGGTCCCGTGAGCCTGCTCGGGCCGGGGGATGACGCTGCGGTGGTGTCCGCACCGGACAGCCGGATGGTGGCCACAACGGACCTGCTGCTGGAGGGGCGGCACTTCCGGCAGGACTGGTCCGGCCCGTACGACGTCGGACGCAAGGCGGCCGCGCAGAACCTGGCCGACGTCGCGGCGATGGGCGCCACGCCCACCGCGCTTCTCGTCGGCCTGGCGTGCCCGCCCGAGACGCCCCTGAGCTGGCCCGAAGGATTCGCGGACGGGCTGCGCGACGAGTGCGAGCTGGTCGGCGCGTCCGTCGTGGGTGGTGACCTGTCCCGGTTCGACCAGATCGTCATCTCGATCACCGCGCTCGGTGACCTGGCCGGCCGCCCGCCGATCACGCGTTCCGGTGCCCGCCCGGGGAACGTCGTCGCGGTCGCCGGCAGGCTCGGCTGGGCGGCCGGCGGCTACGCGGTGCTCTCCCGCGGCTTCCGCACGCCGCGCGCGCTCGTCGACGCGCACCGCCGCCCGGAGCCGCCGTACGCGTCGGGTCCGGCCGCCGCGGAGTTCGGTGCCACCGCGATGTGCGACGTGAGCGACGGCCTGGTCGCAGACCTCGGGCACGTCGCGAAGGCGAGCGGAGTCTGTGTCGAGATCGACACGTCGGTGTTCCGGATCACGCAGCAGATGTCCGACGCCGCGCTGGCGCTCGGTCAGGATCCGCTGCGCTGGGTGCTGGCCGGTGGGGAGGATCACGCACTCGCCGCGACGTTCCCGTCCGGTGTGGAGCTGCCGCAGGAGTGGCTGGTCATCGGCCGGATCACCCGTGGCGAAGGGGTGCTCGTCGACGGCGAGACGTACGCCCGCGGTGGCTTCGATCACTTTCGGTGACTAACGGCTTGAGCGCCGTGCGACGCTCAGGAACGTGGAGATCCGTGTCGAACCCTATGACAGCCCTGCGGCCCAGGCGCTCATCGCCGAGGTCCAGCAGGAGTACGTGCGCCGGTACGGCGGGGGCGACGTCACGCCCGTGGATCCAGCGGAGTTCGCGGCGCCGAACGGTGCTTTCCTCGTGGCGTACGTCGAAGGGGTTCCGCTCGCGTGCGGCGGCTGGCGCGTGAACGGCGCCGACGCCGAGATCAAGCGCATGTACGTCGCGCCGGCCGGTCGCGGTCGCGGCCTTGCCCGCCGCATCCTCGCCGAGCTGGAGGCTAGTGCCGCGGCCGCCGGCATCACGCGGACGATCCTGGAGACCGGTACCAAGCAGCCCGAGGCGATCGCGCTGTACACGTCATCCGGCTACACGCGCATCCCCGGGTTCGGCGTCTACGCGGGCGAGCCCGACTGCCGCTGCTTCGCCAAGCAACTCGCCGTAGCGGTCGGGGTGACCTGAATAGCCGCGTCTCGAACCGGACTGTTCCGGTATTGGTCCCCAAACCGGACCCGCGATACCGCCATTTCCCCGACAGTTGCACGGATCAAGAAACGCCGAAGGGGCCGGCGGAGCCGGCCCCCTTCGGGGGTGTCTAAAGGAGGCTCAGCCCCGGACGACCTTGCCCGCCTTGATGCAGGACGTGCAGGCCTTCACCCGCTTGGTGTTGCCACCACCGGCCGGGGTGCGGACCACCTGGATGTTCGGGTTCCACCGGCGGTTGGTGCGCCGGTGGGAGTGGGAAACCGACATGCCGAAGCCCGGCCCCTTGCCACAAACGTCGCACACGCTAGCCACGGGAAACACTCCTGGATGATCGCGGAACTCGCCCGGCTGGACTGCGGGCAACCACGACAGAGTACCTAGCGGTCGGTTCGCCGGGCAAACCGGGGCCAGTACACGCTCATCGTGTCCGACCAGTGTCATAGGGTGCTGCCACGGGTTCGCAGGAGGGGGTCGCGGTTGCTCTTCAGCCTGGATGCTGCCGCCGCGCGGCGGTGGTGCGCCGCCGGGCTGGAGGCCCTGCGCCTCCATCAGCGTGAGATCGACGACCTGAACGTCTACCCGGTGCCCGACGGCGACACCGGTACCAACCTCGTCCTGACCCTGGCGTCAGCGGCGGAGGCACTCGCGGCCGAGCCCGACGAACCGGAGAACGCCGAGCCGGACGCCTCGGAGGCCGAGGTCACCCGGCTCGGCCGTGCGCTGCGGTGCATGGCGCGGGGCGCCCTGCTCGGGGCACGTGGCAACTCCGGCGTGATCGTGTCGCAGCTGCTCAGGGGCATTGCCGACGCGCTGGCGGCCCATCCGGAGGTGCGCGGGCGCGAGCTGGCCGGCGCGTTCCAGCGCGCGGCCGACGCGTGTTACGCGGCCGTCGCCGAGCCGGTGGAGGGCACCGTCCTCACAGTGGCTCGCGCCGCGGCCGAGGCGGCGAACGCGGCCGACAGCGACGACCTGCTCGCGGTGGCCACGGCCGCCGCGCACGGCGCTAGCGAAGCGCTCGACCGCACGCCGCAGCAACTTCCGGTGCTGGCCCGTGCCGGCGTGGTCGACGCGGGCGGGCGCGGGCTGGTGGTCCTGCTCGACGCGCTGGTCGCGGTGATCGCGGGCACGGCGCCGGCCACCGCGCCGCTGGCTCGCATCGCCAGGGATCCGGCACTGCTCGTGGTGCAGCGCGAGGCCGGCTCCGACGAGTACGCATACGAGGTCCAGTACCTCCTCGACGCCCACGCCGACGCCGTCGAGAAGCTCAAGGACGAGCTGACCGCGCTCGGCGACTCGGTGGTCGTCGTCGGCGCCGGAGCGTACGGCGGCGAGATCGAGGTGTGGAACGTCCACGTCCATGTCAACGACGTCGGGCGCGGCGGTCGAGGCCGGCATCGAGGCCGGCCGGCCGCACCGCGTGTCCGTCACCCGCTTCGAGGACCAGATCGCCGCTGCCCCGTCCAGAGCGCCCCAGCTCGACCCGACGGCGCGCGCCGCCGTGGTGGTCGCGCACGGGCCGGGCCTGACCAGGCTGTTCGCGAACGAGGGGGCGCTGGTCGTGCGCGGGGGAGCCGGCGCCAACCCATCCACGGCCGAGATCCTGGCGGCGATCCGCGAGACGGCCGCCGGCACGGTCGTCGTGCTCCCGAACGACAGCAACGTCCGCGCAGTGGCCGAGGCCGCGGCCGACGAGGCCCGCGAGGAGGGGCACAGGGTCTCCGTCGTGCACACGAAGTCGCCGGTTCAGGCCATCTCGGCGCTCGCCGTCCGCGACCCGAACCGCCGCTTCGCCGACGACGTGGTCGCGATGGCCGAGGCAGCCGCGGCCACCCGCTGGGCCGAAGTCACCGTCGCCGCCCGCGACGCGCTCACGCTCGCCGGCCCGTGCAAGGCGGGTGACGTGCTTGGCCTGGTCGAGGGCGAGGTCGTCCTGATCGGCCAGGACCTCCCAGCGGTCGCCGCCGAGCTGCTCGACCGCCTGCTGGGCGGCGGTGGCGAGCTGGTCACGCTGGTCACCGGTGCCGACGCCCCCGCCGACCTCGGCGACGCGATGGGCGACCACCTCGCCGCCCGCTGGCCGTTCGTCGAGCACCAGGTGTACGACGGCGGCCAGCCGCACTATCCGCTGCTCATCGGAGTGGAGTGACCCGTGCCTCCGTTGGACGCACCGCTGCGCACCATCGTCGGGCAGAACTCCGCGAAGGCCCTCGCGGAGAAGCTCGACCTGGAGACGATCGGCGACCTGCTGCGCCACTACCCACGCCGGTACGCGGAGCGCGGTGAGCACACCGATCTGCGCTCCCTGGAGGTCGGCGAGCAGGTCACGATCGCGGCCAAGGTGAAGAAGGTCAACGTGCGGCCGATGCGGCAGCGACGGGGCAACCTGCTCGAAGTCACGGTCGGCGACGAACACGCCTCCGTCACGTTGACGTTCTTCAACCAGGCCTGGCGCGAGCGTGATCTGACGATCGGCCGGTGGGGGCTGTTCGCCGGCAAGGTCACGAAGTTCCGGGACACGCTGCAGCTCAACAGCCCGCAGTACCAGCTCGTCGCCGAGCCGGGTACCGAGGCAGCCGAGGAGCAGCTGGAGGAGTTCGCCGGGGCTCTGATCCCGGTGTACCCGGCCGCGAACGGGCTCCCCACCTGGAACATCGCGAAAGCTGTCCGCACGGCCCTGGACACCCTCGAAGCGCCGCCGGACCCGCTGCCGGAGTCGTTGCGCGCCCGGCGCGGCCTGGTCGACCTCCAGACGGCTCTGCGCGACATCCACCGCCCGGCGTCGCGGGAGGCGCTCGGCGCGGCGAGGACCCGCCTGAAGTGGGACGAGGCGCTCGCCCTCCAGCTCACGCTCGCCCAGCGGCGGGTCGCGGCGGGTGCCCGCCCGGCCACCGCCCGGCCGCCCCGCGAGGACGGCCTGCTCGCGGCGTTCGACGCGGCGTTGCCGTTCACGCTGACCGACGGGCAGCGCGTGGTCGGCGAGCAGATCGCGGAGGAGCTGGCGGTGGAGCACCCCATGCACCGGCTGCTCCAGGGCGAGGTCGGCTCCGGCAAGACGGTCGTGGCGCTGCGGGCGATGCTGCAGGTCGTCGACGCGGGCGGGCAGGCCGCGCTGCTCGCGCCCACCGAGGTGCTCGCCGCCCAGCACGCGCGGTCGATACGGGCGATGCTCGGGCCGATGGCGCGCGCCGGCGAGCTGGACGGCGCCGAGCAGGCCACCCGGGTCGCCCTGCTGACGGGCTCGCTCGCGGCGGCTCCCCGGCGCACCGCGCTGGCCGAGACGTCGAGCGGCGAGGCCGGCATCGTCGTCGGCACCCACGCGCTGCTGTCGGAGGGCGTCGACTTCGCCGAGCTGGGCCTGGTCGTCGTGGACGAGCAGCACCGGTTCGGCGTCGAGCAGCGGGACATGCTGCGCGCCAAGGGCGGCGACCGGCCACCGCACGTCCTGGTGATGACCGCCACGCCGATCCCGCGCACCGTCGCGATGACGGTCTTCGGCGACCTGGAGACGTCGGCGCTCACCGAGCTGCCCGCCGGACGTTCGCCGATCGCCAGCCACGTGGTGCCGGTCGCGGACAAGCCGCACTTCCTGGACCGCGCGTGGCAGCGGGTGTGCGAGGAGGTGGCGGCCGGGCACCAGGCGTACGTGGTCTGCCCGCGGATCGGCGACGACGCGGCCCCCGACGAGGATGCGCCGATCAGCGAGGACGGCCGCCGCCCACCCGTCGCGGTGCTCGACGTCGGCCCGATGCTCGCGGAGGGGCCGCTCCAGGCGCTGAGCGTCGGCATCCTGCACGGCCGGCTGCCCACCGACGAGAAGGACGCGGTGATGCGTGAGTTCGCCGCCGGCCGTCTCGACGTGCTGGTCGCCACCACCGTGATCGAGGTCGGCGTCGACGTGCCGAACGCCACCGCCATGGTGATCCTCGACGCAGACCGGTTCGGCGTCAGCCAGCTCCACCAGTTGCGCGGCCGGGTCGGGCGGGGCAGCGCGCCGGGCCTGTGTCTGCTGGTCACGGACGCGTGGGGCGGGTCGCCGGCACGGCAGCGCCTCGACGCGGTCGCGTCCACCACCGATGGGTTCGAGCTGGCCCGCCTCGACCTGGAACAGCGCCGCGAGGGTGATGTGCTCGGTGCCGCGCAGTCCGGGCGGAAGTCGCGGCTCAAGCTGCTGTCGCTGCTGCGCGACGAGGACCTGATCACGGCCGCGCGCGACGAGGCGACCGCGCTGGTCGACGACCTCGACTCGTACCCGGTGCTGGCGGCGACGGTCGCGGCGCTGGTCGACGCCGAGCGGGCCGAGTACCTGGAGAAGGGCTGACCCGCCGGGGTGACTCCGCGGCGTACCGCCGGACCGTGCTGCGGCAGGGCAGGATAAGGCCGTGACACGCATCGTGGCCGGCGCCGCTGGTGGCCGGCGGCTCGCCGTACCGCCTGGGCGCAACACCCGCCCCACGTCGGACCGCACCCGGGAGGCGCTGTTCAGCGCGATCGCAGCCCTCACCGACCTGGATGGCGCCCGCGTCCTCGACCTGTACGCCGGCTCGGGCGCGGTGGGGCTGGAGGCGCTGTCCCGGGGCGCGACTCACGCGCTGCTCGTCGAGGCGGACCCCCGGGCGGCGCGCACGCTTCGCGACAACGCCCGCACGCTCGGCCTGCCCGGCGCCGATGTCCGTGCCGACCGGGTCGAGCGTGTCGCCGAGACCAGCGCCGACACGCCGTACGACCTGGTCTTCGCCGACCCGCCGTACGCGCTTCCCGCTGACGAGCTGGCGGGAGTGCTCCAGCGACTCGCCGAACATGGGTGGTTCGCCCCAGATGCGGTGATCGTGGTCGAGCGAGCCAGCCGTGACCCTGAGTGGATGTGGCCCACACCACTCGTGCCAGTGCGTTCGCGTCGTTACGGCGAGGGCACGCTTTGGTACGGTCGCGCATCGTGAGACGTGCTGTCTGCCCCGGCTCTTTCGACCCGGTCACCAACGGTCATCTCGACGTCATCGGCCGGGCGAGTCGCCTGTACGACGAGGTCGTCGTGGCCGTGCTCATCAACCAGAGCAAATCGGGCCTCTTCACCATTGACGAGCGTATGCAGATGCTACGCGAGGTCACGGCCTCGTACGGCAACGTTCGGGTGGAGTCGTTTCGCGGCCTGCTCGTCGAGTACTGCAAGGCAAACCACATTCCGGTGGTCGTCAAGGGGCTGCGGGCGGTCAGCGACTTCGACTACGAACTGCAACAGGCTCAGATGAATCACGGACTGGCGGGTGTCGAGACGATGTTCCTCGCCACGAACCCGCTGTACTCGTTCCTCTCATCGAGCCTGATCAAGGACGTCGCGAAGTATGGTGGCGACGTCTCGGCGCACGTGCCGGAGGCGGTTCGCCTGCGGCTCGTCGAACGATTGGCACCGCAGTGAACGTCACCGAAGCAACGTCAGTAGACCGGAGCCCGAAGATGGATCCGCTCGACCGCATCGACGAGATCAGTGCCTTCGTCGAGGCCGCCAAGGCCGTGCCGATGTCCGGCAACGTGCGGGTCAACCGCGCCGAACTTCTCGGGATGCTCGACGAGCTCCGCGCGGAGCTGCCCACCGAGGTCCGTCGCGCGCAGGCGCTGCTGGACGAGCGGGACAAGATCATCATGGCCGGCCAGCGCGAGGCCGAGCGGATCATCGGCGAAGGTGAGGTCGAGCACTCGCGGCTCGTGTCGGTGGCCGAGGTCACGGTGTCGGCCGAGCACGAGGCGTCCCGCATCGTCGCCGAGGCTCGCGCGGAGGCGCAGCGGCTGCGTGACGAGGTCGAGGAGTACGTCGACACGACGCTCGCCAACTTCGAACAGATGCTCCAGCGCACGATGGCCACGGTCGAGCGTGGCCGGGACAAGATGCGCGCCCTGAGCGAGATCGGCAGCTACGACGCGCACGCGGAGGAGAAGCCCCTCCCGTTCTAGCGGTTGGTTCGCGCCCGTCAGGGTCGCAAACGAACCGCGACCGGCTGCGGTTGGGTCGCGCCCTCAGCGGGCAGGATCCAACCGCAACCCGGTCTGACCAGCCGAATCGTTGCCGGCGCAGCCGGTACGGTAGGCTCCGTAATGGCCTCGACAAGGTCCGGATCCGACATGCCCGAGAATAGGAAGACGCAGGCGCCGCACATCGACCCCCGATCGCCCCTCGTGCTTGACGCGCGCGAGCTTGGCCGACGTCCCGGGTCGATGAAGCGCCTACGCCGCCCCGTTCCCGCGCCCGCCGGGTTCGGCCTGGAGCTGATCGGCGTCCCGCAGGGGGCGACCGTCGAACTCGACCTCCGGCTTGAGTCGGTCATGGAAGGCGTTCTCGTCTCCGGGACCGCGACCGTGCCGGTGGAGGGTGAGTGCGGTCGCTGCCTCGACCCGATGAGCGAGTCCGTCGACGTGACCGTGCAGGAGCTGTTCGCCTATCCGGACAGCGCCTCGGACATCACGTCGGAGGAGGGCGAGGTCAGCCGGTTGCAGGGCGATCTGATCGACCTGGAGCCGGTGCTGCGGGACGCGGTGGTGCTCGCGCTGCCGGCCAACCCGCTGTGCCGTCCGGACTGCCCTGGCCTGTGCTCCGAATGTGGTGAGCACTGGGACGAGCTGCCGGACGACCACTCTCACGACCAGGTCGACCCGCGCTGGGCCGCTCTGCAGCAGATGATCGAAACGTCGCCGGAAGACTCGGCGACCCGGAGTCAGGAGAAGTAGCCGTGGCCGTCCCGAAGCGCAGGATGTCGCGCAGCAACACGCGCTCGCGCCGTTCGCAGTGGAAGACCACCGCTGTGCAGACGCAGCCGTGCCCGCAGTGCAAGTCGCCGAAGCTCTCGCACACGGCGTGCGGCGTCTGCGGCCAGTACAACGGGCGCCAGGCCGTCGCAGTCTGACCCGGCGTAATAGGTGACGCGATCCGTCCGGTGCACCGCACGGATCGCCGTCGACCTCCCCGGCGGGGCCCTGGCTCCCGCCGGAGTGGTCGACGGCGTTCTGGCTCCGGTGAGCACCGTTGTTCCTGAGACGCCGGTGTGGCGATGAAGAACCGCCCACCGGCCACGTTGCTGGCTGCCGCGTTCGGCGTGGGTCTTGAGTCCGAGCTGCTCGACCGCGCCCTCACGCACCGCTCGTACGCGTACGAGAACGGTGGCCTGCCGACGAACGAGCGCCTGGAGTTCCTGGGCGACGCCGTGCTCGGCCTGGTCATCACGTCTGCGCTCTACCGTAACCACCCGGACCTGCCCGAGGGGCAGCTCGCAAAGCTGCGCGCCTCGGTGGTGAACATGCGCGCCCTGGCCGACGTCGCCCGCCAGCTCGGGCCGGGCGGGCTCGGCGCCGCACCTGCTCCTCGGCAAGGGCGAGGAGGCCACGGGCGGCCGCGACAAGGCCAGCATCCTCGCCGACACGCTTGAGGCGATGCTCGGCGCGATCTACCTCGAGCACGGCCTGGAGAGGGCGTCCGAGGTCGTGCACCACCTGTTCGACCAGGTCATGGAGGACGCCGCCCAGCGTGGCGCCGGGCTCGACTGGAAGACCAGCCTGCAGGAGCTGACGGCCACGCACGGATTCGGCGTCCCGGAGTACCGGGTCACCGAGTCCGGGCCCGGATCACGCCAAGATGTTCAACGCCACGGCGGTCGTCGGCGGCGAGGACCTTGGCAGCGGCGAGGGGCGGAGCAAGAAGGAGGCCGAGCAGCGCGCCGCCGAGCTGGCGTGGCGCGCGCTGCGGAAGCGGTCCGGCGAGCCCACCGACGACCCGGTTCCGGGCCGCGCGTTCGGCGACCCCACGGACGACTGAGGCCAGAGTGCCCGAGCTTCCCGAGGTCGAGGTCGTCCGCCGCGGCCTCGACAAGTGGGTGGTCGGGCGGACGGTCGCCACTGTCACCGTCATGCACGACCGGTCGATCCGCAGGCACCGTGAAGGCCCCGCGCACTTCGCCGACCTCCTCGCCGGCCGCACGATCACCGCTGCCCGCCGCCGGGGCAAGTACCTCTGGCTCCCGCTCGACTCGGGCGACGCGCTGATCGGCCACCTCGGGATGAGCGGCCAGATGCTGGTGGAGCCGGCGGAGGCGCCCGACGAGCTGCACCTGCGCGTGCGGCTCACCTTCACCGACGGCGACCCGCAGCTGCGCTTCGTCGACCAACGCACGTTCGGCGGCCTGGCGGTCGAGCCCGACGCGCCGGACGTGCCACCGTCGCTGGCGCACATCGCCCCGGACCCGCTCGACCCGCTGTTCGACGACGACGTGTTCGTCGCCGCGCTGCGCCGCCGCAGGACGGGGGTGAAGCGCGCCCTGCTCGACCAGACGCTGATCTCCGGCGTGGGCAACATCTACGCCGACGAGGCGCTCTGGCGCACCCCGCTGCACTTCGCCCGCCCCACCGAGACGCTGACGCGCGCGCAGGCCCTGACCCTGCTCGGCCACGCCCGGGACGTCATGAACGAGGCGCTGGCCCAGGGCGGCACCTCGTTCGACGCGCTCTACGTCAACGTGAACGGCCAGAGCGGGTACTTCGACCGGTCCCTCAACGCCTACGGGCAGGAGGGCGAGCCGTGCGGGCGCTGCGGCACGCCGATCAGGCGTGACCCGTTCATGAACCGGTCGTCGTACACGTGCCCTCGGTGCCAGCCGAAGCCGCGACGCGGTCGCTGGTAGCCGCGCCGGGTGTTGAGTTTCGGATTCTTGGGGGTTCCGCGCTCGCGCGACCCCCGAGAATCCGAAACTCGGGGAAGGGGTCAGGCGCCGAACAGCTGCGTCCAGTACGGCGTGCCGGCGCGAGTCCGGGCGATCCCGACGCCGACGGTGCGTGACCGGCAGTCGACGATCGTTGCCCGGTGCGCCTTGCTGCTGACCCAGCCGGCCATCACGGTACGTGCGTCCTGGTAGCCGACCGCGATGTTCTCGCCGGTCGGGCTCGGGTGACCCGCGTCGCTGGCGCGCTGCCACGGGCCGGTGCCGTCCGGTGCGGTGTGGCTCAGGTGCCCGTTGCTCGCCATGCCGGAGCTGTGCAGCATCGCCGCGGCGGCCAATCGCGGATCCGCGCGCACCGCCGGGCACTTCGCCTTCGCGCGCTCCGCGTTGACGAGCGAGATCACCGCTGTGGCGAGTGCCTGGTCGGCCGGGGGCATCGCCGGTGGTCCGGCGGAGCGGTCAGCGCGCGGGTCCGGACGGTCCTGGACGGGTGCCGGCTCGGCCGGCGGCGGCGCGCCGACGCCGATGTCGACGTCCGGGTCGCGCCACGGATACCAGGAGATCGCCAGCGCGAACACGATGAGGCTCATCAGGATCAGCGCGCGCAGCACGAGTTTCATGCGGGACGGAGCCTCCGGACGGGTGGGTGCGCCGAGACTAGCCGAGCCTAGTGGCCGCCCTCGGCGAGTCTCCAGGGCTCCTACACTCGCCTCCGTGACCGTTCCCGAGGAGCCCGTCCGTCTCACGGCGTGGGTACGCGGCCATGTCCAGGGCGTCGGTTTCCGCTGGTGGACCAGAGCCCGCGCGCTGGAGCTCGGCCTCGTCGGCTGGGCACGGAACACCGCCGACGGCCGGGTCGAGGTGGTGGTCGAAGGGTCGCCGGACGCGTGCGACCGACTGCTGGCCGCGTTGCGTGGCGGGAACACGCCAGGCCGGGTGACGGCCGTGATCGAGCAGGTGACGCAGGCTCGTGGTGGCATCACGGGCTTCGCCGAACGGTAGACGGGTTGTCCGTCGCGGGCAGGATGGGTATGTGAACGTGGTGGTCGGCCGACCCCAAGTCAAGCGCCGGCGCGGGCCTCGGCTCGTGGCGGCGTTCGCGGCTGCCGTCCTGGTCGCCGTGGTCGCCGTGACCGTGGTCGCGGTCGTGGCCGGGCCAGGCACGTTGCTGGCGCTTGCGCCGGCGCGCCAGGTGCCCGTGCCGGCCGCCGACGCGGCCCCTGACATGGTGGTCCGGGCGTATCTGGACGCGCTGGACGCGCACGACCTCGACACGGCGCGTGCGGTGCTCACGCCGGAGCGCCGGGCAGCGGTGGAGCAGAGCCGGGGGAATTGGTTCGTCAACCTGCGTTCAGTCCGGATTGTCCGGTTGGCTCCTCCGGTCGACACGCCGTACAGCCAGGGCGGATACCGCCAGGCGGTCCGCGTTCCCGCCGAGCTCGACGTGACGCTGTTCTTCGAGCCGGCCGAGGGCGAGCAGGATACCTTTACGTGGGGGTTCGTCCTGGTACGGAACACTCCCTCGGAGCCCTGGCGGATCGCGGACGAGGGTCCCGGCTGACCCTCTGCCACTATGACGGGCGTGTTTCGCCGGCGTGTCGACACGCCGGGTGACCAGGCTCACGACTCGCCGGGACGCGCGCCACGCCGGAGCCATTGACCAGGGGCGAAGCACGCGGGAGTATGGACGTACCGCTGCCCGGACTCGCCGGGGCAAGGCGCGCGTCACGCCGAACGACCCGGCACGAGACGCCCATACAAGGAGACACCAAATGGCTAAGGCCCTGTTCGGCCACGTCGGCACCGCTACAGATCAGCGTATGCGTGACGAGGTCCAGCGGCTGAGGATCACGGTGCAGGCACTGGAGTTCGAGGTAGCCCGCCTGAAGGCCGACAATGACCGACTTATGGCCGGGCTCGCCGCGCAGGACGACGACCTGCGTCGGATGACCTCGATCGAAGCGCCCGCACTCACCTGATTTCGCTCACGCGGAGCTGCCGACACCCGGCGCTCCGTGGGTTCCGGCTGCCCAGCTCACGCCGGTCAGCGCGGTATCGTCAGTTCCTCGCCGTGTAATGACCCATGCGGCGCCGGTACCGACTGACCTTGCCGGAGTCCCGTGCATCTCAAGAGCCTCACGCTGAAGGGCTTCAAGTCCTTCGCATCCGCAACCACCCTGCGCTTCGAGCCGGGCATCACCTGTGTGGTGGGCCCCAACGGCTCGGGGAAGTCGAACGTTGTCGACGCCATGTCCTGGGTACTTGGCGAGCAGGGCGCGAAGGCGCTGCGCGGCGGCAAGATGGAGGATGTCATCTTCGCCGGCACGGCGGGCCGTGGTCCGCTCGGTCGCGCGGAGGTGTCGCTGACGATCGACAACCATGACGGTGCGTTGCCGATTGAGTACAGCGAGGTGTCGATCACCCGTCGGGTCTACCGCTCGGGTGAGAGCGAGTACGAGATCAACGGCGACTCGTGCCGCCTGCTCGACATCCAGGAGCTGCTCAGCGACTCGGGTATCGGCCGCGAGATGCATGTCATCGTCGGCCAGGGCCAGCTCGACGGCGTCCTGTCGGGCCGCCCCGAGGATCGGCGTGGCTACATCGAGGAGGCGGCCGGCGTCCTCAAGCACCGCAAGCGCAAGGAGAAGGCGCTGCGGAAGCTGGAGGCGATGGAGTCCAACCTCACCCGCCTCACCGACCTCACCGCCGAACTCCGGCGCCAGCTCAAGCCGCTGGGCAAGCAGGCCGAGGTCGCCCGCCGCGCGGCCACAGTCCAGGCCGACCTGCGCGACGCCCGGCTGCGGCTCCTCGCCGACGACCTGCTGAGCCTCCGCACCGAGCTGGAGAAGGAGGTCGCCGACGAGGCGGCGGTCCGCTCCCGACGTTCCGTCGTCGAACGCGAACTGGAGGCGGCCCGCACCCGCGAGGCCACGCTCGACGCCGCGATGGCAGCTGACGCGCCGATCCTCGCCCGCGCCCAGGAGACCTGGTACCGCCTGTCCGCGTTGCAGGAGCGGTTCCGCGGCACCGCTCAGCTCGCGGGGGAACGGGTCCGGTTCCTGTCTGCCGAGCCGGAGGACAGCCGCCCCTCGCGGGATCCCGAGGCGTTGGAGCGCGAGGCCGCCACCGTCCGTGCCCAGCACGAGGCGCTGGCTGACGCGCTGGAGACCGACCGGTCCCGGCTCGCCGAAGCGGTCGAGAACCGGCAGTCCTACGAGCGACGCGCCGAGCAGGCCGAGAAGGCCCTGGTCGCGGCCGTGCGCGCGGTTGCCGATCGCCGTGAGGGGCTTGCCAGGCTCACCGGCCAGGTCAACACCGCCCGCAGCCGCACCGCCGCCGCGGCCGAGGAGATCGAGCGTCTCTCCACCGCGTACGCCGAGGCTCAGGAGCGCGCCGCCGCTGCCCAACGGCAGTTCGAGCAGCTCCAGGACGAGGTCGCCGGCCTCGACGAGGGCGAGTACAGCCTGGACGAGCGGCACGTCGCCGCCACCGAGGCGTTCGAGGTCGCCGCGGCCCGGGTCAAGGAGCTGGCGGAAGCCGAGCGAGCCGCCGAGCGCGAGGCGTCCGAGTGGAAGGCCCGTGAGGAGGCGCTAGCTCTCGGTCTGAAACGCAAGGACGGAGCCGGTGCCCTCCTCGCAGCTGGTGACCGGCTCCCTGGCCTGCTCGGAAGCGTGGCGGCGCTGCTCACGGTCGAGGCCGGGCACGAGGCGGCGCTGGCCGCCGCACTCGGCGGGCTGGCCGACGCGATCGCGGTCGCGGCACCGTCCGACGCTGTCACCGGCCTCGAACTGCTCAAGTCCCAGGATGCCGGCCAGGCGAAGTTCCTCGTCGGCGGCGCACCCGGCACGGACGAGCCATGGCCGGTGCTGCCGGCCGGCATCCGGTGGGCTCTGGAGGTCGTCCGGGCGCCCGACGCCCTTGTCCCGGCGCTGCGCCGGGCCCTCGACCGGGTGGCACTCGTCGACGACCTGGCCGCCGCGCAGGCGCTGGTCGCCGCGCAGCCGCAGGTGAGGGCCGTCACCCGGGACGGTGACCTGCTCGGCTCCGACTGGGCCGCCGGTGGTTCGGCCAGCGCGCCCAGCGTGATCGAGGTGCAGGCCGCCGTCGAGGAGGCGCAGGCGAAGCGTGACGCCGCCGCCAAGCGCGCCGAGCAGCTCAAGGTCCAGCTCGCCGAGGCCAAGGAGGCGGCCGCCGCCCGCGAGGTCGAGGTCGAGGCGGCGCTGTCCGCGCTGCACGAGTCCGACGCCCAGATGAACGCGGTGGCCGAGAAGCTGGGTCAGCTCGGTGCGGCGGCGAAGTCGGCGCTCGCCGAGGCGGCTCGCGTACAGCAGTCCCGGTCGAAGGCCGAGGAGTCCCGCGAGGCCGCGCTGGAGCAGCTCACGGCGCTGGAGGAGCGGCTGGCCGCCGTCGACGCCTCGCCGGAGGACGACGAACCGTCCACCGCCGAGCGCGACGAGCTCAATGCGCACGGCCAGCCAGGCGCGGCAGAACGAGATGGAGGTACGGCTCGCCGTCCGCACCGCCGAGGAACGGGTACGGGCGCTGGCCGGCCGGGCCGAGTCGCTGGAACGCGCGGCGGCCTCCGAACGCGCCGCGCGGGCGCGGGCCGAGGCCGCACGAGCCGCCAGGGCGCGCGGTGCCGTCGTGGCCCGTGCGGTGTCGCTGGGCGCCCAGACCGCGCTGGCCAAGATCTCCGTCTCCCTCGACGCCGCCGCCGAGGAGCGTGACGCCATCCAGGAGGCCCGGGTCCATCGCGAGGCCGAGCTGCAGGAGCTACGCGCGTCGCTGCGGCAGCTCGCCCAGGAACTCGACCGCCTCACCGACGCCGTCCACCGCGACGAGGTCGCCCGGGCCGAGCAGCGCATGCGGATCGAGTCGCTGGAGATGAAGGCCGCCGACGACTTCGGTATCGACGTCGAGACGCTGACCAGCGAGTACGGTCCCGCCGTCGCGGTGCCGCCGTCGCTCGCTGAACTCGCCGAGGCCGAGAAGAAGGGCGAGCCGGCGCCGCTGCCGCTTCCGTACCACCGGCCCACCCAGGAGAAGCGCGCCGCCCGCGCCGAGCGTGACCTGGCCCTGCTCGGCAAGGTCAACCCGCTCGCGCTGGAGGAGTTCGCAGCGCTGGAGGAGCGCCACACCTTCCTCGCCACCCAGCTCGAAGACCTCAAGGCCACCCGCCGTGACCTGCTCACGGTCATCAAGGAGGTGGACGAGCGGATCCTCGAGGTGTTCGCGTCCGCCTACGAGGACACCGCGCGCGAGTTCGAGATCGTCTTCCGGACGCTGTTCCCCGGCGGCGAGGGCCGGCTCATCCTCACCGACCCCAACGACCTCCTGACGACCGGCGTCGAGGTCGAGGCGCGCCCGCCCGGCAAGAAGGTGAAGCGTCTGTCGCTGCTCTCGGGCGGGGAGCGGTCGCTGACCGCCGTGGCGCTGCTCGTGGCGATCTTCCGCGCCCGCCCGTCGCCGTTCTACGTGATGGACGAGGTCGAGGCCGCGCTCGACGACGTCAACCTGGGCCGCCTGATCAAGCTGATCGAGGAGCTACGCAGCTCCTCGCAGCTCATCATCATCACCCACCAGAAGCGGACGATGGAGATCGCCGACGCGCTGTACGGCGTGAGCATGCGCGGCGACGGCATCACTCAGGTGATCAGCCAGCGGCTGCGGGAGTCCGAGTCGGCGTAACTTCGGGGCTGCCCGTTCGGGCAACGCGTGGTGCCCCGGCTCGTGCCCGGTGGCCGGGCGCGCGACCTGCCTCGATGGCAGAGGGTGGAGCCTCGACGGGACCCTGCGTCGAGGGAGGTCGGCGTGGAGTTCGGCACGGAGCCCCGCAAGCCTGCGCCGCGACGTGATCGACCCGAACAAGAGCGCCCCGCCGACGAACACCGTGCACCCACCGCCCGTACCGTCTCCCGTCTCAGCACCCGGACGGCGGTAGCGCTGCAGGGCAAGGCCGGTAACCGCGCGGTGTCCCGGCTGGTGGCGCAGCGCAAGACGGCACAGGCAGGTCCCGCAGCCGCCCCGTCTCCCGCCGCGGCTGCCCCTACGACCACCTCGGCGGGTGCCGTCGAGGACGCCGCTGTGCAGCGCGCGGTGGAGGCTCCGGCGCGTCCTGGCCCGTCCGCGGATCCGAAGTTCGCGGCGTTGAAGCGGGACGTCAGGTCCAAGCAGCGGACGTCTGGGGAAGCACCCGCCGGCGAAGTCGGAGGCGGATGCGGCGGCGAAGGCGGCGAAGCCGCCGCAGGACGACAAGCAGGCGCAGGGCAAGGCCGCGAACGCGGAGAAGATGAACGCGGCGAAGCCGGGCGAGTTCGACAAGGCGGCGTTCATCAAGGCGGTCAACGACGCGATCGCGAAGCAGGCGCCGAAGAACCTGGAGGAGGCCGACAAGTTCGGCGAGCTCGGGTAAGGCGGACGCGGTCAAGGGCGAGGTGTCCGGCAAGGTCGACGGGGGGAAGAAGGCGTCGGCTGGGCAGATCGAGTCGACCACGAAGGCGCCGCCGGACACCGGCGCGGCGAAGGTCAAGCCGGTCACGCCTTTGAAGCCCGATCAGCCGCCCGGCAAGCCGGGTACGCCGGACCCGGCGAAGGCGATCCCGGACAAGGCCCCGCCCGCGGCGACGGACTTCTCCGAGGGCCCGAAGCAGGTCAACGAGGAGATGGCGCGAGGCGCAGGTCAGCGAGGAACAGCTGGCCAGGTCCAACGAGCCGGAGTTCACCGGCGCGCTGAAGGAGAAGAAGGCCGGCGAGACGCACGCCGCCACCGCACCGGGCGAGGTGCGGGGCAAGGAAGCGACGACGCTGGCGGGTGCGAAGGCGCAGGCGCAGCAGGCGGGCGCGACCGCGATGGCCGGCATGAGCGCGGTGCGCACCAAGTCCGGCAAGGAGGTCGACGCCGGCAAGGGCGGGGCGCAGTCGGAGGACGAGAAGAAGCGCGCCCAGGTCACCGCGAAGCTCCAGACCGTCTTCGACGCCACGAAGAAGGACGTCGAGGACATCCTCACCGGCCTGGACAAGAAGGTTGACGACAAGTTCAGCAAGGACGAGAAGGCTGCTCGGGATGCGTTCACCGCGGATCACAAGCGGCGGATGGACGCCTACAAGGACAAGCGCTATTCCGGCTGGACCGGCGGCCTGAAATGGGCGAAGGACAAGCTGCTGGGGATGCCCGAGGAGGCGAACCAGATCTTCGTCGTCGCCCGGCAGGGTTACGTGACGGCGATGCAGGGCGTGATCTCCGGAGTCGCAGATCTGATCGGTGCCGAGCTCAACCGGGCCAAGGCACGCATCGCCAAGGGCCGCGGCGAGTTGAAGGCCGAGATCGACAAGCTCCCTGCGGATCTGCAGGCGATCGGGAAGGAAGCGGCCGGGGAGTTTGCCGGCAAGTTCGACGAACTCACCGAGAGCGTGGACGCCAAGGGCAGCGAGTTGGTCGACACCCTGGCGTCGAAGTACACCGAGGCGCTCAAGGCGGTCGATGAGGAGATCGCGGCGGAGAAGGAGAAGAACAAGGGCCTGATCGCGAAGGCGATCGACGCGGTCAAGGGCGTCATCGAGACGATCCTCAAACTCAAGGATCTACTCCTGGGCGTCCTCGCGAAGGCAGCGCAGGCGATCGGTGCGATCATCAAGGACCCGATCGGATTCCTCGGCAACCTGGTGAGCGCGGTCGGCGCCGGGTTGCAGGCATTCATCGCCAACATCGGCACCCACCTGAAGAAGGGCATGGTGTCCTGGCTCCTCGGTACCGCCGCGAAGGCCGGGCTCCAGTTGCCGGAGAAGTTCGACCTGAAGGGGATCCTGCAGCTGATCGCCTCCCTGCTTGGCCTGACCTGGGCCAGCATCCGGGGACGGGTCGTCGCCAAGGGCGTTCCCGACCAGGCCATGACCGCCGTCGAGGCCGGCGTTCCCCTGGCGCAGAAGATCGCGTCGGGCGGGATCGGCGCGATCTGGGAGGACATCAAAGACAAGGTCGGCGATCTCAAGGAGACCCTGCTCGGCAAGATCAGCGAGTACCTGATCCCGACTGTGCTGATCGCCGGCATCACCTGGATCGTGTCGCTGCTCAACCCGGCCAGCGCGTTCATCAAGGCGTGCAAGGCGATCATCGACATCGTCACGTTCATCGTGCAGCGCGGTGCTCAGATCATCGAGTTCGTCAACGCCGTGCTGGACGCGGTCATCGCCATCGCCGCCGGCGGCGCCGGCGGCGTCCCCGCGCTGATCGAAGGCGCTCTCGCGAAGTCCGTCCCCGTTCTGATCGGGTTCCTCGCCGCGCTCCTCGGCATCGGCGGCATCGCCGACAAGGTCAAGAAGATCTTCCAGGCCCTGTCCAAACCCGTCATGACCGCCATCGACTGGATCGTCGGCAAGATCGCCGCCTTCGGGAAGAGGATCTGGGCCAAGCTCAAGTCGAAGGTGCGCGGCGGCGACGATTCCGCCGAGGGCAAGCAGAAGCGGCTGGATCTCGGTGTCGCCGCGGCGGTCAAGGCGGTCAACAAGTACGCGGGCCGTCCAGTCGCGAAGGCGATCCTCAGCCCACTGCTGGCGGGTATCCGGGTCCGCCACGGCCTCACCAGGCTGGAAGCGGTCGAGACCGGCGACAAGTGGGCGGTGCTCGGCAAGGTCAACCCGGAGAAGACCGAGCCGACCGAGGCTAAGACGGCCGGCGCGGTGACGGGCGCCGTCGCGGCGTACCGGGGCATCCACTTCAAGGTCACGTGGAGCGCGGAGACGTACGACAAGGTGCTGCGGCAGAACCTGGTCGGCAAGCCGGAGTTCAGCCACGCCGCGCGGGAATTGGCGGGCAGCAAGGCTCCGGACGGTTCCGACGTGGACGAGGCCGATCTGATCGCCGCTGCCCAACTCGTGCAGGAGAAGGTCAAGGAGACGAAGAACCCGGCCTCGGTGAAGCAGTGGTGGGGCAACCGGAAGCAGAGTTTCGACAGCCTGTTCCTGGCCCTGTTGCAGCGCTACGTCAACACTTACGAGGCGTTCGAGAAGGAGATGGCGAACCCGGGAACGGGGTCCGGCAAGGACATGGGCTTCACGACGATCCCGTTCATGTCGACGTCCAAGAAGGCGGAGCATTCAGCCCGGTACGCGTTGGGCGACAAATTCATCGCCGACAGCGAGAAGCGCGCGTCCGGAACGGTCGGCCGAGTCTTCGTCTACGTGTTCTCACTCGACGATCTGGCGAAGCAGGATCCCGCGAACGTGCAGGAGCTTCAGGACGGCGGGAAGGTCAAGATCAAGGCTCGTATCATCAACGAGGGCGAAGTGACGTTCACGGGTTACATCCCCGGTGAGAACAGGGTCGCTCAGGTCGACGCGCTGGCGGGCGAGTCCGAGGGCGGCGTCGCCGACAAGGCGCGGGCTGCCGCCGCCTCGAACGCCGGTGGAGGGCTGCGGGAGTGGGACTAGTCGCCGCGAGCGAGTACGTGCAACTGCTTCGTGAGGAGTTCCGCGGAATGGCGGCGCCGTCTGGTCCGGAACGGCGAATCGGGGCGCTACAACGCGGCGCGTCCGCGATGGAGAGCGTCGGGCGTGAGCTCCAAGACAACGAGAAGGTGGGATCCGGCTCCGACCTCGCGCTGGAAGTAGCGTCCTATCTGTACTCGGCCGGCGCTCCGCACCCCGAGTGGCGCCACTGGACCGGCCTCGCCGCGTTCGGATACCTGCACGTGGGCGAGTACGTGAAGGCGTGCCCGTACCTGGTGCTCGCCGGCGAGTGGTCGTGCCTGGAGGCGCTGCGGACGGTCAGTCCGGGGCGGCGCTCGCCTGCGGCCGAGGCCGTGTGGCGGCTCGCAGTGGGGGAGCCCGACGAGCTGAGCTGGCCGGAAGGCGATCCCGACGACGAGGGGTGGGCCGATCTGCTGGCCGGGATCCCGGCCGGTGATGAGGATCGTATCGAGGCGGGCCTCGATGCGGTGGCGACGTTCTGGCTCGACGAGTACGAGGGCGACTGGGAGGTCTTCCACCCGCGCAGCGCCCCTGACTTCGAGCCGGAGGTGTGCGCTGCCGCGGCGATCGCCAGGCGGTCCGGGTATCGCCCGACAAGGTTGAGTGGCGACGTGCGGCGCTTCCTGGAGCCCGGGCTCGCCGAGGGCGAACCGGAGCCGCTGTACCCGCGGCTGGTCCCCAGCACGTTCGCGCGGGAGTGACGGTGCCGATCGAGGTGCTCAACCGGCGCCGGTCGCTGGAGTCGCTGGCGGCGCAGCGGCCGGACGCGCTGATCCTGGACGTCACGTCGCGTGGCCCGGAGCCGTGGGTGCGGTTCAGCCCGTTCTACCCGCACGGCGACATCCCGGTGCCGGGGTGGCCCGGGCATGTGAGCGAGTCGGTCGAGGGCCTGTGGCAGGCGCTGAAGGTCTTCGACACCGCCGACGTCGACCTGGACAAGCTCGCTGTGACGTCGATGAGCGGGCTCAAGCGCACTGTGCGCCGCTACGGCCCGGTGCGAGGACATCGGATCGGCGACGACCTGCTGGCCTATCGCGACGCGCGATACCGCATCTACCTGCCCGCCTACCGCTGGGTGCTCGACAACAAGGTTGCCGACCTGGTCGCTGAGCTGCGCAAACGCGCCACCGATGGCGCAGTGGTCCTGCTGGACTACACCGTCAACGGCGACCCTGACGATCTGCGCCGGCCGCTCTCGCACGCCGCGTTGCTGGCGCGACACCTTGAGGATCGCTGGCCCGAGTAGCGCGTCGGGTGGCACCATGAACGGGTGGCGCCGTCCCGCGCCTGACCTCCTGATCGGGCACCCACGCTGCCCGGCGACGCGGAGGCGAAGGTGGCTCGTGCTGTCGGGGCGTGGCTCACCCGTGCCGTCCCTCTGGTCCGGTGGAGCGCCGATGGTGCGTGGGACCGGGCGCTGCGCCGCGGAGGTTGACGATGACCCAGCACCGAGCCCTGAAGCAGCGCGTCCGTGAGCGGATGGCGCGCACCGGCGAGAGCTACTCCACCGCACGCCGCCACGTCCTCGCGAAGGCCGCCATGGGCGCCGCATGGCCCGCCGGCTACTCCGGAGGCGGCGGAGTGCACCACGACTCCGCGTTGCTGCACAACGTGCTCCGCGCGTCCGGGGTCACCGCCCCGCACACGGGCGAGCCGTGGAGCGAGGCGATGCTCGCCGGGCTTGCGGGCGGCATCGGCTTCATGTACTTCACGTTCGAGTACAAGGGCTACGACCCGACGATGACGATCATCGTCCGCCACCACCCCGAGCCGTACCTCCAGGCGGCGCTGACCCGTGCCGGCGTGCAGTTCACCCTGGCCCAGACGGGATCGGCGAAGAAGGCGATGGTGGCGCTGCGGTCCACTCTCGACAGCGGCCGCCCCGCGATCTGCGCGGTCGCCCGCGACCGGCTGCCGTGGTACGAGGACCGGGGCGAGCTGTACGGGCAGGATCCGGTCGAGGTGGCGGTGGTCGGTGCGGACGGCGCCACGTTCTACGTCGACGACGAGTGGACCGAGCCGCTGGCGATCGAGGAGGCGGAGTTCGTCGCGGCCTGGTCGCAGTACCGCAAGGGCAAGCACAGCCTGCTCACCGTTGACGGGCCGGGCCGACCGGACCTCGACAAGGCGGTGACGGACGCCGTCGCCACCACCTGCGCGCACCTCACCGGCCCGGTGCTCGGCAACAACTTCGACGTGAACTTCGGATTCAGTGGCGCGCACAGGCTCATCGGGCAGCTCCGCGATCCGAAGAAGGGGTGGGAGACGCGGTTCGCGGGCTCGTTCGACGGTGTCATGCGGCGGCTCCACGACTGCCTGGAGGTCGAGTACGCAGGCCCCGGTGCGCTGCGCCCGCTCTACGCCGAGTTCCTGGACGAGGCCGGCAAGGCGCTCGACCGTCCGCGGTACGCGGAGGCGGCGGCGCTGTTCCGTGAGGCTGGCACGCGCTGGTCTTCGGTGGCCACAGCAGCCGTCGAAAGGCAGGACCGTCGCGCGCTGCTTGACGAACTCGCCGATGGGGTGGCGGCCGCAATCGAGCTGGAGGAGCAGGCCGTGGCGGTGCTGACCTCTAGTTGACCGTCACGGCACGGGTGCGGCTGGCCAGCTCCATGCTGACCACCGGTTTGAGGTGGGGCACGCCGACGTCGTCCGGCCAGGCGCGCTCCAGCTCGAACCGGGCCGACTGCCCGTCGAGCACCAGCGTGGCCAGCTCGTTGCCGAAGTACGGGCCGCCGACGCGCGACCACCGCACGCTGTGCGCCCGTACTCCGGCGAGCCGGCGCACCGGACGGGAGATCGCGGCGGCGAAGTGACTCCACCCCGCCTTGAACCCGAACCGGATCCAGCCCGGCACCGAGTTGTGCACCGGCGAGCACGTCAGCTGGTGCACGGGCGTGGTCACGGGGCCGTGCCGGAACCGGGCGCGCGCGACGTACGCGTGGTGCACGTCGCCGGAGAGCACGCTGATCGACACTGGCGGCGCGGCGCCGTGCTCGCCGCGCGCGACCCGGCGCAGGATCCCGGTGAGGCGTTCGAACGACTCGTGGAACGACGCCCAGTGCTCCAGGTCGCCGGCGCGGCGCATCTTCTCACCGAACTTCGCGAACCGCGGGTGCGAGGAGATCGCCTCGTTCCAGTTCTCGACGTCGTGGATGGCCCAGGGCAGGAGCCACGGCAGCGACGACCCGATCAGCAGGTGGTCGTAGTCGCCCGCGACCTGCTCGGCGAGCCAGTCGAACTCGGCGTCGCTCATCATCTTCCGGTGGTACTTGGTGAGGACGCGCCCGCAACGGGTGTCGACCATGACCAGCCTGGTGCGGCCGTAGTCGAGGCGGTAGCTCCAGCGAAGCCCCAGCCCATGGTCGTGGTCGACCTCCTCGTCCGACTCTTGCACGAGCCGTTCCAGCAGCTCAGCGGCGTCGGAGGTGTCGTGGACGCGGCTGAAGAAGGGATCGGTGGCCAGCTCGGCCGGGGTGAGGTTGCCGAGGTGCTGGTAAACCCAGTACGACGCCAGCCCGCCGGTGATCCGCTCGCGCCACCAGCTGGTGGACTCGATGTCGACGCGCCACGCGTGCGAGGTGTTCCAGTCGTCGCGGATGTCGTGGTCGTCGAAGATCATCGCGCTTGGCACGGCGGAGAGCAGCCAGCGGATGTCCGGGTCCAGCCACGACTCGCGGTAGAGGGCGGTGTACTCCTCGAAGTCCGCCACCTCCAGGCCGGGCGGTTCGGCGGGGTCCCGACGTGAGCGGATCAGCTCCTGCGTGCGCGGCGAGGTCTCGTCCGCGTACACCTGGTCGCCGAGGAGAAGCAGGGCGTCGGGCCAGGTCGACGGGTCGGTGGAGGCCATCCGCAGCGCGTAGGCGTCGAGGGCGTCGGGTTCGTAGCCCTGGTACCGGCCGATGGCCTCCGGGGTGCCGTGGCGGCAGGACCCGAAGATCAGCTTCACGGGACGATCGGAAGCCAGCGTCCTGATGAGACTCGGCGGGTACGGCGAGTCGGGCAGCGGCCACACGGTGTCGCCGTCGAGACGCACCTGGTACTCGACGCAGGTGCCGGCGTCCAGCCCGTCCACGACGACCAGCGCGTAGTGGTGCCCATGTACCGCGAACGTGCGCGCGGTACGACCGAGCACGTCGACCTCGCACGGCCCGTCGGTCTCCACCCACACGGTGACCGCGTCTTCACTGACATGCCGCAGCAGCGGTCCCAGCACGAGGCGCGCCATGGGAGCGTGTCTACCCGACCGACGTCGTGGACGTCGAGCCGGTCGGGCGGGCGGCACCCATGAGGAGGGTGTCGACCATCCGTTCGGCCTCGTCCGGATGCGGCATCGGGAGCCGGCACAGCGCCCGCATCAGCAGCAGGCCGGGCAGCAGCCCGATCGTCTCGTCGAGGTCGAGGTCGGCGCGCAGCTCGCCCGCGTCGACCGCGCGGCGCAGCATCGCGCGGCCGATCTCGCGCCGGCGGTCGTACATCTTCAGGTAGACGCCGGCCGCGCGGTCGTCGCGGGACGCCTCGGCAGCGACCAGCAGCAGGAACCGCTGGCCGGTCGGTGTGTTGGCGAACTCCAGCGACGACCGGTAGGCCGCCACGAGGTCGTCTCGCAGTGATCCGGTGTCGGGCACCGGGACCTCGACGTCGAAGATCCGCTGGAACGCGTCGTGCGCCAGCTCGTCCTTCGACGCCCAGCGCCGGTACACGGTGGCCTTGCCGACGCCCGCGCGTTCGGCGACCTCGTCGATGGTCATCCGCTCGTAGCCGCGGTCGAGCAGGAGCGCGCTGGCCGCGTCGAGGATCCGGGTGTCGGCGCCGGGGTCGCGCGGACGGCCACGACGTGATTTCGTACAAAGTCCGGTCACGGGACGTTTCTACCGTCGAACGGGAGACCGTGTAGCCAGGCTCCACGATCTGGACGTGTCGGCGTCTGACAGGATTCCGGCATGGAGTTCGCCCAGTACGCCATCATCGGGGTCGCACTGCTGGTGCTGGCGGTGCTCGTCGGTGCCGCGTACACGTTCGTCCGACGGAGCCCTGCCGAGCCGCCTCCCGTCGAGACCGCCGCCCCGGCCGAGGTCACGGCGCCTGCCGAGGTTGCGGAGCCCGAGCCCGAGGCGCCGCAGCTGGACGTGCCGGAGCCGACGGCCGGCCGGCTCGTGCGACTGCGCGCACGCCTCTCCCGGTCGCAGACGACGCTCGGCAAGGGTCTGCTCACGCTGCTCTCCCGCGACCGGCTGGACGCGGACGTCTGGGAGGAGGTCGAGGACACGCTCCTCACCTCCGACGTCGGCGTCGCCGCCACGGGTGAGATCGTCGAGCGGCTGCGCGAGCGGACCAAGGTGCTCGGCACCCGTTCGGCAGGCGAGCTGCGTGCTCTGCTCGCCGAGGAACTGGTCACCGCGATCGGCAAGGACGTCGACCGCACGCTGCACACGACGCCGCACGACGGGCGTCCGGCGGTGCTGATGATGGTCGGCGTCAACGGGGTCGGCAAGACCACGACCTGCGGAAAGGTCGCCCGGGTGCTGATCGCGGACGGTCGTACCGTGCTGCTCGGCGCCGCCGACACGTTCCGCGCGGCCGCCGCCGACCAGCTCCAGACCTGGGGCGATCGGGTCGGCGCGACGACGGTCCGCGGGCCTGAAGGCGGCGACCCTGCGTCGGTGGCGTTCGACGCGGTCAAGCAGGGTGTGGAGAAGGGCGTGGACACCGTCCTGATCGACACCGCCGGGCGGCTCCAGAACAAGACCGGCCTCATGGACGAGCTGGGCAAGGTGAAGCGGATCGCCGAGCGGCACGGCAAGGTCGACGAGACCCTGCTAGTGCTCGACGCCACCACCGGCCAGAACGGGCTGGCGCAGGCGCGGGTGTTCACGGAGGTCGTGGACGTCACCGGCGTGGTGCTCGCCAAGCTCGACGGCACGGCCAAGGGCGGCATCGTCATCGCGGTCCAGCGCGAACTCGGTATCCCCGTAAAGCTTGTCGGTCTCGGCGAAGGCCCCGACGACCTGGCACCATTCGACCCGGAACAGTTTGTCGACGCGCTGCTCGGGGAGGCGTGAGGGGGAGCGTGACCTACCAGGAGATCCCGCTTGAAGGCGGCAACGTCAGCACGGTGGTCCGGGTCGGCGACACCGTGCGGCGCAGCGCGGGTCCGTGGACCCCGGCTGTCCACGCCTTGTTGCGGCACCTGGACGCGGTGGGCTTCACGGGTGCTCCCCGCGCGTTCGGCCTCGACGAGCGCGGCCGCGAGGTGCTGTCGTTCCTCGACGGAGAGTGCGGCGACTACCCGCTCGGCGAGCACTGGACCACCGACGAGGCGCTGGTCACGGTCGCCACGATGCTGCGGATGTTCCACGACGCGCAGGCCGGGTTCCACCCGCCGTCCGGCGTCACGTGGCGCGCGTTCGGACCGCCCCCACCCGACACCGAGGTGGTCTGCCACCACGACGCGGCGCCGCACAACGTCGTCTGGCGACCGGACGGCACTCTCGCGATGATCGACTTCGACCTGGCCAGCCCCGGCGCACGCATCTACGACGTGGCGTACTCGGCGTGGACATGGGTTCCGCTGTTCTCCGACAAGGACTCCCGCACGCTCGGGTGGCGCTTCCCCGATCGGGCACGCAGGCTGCGCCTCTTCGCCGACGCGTACGGCCTTACCCCGCGTGACCGGGCCAGGTTCGTCTCCGTGATCCGTAGCCGGATCGTCGACCACATCGAGGGCATCCGGCGCATGGCCGCCGCAGGCGAGCCGGCGTTCGTACGGATCGTGCAGAAGGGCCACCTCCGCCGGCCGGTCCGTGACCTGCGCCTTCTCGATCACGAGCGCGGCATGTGGGACTACGCGCTCGGCTGAGGTCCGCAGGGCTTGCGCCTGCCCACCCGCCGCCGACCGCCCGCCCGACGCGACCGCCCGCCCGAAACGGACTTGCGGTGCAAATCGGGGCAGCCGCGCCCGGTGTAGGCACGGCTTCCCGGAAAGTCCGGTTCGGCTCGGGCGGCGCAGCCTGGTTCGGTCCGGCGGCGCAGCCGGTTCGGTCCGGCGGCGCTGCCCGGTTCGGTTAGAGGGCGGCCAGCACGTACTCGCTCACCCGGTCGTACAGGCGCGGATCCAGGTTGTCGTCGATCGGCACCGTCACCAGCACGCGTCCCTCGGCCTCGCCGACGAACAGGCCCGGGTCGTTGCTGTCCGCGAAGCACACGACGTCGATGCCCGCGGCGGCCGCGGCACCGGCGAAGCCGTGGTCGGCGATCACGAGATCCGGCGGGTCGGCGCCCTCGCTGGCCAGTGCCTTGAGCATCAGCTCCATCGCCACCGGCGAGTGGCTGTGCACGTCGACGCCGAACCGGTCGGCGCAGGTGGCGACGCCGCCGAGGTAGCTGACCTGACGGTCTGCGTCTGCGTCGGCGTAGGTGGTCTCGATGGTGAAGTGCCTGCCGGCGGCGGGCGTGAGCACCGCGCAACCGGCCTGCTCCAGAACCGGGACGAGCGCGAGTTGAACCTCGATCACGCCGTGCGGGTGCCCGCTGGCCAGTATGACCCGCTCCTTGCGTTCCGCCGCCTGAGCCACCCGTTCGCGGAACCGGTCGAGGGCGCCGACCGTCCTGGTGGGGTCGATCGTGTCGGCGCCGGAGCGGCGGGCGTGATCAGGGTCGATACCTGCCCGCTCGGCCATCAGTGCGATGACCTCCTCGTACGACCACGGCCGCAGCGGCGGCAGGCCGAACAGGTACGCGTCCACACCGGCCGCGAACCGCGCGGCGTGGCTCGTGTTCGACTCGCGCGTGGTGAGGATGTCGCCGGCGAGGCGGGACTCGACGAGGTATCGATGCAGGTCGGGCACGGTGGTCCTTCCGATCGGCGTACTGGCCATCATCTGCTGGCGACGTGAACAGTCGGCGCACGGGAGCGGTCGCCGCCGTGACCCGTCGCGATTGCCGCACCTCCAGCCTCGCCTGCGCGGCCGACGAGTGCCAGCCGGTCACGACTCAACGCTGGGTGCGGCGGAGAGTGCGGCCGAGCCAGGAGCGGCGGCGGGGCACCCCGGTGCCGTCGTAGATCCAGTCCCGCTCGTGCCCGGCGAGTTCGCGGGCGCCGAGCGCGGGAATGTCTGGACCGAGCGAGCGCGCGAACGCGAAGCCGTCCGCGAACGATCCCTGCGAGGGCCGCCCGCGGGCCCAGCCGACGAACTGCGGCCCGAACCCGCTGCCGAGCCCTGCGGCGAGCAGCGGCCACGCCTTCGCCACCTCGCCGGCTCGCTTGCGCAACAGCGCGTCGGCCGCGGCACCGACCAGCGTGGCGTCGAACCCGTCCGGCACCGGCGCACCGCCCACCAGGGCCGCGACGAGCGCGGCCTGGCGGGCAGCGAGATCCGGCGTCATGTTGCCACCGGTCGGACAGTGAAGCCCGGCTTCGCGATCTCACCGGTCGCAGGGAACCCGGCCGCCGCTGCTATGGCGTCCAGCTCGGCCGCCAGCTCAGCCGCCGGCGGGTAGGCGCCGTCGCGCTCCAGCATCAGCCCGGGCGGCTGCCGCCGCTCGCACAGCGCCGTGACCAGCTCCAGCACCTCGCCGGGCACCGGGTCGGTGTGGGTGTCGTGGTAGAGCCCGTCCCGCTCGGATCCGCCCGCGACGTGCACGTACGCGATGCGCTCCAGCGGCAGGCGGTCGAGCAGATCGGTCGGGTCCTCGCCGCGGTTGCGCGCGTTGGCGTACACATTGGCGATGTCGAGCAGCAGCAGCGCGCCGGTGGCGTCGAGCAGCTCGGTGAGGAAGTCGGCCTCGGTGAACTCGTCGTCCGGCCAGTCGAACAGCGTGGCGATCGGCTCCAGCGCGAGTGGCACGTCGAGTTCGGCCTGGGTCAGCTTCACGTTCCGTACCAGTGCCGCCAGCGACTCGCGGCTGCGCGGCACCGGCAGCAGATGCCCCGCCTCGACGCCGCCCGCCCGGACGAACGCCACGTGCTCGCTGGCCAGCGGAGCGCCGAGCACCGCGGCGGCGCCCGCGAAGTGCTCGATCCGGTGGGGATCGACCGGCTCAGCGCCGCCGAGCGAGAGCCGCACCCCGTGCGGGATCACCGAGACGCCGCGCTCGATCAGCTCGGCGAGCGCCCACGGCACCGGTCCGCCCAGCGGCACCGACTCGGCGATCACCTCGCAGAACCGCAGGTCCGGACGGTCGGCGACGAAGCCGGCGATCTCCGGGCGCCAGCCGATCCCGACCCCGGTGACGCTCATCCGCCGCACCCGCCGCCGCCTCCGCACCCGCCTCCGCCGCAGCTGGACCCGCCGCCGCAACTGGAGCCGCTCGAACAGCTGGACCCGCTGCTGGACGAGGATCCGCCGGACGAGGTCCAGCCCGAGGCGTCCTCCTGGATGCGCTGCTGGTCGAGGCCGGCGTCGGAGGCAAAGGCCGGGTCGGAAGACCAGAGCACCACCCCGCCGAACAGGCCGACCGCCATCGTGGCCTCCAGCGGGCCGTAGTGGCTCCACGCCGGGTTCGACTCGGGAGCGAGGTAGCGGTACCGCATGCGCAGTGCTTCGAGGGCACGGTCGCCGGCGCGTGTACGCAGCGCGGTCCGGCGGAGCAGCACGATCTCGACGATCCCGAGCACCACGAGCGCGACCGTCAGCAGCTCGATCGGCTTGTCGTTGACGATGCCGGACCACCAGCGCAGCCCGCCGATCGCGAACACCGCCACCACCGGCAGCGTTGCCCACCTCAGCAACTGGCGCGCTTCGCGGCTGAGCAGCAGCTTCGCCGCCGAGAGCCGCCCGGCCAGTTCCTGCAGGGCCGCTGCGACCTCGAAGTCGGCGGGCAGGCGGCGCACCGAGGTGGCGCGGGAGTTGGCGATCGCGTTATGGATGGCACGGTCCAGCGGTGTCGTCCCGGCGGCGAGCGGCCCGGACACGGCGAGGACGTGACTGCCCGCCGTGGCCACGCTGCCGGCGCTGCGCAGGGCGCCGAGCGCGGACGTGACGGCGAGCGCCGGGCCGCCGGTCAGGTAGGCGACCTCGTACGGGTGCAGGTTCGTCTCGGTACCGGGGCTCTCCTCGCCGAGGAACAGGCGCCGCCGCAGCAGCACCGTCAGGACGATCGCCAACAGCGCCAATACCCCGAACACCAGCATGAACGTCGGCCCGCTGATCCCCCAGGTTTCGCCACCCATCGCGTGTACCCCCTTTGCTGTCATGATCCACCACCCCCACAGCCCGAACCACCGCCACAGCTCGAACCACCGCCGCAGCTCGAACCGCCGCTCGCCGCAGCTCGAACCGCCGCTTCCGTAGGACGCGCCGCCGCCGTAGAACCAGTGATCCCGCTTGATTTCGACCTGGACCTCCGCGGGCTCGGCCGCGGCGGTACCGGCGCCATCGTTTCCCGCGACGCTCGCAGCGCGGCGGCGAACGCGGGATCTGCCGCCCAGATCGCGTCGGCGCCGTGCAGCGCCACAGCAAGTGCCGCGCCCGCCGGACCGTACGTCTCCCACGACGGCTTCGACTCGGGTGCCAGGTGCTGGTTACGGATCCTGACCTCGGCGACGACCGCGCTCGCCCGATCCCGCGCCCCGAACCACCCGAGCGCGGTGTCGAGCGGTCCGCGAGTCGGCAGCCCTGCCTTCTTCAGCCTGGACGCGAGGCCGGCGACGGCACGCCGCACGTCGCGGTCGCGGACGAGCGTGTACACCCGGGACTGCCGCCGCTGCGTCACGGCGTCGTAGGCGGCCCTCTCCAGCGCGGTGGTGCCGCCCGGCAGATGACCGGCGCGGATCAGCTCCTCGCCGTTGTGGACGCCTATCGCGCCCGACACCCGCAACGACGTGAGCGCGGCGAACACCGCGCGCTGCCGGCCTCCCGCGAGGTATGCCACCTCGTACGGGCTCAGATCCTGTGTCGTGGCCATGTCGACCTCCCCGTGCCCGGTGCTCCAGAGCCCCCGTCGAGCTCTCCCGGTACGCACCATTGTGAGGACGCGCGCCCGCCGTGGCGGCCTCGAAGATCACGAAGAGATAACGGCCCGGTCTCGGATCGCGCTGCTGCCGCACGCCTGCCGGTTACTGCCGGTAGCCGGCACTGCCTGACGCTTCACCGCAGGTCAGCAGGCTCAGCTGGACAATTGCAGGCTCCATTTCTGCACATGCCGCGCACATGGTCGCCCTCCGTAGCGTGCTTCACGTAAGAGAGAGTTCCACAGGAAGGAACACGTAGTGATTCGCAAGGCAGCGATCGTGACGCTCGCGGCAGGTGCCGCGTTCCTCATCTCCTCGCCGGCCGAGGCGGCCAGCAGCGGGAGCTGGACGCTTCAGGACGGCGTGCGTGGCGCCAAGACGACGGGCACGTGGAAGAAGCGTCCCGACGTCCGTCCGGGCTGGGCCGAGGTGCGGGGCGTCATCGAGGACACGGCCGCGGACTCGAAGCGCGCGTACGTCAAGGGTGTCGCCGACTACAACGGTGCGTCGGCCTCGGTGTACTTCGAGTACGAGGCGGAGGGTGGCGCTCCGAACAAGCGGTCGTTCTTCATCAACGGTGATCTCAACCGGGTCACCGCGCAGGAGTGCGTGGACAACGCCACGACATTCGAGATCTGCAGCCCGGTTAAGACCATCTTCGACAAGCGCTGGTGATCCACGGCCCGGCCGGTCGCGAGGCCGGCCGGGCCGCTCCCATGTCGAGGTGGGTCCGGTTACGCCACCGCTCCGGTCAGGCGCAGCGCCCTGGCGAGGCCCGCGCGTGACGCGGCCACGATCAGCCGGTCGTCGGCGGCGAGCACGGTGTCGTGTCCCGGCTGCCAGGTGGTGGAGCCGTCGCGCACCCGGCCGAGCACCCGGATCTCACCCGGCTCGTCGACGTCCTCCACCTGCCGCCCGTTCGCGGCGCTGGCCGCGCTGACCGGCACGTCGGCAACCAGTAGCACCCGGCGTCCCACCGGCACGACGGCCACCACCTCGCGACCCATCATCGCCGCCGCGAACACGGGCGCCGCGATGAACGACACGCTGCGCGAGATCGTCAGGTCGAGCCGCTTGCCGACCCGCTCGGCGAGGCCCGAGTCGAAGAGGCGCAGGACGACGCGCAGGTCGTCGCGGAGCGCCCGGCTCGCGAGGCCGGCCTCCAGGTTGGCGACGTCGTCGTCGGTCACCGCGACCAGGCACCGCGCGTTCAGCACACCGGCGGCGAGCAGCGTGGCCTCCTCGCTGGCGTCGCCCCGGATCACCGGGAAGCCGAGCCGGCGCATCGTCGCGTACGTCGCCGGATCCGGTTCGTGCTCGATCCCGACGACGTCGACGCCCGACGCGTGCAGCTGCTCGGCGACGCGCAGCCCGACGGTGCCCAGCCCGCACACGACGACGTGGTCGGCCGGCTGCCCGACCGGCACGCCGAGACCGTCCGCGATCCGGGCGCCGATCAGGTCGTCGACGATGACGGCTGTGAGCACGGCGATCGTCAGCACGCCGAGCAGCATCAGGAACGCGCCGAACACCTTCACCGGTGCCGACGCCCCGAGTTCGGCGAGGTCGCCGTTGCCGGTGGACGTGAACGTCGTGACGGTGAAGTAGAACGCATCGACCCAGCCGAGCTTCGGCACCGCCGCATGGAACACCACGGTGGAGATCGACACGAGCCCGGCGAGCAGCACGGTCAGCAGTTGCAGCCGCTGGCTGATCAGGGTGCGCGCGATGGCGATCATCATCGCCACCTTGCCCGTTCTGCGGCGCCGCCTGACCAGCGGAATCGCCTCCGTGCCGACCGCCGGGGTCTCCCTGTCGTCCTCAGGCCGCACGCGCGGCGACCCGATCACGAGCGTCGCGCCGTCCTGGCCGGCCGGGAGCAGCGACGGCGCTCCGCCGGCACCGGTGGCGGCGAGCGCGGCGAGGACATCGTCCACGGCGGCGGGCGGACCGGCCAGCAGCGGGCGCCCGCCGATGCGGATCAGCCGGCCGCTGCGGTCGCCGAGGGCTGCGTCCACGAAGAACGGCGCCGCGATCGTGGACGCCGACAGCACTGTGCAGTCGTCGAACAGGTCGTCGATCCGGTTGCCGAGCCGCAGGTTGAACATCCGGACTACCAGCCGTAGCCGCGGGTTCAGCTCCTGCGCGGCGAGCGCGACCTGGATGTTGCCGACATCGTCGTCGGCCACCAGCGCCAGCGCGCGGGCGGACGCGACACCCGCCGCCTGCAACGTGCGAACCTCGCCGCACGGGCCGGTGACCACGCGGGCGCCGAGCTTCGCCATCCGCCGGGCGTGCGGCGTGTCCGCGTCGTCGACGACGACCGTGACCGGCTCCTCCATCCTGAGCAGCTCCTCGACCAGCCGGAGCGCGAGCGAGTCGCCTCCGCAGACGACGACGGGTCGGTCGGCCCGGGGTCTCGGGAGGCGCAGTCGCATGCCCGGCATGCTACGGAGCGCCGGAAACGGCCCTGTGCCACGGCAGAAAGTTCACCGTTCCGAAACATGCCGTCACATCCGCGAAACGGCGCGGAACGTTCGTTGAAACAGGCCGACGCCACGCTGCTCGCAACATCGGCACAGTGGAAGGAGGGACTGAACATGGACACCGGCGACACCGCATGGCTGCTCGCGAGCGCAGCGCTTGTGCTGTTCATGACGCCCGGCCTGGCGTTCTTCTACGGCGGTATGACCAGGGCGAAGAGCGTGCTGAACATGCTCATGATGAGCTTCGGCGCGATCGGCGTGGTCACCGTCTTGTGGGTGCTCTACGGCTACAGTCTGGCGTTCGGCCCGGACGCGTTCGGCGGCCTCGTGGGCAACCTCGATCACGTGGGCATGAAGGACACGATCATGGGGGCGGCCCTACAGGCGGGCACGATCCCGCACACCGTCTTCTCCTCGTTCCAGCTCATGTTCGCGATGATCACCGTCGCGCTGATCTCGGGCGCGATCGCCGACCGCGCCAAGTTCGGTGCCTGGATCCTGTTCGCCGGCGTGTGGGCGACCCTCGTCTACTTCCCGGTGGCGCACTGGGTCTTCTACTTCGGTGACCTCACTTCGCTCAAGGACGGCGGCTGGATCGCCGACAAGCTCCTCGCGCTGGACTTCGCCGGTGGTACGGCGGTCCACGTCAACGCCGGTGCGGCGGGTCTGGCGCTGGCGCTGGTCCTCGGCAAGCGGCACGGCTGGCCGAAGGAGCGGTTCAAGCCGCACAACCTGCCGCTGGTGCTGATCGGCGCGGGCATCCTGTGGTTCGGCTGGTTCGGCTTCAACGCCGGCTCCGCGGTCGCCGCGAACGGGCAGGCCGGCGTCGCGTTCATCAACACGCAGGTCGCCACCGCCACCGCGGTGCTCGGCTGGCTGCTGGTGGAGAAGCTGCGCTACGGCCACGCCACCACGCTGGGTGCGGCGTCCGGCGCGGTCGCCGGTCTGGTCGCGATCACCCCCGCGTGTGCCTCGGTCAACCCGCTCGGGGCGGTCGCGGTCGGCCTGATCGCCGGTGCCCTGTGCGCGCTGGCGGTGAGCCTCAAGTACCGGCTCGGCTTCGACGACTCGCTCGACGTGGTCGGCGTCCACCTGGTCGGCGGTGCCACCGGTGCGCTGCTCATCGGGTTCCTCGCCACCCCGACCGTCACCGGCATCCTGACCGGCGACGACCCGACGGACGGCGCGGCCGGGCTGCTCTACGGTGGCGGCGTCGACCAGCTCTGGCGTCAGGCCGTGGCGGTCATCGCGGTGGGGCTGTACTCGTTCGTGCTGACGTGGATCATCGGCAAGATCATCGACAAGACGATCGGATTCCGGATCGCCGTCGACGACGAGGTCGCCGGCATCGACACCACAGCTCACGCCGAGTCGGCGTACGACTTCGGTGGTCTCACCGGCGGAGGCGTCGGCGGATCGTCGACCGCCGCGCGTCCCCTTGTCGGTGCCGGAGTTGAGGAGGAGAAGCCGTGAAGCTTGTCACTGCTGTGGTGAAGCCGTTCAAGCTGGAGGACGTCAAGTCCGCCCTGGCGACGTTGGGCCTCAACGGCCTTACCGTCAGCGAGGTCCAGGGGTACGGCCGGCAGAAGGGGCACACCGAGGTCTACCGCGGCGCCGAGTACACCGTCGACTTCGTCCCGAAGGTGCGGGTCGAGGTGCTGGTGGACGGCGTCGACGTGGACCGGGTCGTCGACACGCTCGTCGAGGCCGCACGCACCGGCAAGATCGGTGACGGCAAGGTGTGGGTCACCGAGGTGGACGAGGTGATCCGGGTCCGTACCGGCGAGCGCGGACTCGATGCGATCTAGCGCACAACTGAGTGACGCCCACGACCGGTGGCTGGCAGAGCTGCTGCCACCGGTCGCGGGCGTCGCGCTCGTCGCGGTCGGGAGCCTCGGCCGCCGCGAGGTGGTCACCCACAGCGACCTGGACCTCGTCCTTCTCCACAACGGACAACCGCGGGTGCGGGAGATCGCGGAGGCCGTCTGGTACCCGGTATGGGACGCGGGCGTCGGACTGGACCACGCTGTCCGCACCGTCGACGAGGCGGTCGCGGTGGCCCGCAAGGACGTCAAGGCCGCGCTCGGGCTGCTCGACGCGCGCTGCGTCGCCGGTGACCGGAGCCTCGCGGACTCGCTCGGCCAGCGGATCCGCGACAACTGGCGCAGCAACCCGGCGCGCTGGCTCGGCGAGCTGCGCGAGCTGACCCAGGCGCGCTGGCAGGCCAACGGCGAGCTGGCGTTCCTGCTCGAACCCGACCTCAAGGAGGCGCGCGGCGGCTTGCGGGACGCCGTCACGCTCCGCGCCATCGGGTACGCCCAGATCGTCGACCCGCCGCGGGGAGCGGTACGCGAGGCGTACTGGTGGCTGCTCGACGTCCGCGACGCTCTGCACCGATCAGCCGCGCGGGGGCTGGATCGGCTGCTGCTGGACGAGCAGGCCGCGGTCGCGGAGACCCTCGGCTGCGACGACGCCGACGACCTGCTGCGGAAGGTCGCCGACGCGGCCCGCACGATCGCGCACGCGTCCGACACGGGCTGGCGCCAGGTCGAGCGGTGGCTCGCCGGTCGCCGCCGGCTGCGGCGCCGCCGCCCGGCGCAGACCCGGCGTCCGCTCGCTGACGGTGTCGTCGAGCAGGACGGCGAGGTCGTCCTCGCGCGCGACGTCACGGTCGACCCGGGCCTCGCGTTGCGGGTCGCGGCCGCCGCGGCCTCGGCGAAGCTTCCGATCAGCCGGGCCACGCTGGACCGGCTCAGCACTCACTCGCCCGTCCTGCCCGACGTGTGGCCCGCGGGGGCGCTGCGCTCGCTGGTCACGCTGCTCGGCGCCGGCTCCGACGCGATCGAGGTCTGGGAGGCGTGCGACCGGCACGGGCTGGTGGAGCGCTGGCTGCCGGAGTGGAGCCGCGTGCGGTCGCTCCCGCAGCGCAATGCCGTCCACCGGTTCACCGTCGACCGGCACCTCGTCGAGGCCGCCTCCGAGGCCGCCGCGCACACCCGCCGGGTCGGCCGTCCTGACCTCCTGCTCCTCGGTGCGCTCCTGCACGACATCGGCAAGGGCCTGCCTGGCGACCACTCGATCGTGGGCGCCGACATCGCCGAGAAGGTATGCCGCCGGTGGGGACTCTCGGACGCCGACCGGGCGATCATCGTCCGCCTCGTGCGCCAGCACCTGTTGCTGCCCGACACCGCCACCCGGCGTGACCTGGACGATCCGGCGACGCTGACCGCGGTCGCCGCCGCCGTCGACCACGATCCCGACATCCTCGACCTGCTGCACGCGCTCACCGAGGCGGACGCCGCCGCGACCGGGCCGGCCGCGTGGAGTGCCTGGAAGGCGCGGCTCGTCGCCGAGCTGGTCCGGCGCGTACACGCACTGCTGGGTGAGGGGGCGCCGCCCGCCGTCCGGGTCCTCACCGACCTCGGCCTGGAGCCCGGTCAGGAGTGTTCGGTACGGATCGTCGGCGACGAGGTGACCGTCGTCGCGGTGCCCAGCGACGGGCTGCTCAGCGCCACCGCGGGGGTGCTCGCGCTGCACAGGCTCGACGTGTACGCCGCCGATGCGGGCGACCTCGACGGCGGCGCGGGCGCTGTCGTGCTGCGGGCCGCGCCGAGGTTCGGGTCGCTGCCCGACCCGGCGCTGCTCACCGCTGACCTGCGCCGGGCAGTCCGCGGGGGGCTGCAGGTCGGCGCGGAGCTGGCCCGGCGGGAGGAGCCGAGCGCGGCGGGCTCGGCGCCGCGTGTGCGGTGGCTGCACGACGTCGCCACCGACGCCACCGTGCTCGAACTGCGCGCCGCTGACCGCCGTGGCCTGCTCTACCGGGTGGCGGCGGCGCTGGAGTCGGTGAAGGCGACGGTGCGGGCCGCCCGGGTCAGCACGTTCGGGGCCGACGCCGTGGACGCGTTCTACCTGGTCGGCCCGTACCAGGACGTGGTGCGCCGCAGCGAGGTGGAGCGGGCGGTGCTCAACGCCGCAGCGGGTTGACCTACGCTGGAACGACACCCGACGATCCGTGAGGACTGACGCCGCCCGTGTTCGCCACTCTCTCCGACCGGCTCTCCACCGTCTTCAGCACGCTCCGTTCCAAGGGGCGGCTCACCGACGCCGACCTCGATGCCACGGCGCGCGAGATCCGGATCGCGCTGCTGGAGGCCGACGTCGCGCTGCCGGTGGTCAAGGCGTTCATCACGAACGTCAAGGAGCGGTCCCGCGGGACCGAGGTGCACAAGGCGCTGAACCCGGCGCAGCAGGTCATCAAGATCGTCCACGAGGAGCTCATCGCGATCCTCGGCGGCGAGACGCGCCGGCTCACGTTCGCGAAGACCGCGCCGACCGTGATCATGCTCGCCGGCCTCCAGGGCTCCGGTAAGACCACGCTGGCCGGCAAGCTCGCACTCTGGCTGCGCAAGCAGGGGCACACGCCACTCCTGGTCGCGGCCGACCTGCAGCGCCCGAACGCGGTGCAGCAGCTCCAGATCGTCGGCCAGCAGGCCGAGGTCGAGGTGTACGCGCCGGAGCCCGGTAGCGGCGTCGGCGACCCGGTGAAGGTCTCCCGCGACTCGATCGAGCACGCCCGCCGCCAGGTGCACGACATCGTGATCGTCGACACCGCCGGCCGGCTCGGTGTCGACGCCGAGATGATGGCGCAGGCCGCGGCCATCCGCGACGCGGTCACGCCCGACGAGACGCTGTTCGTCGTCGACGCCATGATCGGCCAGGACGCCGTCACCACGGCCGAGGCGTTCCGCGACGGTGTCGGCTTCAGCGGTGTCGTCCTCACCAAGCTCGATGGCGACGCCCGCGGTGGCGCCGCGCTCTCGGTCCGGCACGTCACCGGGCAGCCCATCCTGTTCGCCTCCACCGGCGAGAAGCTCAGCGACTTCGACGTCTTCCACCCCGAGCGGATGGCCTCGCGGATCCTCGGCATGGGTGACGTCCTCACGCTGATCGAGCAGGCGCAGGAGGTGTTCGACGCCGAGCAGCAGGAGCGGATGACCTCCAAGGTGCTCGGTGGCGGCGACTTCACCCTTGAGGACTTCCTTGAGCAGATGCTCGCCGTGCGCAAGATGGGCCCGATCGGCAACCTGCTCGGCATGCTGCCCGGCATGGGTCAGATGAAGGACCAGATCGCCGAGATCGACGACTCGCACCTCGACCGCGTCACCGCGATCATCCGTGGCATGACGCCGCTGGAGCGCGCCGACCCGAAGATCATCAACGCGTCCCGGCGGCTGCGCATCGCCAACGGGTCCGGCGTCACCGTCACCGACGTGAACCAGCTGGTCGACCGCTTCTTCGAGGCCCGCAAGATGATGAAGCAGATGGGCAACCAGATGGGCCTGCCCGGTGCGCGGCGCAGCGCCACCCGCTCGTCGAAGAACAAGCGCAAGGGCAAGAAGGGCCGTTCCGGCGGCGGCGGTGGCGCCCGCTCGCCGTTCGGCCTGCCGCCGGCCGCCGGTGCTGGTGGTCAGCCGCCCGCCCTGCCCCCGGGCGGACTGCCGTCCGGCTTCTCGATGCCCAACATCGACTTCAACAAGCTCCGCAAGCCGGAGAAGTAGCCGGGCGCCAGTGTCGGGCCAGCCCCGCTGGTCCCTTGCCCGGGCGCCTGCCGCGCGGGACAAACCGGACTGTTCCGGTAGTGGTCCTCAAACCGGCCGCCCGATGCAGCCATTTCCCCGACAGTTCGTCCCGGGTAGGGCGGCGTGGGGGCGCCCGAGCGCCCCCACGTCACGCTCGCTAGTTCGTCAGGTAGCGGATGGTTACGGCTGCGCCTTTGCAGTCGTCCTGGTTCTCGTTGGGCTTGTTGTTGAACTGGATCGAGCCACCGCTCCACGCGCCGACGTTCGCGCCGACCGGGATGTCCTGGGTCACCGAGGACGGTGCGGAGAGCAGGAAGTCGGAGGCGTCGCAGCCCGGCTTGTCGGTCGCAATGGTCGCCGTGATGCCGTTGATGTGTACCGCGCCGTCTCCGGTCACGGTGAAGTTGCCCTTCAGTTCCTGTGCCGGTGCGCCCGGTGCGATCGGCGTCAGCACGCTGGTCTGGTTGACGGTGATGGTGCCGCCTTCGCCGGTCGTCCCGGTTCCCGTGCCAGTTCCAGGTGCGGTCCAGTACGCGGCGGCTGCGCCGGAGGCGGCGAGGATCGTCAGAGCTGCGGCGGTGATGATCGTGGCGCGTTTCATGTACTTGCGCATGGCTGGGAACCCTTCCAGGGCCTAGGGGTTCGTGCGGGGGCGTGGTTCTGGGGAGATCGTGGCGGCAACTCGACCGTTTATCGATCAGGTACCTGGCTGCGGTTGAGGCGCCGGACTGGTATGCGTGTAGTCACCGTGGGGTGACCACGCGTCAGATTGGCGTGCCTACTGTGGCCGGTCGGCGGCTTGCGGTGCTGTAACGGCCGAACGAGACTCGGCTGTTGTGATGGGTTCTCTGCATGTGCGCGGTGTGCTGCTCCCCGACGATGTCGAGCGTGATGTCTGGATCACCGGCGATCGGCTCACGTTCGAGCCGCTGTCCGGCGCGGAGACGGTCACCGACAGGGGATTCGTCCTGCCGGGGCTGGTCGACGCGCACTGCCATCCGGGCATCGACCCGTCCGGCCCGGTAGCCACTGTGGAGGCTGCGAAGGCCCTCGCCCTGATCGACCGTGACGCCGGTGTCCTCACGATCCGCGACGCGGGGTCGCCGATCGACTACCGCGAGTTGGACGACGATTCGGAGATGCCGCGGCTCATCCGTGCGGGGCGGCACCTCGCGCCGCCCAGGCGCTACCTGCCCGGCGTCGGCATCGAGGTCGCCGCCGACGAACTCGCCGCGCACGCCGCCGAGCAGGCGCTGGCGGGAAGCGGCTGGGTGAAGCTCGTCGGCGACTGGATCGACCGGTCCACCGGCGACCTCAGCCCCACCTTCGACGATGCGACGTTCACAGCCGCGGTGGCCGCCGCGCACGAGGCCGGCGCCCGCGTCGCCGTGCACACGTTCAGCGAGGCCGCGCTGCCCGGTCTGATCGCGGCCGGCGTCGACTCGGTCGAGCACGGCACCGGCCTGAGCCTCGACCTGGTGGACGAGTTGGCCAGGCGTGGCACCGCCCTCGTCCCGACGATGACGAACGTCGAGAACTTCATCGGGATCGCCGCTCGCGCGGAGCAGAAGTACCCGGCCTACGCGGACCACCTGCGCCGGCTCCACTCCCGCTTCCCGGACGTAGTGCGCGCCGCGTACGAGAGCGGCGTCCCGATCTACGTCGGCACCGACGCGGGCGGCGGCGTGCGGCACGGGCTCGCCGCGTGGGAGATGTTGCGCCTGCACGGCGCCGGACTCTCCAACCTGGACGTGCTCGCCGCCGGTTCGTGGGGCGCCCGCGCGTGGCTCGGACTGCCCGGACTGGTCGAGGGCGGGCTCGCCGATCTCGTCGTGTACGAGACCGATCCGCGCGTGGACCTTCGCGTGCTTCAGGCGCCGTCCCGCATCGTCCTGCGTGGCCGCGTCGTCTGGTGACCCGGCCCGGCGGTAACCGGGTCGGCCGCGCGAGCCCCGAGCACCTATCATCTGCGTCCATGGCCAAGACTCCCGTTCTCACGCCGCAGGCCGAGGACTTCCCACGCTGGTACCAGGACGTCATCTCCAAGGCCGAGCTGGCCGACAACGGGCCGGTCCGCGGCACGATGGTGATCCGACCGACCGGGTACGCGCTGTGGGAGCGGATGCAGCGTGAGGTCGACGACCGCATCAAGGCCGCCGGCGCGCAGAACGCCTACTTCCCGCTGTTCATCCCCGAGTCCTACCTCCGCAAGGAGGCCGAGCACGTCGAGGGCTTCAGCCCCGAGCTGGCGGTGGTCACGCACGCGGGCGGCAAGGAGCTGGAGGAGCCGGTCGTGGTCCGGCCCACCTCGGAGACGATCATCAACGCGTTCTTCTCCAAGTGGGTCCAGTCCTACCGTGATCTGCCGATGCTCGTGAACGCCTGGGCGAACGTCGTGCGCTGGGAGATGCGCCCGCGCGTGTTCCTCCGCACCACCGAGTTCCTGTGGCAGGAGGGCCACACCTGCCACGCCACCCGCGACGATGCCCGCCTGTATGCCCGCCGGATCCTGCACGAGGTATACGAGGACTTCATGGTCAACACGCTCGCGCTGCCGGTCCTTGTGGGCCGCAAGACCGCCCGCGAGCGGTTCGCGGGCGCGATCAACACCCTCACGTGCGAGGGGATGATGGGCGACGGCAAGGCGCTGCAGCTGGGCACCAGTCACGAGCTGGGCCAGAACTTCGCCAAGGCGTTCGACGTGCAGTTCACCACCGCCGAGGGCGGACGCGAGTACGCCTGGCAGACGTCGTGGGGCGCGTCCACACGCATGGTCGGCGGCCTGATCATGGGTCACGGCGACGACAACGGTCTGCGCGTGCCGCCGCGGCTCGCGCCGGTGCAGGCGCTGGTGCTGGTCGTGAAGGACGGCGAGGGCGTGCGCGAGGCGGCGCAGAAGCTGGCCGACGAGCTGCGCGGTGCTGGTGTCCGGGTCGCGCTCGACGACCGCACCGACACGCCGTTCGGGCGCCGTGCCGTCGATGCCGAGCTCAAGGGGATCCCGGTGCGGATCGAGGTCGGCCCGCGCGATCTGGCCGAGGGCAACGTCACGCTGGCCCGCCGGATCCCCGGCACGAAGGCGTCTACTCCACTCGCCGCCGTCGTTGCGGCTGTGGACACCGCGCTGGTCGAGGACCAGCAGGCGCTGCACGACGAGGCGCTCGCCAGCCGCCAGGCGCGCACCGTGGACGTCGACACGCTGGCCGACGCCGCCGAGGCCGCGACTACCGGTTGGGCCCGCGTCCCGTGGTCGGTGCTCGGGGAGGCCGGCGAGGCGAAGCTGGCCGAGCAGTCGGTGAGCGTCCGCTGCCTGCTGCGCCCGGACGGGTCGGTACCCGAGGCCGGCGACGAGCCCGACCTGGTCGCCATCGTCGGACGTTCGTACTGAGCGCCGAACCGGTCCAGCCGTACTGGGCCCCCGGCGACCAGATCCTCGTGCGGTACTTCCGGGGCGGCCGACCGCGGGAGGTGCGGCCGGTCACGGTCGTCGCCGACGACGACAACGGCACTGTGCTGTGGCTTGCCCCGCAGACGCCGCTCATCAGGTCCTCGCTGCCGGACGGGGGCCGCATCGCCGACGCCCCGCTGCACGAGCGGTTCACGCAGCCGTTCAGGCAGTACCCAGGCGTGTGGAGCGGAACGGGCATCGTGATGATCGTGCCGCCGTCCGCGCCGTACTCGGTTTGGCTGTTCTGGAACGAGGCGCGCGACTTCCTCGGCTGGTACGGCAACCTGGAGGATCGGCACGTCCGCTGGCCGGGCGGCATCGACACCGCCGACCAGCACCTCGACGTGTGGATCACCCCCGGCCGCGCCGCCGAGTGGCGTGACGAGGACGAGTTCGACGCCGCGACGGGCCTGCCCGGGTACTGGTCGGCGCGGCACGTTCCGGAGATCCGGGCCACCGGCGAGGAACTGATCGCGCGTGGTCGTGCCGGGTTGGCGCCGTTCGACCACACCTGGACCGGCTTCGTCCCCGATCTTTCCTGGCCCATTCCGGACCTTCCCGACCACTGGGACGCACCCCGGCACTAACGGACCATGTGCTCCGCGTCCGGGCCGTCGTAATCTCGGCTGCCGAGGGGGCACCGGCGCCCCGCCAGAGGGAGGCGGCAATGGTCGACCGAAGGACGTTCCTGCAGGCAGCAGCAGCCACGGCGGGAGCCGCGGCCCTGGGCGGACCGTTCCAGGGCTTCGCGGCCCGGGCGGCGAACGCCGCTCCACCGTCCCCGACGCTTGGGCCGATCCCCGACCTCCGCGACGGGGTGGTCAGGCTCTGGCTCCCGGAGGGCTTCAAGTACCGGTCGTTCCACGACACCGAGACGCCCGTGACCTTGGACGACGGCACGCTGCTGCCCGGGCGGCACGACGGCATGGCCGCGTTCAAGGGCAAGCGCGGCAACGTGATCCTCGTGCGCAACCACGAGGTCAACGGACCGGGCACCGCGTTCGGCCCCGGTACCCCGTACGACAGCGCTGCTCGCGGCGGCACCACGACCGTCGAGGTCACGCGGCGCGGCGAGGTCGTGCGGTCGTTCACGAGCCTCAACGGCACCCAGATGAACTGTTCGGGCGGGCCGATGCCGTGGGGCAGCTGGATCACGTGCGAGGAGACGATCAACGGGCCGGACGTCGGTCCCGACTTCACGGGCGTGTCCAACGTCCCGTTGCAGCAGCGGCACGGGTTCATCTTCGAGGTGCCGTCGAGCGGCCAGTCCAATCGCCAGCCGATCACGTCTGCCGGGCGGTTCGCGCACGAGTCCGTGGCGTTCGATCCCGTCGGCGGCGCGCTCTACCTCACCGAGGACAACTTCGGCTTCCCGTCCGGCTTCTACCGGTACCTGCCGCCTGTGCATCCGCTGAAGTGCCACCGGCTCCGCAACGGTGGACGGTTGCAGATGCTCGCGGTCGTCGGGCAGCCGAACGCCCACCTGGAGGCGAGCCAGCCCGCCGGCACGCGGTACCGGGTGCGGTGGGTCGACATCGACGATCCCGCGCCGACCTTCCCGTACACGCCTGGCCAGACCGCGCCGACGGCGAACGACACCGCCCTGCAGTACGTCGGCAACCAGGGTCGTGCGCAGGGCGCGGCGCACTTCTCGCGCCTCGAAGGCTCGGCCTACGACGACGGCGTCGTGTACTTCACCTCCACCCAGGGTGGTGGGCCTGCCGAGACCGGGCCCGACACCGTCGGCGGGTACGGCAACGGCAGCGGGCAGATCTGGGCGTACCACGTCCGCAGCCGCGTGCTGGAGCTCGTGTTCGAGTCGCCGGACCGCGACACGCTCGACTTCCCGGACAACGTGACGACCAGCAAGCGCGGCACGCTCGTCATCTGTGAGGACAACATCCAGGACAACTACGTGCGCGGACTCACCCAGGACGGGCGCCTGTTCGACATCGCCCTGAACCGGCTGCGCAGCGGCACCGGAACCGACCGTTCCAACGACGAGTTCGCCGGCTCGACGTTCAGCGCGGACGGCGGCACGCTGTTCGTGAACATCCAGGCGTCGGCCGGCATGACGTTCGCGATCTGGGGGCCGTGGGCCCGAATCGGAGTCTGAGCGCTGGCCAGTCCGCTTCGGTGAACCGGACTTGCGGGACAAATGCCGGCATGCGTGCCCGACGTAGGCACGGCTTCCCGGAAAGTCCGGTTCGCCGTGGCGGCGGGCGCGCTGGTGACGCGCGGAGGCGGATTCGTTGCAGGTCGGGGTCGTCTGGCAGAATGTTGCGTTGAACTGGCCGCCGCGTGGCCCCTCTCACCCGTGGCTGGTCGAGTCCACCGAACGGCAACCGCCACAATCCCCACGTGGCAGGGCGCGGTTCACCCACGTCAAAACTCAGGAGCACCCACACCCGTGGCCACCAAGATCAAGCTGATGCGGCTCGGCAAGATGCGCGCGCCGTACTACCGCATCGTCGTCGCCGACGCGCGCACCAAGCGTGACGGCCGTTCCATCGAAACGATCGGCAAGTACCACCCCAAGGAGGACCCCTCGTTCATCGAGGTCGACTCCGGCCGGGCGCAGTACTGGCTTGGCGTCGGCGCGCAGCCGACCGAGCCGGTCCTGGCCATCCTCAAGGTCACCGGCGACTGGCAGAAGTTCAAGGGCGAGCCGGCCCCCGAGCCGATGAAGGTCGCCGCGCCGAGGGCCGACAAGAAGGCCATCTTCGAGGAGGCCGCGAAGGCCGCCGGCTCCGAGCCGGTCGCCGACGCCACCACGCCGAAGAAGAAGGCCGCCAAGAAGGCCGAGCCGAAGGCCGAGGCGGCCCCGGCTGAGAAGTCCGACGAGCCTTCGGAGTCCTGACGTGCTCGAAGCCGCCCTGGAACACCTCGTCAAGGGAATCGTCGACAACCCCGACGACGTCCGCGTCGACCTGGTGAACGGCCGGCGGGGTCGCATCCTGGAGGTGCGGGTCCACCCGGACGACCTGGGCAAAGTGATCGGTCGTGGCGGGCGCACCGCGAAGGCGCTGCGCCAGGTCATGGCCGGTGTCGGCGGGCGCAGCGTGCGCGTCGACGTGGTCGACACCGACCAGCACTGAGAGGGAGACCCACAGGCCCGAGCGGCCAGGAGCGGGAGTACGCAGTGCAGCTGGTCGTCGGGCGGGTCGGCCGTGCCCACGGCATCCGCGGGGACGTCTTCGTCGACGTCCGCACGGACGACCCTGACGCCCGGTTCGCGGTCGGGTCGGTGCTCGTCACCGACCCGGCCGGCGCCGGTCCACTCACAATCGAGCGGGCCCGCTGGCACTCCGGCAAGCTCGTGCTGGGCTTCGCCGGCTACCCCGACCGCACCGCCGTCGAGCGGCTGCGCGGAGTCAAGCTCGTCATAGATTCCGACGACCTCGAACCCCTCAACGACCCGGACGAGTTCCACGACCACGAGCTGGTCGGATTGGCCGTGGTCACCACCGACGGCACGAAGGTTGGCACCGTCAGCGAGATCCTCCACGGCCCGGCCGGCGAGTTGCTCGCCGTGAAGCGCATCGCCGGCGGTGAGGCGCTGATCCCGTTCTTCCGTGACTTCGTGCCCACTGTGGACGTTCCCGCCGGTACGGTCGTCATCAACCCGCCCGAGGGGTTGCTAGAGCTGTGAAGCTCGACGTCATCACGATCTTCCCGAGCTACCTCGCGCCGCTCGGGGAGTCGCTGCTCGGCAAGGCACAGCAGCGCGGCCTCGTCACGGTCGGCATCCACGACCTGCGCCAGTGGACCGACGACGTCCACCGCACGGTCGACGACACCCCGTACGGCGGCGGTCCCGGCATGGTGATGCGGCCGGAGCCGTGGGGCCGCGCGCTCGACGAGATCTGCGCTGGTGATCCGCCGCCGCGTCTCGTGGTGCCGACGCCCGCGGGCCGCCCGTTCACCCAGGTGCTCGCCGAGGAACTCGCGGCCGAGCCGTGGCTGGCGTTCGCCTGCGGACGCTACGAGGGCATCGACTACCGCGTCGTGGAGCACGCCCGCGAACGGATGACGGTCGACGAGGTGAGCCTCGGCGACTACGTCCTCTCGGGCGGCGAGGTGGCGGTGCTGGTCATGGCCGAGGCGATCAGCCGGTTGCTGCCCGGGGTCGTCGGCAACGTCCGCTCGGTGGAGGAAGACTCCTTCTCCGACGGGATCCTCGAAGGCCCGGCATACACCCGTCCGGAGACCTGGCGCGGTCGCGCCGTCCCGCCTGTGCTGCTGTCCGGGCATCACGGCGCGATCGACCGCTGGCGGCGTGACGAAGGTCTCCGTAGGACCGTCGAGCGGCGACCGGACCTGCTCCGCGCGCTCGACCCGGAGCGGCTCGACAAGCATGACCTGGCAGTCCTCGACGAGGCCGGGTTTCATCTTCCCCGCGACGGTATGGCACAGTAAGAGGGTTGCCACGGGCAGCGCCATTGCCTGGTCGCCGACATTGTCCACCCACCCACGCCTGGTGCGTTGATCACTCGCGCGCCGATCACGAGGAAGCGAAGTCTCGCGATGAACACCCTGGACGCTCTGGATGCGCAGTCGCTGCGTTCCGACATCCCCGCCTTCCGCCCCGGTGACACCCTCAAGGTTCACGTCCGGGTCGTCGAGGGCAACCGCTCCCGTATCCAGGTCTTCCAGGGTGTGGTGATCCGTCGTCAGGGCGCCGGCGCCCGCGAGACCTTCACTGTCCGTAAGGTCAGCTTCGGCGTCGGTGTCGAGCGCACGTTCCCGGTGCACACCCCGGTCATCGAAAAGATCGAGGTCGTCACCCGAGGTGATGTTCGTCGCGCCAAGCTCTACTACCTCCGTGAGCTGCGCGGAAAGGCCGCGAAGATCAAGGAGAAGCGGGACGTCCCGACCGGCTGAGCCCCGATCGGAGACCGCTTCGCCATTGTCCGGCTACGCTCGTCTGTGAGATGAGTACCGCCGGCGACTGGAGTCGCGATCCGCTCGGGGACGCCGATAGGCTCCGCGCGCGCGGAGCCGTGCCCTGGGGGCGGACCGAGGAGACCGGCGAGGAGTGGCCGCCACTGCGAGCGGCCCTCCCCAGTAACCAGTCACGCGACCGCGATTCCTACGATCGCGACGACGTCTACGAGGACGACCCCGACCCCGAGACCACCAGTTACATCTCGTCTCTGCGCGATCGCGAGTCTCCGGACGGTGAGTGGTACCGCGCGTCGTCGGAGTCGCCCCGCGAATACGAGACGCGGGCGGCTCGGCGCCGGGCGGAGAGTCACCCCGCCGACGACTACCGGGACGGAGTCGAGTACGACCGGGGCACCTCCTACGGTCAGGTCCAGCCCTACGGTCAGACGCAGGCCTACAGCAACGCGCCGACGGACGCCCAAGGCCGGACGTACAACACGGCCCAGACGTACGGGGCGCCGTCGGCGTACGAGCCCTCGCCGCAGGCGTACCAGTCGCCGCAGGCGTATCAAGGTCCACAGGGCTACCAGGCTCCGCAGGTGTACCCGCCCCAGGGCAACCAGGCACAGGGTTACCAGGCCCAGGGTTACCAAGCACAGCAGAGCTACGAAGCCCCGCAGGCGTATCAGGCACCGCCGCAGGCGTACCAGGTACCGCCGCAGGCTTATCAGGCACCGCCGCCGGCCTACGAGCCGCCGTCCAGTTTCGACTCCACGTCCACCCAGCGGTACCAGGGCGCCGCGGACACCAGCGGCTGGCTCCCGCCCGTGCAGCCGGCCCAGCCCACGACGTACCGCAAGGTCGCTCCCCGCGTCGCCGACGAGTACGACAGCACCTACAGCACCGGCGCGCACCGTGCCCTCGACTATGACATCGATGGTCGCCCGATCGCGTACCGTGCCCTGCCGCCCGGCACCGGGGGCGACGTCAGCCGCGACGACGGCACCCGCGACGACGGGGCCTACGGCGCCACGACCTACGGCGCGGCCGGATACACCGGCACGACCTATGGCGCCACAACGTACGGCTCCACGACGTACGGCGGCACCACCGGAGCGTCCACCGGCTACCTGCCGCCCGATAACACCGGTACCCGGGCACTCTCGTCCGGCAGCGGCGACGGCGGCTACGGCGATACGTACAGCACCGGATACAACACGGCGCAAAGCTACGGCCAGACGGCGTACGCGGCGCCAGAGACGCCCGGGTACACGGAGCCTGAGTACGCCCAGCCGGAGTACACCGACTACGCAGCGTCCGACTACGCCGACGATCGGGGCTACGAAGACAGCTACGACTACGACGCCGCGTCCTCTGCGTCCTCTGCGTACGACCAGCTCGGCCGGGACGACGAGTACGCCACCCAGTACGGCGACTACGAGCGCTATGACGATCCGCCGCGCCGCCGCGACTACAACCCGTACGAGGATGACCGTCCCACCACGGTGTTCCGGTCCGCGCTCACCGCCCCGGCCTACGAGGCCGAGGAGGATCGCTACGACACCCGCCCTCCTGGCCAGGTGTACGGACGAGGCTCCGGGCGGCACCGTGCCGACCTCGAAGAGGAGGAGGCGCGCCCGTCCGGCCGCCGCACGGCCGTCCGTGGACGCCGCCAGGTGCCGCTCTGGCAGGAGCTGCCGCTGCTGGTCATCATCGCGTTCTCGCTGGCGCTCGTGATCAAGACGTTCCTGCTCCAGGCGTTCTTCATCCCGTCCGGGTCGATGGAGAACACCTTGAAGGTCAAGGACCGGGTCCTCGTCAACAAGGTCGTGTACGAGTTCCGCGAACCGCAGCGCGGCGAGGTCATCGTGTTCCGCGGCACCGACTCGTGGGCGCCGGAGACCGAGCTCCAGGCGCCCGAGGGCTTCCTCGCCAGTGCTGGACGCACGGTCGGCAGCCTGGTCGGCCTCGGCACCCCTGACGAGAAGGACTTCATCAAGCGCGTCGTCGGCGTCCCCGGCGACGTGGTGCAGTGCTGCGACCAGCAGGGCCGGGTCCTCGTCAACGGCAAGGCCATGGACGAGGGCGGCTACGTCTTCGACAACAACCCCGTCGACCAGCGCGCCTTCGGCCCGATCACGGTGCCGCAGGGGCGGCTGTTCGTGATGGGCGACCACCGTGGCAACTCCCAGGACTCCCGCGCGTACATCGGCGACGAGTTCAAGGGCACGGTCCCGATCGACCAGGTCATCGGCCGCGCGTTCGTCAAGGTGTGGCCCGTCGCCCGGTGGGACGACCTGCCGGTGCCCGGCGCGTTCGACACCGTCCCCGCAGCGCGCGCGCTCGGACCCCCACCCGAACCCGGCCGGCAGCGACCGGGCCCGGCGGAGCTGCCCCTGGTCGGGGCGCTGCTCCTGCCGATCGCCTTGCGCGGCCGGAGACGTCGAGAGTGAGCCTCGGGCGGCGGGCGATGGCAGCCAGGCCGTACGCTGCAACGGTGATGGGGGATATGAAGAGCCGGAAGAAGTCCACGCGCTCGTTCTGGGTCGAGCTGCCGATTCTCATACTGGTCGCCGTTCTGGTGGCCGTCGTCGTGCGCACCTTCCTGGTTCAGACGTTCTACATCCCCTCAGAGTCGATGGAGCGAACGCTCCTGATCGACGACCGTGTGCTGGTGAACAAGGTCGTCTACGACCTGCGTGATCCGAATCGCGGCGAGGTGGTCGTGTTCGAGCCGCCGCCGGCGTGGGCCGCGGGGCCGGGCAAGGACGACTACATCAAGCGCGTCATCGCCGTCGGCGGCGACCACGTGATCTGCTGCGATGCGAACGAGCGCATCACGGTCAACGGCAAGGCGCTCGACGAGAAGGCGTACGTCTTCGACGGCAACAAGCCCGCCGACGTGCCGTTCGACGTCACGGTGCCGAAGGGCCGCGTGTTCGTCATGGGCGACCACCGCGCGGCCTCCGCCGACTCACGCGCGCACCTCGAGTTCGACAGCGGGACGATCCCGCTCGACAGCATCGTCGGGCGCGCGTTCGTGATCTTCTGGCCGCTCGACCGTGCCGGCGCGCTGTCGCCGCCGGACACGTTCGAGGACGTCCCGGATCCGCAGCAGGGTTGATCTGACCACCGCCGACGTCACTCCACTCCGGCCCGGTTCGGCGCCCCCACCGGGCGCGCCGCCGCGGCCGTGGAGGCTGTCTGGCCGCTTGCTGCTCCTCGACCCTGCCGACCGGGTGCTGCTCGTGCACTGCCACGACCCCGTCGTGCCGTCGGTCGGCGCGTGGTGGGAGGTTCCGGGCGGTGGCGCCGAGCCAGGCGAGGACACGATGAGCGCCGCGCTGCGTGAGGTGGCCGAGGAGACCGGCCTGCTGGTTCCGCCGTCGGCGGTGCTGCCCGGACGCTGGGAGCAGGAGATCACCTACCTGTGGTTCGGCGAGCGGCGCTGGTCGCGGCACGTCGTGCACCTGGCCAGGCTCGCCGCGCCCGCGCCGGTCGTCGACATCCGCACCAGCGACGACGAGAAGCGGGCGTTCCTCGGCCTCGACTGGGTGCCGCCGGGCGAGCTGGCCGGCATCCGCACCTTCCCCGACGGCATCGCCGGGCTGCTGCCGGCGCTGCTCGACGGTGCGCATCTCGACGGCGGGTTCGCGGTGTGGAGCTGACGCGTAGGCTGGCGGCAGGATGACGACCACCGACTACGACGAGCGGTCCGCGGCCCGCGTCCTCCTGCTGGACGCCCAGGATCGGGTCCTGCTGCTCCACGGGTACGACCCGGCAGACAGGGCCCGCGGAAGCTGGTGGTTCACGCCCGGCGGCGGGCTCGAACCCGACGAGGATCCGGTTGTGGGCGCTGCCCGTGAGCTGTTCGAGGAGACCGGCCTGCGACTGGGCGCCGACGACCTCACCGGCCCGGTGTACGAGCAGATCGTGGAGTTCCCGCTCGACGGCCGCCAGTACCGGCAGTCCGAGGGGTTCTACCTGGCACGGTGCGACAGCTGGGACGTCGACACCAGCGGCTTCACCGCGCTCGAGCTGCGGTCGGTCGACGGGCACCGCTGGTGGTCCCTGTCCGAGCTGCGGTCCACGTCCGAACGGATCTACCCCGCCTGCCTCCCGGATCTCCTGGCCGGCCTGCTCGCCCGAGAGGACGCCTGAGATGCTGCGCCCGCCGCGCGCCGTGGTCCGCAGGGACGCCGGCCTGTACACGCTGGAGCGCACCCTGCACCGGCGCGGGTTCACGCTGGTCGGCGGCGCGGACGAGGCCGGCCGCGGTGCCTGCGCCGGACCGCTCGTCACCGCCGCCGTCGTGCTGCCCGAGGGGAAACGCGGCGAGGTCCCGGAGCTGGCCGACTCGAAGCTGCTCACGCCCGCCGCTCGCGAACGCGTCTACGACCAGGTCGTGGCCCGCGCCCTGTCGTACGCGGTCGTGGTCGTGCCCGCGAGCGAGGTCGACGCTCGTGGCCTGCACCGCAGCAACCTGGAGGCGCTCCGCCGCGCGCTGGGCCGGCTCGCGCCGCGTCCCGACTACGTCCTCATCGACGGGTTCCGGGTCGACGGTCTCGGCGTGCCGGGCCTCGCCGTGTGGAAGGGTGACCGGGTCAGCGCCTGCATCGCCGCCGCGTCCGTGATCGCCAAGGTCACCAGGGACCGGATGATGACGGACATGCACGAGCTGTACCCGCAGTACGACTTCGCGCAGCACAAGGGCTACATCACGCCGGACCACGCCGCTGCGCTGTCCCGGCACGGACCGTGCCCCGAGCACCGGATGTCGTACGCGAACGTGGCCGCCGTCGTGGCCGGCGCGTCGGGAGGGGGGAACGCACTGGTGCCTAGCCTGGTGCGCGACAATATCGGGGTGGAGGACACGGCATGAGCGAGCTTCGCGAGCGAATCGGCGAGTACAGCGTGCGCGAATGCGCCACCGAGCGCAGCGAGGTGTGCTCATGAGCGCTGAGGACCTGGAGAAGTACGAGACGGAGATGGAGCTGCAGCTCTATCGGGAGTATCGCGACATCGTCCGGCAGTTCTCCTACGTCGTCGAGACGGAGCGGCGTTTCTATCTCGCGAACTCCGTCGACCTTCAGGTACGCAACGCTGACGGCGAGGTCTACTTCCAGGTCGAGATGTCGGACGCTTGGGTCTGGGACATGTACCGTCCGGCCCGTTTCGTCAAGAACGTGCGCGTCGTGACGTTCAAGGACGTGAACGTCGAAGAGCTCGAAAAGCCGGACATCTCACTGCCCGACGCCGGTATCCAGTAGCGGCCAGTGGGTATGGCCACTCGTGACTGAGGAGGTCATCGTGGCCACGATCCCGCTGCCGGACGAACCGCCCCCGACCATGCCCGAGTCCGCGCGCGAGGGTGGGCCGCCGCCCCCACCGCCCGGCTACGCGGGCAAGCACCGTGCCGGCGGCGAACGCGCGGCCGGCGGCATCCCGCCCGGCACCGGGCCCGATGTGCCCGCTCCGGAGGGCACGTCCGAGGACAAGCCCGCCGACGAGGGCGCCCACACCCCCGAAGTCGGCCCGGGTGGCGCCGACTTCGACACCGACTCGCCGCCGCTCGCCGGCCGTTCCGACTCCGCACGCCAAGCTCGCCCGCAGGAACCACCCGACTGACCAGCCCGTCCGGAAACGGACTTGTCGGGCCAAGTCGGCGTGCCGATATAGGCCAGGCGCGACTAGCCCCGAATTGGCCACCGCAAGTCCGTTTCGTTGCGCCGCAGGCTGGCGCCTACAGGTCGCCGGTGAGGTAGCGCTGGAGGGTGGGGGCGACGATCGGTACGAGCTCGTCGGTCGGCGTCGACGCGAGCGGTTCCACACGCAGGATGTAGCGGGTGAACGCGATCCCGATGAGTTGCGACGCGACCAGATTGGCGCGGAGCTGCGGCCGTTCCACGTCGAGGGCCACAGTGACGCGACCGAAGATCGCCGACGTGACGAACTCGCGCATCATCGCGGCGGACTTCTCGTGCGTCATGGCGCTGCGGAGCAGGCCGATGAATGGGTGGCTGGCCTCGGGGGAGTCCCAGACGGTGAGGAACATCCGGACGATGCGCTCCCCGAGACCGTCGAACCCGGGGGCGAGCAGCGCCGGGATGATCACGGCCGGGTCGATCGGCAGCTGCATCGCCGAAACGAACAGGTGTTCCTTGGTGCCGAAGTAGTGGTGCACGAGCGCGGGGTCGACGCCGGCCTCGCGGGCGATACCGCGCACGGTGGCGCCGTCGTACCCGGTCTCGGTGAAGGCGGTCCGGGCGGCGTCGAGGATGGCCTGCTGCGTCCCCGACTCGCCCGGCCGCCGTCCCGTACGCCCCACGCCTATGCGCTCCGCCGGCGCAGGGTCGCCGCCGCGAGCACGAGCATCACGATCGCCACGGTGACGATGATGCCGAAGTCGCGGATGAGCGTTTCGGTGATCTCGTCGGTACGGCCGACCTCGTTGAGCGCCTCGACGACGTACGAGAGCGGCATGACGTCGCTGATCGCCTGGAGCCAGCCGATCATCTGCTCGCGTGGGGTGAACAGGCCGCAGAGCAGCACCTGCGGAAGCACCACGGCGGGCATGAACTGCACGGCCTGGAACTCGGTCTGCGCGAACGCGCTGACGAACAGGCCGAGCGCCATGCCGAGGATCGCGTTGGTCACGGCGACGCTGCACGACGAGCCACGCCGGCCCGGCGGTGTCGAGGTCGAGCAGCCAGTAGGCCGTGGCGCAGGCGATGGCGGCCTGCAGCGCGGCGGTGAGGGCGAACGCCAGCCCGTACCCGAAGCAGCAGGTCGAGCTTGGCCATCGGCGTGCTGAGCAGGCGTTCGAGGGTGCCGGTGGTGCGTTCGCGCAGCATGGTCACGCTGGTCACCAGGAACATCGTGATGAACGGGAAGACGCCGAGCAGCGGCAGCCCGATGCGGTCGAACACGAGCGGGCTGTCGTCGAACACGAACCTCAGCAGCACCATGAGCAGGCTGGGGACGAACAGCAACAGCGCGACCGTGCGGTGGTCATGGCGGAGCTGGGTGAGCACCCGGCCCGCCGTGGCGAGCGTGATCCGGACAGACATCAGGCCACCTCCGTGCGCTGGGCCTCGCGGGTCATGATCAGGCGGAGGAACGCCTCCTCCAGGTCGTCGGTGCCGCTGCTGGCGCGCAGGTCGGACGGCGTGTCGTCGGCGATGATCTCGCCGTCACGCATGAGCAGCAGGCGGTCGCAGCGGCTGGCTTCGTCCATGACGTGGCTGGACACCATGAGCGTGGTGCCGCCGCGCGCCAGGTCGTGGAACTGGTTCCACAGGTCCCGCCGCAGCACCGGGTCGAGCCCGACGGTGGGTTCGTCGAGGATGAGGACCTCCGGCGACGCGAGCAGCGCGCATGCCAGCGACACCCGGGCGCGCTCGCCGCCGGAGAGGGAGCCGACGAGCTGTCCGGGCCGGTCGGCTAGGCCGACGTCGACGAGCGCCTGGTCGGCGGCGCGCTTGCCGACGCCGTAGATCGCCGCGAAGTACCGGACGTTGTCTCGCACCGTGAGGTCGGCGTACACGGACGGGCTCTGCGTGAAGTACCCGACCCTGCGCCGCAGCGACGGCGTGCCGGCCGGCAGCCCGAGCACCGTGACCGTGCCGGACTTCACCTTCTGCACCCCGACGATGCAGCGCATCAGGGTGGTCTTGCCGCATCCGCTAGGCCCGAGCAGCCCGGTGACCGCGCCCTGGATGACGTCGAACGAGATGCCGTGCAGGACGCGGCTGGCCGCCACGTTCCACGACGAGCTGGTCGACGGCCAGAGATGGTGGGCCCGGAGATCTCGGTGCGTGGGGCGTGGTTCGCGGTCATCGCTCCTCCACTATTCATCGTGCGTTGAAATCAACGGTAGATGAATTCCTGCCCCGCGCGCAACCACCTACGAAGAAGGCTTGACTTAGAGTGCACTCGAAGGGAGAGGGTGTCTCCATGACGACGGGGCTCACGATCCAGGAAACGGCCGAGCGCACCGGCCTCACCGCCCACACCTTGCGGTACTACGAGCGCATCGGACTCGTGTGGGAGGTCGACCGTGACACCGCCGGCCACCGCCGGTACACCGAGCAGGACGTGGGCTGGCTGATCCTGCTCACCCGCCTGCGGGCCACCGGGATGCGGGTCCGCGACATGCTCCGCTACGCCGAGCTGGCGCGGCAGGGTCCGGAGACGAACCCGGCGCGGATCAAGCTGCTGGAGGAGCAGCGGGCACGGGTGGCGGCTCGCATCGCCGAGCTGCAGTCCGACCTGGACCTTCTCGACTACAAGATCACCGCGTACCGCGCCGAGCAGGCCGAGCCGAACCCGGTGCGGGAGTCTGCGTGAGTGAGCGGAGCGAGCGAACCGATCGAGCACAGTGCGCCGCGAACGCGGCCGGCGAGCGCAGCGAGGTGTGCCCGTGAGTGAGCGGAGGCCTCGGACGCGATCCTGCCGTTCGCGTCCAAGGAGGAGTGGGCGCACTGGCTCGCGGACCAGCACGACAGCGCCGCGGGAGTGTGGATCCGGCTCGCGAAGAAGGGGTCCGGCGTCGCGTCGGTCAGCTACGCCGAGGCGGTCGAGGTGGCGCTGTGCTACGGCTGGATCGACGGCCAGGCGAGGAGCCTCGACGACGACTTCTACCTCCAGCGCTACACGCCTCGTAGCGCGCGCAGCAAGTGGTCGAAGATCAATTGCGGCAGGGCCACCGACCTCATCGAACGCGGGCTGATGCAGCCCGCCGGGCTTCGCGAGGTGGAGCGCGCCAAGGCGGACGGGCGCTGGGACGCGGCGTACGACCCGCCGAGCACCGCGCAGGTACCGCCCGAACTCGCTGAAGCCTTGGAGCGCAATCCCGCCGCCCGGAACGCCTTCGCCACCCTCGACGGCCGCAACCGGTACGCGATCCTGTACCGGATCGCCGAAGCCAAGCGCCCGGAAACGAAGGCGCGTCGGATCGAGAAGTTCGTTTCAATGCTTGCCGAAGGAGGCAAGATCTACCCCTGAGCGTTGCGGACGACAGGGGAGCGGATGAACGCGGGCAGAGCCCCCGAATGGTGAGGCGGCAGAGCCTTCGAAGGGCCAGGCGGCAGAGCCCGAATCGGCGCCAGGGGCGCATGCCCAGGTGCGGGTAGCGGTGGTGAGCGGGATGCCAGGCTGGCTGATCCGGGCGCATGGTCATCGCAGTCGTGATCTTCGGCGCGTTCCTGGTCGAGCTGGTGGGTACTCGGACGGCTTCGCGGCCTGCTGATCATGCTTCTGGTCGCCCAGTTCCTCGCGCTCGCGCTGGAGCCGGCGGTGAACTGGCTCGCCGCGCGGGGCTGGCGCCGGGGCGCGGCCACGGGCTTCGTGATGCTCGTGGTGCTGGGCGTCCTCGGCGTATTCGTCGTGGCGGTCGGCTCGCTGGTGGTCTCCCAGGTGGCGACGCTCGCGGAGCAGGCGCCGGACTATCGCCGAGGGCCTGCTGAACTGGATCAACCGCACGTTCGACGCGAACCTGTCCACGGCACGGATCCGTGACCAGCTGACTGCCCCGGACGGGCCGCTCGGCAACTACTCGCAGCGGCTTGCCGAGGGCGCGCTCGGGTTTGGCACGGCGACGATCGGCATTCTCTTCCAGTTCCTCACCGTGCTGCTGTTCGCGTTCTACCTGTGTGCGGATGGGCCGCAGGTGCGGCGCGGGATCTGCTCGATGCTCACGCCAGCCCGCCAGCGGGACGTGCTGCGCGCGTGGGAGATCGCCATCGACAAGACCGGCGGGTACCTGTACTCGCGGCTGCTGCTCGGGCTCGTGTCCGGGCTGGCGCACTTCGCGGTGCTCTTCATCCTCGACGTGCCCTACGCGGCGGCGCTCGCGCTCTGGATGGGCGTGGTCTCGCAGCTCGTGCCGACGGTCGGGACGTACCTCGGGGCCGGGTTGCCCCTCCTGGTGGCGCTGGTCACCAGCCCGACCGACGCGTTGATCCTGCTGATCTTCATCGTCATCTACCAGCAGGTCGAGAACTACCTGCTCCAGCCCCGGATCACCGCGCGCACGCTCGACCTGCACCCGGCGGTGGCGTTCGGAGCGGTGATCGCCGGCGCGGCGGTGCTCGGTGCGGTCGGTGCGGTGCTGGCGATCCCGTTCACCGCGGTCGTGCAGACGTTCGTCGGGTCCTACATCCGCCGGTACGAGGTGGAGGATCACGCGCTAGTCGACACCGAGGCGGCGGATTAGAGCGTCAGTGGACGGTCTTGGCCCAGCTGTAGGCGTAGCGCACCTGGTCGGCCGGGACGATCTCCTTGCCCAGCGGGAACACCGCCAGGTAGGCCATCTTCATCGACGCGACGCCGAACGGGATCCCGATGATCGTGATGAAGAACATCAGCCCGAGAAAGATGTGCGCGAGCGCCAGCCACCAGCCGGCGACCAGGAACCACAGTACGTTCCCGATGACGGAGGCGGCGCCCGCCTCGGGCCGGTCGACTATGGACTGCCCGAATGGCCAGAGCGTGTAGAGCGCGAGCCGGAACGACGCGATGCCGAACGGGATCGTGATGATGAGCACGCACGCGATGACGCCCGCCAGCGCGTATCCGAGCGCCAGCGGCAGGCCGGCGATCAGCAGCCAGATGATGTTGCCGAGAAATCTCAGTAGGCCCATGACCCATTCTGTCTCGCCCGCGCCACCCCGTCGAGTTTCGGATTTTTGGGGTTCGGCGCGGCCGCCGAACCCTCAAAAATCCGAAACTCGGCGTGGCACAAGGCAGGATGGGGACGTGAACAGCGCACTCGATCCCGCTATCGCCGCCCGCCTCAAGCGTGACGCGGCGGGCCTCGTCGTCGCCGTCGCGCAGCAGTACGACACGGGCGAGGTGCTCATGGTCGGCTGGATGGACGACGAGGCGCTGCATCGCACGCTGACGAGCGGTCGCGTCACGTACTGGTCGCGCAGCCGCCAGGAGTACTGGGTGAAGGGCGACACGTCCGGCCACGTGCAGCGCGTGAAGTCGGTCGCGCTGGACTGCGACGGCGACACGCTGCTGGTGAAGGTCGAGCAGGTCGGCGCCGCCTGCCACACCGGCGACCGGTCGTGCTTCGACGCTGGTGAGTTGACGGTCACGGGCCTGTAGGAGGATGGCGCGGTGACGACCGGTGCCTTCCAGCCAGACCGTGACCAGTTCGCCGAACTCGCGCGCACCCGCCGGGTGGTGCCGGTCAGCCGCCGCCTGCTCGCCGACGGCGAGACGCCGGTGGGCGTGTTCCGCAAGCTCGCCGGCGGTCCGGGCACGTTCCTCCTGGAGTCCGCCGAGCACGGGCGGAGCTGGTCGCGGTACTCGTTCGTCGGCGTCCGCAGCGTCGCCACCCTCACCGAACGCGACGGGCGGGCGCACTGGCTCGGCGAACCACCGCCGGGGGTGCCGTCCGGCGGCGACCCCATGACGGTGCTGCGCGACACGGTGGCGGCCCTGCGCTCCCCGCACCTGGAGGGACTGCCGCCACTCACCGGCGGGATGGTCGGGTACCTGTCGTACGACGTGGTGCGCCGGTTCGAGCGGCTGCCGTCGAACGGCGTCGACGACCTTCGCCTGCCCGAGCTGGGCATGATGCTCGCGACCGACCTCGCGGTGCTCGACCACAGCGACGGGTCGCTGCTGCTCATCGCCAACGCGCTGGTGCCCGAGGGCTCGTCGCCGACCGAGGTTGCGAGCGCCTATGACCGTGCCGTCGGGCGGCTGGAGTCGATGACGACTGCGCTGTCGCGGCCCACACCACCGAGCGTGGCCACGATGCGGCGTGACCGTCCCGCCGAGTTCAGCAGCCGCACCCCGGCCGGTGAGTTCGGCAAGGCGGTGGAGGTCGCCAAGGAGGCGATCCGGGCCGGCGAGTGCTTCCAGATCGTCGTCAGCCAGCGGTTCGAGACCGAGACCGACGCCGACCCGCTCGACGTGTATCGGGTGCTGCGCACCACCAACCCCAGCCCGTACATGTACCTGCTGCGGTTCGACGGTTTCGACATCGTCGGATCCAGCCCCGAGGCACACGTCAAGGTCACCGGCGACCGCGCGATGCTGCACCCGATCGCAGGCACCCGCTGGCGCGGCGAGACCCCCGAGGAGGACGCGCGGCTCGCCGCCGAGCTCATCGCCGACCCGAAGGAGCGCAGCGAGCACGTCATGCTCGTCGACCTGGGCCGCAACGACCTCGGCCGGGTGTGCAGGCCCGGCACGGTCGACGTGGTCGAGTTCATGGCGATCGAGCGGTACAGCCACGTCATGCACATCGTCTCGACCGTGGTCGGCGAGCTGACCGAGGGCCGCACCGCGTACGACGTGCTCGCCGCCACGTTCCCCGCCGGCACCCTGTCCGGGGCGCCGAAGGTGCGGGCGATGGAGATCATCGACGCGCTCGAACCGACCCGGCGCGGCCTCTACGGCGGCACCGTCGGGTACCTCGACTTCGCCGGCGACCTGGACATGGCGATCGCGATCCGGACCGCGCTCATGCGCGACGGTATGGCGTTCGTGCAGGCCGGTGGCGGCATCGTCGCCGACTCGGACCCGGTCGCCGAGGAGCAGGAGAGCCGCAACAAGGCCGCCGCCGTGCTCGCCGCGATCGCCGCGGCCGAGACGCTGCGGCCTGCCAGGTGACGGCACGCAAGGAACTGACGGTCGCCGTCGTGCTCGCGGTGGCCGGCAGCGCGCTGGCGTTGCTGGCGGCGAGCCGTACATGGGTCGAGATCGACACGCCGCGCCCGGCTCCGCTGCCGGCCGTGCACGAGGCGCGGTCCGGCCGGGACGTGGTGCCGTGGGCCGCGGCGATGGCGTTCGTCGGCCTGGCGGGCGGCGTGGCGCTGCTGGCGACCCGCCGGCTCGGGCGGTTGATCGTGGCTGCGCTGGTGGCGCTGGCGGGGGCGATCATGGTCGCCGGGGGCGTCGCCGGCTGGCTGACCAGCGGCGAGAGCCCCCAGCAGGTGGACGTGTCGGCGATCTGGCCGGCGGCGTCGGTGCTGGGCGGGGTCTGCGCCGTGGTCGCGGGCGGGCTCGCGATCGTGCGTGGGCGGCGCTGGGCCGCGATGGGCGCGAAGTACGAGGCGCCCGGATCCGCCGCCGAGCCGAGCGACGCGTGGGACGCGCTGGACCGCGGCGAGGACCCGACCACCTGACCGGCCGGGCCGTGTTCCGCTGTTCGCGGAAATCGCGCGGCCGGCGCCGGCCGGTTCCGCGCGATTTCCGCGAACACCCTGCGCGTCAGCGCTTCCAGAACGGTCGGCGCGCGTGAGCCTTCAGGACGTCGATCGCGTGGTGCCAGCGACGGTCCAACTCGGCCGCGTCCGGCGCCGGCTTCGCCAGCTCAAGAGCCAGTTCGCGCAGCGGACGCAGCGTCGCCTCGTCCTCGGACGCGGTGTCCAGCCAGGTGCTGAGCCGCTCGCCGAACTGGCGTAGCGCCTCGGCCCAGTCGCTGGCTGCCCGCAACAGCGCGAGCTGCTCCGTGGCGAACGTGACCAGCGGCGTCGCAGGCGGCTTAGGCGGGGCGGCCCCGCTCAACGCTCTCGTCCAAGCTGGGGAACGCGGATTCCGCGGCGGGCGCCGGTGAGACGGCGAACGGTGCGGGCGCAGGACCCCCCGTCGGTGCCGCAGAGGACGGGCCTCCTGGCTCCGAGAACCGACCGCCTACCAGGCCGCCCGTCCGGTGCGCGGGACATCCGCATCGCCTGCATCGGAGGGGGCGCCGGCGCGGCCGCGCTCTGGGGCGCGTATCCGGCGGCGAGCATGTCCCAGCCCTGCGGCGAGTCGACGGGCTGAGTCACCTTCCGGACCGAGCCGCCCTCGGTGACCACCCGGCTGTCGACCGCGACGAACGCGGTGAACCGGCAGAGCACGCCGAACCGCCGCGACATGGCGACGATCTCGCGCTCCAGCGTCGCCAGCGACTCCTGGCGGTCCCACGGTGCCGCTTCGACGGTCGCGTACCGGTCTTCGAGGTCGCGCAGGCGGCTGCGAGCCCACACCGCGTGCAGGCTCGGATTCGCGGTGGTCGTTGCCGTGACGTCGGCGCGCCAGCCCCGACCCACTCGGTGACTGTGAGCCGCGAGGGCGCCGCGCCCCGGTAGCGGCCGGTGATCACCACGGGAGCGCCGGCGAACAGGTCGGGGAGGCGGGCGGGAGCCAGCGATCCGGCGTCGATCCCGTCGCCGTTCACCGTGAGTCCGGTGACGAGCGGCGCGGCGATGCGGTGGTGGATGTGCTGAGCGGCCTCGTCCAGCCGGTCCTCGGACTCGACCAGCTCGCACCGCCCGCCGCCGAGCGCGGCGAGCCGGCGCAGGAACCCCTCGTTGACGGCGGTGTCGATGCCCACGGTGTGCACGCGGACACCGGCCAGCCGCGGCGCGAGGGTGTTGAGGAGCTGGTCCTCGTTGCCGACCTGGCCGTCGGTGAGGAGCACGAGGACACGGTCCCGATCGTCGTCTCCGGTGAGCAACTCCGCCGCCCGGACCAGCGGTTGCACCATCTCGGTGCCGCCACGCGAACCCACCTGCGCGAGGTGCTCGACCGCGCGGAACCGGTTGCGGTCGGTGGCCTCGACGAGCCCCGGGCCGAGCGCGGGCGGGTGCTCGACGACGTTGTCGAAGGTCAGCGCCGCGAACCGGTCGGTCGACGTCAACGTGTCGACGATGCGCGCCGCCGCCCGCCGCCCCGCCACCATCTTCCAGCCGGACATGCTGCCGGACCGGTCGAGCACGATCACGACGTCACGCGGCCGGGCCGGCGCCGACGCGGCAGGCGGCAGGACGGTGAGCGCGAACGTCCCCTCGTCACCCTCGGAGTCGGGGAGTACGGCGACCGACGTGCTCGCCGCGTCGTCGGCGCCGAGCCGGAGCCGTAGCACGAAGTCGCGGTCGGCGCGCTCGCCCGGCTGCATGCGGACGGTCAGCCCCTCACCGTCCACTGTGGTGGCGTGCAGGCTGGACCGCACGTCGGCGAGCGAGAGCCCGGCCGGGTCGATCGTCACCTCCGCCGACAGCCGGATCGGGTTAGGGAAGCCGGGCAGCAGCACGGGCGGGCTGATCCGGGACGCGTCCGGCACCGAGTCGGTGTCCTGCGCCGTGCCGTCACCAACGGCGGGGCCGGGCAGCGGGGTACCCGGGTGGTAGCGCGGCGCGACGACCAGCGGGAAGCGGAACTCGGCCTCGCCGTCCTCGTACGGCAGCGTCCCGACGATCGTGAGCCGCACCGTGACGCGCTCGCCGGGCAGGATGTTGCCGACCCGCATCGTGAAGACGCCGGGTCGCTCCTCCTCGGCGATCGAGGCACGCTTGCCCTCGTCGATCGCACGGTCGTACGTGGCGCGCGCCTCAGCCCGTTCCTGCAGCTCACCCTCGACGACCCGCCCGTCGGCCTCCATTCGCAGCGCAGTGACGGCGGAGCGGCTCGGCAGCGGGAAGATGTAGGTCGCCTCCAGGGGCTCGTCGAACGGGTTCCTGAACCCCTGCGTCAGCTCGGTACGCACGGCGAGCGCGGTGATCTGGGCGCGCACGTCGAGCTGGTCGAGCGGCAGGTTGCCGCGGGTGGTGGAGAGGGCGCCGAAGCCGGCGTCGTCGTCCACGGCCGGGCGGACATCGTCGGGCAGAAGGCGTACGGGTGTGCTCATCGGGTTCCCTCCGTGAGATCGAGCTGGTGCAGCAGGTCGAGTAGCGGGGCGGCCGCCGTGCGCAGCGCGGCCAGCTCGCCGGGGGTGGGGGTGCGGTGCGCGGAGTCGAGCAGCAGGGTGACTCCGTCCAGCCGGATCGCCGGGACGACGGTGGTGCTGTCGCGTCGAGGCGCGGGTCGAGCGGGCGGCGGAGCGTGTCCGTCGAGCCGGACCGCCTCGGCCGCCTCTGCTGGCGCGGCTGGCGCGGCCCAGAACCGCGCCCGGGCCGGCGCCTCTGTACGGCCGCCAGTGCTCCCGGCGGTCGTGGGCGGTAGCGCGGCGACGTCTTCCAGCGTGCGGTCGTCCGCGTTGAGCAGGTGCTCCTGGATGTCCGCGAGCGAGCGTCCCTGTGCCTGCAGCCGCTTGATCGCGACGAGTTGCAGCAGGTGGCGCCGGTTGTAGAGCGCGGTGCGACCGCGCATCGCAGCGGGCCTGTCGACGAGCCCGGTGGTGGTGTACCAGCGGATCGTGCGCCGGTCGGGCACCTCGCGCACCCGTGCGCTGGGCTGGCCGGGGTAGCCGGCGGCGAGCGCGTCCGCGACGCGCTCGGCCAGCTCCTCGATCGTCCAGTTCTCCATGCGAACGATAATGACACTGTCATATGACACTGTCAACGTTTCTCTCTGGAAGTGGTCGCGCTTTTCGGGCCTATGGCCCGGAAAAGTGCGACCACATGTCGGTGCGCTCGAACATTGCTCGAACACAGCGCTGACAATGCGGGGGATCGTGCGGCGTACCGTCCGGATATGACGGAGCCGAGCAAGGGGCTGGTGCTGGTCGCGGAAGACGAGAAGTCCATCGCCGACCTACAGCGCATCTACCTGACCCGCGAGGGGTTCGGCGTCCACGTCGAGTCGGACGGGCGGTCCGCTCTGGCCGCCGCGCGCCGCCTGCGCCCGGTCGCGATCATCCTCGACATCGGCCTGCCCGAGCTGGACGGCACCGAGGTGTGCCGGGCGCTGCGGGCGGACGGCGACTGGACACCCGTCCTCTTCGTGACCGCCCGCGACGACGAGGTCGACCGCGTGCTGGGCCTCGAACTCGGCGCAGACGACTACGTCACCAAGCCGTTCAGCCCGCGCGAGCTGGTGGCGCGGGTCAAGACGGTGCTGCGTCGGACGGCCGGACCGCCGGCAGCGTTGCTCATGGTCGGCGACGTCCGGCTCGACCCGTCGCGGCGCCGCGCCTGGGCGGACGGCCGCGAGATCACGCTGACGAGCACGGAGTTCGACCTGCTGGCCCACCTGATGCGCCGGCCGGGCCGGGTGTACGAACGCGAGCAGCTGCTGAGCGAGGTGTGGGGGTACGCCGCCGCGGCGGGGACACGCACGGTCGACGTCCACGTCGCGCAACTACGGGCCAAGCTCGGTGACGCCAGCCCGATCCGTACCGTGCGGGGCGTCGGATATGCGGCGGAGCAGCCGTGAAGGACACCATCGACCTCGGGCCTCCCGGGGTGGCACGGCCGCCGAAGTGGCAGGCGTTCGGGCCGCGCTCGATGGCCGGCCGGGTCGCACTGCTCACCACGTCGGTTGCCGCCGTCGCGGTGCTGATCGCGGGGACGATCTCCTACAGCCTGGTCCGGGATGCGGCCGAGGCAGAGGCACGGAAGAGCCTGTCCCGGCAGGCCGACGTCATCTCCGAGGGCGGGCAGCGCCTGGGCCGGTTCGGGCGTACGCGGGACGTGCTGGAACGGCAGGGGATCGAGGTCGTCCCGACCGACCGGGACGGCGAACTGGGCGACGCCCGTACCCCGCAGGTCCAGGCCAGCAGGCAGCACGCCACCGCGCTGCGCGAGGGGGACCGGGTTTCCGCCACGAGCATCGTCGACGGCGAGACGTACCTGGTGGAGGCCCGACCGCTGGCGAACGGAGGCTCGATCGTCCTGGTCCAGCGGCTGGAGGACAGCCGCGCGCTCGGCCGCCAGCTGATCGGGCGCACGGTGCTGGCGCTGATCATCGGGCTCGCCGTCGCGGCCGTTGCCGCATGGTGGCTCGCCGGGCGGTTCAGCCGGCCCCTGCGGCGCACGGCGGTCGCCGCACACGCCCTGGCCGGTGGCGCCCGGCAGGTACGGGTACCGGAGGACGGCCCGGCGGAGGTCGCCGAGGTGGCGGCGTCACTCAATGCCCTCGCCGCGGCGCTGGAGGTGAGCGAAGGCCGGCAGCGGGAGTTCCTGCTGTCCGTCTCGCACGAGCTGCGCACCCCGCTGACCGCGGTCAAGGGCTTCGCCGAGTCGCTCGCCGACGGCGTGACGACCGGTGCCGACGTGCGCGGCGTCGGCGGCACGATGCTCGCCGAGGCCGACCGGCTCGACCGCCTCGTCAGCGACCTGCTCGACCTGGCCAGGCTCGGCGCGCAGAACTTCCGCATCGATCTGGCCGACGCCGATCTCGTAGAGCTGGTGCGCACGGCGGCGGAGGTGTGGCGTGCCCGGTGCGAACCGCACGGGGTCGCGTTCGAGGTCGAGCTGCCGGACGCGGCGGTGCCCGTGCGCACCGATCCGACCCGTGCGCGCCAGATCCTCGACGGGCTGGCGGAGAACGCGCTGCGGGTCACCCCGGCCGGTGCGCCGATCGTCTTCCGCGTCGGCACCGCGCCGGGCTGGGGGGTGCTGGAGGTCTGTGACGGCGGCCCTGGACTCACTCCGGACGACCTCGCGGTGGCGTTCGAGCGGAGCGTCCTCTACGAGCGGTACCGCGGCGTGCGGCGCGTCGGCACGGGCGTCGGGCTGGCGCTCGTCCACGGTCTCGCCACGCGGCTCGGCGGGCACGCGGCGGCCGGTCGCGCGCCGGAGGGTGGTGCGCGCTTCACGGTCTGGTTTCCGTCCCCCCGTTGAGTTGTGGAGTTCGAGGGTCTCAGCGCTTCGCGCACCCTTGAAACCTCACAAGTCGGGAAGCGCGGGTGACCGGTCGCGGCCAGCGCTGGCACCCTCGGTAGCATTCCGGCATGGCACCCGGGGATGGGACCGCAACGTGAGTGTTCTTGATGAGATCTTGATCGGGGTACGGGCAGACCTGGCGGAACGGCAGGCCCGCATCCCCCTTGAGCAGGTCAGGGACCAGGCGGCAGCGGCGCCACCGGCCCGTGACGCACTCGCGGCGCTGCGCGCGCCCGGGGTCGGCGTCATCGCGGAGGTGAAGCGGGCGTCGCCGTCGAAGGGCGCGCTCGCCGACATTCCCGACCCGGCCGCGCTCGCCCGTGACTACGCCGACGGCGGGGCCCGCTGCATCAGCGTCCTCACCGAGAACCGCCGCTTCGGTGGATCCCTCGACGACCTGGTCGCGGTGCGCGCGGCCGTCGACGTGCCGGTGCTCCGCAAGGACTTCGTCGTCAGCAGCTACCAGGTTCTGGAGGCCCGCGCAGCCGGTGCCGACCTGTGCCTGCTCATCGTCGGGGCGCTGGAGCAGAACGTTCTCGTCGGCCTGCTGGAGCGCATCGAGTCGCTCGGCATGACCGCGCTGGTCGAGGTGCACGACGAGGGCGAGGCCGACCGCGCGCTGGAGGCCGGCGCCAAGGTCATCGGCGTCAACGCCCGCAACCTGCGCACCCTGGAGGTCGACCGTTCGATCTTCGAGCGGATCGCTCCCGGGCTGCCGTCGCAGATCCTGAAGATCGCCGAGTCCGGGGTACGCGGCCCGCACGACCTCATCTCGTACGCCGCCGCCGGTGCCGACGCGGTGCTGGTCGGGGAAGGGCTGGTCACCGACCGCAGCCCTCGGCAGGCCGTCGCCGACCTGGTCACCGCCGGTTCGCATCCGGCCACGCCGCGGCCCCAGCGATGACCGCATTGCCCGACGCTGCCGGTCACTTCGGCCGGTTCGGCGGACGCTTCGTCCCGGAGGCGCTCGTCGCGGCGCTGGACGAGTTGACCGCCGAGTACGGAAAGGCCCGCGTCGACCCGGTGTTCACGGCCGAGCTGGACCGGCTCAACCGCACGTACTCGGGCCGTCCCAGCCTGCTGACCGAGGCGCCCCGGTTCGCGGAGTCGGCGTCCGGCGCGCGGGTTCTGCTCAAGCGCGAGGACCTCAACCACACCGGCTCGCACAAGATCAACAACGTGCTCGCGCAGGCTCTGCTCACCAAGCGGATGGGCAAGCCGCGGGTGATCGCCGAGACTGGCGCCGGCCAGCACGGCGTGGCCACCGCCACGGCCGCCGCGCTGCTGGGGCTGGAGTGCACCGTCTACATGGGCGAGGAGGACACGCGCCGGCAGGCCCTGAACGTCGCCCGGATGCGGCTCCTCGGCGCTGAGGTCATCCCGGTGAAGTCCGGCTCGCGCACGCTCAAGGATGCGATGAACGAGGCCATGCGTGACTGGGTGACCACTGTCGACCGCACGCACTACCTGATCGGCTCGGTCGCCGGCCCGCACCCGTTCCCGATGATCGTCCGCGACTTCCAGGCGTGCATCGGCGAGGAGGCGAAGCAGCAGGTCGCCGAGCTGACCGGCGAACTGCCGGACGCGGTCACCGCGTGCGTCGGCGGCGGCTCCAACGCGCTCGGCATCTTCAACGCCTTCATCCCGGACGAGACCGTCAAGCTGTTCGGCTTCGAGGCCGGCGGCGACGGCGTCGAGACGGGTCGGCACGCTGCGTCCATCACCGGCGGCGCGGTCGGCGTGCTGCACGGCGCCCGCTCGTTCCTGCTACAGGACGAGGACGGCCAGACCATCGAGTCGCACTCGATCTCCGCGGGCCTGGACTATCCCGGTGTCGGACCGCAACACTCGTGGCTCGCCGAGACGGGCCGCGCCACCTACCGCCCGATCACCGACACCGAGGCGATGGACGCGTTCTCGCTGCTGTGCCGCACCGAGGGCATCATCCCCGCGATCGAGAGCGCCCACGCGCTCGCCGGCACGCTGAAGGTCGCGCCCGAGGTCGTCGCCGAGCGCGGCGAGGGTGCGGTGCTGCTGGTCAACCTCTCCGGCCGGGGCGACAAGGACGTCGACACGGCCGCCCGCTGGTTCGGCCTGATCAGCGGCGAGGAGAAGGTGTGAACGAGCGAGCACAGCGCGCCGTGGTCACGGCCACCGAGCGCGAGCGAGGTGTGCAAGTGAGCGCGTCGAAGGCGTTCGTCTCCGCGAGGTCCGAGAACCGGGCGGCGCTGATCGGGTACCTGCCTGCCGGTTTCCCGGACGTGCCCGGCGCGATCGAGGCGATCAAGGCGATGGTCGACGCCGGCGTGGACGTCGTCGAGGTCGGCCTGCCCTACTCCGACCCGCTGATGGACGGCCCGACGATCCAGGCCGCCGCCGAGCGCGCGCTCGCGGGCGGGGTCCGCATCGCCGACGTGTTCCGCACGGTCGAGGCGGTCGCGGCCACGGGCACTCCGGCGCTCGTGATGACGTACTGGAACCCGGTGGAGCGGTACGGAGTCGAGCGGTTCGCCGCGTCCCTGGCCGACGCGGGCGGCGCGGGGCTGATCACGCCCGACCTGATCCCGGACGAGGCGTCCGAGTGGATCGCCGCCGCCGACAAGCACGACCTGGACAAGGTCTTCCTGGTCGCGCCGAGTTCCACGCACGACCGCATCGCCATGACAGCGGCGGCCTGCCGTGGCTTCATCTACGCCACGTCCGTGATGGGCGTGACCGGCGTCCGCAGCAGCACCAGCGACGCGGCACCGCCCCTGGTGCGGCGGGTGCGCGAGGCCACCGACCTCCCGATCGGCATCGGGCTCGGCGTCAGCAACGGGACGCAGGCCGCCGAGGTCGCCGGGTACGCCGACGGCGTCATCGTCGGGTCGGCACTGGTCAAGTGCCTGCTGGACGCTCCCGATCTCGCGAGCGGTGTGAAGGCCGTTGGCGCCCTGACGGCGGATCTCGCGGCCGGGGTCCGGCGGCGCTAACCCGCGCGAGCAGCGCCGGCTCTCGGCCCACCAACTGTCGGGGAAATGGCTCCATCGCGCGTCCGGTTAGAGGACCAATGCCCGGACAGTCCGATTCGGCACCGGCGAGTGGGCATCCCCGCCGGCACAGCACGATCGGCACAGCCCGTCCAGCGGCGAGACCCGTTACCCATACCGGTAGCGTGTCCGCGTGACTCTCGCTTCGATTCCCAGCCCGAGCCAGTCCGTTTGGAACATCGGCCCGTTCCCGCTGCGGGCGTACGCACTCTGCATCATCGCCGGCGTGATCGCCGCAGTTCTCATCAGCGACCGCCGCATGCAGGCGCGTGGTGGTCCCAAGGGCGCGATCATGGACATCGCGGTCTACGCGGTGCCGGCCGGCATCATCGGTGCCCGGATCTACCACGTGATCACCTCCCCGCAGAGCTACTTCGGCGAGGGCGGCAACCCGATCGACGCTCTGAAGATCTGGGAGGGCGGCCTCGGGATCTGGGGCGCGATCGCCGGCGGTGCCGTGGGCGCCTGGTACGCGACCCGGCAGCTGGGGCTCCCGCTGCGTGTGGTCGCCGACGTCGTGGCGCCCGGCCTCGCGGTCGCGCAGGCGCTCGGCCGGTTCGGCAACTGGTTCAACCAGGAGCTGTTCGGCAAGCCCACCGACCTACCGTGGGCGCTGGAGATCGAGCCGGGCCGCCCGAGCACGATCCCGGGTGAGCTGACGTACCACCCCACCTTCCTTTACGAGACGCTCTGGTGCCTGGGCGTCGCGGCCTTCGTTATCTGGGCCGAGCGCAGGTTCAAGCTGGGTCGCGGACGGGTGTTCGCGCTGTACGTCATGGCGTACGTGGTGGGCCGGCTCTGGATCGAGGCGCTCCGGATCGACGAGGCGAACCACATCCTCGGCCTGCGCCTCAACATCTGGACCTGCCTGATCGTGTTCGCCGGCGCCCTCTGGTACTTCCTCACCCACAGCGGGCCGAGGGAGCAGCTGGTCACCAGCAAGGACGGCACGGTCCGTGTGGTGCCGGAGGGCGAGACCCTCCCCGAGCCGTCCGACGAGGCCGCCGACGAAGCCGCCGACGAGGCCACCGACCCGGCCTCCCCGGACGGCGCGCCTGAGGACCGCACGCCTGAGGACCGCACGCCTGAGGACCGCACGCCTGAGGACCGCACGCCTGAGGACCGCACGCCTGAGGACGACACGCCTGAGGCCGACGCGCAACCGGACGAGGCCGACGCCGCGTCAGCGGAGCCGAAGAAGCTTTAACGAGCGTTCGTGCGGTTGGGTCGAGCCCTCAGCGGCGCGATCCAACCGCACGAAGATTGAGGAGCGAACCCTGATGGCGGAACTGCTGCCCGTCACCGCGCGTGCGCTGCTGCACCGCGTCGCCACCGAGCAGGCCGGATCACGGGTGCCGTCCCTGGTCGGCGCGGTCGTGCGCGACGGCGAGCTGGTCTGGTTCGGCGGGCGAGGCCGGGTGGACGGCGCGGCGCCCACCGCCGACACGCAGTACCGCATCGGCTCGATCACCAAGACGTTCGTCGCCGTGCTCGTGATGCGCCTGCGCGACGAGGGCAAGCTCGACCTCACCGATCCGCTGGAGCGGCACGTGCCCGACAGCCCGATCGGTGATCGCACGGTCGCCGAGCTGCTCGCCCACACCAGCGGCCTGCCCGCCGAGTCACCGGGCGAGTGGTGGGAGCGGACCCCCGGGCTGGAGTGGCAGGACCTTGCGGCGGCTGTGGACCCCGCGTCGCGGAAGCGCCGCCCCGGCTGGAACTTCCACTACTCGAACCTCGGGTTCGGTGCGCTCGGCGAGCTGGTCGCGCGGGCACGGGGCATGAGCTGGCTGGACGCACTGCGCGCCGAGATCCTGCAGCCGCTCGGCCTCACCCGCACCACGCCGATGCCCGAGAAGCCGCATGCGCAGGGCTACGCGGTGCACCCGTGGGCCGACGTGCTGCTGCCCGAGCCGGCGCACGACCACGTGGCGATGGCGCCCGCCGGTCAGCTGTGGTCCACGGCTACCGACCTGGGCCGCTGGTCGGCGTTCCTCGGCGGCGACACGGGCGACGTGCTCAGCCCGGACACGCTCGGCGAGATGCGCACGCCGAGCACCGCGAACGGCGCCGACCCCCAGTCCGGATACGGGCTGGGAGTCCAGCTGCGGCACGACCGCGGCCGGATCCTCGCCGGGCACGGCGGATCCATGCCCGGTTTCCTCGCGTCCTCCTGGGCCGATCCGACCGAGCGCACCGCGATCGCCGTCATGGCCAACACCACCGCTGGACTGAGCGGCGACGTCGGCCTCGACCTGTTACGGATCGTCGCCGAGCACGAGCCGCGGATCCCGGACGAGTGGGAGCCGATGCCGGGTGTCGACCCGGCATTGCTGGAGCTGTCCGGCCCCTGGTACTGGGGTCCGAGCCCGTACGCCATGCGCCTGCTGCCCGACGGGTGGCTCGACCTGGCTCCGCTCGGGCGTGGGAGCCGCGCCTCGCGGTTCCGCCCCGAGGCGGACGGTACGTGGACAGGGCTGGACGGCTACTACGACGACGAGCCGCTGCGCGTGGTTCGCCGCCCGGATGGCACCGTGAGCCATCTCAACCTCGGCACGTTCATCTTCACGCGCACGCCATACGACTCGGCAGCAGCGATCCCGGGCGACGTCGACCCCGACGGCTGGCGCCCTGGCGGCGCATAGTCAGATGCTGGACCCCAACTGACCGCGAGCCGCCAGGGTCAGGTCGGTTCCGCGATGCAGGCGGTGGCCACGCGCCGGTAGCCAAGCCGGTGGTAGATCCGCGCCACGTCGTCGTCCCCAGCGGACATGAAGACGACCTCGGCGCCCTGATCCAGTGCGTGCTGGGTCAACGCGGCCGTCACGGTGGCGCCCAGGCCGCGCCGTCGCGCGGTTGGCAGCGTGCCGACGCCGACGATCTCGACCACGTCGCCCGCACGCTGGTACGACCCGACGCACACCGGCCCGTCTGCGTCGTTGAGGATCACACGCACGATCCGCCCCGTGCGCAGAGCCTCGCGCTCGCCCGCGGTCTCGCCCTCTGCCGGCGTGCGCAGCATCGCGTCACGTTCGGCCGGGCCGGCCGAGCCGGCGGCGGTGCCGGGGCTGCCGAACGCCACCTGGCCGGTCGCCCGGACGATCGCGTAGTCCTCGGCGAGAGTGTCCGACTCGGGGTCCACCAGCCGCAGCGAGCAGCCCGCAGGCACCGGCACGTTCACGAAGTCGGACAGCACGAGCAGCGGGTGCCGCGACACGCCGAGGCCCGCAGCCGTAGCGACGTCAGCAAGCTGGGGCGTCACCTCGTCCACCCACTCGAACGCCTGGGGCACGCCCAACTCGCGCTGCCGCTCGCGGACCTGGGCGACATCCTCGCTCGTGGGCGTCGGGCCGGTCGCCGCAGGTCGGGAGTAATACGGCCAACCCTGGCCCTCCCGGACGAACAGGGTGAGGCCACCGAAATCCTCGGCCCGCGCAGCGGCTCGCGGCATCTCGTCGTAGAACCGTTCGATACTGGTCAGGAGCGTGATCCGGGTGACGTTCTTCACGGTCGCGTACGCTATCCGTGACCGGGGTGTTGTGTACCCTCGGATTACCTGCGGGCCGACGTCGTCCCCTGCCATTTTCCAGCAATGCCCTGCGTGGCTTTCGACGTCGAGAAGGAGCCCGACACGTGACGTTCTCTGCTGTCCCCGCTGCCCAGGGCCTCTACGACCCCGCGAACGAGCATGACGCCTGTGGCGTCGCCTTCGTGGTGGACGCCCGCGGCCGGCGCACGCACGGCATCGTCCAGCAGGGGCTGACGGCGCTGCGCAACATGGAGCACCGTGGTGCGGCCGGGAGCGAGGCGAACTCCGGCGACGGTGCCGGAATCCTGATCCAGGTCCCGGACGCGTTCCTGCGCGAGGTCGCCGGCTTCGACCTCCCGGAACGGGGCGCGTTCGCGGTCGGCAACGCATTCCTCCCGGCCGACGCCGACGAGCGTGCCCGAGCCAAGACGGTCATCGAGCGCATCGCCGGTGAGGAGGGCGCCACCGTCCTCGGCTGGCGCGACGTGCCCACCGACGCTGCGGGCGCCGACATCGGCCCCACCGCGCTCTCGGTCGCACCGCACGTGGCCCAGCTGTTCCTCGGCGGCGGCGCGGGTCTCGAACTGGAGCGGCTCGCGTTCGTGGTCCGCCGCCGTGCCGAGCGCGAGACCGACGAGCGCGGCATCACCACGTATTTCCCGTCGCTGTCGGCGCGCACGCTCGTCTACAAGGGCATGCTCACGACCGAGCAGCTGCCGCGGTTCTTCCCCGAGCTCGACGACGAGCGCATGGCCAGCGCCATCGCCCTCGTACACAGCCGGTTCAGCACGAACACGTTCCCGTCGTGGCCGCTGGCGCACCCGTACCGGTACGTCGCCCACAACGGCGAGATCAACACGGTCAAGGGCAACCGCAACTGGATGCGTGCCCGCGAGGCACTGCTCCGCAGCGACCTGATCCCGGGCGGTCACGGCACCGAACTGCTGGACCGGATCTTCCCGATCTGCACGCCGGCCGCCAGCGACTCGGCCAGTTTCGACGAGGTCCTGGAGCTGCTGCACCTGGGTGGGCGGTCGCTGCCGCACGCGGTGCTGATGATGATCCCGGAGGCATGGGAGAACAACCACTCGATGGACCCGGCTCGCCGGGCGTTCTACCAGTTCCACGCCTCGCTCATGGAGCCGTGGGACGGGCCGGCGTGCGTCAGCTTCACCGACGGCACGGTGATCGGCGCGGTCCTCGACCGCAACGGTCTGCGCCCCGCGCGCTGGTGGCGCACCCGCGACGACCTGGTGGTGCTGGCCAGCGAGTCCGGCGTGCTGGAGCTCGACCCTGCCGATGTGGTCGCCAAGGGCCGCCTCCAGCCGGGCCGGATGTTCCTGGTCGACACCGAGGCCCAGCGGATCATCGACGACAACGAGATCAAGTCACAGCTCGCCGCCGAGCATCCCTACGAGGACTGGCTGCACGCCGGCCAGATGCACCTCGACGACCTGCCCGACCGCGAGCACGTCACGTACGGGCACGAGTCGGTGCAGCGCCGCCAGCAGACCTTCGGCTACACCGAGGAGGAGCTGCGCATCCTCATCACGCCGATGGCCAGGTCCGGCCTGGAGGCGATCGGCTCGATGGGCACCGACACGCCCATCGCGGTGCTGAGCAAGCGCCCGCGCCTGCTCTACGACTACTTCAGCCAGCTGTTCGCGCAGGTCACGAACCCGCCGCTGGACGCGATCCGGGAAGAGATCGTCACCTCCGTCCGGGCCACGATCGGGCCGGAGCAGAACCTCCTGGATCCGTCGCCCGCGTCGTGCCGCCAGATCACGATCCCGTTCCCGGTGATCGACAACGACGAGCTGGCGAAGATCGTCCACATCGACGACGACGGCGACAAGCCGGGCTTCCGGGCGGTCACCGTGTCCGGCCTGTACCGCGTGCGCGACGGCGCCGCCGGGATGAAGGCGCGGCTCATCGAGATCTGCCGCCACATCTCCGAGGCCATCGAGGACGGCGCCCGGATCATCGTCCTGTCCGACCGCGACTCCACCGCCGACCTGGCGCCGATCCCGTCGCTGCTGCTCACGGCGTGCGTGCACCAGCACCTGATCCGCGAACGCACCCGTACCCAGGTGGGCCTGGTCGTCGAGTCCGGCGACTGCCGCGAAGTGCACCACGTGGCGCTGCTCCTCGGCTACGGCGCCGGTGCGGTCAACCCGTACCTGGCGTTCGAGTCCATCGAGGACATGGTCAACACGGGCGCGCTGCCAGGTGTCGACCCCCGCACGGCCGTGCGCAACTACGTGAAGGCCGCGGGCAAGGGCGTCCTGAAGGTGATGTCGAAGATGGGCATCTCCACCGTGGCGTCGTACACGGGCGCGCAGGTCTTCGAGGCCGTCGGTCTCTCCGAAGACCTCATCGCCCGGTACTTCACCGGCACGTCGAGCAAGCTCGGCGGCGTCGGCCTCGACGTGATCGCCACCGAGGTGGCCGCCCGGCACAAGCGGGCGTGGCCGGAGAACCCCACCGACCGCGTGCACCGCAAGCTGGAGATCGGCGGCGAGTACCAGTGGCGCCGCGAGGGCGAGCTGCACCTGTTCAACCCGGAGACGGTGTTCCTGCTCCAGCACGCCACCCGCAGCCGCCAGTACGAGATCTTCAAGAAGTACACGTCCACTGTGGACGACCTGTCGGCGCAGTCCGCCACCCTGCGAGGGCTGTTCGCGTTGAAGACCGGCGAACGCACGCCCGTCCCGCTCGACGAGGTCGAGCCCGTGTCGGAGATCGTCAGGCGGTTCTCCACCGGCGCGATGTCGTACGGGTCGATCTCCGCCGAGGCGCACGAGACGCTGGCCATCGCCATGAACTCGATCGGTGGCAAGTCGAACACCGGCGAGGGCGGCGAGGATCCGGACCGCCTCTACGACCCGTCGCGGCGCAGCTCGATCAAGCAGGTCGCGAGTGGACGGTTCGGTGTCACCAGCGAGTACCTGGTGAACTCCGACGACATCCAGATCAAGATGGCGCAGGGCGCGAAGCCCGGCGAGGGCGGCCAGCTCCCTGGTCACAAGGTGTACCCGTGGATCGCGAAGACCCGGCACTCCACGCCGGGCGTCGGCCTCATCTCGCCGCCGCCGCACCACGACATCTACTCGATCGAAGACCTGGCACAGCTGATCCACGACCTGAAGAACGCGAACCACCAGGCGCGGATCCACGTCAAGCTGGTGGCCGAGGTCGGCGTCGGCACGGTCGCGGCGGGCGTGTCCAAGGCGCACGCCGACGTCGTGCTGATCTCCGGCCACGACGGGGGTACCGGCGCCTCGCCGCTCACGTCGCTCAAGCACGCGGGTTCGCCGTGGGAGCTGGGCCTCGCCGAGACTCAGCAGACGCTGCTGCTCAACGGGCTCCGCGACCGGATCGTCGTGCAGGTCGACGGCCAGCTCAAGACCGGTCGTGACGTGCTCATCGCCGCGCTGCTCGGCGCCGAGGAGTACGGCTTCGCCACCGCACCGCTGGTGGTGTCGGGCTGCATCATGATGCGGGTCTGCCACCTCGACACGTGCCCGGTCGGCGTCGCCACCCAGAACCCTGAGCTGCGCGCGAAGTTCAACGGCAAGCCGGAGTTCGTGGTCACGTTCTTCGAGTACCTCGCCGAGGAGGTGCGCGAGCTGCTGGCCTCGCTCGGGTTCCGCTCGCTGGACGAGGCGATCGGCCACGCCGAGCTGCTCGACACCCGCGCCGCGGTCGACCACTGGAAGGCCGCAGGGCTGGACCTCTCGCCGATCCTGGCCGTCCCGGAGCTGCCGGAGGGCGCCGTGCTGCACCGGATCGCGGAGCAGGACCACGGCCTCGACAAGGCGCTCGACAACGAGCTGATCGCACGTTCGGCCGCCGCTCTGGACGACGGAACATCGGTCTCGTTCGACATCGGCGTCCGCAACGTCAACCGCACCGTCGGCACGATGCTCGGCGCCGAGGTCACGCGGAGGTTCGGCGGCAAGGGCCTGCCGGACGACACGATCGACGTCACGCTCACCGGTTCGGCGGGCCAGTCGTTCGGCGCGTTCGTGCCGCGCGGCGTCACCCTGCGGCTCTTCGGCGACGCGAACGACTACGTCGGCAAGGGACTCTCCGGCGGCCGGTTGATCGTCCGCCCCGACCTGTCCGCGCCGTTCGCCGCCGAGGAGAACGTGATCGCGGGCAACACGATCCTGTACGGGGCGACCGGCGGTGAGCTGTTCCTGCGCGGACGCGTCGGCGAGCGGTTCTGCGTGCGGAACTCCGGCGCGACCGCGGTGGTCGAGGGCGTCGGCGACCACGGCTGCGAGTACATGACCGGCGGTCAGGTCGTCGTGCTCGGCACCACCGGGCGCAACTTCGCGGCCGGCATGTCGGGCGGCGTCGCGTACCTGCTCGACCTCGACCCGGCCCGCGTCAACCACGACATGGTGGATGTCGAGCCGCTGTCCACGGAGGACTCGATAGAGCTGCGGCGCGTTGGTGCAGCGGCACTTCGCCGAGACCGGTTCGCCGGTGGCCGAGGCGCTGCTCGCGGACTGGCCGCGGCGTTCGGCGGCGTTCAGCAAGATCATGCCGCGCGACTACAAGCGGGTCCTCCAGGCGACGCGGCTGGCGGAACTGTCCGGCAAGTCGGTGGACGAGGCGATCATGGAGGCGGCACGTGCCTGACCCGACCGGTTTCCTGAAGCACGGCCGGGAGCTGCCCGCGCGTCGACCTGTCGACGTCCGCATCAGCGACTGGCGCGAGGTCTACGAGGACTTCGACAAGGGCACGCTGCGCAAGCAGGCCGGCCGCTGCATGGACTGCGGCATCCCGTTCTGCCACAACGGTTGCCCGCTCGGGAACCTCATCCCCGAGTGGAACGACCTGGTGCGCACCGACGCCTGGCACCCCGCCATCGAGCGGCTCCACGCGACGAACAACTTCCCGGAGTTCACCGGGCGGCTCTGCCCGGCGCCGTGCGAGGCCGCCTGCGTGCTCGGCATCAACGCGGACCCGGTGACGATCAAGCAGGTCGAGGTCGAGATCATCGACCGCGCCTTCGCCGAGGGCTGGGTCAAGCCGCAGCCGCCCGAGCGGCACACCGGCAAGCGGGTGGCCGTGATCGGCTCCGGCCCGGCCGGGCTGGCGGCGGCGCAGCAGCTCACGCGCGCCGGCCACGAGGTCACCGTGTACGAGCGGGCCGACCGCATCGGCGGGCTCCTGCGGTACGGGATCCCCGAGTTCAAGATGGAGAAGCGCCACCTCGACCGGCGCCTCGCCCAGATGTCCGCCGAGGGCACCACCTTCGTCACCGGCGTCGACGTCGGCGTCGACCTGCCGGTGTCCGAGCTGCGTTCCGCCTTCGACGCGGTGGTGCTCGCGATGGGCGCCACCGTCCCGCGCGACCTGCCCGTCCCGGGCCGGGAGCTGGCCGGCATCCACGCCGCCATGGACTACCTCACGCCGGCGAACCGCGTGCAGGCCGGTGACTTCGACGAGTCGCCGATCGACGCGGCGGGCAAGCATGTCGTGATCATCGGCGGCGGCGACACCGGCGCGGACTGCCTCGGCACCGCGCACCGCCAGGGCGCCGCCAGCGTCACGCAGCTGGAGATCATGCCGCAACCGCCGGAATCCCGGCACTCCTCGACGCCGTGGCCGATGTGGCCGCTGCTGCACCGCACCTCGTCCGCCCACGAGGAGGGCGGCGAGCGCGTGTTCGCCGTCTCCACCGAGCGGTTCGTGAGCGACGGTGAGGGCAACGTGCACGGCCTGTCGCTGTACGAGGTGTCCTTCAACGCGGGCAAGTTCGAGCGGGTGCCGGACAGCGAGCGCGAACTCCGCGCCGACCTCGTGTTCCTCGCGATGGGCTTCACCGGCGTCGAACAGGGGCCGCTGCTGGCCGACCTCGGCGTCGAGGTGGACGGTCGCGGCAACATCGTCCGGGACGCCGGCTGGCACACCACCGCGCCGGACGTGTTCGTCGCAGGCGACGCCGGTCGCGGCCAGTCCCTGATCGTGTGGGCCATCGCCGAGGGCCGTGCCGCCGCCGCCGCTGTCGACGCGCACCTCACCGGTGACTCGTCGCTGCCGGCCCCGATCCCGCCGACCGCACGCCCGCTCGCCCCGCGCTAGCGCGCGTCTTGCGGTTGGATCGCGCCCTCTGAGGGCGCGATCCAACCGCAACCGTGCTCACGGCCGGAGGAACCGGACTGTTCCGGTAGTGGTCCCTTAACCGGACACCCGATACAGCCATTTCCCCGACAGTTCACGGTCCGGCCAGGCGGGCGAAGCCGTCCAGTTCCCTGGGTGTTTGGCCGCCGTAGGATTGGGCGTGCCGGCGTGGGAGGTGGTGCCGGTGCCTGATCCCTGGGGCTTCTTCAACGAACCGCCTGAGCATCCGCGCCGGCGCCCGGTCGACATCCGGATCACCGACTGGCGCGAGGTCTACGAGCCGTTCGACGCTGTGTCCGTCCGCCGGCAGGCCACCCGCTGCATGGACTGCGGCATCCCGTTCTGCCACAGCGACACCGGCTGCCCGCTCGGCAACCTGATCCCGGAGTGGAACGACCTGGTCCGTACCGGCCAGTGGCGCGACGCGATCGAGCGGCTGCACGCCACCAACAACTTCCCCGAGTTCACCGGGCGGCTCTGCCCGGCGCCGTGCGAGTCGGCGTGCGTGCTCGGGATCGTGGCCGAGCCGGTGACGATCAAGCAGATCGAGGTGGCGATCATCGACCGCGCCTGGGCAGAGGGCTGGGTCGCCGCCCAGCCGGCGGTCCGGCAGAACGGCCGGTCGGTCGGCGTGGTCGGATCAGGGCCGGCCGGGCTCGCGGCCGCTCAGCAGCTCGCGCGCGCCGGGTACGACGTCACCGTGTACGAGCGCGCCGACCGGGTCGGCGGTCTGCTGCGGTACGGGATCCCCGAGTTCAAGATGGAGAAGCGGCACCTGGACCGCCGTGTCGACCAGCTCCACAAGGAGGGGATCCGGTTCGTCACCGGCGTCGACGTCGGCCGTGACCTGCCGGCGTCCGGGCTGCGCGACGAGCACGACGCGCTGGTGCTGGCGGTCGGCGCCACCGTCGGGCGGGACGTCGACCTGCCCGGCCGGCACCTGCCCGGCGTGCATCTCGCGATGGACCATCTCGTCCCGGCGAATCGTGTGGTCGCCGGCCTTCAGGACAGCACCCCGATCGACGCGCGCGGCAGGCATGTGGTGATCATCGGCGGCGGCGACACCGCGGCCGACTGCCTCGGCACCGCGCACCGCCAGGGCGCCGCCAGCGTCACGCAGCTCGACATCTACCCGCGCCCGCCTGACGTGCGCGACGAGGAGATCAGCCCGTGGCCCACCTGGCCGTGGCTGCTCCGTACGTACCCGGCGCACGAGGAGGGCGGCGAGCGGGTGTTCGCCGTCGCCGTGCAGCGTTTCGTCGGGGAACGGTGCATCGAGGCAGTCGAGCTGCGCGAGGTCACCGTCGCCCGAGAGGCGGGCGGGCGCCGGATCACTCCGGTAGGCGGACCGTGGACGATCCCGTGCGACCTCGCGCTGCTCGCGATCGGGTTCGACGGCGCCGAGCCGGGTCCGCTGCTCGACCGATCTGGGCGTGACCCGCGACAGCGCGGGCCGGATCCGCTGCGGGCCGGACTGGCGCGCGGCCGACAGCGTGTTTGCCTGCGGTGATGCCGTTCGCGGCGCGTCGCTCGTGGTGTGGGCGATCGCCGAGGGCCGTTCCGCTGCGGCCGGTGTGGACGCCTACCTCACCGGCGCGTCGTCGCTGCCCGCCCCGGTTCGCCCCGGCGTCCGCCCGCTGTCACGTGGTTGACATCTGCTGGTTGTAGACCAACTTCCCGGGACGGGTCTGCATCGGTTCACCAGGGCGCGCTAGGTTGGCAGCATGACGCGTCGCGCGAAGATCGTGTGCACCATCGGTCCTGCCACCGCCACCCCCGAGCGCATGCGCGGTCTGGTGGACGCCGGCATGGACGTGGCTCGACTCAACTTCAGCCACGGCACCCACGAGGATCACGCCCAGGCGTACGCGCTCGTCCGCGAGGCGTCCAACGCGAGCGGCCGCGCCGTCGGCATCCTCGCCGACCTGCAGGGTCCGAAGATCCGTCTCGGCCGGTTCGCGGACGGCCCGGTGGAGTGGCGCACCGGCGAGAGCGTCACGATCACCACGGAGGACGTCCTGGGCGACCACGACCGGGTCTCCACCACGTACGACCGGCTTTCGCACGAGGTCACGGTGGGCGACCGGCTGCTGGTCGACGACGGCAAGATCGCGCTGGAGGTCACCGGCGTCACCGGCCCGGAGGTGCGCTGCCTCGTCGATCGAGGGCGGCCCGGTCAGCAACCACAAGGGCCTGTCGCTGCCGAACGTGAAGATCAGCGTGCCGGCGCTGAGCGAGAAGGACGCGGAGGACCTGCGGTTCGCGCTCGGGCTCGGCGTCGACATGGTGGCGCTGTCGTTCGTGCGTTCCCCCGACGACATCAAGCTCGTGCACCAGATCATGGACGAGGTCGGCGTCCGAGTGCCGGTGATCGCGAAGATCGAGAAGCCGGAGGCGGTCGAGCACCTGGAGGCGATCGTCGTCGCCTTCGACGGCATCATGGTCGCCCGTGGTGACCTCGGCGTCGAGCTGCCGCTGGAGGCGGTGCCGCTGGTGCAGAAGCGCGCGGTGCAGCTCTGCCGCGAGAACGCCCGCCCGGTCATCGTCGCCACCCAGATGCTCGACTCGATGATCGAGAACTCGCGGCCCACCCGTGCCGAGGCGTCCGACGTGGCGAACGCGGTGCTCGACGGCACCGACGCGCTGATGCTCTCCGGCGAGACCAGCGTCGGCCGGTTCCCGGTGCTCACGGTCCGCACGATGGCGAAGATCATCACCAACGTCGAGCACGGCGACCCGTCGGTGCCGCCGCTGCACCACGAGCCGCGCACCAAGGGTGGCGCCATCGCGGCGGCGGCCAAGCAGATCGGCGAGGTGCTGGACGCGAAGGCGCTGGTCGCGTTCACGCTCACCGGCGACACCGTGCGGCGGCTGTCGCGACACCACACGCCAGCTGCCGCTGATCGCCTTCACGCCGCGGCCGAGCGTGCGCAGCCAGCTCACCCTGTCGTGGGGAGTCGAGACGTTCCTGTCGCCGTCCGTGAGGCACACCGACGACATGGTGCGTCAGGTCGACACGCTTCTCCGCGACGCCGGACGAGTGCAGCAGGGCGACGAGGTCGTCATCGTCGCTGGTAGCCCGCCGAACACGCCGGGCTCCACCAACGCGCTCCGGGTCCACAAGATCGGCACCGCCATCGACCTCCCGTGATTACCCGCAAGTAACATCACCTCACGTGACTAGCTACCTCTCCGGCCAGGCCGCCGTCGACCACCTCGTGGATCTGCTCGACCTGGAGCAGATCGAGGTCAACCTGTATCGCGGAGTCAGCCCCGAGCTGTCGCCGCAGCGGGTCTTCGGCGGCCAGGTCGCGGGTCAGGCGCTGGTGGCGGCGGGGCGCACGGTGCCCGCCGACCGGTTCGTGCACTCGCTGCACTCGTACTTCATCCGGCCCGGCGACCCGTCGATCCCGATCCTGTTCAGCGTCGAGACCGTGCGCGACGGTCGCTCGTTCACCACCCGCCGCGTCGTCGCCATCCAGCGGGGCAAGCCGATCTTCTTCCTGTCGGCCTCGTTCCAGGAGGCCGCCGACGGGCTCGACCACCAGGGCGCCATGCCGGACGTGCCTGGCCCTGAGTCGCTCGGCACCATGGCCGAGCAGATCGCCGAACTCGGCGACCGCATGGGCGTCTTCGCGAAGATCCCGCGCCCCATCGACCTGCGCTACGTCGGCAGCCCGGGCTGGGTGGCCCAGGGCGACCGGCCCGCCGAGCCGCGCCAGCGCGTCTGGATGCGCGTCGACGGCAAGCTGCCCGACGATCCGATGCTGCACGCCTGCGCGCTGACCTACGCGAGCGACATCTCGCTGCTCGACGCGGTGCTCTCCACGCACGGAGCGGTGTGGGGTCCGGGCGGGTTCGCCGGCGCCAGCCTCGACCACGCGGTGTGGTTCCACCGCCCGTTCCGCGCCGACGAGTGGGTGCTCTACGACTGCGAGAGCCCGTCGGCGTCGGGAGCGCGCGGGCTGGCGACGGGCAAGTTCTTCTCGCGCGACGGTCGTCACCTGGCGACGGTGGTGCAGGAAGGCCTGCTGCGCCCGGTTCCGCCGCCACGTTGAGTTGTGGAGTTTCGAGGGTGCGGGCTGGCCGCCGACCCTCGAAACTCCACAACGCAACAGCCCCAGCGCCGAGTTTCGGATTCTTGGGCATCCGCGGCCGCCGCGACCCCCAAGAATCCGAAACTCGGCGAGCGAACTGACGGTGCCGGGAGCGGGATTCGAACCCGCACGCCCTTTCGGGCAGACGCTTTTGAGGCGTCCGAGTCTGCCATTCCTCCATCCCGGCCGGATGGACGTCCAACAGCTTAGCGGGGTTCGTCATTCCGGTGCCTGCCGCCCGGCGACCGCCCGCCCGGTACGCTTCCACCTCGGCAGAGAGATCGCGGCACGCGCCGCGCGAGGACGATGAGGAGGCCCGCGTGTCCGAGGCCCCAGCCCGCCGCGTACTGATCGCGGAGGACGAGGCGCTCATCCGGCTCGACCTCTCGGAGATGCTCCAGGAGGAGGGCTACGACGTCGTGGGCGAGGCTGCCGACGGGGAGACGGCCGTGCGGCTCGCTGGCGAACTCAAGCCCGATCTGGTGATCCTCGACGTCAAGATGCCGGTGATGGACGGCATCGCCGCCGCTGAACGGATCGCGGGTGCCAGGATCGCGCCGGTGGTCATCCTCACCGCCTTCAGCCAGCGCGATCTCGTCGAGCGGGCGCGGGCGGCCGGAGCCATGGCGTACCTGGTGAAGCCGTTCCAGAAGAAGGATCTGCTGCCGACGATCGAGATGGCCGCCTCCCGGTTCTCCGAGATCGTGGCGCTGGAGACCGAGGTCTCCGACCTCACCGAGCGGCTGGAGACGCGCAAGGCGGTCGAGCGGGCCAAGGGCCTGCTGATGGAGCAGGGCATGTCGGAGCCCGAGGCGTTCCGGTGGATCCAGCGCACCGCGATGGACCGCCGCACCTCGATGCGGTCGATCGCGGCTGCCGTCCTGGAGATGGGCGCCCAGACCAACCCGAGCTGATGCGCCGGCTCGTGCTGGTCGTCATGCTGGTCCTGGCGGCGTGCACGAGCGATCCGACGATCGACTGGCGGAAAGTCACCCTGCCCGTGCCGGCGGGGTCCACGCCCGCGCTGGGTGACCTGGTCCGCTGCGGTGACCACCTCTACGCCGTGGGCGCCGTTCGCACTGGCGCCACCCGCCGCCCCGCCGCGTGGACCAGCACCGACGGCACCACCTGGTCGTCGGTACCGGTAGAGCCGGCCTCGGTCTACGGCCCGACCAGCCTGCTCTACGCCGCCGGCTGCCGGGGTGGCAGCGGCTTGGCGGCGCTCGGCAGCGCGATCGGCGGCGCCCACGGCAACCCCCGCACCGGCACCTGGATCCTCACGCAGAACGTCCTCAAGGAGAATCTCGCCGAGTTCGAGCTGTTCGGCGGCCCGCGGGCACTCTCGGTCAACCGGATCGCCGGTGGCGCGTCAGGCTGGCTCGTGGTCGGCAACCGCACCGACGGCGCCGCCGCCTGGCCGTCCGCCGACGGCCGGACCTTCACGTTGACCCAGATCGACGGAGACGGCACCCAGGCGTTCGACGTCGCCGCCACGAGCGACGGCTGGGTGGCGGTCGGCGCTCGGAGGGACGGTTCCCGGCTCCTGCCCGCGGCCTGGCGCTCGGTCGACGGCCGTTCCTGGCGGGTACTGGACAGCCCGGTCCCGCAGGGCGTGCTCCAGCGGGTCGCCGGCGACGTCGCCGCAGGCACGAGCGGTGACCGGTTCGTACTCTGGCTCCGACGAGGACGACCGCGTCGAGGAGTTCGGCTCCGTGGCCGAAGATGCCCCTGGCGTCCCGGCCGTCCGGAGCCTGGCCGTCGACGGTGAGAACGTGCTGGTCGCTGCCTCGGACGGCGCTCGGCTGCGGCTCTGGAGGCGCGACGGCACAGAGGTGAACAGTCCGGTCGAACTCGCCGCGAACGGCACCAACCGCCTCGCCGTGGCGCTGCGGCGCGACACCGCCATCCTGGCCACGGACGACGGCACGAGCGGCACCGTCTGGATCGCACCTCTTTAGCCGTTGACCTGGCGATACCTAATCCGAACCAGACTCGTGTACTGCCTGGTAGGCATCACGGCGCTGTTACAACTGCCCGTGTGGTGGTCACAGCGGTGTTACGACGCGCGTGAACGCTGGTCCCGGTGGGGGCACGCTCCTATAGTGCTGCCCACATAGGAAGACACGCGGGCGCGGCCGGAGGGGTCGCGTGGCGTGCCCCATTTTGCTCCGGTGGAGGTTCCAAGTGCGGCTTCGGCACATAGCCCGCGTTACGGCTGCGGCGGCAGTCCTGACTCTCGCCGCTGCTGGCTGCAGCAGCGGCGGTACGAGCGACAGCGCGGGCGGCGTTGACAAGTGCAAGGCGAAGATCGGCATGTTCGGCGCGCTCACGGGCGACGCCGCCAACCTCGGCAAGATCATCCGCAACGGCATGCAGCTCGCGGTCGACGAGTACAACGAGGAGAACGCCGACTGCAAGGTCACGATCGAGGACTACGACTCCCAGGGCAGCCCTGACCAGGCGCCTGGTCTCGCCCAGAAGGCGATCAACGACAAGGACGTGCTCGGCATCGTCGGCCCGGCGTTCTCGGGTGAGTCGAAGGCGGCGGACCCGCTGTTCGACGAGGCCGGCCTGGTCACCATCTCCCCGTCGGCGACCAACCCGGCGCTCGCCGAGAACGGCTGGAAGACCTTCCACCGCGTCCTCGGTAACGACGAACACCCAGGGCCCGGCGGCGGCCAAGTACATCAAGGACGTCTTGAAGGCGCCGAAGGTCTTCGTCGTCGACGACGCGTCCGAGTACGGCAAGGGCCTCGCGGACATCGTGAAGAGCGACCTCGGCAGCACGGTCGTCGGCTCCGACACCGTCCAGGCCAAGCAGGTCGACTTCGCCGCGACCGTCACGCAAGATCAAGGCCTCGGGCGCCCCGGCGTTCTTCTACGGCGGCTACTACGCCGAGGCGGGCCTGCTCCGCAAGCAGCTCTCCGAAGCGGGCGGCCAGAGCATCGACGATGGTCACCGCTGACGGCGTGAAGGACGACGGCTTCGTCAAGGCAGCCGGCCAGGCCGCCGCTGAGGGCACCATCATCACCTGCCCGTGCCTGCCCGCGAGCAAGACCAAGGGCACCTTCGCCGCGGACTACCAGAAGAAGTTCGGTGTCGAGGCCGGAACCTACGCCGGTGAGGGCTACGACTCGGCGAAGATCCTCCTGGACGGCATCAAGGGCGACAAGCTGACCCGCAAGGACATGCTCGACTTCGTCTCCTCCTACGAGGGTGACGGCGTGACCAAGTCGATCAAGTTCGACGACAAGGGTGAGGTCTCCGACAAGGTGGTCTGGGCCTACAAGGTCACGGCTGGCAAGATCGTCGAGGACCAGGAGATCAAGTAGCGGGTCTCCGCTATCCGCTAGATCCACGGATTAGTGACAATGCGGCCGGGTGTCGGGGTTCGGCACCCGGCCGCATCCTGGAGAACGCTGAGGATCCCTCGCCATGGACTTCGATTTCCTCCTGAACAACTTCTGGGACCTCTCAGCCACAGGTCTCACGCAGGGCTCCATCTACGCCCTGGTCGCACTCGGCTACACGCTCGTCTACGGCGTGCTTCGCCTGATCAACTTCGCCCACTCCGAGGTCTTCATGGTGGGCACCTTCGCCTCCATCTGGACGCTGCACGCGCTCGGCCTCGGTGAGGACGATCCCGTCCCGAGCTTCAGCAAGGTGCTGTTCTACCTCGTCGCCGCGACGGCCGCGGCCATGATCGCCTCGTCGATCACCGCGGTGATCGTGGAACGTGTCGCCTACCGGCCGCTGCGCAAACGCAACGCACCACCCCTCATCTTCCTGATCAGCGCGATCGGTGCCTCGTTCGTCATCGCGGAGACGTTCGGGTCGGAGCGCATCCCGATCCTCGGGCAGGGCCGCAACAACGTCCGCGTACCGAACCTGATCGAGCCGAAGGAGCAGTTCACGATCTTCGGCGCGAGCATCAACAACCGGCAGATCCTGATCGTCACCGCCGCGCTGGTGATGATGGTCGGCCTGGACATGTTCATCCGGCACACCCGGCTCGGGCGCGGCATCCGCGCGGTCTCCCAGGACCCGGACAGCGCGGCCCTGATGGGCGTCAACAAGGACCGGGTCATCGCGCTGACGTTCGTCCTCGGTGGCCTCATGGCCGGTGGCGCGGCGATCCTCTACGACCTGCATATCGGCGCCACGCGATTCAACGCGGGCTTCACGCTCGGCATCAAGGCGTTCACCGCCGCGGTACTCGGCGGCATCGGTAACCTGCGCGGTGCCCTGCTCGGCGGGCTGCTACTGGGTCTCATGGAGAACTGGGGCTCGGCGATCATCGGTGCGCAGTGGCGCGACGTCGTCGCGTTCGTGTTCCTCATCCTCGTGCTGATGCTCCGACCCACCGGCATCCTCGGCGAGTCTCTCGGGAAGGCGCGCGCATGAACACCAGGGACGCTCTCTACAGCATCGATCAGCGCCGCCTGGCCATGGTTCACGCGGTGTCGGGGTGGTGGGACAGGCTTCCCTGGCCGGTGCGGTGGATCCTCATTGCCGCGTTCGTCACGCTGCTGTTCCTGCTGCCGGTCATCAACCCGCCGCTGATCACCACTCCGGACGCGGACTTCGCGACGGTGCTGTTCGTCGTCGGCGTGTACTGCGTCGCCGCGCTCGGCCTCAACATCGTGGTCGGCCTCGCCGGCCTGCTCGACCTGGGATACGTCGGCTTCTACGCGGTCGGCGCCTACACGGTGGCGATGTTCGCGTCGCCGAACAGCGAGCTGGCGACCGAGTTCCCATGGCTGGTCTGCATCCCGATCGCGATCGCGCTGTCGATGCTCGCCGGCCTCATCCTGGGCGCCCCGACGCTGCGACTGCGCGGCGACTACCTGGCGATCGTCACCCTGGGGTTCGGTGAGATCGTCCGGCTCACGGCCCTGAACAGCGAATACCTCGGCGCCGCGTCGGGCATCAGCGGCATCCCGCACCCTCCCGGCAACTACACCGACGGGCCGCCGATCTTCGGCGTGCTCGACGCCAAGCCGTACTTCTGGCTGACGATCGCCATCATCATGCTGGTCATGGTCGCGTCCCGGAACATGGAGCGCAGCCGCGTCGGTCGGTCCTGGCTGGCGATCCGCGAGGACGAGGACGCGGCCGAGCTGATGGGCGTGCCGACGTTCCGGTTCAAGCTGTGGGCGTTCGCGATGGGCGCCGCCGTGGGTGGCCTCGCCGGCGCGGTGTTCGCCGGCAAGCAGGGCTTCATCAACCCGGAGAGCTTCCCGGTGCAGACGTCCATGCTGTTCCTCGCGGCCGTCATCGTCGGCGGCGCGGGCAACCGCGTCGGCGTGCTGCTCGGCGCGACGCTGGTCGTGTACCTGCCTGAGCGGTTCCGGTTCATGGCCGAGGAGCGCATCCTCGTGTTCGGTATCGCCCTGATCGTGATGAGCATCTTCCGGCCGCAGGGGTTGATCCCGAGCCGACGGCGGGCCACCGAACTGGCGGACCGGAAGAAGGAAGTGGAGGCTGGGGTCAATGTCTGACCAGACGCCTGACGAGACCACGCCAGACGCGACCGACCCCACCACCGGCCCGGCCGCTTCCGAGGTGCGCGCGGCGGGGGAGACGCCGGGAGTGTCCGTCGGTACTCCCACCACGGCGGCTGAGGGCGGCGCGCGGCTACTCGAGATCGACAACGTCACGCTGCGATTCGGCGGTGTGGTCGCGCTCGACCAGGTGAACTTCCACATCAACCGAGGGCGAGATCCTCGGCCTGATCGGCCCCAACGGCGCCGGCAAGACCACCTGCTTCAACGTGATGACCGGCGTGTACCAGCCGACGAGCGGCCAGGTGAAGTTCGAGGGCACAGCCGCTGGGCAAGCGGAAGAAGTACCAGATCACGAAGCTCGGCATCGCCCGCACGTTCCAGAACATCCGGCTGTTCCCCGAGATGTCCGCGCTGGAGAACGTGATGGTGGGCGCCGACGCCCGTCACAAGACCAGCGTTGTCAGCGCGCTGTTCCGCCTGCCCCGGCACTTCAAGGAAGAGGCCCAGGGCCGCCAGCGGGCGATGGAGCTGCTGGAGCTGGTGGGCATCGCCGACCGGGCTGAGCACGCCGCCCGGAACCTGCCCTACGGCTACCAGCGCCGGCTGGAGATCGCCCGCGCGCTCGCCACCGAGCCGAAGCTGCTCTGCCTCGACGAGCCGGCCGCCGGCTTCAACCCGGCGGAGAAGGCGTCGCTGCTCAACCTGATCAAGAAGATCCGCGACCAGGGGTACACCGTGCTGCTCATCGAGCACGACATGCGCCTGGTCATGGGGGTCACCGACCGGATCGTGGTGCTCGAGTTCGGCAAGAAGATCGCCGAGGGCTCCCCGGCGGAGATCCGCGACAACCCGGCGGTCATCGCCGCCTACCTGGGGGTGCCGGAAGATGCTGCTTGAGATCGACAACCTGTCCGTGTTCTACGGGCGGATCCAGGCTCTGCACGGCATCAGCCTCACCGTCGACCAGGGCGAGATCGTCACCCTGATCGGCGCGAACGGCGCCGGCAAGACCACGACGATGCGGGCGGTCTCCGGGCTGCGCCCGGCCACCACCGGCAAGATCGTCTTCGAAGGCAAGGACATGACCCATGTCCGCGCCGACAAGCGGGTCGTGCTGGGCATCTCCCAGGCGCCGGAAGGCCGGGGCATCTTCCCCGGCATGACGGTCATGGAGAACCTCGACATGGGCACCTACGCCCGCAAGGACCGGCGCGGCGCCGGTCCGAAGGCCGACCTGGAGCGGGTGTTCACCCTGTTCCCGCGGCTGCGCGAGCGGAAGAACCAGGTCGCGGGCACGATGTCCGGCGGCGAGCAGCAGATGCTCACGATCGGCCGCGCGCTGATGGCCAAGCCGAAGTTGTTGCTCCTGGACGAGCCGTCGATGGGCCTGGCGCCCAAGCTCATCCAGCAGATCTTCTCGATCATCAAGGAGATCAACGAGCAGGGCACCACCGTGCTGCTGGTCGAGCAGAACGCCCAGCAGGCGCTCTCCGTCGCGCACCGCGCGTACATCCTGGAGACCGGGTCGATCGTGAAGTCGGGCCGCGGCGCCGACCTCCTCGGCGACCCGGCCATCAAGGAGGCGTACCTCGGCGTTGCCTGAGGTCCGGTCCGGGGCCGGCCCTGCACCGGCCCCGGGCACCCTCCTGCCTGCCCCACGAGCCGCCCACCCCGCACCGCCCCGCACCGCCGGCAAGCCCGCACCACCCGCGAACCGCCCCGACGCACCGCCCGGGAAACCGCGCCCCGCCGCCCGCCCGGAAGCCCGCCTCGCCCGCGCGAAACGGACTTTCCGGGAAGCCGTGCCTACACCGGGCGCCACTCGCCCGCATTTGTCCCGCAAGTCCGTTTCCGCTGCGGCGCCACTCGGCGGGTTCGCCGCAACCGGTGGCGCCACGTTCCGGTGCGGCGCCTCGCGACCTGAGGCTGCCCCGAGCCCTCAGCCCCGCCGGCGGAGGAGCTGGCAGGTGATGCGGGCCGTGCAGAGGCGGCGGCCTTCGGCGTCGCTGATCACGATCTCGTAGGTGGCCGTACTGCGGCCCTCGTGCAGCGGCGTGCAGACGCCCGTGACCAGCCCCTCGCGCGCCGACCGGTGATGCGTCGCGTTGATGTCGACGCCGACCGGCACCGACTCCGGGCCGGCGTGGAGGCCAGCCGCCACCGAGCCGAGCGATTCGGCGAGCACGCACGACGCTCCGCCGTGCAGGAGTCCGAACGGCTGGCGGTTCCCGTCCACGGGCATCGTGGCGACGAGGCGGCCAGGGCCGATGTCGGTGAACGTGATGCCGACGGCCTTGTTCAGCTCGCCGGACGTCTCGTTGATCCGGCGCAGAGCCTCCTCGCGGACGGCGGGGTCGTCGAGGTCGATGGCGTACGTCAAGGGGCTCTCCCGGGGCGTCGAGTTGTCAGGGGTCGAGACTAAGGTTCAACCCGTGACCGATGCCGCTCCGGGTTCCCGCCTCCTACTGCTCGATGGCCATTCGCTGGCCTACCGCGCGTTCTTCGCCCTGCCCGTGGAGAACTTCTCCACCAGTACCGGCCAGCCGACGAACGCTGTCTACGGCTTCACGTCGATGCTGATCAACGTGCTGCGTGACGAGCAGCCCACGCACGTCGCGGTGGCGTTCGACGTCTCGCGGCAGTCGTTCCGCACGGAGGCGTACGCGGAGTACAAGGCCGGCCGCTCGGAGACCCCGACCGACTTCAAGGGCCAGGTGAGCCTGGTCCAGGAGGTTCTCGCGGCGCTGAAGATCACCACGGTCGAGGCCCAGGGGTATGAGGCCGACGACATCATCGCCACTCTCGCCACCCAGGCGCGCGAGGCCGGCATCGAGACGCTGATCTGCTCCGGCGACCGTGACACGTTCCAGCTCGTGTCCGACTCGTGCACGGTGCTCTACCCGATCCGGGGCGTCTCCGAGCTCACCCGCATGACCCCGGCCGCGGTCGAGGCGAAGTACGGCCTCCCGGCACACCAGTACCGCGAGCTGGCGGCGCTCGTCGGCGAGACCAGCGACAACCTGCCCGGCGTGCCTGGCGTGGGCCCGAAGACGGCCGCGAAGTGGCTCCTCCAGTACGGCAGCCTCGACGAGCTGGTCGCCCACGTCGACCAGATCAAGGGCAAGGCCGGCGACTCGCTGCGCGAACACCTCGCGTCCGTGCTGCGCAACCAGCAGATCAACCAGCTGGTGTGCGACATGTCGCTGCCGGTCGGCGTGGCCGATCTGGCCTGGGCCGGCTGGGACCGTGACCAGGTCCACCAGGTATTCGACACGCTTCAGTTCCGCGTCCTACGTGACCGGCTCTACGCCACCCTGCAGACCAACGAGCCGGAGGCCGAGTCGGGCTTCGAACTCGACGGCGTCTCGCTCACCGCTGGTGAGCTGGCGGGCTGGCTCGCCGACCAGGCCTCCGATGGTTCGCGGGTCGGTCTCGCGGTGGAGGGCACCTGGGGCCGCGGCACGGGCTCGTTCACCGGCATGGCCTTCGCTACGAGCGGCGGCCGGGGCGCCTGGGTCGACCCCGCCGAGCTCGACCCGTCCGACGACGCCGCGCTCGGCGCGTGGCTCGCCGACGAGACCAAGCCCAAGGCGCTGCACGACGCCAACGGTCCGCTGCTGGCGTTCGCCGCGCACGGCTGGACGATCCGAGGCATCACCGCCGACACCGCGCTCCAGGCCTACCTGGTCCGCCCCGACAACCGCACCTACGACCTGGCCGACCTCGCCCTGCGGCAGCTCCAGCGCGAGCTGCGCACCGAGGCCCCTGACAACGGTCAGCTCACGTTCGACGGCGTCGACGACGGCGAGGCGCACGAAGGGCTCATGGCTCGCGCCGCCGCCACCCTCGACCTCGCCGCCGCGCTCGACAAGGAACTCGGCGAGCGCAACGGCACCCGGCTCCTCGCCGAGGTCGAGCTTCCGCTGGTCGACGTCCTGGCGAGCATGGAGCGGGTCGGCATCGCCGCCGACACCGAGCACCTCGCCGAGCTGGAGTCTCACTTCGCGGCCGAGGTGAAGGCCGCTGCGCAGGCCGCGTACGGCGTGATCGGGCGGGAGTTCAACCTCGGCTCGCCCAAGCAGCTCCAGGGCATCCTCTTCGACGAGCTGGCGCTCCCGAAGACCAAGCGCATCAAGACCGGGTACACCACCGACGCAGACTCCCTACAGTGGCTGTTCGCCGAGACAGGCCACCCGCTGCTCGAACACCTGCTGCGCCACCGTGACGTGTCGCGCCTGAAGACCACTGTGGACGGTCTACTCAAGACGGTCGCCGACGACGGTCGCATCCACACCACGTTCAACCAGCTCGTCGCCGCCACCGGCCGGCTCTCCTCCACCGACCCGAACCTCCAGAACATCCCGATCCGCACGGAGGAGGGCCGGCGCATCCGGCGCGCGTTCGTCGTCGGCGCCGGCTACGAGTCGCTGCTCACTGCCGACTACAGCCAGATCGAGATGCGGATCATGGCCCACCTCTCCAAGGATGAGGGCCTCATCGACGCCTTCGCCAGCGGCGAGGACCTGCACACCACCGTCGCGTCCCGGGTGTTCTCGGTCCCGGCCGGCGAGGTCACCGCCGAAATGCGCCGCAAGATCAAGGCCATGTCGTACGGGCTCGCCTACGGACTCTCCGCCTACGGCCTCGCCCAGCAGCTCAACATCACCGCCGCCGAAGCCCGCGAACTGATGGAGGAGTACTTCCAGCGGTTCGGCGGCGTCCGCGACTACCTCCGCAACGTCGTCGACGGAGCCCGCCACCCTGACCGCGGCTACACCGAGACCATCCTCGGCCGCCGCCGCTACCTGCCTGACCTCGTCAGCGACAACCGCCAGCGCCGCGAGATGGCGGAACGCATGGCCCTCAACGCGCCGATCCAGGGCTCCGCCGCCGACATCATCAAGGTCGCCATGCTCGGCGTCGATCGGGCCGTCCGCGAGGCCGGCCTCCGCTCGCGCCTGCTGCTCCAGGTACACGACGAACTCGTCTTCGAGGTGTACCCCGGCGAAGCCGAGCAGATCGAAGCCGTCGCCCGCGAGCAGATGGGCAGCGCCTACGAGCTGTCCGTTCCGCTCGACGTCTCGGTCGGACACGGCTCCACCTGGGATGCCGCCGGCCACTGAAAGGCCTTCAAGCCTTCTCCAGCTACGACCGTCCGGAACTGTCCTTGCGGCGGCCAGGCCGGCGTGGTCGTCAACGGCCGCGCGCGGTACCGCCGCCCGCCAGCGAACCCCGCCCTGACTCCGCGCGAACCCTCGAAACTCCACAACTCAACGGAGCTACGCTCCCAGTGTGCGACGCGTGTTGGTCGGCGGAGTCTCGGGGGCGGGCAAGACCACGTTGGCCCGCGAGCTGGCGCGCCGCCTCGACCTGCCGTACGTCGACATGGACGCGCTGTACCACGGCCCGAACTGGGAGCCGCGTCCCGAGTTCGGCGACGACGTCGCCACCTTCGCCGCGTCCGACGAATGGGTCATCGACTCGCACGGGTACAGGAGCGTCCGCGACCTGCTGTGGTCCCGCGCCGACACGGTGGTCTGGCTCGACTATCCGCGCCGCATCGTCACGTGGCGGGTGGTCCGTCGCACGCTGGTCCGCCGCATCCGGCGCGAGGTGATCTTCAACGGCAACATCGAACCGCCGCTGCACACGTTCTTCACCGACCGTGAGCACATCCTGCGCTGGGCCTGGTCGTCGTACGCGCGGCGACGACGGGACATGCTGCACCGCAAGGACGTCTACCGCGACCTGAGGTTCGTTCACCTGCGACATCCGCGCGACGCCGAACGGTGGCTGGCCAACATACGCTGACCTGCTGGGACACACCTACTGATAACGGATACGGTGTTGACTCGCCAGTAACATCTGGGAAACTCCGAGCATGATTGCCCAGCGTCGCGCTTTGCCGCTCACCGCCGCCCTCACAGCTGTCGTGCTCGCAGCCGGTTGCTCCGGCTCCGGCGGTGCTACGGAGAACAACGAGACGAAGAACCGCACCCTCTCCTACACCGGGTGCGGCGAGGGTGTCACGTGCGAGGGCGAGCTGAGCAAGGCCGCGTACAAGGTGCGCCTGCCAGAGAAGTGGAACGGCACCCTGCTGCTCTACTCGCACGGCTACCGCGAGGCAGCGCCCACTCCGCCGCAGTTCGCGCCGGTGGAGACCCATGCGGTCGTCGCATCGACGGAGGAGACGGCGGAACGCCTGCTCGCGGCCGGATACGCGCTGGCCGGGTCGGCGTACGCGCGCAACGGGTGGGCCGTCGACGACGGCGTCCGTGCCGGTGACGAGCTGTACCGCTGGTTCAGCAAGAACGTCGGCAAGCCCGACCGCGTGTACGTCTGGGGCGATTCGCTCGGCGGACTCGTCACGCAGACCCTCGCCGAGAAGCACCCCGACTGGGTGAGCGGCGCCGCGCCGATGTGCGGCGTCCTGGCCGGCCTCAACCTGAACCTCGACCTCGGGCTGGACCTCGAGTACGCGGTGAAGACGTTGTTCTACCCCGAGATGAAGCTCACCGGGTATGCCAGCCACGCGGAGGCGGTCAGGACGTGGCAGGAGGCCCAGAAGCGGATCATGGCCGCGACCAAGGACCTGAAGAACGGCGTCCCGAAGATCATCGCGGTCGGGGCGATCACCGACGGGCCGACCAAGACCGGGCGGTTCGACGGCAGCGACCCGACGTCGATGATCTCGGCGGGGGTCGAGGCGATCCTCACCGGGCTCGGTTACGCCACCTTCGGCCGGTACGAGATCGAGCAGCGGGTCGGCGGTAACCCGTCCACGAACGAGGGCGTCGACTACACGAAGCGTGTGACCGCCGGCGAGCGCCGCCTTGCCGACGCACTGGCTCCTGGCGCGATCGACCAGGCCATGGCGGCGCTGGCCAAGGGCGCCCGCGTCGCCGCCGATCCAGAGGCTCGCAAGGCCGCGGACGAACTCGGCAACCCGACCGGTGACCTCAAGGACCCGACGATCACGCTGCACACCGCGTACGACCCACTGGTGATCGTGCAGAACGAGACGGTGTTCGGGCAGCGCGTCGAGGCGTCGAAGTCGCGCACCGCCGACCTCGTGCAGCTCTACACCGAGCCGCCGGCGAAGTACAAGGCACCGGCCCCGTACGGTGCGGGCCACTGCAACTTCACCGTCGACGAGCGCGTGGGGCTGATCAAGTCGCTCGACGACTGGGTCCGTGGCGGGATCTACCCCGGTATCGAACGTGTCGCCACCGCGATGAACGGTGCGAAGGGGCTCAGCCCGCTGTACCAGCCGGGGCCGTGGCCCGCGACTGTCGGCGGTTGAGCGCGAGGCCGGTCACCGAGAGCCCGACGAGGGTGCCGAACACCGTGACGATGATCGCGGTGACGGAGCCGTGGGCGACCGTGGCTACGAGGACGATCAGCACGACCAGCGCGCCGGCCAGCACCGCCGTGATGGCCCGGTCCTTCGTGGCGATGCCCGAGTAGAGCAGCAGCTGGACGAGCGTGCCCGCGGCGCCGGCGGCTGCGAACAGGCCGAGCGTGGCGCCGAGCGTCGTGTACTGGTCGCCGAGCAGGATGCCGAAGATCCAGGGTCCGAGAATCGCGGTGCCCAGGCTGGTCAGCAGGCCCAGGCCCACCACGACGCCGGCCGCCTTCGCCAGCAGCCCCTCGCGCTGCTCCGGGTCTGCGAGGCGCGGGAACACGACCACGGCCACCGCCTGGGGGAACCAGAACGCGATCTTGCTGGCCACGGCGCCCGCCGCGTAGAGGCCCGAGTCGTGCCGGGACAGGTAGTGGCGGGCGAGCATCACGTCGACGTTGGTGAGCGCGAGCAGCGCGCCCATGCCGGCGACGGCGGCCCACAGCTCGCCGTAGAACGCGCGCGTGGTGCCGACATCGCCGGACGACGTGGTGAGCAGGTCACGCCGTACCAGGAACAGCGCGAACGCGAGCGCCACCACGGCACTGAGCGCGATACCGGCGAATACACCCGCCGGTCCGATCGCCGCCCCGGCCAGACCACCGGCGACGCGCGTCACCGCCATGACCACCAGCAGCGCGCCGAGCGCCGTGAACCGCTCCTCGCCCTGCAACAGCCCCTGCACCGCGAAGACCAGCGTGACCGGCGCGAGGGAGGCGGCGAGCCACAGCATCGATGCTGGTGACCCGAGGTGCAGCAGGCTCGCGGCCGGCACGGCGACGAGCGCGGCGAGCACCGTCACCACGACGGCGACCACGGCCGCGAACCCGAGCATCCTGCGAGCCAGCCCTGGACGCTCGCCGGGGGCGGCCGTGGCCACGTGCCGGGCCACGACGACCTGCAACGCCATAGCCGGGACCTGCCCGACGATCGCCACACCGAAAAGCGCCACGATCGCGCCGAAGTCCGAGGTGCTGAGGACGTTGCCGAGGACGATCGTCAAGACGAACGAGACGACGTTCGCCCCGGCGGACGCGATCGCGACGACGGTGCCGGAGCGGACCAGCGCAGGACGCTCCGATTGGTCGACGGTCGGCACGGACATCGATCACCTCAACGTTGGCTACGGGCGGAATGCCATCCTGACAGGACGTCGCCTGAACTGTCGCATCGGATCGTGCCTTCTATGCTGGCGCCACTGCCAGTCAGAGGGAGGTCAACCGTACGTGCGCCGTACCGTGATCGCCCTGCACGCGACAGCCGCCGGCGCTTCCCTGGCCATCCTCGCTCCCGCGCTGGCCCCCGGGTACGTGCTCGCGTACGACATGGTGTTCACGCCGCGGATCCCCTTCACGGCGGACACGGTAGGGCTCGGCAGCGGCCTACCGCGCGCGGTGCCGCAGGACGCCGTCGTCGCGGCGCTGTCGGTGCTGGTCCGCGGCGACGTACTGCAGAAGGTGGCGCTGGTCGCCGCCATTTACCTGGCGGTGCTGGGCGCCGCTCGCCTGGTGCCCGCCGAACGCACGCTGACCCGCCTGGTCGCGGGCCTTGCCTACGGGTGGAACGCCTACGTCGCCGAGCGGCTGTTCATCGGGCACTGGAGCCTGCTGCTGGCGTACGCGGCGCTGCCTTGGATCGCGCGGGCTGCCCTGGCCGCACGGCGCGGCGGCCCGGTGGCGCCGGTGATCGGCTGGTCGGCGCTGGCGGCGCTTACGCCGACCGGCGGGTTGCTGGCGCTGGGCGTGGCGGGCGTCCTGCTCTTGTGGCCCGTTGGCCGCGATTCTCCGGGCCTTGACCTCCGGCGGTGGGGCGCGGTGGCGGGTATCGCCGTGCTGAACGCACCGTGGCTGGTCGCCGGGTTCCTCGCCACAGGCGCTGGGCGCTCGGACCCGGCCGGTGTGGCGGCGTTCGTGGCGCGCTCGGAGAACTGGTCCGGGGCGATCGGCAGCCTCCTCGGGCTCGGCGGCGTGTGGAACCGCCAGGTGGTGCCGGCGAGCCGGGAGTCGATCATCGCGCCGGTCCTGACGCTGCTGATGCTGGCGACAGCGGCCTGGGGGATACCGGCCCTGCGGCGACGCTGCGCCGACTTCGCGCCCGTCGTCGTGGTCGCGGTGGGAGGGTTGGCGCTGGCGGTGCTCGGGGTGGTGCCCGGTGGGCAGGCGGTGCTGCGGTGGCTGGTCGAGGTCGTGCCCGGCGCCGGCCTGCTGCGGGACGGTCAGAAGTTCCTGGCGCCGTTCGCGCTGCTGGTGGCCGTCGCGTTCGCCCTGGGCGCGGAGCGGGTGGCGGAGCGGCTCACCGCAGGCCCGGCGCGCGTCGTGCTGGCCGGAGCTTTGCTCCTCCCCGTGATCGCGCTGCCCGACCTCGCGTGGGGCGGCCTCGGGCGGCTCGTGCCCGTGCAGTACCCGGCCGACTGGGACCGCGTCGCGGCGGAGGTCGAGGCGGCGCCTGACGGAGAGCTGGTGGCCCTTCCGTTCAGCGCGTTCCGGGCGTATCGCTGGAACGGCGAGCGCACCTCGCTCGACCCGACTCCCCGCCAGGTGCCCGCGCCGGTACTCGTCGACGACCGGCTCGTGGTCGGGTCGCGCGTGCTGGCGGGGGAGAGCGTGCGGTCTCGCGAGGTGCGCGAAGCGCTCGACAGCGGGCAGGCGCTGGCCGGTACCGGGGTGCGGTGGGTCCTGGTGCAGCACGGGACACCCGGCGACGTACCGGAGTCGGCGCTCGCAGGCCTGCGGGTGGCGTACGACGGCGACGACCTGACCCTCTACGAGAACCCCGCAGGTCGACGCGTTCCCGACGCCACGACGGCTGCCCGTTTTGCCCTGACCACGGCCTATGTGCTGGCGCTTGTGGTGGCTGCTCGGCAGCCTCGTGATAACGGTTCGGCGCAGGGTACTGCGCTAATGCCTACTCCTTGGTAACCTTCGCCACGCCCGTCTGAGAGGGAGTTACGCATGGGTTCGTTGACATCGGTCGCCGTCGCCGCGCTCGTCGGAGTGACCCTGGCGGTACTGACGACCTTCGGTGTTGTGACGGTGTCGCAGCAGACGCCCGAGAACACGAAGCCCGTCGAGCAGCCACTCGTCGTCTACGGCGAGCGCTGAGTCGCGCGCCGGTTCTGGCTGAGCCGGCAGTGAACCTTCCCGAAGAGGGGCGGCCGCGCCGCCCCTCTTCGTGCTGCCTGCGTCTGGGCTCCGGCGGCAAGGCGTGCAATCGAACGGACATAACGAACTTGCGGGACAAACCGGGGCGAGGCTGCCGGGTTTAGGCACGGCTTCCCGGATAGTTCGGTCTGTCCGGGCACGAGGCGGGGCCGGGGCCCGGCTGCTAGTCGGCGACGTCGTCCAGAAGGGTCGCGAACCGCTTGGCGGTTTCGTCCCAGCTGAAGCTGGCGGCGTGTGCCCGGGCGGCGCTGCCCATGTCGGCGCAGAGCGTCTCGTCGGCCAGGAGAGTGCGGCAGGCGGCGATGAACTGGTCCTCGTCGTCGGCCAGCATGCCCGTCTGCCCGTCCACGACGGACTCGGCGACGCCGCCCGCGTACCGGAACGCCACCGTCGGGGTGCCGTGGCTGGCGGCTTCGATGACGGACAGGCCCCAGCCTTCCTTGAGCGACGGTACGAGGTGCAGCCAGGACCGGCCGAGCAGCTCGTGCTTCTCCTCGTCGCTGATGAAGCCGGCGAAGCGGACCCGGCCGGCGACGCCGAGCCTCTCGGCCTCCTCGCGCAACGGGTCGAGCCACCAGCCGCGTCCGGCGACGACGAGTTCGGCGTCCGGGTAGTCGTCTGAGAGCGCGGCGAGGGCGCGGATCGCGACCTCCACCTGCTTGTGCGGCACCAGCCGGCCGAGAACGAGCAGGGTGGGCCGCTCGGTGCGCGGGTGTGGCGGTCCGAGGACTTCGGGAGTCCCGTTGTGGATGATCGAGATCCGGTCGGTGTCGACGCCGAGTTCGACGAGTTCGTCGCGGCTGACCTCGGACACGGTGACGTAGCGGTTGCGGCGGTGCACCCAGGGGGACAGGCGCGACTCGACCCACCAGCCGAACCGTGCGGCGAGCGGCCCGAGGACGACCCGCCACTGCTCGCGGTGCGTGTGGTGGACCAGCAGGACGACCGGGATCCGCGCGTACAGCTGGGCCAGGAACGGCAGCCCGTTCTGGACGTCGACCACGACGTCCGGCCGGCCGAGGCGTCCGCGCAGGTACTCCCAGGCGGCGCGGGCGTAGACCGAGCGGTGGGCGCCGCGCCGGACGATAACGACGCCGTCGGCGGTGACCTCGTCGGCCGGCGCGAGCGCGTGGGCGGCGCAGAAGATCGTGACCTGGTGACCCCGCCTGACTAGCGCAGCGGCGACTTCCTCAGCGTAGAGTTCCGACCCACCCCCCTCGGGGTTGCGGGTGTCACGCCAGTTCAAAATGAGCACGGAGGGTGGCGACGAAGCTGGTGTCAGTTCCACGCCACACTCTCCCTACCTGCGAGTAGAACTGCTCAGTAACCTTGGCCGCACACCGTAGGACAAACACTTGTAACAAGGAAGAGGGAGTTGTGTGATCGAGACCGACGCACTGACACCCGGCACGCTCCGTCGGTCGATCGCGCTGTTTCAGGCATTTCGGGTAGAACAGACCGATCCGGACCGGTTCTACGGCCTGCTCGCCGCAGACTCCGTCCGCCAGTTGGGGCAGTACACCGACCTCGCCGGTCGGCGCGTGCTCGACGTGGGCGGCGGCCCCGGCTACTTCGCCGACGCGTTCGCCGCGGCGGGCGCGCAGTACGCCGCGATCGACGCCGACCTCGGTGAGCTGTCGGCCCGGTCGGAGCCCGGCGTGGGCACGATCCTGGGCAGCGGCACCGCGCTCCCGATCCGTACCGACGCCATGGACATCTGCTACTCCAGCAACGTCCTGGAGCACGTGGACGAGCCGGAGCGGATGGCGGCCGAGATGGTCCGGGTGACGAAGCCCGGCGGCACGGTCTTCCTCTCGTACACCACGTGGCTGTCGCCGTGGGGCGGCCACGAGACGGCGCCGTGGCACTACCTCGGCGGTGATTACGCCGCCCGCCGGTACGAGCGCATGATGGGCAAGCGCCCGAAGAACCGGTTCGGCGAGAGCCTGTTCGCGGTGTCCGCCGGCCGGATGATGCGCTGGGCACGCAAGCGCGACGACGTCGAGGTCGTCCGGGTCATGCCGCGGTACCACCCGAGCTGGGCGCGATGGGTCGTTCACGTCCCTGGCGTCCGCGAGGTGGCGGTGTGGAACCTCGCCCTGGTACTCAGGGTGCGATGACGGCGTCCGCACTTCTTGGCATCGTGCCCGACGTAGGGCCGGCGGAGGAGGCCGCCGCCCGGATGGCTCGCACGGTCCACCGGCTGCGCGTCATCGCCGCGTGTGCCGCGCTGACCGCGCTGGCGTTCCTCCAGGCGCCGGGCCTCACGGTCGGTGACACGAAGGTCGACCTCGCTGTCGACCCGGCGTTCCTGCTCGGCCGCTCGCTGCACCTGTGGGATCCGTCCGGCTCGCTCGGCCAGGTGCAGAACCAGGCGTACGGCTACCTGTGGCCGATGGGCCCGTTCTTCCTCTTCGGCGACGTGCTCGAAGTGCCGGCGTGGGCGGTCCAGCGGCTGTGGTGGGCGTTGCTGCTGTGCGTCGCGTTCCTGGGCATCGTCCGGCTCGCGGACAAGCTCGGGATCGGCACCCCGCCCACGCGCATCGTCGCCGGCCTGGCTTTCGCGCTGGCTCCCCGCTTCCTCATCTCGCTCGGGCCGATCTCGATCGAGGCGTGGCCGTCGGCGCTCGCCCCGTGGGTGCTGATCCCGCTGGTCGGCGTGGCGCAGGGGGCCGCGCTGTGGCGCAGCGCCGCCCGGTCGGCGATCGCCATCGCCTGCATCGGCGGCGTCAACGCGGCGGCCGCAGCGGCGGTACTACCGCTCGGCGCGCTCTGGATCCTGACCCTGAAGCCGCGCGGCGTCGCGCTGCGGCTCGGCGCGTGGTGGACGCTGTTCACCGCGCTCGCCACGTTCTGGTGGATCGGTCCGCTGCTGCTGCTCGGCGAGTACAGCCCGCCGTTCCTGAACTTCATCGAGACGGCGTCCGCGACGACGTTCCCCACCCACCTCGCCGAGGTCGTGCGCGGCACGTCGCACTGGGTGGCGTACATGGCCGACGGCGCCGGGCCGGTGTGGTTCGCCGGCTGGCTGATGGTGGCCAACCCGATCGTCATCATCGACACGGTCCTGCTCACGGTGCTGGGGCTGCTCGGCCTCGCCCGGCCCGGGATGCCGCACCGGGGCTGGCTGCTGTCGGGCGTGCTGGTCGGCATCGCCTGCGTCACGTTCGGCCACGTCGGCTCGATCGACGGCTTCTTCGCTGCTGAGCAGCGGGCGCTGCTCGACGGGGCGCTGGCGCCGTTGCGCAACGTCCACAAGTACGACGTGATCCTGCGGCTGCCGCTTGCGCTCGGCCTCGCGCACATGTTCGGGCTGCTCGGTCGCGCCGCCGTGGGCTGGCGGTCGCGGCAGACCGCCCGCCACGTCGCCCCGATCCGGCGCGGCATGATCCTGGTGCTGCGCCCGGCGATCCTCTACGGCCTGGCGATCGTCGCCCTGCTCGGCACGGCCACCCCGGCGCTGGCGCGCGCGATCCCCACCCGCGGCAGCTTCACCGAGGTACCCAGCTACTGGAAGGCCGCCGCCGGCTGGCTGGACGACCAGCCCGAGGCCGGCACCGTGCTGGTGGTCCCGGCGTCGAACTTCGGTGACTACACGTGGGGCCGCACCACCGACGAGATCCTGCAGCCGCTGCTGCGCCGCCCGTGGGCGGTGCGCAACGCGATCCCGCTCGCGCCGCCCGGCACGATCCGCATGCTGGACGCGATCGAGCAGCGCATCGCCAACGGCGAGGGCTCGCCGGGCCTCGCCGAGGTTCTGAACCGTGCCGGCGTGAAGTACCTGTTCCTGCGGAATGACCTGGCCTACGGCGTCACCGGCGCGGCGCGGCCGATGCTCGTGCACCAGGCCCTGGAACGCTCGCCCGGCATCGGGTACGTGCGCGGCTTCGGCCCCGACATCGGCGGCACCGCGAAGGCTGCCACCTACGTCGACCAGGGGCTCGAACGTCCACTACCGGCGGTCGAGATCTACGAGGTCCGCCGCGACACCGACACGCGCCGTCGCCTACCCGGCCAGCGGCGTCACCGAGGTCGTCGGCGGCCCCGAGTCGATGCTGCAACTCGCCGAGGCCGACGAGTTGGGCCCCGGCCCGGTCGTGCTGGCCGGCGACAAACCGGCGTCGCTCCCGACGTTCCGCACCGCGCTGACCGACGGACTGCGCCGCCGCGAGGTCGCGTTCGGGCAGCTGCACGGCGCCTCGGCGACGATGAGCGCCGCCGAGCCGTTCCGCATCGAGGCGCCCACCCACGACTACCTGCCGCCGTGGCCCGAGATACCGCAGACGGTCGCCCGGTACCTGGGCGTCCAGGCGGTGGAGGCGTCCAGCTCGCGGTCGGACGCCACGACGTTCGGCGGCCCGATGCCCGAGCACATGCCGTACTCGGCGATCGACGGCGACCCGAACACGTCGTGGCGGTCGGACCCGGGCCGTGATCCGCAGCAGCAGTGGTGGCGGGTGCGCTTCGCCAACCCGGTGAAGCTGACGCAGATCGGCATCACCTTCGACAGCACTATCCAGCCCCCGCTCGGCCGCATCCGGGTCACCACCGACGAGGGCAGCGTCGAGTCGAGCGTCGCGGACAACACCACCGCCGTGGTGCTGCCCGACGAGCACACCACCCTGACTCTCCAGATCGACGTTCTCTCGACGATGACACCGGCTCGGGCCGCGTCGGTAGGGATCGTCGAGGTCGCGATTCCCGGCGTCACCGCAAGTCGCACGCTGGTCACTCCGGAGGTCGTCGCCGCTCGCCCGGTGCTGTCGTTCTCGCAGCTGGCGGGCCACCCGATGGGCTGCTTCACCGCCGCCCGTGACCGGCTCTGCGCGGCCGGGATCGCCCGCCCGTCCGAGGACGGCCGCACCCTCGACCGCACGTTCTCGCTCCAGCAGGACGCCATCTTCGGTGCGGCGATCCGGGTCCGGCCGCGTGCCGGCGACGCGCTCACCGCGCTGCTCGACACGAACCCGCCGGGGATCCAGGCCACCGCGTCCACGAGTTCCGTGATCGACCCGGGTGGGCGCCCGGCGGCGGCCGTCGACAGGGACAGCGGCACCGCGTGGCTCGCGGCGCTCGGCGACTCGGAGCCGTCGTTGCGGCTGCGCTGGAAGCAGCCCGGCCCGGTCACCGGCCTCAAGCTGCACCGGAGCGCTGCGCTCGCCGCCTCGTTCCCGCTGCGGATCCGCGTCACCACCGGCGACGTGAACATCGGCGTCGCGGTGGGCAACGACGGCGTCGCGAAGCTCCCGCAGCCGATCGTCACCGACGACCTGACGATCACGTTCACGGGACACGCGTTCACCCGCACCATCGACCCGTACACGCGCAAGACCCTGCTCCTGCCGATCGGCGTGAGTGAGGTCGAGCTGCTGGGCATCCCGGACCCGCGCCGCGCCGACAACGCGGCTGCGCTGCTGCCGTTGCCGTGCGGATCCGGTCCGACCGTCTCGTCGGGCGGGCAGACCATGCGCACGGCCGTCACCGCCACCCGCCGCGAGCTGACGCAGCTCCGCGAGCTTGCGGCGGTGCCCTGCGGCATCACCAAAGAGATGTCGTTCATCTCCGGCGAGCAGCGCGTGGTCGTGAAGGGGAACGAGCTGTTCGACGCGGTCGCGGCGACGTTCACGCCGATCACGCCCGGGGAGACGCCGTTCCCGCCGGCGCTGCGCACCGAAATCGTCCGTTGGGACTCCACTGACCGCGCGATCACGGTGGCGGCGCGGTCCGAGAACGCGGTCCTGGCCGTCAAGGAGAACCGCAACGACGGCTGGGAGGCGAAGCTCGACGGGGTCGTGCTCGATCCGATCACGCTCGACGGCTGGCAGCAGGGCTGGGTGCTCCCCAAGGGCGCCAAGGGCACGGTGGAGCTCACGTTCAAGCCCGACCAGCAGTACCGGGGCGCACTGGGTGTCGGTTTCGCGGGGCTGGCGTTCGTGGCGGTGCTCGCCGTGCTGCCCGCGCGACGGCGCCAGCGCCCGCTGCGGCCGGGCAGCGGCCGGTTGCTGCTCGGCGTGCTCGGGGCGGCGCTGCTGGCGCTGTTCGGCGGCGTATGGGCGGTCGCGTTGATGGTGGGGCTGACCTGCCTCGACGCGGCGGTGTACTGGTTCTGCCGGACGCGTACCACGCGGATGGTGCGCTGGATCGCGCCGGCCGGCCTGTACGCGCTGGCGGGCCTGCTGCTGGCCGCCCGGCCGTGGCCGTCGCCCGACTACCTCGGCGGCAGCACCGTCACGCAGGCCCTGGTGCTGGGGGTGCTGGTGTCGCTGTGGCTGGCGTGCGGCGCCGGCGAGTGGCTCGCGTGGACAACCGCTGGAGCGGTTCTTCGACAAGATGGAAGCTCGCCGCCGCCACCAGAATCGTCACCACCGTCGTCAGAGCGAACAGCTCGAATCCAGCTCCCCGTGAAGATCGGGATGTCGCGGATCTCGCGGATGATGTCGAGCACCAGGACGTGCCAGAGGAAGATGCCGTACGAGATCTTGCCGAGGTAGCCGATCGGCCGGGTGCCGAGTAGCAGCACGCTGACCCGACCGTCCCTCGGCGGGAACACCGCCGGCATGAGCAGGAACGTGGCGAACGCGGCGTAGAGGACCATCTTCACGATGTCCTCGCCGCTGGTGGGTGCCGCGGCGAGCGGGCGCGGGCCGGCCAGCGGAGTGGTGGCGACGGCCAGCAGCTGCCACCGCCACCGACCAGCAGGCGAGCGGCGCCGAGGCGATGTCGGCGACCGTGCGCCAGCGCCCGATGCGGCCCTCGCTCACGGCCACGTGCGTGACGGCGAGCGCCATGCCGGCGGCGAACCACATCGTGTACGCCGGGAACCACAGGCCGGACGTGAACGGGTTCAGGTAGTCGCCGTTCTTGCCGAGGATGATCCAGGCGATGCTGATCGGGATCGACAGCGTCAGCAGCGCCAGCACCCGCCCCGGGCGCCACGGGCTGCCTTTCCGGCCGGCCAGCGTGAGCAGCGCCAGCAGCGGCAGTGCCACGTAGAACGCGACCTCGGTGCAGAGGCTCCAGGTCTGCGAGAGGCCGTCCCGCAGGTCGGCCGAGTCGTAGATCTGCGTGAGCGTGAGGTGCCTGGCCCAGTCGAGGGCCGTGGCGTCACGGTTGCTCTGCAGCCCCAGCAGGCTCGCCACCACGAGCAGCCAGTACGCGGGCAGGATGCGGGGCGCGCGGCGGATCAGGTAGCGCGGGGTGGACACCGCCGGGCCGGACGACGCGCGGGCGGCGACGTACGGCCGGAACAGCAGGAAGCCGGACAGGACGAAGAACACCGCGACGCCGACGTCGAGTCGGCCGAGCAGGCCGCTGAAGGGCCCGCCCTGGGTGCGGCCGGTGACGAACGCGACGTGCGTCGCGACGACCATGAGCGCCCCAACGGCGCGGAACGCGTCAAGCGCCGCAAATCGGGGCGCACCCGGCGTCCCTAGAGGCACAGTTGGTGCGTTCGCACGCACATCGACCGTCACCACGTGGCGACCTCCCGAACAATGGCTCCGGCGGTACAGGTACGCGACCGTACCCGGAGGTAACAGCCGAGTCACTGCGCTGGCGGAAAGGCTCCCCAAGAATGTGACTCACTGGTAACCTCCCGCAAATCTTGCCAGCGCGGCGCCGATGCCCGCCGGTAGTGGTTCTGGAGAGGAAACCTCAATGCGTCGTGTCGTCGGTGGCGTGCTCCTGGCGCTCGGGTCGTTCTTGATAGTGGCGGCGTTGATGCTGCCCACCTACGCAGAGTCCGGGCTGGTGAAGATCCCGCTTGACCAGTTCTCCGAGACGGTCGCCGAGGCTGACGGCGCCACCGTCTTCTCCACGAAGACTTTCTCGGAGGAGCAGGGAGTCAAGCTGATCGCCACCCGCCGGGTCAAGGCCGACGTAAAGAACGGGTCGGCCGACCGGGTCGTGTTCGACGTGTTCCTCCGGGTCGAGAACCCGGCTCTGGAGGTCGACGACCCGAAGAACCGGGTGATCTCCGGCGGCACGGACCGGGTCGCCCTGGACCGCCGCACCTCCGAGGCGGTGGCCTGCTGCAACGAGAACGTGAACGGCGAGGACACCAAGCACAAGGGCCTGACCTACAAGTTCCCGTTCAACACCGAGAAGAAGACCTACCAGTACTTCGACAACACCTCGCTGCGTACGTACCCGATCCGGTTCGTCGACACCGAAGAGGTCAACGGCCTCGAGGCCTACAAGTTCCAGATGACCGTCGACCCGGTCGAGATCGGCAAGGTGCCGCTGGGCAAGGTGATCGACAAGAACAGCACCGAGGCCGACGCGCCGCGCTTCTACACCAACACCCGCACCATCTGGGTCGAGCCGCGCACCGGCGTGATCGTCAAGGGCCAGGAGGACCAGAAGCACACCGCCCGTGACAAGGACGGCGAGGACGCGATCACGCTCGTCGACGCGTCGCTGGTGTGGAACGACGAGACGATCGAGAAGCAGACCGGTGAGGCGAAGAAGTCGCTCGACCGGATCAACATGCTCACCAGGACGCTGCCCATCGCGCTCGGCATCGTCGGTGTGCTGCTCGCGGTGATCGGTCTCGTCCTGCTGCTCATGGGCCGGCGGCAGGCGGCGCCCCGGCACTGAGGCTCCACGAGAAACGCCCCGGCCTCGGCCGGGGCGTTTCTCGTGTCTGCGGCGCGAGCGCGTGGCACCGCCCGCGGGAAGTCAGTGCGGCCAGACGGCCGGGTCGTGGCGGAAGATCCTGGTCAGCGGTCGTAGCCGGGCGACGATCAGCGTCTTGATCGTGAGGTTCCGGACGAACCATGGCAGCTGCGCGGACTGCCGCAGCACGTTGCCCACTCGACCGCCGGCACTGAGCGGCTCGCGGCGGTAGTGAGCCATCGAGCCGGCCCGCCCGACGTACCGGAACTGGGACCCGAAGAACAGCTCCACCAGCAGCGCCAGCGTCACGCCGATCGCGCTGAACGAGTCGTGGATCAGCAGCGTGCCACCGGGAGCCACCCTGGCGCCCCAGTCGCGGATGTCGTCGGCTGCAGGGCGGAACCGGTGTGCGCCGTCGATGTAGAGCAGGTCGATGCCGCCCTCGACGTCGGCCAGCGCCGCGTTGCTGAACTTCCGTACGTGCCTGACCCGGTCGGCGACCCCGGCGTCCGCCAGGTTCTTCCAGAACACGACGTTGTCCTCGGCGGCCTCCTCGGCGAAGCCCTCGATCTCCTGCGGACCCCGGTCGTTGCCGGCGTGCGGGTCGATCGCGACGAGTTCGGCGTCGGCCGGCGCGGCCTTCGTGAGGACGATCAGCGACCGGCCACGGAAGCTGCCGATCTCGACGACGCGAGCCGCGGGTGCGAGCGCACCGGCGCTGTCCCAGAGCAGGCGCGCCTGAGCGGGGGTCATCCACCCTTCGACGTCACGGACCGAGGCGAGGACCTCGTCGAAGCTGGTGGGTCGGGTGTTCGTCATGGGCGACTCGCGGGGTGAGGGGACAGCGTGGCCGGGATCTTACTGGCCAGTAGTGGCAGTGGCACCACGCTTGTCGCAGACGAAGATCGCGGTACCGGGCATGAGGCCGCCGCGCAGCGGGCTCCACTGGCCCCACACGCGGGTGTGGTCGGCGGGCCACTCCGGCTCGATCACGTCGGTGAGGATGAACCCGGCGGCGACGATCTCGCGGATTCGGTCGCCGAGCGTGCGGTGGTGCTCGACGTACGTGGCCTGGCCCGCGCCGTCGATCTCCACGTACGGCGTGCGGTCGAAGTACGAGCTGTGCACCGTGAGCCCGTCGGGGCCGGGATCGTCCGGGAAGATCCACCGCATCGGGTGCGTCACCGAGAACACCCACCGCCCGCCCGGACGCAGCACCCGCGCCACCTCGCGCATGAGCCGCGCCGAGTCGGCGACGAACGGCACCGCGCCGAACGCCGAACACGCGAGGTCGAACGTCCCGGACCGGAACGGCAGATGCTCGGCGTCCGCCTGGACGAGAGGCACCGTGACGCCGCTGCGCTCCGCCGCTTCGACCGCGTGCCGCAGCATCCCGGCGGACAGGTCGAACGCGGCGACGCGCGCGCCCTGCGTGGCCAGCCACCGCGCGCAGGGCGCCGATCCACAGCCAACCTCAAGAACGGCCTTCCCGGCGACGTCGCCCAGCAGGCGCGCGCTGGACTCGGTGACCCTCTCGGGGCACCACATGAACTCGACGTCGCGCAGGAACTCGCCGTGAGTGGCCAGGTACGCGTCCGCGTCGGCGTCCCACCAGAGCCGGTTCGCCCGGCTGCTCTCCGCCGAACCGGCGCCGCGCTTCGACACCCCGACGGTGCCGAGCCGGCTGGTAGCGCTTTCCATCGCCCCGCCTCCCGAATAGAGGGTCCAGAGTATGTCCGCCTGCTAGCTTCCGTGCGTGTATCGGGCCCTTGCCGCCGTAACCGGCCTCATCGTGCTGTTCGCCGTCCCCGTACCCGCCGCCGGTGCCGCCGCCCTCACCACGGCCGAGGCGTGGACAGCGCTGTTCCAGTCCAAGAACGACGGTGAGTGGAGCGGCGCCGACCAGGCGACGAGCGTGCCGGCGTCCAATGGGGCGGTGTACTGGCTCTTCGGTGACACGATGCTCGGCAGTGAGGATCCGGCGACGGGTGCGTACAGCGCCGGCTCGCGCATGATCGCCAACACCATCCTGGCGCAGCGCGGTGGCATGTTCTCGCCGGCCACGCCGGTCGGCGCACCGGCGATCCCGAACGTGCCCAACCCTTCTCCGGATGCGATCCCGCGCAACGGCGACGAGGACGACCGGTACTGGGCGCAGGCCGCCGTCGAGCACGCCGGGTACCTCAACGTCTTCGCCCAGCGGGTACGCGCTCGGCCCGGCGAGCCGGCGGACTTCGCGCTCGTCGGTGCCGACATCGCCCGCTTCCGGATCTCCGGCGACCAGCTGGTGTTCGAGGGCATGGTCCCGACGCCGAGCACCGGCCTGGGCGAGACGGTCACCCCGCAGTGGGCCGGGGCGGCGGTCGCCCATGGCGGGCACGCGTACGTCTACGGGCACCGCCACACCGCTGACCTGTTCAACCCGCACAGCAGCTACCTGGCGCGGGTGCCGCTCGATGCGCTGGCCGATCCGTCCGCCTGGCGGTTCTGGGGCGCGCCCGGCTGGATCTCCGCTGCCACCGAGGCCGTACCCGTCAGCGACAGTCAGGCGGCGTCGGCGGCGATCGTCAACGGGCGCTGGACCGTCCTGTTCAAGCCCTGGCACGGCCTGGGCACCGCGGTGCTCGCCCGCACGGCGACCGACCCGTACGGACCGTTCACCACGCGCGAGATCTTCTCGGCTCCCGCCGGCACGACGTCCGAAGGGCGCGAGTACGTCACATATGCCCCGATGCTCCACCCCGAGCAGCCCCTGGACGGCGGGAAGGTGCTGGTCAGCATCGCCTGGAACGGCCGCGACTTCTGGCGGGACACCCTCCGCGACGCTGACCTGTACAAGCCCCGGTTCCACGAGGTGGTCCTGTAAAGGGTCCCGCGACGCTGGGTATCGGAACATGCGAGGCAGACTCATGTCTGGGGTTGCGCAATCGGGTGGGACCTGGTTGGACCTGGGCGCGTCCCGCGCGGTACCCTGAAATCCGCGTTGTGGGCTGTGGTGCCTCGGTAGGGAGAAGGCCCGCGCTCGTCGTGTCGATACCGGTTCCTGTGGTCGCTCTCAGCCTCTGGTCGTCTGCGCGGTGGGGGGTTCACGGCGCACGGCACGACCATCTGTCCACACTCCGGAGCATCCGCCCACATGACGAGCAGCACCGAGGCACCGACCACCCCGCAGGTTGCGGTCAACGACATCGGTTCGGTTGAGGACTTCCTCGCCGCCATCGACGAGACCATCAAGTATTTCAACGACGGCGACATCGTCGAAGGCACGATCGTCAAGGTCGACCGCGACGAGGTCCTGCTCGACATCGGCTACAAGACCGAGGGCGTCATCCCGTCCCGTGAGCTGTCGATCAAGCACGACGTCGACCCGCACGAGGTCGTCAAGGTCGGTGACGAGGTCGAGGCGCTGGTTCTCCAGAAGGAGGACAAGGAAGGCCGCCTGATCCTGTCCAAGAAGCGCGCCCAGTACGAGCGCGCCTGGGGCACGATCGAGAAGATCAAGGACGAGGACGGCATCGTCACCGGTACCGTCATCGAGGTCGTCAAGGGTGGTCTCATCCTCGACATCGGCCTCCGCGGCTTCCTCCCCGCCTCGCTGGTCGAGATGCGCCGCGTGCGTGACCTGCAGCCGTACGTCGGCCGCGAGCTCGAGGCGAAGATCATCGAGCTCGACAAGAACCGCAACAACGTGGTCCTGTCCCGCCGCCAGTGGCTCGAGCAGACCCAGTCCGAGGTGCGCAGCGAGTTCCTCAACAAGCTCGCCAAGGGCCAGGTCCGCAAGGGTGTCGTCTCCAGCATCGTCAACTTCGGTGCGTTCGTGGACCTCGGCGGCGTCGACGGCCTGGTGCACGTCTCCGAGCTGTCCTGGAAGCACATCGACCACCCGTCCGAGGTCGTCGAGGTCGGCCAGGAGGTCGAGGTCGAGGTTCTCGACGTCGACCTGGACCGCGAGCGCGTCTCCCTCTCGCTCAAGGCCACCCAGGAAGACCCGTGGCGCCAGTTCGCCCGCACGCACGCCATCGGGCAGGTCGTGCCGGGTCGCGTCACCAAGCTGGTGCCGTTCGGTGCGTTCGTCCGGGTCGACGAGGGCATCGAGGGCCTGGTCCACATCTCCGAGCTGGCCGAGCGCCACGTCGAGATCCCGGAGCAGGTCGTCAACGTCGGCGACGAGATCATGGTCAAGGTCATCGACATCGACCTCGAGCGTCGCCGCATCTCGCTGTCGCTGAAGCAGGCCAACGAGGGCGTCCCCGGCGCCGCCTCCGACGGCTTCGACCCCACCCAGTACGGCATGGCCGCCCAGTACGACACCGAGGGGAACTACATCTACCCCGAGGGCTTCGACCCGGAGACCAACGACTGGATGCCGGGCTTCGAGAAGCAGCGCGAGGAGTGGGAGCGGCAGTACGCCGAGGCCCAGTCCCGCTACGACGCCCACCAGAAGCAGATCGCGGAGGCCCAGAAGGCCGAGGCCGAGGCGGCTGCCGCCTCCTCGTACTCGTCCACCCCGGCCGTCACAGAGGAGGCCAGCGGCACGCTGGCCACCGACGAGGCGCTCGCCGCGCTCCGCGAGAAGCTGGCCGGCGGCCGCAGCTAGTTCTCTTGCGCAGGGGCCCCGAGCGTTTCGCGCTCGGGGCCCCTGCGCGTTGCGGAGGACTCCGCGATTCGGCGCCGATAGGCCGGCGCACCGCGCGCCATTCCGCCGCCGAACCCCGGAGTCTCGCCAGCGCGGCGGTGCGGCGGTGCGGCAGGATGGCCGGATGGTGCGCATCGGGCTGACGGGCGGTATCGGGTCGGGCAAGAGCGCCGTGTCGAGGCTGCTCGCCGAACACGGCGCTGTCGTCATCGACGCGGACCTGATCGCCCGCGAGGTCGTCGAGCCGGGTACGCCCGGCCTCAAGGCGGTCGTCGAGGAGTTCGGCCCCGAGGTACTCCGTCCGGACGGCACCCTGGATCGCGAACGGCTCGGCGCAATCGTCTTCGCCGACGAGGCGGCCCGGCTGCGGCTCAACGCGATCGTGCATCCGCTGGTGGGGGCGCGCAGCGAGGAGATCGTCGCAGCGGCCCCGCCCGGCGCGGTGCTGGTGCACGACGTCCCGCTGCTGGTGGAGAACAACCTGGCTGGCAACTTCGATCTGGTAATTGTGGTCGAGGCGCCGGAGCGGATCAGGGTCGAGCGGCTGGTCGAGCACCGGGGGATGACCACCGACGCCGCCGGGGCCCGGATCGCCGCGCAGGCGAGCGACGACGAGCGCCGCGCCGTGGCCGATGTGGTGATCCGCAACGACGGCACCCTGGACGACCTTCGTACCCAAGTGGACGCGTTCTGGGCCACGCACGTGGCCTGACCGGTCGCAGAAAGGCGATACGCAAGGCGAAGCCCCTCCGGGGTACGCGCCGCCGAAGGGGCTTCTAGTGCAGGCGTGATGGGTGGCGATCGATACCGGCCGGATGGCCGTCACCGTGGGCTGGGCTTTGTTGCTGGTGCTCGACTGTATAGCCCAAACCGCGCCCGGAGTGCTGTCGCACCGGTCGCCCGGTTAACTGCTCCTCCTCCCGAGAGAGACTCTCTGTAATACCTGCCCCTTCGACGCTACGACTGTGATGTGCGGCACACAAGGGTTGCAGGTGGCGGGTAATCGCCTCATTGGTCACATGAGTAACACTGGTTACAGCGATGACGGGCCGTGACGCTACTGCCACGCCCCGATGATCGCGCCGGCGATCGTCATCGCACACACGTGGTAACCGCCGTCGATCAGCATCAGCTTCACGGGCCGGTTCTCGAAGATGAACGTCGTGACGATCGGTGCCGCAGACAGCCCGAGGCCGGCGAGCAGGCCCGCGAGCGCGCCGGTGCCGAGGCCGGCGTCGTTGCCCAGGAACAGCGCGAGCACGAAGTTGGTGACGAGCGCGACGACGAACGTGCTGCCGAAGACCGCGCCCATGTTGCGTCCGGCGACGTCGGCGTCGCTGAGGCCGACTGTGGACTGCCACGTCTTGGCAAAGAGGATCGGCGAGTACCAGAGGCCGCCGACGGCGAAGAACGCGATCGTGCCTGCGAGTACGGCCAGATAGTTCAGGTCACCCGGGGCGGCGAGTGCGTCCATGACCTGCTCCAGGAAGTGAGGAGTGATCTGTTGTGGACACGGTCCCAGGTCTGCGGTTCATATGCGACCACTGTGGTCGCATATGAACCGCAAGCGCTTCTACCTGTCGACGAGGTCGCGACGGCGGAACGACGCGACGCCCACAAGCGCCAACGCTACGGCCAGCGTGGTCATGGCGACGAGCGGCAGCGCCGCGGCGTCTTCGGTTGGCACGGCCGGAGTGTGGCCGAACGGTGACAGGTCCAGCACCCACTGCGGCAGTTGCAGCAGTTCGCCGATCCAGCCCAGGACAAGGCAGATCGACAGGAGCGTCCAGGACAGCGCGGTCGCGTAGCGGGGCACCAGCCCGAACACCGCGACGACGGCACCGCCCAGCGCCAGCGCCGCCGGTATCTGTACCGCCGCAGCGCCGAGGACACGCCCGGAGTCACCGAAGTCGCCGATGGTCAGGCCGTAGCCGAGCGCGGTGGTCACTCCGAAGAGGAGCAGCAGCCCGACGGTGCCCGCAAGCGCACAGGCGATGTGGCTCGCCATCCACGCCGGACGGCTCACTGCTGTAGCCAGTAGTGGCTCGGCCCGTCCTCCGGACTCCTCCGACCGCAGCCTGAGCAAGCTCTGCACCGCGTAGCCCGCGACGCTGATGCCGGCCATCGTCGCCATCACCACGAAGAACGTGTCGGTGAGCGAGGCACCGCCGCTCATCTGCTCGAACGACTCCTTTATCTGGTCGCTGGCGCTGAGGATCTGGTCCGCGGCGTCGGCGATCATGCCCATCGTCACGCCGAGGATCGCGACACCGGCAGCCCAGGCGATCAGCACGCCCCGCTGCAGGCGCCATGCCAGGCCCACCGGGCTCAGCAGGCTCTTCGCCGCCTCCGCCGGGCCGGGACGCGTGGGCAGCATCCCGCTGCCGAAGTCCCGGTGGTGGGTGAGCGTGAACGCCACGCCGACCAGTACGACGAACAGGACGGCCGGGAGCGCGAGCACCCACCATCGATCTTCGTCGAAGGGGCGGGTCTGCTGCGCCCAGCCAACCGGCGACAGCCAGGACGGCCAGGCGCTCAGCGCCCTGACACCGTCCGCTGTGACGTCGGCGAGCGTGTCGCCCACAGCGCGCAGCAGGAACGCCACGCCGAGAACGGCAATGGCCAAGCCGTTGGCGGCGCGGGAACCCTCGGCGATCTGGGCGGTGACTGCCGCGATACCCGCGAACGAGATCCCCGCCGCGGCGGCAGACAATGCGGCCAGCAGCGACGAACCGGCCGGCAGGTCGTTGCTCACCAGGACGGCCAGGAACAACGCGGCGAGCACCAGGTTCGCGCCGATCGCGACCAGCAGCGCGGCCGTCAGACTCGCGTAGCGACCGATGACCGTGGCACCGAGCATCTCGGCGCGTCCGGTCTCCTCGTTCTGCCGGGTGTGCCGGACTACCGCCATCGAGCTCATGATCGGGATCATCACGATCGCCAGGAACGAGGTCTCGACGGTGATGATCGCGCCCAGGCTGGTTCCGAGCGCCGGCCCGTTGAACAGCAGCGACACCGCCTGGCCAGCCTCGATCGCGGCCTGCCGGGCGCGTTCGGCCTCGGTCGTGAAGACCCCCGCGATGCTGGCCGCCTGCGATACCTGCAGGAGCGTGAGACCGAGGATCCAGACGGGGAGCTGGATGCGGTCGCGCCGGAGCGCGAGTCGGGTGAGCGCCCACGTGCCGGTGAAGGCGCTGGTCATCGCACGGGCTCCGGCTCTGATGGTGCGTCGACCTCGTAGTGGCGCAGGAACAGCTCCTCCAGTGTCGGCGGCGTGCTGGACAACGAGCGGATGCCGTGCTGGGCGAGACGCTCGATGACCGGGCCAAGGTAATGAGTGTCCACATCGAACTTCGTGTGCAGGCCGTCGGTCTTGAGGTCGTGGACACCGGGCATGTCTGAGAGACCATCGACCGGCTGCGCGGTCTCGACGGACACCGTCGTGCGGGTCAGGTGGCGGAGCTCCGTGAGCGTGCCTGTCTCCACGTTCCGGCCCTCGCGGATGATGCTGACCCGATCGCACAGCGCCTCGACCTCGGCGAGGATGTGGCTGGAGAGCAGGACGGTACGGCCGTCCTCCTTCACGTCGTCGATGCAGTCCTGGAAGACGGCTTCCATGAGCGGGTCAAGGCCGGAGGTCGGCTCGTCGAGCACGAGCAGCTCCACGTCCGACGACAGCGCCGCGACGAGCGCCACCTTCTGCCGGTTGCCCTTGGAGTAGGTACGGGTCTTCTTGGTGGGATCGAGAGCGAAGCGCTCCAGCAGCTCCGCGCGGCGCTTCTGGTTGAGGCCGCCGCGAAGCCGGCCGAGCAGGTCGATGACCTCGCCGCCGGACAGGTTGGGCCAGAGGTTCACCTCTCCAGGGACGTACGCCAGCCGGCGGTGCAGCGTGACTGCATCGCGCCAGGGATCGCCGTCGAGCAGGACGGTCTTGCCGGAGTCGGCGCGGAGCAGGCCGAGCAGGACGCGGATCGTGGTGGACTTTCCGGCGCCGTTCGGGCCTAGGAAGCCGTGCACCTCCCCGCTGTTGACGGTGAGGTCGAGTCCGTCGAGAGCGCGGGTCGGGCCGAAGGTCTTGACCAGACCCGACACCGAAATCACGGTTGTCATGAGTCCTGACGCTACGCTCGCTTCACACTTTTGTATATCTTCAAAAACGTGTAAAGTTGCTGACGCAATCGGCCGGACGGAAGGATGCACGGGTGATCGAAGCCAGTGGACGTGACGACGAGGCGGTGGCGCGATTCGTCGAGCGGTTCGCGCTGCAATGGGCCGAGGCCGGCTTCCCGCGCATGGCTGCCCGCGTCTTCATCGCGCTGCTGGTGACCGACAGCGGCCAGCGAACCGTGCAGGATCTGACTGCCCAGCTGCAGGTCAGCCCGGCTGCGATCTCGGGAGCCGTGCGGTACCTCGGCCAGATCGGCCTCGTCCAGCGCGGCCGCGACCCGGGCGAGCGGCGCGACCACTACAAGGTCTCCGACGACATGTGGTTCGAGACGTTCACCCGTCGCGACGAGATGCTGCTGCGCTTCGAGCAGGACCTTGAGGAGGGCGTGAAGGCTCTGGGCCTAGACACCCCGGCTGGCGCCCGGCTGGCGGAGACCCGCGAGTTCTTCGAGTTTGTCCGCCTGGAATTCCCCGGGATCCTGGAGCGCTGGCGAGAGTCTCGGGCAGCGCGGTAATTGTCGGTGGGCCGACGTACGGTGAGTCCATGACCAGGGTCACGGATGTCATCCGCCGCGAGGGGCGGTTCGAGGTCGTCAGCGATTACCAGCCCGCTGGCGACCAGCCTGCCGCTATCGACGAGCTCGAGCGGCGGATCCGCGACGGCGAGAAGAACGTGGTGCTGCTCGGTGCCACCGGTACAGGCAAGTCCGCGACGACGGCGTGGCTCGTCGAGCGGATGCAGCGGCCGACGCTGGTGATGGCGCCGAACAAGACCCTGGCCGCGCAGCTGGCGAACGAGTTCCGTGAGCTGTTCCCGAACAACGCCGTCGAGTACTTCGTCTCGTACTACGACTACTACCAGCCCGAGGCGTATGTCCCGCAGACCGACACGTACATCGAGAAGGACTCCTCGGTGAACGACGAGGTCGAGCGGCTGCGTCACTCGGCGACGATGAGCCTTCTGACCCGGCGCGACGTGATCGTGGTCGCCTCGGTCTCCTGCATCTACGGCCTTGGTACGCCGCAGGAGTATGTCAACCAGTCGGTGCGGCTCCGCGTCGGCGACGAGATCGAGCGCGACAAGCTGCTGCGGCGATTCGTCGACATCCAGTACACCCGCAACGACCTGGCGTTCGCCCGTGGCACGTTCCGGGTGCGCGGCGACACCGTCGAGGTCTTCCCCGCGTACGAGGAACTCGCGGTCCGCATCGAGATGTTCGGCGACGAGATCGAGCGGCTGTACTACCTGCACCCGCTCACCGGCGAGGTCGTCAAGGAGACCGACGCGCTCATGGTCTTCCCCGCCACCCACTACGTGGCCGGTCCGGAGCGCATGGAGCGGGCGATCCGCGGCATCGAGTCCGAGCTGGAGCAGCGCCTCGCCGAGCTGGACCGTCAGGGCAAGCTCCTCGAAGCGCAGCGGCTGCGCATGCGCACCGCTTACGACATCGAGATGATGCGCCAGGTCGGGTTCTGCTCGGGCATCGAGAACTACTCCCGGCACATCGACGGCCGCGCGGCGGGCACCGCGCCGAACTGCCTAATCGACTACTTCCCCGACGACTTCCTGCTGGTCGTGGACGAGTCACACGTCACGGTGCCGCAGATCGGCGGCATGTACGAGGGCGACATGAGCCGCAAGCGCACCCTCGTCGACCACGGCTTCCGGCTGCCCAGCGCCACCGACAACCGGCCACTGAAGTTCGAGGAGTTCCTCGACCGCATCGGGCAGACCGTGTACCTGTCCGCCACCCCTGGTCCATACGAGCTGGAACGCGCGCAGGGCGAGTTCGTCGAGCAGGTGATCCGGCCGACCGGCCTGGTCGACCCCGAGGTCGTGGTCAAGCCGACCAAGGGACAGATCGACGACCTGGTCCACGAGATCCGCACACGCGCCGAGCGCGACGAGCGCGTGCTGGTCACCACGCTCACCAAGAAGATGTCCGAGGACCTCACCGACTACCTGCTCGAACTCGGCATCCGCGTCCGGTACCTGCACTCCGAGGTCGACACGCTGCGCCGCGTCGAACTGCTCAGGGAGCTGCGCAAGGGCGACTTCGACGTGCTCGTCGGCATCAACCTGCTCCGCGAGGGCCTCGACCTGCCCGAGGTGTCGCTGGTCAGCATCCTCGACGCCGACAAGGAGGGGTTCCTGCGCAGCGGCACCTCGCTGATCCAGACGATCGGTCGCGCCGCCCGTAACGTCTCCGGCCAGGTGCACATGTACGCCGACCAGATCACGCCGTCGATGGCCAAGGCGATCGACGAGACGAACCGGCGCCGCGCCAAGCAGATCGCGTACAACAGCGAGAACGGCATCGACCCGCAGCCGTTGCGGAAGAAGATCGTCGACATCCTCGACGACATTTATCGCGAGGCCGCCGAGAACGAGGGCGAGCTGCTCGGCGGATCCGGCCGGCAACAGAGCCGTGGGAAGGCGCCGGTGCCCGGGTTGTCGTCGAAGCGGGCCGCCGGGCCGGCGCCCGCCAAGCGTGACGGCATGCCGCGCGCCGAACTGGCCGACCTGATCCAGCAGCTCAACGACCAGATGCTCGCCGCCGCCCGCGAACTTCAGTTCGAGTTGGCGGCACGGCTCCGCGACGAGATCGGCGAGCTGAAGAAGGAACTGCGCGGCATGGACGCGGCGGGCGTGAAGTAGCCGCCCCGCGCGCCTTCTGCTACCCGCTCCGCCCGCCGCCCCACCCCTGCCTGCCCGCGCGCCTGCCGCCCACGCGCGCGCCTGCCCGCAGGCCCGTGCGCCCGCTGCCCGCGCGCCTGTCGGCCCGCGCGCCTGCCGCCCACGCGCGCCTGCCCGCAGGCCCGTGCGCCCGCTGCCCGCGCGCCTGTCGGCCCGCGCGCCTGCCGCCCACGCGCGCCTGCCCGCAGGCCCGTGCGCCCGCTGCCCGCGCGCCTGTCGGCCCGCGCGCCTGCCGCCCACGCGCGCCTGCCCGCAGGCCCGTGCGCCCGCTGCCCGCGCGCCTGTCGGCCCGCGCGCCTGCCGCCCACGCGCGCCTGCCCGCAGGCCCGTGCGCCCGCTGCCCGCGCGCCTGTCGGCCCGCGCGCCTGCCTGCCCGCGCGCGCCGGCGCGTGCGCGCGCGGCCCCGCGGGCCGCCCGCTGCCCCCGCCAGCCGAAATCGGACTGTCCGGGCATTGGTCGCTTAACCGGGCGCGCGATACAGCCATTTCCCCGACAGTTGCGCGCTGGCCGCCGCGTCGGCGCGGCGCCGGGCGTCAGTCGACGGCGGTGAAGTGCTCCACGCGCGGTGGCGCAGCGAAGTATGGCCCGATGAGCGCTCGCCACTGCGGGAAGCGCTCGCTGGCCCGGAAGTTCTGCTCGTGCGCGTCGACGGAGTCCCACTCGACCAGCAGCACGAAGCGGTCTGGCGTCTCGATACCGCGGGTCATCCGCACCGACCGGCAGCCCGGTGTGCTGGCGAGTATCGGGCGAGCCTGCGCATAGGCGGCCGCGAACGCATCCTCCTGGCCAGGCTGGACATCGATGAGAGCGACTTCGAGCACCATGCCGTGAGCTTTCCATGACGGGCCGCGCTCCCGCGCGGGATGAGTGCCGTGTCGGTTCGCTGGCGTGTGATGCGCCGCGCCGGGTGGGTCGGCGTGTCGCATCACAACGTGCGGCAGGCAGCGACCGGTGACAGTCGGCTCGTTAGGGTGGTCGGGCACGGGTGACCGAAGGGGACGGGGGCGATGGCTTCAGACTGGGAGCCCGCGAACGAAGTCGAGGCGCGCCTGCTCGCGGCAGCGGAGGCGGGTGACGAGAGTGCGTTCGTCGAGTCGCTGTCCGGGGCCGAGCTGTTCCTCCCGATCACGCCGCAGGCTTCGGCCGGCGCGGAGCCTGTCACGTGGGCGACGATCGTCCTGGAGGATCGGACGCACCTGATCGCGTTCACGTCGCCGGACGCGATGATCCGGTCGACCGGCGGCGCTGCCCAGCACTGTCGAGCCACCCCGTACCGCGCGCTGGCCGCCGCGTGGCCCGACCCGAGCTGGCACCTGCTGCTGGATCCGGCACTACCGCTGGAGAGCAGGATCGCGCCCGGTGACGTGGTGCGCTTCGCGACCGAGCCGCTCGTGGACGTGCTTGCGTCGCGGTCGAGCGCGCAGGCGCTACCTGCCACGGTGATGCAGAAGATCCTGTCGCTCGACCAGATGGTGCGGTACCTGCAGGAAACCGACCACTGGGTGGGCGGATACGTCCACCGCTTCGACGACGTGCTCCACCTCGACACGCCGGCGAAGCTGGTCGAGGGGCTACGGCTGGACCCGCCCGCCGACGACGAGATGGTATTCGCGCTGCGGTGGCCGGTGGTCGGCGCCGAGTTGTACCGCTCGTCGTACGGCGGCGTGGACCCCGACGCGATGCACGCGATGGACGGCTGGTTCGTCGAGGTTCAGCCGTTCACCGGCACCGGTTTCGTGCCGCTCACGGTGCCGCCGATCCAGGAGTACAAGGTGGAGAGCATGCGGCTGCCCCACCAGGCCGAGATCTTCCGCATCGACCGTGAGGGCGGGGAGCTGCTCGTCGCGATCTACGACGCCGACCTCCGGCACTGGATGCTCGTCGACCACGAGGCGGTGACACCGTGATCGGCGGCGGGTACGTCGCGCGCTGGCGGGGCGCCGAGTACGAGGCGAGCCCGGACGTCAGCTCCGAGGGCGTGCGGATCCGGCTGTACAGCGCGACGCCGGTCGACGGATTCGACGAGATCGAGTCCGATCGCCACCGCCGTATCGTGCCGGTGGACGACCTCGAACGCCTGCTGTACGTCAGCCAGGTGTGCACCTGCCAGGGCGAACCGTTCCGGGTACTCGGCGAGCGCGGCGAGTGGCTGCGGGTCGAGTACCTCGGCGGCCAGGCGCCTGTGGCCGAGCGGCTCGGGCTGGACAAGGTGGAGCGCGGCATCTACCAGGCGTGGGTGCGGCGCACCGACGCGCGGGGGCTGCGCGACGACGTTCGGGTGCTGCGCTAGACCCCTACCTGTGCCGCAAACGCGCTAGCCGCGGGTGGGCACGCCGATGAGCTGGCGTTCCACACTCGTCGGCGCGATCAGCGTCCACCGGACCGTGCCCTGGCTGACGACCGTGACCAGGTCGGCGCGGATCCCGGACAGCGACTGCTTCATCTCCGTCAGCCCGAGCACGGACGCTGCCAGCTCGGCCTCGGTGGGCGTGAGTGGTTGCATCAGGACGAGGTCGGCGACGCCGAGAACGTCGACGTCCCAGGCGGTGAGCTCCTCGCGGACGGACATCGTCACCGACCAGCCGGTGCGGCCGGTGTGCTGAGCGCCGACGCTGGGGCCGCTGTCCTGCACGACGAGCCGGGGCCGCGACTGGTTCGGTGACTGGTCGAGCACGGTGCCCGGCGGTACCAGTTGGATCGCGTCGTTCGGCGAACTCATCACCCGCGCGAACGTGCCCCACGCCGCAGGTCGCGCTGACTGGATGATCACCTGGGCCCCCAACGCGAGCGCCCGGAACGCGATCATCTGGGCGAACCGCAGCCCGCCGACGATCACCATGCGGGTCGGCTCGGGGCGGAACAGCCGCAGCGTCACCGGTTCGCCGTTCTGGTTGACGCCGAGCACCAGCCCGGCGCCGCCCGTGAACAGTTGCAGCTCGTCGAGGGCGTTACCGGCGGCTAGCTGGCCGCCGATGCGGCCCAGGGGAAGCACCGTCACGGCAGGAACCCTCCCAGCGGCAGCGACGCCGCGACCCCGTACACCTGCTCGCCGTCGAGGCGTTCCACCTGGGCACCGCAGGCAGCGGCTTCGCTGCTGATGCGGTCGGACAGCGCGGTGAGGTGTGCGTCGTCAGCAGCGAGCACCCGGACGACGGCCTCGATCTCGATGCCCCGCGCGGCTCGGCGGGCGGCCAAGGCCACGACGGTGCCGTTGCTCGGCGCGGCGAGCAGCCGCTCGACCAGCTGGTTGCTGTTCGGCGTGCCCGGCGACGGCCAGCGGCGTATCCGGAAGCAGGCCTGCGGCAACGGTCCTGCCGACCAACTGCGCCAGCTCTCGCGGACGGTGGCCGCGCCAGGGCCGGCACCGACTGCGTCAAGGTGCGCGAGCGTGACGAGGACCGAACCGGCCTCGTTCGGATCGAGCGCGCGCAGCGGCGTGCCGTCCTTGCGGAATCGCCTGGCCAGGCGGCGTACCGCGCTGGACAGGGTGTGCCGGAGTTCGGCGTCGGAGTGGCCGTCGACGGTGCGGAGTACCTGGATCGCGATCCAGGCTCGGCGAGCGGCGGGCACGCGACCGGCCGTGAGCTGGTGGTACGAGGTGCCGGGCGCGCTCGACTCCGAGCCGGGGAGCGGCGCCGGCACCGACTCCACCACGAGTTGCGCGGACACCACCGGGTCACCTGGCTCGCCGACCGGCAGCAGCGACGCCGGCGACGGCAGCTTCGCGGCACGCTCGGAGACTAGGCCGGACTCTGTCGGTACCGGTTCGAGGAGTGCGGTGATGCCGCCGGCGTGCTCGATGATGCCGACCTCGTCGTCGTCCACCTCGACGGACCCGAGGGTGGCGCCGCCGGCCACGGCGTCGAGCAGGGCACGGGGCCGGTCGGCGGGGTCGCCGCTGCGGGACCGGTCGCGGACGACGTACCGCGCGTACACGCCGATCCACTGGTACAGCCAGCGCTGGCGCCACTTGGTCGCCGCGAGGACCAGGACCAGCACCGCGACCACGCTGACACCGATCAGAACAGGGAGCGGGCGCCCGATCGAGGCGATCACGCCGGCGATCGCGGACTCCACACAGACGATCTGGCCGATCGGCAGGCGTCGCCGGTTGCGGACCGGCTCGCCCGCCTGACGCGACGGCGTCGGCCGGTCGGGGGTGCTCACGGCCTGCCCGACGGTGGGGAAGGCTCCTGCCGCCTGTGCCGAGGCCGTGGACGGAGCGGCAGTGGCCGTCGTCGTCGCTGCGGTGGCGGCTGCTGCCGCGTGGGCGGAGCTGGCCTGTGCGGCGGTGGTGCGCACGGTGGCCTGGGCAGCGCCCGCCGGGGATGCGGTGCGCGCGGAAGCTTGGGCAGCGTCCGGCTGGGCGGCACTCGCCTGCGCGGGCCGCGCGGCCGAGGAGTAGACCGTCGGGCCGCCAGCGCGCGTGCCACCCGCTGCCGGAGTGGCTGTGGCTCGTGCGGACGTGCCGGCTGGCGACGACGACACCGGTCGGCCGTAGGTCTGCGGCGCCGCCTGCGCGGCACCGCTGCCCGCGCCCAGGACCGGGCCGCCCGCCGACGGGCGCGACACCGGGGCACCGGAGGCAGGGCGTGCGGGACCGGCGCCCGAGTGGCCACCCGCAGGCGGCGCCGAGGTCGGCTGCCCGTAAGCCGGCGGGGCCGAGGTCTGCTGACCGTGGGCGGGCGGTGCGGCCGGCTGCTGGCCGTAGGCAGGCGGTGCGGAGGTCTGGCCGTGTGTTGGCAGGGCGGACGGCTGGCCGTGGGCGGGCGGTGCGGCCGGCTGCTGGCCGTAGGCAGGTGGCGCGGAGGTCTGGCCGTGTGCTGGTGGGACGGACGGCTGCTGGCCGTAGGCAGGTGGCGCTGAATCGGGGCGCGCATGCGCCGGCGGCTGGTACCCGGTGGCTGGCGGGGAGCTGCTGGGCCCGGAGCTGGTGGTGGTCGCGGGCGGTGCGGACGCCGATGGGCCGTAGCCCTGCGGCGGCGTGCCCGGTTGCCCGTATGCGGCCGGCGCGGACTGCGGCTGCGGCGGTCCGTAACCGCTGGCCGGCGGCGCGGAGCTCGGCTGCGCATACCCGCCCGCGGGCGGCGCCGACGTGGGCTGCCCGTGCGCCGGCTGCCCGTAGGTCGATTGGCCGTAGGTCCGCGGTGCGGACCCCGGCGGCGCCGAGCCAGGCTGGACGGTGCCGGGCTGTCCCTGACCGGCCGCAGGCTGCTGCCCGTGCGCAGGATCCGGAGCGTGCGCAGGACCCGGACCATCTGCCGGCCCCGCGCCGTACACAGGCGGCTGCCCCTGCGCAGGACCCGGACTCTGAGCCACGCCGTGCGCAGGCTGGCCGTACGTCGTCGGTTGGCCGTACGTGCGCGGCCCGGGCCCCTCGTGCGCTGGCGGCGCGGACGTCGTCGGTTGGCCGTACGTGCGAGGCCCGGGCCCCTCGTGCGCTGGCGGCGCGGACGTCGGTCCGGCCGGTGGGCGGATCACACCGGGCGCCGAGCCCATCGCGTTGGCGCTGCCGTAGGTCCGGGGACTGCCCTGGACGCGCGGCGAACTGGGGTCGGTGTCGGCGGGAGGCGGTGTCACACCCGGTACCCGCGCGCTGCCCTGGACCGGAGCCCGCCCGGGCGCGGGGTCGTCCTCGGTGTCGTCCTTGCGCGGGGGAGGGACAGGGGCGCTGCCGTGGTCGGCCGTCATGGTGTGCCCTCCTCACATGGTCGAGCGCCAGCATGGTCACGCCCGGAGTAGCGCCGTTCAACGCGGCGCTGCTCCGGGCGTACGCAGTCTTTCATTCCCGTCGCTGTGGTGGTCCGGGCGGAGGTGGCGCGGCGCCGGGCGGGCGCTGCCGCGTGTTGTCGGGGACCGGTTGCGGCACCGGCGGCTGGGCGGTGCTCGGCGGCGGTTGTGGGGAGGTGGGTCGCTGCCGGATCCGGCGCCGGAGCCATATGGCCAAGGCTGCGATCACGCCGAGGAACACCTGGAGTATCCAGCTGGCCTCGACGAGACTCCACCAGTTGAACTTCGGGTTGATCTCGCTGGACGGGGCATCAGCGGGCCACAGGTTCTCCGGTGACTCGGTCGGTTGGGGGCTCGACGGGGCTTGTGTCAGCGCCGCCATGACGTCGAGCATGCCCCAGCCGTAGTCCCAGTCGTGGCCGGGTTCGCCCTTGTCGACGGTGTTGCGCATCAGCCGATTGGCAAGCAGCGCAGGGTCGGAGTCGGGATGTTTGGCGCGGACGAGGGCTGCGGTGCCGGCAACGATGGCAGCCGCACCGCTGGTGCCTGATGACTTCCAGTACCCACCGCCGGGCTGGGCCATGGTCAGGTCGGCACCGGGCGCGGCGAGATCGATCGTCTCACCGCTGGGTGAGTTCCTCAGGGTGCCCCCGTTGCGGCCAGTGGCGGCGACCGAGACGGTGCCTTCGTAGGCGGCCGGGTGGTCGACCGCCAGGCCGAGACCGGACGCTGCGGCGATGACGAGCGCGCCCCTTGCCCGCGCCCTGTCGACGGCTATTTCCTGACGCCTCGCGGAGTCGTGCTCGCCGACCGTGACGCAGATCACTTTCGCACCCGCTTGTGCGGCGTACTCGATGCCAGCGGCGATGTTGTCCGGATCGATAGCGAGGCGCGTCGGGTTCTTGACGTTGATGGGCAGGATCTTCGCCTTAGGCGCGATCCCGAGGACACCCTCGCTGTTGCCCGGACCGTGGCCGTGGCCGGCGATCAGCGAGGCAACCCCGGTGCCGTGCCCGAGAACGTCCTTATGGCCCTTGGCCGGCGAGTCGACGTCCCAGGCGTCTACTCCTGGTAGCACGTTGCCACGCAGGTCAGGGTGGTTGGCGTCGACGCCACTGCTGATGACGGCGACGGTGACCCCCTCGCCCTTCGTCAGATTGTGCGCTTCGACGAGCTTCAGCAGGCCGAGGTGCCACTGCGCGTCCCGGACAGCATCGGCGTGTGCCGGTGTGCTCAGCAGGACAGTTCCCGCGCCCAACGCCAGCGCGAGCGAGCCGCGGATGAGCGCGCCGCCGATGGCGGTGCGCGAACGGTTGGAGCCGATCGCGCACCGGGTGAAGAGTGGGATCAACGACTCATTCCCAGGGTCGGGCCGGGATCCCGGTGCTCGTCCTGTACGTCGGCCGGCTTTTCGATCACCGACGGTGCGGCCTCGTCGACTGCCCAGAGGTCCTCGTCCGGGTTGCCCGTCTGCGGCCGGCGATGCTGCGCGCTGGCCGTACCGGTGAATGGATCCTGACCGGTCGGATTTGTGCCGCCACGCCCGCCGAGAGCTGGGCGCACGTCTGGCTCGGCCCCGCCGGCACCCGGCGCGGTCGGCTGGCGCCGGCCACCGAGCCCTGCGCTTCCGCGTGCCTGGGGGAGGCCGTGCTGGTCAGGCAGCTCCGGACCGCCGGCCGTCGGGGTGCGGTGCTGGTCGCCAATCGCCGGCGCGGGCCTCGAAGGACCTGGCCGCGCGCCTGCGCCGCCGCCACGACCTGCCAGGCTCGGCGGTGTCGCCGGGGGCTGGGTGCCCTTAGTCGTTCCCGGCCGGGTGGCCGACCCGCTGCGGCCAGGAAGCTGCGGTGTCGCGGCCTGCCCGGTGGCCTTAGGAGCCCCGGGTCGGGGCGTTTGACCGCGGCCAGGAAGCTGCGGCGTGGTGGGCATGCCACCGCGACCGGGCGCGTTCGAGCGAGCGTTCTGGCCGCCGCGGCCAGGCAGCTGCGGCATACCCGGACGCTGGCCGCTAGAGCCGCGCCCACCTCCGGTGCCTGGGAACTGCGGCGGTGCGGACGGCCGGCTTGGCGCGTTGCCCGCGCGAAGACTCGGAGTGCCCGGGCGGCTGCCCGGCCCGCCGGCGGACGGGAGAAGCGGCGACGTGGGCGGAGGAGCCGGCGCCGGCCCACCACCGGGACCGCCGCCAGGCATCGTGACCTGCGGTGGAGCGGGCGGGGGTGGAGCCGTCGTGGTACCGGCGAGCTCCAGACCGTCCGGCCGGTTCGGCATGTCCGGCCGGTCCGGCACGTCGGGGCTATCTGGACGCTCGGGGCGCTCCGGCTGCTCCTGCTGGCCGGGCCGCGTAGGAGCGGCAGGCCGCGTGCCACTCGGGCGGCCGGGCGGGGTGCCTGGGCGTGCGGGCGCGCCGGGGCGGCCAGGCGCCGTCGGAAACGTGATCGCCGCGTCGAGCGGCCCCTTGTACTTGGTGCCGCCACCGAGCTTCGTGAAGTACACGTCGAGGTAGGTGCTGGCGATCTTCTGGACCTCGGGCCGCACCCTGTCGGTGTAGTCCTTCTTGAGCTTCTCCAGATCGGCGTCGTCGCCGAAGAACCAGTCGCCGACCGACTGGTCCTCCTGGTCGGACTTCATCGGACCGTACTTGGCCTTGTACTCCGACCAGAGTCGCTCCACCTCCTTCGAGGAGGTCTCTATCTGGCGCGAGAGGGCGTACAGGCCGCTGGAATTCTCGTCCGCGGCCTTCTTCCACTCGTCCAGCGAGTAGAGCGCGGCACCGATGTGCGTGAGGAAGGACGTCGCAGCGGGCGAGTTCCATTTCTCCGCCAACGCGTCGGCGTGCGACTTCATGTTCCTGCGGGTGAAATCGAGCAGACTGCTGATGTCGCTCCACAGCCGCCCGAAGGTCGCCGTGATCTCATCGCTTTCGGCCTGCACCATCGTGACCAGCTTTTCCAGCGGTGCGTGATCGACGTCGGCCTCGTTGTCGTGTGACTTGCCCTCGTCGTCGACGGTAGGGCGCTGGCTCTTGCCGAACTCTTCGCTGGACTGGTCGAACGAGCCTGGCTTGGTATACGTGTCGTATTGGGCCATCGGGCCCATGTAGGGCGGTGTGTAGCCGAAGGTGTCCTCGCCGGCCATCGCGCGGTCCTCGCTCCCTAGCTTGCGGCGGTCAGTTCGGGCAGTTGTGCAGTGGGCGGATTACGTCGGAACGTCGCTGCCAGGCTTGCGAATCTCGATGTTCTCGTCGTCCGCGCGGATGACGTACGGGTTGGCCTCGCCTTCGGCGATGACGATCTCGGGCCGGATGTCGGTGCCGTAGTCCTGGTCCTGCGGAGTCAGGTCCGCCGGCTCGGCGTTCTGGGCCTTGACGACCGACTCGGGAAGCTTGATATCGCCGTCCGGCTCGCCCTTGGCGGCCTTGTCCAGCAGGCCTTGAAGCGTCTCGCCCTTGCCCTCGACGGGGTTGAAGGCCGCAGACACGTCGTCGAGGGTGGCGCTGCTCAGCGCGTCGCCAGAGGAGTACTCGGCGGCGATCGAGTTCGCCGCGAGGCTGATGGCAAGCAGGCTCTTCCGGACGTCAGACATCATCATGATCATCGCTTCGAGGTTCTTCGCGTGATGCGCCTGGAAGACCTTGCCTTCGGGTAGGCCGCCCCGCCCGAACGTGGACTTCTTGGCGAGGTCCTTGATGTTGGGCAGGATGCCCCCGTCGAAGCTCGGCCCGAAGTTGAGTTCCACTTCGCGCTTCACCCGAAGGGCGAAGTCCTCCAGGCGGTTGATGTCGACTTCGACTGAGTCGTCATCCTTGATCCAGCCCGGCGTGCTGGGCCCGCTCTCATCAGGTATCGCCATGACGCCCCCGTTCAACCCCTGAGCCTTTCGGACCGGCATAGCTGCCAGCAGGCCGTACTCTCGTCACCGTCGAGCTTAGCTAACGTAAGCAACCGAAGTAACCGGACCCCAGCAAGCCGACCTGTTCCTAATGGTTTGCCCTATTCGACCGGCGGAAGCCAGGCGACCTGGACCAGCCTTGCGCCCTCGCGGCGGGTCACGAGCCAGCCACGGCCCGGCGGCAGGAACTGCGGGCGCACGTTGCCGAGCAGCACCCCCTCGTCCCGGTCGCCCGACATCACGATGCCGGGCGAGCCGAGCTCGCGCAGCCGCATGATGAACGACTCGTACAGCGCGCGGCTCGCGCCACCGCTGCGCCGGGTCATGATCAGGTGCAGTCCGACGTCGCGCGCCTGGGCGAGGTAGTCGAGCAGCGGACCGAGCGGGTTGGTGGAGCCGGCGGCCACGAGGTCGTAGTCGTCGACCAGGACGTAGAGGTCCGGCCCCTTCCACCAGCTGCGGTTGCGGAGCTGCTCCGGGGTGACGTCCGGGCCGGGCAGTCGGTCGGCCATGACCCGCGCGACCTCGTTGATGATCTCCTGCGTCACCTGCGCGCTGGTGCCGTACCCGATCAGGTGCTCGCTGTTGATCGCGCCGAGCAGGCTGCGCCGGTAGTCGATGAGGATGATCCTGGCCTGCGTGGTGTCGTACTTGGTGACGATGCTCTGCGCCACGGACCGCAGGAACGCCGTCTTGCCGGACTCGGAGTCGCCGAAGAGCAGGAAGTGCGGGTCCGAGGTGAAGTCGAGGTGTACCGGCTGGAGGTCGGCCTCGGCGATACCGATGGGGATCCGGTTGTCGTTGGTCACGGGCAGGCTGGCGTGCTCCACGACCGCGGGCAGCAGGCGAACCGGCGGTGCGCCCGGCGCCGGCCACGCGTTGCGGACCTCCTGCACGAGCTTCGCGACCCCCTCGGCCAGGTCGTCGCTGGTCTGCCGGCCGTCCATGCGGGGCAGGGCGGTGAGCATCTGCAGCTTCTCGGGCGTGATGCCGCGACCAGGGCTGCTCTCCGGCACGTTCATCGCCGAGCGCCGGTCGAGGTAGGAGTCGCTGGGGTCACCGAGGCGCAGCTCCAGGCGGGTGCCGAACAGGTCGCGGACCGCCGGGCGCAGGTCCATCCAGCGCGAGCAGGCGACGATCACGTGGATGCCGTACGAGAGACCGCGGGTGGCCAGGTCGGTGATGACGGCCTCCAGGTCCTCGAACTCGTTGCGCAGCGTCAGCCAACCGTCGATGACGAGGAACACGTCGCCGAACGGGTCGTCGCCGAACTTGCCGCTGCGCTTGAGGCGCCGGTAGCTCGCCATGCCGTCGACGCCGTTCTCGGCGAACAGGAGCTCGCGCTGGAGGAGGAGGGTGCGCAGCTCGGCGACCGTGCGGCGGACGTCGTTGACGTCGAGCCGGGTCGCCACGCCGCCGACGTGCGGCAGGTCGCGCAGTGACGTGAGCGAACCGCCGCCGAAGTCCAGGCAGTACGCCTGGGCCTCGCGCGGGGTGTGGGTGAGCGCCAGGCTCGTGACGATCGAGCGGAGCAGCGTGCTCTTGCCGCTCTGCGGACCGCCGACCACGACCACGTGACCGGCCGATCCGGACAGGTCGAGGGTGAGCGGGTCGCGGCGCTGCTCCAGCGGCCGGTCGATGACGCCGGCCACGGCGTGCAGCGCTCCCTGCAGCTCAGGGTCGCTGACCGTGACGCCCCGGCCGTTCTCGACGGTGAGCGGGGGCAGGAGCTGGTCGAGCGTCGGCGGCTCCTTGAGCGGCGGCAGCCATACCTGGTGCGCTGCCGTGCCGCGCCCCTCCAGCCTGCCGACGAGGATGTCGAGCACGCTCTCGCCGATGCCCTCGTCCGGATCCTCGGCGACGACCTCCGGCTTGGCCTCCTCGATGCGCGGGGCGAGGTACTGCGTGGAGTAGTCGAGGACGCCGTCCCAGCCGTCGCTCATGGCCGCTCCGGCGCCGCCGACGTTGCGGCGGTGCACACCGGAGACGTACGCCGCCCGGAACCGCACCAGCGGCTCGGTGCCGAACTTGAGATAGCCGTGGCCGGGCGCGCGCGGCAGATCGAACGCGTCCGGGGATCCGAGGACGACGCGGCTCTCCATCGCGGAGAACGTCCGCAGTCCGACACGGTAGGAAAGGTGCGTGTCCAGGCCGCGCAGCCGGCCCTCCTCCAGGCGCTGCGACGCGAGCAGCAGGTGCACGCCCAGCGACCGGCCCACCCGGCCGATCTGCACGAACATGTCGATGAAGTCGGGCTTGGCGGTGAGCAGCTCGCTGAACTCGTCACAGATGATCAGCAGGCTCGGCAGCGGTGCGAGCGGGGCACCGGCGGCGCGAGCCTTCTCGTAGTCGCGCAGGGAGGCGTAGTTGCCGGCGCTGCGCAGGAGTTCCTGGCGGCGCAGCAGCTCGCCGTTGATCGCGTCGGTCATGCGGTCGACCAGCGGCAGCTCGTCGGCGAGGTTCGTGATCACCGCGCTGGTGTGCGGCAGCCGGTCGAGCTTGGTGAAGGTGGCGCCGCCCTTGAAGTCGGTGAGGACGAAGTTCAGCGTCTCGGAGTTGTGCGTGGCCGCGAGCGCGAGCACGAGCGTCCGCAGCAGCTCGCTCTTGCCGGAACCGGTGGCGCCGATGAGCAGGCCGTGCGGGCCCATGCCGTCCTGCGCGGACTCCTTGAGGTCCAGCTCGATCGGCGTGCCCTCGGGCCCGACACCGATCGGCACGCGCAGCCGGTCGCGGTTGGGGCGCGGCACCCAGGCGCGGGCGGGGTCGAACTCGTACGGGTCGCCGAGGTCGAGCAGTTCGGCGAGGCCGAGTTCGGCCGTGAGCGGCGCGTCTCCCCGGGACGCCTGCGAGAGGCGCAGCGGCGCGAGCTGGCGTGCGAGTGCCTCGGACTCGGCAAGGCTGAGCGCGTCGGCGCGGCCGATCTCCGCCTCACCGTCCATCGTGGTGCTGCGGAGCTGCCCGTCGGCGTCGACATCGAGCACGAGCGAGGCGCGGTCGAGCACCCGCGGCGGCCGGTTCGCGATGTCGATGAGCGTGACCCCCTCGACGCCGCCGTCGGTCATGAGGTGGTCGGAGCCGGCGACGTCACCGCCGTCGAGGACGACGATCAGGTGCTGTCCGGCGATCTGCGGCGAGGTGGCCGACGGGTTGAACCGGGGCCGGCTGGCGACCAGGTCGTCGAGCATCGCCTCCAGCGAGGTGACGCTCGGCGCGACCAGGCGCAGCGGTCCGAGCGCGTCGGTGCGGTCGGGGTGGAGCGAGTGCGGCAGCCACTTGACCCACTCCCAGTCGGCGCGACGGTCGGGGGCGGCGCAGACCGCGATCAGCACGTCGTCCGGCGCCTGGAACGTGGCCACCTGCGCGAGCACCGAGCGGACCAGCGCCTGCGCGCGGTCTGACGGCCCGCTCCTGGCCGCTCCGGCCGCGGAGTCGCCGCGGACGTAGACGCGGCCGAAGCCGTTCAGCGCCATCGCCACCGGAAGGTCGGGGACGATCGCGTACGTGGTGACGAACCGGCGCAGCGCGGCCGCGCACAGCGGTTCGAGATCTTCCAGGGGCCGGCTCTGCGGCGGCACGATCGGGGTGGCGATGTCCTGCGGGCCGAGCCCGATGCGCACCACCGCGAAGTCGCTGTCGGCCGGGCGCCGCTCCCACAGCCGCGCGCTGGTGACGGTGGACCAGAGGCTTTCCGGGTCAGGGTGGCGGTAGAACATCGCCTCGCGCTGCTGCTTCACCGTGCGGCGGGCGCGGCGGCGCTGCTGGGTGAGGTGGCGCATGTAGTCGCGGCGGGCGGCGACCATCTCCTGCTTGCTCGGCTGCCCGTGGTTACCGGTGAACGTCGTGCCGAGCATGCCGATCGCGGAGAGGCCGAACAGCGCGCCGGTGACGTAGCGCAGGGTGGCGCCGGAGCCGGTGGAGCTACCCGCCATCATCAGCGCCATGGCCGCGGATCCGGCCAGCATCGGCAGGACCATCATCATCTGGCCCCAGGCCCGGCCGGTGGGCTGCGGGATCTCAGGCGGCGGATCGAGGATCATCTCGCCGGCCGGGAACTCCGGAGCTGGGCGGCGCGGCGTGCGCTTCACGACGATCGTGCCCAACGAACGGACCTCCCCCTGGTCGGACGGTGCGGGCCCCGGCCTCTGCGGCGGCGGGGGCACTCGGCGATCGTAGGTATTGTGTCGCTACCTTCGGCAGCGGCGTTCGCCGGATCGCAAACGTGAAGGGTGTGCAGTGACGAAGACTATCGGGACGGGTCTCGCGCGAGTCACCGTCGCCGCCCCCAAGCGGCGGATCGACGTGGCGCTGCCCGAGCACGTCGCGGCGGCGGAGTTGCTGCCGGGCCTGCTGCGGCACGCCGGCGACGGCCTCGCCGACGATGGCCAGGCGCACGGCGGCTGGGTGCTACGCCGCGCCGACGGCACCGCCATCGACGGTGGCCGCACGCTCGGTGCGCAGGGCCTGCGCGACGGCGAGATCCTGCACCTGGTGCCCCGCCGCGCCGAGTGGCCCGAGCTCGACTACGACGACGTCGTCGACGCCATCGCCACCGGTGCCCGGCGGCACGGCCACGCGTGGGCAGGGTCGGCGACACGCACCTGCGGTCTCGCGATCGCCAGCGGCCTGTTCCTGCTCGGCCTGGTCGTGATCGTGCTCTCCGGTCCCGGCTGGCTCCTGCCCGGCCTGCTCGCGCTCGGTATCGCGCTCGCCCTCACGGTCGGCGGCGTGGTGCTCTCGCGCGCGATGTCCGACTCGCCGGGCGGCGCGGTCATCGCGGCCACCGGGTTGCCGTTCGCGTTCGTCGGAGGGGCGGCCGTCATCGGCGGCGACACCGCACTCACGGACTTCGGCGCGGCGCACCTGCTGGTCGGATCCGCTGTGTTGCTGCTGGCCAGCATCGGCTCCTACCTCGGCGTCGCCGACCGGACGCAGCTCTTCGTGGCCGGCGCGTTCACCGCCGCGCTCGGGATCGCGGGTGCGCTGCTCGCCTTCTCCGGCGTCTCCAGCGCGGGTGTCGCCGCGGTGCTGGTGAGCCTGGTGCTCGCCGTCGTCCCGACACTGCCGCTGCTCGCGATCCGGCTGGGCAAGCTGCCGATGCCCGCGCTGCCGACGACCGCCGAGGACCTGCTCAAGGACGAGCCCACGCCGCCGCGCTCCACGGTGTACGCGGCCGTGGTCCGCTCCGACGAACTGCTCACCGGCATGCTGCTCGGCGCCGCGCTCGTCTCGATCGTCGGCGAGCTGGTCCTGATCCGGTCCGGGGACGCCACCGCCAGCGTGCTGGTCGCGCTGGTCGCAGGCGCGTCACTGTTGCGGGCGCGACTCTTCCCGACCGTGCGCCAGCGGGTGCCGCTGCTGACGATCGGCCTCGCCGGGGTGATCCTGCTCGCGCTCGGCTCGATGCTGCTGGACGCGTCGACGCGGCTCGCCGTGGTGGCACCGGTGCTGCTGGTCGCCGCGGGCCTCGTGGCCGCCGCAGGTCTGGCCTACAGCCGCCGCGCTCCCTCGCCTTACCTCGGCCGGATCGCGGACATACTCGACGTGGTGCTCGTCATCGCGGTCGTCCCGGTCGCGTGTGGAGTCCTGGGCCTTTACGGGTACGTCCGGGGCCTCGGCGGCTAGACGACGCGGAAGCTGCCGTCGGCGAGGACCGTCGGCAGTGAGTTGCCGACCCCCTCGACCAGCTTGGCGATCGCCTCGTCGAGCGTGTCGGCGACGAAGTAGGTACCAGAGAAGTGGGACGCGAAGACGCGGCCGTCGGTGTCGATCGTCAGCTCGCTCGGCCCGTCGTCGTGCCGCACCCCGATCGGGACGATCTGCTTGCCGAGGATGTCGGCCAGCCCCTCGTACAGGTCGTGGTCCGGCTCGTGCCCGATCGGGTGGAACGAGAACGGGTACGCCCGCTGCGGCTCGATGCGCAGGCCGCCGAACTCGTCGAGCGCGGCGCGGGCCGGGGGGAACAGCAGCATCGGCTCGCCGGAGTCGGTCGGGAAGTCGCGTGCGTGCTCCATCCAACGGGCCACGTCGCCGGAGACGTCCCGTCCCGGCCGCCACCCGGCTGCCTTCAGCGCGGTGAGCGCCGGCTCCGGGAAGCGCGCCTCGGCGGCGCGCTTGCTCGTGTACTGCTCTGCCAGGACCGGCGCCGGCAGCGGAGGCCACACCGACAGCTCTCCGCTCTCGCGGTCGATCACGCCCCGCGCACTGCCGACCGTCTCCGGCGGGCGGGTGGGGTCGGCGGGCGCCGGATCCGCGCCCCAGACGACATAGCCGAGCGGGAACTCGAAGACGCCCACCTCGATCCGGTCCTGCGGCGCGGCATTCCCGTTGACCCACGCGTCGGCGCGGGCCACTGCCTCGTCACGGGTGACCATGTGGGAACCTCCATATCGGGTGTCGGCCAGCCCATCATGCCGTTCGAACGTGGGGCGCGCCGTTGCGGCGTCGAGTGAAGAGAGGGACATGGCTTCCAGGCGGGACCAGCTCCAGTCGTACCAGTTCCTCGTGCAGCGGGTCGTGTCCGCGCTGGTGATGCGGGAGACCGATCCCGCGCAGTCACCGTTTCGCAGGCTCACCGGTTCGGCGTTCGCGAGCATCATGGTGGCTGTCCTCGCGCTGGCTGCCGTCGGCGTGTACGGCGTGATCCGGCCCGGCGGCAAGGACACGTGGCGCGCCGGCAACGCGGTCATCGTCGAGAAGGAGACCGGCACCCGGTACGTGTTCCGCGACGGCAAGCTGCACCCGATGGCGAACTACGCCTCCGCGCTGCTGCTGCTGGGGAGCCACGGCAAGCCTCTGTCGGTGTCGAGTAACTCGCTGGTCGGCGTGGCGCGCGGTCCCCGGTTGGGCATCGAGGACGCGCCGGACGCCCTGCCGGGCGCGAAGCGGCTGCTCGGCGCCCCGTGGACCCTGTGCTCCCAGCAGGAGGAGGACGCCAGCGGCGAGCGCGTGCCGACCAGCGTCCTCGTGGTGGGCGAGCAGCCATCCGGTGGTCGCAGGCTCAATGACGGCGCCGTGCTCGTCGAGGACACCAAGACTCGTAAGACGTACCTGATCTGGCACAACCACCGGTACGAGATCGAGGGCGACAAGGTCCTGGAGGCCCTGGTGCTCAACCAGGAGAGGCGGATCGCGGTCGGCGGCGCCTGGCTCAACTCCCTGCCCGCCGGCGCGCCGCTCAAGCCGATGGCGATCGGCGGACGCGGTAATCCGTCGCAGGCCGTCGACAACGCCGTCGTCGGGCAGGTGTTCGTCGTGACGACCCAGGGCGGCGAGCGCCAGTTCTACGTAGCGCTGGAGACGGAGCTGGCGCCGATCACGGAGGTCCAGGCCGACATCCTGCTGGCCGGCGACACGAACGGTGCCCGCGAGATGGCGCCGGGCGTGGCTGCCGCCGCCCCGAAGGCGCCGGCGCCGCCCGTCGATGATGAGCAGCCGCCGGCGCAGCGCCCCGACATGGAGTCGCTGCCCGACAGCCGCACCGCGGTGTGCGCTGCCTTCAACGACGCGGGCTCGGCACCGTCGGTGCTGGTCAACGCCGAGGTGCCGCGCGCCGAGGACGCCCTGCGCACCGCCACACAGACCCGCGACGGCACCGCCCTCGCCGACCGGGTCATGGTCGAGCCGGGCTGGGGCGCAATCGTCGAGGCGATGCCCTCGCCGGACGCCCGCAGCGGCACGCTCTACCTCGTCACCGACCAGGGCGAGCGGTATCCGGTCGCGACTTCCCAAGTGCTCGCGGTCCTCGGCTACGGCGACGAGCGGCCGGTGCGGCTGCCGGCGAGCCTGGTGGTGCGGATTCCGGAGGGGCCGGCGCTGAGCCCTCAGGGCGCGGCTCGCCCGGTCGCCACTGATTAGCACCAAAGAGGACTGAACTGGTGCAAGACGGCGCGACAAAAGGCCCCGGAATCACTCGCTTCACATGGACAGGATTGGATACCGTGGCGAAGGGGCGGTGCGGTTTGCGCCGCCGGGAGAGCCTGCGCCGCAGGGAAGAGCTTCCCGCGGTGGGGCGAAACTACAAGCGGGGGTGACATCCTCACATGGCCGAAGACGGCATGAAGACTAGCTCTGCACTCATGGTCAAGACCGAGAAGGACGTCGATGGCGTCGCGGATCGGCTGACCGGAATGCTGACCAGCCTGTTGAACGAGCTGACGCCTCTTCAGGACGCCTGGAAGGGCGCCGGTGGTACGTCGTTCGAGGGCGTCAAGCAGCGGTTCAACGACGACTTGGCGAAGCTCAACGTCTCGCTGCGCTCGCTGGCCGAGGCCGTCGGCTCCTCCGGTCGCGACTACGAGGTCAGCGACGAAGAGATGAAGTCCGAGATGGAGCGCGCCGGCGCCAACGCCGGCACCATCACGCAGGCCCTCAAGCTCAACTGATCCCGGTCGACGAAGGGTAGTTAGCCACCATGAGCGACGAGATCGTCGTCCGGTTCTCCGCGCTGACCAAGGCGTCGGAGGACATCAACAAGGCCATCAGCACCATGCACAGCGAGCTGGACGGCCTTGAGCGGGGCATCCAGCCACTCCTCGCCACCTGGGACGGTGCCGCGAAGAACGAGTACCACACCCGCCAGCGCGAGTGGACCCAGGCGTCCACCGACCTCACCACCCTGCTCACCCAGATCAAGGGTGCAGTCACCAAGGCCGCCGAGATCATGCAGGCCCGCGAGGCCGCGAACGCCCGCAAGTTCGGCGGCTGAGTCGCTTTTAGACAGAGCCCGGTGTCCGCGAGTCGGGGCGCCGGGCTCCGTCGTGCGCGGGCCACGTGCGGTGGTTCGCGCCGGGCATCGAAACGGACTTGCGGGGAAGCCGTGCCTATAGCGGGCGCGCGTGCCCCTATTTATCCCGCAAGTCCGGTTCGGTGGGGGTGCGGATCTTAGGGCGGCGGTGGTTCGCGCGGGGCCGGCGACGACCACACCGGCCAGCCTCCTCCCGCCAACCAGCCGTTCGTAACGGATGAAGGTTTCGGGTTTTAGTGGCGGGACCGGGGGGTGAAGAGGGCCTCGGAGTACTCGACCGGCTCGTCCTCCTCGACGCGCGGTCCGGGTACGGGTGGGCGGCGGCCGGGGGTCCAGCGGCGGCGGCGTCCACGGGGGAGCACCACGGCGGCGGCGAGCAGAACGGCCGCGAGGCCGCCGCCGACGCCGGCCAGGAGGACCGCCAGCCGGGTCGTGTGGCGGCGCTTCTCCTCGGCGGCCACCTCGGCGGGATCGGCGGTGGCCAGTGACGCCTCGTCAGGAGGGATCGGGCCGCCCTCGGCCAGTTCGTCGGTGACCGCGCGGTAGGGGTCGACGACGCCGCGGCCGTACGCAGTGCTGCCGCGACCGCCGCGCGCGGGGCCGGTCGTGGCCAGCAGTCGCTGCGACACCTCGCTGGCCGACAGCTCCGGGTGGGCGGCGCGCACCAGAGCGGCGGTGCCGCTGACGAACGGGGCCGCGAAGCTGGTGCCGTCCCAGAAGGCGTGGCCGCGGACGCGGGTGGCCGCGAGGACGGCACCGCCCGGCGCGACCAGGTCGACGTACCGGCCGATCTGCGACTTCTCCACCCGGGAACCGTCCTCGGCGATCGCGCCGACGCCGATCACGCCGTCGTACGCGGCGGGATACGGGGTGGGGTCGGGCCCGCCGTTGTCGTCGTGCCGGTTGCCGACCGACGCCACCAGCACCACGTTGCGGGCGAGCGCATCGCGGACGGCCGCCCGCACGGCCCCGTTGTCCTCGTAAAGGACGATCGACAGGTTGACGACCTTGGCGCCCTGGTCGACCGCGTACCTGATGGCCTGCGCGAACTTCGCCGCGCTGACGGTCTCGCCGCGGGCGTTGCCCTCGTCGTCGACCTCCCGGTCACTCACGCGCACCGGCAGGATCCGTGCGCCTGGAGCGATGCCCTGGAAGCCGACACCCTGGACGCGCTGCGCGGCGATGATGCTGGCCACGGCGGTGCCGTGGGACACGCAGTCGGTGTTGCCACCGGGGCTGTTGCCGAGGAAGTCGAAGCCGGACAGGACCGTGCCGCTCAACTGGTCGTGGCTCGCGTCGGTGCCGGAGTCGATGACCGCCACGGTGATGCCGGCACCGGTGGTGAACGGCCATACCCGCTCGGGCGCGAGAGAGGACTGCGCCCACGGCATTCCCTCGAGCACCTCGCCCGGGTCCTTCGGGTTCTGGCAGGGCGCAGCGGTGGCGGGCGCAACGGGCAGCGCCGTGGCCAGCACCAGGCTGGCGACGATTGCCAGAGTCCGCTTCACAACCCTCCTCGGTCCACGGTCCGCCCGGGGATGGTATCGAGGCAGGCACAGTGCCTTGTCGGGACCTTCCCGTGCGCCTGCTTGCGTCAATTCAGTATCGTCACCGTGACGGGGGTGCGTGGTTGCTGTCTCGTGCCCGTTGGCGGAGGGGGACGCTGATGGACGCGCGCGGTTTGCAGGCGCAGGCCGAGGAGCTGATGGCGCAGTTCCAGAAGCTTCGCTCCGGCGCCTCTGAGCTGCAGGAACAGTTGCAGGCGGTGCAAGCCAAGGCGACGTCGCCCGACAAGTACGTCACCGCCACCGTCGGCCCGCGGGGCCAGCTCGTCAGCCTCGAACTCGATCCCCGGATCTATCGCAACCCCAACTCAGCGGCGCTCGCCGCGTCGATCACCGAGACGGTCCAGCGGGCTACGGCCGAGGCGGCGGACAAGGTCGCCGAGCTGTGCAAGCCGTTCATGCCCGAGAAAGAGGTGCGGGCCCACCTCAACCAGGATCTCGACGGCATGTTCCAGCGTCTCGACTCCCAGTTGCCCGGAGGTGACCCGCGATGACCAGGCTCGATCCCGAGAGCGCGTCGGAGGCTGCGCGGAAGTTGACGGGCGTCGGCATGGCACTGGAAACCGCCTGGAAAGAGGCTCGGGCCGAGATCGCGCGGCTCAACGGAGCGCAGCCCTGGGGCACCGACGACCCCGGCAAGGCGTTCGACGACAACTACTCCAAGGGCAACTCAGATGAGAGCCCCGCCAAGCAGGCGCTGAAGGCTGGCGACGAGCTCGTGGCGAAGGTGAAGGAACTGGGTCCGCTCGTGCAGCAGGCCATCGGCGGCACGATCGCGGCGGACGAGTTCACCGCGAAGCTCTTCAAGAGCGCGGGCGGTAGCAAGGCCTGACAGCAGTCTCGAAAGGTGGAGCGATCCACAAGGCGGGGGTGACGAGGCGGTCGGGAGGCCGGGCGGATGGCGGTATGGAAACCAGACCTTGGTGATTACCAGTGGGTCTGGGACGCCGTCTGCATCGCCGGCTCCGGTGAGGCGTGGCCGGAGGGCAACGAGGATGACCTCTGGGCGCTCTCCGAGCAGTGGAACAAGGTCTCCGAGACGCTCGGCGCCGCCATCGAGCAGGCCGACCGCGCCGCGATCGACCTGGTCAAGTCCTGGGACGGAGACGACTCCGACGCCTTCGATCTGTACTGGCGGGATCTCGGACTGTCACCGGACGTCGGCCTCGGCGCTCTCCAGCAGGCCTGCGGCACGTTGGGCGTCGCCTGCGACGGCGCCGCGCTCGAACTCCAGTACGCGAAGCTGACCGTCCTGATCTCGGTGATCATCACCGTGATCTCGGTGTTCATCGCTCTGCTCATGGCCTTCCTGAGCTTCGGCACGTCATCGGCCGCGATCCCGCCGATCATCGCGGGCGGACGCCTCGCGGTATGGGCGGCGATCCGGCAGCTCATCCAGAAGCTGATGGCGAAGATCGCAGCCGAGGGGCTCAAGCAGGTCCTGAAGCAGGCCGCCAAGAAGCTCGGCAAGGAGCTGGCGAAGGAAGTCGCCGAAGAGCTGGTCGAAGAGGTCATCCTCATCGACGGCCTCGCGCAGCTCTACCAGATCGCCACCGGCTCGCGAGAAAATTGGGACACCAACAAGACCCTGACCGCTGGGGTCGGTGCAGCCCTCGGCGCGCCGATCGGCATGGTCGTGGGGCCTGCGGTGCGGCACGGTCGGCAGGCGGCCACCCGGGCCCTGAACAACGGGTTGTCGAACAGCGCGGTCGACGCCGCCAACCGCAACATCGCCAGGCGGAACAACCCCACGACACGTCTGGGCGGGCTCGGCAAATGGGGCGGCGCCTGGCCGGCATCCGCGTTCGATGCCGGCCTCACGAACGCTTTCGTCTCGCCGACCGCAAGCTCGCTCGCCAACGGCCTGGTCAACGGTCAGTGGGAATGGAGCTTCTTCGACGCCGGCGCCGGTGCGGCCGGCGCAGCGCGCGGGAACACACTGGGTCTTGGCGGCAGTGCCGCGGCGGTCGGCAACATGACCGGCCTGACCAACATCGGGTCCGGCTCTGGTGTCAACGTCGGCGATCCGGGGCTTGATGGTGCTGGGCTCGATGGTGCCGGTCTGGACGGTGCCGGTCTGGACGGTGCCGGCGAGGACGGTGCCGGCGAGGACGGTGCTTCAACCGGCGGCGGCTCCACTGGGGACGGTGGTGCGACCGGGGACGGTGCTTCAACTGGCGGCGGTGCTGCCGGGGACGGTGCGTCGGCGGGTGGCTCGTCCTCGGACGGCGCTGAGCGGTAGTGACCAGGGCGGAAACCAGGCGACGAACCAGCCTGTGGCCATGGTCGGTGGCGGGCCGGCGGGTGGCACGGCCACGGCGCCGGGTGGAGGCGCGACTGGCGGCGGGTCGACTGGTGGCGGTTCGACGTCGGGCGGTTCGACGTCGGGCGGTTCGACGGGCGGCGGTTCGACGTCGGGCGGTTCGTCGACTGGTGGGACGTCGACTTCGGGCAGTCAGACTGCGGCTGGTGGCACGACGTCCGGCCAGGCGGGCACCGGCCAGACCGGTAGTGGCCAGGCAGGTACTGGTCAGCAGTCCGGGAGCCAACCTGGGCAGAGCCAGACCAGCACGAACAACCAAGGCTCGGGACAGAACACGCCAAGCGGCCGGGGAGCGCCCGGTCCCGCGACGCCGACGGCCGCTGCATCCGGTGTGGCGACTCCGACCGGCACGACGCCTGGCACCGGAACGCCAGCGGGCGCGACCCCCGGCACCGCCAGCCCCGGCACACCCGCGACCGGCACGCCCGCACCGGCCGGGGCCACGCCGACCGGCACGACGACGCCGGCGTCCGGTACCTCGACGCCGGGCACGACCACACCGACCGGTCAGCAGGGCACCGGCACCAGCACGGCGGGTCAGCAAGGCACCGGCACCAGCACCTCGGGCCAGCAGGGCACCGGCACCAGCCAGCAGTCGCCGTCGGGTCGCGGCGCGCCTGGCGGACCGTCGGTGCCGTCGACATCCGCGCAGGCCGGGACGCCCTCGACCCCGTCGGCGCCCTCGACCCCTTCGTCATCGACCCCGGCAGGCAGCACGCCGGCGCAGGGCTCCCCGTCCACCCCATCCACGGATCGCATCGGCGACACCTCGCGCGATCGTGACACCACGAGCACACCGTCCACATCGGATACCGCGACGACCCCGACGGACACAGGCTCGGTTCCTGCCACGCCGTCTGTGTCGCAGGACCGCACGGCCACGCCGGACCAGTCGACCGACCAGAGCCAGCGTCCCGATCAGGACCAGCGGACCGACCAGGACCGGCGCGGCGACGACGCTGTCGCCGTTCCGGTCCGTGCGCCGGAGCAGCCGTCCGGCCCGGCGGCTCCCACGCAGCCGGGCACGGCGCCTGGTCAGGACTCGGGCTTCCGGCAGTCTCAGGGTCCGACTGGGCGCGGCACGTTCAGCTACCAGCTCGACCCGCGCCAGTTCGACGGAGACATGAACAGCCCCGACGCGGACGCGGCGCTGCTCCAGGCCTCCCGTGACCTGGCCGATGCAACTCGTGCGGACGCCAGCGGCAAGACCAAGGCGCAGCGCGCAGCTGAGCTGCCGAGCATCGCAGGCGCGATCATGCTCGCGGACGGCACGATCTACACGCACACCAGCATGAAGTTCAACAGCGAGACGGACACCGGACCGAATCCGCACCCGTTGGCTCAGACCCTGCTGGACGAAGTGCGTGCCGAGATCGAGAGCCGCCCGGACGGGCAGAACGAGGTCAGCTTCAGCCACGGGAAGTGCGCTGAGACGGCGCTCGTCTCCGACGTCCTCTTCGACCTGGCGAGTCGGTACGACGGTGATCCCGACGGTTTTCGGGGCTTCGCGCGGGCAGCGCTGGAGGGCTCGCGGATCACGACGCATCGGATCCGGTCCGGCGGCACCTCGCACGGGCAGTACCAAGCCCCGTGCGGCAGCTGTGACCCGTTCATCGCCAAGCTCGGCATCACGCCGGTCGTCGACACCGATCGGGCTGCGCCCAACCAGCCATCCGGACCGTCCGCGCCATCCGGGCCGTCCGTGCCGTCCGGGCCGTCCCAACAGGACAGTGCGCCGCCCACGTCGCCGGGTGCGCTGCAGAACGCCGCGGACAACCGGCCGTACGACCAGCCGGGCGGGCTCACGCATCCCGATCCGGCGGACCAGCAGGCGCTCGACAACGCGGTGCCACGCAACGAGGACGGCTCACCACAGCGGCATCCGGATCCGCGGGCGAAGTGGTTTGGTCTGGTCAACGACGGTGGGCCGGGCAACACGCCGTTCCGCGCCAACAACTGCCTCGACACCGCCCTGAGTTTCCTGCGTACGTGGATTGGCGATCCGCAGGTGTCGGCGGCGCGGACGGCGGAGTACCAGCCGGACGGCAGCCCGACGCGTGCCGGTGAGAGGGGCGGTACGAGCCGGGCCGAGGGGTTGCTCGGCCTTCCGTTCCAGCACAACGGTACTGACGCGACGACTGCGTACGACGCGATCGCCGACCAGCTCCGCGCGGCCGGCCACGGTGCGTCGGCGCTGATCATCACCGGGTGGACCGGCGGCGGCTCGCACGCGTGGAACGCGGTCAACCACAACGGCACGATCCTGTGGGTCGACGCGCAGAGCAGCCTCGTTTCCGAGAACCCGATCTGGCCGAACGGTGTGAACGGCGTTTGGTCCGTGCCGCTCGACGCCGACGGCAACCCCATGACCAGCACCCCGGCGGCGCCGGCCCAGACCACGACCCAGACGACGCAGCCCACGCAGTCCCAGGCGCAGTCGCCGGCAGGCGATCAGACCCAGGACACGGACGACCAGAACGCCGCACCCGACCAGCCCACCAACAACGACGGCCCCCTCGATCCGCTGGCGGAGCAGGAGCGGATCCTCGACGAGCTGTCCACGGACGAGCGTGCCGCGCTGGATGCGGCGCATGAGCAGGCGCAGGCAGTGGCCCAGCGCGTCATGGCGGATCTTCAGTCGGTGGCGGACCTGGTCAACAGGGCCCTGCCCGAAGACCAGGCGATGACGCTGCTCGGCACCGAGAACATGGTCAAGGACCTGCCGTCGCTGGCACGCAAGTACGTTACGGAGTCCCAGGTAGGCATCGGCGATCCGCGGCAGTTCCTGTCAGAGGTCAACGATCTGGTGCGGTTCTCGCTCCGTGGCCCTGAGTCTGAGAGCTACGGCCCTGTGGTCATTACGGTGCTTCAGCAACTGGTCAACATGGGGTACCAGGTCGACTCGTCGCTCGACGTCAAGAACTTCTGGCGCCCGGGCAACCGCTTCTACGGCGTCAACACGACGGTCACGACGCCCGACGGGAACGTCTTCGAGCTTCAGTTCCCGACAGAGACGTCGTGGCGCGTCGGCAAGGAGACGCACGTCCACTACAAGACGGTGCGGCTTCCAGACGAGGCAGCGGTCGCCAGAGTCGAAGCGTTCCTCCGGATCCTCGCGATCAACAAGGCACACAACATCGGCCACGACATGCCCGGCCAGGATGGGTTGCCTGAGGCGAAGGACACGAGCCTCGCCAAGTGGATCTCGAAGGAACCCAACACGTGGGCCGACTACTTGGAGTCCCTGCGTGATTCTGGTGAGACCTTCACCGACACGCTGCACAGGTTCGGGCTTGACAGCACCGATGTGCCAGGCGTTGATCCAGCTGCCTCGGCGACAACGGACGGAGACCAGGATGTTCGGGTACCACGCCGTGTACAGGACGGACAACAGCGAACCGCCGATCGGCCTGATAGCCCGGGAGCGCTCGAAGGGTCCGCTCCGAGCGGCGATCTGGAACCACAGAGCGAAGGCTTGGACGTTCAGCCCGGAGGTAGCGGCTCCGTTTCTGTACGACGATCGGAACTGGGACCGGACAGAACTAGTGGACCGGTCGACGGCCGAACAGATCGCCCTGAGTCTCGGGACGATGCTGCCGAGCGAGGAGGAACTGCACCGGATCTGCGAGGAGGGCGACCAGGCGCGCCAGTCCAGGACGGCGGAGTAGCTCAGGATGCTGAGCCCTCGTCTGAGCAACCACGCGGTGTTCGCGATGGGGCGAACGACGTGGCCGGCAACCGGGCTGATCGTGGTCGAGGAGTCCCAGGGTTCCCTTCGGGTCGTGATCTGGAGTCACCGCAGGCGAGAGTGGATGTTCAATCCGACAGCGGCAGCTCCGTTCCTGTTCGACGACCAGAAGTACGACCAGCAGACTCCAGTTACGAGGTCGAAGGCGGAAGAGATCGCACGGAGTCTCGGGACGGAACTGCCGAGCGAGGAGAGGCTGCGCCAGATGTGCGAGGCGGGCGCGACGGGGAGGTCGAGGCTCGAGCTCTAGCCCTGGCGAACGCCGAACCGCCGACCAACGTCGACGCCGACGGGTTTGTCGCGCTCGATGATGGAACGCTTCACGAGCCGGGCTTGAGTCGGCAGGTGCTCGGCTATGAGCCTTCGTTTGAGGACACGCTTGCTGATCGTCTGCCGGATGGAGTAGCGGTCGAGCAGTTCCACAACATGCGTTGGCACCGTCCGAGTGAGTTGTCGGCGGAGGAGATCGCCGCCCTTCGGCAGGTACGGGACAGCGTCGAGATCGAAGCCGGCGTGATCGTGCAGCGAGCAATGCCGGCTGAGACGCTCCGCAACTACCTCGGTATGGAGATGGTGCCGCCGAATGACGGCCGCATATTCAAGCCGACGATGGCGAGCGGTTTCACGACACGATACGTCGACTCGGCGGCGCTGACGACGCCGCTGGATCTCTTCGAGGGACTGCGTCTTGACTACGACTGACGCTGATTATGTGGACCGCAACGGGCGTTCGCCCTATCGGAATGATGATTCCGGTGTCGCGGTCGTCCGATTCTCTGTGTTCGAAGTTGATTTGCTGTCGACGCCTTATGGTGGTCCAGAGCAAGCTGATGTCGAAGCCATAGGCGGGAGCGTCAAGCAGGCTTCGCCGTTCACAGGGAACGGTTTGACGGGTAGTCACCTGCACGTCGTCCCGGAAATGACGCTTGACGTCAATCCTATTCCTGATGACGCTGAGATCTACCTTCTTGGTAACGATGGTCAGGAGACCCTGCTTGCTGTCTATGACGGGCAGCAGAAGACGTGGAAGCTGAGCAGGCAAGGCGAGTCGTGGCTTGCAAGCGACGCGGTCGCAGAGGCACGCGATGGGGCAAATGACAAGGGGAACGTCGATGGGGACAGCCGGGCCGATCTCCCGGACGGGATGTACGCGGAGTGGCAGCGGGAGGATCTATCCGGCTCGCGGCATGGCTCGCCCGCCGAAATCAGTGCGCCTGATAGCGGAGAGCGCGGAGGACGGGTTCGAGGAAGCGGCGCCGGGCCAGTTTCTGCGGACGGCGCCACTGTCGGAACTGACGGGGCTGTTCAGACCTTCGGACGTACTGCACCTGGATGGCGATCAGGTGCAGGGTAACCGGTTCGAAGGACAGCGGGAGGACGCTGCTCATCACCTGGGTGGGCGGCAATCAGACTCGAGCCAAGGACCTGGGGTTCGAGTCGATGGAACGGGGGGTCTACAGCAAGGAGGTTCCGCTGTCGGAGGTAACGGATCTCCATCAGGAACGGGCGGAGATCCCGCTGGCATAGATCCGGCCGGTGCGCACAGCGGATCGATCCTGTCGGCGTTGCGCGGTGACGTCCCTACCCCGGCCGATCCGGGCGTCGGCCCGACCAGCCCATACGGCCAGCAGGGCATCCGCAGCTACGCCCGCGCGGCGCTGGACCGCTTGCGCAACCTCATGCCGGGAGCGCAGCAGCGCGCGGCGCTGGCGGCGGCCGCCGCGCACCAGGCCTATGTGCAGAACATCGCGGACCGGCGCGCGCAGATCGACGAGTACCTGACCGGTCCTGCGCGGCACGCGTTCGCGCAGGCCCAACAGTTGGCGGCGCAGTCGCAGTCACAGCACGCCTACGCGCAGAGGGCGCTCGCAAACGCCACCCTGGCCACCACCGAGGCGCAGCAGTACACGGCCCAGCTTGACCAGTTGAACCAGCAGATCCTGCAGGCCGACACCGAGTCGCGGCAGGCCGCGACGTGGGCCACCCAGGCCCAGACTCAGGCGAACCAGCTCGCGCAGGCTGGCCGGACGAGCCAGGCCAACGAGCTGTGGACCCAGGCGCAGCAGGCCTCGGCGCGCGCCGACCAACTCAACACCTGGCTGGCGCAGGCCCGCCCGCACGCGCAGAGCCTGCAGACGACGGTCGCGCAGCTCCAGGCCCGCCACCAGCAACTCACCGACGCCGCGAACCGGGCCACCGCCGAGGCGCACCGCCTCGCGACGCAGTCCCAGTCCGCACAGGCCCACGGGCAGAACCTCTGGAACCAGGCGCAGCGCGCCCAGCGCGACCTCTCCACCAGCCGCCCGGACCTGTGGCGCTTCGCCAACCAGGACACCGGCCGGCCGATGCAGGACGGCGATCCGGCGTCGGACACGTCGAGGCGCACCGGCGACGGTAACCCGCCGCCGTCCGACCGCACGCGCCGCTACGACCAGCCCGGTGGGTACCGCCGCCCGCGCCTCGCCGAGCAGCGGGCGCTCGAAGGCGAGCTGCCGCGCAACCCGGACGGCAGTTTCCAGCTCGCCCCGGATCCGCGCGGTCGGTGGCTGCGGTTCATGAACGGGATCGGCCGCGCGCTGGACCCCACCCGCAACGTCAACTGCAACGACGCCACGCTCTCCCTCTTCGAGACGTTCTTCCACGGCCGTCCCCGTGTGGCCGCGCCGCGCACCTTCGACGGGTACGGCAACGGCCAGCTCAGCCAGGCGCTGAACGGCGAAACCGGTGGCCCCGGACGCGTCGAGGACGTCACCGGCGGCCGGTACCAGACCCTCACCGGCAACGCGACGAACCTGCCGCAGGCACAGCGGCAGCAGGCCGTGCAGAACGCGTTCAACTCCGTCCAGAACCAGCTTCTCCAGGCGGGCCACGGTTCGTTCGCGTTCCTGATCACCGCATGGAGCACGGGCGGCTCGCACGCCTGGGCCGCGGTGAACTACCAGGGCACGATCATCTACGTCGACGCACAGAGCGGCGTCGCCAGCGACACCGGGCCCATGTACTCCCCGGACACCATCACGATGATGGACGCGCTGGTCGTCGGCGCCAACGGCGTCCCCGTGCCGTTCCACGGCGCACCGCAGGGCACGTGGAACGCCCGCCCGCCGACCCCGCTCTACCTCACCCCGCCGGCGCCGGTGAACCGCTCCGGCCCGCACCGTCAACCCGCCGGCGCCGGTGGCGATGCAGCCAGCAGCCCGGCGTGGATCCGCTGCCACGACCGGACGGTCTCACCGAGGCACTGGCTCAGCGCTACGACGCCCTCACCGACCCGCGCGCGCAGCAGCAGTTCCACGAGATGCACCGCAAGGCCGGCGGTGATCCGTCCAAGCTGGAGCGTGCGCTCAACGGCCAGGAGCAGGGCGCCGCACGGCGCGGGCAGACGCTGGAGCAGGCCCTCGCCGACCGCTGGCAGGCGGCGATCGACCGCGCCGCCGCCATCGTCCCGCCCAGCCCCGATCTGGTCGCGGCCATCGACGGGCAGATCGCCGCCATCGACGCCGCGCTGGCCCGCGCCGACGCCTTCGCGCAGGCGAACCCCCAGGTCAGAGGCGTGAACTCGTGGCGCAAGGCACTCGTCGGCGAGCGCAAGGCACTCATGGCCGAGCGGCGCGACGGCGGCAAGGCGTCGGCGACGCTGGTCCAGGACCACGCGAACAACATCGGCGGGGCGCTCGCCGAGATCACCCTTGCGGAGCGGTCGAACGGCGTGGTGGCGGTCGGCGCACCGGTCTCGGCGGTCAGGCCGGACGGGACCCGCGTCGAGTCGGATGCCGACGTCGTCGCCGAGGGCGGTCGCGTCTGGAAGGACTCCAAGAACTACGGCCTGTTCGGTATCGGCAGCGCCAAGACCGCCGAGCTGCTCAGCCAGGCGCTGCGCCAGCTGGAGATCCTCGCCTACAACCTCGATTACCGGGACGCGAACGGGCACCCGCCCTCGCTCCAGTGGAACTTCCCGCGCGGCGTCACTCCCGAGGTCGCGGCGGCGCTGGAAGGGTTGCGGGTCACCGATCCGCGCACCGGCGAAGTCGTCGTCGATCCGCGTACCGGGCAGCCGCTGCAGCTCACGGTCACGCAGGACGGTGCGCCGCCACCGCCCCTGAGCCCGGCAGCGCGCCCGGCTCGCCTGCGTCCGGCCGCGACCCGGCGCCCGTCTCGGCCGGGACGCGAGCGCGCCGGGCTCGCCTGCGTTCGGCCGCGACCCCGCGCCCGTGTCGGCCGGGACGGGAACGACGACACGGTCGGCGACCGTGCCGCGATGGCCAACATCGCGCCTCCGTCGGGCGTGCCGAAGCTGTTCCGGTTCGTGATCAAGGGCGTGCTCGGCGCGGGCGTGCCTGGTTTCGCGGCCGGCACCGCGGCGTTCCTTGCCGCTGCCTACTCCGGCAACGTCGCCGCCCAGCTCGGGGCTGCGATCGCGGGCGTCGCGGCGGTGGTCAGCTCGGTCGCGGCTTCCATCGCCGAGTGGAAGTTCGAGCGGATCAAGGAGAACGCGGCGGCGACGCCGACCGACCCGAGCGCCGCACCGGAGCTCTCCGCGACCCAGCAGGATCTCGTCCAGCAGATCGACACCCGGCTGGACAGCGCCGAGCAGACGCTCGCGAGGCGGGAGGCTGACGCCGCGCGCTTGGCCAGCCGGACGGACGCCGACAGCGCCATGCGGCGCCTCGGAGCGAATCTGTTCGGCGGTCCGACGCGCACCGACGATCCGCAGCCGGCGACTCGCGCCGACACCGACGACCGGTCCGACACGAACACCGTCGACGAGGGATCGTCCGCGAAGCTGCCGTCTGGCTGGGCGTTCGTGCTGAAGGCGGGCGCAGGCCCGGCGGTCACGGCCGCCGTGGTCGGCGTGGGCGTCTGGGTGAGCGGCGCGGCGGCGACCCTCCTCGCCGCCCCGGTCGCCGCGGTGGCGGCCCTGGCGAGCTTCGCCGCGTGGACCGAGAGCCGGTACCAGCGCTACAAGGCCACGCTGTCGGACGCCCGCAGTGACGCCGTCAGCGCGCGGGCGCAGGCCCGGTTCGACGCGGCGATGCAGCCCCTACTCGACCGCGAGGCGGCGCAGCATGCCCGCGAGCGGGAGCAGCAGCACCGCGCCCGCGCGCTCGCCGACGTGGCGGTGACGATTGTCGAGTCGGCCACCGCCGGGCGTCCGGTCCGGGCGAGCGCCGGGTTCGCCGCGCTGTTCGACCCGACGCCGTCGGACGACACCGGCCCGGACACCAGCGGGCGCGTCGACCCCACGCCGACGGCGATTCCGTCCGCGGTTCCGGGCGTGCACCGGGTGGTGCTCAAGAGCCTGCTAGCCAGCGGTGTCCCGGGCATGACGGCCGCGGCCGCCGCAGGCTGGGCGGCCTTCGCCGCGGGCAACGCGGCCGGACCCGCGGCAGCGGTCGTCGTGGGCACGGTCGCCGCGGTCGGATCCGTACTCTCGGGTGCTGGTGACTGGGTCTACGACCGGCTCACCGAACGTCTGGAGAACCTCAAGCACGCGCAGTCCGAGCTGGACCGGGAGCTGAGCGCGGATCAGCAGCGCGTGATCGCCGCCACGCAGGCCCTCCTCGACCAGAACGACCAGCGGCTGGACGCCAGGGACGCCTGGCTGGACCAGCGCGCCGAGCGGCTGCGCGAGGTCAGCCGGCACCAGTCCGCCCGGCAGGATCGCGGTGTCCTACGGCGCACGTTCGCCGCGCTCGTCAGCGCCGGGTCCCGCCCGGCGATCGATCCAGCGCCCGCGCTGCCGACCGTCCCGGATCCCGTGCGACCGGGCCGCGGCACCGACGATCAGTCGACTGACGACCGTGCCGACACGGCCGCCGTCACCGTCGATTACGCGGCGAAGCTGCCTCGCGGTTGGGCGTTCTTCCTCAAGGCCGGACTGGGCGCGATCGGCGGCATCGCCGCTGGCGTCGTCGCGGCAACCGTCGCCGGTGTGCCGTTCCTCATGCTGGCCGGCCCCACCGCGGCTGCGGCCGGCGCCACCGTTCTCGGCGCGCTCGCCGAGCGGTGGTTCCAGCGCCGCAAGCTGGACGCGAGCGAGGCGAAGAAGGCCGTCGAGAGCCGGCAGTCCGAGGACGAGTCGGTCGCGCTGCTCGACCAGTACCTGGACGAGATGGCCGACCGGGCAGCCACGCTCAACACCGCGAGCGCACGATCGACGCGCAGGACCAGGCCATCGACGACGCCGCCGTCGCCGCTGCCACCCGGCAGCCCGGCGTTCTGCGTCGCGCGTTCACGCCGCAGGACCCGGGCGCGACACCCAACGGCTGGCAGCGGCCCGACGCCGGGCGCCCGCCGCAACCCGGCAGCGCCCCAGCGCCCGGCAGCGTTCCCGAGCCCGGCAGCGCACCAGCGCCGGGCAGCGTTCCCGAGCCCGGCAGCGCCCCAGCGCCGGGCAGCGTTCCCGAGCCCGGCAGCGCACCAGCGCCGGGCAGCGCCCCAGCGCCCGGCAGCGTTCCCGAGCCCGGCAGCGCCCCAGCGCCCGGCAGCGTTCCTGAGCCTGGCAGTACGCCGGTGCCGGCTGACGGGTTCCGTGCTGTTGTCGCCGCCGCGCTGGCCGAACCCGGGCTGCTGCCGGACTCCGTGTCCGTGCTGGATGGTGAGGTGCGGATCGCGCGTCCCGGTGCTGAGCCGTTCGTCGTCCGGTTCGCTGCGGTGCCCGCGCTTCCGGGCGTGCCGTACCAGCCGGTGTCGACCGTGCACGTGATCGACGGCCGTGGTCTGGTCCAGATCCTCGACAGCGCGCCGGCCGACCATGTCCGTCGCGCGATCGCGGCCGGTGTCGCCGAGCTGGCCACGATGGTGGAGGAGCGCTCCTGGCCAACTCCTCGCCGCACCGACGCCACCACGATGCTCGCCGAGGGATCGCGCGAGACCCGCTTGAGCCCGCGCGACGTCGGCCGCATCGCCGAACTGCGCGTCGTCGCGCGGGACCTGGCGGCCAACCCGGCGCTCACGGCGGATGCCGCGTTGCTCGTCCTCGCGATGGGCCTGGTCGAGCGGCCGAGCGCACCGCACTTGCTGCCCGGCAACGAACCGGTCGTCGGCTCGGCGGCTGTCGACGCGCGGCTCGCGGCTATCGCGGCCCAGCTCGGCGGCGATCTGGCGCCGATCCAGGCGGCGCTCGACGCTGCGGCGTCGCCCGGCGGCCAGGCGACGATCACTGCCGAGCGCGAGGCGCAGGCAGCGCGGCGCGCGGAACTCCGGGACTGGGCACAGCAGGCGGCCGCCGCCCGTGACGATGCCGACCTGGCAGTCACGGCCCGCGTCGATGCCGCGCTCCATGCCAACCCTGGCCACGTCTTCGACCGGCTGATCATCGGCGGCGGCTGGGCGGCGACCGCCGACTTCGTGTCGCTCGGAGCGCCGGCCGACACGGGCGACGGCGTCCCGCCGGTGCTCGCGGTCTCGCTCGGCAACGACCCGTGGAGCGGTCGCGGCGAGTTGCTCATGGGCCAGGTCCCGAACGAGCTGGAGATCGACGGTTTCCCGTTCCAGGCGGCGGACTTCGCCGAGGATCCCACCGGATTCGCGCGGTCGAGCGACTTCGCCGCCGCGGTCGGCGCCGCCCGTGCGACCTCGGGCATGCCGACGTACCAGGGTCGGGCGACCAGCATCGAGCCGCGCCCAGAGCCGGCTGCGGGCTGGCCCGACGGCGCGCAGTACCTGGTCACGGTCGACGGGCGTGCGTTCTTCGCGGCCACGATCGACGTGGTCTCCGGGCCTGGTCCGGCGCGGATCCCGACGAGCAGCACCCCAGCGGGCCAGCGGTTCACCGATCCGGCCACCGGGGTCAGCGTGGACCACTCGACGACGCCGCCGACCTGCACCGACTACACCGGCATGGCGCTCGACCCGCGGACCCTGCCCGAGCAGGTTCAGCGGGTCCTCGGGTACAACCCTGTCTCCGGCGCGTTCGGCGCTCCGCAGCTCGCCGACCAGCAGGGACGGCTCACGAATCCGTGGGTGCTCGATCCCGTGTCGGGGCTTCGGGTGGATCCGTCCACGGGCCAGGTCAGCGATCAGGATGGCCGGCCCGTCGACCCGGCTTCGCTCGACTTCGGCACGCAGCAGCGCCTCGGCTTCGCGCCCGACGGTTCCTACGGCGATCCTCGCTACGTCCGCCATGAGTCGGGGTATGCAATCCACCCGGTGAGCGGCGACATCGTCGCGATGTCCACCGGCCAGCTCGTCGACCCGTCAGCCCTCGACGCGGCGACCCGGACGGCGCTGGACGACGCGGTTCGCAGCCGCCGGGCACAGTTCGGCGGGGAGAACACGTCCGACCGGTACCAGCCGGGCGACCGGGTGCTGATCTACGGCGCGGGCGCGTCGGGCGCCTGGGACACCGAGCAGGCGCAGCGCACCACCCCGCACGTCGACTGGGTGGCGCGTACCGCGGTCCGGACGAGCTACGACGGCAACCCGCACCTCAGCGCGCTGCTCGCCGAACTCAACACGACGACTGATCCGGTACGGCAGGCAGAGCTGACCCACGAACTCAGCTTCGGCGGTGGCTACAACCGGCGGAACACCGTGCCCGACCTGGGCGCGTACGGCCAGGCCGTGCCGACCCCGGCCAACCAGTCGCTGCGCAACCCGGTCTCGGTCCAGTCCACAGTGGACGGTTCGTTCGCGGTCGTGTTCGACGACGGATCGAGCGGCATCTACGACCGCGTCGTCTTCTCGATCGGCCAGGACGAAACCGAGATCGGCGGTGTGGCTGCCCTACTCGGCGGAACCTCACTCCGGCCGCTGCAGGGGCCTGGCGGCGAGATCAACGGACTCCAGGATGCATCCGCCGACCTGCGTGTGCTCGGGGCGGCGAGCGTTCCGACCGAACCTCGTGGACGCCGTCTCCCGCGCCGATCAGGCGACGCTGTCGGTGACCAGGCACGGGCGCTGCCGACCGATTCGCGGGGCATCGCTGCCGAGCATCCGGCATCACGGGCGGCGTATCGCCGAGGCGAATCGGCGCTGGGACCCGCCTCGTCCGCCGTCCCTGACCAGGACCAGGAGCAACTCGCTGAGCCGCTGCCGCGGAGCCTGCACTTCGATACGAGCCCGCGCAGCGGCGCGGACCTGCCTGCTCAGGTCAGGCAGCTTGTCGACGCGGCGCGGGCGCGGCTGACCGCGCAGGCGCCGCCGTCCGTCCGGCTGGACGCCCGCCTCGCCGCGCTCGCGGCGATCGGGGAGTACGCCAACATGCTCGACACGCTCGCAGCGGCAGCGACTGCGACGGTGACATCCGCGCGCTGGTCGACGCAGTCGCGGAGCTGAGCCGGATGGTCCGCGAGTACGGCGACCAGCACTCGCTGACCGACGATCCCGGCGTGGCAGGACCTCCACGGTGTCGACCCGCTCGACGCCACCGAGATGAACACCCGCACGGCGGAGATCGACCCGGCGACGCTGCGGTTCCACGTCCTGGACCAGGCGATCATGGCCGCCCAGATCACACGCGTCATGGGTCTGGAGTTCGGTGACTACGTCACTGAACGGTTCGCGCGGATGTTGCCGCTGCACGCGGAGAGCGTGCGGGCGTTCATCGCACCGGATCAGCAGTACCGGCTCGACAAGCCCCTCGCCGACCCGCAGACGTCGCCCTGCACGACAGCGGGCTGGACCTCATGTTCATGCGCCCGGGCAGGTCACGCTGGCGGCGGCGTCGAGCATGGTCCACGAGGCGACCCACGGGTTGCAGCCGAGCTGGGTCGCGGAGCAGGCCGAACTCGACGGACAGGTCAACGTCGGAGGCCGAGTCCGCAACAGCTGATCGCCAGCCGGAAGTTCGAGCGGGAGTTCGAGGCGTTCAGCGCCCAGCGAGAGTTCCTGCGGCGGCTGTTGCACCACCGCAGCCAGGAACAGCTTCAGGAGCGCCGCCGACACCGCGCGGTTCCCGACGAGTACCAGGACATGGTGTACGGGACAGACGCCGCGCTCGAAGCGGAAGATCCGTGGCAAGTATCTTCGTGCGCTACGCCGACGGCCGGCTGGTGTCCGCGCGACATGTTCCTGGGCCACGAGCGGGCGATGACTCCGGAGAACGAAGGACGTCATCGATACGCTGGAGCGGTACGTGAGCGACCTGCGGCGGATCCTCCACTTCGGGTACGACGAGCCGGAGCGACGGCAACCGCACTGAGACGTAGGGGGCGACGGGGAACATGATCACTAACGACGTGCTGCTCGATCTCTTGCGGCGTCACGTGCTTCGGCCGGGGGAGCAGATCGAGGGCGTGCAAGGAATGGCCGGGCGAGTCGGCGGTCGCGGTGACGACCAACCAGCGGTATTTCAGCGGTGGACGTGGACCGCCGGATGTTGGCGAGCCGAGCCTCGTGGGTCGGCCGGCCTGGTGATCGCCACGCGCGAGGACCTGGAGTATGAGGGCCTACCGGAGACGTACGGAGTGCTGATGCTCGCGGACGGGCATCCGTGTACCTCTGAACGATCCAGCGGCGGTCGCCGAACTCGGGCGCCGGTTGGGGTCCGATCTGGACCCGGTCGGCGTTCGCGGAGATCCTCGTGGCGTGGCACCCGTGGACGACGGCCGCGACCGCGGTGATTGCTGGAGCGCGATCAGGTGCAACGGGCGCTCGACAGGTCCGACCTGCCGACGTTCGAGCCGCCCACGATCAGCCCGATCGACGGTGGCCTGGTGCTCACGTTCTTCTCCAGCATGCTCCACGCTCGCGACCTGGGCGCTAACACGTTGCTCACCGTCTACGAGTGGACGGTGCTGGTTCCTACCGGCGGCCGGCGCGGTGGGAACGTCGCGCCGTGCTGACGTGTCGCAATCGGTGACGCACTAGCCGCAGGTCGGCGACGACCCGCTGGTAGACCTCGCCGTAGTCAGGGAGCCAATAGCGGCTCGCGCGCCGGGATCTGGGCTGGTGAGGAGCCAGGGCATCGGCCCGTACTTCTCGATGAGCTGTCGACCGAAGCGGGGGTACGTCGATGTCGAGGGGTGTACCGCTGACTCCAGTCCTGGCCGCCGGCCCCGGAGTGAGCGTCGACCGGGTCTCCCGCGAAGTGGACGTACTGCAGGTTGGGCACGGTGTGCGCGGCAGCCAGTGCCTCGGCACCGGCGGGCCCGATGCCGGTCATCGAGCGAGACCGAGACATCGAGCCCTGCCGAGGTACGGCGACTCAGCGAGCGTCTGGAGCCCTTCGTCTCCGATCGCGTTCCCGTCGAGGTCGAGGCTCGGAGCCGGCGAGTAGCGGCGACGCGGCAAGGCATCAAGGTGTCCGGCAACGTCGGTCAGGATGAGATGCTGCACGGGAGCGTGGCGGTAGATCGTCTCGGCCGTCAGCGAGAAAGCGCGCTGCCTTGAGCTCACGAGTCGGGGAAGCCGCGCGAAGCTGCCAGCTCGTCCAACCATCGGTGAGCCGGGGACCGATCGCCGAGGTCAGCTCCTTGATCCTGGTCGGGAGTCCGCGCGGCGCGAGGAGCCCGAGCGTTGGCGCCCGATCCGCGATTGGAGTCGATCAGCTCGGCGTGTTCGGGATCGGTGTCCGCGACCGCGTCGGCGTACTCAGTACGGAGGTCGACATTGTCGGGATCGGCAAGGATCGCGTCGTACAGCTCGGCGGCGGTCGGCATACCCCGATGCTAGGGCCTGCCGTTCTGCGTCACCTGCAGTTGTGCAGCAGCACAAAGCTCGGATGGCGTCGTACCCGTCGAACCGCGCTGCGTCTGGCGACCCCGGCTTGGCGACGATCAGTGACTCCAGGGCCGGCTGCTCCGCATGAGATCCGCCGATCGGGTGGTCGGCTCAGGGCAGCGTCACGACCCCACCATGTCACGTCGACTCGACCGCACGTTGCTCCATGCCGGAGAGGAACTCGCACTGCTCGTACTGCGGCCACACGTTCGTCGCGGACCAGTCGTGGCCACGCCAGTGCGCAAGCTGCGACCAGATCAGCTATCGCAACCCGCTGCCGGTCGCCGTGGCGCTCCTGCCGGTCGACGACGGGCTGCTGGTGGTACGCCGTGACGTCGAGCCGCGCCGCGGTGAGCTGGCCCTCCCCGGCGGGTTCATCGACCACGGCGAAGCGTGGCAGGCGGCGACCGTGCGCGAGCTGTACGAGGAGACCGGCGTCCAGGCGGACAGCGACGACGTGCGCCTCTTCGACGTGCTGAGCGCTCCGGACGGCACCGTCCTCATCTTCGGGGTCCTGCCCGGCATTACGGCCGCCGCCGTTCCCGAGTCGGCGCCGACGGACGAGACCACCGGCTGGGAGCTGATCCACGGAGCGGCCGAGCTGGCGTTCCCGCTGCACACCCGCGTCGCCGCGACCTACTTCAGCAGGGCGGTAGCAGCCGCTCGGTAGGGTCGTCCCATGGCCCTACCGCTCGCCCGCACCAACGCCGAGGCTCACCTGTACATGGAGCTGCACCCTTGCGCGTGCGGCGAGGCGCGGTTCGAGCGGCAGAGCGCGGTCGTCACGGTCGACGGTGACCTCGCGAGCCGCTACGCCGGCCCATGCGCGCGATGCGGTCAGGCGCGCGAGTTCCTGTTCCGGCTGCCCGAACGGATCCTCGTCCCTGAGCCAGGCCACGTCACGTTCGGCGACAGCCACCCGTCAGAGCTGATTGATCCGGGGGAGTGGCTCCTCCTTGGCGGACGCCTACGCGAGCACCGGACCGGCCGACAAGAGCGCGCTCGACCCTGAGGCCGCACGCCGTCTCCGCGTCGACCTGGCTACGGCCATCGCCGCGCTGGACGAGGTGCTCAAGTTCGTGCCGGCGGGCGCCGATGCCGTGCCGGCCGAGGCGTTCTGGTCGGAGCGTGGCCGCGCGGTGCACGCCACCGAGCCGGGGCGATTCCGCGCCGCCCGCCTGCGCGCCGTCCGCGACGCCTACGCCGACCTGCTCCCCGCCTGAGCTCCCTGCGACCGGTGGGATGCCGGTGACTTAAGCCATCGGTGTCGATGAACGATGGCGGTACGAGGCGCCCGGTTCAGGCCCATCGTCCGCCTGACGGATGCGTGGCAGTGAGTGCTGCATCAGCCGCTGGCGTCAACGAGACCGTCCATTGTCGACTAGTCAGGGAAGGTAACCGTACCTCGCGGATCGTAGGGTTACCTTCCCCGACTAATCCAATATGGACACCTGGTGGTGCCCGGTGAAAGCCGCCAGCGAGCGCAGCGACCCCGGGGGGAATGCGCCCGGTTTCAGGACCACTGCCCCGACAGTCCGTTTTCCCGGCGAGCGTGCGCCAGCGACCAAACTCGCGCTAGACCGCCGCCGGTGAGCAGGCCGGTACGCGATCAGGCGGCGCGGGGCGTGCGAGCCACGTCGAGGTAGGCGACGTTGTGCGCGATCAGCGTGCGCAGCCCGCCGATCGCACGGTCGAGGACGTATGCGGGGTCGGCTTCCTCGGGGAACGCAGGCAGCGTCTCCCGGGCGACGTCCGCCAGCAGTTCGCAGGAATGCCAGAGGCTGTTTCCGAGGTGTCCCCACTCCCACAGCTGGTACGTCTCCAGCGGCACGACGACGGCGGGCGCGACGCCCGGCAGCCCGATGCCGCAGTGCAGCGGATCGTCGGGCGTGTTGCCCAGCCCGACCATCAGCGCCTGCATCCGGTACCGCTTGGCGAACTCCATCGGGTCGCCGAGTTCGACGACGACGCCGAGTTTGAGCAGCGTGTCGAAGATCGGGGCGGGGTCGTTCATGCCGGCCTCGTGGGCGGCGTCCTCGACGGCGCGGCGGGTCCACGGGATGGTGCCGATGCGGCTCGACATGCCGTGGCTGAGCGCCCACAGGCTCATGTGATCGTCGTCGGGCAGCTTGGGCGTGCCCCATCCCACGCGCACGATGTGGTGCTTCAGCGGGGCGTTCTCACCCGGGTAGAACGGCCCCAGGTAGTGGCCGACGGGGAAGACGAGCGGCTCGGAATTGCGCGGGTTCGTGGCCATCACGGCGATCGTATCGTCAGCCCGCTCGGCGGAGGTCGAGGTACACGGCGTTCGGGCCGAGCAGCGTGTGCAGCGACTCGACGAGCCCGGACAGCAGTTTCTCGGGATCGGTCTGGTCGGGATCGGTGACGCCCGCGCGGGTGGCCATGGTGCCTGCGCCGTGACAGGCGGTCCAGATGTCGTTGTCCATGTGGGTCCACTCCCACAGGTCGTACAGGACACTCACCATCTTGACGATCGGCTGGTCCGGGAAGCCCACCGCGTAGAGCCAGGGCTCCTCCGGCGTGTTGCCGAGGCCGAGCATGAGCGGGACCATGCGGTGCGTCCGCGCGAACTCGGCGGCGTTGTCCGGCGAGACCTCGACGAGCGTGCCGTCGGCCAGCAGCGCCTCGGTGATCTGCTCGGCACCGGCCACGCCCGCCTCGGCGGCGGCGGCGAGCAGCGCCGACCTCGTCCAGGGGGCCTCGGGCCGGTCGAGAAGCCCGTGCGCCAGACCCCAGACCCGGAACTGCTCGGGGTCGAGGCGGCGCACGTCAGCGCCGATCCGGACCTGCTGGTGGTGGTCCGGCGACCCGGGGGTCGGGAAGTAGGCGCCCACGTAGTGACCGATCGGCACGATGAGCGGCTCGGCGTGCGTCGCGTTGGTAGGCATCATGGCGATCGTAGCGAGTGGCGACGACCCGGGCGGAGCCGCTCCGGGTCGGCGCGCGGCCGTACGGAGCCCGTACGGCCGCGCGTCGAACTCAGGCCACGTCGATCTTCTCGAAGCCGATGGCGGTCTCGCAGTTCTCGGCGACGACCTCGAGGCCTTCGTCGGCGTTCCGGCCCTCGGTGGTCAGGCAGAGGCCGGTGCCGTCCGCGTTCAGGAACCCGGTCCTGTCCTGGAAGATCCACCCGGGAGCTTCGCCACAGTCCGCGAGGACGGCGAGCCGCGTGGTGATGAACTGGCCCTCCTTCGTGTCCAGGCAGAGGTTCTGGTCGAAGTTGGACACCAGCTTGCCGCCCGCGTCCTGCGTGAACAGCTGCCGGTCAGTGTTGTTGCACTCACGGAGGGTCAGGGTGGCTCCCGTCTCGGCGTCGGCGGTGTCGATGCATTTACCCGGATCGCCGGTGACGAAGCTGAAGGCGGGGCCGTTGTCGCGCTTGTCGTTGCCGTCGTCGCCTTCCTCGCCGCGGACGAACAGATCGGTGCGCTTCTCGGTCTGCGCGTCGACCTGATCACCCGCTCGATGTCCGGGTTGTTCTTCAGCGCCGGGAACTCCAGCGTCTCGAAGATGTTGTTCTCCCTGAGCTCGGGTCCCATCACGACGAACGCAGTCCCTGAAGCCTGCTCGGCGAACAGATTCGACGCCAGCCTCCACACGGCTTCCGCCTCAGGGCGCTTGTCGACGAAGGGAGGCATGACGATGTCGGCCCGCAGCAGCGCCTGCTCCAGCGTCGTGCCCGTGGTCCCGGTGGCGAAGTTGGCGGCGCGCTGCTCGACGCTCGTGCCGTTCACCCTTCCGGTCCAGAAGACGGCATCGTCCCGGTCGGTCTCCAGCGCCTCGCGCAACTCCTCGTCTTCGGGAATTTCCGCGTCCGCGTCACACAGCGGCTGTTCGAAGCCGGTGATCGGTGTACAGGTCGACTCGTCCGCCGACGCGGTACCGACGTTCAGGTAGCCAATCAACCCCGAAACCGCCAGCACAGCGGCGATGGCCGCCGCGATGCCTCGGCGTTTGCGTTGCGTTGTCAAGATCTGGTTCCTCCGACTGGTCCAAGGCGGCTCATCGCCGCTGTGAATGAGGTCTCGTCTCTCCAACGCACTGCGGGAGTGATCGGCTCGAAAGGGCTAAACACGGACGGGCCGTGGGGGACGACCCCTGCGATCGGCTGTTCGGGCGGCACGCCGCACCGGTGCGGCGCCTACCGGTTACGGTGATCGCGAACGCAGATCGGGGGACGCATCCCGTCCGGAAGGGTGAGTCGGTGAGCGATCGGGAGCTGTGCACGGCGTTCTATCTGGAACGCTCCGGCGACAGCGAAAGCCCGGAGGAACTGCTGGAGCGGGCCGGTGCCACCAGCACCTGGACCTGGGAGCCGTCGGGCGAGACGTTGATCCCGCTCGGCGAGATCCTCTATGCCGAGTGGGCCGGGCTGCGGTGCGAGGTCTGGATCCGCGACCTGCAACACCTGCGAGTGCTCGCGTTCGTCTACCCGCAGGGCGCGTTCATGGAGCTGTTCGACCTCGACGGCGGCACGCTGATCGAGCGCGACGGCGCTCGGGCGTTCGTCGACGCGTTCCGGGACGCCTGCGTAGCGCTCAGCCCCGAGGCCGCGTTCGTCATCACGAGCCCCCAGTCGGACCTGGACGCGTTCCTGGCCGAGCAGGAGCAGGCGGTGGTCACGCTCGACGAGCTGGCGCTGCTCAAGGCGCCCTTCGGGCTGGTCTACCTGTCGGAGTCGCTGGCGGCGGATGTCGACCCGTTGCTCGGCCTCGAGCAGCGCGAGGAGCTGCCGGTACCTGGCGGCCGCGCGTTCTTCGCCGGCGTCGGGGATCAGCGGTGGTGGGGTTGAGCGGCGCGAACGTTGCCGAGCAGTGGCACAGGGAGCGGCGCCGCCTCGCGAAGGCGCTGCCCGGCACGGATCTCGACGCCCTCGGCCAGGCTTTCGTGGCCGCCGCCCACACGCGAGCACCGGCCGACGGCAACGTCGCCGACCGTGTCCGTCGCGGAGTGCGCGCGGTGGAGTTGCTTCCGCTCGCCGGCGTTACCAGCCATGACCTGCTGCTGGCGGCGCTTCAACTGCCCTGGTGCGATCGGACGCCGGCCGGCCAGCCGCGCGTGACGTCGTGGGCCGACGCGGTGGTGCTCGCGGTGCTGCCGATCGATCCCCGGCCGGGCCAGTATCCGGCGCACGCCCGTGGCGAGTACGCCAGGCACGTCCGCGCCCTCCCGGCCGATGTCCGTGCGGTGGCTGCGGCGGTGTTCGGCGGCGCCGACCTGCTCGACGGCCTGCCGGACCAGTTCCGGGACGCGGTCCTCCGCCCACCGACGCTGCTCGGGCGCCTCACCGGATCCCGGCCGCAGGTCCCGGCGCCCGTTCACCTGGATCCGATCACGCACAAGGACGCGGCTCTGGCGGCCGCCCGCGCGCAGGCGCCGTGGCTGGCGGCCGAGGTCACCGTCGAGGAGCACGACGTCGGCTACCTGGTCTGGACGCCCGTCCAGGACCAGCCAGGCTCGGTGGGTGCGAGCGCGCCGGCCGTCATCGTCGACCGGCAGACGCACGCCGTGACCACTTGGCACGAACCGAGCCCCCACCACGCGTTGGCGATCTACGCCGCCCGGCACCGGCTGTTCCCGCTCCTGCCGGGCTGGGGGTCCGGGGCGCCCGTCGCCGAGAGCCTCCGCGCCGACCTGGCCCGGCGGATCCCCAGCATCGCGCTACCGGCTCAACTCGCCGAGCAGTACGCGAACGAACTGTCGTACGGCACGACCTGGCCGGCGACCGTCGACCGCTGGTACGTCGGCACGTCGGCGGCCGAACAACTCAAGTCCATCGGGATCAGCAGCCCGGACACGCTGACTGCGGCGCTGCTCGCCCCGTGGGTGCTGGGCGCCGACGAAGCGACTGCCCGCTGGTACCTCGACGCGCTCCCCCCGGGTGCCGCACGGCAGCTCCAAGGGACGAGCGACCGGGAGGCGCGGGCGGTCGCGGCCGCGTTCTCCCTGGCCGGTGCCCGGTACGCTCGGGCCCGGTTCGGCGGGCTCTGTCCGCTGCGACGCGCTGAGCTGGGCCGGACACGGGCGCTCACCCAGGATCTGCCGGAGCTGGACACGGCGCTCGCGGCCTTCACGGACGGGAGGGCGACGTGATCACGGCCGACGAGGCGCGCCTCATCGCCGAGCGGTGGGTCGCCGAGAGCGGCGCCGAGCAGGCGGGCGTCCACGAGTTCGACGTCGGGTACGTCGTATGGGGCTTGGACTTCCCAGCGATAGACGACACGACGGTCGGCGCCGGGCGTGGCGTGATCGACAAGGAGACCGGCGAGCTGTCGGTCTGGCCGTCGATCCCGGTCGAGGCCGTGGCCGCGCAGTACGCCGCCCAGCGCGCCGCCGAGCCGCCCGCCCCGCGCACCTGGGACCCAGCCGAGCAGGCCCGGCGGGATCTGCGCCGGCTGCCGGTGCCGGCGGCGGTCACTCACCTGACCGTCGGCGACCGGCTGCTGATCGCGCGGAGCGCGAAGGGCGACGGCACGCTCAACCACCACCCGCTCGTCGCCGACTTCGTCGCCGCGCTACCCGTGGAGCACCGGGAACGCGGGTACCCGCGGTGCTCCGAGGCCGTGGCGCTGTCGGACGCGCTGCACGCCGAGGACGCCCGCCGGCAGCGATCCGGCGCGGCGCCGATCACCCTGGACGAGGCCCGCACCGGCCTGTTCCGCGGCGCCGATCTCGTGACGTACCGGGTCCGCGAGGCGGGTGACCCGGTCGCCGGGCAGCCCGCGCCGCCGTGCGCGTCGTGCCTGCGGCTGCTCGACCATCTCGGGTTCGCGCTGGTGGCGTCAGTGACCACCCAACTCAACGTCAGCGGGGGAGGACGGATGACGCCGGAGGTCGCCGAGGTACTCCGCCGGCACGGCTGGCACGAGGGTCGCCGGGTCGACGACGCGGTCACCGCCGAAGCGGTGCGGCTGGTCGAGGCCCGCGGTCACCGGCCGTTCGCCGCAGCGGTGGACGCACTGGTCGAGTTCGGCGGGGTCTACGTCGCGCAGGACGGGCCCGGTCGGGAGCTGCGCCGCCGGCCGTTCGCACTGGATCCCACGATGGCCGCAGGCAGCGCCGACACGCTCGCCGACTTCGCCCGCGTCATCGGTGCGAGGCTGTTCCCGCTCGGTATCGAGGGCGACCACGACGCCCTGCTCGCGATCGACGAGCGCGGCCGCGTGTTCGCGCTGGACCACACCGGCGAGTGGCTGCTCGGCGACACCGTGGCCGCCGCGCTGGAGACGCTGGTCTCTGGCACCGAACCGCCGCGGGTACGCGACGACGGCACCGTCTGACCCGGAACTGTCGGGGTTTTGGCGGTATCCCGCGCCCGGTTAAGCGACCAATGCCCGGACAGTCCGGTTCGGCGCAACCGGGCGCGGGAACCGTTCGGTACCCGGCGGCTAGCGGCCGGCACGCAGCTACCGGCCCGCCGCCAGCACGTCCTCGACCACGAGCGTCCGCAGCTCGTCGAGGTTCGGCATCCGCCCGAGCCCGCGCAGACGCTGCGACTGCGCCTTGCGCATGCCCTCGAACAGCTTGCGGGCCTCGCGCGCGTTGCCGAAGTTGTGGTCGCGGTCGACCTGGTGGAACCACTGCAGCAGCGCCTCTTCGGTGCCGGGCGCGCACTGGTAGTCGTCGCCGCCGGCCATGCGCTTGACGATCGATGACCAGCTCTTCGGGCGAGTAGTTCTGGAACTCGATCGTCTTCGAGAACCGGGACGCGAGGCCGGGGTTGGCGTCGAGGAACTCCAGCATCTCGGCGGTGTACCCGGCGACGATGACGGCGATCTCGTGCCGGTGGTCCTCCATCATCTTGACCAGGGTGTCGATGGCCTCCTGGCCGAAGTCGCCGCCGGTGCCGGTGGAGCGTGACAGCGTGTAGGCCTCGTCGATGAAGAGGACACCGCCGAGCGCCGCGTCGATGGCGGTGGCGGTCTTCTCGGCGGTGTGGCCGATGTACTGGCCGACGAGGTCACGCCGGGCGACCTCGCGGAACTGGCCCTTCGGCAGTACGCCGAGCGCGGCCAGCAGCTGCCCGTAGATGCGGGCGACGGTCGTCTTACCGGTACCGGGGGCGCCGGCGAAGATCAGGTGGTGGCTCATCGAGCTGACGCCGAGGCCGGCGCTGCGCCGCCACGCGCTGACCTGGATCTCGTCGATGACGGACCGGACCTCGTCCTTCACCCCGGCCAGCCCGACCATGGCGTCGAGCTCGCCGAGCAGCGCGTCGACCTTCTCGGCGTCGTGGTGGACGGCGTCGTCGCCGGCGACGCCCGCCTTGACGTTGACACCGCTCGTGGTGGTGACGGTGGTGGACGCGCCCGGGTCGACGTCGATCCCGGGGCTGGCGGTGTTGGCGGTGGTGCAGTCCTCAATGGAGCCGTGGCAGCCGGCGCCGACCGAGATGCCGACACCATTGGTGTCCTGGACCGCGATCCGCCGCAGCACGGGCGCGCTCTGGTGGACGACCGACACGCCCGCATCGCCCGTCTGGGAGATGTCGCAGCCTTCGATCGTCGGCTTGCCGAACTGGTAGACGTACACGCCGCGGTAGCCGCACCCACGGATGGTTGTGTTGCGGATGTCCGGGTCGGCGCCGACCCGGACGATGATGCCGTCCTCGGCGACGTCGAGGATCTCGCACTCCTCGACCGAGCCGCCCGAGTCCTCGATGACCAGCCCGTACTGGCCGCCGGCCATCGTGCACCGCTTGATCTGGAGCGTCGTGCGGTCGCGGGCGGTGACGCCTGCGCCGTACCCGGGCTGGACGTGGCAGCCCTCGAGGTGCAGCGTGCTCGCGTCGACGGTGACGGTCGGCCCGTCGGCGCGGAGCGTGAGGTTCTGCAGCGTCACGGAGCCGTTGCGGCAGGCGACGACCGGGCGGCCCGAGCCGGTGGCGTCGATGACGACCGTGCCGGGGCCTTCCGCTGCGTGCAGGGCCACGCGCTGGCCGATGAGGTCGAGCGCTTCGGCGTACTCGCCGGGGGCGACGGCGATCACCGTGTCATCCGGCGCGGCCGCGAGCGCGTCGCCGATCGTCGGGTACGCGCCGCGCTGGTTCGGGGCGACGAGAAGGGTGCGGGCCATGGCTCCGGAGAAGGGGTCGACGACCAGGAACCTCGACCCTACAGGAGCCCTGCACGGCGATCGGCGAGGTCGCACCAAGGCGATAGGGTCGGCCCGTGGTCACAGCAATCCTCATCGCGCCGGCCGTCGCCGGTGCGCTGCTGGTGGGCGGGAAGGTCCACACGCACACCTCGGTCAAGGGCGACCAGCCGCCGCGGCTGCACCCGCTGGTGGAGCGCTTCGTCGACGAGCTCCCCGTGGAGCAGCGCGAGCGGTACGCCGGCCGGTGCGCCGAACTGGTACTCGTCTCCGACCGGCTGTACGAGGCGGAGTCGGGCCGCGCCAAGGAGCTGACGGCGGGTGAGGCCAGGGCGGCGCTGTGGGGCGCGCGGATCACGGCCACCCGGATCCGCGAGCACGGCGACCCGGCGCACGGCACCTACCAGCCGCCGTGCCGGTCGTGCGCGGCGCTGCTGGAGTGGTTCGGCGTCGAGGCGGTGGCCACGTGACGAACAGGTTCCCCCGCGCGGTGGCGGCCACGCTGATCGACGCCGGCTGGGATCCTGGCAACCCCGACGAGGACCGGGCCCGCGACTGGGGACTCAAGCTGGCCACGTACCTGTCGGACGGCGGCCGGCGGCACGCGTTCTTCCCTGCCGCTCTCGCGCTGCTGGCGGAGTTCGGCGGTGTCAGCGTCGAGCAGGAGGGCGCGCGGTGAGGACGTCGCGCTCACCGGCTTCACCGTCGACCCGATGCTGGCGCTGCACACCGTCGACGTGCTGGCGGCGTTCGGCGAGCGCATCGGCGCCGGCCTCACCCCCATCGGAGCCGAGGACGGCGCCGCGTCGTTCCTCGCCGTCGACGAGCGCGGCCGGGTCTTCGTGCTGGATCACGCCGGCGAGTGGTACCTCGGGGAGTCGGCGGATGCCGCCCTCACGACGCTGATCCTGGGCCGCAGGCCGGAGCGGGTACGCGCCGACGGCAGCTGGTAACGACGTCGACCATGGGTGAATCCCATCACCCCGGGTAGCCATGTATGGCCGGACCAGACAGAATGGGCTGGCGTGGAGGGGAGTATTCCTTCGCGGCGGTGCCGTCATCACGGCCGGGTGATTGGCCCGGTGCCGCCGGTCGCGCCAATTGAGGCGCGGCGGAAGAGACCTCCGGTCTGACGTCGTGTCTACCGGAAGGTTCCAGCATGCAGGTGTCCACCTGGGTATGGTTCGCCACGCTCGGCGGATTGATGGCGATTCTCCTCACCGATCTGTTCGTCATCGGTCGCCGCCCGCACGAGCCCACTACCCGCGAATCGGCCCTGTGGGTCACCCTGTACGTCGCGCTGGCGATCGTCTTCGGCCTGGGTGTGTTCTTCTTCAGCGGCCCGCGCTACGGCGGCGAGTTCTTCGCCGGCTGGCTCACCGAGTACAGCCTCTCGGTCGACAACCTGTTCGTCTTCGTCATCATCATGGCGCGGTTCCGGGTGCCACGGGAGTTCCAGCAGAAGGTGCTGCTCATCGGCATCGTGCTGGCGCTGGTGATGCGCGGCATCTTCATCGCGGCCGGCGCGGCCGTGATCCAGCAGTTCATCTGGGTCTTCTACCTGTTCGGCGCCTTCCTCATCTACACGGCGGTCAAGCTCGCCATGCACGGCGATGACGACGAGGCGGACTTCAAGGAGAACGCGCTCATCCGCTGGTCGCGCCGGGTGCTGCCGATCACGAAGGACTTCCACGGCGCCGCGATGAGCACCCGCATCGACGCCAAGCGCTTCTTCACGCCGATGCTCATCGTGATGATCGCGATCGGCACCACCGACCTGCTCTTCGCGCTCGACTCCATCCCGGCGATCTTCGGCCTCACCAAGGAGCCGTACCTGGTCTTCGCCGCGAACGTGTTCGCCCTGATGGGCCTGCGCCAGCTGTACTTCCTGATCGGCGGCCTCCTCGACCGGCTGGTCTACCTGAGCATCGGCCTGGCCATCGTGCTCGGCTTCATCGGCGTGAAGCTGATCATGGAGGCCCTGCACGACAACAACCTGCCGTTCATCAACGGCGGCGAGCACATCACGGCGATCCCGCACATCCCGATCTGGCTCTCGCTGGGCATCATCATCAGCACGCTCACGGTCACTACGCTCGCGAGCCTGGTGAGGTCGCGCAAAGACGCGAAAGTAGAAGCGCTGAGCACCCGGAGCTGAGCGCCGGACGCGCGCCCCCGCTCGAACCGAACTTTCCGGGAAGCCGTGCCTAAACCCGGCACGACTGCCCCGGTTTGCACCGCAAGTCCGTTTCACTCGCGCTGCCGTGTGGCGCGGCACCGCCTGGCTCGCGCTGCCGTGTTGCGGCACCGCCTGGCGCGCGCTGCCGTGTGGCGCGGCACCGCCTGGCGCGCGCTCGTGTGGCCGCGCTGGGCGGCAGCGAGCGTGCTCGACCGCCTCGGGGAGGCTTTCGCCGCCGTATGACCGAAAACCATTCTCATGACGATGTGCGCGCACTGGCAGGTGGGGTGGCCGGTGCGGTAGCCATGGCCCCTCTGCTCGATGCCGTCCTCGACGGTCTCGCCCGTGGCGCCGCCGAACGCAACGGCCCCATCCCGGCGGGCGGACCCGCTGCGGTTGGATCGTGGCCCTCGGGGGCACCATCCGACCGCGACCCTAGGGCGGTGCTCACCGAGCTGACGGCGGCTCTTGCGCGGGGTGCGGCCGACCCCGCCGACCCGCTGTGCGCCGGGCACCTGCACTGCCCGCCGCTGGCCGTAGCGGCGGCGGCGGAGGTGGCGGTCGCGGCGCTGAACCAGTCGCTGGACTCGTGGGACCAGGCTCCGTCCGCCACCGCGATCGAGCAGCACGTGATCGCCGCGCTCGCGGATCTCGCCGGGTACGGCGCGGGCGCGGGCGGCGTGATGACCTCGGGCGGTACCGAGTCGAACCTGATGGGGCTGTTGCTGGCGCGCGAGTCGCGTCCCGGCCGCACGCGGATCCTGTGCAGCGCGGGCGCGCACTTCTCGATCCAGCGCAACGCCGGGCTGCTCGGGCTCGGCGAGGACGCTGTGGTCGCGGTCCCGGTCGACGCCGCGCACCGGATGGATCTCGCAGCCACGCGCGAGCTGATCGGCCCCGACGTGGCTGCGGTCGTGGCCACCGCGGGCACCACCGACTTCGGCGCGATCGACCCGCTGCCTCGGCTCGCCGACCTGGCGGCCGAGCACGGTGCCTGGTTCCACGTCGACGCGGCCTACGGCGGCGGAGCGCTGTTCTCCGACCGTCTCGCCCCGCTCCTCACCGGGCTCGACCGCGCCGACTCGGTCTCGCTGGACCTGCACAAGCTGGGCTGGCAGCCGGTGCCGGCCGGGGTCTTCCTCACGCGCGACGCCGCGTCGTTCGGGCCGCTGGCTCGTCAGGTGGCGTACCTCAACCCGGCCGACGACGAGCAGGCCGGCTACCCCAGCCTGCTCGGCTACTCGCTGCGCACCACCCGCCGTGCGGACGCGTTCAAGATCGCGGTGACGCTCCAGGCGCTCGGCCGCGACGGGCTCGGGGAGCTGGTCGACGCCTGCCACGATCTGGCCCGGTACGCCGCCGAGCGGATCGACGCGGATCCCCGGCTGGAGTTGGCCGCGAACCCGGTGCTCACCACCACCGTGTTCCGCTACCGTCCAACTACCACTGGTGACGACTGCGATCGGGTGAACGCCGCCCTGCGCCGCCACCTGCTCGCTGCGGGTTCGGCCGTCGTCGGGCGTACCGAGGTAGCCGGCAGCGTGTGGCTCAAGCTGACGCTGCTCAACCCGCACGCGACCCGCACGGACGTGGACGCTGTGCTGGCGGCCGTGGTGGCAGCAGGCGAGGAGGAAGCATGACGGTGCTCACTTTCGGGGCCCACTCATGAACCAGCCGTACGACCTGTTGGGGGTCGGGATCGGCCCGTTCAACCTCGGACTCGCCGCGCTCGCCGACCCGCTCGACGGCGTGAACGCGCTGTTCCTGGACGCGAAGCCGGCGTTCAGCTGGCATCCCGGGCTGCTGCTCGACGACGCGACGCTCCAGGTGCCCTTCCTCGCCGACCTTGTGTCGCTCGTGGATCCGACCAGCCGCTGGTCGTTCCTCAACTACCTTCGCGAGCACGACCGGCTGTTCCCGTTCTACTTCTCCGAGCGGTTCCACATGCCGCGCCGCGAGTACGACCACTACTGCCGCTGGGTCGCCGACGCGCTGCCGTCGTGCCGGTTCGACACGAGGGTCGAGGCGTTGACCTGGGACGGTGACGCGTTCACGGTGACGGCCGGCGCTGGCACCGTCCGCGCCCGCAACGTGGTGCTCGGCATCGGTACCGAGCCGGTCGTGCCGGCCGCGCTCGCCGGCCTGCTCGGTAAGGAGGTGTTCCACGCCGGCCAGTACCTGCACCACGTGCCGGCGCTGGACGGGGCCGAGGACATCACGGTGGTCGGCTCCGGGCAGTCCGGCGCCGAGGTCTTCCTCGACCTGCTGCGGCGCCAGCCCGAGACGGGTGTGCGGCTCCGCTGGATCACGCAGTCGCCGGCGTTCGCGCCCATGGAGTACTCGAAGTTGGGGCTGGAGCACTTCACGCCCGACTACACCCGGTACTTCCGCACGCTGCCCGAGCCGACGCGCGACCAGCTCGTCCCGGACCAGTGGCAGCTGTACAAGGCGATCAGCGCAGAGACGCTGGCCGAGATCCACGACCTGCTGTACGAGCGCGGTGTCGGCGGGCGCGAGGTCGACGTCGAGCTGGTGCCGAACGTCGCGGTCGAGCACGCGGCTCGCGCCGGTGACCGGTTCGAGCTGGGGTGCCGCCAGACCCAGCTGGACGAGCCGTTCACGCTGGTCACGGACCGCGTCGTGCTGGCGACGGGGTACGCGGCGAAGCGGCCGGCGCTGCTCGATCCGCTCTCGGACCTGATCCGCTGGGACGACGCCGGCCGGTACCGCGTCGACGCCGACTACCGCGTCGGCGCTGGCGCCCGAGGTCGGCGGCTCGCTGTTCGTGCAGAACGCGGAGCTGCACACGCACGGCGTCGGCGCCCCCGACCTGGGCCTCGGTGCGTGGCGCAGCGCCACCATCCTGAACGCGCTCACCGGTCGTACCGCGTACCGGCTGCCGGAGTCGGTCGCGTACACGACGTTCGGAGTCCCGCGGAACCGCCGGTGACTGGCCACTCCACAACTCAACGCGGGGGTAAGAGCGCCAGGCGGGTGGCCGGCGGGTGGCCCAGGAAGTTCGGCATCGCGAACTCGTACCCGTACGAGCCGGCCATGGGGAACACGACGACGTCGCCCACGCGGATCCGCTCGGCGGTCATGTCCCGGGCGAGCGTGTCCTCCGGCGTGCACAGCTCGCCGACGACGGTGATCAGTGCGTCCTTCACCTCGGGCCGCTCGAACGGGTACGGCCAGTCGTCGACCGGGACGACCGCGAACGGGTGGAGGATGTCCCACGACGTCGGCAGCTGGAAGTGGTTGATTCCGCCGCGGAGGATCGCGAACGTCGTGCCGTAGGCGTGCTTGAGATCGGTGACCTCGGCCGCGTAGTACCCGCACTCCGTCACCAGGTACCGGCCGGGCTCGAACAGCACCCGTACGCCGTCGGGCGGACGAACGTCGGCCAGCAGCTCGCCGAAGCGGGCCACGTCGAACCCCTCGCCGCCCTCGAACGGCACGCCGAGCCCGCCGCCGACGTCCACGACGCGCAGGTCGAAGCCCCGGGCGGCGCGTTGGGACCAGTCCAGGCACCAGCGCACGTAATCCGCGTGCGTGCCGGCGTCGAGGTTGTTGCAGACCGCGTGGATGTGGAAGCCGACCAACTCGACGCCGGGTAGGCGTTTCGCCAGCGCGACCGCGTCCGGAACATCGGTTTCGGCGAGCCCGAACTGCGTGGCGGCGCCGCCCATCACGAGCGATCCGGAGACGCCGACGCGCTCGGGGTTGACCCGGATCGCCACCGGGACGCGCCGCCCGGCCTGCTCGGCGGCGTGGCTGACGCGGTGTAGTTCGAGGGGACTCTCGACGTTGATCACCTCGACACCGCGCTCGATCATCGTCGTCAACAGCGTGAGGCTCTTGCCGGGACCGGCGGCCACCATGCGGGCGGAGGTGCCGGGCCGAAGCGCCGTGGCGCTGGCCAGCTCCACTTCGGACGCCGACGCCACCTCGAACCCGTCTACGTGCGGCGCCAGCGCGGCGAGGATCGGCGGGAACGCGTTCGCCTTGACCGCGTAGAACACCTCGGCCCAGCTCGGGACCGCGTCGCGCAGTCCGCGAGCCAGGCCGGCGGCGACGTCGAGGTCGTAGAAGAAGCCGCTGACCGGACCGGTGATGGCCGCTCGCAACCGGGACGGCAGTTGATCAGCGGGGATGGCGGGCAGGCCGGCAGCGGACGGTGGAAGCTCCATGCCTCCATCTCATCTCACGCGGTCGGCAGGGCGCCCAACGGGGTGGTGGACCGCAGGTGGCACAGCGTCACAGGCGATCGGGGTTGGTCTGCTTGACCTCCTGCAGGATCCAGGTGTTGCCGTCCGGATCCTTGAAGTCGGCGAACGACGCGTACGGGGCGTGCTCCGGGTGGACGCCGGGCTCCCAACCCGCTGCGCCCATGTGGCGGACCTCGCTGACCTCGACACCGCGCCCGGTCAGCTCGTCGCGGGCGGCCTCGATGTCGGTGACGACGAGGTGCAGCCCCTCGGCCGAGCCGGGCGGCGCGCTGGTGATCCCAGTGCCAATCGAGATCGAGCACGCCGAGCCCGGCGGGGTGAGCTGCACGACGCGGAAGTCGTCGCCGGCGCGGTGGTCGACGTCGAGGCGGAAACCAGCGCTGTCGACGTAGAACGCCTTGGCCCTGTCGACGTCGGTCACGGGAACGAGTACGAGCTCCAGCTTGAAGTCCATGAGATGACCCTAGGTGGTATGAACCGACCAACAATGGTCGTCGGAGGTGGACCGGTGGCGCGATACGCGGCGTTTCTACGCGGCATCAACCTGGGGCGGGTCAACAGGCTGGCGATGGCCGACCTGCGCACCATCCTCGGCGACCTCGGCTACACCGATGTGAAGACGCTCCTGCAGAGCGGCAACGCGGTGCTCACCACCGGCGCCAAGGCGGCCAAGGTCGAGCGGGACGTCGAGTCCGCGATCCGCAAGGAGCACGGTCTGGAGGTGCCGTGCCTGGTCCGGACCACGGCGCAGCTCCGCGCGGTCGTCGACGCCGATCCGTTCGGCGACGTGGCCACCGACCCCTCGCGCTACTTCGTCGTGTTCCTGTCGGCGCCGCTGGACGAGATGCCCACCGGTGACTACACGCCGGAGGAGTACCGCGTGATCGGCCGCGAGGTGTATCTGTGGCTGCCCAACGGTTCGCACGCGAGCAAGCTCGCGGCGGCGGTCTCGAACAAGCAGACCAAGGTGGTTGCGACCATGCGTAACTGGAACACCGTCACGAAGATGCTGGCTCTGGCCTCAGACGGCTAAGCCGAACCGGGCCCGCACCGGCACGCCGAACCGCACCGGCACGCCGGACCGGCAACTGTCGGGGAAATGGCGGCATCCTGCGCCCGGTTTCAGGACCACTGCCCCGACAGTCCGGTTTCCCCCGGCCGGGGCGGGGCGGAGATCACGCGACGGTGATGTCGTCGCCGGTGACGGTGACGTTCACCGCCCTCAGCGGAGTGCCGGCTGGGCCGTTGAGCACGGAGCCGTCCGCCGCCATGAACCGCGAACCGTGGTTCGGACAGGTGCTGACGCCGTTGACGGGATCGCCGATGATCGTGCCCTGGTGGGTGCAGTTCGCACTGAACGCCTTGATCTGGCCGGCCGTGGGCTGCACGATCAGCACGCTCTGCCCGCCGGCGGAGACGACCTTGCCCCCGCCGACCGGGATGTCGGCGACCTTCGCGATCGGTCCACCGGCGCCGTGGCAGGGGCTGGCGCGGCGGGCTCGTCGGAGGAGCCACCGTTGGTGGAACACCCCGCCAGCGCCGCCGTGCCGCAGATCCCGGCGAGCACGGCACGGCGAGTCGGTCCGTCAGGCATATGCGCTTCCCCTCATGCTCAACGCGAACAGGTGGTTTCATGCGGCCGGTCGGGTGCCACGAGCTCACCAGCCGCGGGCACGCCACTCCGATATCGATGCGCGCTCGGCGCCGAGGGTCGAGTCGTTGCCGTGCCCCGGGTAGAACCAGGTGTCGTCGGGCAGCCGGTTGAACACCTTGGCTTCCAGCCCGTCCATCAGGCTCGTGAAGTCGGTCGGGTTGGTGGTCTTGCCCGGCCCGCCGGGGAAGAGGCAGTCGCCGGTGAAGAGATGCGGATGCCCGTCTGGATCCTGGTACAGCAGCGCGACCGAGCCCGGCGTGTGCCCGACCAGGTGGATCGCCTCCAGGCGTGACCTCGCCGACCGTGACGGTGCCGCCGTCCTCCACCGGGTCGGTGACCGGTACGGGCAGCGCCCCTGCGTCGGCCGGGTGGGCGATGGTGCGGGCGCCGGTCGCTTCGACGACGTCCTCCAGCGCCTGCCAGTGGTCGCCGTGCTGGTGCGTGGTGACGACCGTCTTCACCGGCACGTCGCCGATCACCTCCAGGAGGCGGTCGGCATCGTTGGCGGCGTCGATCAGCAGCGCGTCGCCGGTGGCGGTGCAGCGCAGCAGGTAGGCGTTGTTGTCGAAGGGTCCGACGGAGACCTTCGTGATCGTCAGTGCCGGCAGCTCGCGGGTCTGCGCGGGCCCGCCCGGGGTGACCGCTCCGGTGTAGTCGCTCATGCCGCCCATTGTGTACCGCGCCGAGTTCCGGATTCTTGGGGGTGCGCGGCCCGCGCGACCCCCAAGAATCCGAAACTCGGACGGTCAGCCCGCGGGGAACGTCACGGCGCCCCGCAGGCGGATGTCCCGCGAGCTGGACCCGACGAGGATCGGATACGTCCCTGCCGCCACCCGCCAGCGGTCGGACGCGGCGTCCCAGTAGCTGAACGCGCGCTGGTCCAGCGTGAACGACACCCGCACGGTCTGGCCGGGCGCCACCCGCGCCTTCGTGAACCCCTTCAACTGCTGCGGCGGGATCGGCACCGGCGCGGACGCTGGCGCGCCCACGTACAGCTGCACGATCTCGCCACCGAACCGCGTACCCGTGTTCGTGATGTTCGCGGACACGACCAGGTTGCCGCCGTCACCAGGAGCCACTGCCAGCCCCGAGTACGCGTACGTGGTGTACGCCAGCCCGTGGCCGAACGGGAACAGCGGCGCGACCCGGTTCTGGTCGTAGTGCCGGTACCCGACGAATACGCCCTCCGAGTACTTGGCCGTGTAGTGCCCGTCGGCGCCCTTGATGCCGGGATACTGCTCGGCGGTCTTCGTCGGCAGGTCGGCCTCGCTGCGCGGGAACGTCATCGGCAGCTTGCCCGACGGGTTGAAGTCGCCGTAGAGCAGGGCGGCGACGGCGTTGCCGTCCTCCTCGCCCGGGTACCACGCCTGCAGCACGGCGGGCACGCTCGACAGCCACGGCATCAGCACGGGGCCGCCGCTCTTGAGCACGACGACCGTCTTCGGGTTCGCCGCGACGACCGCCCGCACCAGCGCGTCCTGGTTGCCGGCCAGCGCGATCGTCTTGCGCTCGTGGCCCTCGCCCTCGCCAGAGATCTCGCCGACCATGACGATCGCGACGTCGGACGACCTCGCCAGCGCGGCTGCCGCGGCGGTGTCCGTGCCCGCGTTGTAGTTCACCGTGGCTCCGGCACCGGCCCTGCGCTTGAGCCCGTCGAGCGGCGACACGGTGTAGAGCGGCCGCACCTTCGAGCTGCCCGTGCCGCCGGTGACCGCCGCCCCGGCATACGGGCCGATCAGCGCGATCCTGCGCGCGGCGGAGGTGGTCAGCGGCAGCGTCGAGCTGTTGTTCTTGAGCAGCACCATGCCCTGCTGGGCCAGGTACTTCGACTCCTTGCCGTGCTCCTGCGCGGGGATCGGCGTCTTGGTCGGCGTGCGGTCGAACAGCCCGAACTCGATCATCTTGGCGAACCGGCGCACCAGCTTGTCGTCGATCGTCGCCATCGTGACCTGACCGGAGAGCACCGCCTGCTTCAGCTTGTTGCCGCCCCAGTTCGCGCCCGTGGGCAGCTCCAGGTCGAGGCCGGCGTTCGCTGTCGGCACCGTGCTGTGGACGGCGCCGTAGTCGGGGGTGATGAACCCGTCCCAGCCCCAGTCCTTCTTCGCGACGCCGAGCACGGCCGGGTTCTCGCAGGCGTGGACCCCGTTGATCCTCGGGTACGAGCACATCGCCGAGGCGACCTTGCCCTCCTTGATCGCCAGCTCGTACGGCGGCAGGTAGATCTCGCGCATCGTGCGCTCGTCGATCAGCTCGTTGACGTCGAACCGGTCGATCTCCTGGTTGTTCGCGATGTAGTGCTTCACGTTCGCCGGCACGCCGTGCTTCTGGGTGCCCTGGATGTTCGCGGCGGCGATCTTGCCGGCCAGGTACGGGTCCTCGCCGTAGCTCTCGAAGTTGCGCCCGCCGTACGGGGTGCGGTGGATGTTGACGGTCGGTCCCTGCATGAAGGTGCGGCCGACGTGCAGGGTCTCCTTGCCGGCCAGCGACCCGTACCGCTCGGCCATCGCCACGTCGAACGACGCCGCGAGCGCGATCGGAGCCGGCAGGGCGGTGGCGAAGGGCTGGTTCTCGGGGCGGCGGCTACCGCCGGTGCTCACGCCGGCCGGGCCGTTCGTGGGGAGGAAGTCGGGGATGCCCAGGCGCGGGATGCCGGGGACGTGGCGGTAGATGTCCTTCGCGTCGTCGCGGATCCCGTGCAGCTGGGTGATCTTCTCGTCGAGCGTCATCTGGGCGACGATGGCGCGGGCCCGCTCGACGGGTGTGGCGAGGGCGTCGGGTTCGGCGGCGTTGGCCGGCGCGGCGGCGGGAAGGTTGGTCGGCACGATCAGTGCCACGGCGATCAGGGCGGTGGGCAGGCGTCTCACCATGGGCTCCCAGGCAGTGGGGGACCGTCCCGCGCAACGCCGCACCGTATGGCGGGACATTTCATCAGATGTTTACAGATGATCCTGGCCCCATGTCAACGCCAACGGGGACATCAGCCGCTTACTCATCTGAGGTGTTTACGTAGGCCGTACGCGGGCACTAGGCCTCTTTCCGCAATCGAGAACACTCAGGGAGACCCAATGCTGACCTTGACCGAGAACGCCGTGGCCGTCATCCGGGACATCACAGGGCAGGGCGAGGTGCCCACCGGCGCCGGCCTGCGCATCGCGCCCGACGTGTCCGGCTCGCTCAACCTGAGCGTCTCCCCGGAACCGCAGCCCGGTGACGAGGTCGTGGACGAGGGCGGCGCCCGCCTGTTCCTCGACCAGGAGGCCGCGCCGATGCTCGCCGACAAGGCGCTCGACGTGTCCGTCGATGGCCAGGGTGGCGTGCAGTTCATGCTCGGCCAGCAGCCGGAGTGAACCTGCGGGTCTGAAAACCGCGCGACTTTGTCGTACCCCTGAGGCAGTGTGTCAGGGGTGAACGCAGCCCACACTCATGACAAGGCCGTGCTGCGCTCCTGGCTGCCCGGGTACCTGCTGCTCGCGCTGATCTGGGGCTCCAGCTTCCTCTTCATCAAGGTCGGAGTGCGTGAGCTGCACCCGATGTACGTCGCGCTGGGTCGCATCGGCGTGGGGCTGCTGGTGCTGCTCATCGCGCTCGCGGTCACGCGGTCCCTGCTGCCGCGCGGCTGGCGCGTATGGGGCCACCTCACGGTGATCGGCGTGGTCGGCGTGGCGATCCCATTCACCCTGTTCGGCTACGGGGAGCAGCGGGTGTCGTCGGTGCTCGCCGGCATCTGGAACGCCACCACGCCGCTGTTCGTCCTGCCGATCGCCGCGCTCGTCATGCGCACGGAGAAGATGACCGTGCGGCGCACGGTCGGGCTCGGGTTGGGCTTCGTCGGGGTGCTCGTCGTCCTCGGCGTGTGGCAGGGCGTCGGCGGTGCGCAGCTCACCGGCCAGCTGATGTGCCTCGGCGCTGCGCTCTGCTACGGCGTCGCCCTCCCGTACACGCGGCGATTCCTCAACATCCCGCTTGCCTCGCCGCTCGCGCTGCCAGCGGGTCAGCTGCTCACGGCGACGATCGCGATGTTGGTGGTCGCGCCGTTGACCGCGGGCGCGCCGCCGGCACCAGCCGACATCTCCTGGCAGGCGCTCGGCAGCGTAGCGGCGTTGGGCGCGCTCGGCACCGGGCTGGCGTTCGTCCTCCTCTTCAATTTGATCCGGGTGGCCGGCGCCAGCACGTCCGCTTCGGTCACCTACCTGCTGCCGATCGTCGCCACTGTCATCGGCGTCGTCGTTCTCCGCGAGGAGCTGCACTGGTACCAGCCGGTGGGCGCCTCGATCGTGCTGACGGGGGTGGCGGTGTCGCAGGGCCTGCTCCGCCGCCCGGCGTGGGCCCGCTCGGCGCGGGCCAATGTCGGCATGCCGACGTTGAGTGCCGCTGGACGTGCTCAACGCCGGCATGCCGACACAGGGCAACCACCGGACCCGGTCGCTGGAGAGTCCGCTACTCGTGGCGGCGGGTGACGGTGTGCGTGCCGGTCATGGCGATCGCCGGTACGGCGCTGGCCTCGGTCCACTCGCCGCACGCTCCGCCACCCTCGCTGAGGTCCAGCTCCAGCGGAGTGCCGTCCATGCGCAGCGCCGGGTGGTAGTACTCGGCCACCTGCCGGGCGTCGGCCTCGATGTAATGGCCGATCAGGGCACGGCGGAACCGGTTCGCGCTGGTGTTCGGGTGGCTGCCGTGCACCAGTGATCCGTGGAAGAACAGCACGTCGCCCGGCGCCATCAGCACGGGCACGGCGGGCTCGGTCGCGGGCACCGGCACGGTCACGTCGGTGAAGCTGGTGCGGGTGTCCGCCTTCGCCGTGCAGAGGATCGGCCACCGGTGGCTGCCCGGCACCACGAGCATGCAGCCGTTCTCCTCGTCGGTGCGGTCCAGCGCCATCCACGCGGCGACGCAGGTTCCCGGGTCGGCGCGAAGGTAGAAGTTGTCCTGGTGAAGGGCCTGCCCGCGGGATCCGCCCGGCTTGAAGTACAGCATCGACTGCACCGCGTACGGCTCGGAGCCGAGCAGTTCGTCGAGCAGGCGCCGGATCCGGTCGTCGAGGAGCCACGCGAGGGTGGTCTCGTCCCAGCGGTGCATCTGGGCCATACGGGGATACCGGCGCAGCGGGTCGCGGCCGTTCGGCTCCACGCCGACCATGTCGTCCTTGTACGAGCCGCGCCGTCGCAGCGCCATGTAGTGCTCGCGCAGCCGCACGACCTCCATCTGGTCGAACAGACCACGCGCGACCGTGTACCCGTCGGTGGCGAAGTCGGCCTGGTAGGAAAGGCTCATGTCGGCTCCTCGTGCGCTGCGCGTGCGGATACCGTGAGGATCGGCTTTTCGCAGTTCCAGGGACTAGTCACGATCAGCGCAGGGAGTTGACTCTTTGACTCATCCGGAGTGTCCGTCGCCGGTGCGGTTCGGGTCGGCGCCGACGTACTGGCGGTGCGAGCCGAGCTGGTCGTGGCAAGCGCTGCCGCTCGCCGACCATCTGCTCTGGTGCGTGCTCGACGGCGTCGGTCACGTCACGCTGGGCGGGCGGCGCCGCGAGCTGCGCGCTGGCACGTGCGTGGTGTTCGCGCCTGGCGACGACCCGGTGGCCGGTCATGATGCGCGCCGGCGGCTGCTCGTGTTCGGCCTGCACCTGCACGGTCCGGCGGGCGGCGTCGCGCTGCCGGAACGCTGGTGCCAGGTGCGTGACCAGGTGCTGGTCGAGTCGCTGGCACGCCGCTGCGACAGCAGCTACCGCCGCGGCGGCCCGCTCGGCCTCCGTCAGGCGCAGCTCTGCGTCGACCAGCTGCTTGCCCTGATCTGGGAGGAGTCGCTGCACGCGCCGCCGGGGCGGGTCGACGCGGCGCTGGAGGAGCTGACCGGCGCGATCCGGGCCGATCCCAGCCGCCGCTGGACGGTCGCCGAACTGGCCGACCGTGCCTCGCTGTCCCGCGCACAGTTCGTACGCCGGTTCACCGCACACACCGGGCTGCCGCCCGTGCGGTACCTCATCCAGGCACGGATCGCCCGCGCCGAGGAGCTGCTCGGCGAGACGAGCATGTCGGTGACACAGGTCGCCGCGACCCTCGGCTACCCGGACGTGGCGTACTTCAGCCGCCAGTACCGCCACTGCACGGGCCGCTCGCCGTCACGGCCCCTCGACTTCGGACTTTTGAGGGTGCGGGACCGCCGCAAACCCTCAAAAGTCCGACACTCGGCGGTGGGGCGACGGGGTGATGCGGCTCCTCGCGGGTGCTCGGGACGAAACTGTCGTACCGCGAAGTTAGATTGGTGCTGGTGTTTGTCCGGGGACCGTCCCAGCTAGCCTGTCCTCACCCGGCGCGCCCCCTAGTCAGTACCGAAGAGAGCGGAAGAGACCACCGTGGCCGACCGGCTGATCGTGCGTGGTGCGCGCGAGCACAACCTGCGCGACGTGAACCTCGACCTGCCCCGTGACGCGCTCATCGTGTTCACGGGCCTGTCCGGGTCGGGTAAGTCGAGCCTCGCGTTCGACACGATCTTCGCGGAGGGCCAGCGGCGTTACGTCGAGTCACTCTCCGCGTACGCACGGCAGTTCCTCGGCCAGATGGACAAGCCGGACGTCGACTTCATCGAGGGCCTGTCGCCAGCGGTCTCGATCGACCAGAAGTCGACCAACCGCAACCCGCGCTCCACCGTCGGCACTATCACCGAGGTCTACGACTACCTGCGGCTGCTGTTCGCCCGCGCAGGCATCCCGCACTGTCCGGTCTGCGGCGAGCAGATCCGCCGCCAGACCCCGCAGCAGATCGTCGACCGCGTGCTCCAGATGGAAGAGGGCACGCGGTTCCAGGTGCTCGCCCCGGTGGTGCGCGGGCGCAAGGGCGAGTACCTCGACCTGTTCGCCGAGCTGCAGACCAAGGGCTACTCGCGGGTCCGGGTGGACGGCGTGGTGCATCCGCTCACCGATCCGCCGAAGCTGAAGAAGCAGGAGAAGCACACGATCGAGGTCGTGGTCGACCGGCTCTCGGTGAAGGCGAGCGCGAAACGGCGGCTCACCGACTCGGTCGAGACCACGCTGGGGTTGGCGGGCGGCATCGTCCTGCTCGACTTCGTCGACCTCCCCGAGGACGATCCCGAGCGCGAACGGCGGTTCTCCGAGCACTTCGCCTGCCCGAACGACCACCCCCTCGCGATCGAAGACCTGGAACCGCGCACGTTCTCGTTCAACGCCCCCTACGGCGCCTGCGCGGAGTGCACCGGCATCGGCACCCGCAAGGAGGTCGACCCCGAGCTGATCGTCCCCGACCCGGAGCGCACGCTCGGCGAGGGTGCCATCCAGCCGTGGTCGTCCGGCCAGAACATGGAGTACTTCGGCCGGCTGCTGCAGGGCCTCGGCGACGCGCTCGGCTTCGACCTGGACACGCCGTGGCAGAAGCTCACGGTGCGGGCGCAGAAGGCGATCCTGCACGGGCACGACACGCAGGTTCACGTCCGCTACACCAACCGGTACGGCCGCGAGCGCGCGTACTACGCCAGCTACGAGGGCGTGATCCCGTTCCTGGAGCGTCGCCACGCCGAGACCGAGAGCGAGTGGAGCCGCGACAAGTACGAGGGCTACATGCGCGACGTGCCGTGCCCCGCGTGCGGCGGTGCCCGGCTCAAGCCCGAGGTGCTCGCGGTCAGTTTGAGCGGGCGCAACATCGCCGAGGTGTGCTCGCTGTCGATCATCGAGTGCGCGGCGTTCCTGTCCGATCTCACCCTCGACGACCGGCAGCGGATGATCGCCGGGCGGGTACTCAAGGAGATCAACGAGCGGCTCCAGTTCCTCCTCGACGTGGGCCTGGACTACCTCTCGCTCGACCGGCCCGCGGGCACGCTCTCCGGCGGCGAGGCGCAGCGCATCCGGCTCGCCACCCAGATCGGATCCGGCCTCGTCGGCGTCCTGTACGTGCTGGACGAGCCGTCGATCGGCTTGCACCAGCGCGACAACCACCGGCTGATCGAGACGTTGGTTCGGCTGCGCAACCTCGGCAACACGCTGATCGTGGTCGAGCACGACGAGGACACGATCCGCACCGCCGACTGGGTGGTCGACATCGGTCCCGGCGCCGGCGAGCACGGTGGCGAGATCGTCGTGTCCGGGTCGGTCCACGACCTGCTGCAGAGTGAGAAGTCGCTCACCGGCCAGTACATCTCCGGCCGCAGGCAGATCCCGCTGCCCGGGCACCGCCGCACGTTCGACAAGCAGCGTCAGCTCGTGGTCAAGGGCGCGCGCGAGCACAACCTGCGCGATATCGACGTCGCGTTTCCGCTGGGCTGCTTCGTCGCGGTCACGGGCGTGTCCGGGTCAGGCAAGTCGACGCTGGTCAACGACATCCTCTACACCGTGCTGGCGAACACGATCAACGGCGCGCGGATGGTCCCAGGCCGCCATCTGCGCATCACCGGCCTCGACGAGGTCGACAAGGTCGTCGGCGTCGACCAGTCGCCGATCGGCCGCACGCCGCGGTCCAACGCCGCCACGTACACCGGCGTGTTCGACCACATCCGCAAGCTGTTCGCCGAGACGACGGAGGCGAAGGTCCGCGGATACCAGCAGGGCCGGTTCTCGTTCAACGTCAAGGGCGGGCGCTGCGAGGCGTGCTCCGGCGACGGCACGATCAAGATCGAGATGAACTTCCTGCCGGACGTCTACGTCCCGTGCGAGGTGTGCAAGGGGGCCCGGTACAACCGGGAGACCCTGGAGGTGCACTTCAAGGGCAAGACGATCGCCGAGGTGCTCGACATGCCGATCGAGGAGGCGTCGCACTTCTTCGAGGCGGTCCCGGCGATCAGCCGGCACCTGAAGACCCTGGTCGACGTGGGGCTCGGTTACGTGCGGCTGGGCCAGCCTGCGCCCACTCTGTCCGGCGGCGAGGCGCAGCGCGTCAAGCTGGCCTCCGAGCTGCAGAAACGATCCACCGGACGCACGATCTACGTACTGGACGAGCCCACCACGGGCCTGCACTTCGAGGACATTCGCAAGCTGCTCGGGGTCCTCGACCGGCTTGTCGAGGCGGGCAACACCGTGGTCGTGATCGAGCACAACCTCGACGTGATCAAGACGGCGGACTGGGTCATCGACATGGGCCCGGAGGGCGGCAACAAGGGCGGCGATGTGGTCGCGTCCGGCACGCCCGAGCAGGTCGCGCAGATCGAGGCGAGCCACACGGGCCGGTTCCTGCGGTCGGTGCTGCCAGACGGTCACAAACCGGGCGTGAAGAAGGCCAAGGCGCCGAACGGGAAGCCGCGCAAGGCGGTGGCGGCGCGCCGGTAACGAATCGGATGCGGGTGAACCCCCTGGCCGCCGGGCTCGTTGTGCTCAGCATAGGCACGGGACAGCCCAGCGCCTGGTCGGCATGGGCCGCGCGCGGATGGAGGAACGTAATGACGACGGACGAGCAGATCGCCGCGTTGCCGCGCCGGCAGGTCCTCTGCGGGATCATGGCCACGGCGATTCTCGGCGCCACCGCGGCCTGTGGCGGGAGCCAGGAGGAGACGCCGTCGGGGGAAGCACGACGGGCGGCGCCACCACCGCGCCCGCTCAGCCCGGCGGGAGCACGCCCGCTCAGCCCGGGGGGAACGCGCTCGCGAGCGCTGCGCAGGTGCCGGTCGGCGGCGGCACGATCGTGAACGGCCCGGACGGCACACCGATCGTGATCGTCCAGCCCACCGCCGGTGAGTTCAAGGCGTACGACGCCCGCTGCACGCACATGGGCACGACGGTCGGCGCTCCCCAGAACGGCGTCATGACCTGCCCGAACCACGGGTCCCGGTTCAACGCGGCCGACGGCAGCGTGGCGAACGGCCCCGCCGGCAGCCCGCTCAAGTCCGTCAACATCGCGGTCAACGGCGACAGCATCACGCTCGTATAGGGCCTCGGACACGGCTGCGGTTCAATCGCGCCCGCCAGGATCGCGATTGAACCGCAGGGGCAGTGCGACGCGGACGAGCAGGCCGCCGCCGGGCCGGGCGGCGGCCGTCGCGTCGCCGCCGTGGGTGCGTGCCACCGTCCGCACGATCGACAGGCCGAGGCCGACGCCCCTGCCGGTGGTCCGGTTGTCGAGGCGCCGGAACGGCTCGAACAGCTCCTTCGCCGCGCTCGCCGGCACCACCGGGCCCGTGTTCGACACCTCCAGCACGGCGTCCGAGCCCTCGTTGAACGTCCGCACGGTGGCCTCGCCGCCCGCGCGGTTGTGCCGGGCCGCGTTCTGCAGCAGGTTGATCGCGAGCCGCTCCAGCAGCACCGCCGAGCCCTGTACCAGCACCGAGTCGAGGCGCTGCCGCAGCTCGATCCCGGCCTCCGTGAACTCCGGCACGAGCAGGTCGGCAGCGTGCTCGACCACTGCCGCCAGGTCCACCTCGGCCCGGTCCGTCATCTCGTGCTCGCTGCGCGCCAGCACCAGCAGCCCCTCGATCAGCTGCTCGCTGCGGGCGTTCATCGTCAGGAGCTGGTCGCCGAGCGTGCGGAGCTGCGGGGGAGCATCCGGGTCGGCGAGCGCCACCTCCAGCAGGGTGCGGCTCGTGGCCAGCGGCGTCCGTAGCTCGTGCGACGCGTTGGCGACGAACCTTCGCTGGCTGGAGAACGCCCCGTCGAGGCGGTCCAGCATCTCGTCGAACGTGTCGGCCAGCTCGCTGACCTCGTCGCGCGGGCCGGTGAGGCCGATCCGTTCGTGCAGGTTGCGGCTGGCGACCCGGCGGGCGGTGGCGGTGATCGCGTGCACGGGCGCCAGCGTGCGAGCGGCGATGGCGTACGCGGCGGCGGCCGCCACCAGCCCGACCAGTACCAGCGCGAGGCTGGAGTTCCACAGCAGCGAGTCGAGCGTGTCGCCGCGGAGCTGCGCCTCGGACGCCGCGACCCGGCCGGCGACGCGGCCGTCGGTGGTCAGCGCGACGCCGCCCGCGCTGGGGTCGGCGGGTATCGCGACCTCCGCGACGAACTGGGGAATGCCCGCTTCCAGCGCCCGTGCCACCACCGCGAAGTTGACCAGCAGCAACACCACCCCCGCCGCGAAGAAGACGGCCGTGTAGAGCAACGTGAGGCGCGCTCGCAGCGTCAGCCGGGTGGTCATCGGATCCGGTACCCAGCGCCGGGAATGGTCTCCACCACCGGCGGGTCGCCGAGGCGCCGCCGCAGGTTCATCACGGTCACGCGGACCACGTTCGTGAACGGGTCCGCGTGCTCGTCCCACGCCTTCTCCAGCAACTGTTCGGCGCTGACAACGCCGCCGTCCGCGCGGAGCAACTGTTCCAGCACGGCAAACTCCTTCCGCCGCAACGCGGTATAGCGGCCGTCGCGGAACACTTCGCGGCGCAGCGGGTCGAGCCGGATCCCGCCGCGTTCCAGCATCGGCGGGACGCCGCTGGCGGGGCGTCGCGCCAGGGTACGGATCCGCACCACCAGCTCGGCGAAGTTGAACGGTTTCGGCAGGTAGTCGTCGGCGCCGAGGCTCAGCTTGCCGTTTAACCTGCGGCTTGTTGTCGTGCGGCGGCGAGTGTTCGGGGTCGGAGCGCGGTTTTGCCGACGTGGTGGTGGGTGGCGGGTCTGCGGTTGGTGGAGCCGGGTGGGCGTCCGGGGCCGGGTCGGGTGGGTTTTGGTGCTCTGGCCGGTTGGCTGGTTCTCGGGCGGAGGTTCCGGAACCCGCGGCGGACTCGTGCTGGGGTGAGTCGGCCGGGTGGCGCGGGTCGTTCCCAGGGGCGGCGTAGGTCGGTGGTGAGGTCGCGCGCGAGGCGTAGTTGGGTGTGGGCGGCGATGATGAGCCAGGTCCAGCGGTCGGCGGCTGCCGGGTCGCGCAGACGCGGGACGGTCCAGCCCAGGGTCTGCTTGAACAGCCGGAAGGTGTGTTCGAGGTCGAATCGGCGCAGGAACGCTTGCCAGAGCCGGTCGATGCCCGCTGGGCAGGCGCCGGTGCGTGAGGACCACAGCCACAGAGGCTTCGCGTCCCGGTCACCGGGTAGGTGGTCGACGGCCAGCCGGATCAGGGTGCCGTGCAGCACCGGCAGGTCACCGGGGTGGTCGAGCCACGCGGCGCGGTGGGTCAGCCGGGGGTGGAGCCGGTCCCAGGCGCTGGCGCGGGCGGTGCCGTAGCGGCTGGTGGCGGTGCTGGTCGTGACGTGCGGTTCGGGCCAGGTCGTGGGATCGGCGAGGCGGAACTCGCCGCCGTGCTTGGGTGGCCGGCCAATGTCTGTTGGCTGCCGGGCGGGCGCGGACAGTCGTAGAACCCGGTCGGCGCGGATGCGGCCCAGCACCTCCACGGGCAGGTCGGCCAGCAGAAAGGCCAGCCGGCTCACGTCATAGCCGGCGTCGAACACGATCAGGATGTCCTCATCGCCGGGGCTCCACTGCCCGGCCACCATCAGCCGCTGCACGACGCCCCGGACCTGCGCGGCGGTCACCGCGGCGACGTCGTCGGCCGGCCCGAGCCGGACCGCGTCCAGGACCGCGGTCCACGACGTGGCGCCGGTTTCCAGCGCCGCGACCATCGAGTAAGGCCAGCCCGGGATCAGCTGCGCCTGGTTCTTCGCGCGCCCGTGCACGTGGCAGAACAGCCGCTCCGGGCTGGTGATCGCCTCCGGGCGTAGCCACGGGCTCACGTCAACCGCGAGAACGATCCGCCCACCGGCCGCCCTCGGCAGCGGCAACCCGGCCAACGTCTCCCGCAGCCGGCCGACATCGACCCGGCCACTGTTCACCGCGTCATAGAGCGCGCCATGACCTCGTCGATGCTCCGGTGCCAACGCCAAGCCGACCAGCGTCTGGACCGGCCCCTCGGTGCACAGCAGCGCATCGGTCAACTCGAACAACGCGTCCGCCCGCGCCGTCAGACAACCATAGAAGTCAGCCCGGAACCGCGACAAAACGCTCAACGACTCGACGCGGGCAGCCTCGTCCAGCACACTCACCCTCACGGCCTTGGGGTAGATCACGGCGACTCGACACCGCACATGATCACGCCAAGGCCGCTCGCCGTCCACTCACGACAGACCTCTACCAGCCACAACGCGTCAGAGGTTAAACGGCAAGCTCAGGCCGGCGATCCGGTCGCTGACGTCGCCAGCCGCCGTGAGCATCAGCACCCGCGCGCCGTCGCTGGACGTGGCGAGCTGCCGGCAGATGTCGTCGCCGTGTACGCCTGGCAGGTCGCGGTCGAGGACGATCACGTCGTAACCGTTGACGCCGATCCGCTCCAGCGCGCTCGTACCGTCGTAGGCCACGTCGACCGCCAGCGCCTCCCGCCGCAGGCCAGCCGCGATCGTGTCGGCCAGCAGCACCTCGTCCTCCACCACCAGTACCCGCATGGCCACATAGTCGCACCGGGTCCGATAAACCCGGGATAAAGCGCAGCGTTGACGCTCGCGTTAGGCCGCGACCGCTGAAGTTGACCTGCCCGCCGGAGACTCCGAGCGGGCGGGAGGAGAGCAGTCATGCGACGCAGCGTGGTCGTGTTGGCCCTGGTCCTGGTGGCCTCGGCTGGGTGCGGGCAGAAGGACACCGGATCCGACATCGCCAGCGCTGGCGGCAAGCCGGGCACCAAGCCGGCTGCCGAGCAGGAGAAGGGCGATCCGGAGAAGTTCGCGAAGTGCCTGCGTGAGAACGGTGTCGACGTTCAAATCGCCCAGGACGGCAAGGCATCGGGCGGGCTCGTCAGGATCGAGAAGGGCGAGAGCGGTACGGGCGAGGCCACGGCCGGCGATCCGAAGAAGTTCGAAGAGGCGCACGAGAAGTGTAAGAAGTACGCGCCGACAGGCGAGTCCGCGGCGCAGCTGAGCGAGGCGGACAAGAAGAAGATGCTTGAGCACGCGCGCTGCATGCGCAAGGAAGGCATCGACATGCCGGACCCGAAGTTCGACGGCGGCGCGACGCAGGCAATGGAGATTCCGAAGGACACCAAAAAGTTCGAGGCCGCGCTCAAGAAGTGCGGTGGCGCGGACATGGGCGGTGTCGGGGTGCGGATCGGCGGCGCCAAGTGAGTCGGAAGCGCTGGATCGTCGGCGGCGTCTCGGTACTCGCTGTCGCCGCGACAGCCGCCGCTGTCCAGGCTGCGGACGGCCCGACCGCGGCGCGCCCTCAGGCGGCCAGCACGGGGACGGCCGCGGTGGTCAAGGCCGATCTCACCGAGACGACCGAGGTGGGCGGTTCGCTCGGCTATGGCGAGGCGCGTGACCTGCCGAACCGCAAGCAGGGTGTCGTCACGACGATCCTGGCGAAGGGCACCACGGCGACGCGCGGCAAGGCGCTGTACCGGGTCAACGGCGAGCCCGTGATCCTGCTCTACGGCAACCTGCCGGCCTACCGGCCGCTCGCGCCCGGTACCGAGGGCGCCGACGTCGAGCAGTTCGAGCGGAACCTCGCTGCGCTCGGCTACTCCGGGTTCACGGTCGACGACGAGTACACCGCGAAGACGGCCAAGGCCGTGCGGGAGTGGCAGGAGGACCTCGGCGTCGAGGAGACCGGTGCCGTCGAACCGGCGGCGATCACCTACGCCGAGGGCCCGATCCGGATCGCCGACCACAAGGCGCCGGTCGGCTCCGAGGCTGGCGGCCCGGTCGTGTCGGTCACCGGCACCACCCGGATCGTCACGGTGAAGCTGCCGGTCGACAACCAGCGCCTGGCGCGCAAGGGCGCGGCTGTCACCGTCACGATCCCTGGCGGCGGCACGGCGACCGGCACGATCACGGCTGTCGGCAACGTCGCCGAGAAGTCCGGCAATGAGGATCAGCCTGGAGGCGGCGAGTCAACGATCCCGGTCACGATCACGCTCGAGGACGCGAAGGCCGCCGGCAACCTCGACCAGGCGCCGGTGGACGTGCACCTGGAGAGCGACAGCCGCAAGGGCGTGCTCGCCGTGCCGGTGGCGGCGCTGCTCGCGCTGCGCGAAGGCGGTTACGGCGTGGCCATTGTGGACGGTGACGGCCGGCGCGTCGTCAAGGTCGAGACGGGCATGTTCGCCGACGGGCTCGTCGAGGTCACCGCCGACGGGCTCGCTGAGGGCACGAAGGTGGAGGTGCCGGCGTCATGACTGCGATGCTCACTTCGGAGGCCGGCTCATGACCCTGTACCCCGCCGGCCTCTTCCGCTCCGCTCCTCGCTCCTGCGTCGCTGCGATGCTCACTTCGGAGGCCGGCTCATGACCGTGGTCGCGGAACTGCGGGCTGTCACCCGGGAGTACCCGGGCGTGCGGGCGCTCGCCGGTGTCGATCTCACCGTCGAGTACGGCGAGCTGCTGGCGATCGTCGGCCCGTCCGGATCCGGCAAGTCGACGCTGCTGCACCTGCTCGGCACACTGGATCGGCCGTCCGGCGGCGAGGTGGTGATCGCGGGGCATCGCGTGAACCGACTGTCCGACAAGGAACTGTCGGCGCTGCGTGCCCGCAGCATCGGGTTCGTGTTCCAGCAGTTCCACCTGGCGCTCGGGCGCAGCGCGCTGGAGAACGTCGCCGACGGGCTGCTGTACGCCGGCGTTCCCCGTGCGGAGCGGCGGGAACGAGCGGCGGTGGCGCTGCGTCGAGTCGGGCTCGGGCACCGGCTCAGCCACCGGCCGCACGAGCTGTCCGGCGGTGAACGGCAGCGGGTTGGCGTCGCGCGGGCGATCGTCGGGGGACCGGTGCTGCTGCTCGCCGACGAACCCACCGGCAACCTCGACACGGTGTCCGGCCAGGAGGTGATCGCCGCCCTGCGTGACCTGCACAGCCAGGGCACGACCGTCATCGTCATCACGCACGACCGCGAGATCGCCGCGTCGCTGCCGCGCCAGGTGGAGGTCCGGGACGGGCTTATCCGGCACGACTCCGGGAGCGGCCATGCCGCCGCGTGAGCTACGGCCGGCGCGGCTCTCCGCCGGGGACGTCGCGCGGGTCGGCGCCGTCGGCCTGCGGACCCGCCCACTGCGGGTGGTGCTCTCCGCGCTCGGTATCGCGCTAGGCATCGCCGCGATGGTCGCGGTGGTCGGGATCTCGGCGTCCAGCCGGGCCGACCTCAACGCCCGGCTCGACCGGCTCGGTACCAACCTGCTCACCGTCACCCCAGGTCAGACCCTGTTCGGCGAGGACGCGAAGCTGCCGAAGGAGTCGGTGGGGATGGTGCGGCGGATCGGGCCGGTGCTGTCGGCGAGCGCGACGGGAATGGTTGACGCCACCGTGCGGCGGACGGACAAGATCCCCTCGAACGAGACGGGGGCCATCAGCGTCATGGCCGCACGCACCGATCTGCTCGGCACGGTGGGCGGGAAGGTACGCAGCGGGGCGTGGCTCAACGACGCGACGGCTCGCCATCCCGCCGTCGTGTTGGGCTCGACGGCCGCGCGGCGCCTCGGGATCGACCGTGCCGCGCCGGACGTGCAGGTGTGGCTCGGCGGGCGCTGGTTCACGGTGGTCGGGATCCTCGACCCGGTGGAGTTGGCGGGCGAACTCGACAGCGCCGCGCTCGTCGGGTTCGACGTGGCGGGGCGGCTGCTCGGCTTCGACGGTCACCCGACCCGGCTGTACGAGCGGTCCACGGAGGCGTCCGTCGACGCGGTCCGGGACGTGCTGCCCCGCACAGCGAACCCGAAGAATCCCGAGGAGGTGCTGGTCAGCCGCCCGTCCGATGCGTTGGCGGCCAAGGCGGCGGCCGACACCACGTTCACCGGACTCCTGCTCGGCCTCGGTGCGGTGGCGCTGCTCGTCGGTGGTGTCGGCGTGGCGAACACCATGGTGATCTCGGTGCTGGAACGGCGCTCCGAGATCGGGCTGCGGCGCGCGCTCGGAGCCACGCGGGGCCAGATCCGGGTGCAGTTCCTGGCCGAGTCGCTGCTGCTGTCGCTGCTCGGCGGGGTGGTGGGTGCCCTGTTGGGGGCGGCGGTGACCGGCGGCTACGCGGCCACACGGGACTGGCCTACCTCCGTGCCGGCTTGGGTGCTGGCCGGTGGAGTGGTGGCGACGCTGCTCATCGGCACCGTCGCGGGCGCGTACCCGGCGATGCGGGCGGCCCGGTTGGCGCCGACGACGGCGCTGGCGGGCACCTAGCTGCGGCTTTGGGCGACATCTTCGCGGTTGTAGGCGTGAAGATGTCGCCCAAAGCGGGGACCTCGATGTCGAGGTAGCTCCTAGAACAGGCCGAAGACGACGAGTAGGGCATCGTCGACGTCGGCCACTTCGTCCGTCGACAGTCGCCCCATGTGGTCGCCAAGACGTTCCGGATCGACGGCTGTGGTCTGCTCAACCAGCACTCTCGCCGTCGTACCGTTCAGCTCGATCTCGGGCCGGAAGCTCGCCGGCCGAGCGCTGGTCGACGTGGGCGCCACCAGCCAGGTCGACAGTGGCAATGAATCGGACTGAACAACGACCGCGTAACGAGGTCCACGCTGTTCGTGGCCGCGTGCATCTTTGGGCGCCCGCAGCCGGTAGACATCACCACGCACGCAGCGACTCCATGTCGGCCTGGACAGCACGAATCTCAGCGCGGTCATCCGGATCGTTCGCGAGCGCCTCAGCCTCTGCCCGCAGCCGCGCGGCGCGATGCACTCGGTACGCCGCGATGATGGCTTCGCGGATGGCCGCCGACTGGCTCTTGCCGTCCGAGGTCAGCTCGGCGAGCGCACGCTCCACCTCGCTGTCCGCGCGAACCGTAATCGTCGTCATGGCACTCAGCGTACGCGCAGACGTAAGCATATTGGTAGTACAGATCGTCGCACACCCCAGGCCATAACCCAGGCGGCCGCGATGGTCCTGATCTTCAGGCCGCCACGCTAGGGAGAGTCGATCGAACGCCAGCAGACCGGAGCCACGCCACTCGACCGGCGCGTGCGCCGCCGATCCGGCAGAAACCGGCAGCTCAGTCGCGGGTGACGACCGCGACGTCGGTGAACGCCACGGTCAGCTCGCGGCGGAATCCCGCCGCAGGCCAACGTGCAGCCACAGGGCATAATCGACGAGTATTCATTGATCACGGGGAAAGAGGGCACATGTGGAATCCGCCTGACGCACCTGGAAACAGCTCTAACTGGGCGGATCCGGACGATTGGTCGAAGCCTTCCGGCGCGTCGACACCGCCTCCCGAGTGGGTTCCGGCTGGCGCCCTGCAGCCTGACCCGGCAGATCCGCTGATCAGCGCCGACTACGCCGGCTGGTGGAGCCGCTCCCTCGCGATCGTGAAGGCGGGTTGGCGCAAGCTGCTGGTCCTCCAGCTCATCGGGTTTGCGGTCGCCGCACCTGTGCTCTGCTGGTTCTCGGTGCAGGCGAGGCTCGCGCAGCGGGAGAACCTGCGGCTGGCGGTCGATCCGCTCGCCCCGGCGGATCCCGCTGACGCGTTCGCGGCGCTGGGCTCCGGCTTCGGCGGCATCATCGTGAGCTTTCTGGTGGCCGCGCTTGTGCTGCTGGCCAGCGTCCGGGTGGTGGTCGCGATCGCCACGACAGGCACGGCGGACCTTCGCTCCTCGCTCGCGGGGTCGGCGCGACGGTTGTTCCCGCTGATCGGGTGGCAGTTCCTCGCAGGGCTCCTGGCTGTGGTCGCGATGTGTGCCTGCGTCCTGCCGATGTTCTACGTCATCGCGGCAACGTCCGTGCTGGCGGCCGTGGTCACGTTCGAGCGCAGCGACATCATCGCCCGCTGCTTCCGCCTCTTCCACGGGGATCTCGGTGCCTCGGTGGGCCGTATCGCGACGGTGATGGGGCTGGGCTTCACGGTGAGCACGGTCGGCGCACTCATCGGCGCGATCCCGGCGGCGATGTTCCCCGTGGAGGCGGACACCACGACAGGTGCGCTCGTCGCCGTCGCGGTCGTCCCCACATTGATCACGGGAGCGCTGGGGGCGTTGGTCGGGGTGGCCACCACCACGCTGACCGTGACCGCCTACGCCGACATGCGCGCCCGCATCGAGCCGCTCTCGACCCAGGTCCTCGTGCAGGAGCTGGCCATGGCCTGAGCCAGCGCTGTCGCACCCGCGGACTAGGCTCGGACGCGTGCCCGACCCCTCGACCTACCGCCCTGCTCCGGGCACGATTCCCGACTCCCCGGGGGTGTACCGGTTCCGGGATCCGCGCGCCCGGGTCATCTACGTGGGCAAGGCGAAGAGCCTGCGTAGCCGGCTCAACTCGTACTTCGCCGACCCGGCTCACCTGCACCCGCGCACTTACCAGATGGTCACGAGCGCGGCGTCGGTCGACTGGGTCGTGGTCGGCACCGAGGTCGAGGCGCTACAGCTCGAATACAACTGGATCAAGGAGTACGACCCGCGCTTCAACGTCCGCTACCGCGACGACAAGAGCTACCCGTCGCTGGCCGTCACGCTGTACGAGGAGTACCCGCGGCTGCAGGTGATGCGCGGCGCCAAGAAGAAGGGCGTCCGGTACTTCGGCCCGTACGCGCACGCCTGGGCGATCCGCGAGACGCTCGACCTGCTGCTGCGTGTCTTCCCGGCCCGCACGTGCAGCGCCGGAGTGTTCAAGCGGGCGGGCCAGGTCGGGCGGCCGTGCCTGCTCGGCTACATCGGCAAGTGCTCGGCGCCCTGCGTCGACCGGGTCAGCGCCGACGAGCACCGCCAGATCGTGGACGACTTCTGCGACTTCATGGCCGGCAAGACCGACACGATGATCCGCCGGCTCGAACGCGAGATGCGGCAGGCGTCCGGGGCGCTGGAGTTCGAACGCGCGGCGCGCCTCCGCGACGACCTGGGTGCGCTGCGCCGGGCCATGGAGAAGCAGGCCGTGGTCCTCGGCGACGGCACCGACGCCGACGTGGTCGCGTTCGCCGAGGACGAGCTGGAGGCGGCCGTCCAGGTCTTCCACGTCCGCGGCGGGCGGGTGCGCGGCCAGCGCGGCTGGGTGGTGGAGAAGGTCGAGGACGTCACCACCGGCGAGCTGGTCGAGCAGTTCTGCCTCCAGGTGTACGGCGGCGAGTCGGGCGAGGTGATCCCGCGCGAGGTGCTGGTGCCGGCGCTGCCGCCCGATCTCACGGCGCTCATCGACCTGCTGTCTGAGGAGCGCGGGGCAAAGGTGTCGCTGCGCATCCCGCAGCGCGGCGACAAGCGCGCCCTGATGGAGACGGTGCAGCGCAACGCGCAACAGGCGTTCGCGCAGCACAAGCTCAAGCGCGCCAGCGACCTCACCGCGCGGTCCCGGGCGCTTGCCGAGATTCAGGAAGCCCTCGCTCTGGACGAGGCACCGCTGCGCATCGAGTGCTACGACATCTCGCACGTCGCCGGCACCGACGTCGTCGGCAGCATGGTCGTCTTCGAGGACGGCGTGGCGCGCAAGGCGGAGTACCGCCGGTTCGCGGTCCGCGGCGACGACGGCATCGACGACACCGCCGCGCTCGCCGAGGTGCTGCGGCGGCGGTTCAGCCGATACCTCGACGCGCGGGCGGAGACGGGGGAGCTCGGCGAGTCCAGTGCGGACAAGCCCGGCATCGACCCGGAGACCGGCCGGCCGCGCAAGTTCGCGTACCCGCCGAACCTGGTCGTGGTCGACGGCGGCGCCCCGCAGGTGGCGGCCGCCGCCAAGGTTCTCGACGACCTGGGCATCGACGACATCGCGCTCTGCGGGCTGGCGAAGCGGCTCGAAGAGGTGTGGATCCCGGGCGACGAGTTCCCGCTCGTCCTGCCCCGCACCAGCGAGGGGCTCTACCTGCTGCAACGCGTCCGCGACGAGGCACACCGCTTCGCGATCAGCTACCACCGCCAGAAGCGGTCGAAGCGCATGACCACGTCCGCGCTCGACGGCATTCCCGGCCTGGGGGAGGCGCGGCGTAAGGCGCTGCTCCGGCACTTCGGTTCGGTGCGCAAGCTCAAGGCGGCATCGGTCGACGAGATCGCGTCGGTGCCAGGCTTCGGGCGGCGTACCGCGGAGGCCGTCGTCGCAGCACTGGCCGGCACCGTAGAGACTCAGGGGGCGCAGGGCGGATGAGTGGGGAGCACGTGGACGAGTTGAGCGTCGACAGACCGGCGGTGGGCACCTTGCGTGAGGACATGGACCTGGTGATCGTCACCGGGCTGTCCGGGGCCGGCCGCAGCACGGTCGCCCGCGCCATGGAGAACGTCGGCTACTACGTGGTCGACAACCTGCCGCAGGCTTTGATGGTCACGATGGCGGAGCTGGCGTACGAGTCGGGCGGGACGGCGCGGCGCACCGCGATGATTCTCGACGTGCGGAGCCGCGCGTTCTCCACCGACCTCACCGGCGCCGTCGCCGACCTGCGCGCTCGCGGGTTCCGTCCGCGGGTGCTGTTCGTGGACGCGTCCGACGACGTGCTGATCCACCGGTTCGAGAGCGTCCGCCGCACGCACCCGTTGCAGGGAGACGGGCGCCTCGCGGACGGCATCGCCGCCGAGCGCGAACTACTGCTCGACGCGCGCGGCGAGGCGGACCTGACGATCGACACGACCCTGCTCAACGTCAACCAGCTGCGGTCCCGGGTCGAGGAGCTGTTCGCCTCCGATCCGCGGGCGTTGCAGGTCACGGTTCTCTCTTTCGGTTTCAAGTACGGTCTGCCAGCCGACGCCGATCTGGTGGTGGACATGCGCTTCCTGCCCAACCCGCACTGGGTGCCCGAGCTGCGCCCGCTCACGGGGCGGGATCCTGCCGTGAGCGAGTACGTCCTCGGCCAGCCCGGCGCCGCGTCCTTCCTGGACCGTTACGCCGACCTGGTCGAGGAGGTCACCGACGGGTTCCGCCGCGAGGGCAAGCGTTACCTGACGATCGCGGTCGGCTGCACCGGCGGGAAGCATCGCAGCGTGGCCAGTGCGGAGGCGCTCGCCGCTCTGCTCGCACGGCGCGGGTTGCAGACCCACGCCGTCCATCGGGATCTGGGGCGCGAGTGAGCGAGCGAACCAGGACGTACAGCACCCCCGGTCACGGGGCCGCCGAGCGGAGCGAGGCGTACACGTGACTCGACCGAAGGTGGTCGCCTTCGGCGGCGGCCACGGACTGTTCTCGTCGCTGCGGGCGCTGCGGCGGCTGGACGTCGAGCTGACGGCCGTCGTCACGGTGGCCGACGACGGTGGTTCGAGCGGGCGGTTGCGTCAGGAGTTCGACGTGCTGCCGCCGGGCGATCTCCGGCAGGCGCTGGTGGCGCTCGCCGGGGACGACCCCGACGCCGCAATAAGGTCGATGCTGTTCCAGCACCGGTTCCCGGGCAACGGGCCGCTCGGCGGTCACGCGGTCGGCAACATCCTGCTGACGGGCCTGGTCGAGGTGCTCGGTGGTCCGGTGGCGGCGCTCGACCACGCCGGCCGCATGATCGGCGCGCGGGGGCGGGTCCTGCCGATGTCGGCCGAGCCGCTGGAGATCGAGGCGGATGTGCGCGGGCTGGATCCGAGCCGCCCCGACGAGCGTTCGGTGGTACGCGGGCAGGCCACGGTGGCGAAGACGCCGGGGCAGGTGCTCGGTGTGCGGCTGATCCCCGAGGATCCGCCTGCCTGCCCGGAGGCCCTGGCCGCGGTCAACGCCGCCGACTGGCTCCTGTTCGGCCCGGGATCCTGGTTCACGAGCGTGCTGCCGCACTTCCTCGTGCCAGAGTTGCGCGCGGCGATCGCCAAGACGAACGCTCGGCGGATCGTGGCACTCAACCTCTCGGACGAACCCGGCGAGACGGACGGTTGGTCCGCGGAGGAGCACCTCACGGCGTTGACCAGCCATGCGCCAGAGTTCACGGTAGATGCGGTCGTTGCGGATCCGCGGGTGGTGCGGGACCACACACGCCTCACGAGTGCGGCAGAATCTCTCGGGGGGAGACTGGTGGTCGCGCCGGTCGCGGTTGCGGACGGCAGCCCACGGCATGATCCGGGGGCATTGGCGTCCGTGCTGCGTTCGGTGTTCGACCGCGCAGACCTGGGGTGGGACGAGACGGCGAGGTGAGCGCGCATGGCGATGACTGCTGCGGTGAAGGACGAGTTGAGCCGACTGGTGGTCACGAAGCCCTGTTGCCGTAAGTCCGAAATGGCGGCTCTGCTCCGTTTCGCCGGCGGGCTGCACATCGTCAGCGGCCGGGTGGTTGTGGAGGCCGAGCTGGACACCGGCGTGGCGGCGCGGCGGCTCCGGCGCGAGATCGCCGAGGTGTACGGGCACGCCAGCGAGATCCACGTGCTGGCCTCAGGCGGGCTGCGCAAGGGCAGCCGGTACGTGGTGCGCGTGGTGAAGGACGGCGAGGCGCTGGCTCGCCAGACCGGCCTGCTCGACGTCCGGGGACGTCCGGTGCGCGGGCTGCCCCCGCAGGTGGTGTCGGCCGCAATGTGCTGCGCCGAGTCGGCGTGGCGCGGGGCGTTCCTGGCCCACGGGTCGCTCACCGAGCCTGGCCGCTCGTCCGCGCTGGAGATCACGTGCCCCGGCCCGGAGGCGGCGCTGGCGCTGGTGGGGGCGGCCCGGCGGCTGGGCATCGGCTCGAAGGCGCGCGAAGTGCGCGGGTTCGACCGGGTGGTCATCCGCGACGGCGACTCGATCAGCGCGCTCCTGGTCCGCGTCGGTGCGCACCACAGCGTGCTGACCTGGGAAGAGCGGCGGATGCGGCGCGAGGTGCGGGCCACAGCCAACCGGCTCGCCAACTTCGACGACGCCAACCTGCGCCGCTCCGCGCGGGCTGCGGTGGCGGCGGGTGCGCGGGTCGCCCGGGCGATGGAGATCCTCGGCGAGGACGCGCCCGAGCACCTGCTGGCGGCCGGCAGGCTGCGGCTGACTCACCGCCAGGCGTCGCTGGAGGAGCTGGGCTCGCTTGCTGAGCCGGTGCTCACCAAGGACGCGGTCGCAGGGCGGATCCGCCGATTGCTGGCCCTTGCCGACAAGCGCGCCCACGATCTGGGCATTCCGGATACCGAGGCGAGCGTGACGCCGGAGATGCTGGCTCCGTAGCTCCCTTATGTGGTCGCACTTTTCCGGGCCATAGGCCCGAAAAGTGCGACCACAAGTCCCGTGGTCCCGCATGCTGAAACGATTCCGACGGCACCCTGAGACGCACCCCGACCGACCAGCTAAGGTCGCACGGGGGAACTCCCGCGCGCAGCGCCGCCCGCGGCAGCAGGCAACGCACACATATGTGGAGGAGATCGGCGTGACCATCCGGGTAGGCATCAACGGCTTCGGGCGTATCGGCCGTAACTTCTTCCGCGCCGTCCAGGCGTCGGGCGCGGATATCGAGATCGTGGGCGTCAACGACCTCACGGACAACGAGACCCTGGCTCACCTGCTCAAGTACGACAGCATCCTGGGCCGATTCCCGGGCGAGGTGAAGGCCAGCGCGGACGAGATCAGCGTCGGCGGCAAGTCCTTCAAGGCACTGGCCGAGCGTGACCCGAACGCCCTGCCGTGGAAGGAACTCGGCGCGGACGTCGTCATCGAGTCGACCGGTTTCTTCACCGACGCCACCAAGGCGAAGGCGCACATCGACCAGGGCGCGAAGAAGGTCATCATCTCCGCGCCGGCGAAGAACGAGGACGTCACGATCGTCATGGGCGTCAACCACGACGCCTACGACGCCGCCGCGCACACGATCATCTCCAACGCGTCCTGCACCACGAACTGCCTGGGCCCGATGGCCAAGGCGCTGAACGAGTCGGTCGGCATCGAGCGCGGCCTGATGACCACGATCCACGCCTACACGCAGGACCAGAACCTGCAGGACGGGCCGCACAGCGACCTGCGCCGGGCGCGTTCCGCCGCGCTGAACATCGTGCCCACCTCGACGGGCGCCGCGAAGGCCATCGGCCTCGTCCTGCCCGAGCTGAAGGGCAAGCTGGACGGCTTCGCGCTGCGGGTGCCGATCCCCACCGGCTCGGCCACCGACCTGACGTTCACCGCCAGCCGGGAGACCACGGTCGAGGAGGTCAACGCCGCGGTCAAGGCCGCCGCGGAGGGCGCGCTCAAGGGCATCCTCACCTACACCGAGGACCCGATCGTCTCCACCGACATCGTCACCGACCCGGCCTCCTGCATCTTCGACGCCGGCTTGACGAAGGTCATCGGCGACCAGGTGAAGGTCGTCGGCTGGTACGACAACGAGTGGGGCTACTCCAACCGCCTGGTCGACCTGGTCCGCCTCGTCGGCGCGTCCCTGTAGGGGCTGACGTTGAAGACCCTCGACGACCTGCTCGCCGAGGGCGTGACGGGTCGGCGCGTGCTTGTGCGCGCCGACCTCAACGTCCCGCTCGACGGCGACACGATCACCGACGACGGCCGCATCCGCGCGGTCCTCCCGACGCTCACCGCGCTGCGGGACGCCGGTGCGCGGGTCGTCGTCGTCTCACACCTCGGCCGCCCCAAGGGCGCGCCGGACCCCAAGTACACGCTCGCGGTCGTCACCGGCCGGTTGAGCACGCTCCTGGGCGCGCCGGTGGCGTTCGCGACCGACACCGTCGGCGAGTCGGCGCACGAGACGGTCGCCGCCCTGGCCGACGGTGACGTCGCGCTGCTGGAGAACCTGCGCTTCAACCCGGGCGAGACCAGCAAGGACGACGCCGTCAGGGCAGCGTTCGCCGCCGAGCTGGCCACGCTGGTCGATTCCTATGTGGACGACGCATTCGGCGCCGTGCACCGCAAGCACGCCAGCGTCTACGACGTCGCCCGGCTGCTGCCCGCCTACGCCGGTGGTCTCGTGCTCCGCGAGGTCGAGGTGCTGCGTCGGCTCACCGGCACGCCCGACACCCCGTACGTCGTGGCGCTCGGCGGCAGCAAGGTCTCGGACAAGCTGGCGGTGATCGAGGCGCTGCTGCCGAAGGTCGACCACCTGCTCGTCGGCGGCGGCATGTGCTTCACGTTCCTGGCCGCGCAGGGCCACGGCGTCGGCGGTTCGCTGCTGGAAGCCGAGATGGTCGAGACCTGCAAGGGCCTCCTCGCCGACGCGGGCGGCAAGATCGTGCTGCCGGTCGACGTGGTGGTCGCCAAGGAGATCAGCAACACCGCCGAGACCCGGATCGTCGCGGCCGACGCGATCGAAGACGACTGGAAGGGCCTCGACATCGGCCCCGTCACGGCGGGCATCTTCACCGAGAAGCTGGCGCCGGCCAAGACCGTGTTCTGGAACGGCCCGATGGGCGTGTTCGAGTTCGCTCCGTTCGCGGAGGGCACCCGCGCTGTCGCCCAGGCGGTGGCCGCCGTGGACGGTCTGTCGATCGTCGGCGGTGGCGACTCGGCGGCGGCCGTCCGCGCGCTCGGCCTGGACGAGTCGTCGTTCGGCCACATCTCGACCGGCGGCGGCGCGTCGCTGGAGTACCTGGAGGGCAAGACCCTGCCGGGTCTGGCCGCTCTCGAAGCGGAGGCCTGAGACCGTGGCGAAGAAGAAGCCCCAGCTGCCCGAGGGACGCCGTCCTCTCATCGCGGGCAACTGGAAGATGAACCTCAACCACCTTGAGGCGATCGCGCTCACGCAGAAGATCGCGTTCAGCCTCAACGAGCAGCAGCTCACGGCCGTCGAGGTCGTCGTGCTGCCGCCGTTCACCAACCTGCGCAGCGTGCAGACGCTGATCGACGGTGACCGGCTGCTCATCGGGTACGGCGCGCAGGACCTGTCGCAGCACAAGTCCGGCGCGTACACCGGCGACATCAGCGGCGGCATGCTGGCCAAGCTGGGCTGCCAGTACGTGGTGGTCGGCCACTCGGAGCGGCGCCAGTACCACGCCGAGGACGACGCGCTCGTGAACGCCAAGGTCAAGGCGGCGTACGCGAACGACATCATCCCGATCGTGTGCATCGGCGAGGGCCTGGAGATCCGCGAGGCGGGCGAGCAGGTGCCCTACACGCTCGCACAGCTCGACGGCGCGCTGGCGAAGATCCCGGCCGAGCAGGCCGCGTCGATCGTCATCGCCTACGAGCCGGTGTGGGCGATCGGCACCGGCAAGGTGGCCACGCCGGACGATGCGCAGGAGGTGTGCGCGGCGATCCGGAAGCGCATCGGCGAGCTGTACAACGCCGAGGTCGCCGACACCGCCCGCATCCTCTACGGCGGATCGGTGAAGGCCAACAACATCGCCGGCATCATGGCAAAGGACGATGTGGACGGTGCGCTGGTCGGCGGCGCGAGCCTCGACGGCGACGAGTTCGCCACGCTCTGCCGCTTCCCCGAGCACGCCGTGGTCGGCTGATCGACACCGTTCTGGTTGTCGCTGGCGGGGAAGAGTCGGCGAGCGACGTGCTCACCGGCCTCCCCGCCGACGCGTGGGTGATCGCCGCCGACGGTGGCATCGCCCACGCGTTCGCGTTGGGGCTCACGGTCGACGAGGCGATCGGCGACTTCGACTCCGCGTCTATGGCCGACCTGGACCGCGTTCGCGCCAGCGGTGGTCGGGTCGAGACGCACCCCGTGGCCAAGGACGCCACCGACCTGGAGCTGGCACTCGAACTGGCGGTGCGGCGGGGCGCGCACAGGGTGGTGGTGATCGGCGGCCATGGCGGGCGCTTCGACCACTGGCTCGGCAACGCCTTCCTGCTCGCCGCGCCGCAGTACGCGTCCGTGGAGCTGGTGGCGCGGATGGGCACTGCCACGCTCACGGTGATCCGCCGCTCGGCGGAGCTGCACGGGACACCGGGCGAGCTGGTCTCGCTGCTGCCCGTGCACGGGCCGGCGTCCGGGGTGCGCACCGAGGGGCTGCTGTATCCGCTCGTGGACGAGGACTTACCGGTCGGCACCACCCGCGGCGTCTCGAACGTGTTCTCGGCGAGCACGCCACCGTCTCCCTGGACGCCGGTGTACTGCTCGCCGTCCAACCCTGAGGTTTGGGCGATCCCTCTGGCGTTATAGCGCAAGAAAGATCGCCCAAACCGGGCCGCGGGCGGGAGCGGGTGGTCAGGTGCGCCAGGCGTAGCGGCGCTCGGGGCGGCCCTGCCCGCCGTACCGGAGCCGGACGTCGGCCCGGCCCAGCGAGGCGAAGTGTTCGAGGTAGCGGCGGGCGCTCACCCGGGAGATGCCCAGCGCCGACGCGCACTCGGAGGCCGACAGGTCGCCGTCGGTGTCCCGCAGCGCCTGCTCCACGAGCTGCGCGGTCTCCACGCTCAGCCCCTTCGGGAGCGGCCGCTCCGGCGCGGTCCGGGTGCCGAACACGCGGTCGACGTCGGCCTGCCGCGCGGTGCCGGCCTCGGCCAGGCTCAGGTGCGCGAACCGGTAGTGCTCCAGTCGTTCGCGCAGGTCCTCGTAGGTGAACGGCTTGAGCAGGTAGTGGACGATGCCGCCGCGCAGGGCCCGCCGCACGGTCTCGATCTCGCGCGCGGCGCTGACCACCAGGACGTCGACGTCGGGCGCCTGCTCGCGGAGGCGCCCCAGCACCTCCAGGCCGGTCATGTCGGGCAGGTAGATGTCGAGCAGGATCAGGTCCGGCTGGAGTTCCTGCGCTGCCTCCAGCGCGGCGGCGCCGGTGTGCGCGGCGCCGACCACGGTGAAGCCCGGCGTCTGGTCGACAAATCTACTGTGGACCTTCGCCACCATGAAGTCGTCGTCCACGACCAGCACGTCGATCACGGCGCACCCACCTTCGCGGCGACCGGGATCCGCGCGGTGAACACGCTGCCCTGGACGCTGATCTCGCCGCCGCGCCGCGCGCACACCAGCCGGGTCAGCGCCAGCCCGAACCCGCGCTGTCCACCCTGGGCCGCAGGCTTCGTGGTGAAGCCCTGGCGGAACACCTCCTCGGCCAGCTCGGGTGCGACGCCGGGACCGGAGTCGCGCACGACCACGCGGACCTCGCCGCTCTCCTCGCTCAGCTCCACCTCCACCCAGCCGGGCGCCGGCCCGATGGCGTCGAGCGCGTTGTCGATGAGGTTGCCGACGACGGTCGCGAGGTCGGCGGAGAGCCGGTCGTCGACGCGTCCCAGGCTCGACTCCGGTGCCAGCCGCAGCTCGACGCCCTGCTCGGCGGCCAGGCTGGACTTGGCGATCACGAGCGCCGCGAGCGCGGAGTCGGCCAGGCGGCTGGTCACGTCCTCGTTGAGCTGCGCGCGGTTGCGGTTGAGCCGGTTGACGAACCGCACGACCTCGTCGAACTCGCCGAGCTGGATCAGCCCCGAGATCGTGTGGAGCTGGTTGCTGAACTCGTGCGTCTGGGCCCGGAGCGTGTCGGTGGCGTTGCGGGTGGCGCCCAGCTCCCGTTGCAGGGCGGCGAGTTCGGTGAGGTCGCGCAGCGTCGTGACCGAGCCGAGACGGTGCCCCGGGTGGAGATCGGCATCCGGTTGAGGGTCAGCACCCGGCCGTTCACGAGCACGATCTGGTCGGCGCCCTCCCCGGACAGCACCTCGCCCAGCCCCAGCTCGTCAACGGTGCGGCCGACGCAGTGCTCGGGCAGGTCGAGCAGTGCGCGGGCGCCGTCGTTGGCGAGCGTGACCCGGCGCTGCTGGTCCAGGCCGATCACGCCCTCCTTGATCCCGTGGAGCATGGCCTCGCGGTGCTCGACGAGGCCGGCGATCTCGCGCGGTTCGAGCCCGAGCGTCTGGCGCTTGACCCGGCGCGCCAGCAGCCACGAGCCGAGCATCCCCAGCACGCTGGCGAGCCCGAGGTAGATGAGCAGGTTGGGGATCGCGGCGCGGAGCCGCTCGCCGATGCTCGGGTAGTGCTGGCCGACGGCGACGAGGCCGATCGTGCGGCCGTCGTCGGCGAGCACGGGCACGTGCGCCACCACCGACGTGATGCCGTCATGCGTCACCACGCCCGTCCACGACCGGCTCCGGGTGACCTTGCTGTCGCCTAGGGGGAGGCGCCGCCCGACCTGGCGCGGGTCGGGGGAGGTGAGGATCGTCCGGTCCGGGCGGGCGATGATCACGAACGACGCCCCGGACACGGTGCGCGTCCCCTCGGCCAGCGGTGGCAGCACGCCCTGCTGGGCCGGATTGCTGAGCCCGAGGCGCACGACGCTCGTGGTGGCCACGTTCTCGGCGATCGAGAGCATGCGGTGACCCTGGTCGCGGCGGAACGTCTCGGCCGACTGGGCGAGCGACGCCGCCGCTACGGCGACGAGCACGACGAAACCGATGATCAGCTGGAACGCGAGGAACTGGCCGGCCAGGGTCAGCCTGGGGCGCACTGCGGATCACCTCCTCCGTCCGCTTGACGGGAGAGCTTGCAGCACTGGCGTGGACGGGCGGAAGGGGCGCAGGCGTGACCACAAAGAACTCAAACTCCGTTGGTCACCTAACCGTGACGGCGCCGGGCCCGGCCCGCACGATCTGCAACACCCCTGTTACACGTCATGAAGCGAGGATCACATGCAAAGGCTGATCTGGCGAGGACTGTTCGCGGCCGCGCTGGCCGCCGTCCTGCTCACGACCGCGTGCGGCGTGACCAGGGACGACGCCGCGTCGAACGGCGCGGCCAAGCAGCTGACCGACCTGCGGATCATGATCCCGACGGCGGCCGGCGGCGGTTACGACGTCACCGGACGAACCGCTGCGAAGGTGATGGAGGAGGAGAAGATCGCGCGCCGGATCGAGGTGTTCAACCTGGTGGGCGCCGGCGGGACGGTCGGCCTGACCCGCCTGGTCAACGAGGCTGGCAACGGCGACCTGGCGATGATGATGGGCCTCGGCGTGGTCGGCAGCTCGTACACGAACAAGTCGAAGGCCGTGCTCCAGGACACGACGCCGCTGGCGAAGCTGATCGAGGAGCCGGGCATCATCGTGGTGCCGAAGAACTCGCCGTACAAGACGCTGGACGCGCTGATCGCCGCGTGGAAGGCCGACCCGGGCAAGGTCACCGTCGGCGGCGCCTCCTCGCCGGGCGGCCCCGACCACCTGCTGCCGATGCAGCTGGCGCAGGCCGTCGGCATCGAGCCCAAGGACGTCAACTACGTCGGCTACGACAGCGGCGGCGAGCTGCTCCCGGCCGTGCTGGGCAGCAAGGTCGCCTTCGCCGCGTCGGGCGTCGGCGAGTACCTGGACCAGATCAACGCCGGCGCCGTCCGCGTGCTCGCGGTCACGAGCGAGGAGCGGCTCGACGTGCTGGACGTGCCGACGCTGAAGGAGCAGGACGTCGACCTCGTCTTCTCGAACTGGCGCGGCATCGTGGCCCCGCCCGGCATCGACGCCGAGTCGCGGGAGGCGCTGATCGACGCGCTCGACCGCATGCACGCCTCCGACGGGTGGAAGGACGCGCTGAAGCGCAACGGCTGGACCGACGCGTACCTCACCGGCGAGGAGTACGGGCTGTTCCTGCTGGAGCAGGACAACCGCGTGCGGAGCGTTCTCGCGGACCTGGGCCTGGCATGACGGCTGCTCGAAGGCCGCTCGGAGCTGGGCGTCGCGGGGCTGCTGCTCGGGCTCGGCGCGGTCGTGCTCTGGGACGCGTCCCGCATCGCCACGGACTTCACCCAGCGGGGCCCGGTCGGGCCCCGCGCGGTGCCGGTCGCGGTGGGCGTGGCGCTGATCGCCTGCGCGGCGCTGCTCGCCCGCGACGTGCTCCGCGGCGGGCGCGGCGAGCCGGAGGGCGGCGAGGACGTCGACCTGGAGCACCGTGCCGACTGGCGCACCGTGCTGCTCCTGGTCGGCGCGTTCCTCGCCAACGCCGCGCTCATCGAGCCGGCCGGCTGGGTGGTCTCCGGCACGGTGCTGTTCTGGGGAGCCGTCTACGCGCTGGGCAGCCGGCGGTTCGCCCGCGACGGGCTGATCTCTGTCGGGCTGGCGGTCGGCTCGTTCTACCTGTTCGCGGTGGGGCTCGGCATCGGCCTGCCCGCCGGCGTGCTGGAGGGGATCCTGTAGATGGACACGTTCGCCGCGCTGCTCGACGGGTTCGCTGCCGTCGCTACGCCCACCAACCTGCTGTTCGCCCTGATCGGCGTCATCCTCGGCACGACCGTCGGCGTGCTGCCGGGGATCGGCCCGGCGATGACCGTGGCGCTGCTGCTGCCCGTGACGTACGCGGTGAGCCCCACCAGCGCGTTCATCATGTTCGTCGGCATCTACTACGGCGGCATGTACGGCGGGTCCACCACCTCGATCCTGCTCAACACCCCCGGTGAGTCGTCGTCGGTCGTGACGGCAGTCGAGGGCAACAAGATGGCGCGCACCGGGCGCGCGGCGCAGGCCCTTGCCACGGCCGCGATCGGGTCGTTCATCGCGGGCACGATCGGCACCGCGCTGCTGGTGCTGCTCGCGCCGCTCGTCGTGAAGTTCGCGGTCGGGCTCGGCGCGCCGGAGTACCTCGCGATCATGGTGCTGGCCCTGATCGCGGTCACCGCCGTGCTGGGCTCGTCCCGGATCCGCGGGTTCGCGGCGCTCGCGATCGGGCTCGCGATCGGCATCGTCGGCCTCGACCCGCAGACCGGCCAGCAGCGGCTCACGTTCGGCATCCCGCAGCTCGCCGACGGCATCGACGTCGTGGTCGTCGCCGTCGGCATCTTTGCGGTCGGCGAGGCGCTGTGGGTGGCCGCCCACCTGCGACGTCGCGCCGCCGACGTGACGCCAGTCGGGCGGCCGTGGATGGGGCGCGAGGACTGGCGACGGTCGTGGAAGCCGTGGCTGCGCGGCACCGCACTCGGCTTCCCGTTCGGCGCCATCCCCGCTGGGGGCGCCGAGATCCCGACGTTCCTCTCCTACGTCACCGAGAAGCGCCTGTCGAAGCACCACGACGAGTTCGGCAGGGGCGCGATCGAGGGCGTGGCCGGTCCGGAGGCCGCGAACAACGCCTCCGCCGCCGGCAGCCTGGTGCCGATGCTGTCGCTCGGGCTGCCGGTCAACGCGACCGCGGCAGTGATGCTGGCGGCGTTCACGCAATACGGGATCCAGCCCGGTCCCCTGCTGTTCCAGCGCGAGCCCGAACTCGTGTGGACGCTGATCGCCAGCCTGTTCGTCGGCAACTTCCTGCTGCTCGTGCTTAACCTGCCGCTGGCACCGGCCTGGGCGAGGCTGCTGCGGATCCCGCGCCCGTACCTGTACGCCGGGATCCTGTTCTTCGCCAGCCTCGGCGCCTACTCGGTGAACGCGCAGCCGCTCGACCTGCTGATCCTGCTGGCGCTCGGCCTGCTCGGGATGGGGATGCGGCGCTACGGGCTGCCGGTGCTGCCGCTGATCCTCGGGCGTGATCCTCGGGTCCCGCGCTGAGCTTCAGCTGCGGCGCGCGCTCCAGCTCAGCGACGGCGACTTGAGCGGGCTTTTCGAACCGCTCGCCGTGGGCGTCTACGCGGTGGTGACGCTGATCCTGCTGTGGCCGCTCGCCCGCCGGTTCCTACGCCAGCGCACTCCCGAGAAGGAACTCGTCGGGGTCTAGAACGGAAGTGGCCGTGGTTTTCGGTGCTACAGCACCGAAAACCACGGCCACTTCGTCAGCTGCTTACGGCAGGGTCGAGAGGCCCTTCGGCAGGAACCGCTTGCCGGTGACCTTCTCGGAGATGCCGGTCCGGTCGAGGTACGGCGTGATGCCGCCCAGGTGGAACGGGTACCCGCCGCCGGTGATCAGCGCGAGGTCGACATCCTGCGCCTCCGCGACGACGCCCTCGTCGATCAGGCGGCGGACCTCGTCGGCCATGGCCTCCAGCGCGCGCTGCAGGATCTCCTCGCCCGACGGCGCGTTCTCGCCGGTCTTGTAGATGTCGAGGATCTCCTGCGGCGTCTTGCCGTCGGGGCCGAAGAAGCTGGTGATGCCGGCCTCGACCAGCTTGCCCAGGTTCTCCGACAGGTAGAACCGGTCCGGGAACGCCGTGTGCAGCGTCTCCATCACGTGGTACGACACCGCCGGGCCGCTGAACGTCAGCAGCTGCAGCGGGGTCATCGGCAGGCCGAGCGAGTCGAACGCGTGGTCGGCGACCTCGAACGGAGCGCCCTCGTCGATGCCGCGCGTGACCTCGTTGAAGAACCGCATGAACAGCCGGTTCGCGACGAACGCCGGGGCGTCCTTCACCGCGATGCAGGTCTTCTTGAGCGACTTGCCCACCGCGAACGCCGTGGCGTACGTGGCATCGTCCGTGGCCGAGCCCTTGGCGATCTCCAGCAGCGGCATCACCGCGACCGGGTTGAAGAAGTGGAAGCCGACGACCCGCTCGGGGTGCGCCAGGTCGGCGGCCATCTCGCTGACCGACAGCGACGAGGTGTTGGTCGCGAGGATCGCCTCGGGGCTCACCACGGCCTCGACCTCGGCGAACACCTTCTTCTTCACGTTCAGGTTCTCGAACACCGCCTCGATGACGAAGTCGGCGTCGGCGAACGCGTCCTTGGTCAGCGATCCGGTGATGAGGGCCTTGAGCTTGTTCGCGGCATCGGGGGAGACCCGGCGCTTGCCGGCCAGCTTGTCGATCTCGGCGTGGGCGTACGCGACGCCCTTGTCGAGGCGCTCCTGGTCGAGGTCGGTGAGGACCACCGGCACGCCGAGACGGCGCGCGAACAGCAGCGCGAGCTGGCTGGCCATGAGGCCGGCGCCGACGACGCCCACCTTCGTGACCGGCCGCGCGAGCGACTTGTCGGGTGCGCCGACCGGCCGCTTGGCCCGCTTCTGCACCAGGTCGAACGAGTACAGACCGGCACGCAGCTCCTCGCTCATCACGAGGTCGGCGAGGGTCTCGTCCTCGGCGGCCGTGCCCTCTTCGAAGGACGCCGTCTTGGCGAGCGCGATCAGGTCGAGCGCCTTGTACGGAGCCGGCGCGGCGCCGCGCACCCGGGCGTCGGCGAACGCGCGACCGCGGGCGACGGCGTCGTCCCAGGCCTGGCCGCGGTCGATCTCGGGACGCTCGACGGCGATGTCGCCGCGGAGCACACCCGCCGCCCAGATGAGTGAGCGCTCGATGAAGTCGGCCGGCTCGAACATCGCGTCCGCGATGCCCAGCTCGAACGCCTGCTTGGCCTTGAGCATCTTGTTCTGGCTCAGGGCGTTCTCGACGATGACCGTCACGGCCTTGTCGGCGCCGATCAGGTTCGGCAGCAGCTGCGTGCCGCCCCAGCCCGGGACCAGCCCGAGGAAGCACTCGGGCAGCGCCAGCGCGGCGGCACCAGAGGACAGCGTGCGGTACTGCGCGTGCAGCGCGATCTCCAGGCCACCGCCCATCGCGGCGCCGTTGACGAACGCGAACGTCGGGACCGACGCGTTCTTGATCCGCGCGAACACGCGGTGCCCGAGCTGGCCGATCTCCAGAGCCTGCGACCGGTCGGTGACGTGCGGGATGCCGGAGATGTCGGCGCCGACGGCGAAGATGAACGGCTTGCCGGTGATCGCGATGGCCCGGACGGCCGGCGTGCGCGCCTCGATCTCGGTGAGCGCGTTGTCCAGGCTGGTCAGGCCGCCCGGACCGAACGTCGACGGCCGGGTGTGGTCGTGGCCGTTCTCCAGCGTGATCAGCGCGATCTCGCCGTCGACGCCCGGGACGCTGACGTAGCGGACCAGCGCCTGGGTAACGACCTCAGCGGCGAACTCTGCGGTGGCGGTCACTTGCTGCTCCCGGTGTAGTGCGGGTTCTCCCAGATCACGGTGCCGCCCATGCCGATGCCGATGCACATGGCGGTGAGGCCGTAGCGGACGTCGGGCCGCTCGGCGAAGTGGCGCGAGAGCTGCGTCATCAGCCGCACGCCGGAGCTGGCGAGCGGGTGGCCGAGGGCGATCGCGCCGCCCCACGGGTTGACGCGGGCGTCGTCGTCGGCGATGCCGAAGTGGTCGAGGAACGCCAGCACCTGGACGGCGAACGCCTCGTTCAGCTCGAACAGGCCGATGTCGTCGATGGTGAGGCCGGCGAGGCGCAGCGCCTTCTCGGTGCTCGGCACCGGGCCGATGCCCATGACCTCGGGCTCGACGCCGACGAAGCCGTAGCTGACCAGGCGCATGCCGATCGGCAGGCCCAGCTCGCGGGCGACGTCCTCGGCGGCGAGGATGCTCGCGGTGGCGCCGTCGTTGAGGCCCGCGGCGTTACCGGCGGTGACCCGGCCGTGCGGGCGGAACGGGGTCTTCAGCCCGGCGAGGTCTTCCAGCGTGGTGTTCGGGCGCGGCGGCTCGTCGGCGGTGGCCAGACCCCAGCCCTTGTCCTTGCTGCGGGTGGCCATCGGCACGAGGTCCTGCTGGATCTTGCCGTCCGCGATGGCCTTCGCGTACTTCTGCTGGCTGCCCAGCGCGTAGACGTCGCACCGCTCCTTGGTGAGCTGCGGGAAGCGGTCGTGCACGTTCTCCGCGGTCTGGCCCATGACCAGCGCGGACGGGTCGACCAGCTTCTCGGCGATGATCCGCGGGTTCGGGTCGACGCCCTCGCCCATCGGGTGGCGGCCCATGTGCTCGACGCCGCCGGCGATGGCCACGTCGTAGGCGCCGAACGCGATGCCGCCGGCGACCGTCGTGACGGCGGTCATCGCGCCCGCGCACATGCGGTCGATGGAGTAGCCGGGGACGGTCTTCGGCAGCCCGGACAGCAGGGCGGCGATGCGGCCGAGGGTCAGGCCCTGGTCGCCGATCTGGGTGGTGGCGGCGACGGCCACCTCGTCGACCCGCTCGGGCGGGAGTTCGGGGTGGCGCGCGATCAGCTCGCGGATGCAGCGGATGACCAGGTCGTCGGCGCGAGTGTCGGCGTAGATGCCCTTCGGGCCGGCCTTGCCGAACGGGGTGCGCACACCGTCGACGAAGACCACGTCACGGGCGGTTCGGGGCACGGGCCCTCCTCCGGAAGCGGGAATGCTGTTTCCAGGATGCTACTCGCCGGTAACTAGATCGGACACCGGGGCCGCCGTGTGACGTAGCGCACGCTTGGTCCCCCGCCGACTTCGGTTCTGGGGTCGCAGGCCCGCCCCGACCTCCAAGGATCGCGAAACTCGGCAGCCTAGGCTTCCGCGAGGGCGGCGGTGAGAGGTCGCGCGGTGAGGTCGATCTGCCACGGGCGGGCGCCGAAGGAACGGAGCGTCGCTGCCACCGTGTCCAGGTCGAGCGGCTCCGGCGGCGACCACGCCAGCCTCCGGACGCTGTCCGGGGCGAGCAGGTTCTCGGTGGGCAGGGTGTGGTCGGCCGCGAGCGCGCTGACCTCCCGGCGGGCACGCGCGAGCCGCGCCGCCGCGACCGGGTCGCGGTCGGCCCAGCGGTGCGCGGGAGGCGGACCGTCGCCGCCGCCGGTCGTCGACGGCAACTCGGCGTCCGGCAGCTCCCTGGCCTCCTGCAACGCGCTGAGCCAGGTGCCGGCGAGGCGGCGGGTGGCGCGACCGGAGAAGACCGGCAACGCGAGCAGCGCCCGCTCGTCGGACGGGTCCGCCTGCGCCGCAGCGACGATCGCGGAGTCGGGCAGCACCCGGCCGGGAGCCAGGTCGCGGCGGCGCGCCAGCTCGTCGCGGGCACCCCACAGCGCCCGCACCCGCGCCAGCCCCCGCGCGCTGCGTACCCGGTGGATGCCGGACGTGCGGCGCCACGGCTCGGAACGCGGCCCCGGCGGCCGGCTCGCCGCGAGCGCGGCGAACTCCTGCTCGGCCCAGACCAGCTTGTCCTGGCTGTGCAGCTCCTCGGCGAGCGCGTCGCGCAGCTCGACCAGCAGCTCGACGTCGAGCGCCGCGTAGGTGAGCCAGGCCGCGGGCAGCGGACGGGTGCTCCAGTCGGCGGCCGAGTGGCCCTTCTCCAGGGTGTATCCGAGGAGCCGCTCGACCATCGCCCCGAGCCCGACCCGCTCGAACCCGGCGAGACGCGCGGCCAGCTCGGTGTCGAAGAGCTTGCGCGGGCGCAGCCCCAGCTCGTCGAGGCAGGGCAGGTCCTGGCTGGCGGCGTGGAGCACCCACTCCACGTCGGCGATCGCCGTGTCGACCGCGCCGAGATCGTCGAACGGGAGCGGGTCGATCAGGGCCGTGCCGGCGCCGTTGCGCCGCAGCTGCACCAGGTACGCGCGCTGCCCGTACCGGTAGCCCGAGGCGCGCTCGGCGTCGACCGCGACCGGCCCGTGCCCTGGCTCAGCAGCTCCGCCACCTCGGCGAGGCCCTGCGGCGTGTCGACGGGCGGCGGAGTGCCGTCGCGGGGCTCAAGCAGGGGTTTCGCCGCCGGCACGTCAACCGCTGGTGCGGCGTCGTGGTCATGCGGTATCGCTGCTTGTCCCGTCGTCGCCGCCTCGTCCACCCTCCCACCGTATCGGTGTGACCGCATCGGGCGTGGCCCGGCACGCCTGGTGGCCGTCCGTGGACCATGCTCGTCCCGATCGATCTCGGGGATAGCGTGAGAGGCGCAGCCGGTCCGGACGGGCTGCCGGCACCAGGAGGCACCAGCCATGACCGATCACACCGGCACCCCGGCGCCCGGGTCGCCGCAGCGCCATCGCGAGCCGACGCCGTGGGGCGCCGGTGAACCGCCGGCCGAGGGCGACGTTCCGGCATGGCCGGGTTGGGCGGCGCAGCCCGAGGTTCCGCCGCAGTCCGGCTACGGGGCGCAGCCTGGGGTTGCGCCGCAGTCCGGCTACGGGGCGCAGCCTGGGGTTGGCCGCAGTCGGCACGGCGCAGCCTGGGGTTGCGCCGCAGTCCGGCTACGCGCGGCGCAGCCTGGGGCTGCGCCGCAGTCCGGCTACGGGGCGCAGCCTGGGGTTGCGCCGCAGTCCGGCTACGGGGCGCAGCCTGGGGTTGCGCCGCAGCCCGTGCAGCTGTCGCCGCCGGTGTTCACGCCGGCATCAGCCCTGCCGGCCTCCTCCCCACCGGCCTCCGTCCCGCCGGGGCCCGCGTTCGCGCAGCCGGCGGCGGCGCTGCCCGCTCCGCCGCAGGTACGCCGCTCGCGCAACGTCGCCGGCTGGCTGGCACTGGCCCTCGTGCTGGTGCTGCTCGTGGTGGCGATCGTCCAGACGATGTTCCTGATGCGGCTGTCCGACCGCGTCGACCGGCAGGCCGACGAGCTGCGCACGACCAACACGCGGCTGGCGGAGACGCGGTCCGACCTGGACGCCGCCAGCAAGCAGCTCTGCCGGCGTCGACGACCGCACCAAGGGTGCGCTGAACTCGGCGGCCGTGGCGCGCAAGGTGCTGCCGGCCGTGTTCCGGGTCCGTGCTGGTCGGGCCACGGGCACCGCGTTCGCGTTCGGGACGCCGTCCGCCGGCGGCGGCACGCTGCTGGTGACGAACTTCCACGTCGTGGAGGACGTCGTCGATTCCGGCTCGCGGCGGGCCACGCTGGAGCGCGGTGCGGAGCGCCATCCGGTGACGATCGTCAAGATGGACGAGCGCCGTGACCTCGCGATCCTGCAGAGCGCCAAGGCGTTCCCGCGGCTGTCGGCGGCGACGGCGGCGGTGCAGCCCGGCCAGCCGGTGGTTGTCGTCGGCGCGCCGCTCGGGCTGGCCGACACCGTCACGACCGGCGTGGTGAGCGCGGTGCGCGCCGACGTCCCAGGTCTGGACGCGCGGGTGATCCAGTTCGACGCAGCGATCAGCCCCGGCAACTCCGGCGGCCCGGTGAGCAACGCCGACGGCCAGGTGGTGGGAGTGGCGCAGGCCAAGATCGTGCGCGAGGACGCGGACGGCCTGGCGCTGGCGATCCCGATCAGCGAGGTCTGCGACGGTCTCGTCGACTGCTGAGCTCCTGCGACCGGTGAGATCGTGCAGTCAGGCTCCGGAATCCCACCAAACCCGGCCTCTATGGTCGCTTTCGATCGTTTGCTGAGCGTTGCTAGGATCTGCGTGCCCTCGGACATCCGGACGGGCATCGCCGCGAACGATCCCGGAGGATCGCCATGTCCGAGCCGCAGCCGCCCGCGCCCGAACACCAGCAGACGCCGGCGGTCCCGCCGCCCGCGCCCGAACACCACCAGGCGCCTGCGGTCCCGCCGCCCGCAGCGGCCCCTGAGCACGCAGCGGCCCCTGAGCACGCACCGGCCGCTGAGTACGCGCCGCAGTCCATGGACGCGACGGTTCCGAGTGCCCCGGTCGTGCCGGGCGTTCCCGCTGCGACGCCCGTCGGCGCTCGGCCCTCTCGCGGCCCTTGGGTGCCGCTGCTGGCGGGGTTCACCGCGCTGTTTTTCGTCCTGAGCGTGGTGCTTGGGGTGTTGTTCTTTCTGGCCTCGACCGAGCTCACCGAGCAGCGGGCCACGATCGCCAGCCAGAAGGCGCAGCTCACGGAGAAGGACGCCAAGATCGTCGGCGTTGAGGGCGAGCGCGACAAGGCGCGCCAGGAGCTCGACACCAGCAAGGACTCGATCAGCAGCCTCACCTCCGACAAGGCGACGATCGCGCAGTGCCTGAAGGGGGTCCTGGAGATGTTCGATATCTTGGCCGAGGGCACCGAGGCCCAGTTCGACGCGGTGGCGAAGCGGATCGAGGCGCCGTGTACCCGAGCCGAAGGGCTGATCCGCTAGCGCGAACTGTCGGGGAAATGGCGGTAACCGGCGTCCGGTTAAGGGACGCGTGTCCGGACAGTCCGGTTCGGCGGCCGGTTCGGCGGCGGCGCGGCAAGGGTTCGGCGGTGGCGCGGCAAGGGTTCGGCGGCGGCGCGGCAACGGCGCGGCGGCGGCTCGCCACGGCGCGGCAAAGGCGGAAGAAAGCTCAGCCGCCGTTCGAGGCGAGCAGCGTGATGCCGGGCGGCGGCAGGCCGGCGGTCGACGCGAGCAGGGTGCACCAGGCGGAGAGGTGCGGGCCGAGGTCGTCGTCGATCGGGGTCCAGGAGGCGCGGAGCTCGATGTCGGCGGCGTCCGGCGGGCCGGCGAGGTCGCCGAAGCGGGTGGAGACCGTCTGGGTGACCGTGCCGCCCGCGCGGTGTACTTCGCGCCGCCGGCATCCAGCGCGTCGATGAGCCAGCTCCAGCCGACCTCGGCCAGCATCGGGTCGGCGGCCATGTCCGGTTCGAGTTCGGCGGTGACGTAGCGTGACCAGGCGCAGCGTGCCGGCCCAGGCGTCGTGCCCGCTCGGGATCGTGCAGCAGGATCAGCCGGCCGGTGGCCACCTCGTCGTCGGTCACGCAGCACGGTGGCGCCGAGCGCGAAGCTGTACGGCGCGAGCCGCTGCGGCGCGGCCACCTCTTCGAGCAGGATCTCCGGCGCGCGGCCGGACCGCCGCGCAGGCCGGCGACGGCCCGCGCGAACGTCTCGGGTGAGCGCGGTGGATGCCGCCATGACACCGAGCCTAGGCGCGATCGACGGCGAGTCGGCACGCGCGCGACGCCGTTACACGACACAGTGCCGCGACATGGAAGCATGACGTGACCGTGACACGAGCTGCGCTGACTCCCCGTTCCTCGCGTGCCTGCCGGCGCGAGCCCGTCCCGCACACGCCGGTCTGGTTCATGCGCCAGGCGGGCCGGTCGCTGCCGGAGTACCGCGGCTGTGCGCGAGGGCATCGCGATGCTGGAGGCGTGCCGCCGGCCCGATCTGGTCACCGAGATCACGCTGCAGCCGGTCCGCCGGCACGGGGTCGACGCGGCGATCCTCTTCTCCGACATCGTGGTGCCGCTCAAGGCCGCCGGCGTCGACCTGGACATCGTGCCGGGGTCGGGTCCGGTGGTGGCCGAGCCGGTCCGTGCGGCGAAGGACCTGGAGCGGCTGCGCCCGCTGGAGCCGGGCGACGTCGACTACGTCACCGAGGCCGTGACGTCTGCTGGTCGCGGAGCTGGGCGGCACGCCGCTGATCGGCTTCGCCGGGTGCGCCGTTCACGCTGGCCAGCTACCTGGTCGAGGGCGGGCCGTCGCGGACGCACGGGCTCACCAAGGCGCTCATGTACGGCGAGCCGGAGCTGTGGCACGCGCTGTGCGACCGGCTGGCCGAGATCACGCTCGGCGTTCCTGCGGGTCCAGATCGCGGCGGGCGCGTCGGCCATCCAGCTGTTCGACTCGTGGGCCGGCGCGCTCACCGAGGCCGACTACCGCCACTACGTCCTGCCGCACTCCGCCCGCGTGCTGGCGGCGCTCGCCGACACCGGCGTTCCGCGGATCCACTTCGGAGTCGGCACGGGCGAGCTGCTCACTGCGATGGGCGAGGCCGGTGCGGACGTCGTCGGCGTCGACTGGCGGATGCCGCTCGACGTGGCCACCAAGCGAATCGGCCCGGACCGTGCCGTGCAGGGCAACCTCGACCCGGCGGTGCTGTTCGGCGGGCGACCACGTGATCGAGAGCCACGTGCGGCGCATTCTCGACGAGGGACGCGCCGCACCCGGTCACATCTTCAACCTCGGCCACGGCGTGCTGCCCGAGACCGACCCGACCGTGCTCACGCGCGTGGTCGAGCTGGTCCACGAGCTGTCCCGCCATTGAGTTGTGGAGTTTCGAGGGTCGCCGGCCACGCCGCGCCCTCGAACTCCACAACTCGACGCGGCGCTCAGCCCTCAGCCGGAGGCGCCGCCGGTGACGGGCGGCGGCGGCGCAACAGCACCACCAGGGCGGCGACGGGGATCCCCAGCGCGATCAGGAACGGCAGCATCGCCCCGAACACGACGAGCGCGGCGTTGACGGAGGTCTTGAACGCGTCCCAGCCGGCCATGAAGCCGGTGAGGAAGTTCGCCGGCTCGTCCTCGTCCTTGGGGGCTTCGGCACGAGGCCCGATGAGGTGCAGCGTGATCGTGGACAGCGCCACCTGGTCAGCCAGCGACCGCTTGCGCGCCTGGAGGCTGGCCAGCTCCGCCTCGCGGCGGGCGAGTTCCTGCTCGATCGTCACGATCTCGTTGATCGCCTGCGCACGGACGAGGAGTGCGCGGGTGCGGTCGACGCTGGCTTTCTGACCGGCGATCCGGGCGTCGAGGTCGACGACCGCCTCGGTGACGTCGTCGGTGCTGATGCCTCGGCTCAGCTCGTCGCCGAGGTCCGTGCCGAGCTTGTTCACGGTCTCGTAGAACTTGGCCGACGGCACCCGCAGGATGAGGTCGGCGGACTGTCCACTGCCACTGCTCTGGCGGTTGTCACCCGCGACGATGCCGCCCGCGCCGGTGGCGATCGTGCTTGCCTTGGCGGCGGCCTCGTCCACCCGCTTCGCGCGGATCGTCAACTCTCCCTTGTAGACGATCGAGCGGTTGTCGAGCGGGCTGCCGACCGGGACGGTGACGCCCTGCTTCCCCGGCGGGGCCTGGTCGGGCGCGCCCTGGTGCGGCACTCCCTGGTCGCTTTCCTGCCTGGCGCCCGATGCGGGCGCCGCCGCCCTGTCAGCGGTCTGCCTATCGCTGGATGCCCCGCAACCAGCGACTGCGGCAAGTGCCAGCCCCGCCACCACCAGCACGACTTGTCTTTTCACAACCGTCCGCATGACGCCCTCCCCTGTTGTGGATCACTGCCTTAGGCCTGGTGAGACGCCGCTGGTTCCGGCGCGGTTCCCCTACGGTCGCGTTCGGCGGTCACGATGCGATGTCGGCTTGACGACAGGGCCATCCCCGTTGCAGGCCAAACCGCGCAGCGAGGCAGGATTGGGTACGTGAGACATCTCCACGTTGTCGTCGTCGGCGGCGGGATCGCCGGACTGGCGGCGGCGCTGCGCGTCCGGGACACCGCGCCCGCTGGCACCACGATCACTGTCGTCGAGCAGGCCGACCGCCTCGGCGGGAAGCTGCGCACGGGCGAGGTCGGCGGGGTCCGGGTCGAGGACGCGGCCGAGGCGTTCCTGTTCCGCCGCCCGCAGGGTGTGGCGCTGGCGAAGCGGGTGGGTCTCGGCGACGCGCTGGTGCATCCGGCGACGCTGGCCGCGTCAGTCGTCGTCGACGGCGAGCTGCGGCCACTGCCCGCCGGCACGCTGATGGGGATACCGCCCGGCACCGAGGCGGTCGAGCGCACCGGCGTCCTCACCGGCGCCGCACTGGCGAGGCTGCGGGCCGAGCCGGATCTTCCGGGCGATCCGCTCGACGAGGACGTCACGGTCGGCGAGCTGGTCACCCGGCGGCTCGGGTCGCAGCTGGTCGAGCGGCTGGTCGATCCGCTGCTCGGCGGGGTCTACGCCGGCCGGGCCGCCGGGCTGTCGCTGCGCGCCACCGTGCCCGCGCTTGTCGAGCCGCTGCGCGAGCACCCGTCACTGGTTCGGGCGGTGCGCTCGATCCAGGACTCGGCCGCCCGCGCCGGACAAACCGGTCTTCGCCACCGTCGAGGGTGGGCTCAGCCGGCTGGTGGCCGCCGTGGCCGAGGCGAGCTGCGCCGCGATCCGCACCGGGCTGCCCGTCCGCGAGCTGCGCCCGGCTCCCGGCGGCTGGCAGCTCGTCGTCGGCCCGACCCGCGACCCCGAGCTGATCGACGCCGACGCGGTGGTGCTCGCGGTACCGGCGCGGCCGGCGTCACGGCTGCTCGCCGGGGTGAGCGCGTCGGCCGCCGCCGAGGTCGGCGCGATCGACTACGCGAGCATCGCGCTGGTCACGCTCGTGCTGCCGCCCACCGTGCTGCCCGCCGGAAGCGGCGCGCTGATCCCCGCCACCTCGGGGCTCGCCACGAAGGCCGTCACGTACGTGAGCCAGAAGTGGCCGGGATCCTCCGGCGCGACGGTGGTGCGGGCGTCCATCGGCCGGTACCGCGAGGAGGCGGTGCTCCAGCGCGACGACGACGAGCTGGCCGAGCTGGTGCGGTCCGAGCTGGGCGCGTTCCTCGGTCCGCTGCCGGTTCCGCTGGCGACCAAGGTGAACCGGTGGGGCGGGGCGCTGCCGCAGTACGCGGTCGGCCACCTCGACCGGGTTGGCCGGGCGCGGGCCGCGCTCGCCGCGCATCCGACGCTGGCGCTCGCCGGCGCCGCTTACGACGGGGTCGGGATCCCGCTGTGCATCGGGTCCGGCGAGACCGCCGCGGACCAGGTCGTCGCGGCGGTGAAAGAATCGGACCATGGCTGACACCGCGAACCCGAACGCCCAGCGCCTCCGCGAGCTCAACGCGACCGTCCGGTACACGATGTGGTCGGTGTTCCGGGCCGAGTCGCGCCTGCCCGAGGACCGTGCCGCGCTGGCGTCGGAGGCCGAGGAACTGATCGAGCAGCTCGCCGCGAAGGACGTCACGGTTCGCGGTGTGTACGACGTCTCGGGCCTGCGCGCGGACGCCGACCTCATGGTCTGGTGGCACTCAAGCTCGTCCGACGCGCTGCAGGAGGCGTACGGGCGGTTCCGCCGCACCGCACTCGGCACGCACTTGGCGCCGGTCTGGTCGCAGATGGCCTTGCACCGCCCGGCCGAGTTCAACAAGAGTCACATCCCCGCGTTCCTCGCCGACGAGGAGGCGCGCGGGTACGTCTGCGTCTACCCGTTCGTCCGCTCCTACGAGTGGTATCTCCTGCCGGACGCCGAGCGCCGCGCGATGCTCGCCGAACACGGCCAGATGGCCCGCGACTACCCGGACGTGCGGGCCAACACCGTGGCGTCGTTCGCGCTCGGCGACTACGAGTGGATGCTGGCGTTCGAGGCCGACGAGCTGCACCGCATCGTCGACCTCATGCGCGAGCTGCGGGCCTCGGGCGCGCGGCGTCACGTGCGGGAGGAAGTGCCTTTCTTCACAGGACGCCGTAAGCCCATTGCGGAGATTGTCGCCTCTCTGCCTTGAGCCTGGCTTCGAGGTCCACACCGTGAGCGAGGACGCGGCGCACGTGGTCCAACGTCGACTGGCCGCGGCGCCACCGCCCGGCTCGCCACATCACGCTGCCGAGGGCCCGTAGCCGGAGCAGGTCGGGCACGGCGGCCAACTCGTCGGGGCGCAGGTCGACCCGTTCGCGGTAGCCGCGCAGGAACGCGCGGGCCTGGTTGTCGTCATCAGCCGAGTTGAATGCGCCAGCGACCGGGTCGTTGATCCGCAGGTCGAGGCCGGCGATCTCGAAGTCGAGCACAGCCGTGATCCGGCCGCCCTCGGCGAGCACGTTGCCGGGCGCCCAGTCGCCGTGGACGATCTGGGCGGGCAGCGTCGCGCAGAGCTGGGCGTACACCTCGTCGGCGGGACCGGCGTTCGCGGCCAGCCAGGCGACGCCAGGGTGATCGCCGCTGACGCGGTTCAGCTCGGCGACGAGGTCGTCGACGTCCGGGACGGCCGGGTGGATCTCGCCGAGCGTGCCGCGCCAGTCGGTCGGGGCCAGTTCGGCGGGTATGGCGTCCAGGGCTGTGTTCAGCTCGCCGAGCGCGCGCCCGGCTGCCTCAAGCAGCTCGCCGCTGCGCAGTGGAGTGCCGGGCAGGTATGGGAACAGCGCAGATTGGCCGAGCACAGTGCGCCCACCCGGTGCCGGGATCGGGACCGGCACGCGAAACGGCAGTCCGGCGCCGTCCAGCGCGGACAGCAGCCGGTGCTCCGCTTCGATCCTGGGCGGCGTGGCGTTCTGGTAGACCCGCGCGAAGTAGGTTTCGCCACCCGCTTGGATCCGCCAGCTGAGGTTGTTCGTGCCGCGTTCGATCGGCTCCACGTGCGTCGGCCCGGGCAGCAGCCATTGTTCCGCCAGCTCGTACGGATCCATTCGTTGAGGTTAGTGTCTTTCCTTCCCTCCGGATGGCGCCTCCTGCGCGTGTATACGGTCAGGAGGAGGTCGAGTGGAGTCCGAAGAGTCGTTCCGAGCGTTCGTCCAGGCGCGGACGCCCGCCCTGTCGCGGGTCGCGTACCTGCTCACCGGTGATCGGCAGCACGCCGAGGACCTGGTGCAGAACGCCCTCTACAAGGCTGCGCTGCGCTGGCCCAGGCTGATCAGCAAGGGGGATCCGGAGGCGTACGTACGCCGGATCGTCTACACCGAACACGTGTCGAACTGGCGGCGGCGCCGGCTCACCGAGCTGCCGCACGAGCGCATACCTGAATCGCCCGGCGCCGAACCGGACCTGTCGCTACGGGTCACGTTGCGGGGCGCGCTGGCGCGTCTCACGCCGAAACAGCGCACGATCCTCGTCCTGCGCTTCTACGAGGACCTGAGCGAATCGCAGACCGCCGCCGTCCTCGGCATCCGCCTGGGGACGGTGAAGAGCCAGACCCGGCACGCACTGGGCCGGCTGCGCGAGCTGGCGCCCGAGTTGGCCGAGCTGTGGAACCCCGCGAAGGAGGTGGCCCTATGAGTGCCCGACTGCACGAAGCCTTCGCCGAGCTGGCCGACGAGATGCCGGCGGCCCGCATCGACGACGACCTCTGGACCAGGGCCGCACGCGGCAAGCGGCGGCGCCGGGTCGCGAGCATCGGCGCGGCGTTCGCGGCCGTGCTGATCGTGGTGGCTGGCGTGGCGCTGCTGCCCGGGCAGTTCGACGGCGCGAATGGCTTGCAACCGGCCGCGCCGACTCCCGACGGTCGCGGTATCCCGGACCACATCCACGACCCGTGGCCGTGGACGCCGACGATCGACCAGTACCCGGCCGGTGCGGCGTCCGTGGCGGTTCAGGGCCCGCTGGTGGATGACTCGCTCGGCGGCGCGCTCGACGAGGGACGTCTGGCCGTGATCGGCGACGGCGAGGACACGTACCGCAACCTGGCGCCGTTCCTGAAGTTTCCGCCCGGGATCTTGTCCATGCTGTCGCCGGACGGCACCCGGCTGGCGTACCCGTCGGAGCCCGGCAACACGCTGATGATCCGCGACCTGCGCACCGGCAAGGCTCGCGCCTACCGGGGCGGGCACCAGCCGCTGGCATGGTCGCCGGACGGCCGCTCGCTTGCCGTCTGGGTGTACACGGGGTCCATCGGGGATGACCTCGGCGTCGAGGTCCACCGGCTCGACGTGGCGACCGGGCAGGCCACGAAGCTGCTGGACCGCGCGGCGGCGCCGACGTTCCTCCCGGGCCTGGTGGCCGCGTGGTCGCCCGACGGCGCGCGGCTCGCGGTGGCGCTCGGCAGGCGGCTGCACGTGATAGGCGCCGGTGCCACTGCGAGCTTCGACCTGCCCGAGCGCACTCTGCTCGCCGGACCGGGAGCGTGGTCGGCGGACGGCACCTCGGTGCTGGTGCAGCAGCTCGGGTCGTGCGATGGTCCGTGCCGTGGCGCGGAGCAGAGCGCGTGGCTCCTGCGGTCGGTCGACGTCGCGACGGGGAAGATCGGCGAGTCCGGCTTCGCCGCCCAGGAGTCGTACGCGGTGGTGCGGGTGATCGCGTGGCGCTCGGCGCAGTCGGTGATCGCCGTCCGCTACCAGCCGGACGAGCCGGCCGACCGGATCTTTTCCACCGACGTCGGGCACATGTACCACGTCTTTCCACGGTCCGTCGAGGTGGCCGAGCTGAGCCGCGAGGGTCGCGATCGGACGGTCGTCGCGTACGACGGCATCGACGCCCTCGACATCGCGGCCGACCTCGCCGCGACCGGCGCCGTACGCGAAGCGGGCTGGCTGGCGCCATGGCCTGTGCACCACTACTGGGTGCCGGTGTTCGTGATCCCGACGGCGTGGATCGGGGCGGTGCTCTCGCTGGTGGTCTGGCTGCGGTGGCGCCGCCGCCGGGCCTGAACCGCCCGGTGCGGTTGGATCGCACCCCCTGAGGGCGCGATCCAACCGCACGACGGGTGCTACGCCCGCATGACCGTCGCGATCGGGATGCGGGCCGCGCGCAACGCCGGGAGGAGCCCGCCCAGCAGCCCGGCGACCAGACCCGCGATCACGCCCGCGACGCCCGCCTGCCAGGGGAACTGGAGCCCCACGAACAGCGGATCAGTGTTGGCCAGCAGCACAGACGCAACCTCGATGCCGACAACACCGACGCCGATCGCCGCACCTGCGGTGATCAGCCCGGTCAACAGCGTCTCGGCGAGCACGATGCCGGCCAGCAACGACCGTGACATGCCGACGGCACGGCGCAGCGCGAACTCCTCGACCCGCTCGCCGACGGTCGCCAGCCCGACGTTGAGGATCCCGGCGACGCCGATGACCAGGACGAGACTGGCCAGCCCGAGGAAGATCCAGCGCATCAGCGCCAGCTCGTTCTCGGCCTGCTTGCGGAAGTTGAGGGGTTCGGCCTGCAGGTCGTTCGCGGACACCCCGGCGCCGGCCAGCCGTGACCGCAGCACCTGCTGCACGCCGGTGGCGTCGGGCGAGAGCAGCACGGTGATCCCTGGGCCCTGCTCGCTGGTGAGCTGGTTCATCGGGAGCCAGTTCAGCAGTTCGTCGGCACGGACATACGCCGCCGGCTGGGTGTTGCCGTCGTCGATCACTCCGATGAAGTGCGGCGTCGGGTTGGCCTTCGCGCCCGGGATCCGCATCTCGGCCGGTACCCGGTGCAACGCGAAGCCCTTCGCGGCCTCCTTGTTGAGCACCATGCGCGGCGCGAGCGACGGCGCCGAGGTGAAGTCCAGCCACCGTCCGGACTCGGAACGGAACGGCCGGAACGTGCGTACGTCGCCGGTTACCGCGACGAGTTGGAGTTCGATGGCCTGACCGGACGGGTCTTTGGACCCCGGCTCCTCCATGCAGTTCCCCTGCGCGTCGCAGTACATGGGCGGGCCGTAGGAGTCCGGGCTGTCGAACGGTGCCGCGCCGGGGTTGATCGGCGCGACGCCAGGTTCGCCGATGATCGCGGTCGTGCCGATCTGTGCCACGGCGTCGCTCCGCCCCTTCAGCGTCGCCAGCGCCGCCGGGAGGGCCTCGGGATTGGGCGGCACGAACATCCGGATCGTGCCGTCGCGACCCTCGGTCAGCTCCGTGTTGGAGAGCATGGCACGTTCCGCGATCGAGGCGCCGGCCTGTACCACGACCACCGCCAGCACGCCGAGGAACAGGCTGACCATCGACAGGAAGGTGCGGAGCTTGCGGGCGCGGATCCCCTGGCCGCCGATGATGAGCGCGGACCGGATCCGTCCGGACATGCCGATCACGCGAGGGCTCCGCTGGTGAGGTGCAGGGTGCGGCCCATGCGGGTGGCGTGGTCGTGGTCGTGCGTGACGAGGATCAGGCCGCAGCCGCGCTCGGTGGCCGCCTGGAGCGCCGTGATGACGAGGTGGCCGGTCTCGGTGTCGAGGGCGCCGGTCGGCTCGTCGGCCAGCAGGATCCTCGGCTGGCGCACCAGCGCCCGGGCAATCGCGACCCGCTGCTGCTCACCACCCGAGAGCCGTGGCGGGCGGTGCTTGGCCAGGTGCGCGATGCCGACCTGGTCGAGCGCGGCCAGCACCTTCGCCCGCCGTTTGCGCCGCGGCAGCCAACCCTGGCCGTTGACCAGCGCCATCGCCACGTTCTGCGCAGCCGTCAGGTGCTTGAGCAGGAAGAAGCGCTGGAAGACGAACCCGAACTCGGCGCTGCGCAGCGCGGCTGCCTTCCGTTCGGGCAGCCGGGTGATGTCGCGCCCGCCGAGCAGGTACTCGCCACCGTCCGGGCGGTCGAAGAGGCCGATGAGGCTGAGCAGCGTGCTCTTGCCGGATCCGGAACGGCCCAGGATCGCCATGCTCTCGCCACTGTGGAGGGTCAGATCGACGCCGGCGAGGATCGTGCGCGGCTCGCTCTGCCCTTTCAGCGTCTTGGTGATGTTTCTCAGCTCGACCAGCGCGGTCACTTGGGACCTTCCTGCTTCGCTGGCGGCAGGTTCGGGCCGGGTACGGCGATCTCCTCGGTGCCGGTGAGCCCGGACTTGATCTGGATCACCTTGCCGTCGGACAGGCCCAGCACGACGTCGCGGGTCTCGCGGGTGCGGTCCGCCTTGACGATGTCGACCTTGCCGCGCCCCTCCGAGCCAGCAACCGCCTCCACCGGTACCACCAGCGCGTTCGCGGCCTTGTCGGTGACCACGTCGAGAGTGGCGCTGGCGCCGTTGATCAGGCGCACGTTCGCCGGCGCCGTGCACACGAGGCGCATGCCCGTGGGCTCGGACGCGTCCGGCTGCTCCCCGCCCATCTCCGGAGGAGGCGGCGGTGCCTGGGCGGGGTCCGGGGGCGGGGTCTTGGTCGGTTCCGGCTGCTTCGGCGGCTCCGGGATGCTGCCCGCGGGCAGCGCGGCGATCGTGCCCAGCGCTGTACACGCGAACGGACCGGGACCGTTCTTGATCTGGACCCGCACCGTCGCGAGCGCGTCCGAGATCCGGTACGCCTGCTCGCCGTTGATCTCCGCGACGATGCCGTACCCGGCGAGCTTCGCCGACGCGACCGGCATGCCGGCCGTCACCGTGGCGTGGTCGTCCACGAGGCGGCCCGCGAACGTGGCTCCGGCAGGCACGCGTACCGGATACGGCTCGCCCTTGGCCCACACCGTGGCGACCCTCGTCGGCTCGGTCGGCGTGCCCTCGGACGGTTGGACGTTCCGGTAACGGACCTTGCCCGCCCTCGGCGCGGCGATGCCGAACACCGGGTTCATCTCGACCTTGCCGGTGAGGCTCACCCGGTTCGACAGATCCTGCCGGGCGGGCTTGACGGTGGTCATCGTCTCGCCACGGGCGGCCAGGTCCGGGTTGCCCGTCTCGGCGCTCGACGCGCTGCAGCCGCTCGCTCCTGCGGCAAGGACAGCGAGCATGCCCAGCCGGATCACACAATTACGCATGCGGCCGAAGATAGGCGAACCTGTCAACTACCCGACATTTGCCTGCGCACTCGAACCGGACTTACCGGGAACCGCCTCCGCGTTCTGGGCCAATGTCGGCATGCCGACGTTGAATACCTCCAGACGCGCTCAACGTCGGCATGCCGACCTTGGACCACCGAGGCGCCAACTGGAGCTGGCAGTCGGTCAAAGAGATCAGATTCGGGCGGCGCCGGACCAGCCGGCTTGTTGCAGCGCTCGCGCGATCGTACGAGCGACCCGCACAGGCTCATCCCGAATCTGGAACGAGGCGAACCGGAGAACTCGCCGACCCATTGCCGTGATCTCGTTCTGCCGGTCGAGGTCGCGTATCCACTGATCGACCCTCAGGTGGTGGGAGCCGTCGATCTCGGCCGTGACCTTCCACTCCTCCCACTCCGCGTCCAGGTAGTACTTGCCGCAGGTCCGCGCGACCACGCGCTGGCGCTTCGGCTCTGGCAACCGCGCTCTGCGTACGAGCGCCGAGAACTCGAGCTCTGGCAGGGATTCGGCGCCGCCTTTCACATCGTCGAGCGTGGTGAGGAAGAGTCGCTGCCGCCGGAACGGCCCGCGAGAGGCCGCGGCCTGCCGGAGGGCGTCGGGCGTCGTCAGCCGCTGCTGAACCGCGCTCGCGACGAGAGCGCGAGCTCTGTTGTCACTGGTCGCCCACGCAGCAGCGTCGATGATCGACCGCTCGATCGTGGTCCGCGTCGGCCAGGCCGTCGGGTGCACTGCATCGCCACCGAGCAGCATGGACCGGCGGATACGGACTCCCGGCAGGTTCGGGCGGCGGGCGCGATGCGGGATGAGCAGGTCGATGGCGTCCTGCTCGAACCCACGAAGACCGTCGAGGTCGGCGGCGGTGAGTCCACTGAGCGCCGAACCCGGCGGCGCCGCGACAAGTACAGCCACGCGACGATGTTCCAGGGAAAGTGGACCGCTGTGGGTGACCACTACACCTCGATAAGGCTGCTGCCACCGGCGACCACGGACAGCAGAGCGCACCCGGCTGATGCCGTGCCGCTCGATCGCGGCGGCCGTGGTGAGGATGGTCGAAACGGTGCTGGAGTGATCGCTCGTCATCGGTCCACTGTCAAGCTGATCCGGTACCGCACCAGGTCCCGTCAGAGATCTGTGGATGGCGGATCTTGTCCACAGCGGTCGCGCGCGCATGGTGCGAGTTGTGCTACGCGGCGGCTCGCCCAATGTCGGCATGCCGACGTTGAGTGCCTCTAGACGCGCTCAACGTCGGCATGCCGACATTGGCCCCCCGGTGTGACCCGGCGGCACGACGTGCGGGCAGCACGGACGCGGTTTGCGCAGCAAGTCCGTTTCGCGGGCGTGGTGCTCAGTCCGAAGGTTCGAGCGTGAGGCTGACCGAGTTGATGCAGTAGCGGTCGCCGGTCGGGGTCTGCGGCGAGTCGTCGAACACGTGGCCCAGGTGCGAGCCGCAGTTGGCGCAGAGCACCTCGGTGCGCACCATGCCGAGCGAGTGGTCCTTGTGGAGCACGACGTTGCCCTCGTCCGACGGCTGCCAGAAGCTGGGCCAACCGCAGTGCGAGTCGAACTTGGTGTCGGAGCGGAACAGCTCCGCGTTGCAGGCGCGGCAACGGTAGACGCCCGTGGTCTTGGTGTCGACGTACTCGCCGGTCCAGGCGCGTTCGGTGCCGGCCTCTCGCAGCACGCGGTACTCCGCCGGCGAGAGCTGGGCCCGCCACTCCGCCTCGGACTTCGTCACCTTCGGTTCCATGCCACAACCGTACGCGGCGCCGGCCCCCGCGGAGGGAGCCGGCGCCGCGGTCGCTCAGGTGAACGGCACCACGATCAGGCGTGCCACCTGCGGATCGTGATCGCTCACCTGGTCCACGAACTCGCTGTTCGCGTGGACGATGTCGTAGTCGTTGAACAGCCGGTGCCCGAACCGCGGGCTGACCAGGATCTGGTCGAGGATCTGCGAGTTGCCCTCGAACACGTAGCTGTACCGCTCGCTCAGCGGGAGCTGCGTCGGCAGCGCAACGAGCTTGCCGCCGGCCGTCATGAGCCCGACGGTCTCGGAGAACTCGAAGTCGTTGATGTCGCCGAGGACGACGATGTTGGCATCGCGGTCGACGGCGCGGATCTGGTCAACGAACCCGCCGACGGCGCGCGCCTGGTTGTGCCGCTGCGTCTCCGAGCTGCGCGTCGGCGGCTGGAAGCGGCCGTTCAGGGGCTGGTCGCCGCCCTTGGAGCTGAAGTGGTTGGCGATCACGAACACGGTGCCGCCGAGGAACTTGAACTCGCCCGCGAGCGGCTTGCGGCTGTTGGCGAACGCCGGGTTCGTCGGGTCGATGCGTCCCGGCGACTGGGTGAGCCTGGCGTTGAAGCCGTTCTTCACCACGCCGACAGCGCTGTCGGTGCCGCCGCCCGCACGGTCGACGAACTGCACCCGCTTCGGGTTGAACAGGAAGCCGACCCGGATGTTGCCACCCGGTTCGCCGCCGTCGGTCTTGTTGCCCGGGTCGATCTGGCGGTAGTCGTACTTCGGCCCGCCCGCGGCGACGATCGAGGCGATGAACTTGGCGTAGGTGGCGTCGGCCGTGACCGTGCCGTCGTCGGTGGCGCCGTTGTTGTCCTGGACCTCCTCCAGCGCGATCACATCCGGAGCGGCCAGGTTCTTCGCCACGACGGCGGCGAGCGCGTCGAACTTCTCCGCCGGGTCGTTGGCGTCGAGGTTCTCCACGTTGAACGTGGCGACGGCCAGCTCCCACGGGTGCTGCTTGCGGGTGGTCTCCCGCGTCAACCCCTTGACCGTCGCTGCCGGCGTCGCGAGCGCGAGCAGCTTGAAGTTGCCGAAGGAGTAGTCGAGGACGCCGTCGACGTTGCCCGGGAGCACGTCGCCGGTGTTGACCTTCGGCAGCGGCGCGAGCAGGTCGTCGAGGTGCACGCGCTCGGTGTTCGAGTCGGCGTAGCTGTAGAGGACGCCGCCGCGCACGGTACGCGGGGTGCCGGCACCGCCCGGGAGCACCGGGATCTCACCGAAGCCGGCGGTCGGGCCGGTCGCCACCGAGTCGGTGACCCGCAGCAGCATGCCTTCGAGCGACTCGTAGAAGTCGAGACCGTTCGCGGACGGGTCGAACTCGGTGGACAGCTCGACGTCGCCGGGCGAGTCCGTGCGGACGGCGACGGGTGCCACCAGCCCGCCCGGTCCGACGAGCGCCGGGCGTGATCGAGCCCGTGCCGGTGACGGTGACGGTCGCGCGGGTCAGCTCGGTGGTGGCGAGGTTGTTGGTGCCGCCGCTGCCGCCGGGGCGGAACTCGGTGACGGTGCCCGCCACCGTGACGGCGTCGCCGGCCTTGACGGTCGGCGGGGTCTGGGTGAAGACGAACAGGCCCTCGCTGGTGGCCGGGTCGGCGTCCGGATCCGGGTCCTGGAACCAGAACCCGTTGCTGCTGACGGCCGTGACCACGCCGGGCACGCTCGACACCGGCTTGCCGGCGAGCGGCGAGCGGTGCGCCTTGCCCTGGATCTCGTGGATGCGGGCCTTCGGCGCCGGCTCGGGGCCAGGACCGGGCCCGGAGCTGCCGCTGTTGCGCGGGTTCGGCGCGGCGACCGTGAAGTCTGCCTGATTGTTGTCGGTGTCGGCGTTCCCGCGGACGGCGGCTGTGGTGTTGGACAGCGCCGGGGTGGGACCAGCGCCCTCGAAGTCGTTCGCGCCGCCGTAGCCGGCGAAGTCCCGCACGCCCTCGGCGTGGTCGCAGTCGGCGCCGCAGGTCAACGCCGTCTGCGAGGTGACGAGCGCGATCTTGCCCGCGGTACCGCTCATCGCGATCGTGCCGGTGGCTGTCGGGGGTCGGCAGCGGCGTCGTGCCGCCGGACCCCTGCGCCTCCTGGACCAGGTAGAACTTGCCGGGCGCGACCGAGCCGTTGAGCCTGGTCACCTGCCAGCTGGTGCCGGCCGAGGACGCGTACTGGACGCTCCATCCCGACACGTCGACCGGCGCGTCGCCCCGGTTGAACAGCTCGATGAAGTCGTGGGTGTAGGTGGCGCCGCTGTTGCCGCCCCCGCCGTACACCTGGCTGATCACCAGGTCGGGGGAGGCTGCGGACGCGGACGGGGCGAGCGCGACGGCGGTGGCGGCGGCGAGCACGCCGCCCGCGAGTAGCGCGGTCACCCGGGTGCCAGGAGACGTAGGCACAAGCACTCCTTGTGACGGCCGGCAGGGCGGCCGGACGACGGCCGGCGAAGCGGCCAGGACATGGTGGACGGCGTGTTCCTACCAGGTCTTGTACTGCGTCGTCATGAACACCACGTGTCAGATTCTGGACGTTGCCCGATAGTGCGCCGGAAATCCTCCGGTTCGACCGCACTTCTACCGACCGTTGTGTGGTTCCCCACGCCCGAGTCTCGGTCCGGCGGGCGTCCCAGTCAACGGAGGAGCCAGTCGGCGCGCGTCGCCGGGAAGCCGCTGGTGCCTTCGGCGTCGGGCTTCACCGCGAGCACCTGGTGGATGGTGATCGACCCGGCGTCGAACGACATCGCGGACCCGACCATGTACAGCCGCCAGACCCGTGCGCGTCCGGGCGAGGTGAGGGCGACGCACTCGTCCCAGTGCTTCTCCAGGTTGGCGACCCACTCGCGCAGGGTGCGGCTGTAGTGCTCGCGCAGCGACTCGTCGTCGCGTACCTCGAACCCGGCGTCCTCCAGGTTGCCGACGACCTCGGCGACCGGCAGCAGCTCGCCGTCCGGGAAGACGTAGGCCTGGATGAACGTGCGCTCGTGCTGGATCACCGGGCCCGGCCGGCGGGTGATCTGGTGGTTGAGCAGGCGCCCGCCCGGGCGGAGCAGGCGGAACAGGTCGGCGGCGTACGCGGCGTACCTGGCCTTGCCCACGTGCTCGGCCATGCCGATGCTTGCGATGGCGTCGTACGGGCCGTCGGGTATCTCTCGGTAGTGCTGCACGCGGATCTCGACCAGGTCGCCGACGCCCGCCTCCTCGACGCGTTCGCGGGCGAGCCGCGCCTGCTGCTCGGAGAGGGTGACGCCGACCGCCTGGACGCCATACTCGCGCGCGGCGTGGATGACCAGCGATCCCCAGCCGCAGCCGACGTCGAGCAGGCGCATTCCGGGGGCGAGCCCCAGCTTGCGGCAGACGAGGTCGCACTTCGAGCGCTGGGCGTCCTCCAGCGACTCGATACCGTCGGGCCAGTAGGCGCAGGAGTACACCATCGACGGTCCGAGCACGAGACCGTAGAAGTCGTTGCCGACGTCGTAGTGGTGGCTGATCGCGGCAGCGTCGCGGTGGCGGCTGTGCCGCCGCCCGCGGAGCCGCACCTCCTCGGCCGGGGGCGCCGGCGGCAGCCCCAGCGCGCCGAGGCCGAGCGCCACGCGCACGACGCCCAGCTTGCCGGCGATGTCGGAGCGGATCGCGACGCCGGCCGCCTCGACCAGCCGCCGGATCGCCCGCAGGCCATGGAACAGGTCGCCGTCGATTTCGAGCTCGCCGGCGACGAACGCGCGGGCCAGCCCGACCTCGTTCGGCGACCAGACGAGGCGGCGAAGGGCACGAGGATCCCGCAGGACGACGGCCGGACCGTCCGGTCCGGACTCGCTTCCGTCCCAGGCGCGGATTCGGAGGGGGAGGTTCTCTCCTCCGAACAGGTGGCGTAGCACCGGCTGGAGCCGGCTTGCGACATCTGCGCTGGCAGCCATGTTCCAATTCTTACGCGCGCGGACGGTTCCGTCGCGACATTTTGGACGTGACCCGCCGACGAGCGGAGTACGGTCGGCTCATGGCGTCGCCCTTCGTGGAGATCGCGGTGGGGGAGCGGACGGTCAAGGTCACCAACCCTGACCGCGTCTACTTCCCGGCACTCGGCCTGACCAAGCGGGATCTCGTTGACTACTACCTCGCGGTCGGCGACGGCATCGTCCGTGCACTGCGCGATCGGCCGTGCATGTTGCGGCGGTTCCCCGAGGGCATCGAGGGCGAGGCGGTGTACCAGAAACGCTTGCCGCACGGTGCTCCGGAGTGGGTCGAGTCGGTCCGGGTGAAGTTCCCCAGCGGGCGGCACGCCGACGAGCTGTGCGTCGCCGAACTCGGCTCGGTGATCTGGGCCGTCCAGATGTCCACGATCGAGTTCCACCCGTGGCACTCGTCCCGGCCCGACACCGAGCACCCGGACGAGATCCGCATCGACCTGGATCCCCAGCCCGGCACCGACCTGAGCGACGCGAAGCACGCGGCGGGCATCGTCCACGAGGTGCTCGGCGAGCTGGGCTGGGAGGGCTGGCCGAAGACCTCGGGCGGGCGCGGCTTCCACATCGCCATCCGGATCGAACCGAAGTGGGGCTTCGTCGAGGTGCGCCGCGCCGCGCTGGCGCTCGCCCGCGAGATCGAGCGCCGCGACCCGGACCGCATCACGACCAAGTGGTGGAAGGAGGAGCGCGGCGAGCGGGTCTTCATCGACTTCAACCAGAACGCCCGTGACCGCACTATGGCCAGCGCCTACAGCGTCCGAGCCAAGCCGGAGGCGCCCGTGTCGGCGCCGGTGACGTGGAACGAGCTGCCGGACGTGGAGACCGCGGACCTGACGATCCGCACGATGCCGGCGCGGTTCGCCGAGCGCGGCGACGTCTACGCGGGGCTGGAGACCGTGGCGCCGGTGGCGATCGACCCGCTGCTGGAGTGGTCCGAACGCGACGAGCGCGACCACGACCTCGGCGACGCGCCGTACCCCCCGAACTATCCGAAGATGCCCGGCGAACCGCCCCGGGTGCAGCCCAGCAAAGCCCGGAGTACGTGAGGTTCGCCGATCGCAGGGAGGCTGGCCGCCGGCTGGCCGAGCGCGTCGTGGCCGCAGGGCTGAAGGATCCGCTGATCCTGGCGCTGCCACGCGGCGGTGTTCCCGTGGGCTACGAGGTTGCGCGCGAACTCGGCGCCGAGCTCGACGTCGTGGTCGCCCGCAAGGTAGGCGTCCCGTGGAGGCAGGAACTGGGTGCCGGCGCGGTGTGCGCGGACGGGCCGCCGGTCTTCGACGCCGGGGTGCTGCAACTCTCCCGGTTGACGCCCGCCGAACTCGAACCGGTGGTCGAGCGGGAACGCGCCGAGGCGCGCCGAAGGCTGCAGCGGTACCGGGGCGATCGCCCGCCGCGGCAGGTCGACGGTCGCTCGGTCGTGGTCGTCGACGACGGCCTCGCCACCGGTGTCACCGCGCGCGCCGCGCTCGCCGAGCTGCGCCGCCGCGACGCTGCCCACCTCACGTTCGCCGCGCCAGTCTGCGCCGCCGAGCCGGCCGCCCACCTCTACGGCGAGGCCGACCTGGTGATCTGCGTGCACCGCCCGAACGACTTCGTCGCGGTCGGGCGGTGGTACGTCGACTTCACGCAGGTCACGGACGCCGAGGTGGTGGAGCTTCTGCATGAGTCCGGCCGACGGCCTGGCTAGCAGGTGGTGCCGTCCGGCGGTGCCTGCAGGTTCACGAGGTAGCCGTCGACCGCATTCCGGATGCAGGTCGTCTGCGGGTACGCCGTGTGCCCCTCGCCCTTCCATGTGAGGACGACGCCGCTGCCGAGCATCCGCGCCAGCTTCGCCGTGTTCTCGTACGGCGTCGCAGGGTCACCGGTTGTGCCCACCACGACGATCGGCGGGGCGCCGGCGGCAGCACCCGTGGGGTACGGATCGTGCTCCGCCGGCCAGGTCGAGCAGATCAGCAGCGACATCGCCAGCGGTCCGCCGAACAGCGGGTACTTCGTACGCCAGGCGAGCTGCAACTGGCGGACCTTCGCTGGGTCCGGTGGTGCGGCCTCGTCGGCGCAGTTGATCGCGGTGTTCGCGTCGATCTGGTTGTTGTACCGGCCGTTGCGGTCACGCTCGTTGTACTCGTCGGCGAGAGCGAAGACGCCGGTCGGGTCGCCGCGGCGCAGCTGGCCGAGCGCGGCGGCGAGCGTGGGCCACCGCTCCTTGGAGTACAGCGCCGAGACGATCGCCAGGAGGGTGTAGCCGCTGGTGGCGCTGCGCTTCTCGGCGTCGCGGCCGGGCACCGGCGGCAGCTTGAGGAGTTGACCGACGGTGGCGCGGGCGTCCGGCCCGATCGGACACGACCGGCCACGCCTGCGGCAGTCCGCGGCGAAGTTGTCGAACGCCTTCTCGAACCCGACGGCCTGGCTCTCGCTGGCGGTGGCGTCGTCCTGGCGCGGGTCGACGGCGCCGTCGAGCACCAGCGCCCGGATCTTGTCCGGGAACAGCTGCGCATACACCGCGCCGAGCAGCGAGCCGTAGGAGTACCCGAGGTAGGTCAGCTTGGGGTCGCCGACCGCGATGCGGATCGCGTCCATGTCGCGGGCGGCCTGCTCGGTGCCGAACAGGCCGAGTGTCGGCCCGTACTTCTGCGCGCAGGCGGCACCGACGCTCCGCGCGACCGTCACCTGGGCGTCGAACTCGGCCTGCGTCGCGGGGTCGGGGCTGGCGGCGGTGATGGTGTCCTTGGTCTGGTCGCCGATGCACTCCACGGGGCTCGACCGGGCCACGCCACGCGGGTCGAAGCCGACGACGTCGAACCGCTGGCGCACCGCGGTGGGCAGGAACAGCGCCGAGTACGCGGCCAGCTCGACGCCCGACCCGCCCGGACCGCCCGGGTTGACCAGCAGCGAGCCGATCTTGGGCCGGGACCCGACCTTGCCGAGCTTCATCAGCGACAGCGTGAACGTCGGCCCGTCCGGCTTGGCCCAATCCTGCGGGACGGCGACCGTGCCGCACTCCGCACGGGTATCGGACAGGGACGTACCAGCGATCTCCTCGGCCTCGCTCTGGCAGTCCCGCCAGTCCACTGTGGATCCTGGCGTCGAGTCGGTTGGCTCGCGCGTCGACCAGGTGCCTGAGGCGGGCGTGCAGGCAGCCAGCACGAGGACCAGAACGGGCAGGGACCTGCGGATCACAGGGCCCCTTTCAGGACCTGCTTGAGGTCGTACCGGACAGGCTCCTCAAGCTGCTCGTACGTGCACGACGCGGGCTCCCGGTCGGGGCGCCAGCGCTGGAACTGGGTGGTGTGCCGGAACCGGTCGCCTTCCATGTGGTCGTAGGCGACCTCGACGACCATCTCGGGCCTGAGTGGGAGCCAGCTGAGGTCCTTGCCGCTGTTCCAGCGGCTCTGCGCGCCCGGCATGCGGTCGGTCGTGGCGGCGTCCTGGCCGGCCCAGAACGCCCACGGGTGACCTTCGATGGAGTCCATCCGGTACGTCGCCAGCTCGTCGAGGAGTTCGACGCGCCTGGCCGCGGTGAACGACGACGTGACGCCGACGTGCTGGAGCTGCCCGTCCGCGTTGTAGAGGCCGAGCAGCAGCGAGCCGACGACCGGCCCGGACTTGTGCCAGCGGAACCCGGCGACCACGGCGTCGCACGTGCGCGCGTGCTTCACCTTCTTCATCTGGCGCTTGCCGGGCTGGTACGGCAGGGATAGGTCCTTGCAGATCAGCCCGTCGAGCCCGGCGCCCTCGAAGATCTGGAACCAGCGCCTCGCCTCGTCGACGTCGGCGGTGACCGGAGTGAGGTGCACCTGGTCGCCGGCCTTGCTCAGGGCGTGCTCCAGCTTGGCTCGGCGCTGTTCGTACGGGGTCTCAAGGAGTGACTCGTCGTCCACGGCGAGTAGGTCGAACGCGACGAACTGCGCCGGAGTCTGCTCGGCGAGGAGCTTCACGCGGGACGCCGCGGGGTGGATCCGCTGCGTGAGGTGGTCGAAGTCGAGCCGGTCGCCGATCGCGACGATGAGTTCGCCGTCGACCACGCACCGCTCGGGCAGTTCGCGCCGGATCGCTTCCCGCACCTCGGGGAAGTAGCGGTCGAGTGGCTTGCCGCCGCGACTACCGAGTACCACCTCGTCGCCGTCGCGGAACGCGATGCAGCGGAACCCGTCCCACTTCGGCTCGAACGACATCCCGCCAGTGGTGGGGATGTCCTTGACGGCGCTGGCGAGCATCGGCTCGACAGGCGGCATGACCGGCAGCTCCATGCGCCCAGTCAACCAGAGTGCGCGCCGTCTGCCCGCGCCTCCGCCGCGTCGAGTTGTGGAGAGGGTGCGCCAACTCAACGGGCCACTCACGGGCGGGTGTAGCGCAGGATCAGGTTGCCGTCCGCCTCCAGGACGTGCGCCAGCGCGAGCCGCTGCGCGTCGGGCACGAGCGGGCCGGCGGTGATCCGCCCGGCGCCCGGACCGGCGAGCAGTGGCGCCAGGGTGAGGCACAGCTCGTCGACGGCGCCCGCTGCCGTGAGCGCTCCGAACAGGTGGGGACCGCCCTCGGAGAGCACCTGCGGGAGCCCGCGCTCGGCGAGGGCGGCGAGCGCGGCGGGTAGGTCGACGGCCGTGTCGCCGCAGATCAGCACGTCGGCGACGGCGGCCAGCTGCGCCCGGCGGTCCTTGGGGCTCGCGCCGTGGGCGAGGACGATCGGCCGCACGGGCGACGCGGCCAGGGGCTCCACCGGCACGTCCAGCCGGCCGCTCACCACGACGAGCGTCGGCTGCTCCGCCAGCCCTGCCGCACGACGCTTCGCGCCGCGCTCCGGGCCGAGATCCAGTGACTTGTACCCTTCGTGACGGAGAGTGCCGGCACCGACGATTAGGGCGTCACATTGGTCCCGGAGAAGCTTGAAGACGCGCTTGTCGGCGGATCCTGAGAGGCCGGCGGAGTACCCGTCGAGGGTGACCGCGCCGTCCAGGCTCGTCACGAAGTTGACCCGCAACCACCGCCTGGATCGGTCATTTATGGCATAGAGGCTGGTCAGTGTCGTGTCGTCGAGGTCGGACGGGTCGAAGTTCGGCCAGATCCTGTGCATGGTTCATCTCATCACGGGGAAAGAAGGAGATGTTCTTCACCCGACATTGATGGGCGGGTCGTTGCTACGGTCCGCTACCTTCGAGAGCCCAAGGTGGAGCGCCCACACCAAAGTACGGGAGAGGAACTCGATGTACCGGCTGCACTGTCCGGACTGCGAGCAACCCGGCGCAACCGCTGCCGACCGGCGCGAGGTCCAGAACTTCGCTGATGCCCACAACGACCTGTTGCACCGTGGCCAGCCGGTGGCGAGCGTCCGCTGGACGCCGTTCCGGATGCCACAGGTACTGGTCCGTCGGGGCCCGGCGGCCTGACGCCCCTCTGCGGTTGGATCGTGGAGTCCGACTCCGCGATCCAACCGCAGCCTCAACCGTCGAACACCAGCAAGGTCCTGGAGCTTCTGACCTCCGGCATGTCGTGCAGCCGGTCGAGCACCAGGTGACGTAGTTCAGCGTTGTCCCTGGTGCGCACCAGCAGCAGCACGTCGAAGTCGCCGCTGACCAGCGCCACGTGCTCCACGTGCTCCAGCGCGTTCACCCGTTGGCGCAGGGTCCGCCAGGAGTTCTGCTCGATCTTCAGCGTCACGTAGGCAGATGTCTGCAATCCGGCGCGTACCGGGTCGACGCGGACGGTGAAGCCCTGGATCACGCCGTCTTCGCGCAGCCGCTCGACCCGCGCGTACGCGTTGGGCCGCGAGATGTGCACCTGCTCCGCGAGCGCTCGCATCGAGATGCGTCCGTCGTCACGCAGGATCGCGAGGATGCGCCGGTCGGTGTCGTCGAGCGGCCGTGCCATTTGTCCATCGTGACCCACCTCACACCCCCTCCGGCGAGACTTATCGCAGCACCCGCAGCCTGCCAGTCGACCGTTCGTCTCGGCATCACCCCTGCTCGTGGACAGAGTACGGCTGAACAGGGATCTTCGGTGGACGACTGCGATGAAGGAGTCGCCATGACGAGCACCCCGTTCGCCGACACCCCGGTGACCGATCCGCTGCTGCCGGACCCGGCGCCGCTGCGGTTCGTCGACGAAGACGGCCACCTGACCGGTGACCCCACCCGCCCGCGCCCGGAACCGGCGGTGCTGCGTGAGCTGTACCGGCGACTCGTCGTCGGGCGGCGCTTCGACAAGCAGGCCACAGCGCTCACCAAGCAGGGCCGGCTCGCCGTGTACCCGTCGTCGCACGGGCAGGAGGCCTGCCAGGTCGGCGCGGTGCTCGCCCTGCGGCCCACCGACTGGCTCTTCCCCACGTACCGCGAGAGCGTCGCGCTGGTGACCAGGGACATCGACCCTGTCGGCGTGCTCACGCTGCTGCGCGGCGACTGGCACTGCGGGTACGACCCGTACGCGCACGCCGCCGCCCCGCAGTGCACCCCGCTCGCCACCCAGACCCTGCACGCCGTCGGATTCGCTCAGGCCGCTCGGGTCAAGGGCGAGGACACCGTCACGCTGGCGTTCACCGGCGACGGCGCCACCAGCGAGGGCGACTTCCACGAGGCGCTCAACTTCGCCGCCGTGTTCTCCGCTCCGACCGTGTTCTTCGTGCAGAACAACCAGTACGCGATCAGCGTGCCGCTCTCACGCCAGTCGAAGGCGCCCACGCTCGCGCACAAGGCGGTCGGGTACGGGATCCCGGGCGTCCTCGTCGACGGGAACGACGTGGTGGCCGTCTACACCGCGGTACGGGACGCCGCCGAGCGCGCGCGTCGTGGCCACGGTCCGACCCTGATCGAGGCGATGACGTACCGCATGGACGCGCACACGAACGCCGACGACGCCACCCGGTACCGCAGCGACGACGAGGTCGAGCAGTGGCGGCGCGCCGACCCGATCGCCCGGTTCGAGCGGTACCTGCGTCACGAGGGCCTGCTGGACGACCCGGCCGTCGCGGCGGTCGCTCTCGAAGCCGAGAACCTCGCGGGTGACCTGCGCGATCGCATGAACGCCGAACCGGTCCTCGACCCGGACGAGCTGTTCGCTCACGTCTACGCCGAGCGGACGACGCAGCTCCGCGAGCAGGCCGCCCTGCTCGCCGCCGAGCTGGCCGAGGACCCGCGATGACGGTCCAGGACGCTCGCGCCGTCACCGCCACCACCGCCGCCGCCTCGGCCGCTACCGCCACCACCGCCCCGGCCGTCACCGCCGCCGCCTCGGCCGCCACCGCCAAGGCCCCGACCGTCACGATGGGCCAGGCGCTGAACCGCGCCCTGCGTGACGCACTCACCGCCGACGAGCGCGTGGTGATCTTCGGCGAGGACGTCGGCCCGCTCGGCGGCGTCTTCCGCGTCACCGACGGCCTCACCCGCGACTTCGGCGAGCAGCGCTGCTTCGACACGCCGCTCGCCGAAGCCGGCATCCTCGGCACCGCCGTCGGCATGGCGATGAACGGGCTGCGACCGGTCGTCGAGATGCAGTTCGACGCGTTCGCGTACCCGGCGTTCGAGCAGCTCGCCAGCCACGTCGCGAAGATGCGCAACCGTACGCGTGGCCGTGTGACGCTGCCGCTGGTGATCCGCGTTCCGTACGCGGGCGGGATCGGCGGCGTCGAGCACCACAGCGACTCGTCCGAGGCCTACTACGTGCACACGCCGGGTCTGCACGTCGTGACGCCGTCCACTGTGGAGGACGCGTACGGGCTGCTGCGTGCAGCCATCGACTCGCCTGACCCGGTGGTGTTCCTGGAGCCGAAGCGGCTGTACTGGTCGAAGTCGTCGGGTGCGCTCGGTGCCGCTTCGCTGGGCCAGGCTGCCGTGCGGCGCACGGGACGGTCGGCGACGCTCATCGCGTACGGGCCTACCGCGCCGGTTGCGCTGGATGCCGCTCGCGAGGCCGAGTCCGAGGGCTGGGACCTTGAGGTGATCGACCTGCGCAGCCTCGTCCCGTTCGACGACGCGACCGTGTGCGCAAGTGTCCGCAAGACCGGCCGTGCCGTCGTGGTCCATGAGGCCCAGGGCTTCGCCGGCTTCGGCGCCGAGGTCGCCGCCCGCGTCACCGAACGCTGCTTCCACTACCTGCACGCGCCGATCGCGCGCGTCACCGGCTTCGACATCCCGTACCCTGCGCCGAAGCTGGAGCACCACCACCTGCCGAGCGTCGACCGCATCCTTGATGCAGTCGCCAACCTCCAGTGGGACGAGTCATGACCCGCCAGTTCCTGCTCCCCGACCTCGGCGAGGGGCTGACGGAGGCCGAGATCGTGCGCTGGCTGGTCACGGTGGGGGAGACCGTCGCCGTCGACCAGCCTGTCGTGGAGGTCGAGACCGCGAAGGCGACCGTCGAGGTGCCGTCGCCGTATGCGGGCGAGGTCGTGGCGTTGCACGGCGCCGAGGGCGCACTGGTCGACGTGGGCGCGCCGCTCATCACGATCGGCGGCGGCTCGGCCGGCGGCCGAGCTGCATCCGGCGCGGCGGGTTCAGGCGGCGCGGGTTCAGGCGGCGCGGGTTCAGGCGGCGAGGCGGGTTCCGGCTGCGCGGCGGGTTCCGGCGCGCGGCGGGTTCCGGCGCGGCGGTGGCAGGCGCGGCGGTGGCGGGCGCGGCGGTGGCGGGCGGCGCGGCGGGTTCAGGCGGCGCGGCGGTGGCGGGCGGCGCGGCGGGTTCCGGCGCGGTCCTCGTCGGCTACGGCACCACCGAAGCGCCGCGCCGGAACCGCCGCACCGCGGGCCGCCCCACCGCCGAGTTTCGGACTTTTGGGGGTCCGGCGGGCACTGCGACCCCCAAGAATCCGACACTGGGCGGCGCGGGAGGCGCGGGGGGTGCGGGTCCGGCGGTGGTCTCGCCGGTCGTCCGGCGGCTCGCACGCGAGTACGGCCTCGACCTCGCCACGTTGCGCGGTTCCGGCCGGGGCGGGCTGATCGTGCGCGCCGACGTGGAACGAGCCCACACGGCGCCGGTGCCGGCAGGCGAGCGCATTCCGCTCCGGGGCCTTCGCCGCGCCGTCGCCGACAAGCTGTCGCGCAGCCGGCGCGAGATCCCCGACGCAACGACGTGGGTCGACGTGGACGCCACCGGCCTGCTCGCGGCCAAGGAGGCGACCGGCGTCGGGATCCTGGCGCTGATGGCGCGGTTCTGCGTCGCCGGCCTGCGGCGCTTCCCCGAACTGAACTCCACTGTGGACGGCTCCGATCTCGTCCGCCTGCCGCACGTCAACCTCGGGTTCGCCGCACAGACCGACCGCGGCCTGGTCGTGCCGGTGATCCACGCCGCCGACCAGCGCACCACCGCCGACCTCGCCGCCGAGATCGCCCGGCTGACAGCGGCGGCACGCTCCGGCACGCTCGCGCCCGCCGAGCTGACCGGCGGCACGTTCACGCTGAACAACTACGGCGTGTTCGGCGTCGACGGGTCGGACGCGATCATCAACCACCCCGAGGCCGGGATCCTCGGCATCGGTCGGCTCATGCCGCGCCCGTGGGTGGTCGACGGCGAGCTGGCTGTCCGCACCGTCACGCAGCTGTCGCTGTCGTTCGACCACCGGGTGTGCGACGGCGGCGTGGCCGGCGGCTTCCTGCGGTACGTCGCCGACCTCGTGGAGAGCCCGCACCGGCTCCTCCGCGACTTATGACGGTAGCCCCGGTGCTCGGCGTCGTCGGCTCGGCTGCCGACGGTGTGCAGTCGCTCCGGACCGGCATCGTCGAGCCGGCCCTGCGCGCGGGCTGGCAGGTCGCCGTGACCCTGACTCCGGCGGCCACGCGCTGGCTCGCGCCGCTGGGCGAGATCGAGCGGCTGGAGGTGCTGACCGGGCTGCCCGTCCGCTCGACGCCACGGCTACCGACCGACGAGCGCCCGCACCCGCCGGTGGACTGCTACGTCGTGGCGCCGGCCACTGCGAACACGGTGGCGAAGCTGGCGCTCGGCATCGGCGACAACCAGGCGCTGACCCAGGTGTGCGAAGGGATCGGCACGGCAGGCGTCGCAGTGGTCGTGTTCCCCCGTGTCAACGCCGCCCACGCACGGCACCCGGCCTGGCCGCGGCACCTTGCGACGCTGCACGAGGCCGGCGTCCGGCTCGTGTACGGCGACGACGTCTGGCCGCTGCACGAGCCACGTGCGGAGCCGGACCGCGACCTGCCGTGGGCCGCGATCCTCGACGCGGTGAACCTTGGTGGGATCCGGGAGTAGGACTTAACCGCACGCCCACCGGGGAAAACGGACTGTCGGGGCAGTGGTCCCCAAACCGGGCGCAGGATGCCGCCATTTCCCCGACAGTTGCCGGGGTCACGACGCTCGCTGGCGGCTCTCACTGGGCCGCGGCCAAGTGTACCATACTGGATTAGTCGGGGAAGGCAACGCGACGATCCGCGGCGTACGGTTACCTCTCCGACTAGTCAGACAATCGGACGGTCTCGTCGACGCCAGTCAGGCTCGAAGCCCAACCCCGACCGTTCGTCGACGCCGATGGCTTGAGTCACCGGCATTGAGTAGGACTCCGCGATCTCACCAAACTCGGTGGCGCCGGCTTGTACAACGGACGCATGACGATCGTGTGCGCGGTGGAGGACGGGAGCGGCGTGGTGATGGCCTGTGACGAGCAGGCGTCCACGCCGACCCGCAAGTTCCAGGGTGAGGCGTCGAAGTTGTTCCGCAACGGCGAGTACCTCTTCGGTACGTGCGGTGACATTCGGATGGCGCAGCTCCTCCGATACTCGCTCGAACCGCCGTACGTCGACACGTGGGACGTCGACCGGCACATCGCCACCCGGTTCATCGACGCCGTGCGCTCTTGTTTCGAGGACGGCGGCTGGCAGCGCACGGAGGACGGCGCGGCGCGCGGCGGCAACTTCCTCGTCGCCGTCAAGGGCCGCGTGTACGAGATCGAGGACAATTACCAGTTCTTCCGTAACGCCGAAGGCATCTACACGATCGGTTCGGGAAACGACGTCGCCGTCGGAGCGATGCATGCGCTGCGGGAGCGGGAGGCGGAGACCCGCGTGCGTGCCGGCGTCGAGGCGGCGATCGCCCACACGACGAGCTGCGGGTTCGGGGTCCGGGTCGAGTGGGCGCTGCCGTGACGACCGCTACTACATTGTCGCCGTGGCCGAGCATGTGACCTGGGACGGCGTGACGCAGCGGACGACGTATCGGAACGGGGTCGTCGAGCACCGTGACCGGCTCGCCGAAGCCGCCCGCTCGGGCGACTGGCCGTCCGTGCTCACCCTGCTGGCGGCGCACCCGCAGTGGGTCAACGCCACGCGGATCGGTGGCGAGAGCGGGTACACGCCGCTGCACCAGGCCGCGTGGCACGGCGTTCCCGTCGCCATCGTGCTCCGCCTGGTCGAGCTGGGTGCGTGGCGCACGCTGCGCACCGCCGAGGGTGAGCGCGCGCTGGACATCGCCGACCGCCTCGGGCACCGCCACCTGGCCGGCGCGTTGCGCCCGGTTGCGCGGCGGCCGGTGCCCGACGAGACGCTGACCGCTCTCGAACGTCACCTGCACGCGCTGATCCGCGAGCGTGCCGGTGCGCTGGTCGAGGCGCACAAGCTGCGGTTGCCCGAACTGGAGCCGCTCACGGAGGTCACGGACCCGACGTTCTGGTTCCCGGTGCCGGGCATGTACGGCGGGTTCAGTTACACGCTGTCGCACGACGAGCTGATCGTCGAGAGCTGGTGCCGCGTCGTCGGCGGTTCTGGCCAGACGCACCGGGTCACCGTGAACGGTGTCGAGCTGGTCAGGGACGGCTGGGGCTGATCCGCTGCGCAGACATCCGATCGATTCGTTGCCGAACCGGGTCAAAATTGATTCACTGACCCAATGCGGTTACGACTGGTCGGAGCTGTCGCCCTCGCCCTGCTCATCGTGGCGCCGCCCGCTCATGCGGACCACCGCCCCACGCTGGAGTCGGTCACCGTCGACGCCGGCCGCGCGGCGCTCGCCCTCGACGGCACCACCCGCCTGCGGGTGCGCGGCACGCTCAGCAACGGCCGCCGCGCCGACCTGCGCCGGGCGACGATCACCTACGCCAGCAGCGATCCGGCACGCGTGGCCGTCACCGAAGCGGAGGTTCGCGCCGGCACGGTCGGCGCCGGGGCGGCAACCGTCACCGCCACCGTCACCCTCGACGGCGTGACCCGGACCGACGACGTCACGCTCGCGGTGCTGCCGAAGCCGGCCCGCCCGTTCCGGCTCGACTACCATCAGACGCTGACGATGAAGATGTTCATGGCCGACAACGCCGGCACGGTGTCGCTGACGTTCGAGCAGGGTCTGGAGGTCGTCCGCAAGGTCGACAATCTGAGTCGCGGCATCCCGAAGATCTTCTACCTCGTCGGCTGGCAGTACGACGGGCACGACACCGGCTACCCCGCCTGGGACGTGGTGAACCCTAAGCTCAAGCGTGCGCAGGACGCGACGGCGCTGGACAGCCTGAAGTGGTTCATGCGCGCGGCACGCCGCCACAACACGACGATCAGCTTCCACATCAACATGCTGGACATCCGCCCGACCAGTCCACTGTGGAACACCTACCTCGAACGCGACGTGATCGCCCGCAACGCCGACGGCACGCTCAAGCAGTACCGCTGGGGATACCCGATCAGCTACACGCTCGAATGGAACGCGGGCCTGGCCCAGCAGCGGATCGACAAGCTCATCGACATGGTCGACCTGCGCCGCGTCGGCACCGTGCACATCGACGCGTTCCACCAGTACATCCCGGGCTTCGGTACCGACCCGATCAGCCCGCACCACGGCATCACCACCGACCAGGAGATCGCCACCCAGAAGAAGATCTTCCGGTACTGGCGTGATCGCGGCGTCGACGTCACCTCCGAGCTGACCTACTCCTACCGCAAGGACCCGATGCTCGGGCTCCAGCCGATGGCCTGGCACTTCCGCGACGTGGACCCGATGAAGGTGCCGCCCGCGCTGCACATCGGCGGGCGCGGCGGCGACGCGCGCTTCGGAACCAGCATGCAGGCGGAGTCGCTGATCCGGCGCGACCCGGCCACGCTGGTCGGCTTCCTGCCGGAGTTCTGCACGACGACGCTGCTCTGGTACTACCTCAACCGGCTCGACAGGATCTCGTTCGTCGACGGAGTCGTCACGTTCTCCGGTGGCGTCACCAGCGCCAACGTGGACGGGAAGCTGCTGGTGCGGCGCGGCGAGCTGATCCTGCGCGACGGCGACGACCTGTTCGTGCCGGCGCTGTGGCGGCACCACAAGGAGATCGTCGCGTACAGCAAGACCGGGTACGAGAACCGCACCTGGACCCTGCCGGCGGAGTGGCGCCGGGTGCGCGCAGTGGACGTCGACACGATCGGCCTGGACGGGCTCACCTCTCGCGCTCGCGCCATGCCGGTCGTCGACGGCCGCCTGACGCTGAGCCTCCCCGCCGGCACCGCCGTATCAATCCGCTCAACGGGGTCGTGGACAAACCGGACTGTTCCGGTACTGGTCCCCTAAGCGGACACCCGATACCGCCATTTCCCCGACAGTTGGAGCCTCGGGAAGCGGTCGACGCACTCAGCCGTTGGCGGCGAGCCAGACCTCCCACGTCGACCGGTTCTCGTTGGCCCACTTCTCGGCGGCCTGCTCGGGCGTCATGCCGTCGTTCGTGATGTAGCTGGCGACCTGGTTCTGGTCGCGGTTCGACCAGGAGAAGTTCTCGACAAGCTCGTACACCTCGGGGTTGGCCCGGGCGAACTCGGTGCGCATGATCTTGTCGAGGATGTACTCGGGGTACCCGCACTTCACGGCCTTGGCGTCCGCGTCGCAACCCACCTCGTGCGGGGGTAGCCCGATGCGCACGAACTCGGCCTTGGAGTGCAGCCACTGCGGCTCGTAGAAGTAGAAGAGGAGCGGCTTGCGCTGCTCGGCGGCGGCGAGCGCGGCCTTGATCGTGGCGTCCTCGCTGCCGGAGTACACGACCTTGTAGTTGAGCCCGAGGTTCTTGACGAGCGCCTCGTCGTTGGTGATGAACGACGGGTCGCCCCCGAGGAGCTGGCCCTGCGAGCCGGAGGCGGCGGTGCGGAACAGGTCGACGTGCTGGTTGAGGCCCTGCCAGTTCACGATCGCTGGGTACTCCTCGGCCATCCACTTCGGAATGTACCAACCGATGACGCCCTGGTTGCCCGTGAACCCGACGACGGTGGCGACCTTCTTCTGCTCGATGTACTGCTGCTTGAGGTCCTCGTGGCCCCAGTTCTCCATGATCACGTCGACCTGGCCAGTCTCGAAGCCCTTCCAGGCGTCGGCCTCGGCGAGCTTCTTCTTCTCGACCTTGTAACCGAGCTCGTGCTCGAGGAGGTGGGCTACGACGGCGGCGTTCGCCTCGTACCCGACCCAGCGGTTGATGGCGAGCCTGACGACGGTGCGTTCGCCGGGCTTCGATTCGCTCGACGTGGAGATCCCGCAGGCGGAGATCACCAGACTCAATGCCACGAGACCGGCCAGTCGCCGGAATGTCCTCGCTCTCATCACAGGTTCGTTCCTTCCCACTGCGGAGGGCGACGACCAACCATTCCGGGGTGGCGCATTGGGGTCAAGGGGGCACAGCATGATAAACACGGAAATAGCTCTGACGCCGTCACATCGTCACCATGGGCCCCGTCCGGGAACCGTCCACAGTAGATGACATCAATGCTGCTCAGGAGCGGACGAAGCCACGAATCGGTGCCGCGGACAACGTTCAGGAAACCGCGACCGTGTGCTTGAACACAGCTCGGGGCTGGTAACCCAGCGTGTTGCGGTCGGCAACTCTGGGTTGCCCTGCGCCGGTGGTGCCGGTCGTGCGGCCGGTAGGTGCCGACAACTAGGGTGATGCCTCGTGCAGCGCCTCGTCGACCGCCGACCGGAGGTGGCGCCGGAACGGCTGGTCACCGACCTCGTGCCGCCGCCGCGCTTCGCCGACGTCCGGTTCAGCACCTACCTGCCCGGCCCCGCCGAGCCGTCCCAGGCCGCAGCGGTTGCCGCCGCCGAGGCGTTCGCCACGAGGATCGCGCAGCCTGTGAAGCGGAGCTGGCTACGCCGGTCCGCCCCGCCGGAGGGTCGCACCGGCCTCTACCTCGACGGTGGGTTCGGCGTCGGCAAGACCCACCTGCTCGCCTCGCTCTGGCACGCCGTCCCCGCGCCCAAGGCCTACGGGACGTTCGTCGAGATCACTCACCTGGTCGGCGCGCTCGGCTTCGCCGCCACCGTCGAGGCGCTCGGCGCGCAGCGGTTGCTGTGTGTGGACGAGTTCGAGCTGGACGACCCGGGCGACACGGTGCTCGTCTCCACGTTGCTCAGCCGGCTCGCAGAGCGAGGCGTGTGGCTCGCGGCGACCAGTAACACGCTGCCCGGACGCCTCGGCGAGGGTCGGTTCGCCGCGCAGGATTTCCTTCGCGAGATCCAGGGATTGGCCTCGCGGTTCGACGCCGTGCGGGTCGACGGCCCCGACTACCGGCACCGCGGCACCCCGAAGGCACCGCCCCCGCTCACCGATGACGAGGTCCGCGACGCGCTGACCAGCGGCGCCACCCTCGACACCTGGTCCGACCTGCTCGACCACCTCGCCCGGCTGCATCCCTCGCGATACGGCGCGCTGCTCGACGGGGTCGACGCGGTGCACCTGCTCGGGGTCGTGCCCGTTCCCGACCAGACGACGGCGCTGCGCGTGGTGGTGCTCGCCGACCGGCTCTACGACCGGGCGATCCCCGTGTACGCCTCCGGCACCCCGTTCGACCGGATCTTCGGCGACGACATGCTCGCGGGCGGGTACCGCAAGAAGTACCTGCGCGCGATCTCGCGCCTCGTTTCCCTCGTGCGGGTGGCCGCGTAGCGCGGTCCAAGGTCGGCATGCCGACATTGGGTGCGCCAGGACGTGCTCAACGTCGGCATGCCGACATTGGCGCAGAGGCGTTGGCCGTGCAGAGCAGTCAGCCCACGGAGTAGGACAGGCGGGTGTCGCTCAGGTACGGGTAGCGCGGCAGCTCCACCTCGTACCGCGCCCGCTCGCCGGGACCGACGTCGCCCAGGACCGCCTGGCCCGCGTCGACGAACGCGCCGATCCGGTTGTACCGGACCACGTGGACGTGGACGCTGCGAGCGGGATCCCCGGCGATTCGCCCCACGTACCGGAGCTTTCCGGAGTCGAGGAGGTACGGCACGTCCGGCCGTACCGTCAGCGACGGGTTCGCGGGCTTGGGTGTCGACGGCGCGTCGACGGCAAGCGTGTACCGCACGGTTCCCGCCGGCGGGTCGGCGACGAGTCGGAAGTGGCCACGGGCGCCAGGCGCGAGCCGGTTCTGGGCGGCCAGCGCGGTCGCCTGGCCGAGCCTGCTCCCGTCACGCCCGTGGAACTGGGCGGTCACGCGCGGGTACGCCCGCCAACCACGGCTGTTGTTGAGCAGCTGCCCGGTGATCGCGTACAGGCCGCCGCCGGAGACCGTGTGGGCGTCGAGCACCAGGAGACGGTCGTCGATGGGACGGATGAGCAGCCTGAACCTCGCGTCCTCCGGTACCGGAGTGTGACCGGCTCCCACGCCGACCCCGTGCCGTCCGGCTGGCAGCCTGATCTGCACTTCTTCGAACGTTGTTCCTGGTCGATCGCTCGCGGCGACCTCGCGACCGCCCGCGAGCACGCTCAGGCGCAGGTCGGCGGTGAGGTCGCCGAGCGTCAGCAGCACAGCGCCAGGTGAACGGAGCGTGAACGTGAACCGGCTTGGGCCAGTACCGGGCAGCCAGGCGCCGGTGGGTGCCGGGCTATCCTGCGCGTGCGCCGCCGCCGCGGGAGCCATGAGCTCTCCGGCGGCTACCAGTGCCGTGATCACCAAGATCACACGTAAGCTGGCCAGCAAGCGCGTGAGCATGCAGTACCGATCGTCGTCCGACGGTGGGCAGGTGAAGCACTGTACGCGGTGACACCTGCGCGTCGCAGCGACTGCTGTGCCCTGTGTGAACAGGTGTCGGGCCGACGATCGGAACGAGAGTGTCGCAACAGTGTCACGACGGGTCCACGAGCCGTCGCGGCAGGGCAGTATGGCGCGTGCGGAGCTGATCCGAAGGAGGACGAGCTGGCCTGGCCTGAGCAGCCCGTTTTACGGGCAGGGGACGTAGCGGCCGCCTACGGCGCCACCGACGTGCTGGTGCTGCGCCGGGTGACCGACGACAAGTGGGCCCACCTGGGCGGGGCCGGGCTCGGCGAAGACTGGATCGGTTTCGTCGACCCCAGTCCTGATGGCGATGAGCCGGTGCTCCGTGCCGCGCTCGGTAGCCGCAAGGTGGTTCGGAATCAGGCGGACAAGCCTGCCCGCGTCATCGGCCCGTACTACGCACGCCAGTGGGCGGTGCTGCGGGTCGACGGCGACTACGTCATCGTGCTGGGCCGGTCCGATGCCGAGGTCCCGCTCGCCTCGGACGTCCGCGACGCCGACCTGCGCGTCAAGTGCGCCACGCTCGTCGGCACCGTCGGCATGGTCACGCCGGCGAAGCGCCTCGCGGACGAGCTCAAGGTTCTCGACGCGATGCAGAAGATCTACCAGGTGCCGCAGGTCTCGTCGGAGGAGACGCTGCGGATGGTGGTCAAGATCGTCACCGACGCGCTGTCGTGCGATATCGGCCTGCTCATCACCGGCTCCGGGCGCATGGCCGTGCAGTGCGACGACCCGCTGGCCGGCTGGGATCCGATAGCGGCCCGCGCCGCAGTCGAGGCGGTCCTCCCGCGCATCGGCCACAACGCCCTCTGCGTCCAGGGTGCCGACTGCGACCCGTTACCGGCGCCGCTCGATCCGGCCCACGGCATCTGCTCGTACTACATCGTCCCCACGCCGGAGCCGATCGGCGGCGCCTTCGCGGTCTTCCACACCGAACGCACGCCGCGCGGGTTCACCGCCGCGTGCCAGCAGCTGGGGCGTCAGCTGTCGATGGCCGCGGCCAGCATCATCCACGCCGCGGAGCTGCGTGAGCAGCTGCGGGCCGAGGTCGAGACTGCGCAGCAGCAGGCGTTCGTCGATCCGCTCACCGGCGTCGGTAACCGGCGCTCGTGGGAGTCGGCTATCTCCGACGCCCAGCGCCGGGTCGGGCTCGGCCGGCCGGCCTCCGTCATCGTGCTCGACCTCAACGGCCTCAAGGAGGCCAACGACCAGCACGGACACCAGGCCGGCGACGAGGTGCTGCGGCGCTTCGCCGGCGCGGTACAGCGGGCGGTGCGCGCGGAGGACGTGGTCTGCCGCATCGGCGGCGACGAGCTGTTCGTCCTGCTCATCGGCGCCGACTCCGACACGTGCCGGGACGTGGTGGCAAGGATCCGGCTCACGTTGGCGAGCGAGTCGCGCCGCGGCCCGTTACCCCTGTCAGCGTCGGTCGGGTGGGCCACGACCGGCATCGACTGCACGCTCCCTGACGCGGTGGTCACCGCCGACGGCCGGATGTACGCCGACAAGCGCCGGCAGCGTTCCGGCCGCGGCGTGGCTCGCACCGGTACCTGAGCACTACTCCCCGGCCGGGCCGGTGGCGGGTTCCACCGGTCGTGGCGGTCGGTGCTGGCAGGTGCACCAGGAGCGACCCTTGCACTCGTCGTGCCGCTGCTCGCGGCAGGGCTCGCAGATCACACCACGAGTGTGCGCCGCTGGTGGGCACGGTGTTACGTGATCGAGTGATTACCTCTCACAGCAACCGTTTACTCTTGACGCGTGCAGACGGGGTCCAAGGAAGGCGAGGTGGTCGCCGGCCGGTACCGCCTCGCCGGTCGCCTTGGCTCCGGTGGGATGGGCACCGTCTGGCGCGCCGACGACGTGCTGCTCGAACGTGCGGTCGCGGTCAAGGAAATCTGCATCCCGGGCGGGTTACCGGCTCCGGAGGCAGAGCGGCTGCGCCAGCGTTACCTCCGCGAGGCGCGGGCGGCGGCCCGGCTGCGGCACGAGAACGTCATCGTCGTCCACGACGTGATTCCCGAGGCGGCCCGCGTCCTGATCGTCATGGAGCTGGTCGACACCCCTGACCTGGCCGCCCTGGTCCGCGACGGCGGCGGCCTGGACCCGGTCTCGGCCGCCCGGATCGGCCTGCAGCTTCTCGACGCGCTCACCGCCGCCCATGCTGCCGGTGTGCTCCACCGCGACGTCAAGCCGGCGAACGTCCTGCTCTGCGAGAACGGCCGTGCGGTGCTCACCGACTTCGGGGTCGCGTCCGTCACCGGCGACGCCTCCCTCACTGCCACGGGCCAGCTCATCGGCTCGCCCGCGTACCTCGCCCCGGAGCGGCTCACCGGCGGCACGGTCGGCCCCGCCAGCGACCTGTGGGCGCTCGGCTGCACGCTCTACGCCGCGCTGGAAGGGCAGTCGCCGTTCTGGCGCGAGGAGCCGTTCGCGATCCTGGCGGCGATCACGGTCGAGGCGCTGCCGATGCCCGACTCCGCCGGCCCGCTGAAGCCGGTGCTCATCGGGTTGCTGGAGAAGGAACAGAAGTGCCGCTGGGACGCCGACCGCACCCGCGCCGCGCTGCGGCGTGTCGTCGCGGGCGAGCATGTCGACGAGGTGCCGGCGTGGGGTATGCCGATCCCGCTGGTGGTCGACCCTGGGCGGCCCTCCGAGCCCGAGCCGCCCTCCGAGCCTGTGTCTGCACCGCCGGTGGAGCCCGCGTCCCTACCGGAGCCTGAAGAGCCCCCGCCGGGGCCTGCGCGCCGCACGAGACGGCGCGTCCTGGCGGTCATCGGAATCGTTGTCCTGCTCGCGCTCGTCGGTGGCGCGGCCGAGTACATGTTTCACCCGTTCGGCGTGAACGTCAGCGTGCTGCGCGCCCTGGCCGGGACGACAGACGGCGATGGGCAGCCGGAGGTGCCCGCGCAGCCTGTCCAGATCGTCCATCCGGACTCTGGCCACAGCATTCTCCTGCCGCCCGAGTGGTCCCACCGCGACGCCACCGACGCGAAGTGGCGCTTCACCCGTCACGAGGACGTTCGGGAATCGCCGGACTACGTGATGAGCATCTACGTCCAGACCGTGCCCGCGGGCGGGCGTTCGTCGCTCGACCTGGCCCGCGCCGAGGACACGCGGCTGGCGAATGCCAAGGAGACGTCGTGGTACAAGAGGATCCGTCTCGAAGCGATCATGTACGGGCAATATCGCGGCGCTGTGCTCGAGTTCACACAGGGGCGCCCCGGGGTCGGACCCGTTCACCAGGTGGTGTTTCGTACGGTGTTCCAGAACGTCAGCTACGAGATATCGCTGGTAGGCCCGTCGGAGCAGTTCGACAGCGCATGGAGCGCATTCGTCAACGTCGCCCGGTCGTTGCAGCTTCCTGAGTGACCCAAATTTAATGTGAACGCCGTATACCCACTGTGCGTAGCTTGTCATCATCTGTGACAGAGTTGGGGGAGCGGCCCACGGGGGGCACCAGATTCTGGGACGGTTATCACCGAACGCTATTGTTCGATAACCCTCCGAATTGGCAGCCGCTCTCGGGGGAACCTGACTCGTGCTATGTACATGCGGAGGACGAAAGACATGCCGGTAGCGACACAACCCGCCGAGGATGTCCATGATCAGCGGTCGTTAGGGGCTCCGACCGCACCGCCGACCGCAAACCCCGCTGCAGGCCGCATCCCTGAGTTGCCCACGTCGACGCCGCCGGTCACGGTGACCGTGCAGGTCACCCTGCCCGGCGGGGACGGCGCCATGACGACCGCGGCCCGGCTGGCGGAACACCTACACACGCTCACCTCGGTCGCCACCAGCGACACGACGCCCACCGCGGACGTGTCGACGACCGTCGCCGTACTGGTCGATCGAACCGGCCCAGCCGAGGCGGTGACGGGGGCGGCACCCGCGCCCTTGGTCGCCGAACTGGGACCCACGTGCTCGACGACCGAGCCACTCTGCATCGACACCGGCCGGCGCGACGTCCGCGTCTCCGGCGTACCGCTCCGGCTGACCCGCCGCGAGTACGACCTGCTCGTGTTTCTCGTCGGCCATCCCGGGCGCGTGTTCACCCGTCCCCAGCTGCTGAAGTGGGTGTGGGGGCACGACATCATCAGCGGCGAGCGCACCGTCGACGTGCACGTCCGCCGGCTGCGGCGCAAGCTGCGCCAGCTCGGCCCGATCATCACCACCGTGCGCGGCATCGGCTACCGCCTGGACGACGCCGCGCGCGTCACCGTGCTCGGCTGATCACCAGGAAGAGGCGCGGGCAGCGGGTGGGCCGCTGCCTCGCGCCTGGCCGCGTACCCCGACCACGCGGCGCCGGGGCAAAACGGGTCTTGGTGGTATCAGGCGCCCGGTTAAGGTAGGCGTGTCCGGATAGTCCGGTTCGGCAAACCGCTGCCGGCGCTCCTGTGGTAAATCTCACTCCGGAGCGTCCCGAGGAGGCTGCTCTGAGTATTCCTATTGAATCAGTCTGATTAATCGGCTTTACTCAGACACATGAGTCCTGTGGCCCTCGACCCGCTCTGGGTGTCGCGCCGCCTGAACCTGTTCGACGGCAGCTGTCCGTCGGGTTGCGCGCGCCGCAGCTGACGGCATACCCGCTGCCGCGCCGATCGCCTCACGAGGGCGTCCGCAGGCGTCGCGCAGCCCCGCCTCCTCGCCAGCTCACCCACCGCTGCGCCGTCGGGCGTCCATGCCCGGATCGGCCGTCCCAGGAGGTACCCATGTCGTCGACCACTGTGCTCCACGCCAGTCCCGTCCTACTTCCGCCGCATCAGCGCGAGGGCGAACGGCCGGCCGTGCCGGATCCGGGGTCGCCTGCTGTCACCGTGACGGTGCAGGTCACGTTGCCGGCGAGCGAGACCATCGACAGCGCCGCCAGCCTGGCCGACAGGCTGCACGGCGCCGCGTCAGCGGCCACGAGCGGCGCGGAAATCTCGACCACCGTCGCGCTTCTCGTCGACCGGAACAAGCCGCTCACCCGCCGGCCCGTGCCTCTGCACGCGGTCGAGGAGAAGGCGGCCTCGCTGCGGATCCTCACCGAACGCCGGGAGGCACTGCTGTCCGGCGAGCCGATGACGCTGACGCGGCGCGAGTACGACCTGCTGCTGTTCTTCGCCACCCGCACCGGGCGGGTGTTCACCCGGCCGCAGTTGCTCCGGTGGGTGTGGGGCCACAGCATCATCAGCGGGGAACGCACCGTCGACGTGCACGTTCGCCGGCTGCGCAGCAAGTTGGAGGACATTGGGCCGACGATCACGACGGTCCGAGGAATCGGCTACCGCCTCGACGACTCCGACCGTGTCGAGGTGGTCCCCCACCGGCCGGCAGCAGTGAACGGCTGACCGCTCGGAGGGAGGCGAGGCCCCCGTTCCTAGGGGTGGGGACGGGGGCCTCGCGCTGTCCGTGTGTCGCTACAGCATCGACAGGTGCACGTGATTGGTGTGTGCCGATGACGGGCTGCCGCCGCCGTCGTAGGAGCGCCATCCGGTCGAAGGCATCCAGATCTGCCGGTACCAGATGACGTACATCACGCCAAGGCGGTCGGCGTTGTTGATGCACCAGGCCGCGAGCCGGTTGCCGTAGGCCTTGTCATCGCCGGTCGCGGCGACGTCCTCGAAGCCGTCGGACGCAGCGGCGAGGTCGCAGGCGCGCCCCTTGCCGTGCTCGCCGGACGAGGCGTTGCGGAAGCACGCCGTGTAATGGGTGAAGCCGGCGAGCCGGGCCTCCTTGAGCGCGTGGTTCGTGCGCGGGGTGAGGCAGCCGTCGGTGGTGGGGTCGTTGACCGAGCAGCTCTCGTCCGGCCAGGATCCGTCGCTGTTGCGCGGGGCCGGCTGGGCCGCTGCCGAGTTGGCGGAGAACCCGCCGGCAGCGCCGCCACCGACGGCCGCGAGAGCCTTCTCGGCATCGGCCTTCCGCTTGGCCATCGCCTTCTCCTGCACCTGCTGGACCTTGATCTCGCGGGCCAGCGTGACCTTCTGGCGTTCCAGGTCCTCGCGGGCGGCGGCCAGCGCGGTGATCCGCTGGTTGTTCTTCCAGGAGAGCCGGCCGAGCATCTCGGACTTGTCGAGGAACGCCGGCATCGAGCCGCTGTCCAGCGCGGCGCTCAGCATGTTCAGCCGGCCGCCCTTGTAGGCGGTGTTGGCGAGAATCTGCACGTCCTTGCTCAGGACGAGCACCTTCGCCTCAGTGATCTTCTGCTCCCGGCCGATCTGGGCCTGGCGCTTCACGGAGTTGGCGAGCTTGGCCTTCGCGTCGTTGTAGCCCTTGGCCGCGTTCTCCAGCGCCTGCCGCAGCGACGGCGTGCCGCCCTCGTCACCGGGGTCGCCCGGCGCGGCCTGTGCGGGCACGGGGACGCTGATCACGGCGACTGCGACAGTGACAGCGACAGAGAGCAGGAGTGCGATCCGCATCCGCGCGGAGCCGGCGAATGTCACGGTTCGTGAGTCCCTCTTCCCGTCGACCGCCGACCGGGCTGGCGACGGGCGGCTGGGCGGGAAGGACGCCCTGCTCACCCGGGGTAATCGGACCCGGTCCCGCCCACGCGTGGGCGGGCTGGCGGTGATCACCGACCGTGCCTGGGGGGCAGCAGAGAGCCGGTGAACAGGCGAGAGCTTACCGCACTCGTGGCAAGGCGCTAGAGCCCGCATGCGCGACGAACTGGTCACCCACGGTAGTGCTGCGCACGCCCCTGAATGCTCCCGCCACGGTGTGTGCACTGGCGGGAGCATTCACGGGTCTAGCGGCCTGGGTCTAGGCGGCGGCCTGGGTCGCCGCCGCGGCCGGGGCGAGTGCCGCGGCGACCACGTCAGCGACGTCGTCCACGAGGTGCACGGTCAGCTGGTCGCGGATCGACGCGGGCACGTCGTCCAGGTCGGGGCCGTTGCGCGCAGGCAGGAACACCTCGGTGAGGCCGGCGCGGTGGGCGGCCAGCAGCTTCTGCTTGACGCCGCCGATCGGAAGGACCCGCCCGGTGAGCGACACCTCGCCGGTCATCCCGACCTCGGCCCGCACTGGACGCCCCGACAGCAGCGACGCGAGCGCCGTCACCATCGTGATGCCCGCCGACGGTCCATCCTTCGGGACGGCCCCGGCCGGAACGTGCACGTGGATCCGGTTCTCGCCGAGCCCGTGAGCGTCGATGCCGAGCCGTTCGCCGTTCGCGCGCAGGTACGACGCCGCGATCTGTGCCGACTCCTTCATCACGTCGCCGAGCTGGCCGGTGAGGGTCAACCCCGCCTCGCCGGGCATCGCCGTCGCCTCGATGAACAGGACGTCGCCGCCCGCGCCGGTGACCGCCAGTCCGGTGGCCACGCCCGGTGCGGCGGTGCGCTCGGCCGACTCGGGGGTGAAGCGGGGCCGGCCGAGGTAGGTCCTCAGCCCATCGGAGTCGACCGTGATCGGCCCCGGCTCGGACGCGAGCCGGGTCGCCACCTTGCGCAGGATCCGGGCGAGAGCGCGTTCCAGCTGCCGGACGCCGGCCTCGCGGGTGTGCTCGGCCGCGACCGAGCGCAGCGCGTCGTCGGTGATCGTCACCTCGTCGGCGTCGAGCCCGGCCAGGGTCCGCTGCCGCGCCAGTAGGTGATCGCGGGCGATGGTTACCTTCTCGTCCTCGGTGTAGCCGTCGAGCCGGACGACCTCCATGCGGTCGAGCAGCGCGTCCGGGATCGTCTCGGCGACGTTCGCGGTGGCGAGGAACAGCACGTCCGAGAGGTCCAGCTCGACCTCCAGGTAGTGGTCGCGGAACGTGTGGTTCTGCGCGGGGTCGAGCACCTCGAGCAGCGCCGCGGCCGGGTCGCCGCGGTAGTCGGCGCCGACCTTGTCGACCTCGTCCAGCAGGACGACCGGGTTCATCGACCCGGCCTCGCGGATCGCCCGCACGAGCCGGCCCGGCTGGGCGCCGACGTACGTACGGCGGTGACCGCGGATCTCGGCCTCGTCGCGCACGCCGCCCAGCGCGACCCGCACGAACTTCCGCCCGAGCGCCCGCGCCACGGACTCGCCGAGCGAAGTCTTGCCGACCCCGGGAGGACCGACCAGCGCCAGCACCGCGCCGCTGCCTCGTCCACCCACGACGTCCAGGCCGCGGGCGGCGCGCCGGGCGCGGACCGCCAGATACTCCACGATCCGGTCCTTCACGTCGTCCAGGCCGGCGTGGTCGGCGTCGAGCACGGCCCGGGCGCCGGTGACGTCGGCGTTGTCGTCGGTCCTGGTGCTCCACGGCAGTTCGAGCACCGTGTCGAGCCAGGTCCGGATCCAGGACACCTCCGGCGACTGGTCGCTCGCCCGCTCCAGCTTGGCGACCTCGCGCAGCGCGGCCGCGCGCACGTCCTCGGGCAGATCGGCGGCCTCCACGCGAGCGCGGTAGTCGTCGGTGCCCTCGGCCTCGTCGTCGCCCAACTCCTTGCGGATCGCCGCGAGCTGCTGGCGCAGGACGAACTCGCGCTGGGTCTTCTCCATGCCCTCGCGGACGTCGTCGCGGATCTTCTCGGTGACCTGGAGTTCGGCGAGGTGCGCCCGGCCCCACTCGATGAGCTGGTCCAGGCGTGCGGCGACGTCCACCGTGGCCAGCAATTCGGCCTTCTGGGAGAGGTCGAGGTACGGGGCGTAGCCGGCGGTGTCGGCCAGCTCGCCGGGGTCGTTGATCCGCTGCACGACATCGGTCACCTGCCAGGCGCCGCGGTGCTGCAGGATCTCCAGGACCAGAGCCTTGTACACACGCGCCAGCTCGGGCACGCGCTGGTCGGACGCGTCGTCTTCGAGGGCTGTCGCCTCGACCCAGAGCGCCGCGCCAGGGCCGTTCACGCCGTGGCCGATCTTGGCGCGGGAGACGCCGCGGACGACGGCCGCGCGCTCGCCGCTGGGGAGCCGGCCGACCTGCTCGATCGTGGCCAGCGTGCCGACCTCGCCGTACTTGCCGTCGAGGCGGGGGACCAGGAGCAGCTCGCCGGATCCGGTGTTCGCGGCGTCGACGCTGGCCTGCGCCTCACGGTCGAGCTCGATCGGGACGACCATCCCCGGCAGGACGACGGCGTCGGTCAGAGGAAGAACAGGGAGTGTCACGGTTGTCGGCATCAAAGTCACCTCGCGCTAAAGTTGAGTCCAAGGGGCTCAATGTTCTAGCGCGCCCGAAGATTCCTTGGCCGGCCAACTTTCGCCGCGGGCGAACGCGCCGCGCGGGCGAACGCGCCGCGCGGGTGGCGCTGCCGCCGAGTTTCGGATTCTTGGGGGTTCCCGGCTCCGCCGACCCCCAAGAATCCGAAACTCACGTGTTGAGTTGTGGAGTTCGAGGGTCGGCGGGCGCCGGGAACCTCGAAACTCCACCACTCAACGGGGGTACAGCGGTGCCAGCGTGACGAACCCGGTGACCTCGTCGATCACGGTCGGGTCGCGCAGGATCCGCCGGTGCCCGAGCCCGCTGGTCGTGAGAAGCGACGCCTCGGGCCAGAGTTCGGCCATCGCGGCGCTGCCGCTCCATGGCGTCTCCCGGTCGTCCTGGTCGTGGGCGATGAGCAGCGACGGCGGTGCGGCAAGGTCGCGGAGCCGGCCGGCGACGCTGAAGTGCGACATCGGCCGCTCGAACCGCTGCTCGATCCGGGCGACCATGCGGGTACGGATCCGCTCGCCGAAACCGAGGCGCCGCGCGAACTCGTGGGTGTACGACGACGCGTCGCTCATCGGTGCGACGAACACGAGCCGGTCGGTGACGAGTCCGTCGGCGAGTGCGAACACGGTGGCGACGCTGCCGAGCGAGTGCGCCACGACGGCGTGCGCCGGACCTTCGGCGGTAACGACCGCGCGCAGTGCGGCGGCGAACTCCAGGATCGTGCTCTGGCCCCGGCCCGCAGGTCCGGGAGCGGAGTCGCCGTGGCTCGGCGCGTCGAACGACACCACCCGATGGCCGACGGCGACGAGCGGCTCCACGAGCGCGTCGAGGTCGCTTCGCTGCCCGCCCCAGCCGTGCATCAGGTACACGACCGGGCCGTCGCCCCAGCTCTCGCCGCGGATCCCGCCGAGGGTGAAGGCCCGCCCCGGACCGGACTTTCGGGGAAGCCGTGCCTAAACCGGGCACGGATGCCCCGAATTGTCCCGCAAGTTCGGTTCGGGTGGCAGTGGTTCCGGTCGCGCGGGATGGCGTGGGGCGGCGCGGTACCGAGAACCACAGCCGCTCGGCCCATCGCGCGCCGATCCCTGGCGCCCACTTCTCCAGGAACCCAAACGTACGAACGATCGTGCTTTTCTGAGCGCCGGACATGGTGATCTCCTTGTCACACGGAACGGTTAGCGGGCCGCCCGCAGCAGCGTCTCGAACGCGCGCCGCGCGCGGGCCTCGGAATCGGGGTCGCGGAGCAGCCGGCGGGTCAGGCTGTACGCGAGCGCGATGCCGTACAGATCCTGGGCGAACTGGCCGGTGTCGGTGTCGGCGGCGAGGTGCCCCTCGGTCACGGCGCCGCCGACCACGCGCCGGAGGGCCTCCATCCAGTCGCGCTGGTTGGCGAACAGCACGTCACGGACCGGGCCGGGTTGGTCGTCGAACTCGTTGCTGGCGGAGATGAAGAGGCAGCCACCGGGAAGGCCGTCGCTGATCCAACTGAGCCACTGGTCGAACAGTGCCCGCAGCCTCGGTTCGCCACGCGGGACCTTCAGCGCAGGGGCGACCACATAGTCGCGGAACTGCGCTGCCGCGTGCTCCAGCACCTGGACCTGCAGTGACTCCTTCGCCTGGAAGTGCGCGAAGAGACCGCTCTTGGAGAGCCCGGTCTGGGTGGCGAGGGAGCCGATGGTCAGGCCGCCGAGCCCGACCTGGCTGGCCAGGCGGGTGGCTTCGCTCAGGACGGCCACGCGGGTGGCCTCTCCCTTACCCATGAAGGAAGTTTTAGCACGATCGTTCGTGCTTAAGCAAGCCTCAAGCTGGTGCCTCAAGCAAGACCGGGTACTCCTTGATCCCGTGGACGAAGTTCGACCGGATCCACCGCGCCGGCCCCGTCGCCTCGATCGACGCCACCCGCGGCAGCAGCTCGTCGAAGAGGATCCGCAACTCCATGCGCGCCAGTGCGGCGCCGAGGCAGTAGTGCGGGCCGCCTCCGCCGAACGTGAGGTGGTCGTTGGGCGCACGGGTCGGCTGGAAGTGGTCCGGATCCGTGAACACCGCGGCGTCCCGGTTCGCGGACGCGAGCCAGACGACCACCTTGTCGCCGGTGCGGATCCGCTGGTCGTGCAGCTCGACGTCGCGCGTGGCGGTGCGGCGGAAGTGGTACACCGGCGACCCCCACCGCAGCATCTCCTCGACCGCCGCCGGGATCAGCTCGGGGTCGGCCCGGAGCGCTGCCAGCACCGCCGGGCGCTCGGCCAGCGCCTTCACGCCGTGTGTGATCGCGTGCCGGGTGGTCTCGTTGCCGGCCACTACGAGCAGCAGGAAGTAGTTGCGGAAGTCGCGGTCGTCCAGGTCGACCAGCTTGGTCACGAGGTCGTGGCCGGGCGCCGAGCGTCGCTGCTCCGCGATCGCCCGCCCGTAGCTGAACACCTCTAGCGCCGCCGGGCTGCGGAACGGCACGTCCCGGTACCGCTCGCTCTCCGCGCTGCCGAGCAGCACGTCGGCGTACTCGGGATCGGTGTTGCCGATCATCCGGTTGCCCCACGCGACGAGCTGGTCGGTGTCGGCGTCCGGCGCGTCGAGCATCCGGGCGAGCACCCGGATCGGCAGTTCGGCGCTGACCTCCCGCACCAGGTCGAACTCTCGCAAGGAGACGGCTCTGTCCACTGTAGACCGGGCCAGTCCGCGCAGGAAGTCGGAGTAGATTGCCAGAGCGCGCGGCGCGAAGTCGCGGTGGAGCAGGCCGCGAAGCTCACGGTGGCGCGGGCCGTCGGTCTCCAGCATCGAGCGGCGGATCTCCAACTGGTCGGCGTCCAGCTCTTCGAGCGCCGCACCGGACGCGCTGCTGAACGTCGCCTCGTCGCGCAATACGCGCACCACGTCGGCGTGCCTGGTCACCGCCCAGAATCCGCTGCCGTCCTCCTCGGGCTGCCAGGAGACCGGCGCGTGCTCCCGCAACCACGCGAACATCCGCCACGGCGTCTCGCCGTCGACGAAGTTGTCGAGATCCGCGAGGTCACAGGTGGTACGCATACTCGCCGAACTCCCAGTCGGTGACGTGCCGCTCGAAGCGCGCCACCTCGTCCCGCTTGTACGCGAGGAACGCGTCCACGAAACCCTTGCCGAGGACGTCGCCGAGCGCGTCGTCGGAGGCGAGCGCGTCGAGCGCATCCGGGAGCCGCTGCGGCAGGTGGCTCGCGCGTGCCGGGTCGTATCCGTAGCCCTGGAGCGGTGCGGGCGGTTCGAGCTGGTCGCGGATGCCGAGGTAGGCGGCGGCGAGCAGGCCGGCGATGCCGACGTACGGGTTGGCGGACGCGTCGCCGAGCCGGGTCTCCAACCGGGTGCCGGCGCCGCGGTCGTGCGGGATCCGCAGCATCGCGCTCCGGTTGTCGAGTCCCCAGTCGATCAGCCACGGCGCGAGGGTGTCCGGCCCGAACCGCTTGTAGGAGTTGATCGTCGGGTTGAGCAGGGCGGCGAGGGCCGGCGCGTGGGCGAGGATGCCGGCGATGGCACTCAGGGCAGCGGAGGACAGGCCGTGCGGTCCAGCGCCGTCGTCGAAGACGTTCTGACCCGAAGAGTCCATACAGGACAGATGAATGTGGAACCCTGACCCGCCCTCGTCGTTGAACGGCTTGGCCATGAACGTCGCCCGCCGGCCGTCGCGCCGTGCCAGCTCCTTCACGGCCGCCTTCAACAGGAACGCCCGGTCGGCGGCGTCGAGCGCGGGACCGTGGCGCAGGTTGATCTCGAACTGACCGCCGCTGAACTCGTGGTTAGCCGCCGTGACGTCGAGACCCAGGTCACGCAGGGAGCGCAGGCTGGCCAGCAGGTGCCCGTCGGGGTCGCCACGCAGGCCGGCGGTGTAGACGTTCCCCGGCGCGTCGGCGTACCGGGCCCAGCCGGAGCCGGCCGGTACCAGCAGGAAGTACTCCAGCTCGGGGCCGACGACGGGTGAGAGGCCGAGGCTCGCGAACCGATCCGCGGCGCGGCGCACGAGGTTGCGCGGATCCTCGGGGCACGGCGAACCGTCCGCCTCGCGCGCGTCGCCGAGGCACCAGGCGACGCCCGGCTCCCACGGCAGGGGCCGCAGGGTGTCGCGGGCGGGGTGGATCGTGATGTCGGGCAGGCCGGCGTCCAGCCCGCCGGGGACTTCGACCACGTCACCGCGCGGCGTCGTGTGGTAGACCGCCCGGCAGAACGCCAGGCCGTGCCCGGACTCCAGCTCGCCTGCCAGCACGTCCCGCGACCGGTCGATGCCGACGAGATCGGGGTAGAGGACGCGGACGACATCGGTGGTTGTCACGGACTCCTCCATTGAGTCGTTCGGACCCAAACCGTAGGGTGGTGGTCGCCGACCCCACAAGGCACTGGAGGCCGCGATGCGAGGCTTCTTCTACCCGCGTACCGCGACCGGCACGGCGTCGCTGATCCCGCCGCCGCCCTGGTTCTACTCCGGCGACCTGCTCACCGTCGAGTACCGCACCGACCCGGCCCGCGTCGCCGAACTGCTCCCGCCGCCGCTGTCGCCAGCGCCTGACGACCCCGGTGCGGTGGCGCTGATCTGGGCGGACTGGCAGTCGTGCTCCACGGGCGGCGAGGAGCTGCTCGACCCGGTACGCGCGCAGTACAGGGAGGCGTTCGTCGTCGTCCGCTGCGTGTTCGAGGGGCGAATCTACTCGCGGTGCGTCTACATCTGGGTCGACAAGGACTTCGCGATCGCGCGCGGCCTGCACCAGGGGTACCCGAAGAAGCTCGGCTCGATCCACCTCACCCGCCCGCACCCGTTCGGGCCGGCACCGCGACTGGCGTCCGGCGCCAGGTTCGGCGCCACGCTGGCCGCCGCCGACCGGCGCCTCGCGCAGGCCGTCGTGACGCTGCGGGAGGAGTCCGAGTCCGGCGGCTTCGTCAACGCGCACCCGATGGCCCATCACCGGGTGGTGCCGTCGATCGAGACCGGCCGTCCGGACGCGCTGCACGAGCTTGTCTGCTCCGGCGCGGCGAGGGTCGAGGCAGGGCCGGTGTGGCGCGGCGACGCTTCCCTGGAACTGTTCGACGCGCCCACCGAGGAGCTGGCCCGGCTGGAGGTCGGGGAGATCCTCGGGGCCTATCACCGACAGGTCGGCGTGATGTGGGACGGCGGCACCGTCCTCGCGCCTACGCTGGAACTGGCCGGAATGCCGTCTTCGACGAGGAGCACCGCATGACAGGACATCACACTCTCGTCGAGACCGAGAAGGCCGTCACCGAGCGCCTCGGGGGGCTCCCGCTCGACTTCAAGGCGATGGCCGTCGTATCCAACCTGCACCGGGCCGCCGGGGCTATCCGCAACCACGTCGAGCAGACCGTGCTGCGCCGCTCCGACCTCACCTGGACCGGCTTCGTCGTGCTCTGGGTCATCTGGATCTGGGTCGAGCCCGAGACCCGGCATGCCGCCGAGGAGGCGGGCATCTCGAAGGGCACGCTGACGGGCGTCGTGAAGACCCTGGAGGCGCGTGGCCTGGTCGAACGCTCCACGCACCCGAGCGACGGGCGGCTCGTGCTCCTGCGGCTCACGACCGCAGGGCAGGACCTGATGGAGCGGCTCTTCCCCGCTTTCAACGGCGAGGAGACGTTCGTCCTCGGAGGCCTGCCCGACGGCAAGGCAGCCGAGCTGGCCGCCGGCCTGCGGCACATCCTCACCCACCTGGAGGAGTCGAGCGGCGCCCGCCAGGCGGAGTACCGAGCCGAAGCGAGCTAGCGCCGCGTCTAAGAAGGTTGGCGCGGTAACGGCGGGATTGGGGATGCCGTCTCGCTCGTAAGCTTGAAACCCTTTGTTCGTTACGACCGGCTGGCTGGCGAGAAGCAGGAGGCTGGCCGGCACGCTCGTCAGCCAACCCCCGCCGTACCACCGCCGGACCGCCGCCGCACGCGCCCACCTGAACCGGACTGTTCCGGAAGTGGCGCCCAAACTGGACGGCCGATGCAGCCATTTCCCCGACAGTTCACGCTGGGGCTACGTGGGTTGACCCGCAAGCACCCCCTTGACGGCCCGTACTCCAGCCAATACGTTCGGACCCAAACGATGCCGGGGAGGTGGGCATGACCTTGACTGTCCATACCGGACATTGGATCGGCGGAGAGCGCCACGGATCCGACACCACCTTCGCGGATCACTCGCCGATCGACGGCGCGCTGCTGGCCGAGATCGCGCGCGGTGGCGCCCGCGAAGTCGATCTCGCGGTAACGGCCGCCCGTAAGGCGTTCCCGAACTGGGCGAAGACCAGCCGGGAGGAACGGGCCGCGCTGCTGCACGCCATCGCGGACGGCGTCGAGAAGCGACTCGAAGAGTTGGCGCAGGTCGAGACGGCCGACAACGGCGCGTTGCTCCGCTCGCACCGCCGTGGCGTGATCCCGCGCGTGGCGCACAACTTCCGCTTCTTCGCCGACCACCTCCTCGGCCTGGGCCACCCCGACTTCGACACGCGCGGCCATCGCAACCACGTCAGCTGGGACCCGGCCGGCGTGTGCGCGCTGATCACGCCGTGGAACGCGCCGCTGATGCTCGCCACGTGGAAGGTCGCACCGGCGCTCGCCGCGGGCGACACGGTGGTGCTGAAGCCGGCCGAGTGGTCGCCGCTGACCGCGTCGCTGCTCGCAGACATCGCGGCCGAGGCGGGGCTGCCGGACGGTGTGCTCAACGTCGTCCAGGGGTACGGGCCTGAGGCGGGCGCCGCGCTGGTCGCCCACCGGGACGTCGCCCGGATCAGCTTCACCGGCTCGGTGCGCACCGCCCGCCGTATCGCCGCCGCCGCGGCGCCGAACCTGACACCGCTGTCGCTGGAGCTGGGTGGCAAGTCGCCGCTGCTGGTGTTCGCCGACGCCGACCTCGATCTCGCCGTGGCGAACGCGGTCGAGCAGTACGACAACGCCGGCCAGGTATGCCTCGCCGGCACGCGGCTGCTCGTCGAGAGGTCCATCGTGGACGAGTTCACTGAGCGGTTCCTCACCAAGGCCCGCCGGCTTCGCCAGGGCGATCCGCGCGACGAGACCACCGACATCGGGCCTCAGATCCACGCCGACCACCTGGCGCGGATCGACGGCTTCGTGCGGCGTGCGATCCGGGACGGCGCCGAACCGGTCCTCGGTGGCGCCGCGGCCGGTGGGCTCTACTACCAGCCGACCCTGCTCACGGGGGCCAGGTCCGGCAGCGAGATCCTCACCGAGGAGGTGTTCGGTCCCGTGCTGACCCTGGAGACGTTCGATACGGAGGACGAGGCCGTCGAGCTGGCGAACAACACGAGATACGGCCTTGCCGCCACCGTCTTCACCGGCGACCGGGTGCGCGCCGAGCGGGTCAGCGGCCGGCTCGTCGCGGGCACGGTGTGGGTGAACTGCTTCTTCGTCCGCGACCTGCGCGCGCCCTTCGGCGGTTCGCGGGAGTCGGGTATCGGCCGCGAGGGCGGCACCTGGAGCTTCGACTTCTACTGCGACGTCAAGAACAGCGTGTTCGCGCCGGACGGGTGGTCCGACCGTGGGTGAGGTCGTGGGCGCCGGCCTGCTGTCGCACGTCCCGACGATCATGCTGCCGGCCGACGAGCGCCGGGCGATCAACGACGGGCAGGAGATCTCCCTGGTTACGGGGTTGGAGCGGCTGCGGCGCGAGATCTTCGACGTGCTGGAGTACGACGCCGTCGTCGTGCTCGACTCGCACTGGGCCACCACGGTCGAGTTCGTTATCACGTCCCACGCGCAGCGGGCCGGGCTCTACACGTCCGACGAGCTGCCGCGCGGCATGTCGCGGATCCCGTACGACTTCCCGGGCGACCCCGACCTGGCCAGGGCGGTCGCATCCCACGCCGGGAAGCGCGGCACGTGGATCACGGCCGTCGACGACCCGTACCTGCCGATGCACTACGCCACCCTCAACCTCTGGCGGTACCTGGGAGTGCCCGAGGTGCCGTGGTTGTCGATGGGCGTCTGCCAGACGGCGGACACCGAGGACTACCTCCGCGCCGGCCGCGCCCTCGGCGACGCCATCGCCGAGCTCGACCGTGACGTGCTGCTCATCGCGTCCGGGGCGATGTCGCACACGTTCTGGCCGCTGCGTGAGATCCGCGACCACGAGGCGAGCGACCCGTCGCACGTGTTCACCGCGGGCGCCCGCGACGCCGACCTCGACCGCATCGACTGGCTCCGCACCGGTGACCACGCCCGCGTGCTCGACACGATGGACGACTTCCACCGCTTCAAGCCCGAGGCGCGGTTCGGGCACTACCTCATGATGATCGGCGCCATGGGAGAGCGGGAGTGCACGGCTCCGGGCCGGCTTTACAGCGAGTACGAGAACGCGGTCGGCACCGGGCAGGTGCACATCTGGTTCGAGCGCCCGGAGCTGGGATGGCAGTAACCGAGTACCGGCGGATCCTGTTCGACGGCGCCGTTCTCGACGTGCTGAAAGACGGCGACGAACTGGTGGCCGGCGACGGTCGCCGGGTGGCCGCCGACGAGGCCGTTCACCTTTCTCCGGTCGTACCGAGCAAGATTGTCGCCGTTCACCTCAACCACGTGAGCCGGGTACGCGAGTTCGGGGTGAGCCTGCCGCCCGCCCCGACGTACTTCCACAAGCCGACCTCGGCGCTCAACGCCCACAAGGGACACATCGTGCGGCCCGAGGGCTGCAAGTGGCTCAACTACGAGGGCGAGATCGCGATCGTGATCGGACGGACGTGCCGGAACATCGCGCCGGGCCAGGCCGGTGAACACATCCGCGGCTACACGCTCGCCAACGACTTCGGCCTGCACGACTTCCGCGACACCGACGCCGGCTCGATGCTGCGCGTCAAGGGCTCCGACACGCTGTGCCCGCTGGGTCCAGGAGTCGTGGAGAGGTGGGACTTCCACAATCGTTGGCTCCGGACGTACGTCAACGGCGAACTCGTGCAGGACGGCAACACCGCCGAGATGACCTGGGACATGCACTACCTCGTGGCCGACATCGCCCGCACGATCACGCTGTACCCGGGCGATGTGCTGCTCTCCGGCACCCCGGCGAACTCGCGGCCGGTGCAGCCCGGCGACGTGGTCGAGGTCGAGGCGGACGGGCTGGGTCGGCTGTCCAACACGGTGGTCGCCGGGCCGACGGCGATCCGCAGCGATGTGGGCGCCCAGCCGACGGAGAGTGACGAAGTGCTGTCGACGGCGCTCGGTGGCGACTGGCCCGGCCGCACGCAGAGGTGATGTGGTCGCACTTTTCCGGGCCGTAGGCCGGAAAAGTGCGACCACAACAGCTGGCGTCAGAGCGTCGGGTAGTCCGTGTAGCCGCGGTGGTCGCCGCCGTAGAACGTCGACTCGTCCGGCGTCGCGAGCGCGGCGCCCGTGCGGAACCGCTCCACCAGGTCGGGGTTGGAGATGAAGCCGCGGCCGAAGCTCACCAGGTCGGCGCCCCGGTCGAGAAGCTCCTGCCGGGTGTCAGCCCCTGCGCCGGTACCGGGGCGGTTCACGATCAGCGCGCCCGGGAACGTGGCCCGGATCTTCTCGTTCACCGCCGCGTCGGCCGCCTCCACGACGTGCAGGTACGCGAGGTCCAGCGGGGCGATCGCCTCGACGAGCGCGGTGTAGAGCTCCTGGGTGTCGTCCTCGGCGATGTCGTTGTAGACGCCGCCGGGGGAGATCCGCAGCCCGACCCGGTCCGGCCCGACCGCCTGCGCCACCGCCTCGGTCACCTCGACCGCGAACCGGATCCGGCCTGTGACGGAACCGCCGTAGCCGTCGGTGCGGCGGTTGGTGCTGCCGGCGAGGAACTGCTGGATCAGGTACCCGTTCGCGCCGTGCAGCTCGACCCCGTCCAGACCAGCGGCGACGGCACGGCGGGCGGCATCGGCGAAGTCGGTGATGGTCGCTGCGACCTCGTGGGTCTCCAGCGCGCGCGGCGTCAGGTAGTCGCGCGGGCCCTTCGCGGTGAACGCCTGCCCGGCGGCCGCGATGGCGGACGGCGCCACCGGGTGGAGCCCGTCCGGCAGCAGGTCCGGATGGCCGATGCGGCCGGCGTGCATGAGCTGGGTGAAGATACGCCCGCCGGCTGAGTGGACAGCGTCGGCGACGGTCCGCCAGCCGGCCTCCTGCTCGTCCGTGTGCAGGCCAGGAGTGGAGAGGTAGCCCTGGCCGACGGCGCTGGGCTGGGTGCCCTCGGTAACGATGAGGCCGGCCGACGCCCGCTGCCGGTAGTACTCGGCGTTGAGCGCGGTGAGCACGCCATCGGCGGTGGCCCGGTTGCGGGTCATGGGCGCCATCACCACCCGATTGGGTAGCGGGTAGAGGCCAACGTTCACCGGGTCGAAGAGGGTGGGCATGCCTATGCTCCTAGATGCAGGTGGTTCCGGGCGGTGGAGACCATTCATTGGTCAGCCAACTAATGGCCAGCCAAGGACATTCCGGGAAAGGGGCGGCATGGACGTGATGCACGTCATAGTCGATTCCGCCTGCCCAGCGGGCGAATCGGACACCCTGGGCTGCCACCTGCAGCATCTCGCCCGGTTGCAGCGCACGCTCCTACGCCGTGCCCTGGAGGACGCGGGCCTGCATCCCGGCCAGGAGCAGGTGCTTACCGTGCTCTGGCAGCGCGGCCCCCGGACGCAGGCCGACCTGGCCGCCGCGCTGGAGATCGACACGTCCACGGTGTCGAAGACGCTCACCCGGCTGGAGCGTGCCGGGTTCGTCAGCCGGTGCCGTGCGGAAGGCGACAAGCGGGCGGTTCTCGTCTCGACGACGCCGCAGGGCGACGCGCTGCGGCCGCGGATCGGTGCGCTCATCGCCGAAGTCGACGCCCTCCTCACCGGCGGCCTCACTCCCGACGAGCGGGCGACGCTGCTCCACCTCCTGCGTCGTGTCGCGGCCAACGTGCATGGCCACTAAACCGTTCGCCTCATCGGCCGACCTTGGAGCGAAGGTCGAGACGTTCGAGATGGTCGGGGACGGTGTCTACGCGCTCACGGCCGAGGGCGATCCGAACGTCGGCGCCATCGAGGGCGAGGACTTCCTGGTCTGCGTCGAGGCTCGTGCCACGCCGGTCGCCGCGCGCGACTGGCTGGCGAAGCTCCGCGAGCACACCGACAAGCCCGTGAAGTACCTTGTCCTGTCGCACTACCACGCGGTGCGCGTACTCGGCGCGAGCGCGTTCGACGCCGGGGCGATCGTCGCGCACGAGCAGACGCGGGCGCTGATCGCCGAACGGGGCCTCCAGGACTGGGCCAGCGAGTACGGCCGCATGCCCAGGCTGTTCCGCGAGCCGGACTCGATCCCCGGCCTCACCTGGCCCACGATCACGTTCAGCGACCGGCTCACGATCCCGCTCGGCGGCGACCGGGGCGACCTCGTCCTCCAGTACTGCGGACGCGGCCACACCGCGGGCGACATCGTCGCCTGGCTGCCCGACCAGCGGATCCTCTTCGCAGGCGATCTCGTGGAGGCACAGGCCGCGCTCTACACGGGCGACGCGTTCCACGCCGACTGGGCCACCGGCACGCTCGACGCCGTCTACGCGCTCGGCGCCGAGACACTCATCGGCGGGCGTGGTGCGGTGGCTCACGGCCGAGCCGCGGTGGACGCGGCGATCGCGCAGACCCGGAACTTCCTCGTCGTCATGCGTGAGCAGGTCGGCGCCGTCCACGCGGCGGGCGGCACGGTGCCGGAGGCGTTCCGGCGGGTGCACGCCGCGCTGGCACCGACGTACAGCACCTGGCCGATCTTCGAGCACTGCCTGCCGTTCAACGTCCAGCGGCTCTGGGACGAGTTCGACGGCATCGACTGGCCGCGCGTCTGGACGGCCGAGCGCGACCGCGAAGTCTGGGACGCGATACGACAGTGAAGGTTGTCGTCGTCGGCAACGGGCCCGTGGGGCAGACGACCGCGCTGCTGCTCGCGCGGTGGGGGATCCCGGTCACCGTGCTGGACGTTCGCGCCGCCCGTGAGGTCGTCGGCTCGCGTTCGATCTGCCAGGCAAGGGACGTCCTCGACGTGTGGAGCGCGGTGGGCGCCGGTGCCGTCGCCGACGCCGGGGTCACGTGGACCACTGCCCGCACGTTTCACCGCGATCGCGAACTGTTCTCCTGGTCCTTCGTGGACCGTGGCGCCTCACCGCTGCCCGCGTTCGTGAACATCTCCCAGTCGGACACCGAACAGATCCTCGATGCGGCGATCGCCGCCCAGCCGCTCATCGACGTGCGGTGGGGCTGTGAGGTTCTCCGGATCGACCAGTCTTCTGCCGCTGTCGCCGTCCGGTGCGTCGACCGGGTCTTCCACGCCGACTACGCCGTCGTCTGCGCCGGCGCCAAGGCCGACGGGCTGCGACATCAACTGGGCGTGGAGTTTCCGGGCCGCAGCTTCGACGACCGGTTCCTGATCTGCGACATCAGGGCGCACCTGCCGGGCTGGGAGACCGAGCGCCGGTTCTACTTCGATCCGGTGTGGAACCCCGACCGGCAGGTGCTGATCCATCCCTGCCCGGACTCGACGTACCGCATCGACTGGCAGGTGCCGCCCGACGCCGACCTGGGCAGCGACGCGGTCCACGCGCGGATCCGTGAGGTTGTCGGCGACATCCCGTACGAACTCCTCTGGTCGTCGGTGTACCGGTTCCAGTCACGCCACGCCGACCGCTTCCAGGTAGGGCGGGTGCTCCTCGCCGGCGACGCCGCGCACGTGATGGCGCCGTTCGGGGCGCGCGGCCTGAACTCCGGTGTCGCGGACGCCGAGAACGCGGCGTGGAAGCTCGCCTACGTGCTGCGCGGCTGGGCGCCCGCTTCGCTGCTGGAGACCTACCACGACGAGCGGCTCGCGGCGGCGCTGGAGAACCTGGAGGTCACCGGCGCGACGATGGACTTCCTCGTGCCGCAGACACCTGACGCGTGGGCGCGCCGCCGGAGCGCGCTCGACGTCGGCGATCCGGCGGGCATCGACTCCGGCCGGTTCTCCGAGCCCTTCTGGTACCTGGACTCGCCGCTCACCACGCCCGACCCGACCCGCTCGTTCCCCGGCCGCCCGCCGCGCGGAGAGATGCCCGTGCCGATGCCCGGGGTGCTGGTGCCGGACGCGCCGATCCGGCACCCTCGCGCCAGCCGCTTCCGGGAGTTGGTCCGCGACGGCCTGCTCGCCGTGACCGTCGGGGTGCCGGCGCCAGGGCTGAACCTCAGCGACATCGACTCGACCGGCCAGTTGCGCGAAGCGCTGGGCGCCCGCGATGGCGAGATCTGGGTGATACGCCCCGACGGTCACATCGCCGCCGTGGTCACCAGCGCCGAGGACGCCGAGCGAGCCGCCCGCCGCGCGCTGGGCTTCTGTTAGCGGTTGGACCCGCCGGTTCCCGGCGTGGCGCGGTCCGGAGCGCCGACATCCAGGGCGTTGACCAGCAGGTCCAGGCCGAACTCGAACTCGACGTCGTGATCGCAGAAGTCGAGGTGTTCGGCGACCTCGCGGACGAGCGGGAACGCACCTTCGGGCAGTGAGGCCAACCGGTCCGAGTACCCGTCGACGAGCCGGCCACCGAGCACTGTCGTGGCGCCCACCTCGCGCAGCAGCGCCCCGGTCAGGTACGCGAGCGACGCTCGCAGCGCACGCACGGCGCGAGCGCCGGTGTACCCCGCCGAGTACGTGATCGACAGCGCCGCCTCGACAGGCGGCAAACCGGCAAGCGAGGTGAGGCGCCGGCTGGTGGCCACCGCGAACGTGTGCGGGTACCGGTGCGCGAGCCGGCGGTACGCACGGGCGAGTTCGCGCAGGTCGGAGCGCCAGTCGGTGCCGGTCAGCGCCGGATACTCCAGCCGGGCGATGACGGTCTGGGCGATGCCGTCGAGCAGGGCGTCCTTGTCCTTGACGTGGTTGTAGAGCGACATCGCCTCGACGCCGAGCGTGGTGGCGAGGCGGCGCATCGAGAGCGCCGCGATGCCCTCCTTTTCCACCAGTTCGACGGCGGCGTCGAGTACCGCCTCTGTCGTGAGTCCCGCTTTCGTGCCCATCGAGCCCCCGCTCACCTTGACTTACTTACAGTGTAAGTGTTCTCCTAAGCCGCCTAACTTACAGCGTAAGCCATAGTAGGAGAACGGTGCGACCTCTGGAGACCCCGCTCAGCGGCGGACGAGCCGGCGTCACTGTGCGGCTGCGAGCGATGGTCGTCGGCGAGGTGGCGCTGTCGCCCGCGATGCTGAAGCGTCCCGGCGGCAGGTGTGGCTCGTTCCTGGGCCGTCTGCGCGCGACCCGTCGCGGAGGTCGCGTCGCCGTGCCGGTGCTCTCGTTCCTCGTCGCGCACCCGGACGCCGGATTCCTGCTGGTCGACACGGGCTTTCCCGCGCACGCGGGTCGGCGCGTCCTCGGCTGGCCGGCGATGCTCGTCAACGGCGTCCGCCCCGGCACGCCCGCGGTCGACCAGCTCGCCGCGCTGGGGATCGCGGCCACCGAGATCCGCACGATCGTCCTCACCCACCTCCACTGGGACCATGCCAGCGCCGCCGCCGACTTCCCGGTGGCGCAGGTCCTGCTCGACGCCCGCGAGCACGCCGACGGCCGGCGTGCCGGTGGGCTGTTCCGCGGGTACGGCCACCTGCGTCCCGACCCTGCCCGTGTCCGTGCCGTCGACTACACCGCCGCCGAGCCGTACGGGCCGTTCGCCCGCACGATCGACCTCTTCGGCGACGGCTCCGTCCGGCTGGTGTCCACGGCAGGGCACACGCCTGGGCACCAGTCCGTCCTGCTGCGACTCGACGGCCGCGAGGCGCTGCTCACCGGCGACGCCGCGTACAACCGGGGCGTGATCGAGTCCGGCACACTGCCCCTGATCGTGGCGGACGATCAGGACTTCCGTGAATCCCTGGAAGGGATCGCCGCCTACACCGCCGCCCACCCGGACGCGCTCGTCGTCCCGGGTCACGATCCGGAGATCCTCGGAGGTCCCCGTGCTTGGTAGTTCGTTGCGTGAGCGTCGCGAGACCGTGGTCCGGGACCACCTGGACTCGGAGAACCGGCACGCGTTCCACGAGACGCTCGCCACCTTCGAGCACCCCCGGTACGAGCTGGTCGCCACCGGTGAGGTGCACGACGGCATCGAGGAGGTGGCGCGGTACTACGACGAGACCCGCAAGGCCTTCCCGGATCAGCGCAACGAGGTACATGCGCTGCATCACGCGGACGACGGCGTTCTCGTCGAGTTCGACCTGCTCGGCACACACCTGGGGATGTTGCGCGGCATACCGCCGACCGGACGCTCGTTCCGCTGCCGGATGATCGCGCTGTTCCTCTTCGAGGGCGACCGCATCGTCATCGAGCGCGTGTACTTCGACGTCGGCACGATCCTGCGCCAGCTCGGGCTCGCCCACGACCCGCTGACGTTGAAGGGCCGGCTCGCCACACTGCTGACCCACCCGATCACGGTTGGTCGGGCGTTTCTCGGAAAACTTACTCGCCGGTAACTGCGTGTGCGGTTCAATTGCGACCCTGAACCGCAAAACCACAGGAGGCGCTGTGCGGCGACAGGTACGACCGATCGAGCTGCGTGGCGCCCATGCGATCGTCACCGGCGGATCCAGCGGCATCGGTCTGGGCGTCGCGCGCCTGCTGGCTGAACGCGGCGCCACGGTCTCGCTCATCGCCCGCGGCAAGGAGCGGCTGTCCGACGCCGCCGCCAGCATCCCCGGCACCGTGTACACGCGGGCTGTCGACGTCGCCGACCAGGTTGCCCTGACCGACGCCATCGCCGACCTCTGCGCCGAAGCAGGCCCGTGCGACGTCCTCGTCAGCTGCGCCGGCCTCGCCCGCCCTGGCCGGTTCCTCGAACTGCCCGACGACGTGTTCCGGCAGATGATCGAGGTCGACTACTTCGGCACGCTGTACGCGTTGCGTGCGGTGGCGCCCGGCATGGTCGAGCGCGGCCGGGGGAGTGTCGTCGCGGTGTCGTCGGCGGCCGGGCTCATCGGCATCTACGGGTACTCGGCGTACGGGCCGGCGAAGTTCGCGGTGCGCGGGCTGATGGAGTCGCTGCGCGCCGAGCTGGAACCGCACGGCCTGCACGTCGGCGTCGTCTACCCGCCGGACGTCGACACTCCGCAGCTCGCCGAGGAGAACCAGTGGAAGCCGGCCGAGACGCGCGCGATCAGCGGCACGATCAAGCCGCTGACGCCGGAGCACGTGGCCCGCGCCATCGTCGACGGGATCGACCGGCGCCGGTTCCTGATCTGCCCTGACACCGGCACGCGGGCGCTCGCCCGGTTCGGCAGCGTGCTGGCGCCGCTGCTCAACCGCACGTTCGACCGCAAGGCCGCCAGGGCCTGCCGACTGCCCGACCTTCGGATTTTCTGGGGGGTCCAGCCGGCATCCGGGACCCCTGAAAAATCCGAAAGTCGGCGGGATGGCCGAATCATAAGGTTTCTTTACTGTTGTTGCCTGCGGTGTGCAGTGGGGCGTGTGATGTCTGCCGGACCCGGTGCGGCGGTGTCCTCGGGGAGATATTCGCGACTCAGGAGTTGTCATGTCCGCTCGACGAACCCTGCTCATCGCCGTGCTCACGGCAGCGCTGCTGGTCCCGGTAGGGGCTGCGGTAGCGCAGCAGCAGGAGGCAACCGAAAGCCGCCGCGCCGAAGGCGTTCAAGCACCCGGGAGTGCTGGTCAGCAGCTCCCAGCTCGACGTGGTCAAGGCCAGGGTCAAGGCCGGCGCGCAGCCCTGGAAGAAGGCGTACGACACGATGCGCGCCAGCAGGTTCGCGTCGCTGAGCTACACCGCGAAGCCACGGGAGAACGTGGAGTGCGGTCCGACCTCCAACCCGAACAGGGGGTGCTCGGAGGAGCGCGAGGACGGGATCGCGGCCTACACGCACGCGCTCCAGTGGTACATCACGGGTGACGCGCGGTACGCGAAGAAGGCGATCCAGATCATGGACGCGTGGTCGCCGGTGATCAAGCGGCACACCAACCACAACGCGCCGCTGCAGACCGGCTGGTCAGGCGCGAACTGGTCACGCGCGGCGGAGATCATCGCGCACACGAACGCCGGGTGGTCCGCCGCCGGGGTGAACCGCTTCAAGACCATGTTGCGGACGGTGTACCTGCCGACCGTGATCAAGGGCAGCCCGAACACGAACGGCAACTGGGAACTGATCATGACCGACGCCGCGATCGGGATCGCCGTGTTCCTCGACGACCGTGCGTCGTTCGACAAGGCCGTCAAGACGTGGCGCGGGCGCGTGCCCGCCTACATCTACGTGAAGTCTGACGGGGCACTGCCCAGGTCGGCGCCCGGCAGCAGGAAGGACACCAAGGCTGAGCTGGTGAAGTACTGGCACAACCAGCAGCGGTTGGAGACTGGCCTCGCCCAGGAGACCTGCCGCGACTTCGGCCACACCGGCTGGGGCCTGGACGCCGCCGCGCACGTCGCCGAGACCGCCCGGCACCAGGGCGTCGACCTCTACGCCGAGGCGCGCGAACGGCTGGTCAGCTCGATGGAGTTCCACGCCTCCTACGAGCTGGGCAAGGCCGTCCCGTCGTGGCTGTGCGGCGGGAGCCTGAAGAAGGGGCTGGGCCACACGCCGGAGCTGCTCTACAACCACTTCCACAACCGCGCCGGCGCGAACATGCCGGAGACCAAGCGGCTGATCGAGACCAAGTCGCGCCCCACCGGCGCCGGCCACTTCATCGCCTGGGAGACGCTCACCCACGCCAGCAACCCATAAGAGGACCGTCACGCCCGGCGCTCTGACCAGCTACGGAGCGTCGGGCGTGGCCGTATCCGTGAACTCTTCCGGCGCGAGATGCGTACTGCCCCCTGTGTCCCGGTGCGGGGGCAGGCGGTGGACGGAGGAACCACAATTGCGGCACGGCATGGATCTGAGTGCGTTCAGACAGGGCAACCACAGCCCGTCGTACTTCAGCCTGACGAGAGGCGCCAGCGGTGCGCAGAACGACATCGTCGACTTCTGCATTCCCTGCAACCCGTACTTCCCGACCCCGGAGATGTTCGCCGAGCTGAGCCAGAACCTGGAGACGATCCTCAAGTTCTACCCGAGTGACGCGAGCAGCATCACGGGCCAGCTCGCGGCGCTCCTCCGCGTGCCGCCGCAGACCATCGCGATGGCGAACGGCTCCACCGAACTGATCACCTGGATCGACGAGCTGCTCATCACGGAGAGCATGGCGACGCCGGTGCCGACGTTCGGCCGCTGGACCGACCAGTCGCTCGAAACCGGTAAGCGCGTCGACATGTACCCGCTGAGCGAGGCCGAGGGTTTCGGGCTCGACGTCGACGAGTACATCCGGTTCGTGCGCGAGCGCGGATCCCGAGTGGCCGTGATCTGCAATCCGAACAACCCGGACGGTGGCTACCTGCCGCGCCGCGAGGTGGTCCGGCTCATGGACTCGCTCGCCGACCTGGACCTGGTCGTCGTCGACGAGTCCTTCCTGGACTTCGTCGACGAGGAGGCCAGCCCGTCCGTCGCCGGCGACGCGATGGTGCGCTCGAACGTGCTGGTGCTGCGGAGCCTGGGTAAGAACTTCGGGCTGCACGGGATCCGGTTCGGCTACGTCGTGGGCAACCCGGCGCTGGTGAAGAAGATCGGCGCGCGGCTGCCGAAGTGGAACATCAACTCGATGGCCGAGCACGTCGTGTTCATGCTCAAGGACCACGAGGACAGCTACCGCGAGAGCCTGCGCCTGCTCGCCCGCGACCGGTACCACATGGCCAGCGACCTCATGCGGATCCCCGGCCTCACGGTCTACCCGTCGCAGGCGAACTTCGTGCTCGTGAAGTTGCCGCGCGGCGTGGACGGTGCCAAGCTCCGCGACTACCTGCTCTCCCGGCACGGTGTGCTGGTGCGCGAGTGCGGCAACAAGCTCGGCATCACGAGCCAGTTCGTGCGGCTCGTAGTGCGTCCGCGCAAGGACGTCGACCGGCTGCTGGAGGGCCTGCTCGGCTACCTCAGCGGGCAGCGGTCCTACGACGAGCCGGCGCGTCCATCCTATGAGGAGCCCAAGCGGTTCGAGGACGGCAAGCGGTTCGAGGAGCCCGTGCGCCCGTCGTACGACGAGCCGTCCCGAGGGCCGCTGGAGGAGCCTCTCCGTGCGCAGCTGGACGACCAGCTGCGGGCGATCTCCGAGGACACCGGCTCCGACCTCGTGGTGCCGTTCCTCAGCCGCTCGGCCGAACGCGCGGAGCGCGCCGCCCGCGCCCGATAAGCCCCACCGCGGGCGTGAGCAGAGAGCCGGACGCCCTGTTCACTTCCGTATCCACCCGCGGTGGATCAGGCCGGTATCCGTCCCCACCCCCCTCCGGGGGGCGGATGCCGGCCTCTCACACGCGCTTTGGGCGACATCTTCGCGGCTATAACCGCGAAGATGTCGCCCAAAGGCGCTAAGGCGGCGGGACCGCGGCGCCGTAGCGCGCGGACAGTTGGCGCAGCTTCGCCACCACTTCAGGTGGCCCCGTCACCTCGAAGTCGACGTCGAGCAGGGTGAGGCTCGCGATGAGCCACTGGACGGTGTCGGCGCCGACGGTCGCCACGCAGCGGTGCTCGTCGATCGGCTCCAGCGTGGCGGCGGGCGGCAGCCTCTTCTCCACTTCGGCGGCCGGCACGTGCAGGGTCACGCGGGCCAGGAAGGTCCAGGTGGCGCCCGACAGTCCACGCCGGACCCGCGCCGCGAGGTCGTCGTCGGTGAGGTCACGCGGGGTGAAGCGCGGCCCGGTCGGGATCCGGGGCACGATGCGGTCGGCGCGGAACGTCCGCCAGTCGTCGCGGTCGACGTCCCAGCCCACGAGGTACCAGCGGCGCCCATTCGACACCAGCCGGTGCGGTTCGACGGTGCGGACGGTCGTGTCGCCGCCGTGGTTGCGGTAGTCGAAGCGCAGGCGTTCGTGGTCCCGGCAGACGGCGGCGAGGGTGCTGAGCACGGCAGGGTCGACCGTCGGACCGCCGCCCGCGAGCGGCACCGTGTAGGTCTGGAGCGTGCTCACCCGGTGCCGCAGCCGCGACGGAAGCACCTGTTCGAGCTTCGCGAGCGCGCGCAGCGACGTCTCCTCGATGCCCGTGACGCTGCCGCCGGCGGCGGTACGGAGCCCGATCGCGACGGCCACGGCCTCGTCGTCGTCCAGAAGGAGGGGTGGAAGTGCCGCGCCCGCGCCGAGCCGGTAGCCACCGGCGGCGCCCGGGGTGGCGTGCACCGGATAGCCCAGGTTGCGCAGCCGCTCGACGTCGTTGCGGATCGTTCGGGTCGTGACGCCGAGGCGTTCCGCCAGGTCAGGGCCGTTCCAGTCGCGGTGTGTCTGGAGCAGCGAGAGCAGGCGCAGCAGCCGCGCCGACGTTTCCAACATTTCTTGATCCTGACCGGAATTGCGGAACGAACCTTTCCGCAATGGTTTCTACGGTAGATCCATGACAGACATCAAGCCCTTCCGCATCGACGTCCCGCAGGCCGACCTCGACGACCTCCGCGCCCGCCTCGCCAACACCCGCTGGCCCTCGCAGCTGCCCGGCACGAGCTGGGAGCGTGGCGTCCCGGTCGACTACCTCCGTGACCTCGCCGACTACTGGGGTACCGGCTACGACTGGCGCAAGCACGAGGCGGAGCTCAACGAGTACCCGCAGTTCACCACCGAGATCGACGGCCAGAACATCCACTTCCTGCACGTCCGCTCGCCGCACGAGGACGCGCTGCCGCTGGTCATCACGCACGGCTGGCCGGCGTCGATCGTCGAGTTCCTCGACGTGATCGAGCCGCTGACCAACCCGGCGGACCCCGCCGACGCGTTCCACCTCGTGATCCCGTCCCTGCCCGGCTTCGGCTTCTCCACGCCGCTGCAGCCCGGCTGGGGCAACCTGTTCCGCGTCGCGGCGGCATGGGCCGAGCTGATGAACCGGCTCGGGTACGAGCGTTATGCGGTGCAGGGCGGCGACGTCGGCGCGGGCGTCGCCGGGATGCTCGGCATGGTCGCGGCCGACAAGGTGGTCGGCATGCACATCAACGGGCCTGGCCCGGCGCCGTTCGGCCCGCCGGTCGAGCTGGACGGCCTGAGCGACGCCGACCGCGTGCGCGCGGAGCGGTTCAACAAGTTCCAGCAGGACGGGATGGGCTACCTGCAGATGCAGTCCACCCGGCCGCAGACCCTCTCGTACTCGCTGCACGACTCGCCGGTCGGCCAGCTGGCGTGGATCGTCGAGAAGTTCGGCGAGTGGACCGACCCGGCCCGCGAGCTGCCGCACGAGGCGGTCGACCGTGACCGCCTCCTCACGAACGTCAGCATCTACTGGCTGACCGGCACGGGTTCTTCGTCCGCGCACTTCACGTACGAGGGGATGCAGGCGTTCCGCGAGTTCGTCGCGCAGCAGGCAGCCCGGGCGGCGGAGGGTGGCGGCGGCCAGGACTGGGCACCCGCCGGTCCGCCGACCGGAGTCGCGGTGTTCGCGGCGGACCACAGCATCCGCCACCTCGTCGACCCGGGCGGTGCGTACGCGCACTGGATCGAGTACGACCGCGGCGGCCACTTCCCGGCGATGGAGGTGCCGGACCTGCTGACCGAGGACGTGCGGACGTTCTTCCGCGGCCTCCGCTAGCTGCTCTCCGTCAGGCGCAGCACGTCGCCCGCCGACACGGCGAGGCGGCGCGCTGCGCTGCCGCCGTTGACGGCGATCGCGAGCCGGCCCGCCGAGTCCAGGTAGGCGACCAGCTCGCCGGGCGGCACCGCCCCGAACGCCTCCCCGACGCTGGCGGTCTGGCCCGCGACCACCACGGAGGCGCCCAGCCTCGACAGCTCGGAGGCGCCCGCGGCGAGTTGCACGTTGCCGAACTGGTCGACGACCAGCACCTCCGCCTCGACCCAGCCGTCGCCGTGTCGCAGCACCGGCTCCGGCAGCTCGACGAGGTCGGTGACGGCGGGCCCGGTCAACGAGGCGCCGTTCACGAGGTGCGCGGCCACCGGGGTGAAGATGTCGCGACCGTGAAACGTGCGGGACACGGGCTGGCGATGCAGCGACGGGTCGGTCAGTTCGACCGCGCGCGCGATCCCACCCAGCGCCGCCGCGGCGGGGACGAGCAGCCCGTTGTCCGGCCCGACCAGCGCGCCGCGCGGGGTCTCGATCGCCACCGCCCGCCGTGACGTGCCCACCCCCGGATCCACGACAGCCACGTGCACGCCGCGTTCCGGCAGGTCAGGGACGGTCTGGGCGAGGATCCGGGCGCCCCTGCGGACATCGCCGGGAGGGATCAGGTGGGTGACGTCGAGGAGCCGCGCATGGGGCGCGATCGTCCACGCGACGCCGTGGCAGGCGGCCACGAAACCGTCCGCGAGGCCGTAGTCGGTGGTGAACGAGACGTAGTCGTAGGCCGCCACGGCGTCAGGTTAGCGGGTCTCTGAACCGGTCCACCTGTCCGGTTTCCCGCCGAAAGTTACCAGTGGGTAAATACGATTTGCCAACTTCGTGTGGTCTGCACCACAGGTGTGCCATAGTCCGGTTACTTGCCGGTAACACGAAAGGGAGTCGTGTTCTATGCGCCCACCAGCTCCCGTGCGCCGTCGCCTGCTCGTCGTAGGCCTGGCGATCACGATCGCGACAGGTACGACCCTTGTGTCCACTCAGCTTCCGAGCGCCGCAACCCGCCCGACCGCGGTCGTCGCGGTCGGCGACAGCTTCGCGTCGGGCGAGGGGGCGGGCAGCTACGACCCGGCCACCGACCGCCCCGGCAACTTCTGCCACCGGTCGGCGAACGGCCAGGTGCAGTACGCCGCCATCCCCGGTATCGACACGCGGATCAGCATCGGCTGCTCCGGCGCCAACACCGACGACGTCCGCCTGGGCGGCACGTCGCGCTACGGCGAGGCGCCGCAGGCCGAGCGGCTGCGCGGGATCGCCCGTGACTACCAGGTCAAGGCGGTCGTGCTGACGATCGGCATGAACAACATCGGCTTCGCCAACCTGGTGATCGACTGCGTCCGCGCGTACTTCCTGCTCGGTCCGCGCTGCCAGGACAGCTGGGCGGACCGGGTCACCAGCAGCCTCGCCGACGGTGCGCCGAAGATCGCCCAGGACATCGCCGACATCCGGACGGTGATGCGCCAGGCCGGGTACGCCGACCGCGACTACCAGCTCGTGGTCCAGTCGTACTCGTCGCCGTTCGCGGTGGAGAACCGGTACTCGCTGACCAAGGCGTTCCACGGCTGTCCATTCCGGACGGACGACACCCGCTGGGCGCGCCAGACGCTCGTGCCACAGATCGGGCGGACGATCAGCAATGAGGCCGCCGCGGCCGGCGCCCGCTTCCTCGACCTCGGTCCCGCGCTGCACGGCCGTGAGGTGTGCGCCTCCGGGCTGACGCACAGCCAGGAGTGGGCGAACGGCGTGTTCCTCAGCGTCGAGCAGCTCCGCAACGGGATCGGCGAGAACCTCGTCGCGCAGTCCGCGCACCCGAACGCGCGGGGCCAGGCGCAGCTCGGCCGGTGCCTCACCGCGTTCTACGCGCTGACCGCGAAGTCGGCGCGGTGCGTGCGTGGCGCGGACGGCAACCTCGCGCCGGTGGTGAGCACGATCCCGCCGGTCGTGCCGCACACGATCCCGCCGATTCCCGAGCCGGAGCCCGCGGCCGAGCCGATCCCCGGCGAGGCGTAAAGCCGCATGCGGTCGTGGTTTTCCGGCCTATGGCACGGAAAACCACGACCACAAGACGGCTAGGGCAGGCCCCAGGACGGCGCGGTGCCGTTGGCGGGCACGTCACGCGGAAGCAGGTCGGGACGGGTGCCCGCCGGTGCGACCACCGCCGCCTCCCCACGCCGCAGCCGGATCGCGATCCGACCCGCGCCCGCCGGTTTCCACGGCAGCAGCCGCCCGCGCTCGTCCCGCACGTCGAACCGGCCGGTGATCCCGTGCCGCAGCACCAGCGGTTCGCCGGCCTCGCTGCGGATCCGGATCCACTCGGTGCGCCCGCCCCGCCTTGAGGCGTCCACGAGGAACGCTCCCTGGGTGCGCAGGCTCGCGATCGAGGCGTCCGGCCAGGTCGCCGAGACCGACGGGAACACCGTCACCACGCCTTCGTGGCTCTGCACCAGCATGTCCAGCACCGACTGGGCGGCCGAGAGCGGGCTCTCGATCGCGAAGTTGGACCCCTCCCGGTACATCGTGTTGGCCGTCAGCGCGGTGCTGTCGACGACGTTGCGATCGAGGAAGAACCGCAGGAACGACAGGGCCTCCTCCGGCGCGTCCATCACCGAGCACATCGAGGACGCGGCGGCGAAGCTGTAGCCGTGCCAGGCGCTGCGCATGCTGGTCCAGTGGTCGAACGTGCGGCGCATCAGCGCGCGGTCGGCCGGCCGGTCCCACACCGACTCCTGCAGCGGGTACAGCCAGAGCAGGTGCGAGAAGTGCCGGTGCGACGACGACAGCGGCACGCCCTGGCCGATGAGCACGCCGGCGGCCGGATCCTGGTGGTACGGCGTCAGCCGGGTGAGTACGTCGCGCCAGCGCGGGATGCGCGGATCGTCGATGCCGAGCAGCCGCGCCGACTCGACGAGCGTGCGGCACCCCCACCGGATCAGCGACAGGTCGTAGGTGGCGTCCGGCGCGTTGGCGTACTCGGGGGAGCGGGTCTGCGGCAGGTGCAGCCGCCCGTCGGCGCCCTCGACCAGGAAGTGCAGGTAGTAGTTGACGGCCTTGCCGAGGATCGGGAACAGCACGTCACGCAGCACGTCGCGGTCCATGCTGTGCCGGTAGCCGCGCCACACGTTGTGCATGCCCCAGATGAGGTTGCCGGCCTGGTCGTTGCCGTTGTCCGGCCCGGGGATCCCGACCGCCCGCGTGCCGCCCGGCCGCAGCATCCGGTCGCCGGGGTGCGAGAGCGCGTAGGTCTGGCCGTCGCGGTACGCGGGCGGAACGGACTGCGGCAGGTTCGCGTGGAAGTCGCGGAACGTGCTGGTGACGGCGTCGAGCTCGGGGTGGTTCGAGCCGTTGACCAGCGGATACGCGACCTGGACGTTGAGGTTCCACCACACGGCGGTCCAGCTGTTGCCGACCTCCGGGAACCACGGCCCCCACTCGGTGACCACGGGGGCGTCGGTGCGGGTGGCGCAGGCCATCTTGTAGAGCTGGATCCAGTAGAACCGCTGCACCCACTTGTCCGGCACCGACACGAGGCTGCGCCGGTAGTACTCGTGCCACCAGCGACGGTGCTCGGCGAGCAGGCGGTCGGGGTCGGTCGCCAGCGTGCGCCGCACCAGGGTGACGGCGTCCGCAGTGGACGTTGCCGCCGGGAAGCTGTAGGCGATGGTGGCGGCGAACAGGCGCTGCGTGCCGAGCCGCTTCTCCTGCCACGCGGTGGTGTACCCGCCGCCGGCCAGCAACGGCTGCTCGGCGTACCGCGCGCCACCCGACCCGCCCAGCGTCGGATCGGGGTTGGCCACGTACTCCGGGGGTAGCCGCACCGTCCGGGTGGTGTGCGAGCGCAGCGGCGTGAAGCCCCAGGCCGCGGCCTCCTCGCCCGCGCTCGGACGGAGCGAGACGAGCAGGACGCCGCGATCGTTGAGCACCACGGCTGAGAACGCCAGGCTGCCCTGGGTGGTGGTGACGGTGCCGGACAGCTCGGCGTTCCAGAGGTCCAGCTGCCAGTCGACGGCGGTGATCGAGCCGGCCAGCGTGAGCGTGAGGTACCCGACGGGGAGGCGCGAGTAGCCGATCGCGGCCTCCCACTGTCCACGTTGGTCCTGGACGAAGGTGTGGCTGAGCATGAACTTCAGCGCGGTGCCGGTCTGGTCGCGGTAGACCTGCGCGCCGAGCCGGGCGTTGGCGAGGAACGGTCCGTCCTGCCAGCTCGTCGGGGTGCGCCGCCAGTGCATGGTGGCGTCGGCGACGATCTCTTCGTGAGGGTCGCCGTGGACGGCCGAAGCACTGCCGGGTCGGGCCCAGCCGCCGCCCACGGCCGCTGCGCCGAGAGCCACGGACGTGCCGCGGAGAAAGGTCCTGCGGGAGAGGTCGGTCATCTGGTCGGCCACCGCCTTGTGTCGGGTCGTTGGGGGCCAACGTCGGCATGCCGACGTTGAGTGCTTCCTGGCGTGTCCAAGGTCGGCGTGCCGACATTGGCCCATGCGCTGGTCTGCGCGCCAGGCCCGCGAATCATACGATGTCTGCGGGCTGATCTGCCCGCGTTGAGACGCATTTCCACGCATTGGCGCGATCCTGCGTGAGCGCTCTCGACAAATCATCCGAAGAATCGGCATGTTCGTCGGCGCCACGCTGCTCTGAACGACGCGAACTGGGGCAATGCGCGATTGGTCTACGCCACCGAGGCTCGGACGGGTCAACTGTGCAGAGAAGACAAACTATTGACAAGCGGTGCATAGAGCGGTCTGATTTTTGGAGCTAATCGTCTGATCATTCCCAGGGTGGTGCGGAACCTTTGGGTCACACCGCCGATCCCTGATGCCGTAGTCGACGAAGAGCCCCGGCTTCTCGATGACATGTCGGACGGGTGCCGCAGGGACGGTGAGCACGGCTTCCCGGCACCCGGACCGGTGTGTGACCTGAGAGGAGAGGCCCATGCACAAGCGCAGATCAATCGCCGTACTCGCTGCCGGACTGCTCGTCACCTCGGTGCTGTCCGCCGCGGTTCCGGCGACGGCCGCGCCCACCCGGTACGAGGCGGAGAGCGGCACGATATCGGCCGGCGTGACCGAGTCGAACCATGCCGGCTACTCGGGTACCGGCTTCGTGAACTACAACAACGCCGCAGGCAGTTACGTGCAGGTCAGCGTCACCGCTGCCGCCGCGGGACAGGCCACCGTGACCCTCCGCTACGCCAACGGCCTTCCCGGCAACCGTCCGATGACCATCGCGGTGAACGGCACTGACGTCTCGCCGGCGCTCACCTTCCCGAGCACCGGCGGCTGGACGACATGGGCCACCCAGTCGATCACCGCGAACCTCAATGCCGGGGCGAACACGATTCGCGCAACCGCGACGTCCGCCAACGGCGGCCCCAACCTGGATGCCATCGACGTCGAGGCCGTGGCCACCCAACCGTCCACCGACTACCAGGCCGAGAACGCCACGTTCGTCCAGGCAGTCGTCGAGTCGAACCACGCCGGGTACACCGGCAGCGGCTTCGTCAACTACAACAATGTGGCCGGCAGCTACGTCGAGTGGACGGTGAACGCGCCGACCGCCGGCCAGATCGGGCTGACGATCCGCTTCGCCAACGGCTCCACCACGAACCGGCCGATGAACATCGCCGTCAACGGCACCGTGATCTCGACGAACGCCTCGTTCCCCGGCACAGGCGCCTGGAGCACCTGGTCCGAGGCGACCTTCAACGCGTCGCTCATCGCGGGTGACAACAAGGTCCGCGCCACCGCGACGACCGCGAACGGCGGCCCCAACGTCGACCGGCTCAGCGCCGGTATCGCGGGCGACACCGAGGACCCGACCCAACCGGGGCAGCCGAGCTGCTCGAACATCGGCGAGGACAGCCTGACGCTGAGCTGGGGTCCGTCCACCGACAACGTCGGCGTCGTCGCGTACGACATCTACCACGACGGCAACAAGCTGGCGGAGGCTCCGGGCACGGAGACCTCGAAGCAGCTCACCGGCCTGACCGCCAACACCGAGTACCGGCTGTCGGTCTTCGGCCGGGACGCGGCGGGCAACGTCTCGCAGAGCAGCGCGCAGGCGATCTGCCGCACCCTGCCGAGCACCGACACATCGCCGCCTACCGCGCCGGGCAACTTCACCCACAGCAACGTCGGTAGCACCAGCGTCGACACGTCGTGGACCGCGTCCACGGACAACAAGGGCGTCACCGCGTACGAGGTGCGCAGCGGCACCACCGTGCTCAAGTCCGTCTCCGGCACCACGCTCAGCACTCAGGTGACGGGCCTTGCCTGCAACACCCCGTACACCCTGCACGTGGTGGCGCGTGACCTGGCCGGCAACACCTCGCCGAACAGCAACTCCCGCTCGTTCACGACGGGTGGCTGCGGCGGTGGAGTGCCGGGGTCGATCACGCAGATCTCCAGCGGCTACACGATCCCGTGGGACATCTCCTGGTCGCCGGACGGCCAGCAGGCGCTGATCACCGAGCGCGACCACTTCCGCGTGCAGCGCGTCAACCGCACCGGCGGCGCGAAGACGCAGGTCGGCACCGTGCCGAACAGCCAGACCACCAACGGCGAGGGCGGCCTCATGGGCGTCGCGTTCTCGCCGACCTGGAACGGCACCACCGACCAGGACGTGTTCTTCATGCACACGTCGACGGACGGCAACCGCATCGCGAAGATGAGCTACAACGGTACGACGCTGTCCGGGTACACCGCGATCGTCAGCGGCATCATCAAGAACCGGTTCCACAACGGCGGCCGGATCCGGTTCGGCCCGGACGGCTTCCTGTACGCGACCACCGGCGACGGGCAGTCCGGCGGCCGGGCGCAGGATCTCAACTCACTCAACGGCAAGATCCTGCGTGTCACGAAGACCGGCGCCGCGGCCCCGGGCAATCCGTTCAACACCCGGGTGTACAGCTACGGCCACCGCAACCCGCAGGGCATCGCGTGGGACTCGCAGGGCCGGCTCTGGGAGTCCGAGCTGGGCAACAGCAGCTCCGACGAGCTGAACCTGATCAAGCCGGGTCGCAACTACGGCTGGCCCACCTGTGAGGGATCGTGCAACACGCCCGGCATGGAGAACCCGAAGCGCACCTGGGGAGTCGCCCAGGCGTCGCCGAGCGGTATCGCCATCGTCCGCGACGTCGTCTACATGGCGTCGCTGCGCGGCACCCGGCTGTGGCGGATCCCGCTCGCGGCAGGTGAGGGCACCGGCACGCCCACCGCGTACTACGTCGGTACCTACGGTCGCCTGCGCGCCGTGACGAAGGTGCCCGGCGAGGACGCGTTCTGGCTCGGCACGACCAACGCCGACAACAACGGCGGCGATCCCGACGGATCCGACCGGATCTTCCGGGTGAACATCACCGGCTGAGCTGCGCCGCCGTTCGTCGTGAAGCGTCGCGCCGATTCACTCGGCGCGGCGCTTCACAACACCTTGGCGCCATGAGGAGGAACCATGAAGGTGCTGGCCATTGCGGCCGCAGGGGCGCTGGCGGTCGTGGTGGCCTGGGTGCTGCCCACGTCGATGGCGTCCGCCGCGGACTACCAGGCCGAGGACGCGACAATCGTGCAGGGCGTCGTCGAGTCCAACCATGCCGGCTACACGGGCGCCGGCTTCGTCAACTACAACAACGCCGTCGGGAGCTACGTCGAGTGGACGGTCTCCTCGGCCGCGACCGCATCGACAGGGGTGAGGATCCGGTTCGCGAACGGCGCCGCCACGGGCCGGCCGATGGACATCACGGTCAACGGCACACTGGTCGCCGACGAACTCCCGTTCCCGTCGACCGGCGCATGGAGCACCTGGTCCACAGTGGACCAAACCGTCACGCTCAACGCGGGCACGAACAAGATCCGCGCCACGGCCACGACGGCAGCGGGCGGACCGAATGTCGACTCGCTCGCGACGTTCGGCGAGACGTCACCCTCGCCGACCGCCTCGCCCACAGGATCGCCGCCGCCCGGCCCTGGCAACATGGCGGCCGCGCCGTACGAGTACCTCGGCTGGGGCAACCCGCAACGCCCGACGGACGTGATGGCAGCCGCCGGCGTCAAGTGGTTCACGCTCGCGTTCATCCTGTCCGACGGCACCTGCAACCCGGCCTGGGACGGGTCACGAGCGCTCACCGGCGGCGCCGACCAGGCGGCGATCAACTCGATCCGGGCCGCGGGCGGCGACATCATCCCGTCGTTCGGCGGATGGTCCGGGCGCAAACTCGGCGAATACTGCTCATCGGCGTCCGCGCTGGCCGGCGCGTACCAGAAGGTGATCAACGCGTACCGGCTCAAGGCCATCGACATCGACATCGAGGCCAGCGAGTTCAACAACGCCACGGTGCGGCAGCGCGTGATCGACGCGTTGAAGATCGTGAAGACCAACAACCCCGGCATCGTGACGTACGTGACGATGGGCACCGAGAAGACCGGCCCCAACGCGGCGGGCGTCGACCTGATCAACCGCGGCGCCCGGGCCGGACTCGACAACGACGGCTGGGTGATCATGCCGTTCGACTTCGGCGGCGGCAGCACGAACATGGGCGCCCTGTCGATCCAGGCCGCCGAGTCGCTGAAGAACAGGGTCAAGGCCGCGTACGGCTACAACGACGACCAGGCGTACCGCCGCACCGGCATGTCCTCGATGAACGGCAGGACGGACGTCGCCGGTGAGCTGGTGCGGATCGAGGACTTCCGCCAGATGCTGGCCTACGCCAAGCAGCGTCACCTGGCACGGTTCACGTTCTGGTCGATCAACCGCGACCGCCCGTGCGGCGGTGGAGGTGACGGAGATTCGTGCAGCGGCATCTCCCAGCAGCCGTACGACTTCACGAAGATCATCATGCAGTACACGGGCTGACCCAACCGACGTCAGCCGAGCACGGCGTGGACGCCTAACGGAACGCAGCGATCACCTTCGCGGCGTGCTCCAGCGGCGCCGGGTCGGTGAGGTCGGGCAGGCGCACCATGACCTCTCGCACACCGGCCTCGGCGAGTGCGCGGCACCGTCCGATGTGGTCGGAAACGGTGCCGGCGTTGACCGAGGCGGCGTAGCGGGCGGGATCCTGCCTGCGCGGGCGGAGCCGGTCTACCAGTTCGGCGACGTGCCGGTCGTCGGCGCCGATCAGTGTCGTGGAGAGGTGGGTCAGCTCGACGTCGCGGCCGGCCTCAGCGCAGTGCGCACGGAGTACGTCCGCCTTACGGCGCACCGTGGCCAGGTCGCCGAGAACGTTCGCGGCGTCGGCGTACCGCGCGGCGAGCTTGAGCGTGCGCTTCTCGCCGCCGCCTCCGACGACGATCGGGATCCGGTCCTGCAGCGGCCGCGGGTAGCAGGACGCCTCCGGGACGTTCAGCACGTGGCCTTCGAACGCCGGGCTGCCCGGACCCCACAGCAGCGGCAGCAGCCGCAGTGTGTCCTCCAGGAGGGCGTACCGCTCCTGGGTTGTCGGGAACCTCCACCCGTACGCGTCGTGTTCTGCCTTGAACCAGGCCAGCCCGAGACCGCAGACCGCGCGCCCGCCGCTGAGCACATCGAGGGTCGCGACGATCTTTCCGAGGTGCGCCGGGTTGCGGTAGGTCACGCCGGTGACCAGCGCGCCGAGCCGTACGCGTTCCGTGCAGGCCGCGAGGTACGCGAGCGTCGTGTAGCTCTCCAGGAAGTCGTCCCAGGCGCGGCCGATCTGCGGGATCTGGCGGAAGTGGTCCATGACGTAGATCGCGTCGAACCCGGCGGCCTCGGCAGCGGCGGCGAGGTCCTTCAGCGCCGCCGCGTTGAACGCGAACTCGCCGAGGTGCAGGCCGAACCGCAGCGTGCCCGGCTGGTCGACCTGGCGCTGCTTCGCGGCCTGCGCCTCGACGAACGGCTCCGGCACGACACGCACCGCCTGCGGGCTGATCACGCGGTCGTACCCCTCAGTGCGCAGCCGGGATCGGGCGGCGGTCCAGGCGCGGAGTTGGCTGGTCAGCGCATCGGCCGGGATCCGCTTCGCGCGGGCGCGGTTGCGCGCCCGGCACTCGGCGGCCGGCGTGTCGAACGCCACGGCGACACACGGGAGCCCGTGTTCGCGGGCTTGTGCCAGCCAGGCTGTGCGCCGGTCGGCGTCGAGGCCGAGGGTGTCGATCACGGTCGTGAGCCCGCGCGCCATCCGCTGCCGGACGATGGTCTCCAGCAGCGCGAACGCGTCGGTGCTCGCGGTGATGTCGTCCTCGCCGGTGCCGACCAGCGCGCGGAGCCGGTCGCTGGACACGACCAGCTCGGCGGGGAAGTGCGCTTCGGCCCAGCTCGACTTGCCCGACGCGCCCGGGCCGACGAGCACCACGACGCACGGCGACGGCAGGTTCAGCGGCTCGTCCACGGGGCCAGGCTAATCCTGGGTGCCATTGCGGCCAGGAACTGGCCGCAATGGCACCTACCGTGGGTCTTGCGGTCAACGGTCGCGCTTTTCGGGGCCATAGGCCCGAAAAGCGCGACCAGATAACAGAGAGATGAGGAGCTGACGATGATTCGCGAGGCGGAGGTGTACCTGCTGGCCGACGAGGCGGCGGTGGGTGTGTTCGGGCAGGTCAAGGGCGAGCAGTGGGCCTCGACCATCCCGCCGGTCTTCGACATGCCCGGCGCCGACCAGCCCGTCGAGCTGCGGAAGATGGTCAACCACTTCGCCTACGACGACTCGTGGGTTCCGGACATGCTCGCCGGCCGCACGATGGACGAGGTCGGCCGGGAGACGTTCGACGGTGACCTTCTCGGCGACGACCCGGACGCCAGCCTGACGAGGATCAAGGCCGCCGCCGCCGACGCCGCGCGCAAGGTCAGCCGATCGGGAGACGGTCGTGCACTGCTCGTACGGCGACGTTCCCGCCTGGGACTACTTCTGGCAGCTCAACATCGCCCGGACCCTCGGCGCGCACGACGTGGCCGCGCACATCGGCGTCGAGTGCCCGCTCACCGAGGAACTCAGCCGGGCGATGTACGAGGGCACGGTTGAAGTCGGCGGACATGTGGCGCTCGTTCGGCATCTACCGCGAGCCCGTGCCGGTGGCCGACGACGCCTCGTGGCGCGACCGCTTCCTGGCCCTCACGGGCCGCACTCCCTGAACGCCCCGCGACGTTTCGGCTTCTTGGGGGTCGGTGGCGCCGGCAACCCCCAAGAATCCGAAAGTCGGCGGAAGAATCTTCGGGCAGGATGTCGATAACGGGCCGCGTGCTCCGACCACCGGTCGAGCGCGCCGCACGGGCGCGCCACATCGTGAGGAGCCTGAGATGACCAAGTACCTGCTGCTGATGAACTACGAGCTCACCCCCGCGTGCGATGTGCCGATCAGCGAGTGGGCGCCGGAGGACATCAAGGCGCACATCGAGTTCCAGCAGGAGCTGGGCAACGAGCTGAGCGAGCGCGGCGAACTCGTCGACGGTCAGGGTCTGGCCGGGCCGGAGCTGGCCAAGATCGTCACGTTCGACGGCGTCACGTCGCCGGTGGTCACCGACGGCCCGTTCCCGGAGTCCAAGGAGTTCCTCGCCGGCTACTGGATGGTCGACGTGGAGTCCGAGGAGCGCGCGTTGGAGATCGCGGCCAAGGCGTCGGCGGCCCCCGGCCTGGGTGGCAAGCCGATTCAGCAGCCGATCCACGTGCGCCAGCTGATGAGCGCACCGAGCGTGGACGTTTGATCGGACCCACCGCAACCGAGGACCTGCTGCGCGAGCTGGCGCCGCAGGTCCTCGGCGTGGTGATCCGCCGGTTCGGTGACTTCGACGCGGCCGAGGACGCCGTCCAGGAGGCGCTCCTCGCGGCGGCGCTCCAGTGGCCGTCTGAGGGCACGCCGGACAACCCGCGCGCCTGGCTGATCCAGGTCGCGCTCCGCCGCATGACGGACCAGATCCGCAGCGACTCGGCTCGTCGACGTCGCGAGGAAACGGTTTTCCAGGAGCCGGCCGGCGGTGACGTGCTCGACCGTGACGACACGCTCGTGCTGCTGTTCATGTGCTGCCACCCGGCACTCACCCAGGCCTCGGCGATCGCGCTGACCCTGCGGGCAGTCGGCGGCCTGACCACCGCCGAGATCGCCAGCGCGTTCCTGGTGCCCGAGACCACGATGGCGCAGCGGATCAGCCGTGCGAAGCAGCGGATCAAAGGCTCCGAGCGTGCCGTTCCGGATGCCCACCGCCGACGAGTGGACCGAGCGGCTCCGTTCCGTCCTGCACGTCCTGTACCTCATCTTCAACGAGGGCTACACCAGCACCGCCGGCGCCGACCTGCAGCGCGTCGAGCTGTCGCACGAGGCGATACGGCTGACCAGGGCGGTGCACGGACAGCTGCCGGACGATCCCGAGGCCGCCGGCCTGCTCGCGCTGATGCTGCTCACCGACGCGAGGCGGCCGGCGCGCAACGGTCCGGGCGGTGAGCTGATCCCGCTGGCCGAGCAGGACCGCAGCCGCTGGAACCGGGCGCTGATCCACGAGGGCAGCGGTCTGATCATGGCCGCGCTCGCGAAGGAGGCCGTCGGGCCGTACCAGTTGCAGGCCGCGATCGCCGCGATCCACGACGACGCCCGGCACGCCGACGAGACCGACTGGCCGCAGATCCTCGGCCTCTACGGCCTGCTGGAGCGGATGACCGGCAACCCGATGGTGGCGCTGAACCGTGCCATCGCGGCGGCCATGGTCGAGGGTCCGGCTGCCGGGTTGAAGCTCCTCGACGACCTCGACGAGCAGCTCGCCGGCCACTACCGCCTAGACGCCGTGCGGGCGCACCTGCTGGAGATGTCCGGCGACCCGCAGGCCGCGATCAGGCACTACCAGGCGGCGGCGGCTCGCACGACCAGCCTGCCGGAGCAGCAGTACCTCACGTTGCGGGCCGCGCGCCTTCGCGGTTAGGGCGATCTTTCGGGCGCTGTAACGCCGATCCCAAATGCGGAGAGGGCGTCGACTTCGGACTGATTCGGCTGGCCGGTTGGCCTTCCTACCGTCGGACGCATGCTGACGACGGGGACGGTGGAGCGTGGCGGCGTCCAGGCGAGCGAGCGCGTGCTCGCCCCGGATCTCGCCCGAGGACTGATGCTGCTGCTGATCGCGGCGTCCAACACGGCGTTCCACCTGTGGGCGTCCGAACACGGGCCCTCGGGCTGGCAGCCGATCGACGGGACGGTGGTCGACCGCGCCGTGCAGTTCCTCATGATCGTGCTGCTCGACCTGCGCATCTATCCGCTGTTCGCGTTCCTGTTCGGCTACGGGATGATGCAGCTCTACCAGCGCCAGACCGCGGCCGGCACGTCCGAGAAGGCGGCGGTCCGGTTGCTGCGGCGGCGCAGCCTCTGGCTCATCGTGTTCGGGTTCGTGCACGCGGCCCTGCTGATGGCCGGCGACATCGTCGGGTTCTACGGTGCCGCGAGCCTGATCCTCGGCTGGCTGTTCCTCCGGCGCCGCACCCGCACGCTGATGATCTGGAGCGGCATCGTCATCGCGTTCACGCTGCTGCTCGCGGCGCCGGCCATCTGGGCGATCGCGACCGGCGACCTTGCCGCCGCGGGTTCGCCGGGCACCGAGGCGACGATCGTCGTGTACGGGTCCGGCGAGGAGAACTGGCTCGACGCCGCTGCCCGGCGCCTGAGCACGTGGGGATTCCTGGTCGGGGCCGGGGCGACGTTCGGGGTGGTGCAGCCGCCGCTCCTGCTCGGGCTCTGGGCCGCGCGGCACCGAGTGCTGGAGGAGCCGGGCAGGCACCTGCGGTTGCTGCGGTGGACCGTGGCGGTCGGGATCCCGGTCGCGTGGCTGGGCGCGCTGCCCGCCGCGCTGGCGCACGTCGGCGCCCTCGACGCGCCGCCCCAGGCGGTCTCGGAGGGAGGCGTGTTCGCCAGCCTCGCGGAGGTGACCGGCACCGCAGGCGGCCTCGGATACATCGCCGCCATCACGCTGATCTGCCACGCGATGTCGGCACGGGCGCGGCACAGCACGCCGGTGGTCGCGGTGGCGGCGGTGGGGAAGCGCTCGCTCTCGGCGTACCTGACGCACTCGTTGATCTTCGCCCCGATCCTCGCCGCCTGGGGGCTCGGACTCGGCGCGCACCTGAGCAGCGCGACGATGGCGCTGTTCGCTGCGGGGGTGTGGCTGGTGACGGTGTTCGCGGCGTACGCGCTGGAGCGTCGCGGGCTGCGCGGCCCCGCCGAGACGCTGCTCCGCCGCCTGATCTACCCGAGAGCCGTGCCTAATCCTGTACCGACACGTCCCTCGACCCGAGACGAACAAGGGCGAGCGTGATGTTGTCGGCGCCCCCTGCGGCCATCGCCGACTTCCACAGCTCGAACAATGTCCGGCCGTCCTCGCTCCCGGTCAGTGTGCTGCCGAGCACGTCAGGCTCGACAAGGTCCGTCAGACCATCAGTGCAGACCAGGTACCGCGCGTTCTCCGACAGCGACATGCTGGCGATGTGCGGGTCGACAGCGGTGAACTCGGGGTTTCCACCGAGCGTCTGCGTGACGATGGCGGTGGACCGCTGGCCGTCGGTCAGCGCGGGGCTGTCATCCACGCTCACCTGACGTAGCCCGTCCGCGGCGACGACGTACACCCGGCTGTCGCCGACGTTGAACGTGTATACGTGGTCCGGCGTGATCACGACACCGGCCACTGTCGTCCCCATCATGGTTAGCTCCCGGTCGCGGGCGGCAGCCGCATACACGGCGCTGTTGCAGGCGGCCAGCTCGTCACGGATCGTCTCTTCGCGGTCGAGCAGCGGGCCGACCTGCGCGAGATGCCGGATGACCAGTGCGCTCGCCACCTCGCCGCTGGGGTGTCCGCCGAGCCCGTCGGCCACTGCGACGACCAGTGGTGTCCCCAGCGGGAAGACGAGGGTCTGCGGGGTCTCCGTCTCGGTAGCGGACAGCGTCCACGGACCCACCACGAGGCTGTCCTCGTTGTGGTCGCGAACCAGCCCGGCATGGCTCAACGCGGTCACGGCGATGTACTTCATGGAGTGCTCACCTCCTGATGCTCCATTCTCCGACGAGCCCTGGTCACGCGCGGAGCCACACTTAACACGGACCCTTCGTTGATGGCCGCCCGCGATGCTGCGGCCACGAGTGGCAAGGAGCGGCAGATGAAGATCCTTTACACGGCGGAAGCGACCGCGAGCGGGGGCCGGGAGGGCCGCGTCAGGTCGACCGATGGAGCGCTCGACCTCGACCTCGCGATCCCCAAGGAACTCGGCGGCCCCGGAGGGCTGGCTACGAACCCCGAGCAGCTCTTCGCCGCCGGCTTTGCGGCATGCTTCGAGAACGCCGTCCGACTCGTCGCTCGGCGCAGAAAGGTGCCGGTCGGCCAGGCATCGGTGACAGCGAGGGTGGGAATCGGGCCGGACGGCTCGGGCGGATTTCAGTTGTCCGTCGAGCTCCACGTGCGGTTACCCGAGGTCGACGCGGAGGTGGCCGAGCAGGTCGCGGCCGACGCGCATCGCATATGTCCCTACTCCAACGCCGTCCGGGGCAACGTCGACGTGAGTATCGTCGTGGACCCCGCGCCCGAAGTGATCTAGGCGGCCGGCGCGGCGGTGGAAGATCGCTCATCCTTGACGCGTGAGCGGCGCTGGCTCCATTGGTCGACTATCCCGTCATGCCCGCTCACGCCCGGCTGTAGCCGCCCGTAATGTCACGCTGACGGCACGATGGGCCGCTCGGCTGAGGCGGACCCTCGCTGACTTTCTGATCACTCCGCCGTCAGCGGAGGAGGGCGGTGACACAGAAAAGGCCCTCTAACGAGGGCCTGACCTGCACCAATGCTGGTGGGCGATACTGGGATTGAACCAGTGCTGGGTGGATCGGCAACGGCGGTACCGCCCAGTTCAACGGGGTGACCGTCCCGACAGCAGGCCGGTACACGCTCAAGGTGCGCTACACCAACGGCGACGCGGCCGACCGGTACGCCGACGTCAGTGTCAACGGCGCAGCGGCCAAGCGAATGGCGTTCCCGCCCAGCGGCAGCGGCAATTCACCGGCAACGGCAGTCCTCACCGTCGACCTGCGAGCCGGCGCCAACACCGTCAAGTTCTCCAACGCGTCCGGATGGGCACCCGACCTCGACAAGCTCGCCGTGCCCACGCCGTAAACAGAGTGCATGGCCGCCCAAGAACGGAAGAGGACGGACGGAGATGTCGCGGCTGGAGGGCGGCAGTGATGAGATACAGGATCGGGCGATCAGCGATCCGGCCGGTTACCGGATGCGGACATCATGGCCGGAACGCGAGCGGTCCCTGCCGTACCGGATCATCGAGGGCGACGAGGTCTTCGCTGTGCACGCCAGGGGTGGCCGGGGCGTCCCGTGGCGGTGCTCCACAATGGCGTTCCTGGCTGAGGCGGTCGTGACGATTGACGCACTCGACCCAGTGGCTGCCCGCCAGGAGTTCTCCGTTGCTGACATGGTTGCGCTCGGCGTCTACAAGGCCCCTCCATCCGACAACGACGAAGAGGTATTCGCCCGCGTCCTGGACGGATTGCGGCGCTTGGCCGCCCACTACCGCGGGATCGTCGACCGCGGCCTGGATCATTGTGGTGAAGGACTGAATCCGGCGCCGCGGGTCGGTCCCGGGTTCACGACACGTGTAGCAAGTGATCCCGGTCAAGGGCGAGCTAGGTCTGGATTCGACAGAGGGCTGATGATGTTGCCGTGCGTGGCCCTGCCACGAGTCCACCGCCGACGCATGCTGTTACCACTGCCGACGTGCCGGAACATCCCTCACCTTCACGATCACTGACGGCGGGTCCACGCGGAATAGGCAAGCGAGAAGGGCTTCCTACGCTCAGGTGCGGGGCCCTTGACGGTAGACGGCGGCTGCCGCCCTGTCCGCAAGCGTGACCTGAGCGGGCTTCCTCGGATCAGGTGGTGACGACGAGTTTCCCGCTGGCGGCTCCGGCCTCCATGGTGGTGTGTGCCTCCACGATCTGCGCGAAGTCGTAGACCTGGGCGATCGGCACCGGCGTGCTGCCGGCTGCGACGCCGTCCAGGAAGTCCTGCAGGACCCGTGGGGGAAGGTCGCCGGCGTCGCCGCCGTAGGCGCTCAGGCGCACCCCCGCGGGAGGTAGCCGATCGGGTAGAAATCGCGCACCGTCCACTGGTTGGACAGCATCCCGGTGAAGCACACCACGCCGTGAACGCGCACCGAGCGCAGCGTGTCCGGCAGGGTGGGGGTACCGACCAGCTCGAGGGCGGTATCGACGCCGTCAGGGAGGATCTCGCGGACCTTGTCGGCCACGTGGCCGTCGTCGATGAGCACGTGGTCCACGCCGATGCCGCTCAATGCTGATGCCTTGCCGGGATTGCGGGTGGTGGCCAACACGGTCATGCCCTGTTGTTTGGCCAGGACCGCTGTGGCCATGCCGACCGAGGACGTGCCACCCCGGACGAGGATGGACTGCCCCGGTTGTGCATCGAGACCGACGGTCAGGGAGCCGTACGCGGTCTGCAACATCTCCGGTACGGCCCCGAGCGTGGACCAATCCAGGGCGCTGGAGAAGGCGATGACCTGAGTGGCCGGCACACAGGTGTACTCGGCGTAGCCGCCGTCGAAGGTACGGCCCATGCCGCCCATCATGGCCATGACCTGCTGGCCGATGGCGAACTCTCCGCCCGGGCACTCGGCGACGACGCCGGTGGCTTCGATGCCGAGCACCCGGGGGAAGGTCACACCCTCGGCGAGTCCGAGGCGGGTGTGCAGCTCGGAGCGGTTGAGACCGAAGGCCTTGACCTGGATGAGCACCCATCCGTGCGCAGGGGTGGGGCGGGGAGTTCGCGCATGGTCAGCGCCTCGGGTGGTCCCGGGGCGTCCAGGACGACGGCTCGCATGGTGTCGGTCAATGGGGCCATCCTTCGGTCGTGTGCCCAGGGGGCTGCGGTGGCTCAATCTCACTCCATTTGTTGGCGGCCCGGGGCTTCTCCGGGCTCGGTGTCCCTCGCGGATACGGCAGCCAGTGTCGGGGGCCTGCGTGGCGTTACATCGCGCTCGGCCTACGGGGTCGCCCTCTCCGGCCGCGCCGTCACCGTCCTACGCGGCAGCCTCCTCGCCTGACCCGAGCTTTACACGCCCAGAGATCGGTAGAAGTCCAGGTGTTCGGTTGCGGCGGCCTCCCAGGTGTGCCGGCCAGCGAGTGCCTGGCCGGCGGACCGGCGCTCGGGGTCCGGCAGCTCGATGGCATGCCGCAGTTCAGCCGCGAGCGCGGCCGGGCTGGCCGCGAACCGTGCGGCTCCGCCGAAGACCTCACGCAGCACGGGCAGGTCGCGAACGACCAACGGGACGCCAGCGGCGAGTGCCTCCATCGCGGCCAGACCGAAGCCCTCCTTCGTGGACGGGAAGGCGAAGGCGTCGGCGTTGGCAACGAGCGAGGGCAGGTCGTTGTCGGCAACCGCGCCGAGGATCACCGGCTCCGACGCCGAGATCCTCGGCGCGGGCCTCGAACCGCGCCCGGTAGTCCCGGTAGTCGAAGAGAGTCTCGCCGCCGGCGACGACAAGGCGTACGTCCGGGCGGTGTATGCGCAACAGCGCGTACGCCTCCAGCAGGTCCAACGATCCCTTGCGGGGCTCGATGCCACCGACAGTGAGCACGTACCGTCCGAGTCGAGCGTTCCATTCCGCCCGAGCCCGGCGATCCGCGGTGGCCGCAGCGAACCGGTCGTACGCCACGCCGTTGGGGATGACCTTCGCCTTGATGCCCCAGCCGGCGGCGAGCTCCGCCGCTACCGACTCGGACACGCAGACGTGCGCGTAAGGCGTGACGATCGCCCGCTCATGGCAGGCGACCAGCTCGGGGGTGGTGAAGTGGTCGATGTGGTGGACCGTGCGCACGCAGCGGTCCACGGCGTTGGCGCTGATGCAGTCCTGGGCGTGCACGATGTCGTAGCTGTCCAGGCCGTCGCAACCGTCCGCGTCGAATGCCTCGCGCAGCGCGGTGATGGAGCGGAGTACGCGGTCACCAACGGTCTCCCCGGGTCGGTCCGGGAACGGCACGATGCGCTGACGCACCTCACCGTCGACCTGGCGGAAGAATCCGGCGTCGCCGCCCCGCCCGAGGGTCCAGATCGTGACCCGCTGGCCGGCGGCGGCCAACGCCTCAGCCAGGGCGAGGGTATGCACCACGCTGCCCCGCGGCTTGGTGGAATAGGTCAGGAGGGCGATGGACAGGGGAGCCGTCACGGGTTCCCCCGGTACGCGCTAGGCCGGCGTTCGTCGAGATGCAACAGTATGCGGCGAGCCCGTTCGATCTCAGCTGCCACGTCGACCTCGGCGACGGCGAGGCCGGCCTTCGCCCACGTGCGGGCCAGAATGTTGCCGCCAGGCCCGACGACCTTGGCCTGGCCGAGGAAGCGCATGCCGCCCATGGCGCCGGTCTGGTTGGAGGAGACCACGACTACCTGGTTCTCGGCGGCGCGGGCCTGGTCGTAGAGGTCGAACAACCTGGCTTGGCGGTCCTGAGCCATTCGAGGCGCGCGGTTGGTGATGCTGGTAGGCCAGGCGCACAGGCACGCAATGATTTCGGCCCCGTCGAGGGCTGCGCTTCGGGCGGACTCAGGGAAGGTCTTGTCGTAGTCGATGAGCATCCCGATGCGCCCCACTGGCGTATCGAAGGCGTCGAACCGGTCGCCAGCGGAGTACGCGGCTACCTCCCCTGCGGGCAGGTGGACCTTGCGATGCCGGCCGAGGACACCGTCGCCGGTGACGCAGACCGCGGAGTTGTAGCGGTCCGCGTTGTCCGCCTCGCAGTAGCCGAAGCAAACCACCATCTCGGCGGCGAGGCGGGCGACCTCGTGGATCAGCGGGTCGTCCGGCTTGAGCGCGGGAGGCAACGCCTCAGGATCGGGGTGGCGCAGGTCGGCCAGGTAGCCGCCGAGGGCGGCGTCCGGCAACACCAGCAGCTTGACGCCCTCGCGACGAGCGTCTTCGATGATCTTGCCGATACGCGCCAGGTCGAAGTCGAGGTCTCGCCCGAAGTGTGCGGCTGCGGCCGCGATGCGGATGGCGCTCATGCCGACACCGCTCCCGCCGGCTGGGACAAGAGCGGGTAGGCGTCCGGTCGCCGGTCGCGAAGGTGGCCCATTGAGCGACGGGCTGTCTCCAGTGTCTGCGCCACGTCGAGTTCGGCGACGGCGATTCCGGCGGTGACGCCAGTGTCGGCGAGCACGTCGCCGCCGGGGTCGACGATCTTCGCGCTGCCAACGAACCGCAGCGATCCGAAGGAGCCCGCCTGGTTCGCCGACATCCAGATCATCTGGTTCTCCAGCGCCCTGGCCTGGTCGAAGAGGTCGAACCTGCGCTTCCACCGATCCTTGGCGATGTCGGTCGCCGCCTTGGTACGCGACGCGGGCCATGCCGAGACGCACACCCCGATCTCGGCGCCGTCCAGGGCGAGCGCCCGGGCGGACTCGGGGAAGGCCTTGTCGTAGCAGATCATCATCCCGATCCGGCCGACCGGAGTGTCGAAGGCGTGGAATCGGTCACCGGACGCGTAGCTGGCGTCCTCGCTCAGCGGCTGGTGGACCTTGCGATGGTTGCCGAGAACGCCGTCGCCGCTGACACAGACCACGCTGTTGTAGCGGCGGTCGCCGTCTGCTTCGCAGTACCCGGCCACGACCGTGATCTCTCCGGCCAGAGAGGCCAGGCGGCAAATCTCGGGCCCGTCGAGGGCGAGCGCGGGTGGCCCAGCGTCCAAAGTGGTGTCACCGTCGAGGCTCAACAGGTACCCGCCCAGGCACGCCTCGGGCAATGCGAGCAGCCGGATCTGACGGGCGCGCGCCTTCTCGATCAATGACTGGACGAGGGCGAAATCCTCCTCCAGATCGCGCCCGAACTCAGCCGCGACGGCGGCCATGCGCAGCGTATTCACGCAGTCCCCATTCCGGTCACGGGACCGGTGACCGCTTCGGTGATCTCTCCGTCGGGCCAGCGCAGCCCCACGCCCTGTCCGGCAACGAGTTCCCCGCAGACGGCGCTCGCGGCGGGCGTAGCCGGCAATCGCGGCCGACCCGGCTCGTCGGCGGTGAGCATCGCGAAGCCCGGGAAACAGGTTAGCCAGTCGTCCATGGCGGCGCCGTCCGGCCGGGGCACCGCGGCGACGTCGAGGACCGCGGCGCAGCCGCTGGCCTCAGCGAGCATGCCGAGAGTGCCGGCGATCCCGGCCATCGAAACGTCCTTGGCGGCTGCGGGCCGGGCGGCGGCTACGGCACCCAGCATGACCTGGAGTTCGTCGCTGCTGCGACCGGTCGTCGAGTCCCATTGACGGCCCCGGTATCCGGCCCGCCAGCTGCCTCCGAGGTCGGCGGTGAGCCGTACCTGGTGGCCGGGCCGCCCGCCACCGCCAGGCACGGGATGAGCGGTACGGCCCAGAGCGGTGACCGCGAGCGAGCCCGGGACACCGATCTGGGTGTGACCCCCCAGGATCGGCACGCCGTACGCCGTGGCCGCGCGCCGCAGCCCGCTCATCACGCGCGCGGCGTGCGAGGAGTCGCGTGCGCCGACCGCGTCGAGCAGCCCGATCGGGGTCGCGCCCATCGCCGCCAGGTCGTTGAGGTTGACAAGGACCGAGCACCAGCCGGCCCACTCCGGGTCCCGATCCACCATGGACGGCACGATCGCGTCACAGGCAGCGACCAGGTCGCTGCCAGGTACCGGGGCGCCGTCGTCACCCACAAAACCGTGACCGCCCGGGAACATTCCGGCCAGGAGCGGACCCAGCGCCGACTTCGTGGCCGCCGCGCGGGCGCCGATCCGGTCGATCGGCCAGCGCATCAGCACGTGCGGCGCGCCGGCGATGGTGACAGCGCGTACCCGTCGCCAGCCGAGACGCCGGAACAGCACCTCGTTGCGTGCCTGTACCGTCGCCTCGAAACGGAGCACGCCTGCCGCCTCGGCGCGGGCGCAGGCCGCTCGTACAAGAGCCGCGCCTACGCCCTGCGGACCACGTGCCTGCGCAGCCACGGCCAGGCGTCCGCCAAGCCACCAGCCGATGTCCGGGCCGTCGTCGACAGGGCCGAGCCGCACGCCGCCGACCACCGAGCCGTCCCTGTGCCGAGCGATCAGGACGATCGTGCGGGGATCCGTGTCGTGGTCGTCGAGATCGTGGCCCTGAAAGAGCTCCTGCTCGTGCACGAAGACCCGCTGCCGGAGCTGCCGGTACGCATCCAGGGCGGCCGGCTCATCGGCCTCCTCGACGTGGAACTCGGGTCGGCGGGCAAGGGTGCTGCGGTCACCGAGCAGCGCCAGAATGTCGTCCACAGTAGACCCGGCTGTCACCGGCGTGGTCCAACCGTCGAGAGCTGTCATCGGGCTACCCACCCGCCGTCTGCAGCACGCTGCACGCACCGCACGCCGCGCAGCCAGCCTTCTGGTCGGCGCCGGCCATCCCCGCTGCGCGCAGCTTGTGCGGCGACTTGCTCGGTGACGTAGCGCAGCAGGCGTGCGTCCGGGGCGCCGACGCCGTCGCGCGCGGCGAGGGTGCCACGCATCGGGCGGAACGGCACGACGAACGGATAGACGCCACGATCGATCAGCCGACCGGCGCTGGCGATCAGCTCGTCGGGATCCTCGCCGAGGCCGACCAGGAGGTACGTGGAGACGCGGTTGGGGCCGAACACCCGTACCGCCTCGTCCCACGCTGCCTCGTACTCGGCCATCCCGACCGTGGACTTGCCGGGCATCCAGCGTCGACGTAGGTCGTCGTCGAGTGCTTCGACGTGGATCCCGATCGCGGTCGCTCCGGCGTCATGCAATTCCTGGATCCAGAACAGATCGGTAGGCGGCTCGCACTGCACCTGGATCGGCAGGCCGGGTACGGCCCGCAGCACCGCGCGTACGCATCGCGCAAGGTTGCGGGCACCGCGATCCGGGCCGGCGGTGGTGCCGGTGGTCATCACCATCTGCCGCACGCCATCGAGCCGGACCGCGGCCTCGGCCACCTCGGCGAGTTGGGCCGGGGTCTTGGCGGCGACAGTCGCCTCGGCGCGCAGTGACTCTTCGATGGTGCAGAACCGGCAACGGTCGGACTCCGCGTAGCGGATGCAGGTCTGGACAACCGTGGTGGCCAGCACATCCGCGCCGTGTAGCCGTGCGATCTGCTCGTACGGGATGCCGTCGGCCGTCCTCAGATCGTAGAACGCAGGCCGCCGGATGGTCTGCACTCTGAGGCCGGTGTCCTCGTCACCGAGCCACACACGCCCGTCTCGCACGACATAGGGGCTGTTTGGGTTGGTGGGGAGTGCGGCGTTGGCACCGTCGACCAGGACATGACCGTCGTCGCTGGGCCCAGCGCCCTCCGGTCGGCGGAGCGGCGCGTCCATCCGGATGCCGTGCAGGGCGAGTTCCGCACGGGTCGTGATCCGCACATCCACCGTGGTTCGCCCGGTTTCGATGCCAGCGCTCACGTCGCAGCCCTCAGAGTTGGTAGGTGGAGTTGATGATCGCGCCCTTGCGCGCGTAGTGGATCAAGGCGTCCTGGACGTCGAGCGGGTGAGTGGGGATGACGCCCTCGATCAGGTCCTCCTCGCGGGCACCGTGCAGCGACAGGCCGAACCGGCAGCAGTAGACCTTGCCGCCTTCGGCGATGAGCGTCTTGAGCTGGTTGTTGATGTTGTGCTCGCCAGGGAACGCGGAGTTGCCCGTGGTCGGGAAGCCGCGGGTGGCGAGGCAGTTCAGCGAGCCCGGCCCGTAGAAGTAGATGGCGGTCTCGAAGCCCTTGCGTAGCGCCCGCGTGGCCTGAAGCACTGCCACGAAGCTGACCGAGGACTCGTGGGCGATGCCGTGCACCAGAGTGAAGTAGGCCTCGCCGTTCTCGGCCTTGTAGTCGGGGAAGACCTTGGTGCTGCCGTAGATGCTCGAGCCCTCCGGTAGGGACGGGTGCGGGATCTCGGTGAGGCTCTTCTTCTCGACGTCGCTGAGTTCGATGGTGTTCGTCACGGTGTCTCCTCATGCGGTTGGTTCACTGACGGTCGGTCGTAGAGCGCGGCGAAGGTGTCGCGGAAGACGAGTTCGCCGAGTTCACCGCTGCCGGTCGCGGCGGTCATCCGGGCGTACTCGCCCGCGAAGTCACCCCACGGCTGGTCGCTGGCGAAGAGCACCCGGTCGTGGCCGATGCCGCGGCGCTCGATCTCCCGGGCTAGCCAGTACGGCGTGAACCCGATCGCCCAGGAGAGGTCGGTGTAGACGCGCTTGCCAGCCGCGATCCAGTCGAAGAACCGGGAACCGGCGAGCTTGATGTGGCCGCTCATTCCGCCACCGAAGTGCACCAGGTGCACCGGTACGCGGTCGGCGTACCACTCCACCAGGTGGCCCACCTCGTCGATGTCGGAGGCGGCGCCGGGGGACGTGTGCACGTGGACCACCAGACCGAGGCGTTCGGCCGTACCGAAGATCTCGTCCAGGTGGGGACGGCAGGCCGGGTCGGTGCTGCTGCCGCCGAGCAGGAAGCTGAGCTTGAGCGCGCGCACGCCCTCGCTCGCGGGCCAGCGCGAGGGCCTGCGCGGTGCGGTGCTCGTCCTCCGGGCGTGGAGAGACCCACAGCCCTGCCCGGATGCGGTCGTCAGCCTGCGCGGCCTCGATGACCAGCTCGTTGAAGGAGAACGCCACGGCCGCGTCGGGAACCCCGTAGTTCGGGATCACGAGGGCGCGTGCTGTGCCCTCCGCGTCCAGGTCGGCGATCAGTTCCTTCACAGTCGCGCGGGCGGAGACGTCCGGGTTGACCGGCGGTCCGCCGTAGAAGGGATAAGCGGGCAGCACCCCCAGGTGCCGGTGCGCGTCGTAAACCATGGCCCGCCTACCTCAGCCCACTGGAAGCGCGGCGGCCAACGCCTGGGGTGCGCCGGTGAGGGTGCCGCAGACATCGGCGAGGCGCTGCGCGGCGTCGATGTGCCCGGCCAGGAACTCCGCATCCCGGCCCACCGCCTCGAACCGGCCCGAGCCCCACGTGTACTGCCACGGCAGGCCAAGGAAGTACAGGCCGGGGCAGCTGGTGACGCCTCGCCAGTGCATCGGGTAGCCGCGGCCGTCGAAGACCGGGACCTCGATCCAGCGGTGGTCGCGAGCGAAGCCGGTGGACCAGATCACCGAGGTGATGCCGGCCTCGGCCAGGTCGAGGCCGTACGGCTGTTCGGCGGGCTCCCACACCGGGACGTAGCGCGCCTCGGCCGGCGCGTCGATGCCGTGCGCGCCGATGTAGACGTCGATCGTGTCTTTGATGCTCTCGGCCACCGCGTCGGCGTGGTCCAGGTTGAACTTCAGGTCGTCGGCGAACTCCAGGGCTGCGCCGTCGACGGCGGTGAGTCGTCCGTACAGGCGCATTCCGCCGCGTGCGAAGGCCCGCAGATCGATGTCACGTCCGCCGCCCCGGCCGGTGACGTAGTGGTTCGCCCGCATCCGCACGGCGTCGGCGTCGTCGAACTCGCCGATGCCCTTCGCGTAGTGACCCATCTCGTCGAGCCAGGCCACGCAGTCGCGGCCCCGGTAGAACCGGGCGACCCGCGGCGCACTGCCGACCGCCAGGTGCACCTGGCGGCCGGCGAGGTGCAGATCCTCGGCGATCTGGCAGCCGGACTGCCCCGTGCCTACCACCAGAACCCCGCCATCCGGCAACCGCGCCGGGTTGCGGTACTGGGACGAGTGCAGCTGGACCACGCCAGCCGGCAGGCGCTCTGCGAATCGCGGAATCGCCGGACTGTGGTACGGCCCGGTGGCGACGACCACGTGATCCGATGTCAGATCGCCGGCCGTTGTGGACAGTCTGAATGCGCCAGTGGCGGTACGCCGCAACCTGGTGACGCGCGCCCCCTCGACCAGCGGTGGGCGGAAGCTGGATACATAGTCCTCGAGGTACCCGACGACTTCCTCACGTGCCATGAACCCGTCCGGCTGGTCACCGGGGTACTCGAACCCCGGCAGCTTGCACTGCCAGTTCGGCGTGACCAGGCAGAAGCTGTCCCAACGTCGCTCGCGCCACTCGTGGCCGACGCGGTTCGCCTCGATAACGACGTGCGCGATAGCGCGCTGACGTAGCCAGTAACTGACCGAAAGCCCCGCCTGCCCCCCGCCGACGACGGCCACCGGGTAGTGCGTCCCCACCAGAGATACGGCCACCGCTCGCCTCCTCCGGTACGGCTCGGCCACCGCTGTTATCCACCACTTCAGCCGGGCCCTGTTATCGCGCCGTCTCATCCGGAATAAGGATGTGTTACGGACGCCTAGGGTGGCCGGGTAGTCCCGCGCGGAGGCCAGTAGCGGCGCAGCCACCATCCACAGAGGTCAATCCCGGTGGGCTCGTCGACAACCTGCGCGGTTCTACCCGGACGCCGGCGTGTAGGTGTGCTCGGCCAGCCGGCGGAACGCCGCCTGCGTAGGTAGAGCTGGGCGCACGGGTGGAGTGGCACGACTCCGGCTCGCGGAGCCGGCCGCGGCCGGATACCGGGCCTACGACGGGGACGCGGTGGACCGATTGCAGTTCATCCGCGGGTGCCAGCGGCTCGGTCTGCGGCTGCGTGACATCGCTGACCTGCTCGCGATCCGCGATACCGGGCGTGTCCCTGCGAGCCGGCCGAGTGGCACCTGCGTCGTCGCCTGGCCGAGCTTGACGCCGAGATGGCCCGGCTGGCTGCGCTGCGCGCGGAGATGGCTGCGATGGTCGACACCCTGCCCTCGGCGGAGTGCCCGCCACCAGAACCCGGCACCGCCAGCTTGACCTGGACGCCGCCACTTCGACGCGCAAGGACAACACGCGCTGTCCGATCCACTTGAAGGTGCGAATATCGGACGCGTGACCTGCCACTCGCAGAATAGGTCTGAACGATGGGGCTGGAATCCGTCAGATCCACTTTGCGGATTCGGCGCATCATAAGCGTTGATCACGTGCTGGTGAATCGAGCCGCCTGCCATCGGCGCTCGTGACCTACCGGGGGGGTCATGGGCCGAATTCAGGTGTCGCAGTGCGGCAGTGTTGTGGAGCTGGACTGTTCGGGGCGCGGAGTTCCGGTTGTGCCGGATAGGTCGGCGTCGTTCAGAGTCGTACGGGTCAGGTTCGTACTGTCAAGCTTCGCGCCGGTCAGGTCGGCGCCATACAGATCCGCGAGGGTCAGGTTGGCGCTGTAAAGGTCCGCGCGGGTGAGGTCTGCGGACAACAGTTCGGCGCAGGTCAGATCCGCGCCGCGCAGCTTCGCATCGGTAAGGTCAACTGCGCCGAGGGTAGCGTTGGTCAGCTTCGCTTGGTTGAGGAGCGTGCCGCGCATGTAGGCGCCCGTGAGGTTCATGCCGGTCAGGTTCACGCCGACGAGGTTGAGACCGGCGAGGTTGGCGAAGGACAGGTCGACGGGGTGCTTGGACGGGTCGTGTCGGGTGTTTCGCCGGCCAAGAACTGCAATGGCGGCAAGGATGTCGGTAGGCCGCTGCGCATAGATGGCGCGCACGTCGGGTGTCGTTGTGGGTGTCGGGCTCGGGTGCTTGTTGGCGTTGCCACGGATGAACGCGGCCAGCACCTCCACGATCGTGGGTTGGTCGCTTGGCGAGTCGCGCATGAGTCGTTCGAGGGCGTAGATGCCGCCAAGCCGCACATCGGTGGAATCGGAGCCAAGCTGCTCGACGGCTTTGGAGTAGCGGTCCGTAAGTTGACCTTGCCTACTCAGCTCAATCTGCCGGTTGCCGGCCGTCGCCGATACGCCATTGAACACCAGGGCGCCGAGTGCAGCGATGATCGCGGTGGTGACTCCCAGCCAGGCGGCCCAGTCGCGTCGATGCACATCGGTAGCTGATTGAGCTGCGGCTTGTCGACGGCCCAGCCGCCGTGACCTGGGTCGCGGCGTTGCGGAGGAGCGGCCCACGCGTCGTGTCGGCATGGCTGCTATTGCAGCAGCCACCTCCCGTCAATCACCAGATCCCCGGTAGCGACTCGCAGGATAATTCTGACCTCCGCAAGATCACTCGCGGCCTCTGCAGCGACAGGAGTTGCGCGGATCGGAGGTGATGGGCATGGACATCCTTGAGCAGACCGCGACCGCCGACCTCGACGCACCGAGAGGGTCGGACCGGCGCCACCGTCGCCGCGCCTAACGCCACCGGCGACGCACCCGTCTGGCTCGGCTACGCCGTCAAACGGTGCGAACGCTCACTCGATCAGCTCGACGCCGTCGTGGCTGACGTCGCGACCGGCGGCTGCGCTGATCTCCGCCATCCAACAACGCGGCAAGAACGTTGGCGGTCATATGTCGCTTCGATGATGGTCAACACGCCGGTCAGGCTGGCGCAGTTGGTGCCAGCGGTTGGCCAGGACATGCAGGGCGGTGAGGTGCCCTTCGGTCCTGCTGTTGACGACGTGTGGCTGCGCCCTGTCGTGGCGGTCGGCGAGTGCCGTTATTCCCTCGGCGTAGGGCGGGTCTCCGCGTCAGCCGTGACCTGGACGGCCGGCCACCGAGCGTGACCGATCACTGGCCGGCACGCGCGTGCTCTGCGAGCGAGATCGCCGCCACCACGAGCGATTGCAGCACCGCGAAGGCCAGCCCGCCCAGCAATAGGATCAGCACCAGAAGCGAGGCGTTCCGCCACGGGCGTTTACCCCACAACCTTCGACGGGGGCGACAGGGCGACGACACCCAGCACGCGTGCCGTGCGTTCGTATACCGCGCTCGCCAGGTCCGGATCGCGGGCCGGCTCCGGCGGAGTCGCGCTCGCGCTCTTGGCGAAGAAGCCGCCGTTCGGGGCCGGGGTCGCTGAAGCCGTGGCGAGAAGCACCGGCGTCCGGGCCGCCTTCTCCGGTGCCTGGGCGAACAGGCCGCTGACCGACGACACGACCTTCAGCAGGCCGCCGGACTTGGCGAAGAAGCCCGTCCGAATGACGCCGGGGTTGGCGCTGTAGGCGTTCATGCCGGCCGGAAGCCGGGCCGCGAGCGCTGCGGTCGCCAGCACACTGGTGAGCTTGGCGGTGCCGTACACGGCGAGCTGCGAGAACCTGTGGCGCCAGGAGACGCCGGTGACGTCCGGCTCGTCGGCGTCGAGGCGTCCCCGGCTCACGAGGTCGCTGGAGATGGTGATGATGCGCGCATCCGGGGCGAGCAGGCCGTCGGCGAGCAGCAGGTGGGTCAGGTGGAACGGTGCCAGGTGGTTCAGGGCGTGGGTGCGCTCCACGCCCTCGGCGGTCTCCGCGTAGTGCGGGAAGGCTGCTCCGGCGTTGTTGACGAGCACGTCGACGCGCTCGACAGTGTCGCGCAGTCGTCCCGCGAGTGCGCGGACGTCGTCGCGGTCGACCAGGTCGGCGTGCAGGGCATAGACCGTTCGGCCGCGGGCGTCTGCGGTGAGGGTCTGCCGGGTGGCCTTGGCGCTGCGCGCGTCACGGGTGACGGCGACGACATCGAACCCGGCGGCCAGGAGCTGCCGGGCCGTGGCCTGCCCGAGGCCGCCGGCCGCGCCGGTGATGACGGCAGTTCGTGTGTTCACGGCAGTACTCCTCGTTCAGCGACGGATCTGGAGGGTGAGGTCGGCCTGGTGGCCGTCCTCGGCCGGACGCACGGTCGGCCAGCTGCCGGGCGAGCCCTTGGCCATGCGGATCTCGATGTCGTTGGTGTTGCCGTACGCGCCGCGCCCACGTCCGGCGTACGGCGGCAGTGACTGAATGCGCGCGGCGAAGTCGTCGGAGAAGTACAGCTCGGTTCCCAGCACGGCCTTGTCGGCGAGGCTCACCCGGACGTGGATGTGCAGGGTCCGCGGCGTGTACCAGCCCGGCACGATGGTCTGGAACTCGACGTACCCGGCGTGGTCGGTGATCTGTTGGCCGCGTAGGAAGGTCGCGTTGTCCGTCGGCCGGAACCGCCGCAGCGTCAACGACACCAGGGCGGGGAACCTGTCCGCGCCGTAGCGTTGGTAGCCGGAGTAGATCCCGTTGGCGTCGCAGTGCCAGATCTCGACGGTCGCGCCGGCCAGCGGCATCAGCGTGCCGATCTCCACGGTGCGGATGCGCAACAGCAGCGGGGCGCCGTCGCGGCCCTCGCGGACGTCGCGCCGACGCGGTGACCCGGGCACGTAGTACGGCCCGTTTCCCTGGTTCGCCGTGGCCTGGCCTTTGTCGAGGACGGCGGCACGGCGGATGTTCTCGCGGTTGTCGATGAAGCCCAGCAACGTCGTCAGCGCGCGGCGGCGCACCCGGTCACGCACCGACTGCTGCCGACGGCTCGCGGTCGCCTTCATGCCAGCTCCTCTGTCCGGTCGATACTTGGACTATCCAAGTATCTGCGGAAAGCTTGGAGTCGTCAAGTATTGGAGCCTCCAAGTGCTCCAGGTAGCATGAGGAAATGGAAGGTGAGTCGTTGACGTACCAACTGCTGCGGCTGGTGCACGCCATGGACGGCGCAACCAACGCGGGGATCCAGGATGTGCTCGCCGAACTGAAGCTCACTCACGCCCTGGCCGACACGCTGTGGCAGCTGGACCCGACGGGGCCGGCGCCGTCCATGCGGCAGATGGCCAACAAGCTGCGTTGCGACCCGTCGACGGTGACGTTCCTCGCCGACCGGCTGGAACAGCTGGGTTACGCGACCCGCGCCGCGGCCCCCGACGACCGTCGCACCAAAGTGCTCCACCTGACCGACGCCGGCCGCGCGGCCCGGCGCCGCCTGGTCGACACGGCGACCACGCGCACGCCGATTGCCCGGCTGACCGATGCCGAGCAGCGGCGCCTGCACAGCTTGATGACCAAAGCGATGGCGCCACTCCTGGCAACGCCCGCAGAGCACGGATGACCGACGCAGCGGACTGGCCACCGATCGCCGCGGACAGCCTGCACGACGCAGAAGAACTCCGGCATGTCGTCGACGACCTGCTCCTGGTCGCCCGCCTCGACGCCCGCCAGGTCCTCCGCACCGACACGTTCATCATGACCGATGTCGTGGGCGACGCCATCCGCGGCCGAACGGTGGAACTGCACGACGCGTCCGGCGCCCCGCCCATGCTCGGCAGCCGTACCGCGATGCGGCGGCTGGTCACCAACCTGATCGACAACGCCGTCCGCCACGCCCACTCCAGCGTCGTGGTACGGGTGAGCCAGGCCGACAGAACCCTGACCGTCGAGGTCACCGACGACGGCCCCGGCATCGACCCGGCCGACCGGGCCAGGATCTTCGACCGGTTCGTGCGCGTGGACGAGGCCCGCACTCGAATCGACGGCAGCGGCACCGGGCTCGGGCTGGCGATCGCCCGAGAGATCGCCACCGCCCACAACGGCACCCTCACCGCCGAAGAACCACGACCCGGTCACTACGGCGCACGGCTCGTACTCACTCTGCCGATCGGTACGTAGCTTTCACCTGTCGGCCCTGTACCTGCCGGAAATGTCATCCGCCCTTCTCAGGCCGATCTCGACCAGCGGCCGATCTTGGCAGGTTCGAGTACGTCACCCCTCGCCAATCGTCGCCGACACTGCGCGATGATGCCGCTTCATGCTCCGTCGGCTGGCGTATCTCGGTGTAACGAACGCGTTCGCGTTGCTGCGACAGATCGCGGTGTTGCAGCACCACCTCGGCCCCAGTGGATCCGGTTCGAGCCAGCCGTCGGCTGCCAGAGCGCCGGGACGTTCGGTGGTTCCCAGCCGGGCAGTGACGTGTGCGACTGCCGACACTGGTACCGGCGTCCCGAGTAGGTGACGAGATCACCGACGTTGTATGCGTGGTGAGGCTCCCACGCCCCGTCCGAGGGCGGCGGCGGGGGTGGCGGTGACGTCGGTCCGCCCGGGTTCGGCAACGCGGCCAGGAAGGCGCTCATGCCGCTTGCCTGGGTGCGCCAGTCGTGCGCATTCGGCTGGCTTGACGAGTCCTGCCCCGACCAGCGCTGCCCGACCCTGTTCAGAGAATCCCGGTCGTACCGCCAGATCGTGTCGGCCTGCGTCTGGGCGAAGCTGCGGTAGCTCGCGGCGCCGGTCGCGTCGGCGAGGTCCATGAGGTACCGCATGAAGATGCCCTTGAACTGCTTGCCGTTGTCGTCGCATGTTCCGTCGATCGCGTCGCAGGACTCGGTGAGCACGCCGTTGTTGACGAGCACCGAGGAGTTGATCGCCGCGTCCGCCAGCCGCCGCGCATCGTCGAGGTACTGGGTTTGGCCGGTCGCCCGCCACAGTTCGACCGGCGCGCCGATCGCCAGCCCTTGGTTGTAGGTGTAGACCTGCCCACCGTTGTTCTGGCAGGTCGCGCGGTTGAGCCCGTCGTTGACGAGGCCGGAGGGGTTGATCATGCCGCTGCGCTCGAACCAGTCCCAAGCAGCGACTGCCCGGTTGCGCCAGGTGGTGTCGCCGGAGAGCCGGTTGTGCAGCGCCGCGGTGAGGCGGACGTACTGGCCGTTGGTGACGGCGTTCTTGTAGGTGCGCTCGCCGTCCCACCAGACGCCGCCACCGCAGGTGCCGTCCCAGTAGTTCACGGTGTAGTTGGCGATCGTGGCGGCCATGTTCAGGTACTTGCCGTTGCCGGTGAGGTCGTACGCCGCAATCCACGCCAGGCCCCACCACATACCGTCGTCGATGGAACGGCTGACGAAGTTGCCGGGGAGATAGTCGCCGCTGCGTGCTCCTGCCGGGAATGAAGCCTTGTTGACCTCGAACGTGCGGTCGATCGCCCACAGGTAGTCGCGTTTGCCGGTGCGCTGCATGTAGTCGACGACGGTGTGCACGGCGACCGCCGAGTTCCACCAGCTCGACCGCCACCACGCCTCGTCGGTGCGGTAGGACCACATGAGCGCGTCGGCGACTGCGGCCGCCCGGTTGGAGGTCGGCCGCGCCCAGGCTGTGCAGCTGCCGCTCGCCCCGGTCGACCGCTCGCCCGCATGCCCGGACCGCGCCGCCGTCGAGCCGGGACGTCGCGTCCCTGGTCTGGAACATCGTGGTGCGGGTGCTCGTCGAGCCGGCCGGCGTGCTTACCCGTCCCAGCGAGGAGCCGCCGGGCCAGGAGGCGCCCTCATTCCACGATCGGTCGAGCCAGAGCTCGTCGCCTGCGGCGCCGTTGCCGATGGTTCCCCAGGCGAGGCCGCGGTTGTCGATGTGCAGCGCGATCCGGCGGCCGCCGATCGACGTCTCGGGCACCGGTTGGGTGTCGCCCTGGGCCGCGGCGGCGTCGCTGCCGTCGCACATGCCGCTCTCGCAGATGCGGCTGTGGACCCAATCGGTGCAGGCCACGCCGCTCGCGTCGCCGCAAGCGCGGATCACGCCGCGCCTGTGGTTCGCGGGGTCGGACAGGTTGTACATCAGGGTGCGGGTGCCGGTCCACGAGCCGGGGATGTCGGCCTTGCCGAGCAGGCCGTCCCAGCTCGGACCGCCGTCCCAGGATCGGTCGAGCCAGACGGCGTTGCCGGCCGTGCCGTCGTCGATGCTGCCCCAGGCCATGCCGTCGACGTCGGACACGTGCAGCACGATCCGCCGCCCGTTGTGCACCTTCGTGGCCACCGGGAAGGTCTCCTGGCGGGCGAGCGACGGGTCACGCCGGTCGCAGAAGACCGAGCAGACCACGGGCTCGGCTGCAGCAGCCGGCCCGGATGGTGCGAGCGGGGTGAACAGCCCCGCGACGAGGACGATCACCAGCAGCGCGCAAGCTCTCCTGAGCATGTCGCACCTCTCGTTCTCAGTCGTGCCGCGACCGATGAGCTGATTGCTGTTCGCGGGCCTTCACGACCACCTGAAGGGCGATCAGATCGGTAGCCAGAGCGCCAGGACGTTCGGCGGTTCCCAGCCGGGCAGCGAGGTGTGCGCCTGCCGGCACTGGTAGCGCACGCCGTTGTAGGTGACGATCTGCCCGACGGTGTACGGGGTGTACGCGGCCCAGGTGCTGCCCGAGGGCGGCGCGGTCGTGGGCGGGCTCGTCGGACTCGTCGTCGGGCTGGTGGTCGGCGGGGTCGTCGGGCCGCCAGCGCCGAACGGGGTGAGGACGATGCCGCCCGCGCGGGGGTCGCCGTCGTGGACCAGGGATTCTTGGGCGCCGACGTCGTCGAACGGGAAGCCGTAGGCCTTTCCGTCGACCATGTTGGCGTGGATGATCCGCGAGTAGTGGTTGGTCAGCGATCCTCTGTAGTAGTCGGCGCGGTTGTAGCTGGGCTGCGTGTGGATGGTGCCCAGGGTCGAGCGGTGCAGCGCGGCGCACAGCGTCCGGGCGATCGGGCCGACCACCCGGTCGTTGGGCGCGTGCAGGTTGCCATCGCAGCCCCACACGTGGGCGCTGGTCGGCTTGTTGAACGACGCGACGCGCTGGCCGGAACCGTTGGTGAAGTGCATGACGTTGCCCTCGGTGCGCCCGAAGAACCGGGTATTCGGCTCGTTCTGGAACGGCACCACCGTCAGCCTCGTGCCCTGGTAGGTGTTCCAGGCGCTGGTGATGTACGGGTCGAGGTAGGTGGGGCTGAACTGTCCGGCGTCGGCGGCCTTGCCCGGCGCGAGCACCCGCAGCACGGTGCCGTCCGCGCGCGTGTAGACCGTGTTGGCCCAGCCGGACTGGCCGCGGACGGCGTTGATCACTCGGTTACGCCCGTCGGAGAACAGTTCGCCGGTCTTCCTGGTCTGCCCGTTGCTGCCGGTCACCGTGACGGCGTGCGGAACGGCGAACATGTCGACCTGCGAGCTGTTGAGCCACAGGCCGGCGTCGTTGTAGGTGAACTCGCTCCAGTCGAACAGGATGTCGCGGTTCGGGTCTCCGGGCGCCCACGGCGCGGGTTGCACCAGGCCGTCCGGCGTGAGGAAGAACCGCAGCTTCTGCCCGAACGACATGTAGACACGGCCGGATAGGTTGCGCGGGATCTGGATCGTCCTGCTACCGCCGTTACCGGCCGCGGGGATCGCCACGTCAGGGGCGGGCGCCGGCGGCAAGGTGCCGCCGCTCCAGGCCGTGAAGGCACCGCCCTGGTTGACGTACCCGAGCCGGCCGGTGTTCAGGTTGACGCCGAGGACGTACAGGTAGACCTGATCGCCGCGCCCCGAGTTGTTGGTGACTGTCAGCGGTAAGAGGTTCGGTCCGACGGCCTGCGCCGATATCGAGCTGGTGGCGGCAATGGTGACCGGCATGGCCACCACGACGGCCGCAAGCCAGCCGAGCAGTTTCTGTCTCGGACGCACGGGCATCTCCTCGGATCCGGTCCGCGCGCACGACGGCACGGCCCTGGGAGCCCTTGGTGGCGGCCAGGTCGCGGGAGCGCGTGTGCGAGGCAGAGCGGGTGGTGGGCGGGCGCGCTCCGGGCGACCGTGGGCAGAGCACCACCCAGGAGAGCGCTCTCACAGGATTGAGTGACATACGTCTCATGTCAAGAGGTGTGCTGATATCGAATAGCAACTTATGTGCAACCAGTTGTTCATGTGGTGGTAGATCCGCATGGCTTTGCTCGCGTAGCCGAGAACCTCGCTGGCGGGTACCCGCCTACAGCACGGTTCGCGCTTGACTCAGCGTGATGAGTCGCACAAGTCTGAGAGCGCTCTCGACGATGGTCTAGGCCAAATGGTCCGACCTCGCGGCGCCGGGTCCGCACCCGGCGCGGAGAGTGGCGTCGCGGGAGGCCGGGAGTCACCGCGGCGTTCGTGTCCTGGAAGTCCGGGGGGACTGACATGGGAGTTGAACGTGCGCATCAGCCGGAAACCGTTGTACTGGCTCACCGCGGCGGTGGTGAGCGTCCCCGCCGTGGTGGCGTTGACCATCCCGACCGCGCAGGCCGAGTCGCCTGACCTGTTGCCCATCACCATGACGAACGATTCGGGCCAGTCCGCGCAAACGTTCGTCTATGTGCTGGTGACGAGCCTCAAGACCGGCAAGCTCGGGTACGTCAACGGCAGCGGCGCCTTCACCGAGTGGTCCCTGCCAGAGTCGACCACGCCGACGCCCGCTCCGGACGTGGCGATCGCCGGTCCGGCCACTGGGGCGGACAAGCAGCTGCTCATCCCGAAGGAATCCTCTGGCCGGGTGTACGTGTCGCTCGGCGAGAAGCTGTCGTTCTCGCTGACCCGGGGTGGCCTCGTGCAGCCGGCGCCCTGGGCGGCGGCCGACGGCAACCGCGACATCCTCTTCGACTGGACCGAGTTCACCTACAATGCCAGCGGGCTCTGGCTGAACACGTCCATGGTGGACATGTTCGCGGTGCCGCAAGCCGTGCAGGTGACAGGCGCGTCAGGCAAGACCGCCAAGACCGGTGATCTGGTGCCTGACGGAAGGGCGAAGATCCTGGACGCCCTCACCCAGGAGCCAGGCGACTGGGCGAAGCTGATCCAGACGCGCGCGGACGGTACGCCGCTGCGGGTGCTGTCACCGCACAAGGGGGTCGACACCGGGTTGTTCAGCGCCACCTACCTCGACCCGTACTTGCGCGAGGTGTGGTCCACGTACCGCACCGAGACGCTCACCGTCCGGCCGTTCGCCGCCGAGCCGCAGAAGAAGTTCACCGGCAAGGTGGGCGCCGACGGGCAGCTCGCCTTCACCGACACTTCTGGTAAGCAGGTGGCCCAGTTCCTACAGCCGGCCACCAAGGACGTGTTCGGTTGCGACGGTGCGCTGCACGCGCCGAACGACGAGGTGGTCGGGCCGATCGCGCGGACCCTCTGCGCCGCCCTGCACCGGTCCACTCTGGGTCACGTGCACGACCAGCCGTCGCCCGATCCGGCGCAGTTCTACTCCGGCCAGATCACTGACCACTACTCGAAGGCGATGCACGCCAACGCGGTGGACGGCAAGGCGTACGGCTTCGCGTTCGACGACGTCGGCGGCTTCGAGTCGCTGGTCCACGACGGCGAACCGCAGACGGCCGGGATCACGCTCGGCAAGTTCTGAGCCTCGGGCCGGCGCGTCGGGAACTCCGGCGCGGCTCAGCTCCGTAGGTGTGGGCCGCTCTGGCACCGGTGGTCGGGTCGCCCGTGGCCGGACCGCCGTCCACTTGCCGCAAGGCCGCGTCGAGTTGCTCCGCCGCTCCGCGGCGTTGATCAGCAGGTCAGCGGACTGGCTGATGCGAGGTAGCGCCGTTCGGCGAGCCATGGTCCGTATGTCGATTCCGCTCGACTTGACGGAGCTCGATCGGTGCGGGCCATCGCGACGTCGGTTCGCGAACGGCTGGGCGACAGTCCCGTCGACCCGTTGGTGCTCAACGCCGGGGTGGTCCTTCCCGAGGTCACCGGTCGAACCGTCGATGCCTTCAAGACGACGTTCGCCGTCAATCACCCTTGCGCACTACCTGTTGTTGCGCCTGCTGCCGCCCGCCCTGGCAGACGGGGCGATCGTCGTGCTAAGCACGAGCGGCACACACGATCCCGCTAACCGCGCCGGGTTGGCGCCGCCGCGTCACGCCGCCGCGGAGCTGCTGGCGAACCCGATCTCAACCCCGACCGTGACACCCGGCCGAGCAAGGCGGGCGAGCACGCGTACACCGCGCCCAAGCGAGCAGTGGCCGTGAAACCCCTGATCCAGCGGGCCTGCGCTCCCTAGAGCCGGCGCTCACGCGAGCAGTTCGCGGACCCGAGGAATGACCTGCGTTCCGTAGAGTTCGATGTTGGTCATGAGCGCCTTGTGTGCGAGGCCGCCCATGCCGTATTTCAGGTCGAAGCGGTTCGCGTCGAGCGCGGTGAGATTGGTGGCGATTTTCTGCGCGACGGTCTCCGGCGAGCCGACGTAGAGCGCTCCGTGTGGCCCGACTTCGTAGGCGAAGGAGTCCTTGGTCGGGACCGCGAATCCGCGGATCTTGCTGTAGCGGCTTAGCACCTCCAGGTAGTGCGGCCAGAACTCTTCGCGTGCCTGCTCGTCGGTGGCGGCGACGTGCCCGGGGGAGTGCACTCCGACCGGTCGGGGCGGTTGTCCGAACCGTTCGAGGGCTTGGCGGAAGAGCTGGGAGAAGGGCGTGAAGCGGGCGGGGGGCCCGCCGATGATCGCGAGCATCAGCGCGAATCCATAGTGTGCGGCGCGGATGACGGACTGGGGGCTGCCGCCGACGCCGATCCACGCCGGGAAGGGTCCAGCCTCGGTGTGCGGCACGACATTCTGGTCGTGCAGCGATGCGCGGGTCTTGCCTTGCCAGGTGACAGGTCCCCCCTTGAGGAGCTCGGCGAAGAGATTCGTCTTCTCCTCGAAGAGGTCCTCATAGTCGGCAAGGTCGTAGCCGAAGAGTGGGAACGAATCGATGCTGGAACCTCGTCCGAGGATGACTTCTGCCCGGCCACCGGAGACGGCGTTGAGCGTGGAGTAGCGCTGAAAGACCCGGACGGGATCGTCTGAGCCCAACACGGTGACGGCCGAGCCGAGGTGGATACGGGTCGTGCGCGCGGCGATCGCGGCGAGTACCACGTCGGCTGCCGACAGCGGAAAGTCGTCGGTGTGGTGTTCGCCGATCCCGAAGTAGTCGACGCCGACCTGGTCGGCGAGGACACCTTGTTCGACGAGATTCCGGATCGTCTGGGCATGCGAGAGTGGACGGCCATCGCCGTCGTCGGTGACATCACCGAACGTGTCGAGGCCGAGGACGAGTGGGACGTTCGGGGTTGTGGTCACGTCGAGTCTCTTCTGGTTGTGAATGAGGGCGAAGGGTCAGCAGGGGGATGCTCTATGCGGCTTGGGCGCATACCGCTAGCTCGAACTCGGTTCGGCGCATCGATGCCCCGAAGACAGGTCCGCCGGGTTCGAGGAGGCGGCGGCGCGCAGACTGTCCAGCGGGACGGTGTCGTAGCCGATCCGCTCGATGACACCGGCCACGATGTCCACCGCGCCCGGGTCGTCGCCGGCGACGCCAAGCGCGCGGCGTTGCGGCGAGCCCACGGGCCGGCGTTCCTCGTCAAGTTCGTGGTATCCGATGTGGTTGAGGGTCTTCACGATCGTCGACCGGGCAAGCCGATGCGCGACGATCTCGCTGCTGCCGTACCGGCGGTCCTCGAACATCTCTTGCACGCCGTCGGTGGGCGGCCAGTAGTTCATCGTGTCCACGACGAGCTTGCCGGCCACCAGGGAAGGGTCGAAGGCCGCGAACTTGTGGAGCGGGATCGCCAGCACGACGATGTCGGTGCCGGACACGGCATCGGCCGCCCATCGCGGCTCGGCCCCCGGTGCCAGCACGTTCGTGATCAGGTCGATCTTCTCCGGGTCGCCGGAGGCCGCGATCCTCACGCGGTAGCCCGCCTCGACGGCGACCCGCGCGATCACCGGACCGGTATGCCCGGCACCGAGCACGGCGATCCGCGGCAGTCGCAGCGACGACATGGGGTCCCTCCTCTGCGCGAGCGAGTGGTTGGTTCAGAAGGCGTGGGGGCCGAACCGTCCCCAGGCCACGACGGCGGCGAGGACGAGCAGGACGAGGTTGATGCCGGCGTTCGGGACTTCGCCGCGGCGCAGATGAGTGATGGCGGCGCCGATCATGAGGAGGATGACGCCCACGGCGGCGAGCGGGGTCAGGATGACCGCGATGGCGGTGACCGCAGGCAGGACGAGACCGAGGGCGGCGAGGACCTCGGTGGTGGCGATGGCCTTGATCTGCGGGCCGGTGAAGCTGTCGACCCAGCCCATGGACTCGGCCAGCTTGGCGCGTGGCTGGGCCAACTTGGCCGCGCCAGCGGCGAGCATGACTAGTGCGAGCAGGATCTGCAGGCTCCACAGGAAGACGTTCACGGGGTCTCCTCCGTCTCGGTTGGCGTCGCGTCGACGCTCGGGGAGTAAACGGACTTCACCCCGCTTCGTATTCCGGAGGTAACCTCCACCCTGTGGAACGACCCGTCCTGCCGGTGGGAACACCACGCGCCGAGCGCGCTGACGCCGCGCGCAACCGACTGCTTCTGCTGGCCACGGCCCGCGAGATGATCGCCGAGCAGGGCGTGGAGAAAGTGACGATGGACGCCCTCGCCGAACGTGCGGGCCTGGGCAAGGGCACCGTCTTCCGCCGATTCGGCACCCGGGCGGGGATCTTCCACGCGTTGCTGGACGACGACGAGCGCGCCTTCCAGGAACAGGTGCTATCCGGCCCGCCACCGTTGGGCCCGGGAGCGGGGCCGGTGAAACGACTGGTCGCCTACGGCCAGGCGCGGATCGGCTTCCTGCTCGAGCACTACGACATCGCCCGCGCCGCCCTTGACGGCACCCAGCCGATACCAGTCGGCGAGGGCACCATCTCGCGGGTCCACATCCACATGCTGCTCGGACAGGCCAACCTCGGCGCCGCCGATCTCGACATGCTGGCGGTCCAGCTCACCGCCGCCCTCGAAGGCCCCTTCCTGCTGTACATGTCAGCATCAGGGCCGACCGATGCCGTCCGCCATATCGAGCGGATGGCACAAAGCTGGCAAGACCTGGTCGAGCGCATCTGCCGGACCTGATCAACACGCTCCGGCACGTGGTGGATCACTGTGGACAGCCAGGCGGCACGCTGGTGTCGGCCAGGGGGATGGCGCTGGCATCGCCGGGCAGCACGTGCGGGTCCGAGGAGCGGGCTCGCATCGCCTGCGACGGCTCGACCGCGACGACCTCGATGCCATACCAGTCGCTGAACGCGCTCGCCCATCTTCCGGTGCCGGAGCCGAGGTCGAGTAGCCGGGTGGCGCTGCCCGGCTTCAGGTGCCGCGCAACGGCAGCCTTCCACGCGGTGAGACCCTCGTGCGCGATGTGGCGGGTAGCCTCGAACGCCGCCGCCTCGTCATCGTTGTACGCGATGAGTGCCATGCCCTCCAGCGAACCGGCGACGACCGGATCGACGCAAGAACGTCGGCAACCGCGGCGGTGTCATAGTCGAGCCGAACAAGTCCGACATGCCGCGGTGGCTCGCTCGCCTACTACCTCGTGGACAGGCCCGAAACTGGCGCCAGATGCGCGGGTTCCTTCTGGATCGCCGGCCAGCGGCTGACCGCACTGTCCTGGTAGATAGTGACCATGGCGAAACGGTCTGGCGGATTCGGTAAGGCGCTCGCGCGAGGGTTTCTGCGTACGGCCGTGTGGCTGTACCGGCGCAGCGGCGGGAAGATCGGCGGCAAGATGTTCGGCGCACCGGTGCTGCTGCTGTCCACGACCGGGCGGAAGTCAGGGCGGTCGTGGACGGTGCCGTTGATGTACCAGGCCGACGGCGACCGATGGGTCGGTCGCCAGACGTATCCAGTCACCGCCGTCGAGACCGCCGGTGAGGACCGCGAGCGCCTGTGGCGGCGGATGGCCGAGATGTACAAGGGCTACGACGGGTACGCACAGAAGACCACCCGCGAGATTCCCGTGGTCGTACTGCACTGTGCGCGACGAAGAAGCTGCACGACCACATCGGTCCACCGACGCCTACCGGACTCCGCTGACCGAGGCCGGGTTCGTGCACTGGGGGTGTCCACCGTTGATGATGGTGGCGAGAGCCGGGCCGAGGAAATTCTGGGGTGGCGGGGATGCAGCGTTCTCGCCGTTGCGAGACAAGCATGCATCCCCGCCCCTACGGCTAGTGCTTAGGCGTGACGAGTTTGAGCATCACACCGCCGGTGCCGAACGGCCGGCCGGTCCGGTTGCCGAGGACGTATACCTCACCTCGGGCGTCCTGGCCCAGGCCGAGCACGGATAGGGTCTGGCGGAAGAACGCGGGGGGCTGCGCCGGATTGGTCAGCCCGAGCCGTGTCGCCTCCTGCGCGAAGTTTCGGAACTCCTCGATCTTCTTGAGCGCATGGCCATCCGTCAGATTTCGCTGCCGGAGGTAGAGCAGGCGTCCGTAGTTGTCCGGGCCGGCCGGGAAGGCGAACAGCCGCGACCACTCGCCGAACACGTAGCGGTCCTTGAGGAAAGGGATCGCGCGGCCGTGATAGACGAACCCGCCGATCACCGAGTGCCCCTCGTGATGGGTGTCGTACTGCGCGATGGGGTCGATCAGCCCGGTGGGCAGCGGTGGCACGGTGGAGCAGTCCTTGGTGGCCACGCCGGGATCGGCACCCTTGGGGTCGAAGCACAGCGTCCCCTCCTTGCGGTTCCAGCCATAGTTGCCGCCCTTGACGATGACATCGACCTCCTCGATGTCGTTCTGGCCGACATCGCCGACGATCAGGATCCCGGTCTTGGTGTCGAAGGACATCCGGAACGGGTTCCGGAAGCCGTAGGCCCAGATTTCCTTGACCGCGCCGGGGGTGGCCCTGAACGGGTTGTCCATGGGGACGCCGTACTGGCCGTTGGCCGAGTTCCTCCGTTGACGTCGACGCGAAGGATCTTTCCCAGCGGGACGGCGAGCTTCTGGGCGTTGCCGTCCCCGCTGTGGCCTACCTCCGTGTCGTCGGCGCCGCCGCCTTCGCCGGTGGGGATGTAGAGCTTGCCGTCGGGACCGAAGGCGATGTCACCCGCATCGTGGTTGAACTGTGGCCAGTCGATTCGCATCAGCTCTCGCCGGCTGGCCGGGTTGACGCCCGCTGCGGGGTCGCCGGGGCGGTTGGCGGTCCACTCGGCCACCACGTTCTGGTGATCCGCGGCGGTGCCGGCGGGAAGCGTGGTGGTGAAGGTCGGCGGGCCGCTGTTGGGCTCGGAGGTGTAGGTGTAGAACTTGCCGTTGTTGCGGTAACGGGGGTGGAAGGCCACGCCGAGGAAACCGCGCTCGTCAAAGCTGCCGGGCCCGACTACGCCGAGCACGACCAGCCGGCTCGATACGTCCAGGAACACCGTTCTGGCTCCGGTGGACAGATCGACCGCCCAGAGCTTGCCGGCCTGGTCCACGACGTACATGCGATTTGGCTCGCCCGGGGCGGACACGCCGCGTAGCGGGGCGGTGAACCCGTCGGCGACCGACTTGAGCCCGATCTTGAATCCGGCCTCATCCTTGATCGGTGCGAAGACTGTGCTGTCGTAAGGGTCGGTAGGTGGGTGGGCGGCGGCGGGAGCCGTCACCTGTGAGGCGACCACAGCGACGATCGCGCCAATGATCAGGGGCCGCATAGGAAACTTCATCGATGACCTCCTCTGCGTCAATTTGCATTTATCACCTTTCCTGGTGAAAGAGCAAGGTTGCGGTGGGAATATGGGGATTGGCGCCTTCCTCAGGCAGGGCGTGGCCGACACGGTTCGCCGGACCGATCGCGCACTGGTGGTGTGGCGCCGGCACCTGTCGGGCTCGAATGTCGGATTCCGCTACTCGTTTGATCAGGCCGCCAAGGACCGGGTGTCGACGGACCCGCGTGGAGGTGGTTTCGACGACGTCCACGGGACGATTTGGTGGTCGTTGGGCGCCTAGACGGGCCTGGCGGAAGCGGTAGTCACTATTGGCCGGGGGGCAGCTCTGAGCCCACAGGTAAGTCGGCTCACGCCGGCCGCCGCCGAAGTGTCCATATTGGATCACGCAGGGAACGTAACCCTAAGATTCGCGCCGTAGGGTTACCTTCCCCGAGTATTCGACAATGGACGGTTCTGGTTGCGCCGCGCGGCGGACCCGCTGGCAGCGACAAGACGCTTAGTGCCCGGCGTGTACCTGCCGAGAAAGGTATCCGTGCAGGTCGCAGGCCCTTTGATGTCCGAAGCCGAACTTGGTTCTTGTGGGGCCGCCGGCACCCATCTGACGGACCCTTGGGTCGCCAACATGATCGGGCAACGCGGCATCAAACGCGGCAGCGCCGGGCCACCGATCAGGTATGAGGCGGTCGGACAGGGTCCGTTGCACTCGTCGAAAGCTCGTCCGTCGGGCAGGCTCCGTGGCGTGAGATTCGTGCGCCGTCGGTGTCCTGCCCGGCCTGCTCGGTCGGCGTTCGGCGGCTTCCGATTCCCGCCGGACCGACCGGCGCACGTCCTTCCTGAGTCGTGACGGCCCCCGTCGAGCGTCGCGAGATCCGCTCTGCTTGCGTGAAGTCGCTCAGCAGGATCGCGGCCCAATTCGTGATGAGTGAGCCCTGATCTCCGGGAGTTGACGAGCCACGTCGAAGGGCAGCACGGCACCAGCCATGTCCACGCGCACTACGTCATGAACTGCACCGGCCTGGAGGCCGACATCGCCGCGCACCGGCTCCCGCCGACCTGCTCGAACACAGCGGGCCGGGCGGAACCTTGTTGGCCGCCTCGACGTCGACTGCATGTCCGAGCTGCGCTTCGGTGCGTCGCTCGGAAGCGGCAACCGACACCGTCTGCTAGCCGGCTGTGCCCTTGATCTTTGCGGCGATGATCTGTGCCTCCACTAGCGGTCTCCCGCCGGTGTCCGACGCGGCGAATCCGCAGGTGACCTGCTTCTCGAACGCGCTGAAGTCTGCCGTGCTGGACGCGACGCCGACCCGTGCCGCCGCCGCGAAGCATGCCGCACCCTTGTCGTACTCGCCGCAGGCCTGTTCGAGGAGGACCTGCACCGGCCGCAGACGGTCGCCGGCGGGTCCTATTCGCGTCAGCTCGCGGCGGCATCCGCCGACCTGGCCGGCCAGCGTGGTGAGCGCGGCCGGAGACAGATCGGTCGGGCTGTCGGTGAACACCTTGTTCATCGCCGGCAGAAGCCGCTCGACGGCGTGGAGCCAGACCAGTTCTGACGCCGTCAGCGACTCCGGATCCGGGTTGCTGGGGGAGGACGCCGTGCTGGTCGGCGACGGTGCTGCGCTGCGGACAGGGGACTGCCAGGCGCTCTCGCCGCCGCATCCCCCGGCGAGTAGGGCGAGGACGGCGATCGGCAGCAGCCGCGTTCTCAGCCGTGAAGTGGTAGCGGTCATGACGTAACCCCTGTCGTCGCTGGGACCTTCCACCCTGTTAGTCCCTGCACCGCAGGCTTTTGTTCGCCGCAATCACGCGTCGATAGTCGGTGGTCATGGGGCATCGGCTGTCGGAGGTACGGAACGTAGTTGATGGGTGACGCGGCGGCGTAGGGTGGAGCCCTTGGTGAACCACCAGTCCGTGCAGCACCGGGGACGGGCCATCGCAGATGAGGACCGTGAAGCCGCCGACGCAGATCGGCCCGTACCGCGTTGAGCGGCTACTCGGTCTCGGCTCGTTCGCCACGGTGTGGCTCGGGTTCGATCCGACGCTCGGCGCACGGGTCGCGATCAAGGTCCTTGCGGACAACTGGAGCCACGACCTGCGGGTTCACGAGCGGTTCCTTGACGAGGGTCGGCTGCTGTGGCGCCTGGACCACCCGCGGCTCGTACGGGTGCTGTCGGTTGGCGAGTTGACCGACGGCCGGCCGTATCTGGTAATGGCGTGGGCCGAAGGCGGCAGCCTCCGCGATCGCCTTGCGGCGGGGCCGATGCCGGTCGGGCGGAGTCTGGCGCTATTGCGCGAGATCGCGGCCGGCGCAACCGTCCTGCACGACAACGGCATCGTGCACCGCGACCTCACACCCGGCAATGTCCTGTTTCGACTCCCGCCCGACGAGCACGAGCGTGACGAGTTCGGCGCCGGCGAGGTCCTGATCGCCGATCTCGGCCTGGCCAAGGCGATCGCGGCCGCGTCCGGTCTGACCGCCCGCGCCGGCACTCCCGGGTTCATGGCGCCAGAACAGGACAATCCACTTGCGATGGTCGACACGCGCACCGACGTGTTCGGGCTCGGCCGCTTGGGGGAAGCGCTGCTGCGCACTCCGGCACCGAGGCGCAGCACTGCGTCGGCGCCGCTGCGATCGGGGGTGCCGCCGAGGGTCGCTGACGTGCTGCGTAGGGCCACGGCGTACGACGCCACCGACCGCTACGCAGATGCGGCTGCTTTCGCCGCCGCGCTGGACGACGCCACTGGAGCTTCCGGCCACCGCCTCGCGACCGCCGGCCGACGCCGCCGGACACTGGCATTGGGTGCGGTGCTGGCCACTGTCGTCGCATGGACGGTGGCAGCATCCGAGCCGATATCGAGATGGCCGCCCGGCCGAGGTGCCACCGGCATGGACTCGAGCGGGCGCATCACGGTGACACTGCCGGACGGATGGCGCGTCGCCGGCTCCGGGTGGAGCGGACAGCGCGACTCCGCTGGAAGTCTCGAACCGGCGCTGGTGATGTCGCCGCACCCGGCCCGGTGGCGCTCCGACCGGACGGTGCCGGGGGCGTTCGTCGGGTTGTCAAAGGACCTGTCGACCCGAAGCACCCCAACCCGGTTCGTCGCCGAGCGCTACCACGGGGGATGCACCGCCGTCCCGGTCGAGACCCGCAGAAGAGGCGACGTCGACTGGGTGGTGGCGGAGTTCACGTCGTGCGGCACCGGCAAGCCCGTCATCGTCGAGGCTGCTGCATCCGGCCCGATCGGCGCAGGGCTGGTGTACGTCCAGGTCGCGCCCCCGGCGGGCAGCGGACCCGACTTTGTCGACACGCTGCTCGCCGGGGTCCGCGTGCGGCCCTGATCGCCGTGGCGAGCTATCTGACGACGACGTTGATGGTGAACGTCTGCTGATCGGTCACGATGGTGACCCTGATCGTGCCCGGGCTCAGGAAGCGGCACTCCTCGATGCCGGCCTCGTAGAACTGCGAGACCTTCTCCTGCGGATCCGCCGACACCATGCCGGGCCCAGTGCCTTCCACCCGCAGCACGCCGCCCACCGCCAGGCACAGCGACTTGACCCGAGCAAGGTCCGCATCGGTGCGCACGGTGTAGACGACGGCTCCAAGGCAAGCAGGCGATCGCGTGACGACCGGTGACGGCGGCGCGGTGGTTCTTCTCGGGCGTGAAGGGCTGGCTCGTCCTCTGGGGCGGGGGGAGACGTGGACGGGCTCGCCGTCCTCGACGCGCTGCCCGCCGACGTGACTGACCTGTCGCGCTAACAGTCTGGACGCGCTGCGTGCGTACACCGGTAGCGGGGACACTGCTCTCGCCGTCCACAGCACGGCCTGATGCCCGAACAGGCCGAGGACCAAGCACCAGCGCGGCGGACAACGTCAGGTGCTGACGTGATTGGCTGATCCATGGCAGAGCTCCTTCAATCCCCGCGCAGCGTCAGGTCCGACGCGTCGCCGAAGAGCTGTTCCCGCAGCCGAAGCCGTCCCGCGTGAATCCTTGACTTGACCGTGCCCTCGGGCATGTTCCAGAAAGCGCGGCGATGTCCCGATAGGACAGGTCGAGAACGTCGCGCAGTGTGACCGGTTCGGCCAAATCCTGGTCCTAAGGAAATTCCAGACCCGTCGAGGAGGTCGAGCCGGGTTCCCGCGACCACGCTCGTGCGCCGCGGATCGGGCTGGTCCGGCGGCGGCGCACCGCCCGACTCGGCTGACGAAGCGCTGCCGCAGCACTCCGGTACGTGGAGCGGCGCGGTTGGCGGCGATGCCGTACAGCCATGTCCGGAACGTAGGCCCGACCTTCGAAGGCTGCCGATGCCCCGGCCACCGGCGAGCAGCGTGTCCTGGCACGCCTCCTCCGCGTCCTCCCGGTTGCGGGAGAAACCGCGCGCAGGGCCCGCAACACGTCCCGGCTGCACCTCGTGAGCAGCGAGTTCAGGGCCCGCCGCGTTCCCCGCCGCTGCGGCACGGGCGAGCCGGTCGAGGTCAACGTCGCCGGTTGACACATGTCGAGCTAGTCCTGCGGACGCGGACGTTCGTTGGCTAACGGATCGCGACCACCACGAGCGTGCGGCTCGCTTGCCGGCGATCGTGACGTCATGGTCCCCGGCCTCACGAAGCGACACACGTACGCCCGCCTCGTAGGAGCACGAGACCTTGCTGGCCGGGCTGACGGACAGGCCGTCCGGCCCGAGGTCTCGACCCGCAACACCGCGCCGATCTTCATGCACATTGCCGGCCAGTCCGGGCCGCTCTCGGCGGCGTTCACGGTGTGCGTCGCCGAGGCGCCCAGGCAGGCTGGCGACGGCTTGGGCGGAGACGACGCCTTTGTCACGACCACCGTGATATACCGGTTCCCGGTCTCGCGGGACAGCGTGAACGTCGCGGTCCCCGCCTGGATCAGACGGCACGGGTGTACGCCCGCCTCGTAGGAGCACGAGACCTTGTTGGCGGGGCTGACAGACAGGCCGTCCGGCCCGAGGTTCCGTACCCTCTCGACCACGCCGCCTAAGGCGATGCAGAGCCTCGATTGCGGTGGCCCGCTCTGGGCGGCGCTTGATCGTGCACTTCTACCGCTCCCAGGCACCTGGTTGGTCGGGTGGTCGGGCGGGTCGAAGCGGGCGCTCGTGACGCTGCCGTGCGTACCGTCGTGGTGCTCGGCGTCGCGCTACCGGCGGAGGTAGCGCTGGGCGAGGCAGGGGACGGCGAGGCGGTAGACGGCGCCCCGGGCACGGAGCGCGCTGGTGCTGCGGTACAGGCAGCTGCCGTGGCCAACGCGGTCAGCGCCACGGCCCCGACCATGGGCAGGTGGCGAAGTGAACGGTTGCGCATGACGGATCTCCCTTGTCGATCGGACCTTCCACCCTGTTAGTCACCGCACCACCGGGTTTCGTTCGAACCAGGTTCTGAGGAAGCTGGCTTGCATCGGTTCATCCGTCCTGGGCATGGTTCACCGGCAACGCTTGCCCACGCCGTCGCATGGTGCATGGAGCGATGCCGGTCGGCAGGATTGCAGTACGGCAGGCGGTGGGATCGCGCGATCTCAACCGGGGGACGTCTCGGCGGGCCTCGTCATGCTCGCGACGACGTGGCGCCCGCCCACGAGGTCATCCAGCGGCGGTACTACCTGTGGCGGATGGTTCGTTGACGTCTGTTCGACGGCCGCCGCAACGAGCCGACGGACCCAACGCCGCACCCGTGCGGCCCGGTCGTCAGAACGCCGCTGCGGGCCGATGGCGCGGGGCCGTACGCCGCGGGAACGGCGACTGGCCCGACAGCTACCGCATTGGTGGGCTGTCCAACGAGGTCATGGAGGTAGCGCTGCACACTCTCCGACCGGCCATGTCGACGCTGGTAGCGCTACGCAGTCACCGAGTGGTGGATGACGAAGTCAGCGACGCGCTCGGAATCCCGAGAGTTTTTTAAACCGCTACGACGGCAGGAAGACGGCGGCCGCGCTCGCGAGTAGGGGGCCAGGATCGTCAGGCTGGACTGGAGATCGGCGAATACGCCGCGGTCGGCACCGAGCGCCTGTTCAAAGCGGTGCCGCTCGGCGAGCCGGGACGGCAACACGGCAACCGGCGCAGTGTCCAACGGCGCAGCGCTGCGACTCAGTGCCCGGCCCTGAGCGCGCAAAGCGGCGGAGGTTGGACCGTATGCGAGTCCGATCAGCGCAGATCCGGTGCCGCCCAGAATAGGACATACTGCGGCTGTATGCCCCCCGCAGCTGTACGGCGGCGCCGGTGGCGAGCGTCGCGAAAGCCACGAGAGAGCCGAGCGCGGCGAGCAGCTCCGCTGGCACGCCAGGCCGTTCCCCTGTGAGGCGGCTCAGCCGGCGGGAAGCCCAGGACTGGGCCTCTGGGCTGGAATGGGCTCCGCCGCTGCTCGTTGAGCCGGTGTCTGCCGGCGGCAGCCACTGCGGCGCCTGTATCCGCCCTCCGGCTGGCCGCGGCCGACTTGCCTCTGCAGACGTCTCGCTGCCGGAACAAGAATCTGGCCCTTCACGCGAACAAGAACCGGTGGGGCGATGACTAACAGGATGACGGGCGAAGCGACGAAGGAGATCTGTGATGCGCAACCGGTCACTGTGCTACCGCATAGCGGCCAGCGCTCCTGCGCTGACGTCAGCAGCCGCGTCGGCAGCCTGCCGTTCGGCGCCGCTGCGACCGCTGGCCGCGCCGAACGACCGGTTGCAGCACCGCCCAGCGGTCTGTGACGGGACGGTTACAGGATGGCGATACTGCGGTGCCGCTCCCGGGTGACGCTCTGAGCCATCGAGACCGGCCCAGGAGGGGAGAGAGATGACTTCCTGCCAGCACAGCCGCCCGTGCCCGCACTTCGACGCACCCGACCGCGACGCGGCGGCGATCATCGCGAGCCATCCCGAGCAGGGCTGGAACCTGCTGTGCAACGGCGTCGTGGTGTTCGACGACACCGGCGAGCTCCTGCCGACTGGCGCGGGCATCGCTCCACATCGCCCCGCGATCCATGCCCGGCCGCTCGCTGCCTGAAGCGCGCTGAACGCAACGTCCCCAAGGAGAGATCATGCGCCGTATCCCGCTCGCCGTCGCTACCGCAGCTACCTTCGCCTGTGCACTCACCGCGCCGGGCCCTGCCGTCGCCGCCACCGCGCCACCAGCCCAACAACACGCCGCCACGGCAACGGGCAGCGCGCACAAGCTGCCCGACGGCTGGCGCCGGTGCAACAACACCCACCACCGGTTCTCGATCGGTTACCCGCGCGATTGGCACACCAGCCAGCTCCGCCCCGCCGACAAGTGCCGGCAGTTCGACCGGCAGCCGTTCACCGTGCCGGAGGCCTCGGAGTACCCGATCACCGCATTGAACGCAGTGGCGACCACGGCGGTCTTCAGCGAACTCGTGCAGAGCCCCGGCGACCCCATGTTCGAGGAGCGGCTGCTGTGGCAGCAGACGTCGGTCTGCGGCCGCCGAGCACTGCGCTACGAGACCGTCGCGACCGGTGAGGGCCTGTACCAGAAGGGCACCCGGACCTATGGGTACGCGGTCAACCGGAGCGGCAAGGCCTTCCTGGTGTTCACGATGACCCCCCCGGCGACAACCGGTACGCGCGGAACAAGGTCGTCGTGGACCGCGCGGTCCGCACGCTGCGGTTCAGGTAACCAGCCATCCGCCGCCCCGGTCCTCGGCGGCATACGACTCAACGAGCAGCCGAATTCCAGCGCCTCGGTCGGAGCTCGGCGACATTGCACCGCGGTCGCCGAGCTGTGGCACTGCGGTCGCTCTGCGCGATCACCACACTGGGTGCCGGCGCGCGACTCGCGAAGAGGTTATGGCGGATTAGCGTGGAACTGACCTGCCCGCCGGGACGGTGAGTTCGCGGTGGTTGTCCAGGAGGCGGGCGCGGTCGACGCGGTCGGTGTCGGCGAGGAGATGGCGGGCGCCGGACATCGCCACGTCGGCAGCGTCGAGTGCCGTTCGCGCGCCGGCATCGTCGCCCTGATCGGCGAGCAGCTGGGCGAGCGCGTCGAGCGCTAATACCTCGATCTCGACGTCGTGCGCGTCGCGGGCGGCGGTAACCGCGTCGGCCAGCTGGTCCGGGTCGGCGTCGAGTGCCGCGACGACGTACTGGGCCAGCGGAAGGCCGTCGCCGCCGGCCGCGCTGTACCAGCAACTGTTCCGGGCCGGCCCCGCAACCGCGTAGTCGAAGTCATGGCGGTCATCGTCGCCGCCGGACCACAGCGTTGCCCAGCATCGTCCCAAGCGAGGGAACCCGGCGATCGCCGGGACGCGTCACGACGCGGCTACCGGCGTACTCCGGTCGAGGGCAGGCGTGCTGCGGAACGGTGGTGAAAATCCACCACGACTGGTGTCCGAGGGGGGACTTGAACCCCCACGCCCTTTCGGGCACTAGCACCTCAAGCTAGCGCGTCTGCCATTCCGCCACCCGGACAGGGTGTGTCGCCCCCGAGGGGGTGACTGCTGGGAGTAACCATACCCAACGCCGCGCCCCGTTCCCAACCCGGTACCCCAGCCGGCACGGCGCCGGGCGAAAGGCCTTTGTCCCGCGCACGGCACGGGTCTACGGTTCCCTCATCGACGCGCGATCAGGCTGGTAGGAAAGGGACATGACAGCGACGTCCGCCCCGCACCCGACCGCCGAGCAGGAGGTCGTGGAGATCGCCCGCGACCTCATTCGCATCGACACCACGAACACTGGTGACACGGCGACGAGCGCGGGGGAGCGGCTGGCCGCCGAGTACGTGGCCACGAAGCTCGACGAGGTGGGCATCGAGTCCCGGATCTTCGAGAGCGAGCCGGGCCGGGCGAGCCTGGTGGCGCGCATCCCGGGCGCCGACTCCAGCCGCGGCGCGCTGATGATCCACGGCCATCTCGACGTGGTGCCCGGCGGCGGCAGGCGACTGGACGGTCCACCCGTTCGCGGGCGAGATCCGCGACGGCTACCTGTGGGGCCGCGGCGCCGTCGACATGAAGGACATGGACGCGATGACGCTGGCGCTGGTCCGCCAGTGGGCGCGCGAGGGCCGCACCCCGCCGCGCGACATCGTCCTGGCGTTCCTCGCCGACGAGGAGGCCGGCGGTGCGCTCGGCGCGCACTTCATGGTCGACAACCACCCCGAGCTGTTCGACGGGTGCACGGAGGCGATCAGCGAGGTCGGCGGCTTCTCCGTCTCGCTCAACGAAGACCTGCGCCTCTACCTGATCGAGACGGCCCAGAAGGGCCTCGGCTGGATGAGGGTCACGGCCACCGGGCGCGCCGGGCACGGCTCGATGGTCCACGACGACAACGCCGTCACGGCGCTGTGCGAGGCGGTCGCGCGGGTCGGGCGGCACCAGTTCCCCGTCGTCATGACCGACACGGTGCGCCGGTTCCTCGACGAGGTGTCCGCCGCGCTGGGCATCGAGCTCGACCCGGACGACCCCGAGGCCACGATAGCCAAGCTCGGCGGCGTCGCGCGCATCATCGGCGCCACGATCCGCAACACCGCAAACCCGACCATGCTCGACGCCGGCTACAAGGTGAACGTGATCCCCGGGTCGGCCCAGGCGACGATCGACGGCCGGTTCCTTCCCGGCCAGGAGCAGCAGTTCACCGAGCAGCTCGACGCGCTCCTCGGCCCGGACGTGACACGCGAGTGGATCGTGCACCAGCCGGCCCTGGAGACCAGCTTCGACGGCGACCTGGTCGACGCGATGGCCGACGCGCTGCGCGCGGAGGACCCGGGCGCGCGACCGGTGCCGTACATGCTCTCCGCCGGCACCGACGCGAAGGCGTTCGCGCGCCTCGGCGTCCGCGGCTTCGGCTTCTCCCCGCTGAAGCTCCCCGCCGACCTGGACTTCGCCGCCCTGTTCCACGGCGTTGACGAGCGCGTTCCCGTTGAAGCGTTGCGCTTTGGGGTACGCGTGCTGGATCGTTTCCTGTTTCGCTGCTGAACCGACTGTTACACCGCCGCTCACAAGGGGAGAGCACGATGACGACCGACGCCGAGATCGACAGCGCGCTCGACGCGGTGATCGTGGCCGCACGCGCTCACCTGGCTCTGCTACGCGCGGGTGACCGTGCCACCGAACAGCAGGTCGCGAGAGCGTACGTGGCGCTCAACAACGCCACCGTGCGCTACGACGACCTGCTCAGCGAGGCGTACGACGAGGTCACCCCGTGGGACGTCGAGTACCTCGAACCCGAGGAGGGCGCGGACACCGACGTCGCCGGGGCCGGCTCCGGAGGGGGCCGCCGCGGCCGACTCGGGAGCCAGCGACGATCTGCGTCCGCCAGCGCCGCGACTTCCAGGTACCGGACATCGCCGCCCTGCTCGCATTGGGTAGCGAGCAGCGGCAGCAGAACTGGTCCGCACACGATCCGCAGTACGCGCGCACCCCGGTGAGCAACCTCGGCGACGCCGTCTACGAGCTGGTTCTGGCCGGCGACGGCTCGCTCGCCTCGCTCGACGCGTACCCGGAGCTGCTGCCGGGCAACGGGGTACTGATGGTGAACACCGTCGCCAATCCGCTTACGTTCGGTGATCCAGACGCAGTTCGAGGAGGACGAGCCGTTCCGCCTGCGGCCGGGCGACATCCTGCTGTACCGGCTCGACGAGGAGATCGTCGAGGAGCTGGACGCGGACGACGACGAGGAGGCACCGGCGGTCCGCTGACGCGCCCCGCTAGTGTCGGCGTCGTGACTGAACAGAGCAGCATGCGGGCCTGGCGGGTGCACGAGCACGGCGCGGCGTGGGACGTCCTCCGCCTGGACGAGGTGCCGGTTCCCGAGCCCGGGCCGGGCGCGGTGCGGGTCAAGGTGGCGGCGGTCGGCCTGAACTTCCCCGACCTGCTGCTCTGCGCCGGCCAGTACCAGGAGCGCCCGCCGCTGCCGTTCATCCCCGGCCTGGAGGTCGCGGGTGAGGTGGTCGCGGTCGGCGAGGGCGCCGAGCACGCCGTCGGCGACCGGGTCCTCGGCGCGCCGATGCCCGCCGGTGGGCTGGCCGAGCAGGCCGTCCTGCCGCGGGGCGGCGCGTTCCCGTACCCGGCCGCGATGCCGGACGCCGAGGCCGCCGCGCTGTTCATCACCTACCAGACGGCGCACTTCGGCCTGCACCGCCGCGCGGAGCTGAAGGCGGGGGAGACCCTGCTGGTGCACGCTGGCGCCAGCGGCACCGGTTCGGCGGCGATCCAGCTGGGCAAGGCGGCCGGCGCGACGGTGATCGCCACCGCGGGCGGAGCCGAGAAGGCCAAGGTCTGCCGCGAGCTGGGCGCGGACGTCGCGATCGACTACAACTCCGAGAACCTGGTCGAGGCGGTCAAGGCGGCCACCAAGGGCCAGGGCGCCGACGTGATCTGGGACCCGGTCGGCGGCGACGTGTTCGACGCGTCCCGCAAGTGCATCGCGTTCGAGGGCCGGCTGGTGGTGGTCGGCTTCGCCTCCGGACGCATCCCGGACGCGCCGATGAACCACGCGCTGGTCAAGAACTACTCGATCCTCGGGCTGCACTGGGGCCTGTACCGGCGCAAGCAGCCGGAGCTGATCGGTCAGTGCCATGCGGAGCTGCTGAAGCTCTACGCTGACGGGCTCATCCACCCGCTGGTGGGGCAGGAGCGACCGCTCACCGAGGCGCCGGAGGCCTACCGTGACCTGGCCGGACGTAAGGCGGTCGGGAAGATCGTGCTCGTTCCGTAGACACGGCCCCTGGAGTGGGAGAGCGGATCAGGTCGAGGGGCCGGGGAGCAGCGCCTGTCCGCTTCGTCGCCGACGGAGTATCACCTTGCGGGTGCCGTCGGAGTACAGCCGGACCCGGGCCAACTCCCACCCTCCGAACTCCGCCTGCAGCGACAGCTGAACCGTTGCCGTAACCCGGTCGGTACCGGGCGGCAACCTCAGCGGCGCGTATTCGTAATCCGGGGGCACCTGCACATAGTGACCTACCGGACACGCATTTGAGAACCGTTACGGCTGAACGGCTTGCACGACGCCGTCCGCGCGGCCGGTGACGTAGACCGTTCCGGTGCCCGGATCGACGGCCACGCTGTTCGGCTGGCGGACCGTCGGGAACCGCCCGACCTCGACCGGTGCGCCGCCCGCAAGACTGAGCCCGACCAGCTCATTCGTGGCGGTCAGGGTGAGCCACAGGACGTCACGCGTGCGGTCGTACGCCGCGCCGTACGGGGATCCGCCGACGGGGTGCCGCTGACGCAGGAACAGCGGGTCGGTGGAGAAGATCAGGATCTCGCCGCCGCGCGTGTCGATCACGACGAACCGGTTTCGCCGGTCGACGAGCACCTTCGTGGCGCCGTCGCCGGCGCGGGTCTGCTGGACGAGCTTGCCGTCGGCGTCGAAGACGGTGAGCGTGCTCTGCGCCGAGTCGACCACGCCGAGCAGGTCGCCGTTGACGGCCACACCGGCACTGTGCTCGCCGGTGCGCAGCGACGGCTGGCGGTTCCTGCCGACCACGACCGCACGCCCCTGCTTCGGGAGGCTCACGAGGGCGGCGTCGTCGCGCATCGGCGCCACCTGGTACCCGTCGGCGGGGAGCTTCTGCTCGGCCGGCGCGGCATCGCCCACGGTCGGCACCCGCAGGAGGGTCTTGCCGGCGGCGACCAGCACCGATCCGGCCGGGCCGAGGCTGACGTGGGTGGCGCGGCCGGGCAGCGGCACGGTGCGCGCCACAGCGCCAGTGGCTGAGTCCAGCAGGAGCAGGCGGTCGGGGTCGCGCACCGCGACAGCGACACGCGCCGTACCACCGTCGACCGCGATGCCCTCGGCCCCAGGACCGGCGGGCCACGCGGAGCCGGCCGGGCTCGCCGACGGTGCCGGCGCCGCCGCGGGCGTGGCGGGCGGGAACCCGGCCTGGTCGCCGTCGTCGACGGTCGAGCACGCCGCCACAAGCAGCATCACGGAGATCGCCGCGCCAAGTCGTATCGCCTGCACGAACGGCACCCTACCGACCGACCGCCTACACACTGTCGGCGGTACTGCGTGATTACGGTACGTAGTCCGGCTTACGGTACGTAGTCCGGGTAGCTGAGCTTGGGCGCCGAGACGTCGTCGAGCGCGTGCCGGATCTCGGACGGCAGCGTGAGGTCCTCGGTCTGGAGCGACCCGATGAGCTGGCCGACCGTGCGCGCGCCGATGACGGGGGCGGCCACCCCGGGCCGGTCGCGGACCCACGCCAGCGAGACCGCCAGCGGCGAAACACCGAGCCCGTCGGCCGCGGTGGCGACAGCCTCGACGATGCCGGCGGACCGCTCGTCGAGGAACCGGCCGACGAACCGCTCGAAGTGCGGCGATGCGGCGCGCGAGTCGGCGGGCGTGCCGTGCCGGTACTTGCCGGTGAGCACGCCGCGGCCCAGCGGCGACCAGGGGAGCAGCCCGAGACCGGCGTCCAGCGCGGCCGGCAGCACCTCGCGCTCGATGCCGCGTTCGACCAGGGAGTACTCGACCTGGGTGGAGACCAGCCGGGCAGAGCCGCGGGCGCTGCTGCCAGGCGGCGGCCTTGGCGGTCTGCCAGCCGGAGTAGTTCGACACGCCGGCGTAGCGGACCCGGCCGCTGCTCACGGCGGTCTCGACGGCGGACAGGGTCTCTTCCAGCGGCGTCTGCGGATCCCAGGCGTGCAGGTGCCACAGGTCGACGTAGTCGGTGCCGAGCCGGCGCAGCGAGCCGTCGAGCGCCCGCAGCAGGTGCCCGCGGGAGGCGTCCCGGCGGCGGTGCGAACTGGGCGAAACGCCCGCCTTGGTGGCGAGCACCACATCCTCGCGTGCCACGACGTGGTCGATCAGTGTGCCGATCAGCATCTCGCTCTCGCCGTCGGCGTAGACGTCGGCGGTGTCGATCAGCGTGCCGCCCGCGTCGGTGAACGTCTTGAGCTGCGCGGCGGCGTCCTCGGCGTCGGTGTCGCGGCCCCATGTCATGGTGCCCAGGGCGAGCCGGGACACCATCAGACCGCTGTGACCGAGGACGCGCTGTTCCATGTCGCGGACCGTACCGTTGCCCCGCCGCGCAGCCGCTGACCGACCCGCCGATACGCTGCGTCAGACGATCACGGGCTGGGCACGGAGGCGAGATGAGACTCGGACTGAACCTGGGCTACTGGGGCGCGGGCAACGACGCGGACAACCTGGAGCTGGCCCGGGTGGCCGACAAGATCGGCTACTCCGTGGTGTGGGCGGCCGAGGCGTACGGCTCCGACGCGCCGACCGTGCTGAGCTGGATCGCCGCGCAGACCGAGCGGATCGACGTCGGCAGCGCGATCCTCCAGATCCCGGCCCGCACCCCGGCGATGACCGCGATGACCGCCGCCACCCTCGACACGCTCTCCGGCGGCCGGTTCCGGCTCGGCCTGGGCGTCTCGGGCCCGCAGGTCTCCGAGGGCTGGCACGGCGTCCGGTTCGACAAGCCGCTCGGCCGCACCCGCGAGTACGTCGACATCGTCCGGGCCGCGCTGCGCCGCGAGCGGGTCCGCTACGACGGCCAGCACTACACGCTGCCGCTGCCGGACGGGCCGGGCAAGGCGCTCACGCTCACCGTCCACCCGGCGCGCGAGCACATCCCGATCTACCTGGCCGCGGTCGGCCCGAAGAACCTCGAACTGGCCGGCGAGATCGCCGACGGTTGGCTCGCGGTCTTCTTCGCGCCAGAGAACGCCGCCGAGCACCTCAAGCAGCGTCGAGGCGGGGCGCGCCAAGGCCGGCGCCGACATGTCGACATTCGACGTGGTCCCGAACGTGCCGATCGTCCTCGGTGACGACCTGGAGAAGTGCGCCGACGCGGTCCGCCCGTACTGCGCCCTCTACATCGGCGGCATGGGCAGCCGGGACAAGAACTTCTACAACCAGCTCGCGGTACGGATGGGGTACGAGGCCGAGGCGGCCGAGATCCAGGAGAAGTACCTGGCCCGCGACTACGCCGGCGCGGCGGCGGCCGTGCCGCAGGAGTTCATCGACCGCACCGCGCTGATCGGCTCCGTCGACCGCATCGCCGACCGCATGCAGGCCTACGCCGAGGCCGGCGTCACCACGCTGAACGTCGCGGTGAGCCCGGTCGGCCTGGAGCAGCAGGTGGCCACCGTCCGCGCCGTCACGGAGGCGGTCGACAAGGCGGGACTGGCTAGTTGAACATCCTGGAAGCAGTCTTCCTCGGCGCCGTCGAGGGACTGACCGAGTTCCTGCCTGTCTCCAGCACCGGCCACCTGACGATCCTCGAGAAGCTGTTCGGCTACAGCATCGACGACCCGGACATCACCGCGTTCACGGCGATCATCCAGTCCGGCGCCGTCCTCGCCACGATCATCTACCTGCGCGAGGACATCTGGCGGATCATCACCGGCTGGGTGCGCGGCGTGTTCCAGAAGGAGTGGCGCGACCACCTCGACTACAAGTTCGGCTGGGCCGTGATCCTCGGCTCGGCGCCGATCGCGGTGGTCGGGCTGACGTTCAAGGACACGATCGAGACGACGCTGCGCAGCCTCTGGTTCGTCGGCGCCGCGCTGATCCTGTGGAGCGCGGTGATGTGGTTCGCCGACCACGCCGCCACCCAGCAACGCGGCGAGAAGGACGTCACCTGGAAGGACACGCTGATCATCGGCGCCACGCAGTGCCTCGCGCTGATCCCCGGCGTGTCCCGCTCGGGCGCCACGATGTCCGCCGGCCTCCTGCGCGACCTTGACCGGGTCACGGTCACGAGGCTGTCGTTCTTCCTCTCGATCCCGGCGCTGACCGCCGCGACGATCCTGCAGGTGGCCACCAAGTACGACGAGATCTCCGGCGGCGTCGGCTGGCCGGCCACGCTCACCGCCACGGTCGTCAGCTTCATCGTCGCCTACTTCTCGGTGAACTGGCTGCTGAAGTTCGTCGCGAAGCACTCGTACACCGTGTTCATCGTCTACCGGGTGGTCCTCGGCTCGATCGTCCTGCTGCTCGTCGGCACCAGCACGATCAGCGCGCAGTGACGCTCGCCGGGTCGGTCACGCTCAGGGCGCAATGACCCGCTAGCCGCGCACACGCTCTGGCTGGTGCGGTGACCACGCTGTTGCTCCTCCGGCACGGGCGTACCAGCGCCAACACGTCCGGAGTGCTGGCCGGGTGGACTGCCGGCATCGGCCTCGACGAGGTCGGCCAGGCACAAGCGGCCGCCGTCGCCCAGCGTCTGGCGCCCGTGCCGCTCGACGCGGTGGTCACCAGCCCGCTGCAACGCTGCCAGGAGACCGCCAGCGCGGTGCTGGCCAGCCGCAACGGCTCCACCGCCACCGTCGACGAGCGCTTCGGTGAGTGCCGCTACGGCGACTGGACCGGCCGCCCGATCAAGGAGCTGGTCAAGGACCCGCTGTGGAAGGTCGTGCAGCTGCACCCGTCCGCGGCTGTCTTCCCCGGGGCGGACGGCGAGGGTCTGGCGCAGACCCAGGCCCGCGCCGTCGCGGCTGTGCGCGAGTGGAACGCGACCCTCGGGCCGGACGCCACCTGGCTGGCTGCAGCCACGGCGACGTGATCAAGGCGATCGTCGCCGACGCGCTCGGCATGCACCTCGACCAGTTCCAGCGGATCATCGCCGACCCGTGCTCACTCACCGTCATCCGCTACACCGAGACGCGCCCGTTCGTCCTGCGGGTCAACGACACCGGCGGCGACGTGACGGGGCTGATCCCGCCGAAGCGCAAGCGCCGCCGCAAGGCCAGTTCGGACGCGGTCGTCGGCGGCGGAGCGGGGCCCAACGGCCGCCTGCCGTAATGAGCAGGCACTAAGGTCGAGGTATGCCACGTCAGGTCTTCGCCTTCGAACCGCCGGAGCGGTTCATCGCAGGCACCATCGGCCAGCCCGGCGAGCGCACGTTCTACCTGCAGGCCACCGGTGGCGGCCGCACGGTCAGCGTCGTGCTGGAGAAGGTCCAGGTGGCCGCGCTCGCAGAACGCCTGGGCGACCTGCTGGACGAGGCCGAGCGCCGCCTCGGCGCCGAGGCCACCGACGCCGAGCCGGACACTGTGGACACCGAGCCGCTGGAGATCCCGCTCGACGAGGAGTTCCGCGTCGGCACCCTGGGCCTGGCCTGGGACGCCGCCGACTCCACTGTGATCGTCGAGGCCACGGCCACCGCGCCGGACGGCGAGGAGGAGGTGCCGGAGGAGGACCTGGACGTGCTCCGGGTCCGGCTCACGCCCCTCCGTACACCCGTGCGTTCGTCGCCCGCGCGCTCAAGCTGGTCGCGGCCGGCCGCCCGCCGTGCCCGTTCTGCGGGCTGCCGCTCGACCCCGCCGGCCATGTGTGCCCGCGGCAGAACGGGTACCGGCGCTGACCGAGATGCTGGGCGTCGACGACGCGCTGGTGCTGCTCGCCACCGGCGCGCTGGAGATCGACGGCAGGCTGGTCGACGCGAGCAACACGACGCTGCTGTGCGAGGTCACGCTCGACGGCATCGCGGCGCACTGCGTCTACAAACCGGTGCGCGGCGAGCGTCCACTCTGGGACTTCCCGGACGGCACCCTCGCCGGACGCGAGGTCGCGAGCTACCTGATCAGCGGCGCGACCGGCTGGAACCTCGTGCCGCCTACGGTGTTACGGGACGGCCCGCTCGGCTCCGGTATGTGCCAGCTGTGGATCGAGACCGAGGACGTGAACTCGATCGTCGACGTCGTGCCGGTCGACGCGATCCCGGACGGGTGGCTCGCGGTTCTGCGCGGCGAGGACCCGCTCGGCCGCGAGGTCGCGGTGGTGCACGCCGACGACGCACGGCTGCGGCGGCTCTCCGTGCTCGACGCCGTCCTCAACAACGCCGACCGCAAGGGCGGCCACCTGCTGCTCGACGCCGCCGGCTCCCTGTACGGCGTCGACCACGGCATCTGCCTGCACACCGAGGCGAAGCTGCGCACACTGCTGTGGGGCTGGGCGGGCGAGAAGCTCACCGACGAGGCCGTCGAGGTGCTGCACCGGCTCGCCGCAGACCTCGACGGCGAACTCGGCGAGACACTGCACGACCACCTGACGCGACGCGAGGTGCGGGCGGTCGCCGAGCGGGTCGCGCGGCTGCTGCGCACCGGCCGCCATCCGAGCCCCGGACGCGGGTGGCCGGCGGTGCCGTGGCCGCCGTTCTGAGGGTTGCTCGGGGCCTGCGCCGTACACCGGCCCGGCTGCGTTCAGGTTCGGGCGGCGTCGTAACTGGAAACGGGTTTCGGTCTACTCCGTCGTGACGGACTTCAGCGTGACCTCGGTCTTCGGGCGCCCACCGCCGGCTGAGGCGTCGAGCGACCCGTCGTGACCGGCCTTGGCGGCCTGCTGGATCGCGTCGAGTCCCTTGGTGACCTTGCCGAAGACGGTGTAGTCGGGCGGGAGCTGGCTCGACCCGTAGACGATGAAGAACTGGCTGCCGTTGGTGTTCGGGTCGCTGGTGCGGGCCATCGCGAGCGTGCCGGCCGGGTACGGGTCGGCCGCGCCGGTGGGAAGGTTCTCGGTGCCGAACTGGTAGCCGGGGCCGCCCGTGCCGGTGCCTGTCGGGTCACCGCACTGCAGGACCAAGATTCCCTCGGTGACGAGGCGGTGGCAGCTTGTGCCGTCGAAGTACTTCTTGCCGGCAAGGAAGGCGAAGCTCCGAACCGTGCACGGCGCTGCCTTGGCGAACTCGATCTCGATGGCGCCGATGCTGCTGTCGATCGTCGCCGTGCGGGCCTGCGACGCGGGCTTGTCGGCGGACGGCGTGCCGACGTCCCTGGCGGCGGGCTCAGCCGCGCGCTGGTAGTCGCATCTGACGGCCGCTACGCCCTCGTTGTCCTTGTTCAGCGCCCGGCTCAGGATCACGGCGCCGGCGGCCGCGCAGCCGGCGAGTAACACGAGCAGCACGACGGCGATCACGACGCCGGTCGAGCTGCCGCCGCTGGGCTTGGGCGGTGTCGGTCCGGCGGGCGTTTCCATCGGCTCCACGTGTTGCGCCTTCCTGTATGCCTGGTTCTTCCGGTCGGTCAGCCTAGGCGCGCCTGGCAAGTGGCCGGCCATCGGGCGCCTCTCGCTCGGCTGCGCGTCCGTGGTCGCGCCTGACCTCACGGTACGGCCGTTACGCTATGGCCTATGGATACGTGGTCCGCTACTGACGTCCCGAGCCTGCCCGGCCAGGGCGCCCCGCTGCGCCTGTACGACACCGCCACCGGGGAGGTGCGGCCCACCGCGCCGGGCGGCACCGCGCGGATGTACGTCTGCGGCATCACACCGTACGACGCCACCCACCTGGGCCATGCCGCCACGTACCTTGCGTTCGACCTGGTCAACCGCGTGTGGCGAGATGCCGGCCATGACGTGCTCTACGTCCAGAACGTCACCGACATCGACGACCCGCTGCTGGAGCGCGCCGCCCGCGACCACGCCGACTGGATCGTCCTCGGAATGAGCGAGACCGCGCTGTTCCGCGAGGACATGGAGGCGCTGCGGGTGCTGCCGCCCGCGCACTACATCGGCGCGGTCGAGTCGATCGGCGAGGTGGTCGAGCTGGTCGAGAAGCTGCTCGCGGCCGGCGCCGCGTATCGGCTGGAGGACGGAACCGGCGACATCTACTACGACGTCACCGCCACCAAGCGGTTCGGGTACGAGTCCGGGTACGACGAGCCCACCATGCTGAAGTACTTCGCCGAGCGCGGCGGCGACCCGGACCGCGCCGGCAAGCGGAACCCGCTCGACGCGCTGCTGTGGCGCGGCGCGCGCGACGGCGAGCCGAGCTGGCCGTCGCCGATGGGCGCGGGCCGACCCGGCTGGCACATCGAGTGCGCCGCGATCGCGCTCAACCGGCTCGGCATGACGTTCGACGTCCAGGGCGGCGGGTCCGACCTGATCTTCCCGCACCACGAGATGTCCGCCGCGCACGCCGAGTCGGTCACCGGCGACTGGCCGTTCGCGCGCCACTACGTGCACGCCGGCATGATCGGCCTCGACGGCGAGAAGATGTCCAAGAGCAAGGGCAACCTGGTGTTCGTCTCGCGGCTGCGCGGCGACCGCGTCGACCCGATGGCCGTGCGTCTCGGGCTTCTCGCCGACCACTACCGCACCGACCGCTCCTGGACCGCCTCGGTGCTGACGACCGCTGTTGAACGGCTCGCTCGGTGGCGCTCGGCTGTGGACGCTGCGGCCGGGCCGGACGCGGCGCCTGTGCTGGCGCGTGTCCGGGAACGGCTCTCCGACGATCTCGACAGCCCGGCAGCGCTCGTGGCGATCGACCGCTGGGCCGACGAGGCGCTCACCCGCGGGGGATCGGACGCGTCGGCTCCGGCGCTAATCCGGTCCACAGTGGACGCGCTGCTCGGTATCCGCCTGTAGCTGCTGATTCTGAACCTGCGCGCCCGAAACGGACTGCTGCGCAAATGGGGCACTCATGCCCGACGTAGGCACGGAAACCCGAAAAGTCCGTTTCAGCCTGTCGGGCCGGAGTTCCCGCCGCGGCGGCGCAGGAACTTCTCGAACTCCCGGGCCAGGTCCTCGCCGCTCGCCTCCTTGAGCTCCGGCTCGCCGTCGCGCTGCTCCAGGGCGCGTACGTACTCGGCCATCTCGGCGTCCTGACCGGCGAGCTCGTCGACGGTCGACTCCCACGCGGCGGCCTGCTCAGCCAGCTCACCCATCGGGACCTGCAGGTCGAGCGCATCCTCCAGCCGGTGCAGCAGCGCGAGTGTGGCCTTCGGGCACGGCGGCTGGCTGACGTAGTGCGGCACCTGCGCCCAGAACGACACGGCCGGGATGTCGGCGCGCGTGCAGGCGTCGTGCAGCACGCCGACGATGCCGGTCGGCCCCTCGTACCGGGACTGGGTGAGGTCGTAGCGGCTGATCAGGTCGGGGTCGGACGCCGAACCCGTGACCGGGAACGGGCGGGTGTGCGGCGTATCGGCGAGCAGCGCGCCGATGAGCACCACCAGTTCGATCTCCAGCGAGTGGAACAGTTCAAGCAGCTCATCGGAGAAGCCGCGCCAGCGCATGTTGGGCTCCAGCCCGCGGACCAGCACGACGTCACGCTCGGAGCCGGGCGGCGAGCAGACGGAGACGCGCGTGGTGGGCCACTCGATACGACGGGTGACGCCGTCGATGAGCGCGACCGTTGGCCGGTTCATCTGGAAGTCGTAGTAGTCGTCAGGATCGAGGACCGCCAGCGGTTCGGCGTTCCACTCCTGCTCCAGGTGCTCCACCACGGTCGTGGCGGCGTCGCCCGCGTCGTTCCACCCCTCGAAGGCGGCGACGACAACGGGAGAACGGAGGTTTGGTAGCCCGTCGAACTCGCTCATGACACGTACCCTACGTCCCTCGTTGGCGCCGGTAGCGTCCGCAGCGCGGGACGCCTGTGGATATCCCTGCGAGCGCCGAGAACGGGATCGGTAGCCTGGACCCGTGCCTACCTACCTCGATTCCGCGCTGCTGGACGCACTGAACGAACGAGTGCTGGTGGCGGACGGTGCCATGGGCACCATGTTGCAGGCCGCCGACCTCAGCCTGGAGGAGTTCCAGGGCCACGAGGGGTGCAACGAGATCCTCAACGTCACGCGGCCCGACGTGGTCCGTGGCGTTCACGAGGCCTACTTCGCCGCCGGTGCCGACCTGGTCGAGACCAACACGTTCGGCGCCAACTTCGCCAACCTCGGCGAGTACGGCATCTCCGAACGCATCTACGAGCTGGCCGAGGCCGGCGCGGCGCTGGCCCGCGAGGTCGCGCACGGGTTCTCCACGCCTGACCGTCCGCGCTGGGTGCTCGGCTCGGTCGGCCCCGGCACCAAGCTGCCGACACTGGGCCACGCGCCGTACGCCACCCTGCGCGACGCCTACCAGACGCAGGTCGAGGGCATGCTCGCCGGCGGCATCGACGCGGTGATGGTCGAGACCTGCCAGGACCTGCTGCAGTGCAAGTCGGCGCTGATCGGCGCCAAGCGGGCGATGGCCAAGGCCGGCCGCCGGGTGCCGCTGATCTGCCACGTCACGGTCGAGACCACCGGCACGATGCTGCTCGGGTCGGAGATCGGCGCCGCCCTCACCGCGCTGGAGCCGGTCGGCATCGACCTGATCGGCCTCAACTGCGCCACCGGTCCGGCCGAGATGAGCGAGCACCTTCGCTACCTGTCGCAGAACGCGCGCATCCCGCTGTCCGTGATGCCCAACGCCGGCCTGCCGGAGCTGGGTCCGAACGGCGCCGTCTACCCGCTCACCGCGCCGGAGCTGGCCGAGGCGCTCACGCGGTTCGCCACCGAGTACGGCGCCGCGCTGATCGGCGGTTGCTGCGGCACCACGCCGGAGCACATCCGCCAGGTCGCCGAGGCCGTGGCCGACATCACACCGGTCCGCCGCGAGGTGCGCCCCGAGGCGGCCGCCGCCTCGCTGTACCAGTCGGTGCCGTTCCGCCAGGACGCCAGCGTCCTGATGATCGGCGAGCGCACCAACGCCAACGGGTCCAAGGCGTTCCGCGAGGCGATGCTGGAGGGCCGCTGGAACGACTGCGTCGAGATCGCCCGCGACCAGACCCGCGACGGCTCGCACATGCTCGACCTCTGCGTCGACTACGTGGGCCGCGACGGCGCCGCCGACATGCGCGAACTCGCCGGCCGGTTCGCCACCGCCTCGACCCTGCCGATCATGCTCGACTCCACCGAGCCCGAGGTGGTCGAGGCCGGGCCTGGAGATGCTCGGCGGCCGCAGCATCATCAACTCGGTCAACTTCGAGGACGGCGACGGCCCCCGCTCCCGCTACCAGCGGATCATGCCCGTGGTGCGCGAGCACGGTGCGTCCGTGGTCGCGCTCACGATCGACGAGGAGGGTCAGGCGCGCACGGCGGAGTGGAAGGTCCGGATCGCCGTCCGGCTGATCGAGGACCTCACCACCAACTGGGGCATGGCGGTCGGCGACATCGTGGTCGACGCGCTCACGTTCCCCATCGCCACCGGCCAGGAGGAGACCCGCCGCGACGCGCTGGAGACGATCGAGGCGATCAAGGAGATCAAGCGGCTCTACCCGGACGTGCAGACCACGCTCGGCCTGTCCAATGTGTCGTTCGGTCTCAATCCCGCCGCGCGCCAGGTGCTCAACTCGGTGTTCCTGCACGAGTGCCGCGAGGCCGGGCTCGACTCCGCGATCGTGCACGCCAGCAAGATCCTGCCGATGTCCAAGATCGACCCCGAGCAGCGGCAGGTCGCCCTCGACATGGTCTACGACCGGCGCGCCGACGGCTACGACCCGCTGCAGAAGTTCCTGCAGCTGTTCGAGGGCGTCGACGTCAGCTCGTCCAGGCAGTCTCGCGCGGAGGAGTTGGCCGCGCTGCCGCTGGAGCAGCGCCTGCAGCGCCGCATCATCGACGGCGAGCGCAACGGCCTTGAGGCCGACCTCGACGAGGCGATGACCACCCGCTCCCCGCTCGCCATCATCAACGAGACCCTGCTGTCCGGGATGAAGACGGTCGGCGAGCTGTTCGGCTCCGGCGAGATGCAGCTGCCGTTCGTGCTGCAGTCCGCGGAGGTCATGAAGACGGCCGTCGCCCACCTCGAACCGCACATGGAGAAGACGGACGCCGAAGGCAAGGGCACGATCGTGCTCGCCACCGTGAAGGGCGACGTCCACGACATCGGCAAGAACCTGGTCGACATCATCCTGTCGAACAACGGCTACACCGTGGTCAATCTCGGCATCAAGCAGCCGATCACCACGATCCTCGACGCCGCCGAGGAGCACCGCGCCGACGCGATCGGCATGTCCGGGCTGCTCGTGAAGTCGACGGTGATCATGAAGGACAACCTCGCCGAGATGAACGACCGGGGCGTGTCCGCGCGCTGGCCGGTGATGCTCGGCGGCGCCGCACTCACCCGCGCGTACGTCGAGAACGACCTGGCCGCGCTGTACGCGGGCGACGTCCGCTACGCGCGCGACGCGTTCGAGGGCCTGCGGCTCATGGACGCGCTCATGCTCGCCAAGCGCGGCGAGGCACCGCAGGTCACCGAGGAGGAGGCCCGCAAGGCGGAGGAGCGCAAGGCCCGGCACGAACGGTCCGCCCGCATCGCCGCCGCGCGCAAGGCCGCCGCCGACGCCGAAGAGCCGGTCGTCGATGACACCGAACGCTCGGACGTGGCTCTTGACCTGCCCGTGCCCGTGCCGCCGTTCTGGGGCGACCGCGTAGTCAAGGGCATTCCGCTCGCCGACTACGCCGGCATGCTCGACGAGCGCGCCACGTTCATGGGCCAGTGGGGGCTCAAGGGTGCTCGCGGCGGCAAGGGCCCGTCGTACGAGGAGCTCGTCGAGACCGACGGCCGGCCGCGCCTGCGGTACTGGCTCGACCGGCTCCTCGCCGACAAGGTCCTTGAGGCCGCCGTCGTCTACGGGTACTTCCCGTGCGTGTCCGAGGCCAACGACCTGGTGATCCTCGACGCGAACGGCGCCGACCGGTGCCGGTTCACGTTCCCGCGCCAGCGCCGCGACCGGCGCCTGTGCCTGTCCGACTTCTTCCGGCCGCGCTCCTCCGGCGAGGTCGACGTGGTGTCGTTCACGGTCGTCACGATGGGGCAGCGCATCAGCGAGTACGCCAACGAGCTGTTCGCCGCCAACAACTACCGCGACTACCTCGAGGTCCACGGACTGTCGGTGCAGCTCACCGAGGCGCTCGCCGAGTACTGGCACGCCCGGGTGCGGTCCGAGCTCGTGCTCCCCGGCGGGGGCTCGGCGGCTCAGGACGACTCGTCCGACCTGGATGAGATCTTCCGCCAGGGCTACCGCGGCTCCCGGTACTCCTTCGGGTACCCGGCCTGCCCCGACCTGGAGGACCAGACCAAGGTCGTGGAGCTGCTCAACCCCGACCGCATCGGCGTCAAGCTGTCCGAGGAGTACCAGCTGCACCCGGAGCAGTCCACGTCGGCAATCGTGGTCCACCATCCCGAGGCGAAGTACTTCGCGGCGCGATGACCACGCTGCAGGCCGTCCTGTTCGACATGGACGGCACCCTGGTCGACAGCGAAAAGCTGTGGTCGCTGGCGCTCGACGACCTCGCCACGAACTACGGCGGTCAGCTGTCGCCCGCCGCCCGCGAGGCGATGGTCGGCACGAACATGGCCGACTCGATGCGGCTCTTCCACAACGACCTCGGCCTCGACGGTGACCTGGCGACGAGCCAGACGCTGCTGGAGGAACGGGTCAAGGAGCTGATCCAGCTCGGGCTGCCATGGCGGGTCGGGGCGCAGGAGCTGCTCCACGAGGTACGCGCCGCCGGTGTACCCACCGCCCTGGTCACCGCCACGCACCGGCACGTCGTCGAGGTGGCGCTGCCGGTGCTCGGTCCCGAGCACTTCGACGTCGTGGTCTGCGGCGACGAGGTCACCGAGACCAAACCGCACCCCGAGCCGTACCTGCAGGCCGCACGGTTACTCGGCGTCTCACCTGAGCGGTGCGTCGCCATCGAGGACTCGCCGACCGGCGCCGCTGCGGCCGAGGCGGCAGGGTGCGCCGTGCTGGCCGTGCCGAGCGAGGTCGAGGTACCGCCGGGGGAGCGGCGCACGATCCTCGCCAGCCTGTCCGGCATCGACCTCGCCTATCTGCGCGCCCTCACCACGGGCGGCTGACCACTGCCGCCGGGCAACCGCCTAGCTGGGGCCGCTGCGGCGTGTTTTTGGGGGCTCGGCGCGAGACATCCACATTGGACTAGTCGGGGAAGGTAACGCTACGGCGCGGATCGTAGCGTTACCTTCCCCCACTGGTCGACAATGGACGGTCCAGCTTGCGCTGCGGCCGCGGCGAGCCAGACTCCAGAGACCCGACCGTAGCCCGCTCCGGCTTCGCGTGTGATGCGGCGCGCCCGATGATCCGGCGTGTCGCATTACACGGTGACGGCCCAGCGGCTGCCCAGCAGCTCCCGGCAGGCCAGCTGCCCGGCGGGGCCATAAGGCCCGGACGCGGCAGGGGCGGCACACCGGACTCGGTGTACCGCCCCTGCCTTCTATGTGGCGAGCGCCCCCGTGAGTTACTCGTAGGCGATCGCGTTGAGGACGTTGAGCCTTGCTGCCCGGATCGCAGGCAGTACCGCGGCGACGACGCCGATCAGTGCCGAGACGACCAGGTATATCGCCATCTGCATCCACGGAAGGGACAGGTCCGTGAAGCCCTCGTCCTTGAGCGCCTGGACGACCGCCGCACCGAGCCCGACACCTACCACGACGCCGAGCAGCGCGCCGAAGACCGAGATCACGACGGACTCGACCGTGATCATCCGCATGGTCTGCGACCGCCGCAGCCCGACCGCCCGCAGCAGGCCCAGTTCGCGGGTGCGCTCGATCACCGACAGCGCCAGGGTGTTGATGATGCCGAGCACGGCGATCACCATCGCCAGGGCGAGCAGCAACTGGATCATCAGCAGGATCGTGTCGAAGATGCTGGTGGTCTGCTTCACGAACGCGCTCTGGTCCTGGACGGAGACCTCGGGACTGTCCTTGAGGAGCGTCTCCACCTCGCTCTGCACCGTAGACACGCTGGCACCTGGGTCCAGCTGGATCAGCGCCTGGTTCGGCTCCGACGACCGGAACAGTGTCGCCGTGGCCTCCGGGAACAGCAGGCCACGTTGCGTCTCGCTCGCCGCATAGATCCCGGTGACGGTGTAGGTCTGCTCGTCGCCCCGCATGAACTGGGCGTCGATCTTGCTGCCGAGCGCGTAGCCCTTTTCCTTTGCGGTGTCCTCGTCGACGACCACGTCGTGTTCACCGAGCGTGGACATGTTGCCCTCGGCGGTTTTGAGCCCGAGCACCTCGCGAACCGAGGCCAGGTCGTTGACCGCCACAGCGAAGTCGTCCTTGTCCTCGATCTTCGCCATGTCGAACGAGACGGCCGCCACGTGCTTCACACCGTCGATCTGCTCGGTCTTCTCCACCACCGACTTGTCGAACGATGGCGGGATCGGCCCGGTCTGCTGACCCGAGATGATCAGCTCGGCGTTGAGCTGCTCCTCGACCGCTTTGCTGATGCTCGTGGTCGCCGACGCGAGCACTGTGCTCACGCCGGTGACCAGGGCGATGCTCACCATCAGCGCGGCGGCGGTGATCGCCGTGCGGCGGGGGTTGCGTGAGGAGTTGCGCCGCCCCAACATGCCCGGCACCGACCAGGAGAACAGCCGGCCGAGCACCGACACGATCGGCCGGCTGATGATCGGGGTGAGCAGCGCGACGCCGATGAACGACACCAGCACACCGGCCAGAATCAGCCAGAGCGTCGTCGTGCTGTTGCCGACGCCCGCCAGCCCAGCGGCGAGGACGCATGCGCCGACCGCGAAGACCGCCGAACCGATGGCCGTGATCGCGGTGAGCGGCTTGTCCGGAGTGGCCGCGTCACGCATGGCCGCGACCGGCGGGATCCGGGAGGCACGGACGGCCGGTAGCAGGGCCGCGATCCAGGTGATACCGAGACCCACGCCGAACGCTGCGATGATGGCCGACGGCGGCACCCCGAGCGCGAGTTCGAGGTTCGTGCCGCCGAAGTTGGCGAAGAAGTACGCGAGCAACGCGCCGACGCCGACACCGCAGGCGAGGCCGATCACGGACGCGATCACGCCGATCACGGTTGCCTCGATCAGCACCGAACCGATGACCTGGCCCCGGCTCGCTCCGATCGCCCGGAACAGCGCCAGTTCACGCGTGCGCTGGGCGACCAGCATCGAGAACGTGTTGAGGATCAGGAAGATGCCGACGAACAGCGCCACCGCCGCGAAGCCGAGCAGGATGTAGTTGAAGAACTTCAGCACCTCGCGGATGTCCGACGCATTCGCCTCGTTCACCTCTTCCCGCGTCTTCACGTCGTAGTCACTGCCGACCGCGGCCTGGATGTCGTCACGCAGCTGCGTACGCGACACACCGTCCTGGGCGGTCACGTCGACGTTGCTGTAGACGTTCTTCTCACCGAGCAGCAGCTCCTGCGCGACCGGCGTGGTGAACGCGACGATCTGCGATCCGCCGATCGTGTCCCGACCGCCGGTGTAGCCCCAGATTCCGACCAGCTTGAACGTCTTCTTCGGCTGGAGGGTCAGCACGGGAACCTCGTCGCCGACCTTGTACTTGGACGTCTTCGCGGTGGCCGCGTCCATGGCGATCTCGTCTGCCGCCTCGGGACCGCGACCCTCGCGCAGCTCGACGAGGTCGTCCTCGCCGGTCCAGCTCAGGCCGAACTGCGGTGGACCGAACGAGGTGAGCACCTTGCCGTTCTTGCCGACGATGCGGGCACCGGCGGCGAAGACGTACGGTGTCGCCTTCTCGACCCCGGGCGCCGACTTGACCTTCTCGACGACCGACGCTGGCATGTTGGACGGGATCTCGGCGTCGCTCTGCCCTTCGAGCTTGGGCTTTCCCGTGACCTGCACGTCCAACGTCTGGTTGACGCTGGCGAAGAGATTGTTGAACGACTTGCCGAGCGTGTCGGTCATGACGAACGATCCGCTCACGAACATGACGCCAAGCACCACCGCAAGGGCCGACAGGATCAGCCTGAGCTTGCGGGAGAGCAGGCTCTTGAGAGTGGCCTTGATCATCAGGCGCCGCCGTGCAGCGTGTCGAGGTGCTTCATCTTGTCGAGCACGGCCTCGGCGGTGGGCTCGAACATCTCGCCGACGACCTTACCGTCGGCCAGGAACACGACCCGGTCGGCGTAGGACGCGGCGTTCGGGTCGTGCGTGACCATGACGATCGTCTGGCCGAAGTCCTTGGCGGAGTTCTGCAGGAACTGCAGCACGTCCGCCCCGGACCGCGAGTCGAGGTTTCCGGTCGGCTCGTCGGCGAAGATCACCTCGGGCTTGGACGCCAGGGCACGGGCACACGCCACCCGCTGCTGCTGGCCGCCGGACAGCTGGGGCGGGCGGTGCGAGAGCCGGTCGCCCAGGTTCAGCGTCTTGATGACCTGGTCGAGCCAGGACTTGTCCGCCTTTCGGCCGCCGATCGCCAGCGGCAACGTGATGTTCTCCTCCGCCGTCAGCGTCGGCAGCAGGTTGAACTGCTGGAAGATGAAGCCCACCTTGTTGCGACGCATCTCGGTGAGGCGGCGGTCACCCAGGCGGTTGACCTGGGTGTCACCGATCCACACGTCACCGCTGGTGACGAGGTCGAGCCCGGCGAGGCAGTGCATCAGCGTCGACTTGCCCGAACCGGACGGGCCCATGATCGCCGTGAAGTGCCCCCGCTGGAAATCAACGCTAACCCCCGCGAGAGCGTTGACCCTGGTGTCCTCCGTGGTGCCGTACACCTTCCACACGTCTACCGCCCGAGCGGCCACGCTCGTGTCGGTCACGGTCATAGTCACTGCACTCTCCATCGTTGTAGCGGACTGCCCACCGCAGCCTCACTCTCTAACGTAGGGAGAGGGCAAGCGGATTTCGTCGTCGAAGCGAAGGGTCTAGCGGTACGACTATTGGTGGAGGCGATCTCCGGGCGATCACCCAGCCACGACCGAGATGTTCTGATTGGCCGGATTACGCCCCTGGACGGATGAGACCACTCTCATACGCGAGGACGACCGCCTGCACCCTGTCGCGCAGCCCGAGTTTGGTCAGCACGTGCCCGACGTGCGTCTTCACGGTCGTCTCGCTGACGAACAGCTCCTTCGCGATCTCCGCGTTGGAGAGTCCGCGCGCGATGTGCACTAGCACCTCCTGCTCGCGGTCGGTGAGCGAGTCGAGCGCCGGTGGAGGAGTGGCGTTGGGGTCGGGCAGGCGGTCGGCGAACTTGTCCAGCAGCCGGCGCAGTATGCGTGGCGATACCACCGCCTCGCCCGCGGCGACGGTGCGGATCGCCTCGATCAGGTCCTCGGCGGGCACGTCCTTGGAGAGGAACCCGCTGGCACCGGAGCGAAGCGCGCCGACCACGTACTCGTCGAGTTCGAACGTGGTGAGGATCAGCACCCGGACCGGCAGCCCCGCCTCGACGATCGAGCGCGTGGCAGCGACGCCGTCCATGCGGGGCATGCGGATGTCCATGAGGACGACGTCCGGCAGGAGCCGGCGGGCCAGGTCGACGGCCTCGACGCCGTCGCCGGCCTCGCCGACGACCGTCAGGTCCGGCTCGGAGCCGAGCACCATCCGGAAGCCGGTACGCAGCAGCGGCTGGTCATCGACGAGCATGACCCGGATCGCCGGGACAGGGTCGGTCAACGTGTCACCTCAGGGAGGACAGGTTCGAGGGGGATGCTCGCGGCGACCGAGTAGCCGCCGCCACGACGGGGACCGGTGCGCAGTGTGCCACCGTACAGGGAGATTCGTTCACGCATGCCCACAAGGCCATGCCCGGTATGCCCGTTCGGGCGGGTCTGGCCGCGCCCGTTGTCCTCGACGTCCAGCAGCAGCCGGTCGCCGCGGAACTCCACCCGGACCTCCGCCGACGCGGGCCCGGCGTGCTTGAGCGCGTTCGTGAGGCCCTCCTGCACGATCCGGAAGATCGTCAGGTCGACGCCGGAGTCCAGCGGGCGCGGATCGCCGACGACCCGCAGCTGCACGTCCAGCCCGGCCTCGCGGACCTGCGCCACCAACGTCTCCAGCCCGGCCACGCCCGGCTGCGGCGTCAGCGTGGCGTCGGACTCGTCGTCGCGACGCAGCACGTCCAGTAGGCGGCGCATCTCGCGCAGCGTGGCCCGTCCGGTCGCCTCGATCGTGCTCAGCGCCTCGTCGGCGGCGGCGGGATCGCGGCCCAACGTGCGGCGCGCGCCCGTGGCAAGCACGCCCATGACGCTGATGTGGTGGGCGACGACGTCGTGCAGCTCGCGCGCGATCCGGCGACGCTCTTCAAGAACTGCCTCGCGGGCCGCCGCCTCGCGCGTAACCTCGGCAGCCTCCGCACGTTCCTCCAGCGCGTCCACGTACGCCCGGCGGGTGAACACGGTGCGTCCGATGAAGAAGCAGACCGCCAGCGTCAGCGCGTTGGAGAACCAGACCCCGAACGCTGCGTCGGGGTAGACGGCCACCACCACCGCCGTCGCCGCGGCCACGGCCGCCGTGGCCGTCACGGCCTGGCGCAATGGCAGCAGCGCCGCCGCCGTGTACACCACGACCAGCAGCGAGACGCCTTCGGTCAACGTCTTCATGTCGAGCGCGGCCCCGGCCAGCAGCACGAGGCTGAGCCCCACCGCCGCGCCCCACGGCGAGAGCCGCCGCACCGCCACCGGCAGCACGCCGAGGACGGCGAACAGCACGACCAGAGGCAGCTTCTGACCATTCAGGTACTCGAAGCCGCCAGGACTGATCGCGGACACGAACAGCACCAGGATGCCCACCGCGAGCAGCACGTCGGCTGCGGTGGGGTGTGCGCGGAGCCAACCGCGTCCCGGCGTCTTGAACGGCATGCAATAAACCTATCCAGCGCAACTGAATTTCTCTCAGCACGCGGGGTGATCCTGTGCTCGTGCGCAGGGATGACCCAGCGCGTGTCCGATCCTCCGCGGAACGGCTCAGTCCTCTGCCGCCGGGGACAGCGTGGGCTCGTCGGCGGGTTCCGGAACCGTCTCGGGGAAGGGCGGCGGGGTGCCGCCGAACTCCGGGCACAGCGCCTGGTGGTCGCACCAGTCACAGAGCCGGCTGCGGTTCGGCCGGAAGTCCTTGGCGTTCGTGGCGCGCTCGATCGCGGACCACAGTGCCTGCACCGTGCGCTCGAACCGGAGCAGTTCGTCGGGGTCGGGCGCGTAGTCCAGCACCTCGCGGTCACCGAGGTAGAGAAGGCGCAGCTGCCGCGGCACCACGCCGCGCGTGCGCCAGATCACGAGCGCGTAGAACTTCAGCTGGAACAGCGCCTTGCCCTCGAACGACTCTCGCGGCGCCGCACCGGTCTTGTAGTCGACCACCCGGATGTCACCGGTCGGCGCGACATCCAGCCGGTCGACGAAGCCGCGCAGCTGCAACCCCGACTCCAGCACCACCTCGACCAGCTGCTCGCGCTCGGCAGGCTGCAACCGGTTCGGATCCTCCAGTGTGAAGTACCCGTCGAGCATCGCCACGGCCGACGCGAGCCACGGAGACACCTGATCCGGCGAGTCGAACAGCTCGGACAGCGCCGGCTCGGCCTCCAGCAGCCGCTCCCACTCCGGCTCGACCAGCGCCGACGCCGCCTGCAAGGTGCGGTGGCCAGGGTCTAGGTCGAACAGTCGCTCCAGCACCGCGTGCACAAGCGTGCCGCGGGTGGCCGCCTGCGTGGGGCGCTGCGGCAACCGGTCGATGCTGCGGAATCGGTAGAGCAGCGGGCACGTCTTGAAATCGCTCGCCCGTGACGGCGACAGCGAACCGAGTACAGGCAGCAGCGGGCGGACATCAGGGGCGGGGCTTGCCGTCATGAGCCAAGGCTAGGGGAGACCACCGACAAGACCCGCCCGCGGGTTGTCCACAGGCCGCGCCGCCACCCCGACGGGGCCGCCCCCGACCCCCGTAGCATCGACACATGGACGAGAACCAGCGCCCCGCGCCGACCGGTGGCCGCGGAATCCGCATCGGACGGATCCTCGGCATACCGATCTACGTCTCGGCCACCTGGTTCATCATCGCCATCATCATCATGATCGGGTACGGCCCGCTCGTGCAGGATCGGCTGCCGGAGCTGTCCGCGACCGCCGCGTACTCCACCGCCGGTGGGTTCGTGGTGCTGCTCTTCGGATCGGTGCTCGCGCACGAGCTGGGCCACGCCGTCGTCGCGCGGCAGCTCGGCATCAACGTGCGCGGCATGACGCTGTGGATGCTCGGCGGATACACCGAGATGGAGCGGGAGCCCCGCACGCCGGCCGGCGAGTTCCTCGTGGCCGCGGCCGGGCCCGCCGTCTCGTTCGTGCTCGGCGGGGTCGGCGTCGTCGGCGTCGTGCTGCTCGAGCGCGGCGTCGGCGAGGAACTCGCCGTGCAGGTCGCCCTGAGCAACCTCTCCGTCGCGGTGTTCAACCTGCTGCCCGGCCTACCGCTCGACGGTGGAAGCCTCGTACGCGCCGCGGTGTGGCGGTTGGGCGGCAGCCGCAACACCGGCACCGTCGCGGCGGGCTGGGCCGGACGCGTCGTCGCCGCGCTGGTCGTCCTCGTCGGCCTCGCGCTCGCCCTCTTCGGCGACGCCCTCAGCGACATCGGGCTGATCTTCACGATCATGGTCGGCATCTTCCTGTGGTTCGGCGCGTCCCAGGCGATCCGCGCCGGCGCGCTCGCGCACCGGCTGCCACTGCTCGACGCCCGCCGCCTCGCCCGACCGTGCCTCACCGTCCCGGCCGACCTGCCCCTCGCTGAGGCGCTGCGCCGCGCGCACGAGGCGGGCGCCCGCGCGCTGGTCGTCGTCGACGCCGACGGCACCGCCTCCGGGGTGGTCGCCGAGCACGCCGCCACCGCCGTCCCGCCCGACCGCCGCCCGTGGGTACCGGTGTCGAGCGTCGCCCGCACTCTCGAACCAGGCATGATCGTCCCGGCCGACCTCACCGGGGAAGGGCTGATCCGCGCCCTGCGGAGCCACCCGACCACCGAATACCTCGTCAGTGAGGCCGACCGCGTCGTCGGGGTGCTGGTCACCACCGACGTCGCCGACACACTAGATCCCAAGGGAAGCACTCGATGACTGTTGCCGGAGCAGGGGCGCACACCGCGAACCCCGAGGCTGGCGAGCACACCCTGTCCAGCGAGCCGGCGGGCCACACCCGCCGCGGACCGTTCGCCGCCGGCGACCGGGTCCAGCTCACCGACCCCAAGGGTCGGCTGCACACGGTGATCCTCGAACCCGGCAAGGCGTTCCACACCCACCGCGGCGCGCTCGCCCACGACGACCTGATCGGCCAGCCCGAGGGCAGCGTCGTCACCTCGACCTCCAACACCGCCTACCTCGCGTTGCGGCCCCTCCTGTCGGACTTCGTCCTCTCCATGCCCCGCGGTGCACAGGTCATCTACCCGAAGGACGCCGCCCAGATCGTCGCGATGGGCGACATCTACCCCGGCGCACGGGTACTGGAGGCCGGTGCCGGCTCGGGCGCGCTCACCTGCTCGCTGCTGCGCGCGGTCGGCGACGAGGGCCGCGTCCACTCGTTCGAGCGCCGCGAGGACTTCGCCGAGATCGCCCGGAAGAACGTCGAGCGCTTCTTCCACGGTCCACACCCGGCCTGGTCGATCACGGTGGGTGACGTCGCGGACGCGGAGGTCGGCGAGGTCGACCGCGTCATCCTCGACATGCTCTCGCCCTGGGAGGCACTGCCCACGGTCGCGAAGTCCCTGGTCCCTGGCGGTGTCTTCATCGCCTACGTCGCCACCACCACGCAGCTCTCCACCATCGTCGAGACGCTGCGCGAACACGGGGGGTTCACCGAGCCGCGGTCCTGGGAGACCCTCGTCCGCGACTGGCACGTCGACGGGCTCGCCGTCCGCCCCGACCACCGCATGGTCGCGCACACCGCGTTCCTCGTGTCGAGCCGGCGCCTCGCTGAGGGAGTCGTGGCACCCCGACGGCAGCGCAAGCCGTCGAAGGGCGCCGAGGCGTACGCTGCCCTGCGCGCCAGCGGGCTGCCCACCACGAGCAGCGACATCCGCGGCAACGACCTGAACGGCAGCGGCAGAGACGAGGGGGACGCGTGATGTTCGGCCCGAAGCGCGGCCCCGAACCCAGCCAGGAGTTCATCTTCCCGGACTGGTCGCCCTACACCGACCTTGCCGACGCCGCAGGCGCCTACTTCCGCGACCCGGAGGTGGCGATGGAGGCACTGAACGCCGCCCTCGGCGAGCGTCCGGTGCTCGGCTTCACCCTGGAGCGGATGGTCTCCGACGACGGCATGGTGTGGCAGGAGGCCGCGATCTGCGACGGCGCCCGCATCGTGCTCTGGCACGGCGAGGACGTCCCCGACGAGGAGTACCCCGGCGGCGCCATGACCTCGGCCATCCGCACGGTGCCGCTAAGCCGAGTCACCGAGGTGGGCTACCGGCAGCTCCTGGTACGCGAGGAGGACGGCAGCCACCGGGTCCACGGCGTCGACGTCTACATCTTGCTCGAATCGCTCGACGAGGCCGGGCAGACCGGCCGTGACGGCGAAAGCACCCTCGTGATCAGGCACGATGCCATCCGGCTCGGCAAGACAATGGAGGCGGGCGGCCAGGGCCAGATGCGGCGGCTCAGCGAGTTCGCGCACCTGGTGGCGCGGCTCTCGGGCGTGCCCGTCAGTTAGCTGTGCCGGTCGACGACCGAAGGTCGGTGGGATCGCGCAGCCGCACTCGCCGATCCCACCAGAACTAGGAGGCCTCCGGCCCCGCCACCGGCACACCGTCGTCGGCCCGCTGCACGTGGATGCACTCGCCAGGACACTCCTTGGCCGAGTCGATCACGTCCAGCCGCAGCTTGGCCGGCACGTCCACCCGCGAACCGGGGTCGGTGCGCAGCTCGCCGTCGTCGCCCTTGACGTAGGCGAGACCGTCGATGTCGAACTCGAACACCTCCGGCGCGTACTGCACGCAAAGCCCGTCACCGGTGCACAGATCCTGGTCGATCCAGACCTTCAGCGCGTCACTCATGAGCACACCTCGCCACCCTCGGTGGCGCTGCACCCGCCGATTCGCTCGCTCATGTCCCGCCGCCCTCGCTTCGCCGCGTGCGGCCACGACGTACGTCGCCAGATCCGCTCGCTCATGCCTCCAAGACTAGGCACGGTGCCCCGGAGGACCACAACGAGGGCACTGATTCAGGCAGGAAGTGTGAGAGCGGACATGTATGCACAGCAAGCCGTCGTCGCACCCGTTAATGTTGAGGGCACCGGATCCCCGGGGGAGGTGGGCGCTCATGAGCACGAACCGAGACGACGCAGCAGGTCGCGCCGCGCGGTACGAGAAGGAGGTCCACGACCTCACCGCCCAGGTGAACTTCCTGCAGGAGGAAGTATCCCTGTTGCGGCGCAAGTTGACCGAGGGGCCACGCCATGTGCGCACCCTCGAGGAGCGGCTCGCGGCGGCGCAGGCCAGCGTCGCCAAGCTGGGTGACCAGAACGAGAAGCTGGTTTCCACGCTGCGCGAGGCGCGGGAACAGATTCTCACGCTCAAGGAAGAGATAGACAGGCTGGCGCAGCCGCCGAGCGGCTACGGCGTGTTCCTGGAACGGCACGAGGACAGCACGGTCGACGTGTTCACCGGTGGCCGCAAGCTGCGGGTCACGGTATCGCCGTCGGTCGAGGGCGAGACGCTGCGGCGTGGCCAGGAGGTCATGCTCAACGACGCGCTCAACGTGGTGCTCGCGCTCGGGTTCGAGCGGGCCGGCGAGATCGTCATGCTCAAGGAGATCCTTGAGGGCGGCGACCGCGCGCTGGTTCTGTCCCGCGCCGACGAGGAACGGGTCGTGCACCTCGCCGACAGTCTCCAGGACACGACGCTGCGCGCGGGTGACGCTCTGCTGCTGGAGCCACGCTCTGCGTATGCGTACGAGCGGATCCCGAAGTCCGAGGTCGAGGAGCTGGTGCTCGAAGAGGTCCCGGACATCGACTACACCGCGATCGGCGGCCTCAGCTCGCAGATCGAGATGATCCGCGACGCCGTCGAGCTGCCGTTCCTGCACGCCGACCTGTTCCGCGAGCACGAACTGCGGCCACCGAAGGGCGTGCTGCTCTACGGCCCGCCCGGCTGCGGTAAGACGCTCATCGCCAAGGCGGTGGCGAACTCGCTGGCCAAGAAGGTGGCGGAGGTCCGGGGCGACGACGGCACCCAGCACGCCAAGTCCTACTTCCTCAACATCAAGGGTCCGGAGCTGCTCAACAAGTACGTCGGCGAGACCGAGCGGCACATCCGGCTGATCTTCCAGCGGGCCAGGGAGAAGGCGTCCGAGGGCACGCCCGTCATCGTCTTCTTCGACGAGATGGACTCCATCTTCCGCACCCGTGGCTCCGGCGTCTCCTCGGACGTGGAGAACACGATCGTCCCGCAGCTCCTCAGCGAGATCGACGGTGTGGAGGGGCTGGAGAACGTCATCGTCATCGGCGCCTCCAACCGCGAGGACATGATCGACCCGGCGATCCTGCGGCCGGGCCGGCTCGACGTGAAGATCAAGATCGAGCGCCCGGACGCCGAGGCCGCGCGCGACATCTTCTCGAAGTACATCACCACGACGATCCCCATTCACGACGACGACTTGGCCGAGAACGCCGGCTCGCGGCAGGCGTGCGTCGACGCGATGATCCAGGCCACGGTCGAGCGCATGTACACCGAGACCGAGGAGAACCGGTTCCTGGAGGTCACCTACGCCAACGGTGACAAGGAGGTCCTGTACTTCAAGGACTTCAACTCCGGCGCCATGATCCAGAACATCGTCGACCGGGCGAAGAAGATGGCGATCAAGTCCTTCCTCACGACCGGCAACAAGGGCGTCCGGATGCAGCACCTCATGGACTCCTGCGTCGACGAGTTCCGTGAGAATGAGGACCTGCCCAACACCACCAACCCCGACGACTGGGCACGGATCTCGGGTAAGAAGGGCGAGCGGATCGTCTACATCCGCACGCTGGTCTCTGGCAAGGGTCCGGAGGCGGGTCGTTCGATCGACACCGTCACGAACACCGGCCAGTACCTGTAAGACCACGGCAGCGGCGCGGACCCCGGCGGGTCCGCGCCGTTCGCTTGTCCCGCCCGGTCCGGCGGGTGCCCGCCCGGCGGCGCCCGGCGGCCCCGGCGGCGCGTGGCCCGCCCGCGGCGCCCGCCCCGCCCGGCCCGGCGGCGCCCGCCCCGCCCGGCCCGCCCGGCCAAACCGGACTGTTCCGGTAATGGCGCCCAAACCGGACGCTCGATGCAACCATTTCCCCGACACTTGGTCCGTACAAGCGCGTCGGTATAGTTGCCCGCCGTGTCTACTGCGCTGAGCCAGAAGGTCCCCGCCCCCGCCCCAGAACCCGCGAAGAAGGCCAGCTCGGCGCGGCTCGCCTGGCTCGACGCGCTGCGCGGCATCGCCGCCTTGGCCGTCGTCTACACGCACTTCGCGCTGGCGGGACTGCCCGAGGTCTACCACGCCACCACGCCGTGGATCATCGCCGGCACGTTCGGCGTGCTGACGTTCTTCGTCATCAGCGGGTACATCGTGCCGGCGTCGCTGGAGCGCAAGGGCAGCGTCCGCGCGTTCTGGATCAGCCGCCTCTTCCGGCTCTACCCGCTGTGGCTGTTCGCGATGGCGGCGGTGCTCGTCCTCACGGTCGCTGGTCTGCGTAACCCGCCGGCGTTCTTCGGCGCGAAGGGCGGCCTGCTCCTGTCGCACTTCACGATGCTGCAGGATCTGCTCACGATTCCGAGCATGCTCAACGTGATGTGGACCCTCTCCTACGAGATGGTCTTCTACTTCCTCGTCGCCGCCTTGTTCTCGCTTGGTCTGCATCGCCGCAGCGCGGAGATCTCGGTCGGCTTCGGTGTGGCGTCGCTGATCGGCGGCGCGGGCCTGCTGCCGTCGGCCTACCTCGTGAGCCACCTCGGCTGGAAGCCGGTGCTGCTGGTTCTGGTCGCGGTGTTCGTGACCGGTCTCGCGCTCGCGGTCAGCGGCCGGAAGTCGCTCGTCGTCGGCGGGTCGGTGCTGCTCGGCGCCGCCGGCCTGCTGCTGCTCGCGGTCAATCAGCACCAGCGGCTCTGGTTCGGCTTCCTCCTGCCCGCCACGATGTTCCTCGGCACCGCGATCTACCGGGCCGAACACCGCCAGATCCCGCGCTGGAAGGCGATCGCGGCGACCGTCGCGCTCCTCGTCATCGGTGTGGTCAGCGGGCTGCTGCACAACGCCCCGGACACCGCCACGTTCGCCGAGTCGCTCCGCGCGAACCGGTCCTGGCTGCTCACTCTCGCCCTTACCGCGGTGGCGTTCGCCGTCGGCATGGCACTGCGGCACCGCAGGATCCCGCGGTTCCTCACCTGGCTCGGCGTCGTCAGCTACTCCACCTACCTGCTGCACCCCCTCGTGTACCAGTACAAGGACGCGCCGTGGTTTGCCGGCAATCTCGGCTTCGGACCACGCCTCGGCTACTTCGTACTCTGGGTGATCATCCTGCTGGCCGGTTCGTGGGCCACGTACCGGTTCGTCGAGGCGCCGTTCCAGCGCATGGGGCGCCGCGTGACGGCCGTTGTCGACCAGCGTTTCGGCCCAGACGCCACCGTGGGCACGCCGGAAGGCGCGCGCAAGTAGGGTGGAGCCCATGACGGTGCGGCGGATCATGGGTACAGAGGTCGAGTACGGAATATCCGTTCCGGGGCAGCCCGGCGCGAATCCGATGGTGACCTCGTCCCAGATCGTCAACGCCTACGGCGCCCGCCCCGAACTCACCCGCAACGGCCGCGCCCGCTGGGACTACGAAGAGGAGTCGCCGCTGCGCGACGCCCGCGGCTTCACGTTCGGCGGCGCCCTCTACGACCCGGCCGAGGCGCTCGCCGACGAGGACCTCGGGCTGGCGAACGTGATCCTCACCAACGGCGCCCGCCTCTATGTCGACCATGCCCACCCGGAGTACTCGACGCCCGAGGTCACGAACCCGCGCGACATCGTCCGGTGGGACAAGGCGGGGGAGCGGGTCATGGCCGAGGCCGCCCGCCGCGCGGCCACCGTGCCCGGCATGGCGCCGATCAACCTGTACAAGAACAACACCGACAACAAGGGCGCCTCGTACGGCGCACACGAGAACTACCTCATGCCGCGCGAGACGGCGTTCAACGACATAGTCACGCACCTCACGCCGTTCTTCGTCACGCGTCAGGTGATGTGCGGCGCGGGCCGCGTCGGCATCGGCCAGGACGGCTCCGGCACCGGCTTCCAGATCAGCCAGCGCGCCGATTTCTTCGAGGTCGAGGTCGGCCTGGAGACCACGCTCAAGCGGCCGATCATCAACACCCGCGACGAGCCGCACGCCGACGCCGAGAAGTACCGCCGCCTCCACGTCATCATCGGCGACGCGAACCTCTCCGAGATCTCCACGTACCTCAAGGTCGGCACCACCTCGCTGGTGCTCGCCATGATCGAGGCCGGCTGGCTCAGCCCCGACCTCATGATGTCCGACCCCGTCGGCGATCTCCGGGCCGTCTCGCACGACGCGGCGCTCCAGCACAAGGTGTCCCTGCGCGACGGCCGCCGCATGACCGCCGTCGAGGTGCAGGAGGTCTACTGCGAGCGAGCCCAGGCATTCGTGGCCGACCGCTACGGCGACGACGTCGACGCGCCCACCCGCGATGTCCTCGACCGCTGGATCTCCATCCTCGACCGGCTCCGCCGCGACCCGATGCTCTGCGCCAACGAGCTCGACTGGGTCGCCAAGCTGCGGCTCCTCGAAGGCTTCCGCGACCGCGACGACCTCGGCTGGGACTCGCCCCGCCTCCAGCTCGTCGACCTGCAGTACGCCGACGTGCGCCCCGAGAAGGGTCTCTACCACCGGCTGGTCGCCCGCGGCGCCATGCAGACGCTCGTCAGCCAGGACGAGGTCACCGCCGCCATCACGCACCCGCCCGTCGATACCCGCGCCTACTTCCGCGGCCGATGCCTCGAGAAGTACACCCGGGAGGTCGTAGCGGCCAGCTGGGACTCCGTCATCTTCGACATCGGTCGCGAATCGCTCGTCCGCGTGCCGATGCTGGAGCCGGAGCGCGGCACCAAGCAGCACGTCGGCAACCTCCTCGACCGGAGCGACACCGCCACCGACCTCATCGACGCGATAACCGGCCGCAAGTAATCGCGCAGATCAAAGGCTCTGTTTCATTACGCCCGGTTCAGGCGGGCGTGGTCGTCAGCGGCCCAACTCCTTGACGCAGAGGTAACGAGAACCGGGCAAGCCGGAACCGTCCTCGATCCAGTGCGTCATGCCCGGCACCGAATCGCAGGCCGTCTTCGAGGGCTTGCGCGCCAGGATCTTTCCGCCCGCGGCCGGGCCTGCACAGGGCACGGCGACGAAGGCCTGGACCTTGAGAATGTCTCCCACGCAGTCGCCGACGCCCGCGCTGCCCGGGCCGTCGGCGAGGCACATCACGCGCGGCGTGCTGGTCGGCAGCTGCGTGAAGCGCACTGCCGGTGCGGCACACGCGGCCGGTGAATCGGCGACCGCGGCGACCTTCTCGTAGACGTTCGGGGACGTGCAGGGCACCTCGGCGTACTGAGTGGCGCGCCCGCTGCCTCTCGTGCCGACGCAGTCACCGCCGACGATGACGCCGCCGCCCTTACCGGGCTGGCCGAGCCGCTCTGACGTGTCGCTCGTGAGGCAGACGATCGTGCCCGTCTCCTTCAGTATCAAGTCCGTGTCGGCCGGGCAGTCCTGCCCCTGCTGCTCCGGACCGGGGAACACCTTCGTCACCGTGGCGATCTTCTTCGCGCTCGAACACGACACGCCGAAGTAGTGGTTCGGACCGTTGCCGGAGCGTATGCAGTCGCCCGGCTCCAGCTTGGCAAGGCTCTGGACCGCCTTGCCGGCCCGCTCAGCGGCCGGCTTCAGCGCGAGCACGGCGATGGTGCCGCCGACGCCGCAGAGCGCGACCAGGCTGACGACCACGACCCCGACGATCAGGCCCACCCTGCTCTTCTTCGCCGGCGGGCTGTAGGCGGGTGCAGGCGGCGTGCCATATCCGCCGCCGGGCGGCGGCGCGCCGTAACCGCCGCCCGCTGGCGGGCCACCGGCGGGCGGCGCCGGTGGTAGCCCGTTCGGGTCGGACATGGGCGGCGTGTTCGTCATGGTCGTTTCCCGTCGTAAGGATCCGGACATGGCCGGGCCAGACGACAAGGTATCGGACCGCGCAAGTGCCTTCGTTTACCCGAGCTTGCGAGGGTAGACGATGCGTGTGCGCTGGAGACCGCGCCACGGGCCGCGGACGGCAGCACCCCGTGCCGACCGCAATGAGCGCGTTCTGTCACCCAGCGATCACAGGCCGCAGCGTAACGGGACGGTCATATCCGGGCGGATTGTCAGACCGGCGAGATACGGTTGGAAGTCACCGGACCAAGGGGAGTGCCATGACCACGAGAGACAGCGGCGGCCAGGCGCAGACCGGCCGTAACCGCGAGGAGACCGACGAAGCGCCTCCCACCGAGGCCAACCCCGAGGTCGCAGAGCGCCAGGAGAAGCTGACCGAAGACGTCGACGCGATGCTGGACGAGATCGACTCGGTGCTCGAGGAGAACGCCGAGGAGTTCGTCAGGGGGTACGTACAAAAGGGCGGCGAGTGAGGCTTATGTCCCATTCGTGAGCTAAGTCACCGGCCGCTGCCCTGGGCGTACTGCTCGGGGCAGCGGCGTGTACGCACCGACGCGGCGAGCACCCCCGACCCGCGTCCGGGCTGTGCAGGTCACCGGTAAGGTTCAACCATTCGTGCATACGTCTACCCGAGAGGAACCACGTGGCAGCGGGTTTTGGTCAGTCCGGTCGGCTACCGCATGAGTTCACCACTCCGGGTAGCTCCTCGTTCGTGGAGTTCCTGACCGCGGCGGCTCCCGAGCTGCTGCCCGGACGGCGTCCGCTGCCGCCCGGCAGCGCCGCCGACCTGGCCCCGCACGGCACCACGATCGTCGCAGCCACGTTCGACGGCGGCGTCGTCATGGCGGGCGACCGCCGCGGCACGATGGGCAACATGATCGCCTCGCGCGACATGCAGAAGGTCTTCCCGGCCGACGCGTACTCGTGCGTCGGCATCGCGGGCACCGCCGGCATCGCCATCGAGCTGGTGCGGCTGTTCGTCGTCGAGCTGGAGCACTACGAGAAGATCGAGGGCACCTCGCTCACCTTCGACGGAAAGGCCAACCGGCTCGCCACGATGATCCGCGGCAACCTCGGGGCGGCCATGCAGGGCCTGGCCGTCGTGCCGCTGTTCGCCGGCTTCGACCTCGACGCCACCGACGAGTTCAAGGCCGGCCGCATCGTCAGCTTCGACGTCACCGGCGGCCGCTACGAGGAGCAGGAGTACCACGCGGTCGGCTCCGGCTCGATCTTCGCCAAGTCGTCCATCAAGAAGCGGTACCGCACCGGCGCCACCGTCGAGGAGACCGTCCGGCTGCTGATCGAGGCGCTCTACGACGCCGCCGACGAGGACTCCGCCACCGGCGGCCCCGACCTCACCCGCCGCATCTACCCGGTCGTGATGACCGTCGACGCCGATGGCCTCCGCCATCTGTCGGACGACCAGGTCGGCGAGGTGGTCGCCGCCGTCATCGAGGGCCGGCTCACCAACCCCGGCGGCTGACCGAGCACCACCGCCTGCCCCACCAGCGCTACCGACCGAGGAGACGACGAGCACCGTGGCCATGCAGTTCTACGCCTCACCCGAGCAGGTCATGCGCGACCGCTCGGAGTACGCGCGCAAGGGCATCGCGCGCGGCCGCAGCGTCGTCGTGTTCACCTACGCCGACGGCGTGCTGCTGGTCGCCGAGAACGCCTCCTCCGCGCTGCACAAGGTCAGCGAGATCTACGACCGCATCGCGTTCGCCGCGGTCGGCCGGTACAACGAGTTCGAGAACCTGCGGGTCGCGGGCGTGCGCCTGGCCGACCTCCGCGGCTACTCCTACGACCGGCGCGACGTCACCGGCCGCGGCCTGGCCAACGCCTACGCGCAGACGCTCGGCGCCATCTTCACCGAGCAGGCCAAGCCGTTCGAGGTAGAGATCTGCGTCGCCCAGGTCGGCGAGACCCCCGAGCAGGACGAGCTGTACCGGCTCACCTACGACGGTTCGGTCGGCGACGAACCCGGCTACGTGGCGATGGGTGGCCAGTCCGAGGCGATCGTCACCGTGCTGCGCAAGGGTCACCGTCCCGACCTGAGCCTCACCGACGCGCTCGCGCTGGCCATGTCGGCGCTCGGCAGCGTCGGCGGCGAGAACGGCAAGCCGCGCACCCTGTCGGCGAAGCAGCTTGAGGTGGCTGTGCTGGAGCGCACCCGTCCGGGACGCGCGTTCCGCCGGATCGTCGGCGCCGGGCTGGAGCGCCTGGTGTCCGAGTCCATCCCGTCCGCGCCGGAGCCGCGCCAAGCCAGGCCGAGCCCGCCAAGGCCGAGCCGGCAAAATCCGAGGCGCCCAAGCCCGATGCGCCGAAGCCTGGCGCCCGAAGCCTGGCGCCCGAAGCCCGGGCCCGCGAAGGACACCAAGCCGACCGACAAGCCGACGGACACCACCGACCCGTTGTGAGCCGGCCGCCCGACCTGTACATCTCCTGCGATGTCGAGGCCGACGGTCCGATCCCCGGGCCGTACTCGATGTCGAGCCTCGGGGCCGTGGTCGCCGGCCGCTTCGACGGTTCCACGTTCACGACCGCCGATCCGGACGCGCAGACGTTCTACCGCGAGCTGCGTCCGATCAGCGACGCGTACGTCCCGGAGGCGGCGGCCGTCTCCGGGCTCGATCGCGATCGGCTGGTGCGGGAAGGCGCTGATCCGGCCGCGGCCATGGCCGACTTCGTCGCCTGGGTCGACGACGTGGCGACCGGCGCGAAGCCGGTCTTCGTCGCGTACCCCCTCGGCTTCGACTGGATGTTCGTCTACTGGTACCTGCAACGATTCGCCGGCCGCAGCCCGTTCGGCCACTCGTCGTGCCTCGATCTGAAGACGCTGTACGCGGTGAAGGCAGGCGTGACGATCGGCCAGGCGGTCAAGCGCGCCATGCCGCGCCACCTGCACTCTCGCCGCCCGCACACGCACAACGCGCTCGACGACGCGGCTGAGCAGGCCGACCTGTTCGCCAATCTCACCCGTTGGGACGGCACCACCGAGTGACGGGTTGCCCGATGATTGTCGGTCCGGGCGGCTAGTGTCATCACATGGAGCGGCGGATCTTCGGTCTGGAGACCGAATACGGTGTCACGTGCACCTTTCGAGGGCAGCGCAGGCTGTCCCCTGACGAGGTGGCGCGATACCTGTTCCGGCGGGTCGTCTCGTGGGGCCGGTCCAGCAACGTGTTCCTCCGCAACGGTGCGCGCCTCTACCTCGACGTCGGTTCGCACCCTGAGTACGCCACGCCGGAGTGCGATGCCGTCGACGACCTCGTGGTCCACGACCGTGCCGGCGAGCGCATCCTCGAAGGCCTCCTCGTCGACGCCGAGCGCCGCCTCCGTGACGAGGGCATCGCCGGCGACATCTACCTGTTCAAGAACAACACCGACTCGGCCGGCAACTCCTACGGCTGCCACGAGAACTACCTGGTCAGCCGGCACGGCGAGTTCGCCAGGCTGGCCGACGTCCTGATCCCGTTCCTGGTCACGCGGCAGCTCATCTGCGGCGCCGGCAAGGTCCTGCAGACGCCCCGCGGCGCCGTGTACTGCCTCTCGCAGCGTGCCGAGCACATCTGGGAGGGCGTCTCCTCGGCCACGACGCGGTCGCGCCCGATCATCAACACCCGCGACGAGCCGCACGCCGACGCCGAACGGTTCCGCCGGCTGCACGTCATCGTCGGCGACTCGAACATGAGCGAGGTCACCACGCTGCTCAAGGTCGGCACCGCCGATCTGGTGCTGCGGATGATCGAGGCGGGCGTCGTCATGCGCGACATGACGCTGGAGAACCCGATCCGGGCGATCCGCGAGGTGTCCCACGACATCACCGGCCAGCGCAAGATCCGGCTCGCCACCGGCCGGGAGATCTCCGCGCTGGAGATCCAGCAGGAGTACCACTCCAAGGCCAGCGAGTTCGTCGACCGGCACGGCGGGGGAGCGGTCGCTCAAGCGGGTCGTCGAGCTGTGGGGCCGCGTCCTCAAGGCCGTCGACACCGACGATCTGTCCACAGTCGAGCGTGAGATCGACTGGGTCACCAAGTACCGCCTGATCGAGCGCTACCGCGACCGGCACAACCTGCCGCTGTCACACCCGCGGGTCGCCCAGCTCGACCTCGCGTACCACGACATCCGCCGCGGCCGTGGCCTGTTCGCGCTGATGGAGAAGCGCGGCGCCGTCGACCGCATCAGCCGTGACCTCGACGTGTACTCGGCGAAGTCGATCCCGCCGCAGACCACCCGGGCCCGGCTGCGCGGCGAGTTCATCCGCCGCGCTCAGGAACGGCGCCGCGACTTCACCGTCGACTGGGTGCACCTCAAGCTCAACGACCAGGCCCAGCGCACCGTGCTCTGCAAGGACCCGTTCCGGTCCGTCGACGAGCGAGTGGATCGACTCATCGCCAGCATGTGAGGTGGTGGTCTGGCGTGACCGGCCAAGACGAGTTCGGGCGCGACTGGCAAGGGACCACGAACCGGACGACTTCATCGACCGGCGGCACGAGCGCGTGTACCGCTCGGTGCAGCGCAGCCGGCAGAGCAAGATCCCGACCTGGGTCTACGCCGTGACGCTGGCCATCCTGGTAGCGGCGTGGATCTACTGGATCGCAATCGGCTGAGCCGGCGCGCGCCCGTCGCGGGCGCGCTGCTCCGCCGCCCCCAGCTCGCCGCCCCGGGCGCGGCGCCTGTGCGCGCCGCCGCTGCGACCTCGCCCGCAAACCGGACTTTTCGGGAAGCCGTGCCTACAGCGGGCACTCATGCCCCAATTTGTCCAGCAAGTCCGGTTCAGGTCCAGCTCCGGTCCGGTTCAGGTCCGGTTCAGGTCCGGTTCAGGTCCGGGCTCGGGTTCGGATCCGGTTCGGTCCGGGCCTGCTCGGGCTGAGGCCCGGATCCGGTTCGGATCCGGGCCGGGCTCAGGTCCGGCTCTGGTTCGGGTTCCGGCTTCCGGTGGGCTCCGGCTTCCAGCGGGTCCTGGCGTCAGGGTTCGGGTCAGAGCAGCGCGGCGGCGTGGCGGCCCGCGGCGGCGGACGCGAGGAAGTAGGCGTGGTCGGCGTCCAGGCCGCGGCCCATCGTCGAGAGCTTCACCGACGACGATCGCAGCGCCGCGTCCAGACCGTCGCTGGCGACGTGCACGATGCGGTGCCGCCCGGCGAGCGGCGCCAGGTCGGCCTCGACCGAGGCTGCGAGCGCCGCCGGTAGTTCGGCCGGTACTACGAGGTCGGCGGGGGCGAGCGCCACCCGGCCGTATGCGGTGAGCGAATGGTGCGAGACACCCCGGTGCCGTTCGCGCGGATCGGCGTCGGAGAGGCGCAGCGCACCGACCGGCCGCCCGCCGAGCGCCGCCACCGCGTTGACGGCCTCGCCGGCCGCGACGCCCGAGAAGCCCCAGGGTGTGCCGGTGCCGAGGTTGCCTGGTCCCTGGCATACGACGGCCACCTCGGCGTCGAGTACCCAACGGGCGGCCAGCAGGCCGGTGTGCAGCGTGACGGCTTCGAGGTCGCCGCCGAGCGCCTGCCCGACGGTGATCGTGCCGGCGAGGCGCCCGGCCAGGTCGCTCACCGCGCGGGAGAACCAGATCGGCAGCGCGCCGCCGTCGGTCATCACGTACGCCACCCGCGCACCAGGACGATCAGCCCACAGTCCGGCGAGGATCGCGGGCAGCGCGGAGTGCAGGTCGGCGACGATGACCGGCATGCCTTCGAGCGACGTCGCGGCGGCGATCGTGGCGTGGTGCGGCGAGTCCTGCTCGTCAACGCCGAGCACCACGGCCTGCAGCGGCGTGTACCGCGCTTTGACGAGATGCCCGGGGCCCTTCGGGTCCTCGGGGAAGCGGTCCGGCACGGCTACGACCAGCGCGTACCCGCCGGTGCCGAGCCCCATCGCCAGCGCGGTCGTGTTCAGCAGGACCGTGTCGCCCGGCTGCGGCTCGCCGACGAGCGCGGGGTAGGCCAGCGCCCGCGCCGGTTCGCCGTCCACCAGACGTCGAGTTCGATCGCGCCGGACCAGCGGCGGCGTTCGGCGGTCACGGTTCCGGTGCGCCAGCGAATCATCGGCACACCGTAACTGTCGGACGCGCGTGACAGGCTGGCGCCATGACCCCGACGACGAGACGCCCCGAACCGCCGGAGCTCCAGGGCGACGAACGGGCCACACTCGCCGGCTTCCTCGATTTTCACCGCGCCACCCTGGCCTGGAAGTGCTCCGGCCTCACCGATGAGCAGCTGCGCGAACGCCCGTCGCCGCCGTCCACGATGTCGCTGCTCGGGCTGGTCCGCCATATGGCCGAAGTGGAGCGTGGTTGGTTCCGCCGCACGTTCGCCCGGGAGGACGCGCCCCGCTGTACTACTCCGACGACGACCGCGACGGCGAATTCGACAACGTCGACAAGGCCGATGTCGCCGAGGCGTTCGCCGCGTGGGAGCGCGAGTGCGCGTTCGCCCGCGAGGCGGTGGCGGCGGCGCCGGACCTCGATGCGGTGGGCCATGGCAGGACACCGCACGTACTCGCTCCGCTGGATCCTCGTCCACATGATCGAGGAGTACGCCCGCCACAACGGCCACGCCGACCTGATACGCGAGCGCCTGGACGGCTCCGTCGGGGAGTAGCCCGGCCCGGCAGCGGCTTGTCCCGTGAGCTAGCGTCATATCTCGTGTCCCGTCGACGCACCGAACGCCTGGTCAACCTGGTCATCTGCCTGCTCTCCACCCGCCGCTACCTCACTGCGGCGCAGGTGGCCCGCATCGTGCCGGGATACGAGCACGATCAGGACGATCCGAAGGCGCACGAGGCGTTCCAGCGGATGTTCGAGCGGGACAAGGCCGAGCTGCGTGACCTGGGCGTTCCCCTGGAGACCGGCACGAACAGCGTGTTCGACGCGGAGCCCGGCTACCGCATCGCCCGGCGTGACTACGCCCTGCCGGAGATCCACCTCGAGCCCGACGAGGCGGCTGCGGTCGGGCTGGCCGCGCGGCTGTGGCAGCACGCGGGCCTGGCGTCGTCGGCGTCGGCAGGGCTGCTCAAGCTGCGGGCCGGCGGTATCGACGTCGACCCGCACGCCACGCTCGGCATCGAGCCGGTCGTCAACGCAGAGCCGGCGCTGGAGGCGGTGTTCGGCGCGATCCACGAGCGGCGGTCGATCCGGTTCGACTACCGCACCCCGCGCGACGACCATCCGCAGCGCCGGCACCTGCAACCGTGGGGAGCGGTGTCGTGGCGCGGCCGCTGGTACGTCGTGGGCCACGACACCGACCGCGACGCCACCCGATGCTTCAGGCTGTCCCGCGTCGTGGGCACCGTGTCCCAGTTCGGACCGTCCAACGCCTACACACCCGCCGGAGGGCGTGAACCTCCTCGACCACGTCGCCGCCTACGCCGGCTCGCCCGGACCGGCGCGGCAAGGCGCAGGTACGGGTGCGCGCCGGTGCCGGCGCCGGGCTGCGCCGCTGGGCCCTCTCCGTCGAGCAGGACGGCGACGGCTGGGACGTGCTGGCCCTGGGCTACCACGATCCTGACTCGCTGGCGTCGCGGTTGGCCGGGTACGGGTCGGCGGTCGTCGTGCTCGACCCGCCTGAGGTGCGGGACGCGGTGGTCCGCCAGCTCACGACGATGGCCGGCCTCACCGAGCGAAGCGAGGTCAAAGCGTGAGCACCGGTGGACACAGCGAGGTGGGCGTGTGAGTACGACCGACCGGCTCGCGCGGCTGCTCGCGCTTGTGCCGTACCTGCTGGCCCGTCCGGGCATCCGCATCGCCGACGCCGCCGATGATCTCGGTGTCAGCGAGAAGCAGCTCCGCGACGACCTCCAGCTCCTGTTCGTCTGCGGCCTCCCCGGGTACGGGCCGGGTGACCTCATCGACATGTCGCTCGACGACGACACGGTCACGATCACCTACGACGCCGGCATGGACCGCCCGCTCCGTCTCGCCGCCGACGAGGCGCTGGCGCTGGTCGTGGCGCTGCGCTCGCTCGCCGAGGTACCCGGGCTCACCACGGGCGACGTGGTCGAGCGCGCGCTCGCGAAGCTGGAGTCGGCCGCCGGTGACGCCGCGGGCGCCGCCGAACGCGTCGCGATGCGCAGCTTCTACAGCGACGAGACCACGATGCGGGCGGTCACCGGCGCTCTGGAGCGTGGCCACGCCCTGCACCTCACGTACTACACCGCCGGTCGCGACGCCACGACGGACCGGATCGTCGACCCGATGCGGCTCCTGCTGATGTCCGGCCAGTCGTACCTGGAGGCGTGGTGCCGTAACGCGGAGGCGGTGCGGCGGTTCCGGCTCGACCGGATCGACGCGCTCACCGAACTGGACGAGCCGTCCGCGCCGCCGCCCCAGGCCGCCGCGCTCCGACGTCCGCGACGGCGTGTTCCAGCCTTCGGGCGACTACCCGCTGGTGACGCTGCGCGTCGGGATCGCGTCCCGCTGGATCACCGAGTACTACCCGTGCGAGAGCGTCCGCGAGGAGCCGGGCGGGCGGTGGCTGGTCGAGCTGCGCGCCAGCGACCTGGCGTGGGCGCGCCGGCTCGTGATGGGGCTGGGCTCGGACACCGAAGTGGTGGCGCCGCGCGAGCTGGCGCAGCAGGTGCGGGCCGAGGCCGCGGCGGCACTCGCGGCCTACGGGTAACGGCGCGGTGCCGGGCTCGTACGGCTAGAGTCGGCGCGTGACCATCCCTGCCTGGATCGCGGTCGGCATCGTTGCCTTCAGCCTGCTGCTGCTCCTCGTCCTCCTGCTCAGGCTGCGCCGGCAGCTCAAGCCGTTGAGCGCTGCCGCCACACGCCTCCAGGACCAGGCCAGCCAGGTCGACGAGCTGCAGAAACGCCTCGAACAGCTCCAGCCCAGGATGGACGAGATGACCGCCAAGATCGAACAGGTGCAGGCCAAACTGCCACACCACTGACTCCCCGGGCGCGCGGCCGACGCCAGCCCGTACGATGAGGAAAGTTCCCCGAACTGAGAGGTACGTCATGGGGCTACAGACGTGGCACATCGTTGTCGTCGTGGTGGTGTTCCTGCTGCTCTTCGGCGCCAAGCGTCTTCCTGACGCTGCTCGTTCGCTGGGTCGTTCACTGCGAATCTTCAAGGCCGAGACGAAGAACCTCATGGAGGACGACGTCCGCGGCAAGGCAGAGGCGCAGGCCACCAACCGGATCATCACCCCCGAGATCCCGGACGACCAGGCGTCGCCGCTGCCGAAGAGCGAGCCGGTCGAGCATCGCCGCGACGAGCGCTGAGCCGCAGCGCGGCACCTGGTGAGCCCCCTCCTACGCCGCGGCGTCGGCAAGGACCGCGCGCGGCGCGCTGCCGATGGCTCGATGACGCTCATCGAGCACCTGCTCGAACTGCGAACCCGGCTGTTCCGGGCTTCGCTCGCGCTGGTCGTCGGCATGGGCATCGGGCTGTTCTTCGCGAACGAGACGCTGGACTTCCTGCAGCAGCCGTACTGCGACCGGTTCCCGATCGGGAAGTGCCCGTTCAACGCGCAGTCGCCGGTAGACCCGTTCCTGCTGAACCTCAAGGTCGGCCTCTACCTGGGCATCATCGCGTCGTCGCCGGTGTGGCTGTACCAGCTCTGGTCCTTCATCACGCCTGGGCTCCACCGCAACGAGAAGAAGTGGGCGTACAGCTTCGTCTCGGTGGCCGTGCCGCTGTTCGTCGCCGGCGCCTTCCTGGCTCACTTCGTCGTCGGCAAGGGCCTCGACTTCCTGCTCTCGACGCAGGACGAGTCGGTCGCGATCAACCTGGACGTCAACGGCTACTTCGACTTCGTCACCGGCATGCTCCTGATCTTCGGGGTGGCGTTCGAGTTCCCGCTGGTCGTGTTCATGCTGAACCTCGCCGGCGTGGTGAGCGCGCGGCGGCTGCTCGGCTGGTGGCGCATCGCGGTGTTCCTCACGTTCCTGTTCACCGCCATCGTCACCCCCACGCCTGACCCGTTCGGCATGACGGCGCTGGCGGTCCCCATGTCGCTGCTGTACTTCGCAGCGGTCGGCGCCGCGTTCCTCAACGAGAAGCGCCGGGCCAAGGCGCAGCTGGCCAGCGAGTTCGAGGCGCTGCACGACGACGAGGCGTCCGAGCTCGACTACCAGGTCGAGCCGGTGGAGACGCCTGAGCCGGTGGAGGTGCCGGAGCCGGTGGACACGCCTGACCGCGACCCCCGCTAGTGGGTAGAACGCTGGCGGTTCTCGCCAACCGGACCGCAGGCAAGGGTCGGCACGCGCACCTGCTCGACGGCGTCCTGAACGCGGCTCGGCGCGTCGGCCACGGTGCTGGACGCGCACGACGCCGATTCAGCGCTCGCCGCCTGCCGGGCGGCCGTCGAGGACGGTGTCGACGGGCTCGTGGCGTTCGGCGGCGACGGCACCGTTCATCTCGCGTTGCAGGCCGTGGCCGGTACGCCGATCCCGCTGGGCATCATCCCGGCGGGCACCGGCAACGACTTCGCCGATGCGGTCGGTGTCCCTGCCGACGCGCTGGCCGCGGCCGAGGTGATCGTCGGCGGTGCGACCCGCGAGGTGGACGCCGTGCGGGCGCAGGCGGTGGACGGCACCGACCGCTGGTGGAGCACGATCCTCTGCGCCGGCTTCGACTCAGCCGTCAACGAACGCGCGAACCGCATGCGGTGGCCGCGCGGTCCGCGCCGCTACGACCTGGCGATCCTCGCGGAGCTGGTGCGGCTGGCACCGCGCGATTTCATCGTCGAGCTGGACGGCGAACGGTGGCAGGGGCCGGCGACGCTGGTCGCCGTGGGCAACAGCGCGAGCTACGGCGGCGGGATGCGGATGTGCCCGGCCGCCGACCCGGCCGACGGTGTGCTCGACGTGACGATCGTCGGCCCGCTGAGCCGCACGACGCTGATCCGCACGAAACCCAGGATCTATGCCGGAACGCACATCGAGCACCCCCAGGTGAGCACGTACCGGGCCGCGTCGGTCACCCTGTCCGCCGCCACGACCACGGCGTACGCGGACGGCGAGCCGTTCGGCCTGCTGCCGGTGACGATGACCTGCGTACCGGGCGCGCTCCGCGTCTTCAGCGGACCGTAGCGCCCAACTGTCGGGGAAATGGCGGCATCGGGCGTCCGGTTAGAGGGCCATTGCCCGGACAGTCCGGTTTGGCGGCGGCGGGCAGCTAGGTCGTGACGGCTTCGGCTTCGACGGGCCTCGCCGCCCGCTCACGGATCATCGTGCCGACCGCGGCCGCGGTGAAGAACATGACGATCCCGTAGATCGCGGCCGGTACCGCCATTTCGGTGCTGTCCAGCAGCGCGGGGCTCAGCGCGATGGTGATCGCGAGCGTGCTGTTGTGGATACCGATCTCCATCGACGACGCGATCGCCTGCCGCCGACCGATCCGCAGCAGACGCGGCACCAGGTAGCCGGTGGCGAGGCTGATCAGGCTGAACACGATCGCGATGAGCCCGATCTCGCCGACGTACGTCGTCAGCGTCTCGCGCTCCTTCATCACCGCGCCCACGATGACGCCGACCAGGACCAGCACGGACAGGATCTTCACCGGACCGTGCATGCGCTCCGCGAACCGCGACCAGCGGCGCCGGATCAGCATGCCGAGCGCCACCGGCACCAGCACGATCGCGAACACCTGCGCGACCTTGGTGAACTGCAGCCCGAGCGTGTCGGCGCCGCCGACGAAGTACGCGAGGGACACGTTGACGATGATCGGCAGCGTGAAGACGGCCAGCACCGAGTTGATCGCGGTGAGCGTGACGTTGAGCGCCACGTCACCGCCGAACAGGTGGCTGTAGAGGTTCGCGGTGGTGCCGCCGGGGGACGCGGCGAGCAGCATCATGCCCACCGCGAGCAGCGGCGGCAGGTCGAACGCCAGCACGAGCCCGAAGCAGACGATCGGCAGCACGACCACCTGGCAGGCGAGCGCCGCGATGACCGCGCCCGGGTAGGTCAAGGACCCGGCTGAAGTCAGCCATGGTCAGCCCGAGACCGAGACCGAGCATGACGATGCCCAGCGCGGCGGGCAGGAAGACGGCGGTCAGTGCTGAGTCCATGCGGCGCACCCCTCGACCAAAACCAGAATTGGCCTCGCATTGTGGCAGCGTCACGCGACGAGCGCGACCGTTTCCGCTGCTTGATGGGTTAAGACCGCAGTACGTGGTGTCGCGGGCGCGATCAGTCACCGCCGCCGGCAGCGAGCAGGTCCAGCACGGCGGAGAGCCCGTGCACACCGCCAGGCGGGGAGGCCGGCAGCAGCAGGGAGCGCACGCCGGCGTGCACCGCGGCACCGTCCGCGGCATGGTCGCCGACCATCAGGGCCTCCTCCGGCGCGACGTCGAGCTTCGCGCAGGCCAGCTCGAAGATCGCCCGGTCGGGCTTCATCAGGGCGACCTCGTGGGAGAACACGAACGCGTCGAACAGGTCGAGCAGCCCGTGCGCGGCGAACGTGGGGCGGAGGTCCCAGCCGATGTTGCTCACGACGGCGGTGCGGATACCCGCGGTGCGCAGCGCGGCCAGCACAGGCTGGACGTCGGCGTAGGGCACCCACGCGTCGGGATGCTGAACCCGGTCGTACAGGTGCTCCGCGAGTACCGCGTCGACCTGTGACAACAGCCCGACGTAGGCGCGGCGGTGGGTGGCGCCGGACAGGTCACGACGGGCGTAGTCGTCGGCGAGGTCCGCCGGCACGTGTTGCGGTTCGGGTCCGCCCGGGCGACCCGCCGCCAGCAGCCGGTCCAGCAGTGCGGGCTCGTCCCCGGAGGGGATCGTCACGCCTGCGGAGGCCGCACCGCACCGCAGCCACCGCTCGGCCTCCTCGACGGCGAAGAGGGTTCCGGAGAAGTCGAACAGCACAGCACGCATGGACGCCACGCTAGCCAATGCTGTCGGCACCTACCCGTACGCTTAGACGTATGAGCACCCCCGCCGAGCAGTACGCGGCAGCCCGGCGGCGGGCGGCGTACCCGGCCTTCGCCGACTTCACCACCGAGCTGGACTTCTCCCTCGACGACTTTCAGGTCGAGGCCTGCCATGCGCTGGAGGACGGCTCCGGGGTGCTGGTCGCCGCGCCCACCGGTGCCGGAAAGACGGTCGTCGGGGAGTTCGCGGTGCACCTGGCGCTGCGCCAGGGCCGCAAGTGCTTCTACACCACGCCGATCAAGGCGCTGTCGAACCAGAAGTACAACGACCTGGTCAGCCGGTACGGCGCGGCGAACGTCGGCCTGCTCACCGGAGACAACGCGATCAACGGCGACGCGCCCGTGGTGGTGATGACCACCGAGGTGCTGCGCAACATGCTCTACGCCAGCTCGGCGACGCTCGCCGGTCTGGGTTACGTCGTGATGGACGAGGTGCACTACCTCGCCGACCGGTTCCGCGGCGCGGTCTGGGAGGAGGTGATCATCCACCTCCCCGAGTCGGTGTCGCTCGTGTCGCTCTCGGCGACGGTCAGTAACGCCGAGGAGTTCGCCGACTGGCTGGTCACCGTTCGCGGCCACACCGCCGTGGTGGTCTCCGAGCACCGGCCGGTGCCGCTGTGGCAACACATGCTGGTCGGCAAGCGGATGTTCGACCTGTTCTCGTCCAAGTCCGGCGCGAAGAACCGCGAGGTCGATCCCGAGCTGCTGCGCCACACCCGTGAGGTGCTGCGCCGCACCGAGCCGATCCGCGGCAGGGGTCCGCGCCACCGCGGCGTGGTGCCGAGCCGCCCGGACGTCATCGAACGGCTCGACCGCGAGGGCCTGCTCCCCGCGATCACGTTCATCTTCAGCCGCGCGGGCTGCGACGCGGCGGTGCAGCAGTGCCTGCGTGCCGGCCTGCGGCTCACCACGCCGGAGGAGCGCGAGCAGATCCGCGGCGTCGCCGAGGCCCGCACCCGGGATCTCGCCGCCGAGGACCTGCAGGTCCTGGGCTACTGGGAGTGGCTCGACGGGCTCCAGCGCGGCATCGCCGCCCACCACGCCGGGATGCTGCCGGTGTTCAAGGAGGTCGTCGAGGAGCTGTTCGTCCGCGGCCTGGTCAAGGCGGTCTTCGCCACCGAGACGCTCGCGCTCGGCATCAACATGCCGGCCCGCTCGGTCGTCCTGGAGAGGCTGGTCAAGTTCAACGGCGAGGCCCACACCGACCTGACGCCGGGCGAGTACACCCAGCTCACCGGGCGCGCCGGCCGCCGCGGCATCGACATCGAGGGCCACGCGGTGGTGATCTGGTCCCCTGACATCGACCCGCGCCACGTCGCCGGCCTTGCCTCCACCCGTACGTATCCGCTGCGGTCGAGCTTCCGACCGTCGTACAACATGGCCGTCAACCTCGTCGCCACCGTCGGGCGTGAACGCTCCCGCGAGCTGCTGGAGACGTCGTTCGCCCAGTTCCAGGCCGACCGCGCCGTCGTCGGGCTGGCCCGCCAGGTGCAGCGCAACCGCGAGGCCCTCGACGCCTACGCCGAGTCGATGACCTGCCACCTCGGCGACTTCGCCGAGTACGCCGAACTGCGCCGCACCATCAAGGAACGCGAGGCATCGCTGTCGCGCAGCGGAGCCGCGCAGCGCCGCGCCGCCGCCGCCGACTCCCTCGACAAGCTCAAGGTCGGCGACGTGATCAGGGTGCAGAGCGGACGCCGCGCCGGCCTCGCGATCGTGCTCGACCCTGGGCACCAGCCGCTCGGCGACGCCCGCCCGATGGTGCTCACCGAAGATCGCTGGGCCGGGCGCCTCTCGATCGCCGACTTCCCGAACGAGGTCGAACCGCTCACCAAGGTCAAGGTGCCGCGCAACTTCAACGCGCGCTCGCCGCAGGCCCGCCGCGACCTCGCTTCGACACTGCGCACCGTGGCCGCCGGGCTCGACCAGCCCCGCCAACGCCGACCGCGATCGGCCGCCGCCGACGACGAGCGGCTTGCGCAGCTCCGCGTCGACCTCCGCCGGCACCCGTGCCACGGCTGCGACGAACGCGAGGAACACGCCCGCTGGGCCGAGCGGTACCACCGGCTGGCCCACGACACGGCGGCGCTGGAGCAGCGGGTCCACAACCGCACGGGCTCGCTCGCCCGCACCTTCGACCGCGTCTGCACGCTGCTGGAAGCCCGCGGCTACCTGCACGAGGACACCGTCACGGGCGAGGGCACCCGGCTGGCGCGCATCTGGTCGGAGTCCGACCTGCTCGTCGCCGAGTGCCTGCGCCACGGCGTCTGGGACGGGCTGTCGGCCGCCGAACTCGCCGGTGCGGTGTCGGCGCTGGTTTACGAGGCCCGGCGCGCCGAGGATCCGGACAGCCCCGTGCCCGGCCCACTCCACGACGCGCTCACCGCCACCACGCGGCTCTGGGGCGAGTTGGAGTCCGACGAGTCCGACCAGGGCCTGCAACTCACCCGCCAACCCGACGTGGGCTTCGTCTGGCCCGCGTACCGGTGGGCTCGCGGCGAGTCGCTGGAGCGGGTGCTGCGCTCGGCGTCCACGGTCGAGGGCGAGATGCCGGCCGGAGACTTCGTCCGCTGGTGCCGGCAGGTCCTCGACCTTCTCGACCAGGTCGCGGCGGCGGCCGGCAACGACTCGGCGCTGCGCGCCAGCGCCAGGGAGGCGATCACCGCGATGCGCCGCGGCGTCATCGCGTACACCGGCCTGTGACGAACCGGGCCTGTGTCGCCACCGGAGCGGTCCTGCTGCTCGCGGTCGTCGTCGCGGGCGTGGCGCTGGCGTACGCGTCGCCGTTCCAGTCCGTCGACCAGGCATGGCGCGATCTGCTCGCCGATCACCGCTCCGACGCCGCGACGTGGATCGCCCACACCCTCAGCACCGGCGGCAACACGCTCGGCACGACGATCGTAGGGCTGGCGCTGGCCTGCTGGTGGCTCTACCGCCGGGAACGGGCGCTGGCGGCGTTCGTGCTGGTCGCGGCCGTGTCGGTCCGGATCATCACCAACCTCACGAAGTACCTCGTCGACCGCACCCGCCCGCCCGAGCAACTGGTGCAGGCCGTCGGCGACTCGTTCCCGTCCGGCCACGTCTCCTCGGCCACGGTGCTCGCCGCGGCGGTCGCCGTGGTGCTCGCGCAGCGGGGCCAGGCGCGGCTCGGCGTCACGCTGGTGGCGGTCGTCGCGCTCGTGATGGCGTGGGACCGCACCTACCTGTCGGTCCACTGGCTCTCGGACACGATCGGCGGCGTCGCCGTAGGAATCGGCGTACCGCTGCTGGTGTGGCCGCTGTTCCGTGCCGGGGCTGTTCAGCGACCGCCGATCGTGTCGACGAGTCCATAGGCGACGGCGTCTTCGGCGGAGAGGAACCGGCCTGTGCGGGCGTCGGCGCGCACCTGCTCGGGGGAGCGGCCGGTGGCATCGGCGATCCGGGCGTACAGGTCGTCGGCGAGGCTACGGTGGTTCGCCTCGTGGGCGGCAACCTCGGTGGCGGTGCCCTTGAGCTCGGTGCGCGGCTCGCTCAGGCGGAACGTGGCGTGCGGGTAGCTGCTGCGGCGCTTGGCCGCGACCAGCATCGCGAGGCAAGGTCCGCCGACGGCACCTGTGGCCACCGCATGCACGGGAACACGCAGGACGTCGAGCGCGTCGACGACGGTCATCGCCGCGCCCAACTCACCGTCCGGTGTGTTGAGGTGCAGCTGGATCTCACCGTCGCCCTCGGCGTCGAGCGTGAGCAGCTGTGCGCAGATCTTCGTGGCGAGCGGCGCGTCGAGCATGCCCTGTGCGAGCACGATCCGGCGGTCGAGAAGCTGCCGGTAAAGCCACTCGCCCTGTTCTTCCCGCGTACCGGGCGTCGTCATGAGTTCTCCAATCGCCAGCCGAGTTGGGCGCCGACCGCCGCCGCGTACCGCTCCAGGGTGGAGACCCGCACGTCGGCGAGCCCCGCTTCGAGCCGGGCCACCGACGACTGGGACGTGCCCATGCGCGCCGCCACCTCGGTCTGCGACAGCCCGGCGGTGCGACGCTGCTCGGCGAGCTCGGCCAGAAGAGCGCGGCGGCGCTGCGCCATCTCCCGGAAGCCGGGGAGCAGCGGCAGCGTGTCGTCCTCGTCGGTCACACCACGAACGGTATCCCTAATTCGAGATACCGCACCAGCGATTCCACCGACGGCATAACGCCCGCCGCGGCCGTACCCGCACCTCTCGCCGAACCGAACCCACACCCCTCGCCGTACCCGCCGCACCCACGCTCCTCGCCGTGCCCACACCCTCGCCGAACCGGACTTTCCGGGAAGCCGTGCCTACAACGGGCACCGCTGCCCCAGTTTGCACCGCAAGTCCGTTTCGCGCTAGGCGCCCGCCCCAACAGCGCGAAGCTCGGTCAGCGCGTAGCGCGGTCAGCGTGTGAGGGCTTCCTGGAGACGATCGATCGCGCCGGACAGGCCCCATTGTGCGGCGAGGGCGGCGAGTGCGTCGGGATCCTTCGGCGTGGACGGCAGCGTGTCGTCGATGTCGTCCGGAACGGGCGCGTTCCGCGCGACGGCCACGACTGTCGGCGCCACGCGCAGGTACTCGCGTGCGTCGGCGAGCCGCCGCGCTACAGCGCCCGACAGGCCGACGCCGCCGCGGTCGAGCACGTCCAGCGCGGCGTCGAGGCTGCCGTGGGTACTGAGCAGGCCGGCGGCGGTCTTCTCGCCGATGCCGGCCACGCCGGGCAGCCCGTCGCTCGGGTCGCCACGCAACGTGGCGAAGTCGGCGTACTGATGCGGGTCGATGCCGTACTTCTTGCGCACCGCGGCGCCGTCCATGATCTCCAGCTTCGCGACGCCGCGTCCGGTGTAGAGGACGCGGGCGCCGAGCTCGTCGTTGACGAGCTGGAACAGGTCGCGGTCGCCGGTGACGACGTCGACCGGGCCCTTCTCGCGCTCGACCAGTGTGCCGATCACGTCGTCGGCCTCGTGCCCGACCGCGCCGGCGGTGGCGATGCCCACCGCTCCGAGCACGTCGAGCAGGATCGGGACCTGCGGCACCAGCGTGTCGGGCGTGACCTCGTCCACTGTGGACCCCTCGACGAGCCGGTGCGCCTTGTACGTCGGCACCAGCTCGACGCGCCACGCCGGGCGCCAGTCCAGGTCGAGGCAGGCGACGAGCCGGGTGGGGGAGAACCGCGTCACGAGCGTGGAGGTCATGTCGAGGAAGCCGCGGACGGCGTTGACGGGGGTACCGTCCGGTGCGGTGATCGACTCGGGCACGCCGAAGTAGGCGCGGAAGTACAGGCTGGCGGCGTCCAGCAGCATGAGGCTCACCCCGCCGAGCCTGCCATATCCGGGCATCGCCTCACAGGGAACCGGACTTGCGGGGCTTCCGTGCCTACGCCGGGAGGGCGTAGCCACGATTATCCCGCAAGTCCGGTTTGTCCCAGGGCAGGGACGTCAGGGCTGGCCCAACCAGGCGGCGGGCCAGAGCGAAAGGCGTTAGATCACGCCGAGCGCCACCGTCGCCTCGGCGACCCGCAGGAAGCCGGCCACGTTCGCGCCGAGCACGTAGTCGCCAGGCGCACCGTACTCCTCGGCGGCGGCGTGGCACCGTCCGTGGATCTCGGTCATGATCTCGGCCAGCCGCGCCTCGGTGCGTTCGAACGTCCACGCCTCGCGGGCGGCGTTCTGCTGCATCTCCAGCGCCGACGTGGCCACGCCGCCGGCGTTGGCGGCCTTGCCCGGCGCGAACGCGACCCCGGCGTCCTGGAACACCCGCACCGCACCCGGCGTCGACGGCATGTTCGCGCCCTCGGCCACCGCGCGGCAGCCGTTTCCGACGAGCTTGATGGCGTCGTCCTCGGTCAGCTCGTTCTGGGTCGCGCAGGGGAGGGCGATGGTGGCGGGCACGTGCCAGAACGTCTCGGTGCCGCGGACGTACTCCGCGTGCTGGACCCGGTCGGCGTACACCGACAGCCGGCCGCGCTCGACCTCCTTGATCTCCCGCAGGACGTCGAGGTCGATGCCCTTCTCGTCGACGATGTAGCCGCCCGAGTCGGAGCAGGCCAGCACGGTGCCGCCGAACGCGTGCACCTTCTCGATGGCGTGGATCGCGACGTTGCCGGAGCCGGACACCAGCGCCGTCGCGCCGTCCAGATCCTCACCGCGCGTGAGCAGCATGTCCCGGAGGAAGAAGACGGCTCCGTAGCCCGTGGCCTCGGCGCGCCCTCGCGCGCCACCCCAGCCGAGGCCCTTACCGGTGAGGACGCCGCTCTCGTACCGGTTGGTGATGCGCTTGTACTGGCCGAACAGGTAGCCGATCTCGCGGGCGCCCACTCCGATGTCCCCCGCCGGAACGTCGGTGTGCTCGCCCAGGTGGCGGTACAGCTCGGTCATGAAGCTCTGGCAGAACCGCATGACCTCGGCGTCCGAGCGACCCTTGGGGTCGAAGTCGGCGCCGCCCTTGCCGCCGCCGATCGCCATACCGGTGAGCGCGTTCTTGAAGACCTGCTCGAAGCCCAGGAACTTGACGATTCCCAGGTAGACGGACGGGTGGAAGCGGAGCCCGCCCTTGTACGGGCCGAGCGCGGAGTTGAACTCGACCCGGAAGCCGCGGTTGACGTGGATCTCGCCGCGGTCGTCCGTCCACGGCACTCGGAACATGAGCTGCCGCTCGGGCTCGCAGATCCGCTCGATCACCTTCGCCTCGGCGTATTCGGGATGCTGGGCGAGCACCGGGCCGAGCGACTCCAGCACCTCCCGTACGGCCTGGTGGAACTCGGCCTCTCCGGGATTGCGGGCGATCACCGTGTCGAGCACTCGATCCAGGGCAGGGGTGGGTCGCAGCATCCGGTCAACCTCCACGACGGCGGGGCAGGTGACTGTGAGTACGCGCATAACGGCCCGGGCGATCATTCTGTGATCTGGACCACGACTAGTGTCGAAGCCATGACCGACCTCTACTCCACCGATCGTCTGGCCAGAGCCCACAAGGCCACCGCCGACGCCGGTCTCGACGCCCTGCTCCTCACCCCCGGAGCCGACCTGCGCTACCTCACCGGCTACGACGCGCACGCCCAGGAACGCCTGACGTGCCTCGTGATCCCGGCGGGCGGCCCGGCCACCCTCGTGGTGCCGGAGCTGGAGAAGCCCGCCGCTGAAGCGGCCGTCCCCAAGGACGTGCCGATCGCCGCGTGGCCAGAGGGCGGTGACGCGTACGCGCTGGTCCACGACCTGCTCGGCGGCCCTCCCGACCGCGTCGGCCTGTCGAACCGCATGTGGGCCGAGCAGGCGTTCGGCTTCCGATCCGCGCTGCCCGGCACCGAGCTCGGCCTCGCCGGGGACGTACTGCGGGCGCTGCGAGTCCGTAAGACGGCGGAGGAGGTAGAGGCCCTGCGCCGGGCCGCGCACGCAATCGACCGGGTCCACGCACGGATGGGCGAGTGGCTGCGCGCCGGGCGCACCGAGTCCGAGGTGGGCCGTGACATCGCCGACGCGATCCTGGCCGAGGGGCACGTCAGCGTCAGCTTCGTCATCGTCGGCTCCGGCCCGAACGGTGCCAGCCCGCACCACGCCGTCTCCGACCGCGTGATCGAGACCGGCGACCCGGTGGTGGTCGACATCGGCGGGGTCACCGCCGACGGGTACTGCTCGGACAACACCCGCATGTACGCGATCGGCGAGCCGCCGGCCGAGTTCCGCGCGTACTACGACGTGCTGCGGCGGGCTCAAGAGGCTGGCGTCGCGGCGGTGCGCCCGGGCGTCACCGCACACGCGGTGGACGCCGCCTGCCGCGACCTGATCAGCGACGCCGGCTACGGCGAGTACTTCATCCACCGCACCGGCCACGGCATCGGTCTCGACGGGCACGAGGAGCCCTGGATCATCGCCGGCAACGACGAGCCGCTCGAACCGGGCATGGCGTTCAGCGTCGAGCCAGGCATCTACCTGCCGGGCCGGCACGGCGCCCGCATCGAGGACATCGTCGTCTGTACCGAGTCCGGTGTGGACCGTCTCAACGAGGCGTCCCGAGAGCTGGTGATCCTGTGAGGCTCCTGCCGTCCGAAGAGGCCGAGGCGCTGCTCGAACTCACGCGGGAGCTGGCCGAGAAGGAACTGGCGCCGCGAGCGTCGGAGTTCGAGGTCCGGGCCGAGTTCCCGCGCGAGGTGTTCCGCACGCTGGGCCGCGCCGGCCTGCTGGGCCTGCCGTACCCGGAGGAGTTCGGCGGCGGCGCCCAGCCGTACGAGGTGTACCTGCAGGTCGTGGAGGAACTGGCGGGCGCGTGGCTCGCGGTCGGGCTCGGCGTCAGCGTGCACACCCTGGCGTGCTTCCCGACGTTCGCGTACGGCAGCGACGAGCAGAAACGCCGCTGGCTGCCGGACATGCTCGGCGGCGAGTTGCTCGGCGCGTACTGCCTGTCCGAGCCGCAGTCCGGGTCCGACGCCGCCGCGCTCAGCACCAAGGCCGTCCGCGACGGCGACGAGTACCTGGTCAACGGCGTGAAGGCCTGGGTCACCCACGGCGGCGTCGCCGACTTCTACAACCTCATGGTCCGCACGTCCGACGACGGCGCCCGCGGAATCTCGTGCCTGCTCGCCGACGCGGACACGCCGGGGCTGCTGCCGCAGCGACCGGAGAAGAAGATGGGGATGTCCTCCAGCCCCACGGCGCAGATCGTCCTGGAGAACGCGCGCGTGGCCGCCGATCGCCGCCTCGGCGACGAAGGTCAGGGCTTCTCCGTCGCATTGTCCGCCCTGGACAGTGGCCGCCTCGGCATCTCCGCATGCGCGGTCGGACTCGCACAGGCCGCGCTGGACTACGCCGTCGGGTACGCGAAGGAACGCGAGCAGTTCGGCCGCCCGATCGCCGAGTTCCAGGGGATCGGGTTCCTGCTCGCCGACATGGCCACCCAGGTCGCCGCCGCCCGCGCGCTGTACCTCTCCGCGGCGCGGCTCCGCGACGCCGGCCGCCCCTACAGTGCCGAGGCCGCCAAGGCGAAGCTGTTCTGCACCGACACCGCGATGCGCGTCACCACCGACGCTGTCCAGGTGCTCGGCGGCGCCGGCTACGTGCAGGACCACCCGGTCGAGCGGTGGATGCGCGAGGCCAAGGTGCTGCAGATCGTCGAGGGCACCAACCAGGTGCAACGGCTTGTGATCTCGCGCGCTCTCCTGAGGTAACACGATGCGGCGGCGGTGGCTTCGGTAGCGTCTCCGTACATGGAGGACACTGACCGGGCCATCGTCGCCGCGCTCACCGCCGACGGGCGGTGCAGCTTCACCGACCTCGCCGAGCGCGTGGGGCTCTCGGTCTCGGCCGTGCACCAGCGGGTACGGCGGCTGGAGCAGCGCGGCATCATCCAGGGCTACAGCGCCCGGGTCGACTACGACGCGCTCGGCCTGCCCCTCGCCGCGTTCATCGCGATCAAGCCGATCGACCCCGCCGCCCCTGACGACGCCCCCGACCGGCTCAAGCACCTCACCGAGATCGAAGCCTGCCACAGCGTCGCGGGGGAGGAGTTCTACCTGCTCAAGGTGCGCGTGTCCGGGCCGAGCGCGCTGGAGCGCCTGCTGACGGAGATCCGCGAGGCCGGCATGACCACCCGCACCACGGTGGTCCTGAGCACACCGTACGAGGGCCGGCCCCCCGCTCTATAAGGCCGCTTCGCGCGACATTTTTGCGGTTATCGCCGCGAACATGTAGCCCGAAGCGCGAGAGTATGAGGTATGGCCGCGCATACGGCGGTGATGCACGAGCTGCTCGTGCGGTACCTGGACGCGTGGACGCCGACCGTGCTGCACGCCGCTCGGCAGATCCGCTATGTCGACGGTGACGCGCTCGCCGGTGTCGAACCGGGCCGCGAGGACGGTTCGGCGGGCGCGGCGCTGCGCGTGTTCACCGAGTTCGACGACCGGCTAGCGGGCCACGAGCTGGAGATGGTGCTGGCCGCACCCGACGCCAGCGGTCTGGCCGAGCTGGTTGATCGCCTGCGCGGCCTTCCGGGGCTGCCGCCGGGCCTGTCTCTCCGGGTCACGGGTAGCGCCGCCGGACCCCCGTGCCCGACGTTCGCCTACTTCGACGCCGCGTCCGGCATACCGCCCGACCTGCCGGAGCTGGTCAAGCACCGTGCCAGCGAGGCACTGCTCGTGGTCGAGCCGGACACTGACCACCGCGACGCGCTACGCCGATCCGGCCTGACCTCGATCGTCGACGTCGAGCTGGTGGACTCGTCCGGCGCCGCGCAGTTACTGCTCTTCGGCACCCGCTCGGCGAAGAACCTGGAGAAGTTCAAGACCGAACTCTGGGCCGTGGACGAGTACGCCGGCATCCGCTACCGCGATCCGCGGGACGAGCAGCACGAGTTGCTCGACATCTCCGCCAGCCCGCCGCTCGGGCCGCTGCGCCGGGCGCTGCTGACGCTCGTCAGGTCGGGGCCGCGCACGATGACCGAACTGCGCGCCCACACCGCCGCGTCGACCATGTACCGCACTGAGGAGACCACCCGCGCCGTCAACGGGCTGCTCACGTCCGGTGCGCTGTCCCGTGATCCGGCGAAGGGCCGCCTCTCGGCGGATACCGTGCTGGCTGTGGCGTGACCGCTGAGTATCTGATCTGCTGCTCCGGTTTGCCTAGCGCGAGTGCCCATATTCGCTGACCAGAGGGCTGCGATCGTGGATGTGATCGAGCAAGGGGAGGTTCCGGCGGAGCGCGAATCGCTCGTCGGATGGCCCTGTGTGCCTGAACCCGAACTCGACACCATCGATCGAGTGGCCCGCGTCTTGATCGACGCCCGGAACGTTCGTGCGACGCGAACGTTCCGGGGGGCGGCCCGCTGGCGACTCGACCGCACGCTGTACCAGCCCGAGGTCCATGCCGTAGTTCTTATCGGACCTGCTCCTGCCTCGTTCGACGACGCGGTATCCGGGCGAGCGCCAGGGTTTCTCATCAGCCTGACCACGTTGGACGCCGACAGCCCAACCGGCGATGTGCCCGTCGTACTAGACGGCGTACCGGCCGGTCACGCCGAGGTGACGCGCGCGGACTCCGAGCCGTGGGAGTGGATGGCAAGCCTCACCGTGCTGGTACCGATGGACCTGTTGCGGCTACCGCCGGAGGCAGTGGCCATGCGGATTAGCGGTCGTCGGGTCGGGCGACCGTCGGTGTTGAGGCTCCGCTGGCACGGCATCGACGACTACATGGCCGGCCGCAACGATCTGCTAGCGCGCGAAACGGGAGCCTGACCAACACGTCACGACGTCGCGACGTTGCCCATGATCCGGTCGACCGTGATCTCGATGACGACGCGTTGCGGGTTGACGCGCGGTTGCCGGTACCGCTCGGCGTAGCGTCGCACCGCCTCCGCCACCCGCGAAGGGTCGGCGCTGACAACGGCCTTGCCTTCGAGAGTGATCCACCGACGCCCGTCAACCTGGCACAGCGCCACCCTGGCCCCGTCGGCGTGGACAGCCTTGCGACTAGCGCCGGATGTGATGACCCGCGCGACCGTCCCGTCCCAGGTGAACCCGACCGGGACCACGTGCGGCGTGCCGTCGGGTCGCAGCGTCGTGACGGTGGCGAGATGACGTTCGATGAGGAACGAGGTCACGTGGGCAGGCAGGCCCGCAGGGTCGAAGCGCACCGGCTCACGGTACCTCCGGTGGGTAAGCGCTCCCACCGCATGGGCCATGCTGGACGCCATGACGGACTTCAACGATTCCAACAGGCAACTGATCGAGGAGTTCCGAGCACACAAGGGAGCGCTCAGCGGGCGGTTCGAGGGGAGCCCGATCCTGCTGCTCACCACGGCCGGTGCCCGCAGCGGCATCCACCACACCACGCCGATGATGTACCGGCGCGACGGCGAGCGGCTGCTGGTGTTCGCGTCGAATGCTGGTGCGCGCAAGGCGCCGGACTGGTTCCACAACCTGGTGGCCCACCCGGACGTGACGGTCGAGATCGGGCCGGAGACGTACGAGGCGACGGCCATCGTCACCGAGGCCGACGAGCGTGAACGCTTGTTCGCCGAGACCCTGGTCGACTACCCGTTGTTCGCCGAGCAAGAGCAGAAGGCTGGCCGGCAGATCCCCGTCGTGGCGCTCCAGCGCGCCTGACCTCTCAGCGGCCAGCGCGCAACTGTCGGGGAAATGGCGGCATCGCGCGTCCGGTTAGAGGACCAATGCCCGGACAGTCCGGTTTCCCGCGGGCCGCCGGCTGACCTCCTGCGGTTGGATTGTGGAGCCTGGCTCCACAATCCAACCGCAGCAGTTTGCTAGGCCAGCGCCGATGCCGCCTCGCGCGACTGCGCCGCCGCGGCGTGACCGGCCTCGACGGCGCCCGCCGGGCCGTGCTCGCGCCACCACGCCTGACCCGCCGCCGGCAGCGAGTGGATCGGGTCGTAGTACTCGTAGGTGCGGGTCAGCGCCTCGGGGTCGTGCAGCTCGATGCCGGTGCGGTAGTTCTTGGTCCAGTAGGAGACGCCGCGCTCGCGGTCGTACTCCTCGATCTGGTGCACCCAGCGCTTCCCGACGTACGGCACGTCGCACACGATGCGCGGGGTGGCGTAGCCGGGCAGGTAGCCCATGATCCCGTGCTGCAGCGCCTGCGCCTCGGCGACGGAGACCCGCCAGTGCTCGCTGTTCGGGATCATGTCGCACATGTAGAAGTAGTACGGCAGCACGTTCGCCTCGCCCTGGAGCGCGAAGCACAGATCGAGCAGGTCACGCTGGGTGGCGTTGACGCCGCGCATGAGCACGCCCTGGTTACGCACGTCGCGGACGCCGACTTCCAGCGCCGTCTTCGCGGCCTCGGCGACGAGCGGCGTCACGGAGTTCACATGGTTGACGTGGGTGTGGATCGCGAGGTTGACGCCCCGGCGGGCGGCGGTGCGGGCCACGCGCTCCAGCCCCTCGACGACGCTGGCCTGGAGCCAGTGCTGCGGCATCCCCATGAGTGCCTTGGTGGCGAGGCGGATGTCGCGGACGGTCTCGATGTCGAGCAGCCGCATCACGAACGACTCCAGGTTGCGCCACGGCATGTTCGCGACGTCACCGCCGGAAACCACCACGTCGCGGACGCCGGGGCTGCGCTTCAGGTAGTCGATCATCGCGTCGAGCCGGTCGACGGGCTTGAGGCTGAACTTGAGCTTCTGCACCTGCGGGGTGGAGTTGCCGACCAGATCCATGCGGGTGCAGTGCCCGCAGTACTGCGGGCAGGTGGGCAGCACCTCGGCCAGCACCTTCGTGGGGTACCGGTGGGTGAGGCCCTCGACGGCCCACATCTCGTGCTCGTGCAGCGAGTCGCGGGACGAGTGCGGGTGGCTGGGCCACTCGGGGTCGCGGTCGGAGAAGACCGGCAGCATGTACCGGCGGACCGGGTCGGCGTAGAAGGCGGCGTCGGACGGCACCGCGTCCGGGACCATCGTGTTCACCATCTGCGGCGGGATCAGCAGCGACATCGTGGCCCGCTCGGCCTGGTCACGTTCCAGGTCGGCGTAGAAGTCGTCGGAGAGCAGGTCGCCGAAGACGGCGCGCAGCTGCCGGAGGTTCTTCACGCAGTTGACGCGCTGCCACTGCGCGTCGCGCCACTGCGTATCGGTGACGTCGCGCCAGCCGGGGAGACGGCGCCAGTCGGGCTCGACCAGCTCGCGCCGCTCGTAGACGTACGGCTGCTCGATGCGCTCCGTCACTGGACCTCCTCTGAGTACCCGCGCTTGAATGGTGGAAGAGTAATGGAAGAACTCCGGTCTAGCCATTATCCTGCCGGAGGATTTCCACCATCGCACTTGGGAGGCACCTGCGTGAGCACCGATTCGTCCCCCGTTGGGCTGCATCGCGTAGTTGCGCCTGCAGGAGTGCTGCCCCAGGCCGCCGACCGGCTCGACGCGAGCCCGGAACTCCGCCACGACGAGGTCCGCATCGACGTCGAGCGGCTCAACCTCGATGCCGCGTCCTTCCGCCAGCTCCACGGCAAGCACAGCGGCGACGGTGACGCGATCCGCGCGGAGGTCGTGGAGATCGTCGAGACGCGCGGCAAGATGCACAATCCGGTCACCGGATCCGGTGGGATGCTGATCGGCACCGTCGCCGAGGTCGGCCCCGAGTCGCCCCTGAAGCTGCACAAGGGCCAGCGCGTCGCCACGCTCGTCTCGCTCACGCTCACGCCGCTGCGCATCACCGACGGGCTCGCGAACTGGGACGGCCTCTCCGAGCAGGTGCCCGCCGCCGGTCACGCGATCCTGTTCGGCCGCTCCATCGCCGCCGCGCTCCCGGACGACCTGCCCGCCGAACTCGCGCTCGCTGTCCTCGACGTGTGCGGCGCTCCGGCCCTCACGGCACGGGTGGTGGGCCAGTACGACAAGCCGACCGTCGCGGTGATCGGCGCCGCAGGCAAGAGTGGATCGCTGTCGCTGGCAGCCGCACGGCGCGCGGGTGCCGGCCGCACCGTCGGCGTCGTCCCGATCCAAGCCGAGGCCGACCGTCTCGCCACCACCGCCCTCGCCGACGAGATCGCCCTCGCCGACGCCCGCGACCCGGTGGCGCTCGCCGCGGCCGTCGGCGAACCTGCCGACGTCGTCGTGGTGTGCGTCGACGTCCCCGGCTGCGAGGGCGGCGCGATCCTCGCCACAGCCGAGGGCGGCACCGTCATCTTCTTCTCGATGGCGACGTCGTTCTCCGCCGCCGCGCTCGGCGCCGAGGGCCTTGCCGCCGACGTGACGATGCTGGTCGGCAACGGGTACGTGCCTGGCCACGCCGGCTACGCCCTCGACCTCCTCCGCACCGACCCGGGCGTGCAGGCGCTTTTCACCGCACGGCTCGCTGCCGAGCACTGACGCGGCACGGAACACTGTCCCCATGACGACGACGCTCTTCCGCAACGGCCGCATCTACAGCCCGGGCAGCCCCTTCGCCACCGCGTTCCTCGTCGACGGCGGCCACATCGCCTGGATCGGGTCGGACGACGCTGCGGCGGGCTTCACCGCCGAACACACCGTCGACCTGGCGGACGCGCTGGTCACTCCGGCGTTCGTGGACGCGCACGTGCACGCCACCGCCACCGGCCTCAACCTGGTCGGCCCCGACCTGGCCGGCGCGCGCACCCTCACCGAAGCCCTCGACACGATCGCCGCGCACAACGGAACCACCGTGATCGGGCACGGCTGGGACGAGACCCGCTGGCCTGAGGGCCGCCCGCCGACGCTCGCCGAACTGGACCGGGCATCCGGCGGCGCCCTCGTCTACCTGTCCCGGGTCGACAAGCACTCGGCGCTGGCGTCGTCGGCGCTCCGTGCGGCGGTCCCGGATCTCGAAGCCCGCGACGGCTACAGCCCCGACGGGCCTCTGTCCGTCGACGCCCACCACGCGGTTCGCGCGATCGCACTCGCCACCGTCACCCCGTCCCAGCGCGAGGACGCCCAGCGGGCCACCCGAAAGCGTGCCGCCGCGCTCGGCATCGGCGCGCTGCACGAGTGCGGCGGACCCGAGATCGCCGGCGAGGACGACTTCACCGGACTGCTCGCGCTCGCCGCCACCGAGCCCGGCCCCGAGGTGTACGGGTACTGGGGCGAGCTGATGGCCGCCGCCAAGGCGAAGGAACTGGGCGCTGTCGGCGCGGGCGGCGACCTGTTCGTCGACGGCGCGATCGGCTCCCACACCGCGTGCCTGCACGCCCCATACACCGACGCGGACAGCACGGGCCACGCGTATCTCGACGCCGACCAGGTCGCCGCGCACCTCGCCGACTGCGCCGCCCACGGCGTGCAGGGCGGGTTCCACGCGATCGGCGACGCTGCGCTCACCGCCGTCCTCGACGGGTTCGCCAAGGCGGCGGCGCAGATCGGCGTCGACCGCTTCCGCGCCGCGCGGCACCGCATCGAGCACGCCGAGATGCTCGACGCGACTCTGATCAAACGCATGGTCGAGTTCGGCGCCGTGGCCAGCGTCCAGCCCGCGTTCGACGCCGCATGGGGCGGCGAGACCGGCATGTACGCGCAACGGCTCGGCGTCGAGCGCGCGCTGACCCTCAACCCGTTCGGCGCGCTCGCCGGGGTCGGAGTACCGCTGGCGTTCGGGTCCGACTCGCCGGTGACGCCGCTCGACCCGTGGGGCACCGTCCGGGCGGCGACGCAGCACCGCAACCCGCATCACGCGATCAGCGTCCGGGCCGCGTTCGCCGCGCACACCCGCGGTGGCTGGCGCGCGATCGGCCGCGACGACGAGGGCCTGCTCGCCCCGGGGGCACCGGCCACGTTCGCGGTCTGGGCCGCCGACGAGGTGGTCGTGCAGGCACCGGACGAGCGGGTGTCCCGCTGGAGCACCGACCCGCGCGGCGCAGTACCGGGCCTGCCGAACCTGGCACCGGAGGCGGCGACACCCGTCTGCCTGCGCACCGTCGTCCGGGGCGAGACGATCTTTGGAGGCAGCACGTGACCGTAGAGCCGAAGCTCGGGCTCGACCCGGCAACCGTCGCCACCGCGCGGCGTCTCGCCCAGCGGGCCGGGGCGCCGGTGGTGGAGCTCGCGCGCACCCACACGACGGTGTCGGTGGAGCGGGCGGTGCTGCGCCTCGCCGGCATCACCGGCGCCGACCCGGACGGCATCCCGTGGGTGAACCGCCTGGTCGACACCGTCCGGGACCAGGTCGGCCTGGAGTACGGCGTGGCGCTGCCGGTGTTCGACGCGCTTACCCGCGAGGGCTGGGACGACCTCACCCTGCTCGCGCAGAAGGCGGCGGCCGGCGCGCTGTCCTTCCGCATTCCGTCCGACGCCAAGACCGCGATGCACGCCGCCAGAACCGCCGTGCAGACCGGGATCGACCGCATCGACGCCAACCGCCGCACCCGCGACCAACTCATCACCGGCATCGGGGACGCCCCGCGCAAGCCGTGGGTGTACCTGATCGTGGCCACCGGCGACATCCACGAGGACATCCCGCAGGCCCAGGCGGCGGCGCGGGAGGGCGCCGACATCATCGCGGTGATCCGCTCGACGGGCCAGTCCCTTCTGGACTACGTACCCGAGGGCGCCACCCGCGAGGGCTACGCCGGTACCTATGCCACCCAGGAGAACTTCCGCCTGATGCGCGCGGCGCTGGATGACGTGTCCCGGGAGCTCGGCCGGTACGTGCGCCTCACCAACTACGCCAGCGGCCTGTGCATGCCGGAGATCGCCACGCTCGCCGGGCTGGAACGCCTGGACATGATGCTCAACGACTCGATGTACGGGATCCTGTTCCGCGACATCAACCCCATCCGGACGTTCGTCGACCAGCGCTTCTCCCGCCAGGTCCACGCCCGCGCCGGCATCATCATCAACACGGGCGAGGACAACTACCTCACCACCGCGGATGCCGTCGACGAGGCACACACCGTCACCGTGTCGCAGCTCCTCAACGAGTACTTCGCGAAGGAGGCCGGCCTCGCGGACTGGCAACTCGGGCTGGGCCACGCCTTCGAGATCAATCCCGAGGTCCCGGATTCGTTCCGGCTCGAACTGGCCCACGCTCTGCTCGCCCGCGAGCTGTTCCCCGACGCGCCGCTGAAGTGGATGCCGCCGACCAAGCACATGACCGGAGACGTGTTCCGCGGCTACCTCCTCGACGGCTTCTTCAACCTCGTCGGCGCCATGACGGGCCAGGGGATCCTGCTCGTCGGCATGATGACCGAGGCCGTCGTCACGCCGTTCCTGTCCGATCGCGACCTCGCGCTGCAGAACGTCCGCTACGTCATGGACGCCGCCGGGAAGCTCCACGAGGACTTCCACCCTCGGCCGGACGGGTTCATCGCGCAGCGCGCCCGGCAGGTGCTCTCGGAGGCCATTGACCTGCTGGGACGGATCGAGGACGACGGCATGCTCAACGCCATCGCCGACGGCACGTTCGGCATCACCAAGCGCCCCGCCGACAAGGGCAAGGGCCTCGACGGTGTCGCCAAGCAGGCCGACGGCTACTTCAACCCGGCCACCGAGATCCTCGAAGGGAGCGCGTCATGACTCCGGCCTTGATCGGCGACACGCCGGCTCAGGCACCGCCGAACCCCGGAGTCTCGCCCAGGGTTGTCCGCCCGTACGGCGATACGACCGGGGACGGCATGGTCCAGGTGTCCTTCACCCTGCCCATCCCGCACGACAAGCGGGCCGAGGGCGCGGCGCTGCAGCTCGCCGCGAAGATGGGGCTGGAGCCGGCCATGCTCGTGCACGCCAAGGCGATGGGGCCGGACTTCACGTTCTTCGTCGTCTACGGCAGCGTCACCCATCTCGTGGACCTGGCCGCCGTGCAGGTCGTCGAGCGCGAGTACCCGCTGCTGTCGGCGAAGGAGGTCAACTCCGCGATCAAGCAGGGCCTCGCCCGGCCGCTCGTCGTCGTGGGCGCCTGCATCGGCACCGACGCCCACACCGTAGGCATCGACGCGATCCTCAACGTCAAGGGCTTCGCGGGGGAGAAGGGCCTGGAGTACTACGGCGAGATCACCGTCGTGAACATGGGCGCCCAGGTGCTGGTGCCCGAGCTGGTCGCCGCCGCCGTGCAGCACCGCGCCGACGCCGTTCTCGTCTCTCAGGTCGTCACCCAGCGCGACGCGCACCTGCACAACACGCGGGAGATGTCGGCGGCGTTCCGTGAGGCGTTCCCGGCCGACCGCCGCCCGCTGCTGGTCGTCGGCGGCCCCCGCTTCGACGAGAAGATGACCGCCGAGCTGGGCGTCGACCGCATCTTCGGCCGCGGCACCACCCCGGGCGAGGTGGCCAGCTACCTGGTCCACGCGCTCATTCCTGAAAGGACGCCGGCATGAGCGATGGCCTGACCGTCGCCCACCGCCGGTACGTGCCGTACTCGCACGCCCACTACGCGGGCAACCTCGTCGACGGCGCCTACGCGCTCGGCCTGTTCGGGGACGTCGCTACCGAGGTCTGCATCCGCACCGACGGCGACGAGGGCCTGTTCGCGTCCTATTCGGACGTCCAGTTCGTGGCCCCGATGCAGGCCGGCGACGTCCTGGAGATCACCGCCGAGATCGTGCGGATGGGACGCCGCAGCCGCGAGATCGCGTTCACCTGCGCCGTGATCTGCCGTGGACGGCCGGACAAGTCCGCCTCGGCCGCCGAGGTACTCGATCCGCCGATCGTCGCCGTCACAGCGCGGGGCACCGTGGTCGTCCCTTGACGGTTGTCGTCTGCGTGGACGTCGGATCCACGTTCACCAAGGCGGCGGCCGTCGACGTGGACACCGGCGACCTGCTCGCCACCGGTTCACACCCGACGACGATCGGTACCGATGTGCTCGACGGCGTCGACGCGCTCCTGGCTCGGCTGGGCTGCGCCGGCGTCAGCGACGTCCGGGCCTGCTCCAGCGCAGGCGGTGGGCTGCGGCTCGCCGTCGTCGGCTACGAACGCGCGGTCACCGCCGAGGCCGGGCACCGGGTCGGGCTCTCGGCAGGTGCCCGTGTCGTCCACGTCTCCGCCGGGCCGCTCGACCCGGAGCCGCTGGCCGACGCGAGGCCCGACGTGATCCTGCTCGCCGGCGGCACCGACGGCGGCAACGCCGAGATCCTGCTCGACAACGCCCGCCGGCTGGCTGCCTCCACTCTCGACGTGCCGGTCGTCGTCGCCGGCAACATCGAAGCCCGCGACGAGGTCTGCACGCTGCTCGCCGGCAAGACCGCTCTTCCCACCGCGAACGTGCTGCCCAAGATCGGCGTGCTCGACCCCGCGCCCGCCCGCCAGACGATCCGCCAGGTCTTCCTCGACCACGTCATCGGCGGCAAGGGACTGTCCCACGGACCCAGGTTCAGAGCGATGGTCCGCGGCGCCACGCCCGACCTCGTCCTGACCGGCGTCGAACTCCTCGCCGACAGCGGTGCCGGTGACGTCGTGGTCGTCGACGTCGGCGGCGCCACCACCGACGTGTACTCCGTGGTCACGCCCGACGCCGAAGAAGCCGCGCTGCGCCGCGAGGTCGTCGAGGTGCTGTGGCGCAGCCGCACCGTCGAGGGAGACCTCGGGATGCGGTGGAACGCCCCCGGCGTCGTCGCGGCCGCGCGCGCCGAACGCCTGCCCGTCCCGGACGGCCTGGAGGACGCCGCCAACCGCCGCGCCGCCGATCCCGGATACCTGCCCGACAACGAGGCCGAACGGGACGCCGACGACACGCTCGCCGCACTGGCTGCCACGGTGGCCCTCCGCCGCCACGCCCGCCCCGAAAGCGGGCGAGGCGGCAAGGACCTCCGTCAGGTGCGGCTCGTGGTCGGCTCCGGTGGGGTGCTCCGCCATGCCCACCCCGACCGCCGCGACGCGATCCTGACCGCCGCCCTCACCGACCACGCCGGCGGCTGGCTCCTGCCCGAACGCGCCGCCGCGACAGTCGACACGCACTACGTACTCGCCGCCGCCGGACTGCTCGCCGACGACCATCCCGAGGCGGCCGTTCAACTCCTCACAAGCGCCCTTCCACAGGACGTCCACAGCACCGTCCACAGGACGTCCACAGGGCCGACTACCAGGGACGATGCCGTCTGACACGACGGCGCGCTCGTACCTCTGGACAACATCCGGTCTGACACGCCGACGACACGCCAGAGACGGCATCGAAGTTGCTCGACGTAACCGCTCGGACCATCCGGTCTTGACCTGGGGAAACACGTAAACACGCAGGTCAGGGCGGTGTTGACATCCTTGCAGGGGTCACTACCGTTTGCCCTGTCTCACTCGGGGAGCGGCCAGGGGGCGTTCCGTTCCTTTGCGAACTGGGCAACGCGGTGCCGGCACCGCGGGGGCCAGGTCCAGCACGCGAGGGGTGGCGGAACGGCGACGTCACAGCCGGGACCAGGTGCACACGCAGGGGGTTGAGGGGGCCAGTAGACAACGGCGCGACGGTCGCATCCAGCGGGCGTCGGAGTCGGTCCGAAGGTCGTCCTCACCACCGGCGGCGCATCGTTCGAGGAGTTGGAAGTCTGGGGCGCGGCGAGAGCCGCGCCCCTGCCGTTTCCGCAGGTTTTCCCGGGCGCACGGATACTGCCTCCACGCCGCTGGTGACGATCGGCGACAATCGACGCATCAGCACACCAGGGTGAACGACCCTCCCGGGTCGGGGAGGGAACGCGCAGTGCCACGCTCCGACCGTGCCGCAGCCCCACCGGAGCCCACGGGCGCCCCACCAACCGACGCAGCAGCTCCGGTGACCGACAAGCCGGCAGACGACATCGCCAGGCCCGACGCTGCCAAGCCGGACCCGGCGAAGTCCGACGCGGCGAAGTCCGACGCGGCGAAGTCCGACGCGGCGAAGTCCGACCCGGCGAAGTCCGACGCCGGCGAAGTCCGACCCGGCGAAGTCCGACCCGGCGAAGCCGGACCCGGCCGCCTCCAGCCCCGCCACGAAGCCTGACGAGCCCGTGAAGCCGCTGGAGCCCGCCGTCAAGAACCCCGGCGCCCGAAAGGCTGCGCCCGCGAAGAAGGCCAGCGCACCCGAGAAGGCCGCCGCGGTGAAGTCCGACACCGCGACGCCGAAGAAGCCGGCCAAGCCGAATGAGCCTCGCGAGCCCGGGCACGACACCAAGCCCGGGCACGACACCAAGCCTGCGGACACCGCCAAACCCAAGCCGTCCGAGGACGCCGACGCGCCGCCCAAAGCCGATAAGGCTGACAAGGCTGGTGACGCCGACGCGCCGGAAGCCGTCCAGGACGACGCTCCGCCCGCCGACGACCTCCCCGGCTGGGCCCGTCCCGAGCCGTCACGACCCGGTCCTGGCCAGGGTCTGCCCGGGCTCGTCGCCGCCATTCTCGCGGCGCTGTCCGGCACGGCGATGCTCGCCGCGTTCCCGCCGTACGGGTGGTGGTGGCTCGCTCCCGTCTCCGTGGCCCTGCTCGCGATTGCCACCCGCGGCCAGCGGGTCCGCCGCGGCGCCTGGCTGGGTGCGCTGCACGGTGCCGCGTTCTTCACCCCGCTGCTGCACTGGACGGGCCTGCACGTCGGCCCGATGCCCTGGCTGCTTCTCGCCGGCCTGCAGACGCTGTTCCTCGCGATCCTGGGTGCCGCCGCAGCCGGCAGCACCCGGTTCGTCGCGCGCCTACCGTGGACGGCACCGCTGGTGACGGCTGTGCTCTGGGTCGCGCAGGAGGCGCTGCGGTCCCGTGCCCCATTCGGCGGCTTCCCGTGGGGCCGCATCGCGTTCTCTCAGGCCGACTCGCCGTTCCTGCTGCTCGCGTCGCTGGGTGGCGCGCCGCTGGTGACGTTCGCGGTGGCGCTGTCCGGCGGGCTGCTCGCCGTCGCGTTCGACCGCCCGTGGCGGCGCGACCCTGGCCGCCAGGCGCTGCGCGCGCTCGTCTTCACCGGTGCGGCCACGGCACTCGTCTTCGTGGGGCTGGCGGTGCCGCTCACCGAGCCCACGGGTACCAAGGTCACGGTCGCGATCATCCAGGGCAACGTGCCGCGGCTCGGCCTCGACTTCAACGCCCAGCGTCGGCAGGTGCTGGAGAACCACGTGGACGGCACCCGCGAACTGGCGCGCCGGGTGTCCGCGGGCGAGGAGCCGCAGCCCGACCTGGTGATCTGGCCGGAGAACTCCTCCGACATCGACCCGCTCGTCAACACCGACGCGGGCGAGCTGATCAACACGGCGGCGGCCGAGATCAACGCGCCGATCCTGGTCGGCGCCGTCCTCGAAGGTCCCGGCCGGTTCGTGACCAACGCCGGCATCGTCTGGGACCCGAGTACCGGTCCCGGCGAGCAGTACGCCAAGCGACACCCGGTGCCGTTCGCCGAGTACGTGCCGATGCGCAGCGTCGCCCGCGCGGTCAGCGACAAGGTCGACCTCGTGCGACGAGACTTCAAGTCCGGCGACAAGGTCGGCGCGCTGCGCGTCGGACCGGCGGTGGTCGGCGACGTCATCTGCTTCGAGGTCGCGTACGACTCGGTGGTCAAAGACACCGTCACAGAGGGTGCCGAGCTGATCGTCGTCCAGACCAACAACGCGACGTTCGACAAGTCGGCCGAGAGCGCGCAGCAGCTCGCGATGGTGCGGCTGCGCGCGGTCGAGCACGGCCGGGCTGCGATCATGTCCTCGACCAGCGGCGTCTCCGCCACGGTCACCGCGCGCGGTGAGATCCTCGACGAGTCGGAGCTCTTCACCAAGGACACGTTCGTCCGCGCGATGCGCCTCGGCGGGCACCGGACGCTGGCCACGACTCTCGGCGGCTGGCCGGAAGCGGTACTGTCCCTGTCCGGCGTCGCAGTGCTGCTCGCGGCGGGGTGGCTGCGCTGGCGCGTGGGCGGGCACTCCTGGCGTCGCCGGTCCGTTGAACCGGCACCGGAGCCGGACTCGGAACTGCAGCCCACGGAGCCCGAAGAGCAAGAGAAGCAAGAAGAGCAGAACGAGCCGGACGTACCGGAGAAGCAGAAGGAGAAGGCGTGACCTCGAACTCGGCCAACGAGCCGGCTGGCGAGGGCTACCCCGGCCTGGGGCAGGTCCTGGTCATCGTGCCGACGTACAACGAGGCCGACAACATCCGGCAGATCACCGAGCGGCTACGCGCCGCCGTGCCCGAGGCCCACCTGCTGGTCGCCGACGACAACAGCCCGGACGGCACCGGCGTGATCGCCGACGAACTGGCCGCCGCCGACGATCACGTCCACGTCCTGCACAGGCCGGGCAAGCAGGGGCTCGGCGCCGCGTACGTGGCCGGGTTCGGCTGGGGGCTGGAGCGCGCCTACGACGTGATCGTCGAGATGGACGCCGACGGGTCGCACGCGCCCGAGGAACTGCCGCGGCTTCTCAACGCCCTCCGCGACGCCGACCTGGTGCTCGGATCCCGCTGGGTGCCGGGCGGCAAGGTCGTGAACTGGCCGAAGAGCCGCGAGATGCTGTCCCGCGGCGGCACCCTGTACACGCGACTCGCGCTCGGCCTGCCGCTGCACGACGCCACCGGCGGCTTCCGCGCGTACCGCAGCGAGGTACTGGAGAAGATCGACCTGCAGGCTGTCGCGTCGCAGGGCTACTGCTTCCAGATCGACCTCGCGGTCCGCACCTGGCGGGCGGGGTTCCGCGTCGTGGAGGTGCCGATCACGTTCGCCGACCGCGAGCGCGGGCAGAGCAAGATGAGTTCGAACATCGTCCGGGAGGCGCTGTGGCGGGTCACCGTCTGGGGCGCCCAGGCTCGCGCCGACGCACTGCGCCGCGCGCTGCAACCGCGGAGGTGACCTGAGCCGTGCGCTGGGCCGCAGCACTGCTGGTGCTGCTGATCACGGTGCCGATCGCCGAGATCGCGGTGATCGTCTTCGTCGGCGAACAGATCGGCCCGCTGCCGACCGTGCTGCTGCTCCTCGGCAGCGCGATCGTCGGCACGTGGCTGCTCAAACGGGAGGGCCTGCGCACGCTGCGCTCCCTCCGCACCGCGTCCGAACAGGGCCGCACCCCAGCGCAGGAGGCCGTCGAGGGAGTGTTCGTCCTGGTGGGCGGCATCATGATGATGTTCCCCGGGTTCGTCACCGACATCGTCGGTCTGCTCTTGGTGCTGCCGCCCACCCGCAGGATCGGCGCCCGCTTCGCCCTCAGCCGCATCGCCCGACGGCTACCGCCGCAAGTGGCGCAGGACCTGATCGGGCCGGCCCGGGTGCGATCTCGCCGGGGCGCTGGTCGCCCCAATCCGCCGCCGTCCCGCCCGCCCGGCGAAGGGCGCGTCATCGAGGGCGAAATCGAACCGTGACAGCCAGTTCGGGCGACATCTTCGCGCCTACAGCCGCGAAGATGTCGCCCAAAGAGCATGCGAGCGGCGCCGCCCCTCCGGACAAGGGGCGGCGCCGCTACTTACGCTCAGGCCGACTTGCTGCGGCGGCCGCGAAGGACCTCAAGCCTCTCGGCCAGGACCTCTTCCAGCTCGGCCACCGTGCGCCGTTCCAGGAGCATGTCCCAGTGGGTGCGCGGAGGCTTGGCCTTCTTGGCCTCCGGCTCGGCACCGTCGATCAGCTTCCCGACCAACCCGTCGGCGCGACACTCCCAGGTGGGAGGAATCTCCGCGTCGGCGGCGAACGGTACGGTGAAGCGGTGCCCCTTCGGACACTGGTACTCGCCCTGCTGTCGCGGGGCAAGCTCTGTATTGCGGTCCGTCTCGTAGCTCACGGCGCCGAGACGGCTGCCGCGCAGCGTGCGCTCGCCCATGTGTCCCATCCCCTCCGGGGCGTTGCTGGTCAGCTTCTCTACTAACGTCGGTCAGCGGCAGAAGATTCCTTAGGCCACCGTTTCCGGGGTGTGTATTACCCCGCAGAGAAGGGACGAACATGGGCACCCACTATGACGCGGGTCAGGAGCGAAAGGTTCAGCGCATCGCCGCGTTGACTTCGGCCGGCCGGGTTCTCGTGGGTGTCGCGACGTTCGTACGCCCTGAAACCCTACCGCGCGCCCTGGGTGTCGACCGCGGCACCGCTCGCCGCGCAGCCCCGCTGACCAGGTTCTTTGCGGCCCGGGAAGCCGCGCTCGGCGCCGGTGCGCTCTACGCGCTGCGCTCGGGGAGCGACGTCAGGCCGTGGCTGGTGGCCCAGGCGGTCGGTGACGTCGGCGATGCAGTCGCGCTCACCGCGGCCACCCGCGCGCGTCACGTTCCGGCTCTGCGCGGCGCCGCGCTGGCGCTCGTGGCGCTGTCGAGTGTGATAGGAACCACGCTCGCGGTACGGACCCTGCGCCGCTGACGTTCCTCTCCTCCGAAACGGACTTGCTGCGCAAATCGGGGCAGGCGCGCCCGACGTAGGCACGGCTTCCCGAAAAGTCCGGTTCGCCGGCGGGCTGGCTCGCCGCCCGGCTGGATCGCCAGCTGGGCCGGTTCGCCGCCGGCCCGGCGGGTTACAGCGGTTCCGCGTCCACCAGGTGGGCGAAGCCGCGGTGTCCCTCACCGGCGCAGTCGTCGCCGAGGAGCCTCCGCCGCACGAACAAGCCAGCCGCCAGCGCCGTACGCGCGTTGCCCGCGGTGGCCTCGAACGTGGCCTGTTCCAGCAGCGCCGCCGCGGCGAGGGTGTTCGCCATCCGCAGCGTGAGCACGCGCGCCGCAGCCTGGGCGCGGTCGGTGGCTGCGGATCCAGCCGCGGCCTCGGCGTCGCCCACCACACCTTGCCGTACGGCGGCGAGATCCTGCGCGACGCCGGTCAGCCAGGACTCGCCGGTGGCGTTCGCCGCCTCGACGACCTGGTCGACGTAGCCGACGTACGCGGGGAGCGCCGTGCTGTCGCGGGACAGCGCCCGGAGGACGTCGAGGCTGAGGACGTTGGTGGTGCCCTCCCAGATCGGCAGGACCTGGGCGTCGCGAAGGAGCCGGGGGAAGCCCGTGTCCTCGATGTAGCCGTTGCCGCCGATGCACTCCAGGTACTCGCTGGCGGCGTTGACGGCGAGCTTGCCGGTGCCGGCCTTCGCGAGGGTGGCGGCGAGACGCAGCAGCGCGGCCGCGTCCTCGTCGCCGTCGACCTCGACCTTGCCGAGCGCGGAGAAACTGAGTGCGGTCAGGGCGAACGCGGCCTCGGCGTCGATCGCGAGCCAGGCGAGGGTCTCGCGGTGCAGCGGCTGGCGCCACAGCCGCAGGCCGAACGCCTCCCGCGTCTCAGCGTGCTGGCGCACCTGCACGAGCCCGCGCCGCATCCCGGCTGCGGCGGCCGCCGCGTTGTGCAGCCGCGTGATCTGCACCAGCGTCATCATCTTCGACAGCCCCGGCTCGGTCGGGTCGCTGACCGGGATCGCGTAGGCACCGTCGAGGCCGACCTCGGCGCTGGGCAGCGCGCGAGTTCCGAGCTTGTCCTTGAGGCGGTGCAGCCGCAGGCCGGGCGCGGTGTCGCGCGGGCCGAGGGTACGCGGCGCGCCCGGCACATCGGCGGCGTAGCGCGGCACAAGGAAGCACACCAGCTCGCGGCTGCCGTCACCGGCGCTCAGGGGACGGGCCAGCGCGATCGCGAGGTCGCTGTCGATCGCGGAGCAGAACCACTTCTCGCCGGTGAGCAGCCAGCGGCCCTTCGCGTCCTGGTGGGCGATGGTTCCGGTCTTGCTGATGTCGGATCCGCCGGTGGTCTCGGTCATCCACTGGCCGCTGCACGTGGCGCGGTCGGGATCGCGGCTCGTGAGGCGGGGGAGCCAGGCGTCGCGCACAGCCGAGTCGGTGTCGTGCCGGGACAGCAGGGCGGCGGCGCCGTCGGCCATCGCGACTGGGCAGCTGAACGTCGCCGACTCCGGCCCGTAGAGGTGGAGCAGCGCGTGCTGCACGACCCGTGCGCCTGCGCCCCACACCTTGCGCGCGTCGTCGTCGTAGGGCACCGCGACCAGCCCGTACTCGGCGGCGGCGCGACGCAGCGTCTCCCAGCCGGCGGACGTGCGGACCTGGTCGACGCGGCGACCCCACCCGTCGTACTGGACGAGCTGCGGTGGGTGCGCCTCGGCGTCCAGGTGCGCCGCACGTAGCGGACCGGCGGCATCGGCGGCGAGCGAGCTGAGCTGCCCCCGCGCCGTGGCGTGCCCCTCGGCGCCGAGGAGCCGGTCCAGGGTGGCACGGAGCGCGTGGTCATCGGCGTAGAGGTCCTGCGGGCGGGCGAAGGTCTGGACGAACCGTTCCATCCAGCCAGTCTTGCACCGTCGAGCCCCGCTGCCATGCGGTCGCACTTTTCCGTACCCGAAGCACGAAACAAGGGGCTGTTACGCATGGTGACAAGCCGAGACGGAGCGTGACCTTTAATTCCAGCGTAAGAGCTGTTCTCACAGCGTGCCGGCGAGCGACACTCAGAGGGTGGGATCACCGACCGTAGACAATGTGGGTCAACTCTGGCCGGCACTCCTGGAGTTCGCCGGAGCACCGGAGCACAGGGAGCCGTTCGAGGAGGCCGGGCTGATCGTCGGCCCCCTCGACGTCACGCACCTGTACCAGGCGACGCCGATCAACACCGTGACGTTCGCCAGTACCGGTGTGAACGGGGTCCACTTCGGCTTCCTCGCCGAGCCGGACACTGCACTCGACAACTGCCCGGTCGTGATGACCGTGCCCCTCGCCGCCGAGCCGAACCACGTCGTCGGCTCCACGCTGCACGAGTTCCTCAGCCTCGGCTGCCGGCAGGGGTGGGCGTTCCTGGAGCAGCTCGCGCACGACCCGGAGTGGACGACCCAGTGGTACCAGGAGACGGAGTCGGCGGTGTTCCGCCTCGCGGACCCGTTCTCGCGGCAGCTTGGCCTCACGCCGTGGTCCGACGTCGCACGCCGGCTCGATGAGCTGGCGCGGGAGTACCACCATCGGCTGGTCGTGCGGGCGGCCCCGGAACTGAGCGACGAGCCGCAGGACGAGCCGGCGGAGCGGCCCGTTGTCGCTGCTCAGCGCACGAAGACGTCCATGATCGCCCACCCGAACAGGCGATAGAGCGTGCTGGGCCGGGCAGGCCTGCCGTCGTCGCCGGCAGTGTCTGCCTGGAGGGGAGCGCACGCCCTCACGCGGGAGTGCGTGACGCCCGTTCCGCTGCGTCCAGCTTGGCGAGGGCGGAGCGGATCGCGGCGCGGCTGTCGCGTTCGTCGTGGCCGAAGATGCTGAGGTAGGACCCCAGCGCCGAGTGGACCAGCCTGGCTTCGGCAGGCGTGAGAACGAGCGTCACCGCGTCGCGGCCCTCCGGGCCCGGCGCACCGCTGACCTGTGCCTCGGTCACACCGCGATTCTACGCCCGATCAGGGCAACCGCAGCTGGCCCACGCCGACGGCCGCCGGCCCGAGGTCACCCTCGCGGTAGTGATGCCGGCACAACACCTGGTACCGGACCTCGACCTCGTCCGGATCGGTGTCGGCCACGACCACCTGGTCGCCCTCGCGAACGAGTTGGCCACCGGCTATCCGGGCGTTGAGCTGCCCCGGCCGGCCGCACCAGCACAGCACTTCGACCTGTAACCGCAGCAGCTCGTCCGCCAGCTCGAACAGCCGCTTCGTACCCGGGAACAGCTCGCTGCGGAAGTCGGTGGCCAGGCCGAACGCGTACACGTCGACGCTGGAGCAGTCGACCAGGTCGGCCATCTGCTCCACTTGGGCGACGCTGTAGAACTGGGCCTCGTCGCAGATCAGGTAGTCGACGCGCTCGCCGAGCGCCCACCGTGAACGGACCAGCTCACGCAGGTCCATGTCGTCGTCGACCTCGAGTGCCTGCGCGCCGAGGCCGATGCGGCTGGTGATCCGCGGCGCGTGCGAACGGTCGAGCTTCGTGAGCAGGAGCCCACACCGTCCCTGGCGGGCGTGGTTGTGGTTGATCTGCAGCGCGAGCGTCGACTTGCCGCAGTCCATCGGGCCGTAGAAGAACTTCAGCGCCGCCCGCGGACCGTTCGCGCGCCGGTCACCGGCCGCGGGTACGGCGGACAGCGCGCTGGTCGGGTCGGTCACGATCGGTGAGCCTACGGCAGGGCCGTTAAGCCGATTCCCACCCCTGCGGCAGGCTCCTATCGTCGCCCGTGGAGTAGCGCAGGGACCATGCCGGCCCAGGGCGTGTCTTCACCGGCTCGCCCCGTAGCGCAGTAGGGCACGGCTTGCGAAGACACGGCCGAGGGGGCCCGGATGTTACGCAGAGCTGCACTCGTCTTCTCCGTCTCACTCAGCCTGGCGTTGATGCCGGGAGCTGCGTCCGCCACCGGACACCCGGTGCGGTACCAGCCCGGAGCGCCCGGCATCGGCGACCCGTACTTCCCGCTCGACGGCAACGGCGGGTACGACGTACGGCACTACCTGCTCGACGTGAAGTACGCGCCGGCCACGGACGTCCTCAAGGGGGTCGCCACGATCACGGCCCGCGCGACGCAGAACCTGTCCCGCTTCAACCTCGACTTCGAGGGCCTCACGGTCCGCTCGATCAGGGTGAACGGCCGGTCGGCCACGTGGACGCGGAACGGCGGCGAGCTCACCGTCACGCCCCGGCACGGGTTGAAGAAGGGCCACGGCTTCACGACGGTCGTCCGCTACGACGGCGTGCCGCAGACGCTGCCCGACGGATCGGGCTTCATCCACACCGACGACGGCGCGGTCGTCATCGGCGAGCCCGACGTGGCCGCCACCTGGTTCCCGGTCAACGACCACCCGATCGACAAGGCGTCGTACACGATCAAGGTGACGGTCCCCGCCGGCCTGGAAGGCGTGTCCAACGGCGTCCTGGAGAGCAAGCGCACGAAGCGCGGCTGGACCACCTGGACGTGGCAGGCCAGGGAACCCATGGCGTCCTACCTCGCCACGGCCACCGTCGGCGAGTTCGACCTGCGCGCCTACCGCCAGGGCGGCATCCGGTACTGGGACGCGCTCGACCCTGACCTGTTCGACCCTGTCGCCGTACCGCGCACCGGCAGCCAGTTCGCGCTCTCGCAGGCCGCCGACTCGTCGTACAAACGCCTGAGCCACACCATCGCCGTGCCCGCTGGAGGCGCGCAGCTGTCCTTCTGGATGGCCCGTGAAACCGAGGCCAACTGGGACTTCGCGTTCGTCGAGGCGCACACCGTCGGCGCGGACGACTGGACGACGCTGCGCGACCTGAACGGCCACACCACCCAGGACACCGGGAACCCGTGCCCGGGCTGGCACGCCCTGCACCCGTTCCTCGCCACCTACCAGACCGACAACGGCGACGGCACCTGCACGCCCAAGGGCAGCGGCGACTGGTGGGCCGCCACCGGCACCAGCGACGGCTACGAGCAGTGGGCGTTCGACCTGGCGCCGTACGCGGGCTCGACCGTCGAGGTGTCGATCAGCTACGCGAGCGACGACATCATCCAGGGGCGTGGCCTGTTCGTGGACGACGTCGTCGTCTCGACCGGCCAGGGCACCACGTCGTTCGAGGCCGACGGCAACACGTTCGACGGCTGGGCCGTCCCTGGCGCTCCGCCCGGAAGCCCCGGCAACACCAACGACTGGATCGCCGGCACGGCGGCGGACGCACCACCGTCGCCCGGCGCGATCGCCGAGGGCTCCTTCGCGCGCCAAGGCGAGATCATCTCCTTCCTCGCCGGGAACTTCGGCCGCTACCCGTTCTCCGCCGCCGGCGGCATCGTCGACGACGTGGCCGGCCTCGGCTTCGCGCTGGAGAACCAGACCCGGCCGATCTACGCCCGGGACTTCTTCAGTGACTCCATCTCCGGTGACAGCGTGGTCGTGCACGAGCTGGCCCACCAGTGGTACGGCGACAGCCTCGCACTCGCCCGCTGGCAGCACATCTGGCTCAACGAGGGCTTCGCGACCTACGCGGAGTGGCTGTGGAGCGAGCGGGAGGGCCTCGGCACGGCGCAGGAGACCTTCGACTTCTTCTACGGCGTGGTGTTCCCGGAGGGCCATCCGTTCTGGGACCTGACGATCGGCGACCCCGGACCGGACAACCTGTTCAACTTCGCCGTCTATGCCCGCGGCGCGATGACGCTGCACCAGCTGCGCCTGGCCGTCGGCGATGACGACTTCTTCCGGATCCTCCGGACGTGGGCATCCTCGCGGAAGGGCGGCAACGTCACCACTGACCAGTTCATCGCGCTGGCGGAGCGCATCTCCGGTCAGCAGCTGGACGCGCTGTTCCAGACCTGGCTCTTCACGGCCGGCAGGCCCACGCTGCCGACGGCCGCGCTCGCCGCGAAGACCGCGGGCGCGCCCCCGGCCGCGAAGAGCCTCCTGAGGAGGCGTTGACGATCAGACGACCGCTGGCGGCGTGTTGCCGGCCTGCACGATGGCTCGGCGGATCGGCACCGCCGCCAGCAGGACGAACCCGATCAGGAAGAACACGACGAGGGAGATGATCGCCACCCGGTAGCTGCCCGTGGCCTGGAACGCCAGCCCGAACAGCAGCGGGCCGAGCCAGCTCGTGCCCTTGTCGCTGATCTCGTAGATCCCGAAGTACTCGGCCTCCTTGCCCTTCGGGATCAGCTGGCTGAACAGCGAGCGGGACAGCGCCTGGCTGCCGCCCAGCACCAGGCCGATCAGCCCGCCGAGCGCCACGAACGGAAGCGCCTGGCGCGCGGGCAGGAAGTAGGCGATCGCCAGCACGACCGTCCACAGGACGAGGCTGAGCAGGATCGTCTTCCACGCGCCGATGCGCTTGGCGAGCGCGCCCATCAGCAGCGCGCCGGCGAACGCGAGGAACTGCACCATGAGGATGGTCGGCACCAGGACGTCGTCCGGCAGCTTCAGCTCCTCGGTGCCGTACACGCTGGCGAGGGTGATGACGGTCTGGATGCCGTCGTTGTAGATCAGGTACGCGATGAGGAAGAACAGCGTCAACGGGTACGCCTTGAGCTCGCGCAGCGTGTGCCACAGCTGGCGGAACCCGTCCGTGAGCGCCGCGCCCTGGCGCGGACCGGCGACCGGCGGGCGGTTCCGTAGCGTCAGCAGCGGGATCGTGGTGAAGCCTGCCCACCACACGCCCGCCGACGCGATGCTGTACCGGGCGACGTCGGCGGTGTCCAGCCCGTACGAGTCCCCCGCCAGCACCGCCACGACGTTCAGCGCCAGCAGCAGGCCGCCGCCGAGGTAGCCCATCGCCCAGCCGATGCTGGACACCGAGTCACGCCGGTCGGGCTCGGCGATCTGCGGCAGGAACGAGTGGTACACCACGACGCTCGCCCCGAACGCGATGTTCGCGACCAGGAACAGCGCGCCGCCCAGCAGGTACCGGTCGCCCGTCACGAACAGCAGCCCCACCGTCGCCGCCGCGCCGATGTACGCCGCGACCGCCATCAGCTGCTTCTTGTGCGGCGACCGGTCCGCGATCGCGCCCACGACCGGCAGCACGAACACCGTGAGGAACACCGACAACGACACCAGGTACGGGAAGAACGAACCCGCCGCCACCGGGATCCCCAGCGGGTACACGCGGTCGTTCGCGTCCGCCGCGTTCTCAGCGATCGAACTCAGGTACGGACCGAGGAACACCGTGATGACGGTCGTCGAGAACGCCGAGTTCGCCCAGTCGTAGAAGTACCAGCCACGCCGCTCTCTGGTCGTGCCGTACTGCGCCTCGTCCACGCTGGACTCGGCAGATGCGCCGGTGGCCACTATCGCTGCCTCGCTCGGTTCAGGCGGCCCACAAGGCCACGTCCATCGTTCATGCGGTCCACAGGCCACGGGCGGTGTAGATATCACGCAACGTGTCGATCCGGTCCGTCATGATGCCATCCACGCCAAGATCCAGGAGTCGATTGATCTCCTTCGGCTCGTCGATCGTCCAGACGTGCACCTGCATACCCAGCTCGTGGGCATGATCGACGAACCTCCGGTCGACGACCGTGATCCCGAGCCGGGCCGGCACCTGCGCCAGCGGCACGCCCTCCATACCTCCCGCGCCGTTCGGTCCCCACCAGGACGCACGCCGCAACCGCAGCACGCCACGCGGCCCGAGCGACGTGCACAGCCGCGGGCCCAGCGCCTCGCGGACGCGGCTCAGCCGGGCGTCGGAGAACGACCCCACACCCACCCGGTCGAGCGCGCGGGTCTGCCGGATCACCTCGACCAGCGGACCTACCGCCAGGTCGGACTTCACGTCGATGTTCACCCGCAGTGACGGCCATGCGTCGAGTACGTCAGCCAGCAGCGGAATACGCTCGTGGCCGCGGACCCTCGCCTGGCGCACCTTCGACCACGGCAGCGCCCCGATCCGCCCAGTGCTGTCGGTGACGCGGTTCAGCCACGGATCGTGGAAGGCCACCAGCACGCCGTCCGCCGTGGCGTGCACGTCCGTCTCGATGTACCGGTATCCCGCGTCCACCGCGCGCGCGAACGCCGTCATCGTGTTCTCCAGCCCGCCCGCCGCCCCGCCCCGGTGCGCGAACGCCAACGGGACCGGGCTGTCGAGGTACGCGAAGTCGCGTGCGGCAGGGGAGACGGTCACGCGCGCAAGTATGCCGGTGACTATCGTGTGCTTCCTGATGAGGCCGCTACACGTGCTCACCTCGGTCATCCAGGCCGCCGCGCTGGCCCGCGAGCTGGCGGGGGAGGGCTGGCACGTCCACGAGGGATTCGTGCTGCCCGACGAACCGTGGGACATCGCCGCCAGCACCACGCTCCTCGTCGGCTACGTCGACGACGCCACGGCGGCCGCGGACGCGGTGCTCGCCGCCGAACGGGGAGCCGCCGTCATCGCCACCGTGGACTCCGGATCCGACGTCGAGGCCCTGCTTGTCGCCGACCTCAGCCGCATCGGCCCGGTGACGCGCTCCTGAGCCCGCGCGGTTCGTCTGCGGCCGTAACGGTCGCAGACGAACCGCTACCTCAGCGACGTGGATAGCTGCGGGCGGTGCTCACCGGCCGCACCGGATCGACGTACCGAGGAAGGCCGGGCTCGTCCGGTCGCAGCTCGGTCAGCTCCGCGACCAGCGCCTCGGTGATGCGGTCGGTGGCGGCATGCGCGTCCAGCCCCGTGAGGTCCACCGGGGCGCCGAAGTGCACACGGACCACCGGCCGTCGCCACAGCGCGCTCACCGCGGTACGCACCATCGCGCCGCCGCCGTCCCAGGCGAGGACCTCGTGCGCTCCCCACTGCACGACCGGCACCACCGCCGTGCCCGTGGCGAGCGCGATCCGCGCCAACCCCGACCTGCCACGCTCCGGCCACATGCCCGGGTCGAGCGTGATCCGGCCCTCCGGGTATCCGGCGACGATCGACCCTTGCCGCAGCGCGTCCAGCGCCGCAGAGGACGCGGCGCCACCGTTGCCGTTGCGACGATCCACCGGGATGTGCCCGCACCGCCGCAGCATCGGACCGACGACCGGCGCCCGGAACACCCCCTTGGTGACCATCACCCGGGGCGCCAGCCGCCGCACGCGAGCCGCCGCGACCAGCGCGATCGGGTCGAAGATGCCGATGTGGTTGCCCGCCAGCAGCAGCGGCCCGCCCCGCAGCCCGGCCGGGACGTCACCCGTGACGCGGAGCCGGCAGAACACCGGCGCCGCGCAGCGCGCGAGCACCAGCAGCACGCGCCACAACAGCGGCGGCACGTACCTGCTGGTCGATGTCATCCGGGCATGGTGCCATGGCGGGCCGGGATCTCTAGAACTTCAACCTCTACCGGAGCCGCCAGTCTTACCCTCAACCTAAGGTTGATACTTAGCGGCGCCGCACGAGGGGCTCGGCACCGTTGACGACGTTCACCACAGGACGACCCTCGATCGCCGCAGTCACGTTCTCCAGCGTCGCCTGCAGCAAACGCATCTGCGCCTGCGGCGTCACCGAGGCCGCGTGCGGCGAGAGCAGCAACTTCGGGTGCGACCGGATCGGATCGTCGAGCGCCGGTGGCTCCGTCTCGTACACGTCCAGCGCAGCGCCCGCCAACTGACCCGCGTCGAGCAGGGCCAGCATCGCCGACTCGTCGACGATGCCGCCGCGCGCCGCGTTCACCAGGTACGCGCCGTGGGGCAACCGGCTCAGCCGTTCCTTGCCCAGCAGGCCGGTCGTCTCCGCGGCGCGAGCCACGACAACGAGCAGCACGTCCGAGTTCGCGACCAGGTCGTCCAACTCCCGGTACGTGGCGCCGTACTCCTCGTCCGTCGGGCGCTGCCGGCGCGACCAGTACGACACGTCACAGCCGAGCGCCGCATACCGGGTCGCACACGCCACCCCGATCGCGCCGAACCCGACCAGCCCCACGCGACGACCCGCCAGCTCGACCGCCCGGCCGCCCATCTCCAGCTGCGGCCACCCGCCCGCGCGCACCTGCTGGTCGGCCCAGACCGATCCGCGCAGCAACGTGAACGTGGACGCCAGGCACCACTCCGCCACGCTGATCGTGTTCGAGCCGGCGGTATTCGCGATCGGCACGCCGGCCGCCTTGAGAGCCGCCAGGTCGTGGCCGTCGACGCCGACCGCCACCTGCTGTACGAACGCCAGCTTCTTCGCGACCGCCACGGCGTCCGCGTCGAGGGGGAGCTGGCCGGTGAAGTCGCCCAGCACGATCTCCGCGTCCGGTAGGGCCGCGTGCAAGCCGGCGCGATCGCGCGTCTCCGGGAAGGAGAGCTGGACCTTGTCGCCGAGCGGCGCGAGGAACGCCGTCATGAGATCCGGGTGGAGCGGGGGGAGCGAGAGCACGTTCCATGGCTTATCGGTCACCCCACCATCCTGCTACAGTGCTAGCAAGACGAACGTACGGTTTGGAGGTTCGCCATGTGGGACCCGACTACCTACCTCACCTACGCCGACGAACGCGGCAGACCGTTCCACGACCTCGTCGCCCGCATCGGCGCAGACCAACCCTGCGCGGTCACCGACCTTGGCTGCGGGCCTGGGAACCTCACCCTGACGCTGGCGTCGCGCTGGCCCGGCGCCGCGATCACAGGCATCGACTCGTCCCCGGAGATGGTCGCCCAAGCCAAGGCGACACCTGGACCCGTTACCTTCGAGGTCGGCGACGTCCGCGACTGGCACCCCGCACCCGACACCGACGTCGTGCTCTCCAACGCCACGCTGCAGTGGGTTCCCGGGCACGACGCCCTGCTCGCCACCTGGGCCGGCGAGCTGTCGCCCGGCTCGTGGCTGGCATTCCAGGTGCCCGGCAACTTCGACGCACCCTCCCACCAGGCGCTGAGGGCGCTCGCCGCCTCCTGGGACGACCAACTGGCCGGCGTCCTCCGCCACGACCAGCCGGTCCTCGACCCCGCCGGGTACGCGAACGTCCTGAGCGCCGGTGCCGTCGACGCCTGGGAGACCACGTACCTGCACATCCTCGCCGCCGGCACCGAGCACCCGGTGCTGTCGTGGATGGAGGGCACCGCACTGCGGCCCATCCGCTCTGCGCTCGACGGCGAAGCGTGGCACGAGTTCCGCGCCGTGCTAGGTAAGCAGCTCGCCGACGAATACCCGGTACAGGACGGGCGCGTGCTGTTCCCGTTCCGGCGGGTGTTCGTGGTGGCGCAGGTCTGACGCCAGCGTCAGGTTCTCGGCTAGCAGGCCTGGACGATCCGCTCGCACAGCGCGTGCGTCTCCAGTGCATCGCGCGCCGACAGCAGCTCGCCTCGCCGGACGGCAGCGAGGAACGCGTCACACGCCTGCTCGATGCCGCGCTGCCGGGCGACGGGAGTCCAGTCACCGCGCCGGGTCGTCACGATCGCGTCGCCGTACTCGACGATCTCCGCCAGATCCGTGACGCGCCGCTTCCGGTTGCGTCCCGACACCTCGACGCTCTCCTCGGCGCCACCGCTCACGCGGTTCATGATGCCCAAGGCGGTGAAGCCGGACCCCGACAGCTGCAACACCACGTGCTGGAGCAGCCCCGCCTCGACCCGCGTCCGGATGTCCACGTGCTCGACCGCACCCGGCGCGAGGTACCGCAGCGTGTCGACCACGTGGATGAAGTCGTCGAACACCACCGCACGCGGCTGGGCAGGCAGTCCAGCCCGGTTCTTCTGCATGACGACCAGGTCGCGGGGGAGCGTGACCAGCTCCGCGTACGCCGGCGCGTACCGCCGGTTGAAGCCGACCATCAGCGACCGCCGGTGGCGTTCCGCGAGCGTCACCAGGTACTCCGCGCCGGCGAGGTCGGCGTCGAGCGGCTTGTCCACGTAGACGTGGCAACCGGCGTTCAGCAGCCGCTCGACGATGGGCCGGTGCGCGATCGTCGCCGCGTGCACGAACGCCACGTCGATACCCGCGCCCAGCAGCGCATCGAGATCGGTGTAACGGTGCGGGATCCGGTACGCGTCGCCCAGCTCGTCCAGCACCGCCCGATCGCGGGTGAGCAGGTGCGGCTCCAGGTCGCCCCGGGCCGCCAGCACCGGCAGGTAAGCCTTACGTGCGATGTCACCCAGCCCGATGATCCCGACTCGCATGGCAGCACTGTAGTAGAGGTATACAGCCGATCGCCCATACACTCGGTGGCATGGCCGAGAAGACGAAGATGACCCTGGCGCTCGCCACGCGCGAGATCATCCGCCAGCGCGCGGCCGAGGACGGCCTCGACATGGGCACCTACATCGACCGCCTGGTCGAACGCGACGACCTGCGCCGCCGTATCGCCGCCGACGTCACCACGTTGGAGGCCGCCGGGCTGGGGCGCCGCACCGACGCGATCGCCGCAGCCGCCGTCCGATCCCGCCACACCACTCTGTGAGTCGCGAACCAGCCTTCGGCGAAGTGTGGCTGTCCCCGGACGGCACAGTGCTACCCGGTGGCATGCTGTGCCTCGTCGTCTCCGGCGACCTGTACAACGCCCAACGCGCCCAGCGGATCGTCGTCGAGGTGATCAGCCAGCGACTCCCGTCCGCCGGCGGCGTCCTGGTCGATCTCGGCCCGATCGGGTCGGCGGTGGTCGACACCCCGATCGCGGTCAGCCTCAACTGGTTCGCCGGATCCACCGAGCCTGTCGCCATCGTCGATCCCGGCCAGGCACGCCGCGCCGCCGACGCCCTGCGTGCACTGCTCGGGCCGTAAGCCCGCATGCGGGCTTGACGCATTCCCATATGGGAATATGATGTAGTCATGGCACGCGCAGCAACGACGGCGGATGTGTTCAACGCGGTGGCGGAGCCACGCCGGCGGGACATTCTCGACATCCTCGTCACGGGGGAGCGACCCGTGAACGACCTGGTGCAGCTGCTGGGGCTCGCTCAGCCGCAGGTCTCCAAGCACCTGCGCGTGCTCCGGGAGGTGGGCGTGGTCGACGTGCGCGACGAAGGACGGCAGCGGCTGTACCGGCTCAACGGCCACGCGCTCAAGCCCATCCACGACTGGGTGAAGAACTACGAGCGTTCGTGGTCGGAGCGGTTCGACCGGTTGGACGCCGTACTGGAGGAACTCAAGGAGGAGAGCAATGGTGGCGACGACGAGTAGCGGCACCGCGACGGTGACGCTCCCGAACGACACGCAGATCCTGATCACGCGCGAGTTCAACGCACCCGCGCACCTCGTCTACAAGGCCTGGACGACGCCCGAGTTGGTGAAACGCTGGTGGACCGCCGAACTCGGCGAGGCGACGATCGCCGACATCGACCTGCGAGTCGGCGGCGCCTGGCGATACGTCATGGTCGCCGACGGGGGAGTCGAGACCGCCTTCCACGGCGAATACCGCGAGGTCGTGCCGAACGAGCGGATCGTCTCGACCGAGGTCTACGAAGGCGCGCCCGACGCCGAGGCAGTCAACACCGCCACGTTCGCCGAGAAAGACGGCCGGACGACGCTCACGATCCTCGTGCAGCACCAGAACAAGGCGAACCGCGACGCGCACCTCGACTACGGCATGGAGTCCGGCATGCAGAAGGCGATGGACCTCCTGGAGCGGATCGCGGTCTCGCTCACCTGAGCGCAGGGGCACCGCCTGTAGCGCCGATAAGATACATTATGTCAAGTACAGGGTGCGGAACTGGTTCTGAGGGGATTCGGGACCGCAGCGCCAGATGGCCGCTGAGCGTGTTTCCGGCGCCTGAGCCACCTGCGAGCCACCAGCCGCCGCCGAACCGAGCGTGTTCGCGGAAATCGCGCGGCCGCGTCGGCGCGTCGCTGCGATTTCCGCGAACACCTAGAGACCGAACGTCTCCCGGCGGCACGGGCCACCTACTTCCGTTTCCGTCTGTGATGCATAAGCTTGCTTATGCATCACAGCGTCAAGCTGAGGTGGGTACCGCGGGGGATTCGCCCATGCCGCTTCCGACCTCGTCGAGCAGCTGGCGGACCGCGTCGACGCCCTCCACGGTCACCACGTACCCGCCGGGGCGGCGCTGTGCCTGCGCCGGCAGGCCCAGTGCCGCGGCCGAGAGCAGCAGCAGCTCCATGACGCGGAGATCCGCGACCCGCAGCCGCACGCAGCCCACTCCCCGGCCGGTGCCGATCACGAGCAGCGCCGACCGCCACACCGCCCGAGCAACTGCTTGGCGGCGAGGCGCGTTCATGAGCCGGCGATCCGTCATCAGCAGCTCGGTGCCGCCCTGCCAGGCACGCCGCAGCCGGTTCTCGACCATCGGTTCGAGCCGCGCAGGCACCGTCACCTGGTGCAGGTCGTACTGGTGGCGGCAGCCGAGGCGTCGGTCCCGGATCTCGGCCTCGGGCACGAGCGTCGTGATCGCCAGCAGGTAGCGGCGCGCCGCCGCGGACGACGCGAACTCGATCAGGACTCCCCCGCGCTGCGGCTCCCCCACCACTGACAACCGCTGGTGGCGCGCCAGGCGGCCGGAGTTCTGGGTCGGTGACGCGGCGCACCGTGCCATCACTGCCGCTTCGAAGAGCGCCATCGACCGGTCCAGAGGTGCCGCGGCAAGCTCGCTCCGCAGCGCAGCGTCGACTCGACGGATCATCGCGCACCTCCCTGACTCAGCACCGGCAGTCGCCGGGCAGCGTGTCCATTGGCAGCATGGCGGGGCGGACACCCGTGAGCAGAGGGCCTTGAGGTAGATCTGAGCAACTCCCCCGGCCTTTACCACCCATACCCGCTGTAACCGGGCGCCTAGGGCCGGCGCGACTTTGTCGTACCGGAACGGCATGCTTGCGGCTGTGACCGCCGAACTGTCCACTGAGTCCGATCCTGCCCTCCTCAACGACGCGGTCGCCGGGTTCTTCCTGGCTCGCAAGCCACGCAAGGACAGCCCGCACACCACCGCCGCCTACCGCCGTGACCTGGACACGATCGGCCGGCTCTGCGCGATCCACATCGGAGTCGAGGTCGCCGACCTCACCCTCGATCAGCTGACGGTTGCGGTGCTGCGGGTGGCGTTCGCCCAGTACTCCGACGACCGCGCGAAGACGTCGATCAGCCGCGCCTGGTCCACCTGGAACCAGTTCCTCGCGTTCTGCGTCAGCGACGGGCAACTCGCGGGCAACCCGATGGCCGGAGTCGCCCGCCCGCGTATCCCCCGCCGCGCGCCGAAGCCGCTGCGCGGCGAGGACACGCCCGAACGGCTGCTCGCCGCCGTCGCCCAGCGCCGCGACGGGCGCGACCCGTGGCCCGAACGCGACCTGGCGGTCCTCGCGACACTGCTGCTCACCGGCGTCCGCTCGGCCGAGCTTCTCGGGCTCACGCTCGGCTCGCTGGCCGGCCAGCCGGGCGACCGCCGGCTGCACGTCGTCGGCAAGGGCGGCAAGTCGCGCTCGGTACCGGTCGAGAAGCCACTCGAATCGGTACTCGACTCCTACCTCGTGACCCGCCGCCGCCGCTTCCCCACCACCAGGCTCAACCCCGCCGCTCCCCTGTTCGTCGACCGTCGCGACGAGGCGTTGCAGCGCGGCGGCCTGCAGTACCTCGTCCGCACCAACCTGCGCGCCGCCGGCCTGAACGACCGCCGCGCCACCGGTGCGCTGGTGCACGCGCTGCGCCACACGTACGCCACGCGCCTCGCCGAGGACGGCGCCACGGCCAGCGAGATCATGGCGCTCCTCGGCCACGTGTCGATCACCACCAGCCAGTCCTACATCGACGCCACCGCCCGCGAACAGCGCGCCGCCGCCGGCGCCAACCGCACCTACCGGGTGATCCGTGACCTCGTGAGCGACTCCCCCGCCGAGTAATCCCGGCGCCGCCGTTTCGTCGTAGCCAAGGTGTTTGCTTTTGTGGGTCGGAAGCGAGAAACTTGAGTGGTCAAGGATCGCACAAGAATAGGGGTACGGCATGCCGGCTGATCCGCTCGACGTGTGCCTCCGCTTGGTCCGCGTCCAGGCAGCGGTCGCGCGCCGGTTCGACACCGAGCTCGGTGCGGTGCACGGCGTGAGCCTCAACGACCTCACGATCCTGCTCAACCTCGACGGCGCCCGTGGCGGTCGCATGCGCCGGGTCGATCTCGCGGTGCGGCTGCTCCTCTCCCAGTCCGGCGTCACGCGGGCGCTCGTGCCGTTGGAACGCCTCGGTCTCGTCGCCCGTGAGACCGACCCGCGGGACGCCCGGGTCGGCTACGCCACGTTGACGCCCGCCGGCCAGCAACGGCTACGCGAGGCGCGCGCCACCGCCGAGCGCATCAGCCGCGAGACCTTCTCGCTCGGCTGGCAGGTAGGTGAGGTCGACACGCTCACCCACCTGCTCACCCGGCTCGGCGCGACGGGCCTCCCCTCCCCTGGCGCGGAGTGAGCGTCAGTGACAGGCGCCGCGCTCGACTTCCTCCTGTCGCACGGAACCGATCGGCAGAGCCATCCCGGCGGCACCCTCTACCAGCACCTGTGCCGGGTCGAGGCAACGCTCGCGGAGTGGGGCGCGGGCCCGACCGTCCGCACGGCGGGGCTCTGCCATGCCGCGTACGGCACCGGCGGGTTCGACGAGGTGCTGCTCGACGTCACCGAGCGCGCCACGCTCGTCGCCGTGGTCGGCGCGGAGGCCGAGGCACTCGTCTACCTGTACGGGAGCTGCGACCGCAACGCCGTCTACCCGCACCTGTCCGGCGGCCGGCCCGGTGCCGTTCCGCGACCGGTTCACCGGCGAGACCCACTTCCCGGACGAACCGTCCGTGCGGGCGTTCCTGGAGATCACCGCGGCGAACGAACTCGACGTCATGTCGCACAACGCGGACCTCGCCGCCCGGTACGGCCCGGGCCTGCGCGCCCTGTTCCGCGCCGCGAGCCACCGCCTCTCCCCCGCTGCGATCCAAGCCTGGCGGTGAAAGTCTGGGGAGGCTGTCGATTGGGCGCCGGCTCGTCGGTCGGAAGGGTGTAGCACCGGATGCAGATCCGTGACGCGCAGGGTTCCGGGTGTTCTCCCGCGGTGATGAGGACAAGTCGATCGTTTGGCTGGCCGAGAAGGTCTGCCCGAGCGAGCTGAACGACAACGCCGAGAGTTCTCAACACTTGCCGTGACGTTTCGACTACGCCGGTGTCTGAATAAGTGGGACCGCCTGACGGGGCGGCTACCCGCAGGCGTTCTGGGTCCGCCCGGCAGCGCGCGTCACGACTTTGGAGGGACACATGACGGAGACAGCCGGCCAGACCATGGAGCAGAACCGGTCGTCGTCTGCAGTGACCGGGACTGGGCAGCCGCGTAGCCGGGTGGCTCGGCCGCAGGCGAGCGCGGAGTTGGCCACGGAGAAGGGCCGCACCCAGATCGCCGACACGGTGGTGCAGAAGATCGCAGGTATCGCGACCCGGGAGATCCCCGGGGTGTATGAGCTCGGCGGCGGAGCGGCGCGCGCGTTCGGCGCCGTCCGGGAGCGGGTGCCCGGCGCCGGCCACACCGCGGTGGGCCAGGGGGTGCGGGTGGAGGTCGGGGAGAAGCAGACCGCGGTCGACCTGGTCATCGTGGTCGAATACGGCGTGGCCATCGTTGAGCTGACCGGCGCGATCCGCGAGAACGTCATCTCCTCGATCGAGCGGATGACCGGACTCGAAGTCACCGAGGTCAATATCGCCGTCGACGACGTGCACCTTGACGATGACAGCGAACCGGCCGCTGAGCCGCGAGTGGAGTGACGACAGCCGCCGGGACGTTGGGAGAGGAGTTGTCGTGAACGCGACGCTGGTGGGGCTGGCTGCCGGAATCGCGCTGGGATTCGCCGGCGCGTTCGGCGGGTTCGGCGCGTTCGTGCTAGTGCTGGTGCTGGGCTGTATCGGCCTCGCGGTCGGGCGTGTCGTCGACGGGCAGGTCGACCTGGCGGCGTTGCTGTCCACTCGGGTCGGGGAGCGTAACCGGAGGTGACCGCGACGTTGACCGCCGACCGACCCGACGACGCCACCGCTGGCCCGGTCAGTCTGGCGCGGTCAACGCGCCGGCCCCAGCCGCGATACGCGGCGCGACCAGCGTCGCCGACCGGGTCGTGGCCAAGATCGCCGCCGCCGCGGTCGGGGAGGTCGAGCACACCACGGCGCGGCGCGCCGGCTCGCCGGTGTGGCGCTGGGGCCGGACGAGACGGTGACCGCGCGCAGGTCGCCGCGGAGGTGGACGGCGACGTCGCGGTCGTCGATGTGACGATGGCAGTCACCTACCCGGCGCCGGTCGCCGACGTCGCGGCGGCCGCCCGCGACGCGATCATCGCTCGGGTCGCGCAGCTGTGCGGCATCACCGTGCGGCAGGTCGACATCCGCGTCAGCGCCCTGCTGCCGCCGCGTACCGAGGATCGGAGAGTGCGGTGACGCGCTCGAGGCGGACCGTGGCGGCCACCGTCGTCGCGCTGGCGCTGCTGGTCGGCGCCGGCGTCGCTGCCGTGGAGATCATCGCCGCGCTCGCCGCAGGCTCCGGCTGGTTCCCGGCCATGTCGGTCACCCGATGGGCGGCCGGCACGTCGTGGGACAGCGTCGTGTGGCGCCTGGGGGTCGGCCGCCGTGGCCGTCTGCGGTCTCTGGCTAGTGCTGCTCGCGGTCCTGCCCGGCCACGGCCGGGTCCTGCGGCTGCGTAGCCAGGATGACGCGGTGCTGGTCGGCACTACCCGGCGCAGCGTGCGGCATGTGGCCACCGCGGCCGCTGACCGGGTCGATGGAGTCGAATCCGCCTCGGCGCGGCTGCGCGGTCGCGCCCTGCGGGTGACCGCACGGACCCGCCTGGCGGACCCGACGGACTTAACCGAGACGGTACGGCTCGCGGCGGAGGAACGCCTCGGCGCGCTGGCCCCGGCTCGCCCGTTCCACGTCACCGCCCGGATCCGCCAGGCCAGGAGGGGGCACGGTGAGCGAGAAGACCGCGCGAGGCAACCGGTGGGGCCTGGCGATCGTCGGGCTCGTACTTCTCGCCGGAGGGCTGTTGTCGCTGGCCCGCGGCCTGCACCTGCTCCCGGGCGCACCGGCCGGGAAGCCGGTGCTGGATGCCTGGCTGCGCCGCGCCGCCGAGCCGGCCTGGTTCTGGCCCGTTGCCGCCGCCTGTTGCGTGCTGGTCGCGCTGCTCGGGCTGCGGTGGCTCGCGGTCCAAGCGCGCACCGACCGGGTCCGGCGGCTGCGACTGGCGAACGGCCCGACGGGGCGCACCGTGCTTGACGCCGACGCGCTCGCCGACGCCGTCGCCGACGAGATCGCCGGCTACCGCGGAGTGCGCCGGGCCACCGCGCAGCTACGCCAGGGCCGCCGCGGCCGGTCGCTTCACCTAGTAGTCGTCGCCGACGACCGCGGCGATGTCGCCGCGGTCCGGGCCCGGGTGGAGACCGAGGCGCTGCCGCGCGCCCGCCGGGCACTCGCCATCGACACCATTCCGACCTCCGTTCTGGTGCATGTCGCCACGGGCGCGGACCGGCGCGGCCGGGCCGGCCTGACCCGGGTGGCCTGACATGGGATCGCCGAGGAGGGACTTGACCCGTGCGTGGCGCCCGCTCCACCCCGCTGACGTGAGGAGATGAGTTGACATGTGGGCATTGCTGTCCGCCCGCATACCGCCGCTGGTTGCCGCTGGCCGTTGCGGTGCCGCTGGGTGCCGACGCCCCCTGGGCGCTCGCCACGCGGATCGAGGGCCGACGCTGGCACAACCGCGCCTCCGGCGGAGCGGCCGCGTGGAGCGGCTGCTGAGCCCGCCGTCGCGCTACGAGTCGGAGCGGCCGTGCTTCCTGGAACTGGCGGCGCGACAGCAGAGTGCCGCCGCAAAACAACGAGTGTCCCGGCTGCCGACTGCACCTGCGACTATGGAGGTGACTTCTACCTCGCACACGCTCGGCCAGTACCTGCGCGCGCTGTCGCCGGCCGCCGCGGCGACATACAGCGTTCGAGCACCTCGCCCGCCGCTACCAGGGTCCGATCTACCGACTGGTGCTGCGAATGCTCGCCAACCGCAGCGACGCCGAGGACCTCACCCAGGAGGTGTTCCTGGCCGCGTGGCGGCGGCTGCCGGAGCTGCGCGTCGAGGCGGCGTTCCCCGCGTGGCTGTACCGGACCGCGACCAACCGCTGCCTCAACCTGCTGCGCAACCGGCGACCGGCCGCCGAACTCGATGAGAACCTCGTCTCGACCGTCGCGCAAACCCAGCCCGAACAGGCCATGCAGACCCGCGCCGCGATGCACGCGCTCACCACGGCCCTGCAACAACTCAGCCCCGAGCAGCGGGCCTGCTGGCTGCTCCGCGAGGTCCATGGCCGTTCCTACGCGGAGATCGGGGCCATCCTGTCCACCACACCCACCGCCGTGCGGGGCCGCATCGCCCGCGCACGCGTCCAACTGACGGAGGCGATGCAGCCATGGCGCTGAACCAGCCCCCCGAGGCGCACGCGCTGCCCTGCGGCCACAGCATCGAGGATCTGTGGGACCGAATGCAGACCGGCACCCTCGGCCTTCACGAACGGTCCTGCCCGCACTGCCTCACCGCCACTGACGGACTGGCCGCGCTCGCCGACGCGACCCGCGCGCTGCGCGCCGACACCGCCGGCCCGCCGCCGGACCTCCTCACCCGCGTCATGACCGCGGTCCAGGCCGACGTCCGCCGCGTCCGCACCTCACCGTGCCCGCCGAGCTCGGCCCGGTCGCGCTCTCCGAGCAGGCCATCGCCGTCGTCTTGCGCTACGCCGTCGACGCTGTCGACGGCGTCCGCGCCCGACGCTGCCGCCTCGAACAAGCACCAGGGCGGCCCGGCGCCGTCCGGGTGCGGATATCGCTGACGCTGCGCTACGGCGCTGGCCCCGCCGCCACACTCCTCGACCAGGTGCGGCGACAGGTCCACGCCGCGGCCCGCGCCAGCGTCGGCCTCGACATCGTCGCTGTCGACCTGGACATCGAGGACGTCTGGCCACTCGACGGGCCCGGGTCCGGCCGGCCTGCCCCGGGCCCCAGCGCCGAGACGCTACCGGCCACGGCCGCCCTGCCGGACCGCCCGGAGCCGTGATGACTCAGCCCGGCAAGTCCTTCATCGACATCGAGGTCGTCATCGCGGACCGGGTCGCCGCCGCGGTCGCCGCCGACGCCGCGCTGCGGGTGCCCGGTGTACGGCGCCTGGAGGTCGGGGTCACCGGCCTGGTCACCCAACTAGGACGCGCCGCCGTCGACCGGATCGACGGCCCGACAGCGTCGGTGTGCGACGGCATCAGCGCCACCGTCACCGGACAGGCCGTCCGGATCACCGCCGATCTGGCCACCACCGGCGCACCGGCCACATCCGTCGCCCACGCCGTGCAGCACGCCATCGCCGCGCAGGTGCAGGCCGCCACCGGCCTCACCGTGACCGAGGTGGCGGTGACCGTCCTCGACATCGACCCCACCTCATGCGGAGGATGGGCCACCAGCGCACCCAGGGGCACCCCATGACCCCCCCTGCCCGCGACCGGATGTTGCGCGAGGAACTCGCCGCCGTCATCGCCTCGGTGCCTGGAGTCCAGCTCGCGCCACCGGCGATCCGGATGCCGGCCGTCGCCGACCCCGCGCTCACCGCCATCAGCATCGGCCGCGACACCATCGACATCCGGCTCACCGCCACCCGGCTGCCGATCACCACCGCCTTGAACACCCTCGCCGCGGCCCTGGAAAGCAGTTTCGCGGCCACCGGCCACCTCACCCGGCGAGCTGCGCCTCAACGTCGACGGCCTGTACCCGCAGACTCTGACAGCCGAAATATCGAATGAACCAACGCTCGGTCGCTCCGCCCGAAGACGGTTCGGTCGCCACGTGGCGAACTGCGGCTCGTCAGCGAAGAGCTTCTCGCAGAGCCTACGCATTCGGCAGACCACGACGTCTCCGCCTCCAGCGTGGAGCGGGCGCTGCGCCGCCGCGGCCTGCTCCAGCCGATCGACTACACCGGTGAACGTCGGGAACTCGCGAAGGCCCGCAAGGTCGCATTCGCCAGGAGCCGAGCCGACCGGATGAGGTGCGGCAGCTGGACTTCTCCGAGTACGAGACCAGGTCGGGCGGGATGTGGCGCCTGGCCGGTGTGACGGACTACTTCACCAAACTGGTCACCGAACAACGGCGCCGCATTGACAAAGGAAGGCCGCGTTCGCCCGCTTCATCACCTCCCGACCCGAGCTGCTCCACATCCGCACCTTGCGCCGCTCACCCGGCCAGAACGGCGTCCGGGAACGCGCCGTCGGCAGCTTGAAGTACGAGCACCTCTACCGGCACGAGATCGACGATCTACCTGCCCTGGCCCGTGAGGCCGAGGCCTACCGGCAGCTCTTCAACCACATCCGTCCACACCAGACCCTCGGCGGACACCGCCCGATCGAGGTCTACCGGGAACCGGCCCTGCACCCCCAACTTTCAAACCAAGATTCCTGAGCCACCTTTTTGACGCGGGACAGGCGGGCTGGGTCAGCTACTCAAGCGTGGGGCCCGGTACTGCCATGTCGCCGACAGCCGCCGCCGGGACCCAGTGAGGTATGTCGGCCCGCGCAGAGAATCTAGGCTGACGGGCCAAGACATTGCTGCCAGCAGGGGCTACTGTTCCTGAAGTCGAAAACAGAGACATCGAAGACGCGAACGAACTGCCCGAAGGCGGGCGGGAACGGCAAGACCGCAAGACCGGTAAGCACGGCAAGACCGCCGAGCGTGTATGGGGCCATGAAGTTGCGTGGGGCTCCGACAGCGGCGGACAGCACGACAGGAATAAGTGAAGCAGAGGAAAGGGAGGGCCGAACACCGTTGGATCGCCCGCCGCCGGCACGCAGTTCAGGCCTGGGGCGGACACCGCAGTTTCCATCGAACGAGAGGTGGTCTCCGGTCACGCTTATGCGATCCTCGCACCCCACGCCGCTCACGGCGGCGGGTGCGGACACGACAACCCGACGCAACTGCCGGTAGATGGTGTTTCTGACCCGTAACCCTGGGCCCCGGCGCTTACTAGCGCCGGGGCCCTCGACATGGAGGTGATGCATGGCCCAACCCGACGACATGTTCGGCGACGAGGACTACCCCGCCTACACGATGGGCCGCGCCGCGGAGATCATCGGCGCCTCCCAGGACTTCCTGCGCCGCCTCGACGAGGCGAAACTGATCACCCGCACCGCTCGGCCGGCGGGCACCGCCGCTACTCCCGCTACCAGCTGCGCCTCGCCGCCCGGGCCCGCGAGATGGTCGACCAGGGCACCGCCCTGGAGGCCGCCTGCCGCATCATCATCCTCGAGGACCAGCTCGAGGAAGCCCTGCGGCACAACGAAAACACCAACAGGGCTGCGCCAGGGCAATAGGCCGGCAACGGGGTAAAGAACCAGCCCATGGACGAGATCCGGGTTCCGATTACGCGGGCCACGCCGGCTCGCGTCGTCCGCGCCGCCGCCGCCGCGCTGCATGCCTGGCACCTGTGCGACCGAATCGAGCGAGACCGCGCGTACCCTGACCCACCCGGCCGAGGGCCTACCCACGTTCTTCGGGGATCGCCCGCAACCAGTGGCGGGTCGAGCCATCGATGACCACCACACCCAGGGTCCGCCTCGAAGCCACCATCCAGATCCGGTGCATCCTCGGATGGCTCGCCTACCTCGCGCTCCGGCTCCAGCTCACCCGCACCGCCCCGCGATTCCTGCATGACCTCAAGCACCACGTCGAGCACCGCGAGACGGAGTAGTTCACGCGGCGCTACTTCACCCCTGGTGACCCGCTCCCTAACGGCACGGATCCTCCGCGTTGTTTTTGGGCTGGAAATACGGGTGGGCCTACTGCGCGGTGTACCCGCCGTCCACGGGGAGGGCGACGCCGACGACGAAGCTGGCGCCGGGGCTACACAGCCAGAGCACGGTGGAGGCGATTTCGTCGGCTCGGCCGAACCGGCCGATGGGTTGGTTGGCCAGCGCTTCGGCGGTGTCGAGCTCGCCGCTGGCGATCATGGCCGCGACCATGGGGGTCTCGAACGTGCCGGGACAGATGGCGTTGATTCGGATCCCTCGCGGCGCGTATTCCAGGGCTGCGCTGCTGGTGAGCCCGAGCACCCCGTGCTTGGACGCGTGGTAGGCGGCGCGTCCGGGCAGGCCGACGAGCCCGCCGAGTGAGGAGCAGTTGACAATGGCGCCGCTGCCTTGCTGGCGCATCTGTCCCAGTTCATGCTTCATGCAGGCCCAGACTCCGCGCAGGTTGACAGCGTTGACGCGGTCGAAGGTCTCGGCGGGCTCGTCGGCGGCGTCGGATGGCGAGGCCTGGATGCCGGCGTTATTGAAGGCCATGTCGAGTCGGCCGTAGGACGCGACGGTCTGCTCGACCAGGGCGGCGACCTGCTGCTCGTCGGACACGTCGCATCGGATGCCGAGAACTTGATGCCCGTGCGCCCGCAGCCCTGCGGTGGCGGCCTGCAGGGACTCGTCGTTGATGTCGGCCAGGACGACCGCGGCTGCCGGACTCGGCGAACGCCTGCGCGGTGGCCAGTCCCATGCCTGAGCTGGCGCCGGTGACAAGGGCGACCTGACCGGTGAAGTCGTAGGTGGGGTTCATCGTGTCTCCTGGTGAGGCGGCGCAGGGTGGGCTCAGCCGGCGCGGGCTTCGACGGTCGCGGCGATGGCGCCGTCCATGTCGGCGATGCGGCTGGCGGCATCGCCGTCCAGGCGACCGATGATCACGATGCCGGGGTAGTACGACTGGTCGCCGTAGTAGAGGACGAGGTCGTGCCGGGTGCGAAGTACCCGACATCTCCGACGTCGGGGTCCGCACCGTCTGGTTGGCCGTCCAGTGACAGCGGTGAGGGCAGCGGGCCGGTCTTCTCCACCGAGCCGTGATCGACCATGTCGATCGTCAGGGGCAGCTGGGCGATGAGGTCACGGCCGGCGGCGCTGTCGAAGATCGTGGCCTGAAGCGCTGGTTGCCGATGGTGATCTGGATCTTCATCTGCTCTTCCTGGTGGGGCGAGGAGTCGGTGCGGCTGGGCGAAGGTGATGTGGATGGTCCACCGCGGGTGTCGCCGGACTGACCGTTGTCACCGCAGCCGGCAACGGTCAGGCCGACGACCGTCAACAGCGCTGCGCAGACGGCCGCGCGTGAGGCTGGCATGGCGTCTCCATGTGTCGGTGAGGCCGTCCGGGACGGCGCTCGGAAGGGCTGTCGTTGCGACAAGACCCGGTGTCTAGACGGCCTCAGCGCCTGACGGCTTCAGACCGTGAGCAGGACCTTGGTGGCGGTGCGCTGGTCCATGGCCTGGTAGCCCTCTGCGGCCCGGTCGAGCGGCAGGGTGAGGTCGAAGACCTTGCCGGGGTCGATCTTGCGGTCCCAGATCAGCTGGATCAGCTCGGGCAGGAACCGCCGGACCGGGGCGGGGCCGCCGTGGATGTGAACGCCCGGCCATGAACAGCTCGTCGCCGGGGATGGCGACGTCGTGGGACACCCCCACGAAGCCGACGTGGCCACCGGGACGGGTCGAGTGGATGGCCTGCATCATGGCTTCCTGGGTGCCGACGGCCTCGATCACGCTGTGCGCGCCCAGGCCGCCGGTCAGCTCCTTGACCTTCTCGACGCCGGCGTCGCCGCGTTCGGTGACGATGTCGGTGGCGCCGAACTCCCGCGCGAGAGCCTGCCGGTCGGCGTGGCGGCTGAACGCGATGATGCGCTCGGCGCCGAGCTGCCGGGCGGCCAGGATCCCGAGCAGGCCGACCGCGCCGTCACCGACGACCGCAACGGTCTTGCCGGGCCCGGCCTCGGCCGCGACGGCCGCGAACCAGCCGGTGCCGAGCACGTCGGAGGCCGCCATCAGCGACGGGATGAGATCGGGGTCGGGCTGACCGGGGGTCGCGACGAGGGTCCCGTCGGCGAGCGGGATGCGGGCCAGCTCGGACTGGGTGCCGATGGTGCCCATCAGGACGCGGTGCACGCAGTACGCCTGGTAGCCGGCCGTGCAGATCTCGCAGGTGTTGTCGGACGCCCAGAAGGAGCCGACGACGAAGTCGCCGACCTTGATGGTGCGGACCTCGGACCCGATCTCCTGGACGACGCCGACGTACTCGTGGCCCATCACCTGGTGGTCGACCGGCTCGGCGCCGCGGTACGGCCACAGGTCGCTGCCGCAGATGCAGGTCGCGGTCAGGCGGATGATCGCGTCGGTCGGCTCGACGATCGTCGGGTCCTCGCGCTCCTCGACCCGCACGTCCCCGGGCCCGTACATGACAACTCCGACGCATCGTGGCGTGCTCCGTTCACCGCTTCGATCAGGCGGCATGTCACCAGCACGGGCCCCGGCGCCACAGCATCCAGTGAACTCGCTGCTCAGACGGGCTAGAAGTCCCTGTCGATGGGTGTACTGACAGGGCACCCCTGATCGACGCCGCGCTGCGCTCGGCGCGGCTTACGCTCGAGCAGGTGGACAACCGTTCCGAGGTGCGCGAGTTCCTGACCACACGTCGCGCCCGGCTGACCCCGAGCAGGTCGGCCTGCCGGCGACGCGGCAGCCGCCGGGTCCCGGGCTGCGGCGCAGCGAGGTCGCCGCCATCGCCGGACTGAGCGTCGAGTACTACGCCCGGCTCGAACGCGGCCAGATCGCCGGCGCGTCCTCCGGCGTCCTGGAGGCCCTGGCCCGCGCGCTGCAGCTCGACGAGACCGAACGCGCCCACCTGTTCGACCTCGCCCGCGCCGCAGACGGCATCCCGACCTCGGGCCGGCCCCGCGCCGCACCGCCCACCAAGGCCGCCTCCCGGCTCGAGTCTGCGGTGGGCGCTGGAGGCGATCACCGACGGAGTCGCGTTCGTCCGCGACCCACACCAGAACCTGCTCGCCACCAACGCGCTCGGCCGCGCGTTCTACTCACCGGTGATCGGCGACGGTGGACGCCTGCCGAACCTGGCCAGGTTCCAGTTCCTCGACCCGGCCTCTCGCGACTTCTACCCCGACTGGGACCGGTTCGCCGAGATGTGCGTCGGCGTCATGCGCACCGAGGCCGGCCGCGACCCGCACGACCGCGGGCTGCAGGACCTCGTCGGAGAGCTTTCCACCCAGAGCGAAGTCTTCCGCCGGCTCTGGGCCGACCACAACGTCCGAACCCACGGCGCCGGCACCAAGCGGTTCAACCACCCCGTCGTCGGTGAGCTCACCCTCGCCTACGAGGAGCTCGCGATCACCGCCGAACCGGGCCTCGTGCTCCTTGTGTACACCGCCGAACCCGGCTCGCCGTCCGCCGAACGCCTCCGCCTGCTCGCCTCCTGGGCAGCGACCACCGATGCTGCCCAATCCCCGGACGAGACATCGGCCGGGCCGCCCCGGGGCAGCACCCGAAGCGCAGTCCACGACACCGAAGGAACCTGATGCAGATCACCCGCAGCTCCGTCGACCGTCTGCGACTGATCTTCCTGTGCTGCCATCCCGCACTGGCCGCCGAGGCACAGGTGGCGCTCACGCTGCGGCTGGTGTGCGGGGTGAACACACCGGACGTGGCGCAGGCGTTCCTGGTGTCCGAGTCGACGATGGCCGCGCGGATCACGCGAGCCAAGAAGAAGATCGTCGCGGCGCGGATCCCGTTCCGGATGCCCGACATCGCCGAGTTGCCCGACCGGCTGGACTCGGCGCTGACGGTGATCCACCTTCTGTTCACGACTGGCCACACGGCACCGTCGGGTAAGGCGCTGACCAGGACCGATCTCTCCGAGCGCGCGCTGGACCTGGCCCGCCTTCTGCACTCCCTGATGCCCGACGAGCGTGAGGTGCGTGGCCTGCTCGCGTTGCTGCTGGTCAACCACGCGCGGCGAGCTACGCGTACCGCGCCGGACGGCCGGCTGCTGTTGCTCGAGGAGCAGGACCGGTCGCAGTGGGACCGCGCGGCGATCGCCGAGGGCCACAGGCTGGTCGTCGCGGCGTTACGCGGCGGGAACGCCGGTCGGTTCGCGCTGCAGGCGGCCATCGCCTCGCTGCACGCAACTGCGCCGACCTACGACGGCACCGACTGGGAGCAGGTACTCGTGCTGTACGACGAGCTGCTGAAGGTGTGGCCCTCCCCCGTGGTCGCGCTCAACCGCGCGGTGGCCGTGGCGATGGTGAGCGGGCCGGCGGCGGCGCTGCGCGACGTCGAGGAGCTGGAGGGCGACGACCGGCTCTCCCGCTACCGCTACCTCCCCGCGATCAAGGCCGACCTGCTGCGGCGCCTCGATCGGCGTCCCGAGGCGGTGGCGGCGTACAGGCAGGCACTGGCCCTCGCCGAGAACGAGGCCGAGCGCGCGTTCCTCATCCGCCGGATTTCGGCGTGCGGTGAGTGAGGCGTTCGAGATACTTGAGTGGTCAAGGAGCGCACATGTTAAGGCCCTAACTATAGCCAGGGCATCAGAAGTCGACCCGCATCACGACACGGCGCAGTGTCGGGCGGCTGACCTCGGTGAAACCGGCGTCGGCGAACACGCCCCGGGTGCCGACGTGGAGCTCCTCCAGGATCACGTTCTTGGTGGTCATGGGGTAGCCCTCGATCGCGCGGGCGCCGCGTTCGCGGGCGAAGTCCACCGCGGCGCGGGCGAGTGCCCGGCTGACGCCGCGCTTCCGGAAGCCGGCGCGGGTGAAGAAGCAGGTCACGGCCCAGACGCTGTCGTCGGTCTTGTCCTCCGCGCGCCCCACCCAGGGGACGCGGTTGTTGCGCAGCAGGCTCGGGTAGGCGGTGCGCGGCTCGACCGCGCACCAGCCGACGGGCTCGCTGTCGAGGTACGCGACGAGGCCGCTGGTCGCGCCCGACTCCCGATAGCCGCAGTCGGTCTGCTGGCGCAGCCGATGGGCGCGTTCTTCGGCGGGAAACGAGGCGAAGGACTCCCGCGGCCGCAGCTTGTACCGCTGGCACTGGCACCTGGACGCCTGGCCGCGCGTGCCGAAGACCGTCTGCAGGTCGTCCCAGCTCGCCTCGTTGGCGGGCACGACGGAGATCGCAGGTTCCGTTGCCGTCATGCGCATGATTCTGCAGGTCGAGGGAGAATGTGCGGCTGAGGTCCTGCTCCGCTGGTCCCGTTCGATTACAGGTGAACGCCGGCGGCCGTCGCCGGTGGAAGTTGGATGGTGCCGATGAAGTACCTGTACCTGCTGCACTCCAACGGCCTCACCGACCGGGCAGCGCCGAGTTTGCCGAGAACGTGGCCGCATACGGCGCGATGCAGAGGGCGATGATCGAGGCGGGCGTCCTTGTCGACTGCCAGCCGCTGTACCGGCATGTCCCGACCACTGTGCGGGTCCGTGACGGCGAGACCATGCTCACGGACGGACCTGCGGCGGAGATCAAGGAACAGGTCGGCGGTTACATGGTCGTCGAGTGTGCTGACCTGGACGAGGCGGTGAAATGGGCGTCGACGGTTCCCGCAGCGCAGGACGGCTGGGTCGAGGTGCGTCCGGTGATCCCGGTCCGGCGGTCACGCTCTGACCGAGCAGGAGCTGCGGACCTATTGGTGGGCAGCGGTGGCGAGCGTACCGCATGGTTGGAGACCTCGCCACCGGAGCCGTGCAGGACGCGTACCTCGCCGCGCTGGTCCAGTGGCCGACCGAGGGTATGCCCGCCAATCCGAGGGCGTGGCTGATCGGCGTGGCTCGCCACAAGGCGCTCGATCGGGTCCGCCGCGATGCCATGCGCACGGCGAAGGAGGCGGCCGCGATGCGTGACTGGAGTGAGCCAGCCCCGCCGACGCCGCAGGGGCCCTCGAGGACGACCAGCTGGCGCTGATCTTCCTGTGCTGCCACCGCGCTGGAGCCGGCGACGCAGGTGGCGCTGACGCTGCGATCGGTCTGCGGATTGAGCACCACCGAGGTCGCCGCCGCCTTCCTCGTGCCAGAGCCCACCATGGCCAAGCGGCTGGGACGTGCCAGGCGCAGATCCGCGACGCCGGGATCCCGCTGCGGGTGCCACCGCCTGCGCGCTGCCGGGCCGGCTGGACACGGTCCTACGGGTCGTCTACCTGCTGTTCACCGAGGGCCACAAGGCCAGCGCCGGCCCCGTCCTGGGGCGGCGACCTCTGCGACACGGCCGTCGATCTCGCCCGTGGCCTCGCCGCTCTGCTGCCCGACGAGCCGGAGATCCTGGGGTTGCTCGCCCTGCTGCTGCTCACGGACGCCCGCCGGGCCGCGCGCACCGACGCGACGCGACCTGGTGCTGCTCGAGACCAGGAGCGCACCCGATGGAACGCGGCGATGATCGAGGAGGGGCAGGCGCTCCTCGAATCGGCCCTCCGCACCGGCCGGCCCGGCCGGCACAGCTCCACGCGGCGATCGCGGCCTGCCACTCCACCGCTCGGCACGCGACCGACACCGACTGGCGACAGATCGCGTTGCTGTACAACGAACTCATCCGCTACGAGCCGACCCCGGTCACCGAAGCCAACCGGGCAATCGCCGTCGCGATGTCGGAAGGCCCCGCCGCCGGGCTCGTCATCCTCGATGCGCCGGCCATCACCCGCAGATCGGCCGCGGCCCCAGTACCACCTCGCCCGGGCGGACCTGCTCCGCCGGCTCGGTCGCCACGACGACGCCCGGAACGCCTACCAACGTCCCTCCAACTGGACCCGAGCGCCGCCGACGCGTTCATCGCCGGCAACTCGCGGTCGGGGTAGGGGTGGGTAAAGGTTGAGGGCGCATTCGAACCGCACGCGGGCAGCGGTCAGCTCCAGATCGTGACATAGACGGGCGGGCGGAACCGCGACGGCGGGACGCCGGCCCCCGGGGAACGCATCATCTGCATGGCTTCGGGCGTGCTCAGGAAGTGGCGCAGCGAGCCTGCGACGCTGGGCCGGCGGTCGCGGTGCAGGGTCGTGACGTGCCAGTTCGTCTCCATCGGTGTGGCCGGCGTCTCGACCAGCGCAAGCTCGCCGCGCTGCACCCGGTTGGCGACCAGATGGGCGACTGCCGGTGCGACCCCCGCCCCGTCGGCGGCGGCCGCCCAGGCGGCGGTCTGGTTGGGGAAGACCCGGATCCGCGGCTCCGCCACGCGCAGCCGGCGCAGGAGCGTGCTCGTGTCGCTCCTGGGGTCTGTGCCGGAGGGGTCGACCAGCCACGGCCAGCTCGCGGCGCTCCCCCGCGGGCGGTCGCGGCCGGCCGCGACCACGACCATCCGGCACCGGAAGATCGGCTCGCTGACCAGCCCGAGGCTCGGATCGGAGGCCAGGTACGGGCCGAGCGCCACGTCCGCCAGCCGGTTGGCGACTAGGACCGGCATCTGCGCCCCCGCCGCCACGCCGGAGGACGCCTCGATCGCGCCGGGCGAGCGCCGGGTGAAGGCGTCGAGCAGCGGCGTCGCCACGAACTCGGCGACGGTACACGTGGCCACCAGCCGCAACTGTCGCGGCACGCCTCTGGCGGCCCGCACCGCGACCTCCGCCTCGGCGCCGAGGGCGACCATCTGCGACGCGATCGGCAGCAGCCGGCTCCCGCCGGGCGTCAGGATCATCCTGGCGCCGCTCCGCCGGATGAGCTGATCACCCAGGTGCTGCCGGAGTGCGGTCAGCGCCTGGGAGACGGCCGGCTCGCTGACACTCAGCGCGCTCGCCGCGTCCTTAACCGACCCTAGCCTCGCGACCAGGACGAACACGCTCAGTTGCGTGAGGGTCACGAGCACAATCATCTCACTCGGATCCGGTACCTAAGCATTCACTTATCGGGGCATTGCACACGCCCTGCGCCGGGCCAAGGCTGTTGCATAGACAACGATGGGCGCTCGTGCGCGCCCCCCTCCAGCGGGAGGACACATGCAGGTTCCCGCACACGTCGAGTACGAGAGGGCGACCAGCGTCGACCACGCGCTCGCCCTGCTCGCCCGCTCCGGACCGGAGGCGCGCGTCGTCGCCGGTGGCCACAGCCTGATTCCGATGATGAAGCTGCGGCTGGCTCAGCCGGAGGTGCTGATCGACATCAACGACCTCACCGAACTCTCCTACCTCCGGCTCGAAGGGGGCGACCTCTGCATCGGGGCGCTGACCCGCCACGCCGAACTGCTCGCCTCCCCGGTCGCACGGGAGCACTTCCCGATCTTCGTGGACGCCGAGCGTGTCATCGCCGACCCGATCGTGCGGAACTGGGGCACGGTCGGCGGTTCGCTCTGCCAGGCCGACCCGTCGGAGGACCTCTCCGCGGCGTTCGGCGCGACCTCCGCGACAGCAGTGATCCAGGGGCCGGACGGCGCACGGCGGGTCCCCGTGCGCGAGTTCCACCTCGGCCCGTACGAGACCGTGGTGGGCCCTGGCGAGATGCTGATCGAACTGCGTGTCCCGATCCGTCCCGGTGGCGGCAGCGCGTACGAGAAGGTCGAGCGCCGGGTCGGCGACTGGCCGATCGCCGCTGTGGGCGCGGCGATCTGGCTGGACGCAGATCGTGTCACTGACGTGGGCATCGGGCTGACAGCGGTGGGCGCCGAGCACTTCGTCGCGGGCGAGGCCGAGGACTTCCTCCGCGGCAAGGCGGCGACCGGGTCCAACTTCGCCGAGGCCGGCACCGTCGCCGCCGCACACTGCAACCCCGTCGCCGACCAGCGCGGGCCGGTCGACTACAAGCGGCACCTCGTCGCGGAGCTCACCGCCCGCGCGCTGCGGCGCGCCACGGCCCGCGCACAGGGTCAGGAGGCCTGACATGCAGATCACGATGACGGTCAACGGGCAGGAGTACACCCGGGACGTCGAGCCGCGGGTGCTGCTGGTCCACTTCCTCCGCGACCACCTCGGGCTGACCGGCACCCACTGGGGCTGCGACACCTCCAACTGCGGCGTGTGCGTCGTCTCGATGGACGGGGCGCCGCTGAAGTCGTGCACGGTGCTGGCCGCCATGGCGCACGGCCGTGAGATCCGCACGGTCGAAGGCCTGGAGCGCGACGGCCGTCTCGATCCCGTGCAGCAGGGGTTCATGGCGTGCCACGGGCTCCAGTGCGGCTTCTGCACCCCGGGCATGATGCTGACCGCCCGCTGGCTGCTCGACCAGAACCCCGACCCGTCGGAGACGGAGATCCGGGAGGCCATCTCCGGCCAGATCTGCCGCTGCACCGGCTACGAGAACATCGTGCGCTCGGTCCGCTGGGCGGCTGAACACCCGGCCGCGACAGGGTCGGATCTCCCCGCTACCGAGGAGGTGACGGCGTGACCGCGACCGAGGAGCGCGGTACGCCCATCGGGTACGGGCGGATGACGCGCAAGGAGGACGCCCGGTTCATCCGCGGCCGGGGCATCTACATCGACGACGTCAAGCTACCGGGCATGCTGCACGGTGCGATCCTGCACAGCCCGTACGCGCACGCCCGCATCCTCTCGATCGACACCACGGCGGCCGAGGCTCACCCGAAGGTGCGCGCGGTCATCACCGGCGCAGACGCTTGCCGGCCTGAAGCTCGCCTGGATGCCGACGCTCTCGAACGACGTGCAGGCCGTGCTCGCCACCGACAAGGTGCGCTTCCAGGGGCAGGAGGTGGCCTTCGTCGTCGCCGAGGACCGGTACTCCGCACGCGACGCGCTGGAGCTGATCGAGGTCGAGTACGAGCCGCTCCCCGCCGTGGTGGACGCCAGGCGCGCGCTCGACCCCGATGCCCCGGTGATCCGCGACGACCTCGAAGGCCGCACGAACAACCACATCTTCGACTGGGAGGCCGGCGACCGGGCCCGCACCGACGAGGTGTTCGCCGCCGCCGACGTGGTCGTCGAGCAGGACATCCTGTATCCCCGGGTGCACCCGGCACCGCTGGAGACCTGCGGCGCGGTGGCCGACTTCGACGCGGTCACCGGCAAGCTCACGATGTGGACGACCACCCAGGCGCCGCACGCCCACCGGACGCTCTACGCGCTGGTCGCCGGCCTGCCCGAGCACAAGATCCGGGTGATCTCGCCGGACATCGGCGGCGGGTTCGGCAACAAGGTCGGCATCTACCCCGGGTACGTGTGCGCGGTCGTCGGGTCGATCGTCACCGGCAAGCCGGTGAAGTGGGTGGAGGACCGGTCGGAGAACCTGATGAGCACCTCGTTCGCCCGCGACTACCACATGCACGGCGAGATCGCGGCCACCCGCGACGGCAAGATGCTCGGCCTCCGGGTGAAGGTGATCGCCGACCACGGCGCCTTCAACGGCACCGCGCAGCCCACCAAGTACCCGGCCGGGTTCTTCGGTGTCTTCTCCGGCTCGTACGACCTGCAGGCAGCGCACTGCGATGTGACCGGCGTCTACACCAACAAGGCGCCGGGCGGCGTCGCGTACGCGTGCTCGTTCCGGATCACCGAGGCCGTGTACCTGGTCGAGCGGATGGTCGACGTCCTGGCGCTGGAGCTGGAAGTGGATCCGGCCGAGCTGCGGATGAAGAACCTGCTGCGAGCCGGAGCAGTTCCCGTACGCGTCCCCGACCGGCTGGGAGTACGACTCCGGGGACTACCCGAAGGCGCTGCGGCTGGCCATGGACATGGCCGGCTACGACGACCTGCGGAAGGAGCAGGCCGAGCAGGCGCGAGCACGGCGAGCTGCATGGGCATCGGCGTCAGCTTCTTCACCGAGGCGGTCGGCGCCGGCCCGCGCAAGCACATGGACATCCTCGGGCTGGGCATGGCCGACGGTGCGGAGCTGCGGGTGCACCCGACCGGCAAGGCGGTGCTGCGCATCTCGGTGCAGACCCAGGGGCAGGGCCACGAGACGACCTTCGCCCAGATCGTGGCCGAGGAGCTGGGCATCCCGCCCGGACGACATCGAGGTCGTGCACGGCGACACCGACCAGACGCCGTTCGGGCTCGGCACCTACGGCTCCCGCTCGACGCCGGTCTCCGGCGCGGCGACGGCGATGGTCGCCCGCAAGGTGCGCGAGCGGGCGCGGATCGTCGCCTCGGCGATGCTCGAGGTGGCGCCGGACGACCTGGAGTGGGAGAAGGGCCGCTGGTTCGTCAGGGGCGACCCCGACCAGGGCAAGACGATCCAGGAGATCGCGCTCGCCGCGCACTCCAATCTGGAGCTGCCCGAGGGCGTGGAGGGCCACCTCGACGCGACCTGCGTCTACAACCCGCCGAACCTGACGTACCCGTTCGGCGCCTACATCGCGGTCGTGGACGTCGACCCGGGCACCGGCAAGGTGAAGGTGCGGCGGTTCGTCGCGGTGGACGACTGCGGCGTGCGGATCAACCCGATGATCGTCGAGGGGCAGGTGCACGGCGGGCTCGCCGACGGGATCGGCATGGCGCTGATGCAGGTCATCGCGTTCGACGAGGACGGCAACTGCCTCGGCGGGTCGTTCATGGACTACCTGCTGCCCACCTCGATGGAGTGCCCGTCCTGGGAGCTCGGCGAGACGGTGACGCCGTCGCCGCACCACCCGATCGGCGCCAAGGGGGTCGGCGAGTCGGCCACGGTCGGCTCGCCGCCGGCGGTGGTGAACGCGGTGGTCGACGCGCTCCGGCCGTACGGGGTCCGGCACGCGGACATGCCGCTCACCCCCGCCAACGTGTGGCGCACGATCCAGGGCCGCCCGTTCCGCACCGACCTGGCCATCACGTGACCCGAACCGACCTGCTGGTCCGCGCGGACCACCTGCGCTCCGGGCGGACGCCGTTCGTGCTGGCCACCGTCGTCCGCGCGGAGCGGCCGACGAGCGCCAAGGCAGGCGACTGCGCGCTCGTGCTGCCCGACGGCACGATGGAGGGGTTCGTCGGCGGAAGCTGCGCCGAGTCGACCGTCCGTCTCCAGGGGCTGCGGCTGCTGGAGACGGGCGAGTCGACCCTGCTCCGTATCACCCCGGAGCCCGATCAGGCCGAGTCGGCCGAGGGGCTGGTCACCGTCGGCAACCCCTGCCTGTCCGGCGGCACGCTGGAGATCTTCCTGGAGGCGATGCTGCCCCCGACCCTCGTCCACGTCTTCGGCGACGCGCCCGTGGCCCGCGCGCTGGCGAGCGTCGGCGAGGCGCTCGGCTACGCGATCACGACCAGCGGCGATCCCGACGAGCCGATCGCCGCCCGACGCGGCGGCGGTCGTGGTCGCCTCCCACGGCCGCGACGAGGAGCCGGTGCTCACCGCGGCGCTGCGGCGCGGACGTGCCGTACGTCGCGCTGGTGGCCAGCCGCCGCCGCGGCCGGGCGGTGGTCGCTGCGCTCGACGTCCCGGACGAGCAGAAGGCGCGGGTGCACACCCCGGCCGGGCTGGACATCGGCGCCCGTACCGCTCCGGAGATCGCGCTCTCGATCCTGGCCGAGGTGATCGCCGACCGGCCCCGGGTCGCGGCCCGATCGAGCCGCCGAACCTCCGCCGTGCCGCGCCCGCGGCGGTCGACCCGGTGTGCGGCATGGCCGTGGCGGTCGCCGAGAGCAGCCTCCAGCTGGAGCACGCCGGCCGGACCTGGTACTTCTGCGGCACCGGCTGCCAGCGCGCCTTCGCCGACGACCCCGAACGGTACGCATGAGCGAGCGTCAGCGAGCGAATCATTGGCACAGTTTGCGCGAATGCGCCGCCGAGCGAAGCGAAGCGTGCTCATGAGCGCCTCGCCGAGGCGACGCCAGCCGGTGTTCGCGGAAATCGCCGGCCCGGCTGGCCGATTCCGCGCGATTTCCGCGCCGAACACCAGGCCGCGCGTCATGGGTGAGCTGGTGCCGGATGTGGCCGCGCTGCTCGACGGTCTCGACGCGACCGGGTACCTCGCCGACGAGCCGCTCGCCACGGCGCTGTTCCTGGCCGTGCGGATGGGCCAGCCGATCCTGCTCGAAGGCGAGCCCGGCGTCGGAAAGACCGAGGCGGCCAAGGCGCTGGCCGCAGCGCTCGACACCCGGCTGGTGCGGCTGCAGTGCTACGAGGGGATCGCGGCGGCCGAGGCGCTGTACGAGTGGAACTACCCTCGCCAGCTGCTCGGGATCCGGCTCGCCGAGGCGCGGGGCGAGGCCATCCGCGATGCCGACCTGTTCAGCGAGGAGTACCTGCTCGCGCGGCCGCTGCTCGCCGCGCTCGACCACCCTGGACCGCGGCCGGCGGTGCTGCTCATCGACGAGGTGGATCGGGCCGACGACGAGTTCGAGGCGTTCCTCTTCGAGTTGCTGGCCGAGTCGGCGGTCACCATCCCGGAGCTCGGTACCCGGCGGGCCGTGCTGCCGCCGATCGCGGTGCTGACGTCGAACCGCACCCGGGACCTGCACGACGCGCTCAAGCGGCGCTGCCTCTACCACTGGATCGAGTACCCGGACCCGGCGCGGGTCGCCGCGATCATCCGCCGCCGGGTGCCGGCCACCGAGCGAGCGGCTGGCCGGTCAGGTCGCCGGATCGGTGGCCCGGCTCCGTGGCCTGGATCTGAACAAGCTCCCGGGGGTGGCCGAGGCGATCAACTGGGCGGCCGCCCTGCACGTGCTCGGGGTCGCGGAGCTCTCGTCCGGCGCCGCCGACCGCACGCTGAGCGCGGTGTTGAAGTACGCCGAGGACGGTGACGCGGCCCGCCGGGCCGGGCTCGCCACACTGGTCGGCGAGCATGGCTGAGCCGGCGCGAGAGCCGGTGGGCGACCTCGCCACGGTGGCGGCGAGGTTCGGCGCGGCGCTGCACGCCGCCGGCCTGCCCGTCGGGCCGGACCGCTGCGAGCGGTTCGCCCGCGCGATAACCGTGGCGCGGCCACCGACCACCCGGGCGCTGTACTGGTGCGGGCTGGCCACGCTGGTCTCCGACCCCGGCCAGATGGAGGTCTTCGACCAGATATTCGCGGCCGTCTTCGGTGGTGCGGTCGACCTGGCCGACGCGCGGGGCGATCCGAACGCTCCCCCGTTGCCGGCCACGCTGGCCCGGTCGGGGTCCGCGCCGGTCCTGCCTGGTTCGTACCCGTCGGACGGCACCGCGCCCCGCGATCGGCCGGCCGACGGCTCGGCGCCAGCGCTGTCGAGTGCCGAAGAGCGGCTGGCGACCCGCGACTTCGCCGAGCTCTCCCCCGACGAACTGCTGCTCCTCGCCAGGCTGATGCGCCAGCTGGCGCTGGCGACCCCGCCGCGGCGCTCCCGGCGATACCAGCAGACGCCCGTCGGAGACCGGATCGACCTGCGCAGCACCCTGCGCCGTGCCCGCCGGACCGGCGGCGACCCCGCTCGTCTCGCCCGGCGAGCGCCGCGGCTGCGGCCACGCCGGCTGGTCGTCCTGTGCGACATCTCCGGCTCGATGGAGCCGTACGCCCGGTCGATGCTCCAGCTGCTCTACTGCGCGGCCGGCGGATCGCGGGCGGAGGTGTTCACGTTCGCGACCCGCTTGACCCGGCTGACCCGCGTACTCGCCCGCTCGCGCCCTGGTCCCGCCCTCGAACGCGCGGGTCGCGCCGCGCCGGACTGGTCCGGGGGCACCCGGATCGGCGCCGCGCTGAGAGAGTTCAACGACCAGTACGGCCGCCGCGGCCTGGCCAGGGGCGCGGTCGTCCTGGTCATCTCCGACGGCTGGGACACCGGCGATCCGGCGCTCGTCGAGCGGGAGATGGCCCGGCTGTCCCGGGTCGCCTACCGCATCGTCTGGGCCAATCCGCGGACGCAGAGCCCCCGCTACCGCCCGCTTGTCGGTGGAATGGCGGCTGCGTGGCCGTACTGCGACGCCGTGGTCAGCGCGCACAGTCTGGCCGCGCTGGACGAGCTGACCGCGGCACTCGCCGCCCGGAGGTCGGCTTAAGCCAGGCAGCGACGACGAAGTGTCAGGGTTTCGGCGGTATCCGACGCCCGGTTTCAGGACCGCTACCCCGACAGTCCGGTTTCTCACCGGTGGGCGCCTACCTGTCGAGCAGCTCCTGCATCCGGGCGATCTCGGCTTGCTGCTCAGCCGCGATGTTGGTCGCCAGCTCCTGGATCCGCTCGTCGGCGCCGACCTTCAACACGTCGCTGGACATGTCGATCGCACCCTGATGGTGAGCGGACATCAGGTCCACGAACATCCGGTCGAACGCCGCGCCGGTCGCACTCGTCAGCGCCCTGAGGGCCTGGGGCGACGCCATGCCGCGCATGGTGCCGTGATCGTGCTCCGCGCCCTCGTCACCGGACTCGCCGAGCCTCCTGGCCTTGAGCCACGCACGGAGTACGGCGATCTCCGGGCCCTGGGCCGCCCGGATGCGTTCCGCGATCGCACGAACCTGTGGGCTGCGCGCACGGGAGGGCGCGAGCGCCGCCATCTCGACCGCCTGCTGGTGGTGTTCGATCATCATGCGGACGAACCACGCGTCGAGCGAGTTGTAGCGCGAGCCGTCCGGTGCGGCGATCTGGTCGGACGGCACGACCGACGCGGATTCGCCAGGCCGCCCGGGCACGATGACCGGCACCGGCGAGCGCGTGGATCGGGGCGTCGACCGCGCCTGCGGCTGGTCGTTCGACGAGGTCACTCCCCATGCGATGCCGCCGCCGGCGACCGCGACGGCCAGGACCGCGATGGTCAGGTACGTCCACCGACGCATCGCCATCGTGCCCACCTCCCCCGTGAGATTCCGCGCGATTGCGGCTTCGTAGCTAAATAACTACCAAAATGACCCAGGTCGGTAGTTACCATGCACAGAGTGGGCTATCAGCCCGCACGTCTCGGAACGGGGGATCGCTGTGGACAGGTTGCAGAAGTTGCGGCGTCGAACGAGGGCTCTCGCGTTCGTCGCGGTCGCCGTCCTGCTGAGCAGCGTCGTCGCGCCGGCGCCCAGCAGCGCGGGAGCACCGGACGCTGCCGCTGACATCCCGGGCGTCGACGAGATCGTCAGCAGCCCGAACCTCCGCCAGGTGGCGAACCTGCCGAAGGAGGGGCCGTTCGCCGAGCACCGTCAACTCCGACCTGGCGTTCCAGGGCAAGTACGCGTTCGCCGGCAACTACAACGGCTTCGCCGTCTACGACATCAGCAACCCGCGCCGGCCCGAGCTCGTCAGCCAGGTGCTCTGCCCGGGCTCGCAGAACGACATCTCGGTCTACGGCGACCTGCTGTTCCTGTCCACCGACTCGTCCCGCAACAACGACTCGTGCACCAGCACGGCCCAGCCCGCCACGGTCAAGGAGTCGTGGGAGGGCATCAAGATCTTCGACATCAGCGACAAGACCAACCCGCGCTACGTCAAGTCGGTCGAGACCAACTGCGGCTCGCACACCCACACGCTGGTGCCCGGCAAGGACCGCAGATCGGTCTACGTCTACGTGTCCTCGTACTTCCCGAACGCGACGTTCCCGGACTGCCAGCCGCCGCACGACCTGATCTCGATCATCAAGGTGCCGCTGCAGGACGCCGACGGCCGCGGCCGTCGTGGCGACGCCGAACCTCTTCCCGGACGGCGGCAACCCGCCGGGCAACGCCACGCTGCGAGACCACCGGCTGCCACGACATCACCGCGTACCCGGCCAAGGACCTCGCCGCCGGCGCGTGCATGGGTGACGGCATCCTGCTCGACATCGCCAGGCCGGAGGCGCCCCGGGTGATCACCAGGGTCCGGGACACGGTGAACTTCGCGTTCTGGCACTCGGCGACGTTCAACAACGCCGGCACCAAGGTCGTCTTCACCGACGAGCTCGGCGGCGGCGGCGGCGCGCACGTGCAACGCGGCGATCGGCCCGGACAAGGGCGCCGACGCCATCTACGACATCGCCGGCCGCGGCGACCGCCGCTCGCTGGTGTTCCGGAGCTACTTCAAGATCCCGCAGGACCAACGCCGACACCGAGAACTGCGTGGCGCACAACGGCTCGCTGATCCCGGTGCTGGGCCGCGACATCATGGTCCAGGCGTGGTACCAGGGCGGCATCTCGGTCTGGGACTTCACCGACTCGGCGCAACCCGGTCGAGATCGCGCTTCTGGGAGCGCGGCCCGGTCGAACGCCGACACGCTGATCGTTCGGCGGCTCCTGGTCGGCGTACTACTACAACGGCTACATCTACTCCAACGACCAGAAGGGCCTGGACGTCCTGAAGCTGACGGACCGGCGCACCTGGACCGCGGTGCTGACCAGGTACAAGGAGCTCAACGCGCAGACCCAGCCGACATACCGCAGCTGGTAGGGGAACCGGGCTGACCGCCGCCGACCAGCCCCTGCCGAACCGGACTGTCCGGACACGCGTCCCTTAACCGGACGCCCGATACCGCCATTTCCCCGACAGTTCGCAGCCTTGACGTCAACAGCCGGTCGGGGTCGGTGTCGACGGTGGGCTGGAAGATGTCGAGGCGGTGGTAGTGGCCGTCAGGGTGGCGGATGTCGAAATGCCTCAGCAAGCACGAACGTGGCGCCTGCCTCGATGATTGCTCTGCGCCCGGCCGGGTGGGACCATCAACATCGCTGGCAGGGGGTTCAGCGCGGGCCCGCGGGAGGCGCGATGGCCTTTCCACTCCGGGTGTCCGTGTCGCCTGAACACCTGGAAACGGATCCAGGCGACGCCCCGACCGTCGAGGTGACGGTGCGCAACACCAGCGACGTCGTCGAGCACTACGTCATCGACCTGCTGGGTCTACCCGCCGGATCAGGCGCACGCGCGGAACCCGAGGTGACCAAACTCCGGCCCGGCGAAACCGGCACCGCGGCCGTGCGCATCGCGGTCCCGTCCGAGCCGCCGGCGCCCGCCGGGCTGTACACGCTCGGCGTGCTGGTGCGGTCCCGGTACCGGGACGACGTGTCGCGGTGCGAGGAGCTGCCGCTGACCGTCGCCCAGGTGGAGGCGGTCGCAGTCCGGGTCGAGCCGGAGGTGGCCACCGGCGGCCGGTCCGCACGCTACGCGGTGGACGTGGTCAACGGCGGCAACATCCCTCTCCGGCTTCAGCTCACCGCCAGCGATCCTGAACGCAAGGTGGTCTGGTCGTTCCAACCGTCCATGGTGGATCTCCCGCCCGGCACGGTTGCCCGGACGATGCTGGCCGTCCGCGCCCCGGTGCCCTGGAGCCGGGAGACCCGGCGGGCGTTGACCGTGGCGGCCGGCGGTCCGGACGCGCAGGGAAGGGCCGTCGCGACGTTCGTGCAACGGCCGCGCTTCGCGTCGAAACTGACCCGGGTGGCCGGCGTGCTCGGAGCCGTACTGGTCCTGGCCGGTGCGATGGTGGCTGCCGCCGTCATCGCCGGGCGCGACGACCCCGCGCCCGGCGACTCGCCGTCCAAGGCCGCCAGCGGTGGTCCCGTGACCACCGCGGCACCCAAGACGCCCCAGGCGGCCTCGACACCGCCGACGCAGGGGACGACCCCGACCGCGCCGGTGACGACAGGCCCGGCCAGCAGCCCCCCGGCGACCCAACAGCCGCCGCCACCGCCGGCGGCACCCCCGCAGGTGATCGACCTCGCCCGCGCCGGCGCCGGGACGATGCTCGCCAGCGACACCTTCCGGCAGCAGGGCATCCTCCTCAGCGGACTGCCCAACCGGGACACTCCGCTCGGCTGCATGGACGCGACCAGCGTCGCAGTGCAGGCAGGCGATGCCGGTGGGCGGTTCATCACGGCATCGCGGCCCGACGACGCCGCCGCGTGCAACGAGGTGCCGGTGCAGATCCGGTTCGTCGAGCCCGCGGGCTCGGTCCAGGTCGTCCTGGGCGGCCAGGGCACCCGACGCATGGAGGTCGTCTACAGTGACCTGTCGCGCACCGTCGAGACCGACCTGCTCGCCACCGACGACGGCCGCCGGGGCGGGATCGACTTCGTGGTGATCCGCGGCCTGCCGGCCGGTCCCGGCAATGCGGCGCCCCCCGCCGCCGTCCGCTCGGTCAAGTTCACGCTGGCTCCCCAGGCGTGATCCTCACGGCCGGGCGTCGAAGGCCACCTCGGTGATCGTGACGTCCTCGTACCGGATCCCCGGATAGACCGCCTCGACCACGAACGCCACCGCGGCCGTGGGCCGGCCGTCCAGATCGAGCGTCTGCGGCTCGGACGTGTCCTGCAGCTCCCAGCGGCGGGAACCGGAGTCGCTACGGACTAGGAACCGCGCCGCCCGCTCGTTGTTCCGGTAGTCGACCGGCGAACGCGCGAACCCGTTGACCAGCGTGATCCGAGCCAGCCGGACCGGCCGGGCGAAGCGGTACGTCAGGCTCACGCCCACGTTGCTCGCGACCTGTTCACCGTGACTGTGCCAGGCCGTCGCATGGTTGCCGTCCAGCGTGTTCGCGGCCCCGTACCGGACCGGATCCGGGCTGGTGCTGGACGCGCTGGCGCGCACGGTCCGTGGATCTATCCGCACGAGCGCCACGCTCGCGGGATCGTCCGCCGTGCCGGCCGGATCGTCCCGCAGCTCGCGGACGATCAGCACCGTGCCGGCGGCCACGGCACCGGCGACCAGCACCGCGGCGAGGATCAACCAGAGACGGCGGTGGCTACGGCCCGGCGGCGGTAGCGGTGGCAACGTGGCAACCGGCTGGGGCGGCCGCAGCTCGTCACCACAGCGCTCGCAGCGCACCCGCGTCTGCGGATTACGGTGCGCGCAGCGCCGGCAGGCGATCTCGTCCGGTAGCGGCGCGAACTCGGCCGCGGCGAGCTGCGGCGCGGCTTCGGCAGGTGCAGGGGGCAGGACGGTGGTCGCCTCGTCCCGCTCGCCCGGGGCGCGGGTCACCACCCGCCCCTGCGTCTCCGGCTCCGGCTGCAGGAACATCAGTGGGTACCCGCAACGCGGGCACAGACGCTCGCGCTCCGGCCACACCGGCCCCCCGCAATCGGGGCAGCTGGTCGGCGGCGGACCCGCGCTCCGGTCACCGATCACCTGGCCCGCCGCCTCCCGCGTCCCCGTCGCCGTCGCCCTGGCGGGACGGGAATCGCACGTCGAGCTCGACCTGCGCGCCCAGCGGTAGCTCCGCCTCCAGGAACGCCGCGCACCTGCCGCTCGCTGAGGTGGCCGGTGTGGTCGAGTCTGCACGGTCACCAGCGGGTCGGGCGGCGGCACCGTGTCGTGCTGGCCGTACACCCCGCCGCCGTCCGACACCGTCACCCGCGACCCGGTGGCCGCCTCCAGCAGACCCTCGATGCCGTACCGGGTGCCCCGCCAGCCGAGCAGGCGGCCGACCTCGCGCACCAGCGAACGCTGGTACTCCGGCGGATCGGTCGGCTCCAGTTCGACGCCCCAGCCAGGACGCGAGGAACTGCAGCATCTCCGGAGTCGCGAGCCCGGTGTCGACCTGGTGCTCGACGCCGTCGATCCGCTCGCGCACGGTGTCGGCGACCTCCTCGAGCGGCCGAGACGAAGCCGTTGAGCACGGGGTCGGCCGCCATCGCGCGAGGAAGCTGCACGGCCAACCAGCCGGTGCCGCGCTCGGTCACTGCTGCACCACCACCCGGTGCTGGAACGACATGAACAGCGCCTCGGGCAGCAGCCGCACCCGCTGGTCGACCTGGTCGAGGGTCTCCTGGCGGCGCAGGTCGGCCGGAGAAGAAGTGGACCGCCTCGACCCCCTGCACGCCGAACGCGCCGTGCAGCACGCCGTAGACGTCGCCGAGGCGCAGGTCGATGCCGAACGGCCAGCCCTGGCCGCCGGGGCCGCCGACGAGCGGGTTGAGGTACGCGTAGAGGGCCTGCTCGGCGCGTTCGCGCACGGTCTCGGGGCGCACGCCCGGGCCGGCCCGGACCTCCGCGACCACCTTCACTCCCTGGTACCGGGGCGTCTCGATCCGCAGCCGCATGGTGAGCAGCCGCCGCGGCTCCAGGTACGCCTTGATCTGCTCCTCCAGCTCGGCGGGGACCGCCAGATCGTCGAGCTCGAGCGACTCCGGCGGAACGTCGACCCGGGGCACCACGAGCAGCCGGGCCGGCTCGCCGGGCGACGCCGGCGGCAGGCAGCGGGCCCGCGCCACCGCTCGGCGCGCGCGTCGAGAGTGAGCCGCTCGACGTCCTCGGCGGTGACCGCGCGCCGGGCCGCCGCGCAGCAGCAGCGGGCCGCGCACCTTGGCGTTCTCCACGGTCTCGGCGTCCACGCCGCCGGTGCTCGGGTCCAGGTTGGTCACCGAGGCGACGAACGGGATCGAGGTGTGCAGCACGGTCAGCCGGCCGGCGGCGACGTTGCCCGCGCCGGCCGCCGCCGTAGCGGTACCCGGTCACGTAGATCTGCGCGTCGACCGGCGGGATCGCGCCGTGCTGCCACACCCGGCCTTCCCGGTCGAAGCACGCCGTGGCCCGAACCGGATCTCGCCGGTGGCGCCGGACCAGGTGTAGACGCGGTCGTCCTCGGTGGCGTCGGCCAGGTCGGCGACCTCCGACCACTCCTGCTCCTCGGGCTCGCCGGTGCGGTCGTGCCGGGGCAGCACCACCCTGACCGTCTCGTCGGGCCGGCGCGGCAGCACCGGGACCCGGCGTACCTGGAAGACCTGCCCGGGCCGGCCGGTGCTGGTGCCGAGCAGCTCGGCCGGCGCCGGCTCGGCGTGGTGCGCGGGGACCGCGCCGCCGAGCGCCACCGCGGACAGCGACTCGAGTTCCGGCGGGTTGCGGTACTCCGGCTGACCCGGCTCCGGCCTGGACCAGCCGGCAGCGCAGCCAGTGCGCCCGCCGGGATCCGAGCGCGAGCGTCTCGTGCCGCGGCGGCAGCAGCAGGGTGACCTCGCCCGGGCTGTTGAAGCCGGCGCTGGTGTCGTCGAGGATCCGCACGTCGCGCCACTCCCGGCCGTCCCACGCCTCCCAGACCCGCGGCGGGCGGCGCGGGTCGACGCCGGCGCCCTCCGGGCCGGTGGTGACGTCGAGCCGCACCAGGTTGGCCGGCGGCCGAGTCCGGCAAGACCGAAGTAGACCGCCTCGTCCGGGCGCAGCGTCGGGAAGAGCCGCACCGAGGACGCCTCGCGGCGCAGCTCGTCCCAGTGGTCGGAGAACCGGCCGCCGGTCGTGGGTCAGGCAGGCGACCAGCTGCGGCGGTGTCGATCTGCAGCTCGTCGTCGGTGAGGAAGACGACCGGCTCCTCGTCGCCGCTGCGCTCGGTGCTGACCTGGGTGCCGGCGGGCACCCGGACCGCCTCGTCCCGCGGCGCGGTGAGCCTGAAGAGCAGGTCCACGCGGGCCGGCACGGCGGAGAACAGCTCGACGCCGACCAGCTCGAGGAACTTGACGTAGAGCCGGTCGGGCACCTGGTTGAGCCGGTACAGCGTCATCTCGGTCATCCAGGCGAACAGCTCGACCAGCGCGACGCCGGGGTCGGAGACGTTGTGGTCGGTCCACTCCGGACAGTGCCGGGGGATCCGCCGTTTCGCCTCGTCGACGATGTCCTGGAAGCGGCGGTCGTCGAGGTTCGGTGCGGGCAGGCTCACGGCTGACGCTCCTCGGTCGGGATCGCGTAGAACGGGAAGACCAGGTTGCGGACGTCGTTGGTGGTCCGGACCCGGTAGTCGAGCTCGATCAGCACGATCCCGGCCGCCTGGTCGGCGAATCGCCGTCCACGCGGTCCAGCACGATCCGCGGCTCCCACCGTTCGAGCGCCTCCCGGACGGCCTGCTCGATCAGGCCGAGCGTGCCTGCGGTGAGCGGGGCGAAGAGCAGGTTCCACATGGCGCAGCCGAACTCGGGGCGCATCACCCGCTCGCCCGGCATCGTGGACAGGATCATCCGGATCGCGGCGTCGAGCTCGTCCGGGCCGCTGACCAGCCGCACCGAGCCCGCGTCCGCGAGATCGCGGCCGGGAAAGCCCCAGCCGCTGCCGATGAAGTCACCTGGAGTGTCACGCGACCCCCTCGCTGCGCTCGCTCCTCAGGCCAGCACGTCCGTTGAGCCGGCGCTGATCGTGCCGACCGGCAGGTCGGCCGGGTCGTTGCAGGTCAGGACCGGGTCGCCGACCCGGGCCAGGGGTTTGCCGTTGACCAGCACCGTGGGCGATCCGGTGACGACCCGGCCCTGGTTGGTCGGCGGTTTGCTGAACGAGTGCCGGCGGCGGGCGAGGTGCGGCGGCATGTTCTGCGCGACGCTGCCGTGCGACCGCGGCCGGCAGGCCGTTGATCAGGACGTCCGGCGACAGTCCGCCCGACGAGCGTCCCGGCGAACGGCAGCGGGCGTCGGCGTCGGCACCGGACCGCCCGGGCGACGGCACCAGCAGGATGTGCGATGTCCGTCCCGGTGACCGGGTCGTTCTGCCGGGCGGCGGGCTGCGGCATGCCGTCCTCCTCAGTTGAGCTTGATCGGCTTGCCGGACGGGTCAGCGGCCCGGAGGCGGTGATCTCGACCTGTGCTCCGTTGAGCGAGCAGCTTCTGCGTGGCCTTGACCTCGATCTGCGTCGCCGACACGACGAGCTTCTGGTCGCCGGTGACGGCCGACTCGACTGCTCCAGGTGCACCTTGCAGCTCGCCGCCGCCCAGCGCCAGGTCGCACCGCCGGGGTGGGGTCGTCCGTGAGCACGAGCCGCGAGTCCTTCCGGCTGGCGAGGAGCCGCTGCTGCGATGGCCCCACCGGTGCCGACGTCCGGCTGCGGCGGCGGTCCTTGCGGTTCCACAGCCCGCCGAGCACCACCGGGCGGGTCTGGTCGTCGAGCTCGAACCCGACCAGCACCTCGTCGTCGACCTCGGGCAACCACTGCAGGCCGCGCTTCGGGCCGCCGCCCGGGGTGACCACGCGGGCCCAGGTGCTCTCGTCGTCGGCCGACAGGGTCGGGAACGGCACCTTCACCCGGCCCAGCTTCTCCGGGTCGTCGTTGTTGGTGACGATCCCGACGACGAGGCTGCCCCAGCCGCGGCGCTCCGTCGTGCCGGATCCGGCGGCCACCAGGTCGGCGAGCCCAGCCGGCTCCTTGCCGCCGCAGACGAACCGGGTGACGTACGGGCCGGCCGGCACCGTAGACGTGCTCGACGCTGGTCACCCGGTACTTGCCGGAGAGCCGCTGCCCGACCTGCTCGATGCGGACCTCGGCCCCGGCCCCCAGCAGCGGGTCGCCGGCCGCCTCGCCACGCAGCACGACCTCCTCTCCGGAGGCGCGGAGCAGGAACGACTTCGCCAGCGCGTCGGCCTCCGCCTGGTCGGTGACCGGGAACTGGCCCGCCGATGCGCTGCACCCGACCGAACGCTCCGGCGCGCCGCCGTCGGCCATCTCCTGCGCGGCGGGCGCGTCGGTGCCGTGGTCGCCCTCGGTGGCCCGGCCGGTCGACGGTCTGCTTGCCGAGCGGATCCCAGCCGCGGATCTCCACCTCGTCGCAGCGCTCGCCGGAGGCGAACCGGACGGTGAAACGCTGGAGGTTCTGCCCCCAGCGCAACGCCGGCGGCGAGCGCGGACGCCCGCGGCGTGCGCTTGAAGTGGAAGGTCTGCTCGCTGATCCAGAAGTCGAAGCCGATCCGGGCGGCCCGGCGGCGGAGGAACGCGTAGTCGGTCTCGCTCGCCTGCAGCACGTAGTCGTGCACCTCGCCGGTGCCGTCCACGTCGGGTTCGAGGCCGTACTCGCCGGCGATCGCGGGTGGCGATGTCCGCGTCGGTCACCCGCTGGAAGCTGCGCGACTTCGGTCCGCGGGCGAGGCGGTGGGTCAGGTCGAGGCCGGTGAGGACCAGCTCGTGCCGCCCGGAGACACCGGGCTCGACGGAGATCGCGGTGATCTCGCCGGAGGTGACCACCACCGGGTCCCCCTCGGCCCGGAACGCGATCTCGATCCGGGTGCCGAGGGAGAACGTGCCACGGTCGAACAGCTCGAAGTGCGGGTCGTCGAAGTGCAGGGCGAAGTAGTCGGGCAGGTGCACGGACTCCTCGACGCGGACCAGCGTCAGCCCGCGCGTAGTGCTCCGGCGGCGAGCGGCCGCCCGTCCACGGTGAGGACCACGCCGTCCAGGCGCCGCTGCTGCTCAGCCACGGCGACGCACCGGGATCTCGGGGATCACCAGCAGCGTGCCCGCGGGCACCGCGAGCGGGTCGGTCACGGCGTTGGCCTCGGCGATCAGCCGCCACCTCGTCGGGTCGGCGTAGTAGGACGCGGCGATCCGGTCGAGCGTCTCGCCCTGTACGACGCGGTGCATCGTGTGCAGCGCCGGCGTGTACGAGGTGGGGTTCTGCAGCGGCCGCTCGGCCTCGTCCTTGTACTGCTTGAGGGCCAGGTCGGCCTTCGCCCGCAGCGGCATCCCGTTGCTGGCGAAGTAGGTGAACCGGATCTGGAGCCGCTCGACGATGGCCTTGAACGAGTGCAGCTTCCCCCAGTGGAACTCGACCCAGGGCGGCCGCGCCTTGTTCCGCTGGCGGTCGGAACCAGCGAGCGCCGGGTCCACCTTCATCAGGTCGAGCAGCTTGTCGGTGTGGGCGGTCACGTCGCTGCCCTCGTGGGTCGTGTCGAGGGTGAGGCTGAGCGCCAGCGTCCCCGGCTGGCCGCCCTGGAACCGCAGCTCCGGGGCGTTGCGACCCTTCGTTTCACCGGCGTTCCAGGTGTTGGCCTTGGTGATCGTCAGCTCGGCGGGGTTGAAGAGGCACAGGATCCGGTCGCCCTTCTCCGTGAGCAGGTATGCCTTCTCGGGTCCGGCCACTCAGAACACCCCCGCCCATCGACCGCCACGACGTTCGATCTCGCGCTGGAGCCGCTGCTCCACCAGCTCGATCACCCGGTCGGCGTCGAGCGGCGCGGCACCGCCCGGCTGCGGCGGCGTCGCCTGACCGGCTCGGCCGGGTGGGGGCGGCGGACCGGTGCTCACGCCGGCGACGGGGGTGCCGGCCGCCTCGACCGGGACGGTCCCGCCCGGCTCCGGGACCGTGCGGGGCGGGCCGGCGCCTCCCCCGGCAAGGACCTCGGCATGCGCGGGCAGCACAGCGGAAGCCTCCAGCACTGCCGCTCGGGCCGCCCGGGTGGCGAGGTCTCCGACGGCGCCCAGCCCGGCTCCGACGGGGAGCCGGTCGACGATGCCGGCACCGACCTCGCCCGCGGCGGTGGTGCCGGTGTCCGGGCGCGGGAGCCTGGTACGGCCGGGCAGTCCACCGCCGAGGAACCGCTGCCCGGCGGCAACCGCGTCCCGCTCGTCGTCGTCCACCGGTGCGGGCGTTCCGGCAAGGAGGAATCGGGGCCTGCGTACCGGCCGCCGGGCGTGCGCCAGTTCGTGGGCCAGCACCGTTGCCGAGGCGGGCGCACCCGTCGGCGCGGCGGCGAGGTGCACGACCGCGCCCGTGGTCGCTCCGAGGGCGCCCGACACGGCCAGCGCGTGCCGGGTCGCCGGGCCGCTGGTGAACCGGGGAGGGTACGGGTGGCCGGTGATCTCCCGTGCCATCGCGTGGAATGCGTCCGGGCAGCGGTCGCGGCGGTTCGAGTGGACGGGCTGCCACCGCCGCCTGCCATCGCTGCTCCGCCGTATCGAGCCGTAAATCGACGCCGTACCGATCGACGCCGTACCGATCGGCGCCGTACCGATCGGGGCCAACGGTCTGGACAGCCGCCGGCCGGTCGTTCCCCGGCGCCGGCATCTGGCCGCACCGCCGCGCCGGGCCGGGCGACCGTGACAGGTGACGCCGGTCGAGCCGTCATCTGGACGGCCGCTGTCTGGTCGGGCACCGTGCCCGGCGGCATCGGGGCACCACCGAGCACCCGCAGGTCGGCGGCGGGCCGCGGCGCCTGAACGGATGGCCCGGTGGCCGGCGGTGTCACCAGCGCGCGCGGTCTCCGCTCGCCACCGCCGGCCACGCGAGCAGCCCAGGGCCGGGCCACATCGACGGACCGGCCGAGCGGCACGGGACGCTGGCCGGCAGCGCCGCGGACCAGGCCCCGGGTGACGCGGAGCGAGGCTCCCGGCGCAGCCTGGCCGGCTGCGCCTACCTGGATATGCGCCGCGCTGCGCGGCTCCGGCGCCTCCGCCGCCTGCGCTCCCGCACTGCGCAACTCCCGCGGCCCTGGTCGGACGAGCGCGTGCAGCGTCGGCACATGGCTCGGCGCCGCGACGGATCCGCGTACAACGGGCGCGGTCGAAGCACCAGCCGACCCGCGAATCGCCCGCAGGTGGCGATCACCGCCGCCGCCTGCGACCGCACCGGCTCGTCCAGCGAGGCCCAGTACGGCTGAACGCGCCACGGTGAGCCCCACAGGGACGGCCACCGTGGCGAGCGGACGGCCGACGGGAGCCACCGGCAGGGCGTGGCCGGGGCGCACGATCAGTGCCGGCGGTGACCCGGCGCCTGGTCCGGGCAGCCCGAACCGGGGCAGCAGCGGCCGGGGCGACACCCCCGCGAGCCGACCCGGCGTGGCGGCACGCGCCGCCGACCGTCTCCGCACGACGGATGGCAGCGGGTGACGAGAGCCTGGCCGACGCTGTCGGGACCGCCATCGCAGCAGGGTGAACCGCGGCCACGACGGGCGGACCGGGAGCGAACCGACGAGGAACGGGCTCACCGGCTCGGACGGGGCCCGCGCCGGCTGGAGGGTCCGCAGCCGCAGGCGCCGGCCACGGGGTAGCAGCCGCCGGGCGAGCGCCGAGACGGCCCGCCGGAGCCGGTGCCGGCGCGGATCCGGGCCCGATCTGGGTTCAGGAGGCGGGGCGGAAGCCACAGTGGCACACCTCCAACTCCTCCACGGCGAGCTCTCGGGAGGACGCGGCGAGCCGGGGCCCGCTCCACTTGACCGGCTTGGCGCCGGTGAACTGCCAGGTCCGCACCGGTTCGCCGGCAGCGTCCAGGACGCTGATCTTGCCGTCCCGCGGCGTGACCTTGTTCCCGTTGCGGGTCAGCCCCTCACCCGAGCATTCGGAGAGCCACGCGAAGAGCGCGTCGGTGTCGGTGACGCCGCGCTTGAGCACCAGGTTCGGCCACTTCATCCGGCCGAGCAGGCGGTGGGTGTAGGCGTTCTGGCCACCCTCGGCCAGCTCCTCCACGTCGACCTGCACCGAGAGCCCGGACACCTCGGTGAAGGCGCCGATCGTCGATGCCGTCCACCTGAACACGAACCTGCCGACGAAAGGCGGGTCGATCGTGTGCGCATCAGCCACCCTGGACTCCTTGCCATGCGCGCTCGTTCAGTCCGCCCACCTCCTGCAGCAGCCGGATCCGGTCGCCGTGCTCCAGATCGAGCAGCCGGTCGAGGTCCCAGTGCAGGTGGTACGCGAGGTAGGCGATCTCCTGCCACAGCTCGTCCTGTGCGTAGTGCCCTAGCCCACCTCCGCGGACTCCATGCGGGAAAGGGGTACCCGGCTCCAGCGCGTCGAGGATGCTCGGGTCCTGGAAGTTGATGATCCGGTACAGGTCCTGCAGGTAGCCGAAGTCGCTGACGAACAGCGACTCGATCGTCTTCGGCGTGACCCGCTGCACCGTGCCGAGCTCGGTGACGACGCGGGCGAGCACGATCACCGTGGCGTACGCCTCGTTCTCCTTGACCCGGGGTCGCGCAGCGGCTCGATCTCGTCGCGCGCGCACGCCAGCCGCATGGTGCCCGTGCGGTGCAGCGTGCCGTGCTCGTCGACGAAGCCCTTCGGCAGCGTGAACGGGATACTCGGTCTGGAGAGCTCATGCCCGGTGCAGCCCCTCGTGGGTGATGGTGACCTTCTCCGTCGCGACCTCGTTGCTGCCGGCGTCGAGCTCGGCGCCGGTCCACTTGGACGGCCAGCCGCGCTCGAAGTTCCAGCGCGCGACCTCGGTCTTCTTCGAGTCCTTGATGACGATCGAGCCGTCCCGGCGGGCCGCGTCGACGTCGCCGTCCTCGACCTGCTTGCGCCACTCCCACAGCGCCTTGGACTCGTCGATCCGGCGCTCCAGGGTGATGTCGCTCCACTTCATCGCGCCGGGCACCTTGCGGATGATCATCTTGCCCGTCCTTGGTGGCCTCCTTGTACTCGATCGTCTCGGTCTCCGACTCGACGCCCGAGCACTTGCGGAAGCTCGCCATCTCCACGCCGCCGATCTCCAGCACGAAGTTGAAGGTCGTCATCAGGTCGGGCATCCCGGCTCCTTTCACTCGCGATGTCGCGATTACTCGCTGGTCGCGCCGCCGCCCTGCCACTGGCTGATCCGGAAGATCACGAACTCGGCCGGCTTCACCGGCGCGATGCCGACCTCGACGATGAGCTTGCCCTCGTCCACGGAGGACGCCGGGTTGTTGCTCTCGTCGCAGAGCACGTAGAACGCCTGCTCGGCGGTGGCGCCGACCAGCGCGCCCTGCATCCACAGGCCGCGCAGGAACGACGTGATGTTGCGCTTGACCCGCTGCCACAGGTCGAGGTCGTTCGGCTCGAACACCGCCCACTGGGTGCCGCGCCGGATCGACTCCTCGACGAAGTTGAACAGCCGCCGGACGTTGATGTAGCGCCAGCTCGGGTCGGTCTTGGCGAGCGTGCGGGCGCCCCAGATCTTGGTGCCGTAGCTGCCGAAGGACCGGATGCAGTTGACGCCCGTCCGGGTTGAGCAGGTCCTGCTCGCCGTTGGTCACGTCGTTCTCGAGCCGGACGATGCCGCGCATCGCCTCGTTGGCCGGGGCCTTCCACACGCCGCGGGCGCGCGTCGGTCCGGGCCCACACGCCGGCGACGTGGCCCGCTCGGCGGCACCGTCAGGAACAGCTCGCCGTTGGTCGCGCCGGGCCGGGCCAGCGGGTTGCTGACCACGACGTTCGGGTAGTAGAGCGCGGCGAACGCCGAGTCGCGGGCCGAGCCGCGCGCGCCACTCCAGCGCGCGGGTGGCGTTGAGGCCGGGCGGCGGTGTCGAGGATCGCCATCCGTGTGTGGCTGGCCTCGCACCAGTCGATGAGCTGCTTCTGCACGGCGAGGAAGATCTCCTCGTCGACGCGTGCCGTCGTCGCCGGTGGCCACCGTGACCAGGTCGGGGATGGCGACCATGGTGACGTTCTCGGCGATGGCCAGGCCCTGGTAGCCGGTCCGGTCGCGCGCGGAGCCTTCGAGGTCGGCCGGGGTCACCGCGACGGTCACCGGGGCGGCGTCTCCAGCGGGTAGCGGCCGGCGGCGGGCACCCGTTCGGCGAGCGAGACGCCCTGCACCGGCTGGACCTCGATGCGCACGAACTTGGACCGCTCGTTGACCGAGCTTCTCCAGCGTGCGCGGGCTCTTGCCGCTGAACTGGAGGCCGCCTATCTCCTCGCGGAGCGCGCCGTCCTCGTAGACCCGCAGCGTGTAGTCCTGCCGTTGCCGGCGCTGCTCCCGCGCCGTCGCCCTCGGCCGTCGGCCGCAGGCGGCGGCGGGACGACCTCGACCTCGATGCGCGGGCCGGGGTTCAGCGCCGAGATGCTGCAGGCTCTCGACCTCGGGCCGATCAGCGGCCGGCAGGGTGAGCGTGGCGTCGGCCGTCCGCCGTCGCCGTCCGGTGCTGGGGATGCGGACGATGTAGCGGCGCTGCCGCCGTTCTCGAAGAAGCCGCGCACGGCGTGCGGCAGCATCGCGCCGCGCACGAAGCCGCCGTAGACCCGCTCGTACTGCGGCCAGCTGGTGACCAGCTGCGGCTTCACGCCGCCCGGGTCGGTCGGGTCGCCCTCGTCGGCGTCGTAGCTTCTCGGTGAAGCCGACGAACGCCGCGATGGCGGTGCCCACCCCCTCGATGGGCATGGAGCCGCTGGGCTGCTCCTCGATGTAGACGCCCGGTGCTCCGTACGACGCGGCCACGGGTACCACCCCTCGGTGTGTCAGGCCTGGATCGCGCTGGTCAGCAGCGCGGGATCGAGATCGGTTGTGTAGGACTCGCCGTAGTGCAGCGGCGGGAAGACGCGCATCATCGGCTGGCCGACGAGCAGGCGACGACCTTGACCGCCGGGAACTGGTGCACGATCCGCTGGACGAGGTCGAGGGTGTCGCTGCTGGTCGAGATCGAGGACGATGACGTCGGGCAGCGCCTCGACCAGCCGGTCCGACCACGTCGGCGCCCGCGGTCTCGACCAGCTCGATGCCGTCGACGCGCAGGATGTCCTCGAAGCCGAGACGGTGCAGGGCGCTGAAGTCTCCCATCAGGACCCGCGTCATCTGGCACCTCCGACGGGTCGCCGTTGACCTCCCGAGCCTCCGCCCTGCCGGAGAGAACCGGGAAGGTGCAGGCGTGCAGTCGAAGGTGCATTGACGCCTCGGGCAGGCCCGCATCGCTACGGTGTCCCGTAACGTGGTCCGAGCCGCTAGATGATCGAGGCGCGATGAGCACGAGACGGCGCAGCACCACGACGACCGGCGACGACGCGCGGTCCGAGAAGGTCCGCGAACAGCGCCTCGACCTCGCGACCGCGACGCGCCGATCCGCGGTCTCCGGGAGCGGTCCGCTCCCCAACCACCAGGTCGCCCGGGCTCTCGCGCCCCGTTCTGGCGCCGTCGAGCCCCCGGCCGGCGGAACTGAACTGCCTACCGGCGCTCGCCGGGTCCTTGAGGCGGGGCTCTCCACCGACCTCGGCCGGGTCCGGCTCCACACGGACGCCCACGCCGCCGCCGCGGCCGAGGCGCTGGACGCGCGCGCCTTCACGATCGGCCGGCACGTCGTGTTCGGCGCCGGCGAGTACGACCCGGGCAGCCGGCCCGGAATGAGACTCCTCGCGCACGAGGTCACTCACGCCGTGCAGCAGGGCCTCGTGCCGGCGCCGGGTTCGCTGGCCGGACTGCCGGTCAGCACGCCGGACTGGCCGACGGAGCGGGAAGCATCCACGATCGCGGCGCGCATGGCGGCCGGGAGCGGATCCGCTGTCCCGTCGGTGGCGGCGGCGCCGGGGATGCACCGCCAACCGGCGCCGGCAGCTCTGGCGCCGTCCGAAGCCACGACCGACGCGGCCGACCTGAACGCCGACAAGGTGTGGGACGCGCTCGACTGGATGAACAACGTGGAGAAGGCCGTCGAGGCGCTCAGCGGGCACGGTCCGTCCGCCCGCCAGCTGCTCGCCCAGCGCTTCGCCGCCCGGCACGGCGTGGACCTGGCGTCGTACCTGCGCGATCAGCTCAGCGGCGACGACCTGGTGCTGGCCACCGCGCTGCTGCACTCGAGTCACGCCCACGACCAGCACACCCAGCTCGCCCGCGCCCTCATCGGCGGTGGGACCCGCGACACCGAGGTGTTCCGGATCCTCGACGCACTTCCCCTGGCCGGCCGGCAGGAACTCGCCCGCCGCTACGACCAGGCCTTCGGCCCCGTCGGCTCCGGCTCGCTCAAGGCCGATCTCACGGACGACATGTCGGGCTGGGCGCTGGAGAAGACGCTCGCGATGCTGCACCGCGAGCTGACCCAGGCCGACCACCTCTACTTCCTCAGCCTCGCGATCTCGGGAACCCACACCGACTCGGTGGTGAGCCTGGTCCAGGGCGCGTGGGATCGTGGCCCCGCAGCGGTCGCCAGCCTGGAGGCCGACTGGAACCGGTACGTGCGCAACGAGGATCGCTGGACCGAGCAGGCATGGACCACGATGACGCTCGACGCCGCGATGCGGGACGAGCTCTCCGGCGAGGCGTCGGAGCTGGTCGCCGCCATTCTCCAGCGCTACAAGCAGGCGCCGGGAACGCCCGGTGCCGATCCGACCGCGCTGGAGGACGTCCGGCTGGAGGTCGCCCGGGCGTCCCTGCGTGCGGCGACGGCCGGCGGGTATACCGGCGTCGGCACCCACGAGGAGCAGGTCTTCCGCGCGATCACGGAGATCAGGACGGTCTGGCAGCAACGCCTGGAACGACGGCGCCCGACGCCGAACTGCACCGGCGGTACCAGGCGCAGTGGGATCGGGAGCGGACCGAGCTGCTCGCCGCAGCGCCCGAGGAGATGGACGAGGGCACGGCGGACCAGCAACGCCTTCGCCTGTTGCTGTCCGGCGCGCTCACGCCCGCCGACGAGGTCTACCTGGCCCGCGCCGACCTGGACAGCGACAAGGTGGTCGACGTGGTCACCCGGGCCTGGGCGGCAGGGCAGATGGGTCAGCTCATCGCCCAGTCCCGGGAGGAGAAGCGGGATGGGTCGGGCCAGGTCGTCCGGCCACGGGTGGACCTCCTGCTCTCGGTGCCGATCACCAGCGGTATGCCGTGGCGGCGGGTGGCGGCGCTGGTCCGTGAGGACGCCGACGACGCGGCGCGCGGCGCAGCCAGGATCAAGCTCGAACTGGACGAGGACGACTCTGACGGGCAGCTGCGGAAGGCGTACGAGCTGGTGGCGGCCGCCCGGTCCGGCCTGGGCGTCGCGGCCCTCCGGGCGTTCGCGGCCCAGCACCTCTCCGGCGTCCAGGCGCCCACGCCGGACAAGCAGTTCCTCGCCTACATCACCGGCCGGTACGAGAACTCCTACACCTGCTACGACTTCCAGGATCTGCTGGAGCCCGCGAGCACCGCCGGCGAGCGCGCGAACCGGGCCGCGGGCCGGCTGACCGCTTCCTCGACCGGCGTCCTGGACTGGGTGCTCGGCGGCGTGGTCGGGGCGTACGACACGGCCACCGGCGAGGACACCGGGACGGTCACCGTGGAGTCCCTCGAACGGTTGCGCTACATCGCCGCGCACGAGGGGGCCAGCGAGGCTGAGCTCGATGCCATGGCGGCGATGGCCGGCGTCGAGCGGGCGGCACTGTCCGGTCTCGAGTACGACGCCTTCAAGGCCCGGCTCGACGAGCTGCGGGCGCTGAAGAAGTCCATCGCCGACGCGCTCGCGACCGCGGTCGAGATCGTCATCCAGGCCGCGATCACGATCGCCACCGGCGGCGCCGGTGGGGTGGCGCTCGCCGCCTCGCTCGCCTCCGCGCTCGCCGGCATGGCTATGCGGGAGGCGCTGCTCGGCCGCGACTACGAGTTCACCAGTGACGAGAACGCCCAGCGCCTGGTCACCGAGATCGCCGCGGCCGGCACCGGAGCGATCAGCGGGCACCTCCTCGAAGGCGTCGGGGACATCGCCCGACTCGGCCGGCTCGGGCGTGCGGAGCTGATGAAGGAGGCCCTCCAGGAGGCGTTCAAGGGCGTCGGCCGGGCGACGGCGGAGCAGGCGTTCAGCAACCGTCTCCCCACCGCAGAGGAGATCGCCGCGCGGGCCCTCACGATCGCCGGCAGTGCGGCCGGTGGCGGCGCGGGAACGCTGGTCGGTGCGGGCGCCCCTGAGCTGCGGACCCTCGGCGAGCGGCTGCGTGCGAACGTCGGGTCCGCGCTCACCAACAGCCTGATCAGCGGCATGTCGGAGGAGGCGGCCAGCCTGGTCCGTACCGGCGTTGGTGACCTCACCGGCGCCGAGATCACCGCCCGTTTCGCCCGCAAGGGCGGCGACGCGCTGGTCAGCGGCTTCGTCAGCGGAGCCACGACCACCGCCGCGCAGTCGGTTCGGGCGCGGCGGGAGGCCGCTGGCGAGCAGGCGGCCGGCGGCACCGGCGGCGGCCACGACGGTGGCGGCGGCGGTAGGAGCGGCGGCGGCTCTGGACCCGAGCCGGACGGGTTGCGTGCTCGGCTGGACGGGCTCTGGGACGAGGCGGACGCGACCGTGCGCGGCCATCCCGACGCCCCGAGGTTGGTGGATGCATTGGAGGAGGCCGAGCGGCTCCTGGCCGACCCGCGTACCCATCCCGATGCCGCCCGGCTCCTCGACCAGATCGACGGGCAGGTCCGCCGGATGCAGGCGATGGGCGTCGACGCGGGCGATCAGCTCCTCTTCGGAGGGTCCGAGGAAGGCGGGCTGAACGAGCGTCCGGAATGGAACCCTCCCGCGGGCACATCGCCGAAACCGGCCGAGGGCGCCGCGCCGGCGGCCCGCCTCGCCTGGCTCCGCACCCGCCTCGGCCTGCACGTGCGCCAGGCGATGGAGCGGTTCGCGGTGGAGGGTCTCACTCCAGCGCAGCTCGCGGCCATCGAGAAGAGTCCCGGTCTCGGCGCGGCGTTCCGCGGCAGCCGGATCGACGAGTTCGCCAAGCAGACCGTACTTCTCGATCCCGATCTGGCGGAGGTCATCACGGCTCCGGACTTCATCCCCGAGCCCGACTTCCTCGACTCCGTCCTGCCGCACTGGTTCGACGCGACCACCCGGCGCGACTGGGCGAACCACCTCGACCGGTACGCGGAGCGCTACGGGCGGGAGCGGGGCCGCTTGCTCGCAACCGATCCACAGCGCCGCTAGGGCGCTGCTTCCGGATCGGTTCCCGCGTCCGGGCGGACCGTCGAGCCCATACCGACCACCGAAGGCCGCAACTCCTCCACCGGCGGACCGGTGACGAGCATCAGCGCGGCGTCGACCGTGACCGTGACGACCAGGTCGAGCCCCGGCTTGAGCTGCCCGCCCAGCGCCGACCAGAAGTCGGAGTTCTCCGAGCCGTCGCCGGTGCGCAGGCGGACCGAGGGCAGCGGGCGCACCTCGGCGAACCGGCCCTGCAGGTGCTCGGCGTCGATCACGGGGTGCAGCAGCAGCGCGCTCAGGACGTCGCCGAGCAGCGAGTGTTCGTCGCGGACCTCCGTGGTCCATGCCGTCACCAGGTAGCGGCAGTCCACCCGGGGCAGCGGGTGGCGGCGGAAGCGCCGGCCGTCGGAGTGCTCGATCCGCTCCTCGCCGTACTCCCGCTCGGCCAGGTTCGGCCGGACGTCCCAGAGGTACAGGTCCACCGTCGGCCGGGAGACGCCGGCGGCCCAATCCCCGTCCGGGGCGGCGAAGGCCACGTCCACGTCGCGCTGCGGCAGCGGCACCGTCGCCCGGAGGAAGGCCTCCAGTGACTCATCGAGCAGGTGCAGCATCGGCGTCTCGTTTCACATCGGCGTCCTGGCTGACGAGGTCGAAGTAGCGGTCGAACTCCACCTCCGTGCGCAGGCGTCCCAGCTTCTGGAACTCCCGCTTCATCGACAGCACCACGTGGCGCATGGTGATCGGCCGCCCCGGCCTCCGCGGCGAGGAACGCCGCGCCCAGTGCCGCGTTGTGGATCACCCCGCCGGAGACCTTGAACTGGCGGGCGAGGAAGTCCAGGTCCAGATCTGCGACCGGTGCCGCCGGCGGGAACGACCGGGCCCAGATCGCCCGCCGTTCAGCCTGCTCGGGCAGCGACGAAGTCGACCGCGACCGATATCCGGCGCAGGAACGCCTGGTCGATGTTGCGTTGCAGGTTGGTGGCGAGCACGACCAGACCGTCGTAGGTCTCCAGCCGCTGCAGCAGGTACGCGACCTCGATGTTGGCGTACCGGTCGTGCGCGTCGCTCACCTCCGAGCGCTTGCCGAACAGCGCGTCGGCCTCGTCGAAGAAGAGCACCAGGTCGCCGGCTGCCGCTGCGCCGAAGATCCGCTCCAGGTTCTTCTCGGTCTCCCCGATGTACTTGCTGACGACCGCTGACAGGTCGACCTTGTAGAGGTCCAGGCCGAGCTCCCCGGCGACGACCTCCGCGGCGAGCGTCTTGCCGGTGCCGGACGGGCCGGCGAAGAGCGCCACGATCCCGGTCGAGGGCAACGGCGGGAACTGCCAGCGCCCGTAGACCACGTCCCGCCCGCGGTGCCGGGCGGCCAGCTCGTGGAGTTGGCGGGCGTCGTCGTCGGGGACGATGAGGTCGTCCCATGCGCGGCGGGGCCGAACCCGCACCGCCAGCCCCTCAAGGTGGCCGCCGGCCAGGCGCCGCACCGCGGGCGCGAGCCGGCCGGCGTCGCCCTGGGACGCCGCGGCGACGAGCCGCAGCTGGTCGCGGCTCAACGGGTACCGCGGGTCGGGCGGGCTGCCGAGTGCCTGCCACCAGTCCCGCTCGTCCGCCTCGCCGCTCGCCACGCGCACCTCCTGCCACGGCAGGGCCGGCACGGACTCCAGCGGCAACTCGACCTGGGAGGAGAGGACCCAGCGTCAGGTGGGTCGCGCGGGCGACGGCGTCGCGCCCGGCGGCGTCGAGCGCCGCGTCGAGGTCCAGGACGACCACGAGGTCGCCCACGGTCGCCTCCCGGACCACCGCGGCCCACGCCGCAGGAGAAGCCGGCACCGGGCAGACCAGGCGGGCGCGCCCAGGCCACCGGCTCTCGACGGCGCGCAGCCGACTCTCCTGGTCCCCGCCGTGGACCAGGAGGAGCTCGGCGTCCACGGCCACCCCGGCCGGCCCGGTACCGGGCAGCCGGACGGCACCGGCGGGCAGCTCCGGGTCGGCCGAGCCGTCGCCGCGCAGGTGCCACACGACGCGCGCGTGCGGGGCACAGGCGCGGGTGGCCCAGGGTCCGGCGCCGGAAACGTCGACCAGTGCGGCGCGGCGCAGCCGTGAACCCGGCGCCACGCACCGCTCCGCCGGGTGGTCGCCGTCGGTGAAGATCCGGCTCAGCGTGGCCAGCGTGAGCTGCGGCAGCTGGACGGAGTCCTGGAGGTAGCAGACCAGCCGCTGCCGTGCCGGGCTGGTCTCGACCGCCGTGACCAGGGCCAGCACCTCGGCTTCCGGCGTGGTCAGCCGTGCCGACCGGACGAGCGCTGCGAGCGGGGACGATCCGCCGAGCACCGCCGCGAAGCCCTGCCGCGCCCGCGCCACCGGTGGATCGGTCCGGTCACGCACCGCCGCGACCCGGTCCGGACCCGGCCTTTCCAACCCAGGCAGGGTTTCCAGGATCCGATCGAGGTCGGCGTCGCCGACGTACAGTCCGGCGAAGTCCGCCGGTGGTCTGCCGTCAGCCAGCCGGCAGACGAGCGCTTCGCGCTGCGAGCAGGGCGTCGGCCAGGACCGTCCAGGGCTCGGTGGCAGTAGGCATGGCGCGGCGTCAGATGACGCCCTCCCGCGTCGCGAGGGCGACTGCCTGCGCGCGGGTCCGGCAGTTCAGCTTGGTGAGGACGTCGTGGACCACGTTCTTCACGGTCCGCTCGGAGATGCAGAGATCCTCGGCCACTCCCCTGGTGTCCGAACCCTCGGCGAGAAGCCGCAGCACCGATCGCTCCCGCGCGTTGAGGCCCGCCGGCCCGAGGCTGGAAGCCTGCATCACGTAGGTCAGGAGCCGGGCCAGCAGGTCGCCGGGGATCGTCACCGTGCCGGCCACGACCGCGCGCAGGCACGCGACCAGCGTGTCCGGGGTGAGGCTCTCGTGCGGAAGGATGGCGCCCACGCCCGCGTCGACGATCTCCCGTACCTGCTGCTCGTTGGCGGCCCGGATCGTGGCGACAAGCCTGGTCGGCCAGCCGTCGGCGAGACGCACCGCGCGCCGCAGAGCGGTCCCCTCCGACTCGAAGACCAGGACGTCCAGCCCGGCGAGCACCGGTGTGGGGGTCAGCGCCGAACTCTCCCCGCGCACGACGAAACCGGCTTGCTGGAGGCAGGCGGACATTCCTCGACGGACGATCGCGTGGCTGTCGTCGATCCACACCGACGGCGTCCCCTGCGGGTGCACCAGCACCACCCCCAGGAAGAATTACTGGTTGACCCAGGAACATCATGCTGCTCCACCAGGTGGGAAGACAATACTTCTCCCGGCAGGCGGTGATACGGTCGGCATTGGCGACGAGTAATGCGTCAACTGTGGCTTTCATGGTCCCGTGAAACGTTGCTCCCCGGAACGGATCGAGCGGTCGGTTTGTGCCACTGCTGTTCAACATTCTTTCCGGGGAATGCGACCTCTCTTTTCAGCGGCTACTTTCGGTTCTACGTCTGCTCGCATGCCCCGGTATTCGGCGGAACAGATCTACGGGTTCGCTCGGCGAGCCGGGTTCACGCCCGACGAGGCCGCCACGATGACGGCGATCGCGCTTGCGGAGTCGGGGGGCAACAGCCGTGCCCACAACCCCTACGGCGAGGACTCGCGAGGACTCTGGCAGATCAACGCCCGCGCGCATCCAGGCCTGGCCCAGCAGTACGACCTCTACGACCCCTTGCAGAACGCGCGGGCGGCCTACGCGGTGTCCGGCGGCGGCGCCGACATCTCGCCGTGGACCGTCACGCACGGCCGCAGCGCCGCCCGGTATCTCCGCTACCGGGACGAGGCGCAGGACGCCGCCGTCGCCTACGGCGACGGGCGCGGCCACGGGGTGTGGACCGGTACGCAGGGTTACGGTCACCCGCTCTCCGCCAGCGACGGTACGGGCACAGGCACACCCCCTCCGGCGACGGGGCGGCCGCAGGGCAATGCCGCGCTCGAACGATTCCTCGACGTGGCGCGCGACCAAATTGGTGATCCCTACATCTTCGGCGCGGAGGCCAGGCTCGACAATCCGGATCCGAAGGCATTCGACTGCTCAGAACTGACCCAGTGGGCGGCGCACCAGGCCGGCGTCACGATCCCCGACGGCGCCACGGCGCAGTTTCAACATCTGAAGGCCCGCGGCCTGGTGGTGCCCGTGGAGCAGGCCAAGAACACCCCGGGCGCACTGCTCTTCTATTTCGACTCGCGAGCCCGAAGTCGGCGGGCCGCGACACCCGGAGGGACACGTCGCGATCAGCGCCGGCAATGGCAAGACGATAGAGGCGATGAATAGCGATGCCGACATCGGCGAGTTCACCGCCGGTAAACGCTTCCGATACGCAGCGCTGATTCCCGGCATCTCCGACGGCACCGCCACGCCGCCCCCCACGGTCGACCTGCCGCCCACGGCCAGGCCGGTGGCCGAACAGCCGGATCCAGTACCCGCCGCGCCGCCGCCGCTCGGCGGCCCGGACTCCGACCAGGACTCCCTCACCGACGCGCTGGAGCGCCGGCTCGGTCTCGATCCGTTGCGCGCGGACACCGACGGGGACAACCTCTCGGACAGCTACGAACTCGTGACGACCCGGACCGACCCCCGCCGTGCCGACAGCGACGGCGACCGGCTCAACGACGCGTTCGAGCTCGCCCGCGGCCTGGACCCCACGTCTCCGGACAGCGACGCCGACGGCCACCTGGACGGCAGCTTCGCCGTCAACCAGGCCGACACCGACAAGGACGGCCTCGACGACCTGCTGGAGCAGACGCTCGGCTTCGACTGGAAGCTGGCCGACAGCGACGCCGACGGATTCGGGGACGCCCTCGAACTCCATGCGCGCGCCAACCCGCTGGACCCCCGATCCACACCGCTGCAGGCGACGAACGACCCGCTCCAGCAGGACATCCACCACGCCACGCCCATGACCTGACGCGACACCACGGGGACAGGAGCCGCCGATGGACGTGGAGATCGCGGTCCCGCAGACACCCGTCGCCCTCGCCCCGGGCGAGGAGACCAGGGTCCGCATCGAGGTCTGCAACCGATCCACCGCCTCGATCTCGTTACGCCTGAGCGTCGCCCGGAGTCGCGCCGGCGCCTGGTCACACACGGATCCGCCGCTCGTCGAGCTGGCGCCGGGCGACTGCACAGCGCTCGACGTGGTCTTCCGGCCGCCCAGCAACGTCCTCCCGTCGCCGACCCTGCAACCGTTCACCGTGCAGGCCGAGGACGTCCGGTACGGCGTCATGGCCGGGCGGGCGACCGGCCTGCTCACCGTCGCCGCGCCGGAGCGGCTCGGCGCCGTGCTGACGCGCGAACCGCCCGACGGCCGGCCGGCCCGGTACCGGCTGCGGCTGAGCAACCGCGGGGACAGCCCCCTCACCCTCCGGCTGGAGCCCACCATCGAGCCGTCCGGCGGTCAGGTCACTGTGGATCCGGTCGTTGTGGACGTCCCCAGAGGAGAGACCGTGACCGTGCAGGTCCGCGTCCGTCCGCGGATCCACCTGGTGGGGTCGGACATGCCGTACGCGGTGTCGGTCTCGTGCCGGGATGCCGCAGCGACCGAGGACGCGCGGCCACTGGCTACTGTGGAGGGCACGGGCACCGCGGGACCCAGGCTCGGTCGGGCACCCGCGGCGGTGCTGACCGTGACGCTGCTCGTCCTGGTGGCGGCGGGCGCCGTGGTGCTGGGCGGGCTCATCGACCTGCCCGGCCGCCAGCGCACGGCGCCACCGAAGACCACGGCACCCAGTGTGGACGTACAGCGACCGTACGCGCTGGTAGACGTCTTCCCCCGTCAGGACGGTCCCGCCGGTCGGCCCGCAGCCGAGGCCACCCTCGCTCGACTCACCGCGGCGGGAATGCCCGTCCGGCTGGTGGACAGCACCGCCACAGAGGTGGTGGCAGACGGTCAGGGAGGCCTCTGGGTGCTGCTCCAGGACGGCTTCTCCTCCATCGCGGAAACCCGCGCCTACTGCGACCAGTACCGCATGGTCGCCCCGAAATGTGACGTGATCCCGTAGCGACGCAGTCCCGTGCCGACGCACCCGCGAAGGAGAAGTGGCGAGATGACGAAGGCACGCGCAGCGGCGGAGGAGGCGTCGAACGGCGAAGCCGGATGGGTACGCCCACCTGGGCGGCTCACCCGCTGCCTGCTGCGGTGCACCGGAGTCGCCGCGGTCGTCCTCGGCGGCTGGTACCTGTGGTGGCGGCTCGGCACCCTCGACGGCACCGGTGCGCTGGGGGTGGCGTTCCTCGTCGTGGAGGCGCTCGCGTGGTTCCAGTTCAGCACCGCGGCGGCCCTTCCCCTGGTGACTCGCTGGCGTGAACATCCGCCCGGCCCTCCGGCCGGCACCCTCGATGTCTTCGTCACGGTCTCCGACGAGCCGGTGGAGATGGTCGAGCGCACGCTGCTCGCCGCGCAGGAGATCCGGTACCCGCACCGGACGTACGTGCTCAACGACGGTCACATGGTGGGCAGGCCGGACTGGCGGGAGATCGAGCAGTCTGGCGCGCCGCCTCGACGTGCGCTGCTTCACCCGCACGAACGGCGCCGCAGGCAAGGCGGCCAACCTGAACCACGCCCTCGGCCGGACGAGCGGCGAGTTCATCGTGACGATCGACGCCGACCACGTCGCCGTACCGGACCTCGCCGAGGAGACGCTCGGCTACCTCGCCGACCCCCAGGTCGCCTTCGTCTGCACCTACCAGCGGTTCCGGCTCGCCAAGCGGGACGTCCTGAACAGCCGGGAGCCGTTCTTCTACACCGTCATCCAGCCGGCGAAGGACACGTCCGGCTGCCCTATCTCCTGCGGCAACGCCACGGTGTACCGGCGGGGCGCCCTCACCTCCATCGGCGGCTTCAGCGAGTGGAACTTCGTGGAGGACCTTCACACGTCGTACCGGCTGCACGCTGCCGGCTGGACAAGCGTCTACCACCCGCGGCCGGTGACGACGGGCATGACGCCCGAGACCGCCGCGGGGTACCTGGCGCAACGCCAGCGCTGGGCGATGGACACCCTTCGCCTGCTGTTCCGCGACAGCCCGCTGTTCCGGCGCGGCCTGCGCTGGTCACACCGGCTGCACTACACCCAGACGGCGTGTTCCTACTTCATCGGCTGGCAGCAACTGGCGTTCGTCGGCGCCGCGCTCGGCTATGCCTTCGCGCGGCTGTCCCTGGTCAACGCCCCTGATCAGGGGGCCTATCTGGTCCATGCGGTCCCGTACATGCTCGGCATCTTCGCCTTCCTCATCCTCGCGCAGCGAGGCGTGGCCGCCGCGGTACGGGCAGTGCAGGTCCTGCTGTTCACCGCGCCGACGTTCGCCGCGGCGACGATGCGCGTGCTGGCGGGGAGGAGACCGTCGCGCAGTACCTCCCGCAAGCACCGCGAACGGCGGTTCTCGCGGCACCTGCTCGCGCCTTCGGCACTGCTCGGCGGGTTGGTGCTGGGCCTCGTCCACCTCCTGCGCGGCGACGGGCCGCCGGTATCGGCGATCGCGCTCTTCTGGGTGGCGGTCCTCGCTCTCCTCCTGGCCGGGCCGGTCGCCGCCGTGACGTGGCGGCCGCACGGCTCCGCGGGCCTGCGGGTCGGCCTGCGGACGGCGATCGCGACTGTCGCGGCACTCGCCTCAGTACCCGCAATGACGGTGGCACCCACACCTGCGCTGTGGGCGGACACACCCGTGGTGCCGGGGACCTTCGTCGTGCGCGGGACCGATCCGCCGCAGCCTCGGCCGCCTGGCCCGCGCCGCCTGCTCCCGCCCGCGTCCGGAGCCTATTTCGGCGTCACCAGCAGCGGGCAGCTCGGCCCACCCACCGCCGCAGCACGACAGACGCGCGGGAAGGTGCACATCATCCAGTGGTTCCAGCAGTGGCGCAGCAACGAGGTCCGGCTGCGCCGCGACTGGCTCGACGCCGTGGACAGGGCGGGGGCGGTTCCGATGATCGTGTGGGAACCCTGGAAGAGGAGGTCGGACGGCGGCCCCGACCCGGAGCAGAAGGGGGCGAGCGTCGCCGCCATCGGCTCGGGACGGTACGACGCGTACATCAAGGAGTGGGCACGAGGGCTGGCGGCGTACCGGCGGCCGGTCCTGATCAAGTTCATGCACGAGATGAACGGCTGGTGGTATCCGTGGTCCATCGGTGCCAACGGGAACACGCCCGCCGGCTTCGTCCAGGCCTGGCGCCACGTCCACGACGTGTTCCGCCGCGCCGGCGCCACCAACGTCAGCTGGGTCTGGTCGCTCAACACCGAATGGGGGTTCACCAATCTCCGCCATCCGCCCACTGCGTATTACCCGGGTGACGCGTACGTCGACTGGGTGGGCTTCAGCGGGATGAACTGGGGCAACACCCAATCGTGGAGCACGTGGACCAGCGCAGCCACCGTCTTCCAAGGCGACTACCAGCGACTGTGCGCCTTCAACCGTCCGCTGATGATCAGCGAGATCGCGACGGCGCAGCGCGGTGGAGACCACGCGCGGTGGGTCACCGAGACCATGAACCACGTGCGCCGGTACTACCCGCGAGTTCGCGCTGTCGTGTGGTTCAGCAACCGGCACAGCCCCACCGTCGATTTCCGCCTCGGCAAGCGCGGCGAGCAGGCGCTCGGCCGCACGCTGGCCGATCCGTACTGGCGTCCCCCGACACGTATTGCACCTCTGGACGCCCGTCCGCCTATATCAACGCAGCGCCCGCCGCCGTAGATTTCGAATGGACAGGATCCGGCCGACCGCGGGAGGGTCCGTGACGTACGGACTCGGTGTCGATCTCGGCACCACACACACCGCTGCCGCGCTGCGCGTCAACGGGCACGTAGAGGTCGCCCGGCTGGGCAGCCGCCGCCACGAGATCCCGTCGCTGGTCTTCGTCCGCGCCGACGGCGAGATACTCATCGGCGAGGCCGCCGAGCGGCGCGGCACGACCGAGCCGGGGCGGCTGGCCCGGGAGTTCAAGCGCCGGGTCGGGGATCCCGTGCCGATCCTCGTCGGCGGATCGCCGTTCTCCGCGCACGCGTTGATGGCCCGCCTGCTCGAAGAGGTACTCGCCACGGTCAGCAAGCACCAGGAGGCGGTGCCTGTCGCGGTCACCGTCACTCATCCGGCCAACTGGGGACCGTACAAGCGCGAACTGCTCGAACAGTCCGTGCGGATGGCCGACCTCGAGGACGTGGTGCTCCGGACCGAGCCCGAGGCGGCGGCGGTCCAGTACGCGGCCGGTGAGCGGGTCCAGCCCGGCGAGATAGTGGCGGTGTACGACCTCGGCGGCGGAACCTTCGACGCCGCCGTGCTGCGCAAGACGGCCGACGGCTTCGAACTGCTGGGCCAGCCCGAGGGTATCGAGCAGCTCGGCGGCATCGACTTCGACGAGGCCGTCTTCGGCCACGTGATCGCCACCCTCGGGGACGCCGCCGGCCGGCTCGACCCGGACGACGAGGAGGTGACCGCCGCCCTGGCGCGGCTGCGGCGCGACTGCGTGGAGGCGAAGGAGTCGCTGTCCTACGACACCGAGGTGATGATCCCGGTGGCGCTGCCGGGCCTGCACACGCGCGTGCGGCTCAACCGGTCGGAGTTCGAGGCGATGATCGGCCCGGCGCTGGCGGAGACGGTGTCCGCGATGCGACGCGCCCTGCGCTCGGCGGGTGTCACCCCCTCACAGTTGAGGTCGGTACTGCTCGCCGGAGGCTCGTCACGTATCCCGCTCGTCGCCCAGCTCGTGACGGCGGAGATCGACCGGCCGGTCGTTCTCGACCCCCACCCCGAGCACAGCATCGCCCTCGGCGCGGCCCGCGTGACCGGGCCGGCCGCGCCGGTGCCTGAGGCCGTGCCCGCGCCGGTGCCCGTCCCGGAGACCGGCGACGCGGCAGGCCCCACCGCACCGCCCGAACATGCTGTCGCGCCCGCCGCCGAACCCGCGCAGGCGGCCCAGGCCGAGCCGCAACGCCCAGGCGGGCGAGCGTCCTGGCTGAAGCGCCGCTGGTATCTGGGCGCGGCCGCGATGCTGGCCCTGGCCGCAGTGGTGGTGGCCGCGGTTCTGGTGTGGCCGCGGAGCCCGGACGGCGGCGAGCGTACGGATCGCGCGGGCTCGGGCGGGGCGCGGCAGCCGAGCCAGCTGTGGTCGTTCGACACCGGCCGCCCGATCGCGGGCAGGGCCGCGCTGGTCGGGGGCGCGCTCTACTTCGGGAGTCAGAACGGCACCGTCTACGCCCTGGACCGGAACGACGGGCGCATCCTCTGGAAGTACGCCACAGGACGCAACGTCATGTCCTCACCCCAGGTGCTCGACGGGGTCGTGTACACCGCCAACACGGAAGGGTTCGTCTACGCTCTCGGCGCCGACCGCGGCGACCTGCGCTGGCGGGCCAAGGCCGGGGTGGGGATCATGGCGTCGCCGACGATCGCCAACGGGACTCTCTACATCAGCAGCAACGACAAGGCGCTGTACGCGTTCGACCTGACCGGGCGGCAGCTGTGGCGCTTCCCGACGGGTGGGTCGATGTGGCCGACGCCCGCAGTCGCCGACGGTCTCGTGTACGTCGGCAGCCAGGACGGCCACCTGTACGCGGTGGACGCCATCACGGGCCGCCAACGCTGGTCCACCGCCATCGGCGAGGTGTTCTCCTCCCCCACGGTGGTCGACGGCACCGTGTTCGTCGGCAGCAACAACCGGCGCCTGTACTCGCTGGAGGCACGCACGGGCGTGGTGCGCTGGAGCTTCTCGACCAACGGTCTCGTCTCCTCGTCACCGGTCGTCGCCGGGGGGACCGTCTACGTGGGCAGCTTCGACGGGTCCGTCTACGCCGTCGACGCCCGCACCGGCGGTGAACGCTGGCGGTTCGGCGTGGACGAGCGCAAGTTCGTCTTCTCCTCGCCCGCGGTGGCCGACGGTGTGGTCTACGTCGGTAGCCACGCCGCGCGTGTCTACGCCCTGGACGCCGCCACCGGAGCCAAACGCTGGGACTTCCTCACCAACGGCATCGTGGGCGCCTCGCCCCGGGTCGCCGACGGCGTGGTCTACATCGGCAGCGACGACGGCCGGATGTACGCCCTCAAGCTGCCGGCATGACCGGAAGAACGAGCCAGCGCGGCAGCGTGAGCGGGCACGCCGATGAGGAGCCCCCCGCACCGCGAGCAACGCCTGGGCCGGAGACCGAGCCGCCGGTCGCCGGCCCTCACGCCGGTCACGAGCGCCTCCTGGGTCATCTCGCCTGGATGAGCTCTGCCCTGACGACCGCGATCCTGTGCATGATCGGACTCCGCTCCCCCTCGCTCTGGGCGGACGAGTTGGCCACCTGGGGCATGGTCACTGTGCCGTGGTCGGAGATGGTGGCGCTGCTCAGGGAGTTCGACGGGGTTCTCGCGCCCTACTACGTGCTGATGCGCGGCTGGGTGGCGCTCGCGGGCAGCTCCGACGTGGCGCTTCGCCTTCCGTCGCTGCTCGCCATGTCCGGCGCCGCTGCGCTGGTGGCGGCGTTGGGCACGCGGCTGGCCGGCGCGCGATGCGGCCTGCTGGCCGGGCTGATCTTCGCCGTACTGCCCACCACCTCGCGGTACGGGCAGGAGGCCAGGCCGTATGCGCTGACGCTGTTCGCCGCGGTCCTCGCCACGCTGCTGCTGACCCGCGTCCTCGACCGTCCCGACTTCCGGCGGCTCGCTGCCTACGCCGGCGCGGTGGCCCTGGTCGGCCTGCTCCATCCGATCGCCCTCGCGCTGCTGGCGGCGCACGGTTGCGCGGTCCTCGCCGTGCGGCCACCGTTGCTGCCCCGCTGGGCGGCGGCGGCGCTCGCCGGCGCCGCGCCGGCGCTGCCACTGCTCTGGGTGGGCTACGGCCAGAGGATTCAGATCTCGTGGATACCGATCGCGGGGCTGGAACAGCTGGAGTTGTACCCGATGGACACGTTCGTCGGGGCGACCGCGCTCGCCGGCGTGATGTTCGGGCTGGCCTTGCTCGCGGTGTCCCTGCGGTACCCGGAGGTGGTGTACGCCTCGTGGGCGCTGGTCCCTACCGCGATCGTCTTCGGCCTCGGCTGGATCATTCCATTGTGGACGCCCCGGTACGTCGTGTTCACCCTTCCTGCCTGGGCACTCCTGGTCGCCACCACGCTCGCCCGGACCTCGCTTTCGCGGGCTGCGGTGGCGGTCGCGCTGATCGCCGTGCTCGGCATCCCGGCCCAGCTAGGGAATGCGGACCCCGGGCGGCCACGGCCAGGACGCGCGCGAACTCGCCACGCTGCTCACCAGCATGGCCAAGCCGGGCGACGGAGTCGTCTACGGCTCCTGGCCGGGCGAGGCGCTGGTGGGCCGGGACGCGGTCGCCCGCTATGTACCGGCGGCGCAACGCCCGAAGGATCTGCTGGCCCGACGCCCCGTGCGCACCGGGGGTTCGGTCTTCACCGACGAGTGCCCGGATGTGGCCGGGTGCCTTGGCGATGCTCGGCGGATGTGGCTCGTCCGGTCGGCTGATCTCCAGGATCCGCTCGCCGGCGTAGGCGCGGAGAAGGACGGCCCGCTGCGCAGCTACGCCGTCACCGGAGTCTGGCACCCGTTCGGATTCACCCTGGCTCTACTCGAACGCAAAGCCCCCTGAGCTTAGGAGGGACCTGCGAACTGTCGGGGAAATGGCTGCATCGGCCGTCCAGTTTGGGCGCCGCTTCCGGAACAGTCCGGTTCGGGGCGGGCCGGGCGGGGCGCTAGAGAGCCGGGGAGCCCTCGCCATCCGAGACTGTCTCGGGCTGCCGCAGGGCCGCGAGGATGCCCTCGCAGCTTCTGGCCGCCGCGCGGGCCGCTGTGCGGAGATCCCGGGCCGAGAGCGGGTGCTCGGTGACGCGCTGCCAGCGGGCCAGCGCCTCCTCGGCGGCGCGCGGCCAGCCGCTCGGGGCCGGTGTCGGGGGCCAGCCCGAGCCGTACGGCAGGATCGGCGCCCGCGCCGCCGAGGAGCCGCTCCATCTCGGCCAGCTGTTCCGGCCGCCCCGGCAGCCGTCCGGAACGCAGCAGATGCAGCAGGCGGATCTCCACGAACTCATGGGCGCTCGCCCGGATCTCCTCGGCCTCCGCGGCCAGCTCGCGGGCGACCTCGTCCGGGCGGGACCGTAGCGTCGCGTCGAGCGCGGCCAGCGCGGACCGCGCCTTCAGCACCGCGACTGCGGCCGACGAACTGCGCGCCGAGGATCTCGCGTAGCCGGTCCAGACCGCTGCGGGCGGTCAGCTCCCGGGCCAGGTCGTCGGCGGTGTGCACGGTGCCGTCGCGGATCAGCTGCACGCCGAGCCGTACACCGAAGAGGCCGAGCCGAGCCAGCACCTGCCGTCGCGCCGGCTCGGCGACCGGGATCGACGTGGGCGCGGCGGCGAACCGGTCAGCGGTGAGAAGGAGCTCGACCACGTCGCCGAGTGGGGCGGCGGCGATCGTCGCCAGCTGCCGGAACTCCTCCTCGCGGAGCGTCGCCCCGGCCGCGCCCAGCAGCCCGGCGACCGGCACCACGATCGGGCAGAGCCGGCGGAGCCGCTCGTCCGCGTGGTAGCGGGCGGCGACCCTGCCCGCCTCGTCCATCGCGTCCAGCCGGCAGCCGCCGATCTCGTCGGCTCGGGACAGCACCCCCACCGCGTTGATCGGCGATCCGCGCGCCAACTCGTCGCCGTGGAACGCCTCCAGGAAGCGCAGGTCGCTCCCGTGCATGTGGCGCAGCAGGTAGATGACAGCGTCGGCCTCCGCCGCCCGCTCGGAGTCCGCCTCCAGGAACGACAGCGTCCGGAGCGACACGTCGTCCGAGATCGAGGCGAGGCCGGGCGTATCGATCAGGGTGTGTTCCCGCAGCCGCCGGCTGGGCACCTCCACCTCAAGGTGGTCCACCTCGTCGGCCGGGCGCCCGAGGTCGATCCTGAGCGCGCTCGCCACGCGGTCGAAGGGGCGCTCCTGCGGTGGGCCGTCGGCGAGGTGCAGGAGGACCCGGTACGCCGGGCCGTCCCGGTACCAGGTGACGATGCGGGTGCACTCGCCGGCGTCGGTCGGCGCCAGCTCCTCCCCGACCATCGCGTTGAGCAGCGTCGACTTGCCGGCCTTGACCTTGCCCGCGATCGCCACCCGCAGTGGCTCGTCGAGCCGGCTGAGCGCTGCCGCCGCGACGTCGCGCGCGGCCGGCTCGGTGAGCTCGTGCTGTGCGCGGGTCAGCAGCGCCTGCACCCGGGACAGCAGCTGGTCACTCATGACGGGCGCACCGCCCGTGTGGCCGGCCGAGCCGCGCCGATCCGGCCCGCCAGCTGGTCCAGGTCGCGCCACTGTTCCTCAAGCTCCCGGCCCCGCGCTGCCCGCTCGTCCTCGGGGCTCTGCGCGGCCTGCCGGACGGCGGCCAGTGCCTGCGCGGACGACCGCTCTGCCAGGGCCGCGCGGGCGGTGAACTCGTCGCGCAGGAACCGCTGGGTCCTCCGTACCGCGTCGCGGGAATCCTTGCCGACGATGAACGCGACCTCGTCGACGTAGCGGCGCAGCTCCTGCTTGGCCTGCTGGCGCCGGTACTCCACCTGCCGCTCCCGCTCGTCCCGCATCAGCTTGCGGCCCACGGTCATGCCCACAGCCAGGCCGACCGGCGCGGCGATGGTCAGCCCGAGCAGGCCGCCGAACGCGCCGACGAGGACCACTCCCCCGTAGGTGACCACGCGGGCCGCGGTGAACGACGCCGAGGAACTGCCGCATGGCCGATCGGTCGAACCGCACGTCGAGGCCGCCCACCTTGGCCAGCGACGCGGCCGGTGCGGGCAGGTCCAGGTCGAGGCTTGCGTACTCCAGGTCGAACCGTTCCGCGACGTCGCGGGCGAGCTCCTCGGTGCGGGCGACCAGGGCGAACAGGTTGTCCACCGCGGCGCCGGTGGCCTCGCGCGCGGCCCAGGCCTCGAAGTCCCGCCAGTTGTCCTTCGGATCCCCGGCGTCGAGCAGCGCCTCGCCGCGGCGGAGCATCGCCCGCAGCCGCTCGCGCAGGTCGTGGTCGACGTCGGTGGTGAGGTCCTGGATGCCGTCGGTGAGCACGGTCTGCCACGACGCCGAACCGCTGGCCAGGTTCTGGCTCCGCCGCGCCTTCTCCGCCAACCCGTCGGCCAGCGCTCCGCCCTCGTCGGGATTCTGGACCGCCGCCCGCTCGGCGCCGACCTGCTCCCGGAGCTGGGCGATCACGAAGCGAGACGTCCTGCGCGCGTGGTCTGGACGGCGGCCGCGTCCGCGCCGGCGAGGACGCCGCGCCGGAGCATGTCGAGCAGCAGCGGGAAGCCCGGACTCGTCGTTGAGCGCCGTGCTGTCCCGCGCACCCGCGCGCATCCGCAGGAACGACGAGACCGCCACGACCGGCAGCGACAGTCCGGCGCGCGAGAGGTGGCCGTGGTTGAGGTCGACGATCCGTCGCCACTCGCCGTGCAGGTCGGTCTTCGTCACCACGCAGACGACCCGGGGACACCGCTCCACGGTGCGGACCAGGAAATCCAGTTCGGTGGCGGTGAGCTCCTGCGCGGCGTCGGTGACGAACAGCGCGGCGCTCGCCAGCGGCAGCGCGCCGAGCGTGAGGTTGCCGTGCGCGGAGTCCAGCCCGCCGACGCCGGGAGTGTCGACGAAGGACAGGCCACTGCGGAGCAGGCGGCGGTCAGGCGTACCTCGACGCTCCGTACCGGCGGGCCGGCTCCGCTGCGCTCGGTCACGTACTCGCGCAGCCGCTCGAAGGGCACGGTGCACCGGCGCGTCGGTCGCCCGCCAGGTAGGCGACGACAGACGCCGGCACGCCGTACCGGACGATCGTCGGCACTGCCGTCACGACGTCTGCGTCGACCGGGCAGACGTCCGTGCGCAGCAGGGCGTTGACCAGGGTGCTCTTGCCCTGCTTGAACTCGCCCACGACCGCGACCGGCACGTCTTCGGCGCGCAGTCGCCCGGCCGCGTCGTCGAGCCGGTCCACCAGGTCGGGCCGCTCCGCCGTCGCAGCCAGACCCCGCACCCGGTCGAGGTCGTCCAGCGCTCGGGCGATCGACCTGCTGCGTACGGCCCCGGGCTCGCCGCTCATCTACATCACCCCGTGGCAGCCGGCCAAGGGATCGGGACGATCCGAAGATCTGTGGACAACACTACGCGGCCTCGGCCTACTCCATAGGCGCTACGGCCATTCGTCGACATCGGCGCTGACGTTCGACCCGCGACGTGCGCTGCAGACACGGCAGTAGCGCCCGGTTGAACGACGGGTGCGTTGCGGCCGCAGCTGCGAGGAGCCGGGCCATCGGCCGCAAAGCTGTGGGCCGGCGGAGCCGGTCGGCATCGCGCCGATAACGGCCCAGTTGCGGCGTACGATCGGCCGGTGTTACGTCCCGACTACCCCTTGCGGACGCCACGGCTGGTGCTGCGGCCCTACTCCGCCGACGATTTCGAGGACCTGTACGCGATCCACTCCCGCCTGGACGTGACCCGCTACCTCTACTGGGAGCCGCGCGACGCGGCACAGGCGCGGGAGGTTCTCGACCGGAAGATCGGCGAGTCGACGCTCGATGACGAAGGACAGCGTCTCTCGCTAGCTGTGGCCTGGCCGCAGGTCGACCGGGTGATCGGCGAGGTCAGCCTCACATGGCTGAGCCACGAACACCGCCAGGGCGAGATCGGGTTCCTGCTCCACCCTGACTACCACGGCAAGGGATTCGCCACCGAGGCCGCCGAGGTGGTGCTCTGGCTCGGGTTCGCCAACCTCGGCCTGCACCGCATCATCGGCCGCCTGGACGCCCGGAACACCGGCTCGGCGCGGGTCCTGGAGAAGCTCGGCATGCGACGCGAGGCGCATTTCGTACACGACGAGATCTTCAAGGGCGAGTGGAGCGACCAGCTCGTGTACGCGATCCTCGACGAGAATTGGAAGGCGCGCACTGAACTCCACCCCGGCCGGTAACACGCCGCCGCGGATTCGCGGTGGAGTCTGACTCAATGCCGATGGCCTAGGCCATCGGTGTCGATGAATGGTCGGGGTTTGGCGGCCCGGTTTCAGGCCAATCGTCCCGAGAGTTGGGTTTCTCCCCTGACGGCGTGAATGCTGTACCGGCCGCTAGCGTCCGATGAGACCGTCCATTGTCGACTAACCTGGGAAGGTAACCCTACGTCGCGGATCGTAGCGTTACCTTCCCCGACTAATCCAATATGGACACCTGGCGTGCCCGTTGAGAGCCGCCAGCGAGCGCCGCGACCCAGGCAACTGTCGGGGAAATGGCGGCATCAGGCGCCCGGTTTCAGGACCACTGCCCCGACAGTCCGTTTCCCCGGCAGGCGTGCGCACGCCGAACGGCCCACGGCCCCTGGTGTTCGTGGCGGGTTCGTGGTGCTGCCAGGTGTTCGACGGGGCTACCGCGATGGTCCACGGCCTCACCATCGACGGTTGATGCGATCACCAACCGTTCGCAGCGCGATGCTCGGCGACAGAGTCCGGCACCTGGTCACGCGGGACGAAGTCGCACGAGCCCTCGTGGCGATGTTCCCGGGTGCAGGTACGTCCGGTAGGCAGGTGCACCTGACCACAGGCGCCCGTCTCGGCCACCTGCTCATCGACGCCGGGATTGTGTACTTCCGGCCGGTTATCCAGCGGCTCGGCAGCCGCTTCCGCTGCTGCCGCCGCGGTCGGTGTTACGTGGGGATCCATGGAGAACTGCCCTATCTCCCTCGAGCGAGAGGGCGTAGGTCTCGATCAGTGACTCTTTCGTCGTACCCGCCGCACCCCTGCGCAATCACGGAAGCGGCAGGTCGTCGGCACTCTCGGTCGTGGATCCCGCTCACCACGACCGGACTTGCGGGACAAACTAGGGCAGTCGTGCCGAGTGTAGGCACGTCTTCCCGAAAAGTCCGGTTCGGACCGGGTGTCGATTACGGGAGGCGGCGCAGGAACAGGTCCGCGGCGTTGTTCGTGTCGCCGCTGACCAGGTTCGTAGCCTCCGACTGGAACACCACCTGGCGCCCGTCGCGGCTGATCGACGGGGACCGGCTCAGCGCGTCGCCCTGCGTCCCGTCCGCTGCGAGGCTCACCAGGGCGGTCGTCCTGGCCTTCCGGTCGCGGACGAACACGTCCAACCGGCCGTTGGCGTCACCGGGGACCAGATTCGACGCGCCCGAATTGAACGCGACGAACCGACCGTCCGCGGAGATGGCCGGCTTCCAGCTTGCGTAGTTGCCCTGGACACCGGCGCTGGACAGGCTCACCAGCTCCGTCGTCCTCGCCGCCCGGTCGTACACGAAGACGTCGCTGTCGTCGTTCGTGTCTCCGGGTGTCAGGTTGGACGCGTTCGAGTTGAACGTGACGAACCTCCCGTTCGGCGACAGCGCCGGTTCGTAGCTGGTGTTGTTCGGCTCGCCGCCGCTCGCGGGCCGGCTGATCCGCGTGGTGTTACCGGCGACGCGGTCGCGCAGGAACACGTCGTCGAAGCCGTTGCGGTCGTCCGGATCCAGCTGGGACGAGGCGGAGACCCAGGCCACGTACCGGCCGTCGTGCGAGATCGCCGCCTCCCGGCTGTAGTGGTCGCTCTGCGCACCCGTCGTGGAGACGCTGACACGGGTGGTGCGCGCGGCCCGCCAGTCACGCACGAACAGGTCGCCGTTGCCGTTGCTGTCGCCGGTCACGAGGTTCGAGGCGTCGGAGGCGAACGCGACGTGCCGCCCGTCCCCGGAGATCACGGGGGCCTCCGGCCAGGTGAGGTCGCCGTTCGCCTGCGCGCCGTCGGCGCCCACGCTCACCCGGACGGTGCGGCGCGCCTGCCGGTCGTACACGAACACGTCGGAGACGCCGTTGGTGTCTCCCGGAACGAGGTTGGTGGCGCGGGAGATGAACGCCACGTAGCGGCCGTCCGCCGAGATCGACGGCCGGTCGCTGTAGTCGTTCGCACGCGTGCCGCCGGCACCGACGCTGACCAGCGTCGTCGTCCCGGAGCGGAGGTCGCGGAGGAACACGTCCGGGCTGCTGTGGTCATCCTCGGGCACCAGGTTGCTCGCCGCGGAGGCGAACGCCACGTACCGGCCGCCCGCCGAGATCGCGAACACCGAATCGGTGCGGCCGTTCCCCTCACTGCCGTCGTTCGCGACGCTGACCCGGATGGTCCTTGCTGGCGCCGCGGCCACGGCCGGCGCGGCTGGGACGATGACCAGCGCGCTCAATGCCGCAGACAAGACTCGTAACACCGCACGATTCGGCACCACACACCCCCGTGTCTGTGCGGGCTCGCCCGTGGCGGGTCCACGAGACGGTTCCCGTACCACTGTCGCATGTCGACGCACGGAGGCCGGCTGTGTCCGCCAGCCCTCAGGTGGGGAGTCTCGGGGGTGGTTTCCCATATTTGAGATGAGCGACGTGCGCGTTGCCTGGGCCGGCGACCGCCGCCACGAAGAGGTTGTCGAATTCGCGTTCGCCTATCGGGCCGGCGACGTGACGCCGAGCGCCTCAAGCATCTCCGGGACGGTGTTGCTGTGGCCCACGACCACCACCACCTCACCCAGCACCCCGGCCACCACCTGCTGCGCCCACACGTCCGGAGCGGGCACCGGCTGGGGCACGAGGCCCGCCTGGGTCGCCAGCGGCTGCATGGTCTGAATTGTGCGCCGGAATGTCGAGGTGAACAGCGATGTCGCGCCTGCGGGCCCGATGACGTGGGCGAGCGTCTCGGCGCGGCGGCGGCCGGCGGCGTTCAGGGGCGGATCGGCGGAACGCGGGGGCAGGTCGATGTCGGCGTGCCGTACGAGAATGACGGTGATCATGAGATTCCTCGGTGCGTCCGTAGTGGCGGGATCCCGCGCCGTCCCTCTCCCAGGGTGAGGCGCAGCGCACTCGCCCGCAATGTAGGCCCGGCAACCGGACCTACAGGTGGCCGGTTTCGCCTAGCCCCGACGGGGAACAGTCCTGGCATCGAGGGTGACGGCGAACGGAGACACCGGTGCGGAACGGGACGACGCGCGACGCCGGCAGTGGGGTGCTGGCGTCCGGGCGGTACGTCCTTCAGGACCGGCTCGGCGGTGGAGGCTCCTCGGACGTGTACCGCGGCTTCGACGCGCTGCTGACCCGCCCGGTCGCGGTGAAGATGTTCCGCCCGGACAACGACGCCACCGCCGAACGACGCTTCGAGGAAGAGGCGCGGCTGCTCGCCGGGCTCGACCACCCCGGCCTGGTTACCGTGTACGACATCGGCGTCGAGGACGACCAGGCGTTCATGGTGCTCCAGCTCGTCGACGGGGTCACCCTGCGCGGGCGACTCTCGCACGGCCCACTCCCGCTCGATCAGGCTGTACGGCTCGGAGCGCGGCTGGCCTCCGTCCTCGCCCACGTGCACAGCAGCGGCATCATCCACCGCGACCTCAAGCCAGGGAACGTGCTCATCGACGGCGACCACATCGCCGAAGGCGGCGCCAACGTCTACTTGACGGACTTCGGCATCTCACGGCTCATCGACGGCGGCGCTCACCTGACGGCGACCGGGCTCACTGTCGGCACCGCCGCCTACATGGCCCCGGAGCAGGTCCGTGGCGATGAGGTGCGGCCGGCGGCGGACGTCTACACGCTGGGCCTGGTGCTGCTGGAGTGCGTGACAGGGCGCCGCGAGTACGCGGGCACCACCACCGAGAGCGCGCTTGCCCGGCTCTCCCGCTCGCCGCAGGTACCGGCCGGTCTTCCGGCGCCGCTGGGCCGCCTGCTCAGCGCGATGACCGCCGACGATCCGGCCGCGCGCCCGTCAGCGCTGCACTGCGCTGAGGCGCTGGACCCGACCATCGTGGCCTTGGCGGCCGAGGACGCCAGCCTCGATTCGGACCTAGCCCAGCTCGCCTGGCCCGAGTACGCCTGCACCGGTTCGGGGTTGCCCTGCGCGGACCCCGACCGGATGAAGCGGGATGATCCGAGCGACAGCGCCCTGCGGCCGGCCGGTCCGGACGAGGAGACCGCACCGATGGCGCCGGTCACCGCGCTCCCGAGCCGCCGCCAGACCAGGCTCGCGCCGCGCCGCAGCCTCAGCCTCTGGCTGTCGCTCGCCGGCGGCACCGCCGCGCTGGCCGGGGCGCTTGTCGCCTGGCCGGGCGCGGGCTCCACACCCAACAACGTCCCCGGCCCCGGCCCATCCCCCACCGTCCGCGTCACGGCGCCGGCTGGCACGTCCGGCCAACAGGCTGAGCCGGCCACTGGCCCCGAGCGACCGGCCGGCACCGCGGTCACCACCTCTGCCGCCGACCGTCCCCAACCCGACAAGGGTCCCGGCGGGCACGGCAACGACGACAACTCAGGACGGGACAGCGGTAAGAACAAGAAGAACGGCTCCGGCTCGAAGGGTCACTGACAGCCGGGATCACCACCTGGTACTGAGCACCCACAGGGTCGGAACGCACGAAACGGGCGCTCCGACCCTGCTCACGATGGGTCAGCGATCAACCCGGCGGTAGCCCGTGGGCCTGGTGCTGAACGTGCCCCGGCCCTGGGTCCGGCTGCGCAACCGGGTCGCGTAGCCGAACAGCTCGGCCAGCGGCACGGTCGCCGTGACGACCACGGCGCCGGCCCGGGTGACCGACCCGGCGATCTGGCCGCGGCGTGCCGCCAGGTCGCCCAGCACCGTGCCGACGGAGTCCGGCGGCACGGTGACCGTGACCTCGACCACCGGTTCCAGCAGCGCCATGACGCTGGCACGCAGCGCCTCCCGCAGCGCGAGGCGACCGGCCGTCCGGAACGCCATCTCCGACGAGTCCTTCGGATGGGTGGCGCCGTCGGTCAGCGTGACCCGCAGGCCGGTCACCGGGTGCCCGCCGAGCGGACCGTCGGCCAGCGCGTCCCGGCAGCCGGCCTCCACCGCCCGGACGTACTCCCGCGGCACCCGCCCGCCGACGACCGTCGAGCGGAACTCGAAGTCACCGTCCAGCGGCTCCACGTCGAGCACGACGTGGGCGTACTGGCCGGCGCCGCCGTCCTGCTTGACGTGCCGGTACAGCAGCCCGGACACCCCTCGGACGACCGTCTCCCGGTAGGACACCTGCGGCCGGCCGACGGTCACCTCCAGCTCGTGCGCGCGGCGAATCTTCTCCACCGCGACCTCCAGGTGCAGTTCGCCCATGCCCGACAGCACGGTCTGACCGGTCTCGGCGTCGGTCCGGACGGCCAGCGAGGGATCCTCCTCGACCAGCCTGGCCAGCGCCGACGCCAGCCGGCCGGCGTCCGTGCCCCGGCGCGCCTCGACCGCCACCGAGACCACCGGGTCCGTCACGGCGGTGGTTCGAGCACCACGGCCGCGTCAGGTGCGCACAGGGTCGTGCCGGCACGGGCGGCCTTCACCCCGACCACCGCGACGATGTCGCCGGCGACCGCCCGGTCGACCTCGGTGTGCCGGTCGGCCTGGACCCGCAGGATCCGGCCGATCCGCTCGGTGCGCCGCGCGCCGGCGTCCAGCACGGTCCCTCCCTTCTCGATCGTTCCCGAGTACACCCGGACGTACGTCAGCCGTCCGGTGGCGGTCGCGTTCACCTTGAACACCAGCGCGGCGAACGGCGCCGCCGGATCAGCCTGGGCACCCCGCACCGCACTACCCTCGGCGCCCGGGGCCGTAGCCACGTCGAGCGGCGACGGCAGGTAGGCGACGACGGCGTCCAGCAGCGGCTCGATACCGCGGTTGCGGTAGGCCGAGCCGCACAGCACCACGACGCCCTCACCGGAGCAGGTCAGGTCCCGCAGTGCGCTGGTCAGCGTCGGGGCGGAGATCGCCGCGCGAACTCCTCCAGCGCGCCCGGGTGCAGTTCGGCCACCGCCTCCTCCAGCTCGCGACGGCGACGGTCGGCCTCGTCCCGCAGGGTGCCCGGCACCGGGCCCTCCTCCAACTGGCCGTCGGTCCAGACGAGCGACCGCATGCGAACCAGGTCGACGACGCCCGTGAACCCGTCCTCCGTCCCGATCGGGCACTGCACCACCAGCGGCGTCACGCCGAGCCGTTCCCGGATCGACGTCACCGCGGTGTCCAGGTCGGCGCCGGCACGGTCGAGCTTGTTGACGAACGCGATCCGCGGTACGCCGTACCGGTCGGCCTGCCGCCACACCGACTCGCTCTGCGGTTCCACGCCCGCGACACCGTCGAACACCGCGACCGCGCCGTCGAGGACGCGCAGCGACCGCTCCACCTCGTCGGAGAAGTCGACGTGGCCCGGGGTGTCGATCAGGTTGATCCGGTGGTCGTCCCAGGTACAGCTCACCGCTGCGGCGAAGATGGTGATCCCACGGTCGCGCTCCTGTGGATCGAAGTCGGTGACGGTCGTCCCGTCGTGCACCTCGCCACGCTTGTAGGTGGCGCCGGTGACGTACAGGATCCGCTCGGTGACGGTGGTCTTGCCGGCGTCCACGTGGGCGAGGATGCCCAGGTTGCGGACGCGCGTCAGCTGGTCGATGGTATGCAGGTTGGTACGCACGGCCTGTGGCCTCTCACGTTGATCCAAAAAGGACAGCGCGAATTACCCGGACGAAACGTGAGTCGTCAGGGGCATCCGGCGCCGGCCGCGCGGCCGGCGCCAGGTACCAACGAAGACACCAGGATCACCTCGGACAGCGACGGGGGAACGATCACAGCGGTGCGGTAGCGCACGGCCAGCTCCCCTCTCCGGTCAGTCCTCGGTCCGTAGCGACAGTAGGGAACCGGGCGTCGCCACGAAACCGGTTTTCAGCCGACGTGGACAAGGCGCGGCGAGTGTCACCAAAACCCCGAAAGTCTTCTACTCGTTACGACCGGCTGGCCGGCGAGAAGCAGGGGCTGGCCGGCACGCTCGTCACCCCTCCGGCAGCTTCGCCCTCCCCGAACCGGACTGTCCGGAAGTGGCGCCCAAACGGTGCCGATTACATGGTCAACCGGGCGTGGGCCACCCGGTGGTCCGCCACACCGACATCGGACTACCGACTGTCCGGCGTCAACTCCGCCTCGACCGCTGCACTCAACGCTGAGTCGCGGACGGCCTTGCGGGATACGGGTCGGCGAGAGAACCGCATGGCGCCGTCGTCGATCGCTCCGCGCCGCAGCTTCCGCAGGTCGTGCGCGTAGCTCATGCCGAGCTGCCACGGGGGGCGCGAGCCGGCTTTGGGGAACTCGTCCAGGGAGCGCAGCACGTAGCCAGCCTCGAAGTCGAGCAGCGGCTGCTCGGTCACGGTGGGGTCGTCGTTGATGGGCACGCACTGGTCGTAGCCGTGTGTGTCCAGATACCGCAGCAGCCGGACGATGTACTCGCTGACGAGGTCGGCCTTGAGCGTCCAGGACGCGTTCGTGTAGCCGACCGTGAAGGCGAAGTTCGGGACGCCACTGAGCATCATGCCCTTGTAGGCCATGGTCTCCGGGAGTGTGACCGCGCGGCCGTCGACGGCGAGTTGGATGCCGCCGAGGGCCAGCAGCTGCAGCCCGGTGGCGGTGACGACGACGTCTGCCTCGAGTGTCGGCGCCGGACTCCAGGCGTAGCCCTGCCTCGGTGAACTCCGCGATGCGGTCGGTCACGACGGACACCCGCCCCTGGCTGATCGCGGCGAACAGGTCGCCGTCGGGGATGAGGCACAGCCGCTGGTCCCATGGTTGGTAGCGCGGCTTGAAGTGGGTGTCGACGTCGTAGCCGGGCGGCAGTTGACGGATCGCCGCCTTGCGGATCAACGACTTCACGATGCGTGGACGGCGCCGGCTCAGCTGATAGATCAGCGTGCTTATCGCGACGTTCTTCCACCGCACGATCGGATACGCGCGGCGTGGCCCGAGCCTGCGCCGCAGCCGGTTCGCGATCGTGTCCTCGGCGGGCAACGACATGACGTAGGTGGGCGAGCGCTGCAGCATCGTCACGTGTGCGGCCCGCTCGGCCATGGCGGGTGCGAGCGTGACGGCCGTCGCGCCGCTGCCGATCACGACAACCTTCTTGCCGGTGTAGTCGAGGTTCTCCGGCCACTGCTGCGGGTGGACGACGGTTCCGCCGAACCGTTCGATGCCGGGGAAGTGCGGCGCGTAGCCGGTGTCGTAGCGGTAGTACCCGGTGCAGATGTACAGGAAGTTGGTCGTCAGCCGGACCGTTTCGCCGCCGTGGACCGCCTCCACCGTCCAGCGCGCGTCCGGTGTGGACCATTCCGCGCGCACTACCCGGTACCCGAAACGGATGTGCCGGTCGATGCCTGCCTCGGCGGCGGTGTCGCCGATGTAGCGGAGGATGGACGGTCCGTCGGCGATGGCCTTGGCCTGCGTCCACGGACGGAACCGGTAGCCGAGCGTGTGCATGTCGGAGTCGGACCGCACGCCGGGGTACCGGAACAGGTCCCAGGTGCCGCCGATCGCGTCGCGCGCCTCGAGGATCGCGTAGGTCCGGGCGGGGAAGGCCGACTGGAGGTGGTGGGCTGCTCCGATGCCGGACAGGCCGGCGCCGATGATGAGTACGTCGAGGTGCTCGGAAAGTCACACGGGCTCCCCCTGTCGGGCGCGCAGCCTGGACTGCAGGCGCGAGATCACGGCGTAGTAGTGGGTGGGCGCGATCCGGGCGAGTGCGTCGAACAGGTAGGCGTCCGGTCCGACGAGGATCCGTGCCTTGCCGCGCTCGACGCCGCGGTGGATGATCGCCGCCGCCTTGTCCGGCGACGTCATGGTCGCGGCCTCGAACTCCGCCGCCATCTGTTCCTCCGTCCGCCCGAGGCCCTCGGGGTCGGTGCGGACGCGCGCGTTGCGGGCGATGTTCGTGGTGATGCCGCCCGGATGCACGGTCACGGCCCGCACGCCGGTGCCGCGCAGTTCCTGGCGCAGGGCGTCGGTGAACCCGCGGACGGCGAACTTGGAGGCGCAGTAGGCGCTCTGGTACGGGATGCCGAGCAGCCCGAACACGCTTGAGGTGTTCACGATGACGCCGTCGTCCTGCTCGGCGAGGATCGGCAGGAACGCCCGGGTCCCGTTGACCACACCCCAGAAATTGATCGTCGAACAGCCAGTCGTCGTCCTCCGGCACGGCATCCACGACGGTCGATGCGACCGCGACGCCGGCGTTGTTGAACACCGCCGCCAGCGGCGCCGGGAGCCACTCGCGCACCTCGTCGGCGAACCTCAGCTGATCGGCCGCATCGCGGACGTCGAGGACCCGGCTGAGCACCGGTCCGGGCAGCGACGCCGCGGTCGCCTTCAGCCCGGCGCCGTCCACGTCGGCGATGGCCAGTGGCGAGCCGAGCCCCGACAGCCGCCGGGCCAGGCTGCGACCGATGCCGGACGCAGCGCCGGTGATCATCGCGGGGCGACCGGCGATCCTAGGAGATCGTCGAGGCATCGGAACTCCTTGCCTGCGTGGATGGCCCGCCACCGCGGGCGTGCGCGTCGATGAGATCGAGAAGGATCGGCCACGCGCCCTTCGGCAGATCGTGACCCATGCCGCGGATCGTCTCCAGCCGGGCACCGGCGATCGCCCGCGCCGTCGCCACCGCGCCGGTGGGGTGGATCATCCGGTCGCGATCACCGTGGATGACCAGCGTCGCGGCGGTGACCGCCCGCAGCTGCGCCGTCCGGTCACCAGAACGGAAGATCGCGGCGAGTTGCCGGCGTGCCCCCGCGGACGACGCATCGCGGTCCCACGCCCGTCCGGCCTGCTCCCGTACCCAGGTCTCATCGAACGGGAAACCGTGCGAGCCGATGTGCCGGAACATCTGCACCGCGCGGTCGACCGCTGTCCGCCGGGTCTGTGGCGGGCGGGCGGCCATCCGTCGCCAGGTGGACAGCGCCGGGCGGCCCACGCGACGCGCCCCGGTCGTCGACATGATCGAGGTGAGCGTGCGCACCCGTGGCGGGTGCAGCGCCGCGACGAGCTGCGCGATCATGCCGCCCATCGACACGCCCACGACGTGGGCGTCGTCGTATCCGAGCGCGTCGAGCAGGCCGACGGTATCGGTGGCCATGTCGGTGAGGTCGTACTGCTCGGCGGGCCAGCGCCGGGCGAGGAGCGCGGCCGGACCGGGCGGCCGGAAACGCGGGTGGGTCGACCTGCCGGCGTCGCGGTTGTCGAAGCGGACGACGCGGTAGCCCCGGGCGGCGAGCTGTTCGCAGAACGCCACCGGCCAGCTATGCAGCTGCTGCCCCAGCCCCGCGACGAGGACCAGCGGCTCGGCACCGGCGTCGCCGAGTTGCTCGTAGGCCAGCGAGATGCCGTGCCCGACGTGGGCTATCCGCTCGGTCATGACCGCGCTCCGGCAGTCCTGGCCGCGGCGGGTGGCGGCGCGGCGGCGGTCCGGCGGCGGATGACCGCGCGACCTCCCTTGGCCGGGGCGTTGGCGACGCCGCGCGAGTACCAACGCTCGCCGGGCTCGTCGGTCGGCACCAGGGTGACGTCGCGCAGCATGGTGCGCAGGAAGACGTTCATCTCCATGTTCGCGAACGCGCCACCGAGGCATCGCCGGGTGCCGCCGCCGAACGGGATCCACTGGTACAGGTCCGGTCGTGCGCCGAGGAAGCGGTGTGGATCGAACGTCCCCGCGTTCGGGAAGAGCGATTCGTTGTCGTGGATCAGCCCGATGCTGACCAGCACCGCGTAGCCCTTCGGCAGGGTCCACCGGCCCACCTGGAAGCTGTCGGCCTTCACCTGCCGTCCCACCAGGTCGATCACCGGGCGGGTGCGCTGCACTTCCAGGATCGTCGCTTCGCGCAGCGCGTTGCCACCCGCGTCCACCTCGTCGACGAGCGCGCGCAGGACCGCGGGGTGGCGGCGAAGCCGCTCGACCGCCCAGGCGAGCGTCGTGGCGGTCGTCTCGTGCCCGGCGGCGAGCAGCGTGAGCAGCTGATCGGCGACCTCGCTGCGGCTCATCCCCGAGCCGTCGTCATAGCGACTCTGCAGCATCAGCGCGAGGATGTCGTCGCGCTCGTCAAGGCCCATGTCCCGCTGCGCCTTGGTGATCAACCGATCCACGATCGCGTCGTACTCGCGGCGCATCGCCCAGAACCGCCCCCACGGGCTCCACCGTCCGAGGTCGATCTTAGGAACGGGCACCACAGCCAACCGCGAGCCGAGCTTGATCATCCGCGGCAGCAGCTCGCGCAGGGCGGCGAACTCGGCGCCCTCCGAGCCGAACACCGCGCGCAGGATGATGTTCAGCGTGATGCGCGTCATCGACGGCAGCGTCGCGAAGTCCCGGCCCTGTGGCCACGACGCCAGCTCACGCACGGTCTCCTCTTCGACGATCTTCTCGTACACCGCCAGTCGGCGGCCGTGGAACGGCGGGACGAGCAGCCTGCGCTGCCTGTGGTGCTCCTCGCCCGCGAGCGCGAACAACGAGCCGGGACCGAGTACCCGCCCGAGATTCCGGTCGAGGTTGTCCGCGACGTCGGGATTGGTCATGAACACCTGCCTGACCTCGGCGGGATCGCTGATGACCACGGCGCGACCGAAGATCGGCACGTTGACGGTGAAGGCGTCTCCGTAGCGGTCCCGCATCCGGCGCATCCCGCGTTGCGGAACGGTCAGCGCATAGGCGCCCTGCACGACTCGAGGGGTCGACGGACCCGGAGGAAGCGTGACAGTCGTCATCGGAGCAACACCTCCCAGTGCGGTACGCGGGCGTACCACGCACACGGTACGCTCGCGTACCATCGGTCACAAGAGCTTCACCGGACGAGAGGTATAGCGTGACCACGGTGACGACTGTGCGGCAGCAGCACGCTGCCGAGCCGACCGCGACCGCGAACGACGACGCCGACGAATTCCGCCAGCGGCTGCTTGACGGCCTCGCCGCGTCGATCACGGAGGATGGCTACCGGAACACCACCGTCGCCGACATCGTGCGCCGCGCGCGTACGTCACGGCGGACCTTCTACGCGCACTTCTCCGATCGGGAAGCCTGCTTCATCGCGCTTCTCACCGACGCCAACGCGCAGATGATCCGCGAGATCTCCGCCGCCGTCGACCAGGACGCACCGTGGACGAGCCAGGTGCGGCAGGCCGTCGAGGCGTGGATCGCCTGCGCGGAATCCCGACCTGCGATCACCCTCAGCTGGATCCGCGACGTGCCGTCGCTCGGCACAGCGGCCCGCCGGCTGCAACGCGACACGATGGAAGCCTTCGTCACCATGATCCAGACGCTCTGCGACACCGACGCGTGGCGCACCGTCCGGGTCAGCCCGGTGTCGCGACAACTCGCGATCATGCTGCTCGGCGGACTCCGCGAGCTGACGGCCTCCACCGTCGAGGACGGCGGGCGCATCAGCGACATCACCGAACTCGCCGTCCACGCCTCCATCGCCCTGCTCGGCCCCGCGCCCGACATCCAGGGTCGCTGACTGTCAGCCGGAGGGCCTGGTCAAGACCTCGATGTCGCCACGTGACCGTTCGGGACGACCACGGCGCGACCGCGCAGACCACCGGTCTGGAGTTTCGCGTACGCCTCGCCGGCATCCTCGAAACTGAACTCCTCGACGTCGTTGCGGATCAAGCCCGCACCCGCGAGGGCGATGACCTCCTGCACGTCGGCGATGGTCGAGCCCTGGAAGGTGAAGATGTCACCGTCCTTGGGCAGGTTGCCGTACCACGCGTTGTCGAGCTTGCCGCCGGACGCGCCGACCAGGCCGAATGCCCCACCCGACCGCACGGCGGCGACACCTGCGGCGATCGTGGCACCGACCCCGACGAAGTCCAGGACGGCGTCCGCCCCGCGACCGTCGGTCAGCGCGCGAAGGGCCGCCGCCGTCGACTCGTCGACGCCGACGAGCGTGTCATGGGCACCCAGCTCCCGGGCGTGGTCCAGACGTGCCGGTCGGCTGTCCACCGCGACGACGCGGGCCGCGGTGAGGATCCGCAGGAACTGCAGGGCGAAGGCGCCGAGGCCGCCGGCTCCGAACACCACGGCCGTGCCGCCGGGAAGGATCCGGGGTAGCGCGCGGCGCACCGCGTGGTAGGCCGTCGCCCCGGCGTCGGTGAGCGGCCCCGCCGTGCGGGGGTCGAGCGAATTCAGCGTGAGCAGGCCACGTGGATCGTCGACGAGTACGTAGTCGGCGAGACCACCGTCGCGCCCGTAGCCGCGTCCGACGAGTCCCTTCGGGCAGGAGTTGTCCAGGCCCCGCACGCAGTACCAGCAGGCGCCGCACGACGTCCCGGAGACCAGCACGACCGCGTCACCCTCGGAGAACCCGGCGACGCCGGCGCCGAATCCGGCGACGTGGCCGCCAGTCTCATGGCCCAGCGTGTACGGCATCGACCAGCCCAGCTGCTGACCTATGTCGCGGGGCAGCTGCCGCATCGCCAGGTCGGAGTGGCACAGCCCGCAGCCGGCGACCCGCACCAGGACCTGGCCAGGGCCCGGCTCGGGCACGCCGACCTCGACCGCACGGGGCGCCTGAAGCCACTCGGTCATCCGGAACGCGCGCATCGTGCGGGTCATCGGTCATCCGGCGGTGGGTCCGTCGCGCGCCGGTCGAGGAACGCCAGCACCGTGGTGGCCATGGCCACCGGGTCGCCGCTGCCCGGCCGGAGGACCAGCTCCGGCGCCTGCGGAGGCTCGTAGGGATCGTCCACTCCGGTGAATCCGGCGATCTTTCCCGCGCGGGCGCGCGCATACATGCCTTTGGGGTCGCGTGCTTCGCAAAGCTCGATGGGTGTGTCGACGAAGACCTCGACGAACGGCAGGCCGGCCGCGGCGTGGCTCGCCCGGACGCGATCGCGGTCGGCGCGGTACGGGCTGACCAGCGACACCACTGCCACGACGCCGGCGTCGGCGAACAGGCGGGCGACCTCCCCGACCCGCCGTACGTTTTCGGCGCGATCCGTCGCGCTGAACCCCAGATCGGCGTTGAGGCCGTGCCGCAGGTTGTCCCCGTCGAGCAGGTAGGCAGGTCTGCCCGCGGCAAGCAGCCGCCGTTCGAGCTCGACGGCGACCGTCGACTTGCCTGACGCGGGCAGGCCGGTCAGCCACACCGTGTATCCCTGGGATGCGCGCTCGTCCCGGCCGACTGCCCCGGCGTGCCAGACGACGTTCGCCGCCGGCAGGCTCGGCGCGGTGATCATGCCTGCGGCCACCGTGTTGTGGGTGACCTCGTCGACGAGGATGAAACTTCCGGTGGCTCGGTTGCGGCGGTAAGGGTCGAACAGCAGCGGTTGCTGGGTGCGGAGCCGGATCCGGCCGATCTCGTTGAGAGACAGGGAACTCGCCGATTCGTCCCGGTGCAAGCTGTTCACGTCGAGCCGGTAATCGACCTCGCGTACATGGGCCTTGGTGGTACGCGTGGTGTGCCGGATCGTGTACCTCGCACCCACCGTGAGCGAGGACTGCTCGGTGAGCCAGCAGACCATGGCGTCGATGTCCTGGCCGACGTGCGGCCGGTTGTGCGGCCGGCAGATGACGTCGCCGCGGCCGACGTCGAGGTCGTCGGCGAGCTGCATGGTGACGGCTTGCGGCGGGAACGCCTCGGCGACGTGGCTCACCACCGGGCCCGCAGATCGACCGCACGATCGAGGTGAGCCCGGACGGCAGCACCATCACCTCATCGCCTGGTTTGAACACTCCGCCCGCGATCGTGCCCGCGTAGCCGCGGTAGTCCTCGTTGCCCGAGCGGATCACGTACTGGACCGGGAACCGCGCGTCGATGAGGTTTCGGTCCGAGGCGACGTGTACCTCTTCCAGGTGGTGGAGCAGCGACGTGCCTCCGTACCAGGGCATGTTGGCACTGCGGTGGACGATGTTGTCGCCGTACAGCGCCGACACCGGCACAAAGGCGAGGTCATGGATGTCCAGCTTGATCGCGAAGCGGCGGAAGTCTTCGCGGATCTCCTCGAACCGCTCGTGCGACCAGCCGACCAGGTCCATCTTGTTCACGCACAGGACCAGGTGCGGGATGCCGAGCAGGCTGGAGAGGAACGCGTGTCGCCGGGACTGTTCGAGGATCCCCTTGCGGGCGTCGACCAGGATCAGGGCGAGGTCGGCCGTCGACGCCCCGGTGACCATGTTGCGGGTGTACTGGATGTGTCCCGGGGTGTCGGCGATGATGAACTTCCGCCTCGGGGTCGCGAAGTACCGGTGCGCGACGTCGATGGTGATGCCCTGCTCACGCTCGGCCCGCAGGCCGTCGGTGAGCAGTGCGAGGTTCGGAGAATCGTCGCCGCGCTCGCGGCTGGTGCGCTCGACCGCCGCGAGCTGGTCCTCGAAGATCGCCTTCGAGTCGTAGAGCATGCGGCCGATGAGGGTGGACTTGCCGTCGTCGACGCTGCCCGCGGTGGCCAGCCGGAGTAGCTGCGGCATCAGAAGTACCCTTCCTTCTTCCGATCCTCCATGCCCGCCTCGGAGATGCGGTCGTCGGCGCGGGTCGCGCCGCGTTCGGTGAGGCGGGTCGCGGCCACCTCGCTGACCACCGCTTCCGCGGACGCGGCCGAGGACTCCACGCAGCCGGTGCAGGTGGCGTCGCCGACCGTGCGGAACCGGACCAGGGCCTCGAACGGCTCCTCGCCGTCGAGCAGTGTCACGTAGGGCGTGACGGCGAGCAGCATGCCGTCACGCTGGAACACGGTCCGCCGGTGCGCGTAGTACAGCGACGGCAGCTCGATGCCCTCGTCGAGGATGTACTGCCAGATGTCCAGTTCGGTCCAGTTGGAGAGTGGAAATACGCGGACGTGCTCACCTTTGCGGTGCTGTCCGTTGTAGAGGTTCCACAGTTCGGGCCGCTGCCGTCGCGGATCCCACTGGCCGAACTCGTCGCGGAGGCTGAACACCCGCTCCTTGGCTCGGGCCTTCTCCTCGTCGCGGCGGGCGCCGCCGAACACCGCGTCGAACCTGTTCTCCCCGATGGCTGCGCAACAGGGCGCCGGTCTGGAGCCGGTTGCGGCTTGCCTTCGGTCCGGTCTCCTCGACCGTGCGGCCTGCGTCGATGTCGTCCTGCACGCTGCTGACCACCAGGCGCAACCCGAGCTGCCGGACCGTGCGGTCGCGGAACTCGATCACCTCGTCGAAGTTGTGTCCGGTGTCGATGTGGAGCACGGGGAAGGGCACCGGGGCCGGCCAGAGCGCCTTGGCGGCCAGGTGCACCATCACCACGGAGTCCTTGCCGCCCGAGAACATCAGCGCCGGTCGCTCGAACGTGGCGGCGACCTCACGGAATATGTGCACGGCCTCGGCCTCGAGCGCGCGCAGGTGGGACAGCTCGTAGGTCGTGCTCACGCCGGCACCTGCCCTCCGTGCCACGATTGGCCGTGGCGAAAAAGTAGAACACGTTCTTGTACGCGGTCAACCCTTTTGCGGCTTTGTCAACACGCGGGGCGAGCACCCGGCCAGAGCCGTTGACCCTATCTAGAACACGTTCTAGGCTGACGGACCCCAGCCAAGGAGCCGCCCCGTGCTCACTCAACCATTCGCGGAGGCCATAGCGCAGGCCGAGCAGGTCATTGCCGGTGCGCCCCACGTTCAAACCGAGCAGGACCTGCTGGAGGGCTACGACTACCTGGCCGGCAGCATCAGGGCGTCGTTACAGATGGCTTGGGCGTACGAACGCGACTTCCCCTACTTCGCGCAGTCGACGGGGCCCTACACCAAGATGGGCCTCGACAATCCGGACACGTTGTACTTTCACGCCTACATCCGCGACGACGCCGAGTACATCGTGTCCGGACAGCGCGGCACCACTACCGATCTCAGTTTCCAGGTGCTCAACGGCGACTACTCCCCCGCCGACGTTCCTGACAGCGTGACGGCCTTCGACGACAGAGCCCTGGACATCGCCGACGACGGCACCTTCGAACTGCGGTTCGGCCCCGCCAAGGCCGCCCCCGGGCCGAACTACTTCACCGTCGGCGACGGCTCGGCGATGCTCATCGTCCGCGAGGTCTACAGCGACTGGACCACCGAACGCCGCGGCATGATCCGCATCCAGCGAGCCGACCGGGTCGGCGCCGCCCCGCCCGCACTGGCCAGGGACGCACTCACCAAGCGTTACGGCGTGGCCGGCAAGATCCTGCTCAGCCGCCTCAGGACATTCCTGGCGTTCCCCGAGTGGTTCTATCTGAAGCTGCCGGTGAACACGATGACCGAACCGCGGTCGACGCCGGGCGGCCTCACCACGCAGTTCTCCTCGGCCGGGCACTACGACCTCGACGACCACCAGGCGATGATCGTCACGGTGCCGGCGTCGGACGCGCCGTACCAGGGCATCCAGCTCGGCAGCATGTGGTACCTCTCGCTGGACTACATCAACCACCAGACAAGCCTCACCGCCGACCAGGCTCGCATCGACCCCGACGGCAAGATCCGCTTCGTGATCAGCGAGCGCAACCCGGGCGTCGTCAACTGGCTTGAGCGCACCGGCCATCGCCGAGGCTACGTGCAGATCCGCTGGCAGCGACTGTCCCGCGAGCTCAAACCCGACGACGGCCCCGAGGTCGAGGTGGTCCACGTGGACGAGCTGGCGACCCGCCTGCCGTTCTACGAGCAGGCGAAGGTGACCCCGGAGGAGTACGCGGAGCGGATCGCGGCGCGGCAGGCAGCGGTCGCCAGCCGCATGTTGGGCTGAGGAGGCTGCTGTGACCTTGTTGCTGCAGGACAAAGTCGTCGTGGTGTCGGGAGTAGGCCCCGGCCTTGGTCGGTCCATCGCCGTGCAGGCGGCGCAGGCCGGCGCCGACGTCGTGCTGGCGGCCCGCACCGAACCCCGCCTGGTCGACGTGGCGAAGGAGGTCACCGACCTGGGGCGCCGAGCGGTGACGGTGCCGACCGACATCAACGACGACGCAGCGGCCACCCGGTTGGCGGATGTCGCGATGGAGACCTTCGGCAAGGTGGACGCCCTGGTCAACAACGCGTTCGCGCTCCCGCCGCTGGGCGATCTCGCCACAGTCGACGTTGACCTGGTGCGAGAAGGCTTCGAGACCAACGTCCTCGGCGCACTGCGACTGACGCGGCTGTTCACGCCGGCACTCGCGGCGAACCGAGGCTCGGTGGTGATGATCAACTCGGCGGTGCTGCGGCATTCGCGGCAACCGTTCGGGGCCTACAAGATGGCCAAGGCCAGCCTGCTCGCGCTCGCCCAGAGCCTGTCCACCGAGCTCGGCCCGCAAGGAATCCGGGTCAACTCGGTCGCACCCGGTTACATCTGGGCGGACTCCCTCAAGTGGTACTTCAACTACCTTGCCGGCGAGCGCGGCGTTCCGGCCCAGCAGATCTACGACGAGACCGCGGCCAAGATCGACCTGCGCAAGCTGCCGGAACCGGACGAGATCGCCGACGCCGTGGTGTTCCTGGCCTCCGACATGGCCCGCGCGATCACGGGCCAGTGTCTCGACGTCAACGGTGGCGAGTTCCACCACTGACTACTGGGAGTGATGATGGGCACCGGACGCGACAGTGTCGGCACGGTCGAGGATCTGCACGCCTCCGCCACCAAGATCACCGGGCTCGACGACTTCGGCGCCCCGGACTACCACGAGGCGCTCACGGTGCTGCTGGAGTCCTACGCGCGCGACGCCGCACTGACCCCGGTGGGCAACAAGGCGAAGCGGGCCTTTCTGCGCGGCGCGCTGGTGGCCCGGCTGCTCAGCGAAGCCGGGTCGCGGCAGCACCCCGAGTGCGCCGACGTCCGGATCGAGCGGCCGATCTTCGTCACCGGCCTACCGCGCACCGGCACGACCGCCCTGCATCGGCTCCTCGTCGAGGACCCCGCGCACCAGGGTCTGGAGCTGTGGCTCACCCAGGTTCCGCAACCGCGCCCGCCACGGGAGACCTGGGCGGACAACCCGATCTTCGCGGGAATCGAGGCGGGCTACCGCACGCACCACGTCGAACATCCCGAGTTCATGGGGCTGCACTACATGTCGGCGGACCAGGTCGAGGAGTGCTGGCAGCTGGTGCGGCAGTCCATGCGCTCGATCTCCTACGAATGCCTCGCCTACCTGCCTACGTACTCGGCCTGGCTCGCCGGACAGGATTGGACCGGCCCGTACCGCCGGCACCGCCGCAACCTGGAGCTGATCGGCCTACCGGACCAGGGCCGGCGCTGGGTGCTCAAGGACCCGAGCCACCTGTTCGCGCTGGACGCGTTGCTCACGGTGTATCCCGACGCGCTGCTGATCCAGATGCACCGGCCTCCCCGCACCGCCATCGCCTCCATCTGCAGCCTCAACGCGACGGCGTCCGAGGACTGGTCCGAGATCTTCCACGGTGAGCTCGTCGGTCGCAGCCAGCTCGACCTGTGGGCCCGCGGCCTGGACACGTTCGCCGCCGATCGCGCCAAGTACGACCAGGCACAGTTCTGCGACGTGTACTACGACGACTTCGTCGCCGACCCGATCGGCACCGTGGAGAAGGTCTACGCGCATTTCGAGCTGCCGCTGACCGACGAAGCCCAGGCGGCGATGGCCGCCGTGCACGCGGAGACGGCGTCGGGTGATCGCCGCCCGTCCCACCGCTACCAGCTCTCCGATTTCGGGCTGACCGGCGAGGAGGTCGACGAGCGTTTCGCCGACTATCTGCGGACCCACGCACGGTAAGCACACGCCGCGCGCCGGTTGGCTAAGCCAGAGCGCGAGCGCAGCGCCCACCTCCGAGCCCGCGCACGCAGACGCCCGACCTGGGTTCCAATCGGTTTCCAATGTCCTCTTGGTTAGCTCAGGTTCGAGCCTGTCGACTGCCGGCCGGGGGTGACGTGAGGTCGCGGCGGCGCCTAGGGGGTGGACGCCGATCGCGCCGTTGACGCGTCGCCACGCGTGTGTCGGCTGGACCGGAGAGGGGACAGCCGTGACGGGAGAACTGGTCGGTCAGAGTGGGGCCGGGCCACACAGGATCGAGTGGGCGCGGCCCCCCGGGCGGCTCATGCGTTTCCTGCTGGCGTCGACCGGGCTCGCCGCTGTCGCGCTCGGCGGCTTCTATCTGTCGTGGCGGCTCGGCACGCTCGACGGCACAGGTACTCCTGGCGTGCTCTTTCTCGTCGTGGAGACGCTCTCCTGGCTCCAGTTCATGAGCGTGGCGGCGCTCCCGTTGTTCGCCCGCTGGCGCACGGGTCCGCCCGGTCCTCCCAAGGGCACCCTCGACGTCTTCGTCACGGTGTGCGGGGAGCCTGTCGAGATGGTGGAGCAGACGATTCTCGCGGCTCTCCGAATCGGATATCCGCACCGGACGTTCGTCCTCAACGACGGCCTGGTCGCGGGCAAGGCGAACTGGCGTGAGATCGAGCAGCTGGCCCGCCGGCTGGACGTGACGTGCTTCACCCGTACCTGCGGCGAGGTCGGCAAGGCAAGAAATCTGAACCACACGCTCGCCCGGACCGATGGCGAGTTCATCGCGACGATCGACGCCGACCACCTCGCCGCGCCGGACCTCGCGGACGAGACACTGGGCTACCTCGCGGACGATCGGGTCGCCTTCGTCTGCACGTATCAACGGTTCCGGACGGTCAAACGAGACATCTTGAACAACCGTGAACCGCTCTTCTACACCCTGATACAGCCAGCCAAGGACGCGGCCGGATGCCCGATCTCGTGTGGCAACGGAACTGTGTACAGGCGGGCCGCCTTGGCCGGCATCGGCGGTTTCAGCGACTGGAACTTCGTCGAAGACCTGCATACGTCATACCGCCTTCATGCCGCGGGTTGGACCAGCGTGTTTCACCCTCGGCCGGTCACGCGTGGCTCTGCGCCGGAGACGGCGGCGGAGTACATGGTGCAGCGCCAACGCTGGGCGATGGACAGTCTCCGCCTGCTGATCCGGGACTGCCCCCTTACCCGCCCCGGCTTGCGCTGGCGGCACCGGCTTCACTACCTCCAGACGACCAGCTTCTATCTGGTCAGCTGCCTCCAGCTCGTCTTCGTTGGCGCCGCCCTGGGGTATGCATTCACCCGGCTGTCGGTGGTCAACGCCCCAGACCCGCGGCCCTACCTGGCGCATACACTGCCGTACCTCCTCACCATCTTCGCCTTCCTCGTCATCGCGCAGCGCGGCCTGGTGAACGCGGTGCGAGGTTTGCAGGTCCTGCTGTTCACCGCGCCGATGTTCGCGGCCGCGACCGTACGCGTACTCGCCGGAAGGACACCGCCGAGGCGGCCGACGCTGAAACATCGGGAGCGGCGGTTGTCCGGTCACTTGATCGCTCCGGCGGTCCTGCTCGGCGCTCTGATCGTGGGTCTAGCCCATGTCCTGCGTGATGGCCGTCCGGGCCTGTCGCCGATCGGGCTGTTCTGGGTGGCGTTCTCCGCTTTCCTGCTGGCCGGGCCGATCGCCACCGTGACCTGGCGACCGCATCTCTCCGCGGGCCTTCGGGCCAGCCTCCGGGCGGCGATCGCCGGCGTCGCAGTCCTCGCGCTACCGGCGACCGCGACGGTAGCTCCGCTTACGCCGGGATTGTCGCGCGCAGAGGCCGCCCTGTCCCCGGACTCCTATGTCGTACTGGAGAAGCGCGCGCCGGTTCCGGTGCCGACCCCAGCGGCGCAACGCCTGCTGCCACCCTCGTCAGGCGCCTACTTCGGCACGACGATCGCCGGCCCGCTCGCCTCGCCCTCCAATGTGGCTAAGTGGTCGCCGCCGGGGAAGGTGGCCATCATCCAATGGTTCCAGCAGTGGCGGAGCGGCGAGGTGCGCGTCCGCCGGGACTGGCTCGACACCGTGCACCGCGCGGGCGCGGTCCCCATGATCGTGTGGGAGCCCTGGGAGAGACCGTTGAACGGGTACGCCAGCCCGACACAGGCCGGCGCGAGCGTGGCCGCCATCGCATCCGGACGCTACGACGCGTACATCCGAGGCTGGGCGCGCGCCCTCGCGCAGTACCGCCGGCCCGTGTTGATCAAGTTCATGCACGAGATGAACGGCTCATGGTATCCGTGGTCCATCGGTGTCAACGGAAACACCGCTGCGGGCTACGTCCGGGCCTGGCGACACGTCCACGACCTGTTCCGCGCTGCGGGTGCGACGAACGTCGCCTGGGTCTGGTCGCTCAACACCGAACTGGGCTTCGATCGGCCGCCCGCACCGCCGGCGTCCTACTACCCGGGGCACCAATACGTCGACTGGGTGGGCGTGAGCGGGATGAACTGGGGCACCACGCAGACCTGGAGCAGGTGGCTCAGCGCGGACACGATCTTCCGCGACGACTACCGCCGCCTGCGCGCCTTCGGCCGCCCCCTCATGATCAGCGAGATCGGCGCGGTCGGGCGCGGCGGTGATCAAATGGCCTGGGTCACCACGGCCCTTGAGCGGTTCCGGAGGGCCTATCCGGCTGTGCGTGCCGTGGTGTGGTTCGACGCCTGGTACAGCCCCGGCATCGACTTCCGCCTCAGCGATCGCAGCCGCCGGGCGCTCACGATGACGTTGGCGGGCCCGTACTGGGGCCGGCCGGTGCAGTGTGTACCTACGGCTATCTCCACGCCGCAACGTCCCCCATCGCCGGCAGAGCGATGACTCACGACTTGACGGCCTGGCTCACCTAAGCATTTCCCCAGCTTGAGGTGTTTTTACGAACCAGATCTGTGAGAATGGCAGGGTGGATGAGACCCCGCCGCGCCTGCCCGTCCAGGACACCGCCCGCGGGGGCGCAAGCCGGCTGCGGATCCTGCAGGTGATGCGTGAGTCCCCTGACCCGCTCGGGGTGCAGGATCTCGCTGACCGGGTCGGGCTGCACGTCAACACCGTGCGGTTCCACCTCGACCGGCTGGTGTCCGATGGTCTGGTGCGCCGCCACGTCGAGGAACGCACGCAGCCGGGTAGACCCCGGTTGGCCTTCACGGCCGTCCACCGACCGGACGCCCATGACCAGCGCAGCTATCGGCTACTGGCCGAGATCCTGGCCAGCTTCGTCACCGGAACGATCCCCGGCGCCGCAGCGGCAGCGACCGAAGCCGGTCGCGCGTGGGGCCACTACCTGACGGAGCGTCCCGCCCCCTACCGCCGCGCCGACGAGGAGGAATCGGTGACCGAGTTGCTCCGCATCCTCGACGACATCGGGTTCGCGCCGGAGCGGTCCCACGAAGAAGGGTCCACGGAGATCCTGCTGCGGCACTGCCCGTTCCTGGAGGTCGCCGAGGCGCACCGTGAGGTGGTCTGCTCGGTCCACCTCGGCCTCATGCAGGGCGTCCTGGCGGAGATGCGCGCTCCGGTCACCGCCGAGCGGCTGCAGCCGTTCGTCACGCCGTCTCTGTGTGTGGCGCAGCTGGGCGCGGCCCGGAGCTGACGAGCTCGGTGTCGACGCCGAGCCGCCCGGTCTTGGCAGCGCCGGCGGACGCCGGAACCCGAACCGGAGCCCGGCCTGCCCTGAACGGGACTTGTTGGACAAATTGGGGCATGAGTGCCCGCTGTAGGCACGGCTTCCCGGAAAGTCCGGTTTGCAGCCGAGCGCTCGCACGGGCGGCGCCGGGCGGTGCCTCCCGGCGCCGCGGCGCCGCGCGGGGGTTCAGCGCCGCGGCCCCGCGCGGGGGGTTCGGCGCCCGTGCGCGGCACGGGGGGTTCGGCGCCCGTGCGCGGCACGGGGGGTTCGGCGCCCGTGCGCGGCACGGGGGGTTCGGCGCCCGTGCGCGGCACGGGGGGTTCGGCGCCCGTGCGCGGCACGGGCACCCGGCAAATCAAGGGGCGCCGTGCATGCGGTTGGCGCTGCGAACGGCCACTCGGACGGCGGCGGCGCCCAGGACGACCAGCGCGAGAACCTTGAGAAGCTCCAGTCCTATGTAGAGCAGGTGCCACGGTGCGTCCGGAACCGAGTTCCCGGCGATGATCTGAGCCGCCCGCTCGTCCATCACTGGCCGCAGCACGAGTGTTTGGATCAGCAGCACGACCCACAGCCCGCCCAACAGCCTCCACACCGGCCTACCGGTGACGCGCCGGCGCCGCCAGACCAACACGGTCACCGCCAGGCACGACAGCAGCTCCAGAACATTGAGGACCGGGAAGACCAGCCGACCGATCCCCAGGCCGAGCGGCAGCGTGATCCCCGGAGCCTGAAACTTCAACGGCGTCTCGACGAAAGAGATGGCCAGCACCATGCCCAGCCACACGAACGGTGCGGCCACCAGAGCGATGTCGCCTACGGTGCAGCCGCGGAGCCGCGCACCGGATTCGACACCCACCAGAGCGACGTCGTCCCCGGCACGGCCATGGTGCGGGCGCTGCTTCGCTGACGCGTCGGATGGCGTGGTACCAGCGGTCATGGCAACGGCTCTCAGGACTGCTTGACGACGGTGAGCAGGACCGTCGAGTCAGCGAGGGCTTCCAAGCTGTGCCGAGCCGGGGGGACCACGAGCAGATCGCCCGTCCCGCCTTCCACTGACTCCCCCGCCGCTACCAGGCGCACCTGGCCGCCCAGCACAAGGACAGTCGCTTCGCCGGGGTTCTCGTGCTCGGACAGGGACGTACCTGCCGCGAGCGCGACAACGGTGTGACGCAGCGACGTGTTCTGACCGCCGTACACCATCTCCGCGCCACGCCCGCTGCCCCCGGCTGAAGCCTTCCGGAGCTGATTTCGCCCGACGGCGTCCACGTTGAGCCTGTCCATCGGGCCTCACCTACCGTCCGCGTCGGTGTGATCGTGACCATGACAGTTTCTACGAGAAAACCTGTAAAAACAAGCGGGCACTGATCCACGGCGCGCGGTGGCCGGAGCGGCCAGGCGCCGGAATCGAGCCGGCGTGCGGCGACTCTAACGGGCACATCAGTTGACGATAGAGTGGTTATCTCTCTAACGTCAAGCAAAGTGTCTGTTAGAGTTGACCAACCTCTTGCCGGCCCAGACAGCGCCCCACCACCGAGGAGAACCGCCGTGACGAGCACCGCCTGGACCGGTGACGACCATCCCGGGCCCACCGCCCGCCCACGCCACCTGCGCCTCACCAGCGACACGGCCCCGATCGACATGGCCGCCGCCCAGCACGCCGTCCGCGCCCTTCTCTCCGCGCTGGGTCAGGACCCCGACTCCGAGCACCTGCGCGACACGCCGCGCAGGGTCGCCGACTCCTATGCCGAACTGCTCACGCCAGAGCCGTTCACCCTCACCACCTTCCCCAACGACGAGGGCTACGACGAGCTGGTCCTCGCCCGCGATCTGCCGTTCCAGTCACTCTGCGAGCACCACCTGCTGCCCTTCCACGGAGTGGCCCACATCGGCTACCTCCCGGCCGGGCGCATCCTCGGCCTGTCCAAACTGGCCCGCATCCTCCAGCAGTTCGCGCGCGGGCTCCAGGTCCAGGAACGGCTCACGAAGCAGGTCGCGGACTGCCTCGACGCGAACCTGCACGCCAAGGGAGTCGCCGTGGTCCTGGAGGCGGAACACCTCTGCATGTCGCTACGCGGGGTGCGCGCGCACGGATCGCGGACCATCACCTCGGCACTGCACGGGCTGCACCGCGACGATCCGGCCACCAGGCAGGAGTTCTTCGCCCTCACCGGCGTCCGTCGGTGAACCCGATCGCGCTAGTCCCCCGCGGCGCCCGTAGCGGCGCCGAGTTGGGAGAATGCCGACATGGAATCGACGGTGACGCTGCGGGCGATCACGGACGGCAACCGCCAGGCGATCGTGGATCTGCACGTGGCCGCGGAGCAGCAGGTTTTCGTGGACGGCGTCAGCGAGTCGATCGCCGAAGCAGCAGCCACTCCGCACGCCAGGCCGTGGTACCGCGCCATCTACGCGGGTGACGTGCCGGTGGGGCTTCGTGATGCTCGCTGACGACGTGGCGCCCGGCAACGAGGTCATACCGTGGCGCTACTACCTGTGGCGGATGCTCATCGACGCGCGGTTCCAGGGCCGCGGCTACGGTCGCGCGGCCCTGGACCATGTCGTCGCGTACCTGCGTACACGACCGGCAGCAGACGCGCTGGTGACCAGCGTCGTTGCGGGCGAAGGATCGCCGATGGGCTTCTACCTGCGGTACGGGTTCCAGCCCACGGGCGAGATGTTCGGCCACGAACACGTCCTGATGCTCCGGCTGGCGGACGTCCCAGCATCGGAATCACCGTCGACCAGCTCGTGACCACGCGGCGCTGGTAGGGGTGGTCACGGTGCCGGATTTGCGGCGGTGTGCGCGAGCGCTGAGGAGGTTTGGCAGCCAACGATTGCCGGTGCCTCCTGTACCAGCTCGTCGTTGTCGAGGGCTTCCACCATGAACAGGGCGAAGTCCACGCGGCGCGTGATGTTGCTCTTGAGGATGGGGTCGCCCACGTGCCGGCTCCACACGGGTAGGCCCTGGCTTTCGCCCTCCTCCAGGTCGCTGCCGCGTACGACGGTCCACCGGGTGTCGCTGGCGAAGATCCGCTTGCAGGCTTCGACCTGGTCGTCGAGGTCGGCGAAGCGAGCGAGCTTCGCGAGCGGGCCGGCGACCTTCACGAGGGCTTTGAGTTTCCACGAGTACACGTCCTGGCCGTCGCGCGTGATGTGCCACCCGCACGAGAACACGAGGCGCGCCCCGGGACGTGCGTGGTCGAGTACGGCCTGGGCCGTTCCCGATGCGTAGTTGTTGACCCCGCGCGGGACCAGCACGGTGAGCACGCCGTCGCAGCCGGCGACCGCGCGCCCGATGACCTCGTGGTCGTCCGTCGCTCCTGGGACGACGGTGATGCGCCCCGTGAACGCATCGAGCTTGTGCACGCTGGTTTCCCGGCACACGCCAACCACCTCGTAGCCGCGATCCAGCGCGTGTTGCACCATGTACCGCCCGAGTTTCCCCGAAGCTCCGACGATGCAGACCTTCAGCCTGCTAGTGCCACCGGCTTCTCCTCGGTCTTGTGCTGTTGCCATGACTTCTCTCCTCGCGTTTGCAGAATGCCGACCAGGACGAGCCGGCCAACCTCGCGGCGACTCAGAGCGCCGACCACTGGGTGCCGTCGTTGCTGTGCCTGCTGATGGCGCCGAACCTGCCGTGGCATGCGCTCAGGAAACTGGAGCCGCTGCAGCGCCGGGGTAAGCGGCGAGGGTTTCCGCGAGAGCCACGTCCACGCTGGTGGGCCGGGCGCCAAGCCGGCTCGTGATCTTGGCGCTGTCGACGATGAACGGCTCCTCGAACTGGTACTGCATTTCGAGGAGTTCACGCATGGTCCGATTGGCCAGGCTGAGCGCCCGCAGCATCAGCGGTGGAAGCCGACGTAGCTTCGCGCGGGGGTGGCCCGCGCGCTGGTAGACGATGTCGACGAGTTGCCGGGTGGTGCGAGTGTCCGGGTCGTTGGGGAGATGCCACACGTGGCCAGGCGCGTCGGGGTGTTCCCCCAGCACGGCTAGCGCCTCGCCGATGTCGGGGATGTAGGTGTAGGTGTGTGGCTGGTCGGGGTCCCCAAGCACGGTGGCGGTCTTGCCGTCTAGCGCGGCGGGGAAGACGCGGTCACCGAGGTTGGACTGGGCGCCGCCTCGGGGACCGAAGTAGTCCGAGGCGCGGCCGATCGCGACCTCGACGCGTCCGACCAGGTGGGCGGCGAGGAGATCGGCGGCCATCCGTCCGCGGAGTTGCCCTTTCTTGGTGTGGGCGTCGTAGCTGCGTTCCTCGGTGAGGGGGCGCCCGGTTGGGCCGGCCGTACATATAGACGTTCTCCATGCTGACCAGGCGTGCGCCGGTGGCCTCGGCGGCGGCCAGCACTCCGGCCTGGAGGGCGGGGAACTGGGCGGTCCACTCGGCATAGGGCGGGTTGAGGGCCTGGTATAGGACGCGGGCACCCTGGCTGACAGCGGTGGTGAAGGCGGGATCGCGGGCGTCACCGCCGATCACCTCCACGTCGTCGGAGACGCGCGCGCGGCCGGAGCGGTTGACGAGCCGGACGGTTTCGCCGCGGCGTAGGAGGGCGTCGAGCGTGGCCAGGCCGATGGCACCGGCTCCGAAGATGACGTGCCGCGGGTTGGTGCTCATGCCGGTGGTCGCGATCGTCTCGCGTCGAGCCGGGCGGGAACTTCCGCCGCGGCACGGGCGCCGGCACCAGGGCCAGGATGAGCAGGCCGGACAGCGCCGTGAACGTACGGCGCCGCTCATGCCGAAGACCGTGTGCTGCTTTTCGACGCGATCCCGCTCACGGTCGTGACTGTCCATCCCAGTGCCCACAGAGCAGGCAGCGCGGCGGCCCATACCCAGCGGCGCCGGGTGCCATGCGGCAGCGCGGCCATCTGCGCGGGGCCCAACACCAGTCCGGTGAGCGCACCCATCACGGCCAGACTGCTCAGCGAGGTGCGGTAGCCGACCGTTGCGGCGCCGAGCAGCAGCCCGATGCCCATGCCGAGTGCGGTGGCGGGGATCCAGCGGTACGGGCTGAGGCGCCGGCCACTGAGGAGAACCTGCGCCGTACCGATGACCAGCCCGGCGACCGCACCCCCGATGAATGCGGGGAGCGGACCGTCGACCGGGCCGGCGGCGGCTGTGCCGGCGACCCCGGCGATCGGAAACGCCAGGAAACCGGCAGTCCAGAGCAGCCACGCGCGAACAGGGTAAGAGCGAGTCATGGTGATCAGATCCCGGTACTGGCGGATGCCCGCCCAGTCGTGGTGCGTGAAGTTACAGGGCCGGTCTTGCTCAAGTCGGGGTCAGACACGGTGGTTTGGGCGACCGGGCGGACCAGGAGCGTGACGCCGAGGGCAGCGACCCACAGTCCCCACCCGGTGCTGCCGAGGAAACCCGCCAGGTCGACGACCGGAAAGCCGGGAACGGCGGTGGCCAGGATGTCGCCCTGGTTGAGCAGGTAGAGCGCACTGACCGAAAGTCCGATGACGCCTAGCCAGCGGGGCAGCACCCGGGTACGCAGGATGATCACGCAGACCGTCACTGACCACCCGACCGCCAGCAGCTGGCCGAGGTGCTCACCGAGCAGCGCGCCGCCGAACTGGTGCTGTGCGGTCCAGGCGGCCTCGACAGCGGTCTTCGTGGTGGCATCTCCGGCGGTGTAGGAGTCGGCCAGCGCACGAACAGGCTGCCGGTGACTCTGCGAAGCTGGTCGATTGCGGCGGAGCGTGTCATCTCACGGACCTCGCGTTGAGGGATTTTGTACGCTGTACAGACACTGTACGCTGTGCAGAGATAAGTCAAGGGAAGAGGACCAGTGGCACTAGCAGAGAAGAAGGGACGGCCGGGCCCGCGCCGCGTCCTTAGCGAAGACGAGATCCTCGACGCGGCCCTGACGCTGCTCGACGAGGGCGGGCCTGCCGCCGCCTCCATCCGGGGCATCGCCGGGAAGGTAGGGGTGGCACCGAATGCGGTTTACACCTACTTCCCGGATAAGGCCACCGTGGTGAAGGCGTTGGTCGAGCGCCTGCTCGGCGAGATCGACCACGGCGTATTCGCCGATCGCAGCCGGCCATGGCCCCAGCGCCTGGAGTCCCTCGCCCTGGAACTGCGGTCGCGGCTGACCGCCCACCCCGGTGCGATCAGCCTGATGATCGGCGGCCCCATGGACGGCCCCCACGCCCTGGCCCTGAACGAGACGCTCCTCGAACTCTTCGCCGACGCCGAGCTGGACTCGCCGGACGCCGCGCGCGCGGCCTATCTCGTCATCGTCTACGTGTTCGGCTCGATGGCCTTGGAGATCGCCGACCTCCATCTGTCCGGACCGCTACCGCCAGAAGCCGAGCGCGTGGCCGCTCGCCGCGCTGCCTTTACCGCGACACCCTCCGACCGCTACCCGCGGACCGCCGCGGCAGCTAGGTCATGGCGACCTACGTCGCCACCGACCAGTACCTATGGGGCCTGCACCGCATCCTCGACAGCATCGATGGGCCGCACCGAAACAGCACGATCGAGGCCGACCACAGCTAGCTGAAGAGACGGCTTCGCCCGCTGCGTCGCCCGCCGCCCAGGCCAGCCGGTACGCGACTGTCGCGGGAACCCGCTAGTCGCCTCGGCTGACCGGGTCGGTCCCTGTCGTGTCCCGTCGGCTGGTTTCGTACTGGCGGAGCGCGGCGTCGACCGACGCGACGTCGGGCGCGCAGCCGAGGGTGTCGAGGGTGCGACGTGCGGCGGCCAGGTGCTCGACCGGGGTCAGGCCGGAGGTCGGGCGGTCCGTCCAGCGGCCCAGCTCGAGGTGTGCCCTGGCCAGTTCGTACGGCATCCGCCGCTGCTCCGCCTCGCGGGCCGCGCGGATCCAGGAGCGGACCGCCGCCCGGCGCCGCCCCTGCTGCCAGTGCAGCGAACCCCGGTACAGGTGGTACGCGGGCCGACCGGCCGGGTAGACCCGGGACAACTCGCGGAGCCGGCCCAGCGCCGAGCGCACCGCCTGGTCCAGCCCGGCCGCATCGTCGACACTTCCGCCGGCGCGCAGCGCGACCACAGCGTCGACGTACGCCAGGAATCCTGGCAGCGCGTACGAGACCGGCAGCGGCGCGTCGGCCACGATCGCCGCCGCCGACCGCACTGCCCGCCACGCCGCCGCGGAGTCATCCCTGCCGAGCGCCAGCCGGGCCGCCGCCGCGTCCACCCGCACGGCGTCCCAGCGGGGAATGCCGGTGTCCAGCAACTTGCGTGCCTGCTCGCATCGTCCCTCTATTTCGGATGGTTCGAATTGGCCGGTACAGAAGCGCGGATTCCATCCCCACGAGTAACCCCCACAGCAGCACCGTGTGATCGCCGCGCCGCAGCCCGGACGCGACCCCGGCGGCTGCGTCGACCGCCGCGTCGGCGAACCGGCCGGTGCAGAGGTGGGATGCCACGGAGCAGGACGGCCTGGTCGACGATCCGGTACAGGCCACGATCGGCGCCGACCGCGATGCTGCGTCCGAGGCTGGCCAGCGCCTCGTCCCAGTCGCCCAGCCCGATCCATTGCAGCGCCGAGACCATCGGCACATACCCGGCGACGACCGGGTCGGTGCTTTGCTCGGCGTCCGCCGTGGCGGTATCGAGGTACCGCCGCTGGACACGGCCGGCCCGGAGGAAGCCCGCCGCGAACCCGGCACCGGCCCGGCCGACCGCGCGCGCCTCGACCGAGCCCGACCGGTCGGCGGCGTTGAGGGTGAGCACCGCGAGGGTGGCCGACGCGGTGCGCTCCTCAAGCAGCACCAGTACCTCGGTCAGGTGCATGCCGGCCCAGGCCTGGTCGGCCGCGACCGCCCGCCGCGCCGCCGACCGGGACACCGCGCCGCCCGGCCGAAGCGCCCGGCCACCGCGGCGCAGCAGCTCGGCCGCGAACAGCCCGGCCCAGCCGGTGTCGGTGCCGGGCATCCGGCGTCCGAGCAACCCGAACGCCCGCTCCAGCACGTCCCGGCTGGTGGGCAGCTCGCTGAGTTGAAGGTGCGCCTCGCCGATCGTCCTGGTCCAGTGGCCCTGCAGCGCCGGGTCGACGCCGGGCCGGCGCAGCGCGGTCGTGCAGACCGCCGCCGCCTCTCGGAACCAGCCTTTGAACCGGCACAACACGACGAAGTGGTCCAGGTGCGCAGCGAGCCGGGCGTCGTCGGGGTGCTGACCCAGCCAGCCGGTCGCCGCGCGGAGGTTCTCCACCTCCGGCTCCAGCTCGCGGACCACCGCGCTGAGCTCGAACGACGGCTCCAGCCGGGTCGCCAGCGCCTCGAAGAACTCGGCGTGCCGGCGGAGGGCGTCGTCCGCGTCGGGGTCTTCGGCGAGCCGCTCGGCGGCGTACTGCCGGAGCAGCTCGTGCACGGTGTACCGGCCGTCCTCGTGGACCCTGACCCAGGAGTGGTCGACCAGCTCGGTGAGCAGCTCCACGCGGGCGTCGGCGACCGCTGCGGCAGCCGCGAGGTCGAACCCGCCGCGGAAGGTCGACAGCCGGGCGAGCGCGCGCTGCTCGGCGTCGGTGAGAAGCCGCCAGGACGCGTCCAGCACGGTCCGCATGCTCCGGTGCCGCGCCTCGACATCCGGCGCGGAGGTGGTGAGCAGATCGATCCCAGCGGCGAGCCGGTCGGCCACCACAGTCACCGGCACCGACCTGGTCCACCGGCTGGCCAGCTCGATCGCGAGCGGCATCCCCTCCACTGCGCGGCAGACCCGGCCCACCTCCGCCACGCGGCTGGCCGGGTCGGTCGCCGGGCGCACCGCGCGGGCCCGGTCGAGGAAGAACCGGACCGCGTCGAAGCGCGCGGCGTCCGCGTCGTCGTCGGGGGTCGGCGGGAACGGCAGCCCACCTAGCTCGGCGACCCACTCGGTGGCCAGCCCTAGCCGGACCCGGGAGGTGACCAGCGCCTGCACGTTCGGCGCGCCCGCGACCAGCCGCGCCAGCACCCCGCCCGCGTCCCGCAGCTGCTCGACGTTGTCCACCACCAGCAGCAGGTTGCGACCGGCGAGGTGGTCGACGAGTACGTCGAACGGATCCCGCCGCGCGGTCAGCGCGAGCCCGACCGCCTGTGCGAGGCCAGCGACCACCAGGTGCCCGGCCTGCTCCGGCCCAGGCGCGCTGGTCCCGACGAACGACGCGAACGCCACCCCGTCGGCGTACGCCGGCCGTCGACTGCTCCGCCAGCGCGAGCGCGAGCCGGGTCTTGCCGACGCCGCCGGGCCCGACGATGGTCACGATCCGGCACGCCGCGTCGTCGAACCACGCGCCGAACCGCCGGAGCTCTTCCTCGCGGCCGACGAACGACGTGGCGGCGGTCGGCAGGCCAGCGCGCGCAGCCGGCGCCGGCGGCCGGTCCAGCTCCCGGAAACCGGCGGCGTCCTCGATCTGCGCGCGGAGCGCCCGGGTGGCCGGCGACGGCGCGGTGCCCAACTCGGTGGCGAAGGCGTGCCGGCAGGTGTCGTACTGGGCCAGCGCCGCGTTCCGCTGCCCACTCGCGGCCAGGAACCACATCAGTGCCCGGTGCGCCTCCTCCTGGTACGGCTCCAGCGCCAGGATGCGGCGGGCGATCTCGACGCCGCCGCGGCAGTCCCGCCGGCCACGCGCGTCGGCGAGCAACCGCTCCAGCACGGACAGCGCCCGGCCATGAAGAACGGCCCGCTCGCGCCCGACCCACTCCTCGAACAGCGGCGCGCCGGGAACCTCCAGATCGGCCAGGAACTCACCGGTGTAGAGCGCCGCTGCGGCAGCCGGGTCGGCGTCACACAGCTCCGTGAACTCGGCGGCGTCGACCTGCACCGGCTGATCGACCGCGAGTGCGACCTCGTCAGCTGCGGTGACCACGTCGGGCAGCACCTTGCGGATCCGGGTCAGGGTAAGCCGCAGATTCGCCCGCGCGGTCTCCTCCGGCAGGTCGCTCCAGAGCAGCCCGGCCAGGCTCGACCGGAGCTGCGGCCGGCCGGTGAACGCCAGGTACACCAGCAATGCCCGTGCCTTCGCCGACGTCAGCGCTGTCACCGGCTGGTCGTCCAGCAGCAACTGGCACCCGCCCAGGGTGCGAACATGCAGGGTCTGCCCCATCGTCCCAACCCCCTCTCCGGACCGGGATGCGACGGAAACGCTCCTGATACGGCCGGGAACCGCGGGCTGCCTAGCGTTGCCAAGCCTAGGACCGGCACGCCGGCAGCCAAAGCAACGAAGTCGGATCCGCGACGCGAGTGCGTCCCGCAGCCGGCGTGCAGGTCACGCTGATTACCGAAAGGAGTTGCGATGGACTGGGTCGTCTGCCCCGAATGCGCCCACCCCGCCGAGGTGACCTGGCGCGGCACCGCATCCGGCGCGAGCGTCGGCGACGAGTACGCCAAGGTCCACTGCCTGCGGCGGCACTGGTTCCTGCTGCCGAGCGAACGGCTGCTGGCGTGGCCGTCCACGCTGGCGTCGTGAGAGGGGCCATGCCGTGACCGAGATCCACCGCGGTCGGTTCAGCGCCGACATCGACGGCGACTTCGTCGTCTTCCTGATCGGCATGCGCCCGAACAAGCCGTGGCGCCTGCACAAATGGCTGCCGCTGATCCGGCAGATGCGGGACATGCTCCATCTGCTGGCCGCCGAGCGCGACCGCGGCCTGCTCGGCGTCGAGCGGGCGTTCATCCGTGGGCCAGCGTTCATCCAGTACTGGCGCAGCGTCGACGACCTGCTCCGGTTCTCTCGCACAGCCGGCGAACCGCACGTCAAGGCGTGGCAGGCGTTCAACCGGAACATCGGATCGGGCGGCGATGTAGGGATCTGGCACGAGACCTACCAGGTACGCGACGGCGGGTACGAATGCATCTACGGCAACATGCCGGCCTTCGGCCTCGCTGCGGCGACCCGGCACGTCCCGCTCGCCGCCAAGGGGACTTCCGCGGCGACAAGGATCGGAGCAAGTCCACACGATCCCCCACCGCCTGCAGGGGTCTGACGGGGCCGGCCAGCCCGCGCCGAACCGGACTGTCCGGACACGCGTCCCTTAACCGGATGCCCGGTACCGCCATTCATTTCCCCGACAGTTCGCAGCCCAAGCCATCGGGAGCTGGGCCGGCGGTTGACAGCGGCTGGGACGGTGGGTGGGTGATTTCGGATGGTTGAACCGGTTGGCCGCCGCGGGTGTTCTGTCGCGCGGTATGCCTGGCGTTCGCCGGTTGAGGGGCGTGGATGCGATTCCGGATTTTGGGGCCCTGCTCGAGGTGTTCGACGGTGTGGCGTGGCAGTCACTCGGCGCAGCCAAGCCCCGGACGTTGCTGGCGTCGCTCCTGCCGACCCGAGATCCGGCCAGGCTGAGAGGTGTCGCCGGACCCGCCCCTGACCCACTGAGGCCGCGGATCTCGCGCCACTGCCGCAGCCGAACCCGGTCAATCGCCGCGCCTAATTCAGTGACGAGCGCGCAGTCCTTGGCAGCCGTGCCGGCGCGAACTTCACACCCCGATTCGCGGGGGAATGGCGGGTGCTTACCGGGGATTAACGGGCCGACGAATAGCGTACCGGTTATCACCAGGCGAGTCGCCAAGGGGAACGACCCCAGCCGCCGCCAATGTGAGCTCCCGTCAAGAAAGGAGAGCGCTCGCGTGCACACTCGATTTAACCGGCTCTCCCGGGCTGATCGCCACGGCCGGCGTGGCAGCGGTTATCTCACCGCTCACCCTGGCGGCTGCCGCGGCGACTGATCTCCCGCCGACCTTCGCCGTCTCGCTGTCGCCGTCTCGGACCGAGACCCGGAGTAGGTAGAGACATGAAGGCAGGCCAACTAGCGTTGTTCGTCTCGCCCTGCGTGGGGTCGGTCCTCGTCCCGCTGGGTCTCTTCCTCGTGTTCTTCATTCTTCTTACTGGAGACCTCACGACGGGGCCGTGCTCTGCCGGCTACCGGTCGACGATCGAATCCTGTGGGCTGCGAACTGTCGGGGAAATGGCGGCAACGGGTGTCCGGTTAAGGCACGCGTGTCCGAACAGTCCAGTTCGGACACGGGCTGGCGCGAGCCGTGACCTTCTGACGCCCGGAATGTGATCAGAGAGAGACGAAAGTCCTGCGTGGACATGCCTCGGCCGGGTGTATACACCCTTTACGCGCTTTGTGACATGCAGTCAACCGTCGGCAATGGACTGGCCAGCTCGACACAGGAGTCCCCATGTCCGCTATCGTGGCCGCGATCATCTTCGGCCTCGCTCTGCTGTTCGACCTCGCCGACGTCAGCATGGGCGACGCGCTCAACCAGTCGACCTGCTGATGGCAGGTCTGTTCTGCGTGGCACTGCACCTCGCCGAGTAGGCTCCACCTGGCGCGGACCGCACCACCGGCGTCGTTGACCGTCGACCGCGTGCGCTCAACCGCCCGCGCCACCGGCTCGGGGTGGCGCGGCGCGGGGTCTCGAGCGTCCAAATGCGACGCGAGGTCAGCTGCGGCTCGTGCGGATTCGGGCTGGTTCGGGCCGGCGCAGATCCATGCCAGCGGGTCGTGCACCCGGTGCAGCCACATGATCGAACGCCGGCAGCCTGCCGCACCCGGCCGTGCATCGATGAGGTTGCCGGTGACCTGCGCCGCCTGTGGCGCTGCCCGCCCACCTGGACCTGAGGTGCGAAGGCGGCACCGCGACCTATCGCGGCCTGCCGCTGTGGCTCCAGACGGACTACCGCGGCGAGTTGCTCTGGGCCTACGACGAAGCCCACCTCGACTTCCTTGACCGCGACGGCCTGCTCTGCCGCCCTCGCTGACCTCCGGGCCACCTTGTAAGAGCGTCCGCCAATCGAGAGGGACGGTCGAGCGAGCCGGAGTCCAGGTGTGGTCCGGCAAGGCGGAGGACGAGGTCATGCCGTTGTACATCGCCGACGACGCGAACGTAGTCCGGTCGGGGCTCGACCGGTACTCGGCTCTGGGATAGCGTTCGACAGCCGTGAGGATCGCCGTTATCGGGACCGGAAAGATGGGCCGGGGCTTCGCCGCGGCCCTTGTCCTCCCGGCACGAGGTCGTCTTCGGGTCGAGGGACCCGGCCCGTGCGGGGAAGGTGGTCCGATCCACCGGCGCCGCCGGGGCGATGCCTTCCGCCGAGGCCGCTGCCGGCGCTGAGGTCGTTGTCCTGGCCGTTCCCTGGCAGGCGATGGATGAGACCTTGGTTCGGCTCGGAAAAAAAAAAAAAAAAAAAAAAAAAGGGGGGGGGGGGCTATCACCGCTCCTGTGGTGGCCGTCACCGCCCTGACGGCCACCCCGGCCAGTCAGATCCATTTCGACCTATCGGGTGACGTCCTGGCGAATGCGCGGGAGACTTGGAGGTCGATGCGGATACCACTTCGACTTCCAGGAGGCGGAGTGCACAGCATCTGGAACGGCGCCATTTCGTTCGGCCTCGTCGCTATCCCGGTCCGGCTGTTCGCGGCCACCGAGGAGCGTGGAGTCTCGCTCCATCAGGTTCACATCAAGGACGGCGGGCGGATCCGCTACCGCAGGGTCTGCACGGTCGACGGGGAGGAGATTCCCTACGGCGACATCGCGAAAGGTTACGAGCTTCCAATGGGGAGGTCGTCGTGCTCGCCGAGGAAGACTTCGCGCAACTGCCGCTCTCGTCCAGCCGGGCGATCGACGTGCTCAGCTTCGTCGAGGCGGGCACCATCGACCCGATCCAACTTTCGCGCTGTTACTACTGCGATCCGACCGGCCCCGACGTCAAGCCCTACGTCCTGCTGCGGGACGCCCTGGAGCGGACGGGCAAGGTCGCGGTGGTCAAGGTGGCGCTCCGGCAGCGCGAGACGCTGGCCATAATCCGGCCGCGAGACAGGATGCTCGTTCTGCAACTCCTGCTGTGGCCCGACGAGGTGCGCGAGCCACGGTTCCCCGTTCTCGACGACGACGTGCTGCTACGGCCACAGGAGCTGCGGATGGCCGAGTCGTACGTCGAGACCCTGACCGGCGAGATCGACCAGATGGAGACGGTCGATCACTACCGGGTGGCACTCGAGCAGCTGGTCGAGGCGAAGGCGGCGGGCCGCGAGGTAGAGCAACCGTCGCCGGCGGAGCCCGTCAGCGCGGCCGTCGACCTCATGGACGCCCTGCGGCGCAGCGTTGAGGAGGCTAAGCGCAGCCGTGGCGGTAGTGCACGGCCCGCCAAGGCGCAGGCCAAGCGCGCCGCGGCGGGGTCGGCGACGCCGAAGCAAGCTGTGGCCAAGAGGACGGGCGTCGCGCGGCAGGCGGTAGCCAAGAAGGCGGTGGCGAAAAAGGACGCCAAGAAGACGACCGCTAAGAAGACGCCACGCCGATCCGGATCTACGGCTTCACCTCGCTGACCTGATCCGCGCCGACGTGGCTGGCATCGTTGCGCGGCCTGTGCGTTCAAGCCGGCGCCGGTCGGGGATGATGATGCGGATGGGAGCATCCGACTCCGACGAGATCGCCGGCGAGCTCTATCTGGTGCCGCCGGTGCGCTTCGTCGCGGCCAGGGACGAGCTGGTGCGGAAGGCGCGCGCGGCCGGAGACCGGGAGCTGGCCCGTGAGCTGCAGGGCCTGCGCCGGCCGACGCAGAGCGCCTGGCTGGTCAACCTGTTGACGCGCCACGAACGTGCGCCGATGGAGCGCCTGTTCTCACTTGGGCGTGAGCTTCGCCGGGCGCAGACAGGTCTGGACGGGGCGGAGTTACGGCGCCTCTCCGCGCAGCGACAGCAGATGATCGCCGATCTTCTCGACAGCGCGCGGCGCCGAGCGGCCGACGCCGACATCTGGCCCACCGACGCAGTGTTGTCCGAGGTTGAGGCAACCTTGCGCGCTGCCCTTGTCGACTTGGCTGCATCGTCGACCGTCATGTCGGGGCGGCTGGTCCGGCCGATGTCCCACAGCGGCTTCGGTCCGATGCCGCACGTGGACGCGGCACCGCCATTGCAGGCTCCGTCGCCGCCCGCCGAGGCTCCGGCCGAGGGGCAGACCCCAGAGCGTGCCGGGACGCGCGCAGCGGAGCCGGCTGCGATTCGTGACCAGGAGACTGGCTCTGGGTGGAGCTTCTGGCCCGTGGAGGACGAGCTCGGGCGGCAGCGCGAGCGCGCCGCGACTGAGCGGGCCGCTCGCCAGGGCACGGCCGCGGCGGCCGAAGCGGAACCTGCGACGGAGGCGCAACAGGGCATTCGCCACGCGGAGGCTGAGCTCGCCGCAGCCGCAACGAGACACTGGCAGTCGGAGCAGGACCTCGCCGATGCTGAGGGCGCCGCGGAGGCGGCCCGCGACAGGTTGGAGTGGCTCGACAGCCAACGGATGGAGGCGCGTCGCGAGAAGGTTGCGGCTGACCGCCGCCTGGCCGACGCCATGTCCGCGCAACGGGCAGCGATCCGCGCAGTTTCAGAGGCACGCCGAGAGCTCGAAGCGGTCGAGCGCCGCCTTGGGTTCCCCGGTGAGCAGCCACCGTCGGGAGAGCCTGCCAGCGAGGAGCCGCCCTAGACGTACCCGGTGAGGCGCGGCCCCTCGCTCGTTGCGGCTGGCCTTCACCCCGGCGAGTCGAGCCTGCTGCCGTCACGCATCGCGACCGCTTCGGTGGCGATGAAGCGCAGGATCCTCTCGTTGACCAGCTCAGGCGCTTCCAGCGGCACGCCGTGGCCCACGTCGGGCACGATCTCGGCGCATACCCGCGGGATCAGCTCCTTGACGCGCGCCGATGCGGTGCGCGCTGGGAGCAGCACGCTGCGCTCGCCCAGCAGCACGAGCGTCGGGGCCTCGAGCGCCCGCAGTTCGTCGTCGGTGAACGGCCTCGCCGGTGGACGGTTAGGCGTGAACACCAGGGCGCTAAGCGCACCGGGGCCAGCAGCTCCTTGGGTGACAGCAGCGCGGCATTCGCGAGGCAGTGTGCCAGCCAGGGGCGCAGCCTGCGTGGCGCGCCGAACGCAAACAGCCCGGCGACGGTGCTGAAGTAGAACGCGACGCGGACCTTCTGCGGGACCGCCCGAATCCGACGCGGTGATCGTCGCGAGCCGCTCGGGCCCGTAGATGCACTGGTTCAGCGCCAGCCAGCCGCCGTAGGACGGCCCGATGAGGTGAACACATCGAGGCCGAGCCCCTCGAGGACATCGCCGATCCAGGCGGGCGTTGTAAACCGAACTGGTACCGCAATGCGCTGCACGCTGCGGTTCGGGGTCGTGATGGTGTGGATCGCATAAAGCGGATGATGTGCTCCCAGCGCCGCGATCTGCGGGTACCGCATGGACGCGTTCATGCCGTGGCCATGCAGCGGCACGATGGGCGCGCCCGTGTCCGGGCAGAAACGGTGTAGGTGACGGTGCCGAAACTGGTTTCCACGTCGAGTTCCCGGCGAGGCTGCGGCCACGACCGCATGGCCTCGTCGTAGGCGCACAGGAACTTCTCTGCGCACGGCCTGGCTGGTGAAGCGAACAACAGCAGATCGGGTAATATCGAACTCCTGTCCCCGTCGATTTGATGATACGTTTGTATCATCGAAACTCATCGACACGAAAGGGAGAAACCATGCCGAAACCGCGAACCACGACCGGCGACGGGCACACATCGCCGACGCGCTGCTCCGGATCGCGGGGACCCATGACCTCACACCGTCACCATGCATTCAGTCGCCGCCGAGGCGGCTGTGTCCGTGCGGCTCGTGCAGTACTACTTCGAGTCCAAGGAGCAACTACTGCACTTCACACTCGGCCATCTCGCGCGCCTGATGGGCGAAAGGGTCACGGCTCGGCTGTCCGCTGTCGACCACCCGCCGACACCGCGCGACGTCCTCGACGCTGTGCTGACCGAGGCCCTACCCACCGACGGAGAGAGCCGCACGTTCCACCTCGTCTATACCGCCTACGCCGCTCTGGCCGTCACCGACGCCGCGCTCGCCGCCCAATCCTTCCTCGACGCGCCCCAATGCGATGGAAGCCTTCCTCCTCGACCGCCTGCGCGAAGCCCAGGAATCCGGCGACATGGCGCCGCACCTCGACGCTCGCACCGAGGTCATCAGCCTGCTGGCACTGTCCGCCGGGCTCGGCACCAGCGTCCTCCTCGGCCAACGCCCGACCCGCGACGCCCTAGCGGTCCTGCGCTACCACCTCGACAGGATCCTGCCGGGGCCCGCCTGACGCGATGCTGAGCCGCTATCGTGAGCAGGCAGATGCACCCGGGTGGAGAGGCGCTGCGACGGACCACGGTTCGCCACGCTCCACCCGGCCCTCGATCGCGGAAAGGGCGCCTTCTCACGGAGGAGGCGGCTCGTGGCTGACGGCGTGCTGGTGGGACGGGTGGCAGCGGTGCTGCGCTATCCGGTCAAGTCGATGGCTGCCGAGCCCGTCGAGGACGTCGACGTGTCATGGCATGGCCTGTCCGGAGATCGACGGTGGGCATTCGTGCGACCGGACCTGCCGCGCAGCGGCTTTCCCTGGTTGACACTGCGGCAACGCAACGACCTCAACGACTATCACCCTTGCTGGACGGAGCCCGCACGCCCGGACGCGTCCGGGGTCATCGTCCGTACGCCCGCCGGTACTCGATTCGATGTCACTGCACCGGCTCTCGCGGCTGAGATCGGTGAAGGCGTGCGGGTGATGAAGCTAGACCGGGGGACGTTCGACACCATGCCGCTGTCGCTGGTCACCACGCGCACCGTCGAGGGTCTCGGCGCGCTGCTGGGCACCGATCTGAACGTCCTGCGTTTCCGGCCGAATCTGGTGGTCGAGGCGTTCGGCGCGGCGGCGTTCCCCGAGGACGAGTGGGTCGGACGGGCCCTGACGGTCGGCACCACGTGGATGCGGATCGACCGGCGCGACAAACGGTGCGTTGTCGTCAACATCGACCCGATCACCGGCCGGCGCGATCCAACGGTGCTGAGCGCCATCGCCGCCCACCGAGAGGCATGCCTAGGCGTGTACGGATCGACGATTCGCCCCGGGCGCGTGGCGGTCGGCGATGCCGTGGTTCTGCAGCCATGAAGGATCCCCCGGACGCGCGACCGCTCCCGCCATGTCATGACTTAGGCCGCTTTGCCTAAGCTGTGCACGACCGGTCGGCCTCGTTTCGAAGGGACTCGCCATGCCCCCGCATCAGGACGGCTCTGCCGGCACCCCGCAGGTTCCGCCGGTGCCCCCGCGGAGCGGCTTCAGCCGCCGGCAGGTACTTCGCGGCGCGGCCGCGGCCGGAGCCGGGGTCGTGCTCTCCTCGGGCCTGCTGAACCGCATCGAGGCCTCCGCGGGTGCGCTGGCGGTGGAGGAGTACGACGTCGTCGTGGTCGGCTCCGGCGCCGCCGGGATGACCGCCGCGCTGGCGGCGGCCAACCGGGGCTTGCGGTGTGTGGTGGTCGAGAAGGCGCCGACGTTCGGCGGCTCGGCGGCCCGGTCCGGAGCGGGGATCTGGGCGCCGTGCAACGAGGTGATCCTCGCCGCCGGGGTGCCGGACACCCCGGCGAAGGCGGCCACCTACCTCGCGCGCGTGGTCGGTGGCGCCGTGCCGGCCGACCGGCAGGCGGCCTTCCTCGCCAACGCCCCCGCCATGATCTCGTTCGTGATGCGGAACAGCCCGCTGCGGTTCCGCTGGATGGAGGGCTATCCGGACTACTACCCCGAGCTGCCCGGCGGGATGCCGAACGGGCGTTCCATCGAGCCGGATCTGCTGGACGGCAACGTTCTCGGCGCGGAGCTCGCCCACCTGAACCCGCCCTACATGGCCGCTCCCGGCGGCCTGGCCGTGCTCGAGCGCCGACTACAAGTGGCTCGTTCTGGCCGCGGTCAACGCGAGGGGCGCGGCCGTCGCGGCCAAGGTGGCGGCCCGGCACGCGGCGGCCGTGCTGGCCGGCAAGAAGCCGCTCGCCATGGGCCAGGCCCTGGCCGCCGGGCTGCGCGCCGGGCTGCTCGACGCCGGGGTGCCGGTGTGGCGGAACACCCCGCTCCTCGACCTGCAGTTCGACAGCGGCGGCCGGGTCACCGGGGTGCTGGTGTCGCGGAACGGCGCCCACGTACTGCGTCAAGGCCACCCGCGGGGTCATCGTCGGCACGGGCGGCTTCGAGCACAACGCCGGCATGCGTGCCGAGTTCCAGCGGCAGCCGATCGGCACCGACTGGACGGTCGGCGCCAAGGAGAACACCGGCGACGGGATCGCGGCGGGTCAGCGGGCCGGTGCGGCGCTGGACCTGATGGACGACGCCTGGTGGGGTCCGACGATCCCGCTGCCCGACCAGCCGTAGTTCTGCCTGGCCGAGCGCACCCTGCCCGGCAGCATCCTCGTCGACGGCACCGGCCGCAGGTTCGTCAACGAGGCGGCGCCGTACCGCGACGTCGTCAACGCGATGTACGACCGCAACGCGACGGAACCCGCCATCCCGGCCTGGCTGATCGTCGACCAGCACTACCGCAACCGCTACCTGTTCCGGGACGTCGCGCCGCTGCTGCCGCTGCCCGACGCGTGGTACCGCGAGCGGCGCCGTGTTCAAGGCCCCGACGCTCGGCGGCGCTGGCGGCGAAGATCGGCGTCCCGCCGCAGGCTCTGTGCGACACCGTCACCCGCTTCAACGGCTTCGCGCGGACCGGCCAGGACCTCGACTTCCACCGCGGCGACAGCGCCTACGACCACTACTACACCGACCCGGCCGTCATGCCCAACTCCTGCCTCGCGCCACTGTGGCTGCCGCCCTTCTACGCCTTCAAGATCGTCCCCGGTGACCTCGGCACCAAGGGCGGCCTGCGCACCGACGCCCGAGCCCGGGTGCTGCGGCCGGACGGCTCGGTCATCCCCGGCCTGTACGCGGCCGGCAACGCCAGCGGCGCCGTCATGGGGCACAGCTACGCGGGCGCGGGCTCGACCATCGGCCCGGCGATGACGTTCGGCTACGTGGCCGCGAACGACCTCGCCGACGCACCTCCTGCTTGAGCCGCCGACTTCGCTATGTGGCTGAGTGACCGCGGACGGCGGGGATCACCACATCGCCGAGGAGCTTGAGGCTCTCCCACGAGACCTCCACGGGCAGGCCGCCGCACAGTGGATGGCTGACGACGAGTTCGACATCGCCGGTGCGGCACCTCTCGACGAGTTCATCTGGAGTCGCGACGACATAGACGCCCGCCTCCCGCATCTCCTCGACGGTCGTCGAACGGTCCCGGACCAGCGAGGTGAGATCGCCCTGCCACCCGTCATAGGACCGCGCGTCGTACAGCAGGTGGTGACCGAACTGTTCCCAGAAGGCGTCGACGTCCTTCACGCAGAAGACCGTCCCGGGACCTTCGGGGGGCTGGAGCACACATCCCGGTTCACGGCCCGCCGCCCGGCACTCCTCGGCGTAGCGGTCCGCGAGGGCGGTGTCGGGAACCTGGGGGTAGAAGTCGAGGCCGAGCCTGGCTGCCCGGCGGGCCGCGGCCGGCGAGCCACCGCCGTAGAAGACCATCGGGCGAGGCTTGCTGTACGGGGTGGGGGTGACGCGTACGGTCCTGCCCTGGTAGTCGAACGGCTCTCCACGCCAGGCGGCGAGAACCGCCTGCAGCGTCTCCTCCATCCGCCGGCCGCGCCGGGACCAGTCCAGGCCGAGCAGGGCATACTCCTCCGGCCGGTAGCCGAGACCGAACACGTACGCCACCCGCCCGCGGCTGAGGTGATCGAGCACGGCGATGTCCTCGGCCAGCCGGATGGGGTCGTACAACGGGGCCAGCAGCGCGGCCACCGTGATCGGTATCCGGGAGGTGACGGTGGCGAACGCGGTCGCGACCAGCAAGGGAGCGGGCAGGTAGCCGTCGTCGACCCCGTGGTGCTCGGACAAGGCAAGCGTGTCGAAACCGGCGGCGTCACAGTAGGTGGCCTGGGCGACCGCGGCCGCGTACACGTCTTCGCGCGTGGTCGTACTGATCGACGGACAGCGTAGGTCGTAGCGCGCGGCGAACACGGTCATGACGCACCTCGTTCCTGGCCGGGCCCGGCAGCTCCGCGTCGGGGCGCCCGAAATGTGGTCCTACCGGGGCATACCGTAGCAGCGGCGGGCGCCGAACCGGCCCGTTCCACCACTTCCGGCCGGGATCTGATCGCCGCCGTCGAATCGCGCCATCCCGCCGGGCTAACACGCCAGCCCGCCGGGCCAGGAAGCAGGAAGATGAGTCACGGAGGAGGTAACGGTCATGGTGGCATGGCGCCAGATCGAGCAGGACGCGCCGCAGTTCGCGGCGCGGGTGCGTGAGCGTTTCGATGCGGGCACCAACAAGACCATCGCTACCTTGCGCAGCGATGGTGCGCCCCGGATCAGCGGCTCCGAACTCAAGTTCGCCGACGGTGAGGCGACGCTCGGCATGATGGGCGGCTCGATGAAGCTCCACGACGTGCGCCGCGACCCACGCATCGCGGTACACAGCCCGACGCTCGAGCCACCGCCTGGCGACCCGAGCGCCTGGCTCGGCGACGCGAAGTTGGCTGGAACCGTCGTGGAGACCGGACCGGTAACCGACGCCCCCGGTGAGGACGGCACACACTTCAGGATCGATATCACCGAGGTGGCACTGACGTACGTGGGCACTCCCGCAGACCACCTGGTGATCGAGTCCTGGCACCCCGGACGGGGCTTCGAGCGCCGGACCCGCAAGTGACAGCTCGGTGGACCGCTGGTTTCACCACGGCAGTCCGCGCAGATCGACCAGCCCGCCGGCCACTCGGTGAGGGGGCGCCGGCCGGCCATGACCAGGGCAGGCCAGACTCCCTCCCGCACCGTCCGTTCGTCGCCAGGGTCGAGGTGCCGGACCACGTTGGGCACTGGGGTCCAGCCCGCGCTGCGGTAGAAGCCGAGTACCTGTTCGCCGCACTGTACGAACCCGAAGTCGCCCGCGAACTCGGTGTGCAGCCGCCCCCGGAACTCGTCCATCAGCGCCGCGCCCAGTCCACGGCCCTGCAGTTCGGGCGATACACCGACCTCGCCGATGCCCGCGACGAGCACCTCCGTCCCGCCCACGTCGACCAGCCGACGCTCCACGGCGAGATGTGCGACCGGCCGTCCCATGCTGTCGGCGAGCCACAACCGGGCCTCCTTGCGAGCCCAAGCCCAGGATCGACCGATGAACACATCGGGCTGCTCCGGGAATGCCGCTGTCAGAAGCTCCGACAGCGCCGCATGGTCCGGCTCGGTCAGCGCGGTCTCCCAGCGGACAGTCGCAGTCAACCCGTTCGCCGCCATGCACCGAACCTAGGTGAGGTCGAGTGCCGTCACCACCGGACGGAGGTCCGTCGTCTCGTCGCTGCGTCGAGCGTGCCTGCGGCGCGTAGGCTGTGGGTTATCCGGACATGACGACATTTCCGTTCCTGTCACCGAGCAAACGCCGGAACCCGGCAAACTGGCCCATCAGCGAGCGCCGCACTTCTCGTGCGCGGTCACCGCCGCTGATGCCCCATCGGGCCGCGCATCAACCAGAGGGGCCGCCGTGAAACAGCTCAGTCTCGGGATCATGTCGCGCTCGAACAAGGAGAACGAGCGCAGGCTGCCGATCCACCCGCGGCACTTCGAGCGTATCGACGCCGATCTTCGGACTCGCATCTTCCTCGAACACGGTTACGGAGAGCGCTTCGGAGTCGCCGACGAGGAGTTGGCGCCCATCGTCGCGGGGCTGCGTACCCGCGAGCAGTTGATCGCGGCCTGCGACGTCATCCTGCTCCCGAAACCACTGGCAGGGGACGTCGCCGAGCTGCGCGAGGGACAGGTCCTGTGGGGATGGCCGCACTGCGTCCAGGACGAGAAGCTCACCCAGCTGGCCATAGACCGGCGGCTGACGCTGATCGCTTTCGAAGCGATGAACCACTGGACCACCGACGGCTCGTTCGGCCTGCACGTCTTTCACAAGAACAACGAGCTCGCTGGCTACTGCTCCGTCTTGCATGCTCTAGAGCTCAGCGGAACGACGGGCGACTACGGCCGTCGACTGCGAGCAGCCGTGATCGGCTTCGGAGCGACGGCGCGTGGCGCGGTAACAGCCTTGAACGCACACGGGATCCACGACGTCGACATCCTCACCAATCGTGGCGTCGCCGCTGTCGCCTCACCGATCCATTCCGCGCGGATACTGCACTTCGATCACGACGACGCCGACCCCCGCCGTAGTCAGGTCCTCTCCGACAGCGGCCAGGTACCGCTGGCTGGCTTCCTCGCCGAGCACGACATCATCGTCAACTGCGTGCTGCAGGACACCGCCGCGCCGCTGACGTTTCTCAATGAGGACGATCTCGCCGTCGGTCCCGCCGGGCACACTCATCATCGACGTCTCCTGCGACGAGGCGATGGGCTTCAGCTGGGCGCGGCCCACGTCCTTCTCGGAACCGATGTTCGTGGTCGGCAACAACGTCCACTACTACGGCGTGGACCACAGCCCGTCCTACCTGTGGAACTCCGCCACCTGGGAGATCAGCGAGGCCCTGCTGCCCTACCTGCGGGCGGTGCTCACCGGACCGCACACGTGGGACACCAACGAGACCATCCGGCGTGCAATCGAGATCCGCGACGGAACCATCCAGAACCCCAGCATCCTGTCCTTCCAGAACCGCGCACCTGGCCACCCGCACGCCCGTCTGTGACGAACGGCGCGTCAGAGGATCTCCGATCCGTCGACGACGGCGCGCGCGAGCTCCGACAGCCGGCGGTTGTTGGTGCGGGCCGCGCTCCGGAGGAGTGTGAACGACTGGTCCATGTCGAGCTGGCGGCGTTCGGCGATGACACCCTTGGCCTGTTCGATGATGATTCGGCTGTTGAGGGCGGTCTGCAGTTGTTCGGCGAGCGCCTCGCGGTGGCGGATGGCGCGCGCTTGGAGAAGCCCGATGGTGGCCACGTCAGCCATGGCCTGCCCCAGTCTGATAGTGGCGTCGTCGAGGGCGCCGGGCCGGGTTCCGAACAGGTTGAGGGTGCCGATGACGTCGCTGCGCAGCCGCATCGGCAGGGCGTAAACGGAGGCGAATCCGATCTGGTGCGCCGCGGTGGCGAAGCGCGGCCACCGGCTGGTGACGGCGGCCAGGTCGGCGACGACGACCGGCCGGCCGGTATGGAAGCAGTCCGGGCAGGGGCCCTGATCGGTCTGTAGCTGAAGCAGTTCCAGCAGCCGGGTCTGTTCGGTCGAGGCAGCCACCACGCGGAGGGCGCCGCGCTGGTCCGTGAGCAGCACCCCGGCCGCCGACACGCCGAGCACGTCGGCGCACCGGACCGTCACCTGGTGCAGGAAGTCCACGAGATCGAAGTCGTCGACGAGGGTGTCGGCGAACTCCACGAAGGCCTCGGCGACGAGCCGCTCACTCACGGTCTCTCCTTTCGTCGGGCAGGATCACCCCCTCATCATGACGCTCTGACGGCGAATCGGGCCCGAACCGCAGCCGCCGCTCGACAACATCGCGCGCCACGTCGCCCAGCCGCCGGTCCTGGGCGTAGGCGTAGGCGCGCAGCCGGGCGAAGGCGGCCTCGGCACTGATCTCCAGCTGCACCAGGATCATCCCCGTGGCCTGATGCACCTGGGGCTGGTGGGCGGTCGGGTCATCGCGTTGCCAGGTCCCTTCGGCGGTGTCCGGCTGGATGCCTGCTGCCGCGTCGAGCAGCAGCGTGCACGCGATGTCGGCGAAGGCCAATGCGTCGGCCAGCCCCTGTCGGCTCAGCGGACCAGGACCCGTCCGGTACAGGTCGAGCGTGCCCAACCGGATCGCACCGATCTGTAGCGGCAGCGCGAACACTGCCCGCGCTCCGCTTGCCATCGCCGCTGGGGTGAACACCGGCCAGCGCGCCAGCCAGTCCGGTGAGGCCAGGTCAGCTGCCAGGACCGGGCCGCCCGCCGAGAACACGTCCACGCGAGGGCCCTGCCCGAGGACCAGCTGCCACTCCTCGAGTTCGGCAGCCACCCGATCCGTGGCGTGCACGGTATCCACCACGGTGGAGGTGATCATCACCGTGGCGGCGGCACCGTCCACGCCGAGGCCGGCCGGGGTCGCGTCGCACACATGCGCCACAGACACAGGGGCGCCGCGCGCCTGCCGCCGGACCTGCGCCAATACGGTCGCGACCCGGTCGTCGTTCATCCGCCCGCGCGGCCGACAGCGTGCAGATGGCGTAGAGCCTGCCGGTAGGAGTCGAACAGGCCGGTCTCGCTGTACGGCAGGCCGTGCTCGAGACAGTGGGCGCGGACGATGGGCCGGGCGCGGCGCAACGACGGGCGTGGCATGTTGGGAAACAGGTGGTGCTCGATCTGGTAGTTCAGCCCGCCGAGGGCGAAGTCGACCAGCCAGTTTCCGCGCACGTTGCGAGACGTCAGCACCTGCCGGCGGAGGAAGTCGGTGTCGTCGTCCTCGCTGAGGATCGGCATGCCCTTGTGGTTGGGGGCGAAGGCACAGCCGAGGTACAAGCCGAACAGGCCCTGCTGGACGACGACGAAGACCACTGCCTGCAGCGGGGACAACACCACGATGACGGCGGTCAGGTACGCCGCGGCGTGCAGCCCGAGCAGCACCGCCTCCTGGCCACGATCCCGATAGGTGGGCCGCGACAACGCCCGGACGCTGGCGTGGTGCAGCGACACAGCCTCCAGCAGCAGCATCGGAAAGAACAGGGCCGCCTGGTGACGGGCCAGGAACCGGCCGACTCCGCGCCGCACGCGGGCCTGCGTCTCGGTGAACACGATGCTCTCGCCCGAGATATCTGGGTCGAGCCCCTCCTGGTTGGGATGTGCGTGGTGGCGACGGTGTTTGTCAACCCACCAGCCATAGGCCATCCCGATCGCGAGATTGCCGTGCAACAGGCCGAGCACCTGGTTGGCCCGCCGGGATCGGAAGATCTGGTGATGGCCGGCGTCATGGCCGAGGAACCCGGTCTGGGCGAAGGCCACTGCCAGGAACACCGCTGTGAGCAACTGCCACCACGAGTCTCCCAGCAGGACGAAGACCGTCCAGCCGACCACGACCAGCAGCGCGTTGACAGCGATCTTGACCGTGTAGTAGACGGGCCGCCGATCGAGCAGGCCCACTTGCCGGACCCGTGTCAACAGTTCGGCGTAGTCGCTGCCTCGACGATCGTGCGGCGATGGTGGGGCGTGCGTGATGGTCGAATCGAAAGTGCTCACAAATCCTCCCGGCGATCGACGCTGATGCACGTCGCCGGGGTCCGGAGCAAACGTTTCGGTCAGTCTATCCCGGTCGAGCAGTCCGCGCCGACGCACGGACTGCTCGACCGATCACGCTGGCTGGGCGACCGGGCTCAGCCCCCGTGTCGCCCGGTCCGGGTGGCCACGAACGCCTGACTCCCACCGGTCGCCGGATCGACGGCCGTGCCGGTGATCCTGCCGGCCTCGTTGATGTCGCCGGCCGAGCTGAGCTGATGGGAGTAGCTCCGCGGAACCAGCGTGTTCAGGTCGGTCATCACGCCGTCGTGCCACAGGAAGGCACGGCACGTATCGGCGCACGAAACGCCGACCACCTGACGCCTGCTGTTGATGCCCAGCGCCTGGCTGGTCGAGTCGCCCGGCAGGACCCCGAGGAGGGTAGTGCCGCCGCGTTCGGTCCAGAGGAACGCCTGCGGCCTGAAGTTACCGCCGTCCTCCGCGCGGGTGTTCGAGAATCCGACGACGTCCCCTCGCTGGTTGATCGCCGTCGGCGTGCGCCAGGCCACCCCGCCGAAGGTGCCGATCTCCTTCACCTTCCCGTTCTCCCAGCGCACGGCGTGGCGGGCGCTGAACCGCCCGATGGCGTTGTCGCAGATGCCGGAGATACCGACGACCTGGCCACGGTCGTTGATCGCGGTGGCGGCGCTGGTCGTGTCGCCGGGCAGAGGCGGGAGCTCCCGGACCCGGCGGTAATCGGGCCCCCAGATGACCGCGCGGAACTGCAGCACCTGGGGCGCGTTGCAGGTCGGATCGTGGACGGTGTTCTCCGCCCACCCGACCACCTGACCACGGTTGTTGGCGCCAGCCGCGTACCCGTTGTAGCCGCCCAACGTCGGCAGCGGCTGCATCCTGCCCGATTGCCACACGAAGCCGCGGCAGATGTGACCGCTCGGCAAGTCGGACAGGAAGATCCAACAGCTCCAGTTCTCCTTCAGGGGATTCTTCTCGGCGGTCTCGGCGATACCCGCGATCAGCCCCCGATTGTTCTTCACCGGCCACGCGACGGAACTGTTCGGCCCCCCGAGGGTGCCGAGGTCGATCGGCGTTCCGTGCCGCCAGAGAGTCGCGTGCCGGGTCTCGTCGCCACGCACCGTGGATGAGCCTGCTATCCACCCTCGGTCGTTGATGCTCTCGCCGCTGCTGGCCGTTCCGCCGAGCGATTCGAGGTTCACAACCTTGTACCGCGCCTGGTGGTGGCTCTGATCGGCTGGCGCCCTTGACGTCATGCCGGCGGCGACGAACACGAGCGGAACAGTGAGCGCTGCCAGGTATCTCGCTCTGGGTATCCCGATGGCCGTCATGGGTCGACCGTAAGGGCCGTGGATCGCCGGAGACTCGCCGTTTCCGGCCACGATCATCGCTTCGAGCCGAACCGGCGACCGGCGGACGCACGCTACAGAGCCTCCTCGGTTTGCGTGCGGCGCGCACTGGTTCCGGCGCTGGGCAGGTCCCTCGCCGGGCACGCGTCGGGTTCACCCATACGCAGCGCCAGGTAATGCGCGGTCCACGGTTCTACGCCGTCGACTCCGGTGAGCGAGGCGACGAGCCGGTCGAGGCTGACGCTCCCGTCGAGGCGGATGGTGTCACCGGCGACGGCGCGGGCGAACGCGCCGATAGCGCACTCCTTCGCGCGCGTGAGCCCGACGCCGGCGAGATCGGCAGCGGCGAGGATGTCCGCGGTGGGGAACGTGTGGGTCAGGCCGATGGGCTTGAGCCCGGGAACCGGCACGCCGAACCGCTCGACCAGCCGGGCGGCTATCGCGTTCGCCGCGGCGTCGGTCGTGCGCTGACCGATGATCGCGCGCACGCCGGTCTCGTACGGATCCCAGGTTCCGGGGACGCTACCGCCCGTGGCCACGTCGACGTCGATGCCGGCGGTACGCCGCGCCTGCTCGACGAGGTGGATCAACTCCTCCCAGTGCGGCAGGTGGAGACGCAGCACGAGGTGGTCCTCGCCGCCCCGGCACAGTTCGAGGACGCCCGGGTCCGTCCCGACGTCGATCGTCCGCCGATACGTCCCGTCACACACCTGCTCGACGCCCGGAATCGCCCGCACCGCGAAGTAGGAGACCATCGCATCCCAGTCGCGCGGGCCGTTGAACACCAGCCGCAGCGCCAAGCCGCCGTCGGCAACGAGGCGATCCGCCTTGCGGCGCTTTGCCCGCAGCTCCCGCGGCGAGGCGCGGAACACCTGCTGGCTGGCCCGGTTGAACTGCCGCAGGCTGCCGTAGCCCGCCGCGAAGGCGATCTCGGTGATACTCAGATCGGTGTCGTCGAGCAGCCGCCGGGCGAAGTGCGCCCGCGCCGAGCGTGCCAACCCGTCCGGCGTCACCCCCAGATGGGTGGTGAAGAGACGCCGGAGGTGCCGCGCGGACACCCCGAGGCGGCGACCGAGGTCGGCTTCGGTCCCCCCGTCGAGCGCGCCGTCGAGAATGAGGCGCACGGCGCGGCATACCGTCTCCGGGCCGGTCCAGGCCGCTGTCAGCGGCATCCGGTACGGCCGGCACTGCAGGCAGGCTCGGAAGCCGGCCGCCTCCGCCGCCGCCGCCACTGGGAACGACCTGACGTTCTCCGCTAGCGGCCGCGCCCCGCACCCGGGTCGGCAGTAGATCCCGGTGGTGACGACCGCGGAGACGGCATGCATGCCCTCAGGTATACCGGCGTCCGCGTCCGCCGATCAGCCGCATCCGGACAGGCCGGTGGCGGCACCGACGCGCTCGCTACCAGCGCCCGCGGTGAACGACCTCCTCGAACGGCCGACGATCCGGACGTTCGACAACGCGCAGTGGCCTGTCAGCCGGATACCCCACGGACAGCAGATAGGCGAGGAACCGATCGCTGGGGAAGCCCAGCACGTCTCGGGCAAGGTCCTGATCCTCCGCGGCGGCGTGGCCGGTGCCCAGTCCCAGGTCCGCGGCGGCGATCGCGATCGCCATCGTCGCCTGGCCAAGGTCGTATTGGAGCAGGTTCGCGTGGCGGGTGTCCTCCGGCTGCGGCGCGACGATGGCCACCGCGGCCGCGGCGCCGGCTACATGCCCGGCGCCGCGCCAGACCCCGGACAAGCGCTGAAGCTGTTCGCGGTCGGTGACGACAACGAAGTCCCACGGCTGCCAGTTGCTGGCCGACGGCGCCCGCCGTCCGGCTTCGAGGATCTGGTCGAGGTCATGCGACGCGATGGGCTGCGGCGTGAACGTCCGGACGTTGCGGCGAGCCCGAAGGGCGTCCCAGGTCTCCATGAACGACATCCTCCCCTTCGACAGCGCCTGAGACGATCGCTCGCTCGGTCAGGCCCCGAAGTACCGCCGTGGGTTGGTCATCGCACAGGTATGGCGAGCTCGCGGCCGCGGTAGAACGCCTCGCGCTCCCCCGTGATGTACGGGGCCATCGCCTCGCGGCGACCGGCCTCTGCCTCCGAGACCCGCCAGGCGTCGCAGGACTCCTTCGAGTCCCAGAACGAGACGCCGACAACCTCCTGCCCGTCCTCCGACCAGTACGCGTAGGCGCGCCGCATACCCTCCGGATGCGCCGCAGGACGCCACGCCCGCTCGAAGTCCGCCAGAGCGCCCGGCTTGATCCGGCGCGTCGTCATCCAGACGAAGTGCTCCTCCATCGCGACCTCCCTCAGGACCGATGCGGTCGGGATCCTGCCGGCGCGGCCGGCACGGAACCGCTGCGAACAGCCTAGGCGCGGCGGCGCCGGCCGCCACGTCACAACACTTTCGAGAGGAACGCCTTCGTCCGCGTGTGCTGCGGATTGGTGAGTACCTCGCGCGGGTGTCCGGCCTCCACCACGATGCCGTCGTCCATGAAGACCAGCGCATCCCCCACCTCGCGGGCGAAGCCGATCTCGTGCGTGACGACGATCATCGTCATGCCCTCCGCGGCGAGGTCCCGCATCACGTCGAGCACCTCGCCGACAAGTTCTGGGTCGAGCGCCGAGGTAGGTTCGTCGAAGAGCATCAACTTGGGCTCCATCGCGAGCGCCCGAGCGATCGCCACCCGTTGCTGCTGCCCACCGGACAGCCGGGCCGGATAGGAGCCGGCGCGGTCTTTGAGACCCACGCGATCGAGCAGCTTGAGAGCACGTTCGCGGATGACCGACTTGGCGCCTCGCCCGGTCATGACCGGTGCGGCCATGATGTTCTCCAGCGCCGTCATGTGGCCGAAGAGGTTGAACCGCTGGAAGACCATGCCGATGTCGCGGCGCTGCCGGGCGACCTCCTTCTCCTTCAACTCGTGGAGCTTGTCGCCGCGCTGGACGTAGCCGACGAGCTGCCCGTCGACGTAGAGCTTGCCGGCGTCGATCTTCTCCAAGTGGTTGATGCAGCGCAGGAACGTCGACTTGCCGGAGCCGGACGGCCCGAGGAGGCAGAACACCTCCCTGGGCGCCACCTCGAGGTCGATGCCCTTGAGTACCTCGAGATGACCGAACGACTTGTGGACGTTGTCCGCCTTGACCATCGCGGCGGTCATCAGGCACTCCCGGAGACTCGGCCCGGCCGCAGGTTGGCCAGGATGCGTTGGATGGCCGTGCGCGACGGGGCCTGCGCAGCCCCGCGGGCGAATCGACGCTCGAGGTGGTACTGCCCGTAGCTGGCCACGGATGTGAGCAGCAGATACCAGAAGCTCGCGACGATCAGCATCTCGAACACGGCGAAGTTCCTGGCCGCGATGGCCTGCGCATTGGTGAGCAGATCGGGTGCCGCGATCACCGTGACCAGCGACGTGGTCTTGAGCATGGTGATCAGCTCGTTGCCCGTCGGCGGCACGATCACGCGCATCGCCTGCGGAAGGACGATGCGGCGCATCGTCTGGCCGCGGGTCAGGCCGAGCGCGTGCGCCGCCTCGGTCTGCCCCGGATCGACGGCGATGATGCCGCCGCGGACGATCTCCGCCATGTACGCCGCCTCGTTGAGCGCCAGCCCGAGCAAGGCGGCAACGAACGGAGTGATGAGCTGGTTGGTGTCGACGCTGAGGCCGCCGAGGCCGATACGCGGGAAGAACAGGGCGAGGTTGAACCAGATGAGCAGCTGCACCAGCACGGGTGTGCCGCGGAACAGCCAGATGTAGAACCAGCTGACCGTGCTCAGCACCCGGTTGTCCGACAGCCGCATGACCGCGAGCACAATGCCGAGCACGATGCCGAGCACCATCGACAGCACGGTCAGCCAGATGGTGACGAACAGACCGTCCATGATCGTGCCGTCGAACAGGTACTGCCCGACGATCGACCACTGGATGTTGTCGTTGGTGGCAAGCGCGTAGGCCAGCGACGCGACCAGCACTAGGACAATGACCGCCGAGACCCACCGGCCGAAGTGGCGGACCGGGACGGCCTTGATGGGCTCGCGCTCCCGGACAGCCGTCCCGGTGGCGTCGGGGGGAGACACGTTCGAGGACATTCCAGCCTCCGTCACGCGGTTCCGGCGTTGATCTTCGCGTCCTTGTAGGCGCCGCTGGACAGGTCGTGCTTGGCGAGGATCTCGTCGTAGGAGCCGTTGGCGATGATCTCCTTCAACGCGGCCTGGTAGGCGTCGCGCAGCTGGGTGTTCTCCTTGTTGAAGACGATGCCGATCGGCGTGGGCAGCATGGGCTCGCTGTTCGCGACCTCGAACTGGTTGCCGCCACCGATGGTCTTCGAGTTGTAACGCCCGACGGCGTCCTGGGTGAAGCTGGCGTCCGCCCGGCCCGTCCGGATCTGCAGCAACGCGTCCGCGTCACTCTGGAACGCCGCCACCTGGATCTTGTCGTCGGCGCACTCCTTCTGGTTGAACTCGCCGAGCAGCTTCTGCTGCGTGGACGCCTCGAGCACCGCGACCTTCTTGCCGCACATGTCCTCGACGTTCTTGATGCCGGCCGGGTTGCCCTTCTTCACCACGATCGCCTGCCCGGTCTCGAAGTAGTCGACGAAGTCGTACTTCTGCTGGCGTGCCTTGGTGTCGGTGATGGCGGCCATCACCAGGTCGAAGCGCCCGGCGTCGAGGGCCGGCAGCAGGCCGTCGAAGGCGGTGTGGGTCATGGTCACCTTGACTCCGAGCACCTGCCCGAGCGCGTTCGCCAGGTCCGGATCGAGGCCGACGATCGTCTTGTTGTCCGGGCCGAAGGACTCGAACGGCGGGTACAGCGCCTCGGTACCGATCTTCACCGCCCCGGCCTGCTTCACCTTGTCGGGCAACTGGTCGTGCAGCTCCTGCTTCTTCTCCTGGGTGGGCACGTCGGTGGCGGTGCCGTCCGTGTCGTCGCCACCGCAGGCGGTCATCAGCAGGGCCAGTGTGGCCAAAGCGGCCAGGGTGCCTGCCCCCCGCCGTGACCTGCGGTTGCTTCGGGAACTTCTCATCAGGTGGCTCCTCACAGGGGAAGGCGAAAGATCGGCGCGAGGCCGCTCCTGTTCCGGTCGCGACGGGCGGATGTGTTCCACGTCACCCCAGCAGGATCACCTCCAGTTTCCTAGATGTCAACCCTTGTTTCATACTGGACAGTGGGTGTTTCATGAACTCACGGCCCACCACCCGCGGGAGGTCGAACGGAGGGAGACGACGTGGCTGACTCGTTCGCGCCGCCGATTGACGACGACACCGGGCTACGCATCGGCGCGCGGCTCAAGGCGGCCAGGCTGGCCCGGCGCAAGACGATCGCGGAGGTGGCCGCCGAAAGCGGGCTGACGAAGGGTTTCGTGTCGAAGCTCGAACGCGATCAGGCCAGCGCGTCGGTGGCCTCGCTCATGCGGCTGTGCCAGGCCCTCGGCATCTCGGCCGGTGCGTTGTTCCACGCTCCCAACGGCCAGGTTGTCCGGCACGACGCGTACCCGGCCATCAATTTCGGCGGCGTAGGCATGAGCGAGTACCTGCTGACGCCACACGGTGAGCGGCGCGTGCAGGCCATCCTCAGCGACATCTCGCCCGGCGGCGGCAGCGGGGACGAGCCGTACGGGTTGCCCGCCGATGTCGAGTTCGTCTTCGTGCTCGCCGGGCGCCTGCGGGTGACCCTTGGCGGCGAGGACGTCCTCCTCGACGCCGGCGACGCGTTCACCTTCCCGCCGCGCACGGAGCACACGTTCCGCAACGTCGCCGCCGACCGACCGACCCGGGTGCTCTGGGTCTTCTCGCCGGCCCTATCGGTCGAGGACGCAGATCAGGATGCACGTGCCGCGGCCTGGTCGCCCAGCGTTCCATGACGCAGGAGCATCACTCGGCGAGCCGGAGTTCCTCGGCCGTCGGGGGGCGGCGGACGGAGGGGTGCTCGACGACCGCGAGCACCCTGCTCGCCATGAAACGCGCGGTGCGGACTGGCGTGCCACCGCGCGTCACCTCGGTGACCTCGACGATTCCGCGCCCGATCGTGACCTCGACGCGCCGACCCGCCCGGCTCGCGGTCACCTCGTAGACCCGCGAGCCGTTGCCTGCGTCGATGACGATCTCGACTCGGTCGCCCTTCATCCCGCATCCCGGTGCGTCTGCTCGGCTGCGTTCGCTCGGCTGACTCGGCGCGACTACCAGCCTACCGGCGGGAACGGGTTCCTCACCGGTCGCGACGCTCCAGACCGCGGTCGGGCGCCCTTGACGCCGCGGTCTGGAGCGTCAGTCGGGCGCCCTTGACGCGCGCGCCGGTTCCGGCGGAGGCGCCCTTGACGCGCGCGCCGGTTCCGGCGGACAGTAAACAGATGTTCAGAACGCTTGTTCAGGGTTCTCGATCAGGCAGTGTCCCAGCCGGTGCCGAACGCCGGCGAGAGCAGGTGCGCGAAAGCGGGCAGTCCCCTGTCGGCTACGACGTCGCGGTCCTCGGCGGCGGCATGGCCGGGCTGGCGACCGCGATCCGCCTACAGTGCGCGGGCCTGTCCACCGTCGTGCTGGAGGCGCACGGCCACGCGGGCGGCTGCGCGGGCTACTACCGCCGCAGGGGCTTCTCCTTCGACGTGGGCGCCACGACGTTGGTCGACTTCGAGCCGGGCGGAGTGGGCGCCGAGCTGCTCGACTCGGTGGGCATGCCGCCGCTGGACGGTGAGGCTCTGCCGGGTTACGTGGCCTGGCTGCCGGATCGGGTGGTGACCCTGTACCGGGATCGGGCGGCGTGGCAGCGGGAACGTCTGCGGACGCTCGGTGACAGCCCCGCCCACGAGGCCTTCTGGGCGTTCTTGGATCGCCTCGCCGGCGCCTTCTGGGTGGCCAGCCGGGCGGGCGTGCGCCTGCCGCTGCGGCGATTCGACGACATCGTGCACGACCTGCGGGCGATCGGGCTCCGCAACCTCCCCCTCGCTCGGCACGCCGGGTCGACCCTCGGTGACACGCTCCGCCGGTTCGACCTTCGGCACGAGGCACCGCTGGTGGGGCTGCTGTCGATGCTGGTGGAGGACACCGTCCACACCACGGTCGACGATGCGCCGGTGATCAACGCCGCCCTCGGCGTGACCATCCGCGGCGCTGGGCTGACGCGGGCCCGTGGCGGCATGCGCGGCTTCTGGCGTCCCTTCGTCGCCCGCTACCGGGCGCTCGGCGGCGATCTGCGCGTGGGCTGGCGCGTCGAGCGGGTGGACGGGCGGGCAGGAGCGTTCCAGGTCCATAGCCGGCGCGGTGTCGTCCACGCGTCCCAGGTCGTGAGCGCACTACCCGCCGCTGCCACCGCACGCATCAGCGGTGGAACGCCGGTGGCCCGCCGGCTCGCCCCGTTCCTGGCTCGCGACGCGGACGCCCTGGGCGGCGCCATCGTGGTGTGCCTCGGCGTGCCCGAGGACGAGGTCGGCGACCAGGAGTTCACCCACCACCAGCTCCTGCAGGACTACGACCGGCCGCTCGGCGACGGCAACAACATGTTCGTCTCGGTCTCGGCGCCAGGCGATGTGGACAGTGCGCCGCCGGGCTACCGCGCAGTGATGATCTCCACCCATACCGAGCTGGACGCGTGGGCACGGTCTATCCCCGGAGGAGTACCGGATCCGCAAGGACGCGACCGGTGACCAGCTCGTCGGGCTGGCCCGCCGGGTCTATCCCCGCCTGGGCGAGCGGGCCGTCGTCCGGGAGGTGGGCACGCCGCGAACGTACGAGACGGTTCGCGTTCCGGCCACGCGGCGCGGTCGGCGGAGTACGGCAGACGCCGATGAACGCCAACCAGCGGGCCATCCCGCACCGGCTCGGCGTTCCGGGCTTCTGGCTCGTGGGTGACTCCACCTGGCCCGGACTCGGCACGGTCGCGTGCGTGCTCGGCAGCCGGATCGTCGCCGAGGGCATGCTGCGCGAGAGCAGCCGGCACGGCGCGGCGCACGCGACGAGGAGCATCCGATGACGCCGTCCGACCCTCCCATTCCGCGCCTCGCCGAACTCGGGCCGGATCTGCTCGTCACCACGCGCCGGCAGCGAACGACCGCGCTGGTCCGGCCTTACGCCGGTGTCGCGGTCTTCGTCGCCGCCGCGTGGTTGCAGTGGTGGTGGCTCACGCCGGTGATCGTGTTCGGCATCTTCGTGGCGGTCGTGACGGTGACCCACGACGTGGTGCACCGCTCACTCGGGCTGAGCCCGCGCCAGACCGACTGGGCGCTGTTCTTCCTCGGGATGGTGCTGATGGAGAGCGGGCACGCGTACCGGACGACGCACCTCCAGCATCACCGGCTCTTCCCCAGCGAGGACGATCCGGAGGGCTACCCGGCGAAGCTGGGCCTTCTGGGCGCGATCTTCTACGGCCCGGTGTTCCTCGCCCGCCTGTGGTGGTGGGCGTTCCGGCGCAGCCCGGCGCTGCGCGGCTGGCTGCTCGCCGAGGCGGCGGTGCCGTTCGCCGCTCTGGCCGGTGGCCTCCTGCTGTGGCCCGTCACGCCGGGACTCCTCGTCTACGCCGTCATGGTCATCGTCGGCAGCTGGGTCTACCCGCTGCTCACCGTCTACCTCCCGCACCGCGACTACGGTGACACGCCGCTCGCGCAGACACGCACACTGCGCGGCCGGGTGATACCGGCGATCTTCCTGGAGCTCACGTACCACCTGGAGCACCACCTCTATCCGCAGGTGCCCAGCCATCACCTTCCCGAGCTCGCGCGCCGACTCGACCCGTTCTTCGAGCGGGCCGGCGTCCGTCCGTCGCGGGTGATCTAGCGAGCATGGGCCAGCGCGCCGAGACCCGAGAGCGCATCCTGCGAGCCGCGGTGGAGACACTCGCCACCAATGGCTATGCCGGCACTACCGCCCGTGCGATCGCCCGCACGGGCGGCTTCGCGCCGGGGGTCATCTACTACTACTTCGAAGACCAGGAAGACCTGTTCCTCGCCACCGCGCAGTACACCAGCGAGAGGCGGCTCGACCGCTACCGGAGCGAGATCGACGGCGTCACCAGCGCCACCGAACTGGTGCGGCGGCTCCGGGAGCTCTACGCCGAAGACGCGGCAGAGGGCCACATCGCGGCCGTTCAGGAACTCATCGCCGGGGCGTCCTCCTCGTCGCGGCTGGGTGCTCAGCTCCGCACGCACGTCCAGCTGTGGGAGGGCTTCGCGGAGGAGGTCGCGCGGCGCTTCCTCACAGGTACCCCGTTCGACCAGCTGATCCCCGTGCGCGAGATCGCGGTCGGCGCCGTCACGTTCTACCTCGGCCTGGAGATGCTGACTCATCTGGACGGCGACCGATCGCGGTCCGACGTGCTGTTCAGATCCGCCGGGCGGATGGCAGCGCTATTCGACGCGTTGCGGCCGCCAGAACAGTGAGAACCCGCGCAGAGCGATCACGCGATGGTGAGGCCGCCGTCGACGGGCAGCGTGACACCGGTGACGTAGCTTGAGGCGTCGGAGGCCAGGAAGACGATGACGGCGGCGAGCTCGGCCGGCTCGCCCGCCCGCGCGGCCGGGATCAGGCCGGCGTAGCGGTCGACATAGCCAGGCGGAAACTGGTCGGTCATCTCGGAGGCGAAGAAGCCAGGCGCGACGGCGTTGACCCGGATGCCCTTGCGCGAGGTCCACTGTGCCGCGAGGTCTCGCGTGAGCCCCAGCAGGCCGGCCTTCGACGCGGCGTACGCGGCCTGCGGCAACCCCGCGGTCACGATGCCGATCACGCTCGACACGTTGATGATCGACGAGCCCGCCGGCATGACCCGCGCGGCGGCCTGCGCCATCCAGTAGCACCCTTCGAGGTTGACTTCGAGAACGGACCGGAACTGCTCGGGCGTCTCCCGGGACGCGGGGACAGCGGTGCCCACGCCGGCGTTGTTGACGAGGATGTCGACCCGGCCGAGCGTCTCGACGGTCTGATCGATGAGGCGCCGGCAATCCTCCGGGCGGCTCACGTCGGTCTGCACCGCGAGCGCGCGCCGGCCGGCGGCTTCGACAAGTTTGCTGGTGTCGGCGAGCCGGTCGGCGCGACGGGCACCGAGCGCGACGTCGGCGCCGGCCTCGGCGAGCGCCTGCGCGGCGGCCACGCCCAGCCCGGAGGACGCTCCGGTGACCACGGCGACCTTGCCGTGGAGCTGGAACAGGTCAAGCACGGTCATCGGTCCATACCCCCAGGATCACGCCGGCAGCTGTGTCCCCGCCACAGTAGACGTCCAGTGGCCACAGGTCTGCGCCGAACCGGACTTGCTGCGCAAATCGGGGCAGGCGCGCCCGACGTAGGCACGGCTTCCCGGAAAGTCCGGTTCGGCAGCGGCCCATACGGACCGCCCACGCAGGGCCGCTACCGCAGCGGGGTGAGGAACGCGTCGGGGGCCTCGTTCGCGTCGCCGGGCACCAGGTTCGACGCGGCCGAGGTGAAGCCGGCGTATCGACCGTCGGCGGTGAAGAAGGTGTCCCAGGTGGAGGCGTCCGGCTCGCCGGTCACGGCCTGTGCGACGCGGGTCGTCCGGCCGGTCCTGCGGTCGTAGATCGCTTCGTACTCGATGAGCTCACCGGGCGGGGCCGTGTGCAGCAGGAACGGCGAGCCGGCGTGGAAGGCGACCCGCCGGCCGTCCGCGCTGATCGCCGGCGCGCTGAAGTGATCGACCGGGAATGTGCCGCCCTCGCCCGAGACCAGTTCGGTCCTGCGGGTGACCAGGTCGCGGACGAACACGTCGGACTCCGAGTCGGTGTCGGCCGGGTCGAGGCGGGCGGACGAGGTGAACGCGACGTACCGCCCATTGGCGCTGATCACCGGTTCGTTCGCGCTGTCCTCGCTCTGCGCGCCGTCGTCCCCGGCCGAGGCCCGGCTGGTCGTTCCGGTCAGCCGGTCATGCACGAACACATCCGCCTGGGCGTTCGTGTCGCCCGGCACGAGGTTCGACGCAGCCGATGAGAACGCGACGTACCGGCCGTCGGCGCTCAGCGCGGACTCCGTGGAGTAGCTGTCACCCTGCGTGCCGCCGGTGCCGACCGAGACTCGGCTGGTCTTCCCCGTGGGCCGGTCGTAGACGAAGACGTCAGTCGTGTCGTTCGTGTCGCCGGGCACCAGGTCTGGTGCGTCGGACGAGTACGTGACAGAACGGCCGTCTGCGCTCATCGCGATGCTGTGCACAGTGCCGTGGATCTGCCCCTTCGGCGTCACCGAGATGCGGGTGGTGCGGCCAGTCGACCGGTCGTGGAGGAACACGTCGGCCTGCCCGTTGGAGTCGCGTGGAACCAGGTTCGACGCCTCGGAACGGAACGCGACGTACCGGCCGTCCCGGCTGAGCACGGCGTCGCCGGACGACGCGTTGGCCTCGGCGCCGCCGCTCGCGACCGAGACGCGGGTGGTGCGCTTCGTCCGCCGGTCGTGGACGAAGAGATCGGCCACGCCGTTGGTGTCGCCGGGCACCAGATTGGTCCCAGACGACTCGAAGAGCACGTACCGACCGTCGCCGCTCGCCGCGTAGCCCCATGACCTGTCGTTCGCCTGGGCGCCGCCGCCGGCCCGCGACACCAGGACCGTGTCCGATGCGGCCGACGCCGGTACGGCGGACGCGACCAGCGCCGCGCCGACCCCGCCGGCTGCTAACAGTGCGGTGTACCTGTGCATGAATCCCCCATGAATTCCCCAGCGCGGCTCGTCCACGCCCCCATGACGCCATTGATAGCGCGCCACTGCAAGCAATTGCACAATTACGCAAGGCAACTGCACCTGACGACACCGCCGGACTGTTCGTGCGCGGCCACCGTACCGGCACCGCCTGATGCTTGGGCGGTAATTAGTTGCGTTTGGAGAAAGTAGTTGTCACGCTGGGAACACCACCGAGGCACAGGCAGCGGCGGCTGGCGGAGAGGACGGGCGGAGATGACCGACGAGGCGGAGGTCCGGGCAGCCCGGGAGGCGCTCGCGCGGGCGAATGAGGTCGGTGGATCGGCGGCGCAGGCCGCCCGCCGCACCGTGCGACTGCACCTGTACGCCACCGGCGCCGCCATGGCGCTGGCCGGGCTGGCGACCGGCCTGGTCAGCCGCTCGCTCGACCCGTCGGCGACGTGGCCCCGGGCGGTGCTGGCGGCCCTGCTCTGGGGCGGACTGTTCGGCGCGGTGTCTATGCTGGTGGGGAGCCAACCGGTGCGCGCCGTTGCCGCACGGCGCCTGACGCTCACGCTCGGCCTGGTCAGCGCGGTCCTGCTCGGCCTGACCATGGGCGTCGGATGGGAGTACCCGGCGGCGTACGCGGTCGGCGCCGCCGCGGTGTTCGGGGTGTGGGCGATCGGCGCCAGGCGGGTAGGCCGATGACGGGCACGCAGCACCCGCGGCACCGCCTCGACCCCGTCATCCACTTCCCGGTCCGCCTGTCGATCATGGCCTGCCTGGCGGAGGTGACCGAAGCCGAGTTCAAGTTCGTCATGGACACGGTCGAGCTCACCGCCGCCAGCCTGTCCAAACAGGTCAGCGTCCTGGAGGACAGCGGCTACGTGGCAGTCCGAAAGGGATACGTGGGCCGGCGACCGCGCACCTGGCTGGCGCTGACCGCGGCCGGGCGGGACGCGCTCGCCGACCACCTCGACACCCTCCGCGCCATCGCCAGCCCACCACCGGTTACGTCGGGAGATGTCACTCGGCCAGGAAGTTCATCACCAGCTGATTGAAGTCGTCTGGGCGCTCCAGCGGCATCACGTGTGATGAGCCGTCGCCTGTGACGATCTCGAACCGGGCTCCGGGGATCGCGCCGGCCACCTCGCGCGCGACCCACGGTGGCGTCAGCAGGTCCTGCTCACCGACGATCACCAGGGTGGGAGCCTTGATGCCGCCGAGTCGATCGAGGGCGTCGAACTGCAGATAGGCCTGAGCCTGGCGATCGTAGGCATCCGGCTCGACCGGGTTCGGATTGCTCGCCAGCAATGCGATCGTCTCCTGCACCGCCTGCTGGTTGCGCAGGAAGGCCGAGGAGAACAGCCAGGTGAACTGCTGACCGCCGAACACCTCTCCGCCGGCGTCGTTGGCCTTGACCCAGTTCCAGATGGAGATCGGGTCGACGGCGCCCCGAGCGGGCGCCGCACCCGGACCTGCGAGTACCAGCCGATCCAGACGGTCCGCATGCCGCAGCGCGAACTCCATCCCGATCATGCTTCCCATCGACAAGCCCAGCAGATGGGTGCGGTGGATATCGAGCGCGTCGAGCAGACCGGCCACGTCGTCAGCCATGTCCGCGATGGTGTACGGGTGATCGGCTCGGGAGCTGCGGCCGGCATCGCGGTTGTCCAGGAGGACGACACGGAAGCGGGTGGAGAGAACGGGGACTTGCTGCAGCGTCCACAGCGACGAGTCATATCCGATCCCCATCACCAGGACGAGCGGAGGGCCGTCTCCGTGAATCTCGTAGAACAGCTCCTGCCCGTTCGTGCGGACGGTTCCCGATCGCGGGACGTGCTTGACGGTCGCGGACATGGTTCCTCCTTCGAAGCGGCGGTTGCGCTGTCATGAGTCCTCCTCGGGTGCCTCGTTGAGCGGGTTTCGTGGTCCTCCTCGAGATGCGTGAGCAAGACTGTTACCGCGGTAACCCTTCCGGTTACGTTCGGTGGCCGGGTGGCCCCGGCTCCGTTCGGCCACGGACAGAGGAAGGCGTGCGATGAGCGATGGCGCTGGTCTCGGCCTCGTCGAGCGCGCACATTCCGCGGCCGCCGGGGGCGGCTGGCAGCAGGCATTCGACCTGCTCATGGAGGCGGATGCGGACGGCCTCCTGGCCCCCGCCGATCTACCGGTGCTTGGCGAGGTCGCCTACGCGGCCGGCCATCTCGACGTGGCCATCGAGGCGTGGGAGCGCGCCCACGCCGCGTGCATGCAGGCCGGCGACCCGGTTGCGGCCGCAGGAGCAGCCGTTCGCGTCGCGATGCACCTGCTCTTCGACACTGCCCTGATGGCACCGGTGCGCGGCTGGTTGGCGCGAGCGGAGCGGCTTCTCGAAGGTCGGGATGAGACGCCGGCGCACGCGTGGTACGCGGTCGTCCGCGCCTACGAGCGGATGCTGACCGGCGACCTGTCCGGCGCTCGGCGATGGGCGCGGCAAGCGATCGAGGTGGGTTCGACGTGTGACCCCGCGGCGTCCGCCATCGGACGGGTAGCAGAAGCTCGGCTGCTCATCCTGGACGGCGACGTCCAGCAAGGTATGGCGCTACTCGACCAAGCCGGGGTGGCGACCGTCTCCGGGGACCTCGATCCGCTCTCGACGGGGATCGTCTACTGCGAGCTCGTGTGCGCCCTCCAGGGCCTCGCCCAGTACGACGTGGCCGAGGAGTGGACCGAGGCGATGGAGCGGTGGTGCGAGACGAACGCCATCGGCAGCCTCCGCGGGCGTTGCCGGGTCCACCGCGCCGAGATCCTCAGGCTGCGCGGCTCGTGCAACGAGGCCGAGAGTCAGGCGCTCATGGCCTGCGAGGAACTACGCCCCCACTTGCGACGCGAGCTCGGGTGGCCGCTGAACGAGCTCGGACGGATCCGCCTCCACAAGGGAGACCTCGCCGGCGCGGAGGAAGCCTTTCTGGCCGCTCATCGCGCCGGGTGGGATCCCCAGCCGGGTCTCGCGCTGGTGCGTCTGGCCCAAGGAGACGCGGCCACCGCCGCTGCCTCCATCCGTGACGCCCTCGATCGCCCTTTGCGGGTGCCGTCAAAGGAGCGACCACCCAACACCGACCTGCAGCGCGCGCCCCTGCTCGAGGCGCAGGTCGAGATCGAGATCGCGGCCGGCGACATCGGCCGGGCTCGATCGGCCGCCGACGAGCTGGAGCTCGTGGCCGCCCGATTCGAGAGCAAGGCTTTGGTTGCCGGCGCAGCCCTCGCTCGCGGACGGGTGCAGCTCGCCGACGGCGATGCGGCGGGGGCGGAACAGTCCTTGTCCGAATCGGTGCGGCTCTGGAACGAGGTCGGCGCCCCGTACGAGGCGGCGCTCGCACGCGTGAACCTCGCCGAGGCCCATGCCGCCAGCGGCAGCGAGCACCGAGCTGTCCTGGAGCGCCAGGCGGCCCGCACAATCCTCGAAGGGATCCAAGCCGCGCCGTCGATGGCCCCGCCGGCACACGTCGAGCACCACGCGGCAGTCGACGAGCAACCGGTCGCGAACGTCAACGTCTTTCGTCGCGAGGGCGACTACTGGTCGGTGATCTTCGACGGGCAGACCGTCCACGTGCGCGACCTCAAGGGCATGCGATACCTCGCGCGGCTCCTCGCCGATCCGGGCCGCGAGTACCACGTGCTGGATCTCGTCGCCGCCGAGACCGGCCGCGGTGCGCGGGTCGACAGCGGCCAGGCGGCCAACCTGCCGCGCTCGGCACTCGGCGACGCGGGCGAGATCCTCGACGCGCGAGCCAGGGACGCCTACCGCCGACGCCTCGCCGAGATCGATGACGACATCGAGCATGCGCGCGCCACCGGGGACGCCGAGCGGGCCGCGCAGGCCGACACCGAACGCGGCTTCCTCGTTCGAGAGCTGGCGCGCGCGTTCGGCTTGAGTGGTCGTGGCCGACGCGCCGCCTCCGCGTCCGAGCGCGCTCGAGCGGGCGTGACTCGCGCGGTCCGCCAGGCGATAGCCCGGATCGGTGAGCACCATCCCCAGCTCGGCGAGCACCTCACCCGCACGATCCGCACCGGTACGTATTGCGCCTACTTTCCCGACCCTCGCGCACCCGCCGGGTGGGGGTTCTGACATCGCGTCAGCGCGACGAGGCGGACGCCAGCGGCAGCGGAGTCGGCTGACCGCTCCACGTGCCGGTCAGTGTGGGCCTGGTCAGCTCGTTGCCGCCATCGAGTCGGCGGACGACGGCCAGTTCGACGGAGTCCGTCACGATGAGCGTGGGGTCCTCCTCCACGACGCGACGAAGAGAGCCGGCGGCAGGGACCTCGCCATCCTGAGCGCCGCTGCCGGTGACAGTCATGGCGGGCTCGCGGCGTTCGAGCCGGCCGTCAACCTCGAAGAATTCCTCCGCCTGGCCGGTGACGGCGAAGATGGCGCTCGCCAGCGCTGCGGCGTAGACGGGGTCCCCGCACGCGTCGTACACCCAGCGCCGGCCGAGCACCGAGTGGTGGGTGGTGCCGACCAGCCAACGGTCACCGCCGTCCAGCGGCGCACCACGGTACGTGAGCGGAACCTGATGAATCGGCCCGTTACCAGCTCTGACGAGCAGAGTCTCGATCCCGACCGCACCGGCAGGATCATCGAAGCGGTAGGCCGCCACGCGCAGGAGGTCAGCGGCGGCCTGTTCCTGGTACCAATCGCGGCCGGGCAGCCACGCAGCCAGGAGCTCGAGCTTCGTGGGGTGCAGTTCCGCTTGGTGCAGCAACGCCATGCGCCGAAGCGTAGAGGCACCTTGGTGCTGACTGCTGTCAGGCCGCGCCTGTGTCGAGGTGTTTGAGCTCGTCCAGGACCCGCTCGGCCGTGGGGGCGGTCATTTCGTCGACGATCTGGCCGTCGCTGAGGAACAGGACGCGGTCGGCGTAAGCGGCGGCGATGGGCTCGTGGGTCACCATCACGATTGTCTGGCCGTGGTCGCGGACCGCGTCGCGCAGCGCGTCGAGGATGCCGGCGGTGGCGCGGGAGTCCAGGTTGCCTGTTGGTTCGTCCGCGAAGATCACTGCCGGTCTGGTGATCATCGCCCGCGCGCACGAGACCCGCTGCTGCTCGCCACCGGACAGCGCCGGTGGGCGGTGGCGCAGCCGGTGCTCCAGCCCTACCGCCTGCACCACAGTCTGCTGCCACTCCGGATCGGGCTTGCGGCCCGCGATCGCCAGCGGTAGCAGCATGTTCTCCTCGGCCGTGAGCGTCGGCAGCAGGTTGAACGTCTGGAAGATGAACCCGATCTTCTCGCGGCGCAGTTTGGTCAGGCCCCAGTCGGAGAGTCCGTTGACCCTGGTGCCGCCGATCCACGCGTCGCCGCGGCTCACCGTGTCCAAGCCGGCGAGACAGTGCATCAGGGTGGACTTGCCCGAACCAGATGGGCCCATGATGGCGGTGAACTGGCCGGCGGCAATATCGACGGACAGGTCACGCAGGGCAACGACCTGCGCCTCACCACTTCCGTAGATCTTCCACAACCCGACAGCCCGAGCCGCCGCCGCCTCCGGTGCTGCATCCTTCGCGGTGCTCACGTCAGGCCTCCGCTCGCCCTGATCACCAGGTCGCGACCGCGCGACACGGTCCTCCGGAGCCTTCCTCCCACGGCACGACGCCCATGTACACCGTCGCCCCACGCCGGGGGATCCGAGCCAGATTCGCCACGTTCTCAAGCCCGTACCGGTCGGCTCCGAGCAGGCGGTGGTGCACGTCGAAGGTCGTCGACGGGCCATGGTCGAGACTGAGCGTGTCAACGCCGATAGAGGTGATCGCACGGCGCTCGATCAGCCAATCGACAGCGTCGACGTGAAACCCCGGGAAGTGGTAGACCCCGGCGTCGTCCTGCCCCCGATAGGCCCTCTCCCCCAACGGCAGGCGGCTCTCCCACCCGGAGTACATGAAGACGGCCGCGCCACGCGGGATCCGCCCGTGCCGGTGCTCGAAGCGCAGGAGGTCCTCGGTGGTGACCTGCGCGTCGGGGTTGCCGGCGACGCGGCGGGAGATGTCGATGACGACAGCGGGCAGGATCAGCTCGGCGGGCGTGATCTGCGGCGTGAGTCGCCCGCCAGTCACGAAGTGGCCAGGCACGTCCATGTGAGTGCCAGAGTGCTCGGCAAACGTCCACCGCTGCGCGTAGAAGCCGTTCGCCGGGATGGTCACCAGCGTCTCGCGGGTCGGGTTGCCGAGTGAGTACACCGGAAAGCCGGCGGTGAAGGTGTGGGTGAGGTCACGAACCCGGCGTCGCGACCGCGCCTCGGCCGCGCTCGGCAGGACGACGGCCATCGCGGCCGCTGCACCGCCCGCAAGGACCGCCCGCCGACCGAGGCGCGGCGCCGCTTGTGCGTGGTCATGGACGGCTGCGGCTGTCTCTGCAAGACACATGACGCCTCCCGGCTCACTCTGGCGCCGACGGCCGGCAACGAGTCGAGGTGGCGATGCGCCGTCAACGCCGTACGGAACGGACGATGGGCTGGCCCAATACCCTCTCGGATCGTCTACCCGACCCGCAGCTCGGTCAACACGAGAGGGACTGGACTGGTGCTCATGTCCTGGCGCGGTATGCGCCCCAGACGGCCATGACCTCGTACATCCGGCGCCCGTAGAGATTGGAGATCTCACAGGGTCCGCGGACCGCCCTCAACCCCGAAGAACCACGCACGTGCAGGAGGCGGCGACGGCAGATCGCCACGAACCATGCTGACGATGGCATCGGCGAGGTCGGCGATCGCCGTGGTGTCTACCGAGTCGGCGCCGCGGAGGAAGACGGGTTCGCCGTCCAGGACGTAGAGCTCAGCGGCTTCAGCTGCGGTAATCCTGCGGCGCTGCCGCAAGAGCTGGCCTGCATCAGCAATCAGTGAGAGGACGTATTGCCGCTGCGCCTCATCCCACTCGCCGTCGAGAGGGAAAGCGACGTTTGCCCCAAGCAGGACATGCATCCGGAGCGTGTCCAGCACGTTGTCTTGCCAGGGCGCCCGCTCGTTCGGTGGAACCGATTCGGCGACGTGGATCGACTCGAGGAGCAGGATCGAGAAGCTGACGTCGTAAGCCCAGAACCAACGGTCACCGAAGCTGATCGACACCGTCTTACTCACCTGCTCATCCCTCCTGACGAGCATCTCCACTGTTGCCACCGTTGGGCTTGAGATCCAGGCTCATGCGGATGACGGATGGGTAGTCGGGCAGGCCGCCGTGGTCAGTGAAGCCGACGGCGTTGTAGGTGCGGCGCGCGGGGTGGTTCTCCGCGAAGACCAGCAGGTCGACGGTGTTCAGCCCGATGCGGCGCGCCTCGTCGAGTGCCAACGTCACGAGGTGTGCGCCGAGCCGCTTGCCGCGCTCGTCTGGTGCGATGACCACCCGGTCCAGCCGGCCGCATCCGCAGAGAACTCGACGAGTTCGATGTATCCGACCAGGCGCTGCGGATCTGACGGGCGGCAAGCCGCCCAGGAGTGGACTGCGAGGTCGGCACGGTGCACCGCCATCGCCGTCCGGTCCAGTGGCCAGTCGAGGCCGGGGCCCGCCCAGTCGCGGACAGCCGCGGCATCCGGGAACCAGTTGATAAGGATCTCGATGTCGGCGGCGTCGGCTGTGCGCAATTGCAGCACCCGACGATCGTCGCACGCTTCGCCATCGGCCGCGGCGGGTCGCCGGCAAATCACGGCCGCCGCGACCGCCGGCGAGGGATCTCCTGGGCGAGTTCGACCACGAAACCATCAGGGTCCGCGAGGTGGACGGTGCGATGGCCCCAGGGCCGGTCGGTCGGGCCGCTGAGAATCGCCGCCCCGCGCGTCGCCAGCTCGGCCGCCCGGGCATCGACGTCCTCGACGACGAAGACCACCTCGGCGGCGGGGCCGGGCGTCACCGGCCGCCCCGTCAACCACTCGGCGCGCCGCCTCTCGTACAGCGCGAGCCGGGTGCTGCCGGTGGCGAACTCGGCGTACCCGGCATCGGTGAACTTGAACGGCAAACCGAGGACGTCGCGGTAGAAGCCGATCGAGGCGTCCAGGTCGGAGACGTAGAGGATCACGTACGCCAGCTCGCTCCCCACGTTCAGCTCCAGAGCGACAGGGAACGACGGAGGATGCGAGCGATGTCCTCTTCGGACGCTTCCCTCGGCGCGGTCGCCAGCAGGCGTTGCTGCTTGAGCGTGCCGGCGACCAGCGTGTCGATGTCACCCGCGTCGTAGCCCACGGCGCCGACGCCGTTGGGGATCCCGATGTCGCGCATGAGCGCAATGAGTGCGGCGGGCAGCCGCTCGGCCGGCTCGTCCGGCACCGGCCCGGAGGGGGCGAGCAGTTCGGCCACCCGCAGATGGCGCTCGGGAGCCGCCGGGAAGGTGAACCGGAACGCCTCGGGCGCGGTGAGCGAGACCGCCATGCCATGCGGCACCAGCGGCTCGCCGGCGGGATACCCGTCCGGCTGGAAGGCGCGGACTCCGCCAGCGATGGGGTAGGCGGCTGCATGCGGTAGGTGAACTCCGGCGTTGCCGAAGCCCATCCCGGCGAACGTCGCCGCCATCGCCATATCGGTGCGGGCGCCCACGTCCGAGCCGTCCGCGACGGCAGTGCGGAAGGATCGGGCCAGCAGCGCCAGTGCCCGCTCCGACCACAGGTCGGCTACCGGGTTTGCGCCGCAGTACGGCACTCGCTGTTCCGGCGTCTTGCGCGCGAACGCCGTATAGGGCTTGGCCGTGAAACTCTCCAGCGCGTGGCAGAGGATGTCCATACCGCACGCGGCGGTCACCCCCCGTGGCTGGGTGAGGGTGAGCAGCGGATCGACGACCGCGAGGGTGGGGCGCAGCCCGGCGTGGCTGATCCCGGTCTTCACCTTGAGGTCAAGCACGTCCAGCACGCAGATCGTGGTGCTCTCCGAACCGGTGCCGGTGGTGGTCGGCACCGCGACCAGCGGCTTGAGCGGCTGTGACGGCGCCCGGCCAGCGCCGACCGGAGGGTTGACGTATTCCATCAGGTCGCCGGGGTTGGTCGTGAGCAGGTTGACCGCCTTCGCGGTGTCGATGCTCGACCCGCCGCCGACCGCGACGAAGGCGTCCCACGGCCCGGACGAACGGGCCGCCTCCACCGCGTGGCGCAGCGAGGCGTCGGTCGGCTCCACATGCGACTCGGCGAAGATCAGCGCCTCGATCCCGTACGCCTTCATCGCGTCGGCGATCCGCTGCGGAGAACCAGTGGCGGCCACCCCCGCGTCGGTGACCACGAGGGCCCGCCGCACGCCGTACCGGCTGAGGTCGTGGCCGATCTCATCGGAGGCGCCCGGCCCGAACTTCAGCTCGGGCGCGGCGTAGGTGAAGACGGTCTCCGCGGTCATCGCGCTCCCCCACCCGGCTCCTCGGGGCACTTCTCCAGCAACCGCAGCGCGCCCCGGATCTCCTCCGGTACGGTCACCGGCCGGCGCGTGGCGGCGTCGACGTAGACGTGCACGAACCGCCCCACGGCTGCCGGCTCCTCGCCGTGTTCCGGGAAGAGCGCCAACTGGTAGACGACGCTCTTGTTGCCGAGCCGCTCCAGCCTGATCCCGGCGGTCACCACCTCCGGGAAGCGGAGCTCGGAGAAGTACCGGCAGGAGGTCTCCACGACCACGCCAATCGCGGGCAGCCGCCGGATGTCGGTTCCGCTGGCCTCGATCAGCCAACCGTTCACCGCGGTGTCGAACATCAGGTAGTGGACGACGTTGTTCACGTGCCCGTAGACGTCGTCGTCCGACCACCGGGTGGGCAGCGCCCGCAGCACCGGGAAGTCGTCCCGGCGCAGGCCTCGCGAGTCGCCGTCCGCCTCCACTCCCGCAGCCTGCCACAGCCCTTGCCATCCCCGCCCGACCGAGGGACCGTGCAGGCATGGAGATCTGGACGATCGAGGTGCTCGACGGCGAGTTCTCCGCGTCCTGGTGGGCGGAGTCGCACCGCGAGGCCCTGATCGAGGCCGCGCTCACCAACCGCGCCCACGGGTGGCACTGGGTGTCACTCGACTGGGGTGTGGTGCTCGAGGTCGAGTTCCCGGATGAGGTCGACTGGCTGCGATTCCGGTCTACGCCAGCGGTCCAGGCCGCCCTCGACGGCGCGCCGGATCCGGTGCACGGCGTGCACACCTACCGCGGGTCCGGCGGCAGCAGTGGAGTCGGAGAACCGCGCCGCCCCCGGCCGCGCGCGGGGGCTGGCGCCGCCGCGCTGCCGCAGCCGCCGCCGGAGCTCTACGCCTCCGCGCAGGCCTGGCTCGAACCGGCGCCGGGCGTGAGGACCGAGCCGACGTCCCTGGTCTGAGCAGTCCCGTCCGGTTCGCCGCGCTGCGCTCCCGCAAGGTCCAAATCGAATCGTTGCTCGACGACGTCGAGACCCCACTGCCGGACCGGCCGGCTCGCCGTGAGGGTGAAGCCGACCTGCCGGTAGAGGTGGTGCGCTGGTGCGAGGCCTGCGATGGTCCACAGGAACACTGCACGGAACCCGCGCGACCGGGTGTAGCCGAGGGCGGTGTCGAGCAGCCGGCGGCCCAGGCCCCGGCCCCGCTGGGAGGGATCGACGAGGAACCACCGCAGCTGCGCCGCGGCGTCAGTGGCCTTGGTGATGCCGATCGACCCCACCAGCCGGCCGTCGGCCTCGGCCACCCACAGCCTGCCGGCCTCGTCGCTTGCTCTGGCGGTCACCAGGTCGGCCAGGCCGCCTGCGATGTAGGCCTCGGCCGTCTGGTCCATCCCCTGCTCGCGGCCGTAGAGCACGCCGTGCATGGCCGCGACCCCGCCCAGATCACCTGGCTGGTCGCCGGCGCGGATGACGGCCTGGCTGTCAGGGCTCAGATTCGCCATCTCCACTTCCTCCGAAACTCCGGGGCGGTTCTCGCGAGAACCCTAGGTGGAGCCGGAACTCCGGGTCTTGTACGAAATTGCTCCTGGCTAGGCTGATCCCGTGACGAGAGCCTCTGGCCCGTCCCCGAACCCCCAGGGAGCCGATCGCGCCCGGATGTGGCGGGCAGAAGACCTAGGCGGCTTGGAGCTTCTCAGGGCCACCCTCAGCGGGTTCGCCTTCCGCCCGCACGCGCACGAGGAGTTCTTCATCGCCCTCACCGACGGAGGCCTTGCCACGCCCCGGTACCGGGGGAACACGCACGTGGTCGGCCCCGGCGACGTGATCGTGCTCAACCCGGAGGAAGCCCATGCCGGGGGTCCCCCGGCAGAGGTCTCCTGGACCTACCGGGCGTTCTACCCGCGGCCGGGCCTCATGCGCGAGGTCATGGCCGCGTTCCCCGGCGACAGGCTCACGATGCCCGAGTTCAGGACGGATGTCGTGCGTGACCGGGAGGTCGAGGCGCGTCTCCGCCGCTTCCACGAACTCTCGGAGTCACTCGAATCAAGCAGGCTCGAACGGGAGGCACACCTCGCGGAGGCTCTCGTCCTGCTGGTCGGCCGCCACGCGGCACCCCCGAAGGCCCCCAGACCCGCTGGCCGGGAACGCATGGCGATCCGCCTCAGCAGGGAGTACCTGGAGGAGCACGCAGAGGAGAACGTGCCGCTGGAAGCCCTGGCCCGGCTCGCCGGCCTCAGCGCCTTCCACCTGTGCCGTGTCTTCAGGGAAACGGTGGGGATGACGCCCCATGCGTACCAGACGCAGGTTCGGGTGCGACGCGCAAAATCCCTCCTGAGGGCAGGGCTGCCGATCACCGTGGTCGCCGCGGAGGCGGGCTTCTACGACCAGGCGCACCTCACCCGGCACTTCAAGCGCATCGTGGGCCTGACCCCGGGCCGGTATGCCACCACGCGTCCTTGATCCCGAACTGTCGGGGAAATGGTGGTATCGAGCGCCCGGTTTGGGATCCGCTTCCCGGACAGTCCGGTTCGGCCGGCGGCCGGCGGCCCGGGACCGGCCCGGACCGCCGCGCATGCCTCAGACGATGACCACCCCGGCGTGCCAGCCGTTGCCGTCGCGCCAGTAGTGCTGGTAGCTGCCGTCGGTGCGCTCGACGATCACTTCCAGGTTGGTCGCGTACGTGCCCTGTAGCAGGGCGACCACGCGGCGCACGGCGTCACCGAATCGTGCCCCCAGCACCCACGCAGACCCGCTGGCGTTGTGCCGCCACCAGTGCTCCACCTGATCGCCGGCCACGCCGACGCACAGCTCGAAGTTGCCGACGTTGATCTCGTTACCGGCGCCGTAAGTGCCCTCGATCAGGCACGGCCCGCTCGTGATGTTGCGGCCGAACGTGCCGAGCGAGGCCCAGCCAGTCGCGGTACGGGCGAAGTGTTCGAGCTGCCCGGCGCGGGTTGTGGCCACGTAATGCAGGTCGCCCTGACCGTTCTCCGGCATGCCGGTGACGCCGAGGCGGCTCTGGACCAGCGCCGGACCGGCGAAGGCGATGTCCTTCCCGAACCGTTGCCGCTCGTACCACTGCCCCGCCGGCCGGGTCCACGGTGCACTGTTGTGCTTGGTCCAGTGGTTGGCAACGCCGTCGGCCGTGACGACGACGACCTCGAAGTCGCCGGGCGCGCCGCGGTTGCTCTGCACGAAGCCTGGGATGCCGATCGGCTCCGGTGGCCCGAGCAGCGTGGCGTCGTTCCACCAGCCTGAGGACTGGTCGTAGTAGACGTGCCGCAGCCGCCCGTACGTCGAGCGGTACACCAGCTCGTAGCCCCGGTTGAAGGTGCTCTGGACGGCCGCCGGGCAGTCCAGGGCATCGTCGTGGAACGTGTCGCGCCACACGTCCTTGGATCGGACGAGGCCGACCCGGTACCAGGGCATCTTCGGGTCCGCGTTCTCCCGGTACCAGTGGTCGATCGTGGCTCCACGGCGGACGAACAGCTCGAAGTTGTTCCGGAGCGCGCCGTTGCCACCCTGTACGAGCACGCCGTTGCGCAGCCGCCGCCTCGTCCACGGATCGGGGTTGGTGCCGCGCACGCCGATCGCGCCGGCCGGTTCGATGATGTTGGCCCCGTAGCCGACCTTGCCGAACCCGCCGACGCCCCAGCCGGTGCCCCAGGAGTTCTTGACGATCCAGTACTGGTCGTCGTCGTTGAACCCGACCACGAGTAGCGCGTGAGCCGGCCCAGGGTTGGGTGTGGTCGGCAGGTAGATGCCGTCGCGCAGGGATCCGAAGTCGGACGGCGGCGTGATCATCACCGCGACCGGGCCGACCAGGTCGATCCACTGCTTCTTCTGCGCGACGGTGCTGAGCGAGGTCATCGCGCCCGCGGCGATGCGCATCGTGCGCCCCGTGCGGTCCGACGTCGTCGACAGCGGCGTCGCCGTGAGGCTCGCGCCGTGCGGTTTGGCCGTGTACAGGGCGGCGTGCTCGCTCCACGGGAAGCAGTCGGGGTCGGCCAGGCCGTACCGCTCGACGAAGATGCCGGCCTCGCCGAGGTTGCCGAGGTCCCAGGCCTGTTTGCCGGTGCCGCGGGCCGCGTCGCCCTCCGAGCGGCGGCACCACAGGGAGTGTTCGATGCGGACCATCGCCTCGTAGAGCGCGGTCATGGCGAACGCCCAGCAGTTCTGCGATCCGCCCTGGTCACGGACGGTGCTGATCCAGGGCCGGCCGAACCGGTTCCGCCAGTCGATGTTCATGACCGCTCCCCCTCGCCGCTGGGCTGACCGTTCGCCGGGTCGAGCAACCCCTCTTCGGCCCACCGGGCGCGCAGGAACGGGTTGGCCGGCTGCTCCTGGCTGAGCAGGTCACGCAGGTCGGTGGTGGATTCGGCGGCGGCTGTGCGGAACTCCGGCGGCACGTCGGCGTCCTCCTGGCCGCCGCGCGGGTACTCCGGCAGCGGATCGGTGTCGGCGAGTTCGGGATCGACCGTCCACGGGTTGCCGAGCTCGGCGAGCCTGCGGCGAAGCTCACCCACAGTCTCCGGTTCGGGCGGCGTGACGTAGCGGTTCATGGGTTCCCCCTCCTGGACCTGCGGGACGCGTTTGGTCGTCGCGTAGGCCAAAGGGGTGCCTCGGGCGCTCCAGATACCTGTGCACGGAGTGGACGGAAACCCGACAGCGCTCCCGCACGTGACCGTGTTTCAATCGCCGGTATCTCACTGGGGCGGGCGACCACTTGTCTACAGACGGCCGTTTCCTCGGCCGGACACCCGCTCCCCTGTGGAGGTCGCCATGCCGGGTCAACGTCGGAGAAGCGCGGGCTTCGCACCGCCCGACCGTCCAGGGTTCGTCCCCGGCATGGGCTGGCCGGAGCCGCAGCCCCCGTTCCGGCCGTCCCCGGAACTGCTCCGTCGCCACCGCGCGCGCGTGCTGTGGCCTGCGGACGAGGTGCCCGCCGACGACGGGGCGCCGATTGCGCCCACGGTCTACCGGTACGAGTACCTGCTGGGGCCGCCCGCGGTCATCGGCGACGACGGGTTCCGGCAGTTCGTGCGGGAAGTCCTGGCCGAGATCGGCCTTGGCCTCGGCGTCGAGCCGGGCGATCCCCAGAATCTCGGCGTGGCCGCGTTCTTCCTCGTGCCGCTGCCGCCGGACGCGCGGGACCGCCCGATCGGACAGCCGGTGGACGCGTGGCCGGTGCTCCAGCGGATCCGGTTCCGGGCCCGCCCCACCCAGTACGCCGGACACGCCTCGCGTCTCGCCCTCGAACACCTGCTCTTCGGCACGGATCTGTTCGCGCCGGGGATCGGCGGACTGCCGGCCACCGAAGGCCATCCGGCCACCGAGGGTCACCCGGCGACCGAGGGTCACGGCGGACCGCCCGGCGCTACCGGCTACCAGGGCAGGGTGCCGCTGACCGTGCTGGTGAACGCCCCGTCGCGCCGCGCCGTCGCCGACCTGCCCGCCGGCCGGCGCCCGGTCGTCGCGGTGCTGGACACCGGCACCGGCGCGCACCCGTGGCTCGACCCCGCCTCGGGCGGCCAGGCCGACTTCCTCATCGGCAGCTCCGCGCTGAAATGGTCTCCGGTCGAGCCGATCCCTGATCCGGAACTGTCGGGCACGCTCGTCGCGCCGCTCGTCGGCACGCTCGACACCCATGCCGGCCACGGCACGTTCATCGCCGGGCTGGTGCGCCAGCTCGCCCCGGACGCCCGCCTGCTGCCGGTGCCGGTGATGTACAGCGACGGCGTCGTGCACGACCGCGACCTCATCAACGCCCTCGCCGCGCTCCGCCAGTGGATCGCCAGCGGCAACCCGAACCACTTCGTCGATGTGCTCTCGCTGTCCTTCGGCTATTACCACGAGCGGCCCGAGGACGAGGCATACACCAACAACGAGCTGGCTGACGAGCTCTGGCAGCTCGCCGACCTCGGCGTCGCGGTGGTGACCTCCGCAGGCAACGACGCCACCGTCCGGCCACTGTTCCCGGCGGCGCTCACCGCCGCACCGAATCAGCCGCTGACGCCGCTCACCAGCGTCGGCGCCCTGAACCCCAACGGCACCAGGGCCATCTACAGCAACGACGCCGCCTGGGTCACTGCGTGGGAGCGCGGCACCGCACTCGTCAGTACGTTCCCCACGACGTTCCAGGGCAGTTGGACGCCGTCACTGCGGATCCCGGCGCTCAACCGCGAGGCGGTCGACCCGGACGACTTCTCCGGCGGCTTCGGCCGCTGGAGCGGCACGTCGTTCGCCGCGCCCGTGTTCGCGGCAAAGCTGGCCAAGACGCTGCTCGACGCCGCAGACCGGTCCCGCAAGTCCGGCCAGTTGCTCGATGTGACCCCGGCAGTCGCCGCACGCCGTGCGCGCAACGGGCTGAAGAGCGCCACCCCGACCAAGACCGCCGCCACCCCGACCAAGACCGCCGCGACCACGCCCGCGCGCCGCCGGGCCCGGAAGGCACGAGGGTCATGACACACGTCGCGGCAACGGACCCGGACCACCACGCGCGGATGGCCCGGTGCCTGGAGCGGGCGCAGGGAGGCGAGCTGGGCGCGCTGGACGAGATCGTCGAGGCGCTCACGCCGCTGCTCTGGCACGTCGCCCGGGCGCAGGGCCTGCACGCCGAGGACGCCGCAGACGTGGTGCAGACGACGTGGCTGGAGCTGCTGCGCCGGCTCCATGACATCCGGTCGCCGCAGGCGTTGACGGCGTGGCTGGTCACGGCGACCCGGCGCGAGGCGTGGCACACCAACGCGCGCCGCCGCAAGCAACCGGGCGCCCCGCCGGAGCTGCTGGACGCCGTTCCTGATCCAGGCCCCGACCTCGACGAGCTGGTGGGTCGTGGCGAGCGGTACCGCAGTCTCGGGCGGCATTTCCAGCGACTGCCGGCGCGCTGCCGGGAGCTGCTGCGCATCGTCGCGATGGTCGACCGTCCCGACTACACGGTCGTGGGCCGTGCGCTCGGCATGCCCGTCGGCAGCATCGGACCCACCCGCGGACGGTGCCTGGCGAAGCTCCGGGCGATGCTCCTGGCCGACCCGTCCTGGAGCCCCCGATGAACGGCATCCCGGGCGCTCGCGAGCCGGGCGAGCACGAGCCGTTCGACGACGTCGACACGTCGATCCTCGCCGACGTGCACGCGTTCCACGCGCTCACCGACCCGCCACCGGCTGACCTGACCGAGCGCGTACGGTTCGCGATCGCGCTGGAGGACATCGATCGGGACGGCCTGGACGTCGTGGTGTCCCGACTCCAGGACGAACAGCTGGTCGGCTCCGGCGCACGCGGCGCCGAGCGGACCCGTACGGTCACGTTCGACTCCGACAGCCTGACGATCATGGTGACGATCACCGAGGCCGCCACGGGCGGGGTCCGGATCGACGGCTGGCTCGCGCCGCCCGGGCCGCTCCGGGTCGAGTTGCGGATCGCCCGCGAACGGGCCGACTCGCGCGGCCAGTCCTACACCGTGACCGCGGACGACACCGGCAGGTTCGTCTTCGACGGCACCATCCGGGGGCTGGCGCAGATCATGGTCCACCCGACTCCCGACAGCGGTGTCGATCTCGCCAGCAGGGTGGTGACCCCGTCGCTACTGCTGTGACCGCACCGGCCGAGCTGGCCACCGCCCGTGCGCTGCACGCCGACGGCGTCACGGCGACGGCGCACGGGCGCCCGGCCGTGGCCACCCGCAGGTTGCGCGCGGCGCTCCGGCTCCTGCCTGCGGCGAGGGCCTGCGAGGGCCCGACCGGTGAGCTGCGCGGCCGCGTTCTCGTGAGTCTCGCGCACGCGGAGGCCGAGCAGGGCCGGGTGGGCGCCGGCCTGGAGCTGCTCGCCGAGGCCGAGCCGCTGCTGCCGGCGGACCGGCTGGGTGTCCTCTTCGGACAGCGCGGCCTGCTGTTCCTGCGTACCGGGCGCCGCGAGGAGGCCATGCGTGACCTGGATGCGGCGGTCGCCCGGCTGACGGCGAGCGCCGAGCCGGCCGAGCTGGCGAGGGCACTGCTCAACCGGGCCGTCCTGCACATCGCCGATGGCGATGCCCGCGCCGCCCGGGTAGACCTGCGGCGCTGCGCCCAGCTCGCGGACGCGCACGGCCTGGCACGGATCGGCGCGAAAGCCGTCCACAATCTCGGCTTTCTCGACTACCTGGCTGGTGACCTGCCCGCCGCGCTGCGGGCGTTCGACGCAGCGGCGCGCCAGTACGCCGCGCTGGCGCCGGCATTCCTGCCGGTGCTTGCCGTCGATCGCGCCAGGGCGCTGCTCGCCGCCGGGCTGTTCCATGAAGCCGACCGGGAGCTGGCGGCGGCGCTGGATCAGTTCGGCCGGCAGCGGCTCAGCCAGGACTACGCGGAGGCGCAGCTCGCCAGGGCCGAAGCGGCCCTGCTCGCCGGACAGCCGGAGCCCGCCCGGCAGTGGGCGACGCGTGCCCGGGTCCGGTTCCTCCGCCGGGGAAACGCGCTCTGGGCGGCGCTCGCCTCCCTCGTCGTGCTCCGCGCCGAACTGGCCATCCGCGCGACTCCAGCGGCCACCGCGCGGCGGGCGCACCGGCTCGCCGAAACGCTCCGCACGCTCGACCTGGACGAGGACGCGCGGCTGGCCGGCCTGGTCGCGGTACGCGCGCTCGTCGCGTCGGGACGCGTCGCGGAGGCCGCGCTGGTGCTGGCCAGCGTCCGCGGGCCGCACCGCGCCGACCGGCTCGACACCAGGCTGCTCTGGCGCCTCTCCGAGGCTGACCTTGCCGGCGCGGACGGCCGGGCCCGCGACGCCGCCCGCCACCTGCTCGCCGGCCTCGGTGAACTCCATCGGTACCGCGGCCAGCTCGGCTGTCTCGATCTTCAGACCGGCGCGGCCGTCCACGGGCAGGACCTCGCGAAGGCCGGCCTGTCCGGCGCGCTGGCCGCCGGCACCCCGGCGACCGTTTTCGCGTGGGCCGAACGAGCCCGGGCACAGGCGTTGCTGCTGCCACCGGTCCGCCCGCCGGACGATCCGGACGCCGCGACGGCGCTGGAGGAGCTGCGCCACGCCCGCCAGGCGGTACGCCAGGCCGAGCTGCAACGGCGGCCGACCGGACCGCTCCGCAGCCGGTGCGAGGCGCTGCAACGGACGATCCGGCAGCGATCCTGGTTCGTCTCCGGATCGGGCGACGCTGGCTCAAGCACCGCCACCCGGCCGGCATCGCTGGGCGCCGTCAGAGCTGAGCTGGGCGGCGCGGCGATGGTGCTCTACCTGCGGGACGGCGCGTCGCTGCGGGCGCTGGTCATCGCCGGTGCCACGACGCTGGTGCCGCTCGGGCCGTACGCCGCCGCCGCGGAGGCGCTACGCCGGCTCCGGGCCGACCTCGACGCCATCGCCGGCCGGGCCCTGCCGCAGCGGATGCTCGACGCCGCACTGGCCGCCACCCGGCGCGACGCCGAGGCACTCGGAGCGGCGGTGCTCGATCCGTTGCTGGGCCTGATCGGCGATCGCCAGCTCGTGGTGATCCCGACGGGTGCGCTGGTCACCGTCCCGTGGCGGCTCCTGGCTGGTTGCGCGGAGCGACCGGTCACCGTTGCGCCGTCGGCGACCGTGTGGCGGGCAGCACTGACCCGCCGCCGGACAGCTCGGTCCGGCCGCGACGCGCTGCTGGTCGCCGGCCCTGGAAACGCCCACGGCGAGGCGGAGATCCTGGCTATCGCCGCGCTGACGCCGGGCGCCCGCGTGCTGGCCGGTGCGGCAGCGACGCCCGCGGCCACGCTCGCCGGCCTCGACGGCGCCGGCCTCGCACACGTCGCCGCGCACGGGCACCACGAGCCGGAGAACGCGCTGTTCTCCTCCCTCGATCTCGCCGGCGGACCGCTGATGGGCTACGACGTCCAGCGCTTGAACCGGCCGCCGGACACCGTAGTGCTCTCGTCGTGCGACCTCGGGCTCACCGACGTACGCCCAGGCGACGAGGCACTCGGAATGGCGACGGCGCTGCTCAGCGCCGGTTCGGCGACCGTCATCGCGAGCGTCGGCCGGATCGCCGACCACACCGCCACCGCCGTAATGACCGGGTACCACCGCCTGGCCGGCCGTTTCTCCCCCGCCGAAGCTCTCGCGCAGGCCGCAGCAAGCGAGCACCTGAGCAGCTTCGTCTGCTTCGGATCCGGCTGACGGGCCGGGCCGCGCGCTTCGACCGGTGAGATCCTGAAGCCTGGCTTCACGATCTCACCGGTCGCTGGAATCACGCCGTGTGCGCCGGCTCGCAGGAGGAGCAGTATGCGAGTTCGGCCTCGTACAGCGTCCCGTCCGTCGGCAGCGTGACCTGGCGCCGGTCGCGGGCGTGGTCGTGGATCTTCGGCAGGACCTCCCGGTAACGCCTGATCACCTTCTCCGCCTCGTCGGACAGGTCGTCGATCGAGCGCCACGCCGTGTCCCCGATCCGCCATTCGATCGACACCACCCGGCTGGAGGCCTCGTAGACCTCCATGACCCGCCGCACGAAGTAGGTGACCGCGTGGCAGCGGTTGTCGTTGCGGAACGAGCGGCGGGTGGCCTCCTGGTGCTCCGCCTCCTCGAATGTGGACACGACGATCGACCGCTCGGCCTCGGTGGACTGTGCCGCCGTCACCGCGTTCTGTGAGAACTGCTCCGAGACCGTGGTCACCGCGGACCCGCTCGCCAGCGACGTCTCGGTGATCACCGAGGAGTCGCCCCGCACCTGCGGCGCCCCGAAGAAGCCGGCGAGCCCGCCGCCGGCCGACACCGACATGTCGGTTCGGGACCGGATCTCCGCAAGGGTTTCCACATAGGACGACGCCGACGCGAACCGGCGGGTCTGCGACAGCGCGCTCATCGTCTGCCGGAACGACGAGTGCACGGACAGCCGCTCCTCCTCCGCACGGACGCGACGGTACCGGTCGAACTCGTACAGGTTGACTGTCTCGCCCGGCAGCAGCGTGGTCGTGTAGATCAGCGGACCCTGCTGGCGGCCGAGCAGCTTCAGGCAGTGCTCGTAGGTGACCCGGATCTCCAGCCGACCCTGCTCGAAGCGGTCCAGCGCGAACACGCGCGACTCGTAGAAGAACTGGCACCGGTCGTACGGCAGCCACGGCACCGGCTTCGGGCCGCGGCACTCTCGCGGGGTCTCCTCCGCACACTGGCCGCCGCCGGCCGCGCACGCCGCGAGCAGCGCCCGCTCGGCGTTGACCCGGCCGTACCCGACCTCCTCGTGCCAGGTGCCGGACGGCTTCGTCGGGACGTTCGCGTAGGCGTAGAGCGCCGGGGAGATCTTGTCGCAGGTGCTCTCGATCAGGCTGCGCGCCTCGACGTTGGTCAGCTCCGGACGGAGGCTGAACAGCAACGCGCCGAGCCCGGCGACGTGCGGTGTCGCGGAGGACGTGCCGTTGAAGCCGCCCGTGTAGTCACCCGCGTCGTACCCGTCGCCGCCGAGCCGGTCGGTCGTCGGGATCTCCAGGCACGGTGCCACGACGTCGACGTCCGGTCCGTAGGACGCGCCCCACCACGGCTCCGACGACGAGTCGCCGCCCCGCTTGCGCTCGTCACTGCGGTTCGACCCGCCGACGCACAGGGTCCGGACGTCGCTGCCCGGGAAGCGGGCCACAGCGCCGTCCTCGTTGCCGGACGCCGCGACCAGCAGCAGGCCCTTGTCATACGCGTACTGGAGGGCGTCGCGGATCAGGTCGAAGTCCCAGACGTTCCACTCCGGATACACGCCGAAGCTCATCGACACCACGCGCGCGCCGTTGTCGGCGGCGAAGTACAGGCCCTCGGCGATGTCGACGTCCGCCCAGGTGGCGGTGGCGATCGCCATGATCCGCGCGCCGCCGGCCACGCCCGCCACGCCCTGGCCGTTGTCCAGCCGCGCCGCCACGATGCCCGCACAGGCGGTGCCGTGGTTGCCGGTCGGGCCGCCGTCAGGGGTATCGGTGGACGCGTTCCAGGACTGCGGGTGCAGGTGCAGATCCGGGTGGCCCAGCTCGACGCCCTCGTCGATGACCGCGACGACGACCGACGGGTCGCCGCGCACGATCTGCCACGCCCGCGGCACCTCGATGCGCTGGAGCCCCCACTGGAGCCCGAACTGCGGATCGTCGGGCGTGAACTCACTCGTGGGCGGCGAGCAGTCGCCACCGCCCTGCCGGCCACACGTCGTCGGCGAGATGAACGGGATCGTCTCGAACCGCACGGCCCCGGACGTCGGCGCACCCCGATCGGTCAGTGACGCGGTGACCGTGCCGGCGGCCGTGAGCGCGGTGCCCGTCTCGACCCGCACCGGCGTGTAGTCCTTGATCCTGCTGGAGCGGGTGGTGTCGGGGCTGATGTCGGCCAGCGCCTCGGTGCCGCCGACGGCCTCCAGCGACTGCGTGCGCACGTAGATCCTGGTCGGGTTGACGGCGTAGACAGCGGTGTCGGCGGCGGCGGTCGCACGTGCCCCCTGCGGTGCGGTGGCGCGGTACGCCGGCGACACCCACTCGACCAGGTCACTGCCCTGGAGCGAGTCGATCACGTCCTCGCCGATCGCCTCCCCGTTCGCGCGCTCGACCCACCACAGCCCGTCGGTGCGGTTGACCGCGATCGCCGGGCGGCGGTCACCGTCCGCGACGGTGGCCGGCACCAGCCCGGCCTCTTCCACGAGCGCCTGCTTGGCGCTCTCCTCCACACCCGCCAGCCAGCGGACGGCGAGCCGGCGCGCGTCCAGCTCACTCGGCCCCGCCGACGGGTGCTCGAACACCCCCGGAAACCCCTTGTCTTCCAACGACATCGATTCCGCCTCCCCCATGTGTGTGTCACTCGGTACACACCATGTGGCGGCAGCGCCTCCTCAGATACCTGCCGGAAGGACGACTCAGAAACTTGGCTCGCGGATGCAGCGCTTCGCAGGGCACGGCGCGTCCAAGCTTGGACGGGCGCCACGGCCTGGGAGGCGATGGTGGACTTCGAGGAGCTGGTGACCGTGAGGGGCACGGCGTTGCTGCGGTTCGCGTTGATGCTCTGCGGCGATCCACATCAGGCGCAGGACCTGGTCCAGTCGGTGCTGGTCAAGGCGTACCGGCAGTGGGCCCGGGTGGCCGGCGCCGACCATCCGGAGGCCTATCTCAAGGCGATGATCGTCAACGAGCAGTTGAGCTGGTGGCGCCGCCGCGCCAGCCGTGAGGTGCCGATCCCCACCCACCGCGATCCGGTGATCACGGACAGCGCCGACGCCTACGCCGAGCGGGACGCCGCCTGGGCGATGCTCGGCCGGCTCGGTAAGCGCCAGCGTCCGTCCTGGTGCTGCGCTACTACGAGGACCTCTCCGACGATCAGATCGCGGCCGTCCTCGGCTGCACTGCGAGCACGGTGCGGTCCAACGCCAGCCGCGCCCTCGCCACGCTGCGCGCCACTCTCCCCAGTCTCGACACGGAGGCCCTGCCATGAGCGACCAGCAGCTGGAGGATGTGGTCCGGGCGGCGTTCCGGCGGCACGAACACCTGGTCGACGGCGACCGCCTGCTGCCCACGGTCCAAGCCCGGATCATCCGCCGTCGGCACACCGTGCACATCGCCGCCGCCTCAGCTACCGGGGTGGTGCTCGCCGCCTCGGCCGCCGGTGTCCTCGCGTTCGGGCCGGACCGCGCGGCGCAGCCCACCGACCGGACGACCCCGACCGCGTCGAACCCAGCCACGGTAGGTCCGACCCTGCCGGCGGTGGCGGACAGCACCCCGCCGCCAGTTCCGCCCGGTTGGACCGCGTACAGCTCGCGCGGCGCCGAAATCGTCGTGCCGAGCCACTGGCCGGTGAACAACTACGGTTGCGGCATGGACGCCCGGCCGAGCGTGGTGCGGGCCAAGGGCATGCAGTTCATGTGCCTCACTCCTGAGCCACAGACTAAGGAACTGGCAATTCTCGGCGGCCCCGACGTGGAGCGGCCGGGCGCCGGCCAGTACTTGCGTGAACGTGCGATTCGCGTCGACGGTCTCGGGGAGGCCTACCGTGCTGACGGTCGGTTGCCTGACGGGAGGTGGGCTGGCTGGGTCCGGATCCCGTCCCACGACGTGCTGCTCGTCGTCCGCACCCGCTCCGCCGCCACAACCGGCCGGATCCTCGACAGCATCCGTCTCGTCAACACAGATCGGCTTGGCTGCGCCTCCAACCGGCCCGCCGCCGACCGGCCCGCTCAGTCGGGCGTCCAGGGAAGTTTCGTCCCGGCGGACCCACGGTCGATCACCATCTGCTACTACGAGACCCACGGTCCGGCAGTGCTCGCCGCCAGCACCCGCCTCACCGGCACGCCCGCGAAGCAGCTCGCCGACGCGTTGAACCAGGCAAAACCAGGGCCCAACGCCGACCGGCCCAGCCCATGCGAAGCCGGCCGGCCTGGCTTCAACGCCGAGCTGCGGGTCACCGGCGCGGACGGCCAGACCACCACGGTGTTCGTCCGCTTCGAAGGATGCACCGGCCGTGGGCTCGACAACGGGACGCGACAGGCCACCGTCACCCAGACGATCATCCACCGGACACTGCAGCCCCTGCACGTCGGTTACGCCTTCGACGGCAACCTTCCACAATAGACAGCAGCGATGCAGGGGGCACTGCCTCAGGTGTCTGAGGGCTGGAGGTCCAGGCTCATGCGGATGACGGATGGGTAGTCGGGCAGGCCGCCGTGGTCGGTGAAGCCGACGGCGTTGTAGGTGCGGCGCGCGGGGTGGTTCTCGGCGAAAACCAGCAGGTCGACGGTGTTCAGCCCGATGCGGCGCGCCTCGTGGAGTGCCAACGTCACGAGGTGCGCGCCGAGCCGCTTGCCGCGCTCGTCGGGCGCGATGATCACTCGGTCCAGCCGGCCGGCATCCGCAGAGAACTGGACGAGTTCGATGTAGCCAACCAGGCGCTGCGGATCTGACGGGCGGCAAGCCGCCCAGGAGTGGACTGCGGGGTTGTCGCGGTGCACCGTCATCGCGGTCCGGTCCAGTGGCCAGTCCAGGCCGGGGCCTGCCCAGTCGCGGACAGCCGCGGCATCCGGGAACCAGTTGATAAGGATCTCGATGTCGGCGGGGTCGGCTGTGCGTAATTGCAGCACCGGACAATCCTTGCACGCTAGTCGATCGACTGCTTCCATCGGCGAGGCTGTCGCCGGCCACACTCAGCGGGAACCTGGCCCGGATCCGCTGCCGTTACGAGAGGATCACCGGCACGCCGGGCTTTACTGGTTGGCGGGCGGTCCAAGGAGGCGCAGCGTGAGTACCTCTGATCCGTGGGTGGTCGTGGGGCTGGACAACGGCGGCACCAGCAACAACGCGACGGTCCTCGACCCCTCGGGCCGCTTCCTCGTGGACCGGTTGGCTGAGACTCCGAGCCGCGTCCTGGAGGGCCCCGACATCGCGGTCAGTGCCCTCGCCCTGGCGCTGGAGCACGTGCTCGAGCTGACCGGCCTGCCTCGTACCGCGGTGCGCGCGGTCGGGCTCGACACACCCGGACCGGCGAGCGCGGCGGGCGTCGTCTCGTCGCGCGGGTCGACGAACTTCGCCCATCCGGACTGGCGCGGCTTCGACGTCCGCACAGCGCTGGAGGAGCGGCTTCAGCTGCCGGTGCTCTACCTCAACGACGGCAACGCGGCCGCCCTCTACGCACACCACCAGCGCTACGGCGTGCAAGCGGCTGAGCGCTCGTCGATCTCCGCGATCGTCGGCACCGGCCTGGGCGGAGGCGTCATCGAGAACGGGCAGATCATCCGCGGCGCCGCCGGGATGGCCGGCGAGCTTGGCCACGTCAACATCCCGATGCACGGGCTGATCGAGGTCGGCCAGCCGCTGCCGCGATGCAACTGCGGGTTCACCGGTGACGCGGAGAGCGTCGCGTCGCTGAGCGCGATCGAGCGGAACCTGCTCCCCTACTGGCTGTCCCAGTTCCCCGATCACGAGCTCAACAAGGTGGCGCCGCCGGCCAAGGCGGCACGGCTCGTACGGGACTACGGCGAGCGCGGCGACCCGCTGGCGTTGAAGATCTTCGAGCAGCAGGCGATGGCCATCGGACGGTTGTTCACGATCGCCGCCAACTTCACCGACCCGCACGCGTACTTCCTCGGCGGCGGCGTCGTGGAGACCAGCGCGCATTTCCGAGAGTGGTTCCTGGGCCGCGTGCGGCACTACACCGACCTACGCGAGGAGCAGGCCCGGCTGGCCGATTTCGCGCTGGTGTCCGATCGCGACATGGCGGGCGCGCGCGGCAGTGCGATCGCTGCGCTGGCGGCGCTCCAGGCGCGGTAGCTGCCGCCGCGATGAGCACGGCCGGTCAGCCCGCCCGCACGGTGTAGATGCGCAGGTTGGGGTCGGCCGCGAGCTGGGCGTCGGTGTACTTGATCGTGTCCCAGCCCTTGCCGGAGTACAGCCGGGTCTGGTCGGCGTAGTACGGCGAGTTCGGGTTGGTGGACTGCGAGTACGTGAGGATCTGGCGTCCCGACGGCCCGCGCCTACCCAGCTCCACCGCCATGACGAACGACGAGCCGTGGAGGATCTTGGGGTAGCCGACGCCGGGCGCGAAGGCGGCGGTGATCACGTTGAAGGCGCCCTCGTCGTGGCGGCTGCCGTGGATGGGGATCCGCTCCGCGCCTCGCGGCTCGCTCTGGATCGCGCCGAGTGGGGCGTCCAGCGGGATGCCGGCGAGCTTCTGCACCGCGTCGGCGAGCGCGGTCAGGACCCTCGGGTCCCCGACGGCGAGCCGCCGCGGCGTGTTGACGGGATCGGAGACGACGAACGGATCCGCGAACCGGATACCGCCCGCGCGCGCGAACTCGCGGAACACGTGCGTGCCGCGGCTGTCCAGGTCAGCCCGCAGGTTCCAGCCGCGCAGGGCCGCGCAGGCGGCGGTGAGGTTGACCGTCGTGCCGTTCGTCGCGGTCGCGGTCGGGTTGGCCTCGCACAGCGCCACGAGGTCGTCGCGGAGGAGTTCCCCGCCGTGCACCCGGTTGGCGAACATGACCTGCCAGAGGTTCTCCGCGGTGAACCTCGTGCCGGGCAGCCCGTCGGTGCCGGCGAGCCGCTGCTGGACCTGGATCAGGCCGAGCCGGGTGCGCAGGCTGCGCGGCGTCCGCTCGTCACCGATGATCCGCGAGAAGCCCTCCAGCGGCTGGTCGGGGTTGGCGAGCCAGTAGCTGTCGTTGGAGTTGGTGACGTAGTCGGTGCGGAAGCGCACCGGCAGGCGCGACGGCCCCAGGATCCCCGGTACCGCGGCGTCGCGGTCCGAGCCGAGTGCGCAGGCCGACGTCGATCCGTTGAGCACCGCCAGGCCGGCCGCCGCGTAGAGCGGCTTGAACGGCGCCGGGATGCACGCCGCCGCCAGCTCGTCCGTGACCCGCGGGATCACCGAGTGGTCCCCGTACATCGCCCGGCCGGTCGCGTCGGCGGCGATGACGTTGACCCACGGCAGGAACTGGTAGCGGTCGAGCACGGCCTTCATCTGGCGGACCGTGCCGGCGCGCCCCATCTGGAGCCACCCGTCGATCGCGCGGCTGTTGCTCGCGTTGACGTCCGTGATCGCGTACGCGCTGGTTGCCGTCCACGGGAACGTGCCAGGCACGACGGCCACCGGGCCGAAGTGCGTGTCGTAGAACGTGTGCGTCACCGGGACGGTGCCGCCGGTCGGCGCCGGCACCCGGATCGTCACGGTGCGGCGTGTCATCTTCCGTGCCGCCCCATCGACGACGTAGGACGTCGGGTCGCCGGGCACGAGCGTCAGCTGGTGCCAGACGAACCGCCGGGCGGTGGAGACGGTGTGGCTCCAGCCGACGGTGGCGTTGTGGCCGATCTCGACGACCGGGTCGCCGATCAGCGCGGCGCCCTCCACGTCGTACACGCCCGGAATCTTCAGGTGCATCCGGTAGAACCGGTCGGGGCCGTCCCAGGGGAAGTGCGGGTTGGCGAGCACCATGCCGGTGCCGTTCGCGGTCGCCTGACGGCCGAGCCCGTAGGCGTTGCTGCCGACGCCGCCGTTCGCGGCAAGCACGCGCCGCCGGTCAGGTGCGGTGCCGGCCGTTGCCCCGGTCGTCGTGGGCGGGGCGGCTGCGACGATGCCGTCCAGCAGCGCGCGCGAGCCCGCGCGGATCAGGCTTGCCCAGGTGGTACGCCAGACGTCGAATTCGTTGATCCTGCGCACCCAGGGCTGGCCGGTGCACTTCGGGTCGGTCAGCTTCGCGACGCCGGTCCTGCGCAGGTAGGTGTTGTAGCCGGCGGCGAAGCCCCGGACCAGGTCGCGGGCCTCGCCGCGACGGCGCGTCGATCCCGTCGGGCCGGCCGGCGAGTAGGTGCTCGACGACCCGGTCGCGCTTCGCCTTCTGGAAGAACAGGTCGCTGCGGATGTTCGCGTCGGTCGGCCCCGAAGTACCGGGATCGCGTGGCGTCGGACGGTGACGATCCTCTCGGCGATCACGCAGATGTTGTCCTCGGCCTGCACGTGGCCGACGCCGAAGCCCAGGCTCGCGAAGCTCCTGGCCGTGATGTGGGGAACGCCGTAGGAGGCCCGGCGGATCTCGGCTGAGTATCCGCCCTGGTGCACTGCCGCGGCGGGCGCCGCGCCCCCGACGAGGCTGGCGGCCAGCAGACCGGCGGCGACGCCGGAGCGGATCAAGTGCATGGTCATCGCGGACCTTCCCTGTCGACGCCCCGGCCGAGCCCGCGTTCGTCGGCCCACCTAGTGGCTTAGCACCCACGCGGTGGTCACGCAACGCGACCAAGGCGATGGCACCGAGGGACACCCTCAGCGGCGGACGATCACCACCTCGTACTGGTCTGCGGTCGGCGGAAAGCCGGTGTCGAACTTGGCGTTCACCGCAACGAGCCGACTGCCGTGAACCGCGACGGTCGACGGTGTCTGGAACAGGTCGCTCGTGATGACCTTGTCGACGACCGCACTGGTCAGGTCGGGGCTCAGCCGTAGCCGCGTGACTTGGTTCAGGAAGGGCTCCGCCACCCACAGCCGCCCGGCCTCGTACAGGATCCCGTCCGGACCGAGCCCGCTTACCAAGAGCGTGCTCACTCCGGTCACGGGATCGACGGTGTAGAGCGCCTCGGCCGTCGAATGCGCCACGATCAGCGTGTGCCCGTCAGGTGTGGCGGCTATGCCGTTGAGGTTGAAGTCGCCGCTGGTGTCGGCCGCCGGACCGGTCAACGCCAGGACGCTGAAGTCTCCCGGCAGCCCGGTCGGGCTGATCGGCACGAAGTAGAGCTTCGCCTGCAGTGAGTCGGTGAACCAGGCTCCAGCCTGGGTGACCACCACGTCGTTGATGATCGACTGGCCAGCCGCCCCGAACTGGTACGTAGCGACCGACTCGCCCGTGCTGGCGTCGTACACGTAGCCCTGGCCCGTGAAGCCGCCGGCGACGAACAGCAACCCACTGGGTTCGTCAACCTTGAGACCCAAGGCCATCCGACCATCCGGCGCGTCGACGAGCCGTTCGACGGTGCCACGCTGCAGGTTGCCCCGGAAGATGTCGCCGCCGAAGAGCTCCCCGGCGTAGAACGTGGCGCCCCGCCCGACGGCAATGCCCTCCGCCGAGCTGGCGCCCGGCAGCACGATCACGTCAGTGGCGGGCGCCGCGGAGGCGGGTGCGGCGATCCCCGTGACCGCCACGAGGCCGAACAGGCCAATCAGTCCCAGGAGTCCGCGCCATGATCGACGATTCCGCACAACGGTTCCCAACATCGGTCCCCTCCGCACTGCTCGTTCCCCAGCCATCATCACGGGATCGGGGACCGGAGGGGATGGTCCGTACGGCCGAAGCGTATTGATCCGAACGCGTGGCGATCGCCTGCACGAAGTGTCAAGTAAATGGTGGTATCGAGCGTCCGGTTAGAGCACGCGTGTCTGGACAGTCCGGTTCGTACAGGCGGCGGTGCTGCCGAAGATGGTCAGTCGCTGTCCGCTGCGGTCCGGATGACGAGCTTGCCCAGCGTGCCCGACGCGAAGTCGGTCAAGGCGGTCTTCACACTGTCCAGGGCGTAGGTGCGCTGGATGTTGATGCGGGTGCGCTGCTGCAGGTGGTTGTCGGCGGAACGCTCTAAAACGTCCCGGGTCGGTTGGGTGTAGATCGGCACCACCGTGATTTCGTCGGGGGCCACCACCTGTTCCGGCGAGAAGATGAGCGTGGAGACGAACCGCCCGCCGGCCCGCACGGCAGGTAGCAGGTTCGTCAGGTCTCCGGCCAGGTGCAGGACGACGTCGACGCCCGACGGGTGATCGGAGCGGATGGCTGCGACGACGTCCTGCGTGTAGTCGACGATGACGCCGGCGCCGAGCTCAGTGACGAGTTTGCGTTCGTCGTCGGTGTGCGCGGTGGCGATGACGTGTGCCCCGGCTTGGGCGGCGAGCTGGACCGCCTGGTTGCCGACCCCGCCGGTTGCACCGGCGACGAGCACCGTCTGCCCGGTGGTGATGTCGGCGGCGTCGATGCACGCGAGCGCCGCCGCGCTGGCCAGACCGAGAGCGGCTCCGTCGACGAAGTCGATCGCGTCCGGCAGCTTCGCCAACCCGACCGCCGTGGGGACGGCGACGTACTCGGCGAACGAACCGTCTCCGAGGAAGTCTTTGGTGACCACGCCGAAGACCCGATCCCCCGGGCTGTAGTCGGTTACACCGGGGCCGACCGCGTCGACCGTTCCGGCGAAGTCCTTGCCCAGCACGAGCGGGAATCGGTGCTCCATCATGCCGTGGAAGAGGCCGTTGACGACGGCGAGATCGAATCCGTTGAGGGAGGCCGCGTAGACACGGATGCGCACCTCCCGCGCGGCGGGCTGCGGCATGTCCAGGTCACGTATCTGCGGGGCCGAGCCTAGCTCGGTCAAGACGGTGGCACGCACAAGGTGCTCCTCGCAAAGTCCGACTATCTGGAAGGTGTCCTCCAGCTCAGCACGGCGACCAGCGCCGGCCTATCAGTCGTCCGTGCAATAAATAGGCGGTCGCCGCCTGCACCTGTTCTGCGACATGCCGTACGCAGCGCGTAACTGAGGGTTACCGATATCCCAGTCATCGGATGTATGGGTTGCAGGAGTATGCTAGCGGTGCTAATAGTGCCAATGTGACTTCATTAACCCCATCACAGGGTGAACAGGACGACTTACCGAGCGACACGGCGGCGGTCCTGGATGGCGACGATGAGGGGCCGCCAACCGTGGAGATGCCGGTACCACCGGAGGCCCAAGTAGCGCCCGAGTGGCCACATCCGGTGATCAACGGCGAGGTGTTGTCCACGCCTGAGAACGGATCCACCGAGCAGGCCGCGCTCGCAACCGAAACGCCCAGCCTCGATTCCACCTCGAGCGTCCTTCACCAGCGATTCCGGTTGGTGGCATGGATCGGCGGCCTGATCATCGTCGGATTGGTGGTCGTAGGCGTCAAAGACCTGGTCGACAAGCCTGCAGAGTCGTCGGACGGAAGGGCGCTACCGCAGGCCGGAACGAGCCCGCGCAACGACGCCGGCCGCCCGCCGACGTTGAGCGACGGCCCGATCGATCTGACACCTACACCTGAGGCACAGCCAAGCGTTACCGCCTCGGCCGTAGCGGCAAGCCTGAGCCCTTCGCCGTCGGCGAGTGATGTGCCCAGGGAGCAGGTTCGGCCAGTACCGCCGATTCAGCCACCAATCATCAGCCTGCCCGCGCCGGCCGGGCCACCGCCTGAGGCGGAGCTGAGGGCGGTCTACTCGACTGTCGAGCGCACTGGCCGGGCCCGGTTGCTCGGCCAGGTAGTCGTGTCGAATGTGGGCGACACGACAGCCGTCGGGTGGGAGGTCACCCTCAGATTGCCCACGGGCGGCACGCTCTCCAACGTGGCCGGTGTCAATTCCGCGCAGACGGGCTCCACGGTGAGGTTCACCCCGCGTGGTAGCAAGCGCAGGGTTTCTCCAGGTGGCTCCGTGCGATTCACGTTCGAAGTACGGAAGGCAAAGGGCGGTGATCCCACCAACTGCTTCATCAACGACCGGCCCTGCGGCTGACAGTCCACCCCATACAAGGGTTTCCTCAACCCTGTCGCTTGCTGTCGTGACCTCCTCCAGGTCGACGGCCGGTTTGCTCGCGGGCGGCCGTGGTCTGGTTGAGCATCCCGTACGCGAGCCGCTCCACGAGCAGCGCGGCAGCCGTCGACGACTCCGCGACCGCGTCGATGGCCTGCTTGGCGACGGTCAGGGCAAGGGTCGGCTTCGCAGCGACGTCCGCCGCGAGTTCGAGCGCGCGATCGAGCGCCTTCCCGGCGGGTGTCACCTCGCTCACCAGACCGAGCCGCCAGGCCTCGGCGGCGTCGATCCGCTTCCCGAGCAGCACCAGCTCGCGGGCCCGGGCGGTGCCGAGCATCCGGACGAGCCGGGTGAGCCCGCCCGAACTGGGAACGATGCCGAGCGCCACCTCGGGTAGGCCGAGAACGGCGGTCTCGTCGGCGATCCTCAGGTCGGTCGCGAGGGCGAGCTCCAGGCCGCCACCCAGGCAGTAGCCATGGATCGCACCGATCGTGACCTGCGGCAACGCCGCGATCGACTCGTACACCCGGCCGCTGGAGCGGTAGTACTCGGCGACCGCCTCGACGCCCAGCTCGCGCACCTCCGTCACGTCGGCACCAGCCGAGAAGGCCCGCCCGGCACCGGTGACGATCACCACCTGGCTCGACTGGACCTCGGGCGCCGCGAGCGAGTCCAGCAGTGCCTGCTCCAGCGCCATGGAGAGCGCGTTGAGTTTCTGCTCCCGGCGGAGCGTCAGGACGGCGACATCACCGTGGCGGTCGATCGTGACCTGCGCATCCGGCTCGCTGTGGGTCATGCTGACGCCTCGACGTCGGGGAATGCCAGGACGCCGCCCACACCTCGCTTCACGATCTCGTTGCCGATGATCACCCGCTGGATCTCCGACGTGCCCTCCCAGATCCGGTCGACCCGCAGTTCGCGGAAGAGCCGCTCGACCGGGTTCTCCCGCATGTATCCGCGACCGCCGAAGATCTGCACCGCCCGGTCGGCCGCCCGCCCCGCGGCCTCGGACGCCGAGAGCTTCACCACCGCCGCCTTGGCGTGCAGCGTCTTGCGGTCCGCGCCCTGGTCGGCCTCCCAGGCGACCTGGTAGACCAGCGCCCGGTTCGTCACCACGTCGACCACGTTGTCGGCGAGCATCGCCTGCACGAGCTGGAAGCGCGAGATCGGCTGCCCGAACTGCACACGGGAGTTGGCGTGCTCGGCGGCGAGTTCTGTCGCGCGCGCCGCAGCCCCCACCGTACGGGCGGCGATCATCAGCCGTTCCTCGACGAACCAGTCGCGGATGAGGTCGTAGCCCTGGCCGACCTCGCCGAGCAGGCAGTCGGCGCCCACCCGGACGTCGTCGAACACGAACTCCGGGTGCTCGTAGACGAACGTGTGCGTGAACCGGGGCACCCGCTTGATCCGCACGCCAGGCAGATCCTTCTCGACGAGGAACATCGTCGGGGCACCGTCGACGAGCGCGAGCACGATGATGAAGTCGGCCACGTCGCCGACCGTCACGAACCACTTCTCTCCATTGAGGACGTACGAGTCGCCGTCCCGGATGGCCGTCGTCATCAGCGCTTGCGGATCCGAACCGGCATCGGCCTCGGTGACCGCGACGGCGTCCCTGCGTTCGCCGCGGATACCAGGGATCAGGAAGCGGTCGCGCTGCTCGGGCGTGCAGGCCCGCAGGGCGTTCGCCGGCCGCCACACCACGTCCCACAGGGCACCGGTGAGCCTGCCCAACTCCTCCTGCACGATCGCCTGCTCCAGGATGGAGAGTCCGGCGCCGCCCCACTCGGCCGGCATGTTGATCGCCTGCAAGCCATGGTCGAGGACCGCCTGGCGCAGCGTCGCGTGCACCTCGGGCGAGAGGCCGTTGTTGGCCTCGCACTCGTCCTCGTACTCCATGATGACCTTGGCCAGCGAGGCTGCGCGCTCCTTCAACTCGCGCTGCCGGGGTGTGTAGCTGAAGTCCATGGCGACAGATCTCCTTGGCGTGATCAGGCGAGAGTTGAGGAGGTGAGGACGAGTCGGGCGTCGAGGCAGAGCGCGCCGTCGGGACTCGCGGCCACCGGATTGCACTCGATCTCGGCGATCTCCGGGTGTGCGGCGGCGACGTCCGAGAGGCGGGCTACCAGGTCGGCAACCGCGTCGAGGTCGACGGGGCGGCGGCCGCGGAAGCCGGTGAGGAGCGGCGCACCGCGTAGCGCGCAGAGCAGGGCGCGAGCCGCCGCGCGGTCGACGGGACCGAGCGCGCACCGCGTGTCGCGGAGCATCTCGGTGTAGACGCCGCCGAGTCCGACGAGGACGACCGGTCCGAACCGTTGGTCGCGCCGCACGCCGACGATCAGCTCGACCGCCTCACCCAGGTCGGCCATCTCCTCGACCGAGCAGGACGGTGGAGCGAGCCGCCGCCGCACGTCGTGCCACGCCACCTCCAGCTGGTCACGGTCGCCGATGCCGAGGACCACGCCGCCGCGGTCGGACTTGTGCTCGTCGCCGAGCGCCTTGAGCACGAGCGGGTACCGCAGCTGCGACGCGGCGTAGCGAAGCTCGCCCAGCGTGCGGACCTCGGCCGCGGGAACGAACCGGAGGCCGGCGCCGGAGAGCAGCCGGCGGGCCGGCCAGTACCCGGTCTCGGCGATCGGCGCGGCGGATGGCGGCAGCTCAGGCACGCAGCCCGGCGGCTGCTCGGCGCGGCGGGCGAGCCGGCTAAGCGCCCACACGGCGTCCTCGACGCTGCGGTAGACCGGGACACCACCGTCGCGCAGCGCGTCGGCGGCGGGCGCCCGCCAGTTCATTGTCTGCGCGACGAACGTCGCCTGCCGCTCCTGGACGAGTGCCGCGACGTCGCGGGCGGCCTGTAGCTCACCGGCCCCGAGCTCGGCGCTGTACTCGGCGTACCCGCCGAAGTAGCCGGTCATGAGCGTGGCGTCGACCTCATTGGCCGCGGTCAGGCACGCCACCACCCGGCTGAAGCAGGCGATGTCCTGTTCACCGCCGCCCGCGACGTCCACAGGGTTGCCGGAAGCGGCCGTCGCGGGCAGTTCAGCGCTCACGGCAACGGCGAGATCCGGCCCGAACTCGGGCACGCGCATCCCCGCGGCTTCGAGGCAGTCGCTCGCGACGGACGCCTGCCCGCCGCCGTCGGCGAAGACCGCGACCCGCCGGCCGCGCGGCGGTCGGGACCGCAGCAGCGCCTGGAGCAGGTGCGCCAGCTGCGTGGGGGTCGAGACAAGCTCGACGCCGGCCGCGGCGCACGCGGCATCGACCACGACCCCCGGAGTCACCAGCGCGCCAGTGTGTGAGAGCGCGCCCCGCGCCGCGGCCGAGCCCCGACCCACGGCCAGCAGTACCACCGGCTTGCCTGCGGCGTAGGACCGCAAGGCGGCTCTCGCGAAGCGCCGACCGTCGCGGAAGTCCTCGCAGTAGAGCGCGATCGCGGCCGTGCCGTCGTGGTCCACGCACGCGTCGATGAGGTCGGCGACGTCGAGATCGGCCTGGTTCCCCAGGCTGGCGAACCGCGAGAGGCCCAGCCCGTGGTCGGTGACGAGCGCAGCAAGTTCGATGGCCAGGTTACCGCTCTGCGAGAGCAGCGCGATCGAGCCGGCCGGAAAGTCGTTCGAGGTCAGCTCCAGCCCGGAGGTGTGGTCGAGCACGCCGAGGCAGTTCGGGCCGAGCAGCGCGGCGCCCGCCGCACGCACCCGGGCGGCTAGCGCGGCCTCACGCCGCTTCCCGTCGTCTCCGGACTCGCCGAGCCCGGCGCTGATCCCGACGATCGCGCGGGCGCCCACCTCCAGCGCCTCGTCGACGGCGGCTTCGAACCCCGCCGCGGGGACGGCGACGACCACCAGGTCGACGGGTTCGCCGACCGCACGCAGGCTCGGTACCGCCCGCCGGCCGAGCACCGTGGCCCGGGAGCGGTTGACCAGGTGGACCGGCCGGTCGCCGCGCAGCGCCCGCACGGCGATCCAGTTGCCGTACTTGCTCGGGTCGTCGCTCGCGCCGACCACGGCCACCGAGCGCGGTGCGAACAGTGCGGTGAGGTCACGGGTGGCCGGCGGCTCGGCAGCCGTCGCGAGCAGGATCTCGGATGTCATCGGTGCTCCGGAGCGGGTGCGGGATGGCCGGTGCCCCACGCGTCGACACCGCCGTCGACGACGAGCGTGGTACCGGTGATGTAGGCGCTGGCCGGCGTGGCAAGGAACGCGACCAGTTCGGCGATATCTTCGGGAGTGCCGAGGCGACCGAGCGGAACGGCGCGGGTCCACTCGGCGATCGCCGCCTGCGGGTACTGCGCGCGCAGGCCCTCGGTGAGGATGGCGCCGGGGGCCACGGCCACGCTGCGGACGCCGTACCGGCTCCATTCGAGCGCGAGCCCGGCGGCGAGGTTCTCCACGGCGGCTCGGGCCGCGGTGGCGTGCACCATGCCCGGGATGCCGCGGCGCGGCGAGAAGGCGACGAAGACGAGCAGGCCCGACCGGTTCGGGATCATCGAGCGGGTGGCTATCTCGCGGGTGACGTTCCACGTGGCCTCGACGGACACGCGATGCACGGCGCGCCAGCCGTTCACCGAGATCTCCTCGGCGGGCGCCATGAACTGCCCGCCCGCGCCGTTGACCAGCACGTCGACCCGGCCGTACGCGGCCAGCACGTCATCCACGAGCCGGGTCACCTGGTCCGGTTCGCGGACGTCGCAGCGGACCGCGATGCACTCGCGGCCCAGCTCGGCGACGCGCTTGGACACCTCCTCCAGCGGCTCCGGACGCCGGCCGCAGATGGCGACGTCCGCCCCGGCTTCGGCGCAGGCCAGCGCGGTGGCCCGCCCGATCCCGGTGCCGCCGCCGGTCACCAGCACGACCTGGCTGGCAAGTGCGTCCCCACGCAGCACTGTCACAACGGACCTCCAACGTGTGGCTCGTCCGCAAGCTGGAAGTTGGGCGTGTCCGCGATGAGCGCCCGGGTGTACAGGTGCTGCGGATCCCGGAACAGGTGCTCCACCGTGCCGTGCTCCACGATCTGCCCGCGCTCCAGCACGGCCACGGAGTCGGCGATGTTGCGGACCAGCGCGATGTTGTGGGTGACGAAGACCAGCGTGAGCCCGGTCTCCTTCTGAAGGTGGTGGAGCAGCTCCACGATCGCGGACTGGACCGAGACGTCCAGCGCCGACGTCACTTCATCGCAGACGAGCACGTCAGGACGGACGGCGACAGCACGGGCGATCGCGACGCGCTGCCGCTCACCACCGCTGAGCTGGTCGGGATAGCGTCCGGCCAGGTCTGGTCGGAGCGCGGCCTGCTCCAGTGCCTCGGCGAGGGTTCGCTCCGGGTCGGCGATATGGCCGAGCAGCACCCCGGCGGGGCCGAGCACCAGGTCGCGGACGGTCTTGCGCGGGTTCAGCGACTCGTACGGGTTCTGGAACACGTACTGCACGCGCCGGCGCTGCTCGCGGGTGCGCTGGAAACTGCGGCGCGCCAGCGCCTCACCGCCGAGCCGTACCTCGCCGTCGTACTCCGGGTGCAGGCCCACGATGCTCCGGGCGAGTGTGGTCTTCCCGCTGCCGGACTCGCCGAGCAGCGCTACGCAGTGACCTCGCGGAAGGACCAGGTCGACGCTCTCCAGTACCCGCCGCCTCCCGTATCGGGCGGACAGGCCGCGTACCTCGAGCACGGACGGCGGCGGGTCGGCCAGCCCGCTGGCCGCCGCCGTGCGCGCGATGAGCTGGAGCGGCTGCGCGCCGGCCTTGAAGCATCGAGCCACATGGTCGGGCCCGACCGGCTCGGCCGCGGGTACCTCGCGCCGGCAGTGGTCGTCGGCCAGCGGGCAGCGGGGCGCGAAGGCGCAGCCTGCCGGCCGGTGCAGCGGCGACGGCGCGTGACCGGGGATACCGAGCATCTGACGCTGCCCGTCGAGATCGGGCACCGCCATGAGCAGCCGCGCCGTGTACGGGTGGCGGGGCGAGCGGAGCACCGCGTCGGTGGGGCCGATCTCCACGATCCGGCCGGAGTACATGACCGCGATCCGGTCGGCGAGCTCCGCCACCACGGCCATGTCGTGGCTGATGTAGACCGCTGCGCAGCCGTAGTTCGCACACATCCGCCGGACGGTCTCCAGCACGTGCTTCTGGGTGGTCACGTCCAGCCCGGTGGTCGGCTCGTCGAGGACGATCAGACCGGGGTAGCCGATGAAGGCCATCGCGATCACGACCCGCTGCTGCTGCCCGCCGGAGAGCTGGTGCGGGTAGCGGGCCAGGAACTCGTCGTCCTCGGGCAACGCGACCTCGCGCAGCACCTCCCGGACGCGCGCATCGCCCGCCTGCTTCCCGCCGGGCAGGCACTCGCGCAACTGCGTGCCGATCCGCAGCGCCGGGTTGAGCGCGGACGCGGGCGACTGCGGGATGTAGGCGACCTTCCGGCCGCGGACGCGGCGCATCGCCGCCGGTTCATGCCGATCGATCTCGGTACCGCCCAGCACGATGCGACCGTCGACGAGGCGAGTACCCCGCTTGCAGTACTTCAGGAACGCCAGGCCGAGGGTTGTCTTGCCGGAGCCGGACTCCCCCACCAGTCCGACGATCTCGCCCTTGCCCACCTCCAGGTCGATCTGTTCGACCACCGCGGCACCGGACGGCACGCCGACAACGCGCAGGTCCTTGACGACGAGCGCGGGCCCGGTCGTGGCTGCCTCCACCGGCACCCCTCTCGTCGTGGCGGTGCTCATCGCTCGACTCCCCGGTCGATGCCGATAGAGGCGCGGGCCAGTCCGTCGGTGACGAGGTTCGTGCCGATCGTGAGGACCGCGATCGCGGTGACGGGCAGCACCACCGCCCATGGCTGGACGGTGAGGGCGATGCGGTTCTCGTTGATCATCAGTCCCCAGTCGGCGGTGGGCGGCTGCAGTCCGAGCCCGAGGAAGCTGAGCGCGGCGATCAGGCCGATGGAGTACGTCAGCCGCAGGCCGAACTCCACCATCAGGGCACTGGTGACGTTGGGCAGGATCTCCCCCACCATGATCTTCCGGCGCCGGACGCCGATCGCCTCCGCGGCCTTGACGAAGTCGCGCTCCACCACGACGAGCGTCGCGCTCCGGATGACGCGTGCCACCCGCGGCGCGTGGCTGCCGCCCACGACCGCCACGAGCAGCCACAGCTTCGGGCCGATGATCGAGAGGAAGAGCAGCGCGACGACCACCTGCGGGAACGCCAGCACGACGTCATTGGTCCGCATCAGGGCCTCGTCACGCCAGCCGCCCCGATAGCCGGCCACGATGCCGACGACGGCCCCGGCGCCGACGCCGAGCAGTGTCGCGAGGACCGAGAGACCGAGCAGGATACGGCCGCCGAAGAGGAAGCGGCTGAGTACGTCGCGGCCGAGGTTGTCGGTGCCGAACGGCGCGTCGGCGGCCGGGGGCGAGAACGGTGCGCCGACGAAGTCGGTGGGCGCGTGCGCGGCGAGGTACGGGCCGAGCAGCGCGGTCAGGACCACGATCGCGGTCAGCGCGAGCCCGACCTGGGTGCGGTGTACCCGCAGTGCCGAGCGGAGCAGCGACGCGCGCCGGGCGACGGGCGGCGCCGCGACCGCTGGGGCGGCGGTGACGGGGCTGGCGGCGGGAGCAGTCATCGGGCGGCCGTCCTCACCTTGGGGTTGCAGTAGAGGCTCACCACGTCGGCGAGCAGGTTCACCGCGACGTAGACGCCGGCGATGAGCAGAGCCAGCGCCTGGATCACCGGCAGGTCGCGGTTGTTCACCGCGTCGACGAGGGCGAAGCCGACTCCCGGGTAGCGGAACAGGAACTCGACCACGACCACTCCACCGGCCAGCCAGGCGAGCTGGAGCGCGATGACCTGGACGACCGGGCCGATCGCGTTGGGAAGCGCGTGGCGGAACAGGACCGTGCGCTCAGGCAGCCCCTTGAGGCGCGCCTGCTGGACGTACTCGCTCTCGAGCACCTCCAGCATCGTGGCGCGCATCATCCGCACGATGTACGGACCGACCGCGAGCACCAGAGTGAGCGTGGGCAGCACCAGCTGAGCCGGATCGCTCCACACCGGACCCGAGCCGGTGGCCACGAACACCGCGGGGAACACGTGCATGACGCCGGTGGCGAAGACGATCACCAACGCGATGCCGACGACGAACTCCGGCAGGGCCGCGAGCACGAGCGTGACCATCGACGTCGCGTGGTCGAAGAGGCGGTCGCGGCGCACGGCGCTCCAGGTGCCGATGAGCATCGCGAGCGGCGTGCTGACTGCGGCGGCGCAGAGCATCAGCACCAGCGAGTTGGCGATGCGCGGCGTCAGCAGCTCAGCCACCGGGATCCCGTTGGCGAGCGAGGTACCCAGGTCCAGGGTGAGCAGCCCGCCCAGCCAGGAGACGTACTGCGTGAGCAACGGCTCGCCCACGTTCAGCTGCTCGCGTAGGGCCGCCAGCCGCTCGGGGGTCGCCTCCCGGCCGAGTATCGCCTGCGCGGAGTCACCGGGCAGCGCCTGCGTCGCCAGGAAGACGATCACCGACACCGCCCACAGCGTGAGCGCGCCGAATCCGAGCCGTTGGGCTATGAGCTTGGGCATGGGCATCGCCTCCCTTCGCCCGTCACGCCGAGAGCCAGACCTTGCGGAAGCCGTAGGACGTCAGCGGGATGCCGCCCTTGTCCTCGGAGAACCCGGAGACCTTGGCGCTGTGGGCGTCGACCTGGTTGGGGAAGCCCCACACGATGTAACCGCCCTTGGCGTACTCGATGCGCTGCGCCTGCTTGAGCACGTCGCAGCGCGTCCTCTCGTCGAGGATCGCGCCCGCCTTGCTGACGAGATCGATGAACACCGGGTCTGACCAGTGCGTCTCGTTGTACGGGGCGTCCGGCATGCTGCCCTGGGCCGTCTGGGGCAGGTAGCTCCGGCTGAACCAGAAGTCCTGAGCGAAATCCCACTTGAGGTAGTTGTCGCCGTAGAACTCGCCTGGGTCGACCTTGCGCACCTTCACGGTCACGCCGGCCGCCTTTGCCTGGTTGGCGAAGACCTGCGCGGCCTCGACGAGGCCCGCCGCCACCGGCGAGGTGACCAGCTCGACGGTGAGCCCCTCCTTGCCGGCCGCCTTGAGCAGCTGCTTGGCCTGCGCGATGTCCTGCTTCCGCTGCGGCCGTTCGTCGGCGTAACAGGGATCGAACCGGGCGTACATGTCGTTCGCAACCACCCCGTGGCCGCCGAGCACCTGCTTCACCATCTGCTCGCGGTCGACGATGAGGCGGAATGCCTGCCGCACCCGCTCGTCATTGAACGGCGGACGGTCGACCCGCATGGTGAACGGGATCCAGGCGCCGGTCTCGGACTCGAGCACCCGCAGGTTCGGGCTGTTCTTCACCACGTTGATCTGGCCGAGCGGCAGCTGGTCGATCGCGTCGACCTGCCCGCCGAGGAGGGCGTTGACGCGTGCCGTGTCGTCCGGGAAGTCGACGATCACCACCTCGTCGAGGTACGGCTCGCCCTCCCGCCAGTAGTTGGGGTGGCGCGTGAAGACGCTCTGCTGCCCCGGTTCGAAACTTGCGAACTTGAAGGGGCCAGCGCCGACCGGTCGCTTCGGGTCGTATCCGACCGGCACGATTCCGTTCGGGTACTGCGCCAGCTGGTCGACGAGCATCGCGTACGGCGTCTTGAGGAAGACGCGTACGGTCCTCGGGTCGAGCACCTCGATCGACTGCAGATCGATCGACGAGAGCCCCGAGGCTCCGGTCTTGGGGTCCTTCGGGTCGAGGATCCGCCGGAACGTGTACGCGACGTCCTCGGCCGTGACGTCCTTGCCGTTGTGGAACTCCAAGTCCTTGCGCAGCCTGATGGTCCAGATCCGAGCGTCCTTGTCGGGCGTGATCTCCTCCGCGAGGGCGAGCTGGAGCGTGAAGTTCGTGTCGTACGTCGCGAGCGTGTCGTAGAGCTGGATGACCCGTGCTTCGTCGGGGTGCGTCACCGGGATGTGCGCGTCGAGCGAGTCCTTCGCCGACCCGCCGACGATGCCGACCCTCAGCCGGCCGCCGCGGCGGGGCGCCGTGGCCAGGGTGGTGCCGCCGGCCGGCGCGGTCTGCGAGGTGCACGAGGCAAGGAGAGGCGCGAGGCCGGCCGCGGCCGCGCCGGCCGCGGCCAGGCGCAGCACGTCGCGCCGTGACCACGAGGCGCTGGACGGTAGTTCCATTTCGAGGGACCTTCCCTTCGGCTGGACGAGCCGGGATAGGTGCTGACTGATCTGTCAGTCAGGCGTGTCCCACACTGTGCGCCGGTGACCATCGGCTGTCAAGACTTTCCTCGCAGTTCATCGACGTGGCACAGCTCCTGATGTCGATCCTCTGCCCGCCGCGCCTGACTGCCCCGGGTGTTGCGATTTGCGCATCAGTGCCTTACGCTCTTGCCATGCCCACGCCAGAAGATGCGCTCCGCGAGCGCGTACGACAGCTCGTCGACCAGCAGCCGGGTACCCGCGGGGAGTTCGCCACGCGCATCGACCTCGACCCGACGAAGCTGTCGAAGTCGCTCGGCGGGAAACGCAGGTTCACCTCGCTCGAGCTGGCCCGCATCGCGGAGGCGGGCGGCGCGTCCCTCGACTGGTTGCTGCACGGCAACGGCGCCAGGCAGACGCAGCCAACTCCAGCCACCGGCGCGGCGCGGCGCGGCGCAGGTGAACTGAAAGACGCCACCGCCGCACCTCAGGACCAGCGGCGGCGCGAGATCCTCGCCGCAGCGTGGCGGCTCATCGCCGAGCGTGGCTACCACGCCGTCCGGATCGCCGACATCGCCCGCGCCTGCGGCACCAGCAGCGCCGCCGTGCACTACTACTTCCCCGGCAAGCAGGACGTGCTCAACGAGGCGCTGCGGTACTGCGTCGAGCAGGCGTTCGCGCGGCAGAGCGCAGAGCTCAGGCAGATCGACGACGCACGGGCGCGGCTGCTCCGGCTGATCGACGCGCAGCTGCCCCGGCCCGGGCAGGTGCGGCACGAGTGGTCCGTGTGGTTGCAGTTCTGGGCCGAAGTCGCGCTACGGCCGGAGTTGCGCACGCTCCACAACGACTTCTACGCCCGGTGGCGGGAGACCGTCGTGCGCATCGTCCGACGCGGTCAGCGCCAGGGCGTGTTCCGCGACGTCGACGCCGAGGAGGTGGCGCTGCGCTTCACCGCGCTCACCGACGGCCTCGGCATCCAGGTGCTGACCGGCGCCCCGGGCGCGGGCATCGAGGGCATGCGACGCGTGCTGCTGGACTTCCTGGAACGGGAGCTGGCACCGCTGGCGGACGGCGACCACCATGCAGACCGCTGACGCCGTCGCCGTCGTCCGCGCCAACCTCGCGCGCTTCTGTCGACGTGCGCTCCAGCCAGCGCCGGACACGCGCCGGGCAGCGGTCTCGATCACGCTCCTCCCCCACCGCGGCGAGGCTCACGTGCTGCTGCTCAAGCGCGTCGCGTTCGGCCGCAACGCTGGACAATGGGCACTGCCGGGTGGTCGGCTCGACAGCGCCGAGAGGCCGGTCGAGGGCGCGTTGCGCGAACTCCAGGAGGAGACCGGGGTAACCGCGACCCCGGACGATGTCGTCGGTCTGCTGGACGACTTCGTCACGGACTCCGGCTTCCTCATCACCCCGGTCGTCGTCGCGCCGACGCGGCCTGGCCGGCCGGCCCGCAACCCCGCCGAGGTGCACTCCCTGCACCCGATCGCGGTCTCCCGGCTGCTGGACCCGGAGATACCGCGGTGGCGACAGCAACCCGACGGCACGCTGCTGATGCAACTACCGCTGCGACGCGGCATGGTGGTTCACGCGCCGACCGGTGCGCTCCTCTGGCAGTTCCGCGAGGTGGCGCTCCTCGGTCGCGCGACCAGGGTCGCCGACGTGGCACAGCCGTCGTTCAGTAGACGTTGACGCCGTAGACGCCACGGAACCAGGTTGTCCATGTTAGATAGCCAGAAGAGCTTGGACAGTGCTGCACCGTACCGATGCGATCGCCGGCCTCCGACGTGGCGGTCCGGTCCGCCACGCGGTCGGGTCAAAGGACGCAGATGACGAAGACGCACAGCAGGTGGTCGTCATCCACTGGCGGTGGCGAGGGTTGCGGTGGCTTGGGCGCCGTTGGCGAGCGGGTCGGGACAGATGCCCGCGGGGGCGTCGCCGGCCGGGGCCGGGCCGGATCGGGGCGTAGCACCCGACCTCGTGGCGCCGAGTCGGCCCTCCTGCCGCCGGTCGGCGGCGGGGGCGCGCCCGCCCGCGCACCCGGCCGACCAGGCCGGTACGGGCCGCAGTTATAGGCACTACGGTCGTCGTCGACCTGCTGGTCGCCGGGGGGAATGCGGTCAATGAGCGCGCACAGCGCGCCGCGCTGCTGCTTGACCTCCTGGCGCTGACGGTCGATTTCCCACTGGAACTGCCGCGTCTCCTGGTCCCTTATCTTGCGCTTGACGGCCAAATCACGCTCCAGGGCGGTGATCCGGTCGTTGACCGCGAAGTAGGCGCCGACCGATCCGAAGGCCGTGAGCAGTACAGCGATCGCGACGAATACCACGATCAGCCGGGCGCCGACCACAAACGTCAACCCCGTGGGCGACCGCCGCCCGCGGAGCAACGGCTGGTCCGCGTAAAGCGGTAGATGCGGTGACCCCGAATTCTGCGGGTCGTCCGGCTCCGTGCTGTCATTGCCATGCCTCATAGGGGCCTCCCGTCGGGTCCGAACTCTGTGGGATCCGTACCGGCTCGAATCTGGTCGAACGCGAGCTGCAGCGCGAAACGGTCCCGTTCGGTTTTGCGTAGCTCCGCCTCGATGCGGCGAATTTCGGCCAGGTGCTCCGCCTCGCGGGTCCGGAGGTCGGCCCACACCCTTGAAGTCTCGGCACGCAACTCTTTGTTGGCCGAGCGAACGTCGTCTAGTTCCTCGTCGACACGCCGATCGAAATGCGTCGCACGGTCATCTCTCGACTTGCGGACGGTGCCACGGAATGTGAGCCACGCTGTCGGTCGACCCGAGCAGGGTGAGGACGATAGTGACGAGCAGATAAGGGATGGCATTCGCCCAGGTGATTCCGGCGGCGGGCATGTCTAGCCTCGCATCGATCGGCCCACTTGAACGGCGTGGCGATCGCCAGAGCGGCGCCGTAGAAGCCTCACCATGATGCTGCCTCCTCCGAGTGCATAGGAGTGGTGCCGTACATGTTTTCGCCTCGCAACCGAACGGCTCGACAGGCTGTAAACGTGCAGCGGGCGCTCCGGTAACGGGCGAGCGTGGGAATCTCAGCCTTATGGCTGAGTTGTAGTCCGATTAGAACCGGTCCACCGCCGCCGAGTGCCTCGTCCTGAAACGTTTACCTGGTACCGGCGCGGTTGAGAACGGGGTATCGGGCTGCGACCTGCCGCCGTCGGTTCCGCGATCATGACGAGTCCTTTGTGGTCCGGCCATGAGCACCAGCCGGCTCAGTGCGCGGCGAGTTCAAGAATCACGTGGCCGGATCAAGGACTTCCTGTACTGGACCGCAGACGGCACGCATCGGCCTGCCCACGGCGACCTCGACGGTGATGGGCGCGAGGAGGCGCCCGCCCGATCACGTCGATCCACACCGACCACCTCGTCACCTACACCAAGCACTCCGTCAATAACGGCCGGCTCATCGCCATGCTCAAGCAGTCGGAGATCGTGTCGCGCAACCGGCCACGCAGGTCCGCACGTACCGGCTGCGCAATGGCTCGCTAGTCCAGATCAGCGCGTCCACAGCTACCTGGTCACCGGGTGAGGCTGATGAGCTTCGGGTCGTTGATCCGCTCGGCAGCCAGGTAGTAGAGGATCGCTCCCGGGCCCAGAGGGGTGTCCCACGCTGGGCTCACCAGCAACCCCTGCGGTTGGCGAACCGCGATGACGGTGGCCCCGTGGCGCTGCCCGAAGATCGTCTGGCACTCGCCGAACGTGGTACTCGCCAAGCTCTCCGGCAGCCGGGCGGAGTAGGTGTTGCTGCGGCCGCCGCTGGTCATCAGGTCGGTGTAGACCTGCGTGATGCCGGGGTCCTGCACCTCCTCGACCAGCAGGTTCGGCATGTGCCACTGAACGCACTGCACCTGCGGGTTGACGTAGCGCAGGTGCTCGCTGCGGCTCATCTCCCGCAGTGACGCGACCGTGTGCACCGTCGCGTTGGCGTGGTAGACCGCGACGAGGGTGGTCAACGCCTCGTTGTCGTCGCGCGCGTCGATGACGACCGTGGCTGCCTCCGCCACGGCCGCGCGGGTCATGACGTCGACGTTGGTCAGGTCCCCTCGCACGAACAGCACACCTGGATGTTCGGCCATCGGATGCTCGGCTACGTCGTCCCACGCGCACAGGACGATGTCGAGTCCGTTCTCCGCACCCAGCTCGGCCACGATCTTCTCCGTCCGCCCCGGCGTGTACCCGAGAATGACGATGTGGTTGCGAGCGTTGTGCCGCACCAGCCCTTTCATGTGCCGTCCCTTCGAGGTCTGGACGTACGCGGCCAACTGGGTGAAGAGAGTCGTCAGCGTCACGATGCCGCCGACGATGATGTACGCCCCCACGACATGGCCGCCGGCCGACGTCGGGAAGAAGTCGCCGTAGCCGACGGTCGCGGAGGTGACTAGGAAGTACCACCAGAAGTTGGCCGGCCGGGTGATCTCGTTGGTGCTGGGCTCAGCCAGGGCCATCAGCGGCCAGCTGGTGAAGAAGACGAACGCCACGATGGCGAGTGGCAGCCTCCACCCTGACAGCCGGATATTGAGTGCCTGGAAGAGCCTGCCTAGGAAGATGGGCACGTCGTCCCTTCTCCTTTGTCCTGGCGCGCTCAGCCCGGTCGCGCGACTCGCGACCGGACGGTACCTCTTCCTGAATCACTCCTCGTGCATATTGACGTGCTCGTGCCCCTTCGTGCCGCCGGCGCGGCATCCGCCCGCCGATGCCATTCGCCTACGACGCCACTACCCGGACCGCGCTACGGCTGTCTTGGATGATCGGCGGCGTGGCGCTGCGTGCGACGACCGGGCGTCCAGACAGGTACGACGTGAATTCGGCCGGCGGCATCGGCATCGCGAACAGGTGGCCCTGGCCGAGCTGGCAGCCCACCCCGCGCAGGGCGTGGGCCTGTTCCTGGGTCTCCACGCCCTCCGCGACCGCCGTCATCGACAGCGTCTCGGTGAGCCGCACGATCGTGCGTACGAACGCCGTGCCCTGCCAGCCGGCTACGACGTCGTCCACGAACGACTGGTCGATCTTGAGGATGTCGACGGGGAGCGTCCGCAGGTAGGAAAGGGACGAGTAACCGGTGCCGAAGTCGTCGACCGCGATCCTGACGCCGATGTCCCGGATCTGTCGGAGCCTCTCCACCACGGTGCTGGTGTCGCTGACGATCGTGCTCTCGGTGATCTCCAGGATCAGCCGGCTCGGATCGAGGCCGGTGTCCGCCAGGACACGATGCACGTCGGCGACCAGCAGCGGATCGAGCAGTTGCCGGGCGGAGAGGTTGACCGAGACGCGCGGCGCGGGGCTCCCGTCCGCCGCGCACGGCCAGCCCGCGGCCTCCGCGCACGCTGCGGCCAACACCTGGCGCCCGAGCGGCACCACGAGCCCGGTCTCCTCGGCCAGCGGGATGAACTCGCCGGGCGGCACCGTGCCACACCCGGGGCGGTTCCAGCGCGCGAGGGCCTCAGCGGCGTGGATGCGCTCGCCGTGCAGGTCGACGATCGGCTGGAAGACGACGCACAGCTCGTCGCTGCCCACGGCGCGGCGAAGGTCTGACTCCAGGCTCCGCCGCTGCACGAGGACGGTGTGCATGCTCGGCTCGAAGACGACGAACTGGCTGCCGCCGCGGTGCTTCGCCCGGTACATCGCGGTATCTGCATCGCGCAACACTTCGTTGGCGTCCGCGCCGTAGTGGTTGTCGGCGACGCCGATGCTGCCACCGACGACGACGTCTTCGCCGCAGACCAGAAGCGGCGCCTGTACAGCGGCCAGCATCTGCTCCGCGATCCGCTGGACCGCCGCGTCGTCGGCATCCTCGACCAGCACCGCGTACTCGTCGCCACCGAAGCGCGCCAGGCAGTCGCCGCTGCACAAAGACGCGCGCAGCCGGCGTCCGACCTGGCGGAGAAGCTCGTCCCCAGCCGAGTGGCCCAGGGTGTCGTTGACGAGCTTGAACCGGTCGAGGTCGAGGTAGAGCACGTGAACGCGGGTGTCCCGCGTGAGCGCCCGCTCCAGCCGGTCAAGGAAGAGCACCCGATTCGGCAGCCCGGTGACCGGGTCTCGGACAGCGTGCTGCGCGGTGGCGAGCGTCTTGGCGTCCGACAGCGCCACGCTGACCTGATCGGCGAACGTCAGCAGCGTCTGCTCCTGGGCGTCGGTGAAGGCGTGTCCCAGCTGGAAGGACACGACTCCGAGGCTGCCGACCACGGTGCCGTTCTCGCGCACCGGAGCTGCCATCGCCGCCTGCGCGCCACGATTGACCAGCTCGGGAACTGCCTGCGGTGATGACGGGTAGTAGTCACTGCGGACCAGCTCGCCGCGCGCGTACGCCGTCCTGCCGATGCTGGACTTCGCCTGCAGCGGCCCTGGCCAGTGATCGCTGGACACCGCGCTCACCGACGCGAGCACCAGTTCGTCCTGGTCGGCGAGGTACAGCGTGGCCAGTTCACTGCCGAAGAGGCCGAGCGCGCCCTCGGTGACCGTGTCGAACACCTCGGGCAGCGGAGCCCGGCTGGCGATGGCCTTCTGGACCCGCGCGACCTGCTCCAGGACTCGCTGCCGCTCGTTCAGCTTGACGAGCACCCGCAACGGACGCAGGGCCAGGTTGAGGACCCAAGCCATGCCGCGGAGCAGCAGCGTCTCGTCCGGCAGGAAGTCCTCCGTGCCGGCGCGAGCGACGAGGAGGCGGAGGGCAGCGTCGCCGACGTCGAGCGCGACCACCACGGCGCGGCACTGTCCCAGACCGGGCACGTGTACCAAGCCGCCGCTGCGGTCCGCCTCGGCCACGACGGCGGCCGCCTGGTCGTTGTCGCCCAGGCCGACAACGGTGAGCATGGTGTCCGGGCTGAACAGCACCCCGATCTCAGCGTCGAGGGACTCCAGGACGCGTTCCACGGCTGCGCGGAAAGCTCCGGCCTCGTCGGTCTGCTCGCCGAGCACCGCGAGGAACTCGACGAGCTGCGAGGTGCTCCACGAGTGGGAGGCCGCGTCCGCTGCCATCCCGGTCAGCCTAACGCCATCGCGACGATCGTCTGGTTGTGGAATCCGCTGACGCCCTTCACCCGGGCGACCTCTCCGTAGGTGTAGAAGCCCGCCAGCGGCGCTGTCGAAGCGCAGCGGAGCATGTCCTCACGTTCGGCGGCGATGCCCCCGTCACCGAGGATCGCCCGCCGTCCGGCGCAGTCGAAGACGAGCAAGCCGAGCAGGGGCGCGCCGTCGAGGCCCCGGATCGCGTCCGCGCACGCGCTGTCGGCGGCGGCCAGTGTCGACGCGACATCGCCCGACGCAAGCCACACGGCCGCCCCTTTCGGGACGCTCCCGGCGCAGGCCAGGGCGCGGGCTTCCGGGTCGGCGCCGAGGACGTGCCGTACGGCGACGTCGCCGCGCTTGGCGACAGCCAGCGGACGGGTGAGCGCGAAGTCGGCGAAGGCTGCCGAGTCATTCTCGATACCCGGGGGCGCGCCGAACCGGTCGAGATAGATGTCGAGCGCCGGTTGGTCGTCGAACGTGTGGACGTCGTTGCCGTCGCTGGCGGTGACGACCATACCGTCGCCCTGGCAGTGCCAGCCGTGCCGGATCCCCAGCCCGATCGGGCCGTCCGTGCCGATGCAGGCCGCCACGACCGCGTCCTGCACGATCTTGCCGCCGTAGAACTGCCGCGACGTCACCATCCGCATGTTGTCGCCGGCGCCACCGCCGACCAGCGGCACCGTCGCGCCGAGGACGCTGTACGCGCCGCGGATCATCTCCTGCTGGTCGCCCGCGAGTGCGTCGATCAGCATGATCACCAGCCGGTGCCGGGTGTCGGGCAGCGGCAGCAGCGCCCGGGCGATGTCCTCGCCCACCCCGCGGGGGCGTTCGCCGAGGCCCGTCGCATGCGTGGTCGAGACCGCGAAGTCACCGCCGAAGCCCACCACGACCACGCCGTTGCTCAGCGCTGGGCCCGGTCCGATCTCCCCGGCGGTGGAGCACCCGATGACCGGCACGTCACCGGCCACATCGGCGACGCCGTCAAGAAGTTCACGCAGGTCGTAAGTGAAGGAGGCGAAGACCAGAAACAGCTGCGGATCGGCGCCGTCCCGCGCGTCGAGGGTCGCGGCGATCCCGGCTGCCCGGGCGTCAGAGTCCCACGCGTGCCCGACCCGGATCCAGCGGTTGCTGCGCACCTGGCTCGTCATGCGCACCAGTATTGACTGAGCATCGCGTGTTTCTGAAATATTTCACGCATGCGAATTTGGTTCGCATTTGGCCAGCGCAGCGCCGTCACTCCGCTGACGCGACGTTCGCATGGGCAGGGCTGGGCAGATCTCCGGCAAACGGCGCAACTCAGGCTGAACCTGGTCACCTCGACACATAGCGACTGGTACCAGGGGCCTGTCGCAGGTCCCGGTGTCGACCCGGGCGTTCCGCTGGGGCTTGCGAACTGTCGGGGAAATGGCGGTAACGGGCGTCTGGTTAAGGGACGCGTGTCCCGACAGTCCAGTTCGGCAAGGGCTGGTCGGCGCCACTGCGCCGACACCGGCAGCGCCGGGCGCTGTGGGATGCTGGTCGGGTGACGTTGGAGGACCTCGTCCGGCTGCGCCGGGCCCGTGACCTGATGGACCGCGACTACGCGAAGCCGCTCGACGTTCCGGCGCTGGCGCGCGCCGCCTTCATGTCGCCGGGCCATTTCTCCCGCAGCTTTCGCGCCGCCTTCGGGGAGACGCCGTACAGCTACCTGATGACGCGCCGGATCGAGCGGGCCAAGGCACTGCTGCGGCGGGGTGACCTGACGGTGACGGAGGTCTGCTTCGCGGTCGGATGTACATCGCTGGGGTCGTTCAGCTCGCGGTTCACCGAGCTGGTCGGCGAGAGCCCTAGCTCATACCGGGCCCGCCGCCATGACGAGGGCGCCGCCATCCCGGCCTGCGTCGCCAAGATCTACACGCGACCGGTCAGGAATGGAGAAGCAAAACCTGCCCCCCGCCCGTAGCGTGAAACGCATGGACATCAACCTTTCACAGTGCTTCATCGCCGTCGACGACCACGACAAGGCGCTCGCCTTCTACCGCGACGTTCTCGGCTTGGAAGTGCGCAACGACGTCGGGTTCGAGGGAATGCGCTGGGTGACCGTCGGCGCGCCGGCGCAGCCCGATGTGAACATCGTCCTCGAACCGCCCCTTGCGGACCCGAACGCCTCGCCCGCCGACAAGGAGGCCATGGCGGAGCTGCTGGCGAAGGGCCTGCTGCGCGGTGTCATCTTCAGCACCGATAACTGCGACGCCACCTTCGAGCGCATCCGCGCCGCGGGTGGCGAGGTGCTGCAGGAGCCGATCGACCAGCCGTACGGCGTCCGCGACTGCGCCTTCCGCGATCCCTCCGGCAACATGCTGCGCTTCAACCAGCCTCGCAGGTAGTGAGCTCAGGTCCCGCGAAACGGGCGCTGCCGCTCGCACGGTCGGTGACCGACGGGCCTGATCTCGGCGGAGGTTGTCACGGAACCCACGCTGGAGGCCAAGACGAGGTTCGGCGCGTACGGCCGCGTGTGGCGCCGGCCGGCACTGCGCCGCGTCCTGCCGGGGTTGCTGGTCTCGGCCCTCGGCGACGGCATGAGCCTGGTGGCGGTGGCGTGGCTGGCCCTGGAGATCGCGCCGCCCGGCCGGGCCGGGATCTGGACCGGGCTCGCTGTCGCCGCGTACGCGCTGCCGGCGACGATCGGCGCCGCCCTGCTCGGCCGCCTCGTGCGTCGGTTCTCCGGGGCCGGCTTGGTCGCGGTCGACGCGACGTTGCGGGCGGTGGCGCTCGGCACCATCGCGGTGCTCGCCGTCGCGGGCCTGCTCAGCCCGATCTGGTACGTGGCGCTGCTCGCCGTGTCGTCACTCCTGCACGCATGGGGCCACGCCGGCGCGTACACGCTGATCGCCGAACAGGTGCCGGACCAGGACCGGATCGCCGGCAACGCGCTCCTGTCGACGTTCGTGCAGGGCTCCGTGGTCGCCGGTCCTGCGCTGGCCGGCGCCCTGACCGCGCTCGTCGGGCCGGGCTGGGTGATCGGGCTCGACGCGGCGAGCTTCGCCGTGCTGGCGGCGACCGCCTGGCCGCTCGCCACCCGCTCCGGCCGGCCGACCACCGTGGACGAACAGGAGGCCGGCGCCTGGCGCACGATCCTCGCGAATCCGTCGCTGCTCGGGCTGATCGGCGTAACGTGCGTGTTCTTCTTCCTGTACGGGCCGGTCGAGGTGGCACTGCCGATCCACGTCGCCGAGGGGCTCAACGGTTCGGCCGGCCTGCTCGGCGCGTACTGGGCCGTCTTCGGGATCGGCGCCGTGATCGGTGGTCTGTGCGCCGGCCTACTGCCGCAGCGGCGGCTCTGGCTCATCGTCGCCGCGATCATCGTCGGGTGGGGCGCGGCGCTGCTGCCGATCGCCCTCTTCGACGCCGTGCTGCCCGGCATGCTGGGGTTGGCGGCCGGTGGGCTGATCTACGGCCCGTTCACCGCGATCGGCACCGGCCTGTTCCAGCGCACCAGCCCGCCCCAGGTACTAAGCCGCGTCCTGGCGGCGCGGACCGCGCTGACCACGCCGTCCGCCGCGCTAGGCACGCTCGTCGGCGGACCCGTGGTCACGGCGATCGGCAGTCAGCCCACGCTGCTCCTCTCGGGCTTGCTCACGATCGCGCTCGGCCTGGTCGTGGCAGCGGTCTCGCCGCTTATGGGAGGCCGTGGCATGCCTCGAACGTACCGCCGCATCGTGGCCTGACGCTGTCCACTACGGCTGGAGCACTAGGCATACCTAGGCGCCTCGGGGCGCCGGCTAGGTACGGCGCGGCCGCGAAGATAGGTAACGACTGCCGATGGCGGGCGTCCCTTACCGGATCAGGATGGAGTCATCAACGGAACGAGCCATACGGAGACCGAGATGTTCATCCACCCAGAATTGCAGCTGGCCCAGTTCTACCAGCGTCAGCGCGAGCTGATCGCCGAGGTTGACCAGCACCGGCTGCTCACCGCCGCCCGCCGCCACCGCCGCGGGCGGGACGCCGATGCCGAATCACATCCGGCGGCCCGCGGCCGGCCCGCCGGTACGCTGGCCGCGTGCGAACCACGCGCGGCGGTGCCAGCCCGGTGATGATCGGGCGTGATCGCGAGCTGCGCCAGCTGGCGCAGCTCGCCTCGTCGCCAGACCGCACTCAGGTCGCCATCGTCGGCGGCGAGCCCGGCATCGGCAAGACCCGGCTGATCCAGGAGCTGCTGGCCACCCTGCCCGCCGACACCGTCGTGCTGGTCGGTCAGGCCGAGCCCGGCTCGCTGGCCCGTCCGTACGAGGTGCTGCTGGACGCCATCGACGGCCGGCCGGACGTGGACGGGCTCGCCTCGACACCCAGCTCGACGCCCTCGCCGACCCGGCGCGCAGCCCGGTCGAGCGGCTGCACAGCGGCCTGGCCATCGTGAACGACGTGCTCGGCGACCGGCCGGCCGTCATCGTCTTCGAGGATCTGCACTGGGCCGACTCGGAGAGCGCCGCGCTGTTCGAGCGGATCGCCGACCAGCGCGGTCCGCGGCTGCTCATCGGCACCTACCGGCCGGCCGAGGTGACCCGCCGCCATCCGCTCGCCGGGCTGCTGGCGCGGCTGGAGCGGCGGCATGTGGTGACGCACGTCCAGCTGGAGCCGTTCGGCGAGGCGGACACCGCCGCGCTGCTTGCCGCGCTGACCGGCCGGCCCGTCCCGTACCGCGCCGTGGCGGCGCTGCACCAGCGCACCGGCGGCAACCCGTTCTTCCTCGAGGAGCTGCTGCGCGAGCACGGCGGCGAAGATCTGGAGTCCCTGCACGAGCACCCGCTGCCGTGGAGCGCTCGCCGAGGTGCTCCGGCGGCAGGTCGACGACCTGGACCCGCAGATCCAGCGGATCGTCGAGGCGGCCGCGGTGCTCGGTCACCGGGTGCCGTTCGACCTGCTCGCCACGGTCACCGGAACCGGCGAGGACGCTCTGATCGCCGCCCTCCTCGAGCTGGTCACCCGCGGTGTGCTCGTCGAGTCCGGCGAGGACGAGTTCAGCTTCCGGCACGCCCTGGTCCGGGAGGCGATCTCCGCACAGCTGCTCGGCCGGCAACGGCGGCGGCTGCACGAGGCCGCCCTGGAAGCGCTGCTCGCCGCCGGCGGGTCCGATCCCGCAATGCTCGCGCACCACGCGCGGGCCGCCGGCCGGTACGACGACATGGTCGACGCCGCCCGGCGCGGCGCCGCGCTGTACCTGTCCATCGGCTCGGCGTACCAGGCGCTGCAGCTCGCCGAGATGGGGCTGGACGAGGCGGACGACGACGCCGAGCTGCTCGCCGCCGCAGCCCGCGCGGCATGGCTGGCCGGACTGCTCGACGACGCCGTCGGTTACGCCCGGCGCTGGCGGGCCATCGCCGTCACGGCCACCGACCGCGCCGACGCGCTCTACCTGTTGATCCGGCTCGCGTGGGAGGCCGACGACATCGCCGAGATGGAGGCGCTGACCCACGACGTCGAGCAGCTCATCGCCGAACTGCCGCCCGGTGAGGACCAGGCTCGCGCGATGACCGCGGTGGCCCAGTCCACCCGGCTGCGCGACGAGACCGACACCGCGCTGAGCTGGGCCGACCGCGCGCTCGCCCTGGCCGCCGAGTTCGACCTGCCGCGCGTGCGGCTGACGGCGCTGGTGGAGAAGGGCTCGGCGCTCACCGATCGCTGGTCGACCAACGCGGACGGGCGGGCGCTGCTGGCCGGTCTGGTCGACGAGGCGGAGAAGCTGGGCGAGTGGGTGCTGGCGGCCCGCGCGCTGAACGACCTGGTGCAGGACGTGCCGCCGGCCTCGCCGGCCGAGCACGCCGAGATGCTGGAGCGGATGCGGATCGACGCCGAGCGGGCCGGGTTCGAATCCCTCGCCGTCGCCGCCTACTTCCAGGGCCGCGCGCGGCTGGCCGTACGGGAGGGCGACCTCGGCGCAGCCATCGCGGCGCTCGAGGAGGGGCGGGACCGCGACCGGGGCTTCCTGCGCCACGGCCGCTACGCCGACTACCACGCGGTCTTCCTCGCCGGCCTCTACCTGGAGGCGGGCGAGCTGGACCGGGTCGAGACGATCATCGCCGACCTCCGCGCGCTGCACGTCACCGGAATCGCCGTGCCCGGCCTCGCCTTCCATCTCGCGTGCCGCCGCCGGCGACCTGGCCGCCGCGGAGCAGACCCTCGACCGAGGTCTTCGCCGCCCTCGCCGAGCAGGCCTGGCGCAGCGGCTCGCAGGCGCACGACCTGATCAGCGGGGCCATCTTCGCCGGCCTGCCGCTGCCCGCGTTGGACGAGATGGGCCGGGAACTGCTCGACGCGGACGTGTGGGACGACTACCGGACGGTGGTCGACGCGCTGCTCGCCGAGGCGCACGGCCAGGCCGCCGCGGCGCTGGACGGCTACCGCGCGGTCGCCGACTCACAGATCGTGCCGCCCTCGGTGCGCGGCACCGCGCACGTTGGCGCGGCCCGCTGCCTGCTCGCACTGGGCCGGCGCGACGCGGCCGTCGAGGAGGTGGACGCGGCCGCCCCGCTGCTGGCCAAGTGGGGCGGGTGGCGGGTGGCCGAACTCGACCAGGTACGTGCCCAGCTCGGCATGGCGCCGGCCGACGGCAGCCGGGCCGTCACCGGCGCGGCCGCGTTGACCCAGCGCGAGCGGGAGGTGGCGCTGCTGGTCGCGGACGGCCTGTCCAACGCCGAACTGGCCCGGCGGCTGTACATCTCCCCGAAGACCGCCGCCGTGCACGTCTCCAACATCCTGCACAAGCTCGGCGTCTCGTCCCGCACCGAGGTCGTCGACGTCCTCAGCGCCGACTAGTGCCGCGTCGGGCCCCGGGACGACTCCAGAGCGCGAGGGCCTCGGTCAGGCGCCGACGTAGGCCGCGAGGTGCTCGCCAGTGAGGGTGGAGCGGGCGGCGACCAGGTCGGCGGGTGTGCCCTCGAAGACGATCCGGCCGCCGTCGTGGCCGGCGCCGGGGCCGAGGTCGATGATCCAGTCGGCGCGCGCCATGACCGCCTGGTGGTGCGCGATGACGATGACCGACTTGCCGGAGTCGACGAGCCGGTCGAGCAGGCCGAGCAGCTGCTCGACGTCGGCGAGGTGGAGGCCGGTGGTCGGCTCGTCGAGGACGTAGACGTCACCCTTCTCGGCCATCTGGGTGGCCAGCTTGAGCCGCTGCCGCTCGCCGCCGGACAGCGTGGTGAGCGGTTGGCCGAGGCTGAGGTAGCCGAGCCCGACGTCGGCGAGCCGGTCGAGGATCTTGTGCGCCGCGGGCACTTTGGCCTCGCCGGTGCCGAAGAACTCCTCGGCCTCGGTCACCGACATCGCGAGCACTTCGGCGATGTTCTGGCCGCCCAGCCGGTACTCCAGCACCGCTGCCTGGAACCGCTTACCGTCGCACTCCTCGCAGGTGGACTCGACGGTGGCCATGACGCCCAGGTCGGTGTAGATGACTCCGGCGCCGTTGCAGGTGGGGCAGGCGCCCTCGGAGTTGGAGCTGAAGAGTGCCGGCTTCACGCCGTTGGCCTTCGCGAACGCCTTGCGGATCGGCTCGAGCAGCCCGGTATACGTCGCCGGGTTGCTGCGTCGCGAACCGCGGATCGCGACCTGGTCGATCACCACCACGCCGTCGCGGCCGGCGACCGAGCCGTGGATCAGCGAGCTCTTGCCGGAGCCGGCGACGCCCGTGACCACGCAGAGCACCCCGAGCGGGACGTCGACGTCCACGTCTTGCAGGTTGTGCGTCGACGCGCCGCGGATCGCAAGCCGGCCGGGAGACGAACGCAGCGATTCCTTGAGGGCCGCCCGGTCGTCGAGATGGCGGCCGGTCGTGGTGTCACTCCCTCGCAGCCCGTCCACGGTGCCTTCGAAGCAGACGGTGCCGCCCCCCGTGCCGGCGCCGGGGCCGAGGTCGACGACGTGGTCGGCGATCGCGATCGTTTCGGGCTTGTGCTCCACGACGAGCACGGTGTTGCCCTTGTCGCGCAGTTGCAGCAGCAGGTCGTTCATCCGCTCGATGTCATGGGGGTGCAGGCCGATCGTGGGCTCGTCGAAGACGTAGGTGACGTCGGTGAGCGAGGAGCCCAGGTGGCGGATCATCTTGGTGCGCTGCGCCTCTCCCCCGGACAGGGTGCCCGACGGCCGGTCGAGCGAGAGGTAGCCCAGCCCGATCTCCGCGAACGAGTCGAGGAGGTGCTGCAGCCCGGTGAGCAGCGGGGTCACCGACGGCTCGTTGAGGCCCCGGACCCAGTCGGCCAGGTCGCTGATCTGCATCGCGCAGGCGTCGGCGATGTTCTTCCCATTGATCTTGGACGACCTGGCCTCCGGGCTGAGCCGGGTACCGTCGCACTCCGGGCAGGTCGTGAACGTCACCGCCCGCTCCACGAAGGCGCGAACGTGCGGCTGCAGCGCGTCGACGTCCTTGGAGAGCATCGACTTCTGGATCTTGGGGATCACGCCTTCGTAGGTCAGGTTGATGCCCTCGACCTTGATCTTGGTCGGCTCCCGGTAGAGCAGGTCGTGCAGCTCCTTCTTGGTGTACTTGCGTATCGGCTTGTCCATGTCGAAGTAGCCGGCACCGCTGAAGATGCGGCCGTACCAGCCGTCCATGCTGTAGCCAGGGATCGTGAGCGCGCCCTCGCTGAGCGACTTGCTGTCGTCGTACAGCGCAGACAGATCGAAGTCGTTGACAGAGCCCATGCCCTCGCAGCGCGGGCACATGCCGCCGAGACGGGTGAAGGTCGCCCTCTCGGCCTTCGTCTTGCCACCGCGCTCGATGGTGATCGCGCCGCTGGCCTTCACCGAGGGCACGTTGAACGAGTAGGCGTTGGGCGAGCCGATGTGCGGCTTCCCGAGCCTGCTGAAGAGGATGCGCAGCATCGCGTTGGCGTCGGTGGCGGTGCCGACAGTGGAGCGGGGGTTGGCGCCCATCCGCTCCTGGTCCACGATGATCGCCGTCGTCAGGCCATCCAGTACGTCGACCTCCGGCCGCGACAGCGTCGGCATGAAGCCCTGCACGAAGGCGCTGTAGGTCTCGTTGATCATCCGCTGCGACTCCGCGGCGATCGTTGCGAACACCAGCGAGCTCTTGCCCGAGCCGGAGACCCCGGTGAACGCCGTCAGGCGGCGCTTTGGGAGCTCGACGCTGACGTCCTTGAGGTTGTTCACGCGCGCGCCCTGCACGCGGATCAGATCGTGGCGGTCGGCAACGTGCAGCGCAGGCGACTGCGTGTCGGTCCTCGTGGCCGTGCTCATCGTGCCTCCATCTGTTAGGCCGGGCCGCCTTCGCGGTCTCCGTCGGCGTCGCCTGGCTCGATCTAACCAGCGCCAGCGGCGGCACTCATCGGTCCTGAAGCAGCCCGAGGACGTTGCCATCGGGGTCGGTGACGGTGGCCACCAGTCGGCCGCCACCGACGTCGTGCGCGGGCTCCTTCATGGTGGCACCCGCGGCGATCACCTCGGCCAGCTTCGCCTCGATATCCGGCACGTGCCAGTAGGCCACCGGTGACGTCATGCCCTGCGGTCCGCCGCCCGGCACCAGCCCGATGTGCTGGCCTTCGACATCAAAGCCAACGTAGTAGGGCGCGTCGGCCTGCGGCGCGATGCCGAGCAGGGCGGCGTACACCTCCTTGGCCTTCGTCAGGTCGGAAACGGGGTGCAGCACGGTCTTGATTCCCTGGGTGGAAGAACCGGTCATGATGACTCCTGAAGTGGGAGCTCGCGTGGACGGTGATGTCCATGACTGTCACGCTAGGCGCAGTCCGGTGACCGGCGCTTCTCGAATCCTGATCGGTCTGGGCTTGGTCGTATCCGCGAGACGGGCGAGCACGAAGTGGTCGCCCGTCTCGCGGTTGATTAAGTGAGCGCGCAACGGGGCTGCCGGGCCGTAGGGTCGCGCCGTGTCGATCCGCGAACTCGTCGTGCTGGGTACCTCCAGCCAGGTGCCGACCCGGACCCGCAACCAGAACGGGTACCTGCTGCGCTGGGACGGCGAGGGGATCCTGTTCGACCCGGGCGAGGGCACGCAGAGACAGATGGTCCACGCCGGAGTGGCGGCCACCGACATCACGCGGCTGTGCATCACGCACTTCCACGGCGACCACTGCCTCGGCGTGCCCGGTGTGGTGCAGCGGCTCTCGCTGGACCGGGTCACCCATCCCGTACTCGCCCACTACCCGGTCACCGGCCAGGAGCTGTTCACCCGGCTACGCCACGCATCAGCGTTCCACGACATCGCCAACGTGCACGAACAACCGGTTACCGCGGACGGGGTCGTGGCCACTGGCGCTTTCGGCACACTGTCGGCGCACCGGCTCGATCATTCGCTCGACACCTACGGATACCGGCTCGTCGAGCCCGACGGCCGGCGCATGGTGGCCGACCGGCTCGCCGCCCGCGGCATCGCCGGTCCCGACATCGGAGCGCTGCAGCGTGCAGGCAGCCTGGAACTCGCAGGCGGGACCGTCACCCTCGACGAGATGAGCGAACCCAAACCAGGGCAACGGTTCGCGTTCGTCATGGACACCCGGCTCTGCGACGCCGTGTACGCACTCGCCGAGCACGCCGACATGCTCGTGATCGAGTCGACCTACCTCGACCGCGAGGCCGACCTGGCGACCGCCTACGGCCACCTCACCGCCGCGCAGGCGGCCCGCGTCGCGGCCGAGTCAGGGGTACGGCTGCTCGTCCTCACGCACTTCTCGCAGCGGTACAACGACCTCTCGGCGTTCGCCGCCGAGGCAGCCCAACACTTCGACGGTCACATCGTGGTCGCCGAAGACCTCACCCGAATTCGCCTACCCCCACGACGCTGAGAGCGGCGCAGCGTCGCCGTGTCAGGAGGTTGGGCCGCTAGACGGTTCGCGGAAGCAGGGTGAGAACACCGCGAGGCGAAAGGCGGTAGGTGGAGCTGCCGAGGTGAGTGCGATCTCGTAGCCGTCGGCGGGGTTACGACCGATGACCTCGACAGCTTGGCCGTCGCGGAAGCGGCGGAATTCCTTGATCTCGTAGCCTTGCCGCTTCCAGTCGTCGCGGACGCGTTCCGCGGCAGCGAGTTGCTTGTCCTGCGGGATCACGGCCTGGTAGCTGCCGACCATGCTGTACGGGCCGTCACGGTCGGCGAGTTCACCGTTCTGGCCTTCGCACGGCGACGGGGTGATGTCGCCGTTCTTGAGCGGTTCGGCGGAGCCGATTGCCTGGTGCGTTCGCCGAGCGTAGTCGGCCACCGTCTTCGTGACCTCATCCCTGGTTCCGGTGTGCACGGTGTCCTTTCGCGACTCGGCGCCCTCATGGGAACAGCCCGTGACAAGGGCGACGCAGGCGATGGTGGTGGCGGCCCGCAGGAACAAGGTGCTCATCGGGGCGCCTTCCCGTGGTCGAGGGTGACGTCGCCGTACTCACCTACGACGACAGAAGCCTGGTTGAGCAGGCTACGGCTGTCGTGCTTCCAGTAGCCACTATGGCCGCCGGTGTCGACGTGGTAACGGTTGGCGCCGAAGTTCCGGTCGGTGGGCTCGTTGTCGTGCACGGACGGGATGCTGCCGGCCGCGCCCGCGATCGGGTCGTCATGGGCGGCGCCGGCCCACACGTGCCGGGCGTCGACGTTGAGGTCGGATACGTGGCCGACGTTCATGCCAGGGCTGCCGGCCGTGACGATGTCGTCGACGGCCAGGCCGTTGCCGCGGCTGGCGGCTTCTCCGACCACAGTGGACCCGTAACTGTGTCCGATCGCCGTCATGTGGGTGCCTCCGGGTTCGTGGCTGACCCGTAACCCGTCGATGAACTGGTCCAGTGCCTTGCCGCCGCGCTGCGATTCGAAGTCGGTGTAGGCCTCGTCGTCCACGTCTGGGGCGCTGTAGTCCAGCCACGCGACGACGACAACGTCGCCGGGAGGGCCAGGGGTGAGGTCGTCGGCGAGGTCTTGGATCGTTGTTGCCCGATTGACGAGTCCGTCCATGCCGTCGAGGGTGCTGCCGACGCCGGGCACGAAGACGGCGGTGTGCGCGGCGGTGTCGGGGTTGCCGACGGCGACAATTGCCTTTCCGTCGCCGGTACTGTCGACGCCGAGCAGCATGAGCCGCTTCTCCGCCGGGCCGGATTCGGAGGCTTCCAGCATGTCCAGCAGCCGCCGGGACCGTTCCAGGTCGCGTTCGCGGTGTTGCTGTCCGGGTCCACCGGTGTCGTGGCTGGTGTCGACGATGTGATCCCGCAGTACCAGTACGTTGGCGTTGTGCCGGACAACGGCGGGTAGGCCGTGCAGCGCACCGATTGCGGCAGGGAACGCGGCGGCGTAGAGCGTCTGGTCGGCGGTGCTCAGCCCGTTCCACCAGTTCGCGACGGTCTGTGGGCTGGTGTGGCGGTCCGGGATCTGGCTGTCCTTGAGGCCGAGCGCTTCGGCCGCGTAGCCGGCGTCGCGCCGAGCGTCGTCCCACTCGGCATCGGTCAGGTCCCCGGTGACGAGCGGCTCCAACGCTTGCAGGACCCCGGACAGGTCGTAGTCGAGCCTGCTCGCCCGGCCCAGTTGCTCGGTGATGACTTCGGCGAAGAATTCGGCGTGTTCGGCCTTGCGCCGCTGCGCGGCCAGCCCACCATCGGACTCAGCCTTCTCGTCGACGGTGAGCGGGGCTGGTTCGACCGAACCGTCCGAACGGACCCGCATGTCGTACCCGGTGGCGTTGCTGACCGCGATCTGGATCTGCTTCTGGATATCGGCCAGTTGTTCGGCGAACCGGTCCAGTACGGCGGCGACCACTGCGGCTTGCCGGGCCGCCAGTTCGAATTCGTCGTCGACTTCGTCCAGGTGGCGCAGCGCCGCGTCGGCGGCCTCGCCGCGCCAGCCCGATCCGCGCAGAGCGCCGATCAGACCCGTAGTGGTCCTGGTTTCTCCGCCGCGCAGCTGGCGAGCCAGCCCGATCCATGCCTGCGCCGAGCCGACGACGGCCGCGGGGCGAGCTGCCTGAACGTCCTCGAAACTCACCATCGCGGTCAGCGGGTGATCGTGCGGAATGCATCCGCGCTGGCGGAGTCGGAGAACCGGTAGTCCCGCGCGCACCCGTCGAGCGCGTCCGCGAGCCGACCAAGGTGCTCGCCGAGTGCGCCCAGGTCGTCCTTCCATCGCCACAGCAGACCATCCAATGCCCTGCCGCTCTGCCACCCACTGACACCGCGGACCGCGCTCGACGTCTCCGGCTCGACATCGGCCACCGCACGTTTCAAACCGGCCTGTAGTTCCCGGGCAACAACCGCTCGACCAGCCAAGATCGCCGGCTCTACCCGCACTTCCTGCACCAGCACCTCCCGAGACCACACTAAACGATGCATCCGGACGAGACTCGAAACTATCGCATACTGCAAAGCGGCCTGGCAGCCGTCCTGGCCGAACGGTTGACCACACCCAGTCTCGAACATATGTTCGAGAGATGGGCGGAACGGTTTCCGAGTGGGCACTGATGTGTGAGTGCGCCGAGCATCTCCTGGAGCAGGCACGCGCATGGTGGCCCGACGCGAACGGACCTGCTCAGGAGAGGTTGACGCCGTTGCTGGCGAAACTGTCTGCCGGCCTTGCCACGAACCGGGACGAGCGGTTGCCACGCCCTACGGGTCAGATGGATCAGGAGTCGCTGATGTGGGCGTGCTGGCGGGCGGCCGAGGGCATCCGAGTGCACGTGCAACGGGACGATTGCGCGACATTGTGGGACGCGGCGGCCAAGCTCGCGTTCGCATCGGCAACCGTCAAGGCCGCCGTGCTTGCGGATATGAAGTATCAGCCGAGCGCGGAGCCTGGCGGCCGACGACGACGGCGGTAGCGACTTCTGCGCGACGCCGAAGTCGGTCACCGACTTCCAGGTCGTGCATCCTACTTTCGCTTACGTCGGCCTATATCGAACCTCGGCTAGGATCGCCGGGTGTCATCGACGGAACAGCCGCGCCGGCGGTACAACTCCACCGGCCGCAAGGCGCTGGCGCAGGCGAACCGCGAACGCATCCTCACGACCGCCCGTGACCTTTTCATCGAGCGCGGCTACGCGGGGACATCGATCGCCGACATCGCGGCGGCGGCCGAGGTCTCTGCGCCCACGGTGTTCAGCGGGTTCGGCTCGAAGGTCAACCTCCTCAAGGAGGCTGTGGAGACCACACTCGTCGGTGACACCAGCCCGGCGCCACTGCATGAGCGGCCCGCGATGCGTCATGTGCACGACGGTCCGACGGCGGAGACGGTGCTGAGCCGGCTGGCAACGCTCATCGCCGACCTCGCGCCGGAGGTCTCGCCGATCGCCGCGGTGATGTACTCCGCCGCCGACACCGATCCCGCCATCGCCGACCTCGTCCGCACTTTCGATGGGCAACGATTGGCAGGCGCCACCATGCTGGCCACGACGGTGATGACCAGACTCGGCGACGACGATCCCGCCCGGCTCGCCGAGATTCGCGACACGATCTGGACGCTCTGACCCTCGTAGCCGCCGAATCGAACTTGCGGGACAAATCGGGGCAGTAGCGCCCAGTGTAGGCACGGCTTCCCGGTAAGTCCGGTTCGCAGACGCGGCGAACGGACGGCGCGTGATCTGGTACGACCGGCGCGGGACTGCGGCCAGCACGGGGGACGACTGGCCCGGGTCGGGCGCCGACCAGCACGCCGACGATGCGGCCGACCTGCTGCGCGACCTGTCCGCCACGCCCGCGACCGTGGTCGGCTTCAGCTCAGGCGGGATCGTCGCACTGGCTGTTGCCGCCCGCCATCCGCACCAAGTTGCCGAGGCGGTGGCGTGGGAGCCGCCGGTCGTCTCCGTGCTGCCCGACGGGCTCAGCGCCCACGCGGCGATCATGGCCCCCGTGCAGGCTCACCTGAGCCGCTACCCCGGCGACTGGACCGGCGCGTATCTGGTGATGCTGGACATCATCAGCAACGGGGCCGCCGACCCGGACTCACCGATGGTGAAGCGCAGTATGACCAACGCCGAAGCTATCGTCCGCGACGACGGCCCGCTGATCACCCGCCGCCAGTTCGCTGCCGGCGAACTGCCCGCGGAAAAGGTCACCGTCGCGGTCAGCGAGCAGCCCGACCCGATGCACGAGGCAATCGCTCAACGGTTGGCGGAGATCACCGGCAGGCCGTACGTGCAAGTGCCCGGCGCTGAGGGCCACGAGGTCTACCTGTCCCGGCCTGAGGTGCTGGCGACCTGGCTGGCTGCCCGGTGAGGGCGTCTTGTCCCACCAAAGGGCCAGGTACGGGAGCATCATGAACTCATGACGGATGCAGACCGCTCCGCGACGTCGATGCTAGGACAGACGGACCTGCGGGTGCCCCAGCTGGGTGTTGGCGTCATGGTATGGGGTGACATGTCGGCGGCGCCCCGATTCAATCCGGCTCGTAACGCCTACGGACCGACGAGCAGCATGGAAGAGCAGCGGGAAGCGCTGGAGGTCAGCCTCGCGGCCGGGGTGAATCTCCTCGACACCGCAGCCATGTACGGCAAAGGGGCATCGGAACAACGCGTCGGCGAGCTCACCGAGGGCAAGGACGTTCTGGTCGCGACGAAGTTCCCCGCCGGGTTCTTCTCCCGGGCCGGCAGCCTGCCCGCGACCCTCGACGCGAGCCTCGCCCGGCTGCGGCGCCCGGTCGTCGACCTGTACCAGGTTCACTTTCCATCTCGCTGGATGTCCATCCCTACCCTGATGAACCTCATGGCCGACGCCGTCGAGGCGGGCAAGGTACGCGCCGTCGGGGTGAGCAACTACTCGGCCTCGCAGCTGCGCACCGCGCACGCCGCCCTGGGCAAGCGGGGTATCCCCCTGGCCTCCAATCAGGTCCAGTACTCGTTGCTGCACCGAGACCCCGAGGTCAACGGAGTCCTCGACACCTGCCGGGAGCTGGGCGTCACGCTGATCGCGTACATGCCGCTGGCGTCGGGGGCGCTCACCGGCAAGTACTCGGCAGCTCATCGACCCGCGGGTTGGCGCAAACACACCGGGGTGTTCCGAGGTAAGGGCCTCGCGAGGCTCGAACGCGTCAACGCCGTGCTCCGCGAACTAGCCGAACAGCACGGCAGGACGCCGAGCCAGGTTGCCCTGCGATGGCTCATCCAGCAGCACGACGTTCTTCCCATCCCAGGGGCGAAGACCGGCAGCCAGGCCGCTCAGAACGTCGGCGCCTTGTCCTTCGTGCTGAGCGAGTCGGAAATCGACACCCTGAGCAGGACGACGACGGACGGCGCCTGAACGTCGCCGCGCGAAGTGATCCGCCACGCGTGTCGAGTCGGCGGGTGGCACCACCATGTGCCAGATGGGTATTGCGATGGTGCCATGGTGGTGCCATAGTGGTGCCATGAACCTGAGGCAGTATGTCGAGAACCTGCGCAACGAGTTCGCCATAGCCGCGGAAGGCGCAGGCCCTGATGGCCGGGCGCTGGCCGAGCGGCTCTTCACGCAGCTGGAGGCGGCAACACGACTCACGCTGCTCGACGCGCTGTCCGACGCGGCCGACGAGATCACCCGCGAACTCGCCCCAGGATCAGTTCACGTGCGGCTGCGTGGGCGCGAGCCCGCCTTCGAGGTGACGCTCGCCGGGCCACAGGTTGAGGACACAGGCGGGGCGGCTGATCCGGCCGCCCCACCGGCGCCACTGCTGGCACCCGACGGAGACGACGGCGGCACCTCGCGGATCAATCTCCGCCTCCCCGACCACCTGAAGGCCAGCATCGAGGAGGCCGCCGGCCGGGCCGGGCTGTCGGTCAACGCCTGGCTCGTGCGGGCCGCCGCCGGCGCCGTCGGAGCCGGCGACCAAGACCGCCGCCCGACGCGACGTGCCGAGTCGCGATCGAGCCAGCACTTCACCGGCTGGGCCCGCTAGCCGCACACCCCTCTCACCAGCAGCAACGCTCATCGACCACATTTCGGGAGACCGCCATGCCTGTTTTCGATACACCAGACCCGATTTCCGTCCAGATCGACCTGCCGGTCGGCGACGCTTGGATCACCGCGACCGACCGTGCCGACACCGTGGTGGAGGTGCGGCCACGCAACGCGTCGAGCAAGTCCGACGTGAGCGCCGCGGAGCAGACCGTTGTCGAATACGCCGCGGGCCGGCTGATGGTCAGGGCACCGAAGAGCTGGCGCCGCTACGGCTTCTTCGGCACCGGCCCCACGGTCGACGTCCTGATCGAGGTCCCGACCGGATCGAGTGTTGAGGCCGAGGCATCGTGGGCGGCGTTCCGTTGCGAGGGACGGCTCGGCGAGTGCCGGTTCAAGACCGGCGGCACGATCCGGCTCGACCAGACCGGGGCACTGGACATCGACACCAGCCACGGCGAGGTCGCGGTGGAACGCGTCGCCGGCTCCGCCCGAGTCAAAAGCTCATCCGGCAAGGTGCGCCTCGGCGAGGTCGACGGAACCACCGAGATCAAGAACTCCTCCGGCGACTGCTGGATCGGTGCGAGCAGCGGGGATGTTCGGGTCAACACCGCTTACGGCGACATCACCGTCGACCGGGCGCTGGCCTCCGTAGCGGCGCGCACCGCCTACGGCAGCGTCCGGATCGGCGACGTCGCGCGCGGCTCGGTCGATCTGCAGACCAACTACGGCGGTATCGAGGTCGGCGTCCACCGCGGCACCGCCGCATGGCTCGACCTCAATTCCCGCAACGGCCGGGTGCACAACGCACTCGACACCACCGACGAACCGTCGCCGGACGACGAAACAGTCGAGGTCCGCGCAAACACCTCATGGGGCGACATCATGATCCGCCGCGCCTGAGCGACCCCGCCCGCAGCGACATTTTCTACGAAACGAGGACACCATGACCAAGCACTCCCCATCGGCGATCGCCGCCACCGGGCTGCGGAAGTCGTACGGCGACAAGCTCGTGCTCGACGGGATCGACCTGAACGTCGCCGAAGGAACGGTCTTCTCGCTGCTCGGTCCCAACGGGGCAGGCAAGACCACCGCCGTCCAGATCCTGTCCACATTGATCGGTGCAGACGGCGGCGAGGTGCGGGTCGCCGGCCATGACCTGGCGAGGGAGCCCGACTCGGTCCGCGCCGCAATCGGCGTCACCGGCCAGTTCTCCGCGGTGGACAACCTGCTCACCGGCGAGGAGAACCTGATCCTGATGGCCGACCTGCACCACCTGGGCCGTGCCGAGGGCCGGCGACTCGCCGCCGATCTCCTGCGGCGGTTCGACCTGGTCGCCGCGGGGAACAAGCTGGCCGCCACCTACTCCGGTGGCATGCTGCGCCGGCTCGACCTCGCGATGGGTCTGGTGGGCAACCCGCGGATCATCTTCCTCGACGAGCCCACCGCCGGTCTCGACCCGCGCAGCCGCCGCTCCATGTGGCAGATCATCGGCGACCTCGTGGCCCGCGGCGTCACGATCTTCCTCACCACGCAGTACCTGGAGGAGGCCGACGAGCTCGCCGACCGGATCGCCGTCCTCGACAACGGGAAACTGGTTGCCGAGGGCACTCCGGACGAGCTCAAGCGCCTCATCCCCGGCGGGCACATCCGCCTGCGGTTCGCCGACGCCCGAGGACTCGACACCGCCGCCGCAACTCTCGGCGCCGTGTCGCGCGACGACCTCGCCCTGACGCTGCAGATTCCGAGCGACGGCAGCCTCCGGTCGCTGAAGTCGCTGCTCGACCGGCTCGACGACGAATCGATCGAGGTCGACGAACTGACGGTGCACACCCCCGACCTCGACGACGTCTTCCTCGCCCTGACCGGCCACCCCGAGAACGAGAAGGTCACGACATCATGAGCACTCTCACGTACGCCGTCACCGATTCGGCGACGATGCTGCGACGCCAGCTTCGGCACATCATCCGCTACCCGTCCATGACGCTGCTGCTCGCCGGAATGCCGATCGTGTTCCTGCTGCTGTTCGTCTACGTCTTCGGCGGCACGCTAGGCGCCGGGCTCGGCGGCGAGGCCGGCGGCCGCGCCGAGTACGTCAACTACGTCACCCCCGGCATCCTGCTGATGACCGTGGCCGCGGCCTGCAACGGGACCGCGATATCGGTTGCGATGGACATGACCGAAGGCATCATCGCCCGGTTCCGCACCATGGCCATCGCCCGCGTCTCGGTGCTGACCGGACACGTCGTCGGCAGCCTGGTCCAGACGATGCTCAGCATCGCAATCGTCGTCGGAGTCGCGCTCCTCATCGGATTCCGACCCAACGCCAACCTTGTCGAGTGGATCGCGGCGGCTGGTGTCCTCGCGATGCTCAGCTTCGCCCTCGTCTGGCTGGCCGTCGCGCTCGGCCTGGTGTCCAAGAGCGTCGAGACCGCGAGCAACCTCCCCATGCCCCTGACGTTGCTGCCGTTCCTCAGCAGCGGGTTCGTCCCCACCGACTCACTGCCGACCGGCCTGCGCTGGTTCGCCGAGTACCAGCCCTTCACCCCCGTCATCGAAACGCTACGGGGACTGTTGTTGGGCACCGCGATCGGGAACAACGCGGTGCTCGCCGTCGCCTGGTGTGTCGTCATCACCCTGGCCGGCTATGTCTGGGCGAAGAAGCTCTACAACCGCGACCCCGCGGTCAGCGTGGCTTGAGATGTGCCAGTTTATCCGGGTTGACCACGCTGTGGATCGCCGAGATCTCGCCGCCGGCGACCTCCAGCGACCAGACGCCGATCAGCCGGCCCTCGGCGTCGGTCAGGCGCGCACCGGGCTGGCCGCCGACGTGCACCGGTTCGAGCCGGATCATCAGCTGCGCGAGCTGTTCGAGGGCGGCCCGCGGCAGCCGGCCGACTGCGCCCCGTCCGGTGACCGGGCGGGGCAGCCCCTTCGCCTTGCCGCCGCCGTCGCCGGTAGAAGGTAACGTCCGCCGCCAGCGAGCGACACCAGTCCTTCCAGGTCCCCGTCGTGGCAGGCTGCGAAGAATCTGCGGGCCAACTCGCTCGCGTTCTCGCGGTGAGGCGTCGAACCGGGGCCGTCGCTGCGTTGACGTGGCGCCGTGCCCTTACGGCGATCTGCCGGCATGCCGCCGGCGTCTTGACGACGATCGACGCGATCTCCTCGTAGGGGTAGCCGAAGACGTCGCGGAGACAGGAACACCGCCCGCTGCTCGGGCGACAGGCGTTCGAGCACGGGCAGGAAGGCCGTCGACAGGGAGTCGGACAGTGCGGCCTCGTCGGCCAGGTCGGCGTACTCGTCGACGACAGGCTCCGGCAGCCACGGCCCGGCGTACGTCTCCCGACTCGCCCGTGCGGACCGCAGTTGGTCGATCGCGAGCCTGGTGGTCACCGTAATCAGGAACGCCTTTACGTACTCGACGTCGCCGTCCCCAGTCGTTGCCCGGTGCAACCGCAGGAACGCCTCCTGGACGATGTCCTCGGCGTCGCTGTAGCTCCCGAGCATCCGATAGGCGATTGACAGCAGCAACGGCCGCAGGTCCAGGAACGCCATGCCCGCGGGCTGGGTTTGTCGGTCAGCCATCACGTCATCACAGACGATTCTGCCCGGCCGGTTGTGACAGCGGTGCCGGACTGTCACGGCGGTGGGTGGTGCATCGTCTCCGAACTCGGCACCGAGTGAATGGAGTCGACGTGATGAACATCGTGTTTGTGGGTCGCGACCGGCCTGCTGGTGGTTGTTTTCCTAGTGTCGGGTGTGGCTAAGTCGACAATGTCGCGGGACCGGTTACTGGCGACCGGGCAGACCGGAATCGCGCCGTTTCCGATGCCGGTGGTCCGGCTCACCGCGGTCTGCGAGCTGCTCGGAGTGGCCGGGCTGGTGCTGCCGTGGGCAACCGACACCTATCCGCTGCTCACTCCGATCGCGGCGATATGCCTGGGCGTGGTGATGATCGGGGCCGCGATCTCGCACGCGTCGCTGCGAGAGCCTCGGCAGGTCGCGGCGAACCTGTCCATCCTGGTCCTGTGCGCGTTCGTCGCCGCTGGGCGGCTCGCGGCACTCTACTGACCGATGGCGCGACGGCGCCCGTGAAAGACCCTGGCGCAGCTGCGTCAGTGCTGGACGTTGAGGCCGGGCGGCAGGTGCTCGGCGGCCGCAGGACCGACGTAGTCGCTCGGGTACTGGTAGTCCGGATCCCCATGCGCGCGGCGGTACTCGACGTACTCGAGGCGCTGCTGGTGGACCGCGACCTCGTCAGGCTCGGCATCGCCGACCGTGTACGACAGCTGGTGCGGATCCGCGGTCGGGTCGACCAAGGGCTCGGCGAGGCCGCCCACGCTCTCGGCCAGCTCGGACGGGACCCCGGAGATCTCCTCCTCGACGATCGGGTGCGGTTCACCCGGCCGCGGCGCCTCGGTGGGTTCCTCGGCGGACAACTCCGCTGCATAGAAGTCGGTGGCGCGCCGGATCCGCTCAGCTCTCGCCCAAGGGTGGTCCGAGAGGAGCCATTCGTACTCCTCCCCCATCCCCGTGCCGTAGCTGGCCAGGTCAGGGGCGGGGCGCGGATCGTGCGTCGTCATCGAGGAGTCTCCAGTCTCAAGGGGCCACAGGGATGGTCGGTCTCGGACCAAGTACCCACGCCCAAACCTCTCCGCAGTGGCCCGGCGGGCTCCGGACCGCCCGGCGGGCTTCGGGCGGTCCGGCGGGCTCCGGACCGCCCGGCGGGCCTCGGGCGGGCCGGCGGGCACCGGGCCGGTCCGGCCGAACCCGACTGTCTCGGAGCAGGCAAGTCTCGCTGCCGGGAAAGGAGCAGGGGGCGCCCGTTACAGCCATTTCCCCGACAGTTCGCTAGGACCACAATTAATGGAATCGCGACATCGATTCCGATTCGTAGGCCGCCGACATGTTCGACCCGGGCCACGGCCTACTCAGCGCACGCGCCTTATACCTGCCACCGTACTTACGGCCAGGTGCGTCCGCCCGTTAGGTCTAGCCTCCGTCGATCCTCTTGTCAAACAACCACCAAGAGGAGTCGAATTCCTAGCTGTCCGATGAGGGCTCCGCCCTCGATCATGCGCTGATCTCGTGGCAGCGAGCGGAGGAAGTGACCGTGGACGCTGGGTCCAGTGGGTCTCAGCCATTGCCGTATTGGTTCTCGTCATCCCAGTCGCGCCGTCGACCAGTGCGACCGCGCCGTGCCCGTAACCGGCCAGCAAACACACCCTGATCGTTGAGAAAGGATTTGTCGATGGCCTATCAGGGCGGCGAGATCGTGGGTCCGGAACCACGAGCCAATTCGCGCCGCAAGGGAGGCGTGATGTCGCCGTGGCGGAATGCGCGCGTCCACACGAAGGTCGCGTCGATTGTAATCATCGCGACGCTCGGATTTTCCTGTTTCGCCCTCATGCGGGTTGCGGATAAATGGGATGTAGCCGCCGCTGCTTCGCAAGCAGAGACAACCGCAACTTTGTCCGTGAAGGCGGGCGATCTGCTGCATGCGACGCAGCGGGAGCGGGGACGTTCGTCCCAGTTCATGAGCTCCAAAGGGACCCAGTTCCGTGACGATCTCGTCCGGCAGTGGCAGGAGACCGACGCCCGCACGAGGACGTTCGAGCGTTTTGCCGATGATCACTCCGGCCAGTTGCCCGCCAAGGTGCGCCCGTCGCTCGGCAAGGTCCGGGCGGGGCTCGGCGGGCTGGCCGGCCTGCGGACACAGGTCGACGGGCTACAGCTCGAGCCCACGGCTGTGATCCGTACCTACACCTCGTTCAACCAGCAGGTCCTCGACTTGATCGCGGTGCTGGCGGCCACGAACGCGGAGCCGTCGATCACGGCTCGGCTCCAGGCGTACCTGGCGTTCCTGAGCGCCAAGGAGGATGCGGGCCAGGAGCGCGCTCAACTCTCCAACGTCTTCATCACCGACCGGTACGGACCACAGCAGTACGTCACCGTCGTTTCCCTGATCGCGGCGCAGGAGGACTCCCTCTCCCAGTTCGAGCGGGTCGCCAGCCCCGGAGGTTCTGGAGACGTGGAGGCAGGCGCAGGCCACGGCGGCGTTCGCCCAGGTCGCGGCTCATGAGAAGACCGCACTGGCGCCGCCGTCCGGAGGTGGGTTCGCTGTCGACCCCGCAACCTGGTGGGACGCGATGACCTCCAAGATCGATGAGATGAAGAACGTCGAGGACCTCCAGGCGCAGAGCATCGCGTCGCTGGCGCGGTCGATCGAGAACGCCGCCAGCTCCGCGGCGCTGTTCGCGCTGGTGGCGGTCGGCCTGCTGCTGCTGATCACTGTGACCCTCGCCGTCGCGGCCACCCGGTCGATCGCCCGTCCGGTGCAACGGCTGACCCAGGCCGCCGCGGCAGTCGCCGACCTCGCCGACCGGGAGCTTGCCCGCGTCACCGATGTGGAGGACGACGCCGACGATTCGCTACCGCCGCGACTTGCCGCAATCGATGTGTCCTCCCGCGACGAGGTAGGCCAGCTGGCGGAGGCGTTCAACCGGGTGCAGATCACCGCGACACTGCTTGTGGAACGACAGATGATGATGCGACGGAATGTCGGTCTGATGTTCGCCAACGTGGCGCAGCGCACGCAGAACCTCGTGAACCGTCAGCTCATCCTCGTCGACCAGCTCGAAGGCGACGATAAGAACAAGCAGATGCTCGGCACGCTGTACCAGCTCGACCATCTGTCCACCCGGCTGGGGCGTAGCGCCAAGAACCTTCTCGTCATCTCGGGTTCCCGCGACGATCCGAGACTGTTCAAACCGACACCCCTCGCCACGGCCGTGCGGTCCGCGCTCGCCGAGATCGAGGATTACCAGCGGGTCCGCGTCGGGACGATCTGCGAAGGCACTGTGGCGTCCCAGCTGGTGACAGACCTCGTCCTCATGTTCGCTGAGCTACTGGAGAATGCCACCACGTGCTCCCCGCCAGCGTCCTTTGTAGAGGTTCACGCCGCGATGTACCAGGACCTGTGCCAGGTCAGCATCGTCGACCATGGGATCGGCCTCCCGGCGGACCAGCTGGTGGAGGAGAATCGCCGGCTCGTGGAGCGCGAGCGGCTCGACATCGCCCCGACCGGCGCACTTGGTCTGTTCGTCGTGGGTCGGCTCGCGCGACGGCACGGCCTCACCGTCGAGCTCCTTCCGACACCCGGCGGTGGCACCACCGCGAAGGTGACGCATCCCCCCGACCCTGTTCAGACACGGAGGCGCCCGTACTGGCGCTGGTCGGCGGATCGGCACGTTACGCGCACGCGACCGTCGCGACCGCGCCGAGCGGGTGACGCCGCCCACGACGATGCGGCCCGCCGCGCCGGCCGACGGGTTCTCCTGGTTCGTGCCCCGAGCAGATAGTGAGATCGTGGCCTACCGAGGTGAGAACTCGCCCGCATTGCGCCATCCAGCGTCGTCGTTGCGGAAAGTCTGCGGGGGTGCCGGTGTCGTGGCCGAGGCTGCCCCGCCGCCGGATCCACAGCGCAGGTCCCGTGAAGGTCTCATCCGTCGCGTCCGGGGCGCCCGTCTGCCGACGGCCGCGTTACCACCGACGGATGCGACGGCACGTACGGCAGATCGGCCAACGGCGGCAGATGCGGTGGGCGACGCCGCGGCTGCGCGAGCGGCGATGGACGGGTTCCAGGCAGCCATCACGCGACCCGCCGATCCATCCCCATCCGGGCAGTCGCACAGGCAACCAGCGGGTCGGCTCGCCCGCTCCATGTCCATGATCGGAACGAGGAGATCCAACGATGAGCACGCCCGCACCAGAGATCAGTGTCGAGGCGCAGAACTTCAACTGGCTGCTCAGCAGGTTCACGCACGACACGGGAGGCGTCATAGCATCGATTGCCGTGTCGTCCGACGGTCTGCTGATCGCGACGTCGGCGGCGCTCGAGCGGACGAACGCAGACCGTCTCGCGGCGATCAGCTCAGCGATCGTCAGCCTGGCCCAGGGCACTTCCGAGTGCTATCCGCTCGGACCGCCGGACAAGGTCGTGGTCGAGCTGGCAGAAGGCTTCCTTCTGGTGTGCGCGATCAGCGCCGGTTGTCTGCTGGGCGTCCTGGCGTCCAACCAGACGAGCCTGGGCACGATCGCATACGAGACCGTGCTGTTCACCGACCGGGCCAAGGCGGTGCTCACACCTCCGCTCATCGAGGAGCTCAAGCGCACCGTCGGCGCCGCCTGCTGACGACCATGACGGAGGACGCCCCCAACCCGGGCCGGCCACGAACGCCACGGCTGCCGCCGTACATCGCAGGCCACCGCGATGTGCCGGCGGAGGTCGCCGCTGCCGACTCGGAGGTGTCGCCGCTGCGGCCGTTCGTTCTCACATCCGGACGGGCGGAGGCGACAGACGACACGCTGGAGCTGGAAGCACAGGTCGAGACGACCGAGTTCGGCTTGCGGTCGTATCCGCACCTCGCCTTCGAGCGCCGCGACATCGTCGCCCTCTGCACCACGACGATGTCGGTGGCGGAGATCAGCGGGACGCTCGGACTCCAGATCGGAGTGGTGCGGGTCCTGGTCGCTGATCTAGCGACCGCGCAGCATCTGGTGATCAGCCGTCCAAGTTCTCGACTCAACCAGGACGCGGATCTGATCGGAAGGGTAATCCGTGGATTTGAAGCAATCCACTAGTCGGGGCACCAGCGGCCGGCGGCCGCCTATCCCTGTGAAGCTCGTCATCGCGGGCGGCTTCGGCGTGGGCAAGACGACGACTGTCGGGGCCATCTCCGATATCCGTCCATTGACGACCGAGGCGGCGATGACGTGCGTGGCTGCGGAGATCGACCAGGGCCGATGAGGTCGCCGGCAAGACCATGACGACTGTGGCCCTGGACTTCGGCTGCGTCACGATCGACCACGACCTCAAGGTGTACCTGTTCGGGACACCGGGCCAGGACCGCTTCGGCTTCATGTGGCGCGACCTCGCCCAGGGCGCCCTCGGCGCCCTCGTCATCGTGGACGCCCGGCGCATCGACGACTGCTACCCCGCCGTCGACTACTTCGAGAGGATCGGACTTGCGTTCGTCGTAGGCATCAACACATTCGACGGCGTACTTCTGTCACGAACTCGACGACGTCCGGTGGGCGTTGGCGATCGACGACGATGTCCCACTTCTCGCGTTCGACGCGCGGGACAAGCGCTCTGTCCGCGACATCCTCCTCGCCGTGCTTCGCCGCAGCCGCGACCAGGTACGCAGGAATTCGCACGAACCGGTCCCAGCCCCGTAATGCCGCCGGGGTGGCCCCTCACGGAGAGGCCACCCCGGCAAAGGGGTGCAGCTAGTCGGTCGCGACGGCACCGGAGCACGTCGACCTTGGCGGCGCGCCGGGCGGGTGCTCACCCGTTCCTGAGCAGATGCCCAAGACCGGCCACGCTGTCTGTCGGAGTCCTGCTGACAGGCAGGCAGTCGGTACGATCAAAGGCGTGCCATCGTCGGATCGTCGTACGGCGCCGCCACCGCAGGAGGTCAGGTTCTGCCGGGCTGCTGACGGTGCGCGCATCGCGTACGCGCGGCACGGTTCAGGGCCGCCACTGGTGATCGCCACCTGCTGGCTGAGTCACCTCCAGTACGACTGGCAGAGCCCCGTATGGCGCCATTTCCTGGCCGACCTGGGCAAGCTGGCCACCGTCGTGCGCTACGACGAGCGGGGCTACGGGCTGTCGGACTGGAACGTCGGCGACTTCGGCCTCCAGGCGCGGATCACGGACCTTGAGGCGGTGGTCGATCACGCCGGGCTCGATCGGTTTGCGCTGATGGGCATGGCGCAGGGTGGTCCGCCCGCGATCACCTACGCGGTGCGCCATCCCGAGCGAGTCACCCGCTTGATCTTCTATGGCAGCTATGCGGCAGCGTTTCGCGACCCGACGCCCGAGGATCTCGAACTCAACGAGGCGTTCGAGCAAATGATCAAGGTTGGTTGGGCGCGGCCTGATTCGGTGTTCCGGCGGGTGTTCACGTCGATGATGATCCCCGGCGCGACCGAGGAACAGATGCGCTGGCTCGATGAGCTCCAACGCGTTTCGGTATCGGCCGAGAACGCGTTCGCGGCACGCCGGCAACGCAATAACGACAATGTGATAGAGCTGCTGCCACGGGTTGACAAGCCGACACTTGTGCTCCATTCACGGCACGATCGGATGAACGATTTCGAGGAGGGCCGCTTCCTCGCCTCGATGATCGCCGGGGCTCGGCTGGTGGTGTTGGAGAGTTCGAACCACATCGTGCTCGGCGATGAGCCGGCGTGGCCGGTCTTCGTCGACGAGGTCACCTCGTTCCTGCAGCCCGACCGACAACCCGCGACGCGTGCCTCGGGCGTCGATGTCGCCGCACTGCTGTCGCCGCGTGAACTCGCCGTGCTCGGACTAGCGGCCGAGGGACAGGACAACGAGAGCATCGCCCGATCCCTGACGCTTAGCGTGCGCACGGTTGAGCGGCACCTGCACAACACCTATACAAAGCTCGGCATCCAGGGGAAGTCCGCCCGCACGGCCGCAGTCGCCAGGCTGCTCAGCCGAACCTGAACTACGCGCATCCCGACAGAGACAGCTCACCGTCGCGCCGGGGATTGCGTGCACGCGCCGACGCGCGGCCCACCGTCGCCCTCCTAATTTCGACGCATGACCAACGTGGTGATCGAAGGCGCGGGCTTCCTGGAGCTCCCGCAGCTGTGCGCCGACGTACAGCGGCTCTACGACGACGACGTCGAGCAGGTCGGCTTCGTGATGAACCTCTCCAAGCTGTGGGGGCACCAGCCGTCCCTGCACCATGGGCTGGTCGACCTGATAGGACAGGCGTCCCGCGCCGGTTCGCTCACATCTCGGGAGCGCGGCATCCTGGTCGTCGCCTGCGCCTCGGCACTGGGTGACTCCTACTGCTCGCTGGCGTGGGGCAAGAGGCTCGCAGGCATTGCCGGCGCCGATGTGGCAGGCAGCGTGCTGAGGGGCGACGACGACCGGCTGGATGCGACCGAACAGTCGCTGGCCCGGTGGGCTCGCAAGATCACCCGTCACCCGAACACCACCGGGGCCCACGACGTCCAGCCGCTACGCGACGCCGGCTACGACGACGGGCAGATCTTCGCGATCACGGCATTCGTCGCCCTGCGCATCGCCTTCGCCACCGTGAACGACGCGCTGGGCGCACGACCCGACAACGAGCTGAGCGACACCGCGCCCACGTCCGTCCGCAACGCGATCACCTACGGGCGGCCGGTCAGCGGCGATGAGTGAGTCACCGGAGGCCGGCTGCCATCCTGCCCGTTCGCGCCTGCTGGTAAGGGCAGCCGAGCTGGGCGAAGGTGATCGCGAAACGGACGAGCGTGGCGTGGTCGCCGGCGGCGAGCGCCGCGGCGCGTTCGACGATGGCCGTCGCGATCGGGTTGTCGCGGGCGGCATGACGGCTCCGGTCGATCCGTGCGGCCGCGTCGGGGTGATGGTCGAGCACAGCGGCCTCGGCCCACAGGGCGGCGTACCAGGGCCGCCAGAGGCCGCTGCCCCAGCGCCCCCAGACCTGGAAATCGTCGAGATCGGCGCTGAGGCGGTCGACGGCTGCGCCGGGGTCGCCTCGGTGGAGCGCCAGCAGAGCATCGAACGACGGCGCCCAGCCGGTCGCGCACCCGGCGAGTCGTTCCGGGGCGATGCCGAGCCGGACGGTGATGCGCAGCCACTCGGCACGACGCGCATCGTCGCCGAGGATGCCGTGCACCATCGCCACGGCGTGCGCCGAAGCCGCGAGGTTCGGCGCGACCGGCCGCCCGCCCGCTCCCAGCCGAGCCGGAACCGCTCGCCGCTGCGAACCACGTCGTCGAAGGCGCCCGCCAGTGCGTCGACTCGCAGGCGCCGGGCGATCGCCAGGTGGTCCTCGTCCCGGTAGAAGGGCAGGCCTGCGAGCGCGTCGGCGTGGTTGCCCGCCGCCACCAGGTCGCCGGCGGTGAGGTCGACATCGGACGCGTAGAGGTGGAAGTCGCCGTGCTCGAAGCCGCTGCCCGCGTCGAGCGCGAGTGCGCGGATCACCGCACCGCGGCGGCGAACCACTCTCACCGCCTCGGGGAGGTCGTAGAGAGCGATGAACTCGGAGCACAACAGGTCGAGGGCGGCGCTCTGCAGGACGCCGTCGGCGGCCTGCTCGGCAAGATCGACGGCTTGTCGCGCCACATCGACAGCGCGCGGGTCCCGGGCGAGCTGGTGGTACGCCGCCGCCACCGCGATAGCCGCCTCGGCAAGCGGGGAGCCGTCCGACACTGTCCGCGCCTCGGCCACCAGTGCGGTCGCCTCCGCTTCGGTGTGCTGATCGGCCATGATCCCTGGCGCGCGGCTGATGTACATCGCCATCGTGGCCAGGTCGCGCGCGGCGCCGGCCCGGTCGCCGATCGAGACAGCGGTATCGGCTGCCCTCCGGAACAGCCGCAGGGCGTCGTTGCCCACGAACCGGCTGGCGGCCGCCCCGGCCGCCAGGCGCAGGTAGCCGACCTTGTCCGTCGCCGCCGGAGCGAGATCGGCGGCCTGCTCGTACCGGCGCTGCGCCTCCATCGGCCGGCCGCGGACGAACAGCAGCCCGGCAAGGTCGTTGGCCATCGCGGCGGCCTGCGCCCAGCACTGCTCGTCGCAGGCGGAGCACAGGAGCGCGGCTCGGATGTCGTCGACAACGCTGTCGAACCGCGCGCACCACGCGTCGTCGGGTTCGGCGGTGTGGAGAGCGCCCATCACGGCACGGCACCAACGCTCATGGCGGGCCCGGACCGTGTCCAGCTCACCGGCGAGTTCGAGCCGCTCGACGCCGTACTGGCGGATCGTCTCCAGCGCCCGGTACCGGGTCGGATCGCCGCGCTCGACGACGAGCAGGCTGTGGTCGGCGAGGCGGGCCAACCCGTCGGCGACCGCGGCGCGCTCGTTACCCGATCCGGCGACGGCGTTGGCCGCCTCGACGTCGAACCACGAGGCGAACACGGCGACGCTCCGCAGCAGCGCGCGATCCTCGGGCGAGAGCAGGTCGTAGCTCCAGCCGATTGCGTCGCGCAGCGAGCGGTGGCGGTCGGCCATGCGCGTGCCGGCGGTCAGGAACCGCAGGCGCTCGTCGAGGCCCGCCTCCAACCCGTCGAGGCCGAGTGTCGAGAACCGGGCCGCGGCCAGCTCGATGGCCAGCGCCATGCCGTCGAGCGCCCGGCACAGCGTTGCCACGCGCGCACTGTCCGGCGGCGCCGGGTCGCCCGTGGCGGCGGCCACCCGGGCTGCGAACAGGTCGACCGCGTCCCCGCTGTCGCCGGTGACGGACAGCCCCGGCACGGCGTAGACCCACTCGTAGGGGACGAGCAGCCGGGTCCGGCTCGTCGCCAGCACGGTGACGTCGGGGCAGCCGGCGAGGATCCGCTCGACGCAGTCCCGCACGCCTTGCAACAAATGCTCGCAGTTGTCGAGGACGAGCAGCGCGTCGCGTTCGGCGAGCGACGCGACGAGCGCGACCTCGACCGAGACGCTGCGCTGCTCGGGCACGCCGACCGTCTCGGCGACCGCCGCGGTGACCATCGCCGGGTCCGTCACATGGACGAGGTCGACGAACCACACGCCGTCGCGGTGAGCCGGCGCGACGTCGGCGGCGACGCTCAACGCGAGCCGCGTCTTGCCGACGCCACCCGGACCGGTTGCGGTGACCATGCGGTGCTCGACCAGCGCCTGCCGCCAGCGCCGCCCGTTCGGCCGTGCGACCGATGAACGACGTGACGGGCACGGGCAGCGCGCGGCGGCCAGGTTTCACGCCAAGGCCTGGAATGGATTCGGCGTGCCGCGCCAGGCTGCGGCGATCGGGCAGCTCCAGCTTTCGAAGCAGCGCGGACACGTGGCTCTCCACGGTGCGCGTCGAGATGAACAGCGCATCGGCGATCTGCGCGTTCGTCAGGTGCCGGGAGATCAGGTCAAGGACCTCCGCCTCCCGGGCCGTCACCTCCAGGCCCTTGGCCGAACCCACGGTCGTCACGCCTCTCAGTGTCGTCCCGCAAGCCCCCTGCCGACAGCACGGAGTCCGTGCCAACTACTGGTGTCGCAGATCCGTGGTGACCACGGATGTGCCAGCGGTTCAGAACGACGACCCTCAACCGGGACGAATTCATCGCCCCGGATCAACCACAGTTCAGGAGCTAGTCAATGACCACCATCGAGAACCCAGTCCGCAACGGCGTCGACACCGCGACCCTGTTCGCCACGCTCGACGCCGTGAAGGGCGACACCGACATCGCCAAGTTCCAGTTCAGGGCCACCAACCGCTGGATCAGCGGGACCCACAACCGGTCGACGATCCACGGCTTCCACGGCGCCAAGCAGGAGATGACCCACCAGCAGCCGTTCACGTTCGACGCCGACCATCCGCCCGTGCTGGTCGGGGCGGACAACGGCCCGACGCCGGTGGAGTTCGTGCTGCACGCCCTCGCCGCCTGCCTCACCGCAGGTATCGCCAATGTCGCCGCTGCCCGCGGCATCAACCTCACCGAGGTCTCCTCGACTGTCGAAGGTGACATCGACCTGCTGGGGATCCTCGGACTGTCGGACGAGGTCCGCAACGGCTACCAGCAGATCAAGGTCAGCTTCGTGCTGCGCGGCGACGACCCGGAGAAGTTGCGCTCGGTCGTGGAGCAGTCGCGTAGGCGCTCGGCCGTGTTCGACGTCGTCACGAACGGCGTTCCCGTGTCGATCGACGTCGACGCCGGCTGACCTTGCCCGCCGTTCCCTGGGTTCGGCCGGTCCTCTTACCGGCCGGCCCAGCGGGGCGCCCCCGATCACTGGAGTCCCCCTTGCGCACCACCGACACCGTCATCATCGGCGCAGGCCAGGCGGGCCTCGCTGCCAGCCGCTTTCTCACCGTCCACGGCCACGACCACGTCGTGCTCGAGCGGGGCCGCATCGGGCAGCGCTGGCGCAACGACTCGTGGGACTCCCTCCACCTGTTGACGCCCAACTGGATGAACACCCTCCCTGGCTGGCCGTACGCCGGGCAGGACCCCGACGGGTTCTCCTCCGCCGCCGCGTTCACCGGCCACCTCGCCCGCTATGCCCGCTCGTTCGACGCACCCGTCGAGGAACAGACGGGCGTTGACGTGCTCCGCAAGCGGGATCACCGCTTCGAGGTCGTCACCGACAGGGCGGTCTGGCTGGCCGCGAACGTCATCATCGCCACCGGCTGGTGCGATCAGCCCGCGGTCCCGGCGATCGCCCGCGCGATGGCCGCCGATGTCCACCAGGTCGCGCCGAGCGGCTACCGCAATCCCGACTCGCTGCCGCCGGGCGGTGTCCTCGTCGTCGGTGCCGCGGCGACCGGCGTCCAGCTCGCCGACGAGCTGCGGTCGGCCGGGCGGGACGTGACGATCGCCGCCGGCAGCCACACCCGCATGCCTCGCAGCTACCGCGGCATGGACATCTACTGGTGGCTCGACCGCATCGGCGCGCTCGACAAGACGGTCGACGACATGCCCGACCCCGTGCTGGCGCGCCACGAGCCGTCCGCGCAGCTGGTCGGCGCGGCTGACCGCCGCTCACTCGACCTCGCCACCCTCCAGGCCGACGGGGTCCGCCTCGTCGGCCGGGTGACCGGCATCGACGGCAACCGGATGCGGCTCGCCCCCGACCTGCCCCGGACCGTCGCCGTCGCCGACCTGCGGATGCAGCGGCTGCTCGGCGCGATCGACGCGCACATCGACACCAACGGACTTCGCAGCGAGGTCCTCGAACCGGAGCGCACCCCGGCTGTCGCTCCGACCCGTGTCGTCAGGGACCTCGACCTTCGCGCCGCGGGCATCCGCACCGTCGTGTGGGCGACCGGTCATCGCCGCTCCTACCCGTGGCTGCGGCTCCCGGTGCTCGACCACCACAACGAGATCCGCCAGCACCGCGGCCGGACGCCGATGCCAGGTCTCTACGTGCTCGGTCAGCGTTTCCAACACCACCGCAGCTCGAACTTCATCGGCGGGGTCGGCCGCGACGCGGCGTTCGTCGCCGACCACATAGTCGGCCGTCACCGCGCCGCCCCCGCTCTCGCCAGCCGCTGACCCAGGAGACAGACGCATGCGAACCCACAAGCATCCCGGCCCCGCCTACGACGTCGTGGTCGTCGGCGCTCGCGCCGCTGGGGCGGCCACCGCCTACCTGCTCGCCCGCTCCGGGCTGCACGTACTCCTCGTCGATCGCAGCCGCTATGGCACCGACACCCTGTCGACGCACGCACTGATGCGCGGCGGCGTGCTGCAACTCTCACGATGGGGTCTGCTCGACGAGGTGATCGCCGCGGGCACACCCCCGGTGCACCGCACGACGTTCCGCTACGCCGAGGCCGTCGTGCCGATCACGATCAAGCCGTCCTACGGCGTGGACGCCCTGTACGCGCCGCGGCGCACCGTGCTCGACCCGATCCTCGTCGACGCGGCCGTCGCTGCGGGCGTCGACGTGCGGTACGGCGTCGCCGTGACGGATGTCGAGCGCGATCGCCACGGCAACGTCGTCGGCATCACCGGCCGGACCCGTGACAGCCAGACCTTCCGAGCGCGAGCCCGCATCGTCGTCGGAGCCGACGGGATCCGATCCACGATCGCCGATCTCGTCGGCGCGCCGTTCGAGCGGGTCGGCACCTCGATCGCCGCCGTCACGTACGGCTACTGGTCGGGCTTGGAGACCGACGGCTACGAGTGGAACTTCCGCCCCAATGCCGCGTCCGGCGTCATCCCGACCAACGATGGCCAGGCCTGTGTGTTCGCCAGCGCCGCACCCCGCCGCATCGGGCGAGGCGGCCTGGAGCCCCTCACCCGGGTCGTCGCCGAGTCGTCTCCCGACCTCACCGCCCGGCTGGCGGCCGCGGCCCCACCGCCCGCGCTGCGCACGTTCACCGGGCGACCTGGCCATGTTCGACGATCGTGGGGTCGCGGCTGGGCCCTGGTCGGTGATGCAGGCTACTTCAAGGATCCGATCAGTGCACACGGGCTGACCGATGCGTTGCGGGACGCCGAGCTGCTCGCCCGCGAGATCGTCGCCGTCGTCATCGACGGTGCGGACGAGCACGACGCTCTCGCCCGTTACCAGACGACGCGCGACGCCCTGTCTACCGCGCTGTTCGACGTGACCGACGTGATCGCCGGACACCGCTGGACCGATGACGAGATCCCCAACATCCTCCTCCAGCTCAACGCCGCGATGGCCGACGAGGTCGAGGCCCTCGCCTCGCTGCCTTCGTTCCCTCCCCCGTCGCCTCAGCGCCCCGGTAGCGCGACAAGCATGCCGGCCTGATTCCCGCTACGCGCCGACGGAGCGGGTCACGACGCTCGCCACCGATGCCCGCGACGAGACGCCGAGCTTGGCGAAGACGTTCGCGAGGTGCATCTCGACGGTCTTCTCCGTGACGAACAGCTGCTGCGCGATGCCTCGGTTGGTCAGCCCTTCGCTCACCAGCGTGGCCACCTGCCGCTCGCGGCGAGTGAGTGCGGCCAGCCCCTCGGCCGGGGCCGTGAACCGCCTGCGGGACGTCCGGGCGGCCAGCCTGCGGCGCTCGGCCATGGCTTGACGCGCCAAGGCGCTCGCGCCGAACGACTCGAACGCCGACTGCACGGATTTCAGCTCGGCCGAGGCCCGGTCGACCTCGCCGGCCGCCGCCCACGCCGCGGCGAGGACCATCCGAGCCCGGGCGGCGTCCACGACCATCGCCGATTCCTCCAGCGCCACGACGGACGCGGTCGCCGCCTCCAGCGCCGCCCGGGGGTCGCCCGCCGCCATCACCTGGGCACGCGCGAACAGGGCCAGCCCCGTGCGCCCTGCCAAGCCGTGGTGCGCCGCCGAGGCCTCTGCCCGCTCGGCCCATTGTTCGGCCTCATCGACATTCCCGCTGGCGAGTTCGGCCCGCGTCATCAGCTCGTACCAGCCGATCCGCGAACACGCTTCAGCAGAGAAGAGGCCTGGCCCACCCGCGACATCGACCAACGCGAGGCAACCCTCCGTGTCGCCCATCCCGAGCCTCGCCTCGGCGAGCATCCGCGCGGCAAGCGTCGGGCACGAGCGGTTCACGCCGTCCGACGCCTGTTCGAGCGCGGCCGAGCCGGTCACCAGCTTCTCGTCGAGCGCACCGGCCCAGGCCGCGACCCAGCTCTGCATCGAGAAGGCGCTCACTAGTTGCTCGTCGCTGCCGGAGAGGCGGGCGAGGTCAACGGCGTCCTCGGCGCAGGCCATCGCGTCGGCGAGCCGGCCGGTCGTGCGCAGGATCAGCACCCGGCCGACCAGCAGGTGCGACAGGATCAGGTCCCGCCCGGTACCCCGGGCGAAGATCAAGGCCCGGTCGAAATGGCGGAGCGCGTCGTCCCACCGTTCCAGCAGCACCTCCGCCCAGCTCACCCAGAGCGCGGCGTCGAGGCTCGCGGAGAACTCCTCGTCCAGCATCGCGTCGAGGAGTTCGGTGGCCTCGTCGAGTTGGATCCGGGCGGCGTCGGTCTCCCCGACCGCCGCGCGGGCCATCGCGATAAAGCCCAACGACACCGTCTGGAGCGGCCGATTGTTGTGCCGCCGAGCCACGGCAAGCGCCTGCTCGGCCGTCTCCACGCTGGCGGCCGAGTCGGTCGCCCGTAGCCGGCCACAAGCCAGCTCGAACAGGAGCGAGCCCCGGGCGACGGTGTCCTGGCCCTCGATGGCGATCAGCTCATCCCGGAGGAGCGCCTCGGCTTCCTCGTGACGGCCGAGCAGCCGCTCCATCAGGGCGCAGAACGCCACCACGCCAGCCCGGTGGCCGGCCTGCTCGCTGGAGAACAGCGGAAGCGCGGCATGAATCGCGTCCCGGCTCTCCTGGATGTGCCCGGCCGAGCCGAGCGCCCTGGCGAGCTGGATCAGCAGTGACATCCGGCGCTGGTTGGTCGTGCTGTCGTGAGGAAGCAGGCGGGCGGCGGCGCGCAGCCAGTGCGCCGCCGTCGCGGGTGCCTGTAACCGGACCGCCTGGGCCGCCTCCTCCAGGAGCTCGACCGCGGCCAGGTCGCCAGGGCGGGCGGACAGCTCGACATGGTCGGCGCGGTCGGCCGGCGGAGCACCCCACTGGCGCAGCGCCTCGGCGGCGCGGGCGTGGGCGGCGAGCCGCCAACCAGGGCTGGCGCTCGCGTACGTGGCCTCCCGGACGAACGCGTGCCGGAACCCGAAGCGCTGCCTGTCGTCGAGCTGGCGGATCAGGTCGCGGCTGACCAGTTCGTCGACGGCAGCCAGCACGTCGGCCTCGGGCCGTTCTGCGATCTCCGCGACGAACTCGACCGCGAACCGCTCACCGGCGACCGCCGCCGCGCGCGCCACGAGCCGGGCCAGCGGCGACGTGGCCTCCAGCTCGACCTGCAACGCCATCTGCACCGCGGCTGGCAGCTCCTCGGCGCGGCGGACGGCGGCGTCGCCGTGATCCGACGCAGGCTGGCGGTACGGACCGGACCAGGACAGCGGCCCGCCCCCAGACGCCGGGCTGCGCAGCGACGCGCGGGCCAGCGCGTCGAGATAGAAGGGGTTCCCGCCGCTCTGCCGGTAGACCGCGCTGCGCCAGGACTGCGTGCCGTGCGTCCCGAGGACGACCGCGGCCTGCTCCTCGCTGAGCACTCCCAATTCGAGCTGGCGGATCGGCAGGCCGGCACCCGGACCGGCCGTGGCAGCGCGGAGCTGCGCCGGGGCTTGGCGCTGGCGGTGCGCCAGCACGAGCAGCACGGGCGCCCTCGGTGGCCGCCGGATCAGCTCGGTCAGCAGGATGACCGAGGCGTCGTCGGCCCAGTGCAGATCGTCGAGGAGGAGGACCAGGCCTGGGACGGCGATCGACTCCAGCAGGCCCCGCATCGCACGCTGCAGCCGGTAGTGGTCGGCCGGCTGGATCGTCCGTGGCAGCTGCTCTCCGCTGGGCGCGAGAGCCGGGAAGATCAGCTGAAGCAGGTCGAGACCGTCCAGGTCGGGGGCGGGCGGATGGTCGGCCAGGTGGTCGTCGAGTGCGTCGATCAGCGGGCCGAACGGCACGCGCCGGCCGGCTTCGGATGCCTGCCCGGACAGGACCAGGAAGCCGCGCTCCGCAGCGCGACGGGAGAACTCAGCAAGCAAGCGGGTCTTACCGATCCCCGGCCCGCCGGTGACCTCGATCAGGCGGGCGTTCTTCCGTTTCACGTCGCCTAGTGCGTCCCGAAGCGCCTCAAGCTCCGCGTCCCGGCCGGCCAGTAGCCCACCAGCACCGCCCGGCCAGTCGGTTGGACCGCCGCCAGCCCCCCGCAGGTATCCGATCAGCGCCACGGTTCCCCTCCGTCAACCGTGCGCGCCGTCATTCTGGTCACGACCGCCAAAGCGCCAACACCGTCATGAATCGTGAGGATATCCCCAACGCTCACGTTCCGGCTGCCCCGGCGGGCGACGCCTCGTCAGGGTAGGGCGTGATCGCCGCCCTACCCGCCCACCACCCCCCGAACCGGACTTTTCGGGAAGCCGTGCCTATACCGGGCGCGACTGCCCCGGTTTGCGCAGCATGTCCGTTTCCCGTGACACGTCACCCGGGTCAGCGGAATGAAGATTGCAACTCCAGCAGGGGCGAAAGGGGGCATCCCTGCTGGAGCGCGTCATGGAGAGCCTGCGGCTCGTAGTGGAACCGTCCTCCGAGTGGCGGATCAGCTGCCGGGCGAGCGGCGGGTTGGCCAGATCAAACGGCTCCTACAAGGCTGCCGATCCCGGTCAGCGCCACCAGCACCGACGGCTCGAACGGCCCCCGTGGCCGCCCAGTCGCCGGAACGTTGCGGAGGAATCCTCCTGGCACCAGCCTCTCCGGGATCGAATCCGGTTCTCGGCAAAGGTGAGCGGCAGCGGCCGATGTTCGAGAACGATCGTGCGCGCTTCAACACAGCTCCTTTCTCTTGTGGACGGCTGAATGCGTGTCCGACTCTACGGAGCCGGACCCTAGACACGGCACTAGGGAAAACCCGAGGTTTCCACGAAGACGCTGGTTGCGGCCCGGAGCGTTCCGGCCACCAGATACCTCTTTCGTCGTATGGAGATGTCGCCGTCATGCGGATGGAACGGCGCGTCCGGGACGCAATCGTTTGATCCGGCACTGCGGCCATCGGGGCGGCGGTACGGACACGAGGTAGGCGCCAGTGATAGTCGCGCAGGGATTGAGCAAGCAGTACGGACGGGTCAAAGCCGTCGACAACCTGTCGTTCACCGTCCAGCCAGGAGTCGTGACGGGATTCCTCGGCCCGAACGGAGCCGGCAAGTCGACCACGATGCGGCTCATGCTCGGGCTGGACCACGGCACGGGGCGCACCGAGTTCGACGGTCGTACGTACGGCGAGCTGGATCACCCGGCACGCACCGTCGGCGCAGTGCTCGACGCGCGCGCCGTGCACCCGGGGCGGACCGCACGGGCGCACCTGCGCATGATCGCCGCCGGTGCCGGTCTCCCGGCGCGGCGGGTGGACGAGGTACTGGAAATGGTCGGCCTGCGCGACGCGGCGAAGCGGCGCGCGGGCGGCTTCAGCCTCGGCATGTCGCAGCGGCTCGGGCTGGCGGGCGCGCTGCTGGGCAACCCGGCGACGCTGATGCTCGACGAGCCGGCGAACGGGCTCGACCCCGAGGGCATCCGCTGGCTGCGTGACCTGCTGAAGGCGCTCGCCGCCGAGGGCCGGACGATCTTCGTCTCCTCGCACCTGCTCAACGAGATGGCGCACCTTGCCGACGCCCTGATCGTCGTGGGCGGCGGCCGGCTCATCGCCTCCGAGCCGCTGAACGACTTCGTGGCCCGCCACTCCCGCGCGGAGGTCGTCGCCAGCACGGAACGGCCGGACATGCTGCTGCACGAGCTGCACAACGCGGGTTACCAGGTGCGGCAGGAGCCGGACCGCACGGTCGTAGTCGAGGGGCGCGACGCCGACGCCGTGGCCACGATCGCGCTGCGCGCCGGGATCGTCCTGAGCAAGCTGGCCGTGCGGCAGACCAGCCTGGAAGAGGCGTTCTTCACCGCCACCGCGGGCGCTGCCCAGTACAACGCCCCGCCCGTTCCGACCGCCACCCACCGCTGAAGAACCCACGAAGGAAGATCCACCATGCTGAACGCTCTGCGTTATGAAATCGTCCGGCTGCGTAGCCTCCGCTCCACCTGGGTGCTGCTCGGCTGCGCTCTCGCGCTGCAATTCGTCGTCGCCCTCGAATACGCCGGCCACACCGACATGACCGCGCGTGAGCGGTTCGTCTACCCGTTCACCGGCCTCACGCTGCTGCTCGTATCGCTCTTCACGACCGCGGTGGGGGTGGCCTCGTTCGGCCACGAGTACCGCTACCGCACGATCGCGACGACCATGCTGACGCTGCCTTCGCGCAGCCGGATCCTCGCCGCGAAGGTGCTCACCGTGGCCGCGGTCGCGGCCGCCGCGGGCGTCGGCCTGGTGGCGGTGACGCTCCTTGCCGGTGCGCTGCGCGGTGGGATCCCGTCGGAGCTGTGGCGGGTCGGGCAGGTCCTCGCGGCGGTCGTGGTCTACCTGATGCTCAGTGCCCTGGTCGGTCTGGGAATCGCCGCGTTGACCCGCAACGCGACGCTCGCCATGATCGCCGTCCTCGGCTTCCCCGCGATCGTCGAGACAGCCCTGCTGCTCGGCACCGAGATCAACGAACGCCTGCTGCCGTTCACATCGGCGTTGAAGATGGTCAGCCCGCAGGCCGGCAACGTGTGGACGATGCCGCTGCCGCTGCTGGTCCTCATGATCGCCCTGGTGGGCACCGGTGGCGTGCTGCTGAGCCGCCGCGACGCCTGATCCCGCGGCACGCGTGCCTAGAGTTGGCGACATGGCACGGCGACAGGCGCGACTCCTCTCCTGGTGGGACGGCTCGGCGCTCAACCTGATCGGCGATCTCGCCGTCGCGGCGCTCGCCTGGCCGGTGGTGTGGCACCAGGTCATGGTGACCAGCGCCGGCCTCGTGCCCTACGGATGGGCCACGACCGTCACCGTCGCCGCGGTCAGCCTCGCCCTGCTCGTCCGGCGCAGGTTCCCGGTCGCGGCGGCGCTGGTGGCAGTGTTCGCCGCCGTCGCGACCGCCGCATGGTTCGCCGCGCCGCTGACGAGCTACACGGTCGCCAGCCGGCGCGGCAACTCGCGGCTGACCTGGCTCATCGTCGCGGCGTCCGCCGTCGCGATCGCCGTACCGTGGGGCACCCCCTTCGATGGCAGCGACCTGTGGTTCGGCGCCGTCATGGCCGTCGCGATCGTCGGCTTCCCGGTGTTGCTGGGCCTGTGGGTGCGGCAGCGCCGGCAACTGCTCGCGAGCCTGCGGGACCGCGCAGAGCAGGCCGAACGGGAGCGGGACCTGCGCGCGGCGACCGCCATCGCCGAGGAGCGCGCCAGGATCGCCCGCGAACTGCACGACGTGGTGGCGCATCGGGTCAGCCAGATCGCGGTGCAGGCCGGCGCGCTCGCGGTGTCCTCGGACGGGCGGGCCGCCGAGGTCGCCGAGGGCATCCGCGGCACGAGCACCGCCGCGCTGGAGGAGATGCGCGAGCTGCTCGGCGTGCTCCGCCAGGGCGCCGGTGCCGCACCGCTGCATCCGGCGCCGACGCTGGCCGGGCTACGCCCACTCGTCGACGAGGCCGTGGTCGCCGGCCAGCGCGTACGACTCACCCTTCCGGACCAGCCGCCGGACGTGCCCGGTTCCGTCGGACGGGCGATCTACCGCCTGGTGCAGGAGTCGCTCACCAACGCGGCGAAACACGCGCCCGGCGCGGAGGTCGACATCACACTCGCCATGGACGACGGAGGGCTGACCGTACGCTCCCGCAACACGCCGGGCGTGCCGGCGGCGCTGCGTGCGGGGCCGCCACCCGGGTCCGGCTTCGGGCTGACCGGCATGCGCGAGCGGGTAGCGCTGGCGCGTGGCACGCTTGCGGTCGGTCCGACGCCCGATGGAGGTTTCTGCGTGACAGCGAGGTTCCCCGGGTGATCCGGGTGGTTCTGCTTGAGGACGAGGAGCTGGTGCGCGGCGGGATCAAGATGATCCTGGAGAGCGGCGGCGCGATCGAGGTGGTCGCCGACCGGGGCGACGGGGACGACGCCGTCGACCTCGTCCTGCGGCACCGGCCGGATGTTGTACTCACCGACATCCGGATGCCGCGCGTGGACGGCCTGGAGGTGACCCGCCGGGTCCACGCGCTGCCTGACCCGCCGCCAGTCATCGTCCTCACCACCTTCGACCTCGACGAATACGTGTTCGCGGCGCTGCAGGCAGGGGCGGCCGGCTTCCTGCTCAAGGACACGGCGCCGCGAGAGCTGGCGCGGGCCGTGGAAGTGGTCGCGACCGGCGACGCGATCCTCGCACCGACCGTGACCAAGCGGCTGCTGACCCAGTTCGCCGGCGGCTCCAGCGCAAAGCAGGCCGACGCGCGCGCCAAACTCGACCGGCTCACCGACCGCGAACGGGAGGTCGCGCTCGCCGTGGCCACCGGCGCCAGCAACGCGGAGATCGCGCGCTCACTGTTCATGAGCGAAGCCACCGTCAAGGTGCACGTCAGCCGCGCCATCGCCAAGCTCAGCCTGGACAACCGGACGCAGATCGCGATCCTCGCCCACCAGTCCGGCGAAGCCCACTGAACTGGTCGCCCACCGACCGTGTCGAGACCCTGACGCTCGGTCGGTCCGAGTGGCATCATCAAGGGCAGCCCGGTCGCCTGTCTGCGTGGCGCGCGTTGTGGCCCCCCCAGCCGGACGATCGCGTGGTCCAGGCGAGCAACCTCGGGAGGATCGCGATGCTTGGAGCCCTGCTGCTTGGCTTCGTGGTCGGCGTGATCGCGCGCATGCTGATGCCGGGCGACGCGTTCCGCCACATGAGCGGCCCGATGTCATGGCTGGTGTCGGTGGCCGTGGGACTCGTCGGTGCGCTGCTCGGCTACCTCATCTTCACTGTCGGCTTCGGCATCGGTGACACGGACATCTTCGACTGGGGCGGCATCGTCGGAGCCATCATCGGCACGCTGATCGTGCTGCCGATCGCCGGCTGGGCCCTGCGCCGCTGGCAACCGCGGTAGTCCCGTTACTTCACCGACCCCGCGAGCAGTCCCTGGACGAAGTAGCGCTGGAACGCGAAGAACACGACGAGCGGGACGCCGAGCGACAGGAACGCGCCCGGGGCCAGGACGTCGAGGTTCGCGCCGAACTGGCGGACCTGCTGCTGCAGCGCGACCGTGAGCGGCTGCGAGTCGGCGCCGGCGAAGATCAGCGCGACCAGCAGGTCGTTCCAGACCCAGAGGAACTGGAACGTGGCCAGCGCCGCGATCGCCGGCAGGCCGAGCGGCGCGATCACCTTGCGGAAGATCGTCAGTTCGCCGGCGCCGTCGATCCGGGCCGCCTCGATCAGGTCGCGCGGGATTCCGGCGAAGAAGTTGCGTAGCAGGAAGATCGCGAACGGCAGTCCGAAGGCGGTGTGGAACAGCACGACACCGGTGGTCGTACCGAACAGGTTCAACGCCCCGAACAGCCTGGCCACCGGGATCAGCCCCACCTGCACCGGCACCACGAGGAGGCCCACGACGAGCAGGAAGAGGGCGTCGCGGCCGGGGAACTCCAGGCAGGCGAAGGCGTAGCCGGCCAGCGCGGCCACCGCGACCACCAACGCGGTGGCGGGCACGGTGATGGCGACGGTGTTGACGAACGAGCCGAGGATCGCGTCGTCGCGGAGCAGCCTGCCGTAGTTGGCGGCGGTGAGCTGCCCGGGGTCGGCCAGCGCGGTCCACCAGCCGGTCGTGGCGTTGTCCGCCTCGGCGCGCAGCGACGCGATAAGCAGACCGGCAGTCGGGATCGTCCAGATCAGCGCGACCGCGGCCAGGAACAGCTGCACGAGGCCGCCGCCCAGGCCGCTCGTCACCCGGCTGGCCAGCCCCCGACGCGGCGACCCGAGCCCACCGTGGGAAGCAGGTGCCGGGGCCGTCCGCACCTCGACCGTCATCGCTGCTCCCGCCGTACTCGTCGTACCTGGACGACCATCACCGGCAGCACCAGCAGCAGGAGGAACACGGCGATCGCGCTGCCCACGCCCTGGTCGTTGCCCCCGCCGAACGACACGAGGTACATCTGGAGGGCGAGCACGTTCGCGTCCTGCTGCACCGCCCCCGGCGCGATGACGTACACGAGGTCGAAGACCTTGAGCACGTTGATCATCAGCGTGACGAGGACGACGAACAGCACCGGCGCCAGCAGGGGCATCGTGATGCGGCGGAACACCTGCCACTCGCTCGCGCCGTCCACCCGGGCGGCCTCCAGCGCGTCCCGTGGAAGCGCGGACAGGCCGGCGGCGATGAGCACCATCGCGAAGCCGGACCACATCCAGGTGTACGCCGCGATGATGGCCGGCGTCACCAATCCGGGGCCGAGCCAGGTGACCCCGCGGAAGGGCGGCGTGAAGTTGGACGCCGCCAGGCGGACGGTGTACCCGGTGCCCGCGAGCTGGGTGAAGGCGAAGCTGCCGTCCGGGCCGGTACGGGTCGAGGCCGCCACCGCGCCGTCCCGCACGGCCTGCACCGCCACGCCCGGCATGCCCTTCTCGGCAGGGTCGACCGCGCCCGGCCGGCCGCCGCCACCCGGCGTGACGTCGAGCCAGACGGCGCCGACCAGCCCGCGCCCGCTCGCTGACGGGACAACCGCGCTGGTCGCCTCCGCGCGGCAGGCTGCGCGGCGCCACGCCGACCAGTCCCATGAGGACGGGCCGGCCAGGCACGGCGCGCGCCTCATACCCTCCGTCACGCGCCACCAAGACGCCGCCCTGCGCAAGATCGCCGCCGTCCTGCCCAAGCGGCCCGCCGCGGTCGCGCGCCCTGGCCGTCGGATAGGGCGACGGCGGGACGACGCTGTCGTGCACGCCGACGACCGCCGCGTTGAGCAGGCCGCGGCCCGGGTCCTGCTGGTACACCAGCGTGAAGATGATGCCCGCCGCCAGCATCGAGATCGCCATCGGCATGAACACGATCAGCTTGACCGCGGCTCCCCAGCGCACCCGCTCGGCGAGCACCGCGAACACCAGCCCGAGGCAGGTGACGATGGTCGGTCCCACCAGCACCCAGACCGCGTTGTTCCGCAGCGCGGTGAAGGTCGCGGGATCGGTGAAGAGCTCCGCGTAGTTGGCGAGCCCGACGAACCTCGTCCCGTCCGCGTCGAACAGGCTCCTGCCCACCGAGTAGGCGATCGGGTAGAGCACCAGCGCGCCGAGCAGCACCAACGCCGGCGCGAGGAACATCGCGGCCAGCAGGCGAGGGCGGCCGGATCGGCTCCGCGCGGTCATCGCCGCTAGCTCCCGAACGCCTTCGCGGCGTCGCTCTCGAGCCGTTTCGTCACGCCTGCCACGTCCGTCGGCCTGGCGAGGAAGTCCTGCAGGTGCTTCCACTCGCCGACGCCCTTGGTACCGCCGAACGCGGCCGGCGCCAGGTCGGACATGTCGAACCGCACCCGGTCACCCGCCGCAACGAGGTTCTTCGCGATCGCGCGGCTGGTCTCGTCCGGGTAGGCCGCGACGTCCAGGTTCTTGTTCGGGGATGTGAAGCCGCCGGTCGAGGCCCAGACCTCGGCCGCCTCGGGTGACGCGAGGAACTCCAGCAGCTCCTGGGCGCCCTTGCTGTCGGTCATCGCGACCGCGGCGTCGCCGCCGCTTACCACCGGTGCCGAGCCGCCGACGGCGGGGAACGGGAAGAGCTTGGCGTCCTCGCCGACCTTCGCCGTCTTCAGGTCGCCGATCACCCCGGCGACGAAGTCGCCCTCGTACACCATCGCCGCCTTCGGCTGGGCGGAGAACGTGTCGCTGACCGAGGTCGGGAAGTCCGTCTGCAGGCGCCTGCGCTGGGCCGCCCGCGACGATGCCCGGGGTGCTCCAGAGCTCGCCGAGCGTGGTCAGCGCCTTGGTCACGGACGGGTGGGTCCAGGGGATCTCGTGCCGCGACAGCTTGTCGTACAGCTCCGGGCCGGCCTGGGAGAGGTAGACGTTCTCGAACCAGTCGGTGAGCGTCCAGCCGTCCGCGCCGCCGACGGCGAGTGCCGGCGTTCCCGCGTCCGAGACGGCCTTCGCGACCGTGACGAACTCGTCCCAGGTCTTCGGCGGCTCGCACCCCGGCGTCCTCGAAGGCCTTGGTGCGGTACCAGACGGTGGACTTGTTCGCGGCCTTGAAGTACACGCCGTAGAGCTTCGAGTCGACGCTGCCCAGCGTCCGCCAGATCGGGGCGAAGTTGGCGTCGATCGCCTTCTGCACCTCCTGGTTGGCCGGCTTCAGGTGGCCGGCCTTCGCGAACTGGACCAGGGCACCCTGCTGCGGCAGCATCGCGACGTCCGGCGGGTCGCCGCCCTGGATCTTGGAGTCCAGGAACGTCGAGACGTTGTCACCGGTCGGCGTGAACTTGACCGTCGCGCCGGTCTTCTCGGCGAACGCGTCCAGCACCTTGCGGAAGTTCTGCTGCTCCGCTCCGGTCCACACGGCGGCCACCGTCACGGTCTGGCCGGCGAGGTCGCCGGGTTGGTCGGCGTCACCGGCGGGCTTGTCGGTGCACGCACCAACGGTGAGCGTCACGGCGCAGGCTGTTGCGAGGCCGATACCGCGCAGGGTTGGCGTCACTGGTGTCCTCCTGTTGGGATTCATCGGTTGCGGTCTCCGAGCGACTGGCGTTACTGGTCAGGGCACAGGAGCGTCGACCTGCGTTGGCGGTGTGGCCGCTGGCGCCGCCTGGGTGTGCGCAGGGATGCGGCCGAGGGTCAGCGCCGTGACGACGGCGCCGACCAGCACCAGCGCCGCGGCGAGCCGCAGCCCGTCCGCGTACCCGAGCAGGAACGCCGCCTCCGCGCTCCGGCCGGCGCGCATCTCCGCGTGCTGCCGGGCAGTGAGCACCGCCCCGACCAGGACGACGCCGAAGATGCCGGACGCCTCGCGTACGGCGCTGGTCAGCCCCGCCGCGAGGCCGGTGCGGTCCGGCGGCACCGCGGTGAGGGTGACGGTGATGAGCGGCGTGATGAGCGCAGACCCCACACCGATCAGCGCGAAGCCGGGCTGCAGATCCCAGTACGTCGCACCGTCGCCCGTCCAGGACACCACCAGCAGGCCGGCGGCGACGCACGCCAGACCCGACGGCACCACCCACCGGGCGCCCAGCGCCGCTGCCAGCCGGACCGCGACCGGCGTCGTCACCACGACGAGGGCCGCCAGCGGCACGAACGCCAACCCGGCCCGGACCGCCGAGAAGCCGAGGACGTCCTGCATGAACAGCGACGTGAAGAAGAAGACGCCGGTGACGCCGACGCCCCACAGCAGCTGGGCCGCCGTGCCCCCGCTGAACACGCGGTCACGGAAGAGCCGCAGATCGATGACCGGCTCTGGCACGCGGGACTCGACGATCACGAGCAACACCGCCCCCACGGCGGTGAGCCCCAGCGCGGCGAGCACCGGGTGCGCGGTGAAGCCCTCGGACGGTCCGGTCACGAGCGCGTACGTCAGTCCGCACAGCACCAGCGCGGACAGTGCGACCCCCGGCAGGTCGAGCCGCCGCCAGCCGGAGCGGCCCCAGCTCCAGCTTCGTGCGGCATCGCCGGGCTCGCGTGGCAGCAGCAGGGCGCACAGGGCGCCGACGGGAACGTTGATGAAGAAGATCCAGCTCCAGGACCATCGGTCGGTCAGGAAGCCACCCACCACGGGCCCGAGCGCCAGCGCGGAGGCGATCGCCGCCATCCAGACGCCGCCGGCGACCTCGCGCTGAACCGGGTCCAGGTCCGCGGCCATGATGGCGAGCGCGGCGGGCATCAGCAGCCCCGCGCCGATGCCCTGGACGGCGCGGGCCGCGATGAGCGCCGACCCCGAGCCGGCGAGCCCGGCGGCGGCCGAGGCGGTCGCGAAGATCGCCACTCCGATCAGGAGGGTGCGGCGCCGGCCGATCGTGTCGGCGAGACGGCCGCCCACCAGCAGCAGGCTGGAGAACCCGACGACATAGCTGGTGACCACCCACTCGAGCCCGGAGATCGGAAGCCGCAGATCCCGCTGGATCGCCGGCAGCGCCACGTTCACGACATTGTTGTCGAGCGTGGCGATGAATGCGCAGGATCCGATCACCGTGAGTTTTCGGTAATACGCCAGCCGAGTCATACGGCCCCCTTCCGCCGCACAGAATTCCGCGCTCCGGACCGCGCTGTCCACGCACCGGCGGGAATTTGAGCGACTCTGACAAGGGGTGCCGAGGAATTGTCATCCAGCTCACGAATTTGAAGAGAATCACCAGCTCAGAGCCGGTCCAGAAGAGGCCATATCGGGCAGGTCCGAACCCAGAACTTGTCACCCGCGCGACAACTTTCCCGCTGTCGATAGCGAAAGCTCGACGTGCGGTTGACTCGCTCGTCGCGGGTATTTACGTTTCGCTCTGGCCGCGGCTCGCGGAATACCGCCCGACAGCTGAAGGAAGTCCAGGAGGACCGAATGGAACAGGTTCAGTCATTCGCGCCCACCGCGAATCCATTCCGCACGCGCTTCACCGGGATCGACACCATTCCCGCCAGCCTGATGCGGTGGGCGGAGGAGCGCGGTGAGCACCGGGCGTTCAGCTTCGTCGAGTACGCCGACGACTCCGCCGCGGGCGTCTACCGCTCGCTCACCTGGCGTCGCCTGAACCGCCGAGCGCTCGCCGTCGGCGCGAGGGTCGCGGCGCAGGCGAAGGTCGGCGACCGCGTCGCGATCCTGGCGCCGCAGGGCCTCGACTACGTCGTCGCCTTCCTGGGTTGCCTGTACGCGGGCGCCATCGCGGTACCGCTGTTCAGCCCCGACCTGCCCGGCCACTCCGACCGGCTGGCCGCCGTCCTCGGCGACTGCCGGCCGGTCAGCGTCCTCACCGTCAGCGGCGCGGCCGACGGCGTCCGGGAGTTCCTCGACCAGCACAGCCAGAACGGGCGCCCGACCGTGGAGTGCGTCGACCTGGTTCCGGACGAGGAGGCCGACGGCTGGTCCCCGTACGCCTCGGGCGAGGGCGACATCGCCTACCTCCAGTACACGTCCGGCTCGACGCGCACGCCCGGCCGGCGTCGTGATCACCCATCGCAACGTGGTGGCCAACGCCCGCCAATGCATGGACGCCTTCGCAGGCCCCGGCCAGCCGTTCACCAACGTCGGCTGGGTGCCGCTGTTCCACGACATGGGGCTGGTGCTGCTGCTCGCCGCGCCCGTCATCGGCGGCGCCACCTCGGTGCTGATGGACCCCGTCGCATTCCTGCGGCGGCCCGTCCGGTGGCTGCAACTGCTGTCCCAGCATCCGCGGACGGTCACCGCCGCACCCAACGGCGCCTTCGACCTGTGTGTCGCGCGCGTGCCGGAGCAGGAGCGGTACGACCTGCGGCTGGACGAGGTCGTCACGATGATCAACGGCAGCGAACCGGTGCGGCCCGAGACGGTCGAGCGGTTCCAGCGCGCGTTCGGCCCGTACGGCCTGGCGCCCGAGGCCCACCGCCCGTCCTACGGCCTGGCGGAGGCGACGGTGTTCGTCTCCGCGAGTCCGCTGGACGCCGTCCCTTACGAGGTCCGCCTCGACCGGGACGAGCTGACCAGGGGCCGTGTGGTCGCCGCGGACGCTGGGCACGGCGCGGCGAACGGGCTGGTGGGTTGCGGCCTGCCCGTCGACCAGCAGGTGCGGATCGTCGACCCGGAGACCTGCGTCCCGGTGCCCGCCGGCCGGACGGGCGAGATCTGGGTGCAGGGCCCGAACGTCGCGCTCGGCTACTGGCACCGCGAGGACCAGTCCGTCGAAACCTTCGGCGGCCTGCTGCGCGGCTCCGACGGCACTCTCGTCGACGGCGAATGGCTGCGCACCGGAGACCTCGGCGCGCTTCACGATGGCCACCTCTTCGTGACGGGCCGCCGCAAGGACCTGATCATCGTGGACGGACGCAACCACTACCCGCAGGACATCGAGCGGTCGGTGAAGGCGGCGCACGCCGGCCTGTCGCGGCTCGCCGCGTTCTCGGTCGAGCGCGACGCGGTCGAGGAGGTCGTCGTGGTTGCCGAGCACGAACGGGAGATCGCCGCCGTCGACACCGCGGCGGCCGGGCGTGCCGCGCGGGAGTCCGTCGCTGCCGCGCACGGCATCCGGCTGGCCGAGTTCGTGCTGGTGGAGCCCGGCGCGATCCCGCGGACGTCCAGCGGCAAGATCAGCCGCAACGCGTGCCGGCAGCGGTACCTGAGCGGCGAGCTCACCCGCTCCGAGGGGAGCGCGGCATGACCGGGCGCGCCCTACGACGCCGAGCAGTTGCGGAGGCTGCTCGTCGACCGCATCGCGAAACTCCGCGCGCTGCCCGCGGACGAGGTACCCGTGGACCGCCCGCTGGCCGAGTTGGGAATGTCCTCGGTGGACGCGGTCTCGCTGTCCGTCGAGCTGACCGCGCTGGCGGGCAGGAAGGTACCCGACACTCTCCTGTGGGAGGCGCCGACGATCGCGGCGCTCGTCAAGTGGCTGATGGCCGAGCGCGCGACCACACCTGCGCCGGACCGCGCGCCGGAGTCCACGCCCGCGGCGGCGCGGCTGGTCGACGAGCCGATCGCCGTGGTGGGCATCGGCTGCCGGCTACCCGGCGCCGTGCACGGGCCCGCGCAGTTCTGGCAGCTGCTCATCGACGGCCGCCAGGGCATCCGCGAGGTGCCGCCGGGGCGCTGGGAGCGCTTCGTGCCCGACACGCCGGAGGTTGCCGAGACGCTGCGCGAGACGATCCGGTGGGGCGGATACCTGGACGACGTCGCCGGGTTCGACGCCGCGTTCTTCCGGATCCCGCCCCGCGAGGCCACGGCCATGGACCCGCAACAGCGCATGGTGCTCGAGGTCGCCTGGGAGGCGTTGGAGCACGCGGGCATCCCGGCGCGTTCGCTCGCCGGCACCGCCACGGGCGTGTTCCTCGGCATCTGCAACGGGGAGTACGGGTTCATGACCGGGGCGGACGTCTCGAAGGTGGACGCCTGGACTCCGGCCGGGGCAGCGCTGAGCGTCGCGGCCAACCGGCTGTCCTACCTGCTCGACCTGCGCGGACCCAGCATCGCGCTCGACACCGCCTGCTCGTCGTCGCTCGTGGCCGTACACCAGGCCTGCACCAGCCTGCGCATGGGCGAGACCGACACGGCGATCGCGGCCGGGGTCAACCTCCTGCTGGCGGCCACCGTGACCGTCGGTTTCCAACGGGCCGGCATGCTCGCCCCGGATGGGCGCTGCAAGCCGTTCTCCCAGGCAGCGGACGGCTTCGGGCGCGGCGAGGGGTGCGGCGCCGTCGTCCTCAAGCGGCTGTCCGACGCGACACGGGACGGGGATCGCGTGCTGGCACTCATCCGCGCGACCGCGGTGAACTCCGACGGCCGCTCGAACGGCCTGATGGCACCGAACCCCGAGGCCCAGCAGGCGCTGCTGCGGCGCGTCTACGACCAGGCGGGAATCGACCCGGCCGATGTCGACTACGTCGAGCCCCAGGCCACGGGGACCCCGTTCGGCGACGCCATCGAGGCCCGGTCGCTGGGCTCGGTGTTCGGCCGCGGGCGCTCGCCGGACCAGCCGCTGCTCGTCGGCTCCGCGAAGAGCAACGTGGGCCACCTCGAGGCGGCGTCCGGCATCGTCGGGCTCATCAAGGCGGCGCTCGCCCTCTCGCGCGACGTCATCCCACCCAGCCTGCACTTCCAGGCGCCCAACCCGAAGGTCGACTTCGACGCCGAGGGGCTGCGGGTCGCCGTCGGGGCCGAGCCGTGGCCCAGGTACAGCGGGCGCGCGATCGCGGGCGTGTCCGCATTCGGCTTCGGCGGCACCAACGCCCACGTGATTCTGGAGGAGGCGCCGCGCCAGACCGCCGCGCGGCGCTCCGCCGACACGGCACCGCTCGTCGCCGCGCTGACGGACGCCGACGTGGACCGCGTGCGGACGACGGCCGCCACACTCGCCGACTGGTTGGAGAGCCGGGCGGGCCGGGGGGTGCCGCTGGAGGACATCGGCCGGACGCTGGCCGGGCGGCTCAACCGGGGCAAGGCGCGCGCCGCGGTGGTGGCCGCCGACCGCGACGACCTGGTGATCGGGCTGCGTCAGCTGGCCAGCGGGCAGCCGACGCTGCTCACCGACGGGCGTCGCCGCGCCGCCGGGGAACTGGTCTGGGTCTTCGGGGCGTCGGAATCCGCGTGGCCCGGGATCGGGCGGCTGCTGCTGACCTCCGAGCCGGACTTCGCGGCCGCCGTCGACGAGCTGGATCCGGTGCTCGCGGACGCTACCGGCGTCTCGCTCCGCGCCCAGCTCGAGCGCGGCACGCTCGCAGCCAGCTCCGACGTCACGTCCGTCGTCCACTTCGGAACGCAACTCGCGCTCGCGGCACTGTGGCGCTGCTACGGCGCCCAGCCCGTGGCCGTCATCGGCGAGTCCGAGGGCGAGACCGCCGCTGCCGTGGTCTCCGGTGCCCTGAGCGTGGAGGCCGGGGCGCGGATCGTCGCCGAGCGGGCCCGGAGGGCAGGGGTGGGAGCGCCGGGCTTCGCGGCCGCCGTCGCAGCCGCCACCGACGGTCGCCGCAGGGCGTTCGTCGAGATCACGCCGTGCCCTGCACTGCGAGGCGCGGTGGCGACGCTGACCGGGGACGCGCCCGAGCCGCCGATCGTGGAGACGCTGGTCCGGGACACGGATGACGCGATCGCGTTCCGGACCGCGCTCGCCACGCTGTTCGTCCACGGTACGGACGTCGACCTGCGGCGGGCCCATGCCGGCGGGCGGGTGCGTGACCTGCCCACGACGCCCTGGCGGCACGTCCGGTACTGGCCGGACCCTGCACCGCGCCTGACCGCGTTGCCGGTGACGGCGGCGTTGCCGGTGACGGCCGCGCCGACCAGCACGGCCGCGTTGCCGGTGACGGCCGCGCCGCCCATCACGACCGTGCCGCCCGCCAGCCATCCGGACGGCGCCGGCATCGCCGACCAGCTGGTCGAGCACGTCGCCGCGATCATGGGCTTCGAGCCCGATCAGGTGGATCGGACGGTGCCCCTCACCGATCTCGGCATCGACTCGCTCATGGCGGCCCGCATGGCCGGCGCCGTCCAGCGCGAGTTCGGCCTCGACCTACCCGTCGAGCTGCTGGTCAACCGGTCCACAGTGGACGACGTGGCCGGCTGGATCGCCGCCCGGCGCGGTGCGCCGCTCACCGGGCCGCCGCGGTCGGGTCAGCCGGCCGCCGGACCGGCCAGGCCGGTGGCCGGGCCGCCGACGCCGGTGGCCGGGCCGCCGAACGCCGGCTGACTCGGGCCGCCGAGGCCGATCGCGCCCCGCGACGCGGCCGAGCGCATGGTGGCGCACGCGTGGCGGGAGGCGCTCCACGCCAGCCCGGTCGGCATGGCCGACGACTTCTTCCGCCTCGGCGGCGACTGGCCGCTCGCAGAGCGAGTCGCGGCGGGGCTGTCCCACCGAATCGGCGTGGAACTCCCCACCGCCGCCCTGTTCGCCGACCCGACCGCCGAAGCGATGGCCGCCGTGCTGCGGCCGCACCTGGAGCGCGATGCGGGAGCGTCCGTGCGGGCCTTGCGAACGGGCGGTGGGCAGCCGCCGCTGTTCCTGGCACATCCGGCCGGCGGCTCCACCGCGGTGTACAGGCTGCTGGCGGACCGGCTGGGAGCAGATCAGCCGGTGCTCGGCCTGGAGCGGCTGGACGAGCCGGCGGACATCGAGGCGCGCGCAGCCCACTACGCCGAGCTGATCAGGCGCGAGCGCCCCAGCGGCCCGTACCGGCTCGGCGGCTGGTCGCTCGGCGGCTTCCTCGCCTACGAGACGGCCCGGCTCCTCGTGGCGGACGGGGCCGATGTGGACGCGGTCGTCCTGATCGACAGCATCCGGCCGCTGCCGGCGCCTGCGCTGAACCCCGAGGACGAGGCGCGGCGGCGGTTCGCCGGGTTCGCCGACTACATCGAGTCGGTCTACGGCGGCCGTCCGGATCTGTCCTATCCGGACCTCGCGCGGCAGGACGACGGCGCGCAGATCGCCACGGTGATCAGCGCGGTGCGCGCCGCCGCAGACCTGCCGGCGGCGATCATGGAGCACCAGCGCACGTCCGCGCTCGACCTGCGAGCGGGCGAGCGGTACCAACCAGGCCCGTACGGCGGCCGCGTCGTGCTCTATCGCGCGACCGATCAGGCGCCACACGCTGTCCAGGACGTCCGGTACCTGCGGGACGACGCCGCGCTCGGCTGGGACGAGCTGTGCGCGGACCTCGAGGTCGTCCGGGTGTCGGGCCACCACCTGTCGTTGCTGGATCCGCCACACGTGGACGAGCTGGCAGCGCACCTGAGCCGGGTGCTCGCACCAGTCGCCAGCGCCCGTAACCATCGCGGCGACCCCCGGCGCTCTGTGATGCGGCGCGCGCGATGAATCGGCGCGCCGCATCACACGCCACGCGTTCGGCCCACGGGCCGGCCAGCCAAAACCCCGACAATCCGGCGCCGCATCGGAGCTGAGAGGACCACATGACGAACACACGGCGAATGATGACCCGCCGGTCCGCGCTCGGTTGACGCTCGCCGCGTCGCTCGGTGTGCCGGCGGCGGCGGCCCTCGGGCAACCGGCCACGCTGCCCCGACCGTCCCCGACAGCCCAGCGAGCGGCGGCCCAGCAAGCCCCGGCGGCCCAGCGAGCACGCCCGAGCGACCAGGCTCGCATGGTCGCGCGAGCGGCGGTCGGGCCCGCGCCACCTGGACGTGCTGATCGAGTCGTCGGCCGTGGGCCGCCTGACCCCCGTGCGCATCCTGCTACCGGAGGGCTTCGACGCGGCTCCGGGCCGTACCTGGCCGGTGCTGTACCTGATGCACGGCGCCGGCGACGACTTCACCTCGTGGACGCGGGAGACGCCGATCGAGGCGTTCACCGCTGACAAGGACGTCCTGACGGTGATGCCGGACGCGGGGCGCACGGGGATCGTGAGCGACTGGTGGAACTGCGGCCGGCCGGGCGCGCCCGACTACGTGACGTTCCAGCTCGACGAGGTCATGGACGTCCTGCGGCGGGAGTACGGCGCCGGCGACGCCCGCGTGGTCGCCGGCATCTCGACCGGCGGCTACGGCGCGATGGCGTGCGCGGCGCGGCGGCCAGGGGTGTTCCGCGCGGCCGCCTGCTACAGCGGCATCCCCGACACGATGGTGCCCGGCATACCTACGTTCATCTCGTCGATCGTGGCTCGGGAGAACGTGCCACCCAAACACCTGTGGGGAAGCCCCGTCCTCCAGGCGTCTGTCTGGCGCGCACACAACCCGCGCCACGAGGCGGCGAGCCTGCGAGGCACCCCGCTGTACCTCTCGTGCGGAAGCGGCTACGGCGGCGACCCAGGCGACTCCGGCGACCCCTGGGACGCGGGGCTGCTCGAGTACACCGTGTGGCGCTCGACCAGGAGCTTCGCGGCCAGGCTCGACGCGCTCGGCATCCCCGTCACGACGAATTTCTACCGCGGCGGGTCGCACACCTGGCGCTACTGGTGGCGGGAGTTCCTCGCGTCGTGGCCGCTGCTGGAGCAGGGCCTCGGGTTGCCAGCGTCAACCTGAGGCGCCGGCGGATCCGTGCCTCACACCGAGTGTCGGATTCTTGGGGGTCTGCGGGCCGTGTGACCCCCAAGAATCCGAAAGTCGACGGGGGTGTCAGCTCTTCCGGGCCGAGAGGTTGTCCAGCAGCGTGCGCGCGCGCAGCGCCATCTCCAGATCGAACCGGGCGTCCGGGTCGCGGAGGTCCGAGCCGAAGAGGTGCTCGATCTGGCGCAGGCGATAGCGAACCGTCTGCGGATGCACCCGGATCCGCCTGGCGACCTCCGGCGCGCTGCCCCCGCACTGCAGCCACGCCAGCATGGTCTCCGCGAGCCGGTCGCGCTGCTTCACCGTCAGCGGCGCCAGCGGGGCCAACCGGCGCGCCGACAGCCTACTGATCAGCGCCTCGTCCTCCAGCAGGACGAGGGTCGAGAGGTGGTCGTCGCAGTGCACGATGCGGCCGTTGCCGAGCCCGTGCGTTGCCAGGTCGAGCAGTCGGCGGGCGCACCGCACGGACACGGTCGCGTCCGTCACCCGTACGGTCGGTCCGACCGCCGCCTGCCAGCCGCGCAGCGACTTCTCCAGCAAGGCCCGGAGGTTCGGCCGGTTGCCGGGCAGCAGCATGCGGGGGTCCGGGCGATCGAGGTCGACGAGCGCGTGGTCCCCCCACTGCGCGGGGACCGGCAGGCGGCCGTGGCCGCGCCGGGGCAGCCGGATTTCCACCGCGACCACCGTGTCGGGCACCGGCCAGCGCGCGGACTCGGCGAGCTCGACGATCGTCGAGAACGGCGCGTCGGGGGTGGTGGTGAGGAACTCCAGTAATCGCCTGCGCTGCTCCCCCGTACTGGTCCGGGCCGCCTGCACTTCGCGGTACCCCTCGACGGTGCGCGCGGTGAGCTCGTCGACGTAGACGAACACCGCATCGGTGAGCTGGTACATCCGCGTCGCGGGAACCGCCGCCCGGCGCCCCAGCTCCACCCAGCTCCGCCAGGCGAGCCTGCCACCGAGGCGGAACGCCGCTTGGAGCTCCTCGATGCCGAGCCCGTCGATCAGCCAGGCGCGACCGAGCTCGCGGTACAGCTCGACGGTCGCCGCGTCGAGCCGCCCGGCACCGCGCGGATCCGCGACCCTGTCCACGAACTCCGCCAGCGCCTTGTCCACGCTGTGACGGATCGTGCGCTCGTCCCGTTCGCTGATGCGGTCGTCGACCGCCGGGATCGTCCGCCGGATCTCCCGGACGATCTCCCCGGCGAGTTCGCCCAGTCCGGAACGCATGCGCGGGGCCATCTCATGCGGCAGGGATGCCCACGCCGTGTCGGCCGGGTGCACAATGACCGGACTCCTCTCGTCACGCGTTCGGCGACCTCGGCAGCAACCTATGCCCAGTGTGCCCGCTCGGGGTTAGCGCTTCGGGTCGCGGCGGTTTCCGGTCGGGAACGTCCCGAAGGTCCGGAAATGATCACAACGGAGGCGGCGATGGAACCGGTTGTCTTCAGTCGTGATCCGGGGCTGGACGCGCTGCGACGGCACCGCGCCGAGCTGCGCGAGTCGATGGGCGCCCTTGAGCAGGCGTTGGCGGCACCGGCCTCCGGCCGCGCCGGCGCCTGGGCCGAGCGGGTCCACGTCGCGCTGGTAGAGCTCTCCGCCGACCTCGGCGAGCACATCACCGTCACCGAGGGACCGGACGGGCTGCACCGCGACATCGTCACGACCGCGCCGCGCCTGTCCAACGCGGTCGAGCGCCTGACCAGGGAGCACACCGCCATCGCCAGCCTGGTCGCCGACCTGCTCGGCCGGGCGAGCGATCCGGCGACAGGCGACGGCGTGGAAGCGATCCGCGACCTCGGTACGACACTGCTCGGACACCTCGCCCGGCATCGACAGCGCGGCGCGGACCTGGTCTACGAGGCTTATCAGGCCGACATCGGCGGGGAGACGTGACAGTTAACGGCGGTCGTCGATCGTCGCCGCGTGATCCGGCACGTAGGTCTGCATGTCCCGGGGCGTTCGCTGGTAACCGCGGGCCGGCGGGCGCGGCGGCAGTTCCAGGGCCGGCCGGCTCACCTCCTTGTACGGGATGGTGGAGAGCAGGTGGGCGATCGTGTTGATCCGCGCCCGGCGCTTGTCGTCGCTCTCGATCACGTTCCACGGCGCCTCCGGGATGTCGGTGTAGAGGAGCATCTCGTCCTTGGCACGCGAGTAGTCCTCCCACCGGGTGATCGACTCCAGATCCATCGGGGAGAGCTTCCAGCGGCGCATCGGGTCAGACAGGCGGGCGGCGAAGCGGCGCTCCTGTTCGGCATCGCTCACGGAGAACCAGTACTTGCGGAGGAGGATCCCGTCCTCGATCAGCAGCCGCTCGAACGTCGGGCACTGGTGCAGGAACCGCATGTACTCCTGCTGGCTGCAGAATCCCATCACGCGCTCCACGCCGGCGCGGTTGTACCAGCTGCGGTCGAACAGCACGATCTCACCCGCCGCCGGCAGGTGCGAGACATAGCGCTGGAAGTACCAGCGCGTGCGGTCACGCTCGCTCGGCGCGGGCAAGGCGACGATCCGGGCGACGCGCGGATTCAGGTACTCGGTCACGCGTTTGATGGCGCCGCCCTTGCCTGCAGCGTCCCGGCCCTCGAAGATCGCGACCACTCGGGCGCCCTCGACGCGTACCCACTCCTGCAACGTGACAAGTTCGGACTGCAGGCGGAAAAGCTCCTGTTCATACGGAGCCCGTCGCAAGCGGGCCGGGCGGTCAGCCGACTTGCCGGTCTTGGTGGCACCGGTCTTCTTGTTTTTGGCGGCCACGTCTGTCGCCTCCCGTACCTAGCCGATCAGGGTGGAGAACAGCTCTCCATAGCAAATCACACCCCGAAACGGGCGACGGCACGCATCTTGTTGACCACGTCGAGGGCTGCGACCTTGTACGCCTCCGACAGCGTCGGGTAGTTGAAGACGGTGTCGACCAGCTGGTCGACGGTGCCGCCGCACGTCATCACGGCCTGCCCGATGTGGATCAGCTCGGTGGCGTGCATCCCGAAGATGTGCACACCGAGCAGGCGGCGCGTCTCGGTGGAGACCAGCAGCTTCAGCACGCCGTGCGCGTCCCCGGCGATCTGGCCGCGGGCCAGCTCGCGGTACCGCGACAGCCCCACCTCGTACGGCACGGCGGCGCCGGTCAGCTCGTCCTCGGTCCGCCCGACGTAGCTGATCTCCGGGATCGTGTAGATCCCGATGGGCTGCAGTTCGACGAGCGAGTTCACCGGCTCGCCGAACGCGTGGTAGCTGGCGAGGCGGCCCTGCTCCATCGACGTGGCGGCGAGCGCCGGGAAGCCGACCACGTCGCCGACCGCATAGATGTGCTCGACCTTGGTGCGGAAGTTCTCGTCGACGGCGATCCGGCCACGCTTGTCGGCCTCCAGGCCGGCCGCGGCCAGGTCGAGCGGATCGGTTGCGCCCTGCCGGCCGGCCGAGTACAGCACCGTGTCGGCCGGGATCCGCTTGCCGCTGACCAGGGTGGTGATCGTGCCACCCGCAGCCGTTTCGACGCTGGCCACGGCCTCGCCGATGCGGAACGACACGGACAGATCGCGCAGGTAGAACTTGAGCGCCTCGACCATCTCGGAGTCGCAGAACTCCAGGAAACGCTCCCGTGCCTCGACGATCGTCACCCGGGTGCCCAGGGCTGCGAACATCGACGCGTACTCGACGCCGATCACCCCGGCACCGACCACGACCATCGTTCGCGGCACGTCCTCCAGGTGGATCACGCCGTCCGAGTCGACTACCCGCCGGCCGTCGAACGCCACCGCGGACGGCCGCGCCGGGCGGGTCCCGACGGCGATGACGACCTTTTCGGCGCTGACCTGCCGGCCCGGGTCATCGTCGTTGGCCTGGACCAGCAGGGTGTGCGGATCGAAGAACCGCGCCGAGCCGTTGATCAGCCGGACCCGGTTGCGGGCCAGCTGGCTGCGGATCACCTCGATCTCCCGCCCGATCACGTACTGGGTGCGGGCGAGCAGATCCTGGACGGTGATCTCCTCCTTGAGCTGGTAGCTCTGGCCGTACAGGTCACGCATGTTCAGGCCGGTGAAGTACAGCACCGCCTCGCGCAGCGTCTTGGACGGGATCGTGCCGGTGTTGATGCAGACACCGCCGATCATGTCGCGCCGCTCGACCACCGCCGCGCGCTTGCCGAGCTTCGCCGCGGCGATGGCGGCCTTCTGCCCACCCGGCCCGGACCCGATCACCAGCAGGTCGTAGTCGTACTCGGCCACTGCGTCCCCCCTTGTGCGCTCACCCGGCTCAGTGACAGTGTGCTCGCTCTCGTGCGGAGATCCGAGATGCGGGCGAGCCGGATCCACGGGAAGGTCAGGGCACCGAACCCCGCCCGGTCAGGCGTGCAGCAGCGCCGGGACCGTGGCGTCGTAGCGGTGCAGCACCAGCTCGGCGAGGGAACGGTGGTCGGCCAGCGGGTCGGCGACGATGTCGGCGCCGCATCCGGCCGCGAGGTCGTGGAACTGCCCCCGCGCGATCAGGTACGAGGCGACCGCGACCGACGCCGCTCCCTCGCGCCGTAGCCGGAGCACGGACTCCGCGACGGTCGGGGACGTGCCGGCCGCGAACCCGACCGCGACCGGCACGTGCGTGCGCGCGGCGAGCAGGCGGGCGGCGCGCCGGACGTCGACGATCGCGTGCGGATCGGTGGAGCCGGCCGCCGCGAGCACGATCGGCACGCCTTGTCGCCAGCCGGCGTCGACGAGCCTGCCGAGCAGCGCGTCGGCCAGCAGCGGGTGCGGTCCGAGCGCTCCAGCCTGGGTGTAGGTGGCGCCGGGTGCGGCGGCCCGGGCGGCGTGCACCGCCGCCGGCAGGTCGGCGCGGAGGTGGTAGCCGGTCGAGAGGAGCAGCGGCACGGCGACGGCGTGGCTGCCGGTCTGGAGCAGCGCGGACGAGACGGACGGCGCCGAGAACTGGAGGTAGGCGGCGCGGACGCGCAGGCCGTGGCGGAGGTCGCGGACGCGGTCGAGCAGCGCCTCGACGATAGGGCGGTCGCGGCCGTCCCTGGTGCCGTGGGCAACGGCTATCAGCGCGGGCGCGGTCATGCTGGCTCCTCCCTTGCCGGGGCGGGGTCGGACAGGAGGCGGTAGCCGCGCTTGATGACGGTCTCGACGAGCTTCACGTCCGGGCCGACGGCGGCGCGGAGCCGGGTGACGGCCATCTCGACGGCGTGCTCACCCGCTTCCGCGGCCGGGAGGGCGGCGACGAGTTCGGCGCGGGAGTAGACGCGCCCGGGGCGGGCGGCGAGCGCGCGGAGGATCGCCAGCGACGCGGGCGGGAGCGGGCAGAGCGCGCCGTCGACGACGATGGCGTGGCCGCGGAGTTCGACCTCGTGATCGCCGATCGTGAGGCGGCGCGCCCGTCCGGGCAGGGCTGCGGTGATCGTGCGGACGAGGGCGCCGAGCCGTGCCCGTTCGGGTTGGACGGTGCCCACTCCGCGGCGGGTGAGCGGCCCTGCGGTGACGGGCCCGACGCAGGCGGGCAGGACCCGGTCGCGGAGGGCGCCGACGAACGCGTCCTCGTGGCCGGCGTCGCCTGCGACGTTGAGGACGCTCGTGACGGCCGGGGCGCTGGTGAACGCGACGGCGTCGACGCTGCCGGCGGTGACCTGCTCGACGAGGCGGCGGAGGGTGGCGCCGTCGGGGTGCGGTGCCCAGCGGTAGACCGGTACCTCGATCACCTCGGCGCCGGCGTCGCGGAGGGCGTCCGCGAAGCCGGGCAGCGGTTCGCCGTGAAGCTGGATGGCGACCCGCTGCCCTGCTACCCCGCGCCCCAGCAGGTATTCGAGGCACTCGTCCGAGCACTCGGAGTCGGGGTGGAACTCGTCGACGAGGCCGGCGGCACGGAGGGCTCCGCGTGCCTTGGGTCCGCGGGCCACGACGTGCGCCCCGGCGAGGCGGTCACGCAGGGCCTCCCCCATGCCCCAGCCGTCCGCGGCCTCCATCCAGCCGCGGAAGCCGATGCCGGTGGTGACGACGGCGATGTCGATCGTGGTGTCCACGCACGTCTGGGTGGCGGCGCGGAGCAGCTCGTCGTCGGCCAGCGGCGCGATGCGGATGGCCGGGGCGAGCACCACCTTGGCGCCGTGCCGTTCGAGGAGGGTGGCGAGTTCGTGCCGGCGGCGGTCGGCGGTGACTGCGACGGTGAACCCCGCGAGCGCGGGAACGGTCATCGCAACTGCACCTCCACGATCCCGTCGACGAGCCGTACCGGATAGGTGGTGAGCGCGGGACCGCTGACGTCGTCGAGCGGCTTGCCGGTGCTCAGGTCGAACACGTGCTTGTAGAGCGGCGACGCGACGGTCGGCGTGTCGCCCCTGCTGCCGACGAGGCCGCGCGAGATCACGTAGGCGCGCCCGTACGGGTCGTAGTTGGAGACGGCGTACACGGTGCCGTCCCACATCAGGAAGAGCGCGATCTGCTCGATGCCGAGAAGCGCGCAGACTCCGCGTCCGGTGAGCAGGTCGTCGACGCGGCAGATGCGGCGCCAGTCCTGTTGGGTCTCGCGGGACAGTGCGAGGGTCATCGGGTCACCACCTCGAGGGTCGGCCCGGCGACGAGGGTCGGCTTCTCGTCGTCGCGGGCGGGACGGATCTGGCCGCGTTCCGGCACGACGACGATGCTGGGATCGGTCGCGTCGGGAGCGTTGACGAACGGCACGAAGCGGCGCAGCTTGTCCGGGTCGCCGAGGGCGTCGGCCCACTCGTCCGAGTAGGACGCGACGTGCGCCTCCATGGCGGCGTCGAGTTCGGCGCAGATGCCGAGCGCGTCGTCGACGATGACGGAGCGCAGGTACTCGAGGCCGCCGTCGAGGGACTCCAGCCAGGTCGCGGTGCGTTGGAGCCGGTCGGCGGTGCGGATGTAGAACATGAGGTAACGGTCGATGTAGGTCACCAGCGTGGCGGTGTCGAGGTCGGTGGCGAACAGGTCGGCGTGGCGTGGCCGGAAGCCCCCGTTGCCACCGAGGTAGAGGTTCCAGCCGTTCTCGGTGGCGATCACGCCGAAGTCCTTGCTGCGCGCCTCGGCGCACTCGCGGGCGCAGCCGGAGACGGCGGACTTGATCTTGTGCGGCGCGCGGAGGCCCCGGTACCGGAGTTCGAGGTCGATGGCGAGCGTGACGGAGTCCTGCACCCCGTAGCGGCACCAAGTGTCGCCGACGCACGACTTCACGGTGCGCAGCGCCTTGCCGTACGCGTGGCCGGACTCGAAGCCGGCGTCGACCAGGCGCTTCCACACTGCGGGGAGCTGGTCGAGGCGGGCGCCGAACAGGTCGATGCGCTGGCCGCCGGTGATCTTGGTGTAGAGGCCGAAGTCGCGGGCGACCTCGCCGATGACGATGAGCTTGTCGGGCGTGATCTCGCCGCCGGGGATCCGCGGGACGACCGAGTACGTGCCGTCCTTCTGCAGGTTGGCGAGGGCGTGGTCGTTGGTGTCCTGGAGGCTGGCCTGCTCGCCGTCGAGGATGTGGCCGTTGCCGAGACTGGCGAGGATCGACGCGACTGCCGGCTTGCACAGGTCGCAGCCGTGGCCCGTGCCGTGTTGGGCGACGAGCTGGGAGAAGGTGCGTACCCCCGTGGTGCGCACCAGCTCGAACAGCTCGGCGCGGCTCTGGCTGAAGTGCTCGCAGAGGGCCTTGCTCTGGTGGACACCGCACTCGGTGAGGATCGTCTTGAGCATCGGCACGCAGCTGCCACAGGCCGTGCCGGCGCGGGTGCATGCCTTGACCCCGGCGACGTCGGTGAGGTTCTCGGACGCGACGGCGGCGACGATGGCGTCCTTCGTGACGGCGTTGCAGCTGCACACCTGCGCGTCGCCGGGAAGGCTGAGCGGGGTGCCGTCACCGGCGGGCAGCAGCAGCTGGTCCGGGGTGGACGGGAGCGGCCGGCCGGCGAGCGGGCGCAGGGCGGCGTAGCTGCTGGCGTCGCCGACGAGCACGGCGCCGAGCAGCGTGCGGGCGTCGTCGGAGAGGACGAGCTTCTTGTAGACGCCGTCGACGGGGTTGGCGTAGACGACGTCGAGCGGCCCCGCGGTCTCGCCGAAGCTCGCGACGTCGACACCGAGCAGCTTGAGCTTGGTGGCGGTGTCGGGCTCGGCCAGCACGGCGTCGCCGCCGAGGAGCCGGTCGGCGACCACCTCTGCCATCGCGTAGCCGGGGGCGACGAGCCCGTAGACGCGGCCGTCGACGGCGGCGCACTCTCCCACGGCGTAGACGGCGTCGTCGCTGGTGCGGCAGGTCTCGTCGACGGCGATCCCACCGCGTGCGGCGACGTCCAGCCCGGCGGCGCGCGCCAGCTCGTCGCGCGGGCGGATGCCGGCGGAGAAGACGACGAGGTCGACGTCGAGCACGGAGTCGGGCAGGACGAGGCGCGCGACCCGGCCGTCCGGCCCGGCCTCGATGGCGGTGGCCGGGGCTCCCGTGTGGACGGTGACGCCGAGGCCTTCGATGTGGCGCCGGAGTGCCTCACCGCCGCCGGGGTCGGTCTGGACGGGCATGAGCCGTTCGGCGACCTCGATCACGTGGACGGCGACGCCGAGGTCGCGCAGCGCGCCGGCGGCCTCCAGCCCGAGGAGGCCACCACCGATGACGGCGGCGGTGCGGGCTTCCTGCGCTTCGGCGTGGATCCCGTCGAGGTCTTCGAGCGTGCGGTAGACGTGGCAGCCGGGCAGGTCGTTGCCGGGTGTCGGCGGCACGAACGGGCGGGAGCCGGTGGCGAGCACGAGCGCGTCGTAGTTCAGCGTCCGGGCCGCGGTCGTGATCGTTCGCGTGTGCCGGTCGATGGCCAGCATCGGCTCGTGGAGGTGCGCGGTGTAGCGCCCGCCGTCGTAGAAGTCACCGTCGACGAGGGCCAGCGTCGTGGCGTCCCGGGAGCCGAGGTAGCTGGAGAGCGCGACGCGGTCGTACGCGGTGCAGGGTTCCTCGGACAGCACGGTGACCCGCCACTCGGCGCCGGTGTCCCGCGAGCGCAGGGCCTCGACGAGACGCTGCCCGACCATGCCGTTTCCGGCGACGACGAGGTGTTTCATGCGGTGACCTCCGCGGGCTGCTCGGGCTCGGCCTTCGTGAGCCATTCGGTGATGCCGGCCACGGTGTCGCGGCAGCTGCCGCAGCCGGTGGTGGCTCGGGTGGCGCCGGCGACCTGCTCGACGGTGCGCGCGCCGGCGAGGACGCAGGCGGTGATCGCGCCCTTGGTGACGCCGTTGCACTGGCAGACGGTGGCGCGGTCGGGCATGAGCGCGGGCGTCTGCGCGGGCGCCGGGGTGCCGCGGTCGCCGAAGAGGAGGGCGAGGCGGTCGTTCGGTGCCGGGGCGCCGCGGTCGAAGAGCTGGATGACGGTGCCGACGGTGTCGATCTGCCCGAGCAGGATGGCGCCGGTGACCTTCCCGTCGCGGAGGACCACCTTCTTGTAGGTGCCGCGGGTGGGGTCGGCGAACTGGAGCACCTCGGCGTCGCTGTCCGGGGAGGTCTCGCCCATCGCCGCGAGGTCGACGCCGGCGGCCTTGAGACGGGTGACGACGCGCGAGCCGGCGTAGCGGGTGTCGGTGCCGGTGATCTGCTCGGCGGCGACGCGGGCCTGATCCCACGCGGGCGCCACGAGCCCGTACACCTGGCCGTCGTGCTGGGCGCACTCGCCGACGGCGTACACGCGCGGGTCGGTGACCGAGCGCATCGCGTCGTCGACGACGATTCCGGCGCCGATGTCGAGCCCGGCGTCCCGCGCGAGGGTGACCTCGGGGCGCACGCCGCAGGAGACGACGAGCAGGTCGGTGTCCAGAGTGGACCCGTCGGAGAGCTGGACTGCCGTGAGCGGGTCTCCGACCAGGCCGGTGACGGTGGTGCCGGTGCGGATCTCGACGCCCAGCTCGCCGAGGGTACGGCCCAGGACGTCGCCCGCGCCCGGGTCGAGCTGGCGCTCCATCAGGTGGCCGGCGAAGTGGGCGACGGTGACATCGAGGCCACGGCCGGCGAGCCCGCGCGCGGCTTCGAGGCCGAGCAGCCCTCCCCCGAGGACGACGGCGCGGCGCGCGGACCGGGCGGCGGCGATGATCGCGTGGCAGTCGTCCAGGGTGCGGAAGACCGTGACGCCCGGGCGCGCGACGTCGAGGCCGTCCACCGATGGGAGCCACGCGTTGCTGCCGGTGGCGAGGGCGAGCACGTCGTACCCGATCCGGCTGCCGTCGTCGGCGAGCACCTCGCACCGCTCCCTGTCGATCCCGACGGCCTGGACGCCGAGGCGCAGGTCGATGCCGGCGTCGCCGGCCCAGCCGGGGGCGTTGAGCGCGATGTCGTCGGGGTCGGTGCGCCCGGCGAGTACGTCGGAGAGGAGCACGCGGTTGTACGCGGCCTGCTTCTCGGCGCCGAGGACGGTGATCTCCACCCGCGGGTCGCGGGCGAGCACGTCCTCGACCAGCCGGCTGCCGGCCATGCCGTATCCGATGACGACGAGCTTCATGCGACGGCCTCCCCCTGGGACGACGCCGCTTCGAGCCGTACGGCGCAGATCTTGAACTCGGGCATCCGCGAGGTGGGATCCAGCGCGGGGTTGGTGAGCAGGTTGGCGCGTCCGGCGCCGGCGAAGTGGAACGGCATGAATACGGTGTCGGCGCGCAGGTTCTCGCTGAGTCGCGCCGCTCCCACGGCCTCACCCCGACGGCTGACGACGCGGACCGTCTCGCCCGTGGTGACGCCGATCCGTTCGGCGAGGTCGGGGTGCAGCTCCACGAACGACTCCGGGACGGCGTCCTGGAGGGCGGCGATCCGCCGGGTCTGGGCGCCGCTCTGGTAGTGCTGCAGGACGCGGCCGGTCGTCAGGTATATCGGGTAGTCCGCGTCGATGTCCTCGGCGACCGGCCGGTGCTCGACAGCGTGGAACCGGGCCCGCCCGTCCGGCGTCGAGAAGCGGTCGGCGAACAGGCGCGGCGTGCCGGGGTGGTCGGGCGTGGGGCACGGCCAGCACAGGCCGTCGCCGTCGAGGCGCTCGTAGGACATGCCGGCGTAGTCCGCGATGCCCCCGGCGCTGGCGCGGGCGAGTTCGTCGAAGACGGTGCGCGGTTCGGCGCTGAACCGCGCACCGTGGCCCAGGCGCTCGGCGAGCGCGGCTAGCACCTCCAGGTCGGTGCGGACACCGTCGGGAGGGGTCAGCGCGCGACGGCGCCGGATCACCCGCCCTTCGAGGTTCGTCATCGTGCCCTCCTCCTCGGCCCACTGCGCGACGGGCAGCACGACGTCGGCGCGTACGGCCGTCTCGGAGGCGACCACGTCGGCGACGGCGAGGAAGTCGAGGCTGTCGAGGCGCCGCTGGACGTGGCCGGCGCGCGGCGCGGAGACGGCGACGTTGGTGCCGAAGACGAGCAGCGCCTTGGCGCCGCCGTCGGTGCCGAGGGCGTCGAGCAGCTCGTACGCGGACCGTCCGGGGCCAGGTAGCTCGGCCGGGTCGATCCCCCAGACCGCGGCGACGTGCTCGCGCGCCGCAGGGTCGGTGATCATGCGGTACCCGGGCAGCTGGTCGGCCTTCTGCCCGTGCTCGCGGCCGCCCTGGCCGTTGCCCTGCCCGGTGAGCGCGCCGAACCCGGATCCCTCGCGGCCGGGCAGGCCGAGGGCCAGCGCGAGGTTGATCAGGCCGAGAACGGTGTCGGTGCCCTTGGCCTGCTGCTCGGCGCCGCGGGCGGTGAGGATCAGGGCGCGCTCGGCACGCGCGAGCAGCCGCACCGCCTTGCGCTGCGCGGCGATCGGCACGCCGGTGATGCGCTCGACCCGCTCGGGCCAGTACTGCGCGGCGACGCGGCGCACCTCGTCGAAGCCGGTGGTGCGCTCGTCGACGTAGGCGGTGTCGACGAGGGACTCCGTGACGGCGAGGTGGAGCAGGCCGAGTGCCAGGGCGAGGTCGGTGCCCGGGGTGAGCTGGAGGTGGAGGGTGGCCTCGCGGGCGGTCGGGGTGCGGCGCGGGTCGGCGACGATCAGCGTCCCGCCACGCGCCCGCTGCTCGGTGAGCAGCCGCATGACGGGCGGCATCGTCTCGGCGAGGTTGCTGCCGGCGAGGAACACCGTGTCTGCGGCGGCGATGTCGGTGAGCGGGAACGGCAGGCCACGGTCGACGCCGAACGCCTTGTTCTGGCCGGCCGCGGCCGACGACATGCAGAACCGGCCGTTGTAGTCGATCTCGCGGGTGCGCAGCGCGACACGGGCGAACTTGCCGAGCGCGTACGCCTTCTCGTTGGTGAGGCCGCCACCGCCGAGCACCCCGACGGCGTCGTTGCCGTGTGCGGACTGGACGTGCCGGATCTCGGACACGATCCGGTCGAGCGCGTGGTCCCACGAAACGGGCTCCAGCGGCGCTCCCCGGTGCGGCCGGGCGAGCGGCGTCGTGAGGCGGCGGTCGGGGGCGAGCAGCTCGGCGGCGGTCCAGCCCTTCTGGCAGAGACCGCCGCCGGGCGAGGTCGGTGTGGCCCGAGGCTCCACGGTGACGCCCGCACCCCGCTCCCGAAGGACGCGGGCGTCACCGTCAGCCGGCGCCGAGGGGTGCAGCGCCATGCCGCACTGCAGCGCGCAGTACGGGCAGTGGGTGGCCACCCCGTCGGTACGCGCAGCAGTCGTCGTCACAGGTGTCAGGCTGCGGTCCGCGGGTTTCTCCACGAGGTCCCCTCTGTTTCGGGCCGGAAAACTGAGCTGCACGTGCCGCACCTCACAGCGGTGCATGTGCACTGCTGTGAGGTGCCGTGCAGGGGTCAGATGCCGGCGGCGGCGAGGCTGGGCACGCGGGCCACGAAGAATGTCCGCCGGAGGTAGAACCACCAGGTCAGACCGGCGCACAGGACGTAGAAGCCGAGGAATCCGTAGAACGCGGTGCTGACTGCGGCCACGCCGGCGAGCTTGAACGTCACGGGGAAGAACGCGCCGCCGAGCGCACCGACGGCGCCGACGAAGCCGATCACCGCGGCTCCTTCGGTCCGGGACTTGCGGATGGCCCCTTCGACGGCTCCCTGGTCGCTGGCGTCGACCTCGGCGAGCGCCTGGCTGCGCCAGATCGCCGGGATCATGCGGTACGTGGAACCGTTGCCGAGACCGGTCATGAAGAACAAGGTCACGAACGACGCGAGGAACAGGGGGAAGCTCTTCAGGTTCAGCGCGGTGAGCACCCCGAGGATGCCGGCTGCGGTACCGGCGAACACCCACACGGTGACCTTGGCGCCGCCGAGGCGGTCAGCCAGCCAGCCACCGAACGGCCGGGAGAGCGAGCCGATGAGCGCGCCGAGGAACGCGAGCTTCACCCCGGCCATGCCCGCGATGGCGGCGGTCGGGAACTGGGTCTTGATCAGCAGCGGGAACGCGGCCGAGTAGCCGATGAACGAGCCGAACGTGCCGATGTAGATGACGGACATGACCCACGTCTGCTTGTGCTTGGCGACGACCAGCTGGGACCGCAGCGAGGAGTTCGCCACGGTGAGGTTGTCCATGAAGAACCATGCGCAGACGACCGACGCGAGGATGAGCGGTATCCAGACCAGCCCGGCGTTCTGCAGGTAGAGGCCCTTGGCCTGGCCCGCGCCGACGACCCCGACGGCGAGCACCATCGGCACGAAGAGCTGGGCGAACGCCACGCCGAGGTTGCCGCCGGCCGCGTTGAGGCCGAGTGCCAGGCCCTTGCGCTTCTCCGGGAAGAAGAAGGAGATGTTCGCCATGGACGAGGAGAAGTTGCCGCCGCCGAAGCCGGCGAACGCGGCCGTGAGCATGAACACCCAGTACGGCGTGGACGGTTCGGAGACGGCGTAGGCGAGTAGACCGGTGGGTATCAGCAGCAGTAGCCCGCTGATGATCGTCCAGTTGCGACCGCCGAACTTCGGCACTGCGAGGGTGTACGGGATCCGCAGGATCGAGCCAACGAACGGTGGGATCGCGACGAGCAGGAACAGCGAACCGGGGTCGAAGGTGAACCCGGCCGCCGGCAGGCTGACGACGACGATGCTCCACAGTGACCAGACGAGGAAGCCGAGGTGCTCGACGAAGATCGAGAAGACCAGGTTGCGCCAGGCGACGCGGCGGCCGGTGTTCTGCCAGAACGTTTCGTCCTCGGGACGCCAGTCCGAGATCCAGCGGCGACGCTCGGGCGTGGCGGTGGGCAGGGGCTCTGGTGGTGCCTGGAGTTGAGTCACGGTGCCCTCCGGCGGGTCAGGGGGTGCACGGGGCTTGAGGTGCACTGACGGTTCAGGTGCGCGTTGCGAACGCTAGGAACTGCGTGTTTCGCATCCGTGAACTCGCGCCAGTGACGTTCGTGACAGTCCCCGCACGGTGCCGCCGGCGTCGTGGTGAGGCCCGCTCAGAAAACGGACTTTCGGCGTTTACGGGGCCACGGACGCCCGCCGTACGCATAGAAGCCCCGAAAGTCGGGTTCGAGCAGGTATGGTGCGGCCTGGTACCTCTAGGTCGGCAGCGGGTCGCCGACGATCGTGGCGACCTTCCAGCCGCCGTTCTCCCACAGCACCGTCACCTGGCAGTTCACGAACGTGGCCGCCGAGAGGCTGTCGCGTACCTGCCCGTCAGGGCCGTAGCCCGAGCGCGACGACCGGTCGAACGACACCACGATCATCGGCCGGTCCGCCGGGGCGAACTCCTCCGCCGAGGCCGACCGCACCGTGTACGTGCCGCCCTGGAGGTACCCGCCGTCGCTGTAGTTCTCGCGGACCACGCCTACCGCGTCCTCGCACGGCTTGCAGATCTCCGAACTGGCGGCGGTGATCCGCGAGATGTCGCCGGTCTGGGTGGCGTAGTCGAGGGTCTTGAACCAGTATCGGACGAACTCCTCCGCGCCCTTCTCGGACCGCTGCTTCGCCAGCGCCGAGGGGCTGGGGGCCGGCAGTGCGCTGGGCAGCGTCGAGGGCGCCACGTCGGGGTTGTTCCCCGACGCGCCGGGCGGCACGGCATCGCCCCCGCAGCCGGCGACGCCCATCAACGCGATGGCGAGCACTCCCGCAAGGACGCGACCGGAGTTACCGATCACGGTTCGTAGGTTAACCAGCCGGTAACGCAGTTGCGAACGACCCGCACAATCTTCGACCAATCGTGACCGGTCCATCCCACGCATGATCCGGGTTCTCGCGGGAAACGGCACGAAAGAGCAGGACGACAACACGGTGAGTACCGAGCCGACTACGTCTTGACGTACACAATCACGATCTCAGTCGTCGCTGCTCAACCCGCGATTTACCGTGCGTAGACTGTGCCCCGACCAAGGGGCGGCTGCGGGGCGCCGCTAAGCGATTCGCGGAGGAGTGACAAACATGGCAGGTGGCCGCCACAGAGGCTCGGTCGCCCCCCATCTACGAGCGGTACGCGCGGTCCGGCAATCTCGGGCCCGTGGCCGACGCCTCGCGCTCGCGCCGTGGATCGTCGTCGCCGTCGTCGTCGCGTTGCTACTCGGCGGGATGTCGTTCGGCTACCTGATGCTTGCTCGAAGTGGATGTGACGGCACGCCGACCACGATCACCGTCGTGTCCTCGCCCGACCAGTTCAAGACCATGTCCAGCCTCGCGCAGGAGTGGCAGCAGTCCGAGCCCGAGCTCGACGGCAAGTGCATCGGCGTCGCCGTGGAGCGCAAGGAGGCTGCCGAGGTCGCCGCCGCGCTCGGCCCCGCGTGGGACCCGCGCCGCGACGGCCCTCGCCCCGATGTCTGGGCGCCCAACTCCACCGCGTGGCTGCTCGTCGCCGCCGACCGCCCGGACGCGGCCGCGATGCTGCCGGCCAACCCGCCGCGGCTCGCCTCGTCGCCGGTGGTCATCGCGATGCCGAAGCCGATGGCCGAGGCGCTCAAGTGGCCGCAGACCCAGCTCGGCTGGCGCGACATCATCGGCACGTTCGGCGCGGGCAAGACCTGGGCCGACTTCGCCGAGAACGAGAACTGGGGCCGGTTCCGCATCGGCATGACCGACCCGGCCAGCTCCACGGCCGGCTTGCACGCCCTCTTCTCGATCACCGACTTCAACAACGACCAGGAAGTCAGCAACGAGGAGATCAAGGCCGGCCTCGTCTTCGAGCGCTCCGTCACGACGTACGTCTCGGACACCACGAAGATCTTCGAGGGCCTCGCCAAGGAGGACGGCGTCAGCCGGGAGAGCGCGCTGGCCTACATCTCCGCGTTCCCGGCGCTGGAGAGCGACGTCTCCGCCTACAACGCGATGAACCCGAAGGTCCCGCTCGCGCCGATCTACCCGAAGGAGGGCTCGGCCGACGCGAACTACCCGTACACCGTGCTCAACGCGCCGTGGGTCGACAACGCCCGCCAACGCATCGCGAACGAGTTCCTCGACTTCCTCCAGGGCGAGACCGGCCGCAAGGCCTACGGCGAGGCCGGCTTCCGTGACCCGGAGCGCTCCACGGCCAACGCGCCGCAGCTCACCGCCGAGCGCGGGTTCCAGTCCAAGATCGAGACTCCCGTTCGTACGATGACCGCCGCCGAGTCGGTGACCCGCACGGTCGTCTCCTGGACCGCCCTTCGCCGCCGGGCCAACATCACCGCGGTACTCGACACGTCCGGGTCGATGGGCGAGAAACCGCCAGGTTTCCCAGCGAGCAAGCTGCAGATCGTCCAGCTCGCGGCAGGAAAGGCGACAAGCCTCTTCAGCGACGGGACCAAGCTCGCGCTGTGGGAGTTCTCCACCAAGCAGACCCCGACTACGGACTACGAGGTACTCGTGCCGATGTCGCTGATGGGCGGCAAGGTGGGTGACACCCCCACCCGCCTGGCCATGGCAGGGGCGATCAAGGGCATGACCCCGAAGGGCAACACCGGCCTCTACAACACGACCCTGGCCGCGTACAAGGCCGCGCTCGACCAATGGGAGGCCGGCCGGCTCAACCTCGTGGTTCTCATGACCGACGGCCAGGACGACAACGTCGACGGCCTCACCCGCGAGCAGTTGATCGGGCAGCTCAAGGCCAACGCGCGACCGGACCGACCCGTCCAGATCGTCACGATCGCCTACGGCGGCGAGGCCGACGTCAGCGTGCTGCAAGAAATCTCCCGCGCCACCGGCGGGCGCACCTTCGTCTCCCGCACCCCCGCCGACGTGGAGAAGGTCTTCCTCGCCGCCCTCTTCGGCAGCCAGTAGCGCTCGCAGCGGGAGTGTGCAGGATCTCGCGGATCATGCCCGCAGGATCCTGCGCACTTCTGCGAGCGGTCGCGGGCTCAGCCGCCAGCGATGGCCCGACGTACCGGTCCGGCCTTGGCCGCGGCCTCGGCCACCTCTGCGAGCGGGTCGCTGCCCCACGTGATGCCGCCGCCCGCCCACAGGTGCAGCCGCTCCGGCGTCGCCGCAACCGTGCGGATCGTCAGCCCGAGATCCAGCCCGTCCGGCGACAGGTAACCCAGCGCGCCCATCGCCGGGCCGCGGCCGACCGGCTCCAACCCGGCGATCAGGTCGAGCGCGGACAGCTTCGGGGCGCCGGTCACCGATCCACCCGGCAGGACGGCACGCAGCAACTCCGCCAGGCCGACGCCGGGCCGCAGCTCGGCGCGCACCGTCGACTCGGCCTGCCACAGGTCGCACCACGGCCGCAGCACGTACAGCTCCTCGACCTGGACCGTCCCGGTGCGGGCCAGCCGGGCCAGGTCGTTGCGTTCCAGGTCGACGATCATCACGTGCTCGGCGCGCTCCTTCGCCGACGCGTACAGCTCGGCGCGACCCCGCTCGTCGCGCGAGCGGGTGCCCTTGATCGGCCGCGTGACGACCTCACCCGCTGCCACCGTCACCAGGCACTCGGGCGATCCCGTGGCCACCGCCCAGCCGGCGCCCGACAGCTGCCCGCCGTAGACCGCGCCGGGCAGGGCGGCCACCCGCGCCAGCGCCGCCGCCGGATCCCCCCGATACGGCGCGCTCTGATGCCCCACGACGTTCACCTGGTACACGTCACCCCGGCCGATCGCCGCGCGGACGGCCTCGACCGCCTCAGCATGCCGCGCGGGGCTCCACGACGGCTCCCACTCCCCTACCCAGAGTGATTCCGATGGCGGCGTTGTCATCGGGACCGGACGATGCTCTGGGTGACGAATGACCGCGACCACGTCCGGCACCTCGGACGCCGGCGACGGCGGGCCGGTCGGCGCGCCGACCATCGCGGCGCCGGCTGCCGCCGAGATCAGCAGCTCGGCGTGTGGTTGCGCGGCCGCCGTAACCTGGATCGCGCCATGGTCGTTGTTGAGGGCGGTGAGGTCACGGACAGGAAGCCCTTCGGCGGCGAGAAAGTCCTCCAGAAGGAGGGCCGGATCGCCCGGATCACCGACACGCCACTCCAGTCGGTTCCGCTCATTTCCGACAGAACCCAGGTCGGATCGCCGAAGTGTTCTCAATTTGTTGTCCGCAACCTGACCGAGTTACCCCGGAATCCACTTGCCATGGTGGAGCATGATGTGAGCATCACCACAGTGACAGCCGTCGACCGGAGACCCCCGATGTGCCCGCACACGCCGTCCTGCCCGCCATACAGCGCGTTCGACCGGGAAGCAGCGCATGTCATCGCTGCCCACCCCGAGCAGGGCTGGAGCCTGCTGTGCAACGGGGTGATCGTCTTCGAGGACACCGGCGAACTGCTGCCCGACGGACGATGCGTCGCTCCTGCACGGCCCGAGCCCTGCCACGCCGCCGCCTGAACCTGCTCACGCTCCGCTGACCGCACGACACGCCGGACGGCGGCACGCAGTCCTACGTTGTCACAACGCTCCGCCATAGCGGCTTTCCGCGCGCGGCTCGGCATCATGACGTCATCCTCCCACCGCCCGCACGGGCACTGATGCGCGCTGCCCGCCGCAGGTCTCCCCTGCCGCGCTGGCGCCGCCGGTGCCCCGCGACATTCGGATTCTTGGGGGTGCGCGGAGCGCAGGACCCCCAAGAATCCGAGACTCGACGGCCCGGCGGCTACGCGAACGACTCCGGCGGCGGGCACGAGCACACCAGGTTCCGGTCGCCGTACGCGCCGTCGATGCGCCGCACCGGCGGCCAGTACTTCGCCCGCTTCAGCTCCGGCACCGGGTACACGGCGGTCTCGCGGTCGTACGTGTGCTCCCACTCGCCCGCCACCATCGCGGCCGTGTGCGGCGCATTGCGCAGCGGGTTGTCCTGCTTGCCGTACTCGCCCGAGGCGACCTTGTCGATCTCGCCGCGGATCGCGATCATCGCGTCGACGAACCGGTCGATCTCGGCGAGGTCCTCCGACTCGGTCGGCTCCACCATGAGCGTGCCCGCCACGGGGAACGACATCGTCGGCGCGTGGAAGCCGTAGTCGATGAGCCGCTTGGCGACGTCGTCCACGGTGACGCCGGTGGCCTTCGTGATCGCCCGCAGGTCGAGGATGCACTCGTGCGCGACGAGCCCACCCTGGCCGGTGTACAGCACCGGGAAGTGGTCGCGCAGGCGCGCCGCGATGTAGTTGGCGGCGAGGATCGCGGTACCCGTGGCCTGGCGCAGCCCCTCCGGACCCATCAGGCGCAGGTACGTCCACGAGATCGGCAGGATGCTCGCGGACCCCCACGGCGCCGACGCCACCGGCCCGACCGGACCCTTGCCCAGCGACGGCGCGAACGGGTGCGTCGGCAGGTAGGCCGCCAGGTGCTCGCGCACCGCCACCGGACCCACGCCCGGACCACCGCCACCGTGCGGGATGCAGAACGTCTTGTGCAGGTTGAGGTGGCTCACGTCGGCGCCGAACTTGCCGGGTTTCGCCAGCCCCAGCAGTGCGTTGAGGTTGGCACCGTCCACATAGACCTGGCCGCCGGCCTCGTGCACCGCGGCGCACACGTCCGCGATCGCCGACTCGAACACGCCGTGCGTGGACGGGTACGTGACCATCAGCGCGGCGAGCTCGTGCGCGTTCGCGTCGATCTTGGCGTGCAGGTCGTCGAGGTCGACGTTGCCGGCCTCGTCGCAGGCCACCACGACCACGCGCATCCCCGCCATGACCGCCGAGGCGGCGTTCGTGCCGTGCGCCGACGACGGGATCAGGCAGACGTCGCGGTACTCCTCGCCCCGGTCGCGGTGCCAGGCGCGGATCGCGAGCAGGCCCGCGAACTCGCCCTGCGAGCCTGCGTTCGGCTGGAGGCTCACAGCGTCGTACCCGGTGACCTCGGCGAGCCAGCTCTCCAGGTCGGCGATCAGCGCCGCGTACCCGGCGGCCTGCGCGGACGGCGCGAACGGGTGGATCCGCGCGAACTCCGGCCACGTGACCGGCTCCATCTCGGTGGTGGCGTTGAGCTTCATCGTGCACGAGCCCAGCGGGATCATCGCGCGGTCGAGCGCCACGTCGTAGTCGGCGAGGCGCCGCAGGTACCGCAGCATGGCGGTCTCGGACCGGTGGCTGTGGAACACCGGGTGGGTGAGGAAGTCGCTCTGCCGTAGCAGGCTCTCGGGAAGCGTGTCGGCGGTGGCGATGTCCAGGGCGGCGACGTCGGCGACGTTCACGCCGAACGCGTCCCAGACGGTGTGGAGATCGGCGACGGTGGTGACCTCGTCGCAGGCGACGCCGACCGTGTCCGCGTCGACGAGGCGCAGGTTCACGCCGGCCTCGGCGGCGGCGTCCACCACGGCGCCCGCCCGGCCCGGAACCCGCGCCTGCACGGTGTCGAAGAACGCGCCGTGCACGACCTCGACGCCGCCGTCGCGCAGCCCGGCCGCGAGGACCGTGGCCATGCGGTGCGCGCGCTGGGCGATGAGCCGCAGCCCGTCCGGGCCATGCCACACCGCGTACATGCTGGCCATCACGGCAAGCAGTACCTGGGCGGTGCAGATGTTGCTGGTGGCCTTCTCACGGCGGATGTGCTGCTCGCGGGTCTGCAGCGCGAGCCGGTACGCAGGCTGCCCGTCGGCGGCGACACTGACGCCGACGAGCCGTCCCGGCAGCATCCGCTGCAGGCTTTCCCGTACCGCCATGTACCCGGCGTGCGGACCGCCGAACCCGAGCGGCACGCCGAATCGCTGCGCGCACCCGACGGCGATGTCGGCGCCGGCCTCACCCGGCGGGCGCAGCAGCGCGAGTGCGAGCAGGTCGGCGGCGACAGCGACGAGGGCGCCGCGCTCGTGCGCATCTGCGACGATCTCCGCGTGGTCGCGGACGGCGCCGGAGGTGCCCGGGTACTGCAGGAGCACGCCGAAGAACTCGCCCTCCGGCAGCCCGGCCGCGAGGTCGGTGACGGCCAGCTCGATGCCGAGCGGCTCGGCGCGGGTGGCGAGGACGGCGATGGTCTGCGGGTGCGTGTCGGCGTCCACGACGAAGCTGTTGGTCTTGACCTTGCTGGCGCGCCTACTCAGCGCCATCGCCTCGGCCGCGGCCGTGCCCTCGTCGAGCAGGGACGCGTTGGCGATGGGCAGACCGGTGAGGTCGGCGATCACCGTCTGGTAGTTCAGCAGCGCCTCTAGCCGGCCCTGCGAGATCTCCGGCTGGTACGGCGTGTAGGCCGTGTACCAGGCCGGGTTCTCCAGCACGTTGCGCAGCACCACCGGGGGCGTATGGGTGTCGTAGTAGCCGACGCCGATCATCTGCGTCATCGGCCGGTTCTGCGCGGCGAACGCACGCAGCTCGGCGATCGCCTCGGGCTCGGTGGCGGCCTCGGGAAGCGCCAGCCGCTCGTGCGATCGGATCACCTCCGGAACAGCGGCTTCGAGCAGCGCGTCGATCGTCGGCTGATCGACCACCGAGAGCATCCGCTGCTTCTCGTCGGCGGACGGGCCGATGTGGCGGCGCGAGAACGGCACGCCGGCGACGAGGTCGGTGAGGGACGGCCGATCGGTCATGGGACGCTCCGGGAGGTGCGGGCGGGGCACGGCAGAACCGCGGCCCGCGGGCCAGCCTCCCCCTCTGTCATCGGAACCTGAGAGCTTCACCCTTGCGGGTTTTCACCGTCGGTGAGGCGCCTACACGCGCCTGCTTTCCAGAGTTGCCAACCCGCACGGTCCTTTCGCCTGAGAGGTTCCGGGGAGGGTTGCTCCTTCGGCGCCCCGGCACTGGCTGCCCGGGGTCTCTCCCGCGAGGGTTGTAGGCACTGGTCACGCTACCAGCGCGGCGCCAACCCCGCGCGGTGGCGCACCGGTGACATTGGCTACTCCCCGGCGCCTCGGCTCCCTCTGGCGCCCCGGCTAGTACCCCTAGCGCCTCGGCTCCCTATGGCGCCCCGGCTAGTCCCCTAGCGCCTCGGCTTCCTCCCGGCGCCCGGCTACTCCCCCAGCGCCTCGGTGACCGAACGGTCTGGCGGGGACTCGACGGCCGGCGGGCGGTCGCGGACGACGTCCCCGACGGCCTTGACGTCGGCGCCCACTTCCCGGAGCGCGTTCTTACGTAGCGTGACTTTGCGGCAATCGTTGCAGTGGGCGTGTACGCCGTCTGCGTCGATGCCCTGCTTCCGGCAGAGCGTGACCGCACGGGGCAGGTGGAACGCCTGGCTCACGAGCAGCGCGCGCTTGATCCCGTAGACCTCGGCGGCGCGGGCGCAGGTGTCGTACGAGTCGAGGCCATGCGGGTCGGTGGCGATGCGGTCGGCCGCCACGCCGCGCTCGACCAGGTACGCCGTCATCGCGGCGATCTCGTCGCCGGACCGCCCGCCCGCGTCACCGGACACCAGCACCGCCCGCGCCTTGCCGGCCCTGAACAGCTCGGCCGCCACGTCGAGCCGGCCCGCGAGGAACGGCTTCGGCCGCTCGCCGCCGGGCGCCAGCTCGGCGCCGAAGACGATCACGACGGGAGCGGACGGCGCGTCTTGGACGGTTTCGTGGACGTGGTCACCCGACGCGATGCGCGTCCAGAGGAAGGGGCCGCCGACTAGCGACACCGGCGAGCAGGGTGCAGATACCGAGGAGGACGAGCAACCGGCGTCGCATGTCCCGAGTGTGGCGCATCGGGGCAAACCGATCGCGTTCCCGCGAGCCCGACCGCGCCTGGGCGTCCGGCGCGCCTCACCGCGGCGGGGCGCGCAACTGTCGGGGTTTTGGTTGCATCGCGCGCCCGGTTTGGGCGCCACTACCGGAACAGTCCGGTTCGGAAGCGGGCGGGAGGCGGTGCGGCGCGGCGTGCGGGGCGGCCGGTGCGGGAAGGCAGATGGGGGCAGATGAGGCGAGTCGGAAGCAGGCGGGGTCAGCCGGTGCGGCGGGCCCGGCGGGCGGCGAGTTCGTCGGCGGCGGACATCGTCGAGGGGCTGTGCTCGGTGCCGTCGGCGCGCTCACCGGGCAGCGCCGCGAGGGAGCCTTCGATCTCGCGGAAGGCGCCGCTGACGGCGATGCCGAAGACGCCCTGTCCCCCCTGGAGCAGGTCAACGACCTCCTCCGGCGACGTGCATTCGTAGACGGTGGTGCCGTCCGACAGCAGCGTGATCTTGGCGAGGTCGTGGACTCCGCGCGCGCGGAGCTGGTCGACGGCGACCCGGATGTTCTGCAGCGAGACGCCGGCGTCGAGAAGTCGCTTGACGATCTTCAGGACGAGGATGTCGCGGAACGAGTAGAGCCGTTGGCTGCCCGAACCGTGCGCGGACCTTATCGACGGCTCGACCAGGCCGGTACGCGCCCAGTAGTCGAGCTGGCGGTAGGTGATGCCGGCCGCGTGGCAGGCGGTGGGGCCACGGTAGCCGGTCTGGGTGTCGGCGGCGGCGCCCAGCATCTCGCCGAACAGCACACCCTGCTCGGGCCCGACCGTGTGCGGCAGCCCGCCTAGATCACCAGCAGTCTCACGCTCGACCACTATCAGACCTCCACACCCTGGCCAGACCCGGTTGACCGTCCGGGGAGTTCCTTCGAACGGTAAGAGCCCGGTGAACACCGGTCAACGCTGGGCGGCGGCGTGTCGAGCCTCTCATTGCTCGTACCGAGAGAATTCACGTCACATGTCAGGATAATCCCGACAATCACGACCCAGCAAAGTCGTCCGGAGAGATCGTGTCGAGGAACTCGCGGAACTTCTCGACCTCGTCCTCCTGCTCGTCGGGGATGACGATACCGGCCTCGTCGAGCACGGCCTCCGCGCACGAGATTGCGGCGCCGACCCGCAGCGCCAGCGCGATGGCGTCCGACGGGCGGGAGCTGACCCGGACGCCGTCGCCGATCACCAGGTCGGCGTAGAAGACGTTCTCGCGCAGCTCGACGATCTCCACCTTGCGCAGCGGCGACTGGAGCGCGTTGAGAACGTCCCGGAGAAGGTCGTGGGTGAGCGGCCGCGACGGACGCACCCCCTGCTGCTCGAACGCGATGGCCGTGGCCTCGACCGGGCCGATCCAGATCGGCAGGTAGCGGTCGCCGACGGCCTCCTTCAGCAGGACGATCGGTTGGTTGTTCGGCAGCTCCACCCGGACGCCGACAACGTTGAGCTCCTTCACCACGCCTCCGTCCTCGCCTGGACCGGAGCGCCGCGGACGGCGTTTCCCGGTTGAGGGATGTCCCGCACATCCTTCCCCACGAACGTACACGGTGCGCGCTGCGTGAGCGCGCCGACCGCTGGGTATGGAATCAGCCGCCGAGGGTGGAGCGCAGGCCCGCCTGCACCAGCGCGGCATGCAGCCGGACGGACAGCGCCGCCAGCTCGCGCACCGTCTCCTGGGCCCTGGCCTGCGCGTCGGCGCCGCGCTGGCGAATCAACGGCGCCACGACCTGCTCGAACAGCCCCACCTCGCGATCGGCGGCCGACCGGTACGCCCGCAGGTGCCGCGGCTCCAGCCCGTACGCCGCCATCTGGACGACGATGCCGGCGATCACGAGGGCATCGGCGTCGTAGAACCCGCCCGGCCGCTTCACGACCAGGCCGAACTGCTCCAGCTGGCGCAGCTGCTCCTCGGTGGCGCCGGCCTGCTCCAGCAGCTCGGTACGGGACAGCCGCATGCTGGCGGTGTCGCGGGCGAAGTCGTCCGGGGTGGGCAGCGTCTCGGCCGACACGAGCGCACGCGGCGGCCGGTCGGACGGGGTGCCCGCGCTGGTCGGCGGCGTGCCGTTGTCGAGCGCCTCCAGCTGCTCCCGGATCACGCGCAGCGGCAGGTAGTGGTCGCGCTGCGCCGTGAGGACGTAGCGCAGCCGCGCCACGTCCTCACGCGAGTACTTGCGGTACCCCGCTGCGGTGCGTTCAGGTTCGACCAACCCTTCCGACTCCAGGAAGCGGAGCTTGGAGATGGTCGTGTCCGGGAACTCCGGCCGGAGCTGCGCGAGCACCTCGCCGATGCTCATGAAGGCCCGGGCCGCGGCCCCGGCCTGACTCACGGCGCGACCCCCTCCGCCGCCTGCTTCGGGCCGGACAGGAACACCAGGCGGAACTTGCCGATCTGCACCTCGTCGGCGTTGGCCAGCGTGGCCGACTCGACCCGCTCGCGGTTGACGTAGGTGCCGTTGAGGCTGCCGACGTCGCGGACGGTGAACACACCGGCCTCGCGACGGAACTCGGCGTGGCGCCGGGAAACCGTGACGTCGTCCAGGAAGATGTCGCTCTCCGGGTGACGGCCGGCGGTGGTGACGTCGGTGTCGAGGAGGAATCGACTGCCGGCGTTCGGGCCGCGGCGCACGACGAGGAGCGCGGAGCCGGGCGGGAGAGTCTCGGCGAGCCGGGCACCCTCGACATCGCCGCCGCCGCCGGACTCACCGGGCTCGACGTCCTCGATCTGGCCCAGGATCATCGTCGACGTGGCGTCGAGCGGGGGCAGGTCGTCCTCGGGGCGCCGGTTCATCGCAGCGCCTCACCGTGGTGCGCGACCTCGACGGTTCGAGGCGGGACAGTGGCTGGCGGGGCACCCATCAAGGTCTTTCGCCTCCCGGAAGCGTTCGTGTGGAAGTCTCAATGTTAGTGCCCTAGGGCACGGGAAAGTCTCGACGCCTACCGCAGGTTCACGGTTGACCCGGCGAGCCTAGTCAGCGCGTGAAGACAGGGTCAACCGGGCACGCGCGTCGGTACCGCCCGAACCGGTCCAGCGCGCGTGCCACGGCGAAGACTTGCTGGTTCAGCCCTGGCTGATGAGCTCCTCGTAGCCCTTCGCGTCGAGCAGCCCGTCGACGGCCGAGGCGTCGGAGAGGGTCAGCTCCACGATCCAGCCGTCGCCGTACGGGTCGCTGTTGACCAGCTCCGGCTCGGCCTCCAGGGCGTCGTTGCGAGCCGCGACGGTGCCTGCGAGGGGCGCGTACAGGTCCGAGACGCTCTTGGTCGACTCGATCTCACCGAGCGAGTCGCCAGGCTGCACTCCCGTACCGGGCTCGGGCAGCTGCACGAACACGATGTCGCCGAGCGAGTCCTGGGCGAAGTCGGTGATGCCGATCCGCACCGTGCCCTCCCCGGTGGTGCGCACCCACTCGTGCTCGGCGGTGTAGCGAAGGTCCTCAGGGATCACGTCGGTCCTCTCGTTGCGCTGATGTGCTGCCCGGCTCCTGTCCGGGTGTCACGACGCCGGGCGGGCGAACTTCGGCGCCCGGAGTTCCCGTACCGCGTTGATCCGCACTGTACGGCTCTGGGCGAGCATCGCGTCGCCGCCGTCCTGGCCGACGGTCTCGACGATGCCGCCCGGGATGCGCAGGGCGCTCTCCATCGTCGGCGGGTCGCCGATCACCGTGATCACGTACGGTCCGGCCATCCGCTTCCCGTCCACCTCGATGCCTTCGTCCCCGTTGTCGGCGAAGTACGTGGAGACGCCGATGCGGACCACGACGCCCTCCTTGCCGGCGATCTGCATCGCCTCGGCGCCGGCGCCGCGCAGCTCCTCGACCGTGTCCAGGATCGTGGACGCCGCCAGCCGCTCCCCCGGCTTCTCGATCAGGGTGATCATCAGGCCGGGGCCTTCGGCCGCGACCGTGCCGGCGAGTATGCCCAGCTCAGTGGTACGGCGGCGCGCGTCGGCCAGCGACGCCTCCGAACCCTGCGCGCGCGAGCTGATCGTCTCGCGGCGGAACTCCAGGTCGGTGATCTCGCTGCGCAGGCGGTCCTCGCGGGAGTCCAGCTCGTCGAGGATCCGGACCAGGTCACTCTGCCTGGCGTTCGCGAACTGCGACTCGCCCTCGTTGCTGCGTAGCTGCGCGGCGAGGGCGAACCCGAGCACCCCGCACAGGAACGCGACCACGACCGCCGACCGGACCGTCGGGCGCGCCGTCCTGCGCCGCTTCCGGGCGGGCCTCACCGGCTGCGCGGCAGCCACGGGCTCATCGGCGACCGGCTCGGCCCCGGGCTTCCGCCCAGACTCAGCCTGCGCCTCCGCCTCGGCCCCCGCGTCGGCCTCAACCTCCGCCTTAGGCTCAACCTCCGCGCTCAGGCTCAACCTGCTCGGCCTCCCGCAGGCTCAATCTCCGCCTTAGGCGCGACCTCCGCGTCGGGCTCGGCCTTGGGGCCGACCGGTTCGGCCCGAGACCCGACGGCACCAGCCTCACCGGCACCCGGCTCAGCAACCTCAGCCCCGCGGCACCCGGCCACCGGCCCGGCTCAGCAACCTCAGCCCCTGCGCCTTCCGGCCCAACGGCACCCGGCTCAACGGCACCCGGCCCAGCGGCACCCGACCGAGCCGCGTCGGCCTCGGCGCCCGGCACGCCCGGTGCACGCGGACCAGGGTCGGCCGTGCGCTGGGCCGGCGGCCGAGCCTCAGCGGCGGCGTCGACATTGCCACCATCGGGCGCGGCCTTGACCTCGGGCGCGGCTTCGGTGTCGGGCCTCGCCGACGAGGTGGCCCGGCTCTCGGGATCGACGGCATCCGGCTCGCGCCGAGGCGACGGCTTACGACGGCCGGTGCTCATGCGCGGAACACATGTCGGCGGATGGCGGCGACGTTGCCGAAGATGCGGACGCCGAGGACGACCACGACGCCGGTGGAGAGCTGCCCGCCGACGCCGAGCTTGTCACCGAGGTACACGATCAGCCCGGCGACGAGGACGTTCGACACGAACGAGACGACGAAGACCTTGTCGTCGAAGATGCCGTCGAGTCTGGCCCGGATCCCGCCGAACACCGCGTCGAGGGCCGCGACCACCGCGATCGGCAGGTACGGCGCCAGCGCGGCCGGCACGCTCGGTTCGATGAGCAGCCCGGCCGCGATCCCGACGATCAGCGCGAGTGCGGGGATCAACGTCCACCTCCGGTGGGTGAGGGTACGGGCTTCGTCGGGCTCCCACTTGGGAGCGGGGTGTCCTCGTCGCGGTCGTCGGCGGCGCCGGGCGCGTGGGCGTAGGTGAGCGGGGTGCCGGCGGAGGCGGGCAGCGACAGCTCGTCGGCGCGCTCCACCTCGAACGTCATCTTGTACCGCTGGACGTAGCCGCGGAATCGGCGGGCGACGCTGGAGCCGGTGAACCGCGAGTGCAGCTGGTCGGCGTCGCCGACGGCCTTGATCTCGTACGGGCTGCTGACCGGGCGCAGGTCGACGAGGATCGCCTCGCCTGCGAGGCGGATCGTGGACGTGGGCGTGAGCCGCTGGTTGTCGATCGTGACGGCCTCGGCGCCGGCCCGCCACAGCGCGTTGACAAGTTCCTGCAGGTCGCGGTCCAGCACGCGGGCGAGGTCGAGCTCGCCGGTGGGTTCGCCGGTGACGGGGTCGACCGGCGGTGGCCCGTCGCCGACGTTGACGACGACACCAGGGCCTTCGACGGAGGCGAGTCCGGTGACGGTCTCCAGCTGGTCGAGCTGGCGTGCGGCCTGCTGGCCGGCGGCGCTTTCGGCGAGGGCGGCCTCGCGTTCAGCCGCGAGCTGTTCGCGGAGGCCGTCGGCCTGCTGCTGCATGCTGTCGGCGGCGGCGGAGCGCCGCTTGATGTCCTCGACGAGCTCGGCCTTGGCGCGAGCGTTGTCGGGGGCCTTGGCGACGGCCTGCTGGTAGGCGATGGCGACGATGACGCCGATCAGCAGGAGCGTCAGCGCGGTGGCCAGCACCCGCAGCCTGCGCGCGGTCGCGCCGGGCGGCTGCTCGCGTTCCCTGCGTTCGGCCGCGGCGGCGTACCCGGCGTCGAGGTGGTTGTTCATCAGCTCGGCGAGCATCTGCAGGCCGGGCGAGGGCGGGGCGCCGCGCCACGGGCCGCGGAGGATGCTGGCCGGAGTGGGCCGGGGTTTCGGCGGTTGGCTCATCCGGACACCTCCCGGTGGTCGGCGCGGATCAGGGTGGCCAACTGGACGAGGTAGAGCAGGCCGGCCCAGCAGTAGAGGGTGCTGCCCCAGATCGTGAACGCCCAGGCGAACGGCGCCACGGCCGTGAAACCGTCCACCTCGGACAGCAGGAGGAGCGGGAAACCGACGAGGAGGTTGAAGGTGGCGGCCTTGCCGAGGAAGTGCACGGGCAGCGGGCCGTACCCGTAGTGGCGCAGGACGGGAAGGGTGAACGCGAGGACGACGTCGCGCCCGACGAGCGCTACGGCGAGCCACCAGGGGATGATGCCGCGGATCAGGAACGCGGCCACGGTGGCCACGATGTAGAGGCGGTCGGCGAGCGGATCGAGGAGCTGCCCGACCCGGCTGACCTGGCCCCAGGCGCGAGCGAGCCGCCCGTCGAGCCAGTCGGAGAAGCCGCTGAAAATGAGGACGGCGACGGCGAGAAGGTCGGCCTCGGGGCCGAGGATGAGCCAGAGGAAGAGGGGCACGCCGAGGAGCCGGAGCAGGCTCAGCGCGTTCGGCAGGGTGAGCACCCGGTTGCTCACCTGCGCGTCGTTGGGCGTCCGCACGGTCACCGGGCCGACCCGGATCGGAGTGTCACCGGGCCTCCTTCGTAGTCAGCTGAGCCCGTCTGCTGAATCCTGCCATGCGGGGACTAGCCGACCGACGATGGCCGGGTTCTCGACGTGCGCGTTGTGGCCGGTGCCGGGCAGTACGGCGGCGTCCGGGTCGAGGGCGCGGAGGCGGTCCGGGTCGACCATGTGGTCGCCGTCACCGGCGGCGAGTCGGACCGGGCAGCGTGCGGCGGCGAGTAGTTCGGGCATGTCGGGAGCGCCGACGCCGAACGCGGCAGGGTCGAGGGCGAGCCGCCAGCCCTCGACGTCGCGGCGGACACCGGCGGCCGCACGCGGATCGTCAGTGGGAATCAACCCGGTGAGGCCGGCGACCTTGAGGTGGCGTTCGATCGCGGCGTCCTCGGTGGGGAACGTGGCGACCGGGCGGCGGGCGAGCGCGGCGGCGCGGTCCAGCTCGTCGATGGTCCAGTGGATCTTGATGCCGACGCCGACCACCGCGACCGGTGCCGGCCCGTGCCGCCCGGCGGCGAGTTCGAGTGCGAGCACGCCGCCGAGCGAGTGGCCGAGGATCGTGGTCTGGCTGTCGACCAGGCCGGCGAGGGCGGCGGCCAGGTCGCCGAACGTGTACCGGGGCAGTGGCGCGGAGCGCCCGTGGCCGGGCAGGTCGGGCGCGATCCAGCGGCCCGGCCAGTGCCTCTCGGCATGGGAGGTCAGGCCGTCCCAGACCTCGCTCGTGGCGCCGAGCCCGTGCAGCAGGAGCAGCGTGGGGCCCGGCCGGCCGCCGGTGCGGGTCCAGAGGTCCGCCACGGCGCCGTCAGCCGATCGGCTGGACGACGGCGAGCTGGCGGGACATCGCGACCAGCTGCCCTTCGGCGTCCCAGAGGTCGACGTCCTCCTCGATCATGCCGGCGATCAGCGCGCGGCTGCGGACCCGTGCCTGGAGCCACCCGTCGGCGGGCGGCTGCCGGAAGTGGACGGTGAGTTCGACGGTGGGCACCACGACGCCGTCCGCGACCTCGTAGATCACCGGGGGGAACGCGTCGACGACGAGCGGCAGCGCGGCGAGGTCGATCGGGCGGCCGTCGGCGAACCGGATCCACGCGTCGAGCTGCGCGGTCTCGGACTTGGCGCCACGGACCCACCGTGAGGTCGGTGTGACCCGGTAGTCGAAGCGGTGCGCGATGCTCGCGGCGACGTCCGGTGGGGACGGGAGCGTGACGCAGTCGTCGGGTCCGGGGATCTGCGGCGGCGCGGCCGAGAAGCCGTGCTCGCCGGGCGCGTTGCCCGTGGTGTAGCCCGCGAGGAGCCGCAGCCGCTCGGTACCGTCCTGGCACAGGGACGCGGTCGCGGTGCTGATCAGGCGGCCGGTGCGCACCACGTCGACGTCGATCTCCGCCTTGCCGACCGAGCCGGGGCGCAGGAAGTGACCCGTGACGGTGAGCGGCTGCCGCCCGTCGAGGCTCCTGCTGAGAGCGGCGAGGGCGGTGGCGAAGAGGTAGCCGCCGTTCGGCCTGCCTTCGAGGCCGTTCCAGGCGTCGGTGATGTCGGCGTGCCATCGCCCGTCGCCCGCGGCGGTGAGGGCGGTGTCGGCGTCGAACCGGGTCATCGTGCTGCCTCCGTGGTGGTGCGTAGCTGGTCGAGCGCGCGGTCGAGGGTGGCGAGGGCGGCGCCGGTGTCCTGGTGTCCGAGGAGCAGGTGGGTGGCGAGCCCGGTGGTGAGGGCGAGCAGGCGCGGCGCTTCGACGGCCGGGTCCAGATCGGCCCGCAGTTGGCCGGCGTCCTGCGCGTCGGCCAGGAGTCGCTGGAGCGCACCGAGGGTCTGCCGGTGGACGCTGAGCAGGTCGGCGGCGAGACGCTCGTCGGTGACGGCCCGGATCAGGAACGCGTTCTCCAGCAGGGCGTCGGTCCGGCTGGCGGCGTCGGTGGGCAGGAACGCGGCAAGTACGGCGCGGAGGAGGTCGACCGGGGTCAGCGGGTCCGGCAGGTGGCCGAGGATGCGGGTGCAGCGGCGTTCGCCCGCGCGTCCGGCGGCGTAGCGCAGGAGTTCGTCGCGGTTGGCGAAGTAGTGCTGGACGTGCCCCTTGGACACCCCGGCCTCGGCAGCGATCTCGGCCAGGCTGACAGCCTCCAGCCCGCTCGCGGCGGCGAGGCGCCACACGGCTTCGGCGATGGCGTGCCGGCGCTGCTCGTGGTCGACGACCTTCGGCACCGGCAACCCTTCTGTTTCGCAATCCGATCGGATTGCAATGTATCAGCCGGTCTCGCGACGCACCTCGACGCCTCCGCAGCCGACCGGTTGCAGAAGGCGACAGAACACAGTTGGCCAGACCGCCGCAGATGCGGACGAACAGGTGCCAGCCTGCATCTTTATGGCATCAACAGAGACGAACGGGGTGTAATCCGGTGTACGGTGCCCGCGGTCGCGGAGCGTCCTCCACGGGGGCTGCCTGCCCCGGGGCGCCCGCGTTGAATGGAGAGAACGTTGCGCCCACCGGACTCCCTAGCACCGGCCAACGGCGGCCTGTCAACGCGGGCGAAGACCGCCGCTGCGACCGCGCTCGCGCTCGTCGGCGGCGGTCTGCTCATCGCCTCGCCCGCCGTGGACGCCGATCCGCCGCCCACCTTCGAGGCCGACAAGGCCGTCGCGCGTAACTGCTTCGCCGAGCCGGCCGGCGCGGTGTCCGGCGTCGCGAGCCGCACCGTCGAATCCACCGAGACCGGGCTGGTCCGGGTCCGCCTGACGGGCGGCGGCGACTGGGACGTCGCCGTGTTCGACCAGGCCACCGGCCGCGCCGTCGCCGGCTCGTCCGGTTTCCGCAGCGACGAGCTGGCCGAGGGCTTCGTCACCAAGGGCCAGAAGCTCGTGGTCCAGGGTTGCCGGTACGCCGGCGACGCGACGTCCGTGAACTACGGCATCGGCTTCGTCGGCGTCAGCACGACGCCGGTCGCCGGCGCCACGCAGGTCGTGCAGGTGCGCACCGCCGACCGCGCCGCCAAGCGCCGGCTTCAGGCCCTCGACCTCGACCTGACCGAGGCCGCGACCGCCACCACGATGGAGGTCGTGCTGCACGGCCAGGCCGACGTGGACAAGATCCGCAAGGCCGGCTTCACGTACGCGGTGAAGATCCCCGACCTGCGCAAGCGGATCGCCGCCAACCGCGCCGCCGACGCCGCGTTCGCCGCCAAGGCCGCGCCGTCGAAGTTGCCGAGCGGCCGCACCACGTACCGGCGTCTCGCCGACTACCAGTACGAGATGAAGGAGCTGGCCCGCACCAACCCGTGGCTGGCCAAGCAGATCACGCTGTCGGAGAAGACCGTCGACGGGCGCTCCATCGACGGCCTGGAGATCACCTCCAACGTGAAGAACCTCAACGACGGCAAGCCCGTGTTCTTCATGATGGGCGTGCACCACGCCCGCGAGTGGCCGTCCGGCGAGCACACCCTCGAATGGGCGTACGACCTGGTCAAGAACTACAAGCAGAACCGCCGGACGTCGCGCCTGGTGGACACCACCCGCACGATCGTCGTGCCGCTGGTCAACCCGGACGGGTTCACGGTGTCGCGTGAGGCCGTGCCGCTGGGCGACTTCAGCAAGTTCGACTACGAGATGAAGCGCAAGAACTGCCAGACGCTGGATGCGCCGCCGGAGGACCGGGTTGGGGTGTGTGCCGACAACCCCGGTGGGCGTACCCGCGGCGTCGACCTCAACCGCAACTACGGCGGCTTCTGGGGCGGACCCGGCGCAAGCACCAACCAGGCCAGCGACACCTACCGCGGATCGGCGCCGTTCTCCGAGCCCGAGGTCAAGGCCGTGCGGGCGCTGATCCAGCGGCGGCAGGTCACGAACCTCATCACCAACCACACCTACTCGAACCTGGTGCTGCGCGCGCCGAGCATCCTCGACACCCGCCCGCCGCTGGACGAGCCGCTCGCCAAGGCGCTCGGCGCCAAGATGGCGAGCCACAACGGGTACGAGAACCAGGCCGGCTGGCAGCTCTACGACACCTCCGGCTCCACCGAGGACTGGAGCTTCTGGGTCACCGGCGGCCTCGCGTACACGTTCGAGATCGGCCCGACGGAGTTCCACCCGCCGTTCGAGACCGGTGTCGTCAACGAGTACCTCGGGCTCGGCGGCGCGGCCGGCGCAGGCAAGGGCGGCAACCGCGAGGCGTACTACGCGATGGCCGAGTCCACCGCGAACGCCGCGCACCACGCCACCGTCACCGGCTCGGCGCCGAAGGACTGGAAGCTGCGGGTCCGCAAGGAGTTCCAGACGCCGACGTCGCCGGTGATCGCGCCGGACGGCACCGTGGGCGACCCGATCCTGTACACGGACGTGCTCACGACGACACTCAAGGCGCCCGGCGGCCGGTTCAGCTGGGCGCTCAACCCGTCGACCCGCCCGTACGTCGCCGGACGGTTCGGCCGCAAGCCTGTGGCCAAGCCGCAGGCTCCGATCGCGTTCGCCAACCCGGACGGGCAGCCGGGCGAGAACACCGAGTCGAACCCGCTCGACGGCCCGCACGAGTCGATCCCGTTCACGATCAAGGGGCAGCCCGAGGTCGACAACGGCAAGGCGAACGTCCACATCGAGTGGGGCAACGCCGAGAGCGACTGGGACCTGTACATCGTCAACAGCGAGAACAAGATCGTCGGCCAGTCGGCGACCTTCGGTGACACCACCGAGGACGCCGCGCTGATCGACCCGCTGCCGGGCGAGTACCGGGCCATCGTCGTCAACTACGACCAGGTCGACGGCGCACCGTACGACGACTGGTCGAACGGCAAGGTGACGTTCGAGAACCCGGTTCCGCCGCTGATCGGCGTCAAGGAGTCGTGGACGCTCACCTGCGAGAAGCCGAACGGCAAGCTCGTCTCGGTACGCCAGGTGATCGTCGACCGGGGCCAGAGCGTCGACCTCGGCAACGCCTGCGCCAAGCCGGCACGCAAGCAGCGCGCGACCAGCTAGACCCGAGTGCGGTTGGATTGTGGAGCTCCGCTCCGCAATCCAACCGCAGCTGCGTTCTATTCCGAGGCTTCAGCATCGCCTCCACTGACGTTCAAGAGGGAACCTGGCTCGCTGATCTCACCAAACCCGAAAGTCTTCTATTCGTTACGACCGGCTGGCCGGCGAGAAGCAGGGGCTGGCCAGCACGCCCGTCAGCCCCTCGCGCCGCCTCGCCGCTGCCGCCTCGCCGCTGCCGCCTCGCCCTCCCCGAACCGGACTGTTCCGGAAGTGGCGCCCAAACCGGACAGCCGATGCAGCCATTTCCCCGACAGTTCACGCCGTGCAAGTGATGAACAATAGCGACCGCAGCCGGCGCGTCAGCGCCGGCCGAGCGCCGCCTTCGCCGCGGCGCTGAAGAACCGCTCCAGCTCGGTGCCGAACGGGTTGTCGTGCACCAGGTACGTCCAGGTCGCCGTCGGCCGCACGAGCCCGGCGTCCTCCAGGTCCCAGTCGGGACCGTCGATCTTCACCTCTGCGAACGTCTCCACCGCACGGTCGTCGACCTCGGTGAGCAACTCTGCGAACGCCGGCACCGCGGCACGGTGGAACTCGTCGAGCGGGTCGAGCCGGCCGAGCGCCCGCAGGTGCACGCCTTCCCGCATGTCGGCGAGGAACGCGAGGTGTTCGGCCCAGCAGCGGTCCAGGTGGTGCAGGGCGATGAGGCGGGCGGCGCGCTGCGCGGCCTCCTCCCCCACCTCCTCCACGACCTCGTTCCACCGGTCCTCGCTGCGCTTGGCGAGCAGCTTTCCGGCGGCGTCGGTGGTGAGCAGCGCCTCCCGCCGCTCGGCGAGCGCCCGGCGCTGGCGCTCCACGACGAGGCTGTACCGCCAGGTGTTGCGGTGGATCTCGAAGTTGATGCCCTCGCTGACGCGCTGCGCGTGCTCGATCGCGGCGTCGATGCTCTTGTCGGTGAGGCGCCCGTCCGGCTCCGGCTTCACGCCGCCGCCGATGCCCTTGTCACCGTGCTGGGCGATCAGGTCGTCCTCCAGGCTGACGTAGAACACCGAGCCGCCGGGGTCACCCTGGCGGCCCGACCGGCCACGCAGCTGGTCGTCAACGCGGCGGCTGTCGTGCCGGCCGCTGCCGAGTACGTACAGGCCGCCGAGCTTCGCCACGCGGTCACGGTCGGCCTCGTCGCTGCCACCGAGCCGGATGTCGACGCCACGACCCGCCATCTGGGTGGAGACCGTCACCCCGCCGTACATGCCGGCCTCGGCGATGATCGCCGCCTCTTCCTCGTCGTTCTTCGCGTTGAGCACCCTGCACTCGACGCCGGCGTCGCCGAGCGCGGCGGCGATCCGCTCCGACTCGGCGACGTCCAGGGTGCCGATGAGGACGGGGCGGCCCTTCTCGTGCGCGACGACCGTCTCGGCAACGAGCGCCTTCTCCTTGGCTGCCCGGTCGCCGTAGACGCGGTCGTGCTCGTCGACGCGGATGCACGGCTCGTTCTCGGCGACGACGGCGACCTCGAGGTCGTAGAACTCGCGGAGCTGCTCGCCGACGAGCACGCCGGTGGCGGTCATGCCGCACGACTTCGGGTAGAGCCGGATCAGCGACTGGACGGTGAGCGTGCCGAGGATCTCGCCCTCGGCGGTGGCCGCCAGGCCCTCCTTCGCCTCGACCGCGGCCTGCAGCCCGTCCGGCCAGCGGCGGCGCTGCGCGACCCGGCCGCGGAACTCGTCGACCAGCTCGACCTTGCCGTCGCGCACGATGTAGTCGATGTCGCGCTGCAGCAGCGCCTCGGCGTAGAGGGCGACGTTGACGCTGGTCAGCTCGGTGAGGTGCTCCGCCTCGTACAGGTTGATGCCGCCGAGCGCCTTCTCCACCCTGGTCAGGCCGGCCTCGGTGAGCTGGACGCTGCGCTTGTCGGCGCCGGCCCGGTAGTGCTGGCGGGGACGCAGCCCGCGGACCACCTCGGCGGCGGCCTTCGTCGGGTCGGCCAGGTCGGCGACCGCGCCAGCCAGCACCAGCGGCACGCGGGCCTCGTCGATGAGGATCGAGTCGGCCTCGTCCACGAGGACCGTGGCGAATGGCTGCTGCACGATCTCGTCCTCGGACAGCGCGAGCTGGTCGCGGAGGTAGTCGAAGCCGGCCTCGCTCACCGACACGTACGTGACGTCGCACGCGTAGGCGGCGCGCCGCTCCTCAGGCGTCGACAGCTCGGTGACCCAGCCCGCGGTCATGCCGAGGCGGGTGTAGACCGGCTCCATCCACTCGGCGTCGCGGCGGGCCAGGTAGTCGTTGACGGTGAGCACGTGCACCCGCTCGCCCCGCACCGCGAACCCGAAGCACGCCAGCGCGGCGGACAGCGTCTTGCCCTCACCGGTGGCCATCTGGGTGACGTGGCCGTGAAGCATGGCGAGCGAGCCGAGCAGCTGCACGTCGAACGGCCGCTCGTCGAGGCCACGGCGCGCCGCCTCGCGGGCCAGCGCGAGCAGCTCCGCGAGGTCGTCGGCGTCGGTGAGGTCGCCGCCGCCTTCCCGCAGCGCCACGGCGGCCGCGGTCAGCTCCTCGTCGGACAGCGCCGTGAAGCGTTCCTCCAGGTCAGCCACCGCGGGAAGGATCGCCTTCAGCGGGTTCACGTTGACGGTGGTCCCCGGCTTCTCCAAGAACTTCCGGAACCCGGCCCGCACCCGCGATCGCATGCTCATGGACACACCGTATCCAGCCCGCGCTCACGCCCGGCGGGAACCCACGGTTTTTGGGTGGGATCGGCGACTACCGGTCGCCGATCCCACCCAAAATCAGTCGAACAGGATCACCTGGCGGACGACCTCGCCGCCCTTCAGAGCGTCCAGCGCGTCGTTGACGTCGTCGAGGCCGAGCCGCCGGCTGATCATGCCCTCCAGGTCGAGCCGCCCGGCCCGCCACAGCCCCAGCAGCCGGTGGTACTCGCGGCGGACGTCGGCCGACCCGTACAGCGAGCCGAGCAGCGCCTTACCGTCGAAGACCAGCTCGAACGCGCTGAACTCGACCTTGGCATCCATGCCCCCGACGCCGACGACGACCACGGTGCCGCCGCGGCGCGTGGCCTGCCAGGCGGAACGGATCGTGGCCGCCGCGCCGACGACCTCGAGCGCGTAGTCGAAGCCCTCGCCGCCGGTCAGCTCGGCGGTGACGCCGGGCAGCTCGTCGGGCGTGGCGGTGTGCGTGGCACCGAACTGCCTGGCGAGCGCGTGCTTGGCCGGCACCGGGTCGACGCCGACGATCACCGACGCGCCGGACAGCCGGGCGCCCTGCAGCGCGGCCACGCCGACGCCGCCGCAGCCGATCACGACGACGCTGGACCCCGGCTCGACGCGGGCGGTGTTGATCACGGCGCCGACGCCCGTGGTGACGCCGCAGCCGATCAGCGCCGCCACCTCGAACGGCGTGTCGGCGGGGATCTTCACCGCGCCTTCCTGCGGCACCACCAGCTCCTCGGCGAACGTGCCGCAGCCGGCCATGCCGAACGCGGGCGTGCCGGCGACGGCGAACCGCGGCCGCGCGTACGCCTGCATGACGTGGACGATGCACAGGTGCGGCTGGCCGCGCCGGCACGCCGGGCAGCTGCCGCACGGCGGCACCCAGCTCAGGATCACGCGGTCGCCCACGACCAGGTCGCGGACGCCGTCGCTCACCTCCACCACCTCGCCGGACGCCTCATGGCCGAGGATCCCCGGCGTGAGCGACGGCAGGGTGCCGTTCATCCCGGACAGGTCGGAGTGGCACACCCCGGCCGCGCGGACCCGGATCCGGACCTCGCCGGGAGCCAGGTCGACGGTCGTCACGTCGTCGCGGATGTCGAGCTTGTCGTCACCGATCGCATTGAGCACCGCGGCACGCACGATGGCCACCTCCTACTACGTTCGTTGGGTGCGGTTCAGCTGCGACGCTGACGGGCGCAGATGAACCGCAACCAGGGTCAGTTCTCGTGCAGGGTCAGGGCGAGCTTGGGGCAGAGCCGGACCGCGATCCGGACCCGCTCAAGCTGGTCCGGATCGGGCTGGCTGATGTGCAGGATGTCCTCGTCGTCCAGGGCGAACACGCCCGGAGCGGTGGCGACGCACCGCCCGTAGGCTTCGCAGACGTCCGGGTCGACCTCGACGGTGTTCACGGTTGTGCCAGCTTTCTGTGGTCCCAGGAGACCGTGCGCACCGGCTCCACGAGGTACCCGCGGCGCTTCGGCGCGGTGTGCGCCACGTACCCGTCGAGGTGCTCGGCGGGCAGGCCCATCGAGCGGGCGACCACGGCGGTGCCGATCGCGGTGACCTCGGCCGGGTCGTCGGTGATCCGCACCAGGCCGCTCACCTGGACGCCGCGCAGCGAGAAGTAGTCGTCGCCGGTCTCCACCAGGCACGTCACCCGCGGGTCGCGCGCCAGGTTCATGGCCTTCTGGGACGTGCGGTAGGTCCAGAAGGCGATGCGGTCGTCGACGATCGCGTAGAACATCGTCACGAGGTGCGGTGTGCCGTCCGGGTTGATCGTGGCCAGCTGCAGCTTGGCGCCCTCGGCGAGCAGTGCGTCGGTCTCGTCGCCGGACAGGCGGGTCTTCACGCGCACCGGACCGCCATCTCCTTGATGCCGTTGATGAAGTTCGACCGCAGCCGCCGCACGGGTCCGGCCAGCTCCAGGTCGGGGACCCGGTCGAGCAGCGTCTCGAACAGCAGCCGCAGCTCCAGCCGGGCGAGGTGGGTGCCGAGGCAGAAGTGCGGGCCGCCGCCGCCGAACGCGATGTGCGGGTTGGGGTCGCGGCCGATGTCGAACCGCTCCGGGTCGGTGAAGACGGTCTCGTCGCGGTTGGCCGAGCAGTAGTAGAGGATCACCTTCTCGCCGGCCCTGATCTTCTGGTCGTGGATCACCACGTCACGGGTGGGGGTGCGGCGGAACTGCATCACCGGGGTGGCCCACCGCAGGACCTCCTCGACGGCGCTCGGCAACAGCGAGCGGTCCTCGCGGAGTCGCTGCCACTGGTCGGGGTGCTCCAGGAACGCGAGCATCCCGCCCGAGGCGGCGTTGCGGGTGGTCTCGTTGCCGGCAACGGCGAGCAGCACGAAGAACAGGTCGAACTCCATCTCGGACAGCACGTCGCCGTTGACGTCCGGCTGGAGCAGCTTCGTGACGATGTCGTCGGCCGGGACCTCCTTGCGCTGGCGGCCCAGTTCGTTGGCGTAGGCGAAGATCTCGATGGCCGCGGCCTGGCCGTCCTCGTAGGAGGTCTGGAACTCGGGGTCGTCGAAGCCGATCATGCGGTTCGACCACTCGAAGATCTTCTCCCGGTCGGTCTGGTGCGCGCCGAGCATGTCGGCGATGACCACCAGCGGCAGCTGCGCGGCCACGTCGTGGACGAAGTCGCTGGTGCCCTTCGCCTCCAGGTCGTCGACGAGCTCGTTGCAGAGATCGCGGGTCCGCTGCTCCAGCTTGGCGATCATCCGCGGGGTGAAGCCACGGTTGACAAGGCTGCGCAGGCGGGTGTGGTCGGGCGGGTCCTGGTTGAGCATCATCAGGCGCTGCGCGTTGAGCGAGTCTTCGTCGCGGTCGTTGAGCAGGGCGGTGCCAAGGTAGGACGAGAACGTGGCGGCGTCCCGCGACACGGCGACCACGTCGGCGTAGCGGGTCAGCGCCCAGAAGCCGGGTCCGTCGGGTTCCGGGTTCCAGAACACGGGCGCCTCGCGGCGGAGGTAGGCGAAGGCCTCGAACGGCAAGGCGCGCTCGTACACGCCAGGGTCGTAGAGGTCGATGTGTGGAGCGGCCATCTCGCGTACCTCCTTCAGGGTGCGGGCGTCAGGCGTGCGCGATCGTCTCCTCGCAGGAGAATCCGGCGCGGGGTGCGCCGTTGTTGAAGTGCGTTCCCAGGGCGGTTTCCAGGTCTTCGTGGGTCCAGGTCTCGCCGCTGGCGTCGAACCGCTTGTCCACCCGAGGCGGCGCCATCACCAGGACGGTGCCGCCGTGGACGACGAACACCTGGCCGGTGATCCCGTCCGCGGCGGGCGAGGCCAGGTACGTGACCAGCGGCGCGACACGCTCGGGAGCGAGCGGGTCGGGGCCGTCGGGCGGGGGGCCGAAGACCTGCGCGGTCATCGCGGTGCGGGCGCGCGGGCAGATCGCGTTGGCGCGCACGCCGTACCTCTTGCAGCCCCGGGCGGTGGCCACGGTGAGGGCGGCGATCCCGGCCTTGGCCGCGGCGTAGTTCGGCTGCCCCTCCGAGCCGATGAGGAACGCCTCCGAGGCGGTGTTGACGATGCGCCCGTAGACCGGGCCGCCGGCGGCCTTGCTGGCCGCGCGCCAGTGCGCCGTGGCGACGCGGGTGGTGGTGAAGTGGCCGCGCAGGTGCACGCGGATCACGTCGTCCCACTCCTGCTCGGACATCGAGAACACCATGCGGTCGCGCAGGAAACCCGCGTTGTTCACGACGATGTCCAGCCCGCCGAAGCTGTCCAGCGCGGTTCTCAGCAGCTGCTCGGCCGTGGCGTACTCGGCGATGTCTCCGGCGACCGTCCGTGCCCCTGGGATCTCGTCGGCCAGCGCTTCGAGGGGGTCGCGCGCGAGATCGTTGAGCACCAGCCGGGCACCCGCTCCGGCGAGCGCCAGCGCCTCGGCGCGGCCCAGACCATTGCCAGCGCCGGTGACCAGCGCTACCTTGCCGTCCAGCGCTCTCACGGGCACACCTCGCTGCGCTCGGTGGCCGCGTTCGCGGCGCACTGTGTTCGATCGGTTCGCTCGCTCCGCTCGCTCACGGTGTGCCCCCTTCGTCAGGGTTAGCTAGAACACGTTCTAATACGAGAACTTGCTCCCGTCAAGAACGGTGGCTGTTCACATCGGATCGTCGGTCAGCGGCATCAGTACGGTCTTGAGTTCGGTGTAGCTCTCCACCGAGGCGCGGCCGCCCTCGCGGCCGAGGCCCGACTGGCCGTAGCCGCCGAACGGGGCGTGCGGCTCCAGCTGGTAGCCGTTGATCCCGAACGTGCCGGCGCGTACCCGCTTCGCCACGCGCATCGCCCGCCGGACGTCGTTGGTCCAGACGGTGGCGCCCAGGCCGTACTCGGTGTCGTTGGCGAGCCGCACGGCCTCGTCCTCGTCGGTGAACGGCACGACGGCGAGCACCGGGCCGAAGATCTCCTCGCGGGCGATCGTCATGCTGTTGTCGACGTCGGCGAACAGCGTCGGCGCGACGAAGTTGCCCGCGCCGAGTTCGCCGTCGAGTCGTTCGCCGCCGCAGACGAGCCGCGCGCCCTCGTCGGCGCCTTGGGCGATGTAGCCCAGCACCCGGTCCAGCTGCCGGCCGTTGATCAGCGGCGCCGCGGTGGTGGTCGGCTCGAACGGGTCGCCGTAGCTGACCAGTCCGGCCATCATCTGCGCGGTGGCGAGGAACGTGTCGTAGACGTCGCGGTGCACCAGCGCCCGCGTGTGCGCCACGCACGCCTGGCCGGAGAGCCCGAGCGTCACCATGCCCATCGTCGTCGCGGCGGCGCCCTCCACGCTCGGCGCGTCCGGGAACACGATCGACGGGCTCTTGCCGCCCAGCTCCAGCGCCACCCGCTTGATCCCGTCGGACGCCGCCGCCAGCACGCGCCTCCCGACCGCGCGGCTGCCCGTGAAGCTGACCTTGTCGATCAGCGGATGGGTGATCAGCGCCTCGCCGGTCGGCTCCCCGGGGCCGGTGACCACGTTGAGCACGCCGGGCGGCAGCCCCGCCTCGACCAGCAGGTCGACCAGGCGCAGCACCGCGAAGGTCGCGTACTCCGACGGCTTGAGCACCACCGTGCACCCGGTGGCCAGCGCGGGCGCCACCTTCTGCGCGGTGAGCAGCAGCGGCAGGTTCCACGGCACGATCGCGGCGACCACGCCGACCGGCTCGCGCAGCGTCATCACCAGGTGGTCGCCGCCCTGGTACGGCGGGAGCGTCTCCCCCGCGATCTTGTCGACCCAGCCGGCGTGGTGGTCGAACACGTCCGCGACGCAGCCCGGCGACGTGGCGTAGATCTGCGCGAACGTCAGCGGGACGCCGTTGTCCAGCGCGATCAGGGCGCTCAGCTCGTCGGCGTGCTCCCGCACGAGGTCGGCCGCCCGGCGCAGCACGCGGATCTTCTCGCTCGCCCGCGACCGCGGCCACGTCCCCTCGTCGAACGCCCGGCGGGCGGCTCGCACGGCGGCGTCCACATCGGCCGGGCCGGCCACCGGGAACTGCCCGATGTCCTCCCCGGTCGCCGGATGGACGTGCGTCCACGCGCCACCGTCCTGGGCGGACCGCTTCTCACCGTCGATGACAAGCGCGCCGTCGGCCAGGCCGACCTTGTCGCGGTGGGGCTTGAGGGATATCGCCATCGTGCCGCCTCCTAGAACGCGTTCTACTCGGTTGGCCGCCGCCCTCCCGCGAGTTTCGGATTTTTGAGGGTCGAGCGGCGCTCGGAACCCCCAAAAATCCGAGACTCGGCGGTCAGGTGGCCGCGGTCTGCTGGGCCCAGCGGTAGTCGGGCTTGCCGCTCGGCGAGCGGCGGACCTCGTCGACGACGACGTACGCGCGCGGCACCTTGTAGCCGGACAGCCGTTCGCGGCAGTGCTCGTCGAGGTCGCCGTCCACCGCCTCGACTCCAGGGCGAAGCTGGACCACGGCCGCGACCCGCTGCCCGTACCGCTCGTCCGGCACGCCCGCCACGACCGCGTCGAACACGGCCGGGTGCGCCTTGAGGACGGCCTCGATCTCCTCCGGGAAGATCTTCTCGCCGCCGGAGTTGATGCACACCGCGCCGCGGCCGAGCACCCGCACCGCGCCGTCCTCCTCGACCGTCGCCAGGTCGCCGAGGAGCACCCAGCGTTCGCCGTCGATCTCGACGAACACCTTCGCCGACTTCTCCGGGTCCTTGTAGTAGCCGAGCGGCACGTGCCCGCGCTGCGCCACGTGGCCGATCACGCCGGAGCCGGGCTGGACCGGCTTCAGCGAGTCGTCGAGGACGGCGGTGCGCGCGTTGACGGTGAACCGCAGCCCTGCCTCCGGGCTCGACCCCTCGACGCCGGTGCCGTTGAACCCCGACTCGGTCGCGCCGAAGTTGTCCAGCAGGATCGTGTTCGGCAGCAGTGCCTTGAGCTGTTCCTTGACGCTGGCGGACAGGATCGCCCCGGCCGAGCTGATCGCGAACAGCGTGGACGTGTCCGCGCCCTTGAGCGGGCCCGCGAGCGCCTCGGCGATCGGGCGCGCCATCGCGTCCCCGACGATGTTGGCGGCGTTGACCTTCTCGTCGGCGATCGCCCGCACGACGTCGGCCGCGTCGAACTTGCGCACCAGCACGACCTTGCGCCCGCCGAACCAGCCGATGAACGTGGCGAGCTGCGCGGCGCCGTGCATGAGCGGCGCCACCGGGAACATCACGAGCGGGTACGACGTGGCGACGCGTTCGGCCAGCTCCTCCGGCGTCTTCACCGGCTCGCCGACCGGGTCGCCGCCGCCCATGCCGGCGAAGAACAGGTCCTCGTGCCGCCACACGACGCCCTTGGGCATGCCGGTCGTGCCGCCGGTGTAGATGATGTAGTGGTCGTCGGCCGAGCGCGGGCCGAAGTCGCGGTCGGGCGATGCCTCGTCGAGCGCCTTCTCGTACTCCGGTCCGGCGACCAGCGCATGGCGCATCGCCGGCGTGCGGGCCTCGGCCACGCGCTCGGTGAACTCGGGGTCGTGCACGAGCGCCACCAGGTCGGCGTCGCCGTAGAGGTAGGCGAGTTCCGCCGCGACGTACCGGTAGTTGATGTTCACCGGGACCGCGCGCAGCTTGAGACAGGCGAGCATCGTCTCGACGTACTCGGGGCCGTTGTAGAGCTGCACGCCGACGTGGTCGCCGGGGCCGACGCCGTTCGCCGCCAGATGGTGTGCGAGCCGGTTGGCACGCGCCTCCAGCTCGGCGAAGGTGAGGCGCCGGTCGCCGCAGACCAGCGCCTCGCGTTCGGGCACGGTGTCGACGACGCTCTCGAACAGGTCCGCCAGGTTGTACTCCACCGGTGCCTCCCCTTAGATCTGGCGGTCGCGGCCCGCCCAGTACGGATCACGGAGCCGTCGCTTGTGGACCTTCCCGATCGGGTCGCGGGGGAAGTCCGGCAGGAAGTCGACGGAGCGCGGGCACTTGAAGCCGGCGAGCGTCTCCCGGCAGTACGCGATCAGCCGCTCGGCCTGCGCGTCGTCGGTTGCGGTGCCGGGCATCGGCTCCACGGCCGCCTTGACCTGCTCGCCGAGGTCGTCGTCGGGCACGCCGAACACCGCGCAGTCCGCGACGTCCGGGTGCTGCAGCAGCACGGCCTCGATCTCGGCCGGGTAGATGTTCACCCCGCCGGCGATGATCATGTCCGACTTGCGGTCGCACAGGTACAGGTAGCCGTCGCCGTCGAGGTAGCCGGCGTCGCCGACCGTGAAGAAGCCGTCGCGCCAGGAGTTCCGCGTCTTCTCCTCGTCGCCGTGGTACTTGAAGGTCTGGGCGCCCATCTTGATCCAGACCGTGCCGGGCTCGCCGGGCGGCAACCGGACGCCGTCGTCGTCGGTAACGGCGATCTCGCTGATCGCCCACGGCCTGCCCACCGACCCCGGCTTCTTCTCGAAGTCCTCGGGAGTTGCCAGCGTGCCGCCGCCCTCGCTGGCCGCGTAGTACTCGTAGATCACCGGGCCCCACCAGTCGACCATCGCCCGCTTGGTCGCGATGGGGCACGGCGCGGCACCGTGCACCGCGTGCGTCATCGACGACACGTCGTAGCGCGCCCGTTCCTCGTCGGGGAGCCGCAGCATGCGGTGGAACATCGTCGGGACGAGGTGGGTACTGGTCACGCGGTGCTCGTGGATCCGCGCCAGCATGCCCTCCGGCGTCCAGCCGTCCATCAGGACGACGGCGTGCCCGCTGTTGAGCGCCGCCGTGACGTGGTTGGTCACCGCCGTGTGGTACATCGGCGCGGTGACGAGGTGGACGCCGTCACCGAGCATCGGGATGCCGTACACGTGGAACAGGAACGTGCCGAACTCGCCCGCCTGGTGCGGGTCCATTCCCGACAGCGCGCGCCGCACGCCCTTCGGCCGGCCGGTCGTGCCGGACGTGTAGGTCATGAGCGCGCCCGCGGTGCGCTCGGCCGGCAGCGACTCGGGTTGGCCGTCGAGGAGTTCCCAGTACGGCGTGAAGCCGTTTATCTGCCCCACCGCAAACCGTTGCGCGATGTCGAGGCCTTCCGCGGCCTGTGTGAACCGCTCGTGCGCGACCAGCACCTTCGTGCCCGAGTCGGCGAGCACGTAGGCGATCTCACCGCCGGTCAGGTGGTAGTTGGCCGGGACGAGGTACAGCCCGATCTGCGACGTGGCCAGTGTGAGCGCCACAGCCTCGACGCTGTTCGGCAGGACGGTCGCGACAACGTCGCCGGTGCCGAGCCCGGCCGCGCGCAGGCCGTGCGCCAGCTGGTTGGCCTGGCGATACAGGGTGCCGAACGTGGTGCGGCCACCGGCGGCGTCGACGATCGCGAGCCGGTCGGGGTGGCGTTCGGCGATGGTCCAGAAGCCCAGTTCTCCCACGGACCCTCCCTCGCTCGGTGGCGCGCTCGGCAGCGGCACGATTCGATAACACGTTCTCGTTACGCTCCAGGAAAGTCCCAGGCAGTGTTTCGAGCCGGTAACTAGCGTGTCAAGAGACGCCGTGGTGGAATTAGGAACACGTTCTAACTTGACCGTGTCAGCCAGGGAGGCAGGATGCACCTGCTCGTCGAGCGCACCGGGCACATCGCCATCGTGACGATGAACCGACCCGAGGCCCGCAACGCCTTCTCGCCGGAGATGCTGGTGCGGATGGCCGAGGCGTGGGACCAGATCGACGCCGACCCCGAGATCCGCGTCGCCATCCTCACCGGCGCCGGTGGCGTGTTCTGCGCGGGCGCCGACCTCAAGGCCCTCAACGCCACGCAGCAGGGCGACTCGTTCGGCCGAGCGCTCCGCGAGGACACCGGGATCGCGTGGAAGGCGATGCTGCGCAGCCACCGCCTCGCCAAGCCGCTGATCGCCGCCGTCGAAGGTCCCGCCGTGGCCGGCGGTACCGAGATCCTCCAGGCCACCGACATCCGGATCGCGGGTGAGAGCGCGATGTTCGGCCTCGCCGAGGTGACCCGTGGGCTCTTCCCCGTCGGCGGGTCCACCGTCCGGCTGCGGCGCCAGATCGGGTACGCGCGGGCGATGGAGATCCTGCTCACCGGCGAGCCGATCCCCGCCGCCGAGGCTGAGCGGATCGGGCTGATCAACCGGGTCGTGCCGACCGGTCAGGCGCTGGAGGAGGCACACCGCGTCGCCGAGCGGATCGCGCGCAACGGGCCACTCGCGGTGCAGGCGATCAAGCGGTCCGTGCAGGCCGCCGAGGGGCTCCCCGAGGAGGAGGCGCTCAAGGTCGAGCTGGAGATCGGGCTCCCCATCTTCGGCACCGCGGACGCCAAGGAGGGCACCCGCGCGTTCGCGGAGAAGCGGGAGCCGCGGTACGAGGGCCGCTGACGTCCGCGACTCGGGCGCGCCCGGCGTGCCGCGCCCGCGCGGCCACGAGACTCTGCCGTTGCGCGGCGCTCCGCCGGCGTGTTGGCGCGGCGTCCCGCCGTCCAACCGCGGAGTCACCGTCGGCGCGCTAGCTCGATCAGCAGCCGCAGGCGTACGAATCGAGATCTCCGGGTCGCCGGTGAGGTCGACCAGTTCGTCCAGGTCGCCCACCGAGACGCCGTCTACCAGCAGGAAGAAGCCGTTGCGGGCGAACGCCTGCTCGGCGATGACCGCCTGGCGCTCCCAGTCGAGCAGGCGCCCCTTCAGCTCGACCTCGGTGCGCGACGGCTGCACGAGCCCGGTGAAGGGCTGGCCAGGCCGCAGGTTGTGCCGCGCGACCTCCTCGCGTACCCGCCAGCGGATCAGTTCCCGCGCGGTGGCCGTGGTCGGCAGGTCGGGCATCGAGAACCGGGTCAGCTCGCGACCGGTCGGCGTCTCGTCGCGGAAGGTCACCGTGGACACTGCAGCAGCTCCTCTCGTTCCCCCACCGTTCATCTGGCCGGAGGAACCATAGAAGCAGATGCCGTCAACACCAAATCGCAGTAACCAACCGCTTACGCACCGTCTCGACCGAGGACCAACCCGCTCGTCGGCACGCCGGTGCCCGCCGTCACGAGCACGTGGTCCACATCGGACACCTGGTTCACCGAGGTACCGCGCACCTGGCGCACGCCCTCGGCGATGCCGTTCATGCCGTGGATGTACGCCTCGCCGAGCTGCCCGCCGTGCGTGTTCACGGGCAGGTGCCCGTCCAGCTCGATCCCGCCGTCGGCCACGAAGTGACGCGCCTCACCGCGCGGGCAGAACCCCAACTCCTCCAGCTGGACGAGGACGAACGGCGTGAAGTGGTCGTACAGCATCGCCGCCTGCACGTCGCCGGGCCCGATCCCCGCCGTGGCCCAGAGCTGGCGCGCCACCACGCCCATCTCCGGCAGCCCGGTGAGGTCGTCGCGGTAGTAGCTGGTCATGACGTGCTGGTCGGCGCCGGCGCCCTGAGCGGCGGCGAGGATCACCGCCGGCGGGTTCGGCAGGTCACGCGCCCGCTCGACGCTCGTGACCACGATCGCCACGCCGCCGTCGCTCTCCTGGCAGCAGTCCAGCAGGCGCAGCGGCTCGACGATGGGGCGCGACGACTGGTGGTCGTCCAGGGTGATCGGGCGCTCGTGGAACCAGGCGCGCGGGTTCGTGGCGGCGTGCCGCCGGTCGGCCACCGCGACCGCGCCGAAGTCCGCACTGGTGGCGCCGTACGCGTGCAGGTACCGCTGGGCGAACATCGCCACCCAGCCCGCCGGCGTGACCAGCCCGAGCGGCAGGTGCCAGCTCATGTCGACGGCGGCGCTCGCCGCCGGCCGCCCGAACCGGTGCCCGGACCGCTCGTTGAACGCCCGGTAGGCGACCACCACGTCCGCGACGCCCGTGGCGACCGCCATCGCCGCCTGCTGCACCGTGCCGCACGCCGCCCCGCCGCCGTAGTCGACGCGGCTGAAGAACCGCAGCTCGCCGATGCCCGTCTCGCGCGCCACGGCGATCTCGGCGTTGGCGTCCTGGGTGAACGTGACGAGCCCGTCGACGTCGGCCGGGGCGAGACCAGCGTCGCGCAGCGCGTCCAGCACGCACTCGGCCGCCAGTTGCAGCTCGGTACGGCCGGACGCCTTGGAGAACTCGGTGGCGCCGATGCCCACGACCGCCGCCCTGCCGGAGAGGGTCATGAGGCGGCCTCCGGAGTGAGCATCGCAGCGACGAAGGAGCGAGGAGCGGAGCGGTGAGGCCGCCGGGCGAACAGGGTCATGAGGCGGCCTCCGGAGTGAGCATCGCAGCGACGGAGGAGCGAGGAGCGGAGCGGTGAGGCCGCCGGGCGAGCAGAGTCATGGCAGCTCCACCTGGACCGTGCCGGTGACGTGGTCGCCGAGCCGGTTGGTGCCGCGTACCGCCACCGTCACCAGGGCGCCAGCACACGCCTCGACCCGGCCCGTGAGCGTCATCGTGTCGCCCGGGTAGTTCGGCACGCCGAGCCGCACGGACACGCTCTTCACCAGGGCGTCCGGCCCGGCCCAGTCGGTGACGTAGCGCTGCACCAGCCCCGTGGTCGTGAGGATGTTCATGAAGATGTCGGGCGCCCCGCGACGCCGCGCCGCCTCCGCGTCGTGGTGCACGTCCTGGTAGTCGACGGTGGCGATCGCCGTCGACACGATGAACGTGGACGTCAGCGGCAGCACCAGCTCCGGCAGCACGGTGCCGATCAGCTCGGTGCCGATCATGCGAGCCGCCACGACGGGAGCACGAGGTCGTCGTCGACCCGCTCGAACTCGACCCGCACGGCCGCGCCGATGCGCACGTCGTCCGGGTCGCAGAGCACGTTGCCCACCACGCGTACCCCCTCCGGCAGTTCGACCACCGCCACCACGAACGGCGCGGTACGGCCCGGCACCGGCGGATGGTGATGGACCACGTAGCTGTAGACCTCACCGTGGCCGCTCGCCACCACGTGCTGCCGGTCGGCGCTGTGGCACGCCGGGCACAGCGGCCCGGGCGGGTGTCGCAGCGCGCCGCAGCCGCCGCATTGCTGGATCCGCAGCTCTCCCGCGCGCAGCCCGTCCCAGAAGTACGCGGTGTCCGGGCTGACCACCGGTTGCAGCGGGTACGGTTCGCGCGCAAGAGGTTTGGCCCTAGGAGGCTTGAACTTCAGGACGCGGAACAGCATCTCGCCGACCGTCTCAGCGCCGACCCGCCAGGTGAACCGCGCGGTGACGAAGTACCCCTCGCCCATCGCCGTGCGCTTCGGCCCGCGCACCGACTCCAGCCGCACGGACGTGCTCACCAGCTCGCCCAGCCGCAGGTACCGGTGGTAGGTCTGCTCGGTGTTGGTGGCGATCACCGACGTGTAGCCGTGCGCGTCCAGCACGTCGAGCATGGAGCTGAACGGGCTGGGCCCGATGCCGGTGCGGTGCAGGCCGGGCATCGTCCAGACCTGGAGCATCGCGGGCGGCGATACCACTCCGCCGTGGACTGACCGTCGGGCGGCGGCCGGGTCGGTGTAGACGGGGTTGCGGTCACCCATGGCGTCGGTCCAATGGCGGATCATTGCCTGGTTCACGGGATCCCGGGCGGTGACCGGCTCGTTCTCACCCTGCGCGATCAGTTCCTCGGCGGCCTGCTCGATGCCGGTCGCCCGGACCGTCGCCGTCATCGCGGAACCCGCGGCAGCCCCAGCCCGAGGGTGGCGATCAGCTCGCGCTGCACCTCGTTGACGCCGCCGCCGAACGTGAGCACGAGGCTGCTCTTGGCTGCACGGTCGACCCAGCGCTGGAGCCCGTCGGTCTCCGGGTCGCCCGGGTCGCCGTAGCGGGCGACCACGTCCGCGACGAGCTGGCCGATGCGCTGCTGCGCCTCCGAGCCGAACACCTTGGTCGCGGACGCCTCGGCGACGCCGTACCCACCCGCCTCCATCTGAGCGGCGACCTCCCAGTTGAACAGCTGGTTGATCGTGACCGCGCTGTAGACCTCCCCGACCGCTCGCTGGACCGCCGGCTCCTCGATCGGGGCGCGACCGTTCACGGGGTGCCGGGCCCAGCTGAGGAAGCGGTCGTGGAAGCGGGCCAGCGCGCCGGCCGGGCCGAGCGCGATCCGCTCGTGGTTGAGCTGGGTGGTGATCATCCGCCAGCCTGCGTTCTCGGGGCCTATCCGGCGCTCCACCGGCACGCGCACGTCGCTGTAGTACGTGGCGTTCGTGTGGTGCCGCCCGTCGCTGGTGACGATCGGCGTCCACGAGAAGCCCGGCGACGCCGTGTCGACGACCAGGATCGAGATGCCCTTGTGCTTCGGCGCGTCCGGGTCGGTGCGGCACGCGAGCCAGATGTAGTCGGCGGTGTGCCCGCCGGTGGTGTAGAGCTTCTGGCCGTTGACCACGTACGCGTCGCCGTCGAGCACCGCGCGGGTGCGCAGCGAGGCCAGGTCGGTGCCGGCGGCCGGCTCGGTGTACCCGACCGCGAAGTGGATCTCGCCGGCCAGGATCCTCGGCAGGAAGAACGCGCGCTGCTCGTCGTTGCCGAACGTCATCAGCGTGGGGCCGACCGTCTGCAACGTGATCACCGGATACGGGATCTCGGCGCGGTTCACCTCGTTGACGAAGATCTGCTGCTCCACCGGCCCGTATCCCCGGCCGCCGTACTCGACCGGCCAGCCGACGCCGAGCCAGCCGTCGCTGCCCATCCGCCGGACGATCGCCTTGTACGCGTCGCCGTTCAGCTCGTCGGTGAGCTGGCGCCGCTCCTCGGGCGTGATCAGGCCGCGGAAGTACTCGCGCAGCTCGTCGCGGAGCTTGCGCTGGTCGTCGGTGAGGTCGATGAACATCACGCCACCTCTCCGCCGAGCGTGCCCAGCGTCTCGACCTGGTGACCCGCACCGCCGAGTGAGTGCGCGAGATATCGCGCCCAGGCGAAGTACCGGTGCAGCGGGTAGGTGACGTCGACGCCCAGGCCGCCGTGCAGGTGCTGGCAGGTGTGCAGCGCCCGGACCCCGTGCTCGGCCAGCCAGTAGCCGGCGACGCCGAGGTGCGCGCGGGCGTCCCGGCCGGTGGAGAGCTGCCAGCTGGCGGACGCCGTGGCCAGCTCCACAGCCTTGCTCGTGATGTAGACGTCGGCCACCTGGCCGGCGACCGCCTGGAACGCGGCGAGCGGGCGGCCGAACTGCTCGCGGGTGCGAACGTGCTCGGTGGTGATCCGCAGCGCCTCGGCGAGGACGCCCGTGCCGGCGGCGCAGTACGCGGCGGCGGCGTGATCTTCGAGGACCTGCGCAGGCCCGCTGCCCAGCTGCTCGGCGTCTGCGTTGTCGAGGACGAGCCGCGACTCGGGGTGGCCGTGCGACGTGTAGGACGGGGTGAGGGTCACGCCGTCTGCGGTCGGATCGACGAGAAAGACGCCGGTCTGCGTCGTGACCAGGATCCGGTGCGCCTGCGCGGCGTACGGGACGCCGACCTTGACGCCGGTGATCTTGCCGTTCTCGGCCGTGGTGCTGACGGTTCCGCCGGCTTCCCGCCAGCCGGCGGTCAAGATGACGTCCCCGTCCGCGACGCCCGGCAGCAGCTCCGCGCGCTGTGCGGCGGTGCCGAGCCGTGCCACCGGCAACGCGCCGAGAGCGAGGGTGGCCAGCGCCGGGACGGGCGCCGTGCGGCGACCGACCTCGGTGAGGACCACGCCCAGCTCGACGGCGCCGAAGCCCATGCCGCCCTCGTCCTCGGGGAGGACGAGGCCGAGCAGCCCGGCCTGCGCCATCGCCTTCCACGTCGTCGTGTCGAACGCCGCACCCGACTGCTCGTGCGCCGTGACCCGTTCGACGCTCGCCTCCCGGGCCAGCAGCTCGGCAGTGAGGGTACGCAGTTCGAGCTGCTGCTCTTCCAGCGAGAAGTCCACTCCAGACACCTCCGCGGATCGACCTGGGACGGCCTGGCCACCGAGACTAGAACGTATTCTAGTTTTCGTCCACTGAACCGGTTCCACGCGCTACTCGCGAGTACAACGTGTTCTCGGTACGCGATGGCACAATGGTGCGCATGAGCGCACTGCCCGACGCCCAGCCGACCGGACTCCGGGCTCGCAACCAGGTCCAACGCCGCGCGCGGATCGTCAAGGCCGCCGCGGCGCTCGCCTCGCGGGGCGGTATCGAGGCCATGCAGATGCGCACCGTCGCCGAACGGGCCGGCGTCGCGCTCGGCACGCTCTACCGGTACTTCCCGTCGAAGATGGACCTGGTCGTCGCGGTCATCTCCGAGGAACTCGACCTTCTCCAGGAGAGCATCAACCGGCGCCCCCTGAGCGGCACCACCCCGGCCGAGCGGGCGGTCGAGGTGCTCATGCGTGCCACCCGCGGGCTGATGCGCGAACCGGAGCTCGCCGACGCCCTGGTTCGCTCCATGCTGCTGACCTCAGAGAAGGTCGACGCCGACTTCGGCGCCCGGGTCGACGCACTGCTCGTCCAGTCCGCACTCGGGCAAGGAGTCGAGGGCACGCCCGCGCAGAACGGGCTCGCGTACCTGCTGCAGAGCGTGTGGGTCTTCGAGCTGCTGCAGCTCCTCAAGGGGAAGCACACGCTCGCCCAGACCCAGCGCCACCTCGAACTCGCCGCGTCCCGCCTCCTGCACGACTTCTGAGCCCGTTGCTAGCGGTGGGAACAAACTGGACTGTCCGGGAAGCGGTTCCCAAACCGGGCGCGCGATGCCGCCAAACCCCGACAGTTGCGGGCGCGCGCTTGCCCGGCGCGAACCAGCACGCTTGCCCGGCACGAACTAGAACGCGTTATAGTTCGCTCTCCTAGCGCGGGAGGGCGAGATGGCGACTCCGGTGATCGTCGAGGCAGTTCGTACCCCGATCGGGAAGCGCAACGGCTGGCTGGCGGGGGTCAAGCCCGTGGCGCTGCTCGCGCACGCCCAGCGCGCCGTCGTCGACAGAGCCGGCGTCGACCCGTCCGAGGTAGAACAGGTTTTCGCCGGCTGCGTCACCCAGGCTGGCGAGCAGGGCGGGCACGTCGGCCGGTACGCGTGGCTCTACGCGGGTCTGCCCTGGCAGGCGGGCGTCACCACGCTCGACGCGCAGTGCGGGTCCAGCTTGCACGCGGTCAACCTCGTCGCGTCGCTCATCGCGAGCGGAACGATCAGCACCGGCGTGGCGTGCGGAGTCGAGGTCATGAGCCGCGCGCCGCTCGGATCCAACGTCCGCCCCGCGAGACCACGTCCGGACGACTGGTCGATCGACCTGCCCGACCAGTTCACCGGCGCCGACCGTATCGCTCGCCATCGCGGTCTGACCAGGGACGACGTGGACGCATGGGGGCTGCGGTCCCAGCAGCGGGCGGCGAAGGCGTGGGCGGACGGCCGGTTCGACGCGGAGATCGCACCCGTCACGGCTCCGGTGCTGGACGCCGACGGCGAACCGACCAGCGAGACCCGCGTCGTCGACCGCGACCAGGGCCTGCGCGACACGTCCCGGGAGGCGCTCGCCGGCCTCAAGCCCGTTCTGGAGGACGGTGTGCACACGGCGGCGACGTCGTCCCAGATCTCCGACGGCGCGGCCGCCGTCCTGCTCATGTCCGAGGAGCGGGCTCGCGCCCTGGGCCTGCGGATCCGGGCCCGCATCGTCACGCACTGCCTGGTCGGCGGCGAGCCGTATTACCACCTCGACGGCCCGGTCCAGGCCACCGAACGCGCGCTTCGCCAGGCCGGCATGGCGATGAGCGACGTCGACCGGTTCGAGGTGAACGAGGCGTTCGCGGCGGTGGTGCTGTCGTGGGCGAGCGTGCACGAGCCGGACCTGGAACGGGTGAACGTCAACGGCGGCGCGATCGCGCTCGGCCATCCGGTCGGGGCTACCGGCGCGAGGCTGGTGACGACCGCCCTGCACGAGCTGGAACGTGCCGACGCCGGCACCGCCCTGATCACGCTCTGCGCGGGCGGCGCCCTCGCACCCGCGACCATCATCGAACGCGCACACTGAGCACCGCCCGCGCCACCACCGCCCGCCGACCGGACCACCACTCGCTTCACCACAGTCACCGGCGAACCGGACTTTCCGGGAAGCCGTGCCTAAACCCGGCGCACCTGCCCCCATTTGCACCGCAAGTCCGTTTCGCCCGACGTCCGCCGGGGCGTTCGCCCGCACCTCCGCCAGGCGTTTCGCCGAACGTCCGCCGGGGCGTTCGCCCGACGTCCGCCAGCCGTTTCGCCCGACCTCCGCCAGCACCCGCCGCGCCATTTCAAACCGCCGTCAGCCGAACACCGCGCTACCGCACGCAAGCACCGTCTGGTCCCCCACGCGCGCGGTGAACACGTCGGCCGAGCCGTACCAGTCGAGCGTGTCGCCCGGCCGCACAGGCGCGGCGAACCGCGCCGAGAGCGAGCGGAGATCGGCCGGGTGGGCACCCGCGCTGAGAGCGAGCGCGTGGGCGGCGATCCCGAGCGTGCAGAGCCCGTGCAGGATCGGCTGGTCCATGCCGGCGGCTCGGGCGGCGGCGGGGTCGATGTGCAGATGGTGCCGGTCGCCCGTGAGGCGGTAGAGCGCGGCCTGCTCGGGGCTCGTGCAGAAGCTGCCCAGCGGCTCGGTCTTGGGGGCCCCAGGCGCTACAGACGGGCCGCGCGGGCCACCCCAACCCCCGTGCCCGCGGACCACCAGCGCGTACGTCGCCCTGAAGTACGCACACTCGACCACGACATCGACCACGGCGTTGGTGCCCTTGTCCCACACGTCGCCGACCCGCCCGGACAGTGCGATCGCCCCAGCAGCCGGCAGCGGCGCGAACATCTCCAGCGTCTGCGCGCCGTGCAGCGCCTCCGACGCCTCGTACGCACCGCGGCGGCGCGGCTCGTCGGCCGCCCAGACCCCGAGCGTCAGCGCGAACGTGGGCAGCACGCGCAGGTCGCGTTCGAACACGAGGTCGAGCTCCCCGGCGGTGGCGCCGACGGCCAGCGCGTAGAGGATGACGTCCCGGTCGGTGTAGTCGAGGGTGCGGGTGCCGAGGTCGGTACCCGCCAACGCCGCCACATCCATTGCACCCTCCCAACCAAGCGTTCGCTTGGTACGCTAGCCGCGCCACGGACGGCTGGTCAAACGGGAGGGCCCAATGGAAACCGCGGCCGAGCTGCGCGCCACCACCCGCCGTTTCCTCGCCGAGCAGGCACCGATGTCCGAAGTCCGCAGGATCATGGAGTCACCGGACGGCTTCGACCGCACGCTGTGGAAGCGGCTGACCGAACTCGGCATGCCCGGCCTGGCCGCCCCGAGCACCGGTCTGACGTTCGTCGAGGTGGCCGCGGTCCTGGAGGAGACCGGCCGCGCGCTCCTGCCCGCGCCGCTGCTCGCCACGACGATCGCCACGCTGGCCCTGCGTGACTCCGGCGACGAAGAACTGCTCGCCGCGATCGCCGCCGGCACCATGATCGCCACCGTCGCCTTCACCAGTGAGGTCACCGGCACGAGCACCCTGGACGGAACCGCGCCGTACGTGCTCGACGGTGCCGCGGCGGACGTCGTCATCCTGGCCCGAGGAACCGACCTCTACCTCGTCGATGGTGACGCCGCCGGCCTGACCCGCACCCCACTCCCCACCTTGGACGCCACCCGCCGCCTCGCCCGGATCACGTTCCAAGGCACCCCGGCCCGCCGCGTCCACGGCACCCCGCACCTGAGAGACCTGGCCGTCACCGCGCTCGCGGCCGAGCAACTCGGTGGCGCGGAACGGTGCCTGGAGATGGCCGTCGCGTACGCGAAGACACGGGAGCAGTTCGGCCAACCGATCGGGTCGTTCCAGGCGATCCAGCACCGCTGCGCCGACCTGCTCGTCACGCTGGAGACGGCCCGCTCCGCCGCACGCCACGCGGCACGCCTCGCCGCCGACGGCAGCCCCGACCTGCCGACGTACGCCGCGATCGCCCGCACGGTGTGCACGTCGGCGTACACCACGCTGGCGGGCGAGAACATCCAACTGCACGGCGGCATCGGCTTCACCTGGGAGCACGACGCACATCTCTACCTGCGCCGCGCTCGGGGCGACGCCAGCCTGTTCGGTACGTCCGCCGAGTTCCGCGGCCGCCTCGCACAGCTAGTGCTGTGACTACTGACGTTCTAGGGCTTCGCCCGGCCCAGCGCGACGCTGCCGACGTCGTCGTCGTCGCACGTGCAACAACGGCACGCACTCCTCCTCCGCCTTGGCAGCCCCACGCTGGACTCGGCCCCCGGGCCCGCGAACATCAATAGTCACAGCACTGTTGTCCCCCGCTAACCTGCTTTGCTACGTTACCAAGCGAGCGCTTGGTCAACCCCATCGACCCTCGGGGAGGGCGGCATGGCGTCGCTGCGAATCGGCATGGGCTACGAGATCGAGGTGCGGGGCCGCTCGGCCGAGGTGGAGCGGCGCGCGTTCGAGAACGTCCTCGAACAGGTAGTCCTCGGCGACCAGCTCGGCTACGAGACCGCGTGGTTCGTCGAACATCACTTCACGCGCGGGTTCTCGCACTCCTCGTCGCCGGACATCGTGCTCGGCGCGCTGTCGCGGATCACCAGCCGGATCCGGCTCGGGCTCGGCGTGGTCCTGCTCCCCTTCCAGCACCCGGTGCGCACCGCCGAACGGGTCGCCACGCTCGACGTCCTCTCCGGCGGGCGGGTCGAGTTCGGCACCGGCCGCGGCGCGTCCCCGCTGGAGTACCAGGCGTTCCAGCGCCCGTTCGAGCAGTCGCGCAAGATCTGGGAGGACAACCTCGCCACCGTCCTGCAGATCTGGGAGGCCGACGGCGAGCCGGTCACCGCCGAGCACGAGTTCTGGAGCATCCCGGACGTCGCCGTCTATCCGCGGCCCGTCCAGCGCCCGCATCCTCCGGTGTGGACCGCGTCGACCAGCCTCGACGGGTACCTCGCCGCCGCCGCCAACGGCCACCACCTGCTCGGGATGACGATGCTCAAGGGCCTCGACGACGTCGCCGAGGACATCGCCGCGTACCGCCGCGCTCTCGCCGACCACGGCCACGACCCGGACACCCGCCGGGTGGCGCTGATGATCCCGTGGCACGTGGCGCCGACCCGCGACGAGGCGTACCAGAACGCAGTGGACGCCGTGCTCTGGTACATCCGGCGCCAGGTCAACCTCGTCACGCCGCCCGACTACTACGACGCCCGGCACGCCAGCTACCGCGTGCTCGGCCAGACTCGCGGCCGGTCAGCCGCCCGAGGAGTGCGTCGAGACGCTGCGGTCGCACCACATGGTGGTACTGGACGACGTCGACGGGTCGCGCAAGGCGCTGCAGCGCATCCAGGAGGCGGGCGCGACCGACCTGATCTGCCAGTTCCAGGTCGGCGGGCTGGCCCACGAGCACGTGATCGACTCGATCAAGCTGTTCGCGACCGAGGTGGCGGCGCTGTGACCCTCTCGACGCCCACGCTGACCTGGATCACGCGGTCCGAGCTGCGGTCCAGCAGCGGCCTGCTGCTGGTCTCGCCGCTGGGCGACACGACGGTCGGGCTGGAACCGGCCGACCTCGACGGAGCGCTGGAGCTGACCGCGGCGGGGTTCACGGCGGCCGGCATCACGGCGTCGGACCGGGTCGTCGTCGCGCTCAACAACGACGGTGGGCTCACCGGCGCGCTCTTCGCCCAGGCGGCGGCGCGGGTCGCCGCGGCCGCCGCCGCGCCGGGTCCCCGCGGGCGGATGCGGCTGTCTGTCGGTGCTGCGCGCGATCGGCGCCACCGTGCTCGTCACCACGCCCACGGGCGCGCTCGACCTGCTGGCACGGCTACACCTGGAGTTCCTGGTCGACCCGCTCGACCTGGGGCTTCACCGGATCGTGTTGACCGGCGAGATCGCCAGCCCCGGCACCGCACGGCACCTCGCCGCGGAGTTCGGCGCCGAGATCACCGAGCTCTACAGCGACCCGGTGTTCGGGCTGCCTGCGGCCGTCGTCGGCGAGGGCCTGGAGCCGCTGCAGGACGGCCTCCTCGCGCTCGCGCCGCTCGACGCCGACACGCTGCTCGCCCCGCCGTACGCGGCCGGCCGTGCCGAGCTGGTGCTGCGGCCGTCGTGGCACGGCGGGCTCGGCGGTCACGCGATCCGCACCGGCCAGGTGGTGGTCACCACCGACGGTCCGGTGATCCCGCCACCGACGCACACCGTCGGCGACCACGTGCTGGTCCGCGGTCGCTGGCTCTCGCTCCCCCGGCTCACGCAGGCGCTGGCCCGCATCGACGGCATCGCGCACTGGAACCTCGTGCTGGCCCGCTCCGGCACGCTCGACCAGGCCACCCTGCATGTCACATTCGCGCGCGAGTCGCTGTTGCGGAATCCGATGTGGACCAGGCGGATCGAGCAGGCCGTCACGGCGGTCACGCCGGTGACCATCGGCGTCACGATCGCGGCCGAGGCGTCGGAGGCGACCCGCATGCCGCAGGTCACCGACCAGCGCGGGCAGCACCTCGCCCCGGGACGCGGGTGAGCCCCGTGCGGCCCGTACCGCCGTGGGGCACGATCCCGGCGATGCTGCGTGCCCAGGCGGCCGAGCATCCCGAGGTGGAGATCATCGCGGACGGCGACCACCGGCTCACCCTCGCTGAGCTGGCGACCCAGGCCGGCGAGGTCGCGCGCGGGCTCGTCGCGCTGGGAGTCCAGCCGGGCGACCGGGTCGCGGTATGGGCGCCGAACACGTGGCAGTGGGTCGTGTCCGCGTACGGGATCTGGGACGCCGGCGCGGTGATCGTGCCGATCAGCACCCGCTCGAAGGCGGTGGAGGCGGGCACGGTGCTGGCCTCGACCGGCGCCCGGGTGCTGCTCGTCGCCGGCACGTTCCTCGGCACCTCGTACCTGGACCTGCTGACCGCCGAGTACGGGTCCTCGCTGGACGGCCTTCCCGATCTGGAGCACGTCGTGCTGTTCGACGACTGGGACAAGTTTCTGGCCGGCGGCACCGGGGAACTGCCCGTCGTCGCTCCCGGCGACCTCGCCGAGATCCTGTCCACCTCGGGCACCACCGGCGCGCCGAAGGGCGTGATGATCGACCACGCCCAGCTGCTCCGCGGGTACTGGGACTGGGCCGAGGTCGTCACGCTGGGCCCCGGCGATCGGTACCCGGTGGTGGCGCCCTTCTCGCACGGCTTCGGCATCAACGCCGGGCTGCTGGCGTGCGTGCTGCGCCTCGCGACGATCGTGCCGATCGCGGTGTTCGACCCGTCCCGCGCGCTGGAGCTGATCGAGCGCGAACGGCTAGCGGTGCTGGCCGGGCCGCCCACGCTGTTCGCCCGCCTCCTGTCCCACCCAGACCTGCCTGCGCACGACATCTCGTCGCTGCGGGTCGCGATCGTGGGCGCCGCGTCGGTCCCGACGGAGCTGGTGCACCGCATGGCGGAGCGGTTCGGCCGGGTGATCAACGCGTACGGGCTCATCGAGGGGACGGTCGTGTCGATGACGCGGGCCGGGGATCCACCCGAGGTCGTCGCGAACACCGCCGGCAGCCCCATGCCGGGCGTGGAGGTGAAGCTCCAGGACGGTGAGGTGCTGGTCCGCGGCTACGGCGTCATGCGCGGCTACTGGCAGGCCCCCGACCTGACCGCCGAGGCGGTGGACGGCGACGGCTGGCTGCACACCGGCGACATCGGCGTGATCGACGCGGCCGGCAACCTGTCCATCGTGGACCGCAAGAAGGACCTGTTCATCGTCGGCGGCTTCAATGCGTACCCGGCCGAGATCGAGAACCTGCTGCTGCGCCACCCGTCCGTCGGGCAGGTCGCGGTGGTCGGGGTGCCCGACGGCGAGCTGGGCGAGGTCGGGTGCGCGTTCGTCGTGCCTGCCCAGCCATTCAACACAGCGCCGTTCGACACCGGCGCGCTGCTGGCCTGGGCACGCGATGCGATGGCGAACTACAAGGTGCCGCGCCGGGTCGTCGTCCTCGACGCGCTACCGCTCAACGCCAACGGAAAGGTCGACAAGCCGGCCCTGCGCGCCCGCTGAGATCGTTTGGTCGCACTTTTCGGGCCCATAGGCCCGAAAAGTGCGACCGCTAGGCAGGCTCGGACAGTTCGCGGACGAGCAGGTGAACCACCTCGCGCCAGTCGGCGACGATGCCGAAGTCGGCGCCCTCGAACACGGGCGCATCCGGGTCGGCGTTGATCGCGAGCACGAAGCCCGCGCCGCGGACGCCCGCGAGGTGCGTCAGCTTGCCGTGTACCGCGAGTGCGACGTAGAGGTCGGGCGCGATGCTCTGGCCGGTGATCCCGATCTGGCGGCTGCGGGGTTGCCAGCCGAGGTCGGTGACCTTGCGGGTGGCGCCCAGCTCGGCGTCGAGGACTTCGAGCAGTGGCTTGAGATCCGGATAGTCGGCGGGGTCGATGCCCTGCCCGACGCCGACCACCGCACGGGCGAGAGCGAGCGCGTCGGGATCGTCGTCCCTGGTCACCTCGCCGACGCTGACCCTTGCACGGCCAGCCGCGTCCAGACTCGTGACGGCGATCGCCGGGCTCCCCGTGCGGCGTTCCGGCAGGGGCAGCGCGCCGGGGCGGACGGTCGCGAGCTGCACGGCCGACGACGCGGTGATCGCCGCCAGCAACTGGCCACCGAAGGCCGGCTTCCAGCACACGAGCCGCTCGCCGTCACGCTCCAGCTCGACCGCGTCGCCGGTGAGGCCGGCACCGAGCCGCGCTGCGACGCGGGCCGCCACCTCCCGCCCGTGGCAGGTGCTGGACGCGAGCACGGCCCACGGGCCGCCGCTGGGACGCCGCCCGGCCGGCTGAACAGCGCACCAGCGCGCGATCGCCGCCGCCTCGTCCTCGGGCGTGTCCGCACCGCGCAGCGTGACCAGTTCGTCGGCGCCCCATCGCCACGCCGTCCGCGCGTCGACGGGGTGCGACGCGAGCAGAACGGGTCGTCCGCCGAGCGCCGCCGCGGCGCCGAGCAGCTCGCGGGTGGCGCGCTCCCTGTCCGGCTCGGCGACCACCGCCACGACCTGGTTGCGGTTCTTCTGCGCCCTCTGGGGTCGCAAGAGAACCGCAACGGGGGGTTGGGCGCGGAGCGCATCGGCGGCCTGGCGTACCTGCTCAGTGAGGGTGCCGGTGCCCCGCAACCGTCGGCGATCGAGCGCCACCAGCCGGGTGCGGCCGACCGAGGTGGGGCTGCCCGCGGCGCCCCAGGGGCCAGGGCCGAGGTCGGCGGCGCTGACGACGGTGATCCGGTCGGCCGGTACGGCGGCGCGCCCGTCCGGCGGCACCTTCGCGGGCGCACAGAGCCGTTCGGCGGCGCTGACCACGGCCGGCAGCACGACGGACGCGTCGGCGTACCCGTCGTCGCGTTCGCACCGCGCGCGAACCGTCCGCTCGACGACGTCCAGCGTGCGCGCCGGCCCGACGTACGGCAGGTCCAGAAGCTCGGCGAGCTGGGGCGCGAGCTGGCCGGTGTCGGCGTCGACGGAGTTGCGTCCGGTCAGGATCAGGTCGAACGGCCCCTCGCGACGCAGCGCGGCGGCGAGCGCCCGCGCCGTCGCCAAGGTGTCCGAACCGGCGAATGCGGGATCGGTGACGAGCACACCCCGCTCCGCACCCCACGCGACGGCTTCGCGCAGCGCGTCGGCGGCCGCGGGTGGGCCTAACGTGAATACGACGCACGTGCCGAGCTCGACGCCCTTGGCGACCGCCCGCCGACAGTACGGGTTGAGCTCCAGCGCGAGCCCGTCGCGGAGGAGCCGGCCGTCAGGCCCGAGGGCCAGTTCGGCCAGGGCCGGGACCTGCTTGACCAGCACCGCCACCCGCACCGAGCACCACCTTCCTAACTCACCGGCTGCCACCGCACGAGGGTGAGGCCGGGATCGACGTCGTCGAAGACCGCACGGACCGCCAGGCCAGGCTCCATCTCGTCAGCCTTCACCCCTGGCAGGTCGCCGTACATCACCAGGTCGGCGTGTTCTACCAGCCGCACCAGCGCCACGACGTACGGCACCAGGTCGGCGTAGACGGGCAGGAACGCGTGGTGCGTGACGATCCAGCTGACGACGGCACCCCGGCCGGAGACGTCGGTCCAGGACCAGTCGCGGGACCGGCACCGCGCACACACCGCCGTCGCCGGGAACCGCGGCGCCCAGCACTCGCCGCAGCGCTGCACCGTGAGCCGGTGTTCGCGGACGGCGGCCCACCACGGCGCGGAGTCGCGGTCCTCCACCGGCCGCGGCGCGGTCACCGATCCCCCGTCAGGATCAGCGCGGACGTGCTGCCCATGACGTAGCCGGGCTGCGACGTGGACAGCGCCACCTCGCAGCCCGGAACCTGCCGCTCCCCCGCGTCGCCGCGTAACTGCTGGACCGCCTCCGCCAGGTGGTTGAGCCCGTGCACGTACCCCTCCGAGAGGAAGCCGCCGTGGGTGTTCACCGGTAGCGCGCCGCCGAGGGCCGTGGCGCCGCTCGCGACGTACGGACCGGACTCGCCCGGCGCGCAGAACCCGTACGCCTCCAGCTGGATCAGGACCGAGTAGGTGAAGCAGTCGTACAGCTCGGCAACGTCGATGTCGCCGGGACCGAGCCCCGCCTGCGCGTAGAGCCGGGGGGCGAGCACGGCGGCGCCGGTGTTCACGAGGTCACGCCGGCCCTCGTTGACGATCATGTGCCCGCCGCCCCACGCCGCGGCCCTGATCAGCACAGGCGGGCGGGCGAGGTCGCGGGCCCGCGCGGCGCTGGTGACGACCACCGCGCACGCCGCGTCCGTCTCCAGGCAGCAGTCGTACAACCGGAACGGGTCGACGACCGGCCGGGCGGTGGCGTGGTCGTCCAGGGTGATCGGTTCGCGGCGCAGCGCCCTCGGGTTGAGCCCCGCGTTGGCCCGCTGCTGGACGGCCACCTGCCCGAAGTGCTCGGTGGTGGTGCCGTACTTCGCCATGTGCGCGCGGGCGGCCATCGCGAACTGCTGCGGCGGCGCGAAGTAGCCGTAGGGCGCCTGGTACTGGGCGTCGAACGTGGGCGACGGAGCGCGCCCTGTGGCGCCCATCCGGAACTCGGACCGGGCGTTGATCGCGCGGTAACACACGATCACGTCGGCGAGGCCCAGCGCGCACGCCGCGGCTGCCTGAGCGACGATCGCGTGCGACACGCTGCCCCCGCCGAACTGGTCGAGGTACCAGCGGACGTCGTCGAGGCCGAGCGCCGGCGCGACCACCCACGGTGGCACCGAGTCACCCACGCGGTGCGTCGCGAACCCGTCCACGTCGTCCACGGAGAGGCCGGAGTCGTCGAGGGCCGCGGTGATCGCGTCGACGGCGAGGCTCAGCGTGCTGACGCCCGAGTCACGGCTGAACGGCGTGTACCCGACACCGGCGACGGCGGCGCGGTCCCGAAGCCCCGACATCCGCACCTCCCAGCTAATCAAACAAGCGCTTGATCAAGTTTGGGAGCACCCGGGGCACGTGTCAACGCCGAGATGCTCGCGTGGGCGCTGACCTGGCGCCCGGACGGCGGATCGTGTGATGCGGCGCGCCAACTCAACGCGCGCGGCGCTTCACAACAGCCAGGCAGCTCGGCTTGACACCGCCCCCAGGTCGACCTAACCTCGGATACCAAGCAAGCGCTTGGGTAAGCAGAGAGGCGGTCGGCGATGACGAGCAGAGCGTTCGCCGCCTGGCCGACCCGACCCGAGGCCGATCCCCCGTTCGACACGGCCAGGTTCCGCTCGGTACTCGGGCACTTCGCGACCGGTGTGGTGGCGATCACGGCCGTCGATCCGACCAACGGCGCCCCGACCGGCCTGGCCGCGAACGCGTTCACGTCGGTGTCGCTGGATCCGCCGTTGATCGCGTTCTGCGTCGCCCACACCAGCACGACGTGGCCGAAGCTGCGCGACGCCGGGCTGCTCGGCGTCAACATGCTCACCACGGACCAGCACGCCGTGTGCCAGCAGTTCGCCACCCGTGGCGCCGAGAAGTTCCGCGGCCTGCGCTGGAGCCCCTCCCCCGGCGGCGCGCCGCTGCTCGACGACGCCCTGGCATGGATCGAGTGCGAGATCGAGGCCGAGCACCCCGCCGGCGACCACGTCATCGTCGTGTGCCGGGTCCTCCAGCTCGGTCACCGCGCGGGCCCGCCGCCGCTGCTGTTCTTCCGCGGCGGGTACGGGAGCTTCACGGCGTGAGCGTCGACGCCTTCCGCCAGGAGGTTCGCGCCTGGCTCGCCGCCAACCTCACCGGCGACTTCGCCCGGGCGCGAGGACTCGGCGGTCCAGGTCGCGAGCACGAGCTGTTCGATGTGCGGCAACGGTGGGAGCGGCACCTCGGCGCCCACGGCTGGACCTGTCTCGGCTGGCCGGTTTCCCAAGGTGGCCGCGGCGCCAGCACCGCTGAGCAGGTGGCGTTCCACGAGGAGTACGTGCGCGCCCAGGCGCCGGTCCGCCTCGGGCACATCGGCGAAGGGCTGCTCGGGCCGACGCTCATCGAGCACGGCACGGACGCCCAGCGCGCGCGGTTCCTGCCGCCGATCCGTCGCGGCGAGGAGCTGTGGTGCCAGGGCTACTCCGAGCCCGGCGCCGGGTCCGACCTGGCCGGGGTCGCGACCCGCGCTGAGCTGGTCGGCGGCGAATGGGCGGTTTCGGGCCAGAAGGTCTGGACCTCGTTCGCCCACGTCGCCGACTGGTGCTTCGTCCTGGCCCGCACCGAACCGGGCAGCAGCCGCCATCACGGGCTCAGCTACCTGCTCGTGCCGATGCGCCAGGACGGCATCGAGGTGCGGCCGATCCGGCAGATCACCGGCGGCGCCGAGTTCAACGAGGTGTTCTTCGACGGTGCGCGCACTCCTGCCGACCACATCGTCGGACGCCCCGGCGACGGGTGGCGTATCGCGATGTCGACCCTGCGGTACGAGCGCGGCGTGTCCACGCTCGGCCAGCAACTCGGGTTCCGCCGCGAGCTGGACGCGATCATCGCGCACGCGCGCGCCAGCGGCGCCGCCGACGACCCGGTCCTCCGCGACCGCCTCACCGACGCGTGGATCGGGCTGGAGCTGCTGCGACTCGGCGCCCAGCGCGCACTCGACGGCGACCCGGTGGCGCTCGCCGTGAGCAAACTGTCCTGGTCCACCTGGCACCAGGCGCTGGGCGAGCTGGCGATGGACGTGCTCGGCCCGGACGGCATGGTCACCGGCCCCGACGGTCAGCCCACCGACGCGCAACGGCTGTTCCTGTTCAGCCGCGCCGACACGATCTACGCCGGGTCGAGCGAGATCCAGCGGAACATCATCGCCCAGCGGGTCCTCGGCCTCCCCCGCGCATGACGGGCTCCCACGGGTTGCTCGCGGGCAAGTCCGTGCTGGTCACCGCAGCGGCCGGCACCGGAATCGGCTTCGCCACCGCGCGCCGCGCCGCAGAGGAAGGCGCGACTGTCGTCCTGTCCGACCGACACGAACGTCGCCTCGCCGAGGCCGCCGCGAAGCTGGACGCGGTGGGGATCCCGTGCGACGTGACGGTCGAGGAGGACGTGCAGCGCCTGTTCGACACGGTGGGGCGGCTCGACGTGCTGGTGAACAACGCCGGGCTCGGGGGCACCGCCGAACTCACCGACATGACCGACGAGCAGTGGCACGCCGTGCTCGACACCACGCTCACCGGCACGTTCCGCTGCACGCGGGCGGCGCTGCGGCTCATGAAGGCGCAGGGCGGCGGCGTCATCGTCAACAACGCGTCGGTGCTCGGCTGGCGGGCGCAGTCCGGGCAGGCCCACTACGCCGCCGCGAAGGCCGGCGTGATGGCGCTGACCCGGTGCGCGGCGATCGAGGCAGCCGCGTACGGCGTGCGGGTCAACGCTGTGGCGCCGAGCCTCGCCATGCACCCGCACCTCGCAAAGGTCACCAGCGACGAGCTGCTGACGGAGCTGACGGCCCGCGAGGCGCTCGGCCGGGCGGCGGAACCGTGGGAGGTGGCGAACGTGATCGTCTTCCTGGCCAGCGGCTACGCGTCCTACCTCACCGGCGAGGTCGTCTCGGTCAGCAGCCAGCACCCGTGAGCGTCGAGTTGCCTGCGTACCGTCAGGGCGTCGTCGGCGAGTGCGGTGATCAGCGTGCCGGGTCCCGCGAGCCGCATGACTGACGGGTCCTCCGCCGATGGCGTCCACATTGGATCAACGATGAGCACGGAGCCGGTCACCCTGGCTCCGGCGACGTTGGCACGAGCCAGGTCTTGGCCGTCCAGCACGAGCTCGTGGCGCAGCAGGGGTGCACCGGCTACGTCCACGTGGGTCCGGCCCCGGTACGTGCCGCCCGTCTCGCCATGACGACCGAGCACCACCTCTTCCCGCAGGTACAGCGTCGCGCCGTCCGCGATGGCCGCCTGGACTCCGCAGCGGTGCCGCGCGCGGGCGGCGACGACGGTGGGTTCGGGCAGGACGGCGAGGCGCCCGCCTTCCGCCACGGTGAGGTTCATCGCCATCGACGACTCGCCGCCGCGACCAGGCAGCGCGATAGTGGCGCCGACCGTCCGCAGGGTGAGGGACGCTCGTGGACCCACCTCCACGTCCAGGCGCAGGTCGTCGCCGCCAAGCGGGCCGCCCGCCGCTGCGGCGAGGTAGACCGCGTCGGCGGTGGGGCGAAGCACGAGCGGCGCCTGCGACCGCACCAGTGTGAGGCGGGTACGGCCGGCACCGTCCGCCTCTGCACGGATCGCGGCGCGCGCCCTCACCGCGCGGCCCACTCCTTGAGCTCGTCGGTGATCCAGCCCGCGACGGACGGCGCGCCCGGCTCCTCCCGCAACGAGATCAGCTGCACGGGCAGGTCACCGCGCATCGCGTGGGCGTCGCGCTCCATGACGCCGAGGTCGGCGCCGACGAGTGCGGCCAGGTCGGTCTTGTTGACCACGAGCAGGTCGGACCGAGTGACGCCGGGACCGCCCTTGCGCGGCACCTTGTCACCGCCGGCCACGTCCACGACGAAGATCTGGCGGTCGACGAGGCCGTAACTGAACGTCGCGGTCAGGTTGTCGCCGCCGCTCTCCACGAGGACCAGGTCGAGCCCTTCGAAGCGCTCGGCCAGGGACTCGACGGCGTCAAGGTTCGCCGAGATGTCGTCCCGGATCGCCGTGTGGGGGCAGCACCCCGTCTCCACGGCGGCTATACGAGCGGGGTCGAGCACGCCGGCGTCGCGGAGGAAGTCGGCGTCCTCGGTCGTGTAGATGTCGTTCGTGACGACAGCGAGGCTCAGGTGCGCGCCGAGCGTGCGGCACAGCGCGGCCACCAGCGCGGTCTTGCCGCTGCCGACGGGTCCGCCGATGCCGATACGCAGCGCACGACGATCTGTGTCAGGACGCAAAGAGACGCACCTCCGAGGCGGCGTGGAGTTCGGCGAGCAGATCGAGGCGGGGCGCGGTGGCGCAGGGCAGGTCGCGCGGCGGGCCTTCTGCGGCGTGGGCCGCTAGTTCCGCGACCTCGGCGACGTCCGGCGTGAGCGCGGCGAGGAGCGCCTGGACAGCGAACGGGTCGTAGCCGCGCAGGCGCACCGCCGCCGCTGCCGGGCCGGAGATAGCGAGGTACGCGGCAACGTGCGCGACACCGGCTGGGTCGCAGCCGGCGGCGGCGCCGACCGCACCGAGCGCCACCGCGTGGTGAGGTCCATGCGGTGGCTGGCGCCCCTCAACCCGAACCGTACTTGCGGGACAAATTCGGGTCATCGGTGCCCGGTGTAGGCACGGCTTCCCGAAAAGTTCGGTTCGGGACGGCGGCGGTGGCGCGCGGCTTCGGGGCGGCCTCGGTGGTGGCGGCCGTGGCGGTGGTGGTGGCGGTGGTGGCGGTGGTGGCGGTGGTGGCGGCGGTGGCGGCGGTGGCGGTGGTGGTGGCGGTGGTGGCGGCGGTGGCGGCGGTGGCGGCGGTGGCGGCGGTGGCGGTGGTGGTGGCGGCGGTGGCGGCGGTGGCGGCGGTGGCGGCGGTGGCGGTGGTGGCGGTGGTGGCGGTGGTGGCGGTGGTGGCGGTGGTGGCGGTGGTGGCGGTGGTGGCGGTGGTGGCGGTGGTGGCGGTGGTGGCGGTGGTGGCGGTGGTGGCGGTGGCAGCCGTGGCGGCGGCGCGCGGGTCCGGCATGGCAGTGGCGGCGCGCCGGTTCGCAACCGCGGCGGCGAGCTCGTCCAGTATCGGCGACGGCCACGCGGCCCGCCCGGCACGTAGCAGCGCCCGCCCCTGCCGCCGCGACGCCACCCGCAATGCGGGCGAGGCGGTGCGGGCGTCCGCCTCAGCATCGAGCGCGCGCCACACCGCGCCCATTTCTCGAACCGGACTTGCGGGACATTCCGGGGCAGTCGTGCCCGACGTAGGCACGGCTTCCCGAAAAGTCCGGTTCGCCGCGGGCACCCCGGTCGCCGCGGGCACCCCGGTCGCCGCGGGCACCCCGGTCGCCGCGGGCACCCCGGTCGCCGCGGGCGTCCCGTTCGCCGCGGGCACCCCGGTCGCCGCGGGCACGCCGGTCGCCGCGGCCGTCCGGTTCGCCGCGGGCGAACCGTTCGCCGCGGGCGCACAGCCCGCCTGGTGGCACGCCGCCGCGGCCAACCCGGCACTGACCAGCCCGGCCGTCCGGAGCCGGCTGCGGAGGAAGACGCCGAGGTCGTCGAGGTCGCGGATCAGGCCGCTGGCGATCGCCGGTTCGACGCCGCCCGAGTGCGCGTGCCCGCCCGCCGGCAGACGTGAGTCGGCCAACGCAAGCAGCGACACCAGTCCCTCGGTCATCAGAACAGGAAGTATCGCTGGGCCATCGGCAGCTCGGCGGCCGGCGCGGGTTCCACGACGTCGCCGTCGATGCGGACCGTGAACGTGTCCGGTTCGACCTCGATCCGCGGCAGGGCGGTGTTCTCGGGCAGGTCGGCCTTGCCGCGGCGCCGCACGTCGGCGACCGGCACCAGCGACCGCACCAGCCCGAGCCGGTCAGCGAGCCCATCCTCCAGTGCGGCAGGGGCCACGAACGAGACCGAAGTCCGCGCGGCGACCGGCGCAGACGCGCCCCACATCGGCCGTGGCAGCACCGGTTGCGGCGTCGGGATGGAGGCGTTCGCGTCCCCCATCGCGGCCCACGCCACCATGCCGCCCTTGAGCACGGCGTGCGGGCGTACCCCGAAGAACGCCGGATCCCACAGCACCAGGTCGGCGAGCTTGCCGGCCTCGACGGAGCCGACCTCGGCTTCGAGGCCGTGGGCAACGGCGGGGCAGATCGTGTACTTGGCTACGTACCGCCGCGCACGCGCGTTGTCAGACAAGCCATCACCCGGGAGTGCGCCGCGCCGCTGCTTCATCACGTGCGCGGTCTGCCAGGTACGCAGGATCACCTCGCCGATGCGGCCCATCGCCTGGGAGTCCGAGCCGATCATCGAGATGGCGCCGAGGTCGTGCAGGACGTCCTCGGCGGCGATGGTCGACGGGCGGATCCGCGACTCGGCGAACGCCAGGTCCTCCGGCACCGCCGGGTTCAGGTGGTGGCACACCATCAGCATGTCGAGGTGTTCGTCCAGGGTGTTGACGGTGTGCGGGCGGGTCGGGTTGGTGGAGGACGGCAGCACGTTCGGGTGCGAGGCGACCGTGATGATGTCCGGCGCGTGCCCGCCGCCGGCGCCTTCGGTGTGGTACGCGTGGATGGCCCGACCGGCGATCGCGGCGAGGGTGTCCTCGACGAACCCGGCCTCGTTGAGCGTGTCGCTGTGCAGCGCGGCCTGGACCCCGGCCGCGTCGCAGACGCGCAGGCAGGCGTCGATGGCGGCCGGTGTGGAGCCCCAGTCCTCGTGGAGCTTGAACCCGGCAGCGCCCGCGCGGAGCTGCTCCCAGAGAGCCTCCTCGGAGACGGTGTTGCCCTTGCCGAGCAGGACGACGTTGACCGGTAGCCCGTCCATGGCCTGCAGCATCCGGGCGAGGTGCCATGCGCCGGGCGTGACCGTGGTGGCCTTGGTGCCCTCGGCGGGGCCGGTGCCGCCGCCGATGAGCGTGGTGATGCCGGATCCGACGGCTTCGTCGACGAGCTGCGGGCAGATGAGGTGCACGTGGCAGTCGATCGCGCCGGCCGTGAGGATCTTGCCGTTGCCGGCCAGGATCTCCGTCGACGGCCCGATCACCAGGTCGGGGTGGACGCCCGGCATCGTGTCGGGGTTGCCGGCCTTCCCGAGTGCGACGATCCGCCCGTCGCGGATGCCGACGTCGGCCTTGACCACGCCCCAGTGGTCGAGCACGACGGCGCCGGTGATGACGAGGTCCGGGGCGCCGTCAGCGCGGGTTGCGACCGACTGGCCCATCGACTCGCGGATCACCTTGCCGCCGCCGAACACCACCTCGTCACCGGCGGACTCGCCGCGGGACAGGTCGCGCTCGACCTCGATGAGCAGATCGGTGTCGGCGAGGCGGATGCGGTCGCCTGTCGTGGGGCCGTAGAGGAGCGCGTACCGCTCGCGGCTCAGCTCAGCCACGGTCGCCGCCGATCTGGAGCCCCGGCACGACGCGACGGCCCGCGAGCGGCACCAGCGTCACCTCGCGCTCGACGCCCGGCTCGAACCGGACAGCCGTACCCGCCGCAATGTCGAGCCGGTGCCCGCGCGCCGCGTCCCTGTCGAACTCCAGGGCGGCGTTGACCTGCGCGAAGTGGAAGTGCGATCCGACCTGCACCGGACGGTCGCCGGTGTTCGCGACGACGATCGTGCGCGCGGGCCGGTCGGCGTTGAGCGGCACGGCGCCGTCGCCGACCATGATCTCGCCGGGGATCACGGGATCGGCCGGTGCACGGTGATGAGCTTCGTGCCGTCCGGGAAGGTGGCTTCGACCTGGACCTCCGCAAGCATCTCCGGCACCCCCTCCATCACGTCGTCGCGGGTGAGCACCTCACGTCCGGCGCTCATCAGGTCGGTCACCGAGCGGCCGTCGCGGGCGCCCTCCATCAGGAAGGACGTGATCACCGCCGTGGCCTCGGGGTGGTTGAGGCGCAGCCCGCGAGCGCGGCGCTCCTCGGCGAGGCGGGCCGCGACGTGGATCAGCAGCCGCTCCTGCTCGTGTGGCGTCAGCCGCATCGGACCGCCTTCCTGCCGCCGGCAACGGTTCCCGCAGTCTCGCAGAAGCAGGGGCGGCGGCGCGTGCGATGATCCACAGCCATGCGGACGGGGCGCGGGGGAACAGCGAACGGACCGCGTGGCTTGTCGAGCCCCGAAAGGCGCTTGTGGGCAGCGGTGCGCGGCGGCGTCCAGCTCGATCTCACCGGACGCCCGGACGAGGAACGCACGATCCGCGCCGAGATCATCCGCAACCTGCTCACCGCCGGCATCGGGCCCGACGGCGAGCAGCGGCTGCGGTTACGCGGCGCGCACATCACGGGGCAGCTCGAACTTCTCGCGGTCAACTGCGGTACCGCGCTCGTCCTCATGGACTGCGACCTCACCGACCCGCTCGCGCTCACCGGATCCGAGCTGCCCGAGCTGGCGCTCATCGACTGCCGCGTCCCCGCGCTCGCCCTCGGCTGGCTCACGACCGCCGGCAGCGTCCGGCTCGTCGGCAACGAGGTACCCGGCCCGGTGTACCTCACGGAGGCGCGTGTCGGGCGTCGGCTGGCGGTGAAGGCGTGCACTGTCGGATCGTTTGCGGCGGTTGGCATCACGGTCGGCGGCGACCTGGACGCGCGCCGGCTCGTCGCGAACCGGGTGGATCTCAGCAGCGCCCGCGCGGACGGCCGGATCCGGCTCAACCAGGCGACCATCGGCGACGGCAACCGGTCTGTGTGGTTGCAGGGCGTCACCTGTGGTGGCGATCTCGACCTCCACCGGCTCCGCGCTCGGGGCGTGGTGAACCTGCGCACCGCGAATATCGCCGGGCGGCTCGTCCTGGACAGCTGCGATCTGCACGGATCGTCGCCGACCGAGGGGACGGAGGCGTTCCGCCTCGGCCGCGGCCCCGAGGCGCTGATCGGCGAGGGCCTGTCCACCCGCGGCGACCTGTCGCTGCGCTACGCGACCGTGCGCGGCGAGGTGCGGCTCAGCACGGCCCAGATCGGTGGCACGTTCAACTTGTCGGGGTCCACACTGGACAACTCGGAGGGCCGTGCGCTGGAGGCCGACCGATCCGTTGTCGGCAGCGGCCTGCTCGCGCTCGACGGCTTCTCGGCGCGCGGCTCGATCGTGCTGCGCGACGCACGGGTAGACGGCCCGGTGATCCTGTCCCGGGTCCACATCGACGTGCCGAACGGCCGGGCGCTCACGGCCTCCGGGCTGGTCTCGACCGGCGGCCTCTTCGTCAGCGGCGCCTTCCGCGGCCAGGTCCGGCTCGCGCACGCCCAGATCGGCGGCCCGCTCGACTTCACCGGCGCCGAACTGGACGGCGGCGACACCAATGTGGCGCTGTCCGCTCCCGGGATCGCCGTCGACGGCGAGGTCCGCGCGACGGGCCTCACCTCGACCGGCACAGTCGACCTCTCCGCCGCGCGCATCGCCGCACACCTGCGTATGAACGACGCCCAGTTCCGCGACGCCGACGCCCTCGGCAGTGGCTCGCTCCTGCTGTCCGGCGTGACGGTCGCCGGCAGCGCCGAACTGGACGGGATCGACGTCGCCGGGCACCTCGACGTGCGGCTGGCCAAGATCATCGACCACGTACGGCTCGGCGGGGCGCGGCTGCACGGAGCCGACGGCCGCTCGCTGCGCGCCACCGGGATGCGCGCCGCCCAGCTGCGGTTCCGGCTCGCGGAGCCGCCTGGCGGGCGGGTCGGGCTGGCCGGCGCCACCGTCGACGTGCTGGTCGACCACGCCGATTCGTGGCCACTGGCCGTCAACCCGCTGGCGGAAGACGGCCGCTCCGTCGTGCTGGACGGATTCACGTACCACCGGCTGGAGTCCACTCTGGATCTCCGGCAGCGGCTGAGCTGGTTGGCGCGCAGCACCCCGACGTTCGAGCCCGGCCCGTACGAGCAGCTGGCGGCCTGCTACCGGGCCACCGGCCGCGAGCCCGAGGCGCGACGCGTCCTGCGCGAGAAGACCCGCCGTTACTACGCCGCGGCAGGGCGGACGGCGCGGGTGTGGGGCTGGATCCAGCAGGTCGCGGTGGGGTACGGGTACCAGCCGGGGCGCGCCGTCGGCTGGTTCGGCGGCCTGTTCGCCGCCGGGACGCTCTGGTTCTCGCGGGCGCAGTGCGCGTCGCCCGACCAGGCAGGCGTCTGTCCGGTGAAGCCTGACGAGCACCCGGCTTGGGATCCGGCGCTGTACACGCTCGATCTGCTGATCCCGCTGGTGGACGTCGGGCACGACAGGGCCTGGGATCCGGTCGGCGCCGACAAGCTGGTGGCCGTGGCGCTCATGGCCGCCGGCTGGGTGCTGGTGACGACGCTGGTGGCCGCCGCCGGCCGGGCCCTGAACCGGGCGTGATCCCTCGCTGAGTTTCGGATTCTTGGGGGTGTTCGGCTCCGCCGACCCCCAAGAATCCGAAACTCACGTGCCGTAGACCGGATCCGGATGCGGTGCGCTGGCAAGAAGGGCGTCCACCGCGGTGCCGACCTCGGAAGGTTCCCACCGGCTCGAACGCTCAGTCGCCGGACCACGCTGCCAGCCGGTGGCCACGCTGATCGAACCACCCTCCACCTCGAACAGCCGACCGGTGACGTGCCCCGACTCCGTGCTGCCCAGCCACACCACCAGCGGCGCGACGTTCTCGGGCGCCATCGCGTCGAACCCGGTGGCCGGTGCCGCCATCGTCGCCGCGAAGACCTCCTCAGTCATGCGGGTACGGGCAGCCGGCGCGATCGCGTTCACCGTGACGCCGTACCGGGCGAGTTCGGCGGCGGCGACCGCGGTGAGGGCGGCGATCCCGGCCTTGGCAGCGGCGTAGTTCGCCTGGCCCACGCTGCCGCGCAGGCCCGCGCCCGAACTCGTGTTGATCACCCGGGCGTCGGGCCGCACGCTGGACTTGGCCTGGTCGCGCCAGTGCCGGGCGGCGTGCCGCAGCGGGAGGAAGTGGCCCTTGAGGTGGACCCGGACCACGGCGTCCCACTCGGCCTCGGTCAGGTTGACGAGGGTCCGGTCGCGGACGAAGCCGGCGTTGTTGACCAGCACGTCGAGCCGCCCGAACGTCCGCACGGCCGCGAGCACGAGCCGGCCGGCGCCCGCCCAGTCGGCGACGTCGTCGCAGTTGGCGACCGCCTCGCCACCGGCCAGCTGGATCTCCTCGACGACCGACGCCGCCGGCCCGCCCGAGCGGCCGCTGCCGTCCCTCGCGGCGCCGCAGTCGTTGACCACGACGCGCGCGCCCTGACGCGCGAACTCCAGCGCGTGCGCCCGCCCGATGCCGCGGCCGGCGCCGGTGACGACGACGACCCGCCCGTCGCAGATACCCACTGAGCCCTCCTCGCCGCTATGTGGTCGCACTTTTCCGGCCTATGGCCCGGAAAAGTGCGACCGCTCCGAGCCGGCGCCGGCGGCAGCCAGGAACGCCGGCCGCTCGCCACCTCCGTGCACCAGCAGCTGCGCGCCGCTCACGTACGACGACGCGGGTGACGCGAGGTACAGGCAGGCCGCCGCGATGTCGTCGGGCGTCGCCATCCGCCCGAGCGGCACGGTGCGCCCGACGGCCGCGACCCCGTCCGCGTCGCCGTAGTGCAGTTCGGACAGTTCGGTCTCGACCATCCCCGCGACGACGGTGTTCACCCTGACCTTCGGCGCCCACTCCACCGCGAGGCTGGCGGCCAGGTGGTGCAGCCCGGCCTTGGCGGCGCCGTACGCGGCGGTGCCCGGCGACGGGCGTACCCCGCTGACACTGCCGATCATGACGATCGCGCCACCGTCCGGCTGGTCCTGCATGACGGCGTTGGCCGCCTGGGCGACGTGCAGCGGCGCCACGAGGTTCAGCTCGATCACCTTCGCGTGGAACCGGGGCGACGCGGTCGCGGCCTCGGAGGGCGGGGCGCCACCGGCGTTGTTCACCACGACGTCGAGCCGCCCGAACTCGGCCACCGCCTCGGCGACCACCCGCGCGGCCTGTTCGGGATCGCGCACGTCGGCGGCGGTGAACCGGGCGGGCACCGGTACCGGCGGTGGCCGCCGGGCGCACACCAGCACGTCGGCGCCCACCGCTGCGAACGCGCGGGCGATGCCGGCGCCGATGCCGCGGGTGCCGCCGGTGACGAGCACGGCGAGGTTCTGCTCCATGCGCACCTCCCGTGCTACCGTACCAAGCAAACGCTAGGTTGGAGTCGCGATCAGGTCGCACTTTTCGGGCCTATGGCCCGGAAAAGTGCGACCGCACAACCCCGCAGGAGCCGCCATGGGAGTGGAGCTGCGCACCGACGGCGGCGTCGCCGAGGTGGTGATCGACTTCCCGCCCGTCAACGCCGTGCCGGTGCGGGGCTGGTACGACCTGGCCGACGCGCTGAAGCAGGCCGGCGCCGATCCCGACGTCCGCGCCGTCGTCCTTTCCGCACAGGGCCGCGGCTTCTGCGCCGGCGTCGACCTCAAGGAGATGCAGCGGGATCCCGGCCACGAGGCGCTGATCGGCGCCAACCGGGGCTGCTACGCCGCGTTCGCCGCCGTCTACGAGTGCGAGGTGCCGGTGATCGCGGCCGTCCACGGGTTCTGCCTCGGCGGCGGCATCGGCCTGGTGGGCAACGCCGACCTGGTGATCGCCGCCGACGACGCCACCTTCGGGCTGCCCGAGGTCGACCGGGGTGCGCTCGGCGCCGCCACCCACCTGTCGCGGCTGGTCCCGCAGCAGCTGGCCCGCGCCATGGTCTACACCTGCCGCACGGTGACCGCCGGCGAGCTGCACTCCTACGGTTCCGTGCTGCAGGTGGTGCCGCGCGCGGAGCTGCAGCACAGCCGCGCACGAGCTGGCAGGAGAGATCGCCAAGCGGCATCCGTACGTGATCCGGCGGGCCAAGGAGTCGCTCAACGGGATCGACCCGGTCGACGTGAAGCGCAGCTACCGGTTCGAGCAGGGCTTCACGTTCGAGCTGAACCTCACCGACCTCGCCGACAGCGCGCGGCAGTCGTTCGTGGACGGAAAACATCGATGGCTGACAAGCGCATGACCATCGACAAGGTCGTCGGCGAGCTGCGGTCGGGCATGACCATCGGCATCGGCGGCTGGGGGTCGCGGCGCAAGCCGATGGCACTCGTCCGGGCGATACTCCGCTCCGACCTGTACGACCTCACGGTCGTCTCGTACGGCGGCCCGGACGTCGGCCTGCTCGCCGCCGCCGGCAAGCTGCGCCGGGTGGTGTGCGGGTTCGTCTCGCTCGACTCGATCCCGCTCGAACCGCACTTCCGGGCGGCACGCCAGCGCGGCGGCCTCACGCTCACCGAGGTCGACGAGGGAATGTTCCGCGCGGGGCTCTCGGCGGCGGCGCAGCGGCTGCCGTTCCTGCCGATCCGCGCCGGCCTCGGCTCGGACGTCCTGCGGATCAACCCCGAGCTGCGGACGGTGCGCTCGCCCTACGAGGACGGCGAGGAGCTGGTCGCGATGCCGGCGCTGCGCCTCGACGCCGCGCTGGTGCACCTCAACCGCGCGGACGCCGCCGGCAACGGCCAGTACCTCGGCCCGGATCCGTACTTCGACGACCTGTTCTGCCAGGCCGCCGACCGCCGGTACGTCACGTGCGAGCGGCTCGTGCCGACGGCCGGGCTGCTGGACGACGGGCCGGTGCAGAGCCTGCTGCTCAACCGGACCATGGTGGACGGCGTCGTGGAGGCCCCGGGCGGCGCGCACTTCACGAGCTGCGTGCCGGAGTACCCGCGCGACGAGGCGTTCCAGCGTGCGTACGCCACGTCGGCGGCCGACGCCGAGTCCTGGCGGGCGTTCCGCGCCGAGTTCCTGGACGGCGACGAGGACGCGTACCAGGACGCCGTCCGCGACTTCCACGCCCGCCGGCTGGAGGACACCGTCCTCATCGGAACCGCACCATGACGGCGACCAGGGCCGATGTGTGCGTGGCGGCGTGCGCGGACGCCTGGCGCGGGGACGGCGAGATCCTGGCCAGCCCGATGGGCGTGATCCCGTCGCTCGGCGCGCGGCTCGCCCGGGCCACGTTCGCGCCGGACCTGCTGCTCAGCGACGGCGAGGCGATGCTGCTCGACGGCGACATCGTCGAGGGCTGGTTGCCGTACCGTGCGGTGTTCGACCTGGTCGCGGCCGGGCGCCGGCACGTGATGATGGGCGCCAGCCAGCTCGACCGGTACGGCAACCAGAACATCTCGTGCGTCGGCGACTGGAACCGCCCGAAGGCGCAGCTCCTGGGGGTGCGCGGCGCGCCGGGCAACACCGTCAACCACCCGGTGAGCTACTGGGTACCGCGCCACTCGCCGCGGGTGTTCGTGTCGACGGGTCGACGTGGTGTGCGGCGTCGGCAACGACCGCGACGGCGGCCGGTTCCACGGGCTGCGCGTCGTCGTCACGAACCTGGCCGTGCTGGACTTCGCAAGTCCGGACGGCGCGCTGCGGCTGCGCTCGGTGCACCCCGGCGTCGACCGTGGACGAGGTCGTGGCGCAGACCGGCTTCCCCCTCGTGGTGGACTCCCCCGCCACGACCCGAGCGCCGAGCGCCGACGAACTCCGGCTCATCGGCACGCTCGATCCCGAGAACAAGCGGTCAAGAGAGGTGCCCGGGTGAGGACCGCGCTCACCGAGCTGGTCGGCGTCCGGCACCCGGTGGTGCAGACCGGCATGGGGTACGTGGCCGGCGCGCGGCTCGCCGCCGCCACGTCGGCCGCGGGCGGGCTGGGGATCCTCGCCTCGGCGACGATGACGCTGGACGAGCTGCGTGCCGCGATCGCGCCGTGTCCGGCAGCGCACCGACGCGCCGTTCGGCGTGAACCTGCGCGCCGACGCCCCGGACGCCGTCGACCGGGCCGAGCTGCTCATCGCCGAGCGGGTCCCGGTCGCCTCGTTCGCGCTCGCCCCCACCCGCGAGCTGATCCACCGGCTCAAGGACGCGGGCGTCGTGGTGATCCCGTCGGTGGGCGCCCGCCGGCACGCCGAGAAGGTCGCGGCGTGGGGTGCGGACGCGGTGATCGTGCAGGGCGGCGAGGGCGGCGGCCACACCGGGCCGGTGCCGACGACGTTGCTGCTGCCGCAGGTCGTGGACGCCGTCGACATCCCCGTGATCGCGGCCGGCGGCTTCTTCGACGGGCGCGGGCTCGTCGCGGCGCTGGCCTACGGTGCCGCCGGCATCGCGATGGGCACGCGGTTCCTGCTCACCCGCGAGAGCCCCGTCCCGGACGCGGTCAAACAGCTCTACCTGGACGCGCCGGTCACCGGCACCGTCGTGAGCACCCGCATCGACGGCGTGCCGCACCGGGTGTTGCGGACGCCCTTCACCGAGCGCCTGGAGCGCGGCACCGGGCTGTGGCGATCGCTGCGCGCCGCCGCACGGTTCCGGCGCCTGTCCGGCATGACCTGGACCGGCATGCTCCGCCAGGGCACGGCGATGCGGCACGGGCGTGACCTCGGCTGGGGCCAGGTGCTGATGGCGGCCAACACGCCGATGCTGCTGCATGCCGCCATGGTGGACGGCCGCCCGGACCTCGGCGTGATGTCCGCCGGTCAGGTCACCGGGCTCATCGACGACCTGCCGTCGGTGGCCGAGCTGATCGACGAGGTCATGGCCGGCGCCGACGCCGCGCTGAAGCGGATCAGCGAAGCCGCTCCAGGATCGTGACGTTGGCCTGCCCGCCGCCCTCGCACATCGTCTGCAGCCCGTACCGCCCGCCGGTGCGCTCCAACTCGTGCAGCAACGTGGTCATCAGCCGTGCGCCGGTGGCGCCGAGCGGGTGGCCGAGCGCGATCGCACCGCCGTTGACGTTGACCCGCGCCAGGTCGGCGCCCGTCTCGCGCTGCCAGGCGAGCACTACGCTGGCGAACGCCTCGTTGATCTCGACCAGGTCGATCTCGTCCAGCCGCAAACCTGCGCCCGCCAGCGCGCGCCCGGTGGCGGGGATCGGCGCGGTGAGCATGAGAACCGGGTCGGCGCCGCGGGCGCTGAGGTGCACGATCCGAGCCCGCGGGCGCAGGCCGTGCACGCGAACCGCCTCCTCGGACGCGACGAGCAGCACGGCGGCCCCGTCGGCGATCTGGCTGGCGTGCGCCGCCGTGACGTGCCCGCCGGGGCGGAGCGTGTCCAGCGCGGCCATGCGTTCGAGCGACGTGTCCGGGCGCGGGCACTCGTCGTCGCCTATGCCGTCGTACGGCACGATCTCGGCGGCGAACCTCTGCGCGGCTCGGGCGGCAAGGGCGCGTTGGTGGCTCGTGAGCGCGTACGCGTCCAGCTCGTCGCGGGTGATCCCCCACTTGGCGGCGATCAGGTCGGCCCCGCGGAACTGGGACACCTCCTCGTCGCCGTACCGGGCGCGCCAACCGGTGCTGCCCGCGAACGGGCTCGGATGCCCGAACTGCGCGCCGGCGATCATCGCGGCGGCGATCGGGATCTGACTCATGCTCTGGACGCCGCCCGCAATGACCAGGTCGGCCGTGCCGCTCATCACCGCCTGCGCCGCGAAGTGCACGGCCTGCTGCGACGAACCGCACTGCCGGTCGACCGTGACGCCGGGTACCTCCTCGGGCAGCCCGCCAGCGAGCCAGCAGGTGCGGGCGATGTCGCCGGCCTGCGGGCCGATCGTGTCGACGCAACCGAGGATCACGTCGTCGATGGCGTGCGGGTCGACGTCCGCCCGGGCGAGCAGTGCGGTGAGGGCGTGCGCGCCGAGGTCGGCGGGGTGGGCCTTCGCGAGGCCGCCGCCGCGCCGTCCGACGGGTGTCCGGACCGCCTCGACCAGGTACGCCTCGGCCATGGTGACTCGCTTTCTGCGACCGGTGGGATCGTGCAGTCAGGCTTCACGATCTCACCGATGGCAGTACCGTAGCAAGCGCTTGGTTGAGTGCGGAAAACCGCTGGCCGACACGCCCGAACCAAGCGATTGGGTGAGCCGCTGGTTCACCGGCCGATAATGACGAGGTGACCATGCCGAAGAACCCCACGTCGGGCGGGCGGGCGACCGCCGCCGCGACCCCGCGCCGCGCCGCGAAACCGGCGCGCACAACGTCGAAGAGCGCGGCATCGAGCGGCACCGCGTCGAAGAGCGGCGCCGCGCCGTCTGCCGGCACCGTCTCCAAGGGCGCCGCCAAGGCCAAGCCCGCCAAGGCTGCGTCCGCCAAAGCCAAGCCCGCGCCGAGCAAGGCGAGCGCGCCGCTGCCGTCCGAGCGCCGCGACCACCTCGTCACGCTCTCCGCGGAGCTGTTCGCCGAGAAGGGCTTCCGGGCCACCACGGTACGCGAGATCGCCGACGCGGCCGGGATCCTGTCCGGCAGCCTGTACCACCACTTCAGCTCCAAGGAGTCGATCGCCGACGAGATCCTCTCCCGGTTCCTCAACGAGGTCCTCGCCGACTACCGCGCGGCGCTGGAGGATGGTGGCGACCCGCGCACCACTCTCGGCAAGATCGCCCGTACCGGGTTCGACTCCCTCGAACGGCATCGCGCCGCGATCATGATGCTGCAGAACGACTGGAACTACTTCCGCGAGCAGACCCGGTTCGACTACCTGCAGAAGACGCTCGCCGAGGTCGAGCGCATCTGGATCGGCGAGCTGAAGCGCGGCGTCAAGGACGGCACCTTCCGCTCGGATCTCGACCCGCAACTCACCTACCGGCTGTTCCGCGACACGATCTGGGTCGCCGTCCGCTGGTACCGCCCGGGCGGGCGCCTGTCGACGAAGCAGCTCGCCGACCAGTTCAGCCGGATCCTCTTCGAGGGCATCACCACCCGGTAGCCATTGAACCGCAGGGGTCAGGGCACCAGGACGGCCGCGCTGCCGTAGCTGCCACCGAACCCGGTGACGAGCGCAGAGCCGGCGCCGGCCCGTACCTGGCGGACCGCCTCGGCGACGTTGTTGAGCCCGTGCACGTAGCCCTCGGACAGCAGCCCGCCGTGCGGGTTCACGGGCACCGCCGGGTCCAGCCCGAAGTCGGCGAGCTGCTGCGGTACGAGGTAGGAGTAGGCGTCGTAGAGCAGCGCCACCTCGACGTCGTCGGGCTTCATGCCGGCGGCGGCGTACAGGGCGGGCGCCACGTACGCCGAGAACGTGGTCGTGAGGTCGGCGGCCTTGTCCATCGTGGAGCTTCCCGGCCCGCCGCCGCGCACGACGGCGTGGATCCGCGGCGCACCCGGTGCCCGGTCCGCGCGCGTCACCACCAGCGCGCACGCACCGTCGGTCTCCTGGCAGCAGTCCGCCCGGCGCAGCGGCGACGCGACGAGAGGGCTCGCGAGGTAGTCGTCCCGGGTCATCAACGTCCGCCGCAAAGCTCTGGGGTTCTGGGAAGCGAATGCTCGCGACCGGATCACGACGTCGGCCAGGTCGGCGCCGGTCTCGTGGAGGTACCGCTGGGCGGCGAGCGCGAAGAGGTGCACCGGGCCGAGCATCCCGTACGGCAGCGTGAACTGGGCCTCCGCGCCGTCGCCCACCCGCAGCGCGGCCTGCCCGAGCCGCCGGCCGGACCGCCCGTTGAGCGCCCGGTACACCAGCACAGTGTCGGCGACGCCGGCGTCGACCAGCATCGCCGCGTCGCCGAGGATCGACGCGCACTGCGTGCCGCCGCCGTGGATCTCGTTGTGCCAGCCCAGCTCTCGGATGCCCAGCGCGCGGGCGACGTACTGGGCCGGCACCGAGTCGCCGAGATGGTAAGTGAGGACGGCGTCCACAGTGGTCAGGCCGGCATCGGCGAGCGCCGCCCGGGACGCCTCGACCGCCAGTTCGAGCACCGAGCGGCCGGAGTCGCGGGTGAGCGCGGTCATGCCGACACCGGCGACCGCCGCCCGCCCGCTGAACCCCTGCCGCACCGGCCGCCCCATGAAGCGCCTCCAACTGTCGGGCTTTTGGCTGCATCGGGCGTCCGGTTTGGGGACCGCTTCCCGGACAGTCCGGTTCGGGTCCGGCGGGACGGGCGGCGGTCGGGCTAGACCTTGTAGACCCTCGCGGCGTTGCCGGAGACCACCTTCTCCGTGTCCTCGGGCGTGAGGCCCTTGGTCAGCCGCGCCACCCAGTCCTTGGACTCGGGCCAGAGGCACATGCTGTGCGGGTAGTCGGTGGAGTACATGATCGTGTCGGCGAGGCGCGGGAAGCCCTGGCGCACCAGCTCGAACCCGATCAGGTCATCGAGCACGGTGACGAAGACGTTCTCGCCCAGGTACTCGCTCGGCTTCTTGCTGATCGGCAGGTTGGCCCAGGCCGCCTCGGTCTCGTACGTCTGGTCCATGGTCTGCGCCCAGAACGGCACCCAGCCGCAGTTGACCTCGCCGGCCACCATCTTCAGGCCGGGGAACCGCTCGAACACGCCGCCGTAGATCATGTACGTGAACGGCTTGATCGCGGCGAAGAACCGGTTGACCGTGCCGGCGAGGTTGATCTTGCCGGTGAGGATCTCGTCGTACTGCTGGTCGGTGGGCCGGCCGCCGAACGTGCGGTGGAACGTCACCGGCACGCCCGCGTCCGACGCCGCCTGCCAGAGCGGCTCGTAGTAGTCGTCGTTGTAGGGCCGCTTCGGCAGGCCGGGGATGAACAGCCCCTTCGCGCCCTTGGCGAGCACCCGCTCGGCCTCGGCGACGGTGACGTCCATGCCGTCGTCGACGGGCAGCATCGGCAGGCCGACGATGCGGCGGTCGTCGGCGGCCTGGAAGTCGTCGAGGAGCCAGTCGTTGTAGGAGCGCATGCACGCCAGCGCGAGGTCGCGGTCGGGCTCCAGGTAGGTGAAGATCGCGTTGGCCGGGTAGACCACGCTGACCTCGACGCCGTCGATGTCCATGTCGGCCACGTGCGCGGCGCCGTCGTAGTTCCCGGGGCGGATCTCGTCGAAGCGCAGCCCGGACTCCTTGAACTCCTCCTTGGACCGCCCGGCCATCGCCTCGACGCCGTAGGTGCGCTTGGGCGGCTTGCCGTCGAAGCTCCACCCGTCGCCGCCGTCGGCGCCGCGGGTGAGTTTCGGGGTGCGGTCGCGGTACTCCTCGGGGACGCGGTCGAAGACCCACGGCGGCTCGTTGACGTGGCAGTCGGCGGAAATGATCCGGGTCATGTGAGGGCCTCCTTCTCGACGAGCCCCACGGTAGGACCGTCCCAGCGAGTTAGGCAAGCGCTTGTTTGAATAGTTGCCCCACCTGCTAGGCTGACGCACCAAGCGAGCGCTTGGTTTGGAAGACGGGAGCCTCATCGTGCGCTTCTCGACGTTCCACCTCTTCCACCGCTTCGAACAGCAGAGCGTGAAGGAGGTGTACGACCACCACGTCGCGCTGGCCGAGCTCGCCGAGGAGGTCGGCTTCGACGGCATCTGGATCGGCGAGCACCACTTCCGCGACTACGGCACCGTGCCGTCGCTGGCCGCCATGCTCGGCTACCTCGCGGCGCGCACCGACCGACTACGGCTCGGTTCCGGGGTGTACGTGCTGCCGCTGCACGACCCGATCCAGGTCGCCGAGCAGGTCGCCCAGGTCGACGTACTGTCCGGCGGGCGGGTCGAGTTCGGGGTCGGGCGCGGGTACCAGAGCGTCGAGTTCGACGGGTTCGGCGTCGACCTGGCGCAGGCGCGCGACCGCTTCGACGAGTCCCTGGAGATCATCCGCGGCCTGTGGACCCAGCCCCGGTTCTCCTACGACGGCACGTTCTACCGGGTCGGTGACGTCGAGCTGGTGCCCCGGCCGGCACAGTCGCCGCACCCGCCGATCCATGTGGCGGCGGTGAGTCCGGAGACCGTCGAGCGGTACGCCGCCCGCGGGCTGCCGATCCTCGCCGACCCGGCCGCGCCGTTCAAGAAGGTCGCCACCGCCGCCGAGACCTGGCGCCGCGTCGCCGCCGAGAACGGGCACGACGCCGGCGCCGAGCTGGTCGTCTCGCGCTCGGTCTACGTGGCACCGACGACCGAGCAGGCGCGCGCCGACCAGCAGCGGTTCGAGCAGCTCTTCGACCGCAGCCGCATCTTCAACTCCGCGAGCGCCCCCGTCGACAGCCGTACCGGCGAGTTCGCCAAGGGCTTCGAGTACTGGCAGGACCGCTACCTGAAGGGTGGCGAGGTCGGCCCCGACTTCCGCTGGGACCAGCTGGAGGTCATCGGCGACCCCGACCGCGTCATCGGCCAGATCGCGATGCTCCGCGACTTCGGCTTCAACCACCTCATGTGCGACTTCGGCAGCACACGCCCGATCCCGTTCGAGGAGCTGAAGCAGACCATGACGTTCTTCGCCGACGAGGTCATGCCCGCCTTCCGCTGAGCGGACAACTGGGAGGACAACAATGAACCCTCTGCACAGCCTCACCCTCGGCGATCTCGCCCGCGAGCACCGCCGCAGCCGGCCGCTCGGCACCGCCGTCGTCGACGGCGACGTGCGGCTCACGTACCCCGAACTCGACGACCGGGTGAACCGGCTCTGCTCGGCGCTGGCCGCCGAGGGCGTCGGGCCGGGCGACAGGCTGCTGTGGCTCGGGCAGAACTCGTTCCGGATCCTGGAGTCGCTGCTCGCCGCCGCCAAGCTCGGCGCGGTGCTGTGCGTGGCGAACTGGCGGCAGAGCCCGGCCGAGCTGCGGTTCGTCCTGGACGACCTGGCGCCGTCGGTCGTGATCTGGCAGCCCCTGGACGCCGTGAGCGAGGTGCGCGACGCCGCCGAGAAGGCACGCTGGATCCAGGACGGATCCGAGTACGAGGCGTTTCTTGCCGCAGGGCCCGACGACGACCCCGCCGGCTTCGTGGATCCGGACAGCCCGGTCCTCGCGCTCTACACCGCCGCGTTCGACGGCTCCCCGAACGCGGCGCTGCTGAGCCACTCGGCGCTGATCGGGCACAGCATGTCGCTCGCCCTGGCACGGCAGATGGAGCCCGGCTTCGCCTACCTCGACTCCGGGCCGCTGTTCCACGTCGGCACGGCGATGTTCTGCCTCGCGACGTTCACGCTCGGCGGGAAGAACGTGTTCCTGCCGTCGTTCGACGCCGCCGAGGCGGCCCGGCTCATCGAGGCCGAACGCTGCGACGGCGCGTTCCTGTTCGGACCGATGATCGACGCGCTCGTGGAGGCCAGCGCCGGGCACGACCTGACCTCGCTCAAGGCGCCGCCAGGCAGCGACGCGTTCAACGCGATGATCACCGTCGACACCAGCCCGTGGGCGCGGGCGTTCGCCGGGTACGGCCAGACCGAGGTCGGCGGGATGCTCACGTACTCCGGCTACGGCGTCGGCGGGATCGGCAGCCACGGGCGGCCGTCGCCGCTGGTGCAGGTCAGGATCCTCGACCCGGCCGGCGAGGAGGTACCACCCGGTGAGATCGGCGAGATCGTCACCCGCGGGCTGCACGTGATGTCCGGGTACCACCGGCGGCCCGAGCTGACGGCCACCAAGCAGGCCGGCGGCTGGCACCACACCGGAGACCTGGGGCGGCGCGAGACCGACGGCACGCTCTCGTTCCTCGGGCCGAGGCTGCGGATGCTCAAGTCGGGCGCGGAGAACATCTACCCGGTCGAGGTCGAGCGGTGCCTCGCGTCGCACCCGGCCGTCGCCGAGTGCGCGGTGATCGGCGAGCCGGACGAGACGTGGGGGCAGCGGGTCGTGGCCATCGTGGTCTCCGACGGCAGCGCGTCGGCCGAGGACCTGATCGCGCACTGCCGCGACGCGATCGCCTCGTACAAGAAGCCGTCCCGGATCGAGTTCACGGACGCCATCCCCAAGCGCGGGTACGCCCCCGACTACGACGCGCTCGACGCCTCGTACGGCGGTGGCGGGTACCCGGGAACCTGATGGAGGGCCCGACTGGCGCCCCGCCCGGGTCGGGCGGGGCGCACAACTGGGGGCGGTGGGGCGCCGACGACGAGCGCGGCGCCCTGAACCTCCTCACCCCGGACGCCCTGGTCGCCGCCGCCGGCACGGTGCGCGAGGGCCGGGTGATCAGCCTGGCCATGCCGATCCGCGGATCGACGTCGAGCGCGGCGCCGACGACCGTGCCCCACCTGCGCGGGCGCCCGCTGCCCCAGCACTTCATGTCGGTGGACGGCGGCGACTACGCGGCGGGGGCGCGTCCCGTCGGCGCCGGGCTGTGCCTGGCCGACGACGCCCTGATCCTCTCGCCGCACGGCACCACCACGCACCTGGACGCGCTCGGTCACATGTGGTGCGGCGACCAGCTCTACAACGGGCACCCGGCGAACCGGGTCCGCAGCTACGGCGCGACCCGCTGCGGCGTCGAGAAGTCCGGCGGGATCGTCGGCCGGGGTGTGCTGTTCGACGTGGCGGGAGCGGGTGTCCTGCCGCGTGACGCCCGGATCGGGCCGGACGACCTGGCCGCCTGCGGGGTCTCCGTGCAACCGGGCGACATCGCGGTGATCCGCACCGGCTGGCCCACCGTGTTCGCCCGCTCGCCGGAGGAGTACTGGTCCGGCCAGCCGGGCCTGTCGTACGCGGGCGGGCGGTGGCTCGCCGAGCGGGACGTGTCGCTCGTGGCCTGCGACAACGCGGCGATCAGCGGCCTGAACGCGGCCGGCGGCGCCGACGAGAACCTCGCCGAGGACCTGCACCTGCTGTTCCTGTGGCGGCACGGGATCCACCTCGCCGAGCTGCTGTGGCTGGAGGAACTGGCCACCGCCGGACGCACCGAGTTCCTGTTCGTCGCCGCACCGCTGCGCATCGAGGGCGGCACCGGTAGCCCGATCAACCCGCTCGCGATCCTGTAGTTCGGTACCACGGAGGAGGTCCAGAATGCCGACGACCGTGCACGGCGAGTGCGACCCGCGGTTCAGCGCCGTCCGGGACGCGTTCGCGGGCTCGTTCACGAACGGGCGCGAGTTGGGCGCCGGCGTCGCCGTCGTCGCGGACGGGACCGTGGTGGTCGACCTCTGGGCCGGCACCGCCGACCACCGCACCGGCCAGCCGTGGCAGCGCAACACACCGTGCCTCGCGTTCTCGTGCGTCAAGGCCGTGACGGCGGCCTGCGCGCTGCGCCTCGCCGACCAGGGCCGGCTCGACCTGGACTCGCCGGTCGCCCGGTACTGGCCGGAGTTCGGCGTGGCCGGCAAGGAGGGCGTCACCGTCCGGCACCTGCTCACCCACCAGGCCGGCCTCCCGGCGCTCGCCAGCCCGGCCACTCTCGAAGAAGGCAACCAGCCGCGGGCGATGGCGGCCCGGCTCGCCGCCCAGGCTCCGGTGTGGACACCCGGCACGGCGCACGGGTACCACGCCCTGACGTTCGGCTGGCTCGTCGGCGAGCTGGTCCGTCGCGTCAGCGGGCAGAGCCTCGGCGCGTTCGCCCGGGCGGAGGTCGTGCGCGGCGAGGAGCTGTGGATCGGCGCGCCCGAGGGTGTCGCCGACCGCGTCGCGCGGCTCGTGACCCGGCTGCCGTCCGACCGGTCCGGGCCGCCGCTCGGATCCCCGCGCAGCCCCGTTGCGCCGCTCATCGCCGCCCTCGCCGACCCGACCAGCCTCACGCACACGGCGCCTGCTCAACCCGCCGCTGCTCAGCAGCCCCACCAACGCCAACCGTCGCGACGTGCTGTCGTCGGAGTGGCCGGCGACCGGCGGCGTCACCACGGCACCCGCGCTGGCTCGCTGGTACTGGTCGTTGCTGGCCGGCGACGTGCTGTCCGCCGCGTCGCTCAAGGCCGCGCTGGTACCGCACTCGCGCGGTACCGACCGGGTGCTGCTGCTCGACAGCGCCTTCGGACTCGGATTCATGCTGCCGTCGATGGTGTTCCCGGTACCGGCGGACGGCGAGTCGGCGTTCGGGCACAGCGGCGCGGGCGGCTCGATCGGCATGGCCGACCCCGCGTACGGGGTGACGCTCGCGTACGTCACCAACCGCCTCGGCAGCGGTGTCTCCGCCGACCGCCGCTCCACCGACCTGCTGACCGCCCTCTACGCGAGCCTCTAACCGCCGCCACGCACCGTCCGTGTGATGCGCCACGCCGACCTGAGTGGCGCACCGCCACTACGCACCGTCCGTGCGATGCGGCACGCCGCACCATCGAGCGTGGCGCATCACACGCCGCCCGGGAGGCGCTGACGACCACGCCGGCCAGGCTGGCGCAAGCTCACCGGCCAGCCGTACGTAACGGATGAAGGGTTTCGGGTTTCAGTGCATGGTGATGCCGCCGCTGACGCTCAACGTCTGGCCGGTGACGTACCCGGCGCGCTCGGTGCACAGGAACGCGACCATCGCGGCCACGTCCTCGGGGCGGCCGAGCCGGCCGAGCGGGATCAGGCGCTCCAGCTTGGCGACAAGTTTCGGGTTGCCGGCGGCGATCCCCCGCAGCATCGGGGTGTCGGTTGGCCCGGGGCAGACGGCGTTGCTGGTGACGCTCGCGTGCGCCGCCTCACGGGCGAGCGTGCGGCTCAGGCCGAGCAGGCCGGCCTTGCACGCCGAGTAGACGCCCTCACCGCCGGATCCGGCACGGGCGCTGTCGGAGGAGATGAACACGAGCCGGCCCCAGCCGCGGGCGAGCATCCCCGGCAGGAAACCGTGCGCGAGCTGGATCGGCGCCCGCAGGTTGATGCGCCACATGCGGTCCCAGCCGGCCGGGTCGCTCTCCACGAACGGCTCGACCGTGCTCGCGCCCGCGTTGCTGACCAGCACGTCGACGCGCCCGGCGGCACGGATCAGGTCGCCCACCTGGTCGTCGCGGTCGAGGTCGACGCCGAGCGCGAGACCGCCCAACGTGGACGCGAGGCGGCGCGCGGCCAGCTCGTCGAGGTCGGCGATCAAAACGCGCGCACCGAGCTCGGCGAGGTCAGTGCATATCGCCGCGCCGATGCCGCTCGCACCACCGGTCACCAGCGCCGTACGCCCGTCCAGTTCCATCGCGACCTCCCTTGTCCGGTCTACCAAGCATGCGCTAGGTTGGCAAGCTGTGAGTGCTCGTGCGGTACCCTCCCCCACCCCGCTGACCGTCCCCTACTGGGAGGCGTGTCAGCGGGGCGAACTCGCGATCCAGCGATGCCGCGCGTGCTCCCTGTTCGTGCACTTCCCCGAGCCGTTCTGTCCTGGCTGCGGCGCCACCGACCTGCGATTCGAGCGGGTGTCGGGGCGCGGCACCGTGCACACGTTCTCGGTCGTCCACCGTTCGTTCGCGCCCGGCTTCGCCGATGCCACCCCCTACGTCATCGCCTGGGTCGACCTCGTGGAGCAGCCCGGCCTGAGAACCTTCGGCAACGTCCTCGGTGACGTGGAGGTCCAGATCGGACTTCCAGTCGAGGTGTGTTTCGAAGAACTGCCGGGCTTCGGCCCGGTCCCCCAATTCCGCGCCGCCGCTTGACCCGGCAGGAGGCCACTGTGGACGCACCCCGCATCGGCAACGTGCTCTACCCGGTGGACGACCTCGACGCGGCTGTGGCGTTCTACCGCGACGCGCTCGGCCTGCCACTCAAGTTCACCGACGGCGACCGGTACGCCGGCCTCGACGGCGGCGGCACCACGCTCGCGCTGGTCGGCGGCGGCGAGGACGTCACCGCCGGTGCCCCGGCCGCCGCGATCCGGGTCGGTGACGTGGCCGCCGCGGTCGAGCGCGCCACCGCCGCCGGAGCCACCCTGCTGCGAGGCCCTGAACGGGGTCCGCATGAGATCCGCGCCGCCCTCCGCGACCCGGCGGGCAACGTCCTCGTCCTGTACACGCCCGCCTGAGAGGGAGACCGCCGTGACCAACGGTCAGTCGCCGTACGGCAACTACGCCTACGCCACCGTCACCGCCCAGGCGCTGCGTGCGCCCGAGGCCATCGCCATCACCTACTGCGGTACCGAGCAGATCAGCTACGACGCGCTCAACCGCCGCGTCAACCGCCGCGCCCACGCACTCGCAGCGGCCGGGATCAAGCCGGGGACGGTCGTCGCGTCAATGCTGCACGAGACCCTCAACGTCACCGAGCTGTACCTCGCGGAGGCCAAGGTCGGCGCGGTGCTCGCGGCCATGAACCCGTACTGGCCGGACGACGTCCTCGTGGGTGTCGTGGAGCAGGCCGAGAGCCCGGCGTTCGTCTACGACGCGCACTTCGACGACCTCGTCGCGCGGATCCGGCCCCAGCTGCCCGGCGTCTCCTCATGGCTGCGGGTGGGCGGGGAACTGGACGGCACGACCGATCTCGACGCGCTCACCGACGGCAGCCCCGAGGACGAGCCCGAGCTGGGTGCGCACGGCGACGACGTGATGGCGTACTTCTACACGTCCGGCACGACCGGGCTGCCCAAGGCCGTGGTGCACACGCACGCGAGCAGCATCAGCGTCGCGCAGATCTGGCTCGACCTGCCGAAGGGCGCCGACGCCGTGTTCGGCACCGGCCCGATCATCTGGGGCATCGGGTTCACCGCGATCGCCGGCCCCGCGCTGTACGGCGGCGTCCGGCTGGCGCTGGAGAACGACTTCGGCCCGGCGAACTTCCTGCGGGTGGCGCCGCGCGAGCGGATCACCCACATCAGCGTGATCCCGAGCTTCTGGTCGCAGCTGCTCTCCGACGACGCACACTCCAGTGTGGATCTCAGCTCGCTGCGAGCCATCCTCGTCGGCGGCGAGCCGCTGCTGCCGTCGCTGCTCCAGCGGATCAGGGAACGCGCACCGCAGGCGCAGATCCTGTCGTACTACGGCCAGACCGAGGCGCCGTACACGTGCTTCGGGCGCCTCGACGACGGAAGCCAGCAACCCGGGTCCGCCGGGCGGGCACGCACCACGTGCGCGGTCGCCGTGACCGACGGCGACGGGAACCGGGTCGTCGGCGAGGTCGGCGAGATCCGGCTCACCGGTCCGCACCTGTTGCGCGAGTACGCCGGCGCGCCGGACAAGACCGCCGAGGTGCTGCACGACGGCTGGTACGTCGGCGGCGACCTGGGCCTCGTGGACGCCGACGGCGTGCTCACCGTTCTCGGCCGCCGCGAGGACGCGATCCGCAAGCAGGGCGCGTGGACCCAGCCGAGCCAGGTCGAGGAGGCCGCCGCCGCGCTGGACGGGGTCGCCGAGGCCGGTGCGGTCGGGGTACCGGAGGGGGCCGACGAGCAGCGGGTGCTGCTGACGGTGGTGCCCCGGGCCGGCCACACGCTCGACCCGGACGCCGTGGCGGCGGAGCTGGACGGACGGCTGCCCGAGTCGGCGCGGCCCGATCTCGTGGTCGTGGTGGACGAGCTGCCGCACGCCCAGGACGCGTCCGGCGGCAAGGGCAAGCTGTTGCGCAGGGAGATCCGGTCCCGCTGGGGCGACGCGCTGACGCCGTGACCGGTCTCGACCCGGTACCGGAACACGACGTCAAGCGGTGGGTCGCTGGCTTCGGCGTGCCGGTGCCGCGCGGTGTCGTCGTCACGGAGCCCTCTGCCGTCGAGGCGGCGGCCGCGGACCTGCGGCCGCCGCTGGTGGTCAAGGCGTTCCGGCCGGGGCTCGTGCACAAGAGCGATGTCGGCGCGGTCCGTCTCGGCTGCACGTCCCCGGCCGACGCCGCCCGCGTCGCCGCCGAACTCTCCGCGCTGTCACCCACCGGGTACCTCGTGGAGGAGCAGGCACCGCCCGGGGTCGAGCTGGTCGTCGGCGCGATCAACGACCCCACGTTCGGCCCGGCCGTCCTCTTAGGACTCGGCGGGATCTGGGCCGAGGCGCTCGACGACACCGTGCTGCGGCTCGCCCCGATCACCGGCGACGACGCGGTGGCGATGATCGACGGCCTGCGCGGCCGGGCGGTGCTGGACGGCGGGCGCGGGACGCCAGCGATCGACCGTGCGGCGCTGATCCAGGTGCTCCTCGCGGTCGGCGGCGCGGACGGCATCGCCGTGGCGCTCGGCGACGAGCTGGGCGAGTTCGAGCTCAACCCGGTGATCGCGACGGCGGAAGGCGCCATCGCGGTGGATGCCCGGATGCTGCCTGCTCTCGCCCCTGCCGTGGGCGAGTGCGAGCCGCCGGCCACGGACTTCGGGCCGCTGTTCGCGCCGCGCCGGGTGGCGGTGGTCGGCGCGTCCACGCGGAAGCCGAACTTCGGCAACATGTTCCTGGAGTTCTACCGGGCGGCGGGGTTCGGGAGCCGGCTCGTCGCCGTCCACCCCGAGGCCCTGACCGTCGACGGGGTGCCGGCCGTGCCCTCTCTCGCGGCGACCGACGTCGACTACGCCCTCGTCGCGGTGCCGGCCGCCCGCTGTGCCTCGGTCGTGGCCGAAGCGGGTGGGGCGGCGTTCGTCCAGGTGATGAGCGGCGGCTTCAGCGAGGACGGCGGCTCGTCGCTGGAGGCCGACCTGCTCGCCGCGGCGCGGAAGGCCGGTACGCGGCTGCTCGGCCCGAACTGTCTCGGCGTCTACAGCCCGCGTGGTGGCCAGACGTTCCTGGGCACCGCGCTGGGGCGTCCCGGGCGGATCGCCGTGCTGAGCCAGAGCGGCGGCGTGGCCGGCGAGCTGATCACGGTCGGCGAGCGGCGCGGCCTGACCTTCAGCAAGGTGGCGACGCTCGGCAACAGCGTCGACGTGACGGCCGCCGAGCTGCTGCGGTACCTCGCCGACGATCCCGAGACAGCGGCTGTCGGCCTGTACCTGGAGAACCCGCGCGACGGGCGGGGCCTGTTCGACGCGTTGCGGTCCGTCCGGGGACGGGTACCGGTGGTGGCGCTCGTGGGCGGGCGCAGCCGGCAGGGCGGCCGCGCCGCGGCCTCGCACACCGGGGCACTCGTCTCCGACGACCGGATCTGGCGCGCGTTGGCGGCGCAGGCCGGGCTCGCGCTGGTGACCAGCCAGGACGCGCTGCTCGGCGCGCTGGACTTCGTCGACCAGCACGCCGGGCGGCGGGCGGTGGGCGGCGACGGCGTGCTGATGGTCGACCCGAGCGGCGGGCGACGTTCGGTGGGCGGCGACGGCGTGCTGGTGGTCGGCCCGAGCGGCGGCGCCGGAGTGCTCGCCGCTGACGCGTTCGACGCCACGGGTCTCGCCCTCACGCCGGTTCCGTCGCGCGCGCAGGAGGTGCTGCGGGCCGCCGGGCTCGGCGCCGGCACGTCGGTCGCCAACCCTCTCGAAATCACGGTGGGACCGCGCGCCCGACCCGACCTGGTGTACGACGTGGTCGCGGGGATCGACAAGGTACAGCCGTACCCGGACGTCGTGGCGCACGCCAACGTGCAGAGCTTCGTGACGTTCGGGACCAGCATGAAACCGCTGCTCGCGTACGTGGGCGCGGTCGCCGATCTTCAGCGGGCGCACCCGTTCCGGGTCACGCTCGTGCTGCGCAACGCCGAGTGCGGACCGCCCGGCGTCGAGGACGAGGCCCGCGCGCTTGCTCGCGCCGCCGGCGTGCCGCTGTACCGGACGTTCGAGGCCGCCGCGAGCGCGATCGCGGCCGGAAAGCACGTGCTCGATTGAGGTCGTCTGTTGCACCGGCCCACTGCTTTGCTTTTCTGTTAACAACTCGTGGGTAACCACGCCTCAGCGTTGACACCTGCATTTGATCGCCATACCTTCGGCGAGGCAGTGCGCCCAAATAGGGGCAATTCCGGAACACTTGGTACTGCCGGAGCGATGATTCCCGCAAATTCGGTCATCAACCGGGAGGAAGCATGGTTTTCCAGAGAAAAGACGTGCCGTCGTTACGTGCCGGCCTGTTCGCAGCGGTGCTCGTGGGCGCCGCGGTCGCCACGGTTCCGGCGGGTCCCGCGTCAGCGGTCGTCTACTGCAACGGCATGGCCGCCACCGTGGTGGGCACGGCAGGCGGTGACACCATCTTCGGCACCACCGGTCCGGACGTGATCGCGTCGCTCGAAGGCGCTGACGTCGTGATCGGCCTCGGCGCCGGCGACACGGTCTGCCTTGGGCCGGGCGCAGACGTCTTCTCCGGCGGCGACGGCGCCGACTGGGCCGACGGCGAGGAGGGTGCCGACACGCTGCTCGGCGACGACGGACCGGACACGCTGCTCGGCGGCATCGGGGTCGACGAGGTCCAGGGCGGACCAGGCAATGACACGCTCGCCGGAGACGAGGGCGCCGACACCCTCGCCGGCGACGACGGCGCCGACCGGATCGCCGGCGGCGTGGGGCCCGACAACATCTCGGGCGGCGAAGGCATGGACACACTCAACGGCAACGCCGGTGCGGACGACGTCTCCGGCGGCGAAGGCGGCGACACCGTCAACGGGCAGGGCGGGTCCGACTCGCTCAACGGCGACGCGGGTCCTGACGAGGTTTCCGGCGGGGCCGGGCCGGACCAGGTCGAGGGCGGCCCGGGCGCCGACGACCTCGACGGCGGCGCCGCGAACGACACGCTGACCGACTCTGCCGGCGTGGACGACGGCGACGGCGGCCCGGGCCCGGCGGACCGGTGTTCCGCCACCATCGAGACGCGCACGAACTGCGAGATCATCATCTAGGCACGCCGGCCGGTGGTGCGGCGCTCCCGCACCACCGGCCCGCACGTGCCCCGGAAATCCAGGCGCGTTCTGTCGGTGGCGCGACCTACCGTGTCGCCATGAGTTCGCCCGCCACTGTCGAACCCGGCATCGTCCGGTGGTGGCGCCGCTCGGTCGGCGGCCTGCCGCGCCCGTTCTGGTTCCTGTGGTCCGGGCAGCTCGTCAACCGCCTCGGCTACTTCCTGGAGCCGTTCCTCACGCTCTACCTGGTGCGCGGCCGCGACCTACCGCCCACCACGGCCGGCGTGGTGGTCGCCGCGTTCGGCGCCGGCGCGCTCACGTCGCAGCCGCTCGGCGGGTGGATGGCCGACCGGTTCGGGCGCCGGTTCACGCTGGTCACCGGCATGGTCGCCACGGCGGCGAGCCTGCTGGTGCTCGGCGCCGTGCAGCCGGTGTGGGCGCTGGCGCCGGCCGCGCTGGCCGCGGGACTCGCCATCGACCTGTACCGGCCGGCGGTCGCGGCCCTCGTCGCCGACATCGTCTCCCCCGCAGACCGGCCGCGCGCGTTCGGGCTGCTGTACTGGGCCGTCAACCTGGGCGTCTCGATCGCGGGCGTGCTCGGCGGCGTGCTCGCCAGCCACGGTTACTGGCTGCTGTTCGTCCTCGACGCGGCGACGTGCCTGGTGTTCGCGCTGATCATCCTGCGTGGCGTCCCGGAAACCCGTCCCGAGCGGAAGGCCGGCGACAAGCACGGGTACGGCGCGGCCCTGCGCGACCGGCTGCTCATCGCACTGTCCGCGATCAACATGGTCGGCGCCGTCGTCTACATGCAGTGCTTCATCACGCTGCCGCTCGTGATCACCGGCGACGGGCTCGGCACCACGGGCTACGGCATCGCGCACGCGGTGAACCCTGTCGCCGTGATCCTGCTCCAACCTCTGACGCTGCGCTGGCTCGCCGGTCTGCCGCTGCTGCGGGTGTACGCCGCCTCGACCACGCTGATCGGCATCGGCTTCGGGCTGACCGCGTTCGCCGACACGGTCTTGGAGTACGGCGCCACCGTGCTCGTGTGGACGCTCGGCGAGATCGCGTTCAACGCCGTGGCACCGACGCTCATCGCCGAGATCGCGCCGCCGGAGCTGCGTGGCCGGTACAACGGGGTGCTCGGCACGTCGTTCGGGATGGCAGCACTGGTGGCGCCCATTGCCGGAACGGCGACACTGGAACACCTTGGCAGCAGCGTCCTGTGGGGTGGCTGCCTCGTGGCGTGCGTGCTGGCGGCCGGCGCGGTGCTGACGCTGTCACCATCACTGGCGCGGCGGCGGGCGGCCATGGTCGCGTGACCCCGACGGTGCCGCGACCGCCCGACGCGATCGCCGCGCCATCCCGCGCCGCAAACCGGACTGTCCGGGAAGCGGTGCCCAAACCCGGCGCCCGATGCCGCCATTTCCCCGACAGTTCCGGGCTGTCAGCAGTAGCAATCACGCCTGGGCGAACGCGCCGGTGAGGAAGGTGACGAGCGCGGCCGGCAGGTCGCCGCCGGTCGCGTGGCGGTCCAGCCAGAGCTGCACAGGTCCGTTCGGGTCGCCGAGCGTGCGGTTGATCAGGTCCTTCGCGAGGCTGAACCGGATCATCCGCTCGGAGTCGCTCAGGTGCGGCGTCACCCGCTCCAGCGCCGCGAGTTCGCGGGCGGTCTGGTCGGTGTAGGCGTCGATGATCAGCGGCATGTACTGCGGGTCGCTGAGCACGGCGGCGAGGAACGCCACGTAGTCCTGGCCGTCGCGAGCGTGGTCAGCGGCGAGTTCCGCGATCGGGTACACCAGCGCGGCCACGACGTCGCGCAGGTCCGGGTCGCCGGCGTCGAGGCGGTCCAGCCACTGCGCGCGCCGGCCCGCCAGTTCGGCTGCCCAGTCCTCGATGATCGCCCGTACCAGGCCCTCCTTGGACCCGAAGTGGTAGTGGATCGCGGCCGTGTTCACACCGGCCGCGTCGGTGATCTCGCGTACCGGTACCGCGTCGATCCCGCGCCGGGCGAACAGCCTGCCGGCGGTGCGGACCAGCCTGGCACGGGTCAGCTCCCCCGCCACGCGCCGCCCGTCCGTCACAGCCGGTAAGCCTACTGAGCCACCTGCCGCGTCACCGGCTGCCGCGCGGGCCGCCACCGGCGGGATGCTGGAGCCCGGCTTCACGATCACACCGGTGGCAGCAAGCAGTCGGCCAGGCGGGCGCGGTGCCACTCCGGGGTGCCCCACGCCGTACGCAGGGACCAGACCCGGCGCAGCCACAGGTGCAGGTCGAGCTCGGCGGTGTACCCGATCGCGCCGTGCACCTGCAGGGCCGCGCGCGCAGCCTGGTCGGCCGAGTCGGTGGCGGCCAGCCTGGCCGCGGAGACGTCCTGCGGCGCCAGCGTGCTGGCGGCATGACGCACCAGCGGGCGCGCGAACTCGATCGCCACGAGGACGTCGGCCAGCCGGTGCTGCACGGCCTGGAACTGCCCGATCGGCCGTTCGAACTGCCGGCGGGTGCACGCGTACGCCACGGTCGTGTCCAGCAGGTACGACGCCAGCCCGAGTAGCTGCGCCGCCGTGCCGAGCGCTCCCCGGTCCACTGCTCTCGAGCGACATGGCCTCGGCTACAGGCGCGAACATGTCGCCCAGAGCGCAGGAGAACAGCGGGCGGGACGGGTCCACGCCTGGTTGCGGTGTCAGCGCGGCCGAGCCGACGCCAGCGTCGGTCACCACCAGGTCGGCGACGTCGGCATCGGCGACGTACGGGTCCGGATCGAGCCCGACCGCCACGGCGACGCCGCCCTCGGCCAGCGCCGGCAGCTGAGCCGCCGGGACCAGCCCTGGAGCCACCAGCATCGTCTCCAGGATCGGACCCGGCGCCGCCGCCCGGCCCAGCTCCTCGGCGACGAGCACGGCCTCCACCTCGGACAGCCCGAGACCACCGTGTTCCGGCGGGACGAGGATCCCGAACAGCCCCAGCTCGGCGAGGTGCCGCCACAGCTCGCCGCGCCGGGCGGCCGGATCGTCGGCAGCGGCCCGCACCAGCTTCGGCGGGCAGTGCGCGGCGAGCACCCGCCGCACGGCGTCCGCGAACGCCCGCTGCTCCGCGGTCGGTCCGAACCGCGCACCGCCGATATGTGCGGGATCGTCGCGGCTATGGCCCGGCACGCTTCGCGGGGGGCTCATCGCGGCAGTCCCAGCAGCCGTTGCGCGACGACGTTGCGCTGGATCTCGTTGGTGCCGGCGTAAATCGGCCCGGCGAGCGCAAACCGGTACCCGTCCAGCCAGCGGCCGGCGTCCACCGCGTCCGGCGCGTCGGCGGTCAGGCACGAACGGGGGCCGAGCAGGCGAAGCGCCGTCTCGTGGAGTCGTATGTCCAGTTCGGACCAGAACAGTTTCGTCAGGCTGGACTCGGCTGCCACCACCGACCCAGCCAGCACCCGCCCGGCATACGCGTACCCGTACAGCCGGTACGCCTGCGCGTCGGCCCAGACCCGCGCCACGTCGTCCCGGAGCGCCGGATCGGGGAACCGCCGGTAGAGGTCCACCAGCCGCGAGGCCGCGGCGACGAACCGTCCCGGGCTGCGCAGCGTGAGGCCGCGCTCGGAGCCGGCGGTGGCCATCGCGACCCGCCAGCCGTCGCCGGGCGCGCCGAGCACGTCCGCGTCCGGCACGAACACGCCGTCGAAGAACAGCTCCGCAAAACCGGGTTCGCCGTCGAGCTGGGCGATCGGGCGCACGGTCACTCCGTCGGCGTCGAGCGGCACCAGGAAGTACGTGAGGCCACGGTGCCGTGCCGCGGAGGGCTCGGTGCGGAAGAGCCCGAACACCCAGTCTGCGAACGAGGCACGCGAACTCCACGTCTTCTGCCCGTACAGCAGCCAACCGCCGTCGCACCGGTCCGCGCGGCTCCGCAGCGCGGCGAGGTCGCTGCCCGCCTCGGGCTCGGACCATGCCTGCGCCCACACGTCGTCGGCACGCGCGATCCGCGGCAGGAACCGGGAACGCTGCTCGGGGGTCCCGAACTCCAGCAGCGCCGGGCCGAGCAGGAACACGCCGTTCTGACTCACCCGCCCGGGCGCGTCCGCCGCCCAGTACTCCTCCTCGAACAGGAGCCACTCGACCAGGCTCGCGCCCTGGCCGCCGTACTCGCGCGGCCACGAGACGGCGGCGTACCCCGCGTCATGCGAGCCGGCGTTCCCACGCGCGGTGCTGGTCGAACCCGGAACGCGTGTCCATCGACGGGAGCCGGCCCGGCACGTTCGCCCGCAGCCACTCGCGAGCCTCGTCACGGAACGCCAGCTCCGCGCCGCTGAACATCGTGCGAGCCTGGTCGCGGAACGCCAGCTCCGCGTTACTGAGCATCGCGCATCCCGCGCGCGTCCAGGCCGGCGAGCGGATCCCCGGCTGTCTCCGCGTTGTGGGCGTGCGCGAGGTGGTGCAGCCCGAAGACCGAGTCCATGCCGGCGTGCAGGCCCATCAGGTCCTCTGCCTGGTTGACGGCCTTCTTGGCAAGCGCCAGCCCGAACGCCGGCATGCGCGCGATGCGTTCCGCGAGATCCAATGTGGACGGCAGCAGCTCTGCACGCGGCACCACCCGGTTCACCATCCCCAGCGCCAACGCCCGCTCGGCCGTGACCCGCTCGCCGAGGAACAGGAACTCCTTGGCGAAGCGCGGCCCCATGACCCAGGGATGCGCGAAGTACTCCACGCCGGGGATCCCCATGCGCACCACCGGGTCGGCGAAGAACGCGTCATCGGCCGCCACGATCAGGTCGCACGTCCACGCGAGCATGAGCCCACCGGCCACGCACGCGCCCTGCACGGCGGCGATCGTCGGCTTCGGGATCTCCCGCCAGCGCCGGCACATGCCCAGGTAGACCTCCTGCTCACGGGCGTACCGGGCCTCGCCGCCCGCCTTGCCGACGTGGCTCCACCACAGGCCGGCGCGGCGCGGGTACTCCACGTCGACGTCCCGACCCGGCGAGCCGATGTCGTGCCCGGCGCAGAAGTGGTCACCCGCGCCGGCCAGGACGATCACGCGCACCGCGTCGTCGTCGACGGCCCGGTAGAACGCCTCGTCCAGCGCGTACGTCATCGCGGAGTTCTGCGCGTTGCGGTACCGGGGGCGGTCGAGCGTGACGATCGCCGCCGAGCCGCTGCGTTCGTACCGGACGGTCATACGCCGGCCTCCTTTCCCAGGTACGCGTCGCGGACGCGCGGATCGAGGCGGACGGCGCCGGCCGGCCCGTCGGCGATCACCGCGCCGAGGTCCAGGACGACGAGCCGCGCGCACGTGTCCGCGACGAACGCCACGTCGTGCTCGACCAGCAGGATCGCGCTCTCGGCCGCCAGTCCACGGATCGCGTCCGCCATCAGAGCCGCCTCCCCCGCGTCGAGCCCTGAGGTGGGCTCGTCCAGCAGCAGCACCCGCGGCCGGTCGACCACAGCGCGGGCCAGTTCGAGCAGGCGCGCGGGGCCGAGCGGCAGCGTGCCGGCGTACTCGTCGGCGCGATCGGCCAGCCCGCAGGTCGCGAGCACCTCCCGGGCATGCTCGCGCCGCTGCCGCTCACGTCGGCGCCGCGACGGCAGGCCGAGCAGGTCGGCGGCCAGCCCACCGCCGCCGCCGCGCCACTCGGTCGCGGTGAGCACGTTCTCCAGGACGGTGAGCCGCCCGAAGAGCTGATGCCGCTGGAACGTGCGGCGCAGGCCCAGTCTGGCCCTTCGCAGCGCGCCGGCCCGGGTGACGTCGATTCCGCCGAGCACGATGCGGCCGGCGGCCGGGCGGCACAGGCCCGACACGACGTCGAAGAGCGTGGTCTTGCCGGCGCCGTTGGGTCCGATGATCCCGCACACTTCGCCCGCGACGGCCGTCAGCGAGACGCCGCGCAGCGCCTGCACGCCGCCGAAGCGGACGCTGACCCCGTCCACCCGCAACGCTGTCACGAGGTCACCGCCTCGCCCAGCCCGAGGTAACCGTCGGCGAGACGGCCGGCGTCCACCTCGGAGCGTGCGGCGGTCCAGGCGACCGAGCCGTGCCGCAGCAGGGCGACCGTGCCGGCGAGCGCGAGCGCGTCCCGGGCCTTCTCCTCCACGATGAGCAGCGCGACGCCGCGATCCCGCAGCTCCGCCAGCAACGTGAACAGGTCGTCGACGACTTTCGGCGCGAGCCCGAGCGACGGTTCGTCGGCGATCACCGCGCGGACCGGTCTGATGAGCGCGGGCGCCAGCGCGAGCAGTTGCTGCTCCCCGCCGGACAGCACACCGGCGGGCAGGTGCCGGCGGCGGGCCAGCGCGGGGAACCGCGCGTACGCCTCGGACGGGTCGGTGAGCCAGCTCGCGAGGTTCTCCTCGACAGAGAGCGCGGGGAAGATGCCGCGTCCCTGCGGCGCGGTGAAGAGTCCGGCGCGGGCCCGCCGGTGCGCGGACCAGCCGGTCACGTCGATCCCGTCCAGCCAGACGCGTCCCCGCGTCGGCGCGAGCTGGCCGGCCGCGACCGCGCACGCCGTGGACTTCCCGCCGCCGTTGGGGCCGAGCAGCGCCACGACCTGCCCGGCCGGCACCGCCAGGTCGACGCCGCGCAGCACCGGCACTCCGCCGTACCCGGCATGCACGCCTTCGAGCCTGAGCACCACCTCCGAACGTCCCGGCCCCAGTTGCGGACTTTTGAGGGTCGCGGAGGCCGCCGGACCCTCAAAAGTCCGAAACTCGGCGGGGGCGGGGGTGCTCGGAACTGCACGGCGGCGGTCCCGGCGGCGACGGCGCCACGCCGAGAACTGCGCCACCACGCCGTCAGGGTTCTGGGCGAGCACGATGCCGCCGAGTCCGAACAGGATCGCGAGCACGTGCTGCGACGTCGTCACGTACGACAGCAGGTGCGGGAACACCGCCACCACCAACCCGGCCACCACCGCCGCGCCAGGCCGCCGCACCCCCTGCACGACGACCACCGCCAGCCACACGAACCCGGCCAGCGCGGGGAAGTCGGACGTGGTGATCCGCGTGTTGAAGGTGGCCAGCAGCACCCCGCCGAGCCCGGCGATCCCGGCCGACACGGCGAAGAGCGTCAACTTCGTGCGGGTGACGGAGATCCCGGAGGTGAGCGCCGCCGCGGGTGCCGACCGCACCGCGAGCATGGCCCGGCCGGACGCCGACCGTTCCAGGTTCCGGATCAGCAGGACGACGAGCGTAACGGCCGCGAGCAGGAACGTCGCCATGACCGCCGGGTCGCGCAGGTCGACCGGCCCGAGGGCGAGCCCAGGCAGCGGCCAGCCGAGCGTGCCGTTGCCGAGGGCCGGCAGCTGGAACAGAACGGCGTCGCAGACCAGCGCGAACGCGAGCGTGGCCAGCGCGAGGACGCGGCCGCCGAGGCGCAGCGCGGGCAGGGCGACGAGGATTCCGAGCACCACCGCGGCGGCGACCCCGCCGAGCAGCGCCACGGGGTACGGCGCGCCACGGCCGAACAGCAGCCCTGCCGTCAGCGCGGCGGCGGTCACGAACGTGGCCTGCGCGAGGCTCACCATGCCGCCGACCCCGGTGACCACGACGAACGACAGGAAGATCAGCCCGAACGCGAGCCCCTGGGTGACCAGCCCGACCCAGAACGGCGGCGCGAAGCCATGGACCCACACCAGCAACGCCAGCGCGGCGACCGTCCACGGCAGCACGCGGCGCCACGCAGGCAGGTCGGCGAGGTGGTCGGGCGGCGGCGGATCCTCGGCGACCGAGCCGGCGATCCGCCCACGGGTCCTGCCCAGCACGAGCAGGCCGACGAACAGCAGCAGGACGGGCGCGGCGGTGCGCACGCCGGTGAGGTCGTCGGCGAACCCGGAGTACGCCGCCACCAGGTTCTGCGCCACGCCGAGGGCGAGCCCGGCCGCGAACGTCACCGGGATCGACCGCAGCCGGCCGAACACCGACGCCGTGGCCGCGATCAGGAGCAGCACGGTGAACGCGCTCGGATCCAGGCCGAGCAGGGGCGCGGCGAGCACGCCCGTGAGGCCGGCGAGCGCGGAACTCAGCGCCCACGCCACGCCGGAGGTGCGGTCCGGGTCGATGCCACGCAACGCGGCGAGCGACGGCGCGTCGACGGTCGCACGCATCCCCAGACCCAGCCTCGTGTGGCGCAACAGCAGCCAGAGCCCCCCGGCACAGACCGCTGCGGCGACGAACGTGGCCACCTGGTCCGAGTCGACCGGCACGAACAGATGCCAGTGTTCGGCCGGGCTGGGCCCGAGTCCGGGGACGGCGAACTGGTTGTCGGCGAGCGGCAGGTCGGCCCCCGCCGCGACCAGCCGCTCCACGGTCCAGATGCCCAGCGCGGGCAGCGCGATCGACAACCCGATGGTGGCCACGATCTGGGCGGTCTCGCCGGCCCGGGCGAGCCGGCGGAACATCACCACGTGCAGCAGGTAGCCGAGAGCGGGCGCCAGCACGCAGATCGTGAGGACGGCGGCGGGTACGAGCGGCCAGCCGAGTCCGGTGTGGAGCTGGAAGAACGTGAATGCGCTGAGGAACCCGATCGAGCCGTGCGCGAAGTTGAAGACGCCGGACGCGGAGTACGACAGCGTCAGCCCCGTCGCCATGAGCGCGTAGAGCGCCCCGGCGACGAGCCCGCTGAGGACGTACCCGGCGAGTTCAACCACGGACGCTCACCACCTGGCGAACGCCGTGGATGTTCCCGGCAGCGTGTGCGCACGCCCTGCCGGGAACATCCAGGGGCCAGCGGCTCACTCGAACGCCGTCGTCGGGAAGCAGCGCAGCGGCTGGACCACCTTGTACTCGTCGCCGTCCAGCCGCACCAGCGCGCCACAGCCCGCGGGATCCTTCCAGTCCTCGGGGAACGTCAGCTCGCCGAGGCCGGGGTTGCTGTGCGTGAACCCGTCGCGCGGCACCGCGGTGAAGCTGTCGACGGTGAGGTCGCGCCCGGCCTTCTCCGCGATCGCGAGGAAGAGGTCGGCCGACCAGTACCCGATCGCCATCGGGTTGGTGAACGCGAGGTCGGCCTTGCCCGACTCCTTCCTCAGGTCCTCCTTCATCTGCTCGACCTCGGGCAGCTCGGACTCGAACGGCGCGAACTGCGTGGCCGTGATGCCGCCCTGCAGCGCCGCACGTACCGCCGGCTGGGCGAGCAGCTTCGGGTCGTAGTCGACGGCGTCCGTGAACACGCCCTTGTACCCGGCCTTCTTGAGCCCGCCGTAGAGCCCGATGTTGAACGGGGTCGTCATGACGGAGACGACCACGTCCGGCTTGGCGGCGAGGATCGCGTTGACGTACGGCGACCAGTCGGTGGGTACGCCCTTGCTCGGCATGCTGGCTGCGGTGCCGGCGACGCGGAAGCCGGCGGCCTTGAACGACAGTTCGAGGGTGTGGACGCCGAACCGGCTGGCGTCGTTGTCCGACCCCTGCACCCACGCGCTCTTGCCCGCGGAGCCGCCGAGATGCGCGGCGACCTGGTGCCCCCACCAGGTCGTGGTCTGGTTGCCCTTGCTCGGCACCAGGCATCCGGAGAAGCCGTATCCGTAGGTGTTGCCACACATCTGCGGGTTGACCGCCCAACCGAAGAACGGCACCCGGTTCTGGACGAGGAAGTCCGCACCGCCCATGAACGGGCTGTTCGCCGGCACGACCGCGAACACCTCGTCGCGCTGCACCAGCTTCCGCGCGGCGGCGAGGTCCTTGGCCGGGTCGCCGCCGTCGTCCTCGGCGCCGATGAAGTCGATGCGCCGGCCGTGGACACCACCGTCGGCGTTGGCGCGCGCGAAGCGGGCCCGGGTGCCGAGTTCGGTGTCGGCGAGGGTGTAACCGCTGGACGACGTCTTGAGCAGCAACCCGCCGACCTTGATCGAATCGTCGGTGACGCCCCGCGTACCGTCGCCGGGAGGGGCGGCCGGGCTGACCGCACACGCGGCGACGAGCACCAGCGCCACCAGGGGAATCAGCTTCCGCGCCATCGAGCCCACCTCACTTGACCAAACGCTCGCTTGGCTGCCGATCGTACGGCGCTACGGGCTGACCAAGCAATCGCTTGGTGCTACCGTGAGGCGCGGCAGGCGCCTGCGGTTCGACGAACCGCACGCCCCACAGACCTGCGGTTCGTTCGCCCCCGCCAGGATCGCGAGCGAACCGCACGACGCGGCGGGAGCGGCCATGCGCGACTTCGGCAACTACATCGACGGCGAGCGACGGCCGGCGCGGTCGGGCGCCTGGATCGACTCGGTGAACCCGGCCACCGGCGAGGCCTGGGCAAGGATCCCGGCCAGCGACGCCGCCGACGTCGACGACGCGGTCACCGCTGCCGCGAACGCCGCACCAGCGTGGGCCGCCACTCCCCCGATGCGGCGGGCGATGATCCTGCGCGCCTGGGCCGACCGGATCGGCCCGGCCACCGAGGAACTGTCCGAACTGGAGACCCGCGACAACGGCCGCGCGCTGCGCGAGACACGCATGGGCGACCTGCCCGGCTCGGCGCTGCTGGTGCACTACGTGGCGGGGCTGGCGGACAAGATCACCGGCGACAACGTGCACCTCAGCCCGCAGAGCGTCAACTACACCGTGCACGAGCCGGTGGGCGTCGTCGGCGTGATCATCCCGTGGAACGCACCCCTCGCGATGTTCTTCGCCAAGGTCAGCGCGGCGCTCGCGGCGGGCAACGCCGTGGTGGTGAAACCGGCCGAGCAGGCGTCCTGCTCGATCCTCGCGGCGACCGCGCTCCTCGACGACCTCGGACTGCCGAAGGGCCTGGTCAACGTCGTCGCCGGGGATGGCCCGACGGCAGGCGACGCGCTCGTCACTCACGCCGGTGTCGGCAAGATCAGCTTCACCGGATCCACCGACACCGGCCGCACGATCACCACCCGCTCGGTGACGAACCTCAAGCGGCTCGCGCTGGAGCTCGGCGGCAAGTCGCCGAACATCGTCTTCGCCGACGCCGACCTGGACGCCGCCGCAGCCGGGGTCGCCGCAGGCATCTACACGGGCGGCGCGGGCCAGGCGTGCATCGCCGGATCGCGGATCCTCGTCGAGGAGCTCATCTACGACGAGTTCGTCGCCCGGCTGCGCGAGCACGCCGAGAAGCTGGCCGTCGGCGACCCGATGGACCTCGCCACGGCCATGGGCCCGATCGCGTTCGCCGAGCAGTACGAGAAGGTCAGGTCCTATCTGGACCTTGGCCCGCGCGAGGGCGCCCGGCTCGCGTTCGGCGGCGGTACCGGCACCGACGTCGTCCCGGGAACGTCCGGCTACTACGTGGCCCCGACGCTGTTCCACGCCCCCCGCAACGACCTGCGGATCTGCCAGGAGGAGATCTTCGGTCCGGTCGCGGTCGCGATGCCGTTCGGCTCCGACGACGAGGCCGTCGCGATCGCCAACGACACCCGCTACGGCCTGGCCGCCGGCGTCTGGACGCGCGACCTCACCCGCGCGCACCGCATGGCGGCCCGGATCAAGGCGGGTTCGGTCTGGGTCAACACCTACCGCCGCATCCACTGGACCGTGCCGTTCGGCGGGCTGAAGGAGAGCGGCAACCACCCGGCGGGCGGCGTCACAGGCCTGCACGAGTGGATGGATCTCAAGTCCGTCTGGATCGAGCTGTGATGCGCGCCGCCGTTCTGGAGCGGTTCGGCGCGCCGCTCGTCGTGCGGGACATCGACGTCGCCGAGCCTGGGCCGGGCGAGGTGCGGGTCAAGGTCGCGGCGGCCGGCATCTGCGGCTCCGACCTCAAGGCGCTGGACGGCAAGAGCCCGGTCACGCCACACCTGCCACTGATCCCGGGGCACGAGAGCGCCGGCGTGGTCGAGGCCGTCGGTGCGGGCGTGGCGACCGTGAGCGTCGGCGACCCCGTGATCGTCGCGATGACCGGCCCATGTGGACGCTGCCAGCCGTGCCGCGCCGGCTCCTTCAGCCGGTGCGCCGGCCCGACCCGCGGATCCGTCATGGGGTTGATGACCGACGGAACCACGCGGCTGAGCGTCGACGGCGCCCCCGCACGGCCGTTCATCGGCGTCGGCGCGTTCGCCGAGTACGTCGTGGTGAACGAGCAGATGGCGATCAGGATCCCGGAAAGCATGCCTCTCGACGTCGCCAGCCTCCTCGCGTGCGGAGTGGTCACCGGCGTGGGCGCCGTGCTCAACAGCGCGCGGGTGGCGCCCGGGTCTTCGGTCGCCGTGGTCGGTTGCGGCGGCGTGGGGCTCAACGTCGTGCAGGGGGCGCGGCTGGCCGGCGCGGCGGTGATCGTCGCCGTCGACACCGCCCCGGACAAGGCCGAGCTGGCGCGGGAGTTCGGCGCCACGCACACGGTCGTGCCCGACGGCAGCCTGACCGAGGCCGTGCTCGCGGTGGTGCCGGGCGGCGTGGACTACGCGTTCGACGTCACGGGCGTCCCAGGCGTGCTGTCCGCCGCGTTCGACGCCACCCGCGACGGCGGCACGACCGTGATGGTGGGCAGCCCGCCCTCGGCCGCGCCGATCGAGATCGCCCCGCAGAAACTGTTCTTCTCGCGGACGCTGCGCGGCTGCGTCGGCGGCGACGCCGTGCCCGCCCGTGACCTGCCGATGCTCGTCGACCTGTACCTGGCTGGGCGGCTCGAACTCGACGCGCTGATCACCGACCGGGTGCCGCTGGACGACGTGAACGCGGCGGTGGAGCGGGTGCGCGCCGGCAAGGTGGCCCGCGCGGTGATCACCTTCTGATGGCTCGCGCGCCGGGCCCCCGCAACTGTCGGGGTTTTGGTTGCTTCGGGTGTCCGGTTTGGGGACCAGTACCGGAACAGTCCGGTTCGGGGCGGTTCAGGAAGCGGCGGGCGGAACAGTGCGGCGGCTCAGGAGGCCGGCGGGCGGTTCCGGAAGGCCTACCGCGAGCGCCGCGAGGCGGACCTGGGCGGAGAAGATCTCGTCGCAGGCCTGCGCGCCGAGCCACTTGAGGTGCCCGTACGCCTCCAGGCAGGTGAAGCCGTGCAGGCCGGCCCAGGCGTGCAGCATCGCCTGGTACGTGTTGGCGGCGATCGGGTGACCCATCCCCGCCGACTTCTCCTCGGAGGCGACGCAGACGAGCGGCCCCGCCTCAATCACCAGCGGTGCGCGTAGTTCCCCGCGCTCGGCGGCAAGCGTCACGAGTGCTCCGAGGTTTGACATCGCCCGCTGGGCGGCCTCAGTGGTGGGCCCCTGCTCCGGCGCGTGATACCCGGAGACGGGCTGGCCGAACACCAGCGCGAACTGCAGCGGTTCGGCGCTGGCCCAGCGCCGGTACGCGGTGGCGGCGGCGAACAGCCGGCCGCCGACGTCGTCCGCACCGACGGCCTCGACGGCGCCCGCGAGGTGCGCGGCGAGGTCGTTGAACGCGTCGACGATCATGTCAGTGAGCAGCTCGTCGCGGTTGGCGTAGTACCGGTAGAGCGCCGGTGCGGTGAGCCCCATGGCCCGGGCGATGTCGGAGAACCGCACGTCAGGGGCTGCCCTGCTCGCGCATGAGCTCCAGTGCGGTCTGCTTGATCTCGTCCAGCATCGCTGCGCGGGCCCGCTCGCGCCGGTTGGGCGCCGGCGCACGGCCGAACGCACGGTCGGCAGCGGTGCTGACGGCACGCCAGGCGCCGGCCCCCGACCGTGCTGTGCCCGCTCGTCACCGGCTCGTTAACCATAGGACTCCATCCTGAAACAGGCTCACACCGTAACGTATCTTCTCCTCCGTGAGGAGGATTGACAAAGTAACGGTACCTCGTGTTTGTTATGAGTCGTAACTGCAACGACGGTACCTTACGGGGAGCCCCCATGACCCAGACCCTCTCACCGGAGCACGCGCCTGGCGCAGCGCCGGAAACCCGCGCCGGGCCGCTCGGGCGGCTCGCCCGGTGGAGCTTCCGGCATCGCGGCATCACCCTGCTGATCTGGCTGGTGGCGCTCGGCGCCGCGTTCGGCGCGTCCACTACCTTCTCGGACGACTACACCGCCGACTACTCGGCCCCCGGATCCGGCTCGCAGGCCGCGCAGGAACTGCTCGAGAAGCGCTTCCCGGAGCTGTCCGGCGACACGATCTCGGTCGTCGTCCAGGCCGACAGCGGCATCGCGGCCGCCAAGCCGCAGATCCAGGAACTCCTCGCCGAACTGGGCGACGGGCCGCACGTCAAGGCCGTCGACGACCCGTTCGTCGTGCCGGGTTCGATCTCCGCCGACGGCAAGACGGCCGTCGCCGCACTGCGCCTCGACGTCACGAACCCCGTCGACATCCCGCGCAGCGACACCGAGAAGCTGATCGAGACCGCCAAGAGTGCCGAGAAGGGCGGGCTCGACATCGCGCTCGGCGGGCAGGCCGTGCAGTTCGCCGAGCAGAGCGAGGTCGGCTCGGAGGGAATCGGCTTCGCCGCCGCCGCGATCATCCTGCTCATCACGTTCGGGTCGCTGGTCGCCGCCGGCCTGCCGCTGATCATCGCCGCGGCCGGGCTCGCCGTCAGCAGCCTGCTCATCCCGGTCGTCGCCGGGCTCATGCCGGTGCCCGACTGGTCCACCGCGCTCGCTGCGATGCTCGGCATCGGTATCGGCATCGACTACGTCCTGCTCATGGTCACGCGGTACCGCGAGTGGCGCGCCATCGGGCTCGACAACGAGGCCGCCACCGTCGCCACGCTCGACACCGCCGGGCGCTCGGTGCTGCTCGCCGGCAGCACGGTCGTCGTGAGCATGCTCGGCCTGTTCGGCATGGGACTGTCGTTCATGCGAGGCGCCGCCGTCGCCGCGATCCTCGGCGTGGCCATCGCCGTCGCCGCCGCGCTGACCATGCTGCCCGCGCTCCTCGGGTACCTCGGCAACCGGATCGACTCGCTGCGGCTGCCGTTCCCCCGCCGCCGCAAGGCCGCCGACCGGCAGGGCCCGAGCCCGGCCTGGATGCGGTGGAGCCAGCTGATCGCCCGGCACCGCGTCATCGCGAGCGTCGCCGGCATCGCGATCCTGCTCGCGCTCGCCGCGCCGTTCCTCGGCATCCGCTTCGGCTTCCCCGACCCCGGCAACGACCCGGCCGAGCGCAGCACGCGCCAGGCGTACGACATGCAGGCCGACGCGTTCGGACCCGGCCGCAACGGCCCGCTGCTGCTCGCCACCGAGCTTGCCGGCGGCGACGCCAAGGCGCTCGAAGGCATCGCGGCCGACCTGCGCGCCACCCCCGGGGTCGCGGCCGTCAGCCCGCCGCGGCTGAACACCGCCGGCGACACCGCCGTCCTCACGGTCATCCCCACGACCGGGCCGCAGGACCAGGCCACCGAGGACCTGATCCACACCCTGCGCGACGACGTGATCCCCGCCGCTACCAAGGGCACCGGGCTCGACCTCCACGTCGGCGGCGTCACGGCCACGGCGATCGACAGCACCGACAACATCGTGAGCCGGCTACCGCTGCTGATCGGCGGCGTCGTGCTGCTGTCGATGCTCCTGCTGCTGGTGTCCTTCCGCAGCATCGCGGTCGCGTTCAAGGCTGCGGCGATGAACCTGCTGTCCGTGGCCGCGTCCTACGGTGTGGTGGCGCTGGTGCTCCAGGGCGGCTGGGCCGGTCAGCTGCTCGGCATCGAGAACGAGACGCCACTGCCGGCGTTCATCCCGGTGCTGATGTTCGCGATCCTGTTCGGGCTGTCGATGGACTACGAGGTCTTCCTCGTCGCCCGGATGCGCGAGGTCTGGGTGCACACCGGCGACAACGCCAAGTCGATCGTGGGCGGGCTCGCCGGTACCGGCCGGGTGATCACCGCCGCCGCCGCGATCATGGTCGCGGTGTTCGCCGCCTTCATCCCGTCGCCGGACGTGTTCCTCAAGGTGATCGGCGTCGGCATGGCGGCCGCGATCCTCATCGACGCCACGATCGTGCGGATGGTTCTCGTGCCGGCCGTGATGCACCTGCTCGGCCGCGCCAACTGGTGGCTGCCGCGCTGGCTCGACCGCATCATCCCGCAGCTGCACGTCGAAGGGCGGCCGGAGGACCACCAGCCGGCGCGCCCGGACGACCGGACACCGCAGCTCGTGGGCTGACGACGGGGATCGGCGCCGCGGACCTGCCCGGTCCGCGGCGCCGGCGCTCTGCATCGTTCGTCGGGTCGTAGACCAGTCGCGACCGCCGTGATTATGTTGACCGGTGCCGCGTACCGTCGAAGCCGACTATGTCGTGGTGGGGGCCGGTGCCATGGGCATGGCCTTCACGGATGCGCTCATCGACCACGCCGACGTACGCGTGGCGCTGGTCGATCGCCGCCACAGCGTCGGCGGACACTGGCTCGACGCCTATCCCTTCGTCCGGCTGCACCAGGCTTCGGCCTTCTACGGCGTCGCGTCGACGCTGCTGGGCGGCGGGCGGGTGCAGCGGCACGGGCCGGAGGCCGGCCTGCACGAGCGGGCCACGGTCTCGGAGATCTGCGCCTACTACGGCCACATCCTGACCGACCGGATGCTGGAGTCGGGCAAGGTCGAGTTCCTCGCCAACTGCGACTACCTGCCGGATGGCGAGGTCGTCTCGCGCATCTCCGGTGAGCGGCTCGTGGTGCGGCAGGACTGCCGGATCGTCGACGCGCGCTACCTCGCCCCCGACATCCCGGCTGACACCCCGCCGCCGTTTGCCGTCGCGGACGGCGCCCGCGTGGTTCCGGTCAACGACCTCGCCCGCCTGGTGGAGGCGCCGAGCCAGTACGTGGTCGTGGGGTCGGGCAAGACCGCAACCGACGCCTGCATCTGGCTGCTGGCGCGGGGTGTGGATCCCGATGCGATCTGCTGGGTGCGGCCCCGTGAGCCCTGGATGTTCAACCGCGCGGTGATCCAGCCGGATCCAGCGGTGTTCGTCGGCATGGCCGCCGACACCATGCGCGCGGCGGCCGAAGCGGCGACGCTGGAGGACCTGTTCCTCCGCCTGGAGGACGCCGGGATCATGCTGCGCATCGACCGTACGGTCACGCCGACCATGGCGAAGACGCCCACCCTGGCCACCTGGGAGCTCGACCAGCTGCGCACCATCGAGAACGTCGTACGGCTGGGGCACATCCGGCTCGTGGAGCCGGGGCGGATCACGCTCGACGCCGGGTCCGTCGCGACGGCCAGGGACGCGCTCGTCGTGCACTGTGCCGCGTCCGGCCTGAAGTACCCGCCACCCGTCCCGATCTGGGGGCCGTCGGCGATCACCCTGCAGCCGATCCGGGCCGGGTTCCCGTGCTTCGGCGCGGCACTCGCCGGGTACGTCGAGGCGACCCGCGCCGACGACGACCAGAAGAACCGGCTGTGCATGCCCACGCCGTATGCGAACACGCTCGCAGACTGGGCGAGCATGAACGTCCTGGGCACCCGGGCCGCGGCGGCGTCCGGGGCGGAACCCGACATCAAGGCCTGGGCCGACACCGTCACACTCAACCCTGCGCGGATCCCCCGTGAGCACCCCCGACCCGAAGCGTTGGACGACGCCGTCGGTCGCCTGCGGACCCACGTGCGCCCGGCGCTGGCCCGGCTCGTCGAGCTGAGCGGAATGGACACCGGTGGTTGACGGCGGCGAAGGCCTCCACCGGGTCCACGGTCCAGCTCAGCTCAGCAGCTCGGTCGCGGGCCACCAGCGCTCCGGCCGGCCACCCGACCGCACGATGGTGCCGCGCTCCTCCAGCAGTACCAGGTGTGCGAGGGTCTCGCCGGTGGCCGCCCGCCGCATGTACCCCTGGATCTCCGCCCACGGACGCGACCACGAAAGCCGAGTGCTCAGCTCCCACACGGTGCAACCAGGCGCGGCTGCCAGCTCCTTCTCGATCTCCTCCAGCCGCAGCGCGTGGTGTTCGCGCACCTCGGCGAGGCGCCCGGCCAGGTCGGCGAAGCGGTACTCGTGCGCCGGCAGCACCTCGCGTACGGGCAGCCGGCCGACCTTCTCCACCGACGCCAGGTAGTCGGCGAGGGGATTCGCCCGCTGCTGCGGGTGCACGGAGATGTTCGGCGTGATCTTGGGCAGCACGTGGTCGCCGGAGAACAGCACTCCGCGCTCCTCGTCGACGAAGCAGAGGTGGCCGGGCGAGTGGCCGGGCGTCCACACCGCGCGCAGGTCCCAGCCGGGCAGGTCGAGGCGGTCGCCGTCCTGCAGGAGACGGTCCGGGCCGGCGACCTTGACGAACGCCCGCATGTGCAGCGACACCTCGGCCAGGCCGCTCTCCTCGGCGGGGACGCCGATGCGCTCCAGCAGCAGCCGGTTCTCGTCAAGCAGGACGTCGATGTCGACATACCGACCCGGAACCAGCGCCGCGTCGGCCGGGTGCAGCCCCACCCACGCGCCCGACACCTCGCGGATGCGGCCCGCGAGCCCGTAGTGGTCGGGGTGGATGTGCGTGACCATGACCGCGCGCACGTCGGCCGGCGTGTATCCGGCGACCGCGAGCCCCGCGCTCAGGGCGTCCCAGGCGTCCTCGGTGTCCCAGCCGGCGTCGATCACGGCCACGCCGTCCGGCAGTTCGAGCGCGTAGACGATCACGTACCGGAGCCCGGTCATCGGGATCGGCACCGGGATCGACCACAACCCCGGCCGCACCTGCTCCACCTCGGGCAGCCGCCCGGCCATCCATGCGGCACGCTGCCGCTCGCTGCTCGCCTCGATCACGTCGCCCCCTCTCCCCCGCGACGACCGTAGCAAACGATCGTTTGGGTGCCCGCCTACCTGCGTCGACTTTCGGACTCTTGAGGGTTCGCGCGGCGCCGCGACCCTCAAAAGTCCGAAACTCGGGGGCGGTGGGCCGACGTTCAGAGGCGGTGGATCACCCGTTCCGCGAACTCCTCGACGGCTGCGATCCGGGCGGCCAGCCTTGTGCGGTGCCCGTTGAGCTGCGCGGCCATCCACGGCGCGCAGAGCACCCCGGTGACGCCGAGGTCCTCGTAGCGCCGGTACACGGCGGCGTCGGGCTCGACGGCGAGCGCCATGGTGATCTCGAAGGCGAGCGTCCGCACGGCCGGCGTCGGCGAGGTGCCGCCGCAGCCTCCCGAGCACCGCGTCGGCCTCGTCCGGCGGATAGAACCGGTTGCCGATCCACCCGTCGCCGAGGCGGGCGGCACGGCGCAGGGCGGGTTCGCTGTCACCGCCGACGTGGATCGGCACGGGAGCCGACGGCACCGGCGAGATCCGCAACGGGCCGAAGTCGAAGTACTCGTCGTGCCACTCGACCTGGCCGCCCGCCCACAGCGCGCGCAACGCCCCGAACATCGCGTCGAGGCGCTTCCCGCGGCTGGCGAAGTCCTGCCCGAGCTGCGCGAACTCGTCCGCGCACCAGCCGGCGCCGACCCCGAGTACGACCCGGTCCTCCGAGAGCACGGCGGCGGTGGAGACCAGCTTCGCGACGGTGAACAGGTCGCGGGCGGGCGCGACGTAGACGTTGGTGGCGAGCCGGATCCGCTTGGTGACGGCGGCGAGCGCGCCGATCGTCACCCAGGGGTCGGGCCAGTGCGTGTCGGGCTTCCAGAACGGCTGCCCGTCGGGGGTGTACGGGTACGGCGTGGAGAACTGGTCGGCGAAGAAGACGTGGTCGGAGAGGGCGAGCGCGTCGTACCCCGACTCGTCGGCGGCGCGCGCCACGGCGACGAGCTGCTCGGTGCGCAGGAACGCGACCGCCTGCCAGAACCGCATCAGTACCCCGCGCCGGTGAGCATGCCGCCGTCGGCGACGAACTCGGACGCCTGTGCAGTACGACGACTCGTCCGAAGCGAGGAACACCGCGACGGACGAGATCTCCTCCGACTTCCCGAACCGGCCCGCCGGAACCTGCGCGAGGAACGCCTTGACGTCGACGTGCTTCCACATCTCAGGGCCGGCATCGATGACCATCGGGGTGACGATCCCGCCGGGGTGGATCGAGTTCACCCGGATACCGCGTGGCCCGAGCTCGCGCGACGCCGCCTTGGTCAGACCGCGCGTCCCGAACTTGCTCGCCGCGTACGCCGACAGCCCGGCCGCGCCGATGAAGCCCTCGATGGAAGAGACGTTGATGATCGAACCGCCGCTGCTCATGGCCGGCGCGGCGGACTTGATCCCGATCCACTGGCTGACGAGGTTGACCTCCATGACGCGGCGGAACTCGGCCAGGGTCATGTCGTCGATGAAGCCGAAGCGCAGGATGCCGGCGTTGTTGACCAGGATGTGCAGGCCGCCGAACTCGCCGACCGCCGTCTGCACCGCCGCCGCCCAGTCGTCCTCGCTGGTGACGTCGTGGTGGACGTACAACGCGCCGACCTCGTCCGCGACCGCCTTGCCCTCGGTGTCGAGGATGTCGCCGAACACCACCTTGGCGCCCTCCGCGACGAAGCGCCGCACGTGCGCCTCACCCATCCCGCGGGCGCCGCCGGTGACCAGCGCGACCTTGCCGTCAAGCCGTCCCATGTCGTGCTCCTTCCAGCCAGGTCGTGACCGCGTCGAGGAAGTCGGTGGGGCGCTCCTCGTGGAGGTAGTGGCCGGCGCCGGCCACGTGGACGACGGTGGCGAACGGCTCCTCCCAGGCGGCACGGTCGGCGTCGGCCCAGATGCTGAGCGCCGGACACGCGCGCCGCGCCAGGTACGCCTCGCTGGCCGGGCGCAGGCCGATGGCGTCCGCGTCGGTGAAGATCCCGGCAAGGGCTTGTTGGAGGACGGCCGGCGGCGTGCTCGTGACCCGCTTGCGGTGCGCGTCCCGTACCGCCTCGGGGGTCTCGGGGGTGAAGCACCACTCGACCATCGCGAGCGCCGCGGTCATCGGATCGTCGCCGCCCAGCGCCTCGACCACCTGCGCGAGGTACGGCTCCAGCGCGGGCCGGATGCCGTACCCCGGGTCGACTCCGACCACCGCCCGCACCAGGTCCGGGTGCTCGATCGCGAGGATGTTCACGACGATCGCGCCCATCGAGTGGCCGACCGCGATCACAGGACCGTCCAGCTCCGAGGCGAGCGCCGCCGCGATCGTGCGGGGCGTGGTGCGCGGCAACGCCGGTGACCCGCCGTGGCCGGGCAGGTCGAGCACGATCACGCGGTACCGCTCGGCGAGCGGGGCCACGTGCTGGTCCCACTCGCCGCCGTCGGATCCCCAACCGTGGAGGAGTAACAGCGGCTCCCCCGTGCCTGTGTCCGTGCGGAACATCAGTCGGCGTACTCGGGGATGATGTGCTCGGCGAACAGTTCGAGCTGCCGCTTCACGTCGTCGAGCGGCGCCACGCCCTGCTGGCCCTGCATGAACAGGCCGAACCACTCCAGGTCGGGGACGCGCTTGAGCATGCGGTCGATGCCACGCTTCACGTCGTCGGGCGTGCCGACCAGCGCCAGCTCCACGTCGACCATGCGCTGGAACGACGCGCGCTTCGGGCCGACCGGGCGGTTCGGGTCGTCGGCCTTCGTGCGCATGACCTCCAGGTACCCGAAGGGTCCGAAGAATTCGATGAAGTCGGGCAGCATCCGGGCGGCGCCCTTGGCCATCATGTCGTCGGCGTTGTCGCCGATCATCGCCACCTTGAGGACGCCGGTGTGCTCGCCGAGCGCGTAATCGCGGCCGTTCTTCGCACACTCCGACTGGTACAGCTCGCACTTGGCCTGCAGGTCCTCGGGCCGCGGCACGAAGATCCACGGGAGGATGTCCTCCTCCGCGCACCGCTTGATCGAGCGGTCGCTGACGGTGAACGGCTGCCACAACTCCGGATGCGGCTTCTGGTACGGGCGGGGGCACACCGACACCGAGACGACCTTGCCGTCGTCGTCCAGCTCGCCGGGAGCGCCGAAGCGGCGCGTCCACGACTGCGCCGGCCAGTCCGGGACGCCGTCGTACGGATAGGGCACGCTCCAGCCGCCGAGCACCTCGCTCTGGTAGCGGATCGTCTCCTGCGTCCAGGCCATCTTCATGATCTTGAGGATCTCGCCGAACACATCGAAGTTGCGGTCGTCCTTGCGGGACCCGTCGCTGGCCGTCGCGCCGGTCTGCCAGCGCTGGCCGAGCGTGTTGGCCCAGCGTGTCTGGTACCCGCGGGCCACGCCGAGCCGCACGCGTCCCTTCGAGAACTGGTCGAGCAGGGCGACGTCCTCGGCCGCGCGGATCGGGTCCCACGTGGGCAGCACCAGGCCGAGCGGCGCCAGCAGGATCCGTTCCGTGCGGGCGGCCAGGTCGGCCAGCACCATGAGCGGGTTCACCGAGAACTCGAACCCCTCGGAGTGGAAGTGGTGCTCGGTGATCATCAGCGCGTGGTAACCGGCCTGGTCGCCGAGGACGGCGATCTCGCGCACCTCGTCGAGCAGCCGCTGGTACGACTCCGTGTCCCGGCCGATCGGCCGCCGCGCGGCACCCTCCGGTCCGTTGCCGGAGCCGGGGATCTGTGGGTTGAGAAAGATCGAGAACTTCACGACTCCCCCTGTGCGACGCTCGGCGGGCGGGTTCTTGCGCCGAGCGTACCCGACCAAGCGCTCGCTTGGTACGCCCTCCGCTCTTTGGGCGATCTTTCTGGCCACCGTGTGATGCGGCACGCCGGATCATTGCGCGCGGCGCATCACACGCCGACGGGCTGCTCCACCCTGGCCACCGTGTGATGCGGCGCGCCGCGTCATTGCGCGCGGCGCATCACACGCCGACCGGCGCCACCACCCCGGCCCCCGTGTGATGCGGCGCGCCGCATCATTGCGCGCGGCGCATCACACGGGCAGGGGTGGGCGCGGGGCGCGGTACTGCAAGATCGCCCAAACCCGAGGGCTCAGGGCACCGGGGCAAGCTCCCGTGGCGCCGGAGCGGGCGCCGGCTCAGGTTCGCGGAGGAGCGCCAGCAGGCCGGCGAACACGATGAGCAGCACGCCGAGCCCCAGCCCACCCAGGTACGCGGTGTCGTGGACGAGCCCGATCTTGACCCTGGCGTCGCTCGCCTCGGCGACGATCCGCCGCACGTCCTTGTCGCCGAGGACCACGTTCGCGTCGAACACGGTGAGCGCGTCGACGCCGTCCACGCGCAGCGTCTCGCGGCGGTGGTTGCTGGCCTTGACGACGACACCGCTGCGCGGCTCCACCCAGTACGTGCGCTCGACGCCGTACCAGCGCTCGGCGTCGACCATCACTGCGCCAGGCTGTCCGACGATGCTGGCTGGCACCTGCACGTCCTCCAGCTTCATCGGCGCGATCCGCTGGGTGAAGCGGTAGACGTCGAGCCCGAACAGTTCGTCGGTGCGCTCGAACCGCATCGGGAACGTCTTGCGCAGCACCTCGTCGTAGAACGGGTAGCTGGTGCGCTCGGCGTAGAACGGCCACTGGTACGCAAGCCCGGAACGCGGCAGGTAGTGGACTCCCTCGATGTGGTGACCGCAGCAGTCCACCGCCCATGCGGTGTGCCGTTCCATCGCGACGGTGGTGTTGTAGAAGTTGACGTCGTCGCCGCTGGCCGCGTCGCGGGTCCACGTGATGCTGTCCCACACCGCGATGTCCGGCGTGCTGGCCTCCACGTCGCCGCGCATGGTGTTGACCGCGATCAGCTCGCGGTCCGTGTGCTGCACGCCGGTGCTCCGGTCTACATAGGTCGCCCCGACCGCACGCGACTCGGTCTTCTCGTACCGGTCGATCGGCAGCACGGCGACGTTCGGGAACACGTAGTACCGGGCGAGCAGGCCCAGTCCGATCAGGAAGAACCCCACGCCGAGCAGCGCGAGGACGACACGGGGACGTCGCATGGCGCACCCCTCCTCTTAACCGAGCGCTTGCTCGGTCCGGATGATGCGCCCCAGGATAGAACGTGTTACAGCTGTGTTACCAGAGTGAGTTCACGGACGTTCCCTTCCGACGATCCACATCGCGAAGAACTGCGACCCGCCGCCGTACGCGTGGCCGAGCGCCCGGCGCGCCCCGTCCACCTGGCAACGGCCGGCCTCGCCGCGTACCTGCTGGGCCGCCTCGGCGAAGCGCAGCATCCCCGACGCGCCGATCGGGTTGGTCGACAGCACCCCTCCTGACGGGTTCCACGGGATGTCCCCACCCATCGCTGTCGCACCGAGTTCGGTCAGCTTCCAACCGTCTCCTTCCGCGCAGAACCCCAGGTTCTCCAGCCACATCGGCTCGAACCAGCTGAACGGCACGTACACCTCGGCGCAGTCCAGGTCGTGCCGCGGGTCGTCGACGCCGGCCTGCCGGTACACCTCGGCGGCACAGTCCCGCCCGGCCCGCGGGCTGATCTGATCGCGGCCGGCGAACATCGTGGGCTCGCTGCGCATCGCCGTGCCGTGGATCCAGGCCGGGGTCTTCGGTGCCGTCAGGGCCGCTGCCTCGCTCGCGAGCACCATCGCGCAGGCGCCGTCCGACGACGGGCAGGTCTCCAGGTACCGCAGCGGCTCCCAGAGCATCGGCGAGGCCGCGACCATGTCCAGGTCGATGTCCGGGATCTTCAGGTGCGCGTACGGGTTGGCCAGCGCGTGCCGCCGGTCCTTCACCGCCACCACCATGCCGATGTGGTCCGGCGCGCCCGAGCGGCGCATGTACCCGCGGATCAGCGGGGCGAAGTAGCCGCCCGCGCCCGCCACCAGTGGCGCCTGGAACGGCTGGCTGACGGTGAGCGCCCACGTCGCGTTCGACTCCGACTGCTTCTCGAACGCACAGACCAGCACCCGTTCGTGGACGCCGCCCTGGATCAGGCTCGCCCCGACCAGCGCCGTCGAGCCACCGACGCTGCCCGCCGTGTGCACCCGCATCATCGGCTTGCCCACCGCGCCGAGCGCGTCGGCGAGGTACAGCTCGGGCATCATCACGCCCTCGAACATGTCCGGAGCCTTGCCGAGTACCACCGCGTCGATGTCCGCCCAGGTCAGCTCCGCGTCGGCGAGGGCACGCAGCGCCGCCTCGCGGACCAGCCCGGCTATCGACACGTCCTTGCGGGCGGCCCGGTGCTCGGTCTGCCCGACCCCGACGACGGCGCAGCGGTTACCCATGAGCAGCCTCCAGGACGGCTACGAGGTTGTGCTGAAGACAGGGTCCGGAACTCGCGTGCGCAACCGCCCGGCCGGCGTCGCCGGAGCGGATCCGCGCCGCCGCCTCGCCCACCCGGATGAGGCCCGTCGCCATCACGGGGTTCGCGGCGAGGGGTCCACCGGACGGGTTGACGCTGACGTTCTCGTCCAGCCCGAGCGCGTCGCACAGGAGCAGCTCCTCGTGGCTGAAGCTGGCGTGCAGTTCGGCGACGTCCACCGGCTTCGCCGACACGCCCGCGCGTGCGGCGGCCAGTTCGGTGGAGCGCGAGCGGGTCAGGTCGCGGACGCCGAGCGCGTGCGCCTCGATGCGGTGGTCGATACCGGTGATCCACGCCGGACGGTCGGTCAGCTCCCGCGCCCGGTCGCCGGCCGCCAGCACGATCGCCGCGGCGCCGTCGGTGATCGGCGGGCAGTCGGCCGGGCTCAGCGGCGACACCGCCGCGGGTGGATCGTCGGCGCCGGCCGCCAGGGCGAACGGGTTGCCCGCGGCGTTGCGGCGGCTGCGCGCGGCGACGTCGGCCAGGTCGGCGGGGGTACGGCCGGTCGCCTCCAGGTACGCGCGGGCCTGCAGAGCGGCGAGCGAGATCGTGTCCGGCCACAGTGGAGCGAGGTAGTACGGGTCGAGCTGGAGCGACGGGATCTCCGTGATGTCGCCGAGCGAGCTCTTGCCGAACCCGTAGACGAGCGCCGTGTCGACGTCGCCGTGTTGGAGCCGCACCCATGCCTCGTACAGCGCCCACGCGGCGTCCTGCTCGACGTGGCTCTCCTGGATCGGCGGCCACGCGCCGACCGCGTCGAGCGCCTCGACGAACGAGAACGGCGCGCCGGCCAGGTAGTCGCAGCTGCCCGAGCAGGTGAAGCCGACCTGGTCGCGACGGAGGCCGGCGTCGGCCAGCGCGGCGGTGACGACCGGGTTGAGCATCTCCACGATGCCGCGGTCGGTCTCGCCCGCGGCGTACGTGGCCTGCGCGAACCCCACGACAGCAACGGCTCTCATCGCGCTCCTTCCCGGGTCTGAACCCCGTGGATGGTCCCGGCAGCGCGTGCGCACGCGCTGGCGGGAACATCCAGGGTGTGGGGGACGGTCACAGGTACTCCCGGTAGGTGTCGAAGTCCGCGTCCGGTTCGCCGGTCGGCTCGTACCACTTGATGCTCTCCAGGGTCGGGCCGCGCTCCTCCGGCGGCACGAACACCGCGCGGACCCGCTGCCCCATCCGTACCTCGGCCGCCGGTACGCCCGCGACCAGCCCGAACAGCGGCGTGTGGGCGCCGTCGAGCAGGACCTGCGCGCACACGTACGGCAGCTCGGGCGCGCGTGGCGAGAACTTGATGTTGACCACGCAGAACGTGGTGACCGTGCCGGTGTGCGCAACCTCGACCCGGTCCGTGATCGGCGTGCCGTCGACCGGGCACGCGCCGCGCGGCGGGAGGTACACCTTGCCGCAGGTGTCGCAGCGGGCGCCGAGGATCCGCCCGTCGGTGAGCGCCCGCAGGAAGGCGGAACGGTTCTCCCCCGCGCTGATCCGGTACTCCAGCCGTATCGGCGCGGTCATGCCCGTGACCGGCTCGCTCATGAGCCGGCCTCCGGAGTGAGCATCGCAGCGACGAAGGAGTGAGGAGCGGAGCGGAGGTGGTCGGCGGGGTACACAGTCATGAGGCCTCCTCGGGGACGAAGCACGCGATGTCGAGGACGTGGCCGACCCGCTCGTCGCGCCACACCGGCCGAACCCGGAGTCCGGTGTGGACACTCCTCTCGGCGCCCGCGTCGACGGCGTGCAGCAGCGCGGTGTCGGCACCGTCGAGCTGGATCAGCGCCCAGGCGAACGGCCGATCGAGCGGGTGCTTCGCGCGGGGGCGGCCCACCCACGCCCAGGTGGTGACGGTGCCGGCCGGACCGACCTCGACGAAGTCGTCCGGCACCGGGTCGCTCGTCTCCGGGTCGTACTCCGTGGGCGGCACGAGCACGCGGCCGGACGCGGTGCGGACGCCGAGGATCCGCCCGTCGCGCAGGCCCGTGAGGAACGCGCCGACCACCGGGCCGAGCGAGCGCGTGTAGCCGCCGGGGAACTCCAGGACGTGCGTCTCGACCAGGATGTCCGTCACCGGCCACCTCCCGTGATCGCGTTGAGCCGTTCGACGGCCGCCAGGTACTCCTCGACCAGCCCGTACACCACGTCGCGCACCGGGCGCTCGTCGTTCATCGCACCGACGATCTGGCCGACCGGGAGGCCGACGAGTTCCGGGTTCTGGGATCGCTGGATCCGCTGGAACGCCTCGGCGGTGAGCATGAACTGCAGCGGCATCGGCAGCGTGCCGGGCGACGACTCGGACTCCCAGGCGTCCGTCCAGGCCGTACGCAGCATCCGGGCCGGCTTGCCCGTCATGGACCGCGACCGCACGGTGTCGCGCGAGCTGGCTGCCAGCAGCTTCTGCCGCAACACCGGGGAGCTGTCCGCCTCGGCGACCGTGAGCCAGAGCGAGCCGGTCCAGATGCCCTCGGCGCCGAGCGCCAGCGCGGCGGCCATCTGCCGGCCCCGGCCGATGCCACCGGCGGCGAGCACGGGCGTCGGCGCGACGGCGTCCACCACCTCGGGGACCAGCACCATCGTGGCGATCTCGCCCGTGTGCCCGCCCGCCTCGGTGCCCTGCGCGACGACGATGTCCACGCCGACCTCGACCTGCTTGCGCGCGTGGCGGGCTGTACTGGCGAGCGCCGCGACCTTGACCCCCTTCTCGTGCGCCCGGGCGACGATGTCGGCCGGCGGCGGCCCGAGCGCGTTGGCGAGTAGTGCGATCGGGTGCGCCAGCGCCACCTCGACCTGGGGGCGCGCGGTGGCGTCGGTCCAGCCGAGCAGCTGGTGACCACGTGGCGCGTCGCCGTTGAGCGGCGGTACCCCGAAGCGCTCCAGGGTCTCGTCGACGAACCGGCGGTGCTTCTCCGGGATCATCTTCTCCAGCTGCGCCTCAAGGTCGCCTGGGTCGAACTCGCCGCCGACATAGCTGGCCGGCATCACCACGTCGACGCCGTACGGCCTGCCGTCGACGTGCGCGTCGATCCAGGCCAGCTCGGTCTCCAGCTCCTCCGGCGTGAAGTACAGCGCGCCGAGGACGCCGAGCCCGCCCGCCCTGCTCACAGCCGCCACCACATCCCGGCAGTGACTGAACGCGAAGAGTGGTAGTTCCAGTCCGAACATGTCCGCGACCGGTGTCCGCATGCCGGCGAGTCTAGGGAGCCCCAGCGCCGAATTGCAACACGTTCTAGTTTTCGCAGTGCCGCGCCGAGGTTCGGATTCTTGGGGGTCGCAGGAGCGCCCGGACCCCCAAGAATCCGAAAGTCGGCGCTTCGCCGCCCGCCGACCCCCTCGAAACTCCACAAGTCAACCGAAACATGAGGCGAGAACGTGTTCTGGTTGACAGTCTGGTCACAGTGGGGTGACCCTGGCGTAACAAACAAGTGCTTGCTCGTGAAGGGCGGTGCGCCGATGAGACCCACCCGGCGGGAATTCCTCCGCACCACCGCACTGGGAGCGGGCGCCGCCGTCGCGGCCGGCGCGCTCGGCCGGTTCGGAGCGCTGGCGGCGTACGGCGAAGTGCCGAACCTCGCCGGCAAGACGGCGGTTGTCGTCGGCAGCGGTTTCGCGGGGGCGGTGGCGGCGCTGCGGCTCGGCCAGGCCGGCGTCCGCACGATCGTCCTGGAGCGCGGCCGGCGCTGGGACGTCGACGACGCGGGCACCACGTTCTGCACGATCAACAACCCGGACGGCCGGGCCGCGTGGTTCTCCGATCACCCGAACATGGGGGCGAACAAGCACGTCACGATCCCCCGGTACGCGGGCCTGATCGACCGGGTCGAGGGTGACGGCATCGGCGCGATCACGGGCGTGGGCGTCGGCGGTGGATCCCTGGTGATCGGCACGTTCATGCCGCAGCCGCGCCGCGCCGGTTTCCAGTCGGTCTACCCCGGCGGCATCGACTACGACGAGCTGAACGAGGTGTACTGGCCGCGGGCACGGCGCGAGCTGGGCGTATCCACGATCCCGGACGACATCCTCGCGCACCCGCAGTACAAGGGCGCCCGCGCCTGGCTCGACTACGTCCGCGCGTTCGGCAAGGAGCCGGAGCGGATCCCGTTCCTCGTCGACTGGGATGTGATCCGGGAAGAACTCGCCGGCCTACGCCCCGGCGGCCACTCGATCGGCGAAGGCCCGTACGGCAGCAACTCGGGGTCGAAGAACAGCGTGGACCGCAACTACCTGCGCCGCGCCACCGCCACCGGCAACGTCACGATCCTGCCCCTGCACGAGGTCACGGAAATCCGCGAGGCACCCGGCGCGTTCGAGGTGCGCGCACGGGAGATCGACGAACACGGCACGGTGCTCGCGACGAAGACGTTCGCCTGCGACCTGCTGTTCATGGCGGCCGGCGCGCTGTTCACCACGTCGCTGATGGTCACGGCGAAGGCGAAGGGCTGGCTGCCGCGCCTGTCGAACCAGGTCGGCAAGGGCTTCGGCAACAACGGCGACTTCCTGACGATGCGCATCTCGCTGACCCGCGACGTCGGCAACAAGCAGGGCGGACCCGGTGTCGCACGGTTCCACGACGACGCGAACCCCTTCGCGCCGGCCACGATGGCGTGGGAGGCCGCGCCGTGGCCCGAGTGGCTGGGCAGCACGAACATGGCGCACCTGGTCACGTCGATCACGGCGGCGCGCGGCGAGATCCGGTACGACGCGGCGGCCGGCAAGGGTCGCATCCACTGGCCGTACCGGGAGATGGAGACCAGCGCCGACAAGGCCGGGCGCGACCTCGTCAGCCGGTTCTGGTGGCAGACCGAGGGCCGGTTCGGGAGGCTGTTCAACGGGCTTCCCGTCTACGACCGCGGCCAGGACCTCGGCTCGCGCGTCACCTGGCACCCGCTCGGCGGCATGGTGATGGGCCAGGCGTGCGACCTGGACGGCAAGGCGCACGGGTACGACAACCTGTACGTCGTGGACGGTGCGCTGCTGCCCGGGTCGACGTGCAACGCCAACCCGTCGTTGACGATCACGGCGATCGCCGAGCGCTGCCTGGACCGGTTCGTCGCCGCCCACACCTGACCCCCGCCTCAGCCCTCGCCGGAGCCCTTCGCCGAGTGTCGGATTCTTGGGGGTCGCGGCGCGCCCGGACCCCCAAGAATCCGAAGGTCGACGGGGGTCGGCTCGCCAGGCGGCGGGAAAATGCGCGCCGCTCTGACCTGCGAGCGCTCACAATGTGCTGCATGGACCCCGGTTTCGTCGGCCGCGGCCGGGAGCTGGCCACCCTGGCCCGGCGCGCCGAGGCGGCGCTCGCCGGTGACGGAGGCACAGTTCTCGTCGTCGGCGAACCGGGCATCGGCAAGACGTCGGTCGTCCAGGAGGCCACCCGACTGGCCGGCGCGCCGGTCCTCGTCGGGCGTGCGGTGGTCGACGACGGCGCGCCGGCGTTCTGGCCCTGGCTGCGCCTGCTCGACCATCCGGCGGCGGCGGCTCTCGCGCTCGGCACCGACCTTCTCGACCTCGGGGACGACAGCGGCCTCACCCCCGCCCCGGCCACCCGGTTCCGCGCGATCGACCGGGCGGCGCGCGCCCTGATCGCCGCCGCCGAACCGGCCGGGCTGATCCTCGTCCTGGACGACCTGCAGTGGGCCGATGACGCGTCGCTACAGCTCCTGCGGTACCTGTGCGGGGAGCTTGGCGGCGCGCGGCTGCTCGTGCTCGGCACGGTCCGGAGCCCGGACGGCGGCGCGGGCGTGCCGCGACTCCTCACCGAGATCACCGGCGCTGCGACGGTCGAGGTGCTTCGGCTCGCGCCGCTGAGCCGGGCCGACGTCGGCGCGTACCTCGGCGGGACGGCCCACCCGTCCTGGGCTGACGAGGTGCACCGGCACAGCGGCGGCAACCCGCTGTTCGTGCGCGAGCTGGTGCGGCTGCTGGTCCAGGAGGACCGGCTCCGCGAGCCCGCCGGGCACCTGCCCGTCCCCGCGGAGCTGCGGCGGCTGGTCGGCTACCGGCTCGGGCGGCTCGGCGAGCGGTGCCACCACCTGCTCGGCGGATGCGCGGCGATCGGCGACGAGGTCGATCTGACGCTGCTCGCCGCGGCCGACCCGGGGCCCGGACCGGTGGCGGCGCCGCTCGCCGAAGCGGTTGACGCCGGCGTGCTCCTGGAGGATCCGGACACGCCGAACCGACTGCGGTTCTCGCACGGGCTCGTGCGGCAGGCCGCGTACGACTCGCTCAGCCGCGCCGACCGCCTCCGCTGGCACCACCGCATCGCCAACGCGCTCGACCCCACCGGCCCCACGAGCGAGCGGGCGCGCCACGCCGTCCGCGCCGCCGTCGACGCCGAGAGCTGCCGGCTGGCGATCACGGCCTGCCGGGACGCCTCGGCGGCGGCGGCGCGCCGGCTCGCCTTCGACGACGCAACGCACTGGCAGCGGCAGGCGTTGTCCCTGCTGGACGGGGCCGGAGCGGACGACGCCGAACGTGCCACCACCCTGCTCGCCACCGCCGAGGCCGCGTACCGCGCCGGGCTGGTGAACGAGGCGCTCGACCGCAGCACCGAGGTCGCCGACCTCGCCGAACGGCTCGACCGCGCCGACCTCCTCGCCGCCGCGGCCGTCGTCGTACGGGGCGTGGGCGGGCCACCGCCCCACGTGATGACGTCGCTCTGCGAGCGCGCCCGTGCCCGCCTCGGCACCGAGGACTCCGCGCGGCACGCACGGGTTCTAGCGCAGCATGCGCTGGTGCTCGCCGAGCAGGCCGACGCGGCGCAGGCGGGGGAACTCAGCGCGCGGGCCCTCGCGATGGCCGAGCGCAGCGGCGACGCGGCAGCGCTGATCGAGGCGATCCACGCCCGTCAGGACACGCTCGGCGGCCCCGCCGACGTCACCGCGCGACTCGACCTCAGCATCCGGCTGCGCGACCTGGCCACCGCGGAGAACCGCCCGGACGCCGCGCTGTGGGCACATGTCTGGCGCCTGGACGCCGCCATGCAGATCGGCGACGTCGCGATGCTCGACGCGGAGCTGTACGACCTCGCTGTCCTCGTCGACCGCCTCGGGTGGCCCATCGCGCGCTGGCATCTCCTGCGTGGCGAGGCCGCCCGGGCGATGATCGCCGGCGACTTCACCGCAGCCGAGTCGCTCGCGCTGGCGTTCCGCGAGGTCGGCGCGCAGACCCAGGACGAGGCGATCCACGCCCTGTTCTACGCCTTCATGAGCGAGCTTCTCCACCGCACCGGCCGATACGGCGAGTACGAGCCAGGGCTGTCGCGGACCGCCGCGGCCGTACCGATCCCCGTCGGCGTCGCGCACTTCGGCCTCTACATGCTGCGCCGTGGCGACCTCGACGGCGCGATCCACCAGAACGCCCGGCTCCGCCCCCTCATCGACGTCCTCCCCGTCGACGTGCGGTGGCTGCCCACGGTCGCCATCGCCGGCGCGCTGGCCGCCGGCGTCGGCGACCTGGCGACCGTCGAACAGTGCTACCGGATGCTCCTCCCCTACGAGCGGCTCTACGCCAACGCGACGACGGGCTGCGCCGGGTCGATGGCGCAGCTACTCGCGCGACTCGCCGCGGCGTTGGGCAATCTCGACGATGCCGACCGGTTCGCCACCCTTGCCGGGGAGCAGGAGCGGCGGATCGGTGCGCGGGCGGACGTCGCGCTCGTCCAGCTCGCACACGCCCAGGTGCTCGCCGCCCGCAACCGGCCCGGCGACCGCGGCCGCGCGTCCGCCCTCGCCGCCGAGGCCGCGCGTGCCGCCCGCCGGCTCGGCATGCGGCCCACCGCCGACGCTTCCGCGACGCTCGTGGACGAGCTGGCCGGTGCTCCGCTCACCGCCCGAGAGCGCGAGATCGCGCTGCTCGTCGCCGACGGGCTCGCCAACCGCGCCATCGCCGACCGGCTCGTCGTGTCCGAGCGCACGGTCGAGACGCACGTCCGGAACCTGCTCGGCAAGCTCGGCCTGGCCAACCGCACCCAGGTGGCCGGCTGGGCGGCGCGCGCCGGCTACGTGGCGGATCTCAGTACCTCCACGGAGTCGCCGGAGGCCCCGCGCAGCTGACCATCTCCGGTGACAGCACACGTCACCGGAGGTGAAGCCCGATGTACGCACGGCTCCAGACCAGCCACGCCGCCGCCAGTCCGCCTGCCGAGAGCCGCGCCAAGCTGGTCGACACGATCGCCGGCCACCCCGGCTTCACCGGCCTCTACCTCGTCGAACACGTCGACGGCGGCAGCGGCGCGCTGCTCACCCTGTGGCACACGCGTGAGGACGCCCGCCGCGCGTCGGAGCGCACCGCCGCCCAGCTCGGACCGCGGCCGCTCACGCTCGACAGCGACGACGTCTACGAGGTCGCCTTCGACTGGCAGGGCACCGCGGCCGGCGAGCGCCCGGGTGCGGCGTCGATCTTCTGGTTCGACGGCCCGCTGAGCGACGAACGGGTCGCCGCCGCCCGCCGTGCCATCGACGAGCGGATCGTCCCCGCCATCGCTGGCGTGCCCGGCACGGTCCGGACGCTCGACCTGTGGGACCCGGCCACCCGCTCCGCCGTCACCGTGTCGATCGCCACCTCACCCGAAGTGCTCGACGCCACCGAGACCGCCGTGATGAGCACCGAGCTGCTTCCCGGCGAAGACCCCGCACTACTGCCCGGCGCAAGCCGGATCGACACCTACCGCGTTCTGTTCGCGGAAATCGCCGGCCGCGCCTCGGCGCGCCACCGCGATTTCCCCGAACAGAACGCTGCGACCACTCTCGAAGGAGCCTCCTCATGACTCTGCGCCCCGCCGACCCCCTCCGCTCCGCTCCTCGCTCCTTCGTCGCTGCGATGCTCACTCTGGAGGCCGTCTCATGACCACGACCGCACCGGCCCTCGCGCCCGCCACCTACCGCATCGACCCGGCCCGCAGCAGCGTGCGGTTCACCGCCAGCGAGCTGTTCGGGCTGGTCAAGGTCCCCGGGACGTTCCCGGTGACCGGCGGCACGGTCATCGTCGCCGAGGACCTCACGCTGTCCCGCGTCAGCGCCACGATGGATGCGGCCTCGATCGACACAGGAAACCGGCGCCGCGACAGCGACCTGCGCAAGAAGCGGTTCCTCGACACCGCGCGGCACCCGGAGATCACGTTCAGCAGCCGCGAGGTGCGCGCCGGCACGGTCACCGGCGTGCTGACGGTGTGTGGGACCGGTCAGCGGGTGACGCTCGACGTGACGGCGATCCCGGACGGGGACGGCTACCGGTTCGTCGCCACCACCCGGATCGACCGCCGCGCGTTCGGCGTCACCACCGGTCGGGGCATCATCTCCCCCGAGATCGACGTCGCGATCGAGGCCTACGCGTCACGCACCTGACCCGCCTGGGCCGGCTACCGGCGGGCACGCTCCATCGCCGCGACCCGCAGCATGGCATCCAGGCTGCGGGTCACGTCGGCGTCCGTGGTGGCCCACGACGAGACGCTGATCCGCATCGCGGTCTCGCCGTGCCACACCGTGCCGCCGCACCAGCACACGCCGTCGTCCTGCAGCGCGGCGATCACGCGCCGGGTGGTGTCGGCGTCGCCGAACGAGACGAGGACCTGGTTGAGCACGACGTCGTTGAGGATCCGGTAGCCCGCGCCCGCGAGGCCGCTCGCGAACCGGCGGGCATGGCCGCACGTGCGCTCGACCAGGTCTACGACGCCGGCCCGGCCGAGCGACGCCAGCGCGGCCCACACCTCGACGCCGCGCGCCCGCCGGGACATCTCCGGGGTGTAGTCGGACGGGTTGCGGGCGGCCCCGGGCGTCGGCAGGTACTCGGCGGTCACGGCCATGGCGGCGCGCAGATGATCGGGTTCGCGGACGAACGCCAGCCCGCTGTCGTACGGCGTGTTGAGCCACTTGTGCGCGTCGGTCGCCCAGGAGTCGGCGTCGGCGAGACCGTCGGCGCGGTGCCGCAGCGAGGGCGCCGCGGCGGCCCACAGCCCGAACGCGCCGTCGACGTGCACCCACGCACCTGCTTCGTGCGCCCGGCGCGAGATCTCGCCGATCGGGTCGATGGCGCCGGTGTTCACGTTGCCGGCCTGGGTGCACACGATCGCCGGACCGTCGAGCGGCGGCAGCGCGTCGGGACGGAGCCGACCCTGGTCGTCGGTGGGCACGGTGACCACGCGACGCCGCCCGAACCCGAGCATCCCCAACGCCTTGAACAGCGACGGGTGCGCCTCGGCGCCGACGACGACGGTGACGGGCGGCGCGCCGAACAGCCCGTCGGCCTCGACGTCCCACCCGGCCTTGGCGAGCACCGCGTGGCGAGCGGCGGCGAGCGCGGTCTGGTTGGCGACGGTGGCACCGGTGACGAAGCCCGCGCCGGTGCCTGCCGGGAGCCCGAGCAGGTCGACGAGCCAGCCGAGGCTGATCCGCTCCAGTTGTGAGGTGGCGGGCGTGAGGTCGGCGAAGGCGGTGTTCTGGTCCCACGCGGCAGCGAGCCAGTGCGCGGCCAGCGACGCCGGCAGGACCCCGCCGATGACGAAGCCGAAGAACCGCGGTCCGGCGGTGCCGACTGTGGCCGGCGACCCCAGCTCGTCGAGGAGCCGCACCACCGTGTCCGGTTCGGAGGCGTACTCGGGCAGCGGCATGTCGAACGCGGACAACCCGGCGACCGCCTCGGCGCTCGGCGCCACCGGGCGCTCGTCCAACGCGTCGAGATAGCGGATCGCACGGTCCGCGGCGAGCTTCAGCAGCGCGTCCATGAAGCGACCCTACGTCCGGCACCGGCCCGTGGACCCGTCTACTTCGGATACGGCTACCGGCGGTCGGCGCTCAACCAGCGGCCGTGAACAGGTTGGCGATCGCCCCCGGGAGCTCGTGGGCGGCCGTGATCGGCGCGGCGAACGGCACGAGAACGTCCCGGTGACCACCGTCGGCCTGGGCCCGGATCCGCAGGCCGAACCGGTCGAGCGCGACCGGACGCAGCGTGCAGCCGGGTGGCCGGTGCTCCGGGTCGATCCGCAGGCAGAGCTGCGCGAACTCGGTCGGGTGGGCGCACACCAGGTGCCCGAGCCACTCTGGTTCGCCGTCCGTGAGTAGGTCCGCGGTGGCCGCCCGGTACGCCTCCGGATCCACGATCTCCGGCGTGGCGCCGCGCGTGGCGAGCCGGTCGGCGAGCCGGATCTCGACGATCTCCATCCGCAGCACGAGCTGGCCTGCGCCGACGTCGAGGAGCGCACCGGCCGGGTCGCGCTCGGCGAGCGCCACGGTGGCGGCGGTCAGTTCGATGGGCGGCACGAGGGTGACGATGCCGGCGATCCACAGTTCGCCGCGGATCCGGTCGGGCATCGGAACGGGGCACACGTCGACGGCGTGCACGACCGCGAGCAGGCCCCCAGGGTGCTCACCCACCGCGGCGGCGAGGCCCGATCCCTCGGCGGCGAGCAGCAGCGGCCGGCCGGACGCGTCCGCGCCGTGGACGGTGACCATGTCGGTGCGGTCGGGCATAGACAGCACCTCGATTGCGGACGCCCGGCGCAGCACCGTGCGTGCGCGCTCGGCCGGCGTTGGCTCGGACATGGCAACCTCCCAGAGACTTAGGTGAGGCTAACCTAATCCACTCCAGGCACAATGCGACGGTCAGACCGCGAAGACCTGGGAGTCGTCGGCGAACGCCTTGAACTCCAGCGCGTTGCCGGCCGGGTCGCGGAGGAACATCGTCCACTGCTCGCCCGGTTCGCCCGCGAAGCGCTGGTACGGCTCGATCACGAACTCGGTGCCGGCGTCACGCAGCCGCCCGGCGAGCGCATGGAACTCCTCGACCGTCAGCAGGACGCCGAAGTGCGGCACGGGCACGTCATGGCCGTCGACCGGGTTGTGCGCCTCCGGCGGGCGCGGCGCGCGGTGGGTGACGAACTGGTGGCCGTAGAGGTCCCAGTCGATCCAGGCATCGGAGGAGCGTCCCTGCGGGCAACCCAGCACCGAACCGTAGAACGTGCGGGCCGCGTCGAGATCGTCGACAGGGACGGCGAGGTGGAATCGAGGTCTCATGCCTCGATCGTTCCCGCGCGCCGCCAGGTGCGAAACCCACCCGGACGGCGCGCGGGATGACCGCTCACGACGAGAACAGCATCTTTCCGAAGCTCTTCTGCTTGTGGTGCCCGTGGTGCCCCGGCGCGCCCCACGCGGGCTGGCCGTGCCCGTACGCCGCGGGCGGCGGCTGCTGCGTCCACTGCGACTCCAGCCGGGTCAGGGCCTCCATCTCGCCGTAGTCGAGGAAGATCCCGCGGCACCGATCGCACTGCTCGATGTGCACACCGTTGCGGTCGTACGTCCGCATCACACCGTGGCACTTCGGACACTGCAACATCTGGTTCATCTTGAACTCCCGCCCCGACGACGTATTCAGCGTCACGATACGTCAGGGGAGCCACCCGCGGCGGTGATCCGGCGGCACGTGTCCAGAAGTGCAGCCTCGAAGCCGTCCAGGTCCCGGCGGGCGTCCGCCGCGTCGGACACGCCCGCGGCGGCGAGCTGCACGGCAAGGGCCTTCGCGGGGACGTCGAGCGCCGGCCACGGGTCGCTCTCGGAGCCGGCCGCGGCCTGGTAGGCGGACAGGAACCGATGCCAGGCGTCGGGATCCAGCACGCCGGCGGCGAACAGCGCGGCCGGCCGGGCAAGATCCCACGCGGGGTCGCCGACGCCCAGGTCGTCGACGTCGAGCAGGCGCCAGCCGGTGGTGCGGACCATCTGGCCGAGGTGCCAGTCGCCGTGCACCAGCGCGTGGCCGGAAGGCGGCGCGGCCCCGGTGGCCGACGGTGGCAACGTCGCGAAGGCGTCCTCGACGGGCGACACCTCACCGACCGTCCTGCGCAGACGTTCCACCGCCCTGCCGACCTTGGCGGGTGCGCCGGCGGCTTCGAGCCCCGGTCCCGCCGGGGTCGCGTGGAGCGCGGCGAGGAGTTCCGCGGCGGCCTCCCACGGCGCGGCGTCCGGGTCGTCCGGCGCGACCGGCTCCCCCGCCGGCCACACGGTGACGAGGCGCCCGTCGACGTCGTGGAGGTCTGCGCTGAGCGGCGCGAGGAGCAGCGGATCGAGCCGGGCGGCCACGGAGAGCCGGGCCTTGAGCGCGTCGCGGTCCGTGCCGGCGGGGTGCGCCTTGACGACGACGTCGCCCAGCCGGACGACGAGCCCTCCGGAGCGGTTCGACAGCAGTTCGAGCGCACTGCCGACCTGCGCACCACCGGCCTGCGCACTGCCGACCGAGCGCGCGCCAGCGCCACCATTCCCGCGACGAGCCCCGTCCGCACCGCAGTCATGCCGCCAGTCGACCACCCGCCGCAGGCACCGAAACCCCGAAAGTCCTTTCCAGCGACGCCCGGCTGGCCGGTCCAAACGCGCAGCCTGGCCGGTGTGGCGCTCAGGCCCTCCCGCGGCCACCACCGCGTGGTCGGCGCGGCGGACGACCACGCCGGCCGGCCGACTTCCCGCGAGCCAGCCGTTCGTAACGGAAACGGCTTTGGGGCTTCGGGCTTGGGTCTTGGCGGCTTTGGTGCTTGACACACGGGGTATCCGATCCGTCATTATTTGTCAGGAAAGTTTCCTAACTGTTCCGTAACGCGGCAGTGCTCCGCGTCCGGGTGACTGTGTGCGGCCAGCCCCTCGTGCCGCCGAGTGCTGCCCGCGTCGCCGACAAGGAGCTCCGCGCATGACCCTCCGGATCAGATCCCTGCTCGCCGTGGCGGCCACGGTCGTGCTCCTCCCCGCGCTGGCCGCCGTCACGCCCGCCAGCGCCGAAACCACGGCGTTCGCGCCACCCGCGCCCACCGGCCTGCGGGCCACCGGCACGACCGGCACGTCGGTGGCGCTCGTCTGGAACGCCGTCGAGCGGCGCCGACCTCTACGAGATCAAGCGGGACGGCGTGGTCACCGGCACGGCCGAGATCCCGTCCACGATGCAGGTCGGCCTCACGCCGTCGACGACGTACAAGTTCCGGGTACGCGCGAAGGACGGCGGCAGCACGTCGCCGGACTCCGCCGAGATCACCGTGACCACCTCCAGCGACCCGGGCGGCGGTGGCGGCAAGGTCGTGTGGGCGGGCGCGCGCTCGTCCAGCTACGGCATCAGCCCGTTCCCGAACCCGTGCGGCTGGACCAAGGCGATGACGACGCACGCCGGCTACCACCCCGGATCGACGCGGCGCCGGGGTGTGGATCGTCGGCAACCTCTCGGGCAGCGGCGTCGGCCTGCAGTTCCCGCACCCGGGCGACGGCCGCAACTACGGGTCGCGGATCAAGTTCGCCGGCTCCGACAAGCACGAGCGGTTCCTGGACTACTTCGACGACCACGGCATCAAGGTGTGGCTCCAGGTCGAGTCCGGCTTCGCGGACATGCCGACGCTGGTCGACCTGGTGCTCAAGCGGTACAAGCACCACCCGAGCGTGCTGGGCTTCGGCGTCGACGTGGAGTGGTTCAACCCGCGCGGCCCGGACCTGAACGACCCCGTCACGGACGCGCTCGCCGCAGCCTGGGAGAACAGGGTGAAGTCGCACGGCGCGAACTACACGCTGTTCCTCAAGCACTTCGACCAGTCGTCCATGCCGCCGAACTACCGGGGCCAGATCGTGTTCGTCGACGACAGCCAGTACTTCGACACGACCGAGGGCTTCCTCGCCGAGATGAAGGCGTGGGCCGACCGGTACTACCCGAACACGGTGCTGTACCAGATCGGCTACGAGCCCGACAAGAAGTGGTGGAGCAAGGAGGCGAAGCCGATCCCGAAGACGATGGGCACCAAGCTGGCGTCGGTGACGCGCCAGGACTTCGGCGTCGCATGGGTCGACTTCACCCTCAAGGACGTACTCCCGACCACCTGTTGACATGCGCACCACCCCCGCCGGTCGTTCGGCCGGCGGGGGTCGCGCGTCCGGCGGGTCGTTCGGCCGGCGGGTCGCGCGTCCGGCCGGTCTTCGGCCGGCGGGGGTCGCGCGTCCGGCCGAACCGGACTGTCCGGGAAGCGGCTCCTAAACCGGGCGCCTGATACCGCCATTTCCCCGACAGTTGGGCAAAACCGCGCAGCCGCAGACCGGCTGACCTGGGCCAGCTCCGCCGCACCGCTGCGATGACCGGGTGGTCATGTTGCCGCGGGAAATTAACGCGAACAGGGTTCTTGTTACTGGCCAGTTCTGCCATGCTGTCCTGCGCTGCGGGATGAAGCAGGGCGTAGGCCCTATGTCGGGCACGTCTTACTTTGTTCAGACCGCCAACCGGCAGGCGGTCGTGCGCCGCACCTCACCCTGTGAACCGGGAGGACCGCAGGCTGTGAGCACCTTCGCTGACCGCGACCTGATAATCGGCGTCACCCCCTTCGCCGAGCCCCGCGCCCGCCTGACCGCGGCCGTCGCCCGCGCTGGCGGGCTCGGCGTCCTCGATCTCGGCCGCGATCCCGCCGCGGCCCTTGCGGCCCTGGCCGAGGTCCGGCGGTGGTGGCCGGGCACCTTCGGCGTCCGGGTCGGACCCGGTTGCCCGCTCGGCCCCGACGACCTGCCGTCCGAGGTGGACACCGTCGTGCTGGCACCCGGCGAACGGTGGGACGGGCCGCAGCGCGTCCTCGCCGAGGTCACCTCACGCGCCGACGCGTTCCACCCGGCAGCGGCCGGGCTGATCGCGCGCGGCAGCGAGTGCGGCGGACGGGTCGGCGAGACCACCACGTTCGTGCTGCTCCAGCAGTTGCTCGCCGGCACCGACCTGCCCGTGTGGGCGTGCGGCGGGATCGGCCCGCACACCGCCGCCGCGGCCGTCGCGGGCGGTGCCGCAGGCGTGGTGCTCGACACCCAGCTCGCGCTGGCGTCCGAAGTGGAGCTTCCAGAGCCGGTGGCCGCAGCCTTGCGCGCCATGGACGGCAGCGAGACGACCGTCGTCGACGGGCACCGCGTCTACACGCGACCGGACCTGCTGCTCGACCCCGCGGCCGAGTTCGGCGCGGCCGACCTGCGTACCCAGCTGCTTCCGGTCGGGCAGGACGCGCCGATCGCCGCCGCGCTCGCCCGCCGGCACGTCACCGCGGGCGGGATCGTCACGGCGGTGCGGACCGCGATCCGGGACCACCTGGCATCGGCCCGGGAGGTCCTCGCGCCGGGATCCGCGTTCGCGCTCGAACACGGCCTGCGGTACCCGGTGGCGCAGGGTCCGATGACGCGGGTCAGCGACCGGGCCGCGTTCGCCGCCGCGGTCGCCGACGGCGGCGGGCTGCCGTTCCTCGCGCTCGCGCTGATGCCGCCGGAGGAGGTGCGGCCGCTGCTGGCCGAGACCGCCGCGCTGCTCGGCGACCGGCCGTGGGGTGTCGGGATCCTCGGCTTCGTGCCGCCGGAGATCCGCGAAGCCCAGCTGGCGGCCGTGCACGAGGTCAAGCCGCCGTACGCCCTCATCGCCGGCGGGCGCCCGTCGCAGGCCAAGCCCCTGGAAGACGCGGGCATCGCCACGTTCCTGCACGTCCCCTCCCCCGGCCTGCTGGAGAGGTTCCTCGCCGAGGGAGCCCGAAGATTCGTCTTCGAGGGGCGCGAGTGCGGTGGCCACGTCGGCCCGCGCGCCAGCTTCCCGCTGTGGGACGTCCAGGTCGACCGGCTGCTCCGGTCAGGGGTGGCCGGCGAGCTGCAGGTGCTGTTCGCCGGTGGGATCCACGACCGGCGCTCCGCCGCGATGGTCGCCGCGCTCGCCGCGCCGCTGGCCGAGCGCGGCGCCGGCATCGGCGTCCTCATGGGCACGGCGTACCTGTTCACGGAGGAGGCGGTCAGCGCGGGCGCGGTGCTGCCGGGGTTCCAGCAGGCCGCGCTCGACTGCGACCGCACGGTGCTGCTGGAGACGTCGCCCGGACACGCGGTGCGCTGCGTGGAGTCGCCGTACGTGCGCACGTTCAGCGAGGCGCGCGACCGGCTCGCGGCGGACGGCGTCCCCGCCGAGGAGGCGTGGGAGGAGCTGGAGCAGCTCAACCTCGGCCGGCTGCGGATCGCGGCGCAAGGGGCTGCGGCGCGGCCCGCGACGGGCTGGCCGATGTGGACGCCGACGAGCAGCGCCGCGACGGCATGTTCATGATCGGCGACGCCGCCACGCTGCGCTCCGCACGAACCACGATCGCCGAGCTGCACGCCGAGGTCACGCGCGGGAGCCGCAGAGTTCCTCGACGGCGCCGCCGAGGACGCCCGAGCACGCGCCGCGCAGCCGCTGGACGTCGCCATCGTCGGGATGGCCGGTGTCTTCCCGCAGGCCGGCGACCTGGCCCGGTTCTGGGCCGGCGTGGTCGGCGGCGGCGACGCGGTCACCGAGGTCCCGGCCGAGCGCTGGGACGCGGCCATCTACTACGACCCCGACGGCACCGGCGCGAAGACGCCGTCGAAGTGGGGCGGGTTCCTGCCGGAGATCGCGTTCGACGCGCTGAAGTACGGCATCCCGCCGTCCGCGCTCGCCGGCATCGAACCGGTGCAGCTCCTCGCGCTGGAGGTGAGCGCGCGGGCCCTCGCCGACGCCGGGTTACGCCGCGCGCGAGTTCGACCGCGAGCGCGCGTCGGTGATCTTCGGCGCCGAGGCCGGCACCGACCTGGCCAGCGCCTACGGGTTCCGCTCGCTCTACCCGTCGTACCTGGGCGACCTGCCGCCCGAGCTGGACGCGCAGCTGCCGCCGCTCACCGAGGACTCGTTCCCCGGCGTGCTCGCCAACGTCATCGCCGGCCGGATCGCGAACCGGCTCGACCTCGGCGGCGCGAACTACACCGTCGACGCGGCCTGCGCCTCCTCGCTCGCCGCGCTCGACCTGGCCTGCAAGGAGCTGTCCGCGGGCTCGTCCGACCTGGTGCTCTGCGGCGGCGCCGACGTGCACAACAGCGTCCACGACTACCTGCTGTTCGCCTCCGTCCACGCGCTCTCCCCCACCGGCCGCTGCCGGCCGTTCGACTCCGCCGCCGACGGCATCGCGCTCGGCGAGGGCGTGGCGTGCGTCGTCCTCAAGCGACTCGCCGACGCCGAGCGCGACGGCGACCGGATCTACGCCGTGATCAAGGGCGTCGCCGGCTCCAGCGACGGGCGCTCGCTCGGCCTCACCGCGCCGCGCCCGGAGGGCCAGCGGCGCGCGCTCGACCGGGCCTACACGCGCGCGGGCGTCTCCCCCGCCGAGGTCGGGCTGGTCGAGGCGCACGGCACCGGCACGGTCGTCGGCGACCGCACCGAGCTGGCCACGCTGACCGAGGTGTTCGGCGCGGCCGGCGCCGAGCCGGGCAGCTGCGCGCTCGGCTCGGTGAAGTCGCAGATCGGGCACACCAAGTGCGCCGCCGGCCTGGCCGGGCTGATCAAGACGGCCCGCGCGCTGCACGCCGGGGTCCGCCCGCCGACGCTGCACGTCACCGCGCCCAACGCGTACTGGGACGCCGGCTCCAGCCCGTTCTTCTTCGACACCTCCGCCCGCCCGTGGCTCGCGCGGCCCGGCGAGCGGCGCGCCGGGGTGAGCGCGTTCGGCTTCGGCGGGACCAACTTCCACGCCGTGCTCGCCGGGTACGACGGGGCGCCGGAGCCCGACCACGGCCTGGACGAATGGCCGGCCGAGCTGTTCCTGGTCCGCGGCGCCGTCGGCGGCTCGACCGTCTCAAGGAGCTGATCGCCGCCAACGACGCCGCCGGGCGGCCGTGGCGGCTGCGCGACCTGGCCCGTACGCGTGTGCCGCCGCGCCCGGCGAGCCCGTCCGGGCGGCGGTCGTCGCCGACGACCTGGACGACCTCGGCCGCTGAGGGTCCGGGAGCGCGACCGCGTCGCGGAACCCGGCCGGAGCCGGGGAAGGTCGCGTTCCTCTTCCCCGGGCAGGGCAGCCAGCGGCCGGGGATGATGGCCGACCTGTTCGTCGCGTTCCCGCCGCTCCAGCGGTACCTGCACGCGGGCGCGCGGTGGGCGCCGGCCATGTTCCCGCCCGCCACGCACGACCGCGCCACCGCGGCGCGCCAGCAGGCGGCGATCACGGACACGCGGGTCGCGCAGCCCGCGCTGGGCATCGCCGGCCTGGCGACGTACCGGCTGCTCACGAGCCTCGGGATCCGCCCGGACCTGGCCGGTGGGCACAGCTACGGCGAGCTGGTCGCGCTGTGCGCCGCGGGCGCCCTCGACGAGGCGGAGCTGTTCGACCTGAGCGCGGCCCGGGGCGAGGCGATCCTCGCCGCGGCCGGCGACGACCCGGGCACGATGGCGGCGGTCGCGGCTCCGGCCGAGCGGGTGAGCGCACCTGCTGCGACGACGGCGCCGGTCGTCATCGCCAACGAGAACGCGCCCGAGCAGACCGTCATCTCCGGGCCTACCGCAGCCGTGGAGGCCGCGCTGGCCCGCCTGACCGACGCCGGGTTGAGCGCGCGCGGATCCCCGTCGCGTGCGCGTTCCACAGCCCGCTGGTCGCCGGTGCCGCGGACACGCTCGCCGCCGAACTCGCGCAGCGGACCGTGCGCACGCCGACCTTCCCGGTGTGGGCGAACACGACCGCGGCTCCGTACCCGGACGATCCGGCCGAGGTGCGGGCCACCCTGGCGGGGCAGGTCGCGGCGCCGGTGCGGTTCGTCGAGCAGGTCGAGGCGATGTACGCCGCCGGCGCGCGGGTGTTCGTCGAGGCCGGGCCGGGCCGTGTGCTGACCCAGCTGGTCGGCAAGATCCTCGGCGACCGTCCGCACACCGCCGTCGCCGTGGACGCCCCGGGCGAGTCGGGCGTGCGGCGCCTCCTGCTGGCGCTCGCCGAACTCGCCACGGCCGGGGTGGACGTCGACACCCGACCGCTGTTCCGCGGCCGCGACGCCGCGCTCGTGTCGCCGGCCGACGTGCCGCGCAGGCCGGGATGGATCGTCAACGGTCACCTCGTCCGCACCGCGGACGGCGCGTGCCTGCCCGGCGGGCTCCAGCCCGCGCGGCGTGTCAAGACGCAGGCTCCGGCCGGTGACCGGGACAGCACGGTGCTGGAGTTCCTGCGCGGCACCCGCGAGCTGGTCGCCGCCCAGCGCGACGTGCTGCTCGGCTACCTGGGCGCACGCGCCACCGCCACCACCTGCAGCGGTTGAATTGCGCAGTCAGACTGCGCAATCCAACCGCACGCCCACGGACGAGCCGGAGCCCGTGGCCGCGGAGCTGACCGCCGACAGCGTGCTGGCCACCGTGCTCGCGCTGGTCAGCGAGCGCACCGGCTACCCGCTCGACATGCTCGACCCGGACCTCGACCTGGAGGCCGACCTCAGCATCGACTCGATCAAGCGCACCGAGATCCTCGGCGAGCTGACAGACCGGCTGCCGCTCCCCGCCGGGCAGGACGGGATCGGCGACTCCGGCATCGAGGAGCTGGCGCGGATCAAGACACTGCGCGGCATCGTCGACTGGATCGTCGGGCACGCAGGCGCGGACACCCCGCGCCTGGGACGGTACGTGGTCGAGGTCGGCGAGCTGCCGGCACTGTCCACTCCGGACGCTTCCGCGCTGGCCGGGCGGCGGTTCGTCATCGTGGAGGACGCGCTCAGCGTCGGCCTCGAACTCTCCGACCTCCTGCGCCAGCACGACGCCGAGGTACGGCTCGTGCATCCCGACGAGTCGGACGTGGGCGGCGCCGACGTGCTGGTACACCTCGCCGCTCTGGATCCCGGCCGCCTGCCGGTGCTGCCCGACGGCATCGGACCGCTGCGCGACGCCGTGCTCGGCGGCATCGGCCAGCTGCTCGTCGTCACCGGGCACGGCGGCCGGTTCGGGTACAACGGCAGCAGCGAGAACACGGGCGCGGCCACCGGCGCCGGACTGCACGGCCTGGTGCGCACGATCGCGCGCGAGTACCCGGAGCTCGACGCCCGCGCGGTGGACGTGAGTCCCAAGGACGAGCCGGCCGGGATCGCGGCGCGCCTGCTCGCGGAGCTGCTGACGCCGACGTCGCCGACCGTCGTCGGCTACGCGAGCAACGTCCGCGACCGAGCTGCGGGTGACGTCCGGCGCCGCTGGCGGCCACCGAGCTGCGGCTCGAACCCGGGCGCGGTGGTGCTGCTCACCGGCGGCGCCCGTGGCATCACCGCCCGCGCGGCGGTCGGGCTGGCGCGGGCGACCGGCTGCCACGTCGAGCTGGTCGGGCGCACGCCGCTGCCTGAGGGCGACGAGGATCCGGCGACGGCGACGGCCGCCGACCGCACCGCGCTGCGGCAGGCGCTCATCGCGACGGGCATCCGCACACCGGCCGAGGTCGAGGCGGCGGCGAACCGGATCCTCGCCGAGCGGGAGATCCGAGCCGACGCTGGCCGAGCTGCGCGACCTGCGCGGCCTCCGTCCGGTACCACGCGGTCGACGTCACCGACGCCGACGCTCTCAAGGCCACGGTCGCCGACGTCTACGCCCGGCACGGCCGGCTCGACGGCGTCGTGCACGGCGCCGGGATCCTCGACGACAAGCTGCTGCGCGACAAGACGCCGGAGTCGTTCGCCCGGGTGTACGCGACCAAGGTGGACGGTGCGCGGGCGCTCGCCGACGCGCTGCGGCCGGACGTGGGCTTCCTCGTCCTGTTCGGCAGCGTGTCCGGCGTGTTCGGCAACCGCGGCCAGGCCGACTACTCGGCCGCCAACGACGCGCTCGACACGCTCGCCCGAGCCTGGGCGCACCGGTTCACGGGCCGCGTGGTGTCCGTCGACTGGGGACCGTGGTCCGGTGGCATGGTCACCCCCGAGCTGGAGCGGGAGTACGCGCGGCGCGGCATCGGCGCGATCGACCACGACGCCGGGGTCGCGTGCCTGCTCACCGAGCTGGCCGTGGGCAGCCGGGACACGGCGCAGGTCGTCTACGTGTGCGGCGACCCAGAGGCGTTCGGGGATGGGTGAACCCGTCGCGATCGTCGGGATGGCCGCGCTCTTCCCCGGCGCGGCCGGCCTCGACGCGTACTGGCGCAACATCACCGGCGGCGTGGACGCGATCAGTCGAGGTGCCGCCCGGCAGATGGGACCCGTCCTACTTCGCCCCCGACGCCCCCGCCGCCGACCGGTTCTACTGCCGCCGCGGCGGGTTCGTCGACGGGCTGACGGACTTCGACCCCACGCGCTTCGGGATCATGCCGCTCGCGGTCGAGGGCGCCGAACCGGACCAGCTGCTCGCGCTGCAGGTGGCCGCCGACGCGATCGCGGACGCGGGCGGCGAGGAACGGCTCGGCGACCGGCGGCGCGTCGGCGTGATCCTCGGCCGCGGCGGCTACCTCACCCCCGGCATGGCCCGGCTCGACCAGCGCGTCCGCACCGCGCGCCAGCTGGTCACCACGCTGCGGGAACTGGTGCCGGGGCTGGGCGAGGCCGAGCTGGACCGCGTGCGGACGGCGTTCCAGGACCAGCTGGGCCCGGAACGTCCCGAGGCGACGATCGGGCTGGTGCCGAACCTGGCGGCGTCCCGCATCGCGAACCGGCTCGACCTCCACGGCCCCGCGTACACCGTGGACGCGGCGTGCGCGTCGTCGCTGGTCGCCGTCGACCAGGCCGTGGCCGAGCTGGCGAGCGGGCGCTGCGACGCGGTGCTCGCCGGCGGCGTCCACCACTGCCACGACGTGACGCTGTGGAGCGTGTTCACCCAGCTCGGCGCGCTCAGCACCGAGCCAGCGGATCCGGCCGTTCGACCGCGACGCCGACGGGATCCTGATCGGCGAGGGCACCGGCATGGTCGTGCTGAAGCGGCTCGCCGACGCCGAGCGCGACGGCGACCGCGTGTACGCGGTCATCCGCGGCACCGGCGTCGCCAGCGACGGCCGCGCGTCGAGCCTGATGGCACCCCGCCCGGACGGGCAGGTGCTGGCGCTGGAACGCGCCTGGCATGCCGCCGGCCTGGACCCGACGGCGCCGGACGCCGTCGGCGCTGATCGAGGCGCACGGCACGGCCACCCCCGCCGGCGACGCCGCCGAACTCGCCTCGCTGAGCCGCGTCTTCGGCGCCACCGGGCCGGCGATCGGGCTCGGCTCGGTGAAGTCGATGATCGGGCACGCCATGCCGGCGGCCGGCATCGCCGGGCTGATCAAGGCCGCGCTCGCGGTGCACCACGGCATGCTGCCGCCCACGCTGCACTGCGACGACCCGCACCCGGCGCTGGCCGGTTCGCGGTTCGCGCCGGTCACCGAGGCGCGGCCGTGGGACTCGCCGGTCCGCCGCGCGGGCGGGCGTCAACGCGTTCGGGTTCGGCGGCATCAACGCGCACGTCGTCCTGGAGGAAGCCGGTGCCATGACTCCGGGGTTGCGCGGCGAACGCCGCGCGGCGTGGCGTCGGCGTATCGCCGCGCAACCCCGGAGTCACCGCAACCCGAGCGGGTGCTGCTCCTCGCCGGAGAGACTCCCGCCGACCTCGCCGCTCAGCTCGCCGGACCCGACCTGCTGACCAGGGACGACAGCGGCGCCCGCCCGGACGGCGGCCCGTGCCGGCTGGCGATCATCGGCGCCGACGCGCGCCGGCTGGACCTCGCCCGCCGGGTGGTCGAACAGGGCAAGCCGTGGCGCGGGCGCAACGACCTCTGGTTCACGCCGTCGCCCCTGCTCGGCGCGGGCGGCGGCGAAGCTGGCGTTCGTCTTCCCTGGGCTGGAGCAGACCTTCGAGCCGCGCGTGGACGACCTCGCCGGGGGTGGCCGACCCGGCGCGGCGGGCTCGCTCGGCGAGTTCGGGCTCGGCGTCGTCACGGTCGGGCGCGTGCTCGACGAGGCCCTGCGCGGGCTCCGCATCGTCCCGGACCTCGCTCGCCGGGCACAGCGTCGGCGAGTGGAGCGCGATGATCGCCGCCGAGCTGTACCCGCGCGACGCGATCGAGGAGTTCCTCCGCCGCTTCGACCCGGCGTCCGTCGAGGTGCCTGGCGTGGTCTTCGCCGCGCTGGGGTGCGGCGCCGACCGGGCCACGGCCGCGATCGACGGGCTGCCTGACGTCGTCGTCTCGCACGACAACTGCCCGCACCAGTCGATCATCTGCGGCGAGCGGTCGTCGGTGGAGGCGGCGCTCGGGCGGCTCGACGCAGCCGGCGTGCAGGGCCAGGTGCTGCCGTTCCGCTCCGGGTTCCACTCGCCGATGCTCGCGCCGTACCTCGACCCGATCCGGGCCGTGTTCGACGCGCTGCCGTTGCAGCGCCCGCTGTTGCCGGTGTGGTCGGCGACGACCGTCGAGCCGTACCCCGACGATCCCGGCGCGGTGCGCGAGCTGGCCGTCCGGCACCTGGTCGAGCCAGTGCGGTTCCGGGAGCTGATCCAGCGCCTGCACGCACACGGCGTACGGGCGTTCGTGCAGGTGGGCACCGGCAGCGTGGCCGGCTTCGTCGGCGACACGCTCGCCGGCGAGGAACACCTGGCGATCACCGCCAACACGCCGCGGCGCACCGGCGTGGAGCAGCTCCGCCGGGTGGCGGCCGCGCTGTGGACCGAGGGCCTCGACCCCGATTTCCCGCAGGCGACGCCGGCCCGCGCCGCGCCGCCGCCCGCAGGCGCACCCGTCGCGCTCGACCTCGGCGCGCCGCTGATCCGCCTCGGCACGGCGGCTCCGGCGTTGTCGCTGACGAGCAGCACACCCGCGCTTCCCGCCGGCGACCCGCTGATGGCCGAGTTCGACGCCGTCCTGCGGGACGCCACCAGCGCCGCCCGCCAGGTGCTCGACTCCGTCAAGCGCCCCGCCACGACGCGTGCGACCAAGCGGGTGCTCTCGCTGGACACCATGCCGTTCCTGGCCGACCACTGCTTCTACCGCCAGCCGCCGGGGTGGCCGTCGGACGCCGACCGCTACCCCGTGGTGCCGATGACGACGCTGCTGGAGCTGATGGCCGACGAGGCGCGCGCGCTCGTGCCCGGTAAGCAGGTGGTCGGGTTCCGTCGCGTACGGGCGCTGCGCTGGCTGGCGGTGGCGCCACCGGCGACCGTCGCGATCGACTCCACTCTGGACGGTGACGGCAACGTCGACGTGGTCATCGACGGGTACACGCGCGGCACGGTCGTCCTCGCCGACCGGTACCAGCCGGCGCCGGCCGCGGACCGCACGCCGCTGACCGGTGAGCGCCCGGTCGCCTTCACCGCCGACCGGATGTACGTCGACCGCTGGATGTTCCACGGGCCGGCCTTCCACGGCGTCGCCGAGCTGGGGCCGGTCGCGGACGACGGGATCCGCGGCGTGCTGCGTACCCCGGGGGCCACGGGCGCGCTGCTCGACAACGCCGGCCAGCTGATGGGCCTCTGGATCATGCTCACGACCAGCACCGACCGGCTCGCGTTCCCCGGCTCGATCGACGCGATCGACATGTTCGGGCCGCACCCGGCGCCGGGCGCCGAGCTGGGTTGCACGGTCCGCGTCACGGCTGTCGGCGAGACGGAGGTCGCCGCGAACCTGGAACTGCACGCGGACGGACGCGTCTGGGCCCGGATCACGAGCTGGAAGGACCGCCGCTTCGGCACCGACGAGCGCACCTGGCCCGTGTTCCAGGCCGCCGAGCGGAACCTGATCAGCGAGGAGCAGCCGGGCGGCTGGTTCCTCGCCCGCGAACGCTGGCGCGACAGCGCCACCCGCGAGCTGATCATGCGCCGCTACCTCGGCGAGGCCGAGCGCGCCGAGTACCAGCGGCAGAACCCGCGCGGCCAGCGGCAGTGGCTGCTCGGCCGCATCGCGGTGAAGGATGCGGTCCGCGCGTGGCACGGCGGCACGCTGTTCCCCGTCGAGATCACCGTGGGCAACGACGCGAGCGGGCGCCCCTTCGTCACCGGCCCGTTCCCCGAAGCACCCGTCGTTTCGCTGGCGCACACCGGGCAGCTCGCGGTCGCGACCGTTACTGCGGGCATCGCGCCCGGCATCGACATCGAGCAGATCGCCGACCGTGGCCCGACCTTCGAGGCCACCGCCTTCACCGACGCCGAACGCGCGCTGCTCGACCGGCTCGGCAGTGACCGCGCCACCTGGGTCACCCGGTTCTGGACCGCCAAGGAGGCCGCCGGCAAGGCCGAGGGCACCGGACTCGCCGGCCAGCCACGGCGGCTCACCGTCGAGGCCGTGGACGGCGAACTCCTCACCGTCGCCGGCGCGCACACCCACCACGTCCACACGCGCGTGCTCGACGGGCACGCCGTCGCCTGGCGCCTCATAGAAGGGACAACCGATGTCGACTGACTCCCTCGCACCGACCACTGTGGACGGGATTCTCGCCACGATCAGCCGGCTCGTCGTCGATGTGATAGGCGAGGAATACGTCCTGGATCTCGACATCGGCATGGACACCTCGTTCAACGCCGATCTGGAGCTGGAGAGCATCGAGTTCGTCGCGCTGGCCGCCAGCCTCCGCGAGGAGTACGGCGAGCGGGTCGACTTCGTCGCGTTCCTGGCGGACAAGGAGGTCGGCGAGATCATCGCGCTCACGGTCGGCGACGTCGTGCGGTACATCCACGAGAGCCTCACCGATGGCTGAGGTCACCGCGAACGGCATCCGGTTGCATGTGCAGCGCCTCGGGAGCGGGCCGGAGACGGTCGTGTTCCTGCACGGCCTCGTCATGGACAACCTGTCCAGCTTCTACTACACGCTCGCCAACCCGGCCGCCGCCGCCGGCGCCTCGGTGATCCTCTACGACATGCGCGGGCACGGACGCTCCGAGCGGCCCCCCTCCGGGTACGCCGTCACCGACGCCGTGGCCGACCTGGAGGCGCTGCTCGACACGCTCGGCGTCTGCGGGCCGGTGCACCTGGTCGGCAACAGCTTCGGCGGCACCGTCGGGCTGTCGTTCGCGGTGTCGCACCCGGACCGTGTGGCGAGCCTGATGCTCATCGAGGCGCACTTCGCCGTCGAGGGCTGGGGCGAGCAGATGGCCGGCACCCTCACCGAGATCGCGTTCGGCCTGCGCGACGGCGACCTCGACACCTGGCGGAACCGGCACGGCCGCAAGCTGGGGCGCATGGCCGGCAACGCCGACGACCTGATCAACAACACCACCCTCGTGGACGACCTGCTGGCGGTGAAGCCGCTGCCGGTGCACGGCCTGCGGGCACTGCACCTGCCGGTGCTGGCCGTCTACGGCGAGGACTCCGACGTGCTGCACCACGCCGAGGCCCTCGACGACCTGCTTCCGGACTACACGCTGGAGATCCTGCCCGGATGCACGCACTCAGTACTGATGGAGGCGACCGGATTCCTCCGCGAGCGGCTGGTCGGCTGGCTGCGGAACCCGACCGGGGCCCCGGCGTGAGCGGACGCGGCTCCGCGAGCGAGCGCGGCGCGGTGGGCTCCGCGAGCAAGCGCGGCACGTCAGGCCCCGCGAGCGAGCGCGGCGCGGTGGGCCCCGCGAGTCGGTTTCTGTTCGTGGTTCCGCCGTTGACGGGTCACACGCTGCCGACGGTGGGCGGTCGCCCGGGAACTCGCCCGGCGCGGTCACGAGGTGGCGTGGGTCGGGCACGCGGACATCGTGGGCGGGCTGCTGCCCGCCGGCGCGCGGGTCTTCGACGTGGGCGGCGCCGAGACGGTGCTGGCGATGCGGGAACGGTCGCACGGGCTGCGCGGCGCGGCGGCGTTCCGGTTCCTGTGGGAGGAGTTCCTGGTTCCGCTCGCGACAGCGATGGTGCCGCCGGTCGAGGCCGCGGTCGAGGAGTTCCAGCCTCATGTCCTGGTCGTGGACCAGCAGGCACTGGCCGGTGCGCTGGTCGCGAGGTGCGCGCGGGCTGCGGTGGGCGACGTCCGCGACGACCTCGGCTGAGATCACCGACCCGTTCGTCCTCATGCCGAAGCTTGGCGACTGGGCCCGGGCGTGCCTTCGTGACCTGCAGCACCGGTTCGGGGTGCCCGATACGGGCGGTGACCTGCGCTTCTCGGATCACCTGGTGCTGGCGTTCACGACCGCCGCCCTGATCGGCCCGACCGAGGGTTTCGGCGACCACTACGCGTTCGTCGGCCCGTCGCTCGGCGAGCGGACGGCGGGCGCCGACTTCCCGTGGGGGTGGATCGACCCGGCCCGGCGGCTGGTGCTCGCGTCGCTCGGCACCGTGAGCCGGGACGTCGGCGACCGGTTCTTCGACACGGTGCTCGCGGCGCTGGAGCCGCTGGCCGCCGAAGTCCAGGCGGTGCTCGTGGCGCCGCCCGACCGGTTCCCGGACGTCCCGGGCAACGTGCTGGTACGCGAGTTCGTGCCGCAGGTCGAGCTGCTGGCGCACTGCTCGGCCGTGATCTCGCACGGCGGCCACAACACCGTCTGCGAGGCCTTGTCCTACGGGCTGCCGCTGGTGGTGGCACCCATCCGCGACGACCAGCCGGTGATCGCGCAGCAGGTGGTCGATGCCGGTGCGGGCGTGCGTGTGCGGTACGGGCGGGTCGGGCCGCCGGAGTTGCGAGAGGCGCTGCGCGCGGTCCTGAACGACCGCGCGTACCGCGTGGGGGCGCGGCGGATCGGCGCCTCGTTCGACGCCGCTGGTGGCGCGGTGGCCGCCGCCGACAGACTGGAGAAGCTGACATGATCCCCGACTCCATAGTGGAGTGGCTGCCCGTCGTCGTCGCGGCGGGCCTGGTTCTCAACGGGCTGCGGTTGCGGGCCCGTGCCGCGGCGCTCCGGCGGCTGATTTCCACCGGCGACGCCGTGCGGCTGCAGCACCGGTTCGTCACGGCCACTGGCGTCGACCTCGACTCCGACACGCGCCGCGCCGCCAGCGCGTTCGCCGACGCGCACGGGCTCGACGTGCTCGACCTCGTCCCGGCGGACCTGCCGGTCGGGCGCGCGCTCGACCTCACCCGTTCCGTGGATCCGGCCCGCTACCGCGGCAACCGGCTGGCGCCCGGCCGTGGCGCGCTGCACGCCGTGCTGGTCGACGTCGGCGTCTCCGAGCGGGCCGGCGTCACCCGCTTCGACGGGCTGGACCCGGTAGAGCTGGCCGAGCTGACCGTCACCCTCAAGCGGTACGCGTGCGCAGCTACCGACCTGGCTGTCGCTCCCGGCCTGCGCGCCAAGGCTGACGACACCCACCAGCGGCTGGCGACGCTGAGCGCGATCTACTCGGCCGGCGCCCGCATCGTGCTGGCGCTGCCGCTCGTGGTGTACGCGGCACTGGTGGCGGGCCTGGTCGTGCAGCCCGCATGGGGCGTGCTGGCGGTCGTCGCGTTCTGCGCGCAGCCGTACCTCGCGTTCGCGGGCACGGCGGTGTCCCCACGCGACCTGCACCGGGTCGCCCTGCTGCGGCCCGTCGCGGACCCGTGGCGGTGGATCGCGACGGTCACCGGTCGCTGGCGCCCCGCGCCGAAGCCCGACCCTTACGCCGCGCTCACCGACCAGTACGCGGCCGAGCTGGCCGCCGGCACCGCGCCGTTCTTCGAGCCGCGCCGCGACACCTGCCCGTGGTGCGACTCGCGGGAGCTCAGCGTGGCACTGCGCACCAGGGACCTGATCCAGGCCAAGCCAGGCGAGTTCGTCCTCGAACGCTGCGGCACGTGCCGGCACGTCTTCCAGAACCCGCGCCTGTCGATCGCCGGACTGGACTTCTACTACCGCGACTTCTACGACGGCCTCGGCGAGGAGCAGACCGAGTTCCTCTTCGGCGCCGGCGGGCGGGCGTACCGGGGCCGGGCCGAGATGGTGCGGCCGTTCACGACGCCCCGCGCGTGGCTCGACGTCGGCGGCGGCCACGGGCACTTCTGCAACCTCGCGCACGACACCTGGCCCGACACCGCCTTCGACGGGCTCGACATGAGCGAGAGCATCGAGGAGGCCGAGCGCCGGCGCTGGGTCGGGCACGGGCACCGGGGCATGTTCCCCGACCTCGCCGGCGAACTGGCCGGCCGCTACGACGTCGTCAGCATGCACCACTACCTCGAACACACCCGCGAACCCCTTGACGAGCTCGACGCCGCCCGCAAGGTCCTGCCCACCGGCGGCTTCCTCCTCATCGAGGTCCCGAACCCGGAGTCGAGGCTGGGCCGCGTGCTCGGCCGCTACTGGGTGCCGTACTTCCAGCCGCAGCACCAGCACCTCATCCCGATCGGCAACCTCACGGCGGCGCTGCACGAGCGGGGCTTCACTGTCGTCGCGGTCGACCGTGGCACCTCGCACCAGCCGGCGGACCTCACGGGCGCGCTCGCGCTGCTCATCAACGGCTCCGCGCCGAACCCGCGGCAACCGTGGATGCCGTCGCCGGTGTCGCGCTGGCGGTCGGTGCGCCACCACGCGTTGATGACCGTCGCGCTGCCGTTCTTCCTGGTCACGCTCGCGCTGGACCAACTGCTCGGGCTGGCGCTGCGGCGTACAAAGGGAGGCAACACGTACCGCGTACTCGCCCAGGTGCAGTAGCGCGGCGCTGGGGCGCGGCGGGCAACGCCCGCCCTGCCCTCCCGCACGCCCGCCTGCCCTCCCGCGCGCCCTGCCCTCCCGCGGGCCGCCCGAACCGGACTGTTCCGGTACGCGCGCCCAAACCGGGCGCCCGATACCGCCATTTCCCCGACAGTTGGTGGTGGGCCGGCGGGCTCAGCGCAGGATCGCGTCGACCGCCTTGCGGAGGGCGGCCTGGGCCGGCTCAGGGCCGTCAAGCTGCGCGAAGCTCATGGCGCCGTCGCGGGCGAGCATCAGCAGGTCGGCGGCGCCACGCGGGTCCAGGTGCCCGGCCTGGGTGAGCAGCTCGGTCAGCAGCTCGCGCAGCCACTCGCGGTGGGCGCGGATCGCCCGTCCGACGGGATGATCGAGGTCCGGGTACTCGGCAGCCGTGTTGACGAACGGTGATCCCCGGAAGTCGGGGTTGCCGAGCGCCTTGGCGATGGCCTCGAAGATCGCTCGGATGGCCACGGCCAGCTCCAAGCCATCGATGATCCCGGCGACGGCGTCTCGCATGCGCTGGTCCTCGCGTTCGAGGTAGACGCGGACGAGGTCGTCCTTGGCCGGGAAGTGCCGGTAGAAGGTGGCCTTGGTGACGCCCGCGGCGGCGATGAGACGGTCGACACCGACCGCGTGGATACCCTCCGCGTAGAAGAGCCGGCCCGCGGTTTCGAGGAGGCGTTCCCGGGCCGGCGACTTCCGGTCGAGGCGAGTCACTGCGTCTGACATGACGCGACGCTAACCCACCCCGCCAGCCCTCGGGCCACGCCGCCTCGGGGGCGCGGGTTGCATCCGAATGACTAACCCCCCTGAATGTTCCCGGCAGCGCGTGCGCACGCGCTGCCGGGAACATTCAGGGGGTGGCGCGCCGGGCAGCGGCGCCAGGTTGGTGCCGCGCCGGGGGGTGGCGCGCGCGGGTGGCGCGCCGAGCGGCGCCGCCGGGTAGTGCCGCGCCGGGGGGTGGCGCGCGCGGGTAGCGCGCCGGGTGGTGCCGCCGGGTAGTGCCGCGCCGGGGGGTGGCGCGCGCGGGTAGCGCGCCGGGTGGTGCCGCGCAGGGCGACGGCGCGCGCGGGTGGCGCGCCGAGCGGCGCCGAGGGGGCGCCGCGCCGGGCGGGGGCGAGCGCACCCGGCGCGCAGCGGCACACGCGGGCACCGGGCGCGCAGAGGACGTTGGTGCGGTGCCCGGGTCAGTCGCGTGCCAGTGGCCGCGGCTGGGCCAGCGGCAGCGTGTCCACGACCAACCCCGGGCGCAGCCGGCGCACCTCCGCCGTGAACCGAGGCAGGTTCACCACGAACGGGATGGGCCGGAGCGGCTGGTCGAGCGGCCGCGTGAAGTCGTCCCAGTGCACCAGGAACGCCTGGCGGGCGCCGACTGCGTCGACGGTCTCGCGCAGGTACGCCTCCAGGTCGGCGGGCGGACTCGCGGCGCTGAGCAACACGGTGTCGGCGCGGCGCCTGTACAGAGCACCTGCCACGAACCCGGCGCTGTGGTGGCACAGCACGTTCCCCGCCGGATGCTCGATCAGCACCGAGTACGTGCCGCCCTGGCGCAGGTCGCGCAGGCGCGCCGGGATGCGCACCGTGTCGCACACGTCGCCGCGTGGACGCCCGCTTCCCGAGTGGCGGCTGTGCACGAACGTCACCGTGAATCGGCCGACGGGCAGCGCTGCGCCGGGCGCCACCTGAACCAGTTGGTCGTCCGGTAGGCCGAGCGACCGTCCGACCGCGACGGTGCTGGCCGAACCCAGCAGCACGGCGCCGGTGTCCGCGCCGACGACACCCGCGTCGAGGACGTGGTCGAAGTGGCTGTGGGTCACGGGCATCGCGCGGATCGGGGCAGCAAACGGTGCGATCCAGCGCTGGTACTGGTCCGCACGGGGCCGCAGCACCCGCCGGCCCGCCGCGAGCGAGAGTAACGACGCGGTCCGCGTGACGAAGGGGTCGACGAGCAGCGCCGTCTCCCCGTCCGATACGAGCACGCAGGTCGTGCCGAACCACGTCACGGAGAGCACGATCGCCCCCGCGGCCATAACCACGTCACCCAGCGCACAATCGCCCCCGCGACCCTAACCACGTCACCCAGACCACGATCAGCCCCGCGGCCGTACCTGCTCGGCGAGGTCGACCACCGCGTCGACCAGCTGCGCCCCGTCGAGGAGGGGACGGTCGTTGTGGCCGGCGCCGTCCACGCGCACCACATGCGTCGGGCCGGCGGCGACGCGGGCCACCTCCAGGCTCTGCGCTGGCGGCACGAGCCGGTCGGCGGTGCCGTACACGATCGTCGTCGGCACGTCGATGTGCTCGATCAACTCTGCCACCGGGTGACGGTCGCGCAGCAGCGTCCGCACCGGCAGGAACGGGTAGTGGACCTTCCCGACGGACGCCAGGTCGACGAAGGGCGAACGGAGCAGGAGCCCAGCCGGCGGATGCTCGGCGGCGAGGCCCGTGACGACGGCGGTGCCGAGGCTCTCCCCGAAGTAGAGGAGCCGTGCGGGTGCGACGCCGGCCTCGTCCACGAGGAACGCGCGGGCAGCACGTACGTCGCGGGCCAGCCCCTCCTCGCTGGGCCGGCCGGGGTTGCCGCCGTAGCCGCGGTAGTCGAAGAGGAGTACCCCGAGGCCTCGGGCGGCGAGCGCGGCGGCGAGCGGCGCCCGCCCCCACCGGTTGCCGCCGTTGCCGTTGGCGACGAGCACCGTCATGCCGCTGTCCCCTGCCGGCACGTGCCACGCGCCCAGCTCCAGGCCGTCGGTAGTGCGCAGCGTGACGTTCCGCGCGCCGTCGATCGCCGCGGCGGCGGACGGCAACGGCCCTTGCAGCGGGAAGTAGACGAGCTTGCGCTGCATCGTCCAGAGGAACGCCGTCACGAGGAGCGCCCCGACGACGAGCAGCACGAGAACGCCGCGCAGCACACGCACGCCACGCAACGCCGGTACACCGCGCACCGCCTCTCCGATCCGCCTGGCCACACCGCCCAGCCTCGCGGATCGGGCTGGCGCGGTCCAGGTGCCGTCAGCGGCTCACCGCCTTCTTGTACCGGTTGATCGACATCGGGATGAAGACCACGAGCATGATCACGATCCAGATGAACGAGGTCAGCACCGGGTACTGCAACGGCAGCGCGTTCGGCGGTTCCATCAGCGGGCTGGTGTTGCCGAACAGTTCGCGCGCGGCGAGCGTCACGGCCGAGATCGGGTTCCACTCGGCTATCACCCGCAGCGGGTCGGGCATTGTGGAGCTGTCGACGAACGTGTTGGCGATGAACGTCAATGGGAAGATCAGGATGAAGCTGGCGTTGTTGAACACCTCGGCGCTGCGGACCATCAGCCCGATCACGGCCATCGGCCACGAGAACGCATAGGCGAAGAGCAGCAGCAGGGCGAAGCCGGCGAGTGCCTCCCAGAACGAGGACCGGATGCGCCAGCCGACCAGCAGGCCGGTGATCGACATGACGACGATGACCAGGACGTTGTTGACCAGGTCGCTGGTGGTGCGTCCGACCAGGACCGCCGAGCGTGCCATCGGCAGCGAGCGGAACCGGTCGATGATGCCGCGCTGGATGTCCTGCGCCAGGCCGCTGCCGGTGATCGTGGCGCCGAACACCACGGTCTGGGCGAAGATGCCGGCCATCAGGAACTCGCGGTAGTCGATGCCCGGGATCTCGATGGCGCTGCCGAACACGAACGCGAAGAGCAGCACGAACATGATCGGCGAGAGGGTGGAGAAGACCAGCAGGTCGGGCACCCGCTTGATCTTGATCAGGTTGCGCTTCGCGACGACCATGCCGTCGCCGATCGACTGGACGGCGGACGTCATCGCGTCTTCTCCCCCTGCTCGGAGCCTTCGGCGGGCTGTTCTTCTTCGGCGACGTGGCCGGTGAGCGAGAGGAAGACGTCGTCCAGGGTGGGGCGGCGAACGCCGATTTCCAGCACCCGCACGTCGTCCTCGGCGAGCAGCCGCAGCGCTTCGCCTAGCGTGTCCGTACCGCCGGTGACCGGGACCGTGACCTGCTTGGCCTGTTCGTCGGTGACGATCTCGCCCCGTGCCAGGGGCTTGAGCGCCGCCCGAGCGCGGGCGAGCGTCTCCAGGCTGCCCGCGGTCAGCTCCACCCGTTCCCCGCCGACCTGGTCTTTCAGCTCGCTCGACGTGCCGCTCGCGATGACCCGGCCGTGGTCGATGACGACGATCTGGTCGGCGAGGCGGTCCGCCTCCTCCAGGTACTGCGTGGTGAGGAGAAGCGTGCTGCCGGACGCCACCAGCTCGGCGATCACGTCCCACATGCCGAGGCGGCTGCGCAGGTCGAGGCCGGTGGTCGGTTCATCCAGGAAGAGCAACTGCGGCTTGGCCACCAGGGCGCCGGCCAGGTCGAGGCGGCGGCGCATGCCGCCCGAGTAACCCTTGACCGTACGGTCGGCGGCGTCCGCGAGGTCGAAGCGTTCGAGCAGCTCGCGGGCTCGTTCGCGGCTCTCCCGCCTGCCCAGGTGGTAGAGCCGGCCGACCATGTCGAGGTTCTCGAAGCCGGTGAGGTCCTCGTCGACCGCGGCGTACTGGCCTGAAAGCCCAATCATGGCGCGTAGCTGGTCCGCGTCGGCCACGACGTCGAGCCCGCCGACGCGCGCGGTGCCACCGTCCGGCTCCAGCAGGGTGGTGAACACCCGGACGGCGGTGGTCTTGCCCGCACCGTTCGGGCCGAGCAGGCCGGTGACCGTTCCTTCCGGCACAGCGAGGTCAAGGCCGTCCAGCGCGACTACCGATCCATAGCGCTTGACCAGGCCTTCTGCCTCGATCGCGTACCCCATCACGCCTCCATCGGATACCTGGGTGGGCCTTGCGCCAATCCTGTACCGGAGGTCTGACAAAAACACGCGAGTTTCCGCGCAGGATCTCTTGACCGGTATAGAACCGAGGCCTACTGTACCGGTATAGGAGGTGCGCCAGATGGGACGCGTGACGTTGCAGACGATCGCCGACGAGGTCGGCGTCAGCCGGATGACGGTGTCGAACGCATTCTCGCGCCCGGACCAGCTGTCCCCCGCACTGCGCGCCGAGATCCTGAGCGTCGCCGACCGTCTCGGCTACTGCGGGCCAGACCCGGCGGCGCGCAGCCTGAGCCGCGGGCGCAGCGGCACGGTCGGCGTGCTGTTCACCGACACGCTGACCTACGCCTTCACGGACGAGGTGGCCACCACCTTCCTGGCCGGCGTCGCCGCCGTGCTGGAGAGCGAGGGCGTCGGCCTGACCGTGCTTTCGACGCCGCGACGGGGCCCGACCGGGTCGGTGCGCCAGGCCGTCGTCGACGGGCTGATCATCTACTCGGTCGACACCAACTCCCCCGGCCTGGACATCGCCCGCCGCCGAGGGCTACCGCTGGTGATGGTCGACCAGCCACCCGAACCGGGCACGCCGTCCGTCAATGTCACCGATCGAGCCGGCGCGCGGGCCGCCGCCGAGCACGTGATCGGCCTCGGACACCGGCGGCTCGGCATCGTCCTTGACGCCGTGCGCCCCGAGATCCAGCTCGTGGACACCGACGAGTGCGCGCCGCACTACGTCGTCACCGAGCGGCTCGCCGGGTGGCGCGCGGCGGCGGCAGCGGCCGACCTGGCGACGCCGCTGGTGGCCAGCACGCCCACGAACGACCGACGTGACGGCGCCACCGCCGCGGGCCTGATCCTCGACGCCAAGCCGGACACCAGCGCGCTGCTGTGCCTGTCCGACGAGATGGCGCTCGGCGCGATCGACGCGATCGGCGCCCGCGGGCTGCGGGTTCCCCACGACATCTCGGTCGTCGGCTTCGACGACACCCGCGCGGCCGCGCTCACGACGCCCGCGCTCACCACCGTCCGCCAGCCGGTCACCGACAAGGGCAGGGCCGCCGCGCGCGCCCTCATCGACCGGCTCGACGGCAGCACGCCCGCCTCTGTCCTGCTCCCGACCGAACTGATCGTGCGGGCCAGCACCGGCCCCGTTCCCAGGCCTTGAAGGAGGCCACCATGTCCATCCCACTTGCCCCCATCGTCACCCAGGACCGGGTACGGGCGCTCGCCGAGTCGGCGCTGCCGTCCGCGCCGGTCGTCGCGGAACCGCCGCAGCGCCACCCCGTGCGTATCGCGCTGGCACACGGCCTTCGCGTGATCGCGGACGCGCTCGAACCCCGCGGCCAGCAGGTCGCCGCCCGTCCCTGCTGATCGTCCCGAATCGCCCCGCCGGTCACGCACGCACCGGTACAACAGTGAGCATGGCCGGCGAGGAGCACCGAGTAATCGAAACAGACGAGGCGGGGTTGCCGCCGTACCAGGTGGCGGTCCGGCTGCGCGCGGACATCAGCGACGGCATCGAGTGGGCGGGCGGCCGCAAGAAACGGTTCCGCCAGGCGGCGTCGGCCGTGCGGCTCACCGCGCTGACGCTGTCGGTCGCGTCGACGGTCATCCTCGGTCTCCAGGACCTCGACTTCTGGACCGGGCTCGCGTTCGCGCTCATCGCCGTGGCCACCGCCATCACGGGCATCGAGCCGTTCTTCAACTGGCGGTCCCGCTGGGTGCTCATGGAGGAGATGCAGTACCGGCTCCGGCGCATCCGCGACGACCTGAACTACACGCTGCTCCGCACGCCGCCGCAGCACCTGCGCTTCGACGACGTGGACGCGTTCTTCAACCGCACCCAGGAGGTCTGGAAGGACACCAGCGAACGCTGGCTGGAGATGCGCTCCGCCGACGGGTCACCCGGCGGCTGACAGCTCGTCTTCTGCGTCGGCGATCTCCTCCTCGGGACGCGGCGGCACCGTCTCGTCCAGCTCCAGGTCGACGATCTCGTGGTCAGGTTGCTCGGTCATCGCCGCCTCCTCGCGCACCGTTCCCATGAAACCCCGGAACGGACACGCGGGGAAGAACCGCAAACCCCTAAAATCGGACAAACCTTTATCCGTTACGCCCGGCGGGCGGGCGGAAGTCGGCTGGCCGGCGATCGCGTCAGCGGCCCCGCAAGCTGTCAGTCGAGGCCAAGCTCGTCAACAAGCTGGGCCGCGTTCTTCTGGGCGTAGTCGGAGTAGCAGTTGTTGAAGAGCACGTGCGTCTGGCCCGTGCCGTCGGCCAGTTCGCGCAGCTTCGGCGCCCAGTCGGCGATCTCGCGCTCGGAGTACAGGTAGCCGAACCGCTCGTAGATGTCGCGGCTGGTCCACTTGTCGCTGTGCCCGTGGAAACGCACGACCGCGAGGTCGGCCGTGGCAGCCAGCACGGGCGGCACCGAGCTGGCGTGGCCCTGCGGCATGTCGACGCTCACGTACGGCACGGCGTAGTCGCGGAGGAAGTCCAGAGTCTCCTCGCGGTTGTCGTCGCTGAGCCAGGTCTTGTTGCGGAACTCGACGCACATACGCATCGGCCCGCAGCGCTCCTTGCACTCGAGCAGGTAGTGCTTGTTGCGCTTGCCGATGGGGAACCACTGCGGGAACTGGAACAGGATCGCGCCGAGCTTGCCGGCGTCGTGCAGCGGTGCGAGTGCGTCGAGGAACCGCTGCCAGACGGTGTCCACGGTCTTCTCGTCGACGTCCTTGAGGTACAGGTTCTTCGTCGCGCCGTCGGGCCTCAGGTCCTTGTAGAGCGAGTTGGGCCTCGTCGGGTGCTGGGTCAGCAGCGAGTACGCCTTGATGTTGAACACGAAGTGCGGCGGCGTCCGCTGCACCCACAGTTCGCTGTTCCGCTCGTTCGGCGGCGTGTAGTACGTGGAGTCGACCTCCACCAGCGGGAACTGCGACGCGTAGTAGCCGAGCCGGTCGGCCGCCGACTCCGCGTCGTCGGGGTACCAGCCGCTCGCGAGCAGGGTCTTGTCCGTCCACGACGCGGTGCCCACCCGGATTTCGCCCACGGCGTGTCCTTACCCAGGTCAGTGTCGACAGATGCGTGTAACACTGTAATCAGCGCGAGGTGGTGAGCCGATGACCGAGATCGAGACCGAGGCGCTGGACGCCTACTCCCGGGTGGTCACCCGAGTGGCCAGGACCTTGAGCCCGCACGTCGCGGCGCTGACCGTGCGGGGCCGGCGAGGCTACGGATCCGGGTCCGCCGTGACCTTCACCGACGACGGGTTCCTGCTGACGAACGCCCACGTCGTGGAGGGCGCCACCGGCGGTACAGCCGCGTTCGCGGACGGCGCCGAGACCCGGTTCGATCTGGTCGGCGTCGATCCGCTGTCCGATCTCGCGGTGGTCCGCACCAGCGGCGAAACCCCCACCGCGGCCGAACTCGGCGACGCGGACGCGCTCGTCGTCGGTCAGCTGGTCGTGGCGGTCGGCAACCCGCTCGGGCTGGCGGGGTCGGTCACGGCGGGCGTGGTCAGCGGGCTGGGCCGGGCGTTGCCGGCGCGCAGCCGCACCGCCACCCGCGTGATCGAGGACGTGATCCAGACCGACGCGGCGCTCAACCCCGGCAACTCGGGCGGCGCGCTCGCCGACGCATCCGGGCGCGTGGTGGGCATCAACACCGCCGTCGCCGGGGTCGGGCTCGGGCTCGCGGTCCCGATCAACAGCACCACCCGCAGGATCATCACCGCGCTCCTCGCGGACGGCCGCGTGCGGCGCGCGTACCTCGGGCTCGTCACCGCTCCCCTGCCGCTGCCGGCGCTGCTCGCCGAACGCACCGGGCAGCGCCGCGGCCTGCGCATCGCGGAGGTGGTGGCCGGCAGCCCGGCGGCACAGGCCGGACTGCACGCGGGCGACCTGGTGCTGTCCGCCGGACGGGTTCCGGTCGGCGACGCGCAGGGCCTGCAACGGCTCCTCTTCGACGACGCGATCGGCCGCCCGCTGCCGCTGACGGTGTACCGCAACGGCGCGATGGTCGACGTGATCGCCGTACCGTCCGAACTGGACTAGGGCTCTAAGGGCGGTCGCGGCGCGGCCAGACGAGTTCCGCGGTGGCCAACTCGGCCGGGTGCACGACGTGCGTCTTCTCGCCGTCGATCTGCTCCACGATCGCCGCCGCGTGCTCGTTCTGCCCGCCGGCACCGAACCGCACGCCGACCCACGGCATGATCAGCTGGGCGCCGGGCACATCGGCGGAGCGCAGCGCCGCCCGTACCGCCTCGGGATCGCGCGCCGCGCCGTCGTCGATCGCCGTGGCGAGCGTCATCACGGCGGTGAACGCGCTGGCCGCAGCCGCCGTCATGGGCGCTCCGAAGCGGCGCTGGTACAGCTCGTCGACAACGCCGGCCGCGCGGTTGCGGGTGGCGAACTCCGGCGACCAGGCCACCGGGCGGAGCACGCGGTTCGCCGCCGACCCGGCCGTCGCTGGCGAACTCCGGGTCGGTGAAGCCCGGGCCCAGCCCGAAGATGGGCAGCGACGGCTTGCGGACCCGCAGCGTCCGCACCAGCGCGGCTGCCTCGGCCCTGCTGCCCGCGATCAGCACGGCCGCGCCGGTGGCCTCGCGCGCCACGGTCACCGCCGCCTTCTCGGCCCCGCGCGCGTCCGCCCCGCTACGCACCGTGGCCGTGACCTTGACGTCCGCGTCGGTGGCCAGCTCGCGGACCACCGCCGCGAGGTCTGCGTGCTGCCCGTCCGCGGGCTGAGCCAGCACGATCGCTCCCGTCGACTCCCTGGTGAGCAGGGAGACCACGGCCCCGGCGAGCATCCGGTCGCTCGGGTCGCTGCGGAAGTACCAGTCGAGCCCGACGTCGGCGACGTACCCAGCCGAACTGCCCGCATCGACGTACGGCACCCTGGCCTGCTCGGCCCGCTGCCCGGCGGCCGCCGCCACCTCGTCGCGGTCGCCGCCGATCAGCGCCACCGGGTGGAGGTCGTCGACGAGCCGGTCGAGCTGGGTCGTGGCGCCCTCGACCGTGCCGGCCGAGTCGCCGACGCTGAGCCGGATCCGCGCGCCGCCGAGATTCGGCAGGCCGGTACCCGCCGCGAGCGGCAGCGCCACGTGGTCGTGGTCATCGTTGACGATCTCAGCCGCGAGTTCGGCGCCCCGTCTCTGCTCCGCGCCGAGCGCCGCGTCGGGCCCGCTCAGCGGAGCGAGCAGGCCGACTCCGATGTCGTCCACCGGCCGTGCGCCCACCGACCCGCTCCCGGTGCAACCCACGAGCAGGCAGAGGACCGCCACGGCCGCCAGTCCGCGGACTGGCATGGACATGCGCCCTCCCAGGACCATGTGATAGCGCCGCCCGACGCCCTGGGCGGCGCGCGCCATTGTGCCGTGTGGACATCACGGCTTTCTACCGCTTCGCGGCAAAATTTCCACCACTTCGCGACAAAAGCAGAATGAGTCCGGGCCGGATGCTTTCATACGCAACGCGAGGTTGACACCGGACGGGTGGTTCCGGTGAGGTGTCTGGGGTTCGGGAGCCTTTTGCGGCCTTGCCTGCGACCAGGAAGCTGGAGGACCGATGGGGAGGCCACGCGGCTGGTCACGGTTCTACATCCGGAACTGGCGGGTCCGGACGAAGCTCGCCGCCGTGCTGCTCGTGCCGTCGGTCGCGTTCGCCGCCGTCGGCGGTCTGCAGGTTTACGCGGCGTACCGCAATGCCCGCCTGCTCGACGCCCATACCGACCGGGTCCGGCTCAGCCAGGAGGTCGGCGAGCTGGTGCACGGGCTCCAGCGCGAGCGGGACCGCACGGCCGGGGCGCTCGTCGCCACCGACCGTACGAAAGACACGGGCACGGCGGTCGGCGAGTTCTCGGCGGTCACGGCGTCCGAGTGGCGGGCCGTCAACACCTCCGTAGAGGAGTACCGCGAGGCCTCCGGCCCGGTCGGGCGGCGTGTCGGCGGCGAGTTCCAGCAGCGGGTCGATGCTGCGTCGAAAGCGCTCGACGAGCTTTCGGAGCTACGCACGGCCGCCGCCGAGGGCCAGCTACGCAACGACGCCGTCTTCGACGGGTACGGCCGCATCATCGCCGCCCTGTTGCGGGTCCTGCCCGAGGTCGACCTTGGCGGCGGCACCGGCGTGCGCGGGCTGGCCGACCTCGCGCACGCCAAGGAGCTGCAGTCCCAGGTGCGTGGCCGCATCCAGGCAGCCGCCCAGGCCGGCCAGCTCAGCCAGGCCGACTACCGGACCTTCACCGAGCTGCGCGCCCGCCGGGCCGCCGCGCTCGAACGGTTCCGCGCGGAGGCCGATCTCGGCCAGATCACCACGTACGAGAACCGCGCCGGCGCGCGGGCGGTGCTCGCCGCTGCCAAGCTTGAGCGCTCCACCGCCGACAGCGCGAAGCTGGGCTTCACCGCCGACGAGTGGTGGACCTCCAGCAGCACCCAGGTTGACGCGTACCGCGCGGCGGAGCGCAGCCTCGCCTACGGGACGATCCGCGCCACCGAGCGGTTCGCCGAGTCCGCGATCGATCGCGCGCTGCTCCTCGCCGCGCTGGTCGGCCTGATGCTGCTGGCCGCCATGGGTACCTCGTTCCTGATCGGCAAGTCGATGTCGCGCTCGCTGAAGCGGCTGCGGCGCCGCGCGCTCGTGGCCGCCCAGCACGACCTGCCCGAGGCGATCCGGCGGCTCAACTCCTCGGAGCCGCTGCCGAGGGTCCGCCCCAGCACCGAACCGCTGGACGCCGCCGACGAGATCGGCGACGTCGCAACCGCCTTCGACGCCGTGCACACCTCGGCGATCGAGCTCGCCACCGAGCAGGCCGCGTTGCGCCGTGATGTCAGCGCGATGTTCGTCAACCTGGCCCGGCGCAGCCAGGTGCTCGTCGGCCGGCAGCTCGCGCTTCTCGACGAGTTGGAGGCCGACGAGCAGGATCCGGACCGCCTCACCAAGTTCTTCGCCCTCGACCACCTCGCCACCCGCATGCGCCGCAACGACGAGAACCTGCTCGTGCTGGCCGCGAGCGACTCGCACCGGCTCTGGCGCGAGCCCGTGCCGCTGGGCAAAGTGCTGCTCGGAGCCGTCGCCGAGACCGAGCAGTACGAGCGGATCGTGGCCACCGGCCCCGAGGACGTCGTCGTCACCGGCCACGTCGTACCCGACCTGCTGCACCTGCTCGCCGAGCTGCTCGACAACGCCACCGCGTTCTCGCCGCCGAACGCGTCGGTGCAGCTCACCGGCCGCATCGTGCGTGGCGACTCGGGCGCCGAGGCCGTCATCACGGTCGAGGACACCGGGATGGGCATGACCCAGAGCATGCTCGCCGACGCCAACGCCCGCCTCGCCGAACCCGCCGGGATCGACGTCGCGGTGTCCGAGCGCATGGGCCTCTTCGTCGTCAGCCGCCTCGCCACCCGTCACGGCATGAAGGTCGAGCTGCGCGGGGCGGCCGGTGGCGGCGTCACGGCGTCCGTCATGCTGCCGAACGCGGTGCTCGCCCCGGCCACGGCGGACCGGCGACCCGCTCCGGAGCCGGCGCCGGCTCGAACCTGGACGGGGACACCCAGCCACTCGCAGCCCTGGACGGTCGGGACGAGCCTGCCCGGGACGACGCCGTACCCGGCACGCTCGACGACGATCTCGCCGACGCGGTCACCGCCGTGCTCGCCCGGATCACCGACGAGCCGGCACCCGACGCCTCCGCCGAGCCGCGGCCCGACAGCGAACCACAGCCCGACACCGAACCACAGCCCGACACCGCGTCGCGGTCCGGCGCCGCGCCCGCCCGGGCGTCGTCCGGGCCGGCGCCCTCGGGGTTGCCGCGCCGCACGCCCAGCGGGTTGCCCCAGCGCGGGCAGCGACCGGCCGCCCCCGAGCCGGCTGACGGACTCCCCCAGCGCACCCCACGCGGGGCCGGCGCCGAGCCGACAAACGGTCGACCGGCCGCGAAGCCGGCCGTCACCGGTGGGTGGTGGTCGGGCGACGGCAGCGGTTGGCGCGCGCCCGACACCCCGTCCGCCCCGGCACCGGCCGGCACGAACTCGGCCGGCCTGCCGGTCCGCGTGCCGATGGCCACCCGCGCCGCCACCTCCAGCCAGCCGGATCCCGCTTCCGCCGACGATCGCGAGGTAAATGACCTGCCGGTCGCAGAACCGGACGAAGTGAGCGATAGCCTTGCTCGTTTCCACAACGGAATCCGCCGCGCCGACGACGAGGACCCAGCCCCTTGCAATACGTGACGACATCGGACGAGGACACGTCGGTCGATCTCAGCACCGACGCACAGAACTTCAACTGGCTCATCACCGGGTTCGTCGACCGGACACCGGGGGTCTCGCACGCCGCCGTGGTCTCGGCCGACGGGCTGCTGATCGCGCTGTCGAAGAACATCCCGCGGGACGCCGGTGACACGCTCGCCGCGATCTCGTCCAGCCTGTCCAGCATCGTGCGCAGCGCCGCCGACCTGTTCGAGGGCGACTATGTCCGGCAGACGGTCGTCGAGATGGGCAAGGGCTACTACATCGTCATGGCGATCCGCGACGGATCGATCCTGGCGGCGCTGGCGGCTCGCGAGGCGGACATCGGGATGGTCGGGTACGAGATGGCACGGCTGAGCCAGCAGGCGGGCGAGCTGCTCACCCCGGCGCTGCGGAGCGAGCTGCAGTCGGTCCTGCCCTGCTGACAACTCGACGGGCGGCGGTCGCCAGGCCATAGGCTGATCCGGTGAACAGAGTTCTCGCCGTGGCCGCCACGGTGCTGCTCGCAACCGGGGCGGGCTGCACCGGCAACGACCGGCCGGACGTCGGCACCGGCACGGCGCGCCTCGCCACGGTGGCCGAGGTCGTGGAGGCGCCGGCGGCCGTGACCGCGCGTACGGTCGCCACCGTCACCGCGCCGTCCGGCGGGCGGATCGGCGAACTGCATGCCACCGACGGCCAGCAGGTCCGCGTGAACGACCTGATCGCCGTGATCGAGTCGCCGCAGGCGCAGCGCCAGCTCGAACAGGCACGGCGGGCGGTAGAGGCCGCGGACTCGGCGGTCGTGGACACCAGCGGTGGCGTCAACCTCGTCGCCGACCAGCGCCGCACCGACACGGCTGCCGCCGCCGCGTTCGCCACCGCGCGGCAGGCGGCGGCCGGGATTCCCGATCCGCGGGTGCGCACCGTGACGCTCGCCCAGATCGCCGCCGCCGAGCTGCAGTACAGGGCGGTGTCCAGGCAGGCCCGCAACGCCGCCGCGGCGGTCTCGCGCGGCATCGGCAGCATCGGCGAGGCCGTGAACGCCCTGTCCGCCGCCCAGCGGGTGCAGGCCGAGACGGCGTATGAGCTGGCGCAGGCCCAGGTCGACGCGCTCACGCTGCGGGCACCGATCAGCGGCATCGTCGAGCTGGGCGGTTCGAGCCAGGGCGGCGGCGACCTGTCGGGGTTGCTCGGTCAGCTGCCGCCCGACCTCGCCGGCCAGCTCGGATCCGCGCCGCAGCCGGAGCAGGCGCCGGTGCAGGGCGACGGCGGTATCACGGTCGGCTCGTCGGTCGGGCCGGGCGCGGCGGTGGCCACGATCGTCGACGTGTCGGCGCTGGGGCTGCTCGCCGAGGTGGACGAGACCGACGTGCTGCTGGTCAAGCCGGGTACGAGCGCCACGGTCGACCTGGACGCCGTCCCCGGCGCCACCTACCCGGCGAAGGTCGGCACGGTCGGACTGCTGCCCACAGCCAGCGGGCGCGGCGGCGTCAGCTACCGCGTCCGTCTCACGCTCGGCGCGGGCACCTACGCCGACGGCCGGGCGGCGCCACGGCCCCGGCCGGGCATGAGCGCCGTCGCGAAGCTGGCCGTGCGCACCGCCGTCGACACGGTGGCCGTGCCGGCGGCGGCGGTCGTCCGCGACGGTGGCCAGGACACGGTGTGGGTGGTCGAGGACGGTCGTGCGGTGCGGCGTCCGGTGACGATCGGCGCGCAGGGCGAGGAGTTGGTCGAGATCAACGACGGGCTCGACGCCGGCGCCAGGATCGTCGTCCGCGGCGCCGACCGGGTGCAGCCCCGCCAAGAGGTCCGGTGACCGCGCTTGAGGCGATCAACGTCACCCGCGTCTACGGTCAGGGAGACGCTCGCGTGGAGGCGCTGCGCGGAGTGAGCCTGACGGTGGCCGAGGGTGACCACGTGGCGATCGTCGGCCCGTCGGGATCCGGCAAGTCGACGCTGATGCACCTGCTCGGCGGCCTCGACCGGCCCAGTTCAGGGACGCTGCGGATCGGCGGCCGCGACGTCGCGGCGCTGCGCCCGGACCAGCTCGCCGAGGTACGCAACCGCACGGTCGGCTTCGTCTTCCAGTCCTTCCACCTGCTGCCCAGGATGACCGCACTGGAGAACGTGGCGCTCCCGCTGATCTATCGCGGGCTGCGCGGCAACGAGCGGCGCCGGCGAGCGGCGGCCACCCTCGATCTGGTCGGGCTCGATCACCGGCTCAGGCACCGCCCGAACCAGCTGTCCGGCGGCGAGCAGCAGCGCGTTGCGATCGCCCGCGCGCTCGTCACGGATCCGCAGGTGCTCCTCGCGGACGAGCCCACCGGCAACCTCGACTCGCGTACCGGCGCCGACATCCTCGCGCTGCTGGAGCAGCTGAACACGGACAGAGGCGTCGCACTGGTGCTGGTGACACACGACAGCGCGGTCGCGGCGAGGGCGCGCCGCCAGGTCCACGTCCGCGACGGCCTCATCACCGAGGTCATCGACTCGGGCCGTTCATTCCCGACCTCAGAGGGCGCGGATGAACCGCGAGGGGGTGCGCGGTGAGGATCGCCGAGGCATTGCGGGTCGCGCTCGGCGCACTGCGCGCCAACAGGCTGCGCAGCGCCCTGACGATGCTCGGCGTGGTGATCGGTGTCGCCGCGGTCGTGATCCTCGTGGCCATCGGCACCGGGGCGAAGGTGAAGGTCGAGCAGCAGGTGCAGGGGCTGGGCAGCAACCTGCTGCTCGTGGTCCCCGGCGAGCTGACGTTCGGCAGCGCACCGTCGTCCAGCCGGCTGCAGCTCACCGACGTCGAGGACGTGAGCCAGATCGTCGGCGACCGGGAACGTGTCGCCGCGTCGCTCACGTCCGGTGAGGTGCTTCGGGCGGGCACCCGCGACCAGTTCGCCACCGTCCAGGGCGTCACCGAGAACACGCTGACCGTGTTCAGCCGGCAGGTCGCACGTGGCAGTTACCTGTCCCGCTCCGACGTGGACACCCGGCGGCGGGTGACGGTACTCGGCTGGAGCACGGCGAGCCGGCTGTTCGGCGAGCGCGACCCGGTCGGCCGGCAGGTGACGATCGCCGGCGTACGGTTCCGGGTGATCGGCGTGCTCTCCCGTCAGGGCTCGGCGCTCGGCGTCGACCAGGACCTCGATGCGCACATCCCGATCACCACCGCCCAGCGGCTGCTCGGCACCACCCGGGTCGACGCGATCGCGATCAAGGCGCCGGACGCCGACCGCATCAGCGAGCTCGGCGACGAGATCGAGACCTACCTGGAGCGCCGGTATCCCGACCAGGAGTTCTCCGCGGTGACGCAGGAGCAGATCCTCGGCGTGCTCGGCGACATCCTCGGCCTGCTCACGCTCGTGCTCGCCGCGATCGCGGGGATCAGCCTGCTCGTCGGCGGCGTCGGCGTCAGCAACATCATGCTGGTGTCCGTCCGCGAGCGGACGAAGGAGATCGGACTGCGTAAGGCCGTCGGCGCCCGGCAACGCGACATCGGGGTGCAGTTCCTGCTCGAAGCGGTGCTGCTCACGACGATCGGCGGCTGCGCCGGTATCGCGCTCGGCGTCGCGACGTCGCTGCTGCTCAACGAGTTCAGCCCGCTGCCGTCGATCATCACGTGGTGGTCGGCGGTGCTGGCGTTCGGTGTCTCCGTCGCGGTGGGGATCCTGTTCGGGGTCGTGCCCGCCTACCGCGCGGGGCGGCTCGACCCGGTGGAGGCACTCCGCACGGAGTAGGCCTGATAACCGGCTGCCCCACGACGATCGTGTTGATCTGGGTTACGGATTCCGGACACATGGCTGAGATCCGTAACCCACATCAACAGGATCCGGCAGGGGCACGAGCCCCCCACTTAGCGCCCCACAGAGCGCGCGTAGCGCGCAGCAAGCATGCGAAGGTGCTCGACCAGCTCAGGCGGTTCGGTGACGGTGAAGTCCACGCCGAGCATGCTCAGATGGACGGCGAGCGTGTCGATGCTGTCGGCGCCGGTGACCAGCACGCAGCGTCGCGCCATCGACGGCCTCCACCGTGCCGACCGCCGGGTTGATGCGCGCGACGACGGTCTCGGCACCCGCGTGCACCGTGACCCGTGCGTGGTACCGCCAGGCCGCCGCCGACACGCGCCGCGACACGTACGCGGCCACGTCCTCCTCGGGCAGTTCGCGCGGGGTGAAGCGCGGGCCGTTCGGCGAGCGCGGCTCGATCCTGTCGACGCGGAACGTGCGCCAGTCGTTGCGATCGGTGTCCCAGCCGACCAGGTACCAGCGGCGGCCCCAGTTGACCAGGCGGTACGGGTCGACGTTCCGCCGAGTGGACGACCCGGAGTGCGTGCGGTAATCGAAGCGCATGCCCTCGTGGTCGCGGCAGGCCGCGGCCAGCAGAGTGAGCACGGCGGGGTCGACGCTCGGCGCGGGCGTGTCGGGCGGCACCGGAACGGTGTAGGTGGCGACCGCGTTGACCCGCCGCCGCAACCGGGCGGGCAGCACGCGCTCCAGCTTGGCGAGGGCACGCAGTGACGTCTCCTCCAGCCCGCCGATCGAGCCGCCGAGCGCGGTACGCAGGCCGACGGTGACGGCCACGGCCTCCTCGTCGTCGAGCAGCAGCGGCGGCAGGGACGCGCCCGCGCCGAGCCGGTAGCCGCCTACCGCGCCGCGGGTGGCGTCCACGGGATACCCGAGGCTGCGCAGCCGTTCCACGTCGTTGCGGACGGTGCGTGTGCTGACGTCGAGCCGTTCGGCCAGCTCGGTGCCGGTCCAGTCACGGGGCGACTGCAGCAGCGACAGCAGTTGCAGGAGGCGCGCGGAGGTCTCCAACATTCTCGGAAGTCTGCCGATCAATTAGGAACGTAGTATTCCTAATACTCTCCTACCGTTCCTGCCATGACAAACATTCAGCCCTTCCGCATCCAGTTCCCCGCCGCCGACCTCGCCGACCTCCGCGACCGTCTCGAACGCACCCGCTTCACCGGCGAGCTGCCGGGCGTCGGCGGCGAGTACGGCGTCTCGCTGGAGTACGTCCACGGGCTCGTCGAGTACTGGAAGAACGGGTACGACTGGCGCGTGCACGAGGCCAGGCTCAACGCGTACCCGCAGTTCACGACCGAGATCGACGGCCAGACGATCCATTTCCTGCACGTCCGCTCCCCCGAGCCGGACGCCACGCCGCTGATACTCACGCACGGCTGGCCCACGACGATCGTCGAGTACCTGGACGTGATCGAGCCGCTGACGGACCCGCGGGCCCACGGCGGCGACCCGGCCGACGCGTTCCACCTGGTCATCCCGTCCGTCCCGGGCTTCGGCTTCTCCGGCCCGACTAGCGATCGCGGCTGGAACCGGTACCGCGTCGCGAAGGCGTGGGCCGAGCTCATGCGGCGCCTCGGTTACGAGCGGTACGGCGCGCATGGCAACGACGGCGGCTCGCTGATCTCGCCCGAGGTCGGCCGCGCCGACCCGGAGCACGTGATCGGTGTCCACGTCACGCAGGTGTTCTCGTTCCCGTCCGGGGATCCGTCCGAACTCGACGGTTTCAGCGAGGAGGACCTCGGCAAGGTGCGGTTCCTGCAGTGGTTCTACGAGAACATGGGCGCGTACGACAAGCTGCAGTCGCAGGCGCCGCAGACCCTCGCGCACGCCCTGGCCGACTCCCCGGTAGGACAGCTCGCATGGAGCGCGCAGCTCTTCGGCGATGCCGTCAGCCGCGACTACATCCTCACGAACGTGATGATCTACTGGCTCACCAACACGGCCGCCTCCTCGGCGCGGCTGTACTACGAGGACGCGCACGCCACCGACACGCCGACCGAGCCGACCACGGTGCCGCTCGGGCTGGCGAACTTCGCGAACGACTTCCCGTCGATCCGGCCGTTCGCCGAGCGGGACCACAAGAACATCGTTTCCTGGAACGTCTACGACCGCGGCAGCCACTTCGCCGCGCACGACGCGCCCGACCTGCTGATCCCCGACATCCGGACGTTCTTCGCCGGCCTGCGCTGAGCCTGGCTGCGTTCGGCGGCAGTTAGCATCTGCTGATGCAGGCGACCGAGGCACCGCTGGCGCAGGCGCTCGACCTCCTCGGCGACCAGTGGAGCCTGCTGATCGTGCAGAGCGTCTTCCTCCAGGTACGCCGCTACAACGATCTGCGCGCCCGGCTCGGCGTCGCCGACGCGGTGCTGTCGGCCCGGCTGCGCGGCCTGGTCGAGGCGGGCGTGCTGGAGCAGGCGCCCTACCAGGACGAACGCCGTACTCGCCACGAGTACCGGTTCAGCGCGGGCGGCCTCGACCTGTGGCGGTTCATGGTCGCCGTGTGGGCGTGGGAGCGGCGCTGGATCCCCGGCCGCGCCGCCGAACTCCCCCAGTTGCACCACCTGACCTGCGGAAACACCACCGATCCGGTGCTGTGCTGTGCGGCTTGCGGCTCAGCGGTCACCGCCCGGGACGCCGTGGTCGAGCGGAGGTTGCCGGTGGCGGCCGCCGCCACCGCACGCCGGTTCCGCCGCCAGGGCTGGGAGCAGGTCGCCGGCGACCCGCTGCTCTTCTACCCGCAGACGATGGACATCCTCGGCGACCGGTGGACCACCGGGATCCTCGTCGCGGCGCTCCTCACGACCCGCCGCTTCGCGGACTTCCAGCGCGAGTTGGGCATCAGCCCCAGCGTGCTGGCCGAGCGGCTGCGCCGGCTCGTGGAGCTGGGCGTGCTGGCGACCGCGCCCAGCGACCGGTCAGGCGCGTCCGAGTACCGGCTGACGCCGAAGGGCCACGGGTTCTTCCCCGTGTTCGCGCTGCTCGTGGGCTGGGCATCGCAACATCTGGGCGGTGAGGTCGGGCTGGCGATCACGCACGGCGATCACCCACTGGCGCCGGCGCTCCAGTGCGACCGCTGCGGCGTCTCCCTGGAGCGACGCACCGTCCGCTGGGCGCTCTAGAGCCGGGAGCGACCACCAACTGTCGGGGTTTTGGCGGTATCGAGGGTCCGGTTAGAGGACCAGTGCCCGGACAGTCCGGTTTGTCCAGGCCCGCGGGCGGCTCAGACGTTGAAGCCCAGGGCGCGGAGCTGGTCGCGACCGTCGTCGGTGATCTTGTCCGGACCCCACGGCGGCATCCAGACCCAGTTGATGCGGAAGTCCTTCACCAGACCGCCGCCCGGGCCGGTGGTGAGCGCCGCCCGTGTCTGGTCCTCGATGACGTCGGTGAGCGGGCACGCCGCCGAGGTCAGTGTCATGTCGAGCGTGGCGATGTTCTCGTCGTCGACGTGGACACCGTAGACGAGACCCAGGTCAACGACGTTGATGCCGAGTTCGGGGTCGACGACGTCCCTCATCGCCTCTTCGACGTCGTCGATCGCGGCCTTCGTCATGCGGCACCTCTCCCCTCGACCGCCTGCGCGGTCGCGTCCTTGAACGCCATCCAGCTGAGCAGTGCGCACTTCACGCGGGCCGGGTACTTCGAGACCCCGGCGAACGCGATCCCGTCGCCGAGCACGTCCTCGTCGGGCTCGCGCTGGCCGCGGGACTGCATGAGCGCGTTGAACTCCTCCAGCACCGTGAACGCCTCTTCGACGGTAACGCCGGTGAGCAGCTCGTGCAGCACCGAGGCCGACGCCTGGCTGATCGAGCAGCCCTGCCCGTCGTAGGAGATGTCCGCGACCTTGTCACCGTCCAGCGAGACGCGCAGCGTCACCTCGTCGCCGCAGGTCGGGTTGACGTGGTGCACCTCGGCGTCGAACGGCTCCCGCAGGCCACGCCCCTGCGGGTGCTTGTAGTGGTCCAGGATGATCTCCTGGTACAGGTCAGTCACCGCGGATCCCTCATCCGAAGAACTTGATCACGTGGTGCAGGCCGCGCACCAGGGCGTCCACCTCGGCCTCGGTGTTGTACAGGTAGAACGACGCTCGGGTCGTGGCCGGCACCCCGAACCGCACGCAGGTGGGGCGGGCACAGTGATGTCCCACCCGCACGGCGATGCCCAGCTCGTCCAGCACCTGGCCCACGTCGTGCGGGTGTACGCCGTCGACGGTGAACGAGATCGTGCCGCCTCGCGAGATCGGCGTCCGCGGCCCGATGATCCGCAGACCCGGCACCTCCTCCAGGCGCGGCAACGCGTACGCCGCCAGCTCCTTCTCGTGCCAGCGGACCGCGTCCATGCCGATGCCGGTGAGGTAGTCGACGGCCGCACCGAGGCCGACGGCCTGCGCGATCGGCGGCGTACCGGCCTCGAACCGGTGCGGGACCTGCGCGAACGTGGATCCCTCCATCGCGACGGTCTCGATCATCTCGCCACCGCCGAGGAACGGCGGCATCGCGTTGAGCAGGTCGCGGCGCCCCCACAGCACGCCGATCCCGGTGGGACCGCACATCTTGTGCCCGGTGAAGGCGATGAAGTCCACACCCAGCTCGGCGACGTCGATCGCCATGTGCGGCACCGACTGCGACGCGTCGAGCATCACCAGCGCGCCCACCTCGCGGGCACGGGCAAGGATCGGCGACACCGAGTTGACCGTGCCGAGGATGTTCGACTGGTGCACGAACGAGACGATCTTCGTGCGCTCGTTCACGATCGTGTCCAGGTTGGACAGATCCAGCCGACCCTCGTCGGTGATGCCGAACCAGCGCAGCGTGGCGCCTGTGCGCTGGCACAGCAGCTGCCACGGGACGATGTTCGAGTGGTGCTCCATCTCGGACACCGCGACCTCGTCGCCGGGCCCGAGCCGGAACCGCTGTGCCTCGGAGCCGAACGCGGCCGCGTTGCTGAACGCGTACGCCACCAGGTTGATCGCCTCGGTCGAGTTCTTCGTGAAGATGACCTCGTCACGGTGCCGGGCGCCGATGAACGCGGCGACCTTGTCCCGCGCACCCTCGTACGCCTCGGTCGACTCGGTGCCGAGCGCGTGCACCGCGCGCGCCACGTTCGCGTTGTGCACCGCGTAGTGCTCGGTGATCGCGTCGATCACCTGCTGCGGCTTCTGCGAGGTGTTGCCGCTGTCGAGGTAGATCAGCGGCACGCCGTCGTGCAGGGTGCGCGAGAGGATCGGGAAGTCCGCGCGGATCTTCTCGACGTCGAAGGAGATCCCCTCCGGGCGCCCGGCCGGGATCACAGTCGTCACGACGCCGCCCCAGCCCCCGCGCCGAACCGCTCGTAGCCCTTGGCCTCGAGGTCCTCGGCCAGCTCCGGCCCGCCCTCTTCGACGATCCTGCCGCCGATGAAGACGTGCACGAAATCCGGCTTGATGTAGCGCAGGATCCGCGTGTAGTGGGTGATCAGCAGCGTGCCGGTGGTGCCGGTGGCGCGCACCCGGTTGACGCCCTCGGACACGACCTTCAGCGCGTCGATGTCGAGGCCGGAGTCGGTCTCGTCGAGGATCGCGATCTTCGGCTTGAGCAGCTCCAACTGGAGGATCTCGTGCCGCTTCTTCTCACCGCCGGAGAAGCCCTCATTGACGTTGCGCTCGGCGAAGGTGGGGTCCATGTCGAGTGCCGCCATGGCCTCCTTCACCTCCTTGACCCAGGTGCGCAGCTTCGGCGCCTCGCCGCGCGTGGCGGTGGCGGCCGTGCGGAGGAAGTTGGAGACGCTGACGCCGGGCACCTCGACCGGGTACTGCATGGCGAGGAACAGGCCCGCACGGGCGCGCTCGTCGACCGTCATCGCGAGGACGTCCTGGCCGTCGAGCGTGACGCTGCCCTTGGTGATCGTGTACTTCGGGTGGCCCGCGACCGAGTAGGCCAGGGTGGACTTGCCGGAGCCGTTGGGCCCCATGATGGCGTGCGTCTCGCCCGCCTTCACGGTCAGGTCGACCCCCTTGAGGATCGGCTTGACCTCGTCACCCGTGTTGACGGTGACGTGCAGATCGCGGATTTCGAGCGTGCTCACTGGGTCGACTCCTGGCTAGAGCTGGAAACGTTCATAAGGGACGAGTCGAGGGACACGAGCACGTCGTCGCCCTCGATCCTCACGGCGTACACGGGGACGGGCGTGGTGGCGGGCAGGCCGGTGGGCTGGCCGGTGCGCAGGTCGAAGCGCGATCCGTGCAGCCAGCACTCGAGCGTGCAGCCCTCGACGTCACCCTCCGACAGCGGCACGTCGGCGTGCGAGCACACGTCGTGGATGGCGAAGAACTCGCCGCACGCGTTGACGATGGCCACCGGCGTGTCGCCGATGTCGACGTGCAGGGCACCGTCGGTCGGGACGTCCGCGGTGGCACAGACCCGCTCGAACATCACACCCCCGCCTTCGACAGCCGCGCCTCGATCGAGGCCAGGAGCCGCTCGGACACGACCGGCACGCCGATCTTGTCGAGCAGCTCGGCGAAGAAGCCGCGCACCACGAGCCGGCGGGCCTCGTCGGCGGGGATGCCCCGGGACTGCAGGTAGAACAGCTGCTCGTCGTCGAAGCGGCCGGTGGCGCTGGCGTGTCCCGCGCCGGCGACCTCGCCGGTCTCGATCTCCAGGTTCGGGATCGAGTCGGCCCGGGCGCCGTCGGACAGGATCAGGTTCCGGTTGATCTCGTACGTGTCGGTGCCGGTGGCGGCAGCCCGGATCACCACGTCACCCACCCAGACGGTGTGCGCGTCCTGGCCCTGCAGCGCGCCGCGGTACACGACGTTGCTGCGGCAGTCCGGCACGCTGTGGTCAGCGAGGAGGCGGTGCTCCAGGTGCTGGCCGGCGTCGGCGAAGTAGATGCCGTAGGCGTCCACCTCGGCACCCCGACCGGCGAAGTCCACAGTGGTGTACTGGCGGACCAGGTCGCCGCCGAGGCTCACCGCGATGTGCGTGAGGCTCGCGTCGCGGCCCAGGAGCGCCTTCTGGTGCTGGAGCTGGACAGAGTCGCCGGACCAGTCCGCGATCGACACGAGCCGCAGCCGCGCGTTCGCGCCGACGATCAGCTCGACGTTGTCGGCGAGCACCGCCGCGCCGGTGTGGTCGAGGACCACGGTCGCCTCGGCGGACTCGCCCAGCTCGACGACCGTGTGGCCGAAGCTCGCGCCGTCGGCTCCGCCGCCCACGATCTCGATCACGATGGGCTCGGTCGGCGTCGCGTTACGGGCGACCGACACGACCAGCGCCTCGGTGACCGTGCCGTACGCCAGCGCGCTGACCCGGTCGAACGGGGTGAGCGCGCTGCCGACCCGTGCGTCGTCCTTGGCGACCCTGGTGACGGTGACGCCCTCGGGCAGGTCGCCGACGCGGTGCTCGGGCGCCTTCGCGGCCGGCGTGAACTTGCCCGTGTGCAGGCCCTTCAGGCGGCCGAGCGGGGTGAACCGCCACTCCTCCTCGCGCCCGGTGAGCGCGGGGAAGTCGGCGAGGTCGAACGACCGCACGACCTCCTTGCGGGCGTCGTTCGGCTGACCGCCGTGGCTGTGCCCGCGGACGGACGCGCCGGGCGCGAGAGCGTCGGTGCTCATCAGTGCTGTGTTCTCCAGGGTTGGCGTGAACGATCGGGCAGGTGTGCGGTCAGCCGACCGCACCCTCCATTTGGAGCTCGATCAGACGGTTGAGCTCCAGCGCGTACTCCATCGGCAGCTCACGCGCGATCGGCTCGACGAAGCCGCGGACGATCATCGCCATCGCCTCGTCCTCGTTCAGGCCGCGGCTCATCAGGTAGAAGAGCTGGTCGTCGCTGACCTTGGAGACGGTGGCCTCGTGGCCCATCGACACGTCGTCCTCGCGCACGTCGACGTAGGGGTAGGTGTCGGAGCGGCTGATCTTGTCGACCAGCAGCGCGTCGCACTTCACCGTCGAGCGCGAACCGGTGGCGCCTTCCTGGATCTGCACCAGGCCGCGGTAGCTGGTGCGGCCGCCGCCGCGCGCCACCGACTTGCTGATGATCGTCGAGGAGGTGTTCGGCGCCGCGTGCACCATCTTGGCGCCCGCGTCCTGGTGCTGGCCCTCGCCCGCGAACGCGATCGACAGGACCTCGCCCTTGGCGTGCTCGCCGGTCATGAACACGGCCGGGTACTTCATCGTCACCTTGGAGCCGATGTTGCCGTCGACCCACTCCATGGTCGCGCCCTCGTGCGCCACGGCGCGCTTGGTGACCAGGTTGTAGACGTTGTTCGACCAGTTCTGGATGGTCGTGTACCGGCAGCGCGCGTTCTTCTTGACGATGATCTCGACCACCGCGGAGTGCAGCGAGTCGGACTTGTAGATCGGCGCGGTGCAGCCCTCGACGTAGTGCACGTAGGCGCCCTCGTCGACGATGATCAGCGTGCGCTCGAACTGGCCCATGTTCTCCGTGTTGATCCTGAAGTAGGCCTGCAGCGGGATCTCGACGTGCACGCCCTTCGGCACGTAGATGAACGAGCCACCCGACCAGACGGCGGTGTTCAGCGCGGCGAACTTGTTGTCGCCGACCGGGATCACCGAGCCGAAGTACTCCTGGAAGATCTCCGGGTGCTCGCGCAGGCCCGTGTCGGTGTCGAGGAAGATGACGCCCTGCTCCTCAAGGTCCTCACGGATCTTGTGGTACACGACCTCGGACTCGTACTGCGCCGCGACACCGGCGACCAGGCGCTGCTTCTCCGCCTCCGGGATGCCGAGGCGGTCGTAGGTGTTCTTGATGTCCTCGGGCAGGTCCTCCCAGCTGGCGGCCTGCTTCTCGGTGGAGCGGACGAAGTACTTGATGTTGTCGAAATCGATATCCGACAGGTCCGAGCCCCACGTGGGCATGGGCTTCTTGCCGAAGAGCTTCAGACCCTTCAGGCGCAGGTTGAGCATCCACTCGGGCTCGTTCTTCAGGGCCGAGATGTTCCGCACCACGTCGTCGTTGAGACCACGGCGCGCGGTGGCACCGGCGGTGTCTGAGTCGGACCACCCGTACTCGTAGTTACCCAGGGCGGCGATCTGCTCATCCTGGGTGAGCACGATGGGGGTCTCCGGGGTGGTGGCGGTCATGCGGATGTCCTCCCGCTGCGATATGTCGGCGCCGGAATGTACGTGGTGCACACTCCGTCACCATGGGCGATGGTGGCGAGCCGCTGGACATGGCTGCCCACCAGTCGCGAGATGGCTTTGGTTTCGGCCTCGCAGAGCTGCGGAAACTCCGCGGCCACGTGCGCGACCGGGCAGTGGTGCTGGCAGAGCTGCCCGCCGCCGGCGATGGCTGAGGCGCTGGCAGCGTAACCCTCCGCCGAGAGGGCAGCGGCAAGGGCCTCGCGCCGTGCGATCGGGTCGTCGCCCGCCGCGCTCATGGCGGCCCGGCAACGCTCCTCTAGCTCGCCGACCCGCTCGGCCGCGAACGCGGCGACCGCCTTCTCGCCGCCGAGACGGGCGAGGTAGCGCAGCGCAGTCGCGGCGAGGTCGTCGTAGGTGTGCGGGAACGTCTCCCGGCCGGCCTCGGTGAGTGCGAAGACCTTGGCGGGACGGCCCCGGCCGCGCCGACCGCGGACGGCCTGGTCACGGCTGTCGACGCGGCCCTCCGCGAGCAACGCGTCGAGGTGGCGGCGGATCGCGGCGGGGCTCAGCTGAAGCTGTTCGCCGAGTTCTCCGGCGGTGGCCGGGCCGTGCTCCAGCAGGAGCCGGATGACCCGGTCGCGGGTACGCACGTCCGCGCCGTCGGAGCGACCGACAGCGGCAGGGTGCGCCACCACGTTTTTCACAACACTATTGTGACGTATATCGGAGCGGCCTGCCAATCCGGTGCCCTGGTGAGGCCGGTCACTATGCCCTTCCTGCCGCTTTGGGCGACATGTTCACGGTCATAGCCGCGAACATGTCGCCCAAAGCGGGGTTAGGCCGCCAGTTCCTCGTCCTCCACGCCATCTATGTCGTACACCGCACCTGGCTCGGCAGGGACCGGCCGCAGCACGGTCACGGCGATGACCAGAGCGACAGCTGTGAGCGCGACGCCGATCCAGAACGCCAGGTGGTAACCCTCGGTCAACGCTGCCGCCTCGGGCGTGCCGGTGCGGGCCAGGTCGACGGTCCTGCCCGCCGACAGGGTCGCCAGCACCGCCAGGCCGAGCGCGGCGCCGACCTGCGCGGTGGTGTTGATCAGGCCCGACGCGAGCCCTGCGTCGGTACGGGTGGCGTCCGACATGCCCAGCGTCATGAGCGCCGGGAACGAGATGCCGGCGCCGGTGCCGAGCAGGATCATCACGGGCAGGACGTGCCGCAGGTACGAACCGTCGACCGGTGCTCGCGTGAACAGCGCCAGGCCGCTCATGATCAGCACCAACCCCGGTACCAGGGTGACCCTGGCTCCGAACCGCGTGATCAGCCGCTCGGCGTACCGCAGTGACAAGAGCCCCATCGTCAGCGTGACGGGCATGAACGCGAGGCCGATCGCCAGCGCGTCGTACCCGAGGACACGCTGCAGGTACAGCGAGCCGAGGAAGAACATGCCGAACATGCCGGAGACCGTGAGCGCCTGGACGACGTTGGACCCGGAAACGCTGCGGGAACGGAAGATCCGCAGCGGGATCAGCGGGCTCGTGGCGGTGGCCTCGCGGACCACGAACGCGGCCAGCAGAGCGAGCGCCACCGCGCCCAGGCCCAGCGTGCGCCCGGCGCCCCAACCGAGTTCGGCGGCGGGTTCGACGATCGTGTAGACGGTGAGCATGAGCGAGGCGGTGATGAGTGCCGCGCCGGAGATGTCGGCGCCCTTGCCGAGCCCGATACCCCTGTCCTTCTCCAGCAGCCGCACCGCGAGCACCGCCGTGACGACGCAGCCGCACCGCGAGCACCGCCGTGACGACACCGATCGGGACGTTGATGAAGAAGATCCAGTGCCAGTTGATCGCCTGTGTCAGGACGCCGCCGGCGAGCAGGCCCACCGAACCGCCGGCAGACGCCACGAACGCGTAGACGCCGATCGCCTTCGCCTGCTCGCGAGGCTCGGGGAACATCGTGACGATCATCCCCAGGATGACTGCCGAGGTCATCGCGCCGCCAACGCCTTGGAGGAAGCGGGCGCCGACGAGGAGCGCCTGGCTCTGGGCGGCGCCGCATAGCAGCGAGGCGACCGTGAAGACGCCGAGCCCGGCGAGGAACATTGCGCGGCGACCGACCAGGTCACCGAGGCGTCCGGCCAGCAACAGCAGACCACCGAAGGCGATCAGGTAGGCGTTGACCACCCACGCGAGGCTCGACGTGGTGAAGCCGAGGTCGTCCTGGATCGAAGGAAGCGCGACGTTCACCACGGTGACGTCGAGAATGATCATCAGCATGCCGGTGCAGAGGACGTAGAGCGCTGTCCAGCGCGATCGATCGTCCGTGCGCATTGTGTGTCCTTTCCCCCGTGGGGACCGGCAGCGGATCCACCGGCTTCACCTACATGACGAACACCGGCAGGCGGAATCGACATCCCGCCGGCCCGAGATTTTGTTGAATCACGGACTACCGGCGGATCAGCCCCGCCGCGACCACCTCGACGGCGACGGCGATCGCCACCGCCTCCGCCGCCAGCAGCGCCACCAGCACCAGCAGCTGCACCGCGCCCGCTTCGAGCGGTGTCGCGCCGCCGAGCAGCATGCCGACGAACGCGCCGGGCAGGGTCACGAGCCCGACCGTGCGGGTCTGGTCGAGCACCGGGACCAGCGCCTGCACCGCGGAAGGCCGGCAGATCTCCTTCGCCGCGTCCCGGGGCGGGAACCCCAGCGCGAGCGCGGCATCGACCTCGCCGCGCCGGGTGTGCAGCTCGTCGAGAGCCCTAGTCGTCGCGAGCGTGGTGGCCGTCATCGCTCCGCCGAGCAGAATCCCGGCGACGGGTACCAGCACGATCCCGCGCACGGGCACCACACCCGTGCCCAGGAGCAGCACCAGCACGGGCAGCGCACCGGCCGCGATCGGCGCTGCCGCCCAGGCACCGTGGCGCCCCGCGCGGGTCCGGCCCGCGCTCGTGGCCACCGCCACGGCGAACATGACCGCGACGAACACGGTGGTCCACGCCAGCGACCCGACGATTGCCGCGATCAGCAGCGACACCCCGCCCAGCTGGACTGTCGCCCGCAGCGCCGCGACGACGATCCCCCGCGAGTACCCGAGGTGCCCCACTGCCGCGGCGGCCGCAGCCAGCAGCACCAGCGCGGCGATGGCCGCGGCGAGCCACGGTCCCGAGTTGATGGCCATGTGAGACCCTAAGCACACCCACACCGAACCGGACTTTCCGGGAAGCCGTGCCTATACCCGGCACGACTGCCCCGATTTGCACCGCAAGTCCGTTTCAAAAGCCTCCGCTACGGTGGCTCGTATGGCGCCGGACAGACCGCTGGTGGAGGCGGCCCTCGAACTGCTCACGGCCAAGTACGTGTTCCCGGACCGGGCCAAGGACGCCGCTGCCGCGATCCGCGACCGGCTCGCGGCCGGCGAGTACGACGGCCTGGACGAGTCGTCCCTCGCCGAGCGCCTGACCGGCGAGTTGTTCGCGCTCTGCGGCGACAAGCACCTGAGGGTGCGCGTCCGCGAGGAGGGCATGCACGACCAGCTGACCGACGCCGAGTTGACCACCGCGTACCGCGAGCAGAGCCGGCTCGGCAACTACGGCATCGCGCAGGTGCGGCGCCTTGACGGCAACGTCGGCTACCTCGACCTGCACGGAGTCGCCGACCCGGTCGTCGCGGGCAGGGCGATCGGGGCGGCGATGGAGCTGGTCGCGCACACCCACGCGTTGATCGTCGATCTGCGGAAGAACCGCGGCGGTACCCCCGACGGCGTGCAGCTGTGGCACAGCCACCTGTTCCCGGACAGCGACACCCACCTCAACGACATCTTCCATGCGGACACGGGCGAGACGCGGCAGTACTGGACGCTGGCGAACGTGCCCGGACCGCGCTACCTCGATCGCCCGGTGTACCTGCTGACCAGCGCGTTCACGTTCTCGGCCGGCGAGGAGTTCGCGTACAACCTCAAGGCGCTGCGGCGGGCCACGCTGATCGGCGAGACCACACGCGGCGGCGCGCACCCCACCGACGTCTTCCCGTTCACGCCCACTCTGGAGATCACGGTGCCGGTGGCCCGCTCCGTCAACCCGATCACCGGGACGAACTGGGAAGGCACCGGCGCCGAGCCCGACGTCGTGGTGCCGGCGGACGAAGCGTTCGACGTGGCGTACCGCACGGCGCTGGAGCACGTGCTCACGGTGGACGCGTCGCCGGCCGTCCTAGCCGAGGCACGCGCGGCCCTGAAGTGCTGAGCGGTGTTCGTGGAAATAGCGGCGGCGCGCCGAAGCGCGCCCGCGATTTCCGCGAACACCCCTACCGCGCTGAGCGCAGGACGATATTGAATTCGACGCGCTCGCCCGGCGTCGCGTCCGTGAACCTGATCTCGGTGGAGACGCTACGCGCGCCCGGATGGCTCACGGCAAAGTGGATGTGACCCGGCGGAGCGCCTGTCTCCGGGTACCGACCCGGGACGATGGTGTCCACCGTGTACCTGCCGTTGTCGTCCGTGCGGACCAGGCCCTGGAGGTAGCAGCACTGTTCACCAGGCCCGTACAGCCCTTCGGCGTCGGTCTGCCAGACCTGGACGCTGGCGCCGGCGAGCGGTGCGCAGTCCACGGCCTGAACCACCCCCATGACCACCAACGGCGTGCCGCGCCGGCTCCGCGCTACGTTCTCGGGTGTGGCCGCCAGGTCCCGCCCGGGGCCGAGCCGTACGCGGGACGGCGTGCCGGGCTGCGCCACCGCGTTCTCCTCGGCGATGGCGCCCTCGCTCGGACGACAACCGGTCGTCGTCCCCGCCGCGCGGGGCTCATCCGCGTCGCCCCCCGTGCACGCGGCGAGCGCAAGCAGCACAGCAGCAGCGATCACCCGCATACCCATGTTGACACCGCTCGGGGGCGCGGGGTTCCCGGCGAGGCAGGGCAGCGCCGCACCAACGTTGTGAAGCGCCGCGCCGATTGAGCCGGCGTGTCGCTTCACAACGCGGGGAAGGGCGCCGGGGCAGGGCGGGCGAGCGGCGGCGGGGCGGCGGCCCGGGTCGCTCAGTACGGCGTGATGAGCTGGTCCACCGGTGCGAAGTCGTCGGTGAGGATCCCCGCGTCGCCGGCGAATTCGCGCGTCGCGTCGGCGTCCGCCAGAGCCAGCTCGCCGCCGCGTTCCAGCAGGTTCGCGCGGATAGCGTCGAGCGGCAGCGGTCGGTCGGATGCGAGCACGACGAAGTTACCGCCGTCGCGCCGGTCCAGCGCGTCCGGGCGGGCCACGATCGCCACGTGGTCGAAGACCGCCGCGATCGTGGCCACCTCGGCGCGGGCGAACGCCAGCGGCGGCCGGTCGATGATGTTCACGGCGTACAGGCCGTCGTCGGTGAGCACGCGCTGGACGTCACGCAGCAGCTCGCGGGTGGTGAGGTGCCACGGCACGGCGAGGCCGCCGAACGCGTCGCCGACGACGAGGTCGCGGCTGGCGTCGGGTTGGTCCGCGACGCCGATCCGCCCGTCGACCACGCGCGTCGCGATGCCGCCATCGGGACGGAACCCGAGTGACTCGGCGTCGACGTCCAGCACGCCGCGGTCGATCTCCAGCACGAGGCTGTCGCTGTCCGGCCGGGTCGCGGCGAGGTAGCGCGGGACGGTGATGCCGCCACCGCCAATGTGTAACGCGCGGACAGGACGCCCGGCCGGGCGGAACGCGTCGACCGCCGCCGCGATGCCCCGGACGTAGGCGAACTCCAGGTGCGTCGGGTCGTTGAGGTCCACATAGGAGTGCCGCAGCGTGTCCAGTTCGAGCACGCGGCCGGACGGGCGCACGGGATCGGCGCTGACCCGGGCGCAGTGGTACGCCGTCTCCACGTCGCACGGGGTCGGCGCGGCCACGGTGGCGATGGCGCCGAGCAGCGCCAGCACGAGCGGAGCGACCGCCGGTTTGGCGCCCCGCAGCCACACCGTGATCACGCCGCCGACCAGTACGAGCACGCCGCCGAGCGCGAGCAGGATCATCGTCGTCGGCACCATCGCCACGAGCACGAATCCGGTGATGAACGTGGCAGCGATCGCGCCGAGCGTGCCGATCCCGGAGAGCCGCCCGACGATCGTTCCGGTTTCGGCGAGCGTGGCCAGCCGCAGTTTCACCACCACCGGCGAGACGGCCGACAGCAACGCGGCGGGCGCGAACACAGCCACGGCCGCGATGAGGATGACCGCCGACGGGTCGCCGCCGCTCACTGATTCCCCCGTCCACCGCACCAGCGGCCCGACCGCGAGCACCAGCGCGCCGCCGCCCAACGTCAGCGGTCCCAGCAGCAGGCGCGGGGTCATCAGGTCAGCGGCCCGGCCGCCGGCCCACGCGCCGGTGGCGATCGCGGCGAGCGCGATGCCGATCACGGCCGTGTTGGTCTCCAGCGTCAGCCCGACGTACGGCGCGATGAGCCGCAGGCTGAGGATCTCCAGCACCAGGACCGAGCCCGAGGTGAGGAAGACGAGGGCCGCCGCCAGGCGTGAGCTCACCGGAAGATGACCGTGCGGTCGCCGTTGAGCAGCACGCGGTGCTCGACGTGCCAACGCACCGCGCGGGCCAGCGCGAGGCACTCCACATCGCGACCGACGCCGACGAGGTCCTCGGGCCGGTGCGTGTGGTCGACCCGCTGGATCTCCTGCTCGATGATCGGACCCTCGTCGAGCTTCGCCGTGACGTAGTGGGCCGTGGCGCCGATGAGCTTCACGCCCCGCTCGAACGCCTGGTGGTACGGGCGGGCGCCCTTGAAGCTCGGCAGGAACGAGTGGTGGATGTTGATCGCGCGTCCGGCGAGTGCGTGGCACAGGTCGTCGGAGAGAACCTGCATGTACCGCGCCAGTACGACGAGGTCGATGCGGTGCTCCTCCACCAGCTCCAGCAGACGCGCCTCGCCGTCGGCCTTGGTGTCCGGATTCACGGGCACGTGGTGGAAACCGATCCCGTGCCAGCGGGCCAGCGCGGCGAAGTCGGGATGGTTGGAAACGATCGCCGGGACGTCGATGTCGAGGTACCCGCTCTCCCGCCGGAACAGCAGGTCGTTGAGGCAGTGCCCGAGCTTGGAGACCATGATCAGCACGCGCGGGCGCTCGGCCAGGTCGTGGATCTTCCAGTCCATGTCGAACTCGTCCGCGATCGCCAGGAACCCGCTGCGCAGCGCCTCGACGCCGGCCGGCTCGCCCAGCTCCTCGATGTGGACGCGCATGAAGTACCGCTTGCTGAACGGATCGCCGAACTGCTGGCTGTCGAGGATGTTGCAGTTGGCGTCGGCGAGGTAGCCGGACACGGCGCGCACGATTCCCGGGCGGTCGGCGCAGGAGAGCGTGACCGCGTACTGCGGGGCGTCTCGCATGCTGGCGGCGGTCATCGCGTACTCACAGGCGGCAAGCCTACCGGGGCGTGCCACGGGGGCGTGACACAGACCACTCGCCGACACGACGTAGACTGCCGCGCATGGATCGTCCCGCTGTCGAGGTCGACTCCCTCGTCAAGCGGTACGGCAACACCCTCGCCGTCGACGGCGTGAGCATCGCCGTCCCGCGTGGCGCGGTGGTCGCACTGCTCGGCCCCAACGGTGCCGGCAAGACCACCACCGTCGAGGTGTGCGAGGGGTACCGGCGCCCCGACGGCGGCACCGTCCGCGTGCTCGGCCTCGACCCGGTCGCCGACCACGACGCGCTGACGCCTCGGATCGGCGTGATGCTTCAGTCCGGCGGCGTATACCCGGGCGCGCGGGCCGGCGAGATGCTGCGGCTGATCGCCTCGTTCGCCGCTCACCCGCTCGACGTCGACGCGCTCACCGAACGGCTCGGCCTCGGCAAGGTCGCCCGCACGCCGTACCGGCGGCTGTCCGGCGGCGAGAAGCAACGCCTGTCGCTCGCGATGGCGCTGGTCGGCCGGCCCGAACTGGTGTTCCTCGACGAGCCCACCGCCGGCATGGACCCGCAGAGCCGCCGCGCCACCTGGGAGCTCGTCGGCGAGCTACGCGACGACGGCGTCGCCGTGCTGCTCACCACCCACTTCATGGACGAGGCCGAACGCCTCGCCGACCAGGTCGTGATCGTCGACGCCGGCCGCGTCGTGGGCGCTGGCAGCCCCGCCGAGCTGACCTCGTCCGGCGCGGCCGGGCGGCTGGTCTTCACCACCGTCGCCGGGCTGCCGCTGGCCACACTGCGCCCGGCCCTGCCCGACGGCTGCGCGGTCACCGAGGAGAACCTCGGCGAATACGTCGTCACCGGCACCGTGAACCCGGCCGTGATCGCCACCGTCGCCGCGTGGTGCGCGAAGCACGACGCGCTGCTCAGCGTCGGTGCGCACGAGCCAGCGCACCCTCGAAGACGTCTTCCTCGACCTCACCGGACACGAGCTACGCACATGACTGTCGTTTGCCCGGCGCACTCCGGAGGCCGCCTCATGAGCTTCGCACCGGCCCCGGCCCGCGCGCCCATGCCGCGGATCGTCAGCCGCCAGGCCGCGATGGAACTCCGCCTCACCCTGCGGCGCGGCGAGTCGCTGGTGCTGACGCTGGTGATCCCGGTGCTGATCCTCATCGGCGTCACGGAGCTGGACGCGCTCACGCTGCCGACGGACGACCGCGTGGGGTACCTGGTCCCAGGCGTGCTCGCGCTCGCGGTGATGTCCACGGCGTTCACCGCCCAGGCGATCGCCACCGGGTACGAGCGCTCGTACGGAGTGCTCAAGCGGCTCGGCGCCTCCGCGCTGCCCAGGTGGGGGCTGCTGCTCGCCAAGTCGGCGGCGGTGCTGGTCGTGCTGGCGTTGCAGGTGGCGATCCTCGGCGGCGTCGGGCTGGCGCTGGGCTGGCAACCGGACCTGTCCGGGCTCGTTCCGGCGGTCGGGCTCATCGCTCTCGGCACCGCGGCGTTCACCGGGCTCGCCCTGCTCATGGCCGGCACGCTCCGCGCCGAGGCGACCCTCGCCGGCGCGAACCTCATCTACTTGCTGTTTCTCGCGGCGGGCGGGGTGGCCGTGCCGCTCTCGGGCGGTGCCCACGAGGCGCTGTCCTGGCTGCCCATCACCGCGCTGGTCGACGGGCTCCGCGCGGCGCTCGACGGCCAGGCTGCCCCCCTGCACGCCTGGGCGGTGCTGGCCGCCTGGGCGGTCGTCGCGATCACCGCCGCCGCACGGTGGTTCCGTTGGGAATGAGCGTCACCCGGCTCCTCGACCGCCCAGGGATCCTGCCCGCGCTGTGCCTGGCGACGCTGGTCAGCAACGCCGTGATCGTCGTGACCGGCGTCGCCGTCCGCATCACCGGATCCGGCCTCGGCTGCCCCACCTGGCCCAAGTGCACCGACGCGAGCTACGTCAACACGGCGGAGTTCGGCATCCACGGCTACATCGAGTTCGGCAACCGGCTGCTCAGCTTCGTGCTGATCACCGTGGTCGGGCTGACGATCCTGGCCACCTGGTTCTCCCGGCCGCGGCGCCGGTCGCTGGTGATCCTGTCGGGGCTGCAGTTCGTCGGGATCGTCGCGCAGGCCGTCGTCGGCGGCATCACCGTGCTCACCGGCCTCAACCCGTGGACGGTCTCGGCGCACTTCCTGGTGTCGATGGCGCTGATCTACGCCGCGTACGCGCTGTGGAAGAGGTCCCGCGAGGGCGACGGTCCGCGGGAGTTCCTGGTCCCGATGCCGCTTGTATGGCTGGCTCGCGCGCTGACCACAGCCGCCGCAGCCGTACTCGTCATCGGGACCATCGTCACCGGCAGCGGTCCGCACTCCGGCGACGCGGCGGCCGCGCGCACCGGTTTCGACCCGGCGATGGTCAGCCAGCTCCACGCCGACGCGGTGTTCCTGCTGCTCGGCCTGACGATCGGCGCCGCCTTCGCGCTGCGGGCGGCCGGCGCGCCAACCCAGCCCGTCGCGGTGCTGCTGGGGGTCGAGCTGGCGCAGGGGCTGGTCGGGTTCGTCCAGTACTTCACGCACCTGCCCGTGGCGCTGGTGGCGCTGCACGTGGTGGGCGCCTGCGCGGTCTGGATCGCGGCGGTGCGGGTGCTGTTCTCGGTGCGGGTGCGGCACCACGTGCCCGGTGCGGTCGCACTTTTCGGGCCTATGGCCCCGGCAAAGTGCGACCACAAACCGTTAGACGCGGACGCCGGTCAGCTCCTCGGACGCCTCCCACAGCCGGCGAGCGGTCTCCACGTCGTACGCGTGCGCGGCCGGCCTTCGACAGGACCGGGTAACCGCGCGATCCGCCGGGGCCGCCCGGCCCGTAGTACTCGCCCGAGCGCACATCGGGATCGGTGGCCGCCCGCAGCGTGGACAGCGCACCGATCGCGGCCGGCTGGCCCAGGCGCATGCCGATCCCGAGGAACACCTTGTTGAACAGCCCGCCCTCGCGACCCAGGTTCGTCGCGGCGAACCCGGGGTGGGCGGCCACGCTGAGCAGCGGCGTGTTCTCGGTGCGGCGGGCCAGCTCGAACGCGAACACCATGCTCGCCAGCTTCGACTGCGAGTACGCGGCGGAGCGGTTGTAGGCGCGCTCACTCTGCAGGTCGCCGAAGTTGATCTGCCCGCCGCGGTGGACCATGCTGCCGAGGCTCACCACACGCGCGGCCGGCCGGGCGAGCAGCGCCGGCAGCAGCAGGCCGGTGAGCGCGAAGTGCCCGAGGTAGTTGATCCCGAGCTGGGTCTCGAAGCCGTCCTCGGTGCGCCCGTACGGCAGCATCATCACGCCGGCGTTGTTCACCAGCAGGTCCAGCTCGGCCGGGATCTGCTCGGCGGCGGCGCGCACGGACGCCAGCGACGCGAGGTCGACACGCTGCCACTCGACGTTCGCGGCCGGCACGTCGGCACGGATCTTGCCGATCGCCTCAGCGCCGCGCGCGTCGTCGCGTCCGGCGAGGATCGTCGCGGCGCCGGCCCGGGCCAGCTCCAGCGCGGTGTGGAACCCCAGGCCGCTGTTGGCGCCTGTGACCAGGGCGGTGACGCCGTGCAAGTTGGGGATGTCCGCGGCGGTCCAACGGGTCACCGGTGACCGCCCATGCGGCGCCAGTCGGCCACGGTGGTGCGCACCGACTCGGCCAGTTCGCGCTCCCACTTGTCGACGACCGTCACGCCGGCGGCCTCGCAGGCGGCCTTGGCGCTCTCGACGTCGTCGGCGACCACGTCGCCCCAGATGCCGTCCGCGCCGACCAGCACGATCCTGGCACCGCGCCGGCCAACGTGCGACACGACCGCGGTGGCCGAACCGCCGTGATCCCGGGCGAACGCCTTCAAGACTTCAGTCATCGCGCCAGCCTACCGACGGGTAATCGGGTGCCCGCCCGGGGTGTCAGAAGACCAGCGCGTCGACGGCGACCAGCACGAACAGGATCGTCAGGTACTGGATCGACAGGTGGAACAGCGTCATCGGCTTGACCTTGCGGCCGTGCGCGACGCCCCGTTCCAGGCGGTGCGCGGCGACCAGGAACACAGCGCCGAGGACGAGCGCGCCGACGCCGTAGATCCAGCCGGTCGCCAGCGGCCAGAGCAGCAGCGAGCTGGCGACCATCGCCCAGGAGTAGCCGACGATCTGCCGCGCGACCGTGAGCTGCGTGGCCACCACCGGCAGCATCGGCACGCCTGCCTTGGCGTAGTCGTCCTTGAACTTCATGGCGAGCGGCCAGTAGTGCGGCGGCGTCCAGAAGAAGATGATCGCGAACAGGACGGCGGCGGCCCAGCTGACGCTGTTCGTCACGGCGGCCCAGCCGATCAGCACCGGCATGCAGCCGGCGGCGCCGCCCCACACGATGTTCTGCGGCGTGCGCCGCTTGAGCACCAGCGTGTAGACGAGGACGTAGAACAGGATCGCGGCCAGCGCCAGCAGCGCGGCGAGCGCGTTCGTCGTCACCCAGAGGAACGCCGTCGCCGACGACGCCGAGCACGACGCCGAAGATCAGGGCGTTCCGCGGCTCGACCGTGTGGCGGGCCAGCGGGCGGCGCGAGGTGCGGCTCATCACCTCGTCGATGTCGCGGTCGAGGTAGCAGTTGAGCGCGTTGGCGCTGCCGGCGGCGAGCGAGCCGCCGACCAGCGTGGCGACGATCAGCCAGAGCGACGGCAGGCCGCCCTCGGCGAGGAACATCGTGGGCACGGTGCTGACGAGCAGCAGCTCGATGATCCGCGGCTTGGTCAGGGCGACGTAGGCGGCGACGGTGGCGAGTGGACCGCTCGGACGGGTGCCGCTGCTCTGAGCGACCGGCGCCTCGACGACCGACGTCACGTGCGTACACCTCTCGCTGGCTGGAGCTGCTGGTGCCGGCGAGCACCCGCTCGGCGATAGTAGTCGACAGTCCGTCGACGGTTTGCCACGGGTACTACCCGAAGTGACGTGACGCGCCGCTGCAACGCTGCGTATCAGGTGGGTACTGTCGGTGCCGAGCGTCCGTCGGCGGCGTCGGCGGGCGCGGTCCTGCATTCCAGTCAGCCCAGAAAGACTCCGCTTGTGACGAGTACTGACCAGACCCTTGAGTGGTCCGCGGCGGACCGCCGCGCCGTGGACACCGTCCGTGTTCTCGCGATGGACGCCGTCGAGAAGGCCGGCAACGGCCACCCCGGCACCGCGATGAGCCTCGCGCCCGCGACGTACCTGCTGTTCCAGCGTGTGCTGCGGCACGATCCGGCCGAGCCGGCATGGCCGGGACGCGACCGCTTCGTCCTCTCCTGCGGCCACTCCAGCCTCACGCTGTACATCCAGCTGTACCTCTCCGGGTACGGGCTGAGCCTGGACGACCTCAAGGCCCTGCGCCAGTGGGACAGCCTCACGCCGGGCCACCCCGAGCACGGGCACACCGTCGGGGTCGAGACGACCACCGGGCCGCTGGGTCAGGGCGTGGCGAACGCGGTGGGCATGGCGATCGCGGCGCGCCGTGAGCGTGGCCTGTTCGACCCGGACGCCGCGCCCGGCACGAGCCCGTTCGACCACAACATCTGGTGCTTCGCCTCCGACGGCGACCTGCAGGAGGGCGTCAGCGGCGAGGCCTCGTCGCTGGCCGGCCACCAGCAGCTCGGCAACCTGACGCTGCTCTGGGACGACAACCACATCTCGATCGAGGACGACACGAACGTCGCGTTCTCCGAGGACGTGTGCGCCCGGTACGAGGCCTACGGCTGGCACGTGCAGCGGGTCGACGACGGCGAGGACGTCGAGGCGCTGAACGCCGCGTTCGAGGCCGCGCGCGCGGAGACGTCCCGGCCGAGCTTCATCGCGGTGAGGACAGTCATCGGCTACCCGGCGCCGACCAAGCAGAACACGGGCAAGATCCACGGTTCGGCGCTCGGCGCCGACGAGGTGGCTGCCACCAAGAAGATCCTCGGGTTCGACCCGGAGACGACGTTCGAGGTCAGCGACGAGGTCCTGACGCACTCGCGCGAGGTCGGCGACCGGGGCAAGACGCTGCGCGCGGCGTGGAACGAGCAGTTCGACGCGTGGGCCGCCGCCAACCCCGAGCGCAAGGAGCTGTTCGACCGCCTGGCCACCCGCGCCCTGCCGCGACGGCTTCGCCGACGCGCTGCCGACGTGGGAGCCGAACGCGAAGGGCGTGGCCACCCGGGTCGCCTCCGGTGAGGTGCTGAACGCGCTGGCGCCGGTGCTGCCCGAGCTGTGGGGCGGCTCCGCCGACCTCGCCGGCAGCAACAACACCACGATGAAGGGCGAGCCGTCGTTCGTCCCGGCCGAGCGCCAGACGAAGGCGTTCCCGGGCAACCCGTACGGGCGCACGCTGCACTTCGGGATCCGCGAGCACGCGATGGGCGCGGTGCTCAACGGCATCGTCCTGCACGGCGGCACCCGCCCCTACGGCGGCACCTTCCTCGTCTTCTCCGACTACATGCGCCCCGCCGTCCGCCTCGCCGCCCTCATGAAACTCCCCGTCATCTACGTCTGGACCCACGACTCCATCGGACTCGGCGAAGACGGCCCCACCCACCAACCCGTCGAACACCTCACCGCCCTACGCGCCATCCCCGGCCTCGACATCGTCCGCCCCGCCGACGCCAACGAGACCGCCATCTGCTGGAAGACCGTCCTGGAACACACCGACCGGCCGGCCGCCCTGGCGCTGACCAGGCAGAACGTCCCCGTTCTGGACCCGGCCGCCGTGGCTTCGGCGTCGAAGGGCGGCTACGTCCTGCACGAGGCTTCGAACGGCGAGCCCCAGGTCATCCTCATCGGCACGGGCTCCGAGGTGCAGCTCGCGGTCGCCGCACGGGAGGCCCTGGAGGCCGACGGCGTGCCGACGCGGGTCGTCTCGATGCCGTGCCGCGAGTGGTTCGACGCGCAGGACGAGGGGTACCGCGAGAGTGTGCTCCCGGCAGCGGTGCGGGCGCGGGTCTCGGTCGAGGCCGGTATCGCCATGAGCTGGCGCGATCTGGTCGGTGACGCAGGCGAGAGCGTCAGCCTTGAACATTTCGGGGCCTCGGCTCCGTTTGACGTGTTGTACGAGCAGTTCGGGTTGACCGCCGCCGCCGTCGAGACGGCAGCGCGGCGCAGCCTGGAGCGCGCGAGCCGCTGAGAACAACCACCCGGAAGGGGAACCGACCGATGAGTAATAGAGCGCTGGCCGAACTTTCGGCCGCGGGAGTAGCCGTATGGCTGGACGACCTGTCCCGTGAACGCCTCAGCTCCGGCAACCTGGAGCAGCTGATCCGCGAGAAGTACGTCGTCGGCATCACGAGCAACCCGACGATCTTCGCGAAGGCCCTGGAGGACGGCGAGTCCTACAACGAGCAGGTCAGCGACCTGGCGCTGCGCGGCGTCGACCTGGAGGAGGCCGTCCGCGCGATCACCACCTACGACGTGCGCTGGGCGTGCGACGTGCTCAAGCCCGTGCACGGCGCGACACACGGCGTCGACGGGCGGGTGTCGATCGAGGTCGACCCGCGGCTGGCCCGGGACACCGCCCGCACCATCGCCGAGGCGAAGGCGCTGTGGTGGCTGGTGGACCGGCCCAACCTGTTCATCAAGATCCCGGCCACACCCGAGGGGCTGCCTGCGATCACGGCGACCCTCGCGGCCGGGATCAGCGTCAACGTCACCCTGATCTTCAGCCTCCAGCGGTACGACGAGGTCATGGAGGCGTTCCTCGAGGGTCTGGAGCAGGCCAAGGCGAACGGCCACGACCTGTCCCAGATCGCGTCGGTGGCGTCGTTCTTCGTGTCGCGCGTCGACACCGAGGTCGACAAGCGCCTCGACAAGCTGGGCGAGGCGGACCTCAAGGGCAAGGCCGGCATCGCGAACGCCCGCCTCGCCTACAAGCACTATGAGCAGGTGTTCGGCGGCAAGCGGTGGCAGACCCTTGCCGACGCCGGCGCCCGCCCGCAGCGCCCGCTCTGGGCCTCGACCGGCGTCAAGGACCCGGCCTACCCGGACACGATGTACGTCACCGAGCTGATCGCACCCGGCACCGTCAACACGATGCCGGAGGCCACGCTGAACGCGTTCGCCGACCACGGCGAGGTGCGCGGGGACACCGTCACGGGCAACTACGCCGACGCGCAGGACTTGCTGGACAAGCTCGAGGCGGTGGGCGTCTCCTACGACGACGTCGTCCAGGTCCTGGAGGACGAGGGCGTGGACAAGTTCGAGGTGTCCTGGAAGCAACTGCTCGAATCCGTCCGGCACCAGCTAGACGAGGCGGCTCGATGACCCAGACTCCGACTTCGGCTGGCGGTGGGCTGGCCGTCGGTGGCGCTGTCCCGGGCGCCGCCGAGACGGTCAAGCAGCTGATCGCCGACGGCCTCCCGGCGAGGCTGGTCGCCAAGGACGCGCACGCTGTGGGGCCCGGAGGCAGAGGCCGAGGCGAGCATCAGGCTCGGCTGGATCGACCTCCCCGAGACGTCCCGGCCGCTGCTCGACCGCCTCGCCGCGCTCCGTGCCGAGCTGGTCGCCGAGGGGCTCGACCACGTGGTCCTCGCCGGGATGGGCGGCTCGTCGCTCGCCCCCGAGGTCATCACGCGGACCCTCGGCGTCGGGCTGACCGTCCTCGACACCACCGATCCGCACCAGGTGCGGGCGGCGCTGGCCGACAGGCTCGACCGCACGGTGGTCGTCGTGTCGAGCAAGTCCGGCGGCACAGTCGAGACCGACAGCCACCGCCGTGCGTACCACCAGGCGTTCCTCGACAGTGGACTGTCCGCCGAGGAGGCCGGGCGCCGGTTCGTCGTCGTCACCGACCCCGGTTCGCCGCTGGAGGCCACCGCCGCCGAGTTCGGCGCGCGGGAGGTCTTCCTCGCGGACCCCAACGTCGGCGGCCGGTACAGCGCGCTCACGGCGTTCGGGCTGGTGCCGTCGGCGCTGGCCGGTGTGGACGTCGCCGAGCTGCTCGACCAGGCCGCCGACACTGGCCGCCACGCTCGCCGGCGAAGGCCCGGCGCTCACGCTCGGCGCGGCGCTCGGCACGGCCGCGGTCGACGGGCGCGACAAGCTCGTGCTCGCCGAGGACGGGTCGGGCATCGTGGGACTGGGCGACTGGGCCGAGCAGCTCGTCGCCGAGTCCACCGGCAAGAACGGCAAGGGCATCCTGCCGGTCGTGGTGGAGTCCCCCACCGCACACGGCATCACGGGCGACGACGTGCTGTTCGCCACGACGGGCGGCTCGGTTCGTGCGGGCACCGGTCCTGACTACGGCGCCGGGCCGAAGCCCGACCTCACCGTCAACGGCCCGCTCGGCGCCCACTTCCTCGGCTGGGAGTACGCCACCGCGATCGCCGGCCAGATCCTCGGCATCAACCCGTTCGACCAGCCGAACGTGGCGGAGTCGAAGGAGAACACCGCGCGGATCCTGCGAGTGCGGGCTGCCGGAGCACGCTTGCTCCGCACGTTCACGGACGGCGCGGTCGAGGTGTACGGCGACGCGATGCTGCTCGGCGCCTCCTCCGACGTGGCCGACGCGCTCACCGCGCTGCTGGAGTCCGTCGGCGACCGCGGATACCTCGCGGTCATGGCCTACCTGGACCGGTTCGGCGACGCCGACGCGGCCCAGCTGCGGTCGCTGCTCGCCGAGCGCACCGCACACCCGGTGACGTTCGGGTGGGGCCCGCGGTTCCTGCACTCGACCGGCCAGTACCACAAGGGCGGTCCGCAGGTCGGCTCGTTCCTCCAGGTCACCGGCGCGATCACCGACGATCTGCCCGTGCCGGGCAAGCCGTACACGTTCGGCGGTCTCCAGGCGGCGCAGGCCGCGGGCGACCTTGAGGCGCTGGCCGGCCGTGGCCGGCCCGCCGTGCGGCTGCACCTGCTCGACCGCCCCGCCGGTATCGCCCAGCTCGTGGCGGCCTTCCGGTGACCGGGCCAGCTGTCTCCACGGGGAACCCGCTCCGGGATCCGGCCGACCGCCGGCTGCCACGCGTCCCGGAGCCGTGCGCGCTGGTGATCTTCGGCGTCACCGGCGACCTGGCCCGCAAGAAGCTGATCCCCGCCGTGTACGACCTGGCCGCGCGGGGGCTGCTCCCGCCCGGCTTCGTCGTGCTCGGCTTCGCCCGGCGCGACTGGGGCGACAGCGACTTCGAGCAGGTCGCCCGCAAGGCGGCGCAGGAGCACGCGCGCACCGAGTGGCAGGAGGACGTGTGGGCCCGGCTCGCCGGGAACATGAAGTTCGTCGGCGGCGAGTTCGACGACGACGCGGCCTTCGACACGCTCGCCCGCACGCTCGACGAGCTGCGCGACAGCCACGGGATCCACGGCAACGCGGCGTTCTACCTCTCGATCCCGCCGGCGATGTTCCCGGTCGTGCTGCGCCAGATGGACCGCACGAAGATGTGCGACAACGCCACCAGCGGCGGCTGGCGGCGGGTCGTCGTGGAGAAGCCGTTCGGCCACGACCTGCCCAGCAGCCGCGAGCTGAACGCGCTGGTCGACGACGTGTTCACGCCCGAGGACGTGTTCCGTATCGACCACTACCTCGGCAAGGAGACGGTGCAGAACCTGCTCGCGCTGCGGTTCGCCAACACCCTCTTCGAGCCGGTGTGGAGCTCGCACTTCGTCGACTCGGTGCAGATCACGATGGCCGAGGACGGTCGGCATCGGCACCCGCGCCGGGTTCTACGACTCCACCGGCGCCGCCCGTGACGTGCTCCAGAACCACCTGCTGCAGCTGCTCGCGCTCACCGCGATGGAGGAGCCGGTGAGCTTCTCCGCCGAGGCGATCCGGGTGGAGAAGCTGAAGGTGCTCACCGCGATCAGCCTGCCGCAGCGACAAGGAGTCGTTCGCGGTCCGCGGGCCAGTACGAGCAGGGCTGGCTCGCCGGCCAGCGCGTGCCGGGCTACCTGCAGGAGGAGAACGTCCCGCCGGACTCCACCACGGAGACGTACGCAGCGGTGCGGCTCGGAGTGCAGACCCGCCGCTGGGCCGGGCGTGCCGTTCTACCTGCGCACCGGCAAGCGCCTCCCCCGCCGCGTCACCGAGATCGCGGTGTCGTTCAAGAAGGCGCCGCACCTGCCGTTCGCCGAGACCGACACCGAGTCACTCGGGCGCAACCAGCTCGTGGTGCGGGTCCAGCCGGACGAGGGCGTGACGCTCAAGTTCGGGTCGAAGGTGCCCGGCAGCGCCATGGAGGTCCGCGACGTCGCGATGGACTTCCTCTACGGCGAGGCGTTCACCGAGGCATCCCCCGAGGCGTACGAGCGACTCGTCCTCGACGTGCTTCTCGGCGACTCCACGCTGTTCCCGCACGCGGAGGAGGTCGAAGCCAGCTGGAAGGTGATCGACCCGCTGGAGGAGTTCTGGGCCGGCCGCAAACCACACAAATACCGCGCCGGCGAGTGGGGCCCCAAGGCAGCGGACGAAATGCTGGCGCGCGAAGGCCGCCGCTGGAGGCGGCCATGACCGTCCACCCCTTCGTCGCTGCGATGCCCACTCCGGAGGCCAGCTCATGACCACGCTGTGGGAAACCACCGGCACCGAAGTCGTCAAGGCGCTCGGGCAGGCCCGCCGGGCCGCGGGCAGCATGATCAGCGGGCTCGCGCTCACCCTGGTCGTCGTCGCCGACGAGAAGCGCGTGGCCGAGGCCGAGGTGGCGGCCGTCCGTGCGGCGTCGGCGCACCCGTGCCGGGTGCTGATCGTGGTTCGCCGGCAGATCGAGTCCGAGCAGCCGCGCCTCGACGCGGAGATCTCGGTCGGCGGGCGGCTCGGGCCCGGCGAGGCCGTAGTGATGCGGATGTACGGCCGGCTCGCGCTGCACGCCGAGTCGGTGGTGCTGCCGCTGCTCGCGCCGGACGTCCCGGTCGTGACCTGGTGGCACGGCGATGCGCCGGCGAAGATCGCGCACGACCCGCTGGGCGTGTTCGCCGACCGGCGCGTCACCGACGCGTCGCAGGCACCCGACCCGATCGCGGCACTGCGCGCCCGCGCCCAGGACTTCGCACCTGGCGACACCGACCTGGCCTGGACCAGGGCGACCCCGTGGCGGGCGGTGCTGGCCGGCGCGTTCGACAGCACCACCGGCCGTGCGGTGCGGGCGAGGATCGGCGCCGAGGCCGGGCAACCCGACCGCGTGGCTGATCGCGGGTTGGTTCAAGGACCGGCTCGGCGTCCAGTCCGAGATCGTCGACACCATCGGCCCAGGCATCACCGAGGTGTCGGTGGCGCTCGACGACGGCACCGAGATGTCACTCACCCGTCCGGACGGGCACTCGGCAGTGCTGCACCGCAGCGGTGTCCAGGACCGGCGGCTGCCGCTGCACCGGCGCCAGATCGGCGACCAGCTCGCCGAGGAGCTGCGCCGGCTCGACCCGGACCAGCCGTACGCGCGTGCCCTCGGCGCGGCGACCGGCCTGCCGAAGCTGGAGAGCCGCCCGGCCGTGCGGCAGCACGAGTGGCTCGAACCGGCGTTGGCGAACGGTTCGTCCGCGTGACGCGCGTAGCGGTCGGGTTGGGCCCAGCGCGGGCACGGGTGGTGACGGCGTGAGCACGACCGAGGTAATGGTCCACCGCGACGCCGACGAGCTGGCGAACGCGGCGGCGGCCAGGCTCATGGCCCGGATCGTCGACGCGCAGACCGCCCGCGGCACCGCCTCCGTGGTGCTCACCGGCGGCGGCGTCGGAATCGCGGTACTCCGCGCACTGCGGGAGAGCCCCACACGCGACGCGATCGACTGGTCCCGTCTCGACCTGTGGTGGGGCGACGAGCGGTTCCTGCCGTCGTCGGATCCGGAGCGCAACGAGACGCAGGCGCGTGAGGCCCTGCTCGACTCGGTGCCGCTGGATCCGGCTCGCGTGCACCCGATGCCGGCGTCCGACGGTCCGGACGGCGACGACCCCGAGGCGGCGGCCGCCCGTTACGCCGCCGAACTGGCGCAGCGCCGCACGCCCCGGCCAGGAGATGCCGCACATCGACGTGCTGCTGCTCGGCGTCGGCGGGGAGGGGCACATCGCCTCGATCTTCCCCGAGTCGCCCGCCGCCTACGAGGAACGCACGGTCGTCGCTGTGCGGGGCTGCCCGAAACCGCCGCCCACCCGGATCACGCTGACGTTCCCCGCGATCACCAGCGCCGACGAGGTTTGGCTCGTGGCCGCGGGCGCGGCGAAGGCCAGCGCGATCGGGATGGCACTCGGTGGCGCCGGCCCGGTGCAAGTCCCGGCTGCCGGCGCGCGGGGCAGGCACCGCACGCTCTGGTTCCTGGACCGGGACGCCGCCACGGAGGTCCCCCAGACCCTGCGGAGCCTGCGAACCTGACTGGACGGTGGCGCTGCTGGTGCAGCGCCGCGGTGGTGCTGCTGGTGCTGCTGCGGTCGGTGGCGCCTGCCGCGCGCAACCGCGGGCGCTTCAGGGCGGCAGCGCCCAACTGTCGGGGTTTTGGCGGTATCCCGTGTCCGGTTAAGGACCCGAGTCCGGACAGTCCGCTTCTGGCCAGGCTGACATGCGGAAGCGGCGTGCCCCGGTCGGGTGCACGCCGCTTCCGTACTTTCCGGCTACAGGCCGCCGCGCCGCTCGCGCAGCTTCATCAGCGCCTCTTCGAGGATGGCCTCGCCGTCTGCGTCGCTGCGCCGTTCACGGACGTACGCGAGGTGCGTCTTGTACGGCTCATTGCGAGGTGCCGCGGGCGGCGCCTCCGAGTTCTGACCCGCAGGCAGGCCGCAACGGGGGCAGTCCCAGTGATCCGGGATCGCCGCGTCCATTGCGAACGATGGTCGGGTGACGTGCCCGTTGGCGCAGTAGAACGGGATGTGTACGCGCGGGGCTGCTTCGCCTCGCTCGGCCTCTCCCATCGGGCCAGCTCCGACACGGGTACCACGAATGGCGTTACCACCAGCCACGGCTGTGCGCTCCTTGTCCTTCTTCGACTACTGAGGGGGTTGAGTCAGCTAGGACGCGGTCCGGACGGCTCAGGCGGTGTTCGCCTTGAGGAGCAGGCCGAGACCGATGATGCAGGCGAGCCAGACGATCCCGATCAGGACCGTGAACCGGTCGAGGTTCTTCTCCGCGATGGACGAGCCGGCCAGGTTCGAGGAGACCCCGCCGCCGAACATGCTCGACAACCCGCCGCCCTTCCCACGGTGCAGAAGGATCAGTACGACTAGCAACAGGCTCGAGATGATGAGCGTGACCGACAGACCGATGACCATCGCGGAACGAGCTTCCTCTCCTGGTGGGACGTGACGCGGCGGGCCGCGTCACACGCGGTGAAGCAGTGCGGGTCCGGCCCGCGGTGGGGTGGGGGCAATGGGGTGCCCCGTCACAGGATACGCCTTGTGTACCCGTGTACTGCCGGGGTTCGGGCGCGAGGCTAGCAGGGCGTGTCCGTATCATCCCGCGACGATCCTCCGCACGGCCCCCAGGCCGGGGACGGCGACGCGCTGCGCGCCGGCCTCGCCAGGCTGGAACGCGTAGAGGCCGGCGCCGCCCGGGGCGTACCCGAAGACGAGCCCGTCCAGCGACCACGCGGGCTGCACGACGGCGCTGACCTGCGGTGTCACGCGGTACCGGGTGCCGGGGACGAGCTCGGGCGCGCTGCCGCCGTCGAACACTGTGGCGACCGCGAGTGCGGCCTCGTCGCGGCCGTCGCCGGTGTCCGGTTCGACCATGACGGCGAACCGCAGCCCGTCGCGGGAGAGCACCGGCTCGCCGAGAAGTTTCGAGCCCGACACGACGCGGACGCGCGTGACCCGGCCGCTGAGGACGTTCACCAGCGACCGTCCCTGGACGTCGGCGACCAGCAGCAGCCCCTGGGCGGCGCTCACGACCCGACCGGACACGTCGAGTGGCGCGAGATCACCAGTGCCGGGACGCCAGAGCGACAGGGCGTCGCCGGGGCCGCTGAGGATCACGCCGTCACGCAATACGGCGACGGGCTCCATGCCGGAGGGCACCGTCAGGGCCGGTCCGCGCTCGGCGGCCCCGTCGAGCCCGTAGCCCTGGACGGAGCGGCCCGAGCCGACTGCGCGCACCAACCAGGCGCTCCAGCCCTGCGCGCCGGGCAGGATCCGTAACGCGGGACCAAGCGTGAACTTCTGTCGACCGTCGGCGTCCAGGATGCTGGCCCGCTGTCCGCCGGCCGTGCTCCCGACGACGGCCGTGGCCGTGGCGGTGGCCCAGCCGCTCGCGCCCGGCGGCACCCTCCCGGGGAACGGCGAGTAGGCGGTGCCGTCCGGGCCGTGGTCGATCCGCACGAGCCGGTCGCCGGTCTGGACGGTGAGCGTGAACGTGGCGCCGGGCCGCAGCACGGGCGCGGCCCAACCCGCCTCGATCGGGCTGGTCAGGCCGGTGGCCGTACTGGAGATCTCGGGAGTCGGCGACTCCAGCTCGCCTGGCGCTGTCACGCAGGAACCACCCGCCGCCGAGCAGCACAACACCGGCTACCGCGGCGACGAGCCACCGCCGCCGCGGACCCGCCCGGCGAGCCCGGCCGGACCGCCGGCTGCGAGAGATCATCGACGGAGTCCTCTCGGGACCAGCGGAGCAGCCAGGGATCACGGTCTGGCGCACCGTCGTCGAGGATCTCCTTCGTCACTGCACAAGCGTGCCCCATCGGTGCGACAGCCGCGACAGTCGCGACCCAGGCGTTACCACGCAGCCACGGAGTGTCGCGGCTCGGTTACGAGTTGAGGCGGTGGCTCGTGGGCGCGACGCTGCGGACGGTGACCTCGGGGGAGATCACCGGCGTCGTGCCCGCCGCCGGCAGCGACACGACCACCTCGAGCCCGCCCCCGGCGATCGTCTTGGCTCGCACCGTGCCGCCGTGCGCGTCGACGACCGCACGGACGATCGACAGCCCGAGCCCCGCGCCGCGGGTACCCGTGCGCTCCATCCCGCCGCGGCGGAACGGCTCGAACAAGCCAGGCACCTCGGCCGGGTCCAGCTCGGGGCCGGTGTTGGCCACCACCAGCTGCGCGTGCATGCCGTCGCTGGCGGTGCGCACGGTGAGCCGCCCGTGGTGCACGTTGTACCGGACGGCGTTCTCGACGAGGTTGCCCGCGAGCCGCTCCAGGAGGCTGGGGTCGCCGATCACGAGCGCCGGCTCGAAGTCGGTGGTCACCGTGAGGTTCAACCGGACCACCTCCGCCGACACCGCACCCAGCGTCACCGGGACGCCCGTCGCCAGGTCGACCGGCACCTGCTTGTTGAGCCGCCGGCCTGCCTGGGCCTCGGTGCGGGCGAGCAGCAGCAGCGCCTCGATCAGCTCGTTGGCGCGGGTGGAGGCGTCGCGGACCACCACGCCCATGCGGCGCAGCTCCTCGCGGGACGCGTCGGGGTCGGCGAGCGTCACGTCGATCTCGGTGCGCATGACCGCGAGCGGCGTGCGCAGCTCGTGGCTGGCGTTCGCGACGAACCGTTTCTGGCTGCCGAACGCGGCGCCGAGCCGGTCGAGCATCTCGTCGAAGGTGTCGGCGAGCTCCTTGACCTCGTCGTCGGGGCCGGTGTGGGCGAGCCGGTCGTCGAGGGTCTCGGTGGAGAGCCGGCGGGCGGTGGCCGTGACCTGGTGCAGCGGGCGCAGCGCCCGGCCGGTGACCAGGTAGCCGCCGACGATGCCCGCAGCGCTGATCACGAGCAGCGCGAGCAGGCCCTTGCTGAGCATGTTGCGGGTGGTGTCGGCGGTGAGCTGGTCCTTGTACTCCTCGGCGCCCACCGTCTCCGTCTGGCCGCCGTCACTGGTGACCACGACCTTCGACCCGGGCGCCAGCTCCGCGCCGGAGATCAGCGCGCCACTGGCGAGCTGCCAGGACAGCAGCAGGAGCAGCAGCCCGGCGCCGGCGAGCAGCAGGCCGTTGAGCATGGTGAGCCGGAGCCGCAGGGTGGGGCGGAGCCGGGTCGGACGCGGGGCCGGCGTCCCGTAGACGGTCATCCCCGCACCCGGTAACCGGCGCCGACCACCGTCTCGATCAAGGGCGGGTCGGCCAGCTTCTTGCGCAGCGTCATCATCGTCACCCGGACCGTGGTGGTGAAGGGGTCGGCGTTGGCGTCCCACACGCGTTCGAGCAGTTCCTCGCTGGAGACGACGGCACCGCGCGCGGAGAGCAGCACCTGCAGGACGCCGAACTCCTTGCGGGTCAGGTCGACCGGGCTGCCGGCGCGGGTCACCACGCGGCGGGCGGGGTCGAGGACGACGTCGCCGGCGGTGAGCATCGGCGGCGTCGCCGGGGTGGCGCGGCGGCCCAGGGCGCGGACCCGGGCGACCAACTCGTCGAACGCGAACGGCTTCGGCAGGTAGTCGTCGGCGCCGATGCTGAGCCCGTCGACGCGGTCGGCGACGGTGCCGCTGGCGGTGAGCATCAGCACGCGGGTGAGCGCGCCGGAGGACACCAGGTCGGCGCAGATCGTGTCGCCGTGCACGCCGGGCAGGTCGCGGTCGAGCACGACCACGTCGTACCGCGTGACCAGCGCCATCTCGTGCCCCTGCGCGCCGTCGTACGCGACGTCCACGGCCATACCCTCACGGCGGAGACCCCGCGCCACCGCGTCCGCGATGGTGCGCTCGTCCTCGACCACCAACACCCGCACAGTCCATCTCCCTGGCTCTCACCGACGACCGTCACAGCCTCGCAGGCAGGACGTGAAGTCACTGTATGCCGGGGCCACCGTGACTCCGGGGTCGCGCGGCGATCCGCCGGCGCAAGAAGCCAGCGGCGTCCGCGCAATCCCGGAGTCAGGCTACTGAGCGGCAGAACGTCAGCACGGGCGCGGGCGCGGCGGCGCGCTGAGCCACCGCGCACGGCTCGCCCTTGTCGCGGTCGGTGCCGTCAGCGACCACGGCGAGGGCCTTGCCGCGCACGTTCGGCGCCATCACGACGACGAACGGCGGCAGACCCTCGCCTTCGGACAGTGTGGCAGCGGCCCAGCCCTCGACGCACGGCGAGCGGCGCCCGAGCCTGTAGCCGGTCGCCATGACGCCGAGCTCCTTGAGGTGCTGCTCGTACGCGGCGACGACCTGGGCGTCCGTCGGGCATGTCCTCGGGCCGGCCCCGGGCTTATCTGCGGCCGGCTGGTCACCGGCGATGCCGGAGGTGGGCTCGGGGCTCGGCGGCGTGACTGTCGGGAGAGGACCGCCGGGCGAGGGCGGCGCCGTCTCGGGCGTACCCCCCAGCCCGGTGGGCCGCCCCTCCGGCTCACCGGAGGAGCACCCGGCGAGCAACCCGGAGGAGCACCCGGCGACCAACATCGCCAGCACCAGAGCCGCCGCCGAGGACCGGATCACCGGAACAGCCTCCGGGTCGTCTCCTGGCAGGTCGCCGCACCGTACGCGAGGCCGAGCCGCACCGGGTACCGCGACTCGACGGCCAGCAACCACCGGTTGCCCGTACCCCAGATGCCCAGGCACGTGACGTTCCAGGAACTCGTGGCGCCGTGCGCGGTCCAGCCGTTCTTCACCGCGATCCGCACGCCGTTGCCTGCGGGGTACGCCTGCTGGATCCCGAACGCGTTGGACGCCGCCACCGCGCGCATCTCGCCGAACAGGAAGTTGCCGTAGATCGGCCAGAGGTTGCGGCCGGGCTGCACGCACGCCGCCATGCGGACGGCGTCGCGCGGCGACATCTTGGTCCACGACCAGCGTCCCGGCTTGCCGATGTAGGTGTCGGTGAGGCCGCAGGTGCGGATGAGCCGGCGGATCACGTTGTCGCGACCGCGGATCTGGTACACCGTCTCGGCGGCCTGGTCGTCGCTGACCCGGATCATCCGGCTGATCAGGCTGCGCTCGTACGCCGTGAGCGACGTGCGGCCGGTGGCCTGGACGCCGAGCATGAAATCGGCGGCGATCCACACCTTCACCATCGACTCGGTGTTGTTGACCTGCGCGAACGTCGGGCTGGCGTACCAGCGGCCGAGGAGCTGGTCATACAGCGCCCACCCCGCCCAGGGCTTGCGGGTGGCGATGAACGCGTTTGCCGAGGCGACCCGCGCGGCCGACGGCACCTGGACGACCGACGCCGAGTACTCGGGCGACTGCGCCGCCGGGAAGGCGTCGTCACCGGCGAAGTCGGTGCGCCAGGTGGTGTCGGCCATGGGGCCCACCTCGTAGCTCCACCGGCCTGCCGCGTCGGTGGTGACGTGCGCGGCGAACGTCCAGGTGGTGCCGGACTTCCGCACCACGCTGAGTTGCACGCCTGCGAGCGGCGTGCCGCCGTTGCCGACCACACCGGAGAACGTGAGCTTCTCCCCCGCCAGCAGGCTCTGCGCCGCCGCCGTGACCGTGACGGTCGTCGCGCCGACGACCGGCTCGTCCGCGGGCGGTCCGGCATCTGGCGAAACAGACGGGACCGGCGAAACGGATGGAGTCGGTGTCGGGTCAGCCGCAGCCGGCCCGGTCGGCGCCGCGACCAGCAGCGTGGCCAGCACCATCACTAATCGTGCACGTCCACGCGCCATCGCCAAGGCCCTCCTCAGCGGCGTGCGTCGACGGCTCGCGCACGCTCAACGGCGAGCAGAGTACAGCGCCAGAGGCGCAGATCTAGCGGTTTGCGCCGCGGCGCGGCGAAGGCTCGACGGAGGCGGACGGTTCGTCGTCCAGCTTGGAGACCCACTCGATGACGTTGCGGGCCACGTCCTGGGCGGTGAGGCCGAGGTCGGCGAGCAGCTCGGCGCGGCTGCCGTGCGGGTGCCAGCCGGCCGGGACGCCGAGGTCGCGGAGCGGCACCTCGACGCCCGCATCGCGCATGGCTTGGCCGATGGCGGTGCCGACGCCGCCGGCCCGCATGCCGTCCTCCAGCGTGACGACGAGTCGGTGCTTCGCCGCCAGCGCGACGATCTCCTGCCCCACCGGACGCACCCAGCGCGGATCGACGACGGTGACGCCGATGCCCTGCTCGGCGGCGCGCTCGGCGACGTCCAGCGCGGTGCTCGCGAAGGCGCCCAGCGCGAGGAGCAGTACGTCGTTCGCGTCGCCGCGGCGCAGCACGTCAGCAGCCCCGATGCGCTCCAGCGCGGGGATCTCGTCCGGGACGATGCCGGTGGGGAAACGGATCGCCGTCGGGCCGTCCTCCCAGGCCACGGCCTCGCGCAGCTCCTCGCGCAGGGTCACGGCGTCGCGCGGGGCGGCGACGCGCATGCCGGGGACGACGCCCAGGATCGTGTAGTCCCAGACGCCGTAGTGGCTCGGCCCGTCCGGCCCGGTGATGCCGGCGCGGTCGAGCACGAACGTCACCGGAAGCCGGTGCATCGCCACGTCTAGAGCCGTCTGGTCGAACGCGCGGTTGAGGAACGTCGCGTAGACGGCCACCACCGGGTGCATCCCGCCCATCGCGAGGCCTGCGGCCGACGTGACGGCGTGCTGCTCGGCGATACCCACGTCGAACGTGCGCTCGGGGTACTTCCTCGCCAGCTTCTCGATGCCGGTGGGGCCCGCCATCGCGGCGGTGATGCCGACGACGTCGGCGCGCTCGTCGCAGATCGTCACCAGCTCGTCGGCGAAGACGCTCGTCCATTTCGTACCGGGCTTGGCGTGGGCCTTGCCGGTGAGCGGGTCGAACGCGCCGGGGCTGTGCAGGCAGTCGGCCTCGTCGTCCTCGGCGGGCGCGTACCCGAAGCCCTTGCGGGTGACGGCGTGCACGATCACCGGGCCGCCGAACGCCTTGGCCTTGCGCAGCGCCGACTCGAGCGCGTCGCTGTCGTGGCCGTCGACCGGCCCGACGTACTTGAGGCCCAGGTCCTCGAACAGCCCCTGCGGCGCGATCGCGTCCTTGAGGCCGCGCTTGATGCCGTGCAGCGCGTCGTACAGCGGGGCGCCGACCAGCGGGGTGCGGCCGAGCACCTCCTTGACGGTGTCGAGCACCTTCTCGTAACCCGGGTTGAGCCGCAGCGACGCGAGGTGGTCGGCGAGCCCGCCGATGGTGGGCGAGTAGGAGCGGCCGTTGTCGTTGACGACGATCACGACCGGCCGGTCCTTGCCGGCGGCGATGTTGTTCATCGCCTCCCAGCACATGCCGCCGGTGAGCGCGCCGTCGCCGACGACCGCGACGACGTGCCGGTCCTCGCCGCGCAGCGCGTACGCCTTGGCCAGGCCGTCGGCGTAGGACAGGGCGGTGGAGGCGTGCGAGTTCTCGATCAGGTCGTGCTCGGACTCGGCCTGGTTCGGGTAGCCGGAGAGCCCGCCGCGCAGGCGGAGCCGGTCGAAGCCCTCGTGCCGGCCGGTGACGATCTTGTGCGCGTACGCCTGGTGGCCGGTGTCGAAGAGGATCCGGTCACGCGGCGAGTCGAAGACCCGGTGGATCGCGAGGGTCAGCTCCACCACGCCGAGACTCGGGCCGAGGTGACCGCCGTTGCGGGAGCACTTGTCGACCAGGAAGTCGCGGATCTCGGCCGCCAGCGTGGGCAGCGCCTCCGGCGGGAGCGCCTTGAGCTGCTCGGGCGATCGGATGCTGGAGAGCAGGGACGCGTGTTCGTGACTTCCCTGGTCGTTCACAGGCTGGAGCCCCTCACTGCGGTTCGCGGTCGGTCACGCCCCCCGGCGCGCGGATCCTCCGAGTCTACCGACCTCCCACGATCGCGCCGTGCCGCCCGGCACCCGCCGAGCGGCACGAACGACGGACAGGATCAACGGCCGGCCTGCTTGCGCCCCCGCTGCGACACCGCGTCGATGATCACCGCGAGCAGCAGCACGGACCCGGTGATCATGTACCGGTACGCCGACTCCAGGTTCAGCAGGTTCAGGCCGTTGCTGATCGAGCCGATGACCAGCGCCCCGAGCAGCGCCGAGTACATCCGGCTGCGGCCACCGAAGAGGCTGGTGCCGCCGATGACGGCAGCCGCGATCGCGTTGATCAGCGTGTCGCCGCTACCGGACTGCTGGCTCGCCGAGCCGAGATACGTGGCGGCCACCACGCCACCGGTGGCGGCGAACGTCGAGGCCAGCACGAACACCGAGATGCGGACCAGGTCGACCCGGATACCCGCGCGGCGGGCGGCCTCGATGTTGCCGCCGATCGCGAAGATCGACCGGCCGTACCGGGTGCGGCGCAGGATCCAGTCCATCACGAGGATGAGGATGAGGGCGAAGACGAAGATCCAGGGCAGGCCACGGTCGATGTTGAGCTTGGCCGACACGGCGACCGTGATAGCCAGCAGGACAACCGTCACCGTCGCGGTGACCCACATCGGCTGCACCGACAGGCCGGCGGCCTTGCGGCGGCTCGCCTTGACGAGCTGGCCCACCAGGTACAGCGCGGTGAGGCCGATGCCGAGCGCGTACGGCTGCCAGCCGGTGAGGAAGCTGAACTGGCCGAGATCGACGAGCGAGCCGTTCGGCGGCAGGTTGACGGTGCCGGTGCTGCCGAGGATCCACAGCTGCACGCCGAGCCAGGCGAGCAAGCCGGCCAGCGTCACCACGAACGACGGCACGCCGACCTTCGTGAATATCAGGCCGTGTATCAGGCCGATGGCCACGCCGCCACCGACGGCGAGGGCCACCGACACCGGCGCGGACAGGCCGTTGCTGACGTTGGAGACGGCGAGCACCGCGGCCGCCACGCCGCTGACCGAACCGACCGACAGGTCGATCTCGCCGAGCAGCAGCACGAGGACGACGCCCATCGCCATGATGCCCGTGGCCGCGACCTGCTGGGCGAGGCTCACCAGGTTGAACGCGTTGGTGAAGTTCGGGTTGAGCGAGGTGAAGACGACGACGATCACGATCAGGCCGACGATCACCGGCAGCGACCCCAGGTCGCCGCTGCGCAGCTTGGCCGTGCTGGCGTCGACGTAGCCGCGGACGCCCCTGGCCTGGATCAGGCGCGGGTCGAGCAGGTCGGCGCTGACCGCCGGCGGCTCGCCGTTGACGACGGCGTCATCAACCGGCCGCTCACTTACTGGCCGCTCACTCATCGCACACCTCGCTTCGCTCGGCGGCGCCTTCGCGCACACTGCACCCCTTGGTTCGCTCGCGGCGCTCACTCACTGCTGGCCTCCTTCGGCTGGGTGCGCGCTGCCCGCTGGGCGACGACGTTGTCGCTGGCGCCCGTGATCGCCGCGATGATCTCCTCGTAACTGACCTCGCCGATGCGGAACTCGCCGGCGTTGTGACCGAGCCGCAGCACGACCACGCGGTCGGCGACGGCCAGGACGTCGGCCATGTTGTGGCTGATCAGCACCACGCCGAGGCCGCGTTCGCGCAGCCGCTCGACGAGGTTGAGCACCTGCGCGGTCTGCGCGACACCGAGCGCCGCCGTGGGCTCGTCCAGCATCACTACCTTGGGGTCGCCCAGCAGCGACCGCGAGATCGCGACGGTCTGCCGCTGGCCACCGGAGAGCGAGGCGACCGGGATCCGGACGCTCGGGATCTTGGCCGACAGCTGCTTGAGCAGCTCCCAGCTGCGAGCCTCCATCCCGGCCTCGTCGATGAGCCCGCCGCGGGTGAGCTCGTTGCCGAGGTAGAGGTTGGCGACCACGTCGAGGTTGTCGCACAGCGCCAGGTCCTGGAAGACGGTGGCGATGCCGAGGTGCTGCGCTGCCACCGGCGAGGCGATGTGCGCCGGCTGCCCGTCGAAGGTGATCTGGCCGCCGTCTGCCGGGTCCACCCCCGCTATCACCTTGACCAGCGTCGACTTGCCGGCGCCGTTGTCGCCGACCAGCGCGACGACCTCGCCGGCGTTGACCTCGAAGTCGACGTCGGTCAGCGCCCGCACCGCGCCGAACCGCTTGTTGATGCCCCGGAGCAAGAGCACGGGCGCGCCGGTGGGGGCCTCGCCAACCGGCTTCTCCTGAGTGGTCGACATGTCGTTCCCTTCGCCTCGGAGCGGCCCACCGAGACGGAACTGGCCGCTCTCACCGTAAGTAGCGACGGCTTATACGACGTCCCGGGTGGACGATGCCACCCGGGACGTCCGTGCGCTACTTCACGCCGGCGGCTGTACAGGCAGCCGCATAGTCGGGCGTGCAGATCTGCTCGACGGTGTAGAGCTTGTCCTTCAGGATCGTGTCGTTGATGTTCTCCTTGGTGACCGAAACGGGCTCCAGCAGCACCGAGGCGACATCCTTCTGGCCGTTGGCCACCTTGTCATCGGCGCCCGAGACGTCCTCGCCCTTGGCCAGCGCGACGGCCATCTCAGCGGCCTTCTCAGCCTCCGGCGCGTACGCCTTGTAGACGGTCATGTACTGCTCGCCCGCGACGATCCGCTGGATCGCGGCCAGCTCGGCGTCCTGGCCGGTGACCGGCGGGATCGGCTTGATGCCTGCGGTGCGCATCGCGGCGATCGCGCCACCGGCGGTGCCGTCGTTGGCGGCGTAGACACCGATGAAGCCGGTCTTGCCGAGGGTGTTGATCTGGCCGGACATGAACTTCTGCGCCTCTTCGGGCTTCCACTCCGGCGTGAAGAAGTCCGGCTTGGGGACGATCTCGAAGCCGGAGGTGTCCAGCACGCTGTGCGCGCCCTTGTTGAACAGCTTGGCGTTGTTGTCCGTCGGCCCGCCGTTGATCATGACGACCTTGCCGGACGTCTTGCCGTCGCCCTTGAGCTTGTCGACCAGGGCCTGGCCCTGGAGCTGGCCGACCTTCTCGTTGTCGAAGGAGATGTAGTAGTCGACATCGGCGTTGAGGACGAGGCGGTCGTAGGAGACCACCGGGATGTCCTTGTCCTTCGCCGTCTTGACCATGGTGCCGGCGGTCTCACCGTTCACCGGGTCGAGGACGACGACGTCGGCACCGTCGGCGATGACCGAGTCCATCTGCTGGCGCTGCTTCGCCTCATCCTGGGACGCGTTCTGGTAGATGATGGGGGCGCAGTCAGGGCAGAGCTCCTTGACCTTCGCCTCGAACAGCGGCTTGTCGAACTGCTCGTACCGCGTGGTCTGGGACTCGGGCAGCAGCAGCGCGATCTTCTTCGCGTCGCCACCGTCCCCGGATTCTGTTGAGCTCTCGCATGCGGCGGCCCCGAGCGCGAGCGCGACCGCGGCCGCCACGGCGACGCTACGACGAAGAGTGGACACCGAACCTCCAGAAGATGCCTTGTGGCGGACGGACAGGTGTCGGCGTTTGGCGCCGATGCTTCGCACCCTCTGGCAACCGGGAAGGTTCTGTCAAGCAAACGACGTAACGATTTGGGGCTGGTCGGGACTTAGTGCACTGGCATCGTCGGGCCAGCTGTTCGAATAGCCGCCATTCGGTACTAATGCGGCCTATAACTCACTATGGTTATGTGAACCGTTGACAGAACAGAGTCGAACTCTAGGATTCCGCTATGACGTCCGCGCCGCGCCTGATCAATCTCGTCGGCAACCAGCGGCGACTCACCGAGGCACTGCGCGTCCTCGGGCCCTCCACCAGGGCCGATCTCGCCGCCGCCACGGGGCTCTCGCGCGCCACCATTTCGGCGACCCTGGGCGACCTCACGGAGGCGAGCCTCGTCGTCGAGCCGGGCGGCACCACGCCGGCAGGCCCGACCGGCGGCCGGCCCGCCAGCGTCGTGCAGCTCGCACGGGCAGCGGGCGTGGCGGTCGGCGTCGACATCGGACGGCGGCACCTCAAGGTGGCGGTGTCCGACCTCGCCCACCACGTGCTCGCCGAGGACGGCCTGCGGCTCGCTCCGCACGAGGAACACACGGCCTCCGTCATGCTCGACCGGGCGGCGAAGCTCGTGCACGAGGTGCTCGCGTCGGCTGGTCACGAGGTCGGCGACGTCGTCGGCGTCGGGCTCGGCCTGCCCGCGCCGGTCGTCAGCAGCACGGGCCTCATCGGCGCGTCCAACATCCTTCCGGCGTGGTCCGGTCTCACTCCCGCCGACGAGCTGAGCCGTCGACTCGAAGTGCCTGTCTGTGTCGAGAACGACGCAAACCTCGGCGCACTGAGCGAGCACCTGTGGGGCGCCGGCCGTGCCGCGAAGGCGCTGGTCTACCTCAAGCTCGCCACCGGTATCGGCGGCGGCATGGTGATCGACGGGCGGCTGTTCCGCGGCGTGTCCGGCACGGCCGGCGAGATCGGCCACCTCACCCTCGACGCGCACGGCGACGTGTGCCGCTGCGGCAACCGCGGCTGCCTGGAACTCGTGGCCGGCGGCACCGCACTCGTCGAGGTGCTCCGCCGCACCCATCCCGAGGTGCAGACCCTGCCCGACCTGGTGCGGCTCGCCGTGGCCGGTGACGCGCCCTGCCGGCGGCTCGTCGCCGACGCGGGCAGCCACCTCGGTGTGGCGCTCGGCGGCCTGGTCAACCTGGTCAACCCGGATCTCGTGGTGGTCGGCGGCGAGCTCGGCCACGCTGGCGACGTCCTGCTCGACCCGCTGCGGCACGCGCTGAGCCGGTCGGCCGTGCCGTCCGCGGTGGACGCGGTGACGGTGGTGCAGGGCGTGCTCGGCGACCGGGCAGAGGTGCTGGGGGCGGTCGCCCTCGTGCTGCGTGAGGGCGACCGCCTGCCGCATCCGTAGTCGTGCGTCCACAATGGATTGGTCGAGGGTTCCACAATGGATGATCAGGACGCGCTGGGGCGACCCTCCGCGAGCTGTAGATCCGCCGTGAGGGCGCGCTGCACGATCACGCCGACCTGCTGCAGATCATCCGCGGCGGCGGTGAGGGTGAGCGCGGCTGTGAGCTGGCCGATCCGTTCCTGCAACGCGGCGATCTCAGCGGCCGGCGCGGGCTCAGGCGTCACGGCGGGCTCAGCGGCCGGCGCGGGCTCAGGCGTCACAGCGGGCTCAGGCGTCACGGCGGGCTCAGCGGCGGGAGCGGGTTCAGGTGGAGCCGCCGCGGCGCGTTCCGCCCGTACCGCCACGAGCACCGCGGCGAAGAGCCACTCGAACGCCAGCACGACGCAGACGCCGGCCACCAGCCCGCCCGCCGGCACCACGGTGAGCGGCACCTGCCCGACGAGCGCCGCCCACGCCGCTGCCGCCGACACCGCCGCGCCGACCAGGCAGACGAGAAGGTAGCGCCGGTCCGCGCTACGCGGCACCCGTACCAGGTTCGCCATGGAGGCTCCTCTCCCACACGCCACGCCTCCGCACCCGGCGACCCTAGGACCTTTCGTCAGGCCGGCACCAGGGTCGCCACGCACTCCACGTGGTGCGTCATCGGGAAGGCGTCGAATCCACGCAGACCTGCGAGGCGGTACCCGTGCTCGGCGAAGGTGCGCACGTCACGGGCGAGCGCGGCCGGGTCGCAGGCGACGTACGCCACCGCGCGGGGCCGGAGCGCCGCCACCTCCCGCACGACCTTGGCGCCTGCGCCGGCGCGAGTCGGATCCAGCACGACGAGGTCGATACCGGACAGCCCGAGCCGTCGCAGCACCACCTCGACGCGGCCCTGCTCGATGCGGACCGACGTCAGGTCGCGGAGGTTGCGCCGCGCGTCGGCGACGGCGGACCGCCCCGACTCGATCGTCACGACGGAGCCGACCAGCGGCGCCAGGGCACCGGCGAAGAGGCCGGCGCCGGAGTACAGGTCGAGCAGGGACTCCCCCGGCGCGGGCGCCAGCGCGTCGCGGACCGCGTCCACCAGCGTGTCCGCAGCGGCCGGGTGAACCTGCCAGAACCCGTCGGCGTGGACGAGCCAGGTACGGCCGGCTGCCCGCTCGCGGACCCGCGTATGCCCGTGCACCGCCCGGGCCGGGCCGCGCCCGCCGCCGTCGAGCAGCGCCACGTCCTCCGGCAGGTCAGGCGCCCCGGTGAGAGGCGCGACGACCACCGCACGGTCCCCCGCGCCGGACGCCACGGCCTCGACGGAGTCCACTCCGCGCCAGCGCGCGCCGGTCACCCCGATGTCGTTGACGGCCGGGACGGCGATCGGGCAGGCGTCGACCGGGATCACGTCGTGCGAGCGGTGCCGCCGCAGGCCGGCGACGCCGGCGCCGTCCACCGCGAACTGCACCCGCGTGCGCCAGCCGAGCCCGCCCGGGGCGCCGGGCAGTTCCTCGACCGCCCATCCATCGGAGAGCCCCAGCGCGTCCAGCTCCGGGCCGGACAGCCCGCCGAGCCGGTTGAGCTGCTCGCGGACGACCGCGCCCTTCAACGCCCGTTGCGCGGCGGGCGACGCGTGCTGCCAGTCGCAGCCGCCGCACAGGCCGGGCCCGGCGTACGGGCACGGCGCCTCCACGCGATCGGGCGACGGGCGCAGCACCTCGACCGCGTCCGCCCGGCAGAACGCGCCGCCCTTGTCCTCGGTGACGCGCGCGCGGACCAGCTCGCCGGGCAGGGCGTGCCGGACGAACACGACCCGGCCCTCGTGGCGGGCGACGCAGTGCCCGCCGTGCGCGACCGGCCCGACCTCCAGCTCCAGGATCGGCCGGGCCTCCGGTTCGGGGACGTCAGCCACGACCGACCGTGCCGGCGTCGGCCTCCTCGTCGGCGGCGGTCCGTTGGTCGATCAGGTCGTCGGCAGTGCCGAGCTGCGGGTCGGCGACCGGCCCCCGCCTCACTCCGCGGCGGATGTCGCCCGGGCTGATGACCGCCCGGTCGTGGTGGAGTCGCTCGCTGGACTCCAGCTGCCACGGCACGCTCGTGACCATGATCCCCGGCTCGAACAGGAGCCGTCCCTTGAGCCGCAGCGCGCTCTGGTTGTGCAGCAGGTGCTCCCACCAGCGCCCGACCACGTACTCGGGGATGAACACGGTCACCACGTCACGCGGGCTGGAGCGCCGGACGTCCTTGACGAAGTCGATGATCGGCTTGGTGATCTCGCGGAACGGCGAGTCGACGACGGTCAGCGGCACGGGCACCTCGCGCCGTTCCCACTCCTCCTGGAGAGCGCGGGTGTCGTTGTCGTCGACGTTCACGGTGACCGCGGTGATCGTGTCCGGCCGGGTGGCCCGCGCGTAGGAGACCGCGCGCAGGGTCGGCAGGTGCACCTTCGACACGAGGATCACGGCGTGGTTGCGGGCCGGCAGAACGCCGCGGTCGTCCGGCGGCTGCAGCTCGGCCGAGACGCGGTCGTAGTGGCGGCGGATCGCGACCATGAGCACGTAGATCACGGCCATCGCGACGATCGCGATCCAGGCGCCGTGGGTGAACTTGGTGGCCAGCACGACGATCAGCACCGCGCCGGTCATGCACATGCCGAACGCGTTGATCGCCTGCGAGCGTCGCATCCGGCGCCGCACCGCCGGGTCGCGGACGGTGCGCAGGTACCGGCTCCAGTGCCGCACCATGCCGGCCTGGCTCAGCGTGAACGAGACGAAGACGCCGACGATGTAGAGCTGGATCAGCTTCGTCACCTCGGCCTGGAAGCCGACGATCAGCACGCACGCGAACACCGCGAGGAAGACGATGCCGTTGCTGAACGCGAGCCGGTCGCCGCGGGTGTGGAGCTGCCGCGGCAGGTACCTGTCCTGGGCGAGGATCGAGCCGAGCACCGGGAACCCGTTGAACGCGGTGTTCGCCGCCAGCACGAGGATCAGGGCGGTGACGGTGGCGACCAGGTAGAAGGCGGGCGGGAAGTGGTCAAAGACGGCCGCGCCGAGCTGGCCCACGACGGTCTTCTGCTCGTAGTCGGGGGGCGCGCCGCCGAGCTGACTGGCCGGGTCCTCGGCGTACTTGACGTCGGTGAGCGTGGCGAGCGCGATGTTGCCCAGGAGCATCGTCACGGCCATCACACCCATGAGCAGGAGCGTGCTGGCCGCGTTCTTGCTCTTGGGCTTGCGGAACGCGGGCACGCCGTTGCTGATCGCCTCGACGCCGGTGAGCGCCGCGCAGCCCGAGGAGAACGCGCGCAGCATGAGGAACCCGAACGCCAGCCCGGCGAACGACTCCTCCGCGTGCAGCTCGAAGCCGGCGCTCTCGGCCTTGACGTCGTGGCCGAGGACGAAGATGCGGAACAGGCCGTAGACGACCATGCCGATCATCGCGAGCATGAACCCGTAGGTCGGGATCGCGAACGCCATCCCGGACTCGCGCACGCCGCGCAGGTTCATCGCGGTGAGCAGCACCACCAGGCCGAGGGCGATGGGCACCTTGTGCTCGTTGACGTACGGGATCGCGGAGCCGATGTTCGCCACGCCGGCCGAGATCGACACCGCCACCGTGAGCACGTAGTCGACGAGCAGCGCGCTGGCCACACCGAGCCCGAACTTGCCGCCGAGGTTGGTGGTGGCCACCTCGTAGTCGCCGCCGCCGCTCGGGTAGGCGTGCACGTTCTGGCGGTAGGACGCGACCACGGTCAGCATGACGATGGCGACCGCCAACGCGATCCAGGGCGAGAACACGTACGCCGAGGCGCCGGCCAGGCTCAGTGTCAGCAGGATCTCGTCAGGCGCGTACGCCACCGAGCTGAGCGCGTCCGACGCGAAGACGGGCAGGGCGATCCGCTTGGGCAGCAGCGTCTCGTGCAGCTTGTCGCTGCGGAACGGGCGGCCCACCAGCAACCGCTTGAAGACAGACGTCGGTGACGGCACGGCGCCAGGGTACGTGGGGCGGTCACCGGCGGTAGCGGAGGCTCGGCGTGTAGCGTCCGAAGTGGGTAGGTGGCGCTGGGAGGAGCACCGTGCACATCGTGATCATGGGCTGCGGGCGGGTCGGCTCGACCCTCGCTCACAGTCTGGAGGAGCGCGGCCATACGGTCGCGGTGATCGACCAGAACCCGGAGGCGTTCCGGCGGCTCGGGCCGGACTTCCGCGGCACGACGATCGAGGGCGTCGGTTTCGAACAGCGGGTCCTCGTCGAGGCCGGCATCGAGCGCGCCGACGCGTTCGCCGCGGTGAGCAGCGGCGACAACTCCAACATCATCTCCGCGCGGCTCGCCAGGGAGACCTACGGCGTGCTCCGCGTCGCGGCCCGGATCTACGACCAGAAGCGCGCCGAGGTGTACGAGCGGCTCGGCATCCCGACGGTGGCCACCGTCCGCTGGACGGCCGACCGCATGCTCCGCGCACTCTGTCCGGACGGCAACATCGAGATCTGGCGTGACCCGACCAGCACGGTGGCGCTGCTCGAGGTCGTCGTCCACCCGGGGTGGGTCGGGCAGCGGCTGCGGACGCTGGAGGAGGCTGCGGGCGCCCGGGTGGCGTTCGTCAACCGGTTCGGGATCGGCACCCTGCCCACGACGTCCACGGTCGTCCAGGACGGCGACCAGGTGTACATGCTGGCCACCGACGACATGGTCGACCAGGTCACGAAGATCGCGGGCACTGCGCCCGAGGGGAGCCACTGACACCATGCGCGTCGCGATCGCCGGAGCCGGCAACGTGGGCCGCTCCATCGCCACCGAGCTGATCGAGAACGGTCACCATGTGATGCTCATCGAGCGTGATCCGAAGATGATGCGGGCGCACCTGGTGCCCGAGGCCGAGTGGATCCTCGCCGACGCGTGCGAGGTGTCGTCGCTGGAGGAGGCCGGGCTCGCCGGCTGCGACGTCGCGGTGGCGGCCACCGGCGACGACAAGGCGAACCTCGTCCTGTCGCTGCTGGCCAAGACCGAGTTCGCGGTCGGCCGGGTCGTCGCGCGGGTCAACCGCGCCGAGAACGAGTGGCTGTTCACCGACCAGTGGGGCGTCGACGTCGCGGTGAGCAAGCCGCGGCTCATGGCGGCGCTGGTCGAGGAGGCCGTCAGCGTCGGCGACCTGGTGCGGCTGATGACGTTCCGCCAGGGTCAGGCGAACCTGGTGGAGATCACCCTGGCCCCCGACGCGCCGTACGTCGGCCGCCCCGTGCGCGACGTGCCGCTGCCCCGCGACACCGCGCTGGTGGCGATCCTGCGCGGCGGCCGCGTGCTCGTTCCGTCACCGGACGACCCCCTCGAAGCCGGCGACGAGCTGATGTTCCTGTGCACCTCCGAGGTCGAGGACGAGGTGCAGGAAGTGATCTCCGGGACCTGAGGGCCCTAGGGCATCGCGGGTGCGGTCGCCGTCTCGGAGCGGACAGCGCGGCGGCCGTACCAGATCGTGAACGCGAACGCGCCCACGTAGAAGACGCGGCCCGCCAGCCGGGCCACGCCCAGGGCGTTCTCGTGGCCGCCGTAGTACAGGGCGAGCTGGATGCTGCTGTTGGTCCAGAACGCGGCGGTCCACACCAACGTGATCAGCCCGTACGCGCGCACCAACGCGGGGTGCTCCCGCCAGTCGGGGTGGGCGCCGGTGAGCAGCGCCCACGCGTAGCCGACGATCGGCCGGCGAATCAGCGCCGAGACCGCGAAGGCCAGACCCTCGACGTAGCTGAAGATGATGCCCGGCAGGTAGAAGTCCTCTGCGCGGCCGCTGCGGGCGGCGAAGAACGCGGCGATGCCGACGCCGATCAGGCCGTTGACGGCGTGGCGGATCGAGTCGCGGCGCAGCAGCCGGACGATCGCGATGAGGACCGCGGCGCCCACCGCCGACCAGATCGCGGGCTTCAACGCCTTCTCGAAGCCGAACGCGGACCACAGCGGCGTGGCCATGTTCGCGACGATGAACACCGTGACCGGGATGGCGCTCTCGATGAGGCCGCGTGGGCCACCGATCTGCTCGCGCACGGCCTCGGCGATCGTGGGTTCGGGCTTCTCGGCGAGTTCGGTGTCGACGGTCGCGCCGTCGGTACGGTCCACGCTCACGATGCGCTCGGCTCCAGAGTGTATCGGGGGTTGTAGATCACCTTACGGTCGTCGCGGAGGGCGATGCGACCCTCGGCGCTGAGGCTACGCCCTGGTTCGATGCCGGGGATACGGCGACGACCCAGCCACACCAGCGTCACCGTGCCGCTGCCGTCGAACAGCTCGGCCTCCAGCGTCGGCAGGTTGGTGCGCGGCGTGTAGACGACGGACGTGAGCCGGCCGGACACGGTGAACCGGTGGCCCTGCGTGCACGCCTCGACCGGCATCGAGCCGGCACGGGCGCTGGCTTCCTGGAGACCCTCGGCATCGAGCTCGCTGTCGGAGGCGACCAACCGGCGGAACAGCCGCCGCACACCGGACTCGTCCGGTCGTTGTGTGCTTTCGGTCCGGGCCATCGCTGCCTCACTGTCGTTGTGCTGGAGCCGGGCCACCTTGCCAGAGTACGACGACGTGAACACGACACCCAACGTCACGAGTCGGCGTCGGGTGACGTCCGTCACATCACGGACACTGTGCAGGTACCAAGCCGATAACAGCGCCGCGAAGCGGCACGAGAGGATCACGCAGTGCGACTACTCCACGGTTCAACGCGTGGTCCGGTAGCGGTCGTGACGCCGGGCACAGCGTCCACCGCCGACTTCGTCGGGAGGGCGTTCGCGGCGCCCCTTGCCGCGCTCGGGATCGGCCTCGTCAGCGGCGACGCGCCGACCGATCCGGCTGCGCTGGACGAGGCCGTCGCGCGGTACCGGCCGGTGCTGGTGGGAGGCGTCTCGATCGGCGCCCACCTCGCGGTGCGGTGCCTTTCGAGCGGCCGGTGGAAGCACCGCCCGGACGGGCTCCTGCTGGCCATGCCGGCCTGGACGGGACCGCCCGGTACGGTCGCCGCCGCTTCGAGGCTCGCGGCGAACGAGATCGACCGAGACGGCGTACAGCCCGCGCTCGACCGGATCAAGGCGGGGGCACCGCCCGACGCCGCGTGGGTCGTCGAGGAGCTGGCGGCGGCCTGGCCCGGTCTCCCGCCTGGCAGGTTGGCGGCGATCCTCCGTGCCACCGGCGCATCACCCGGGCCGTCGCTCGCCGAACTGTCCGCCGTGACGGTGCCGTGCGGGGTGGCGGTGCTGCGCGACGATCCGCTGCACCCGGCGGGGGTGGGAACGTTCATGGACCGCTGCGATGCCCCGGGCGTCGCTCGTGGAGACGCGGCTGGCCGCGGTGGGCGCCGACCGGGAAGCCCTCGGCCGCGCCGCCGTACTGGCGTGGCTGCGCGCGAGAAGCGCCTGACCCCGTGGCCCTATGTCGGCATGCCGACGTTGAGTGCGCCAGAGGGTGTCCAACGTCGGCATGCCGACGTTGGACCACCAACGGCGGCGAGCTCTAGCGGACCTCGGTGATCTCCGGCCCGCGCTTGGGCGGCAGCACAGGCTGCTGTTGCTGCGGCTCGGCGTGCTGCTCGACTACCTCGCGCGGCAGGCGCAGCGGCAGCGGATCGCGCACCGGCATCGGGTCGTTGCCACGCACCACGACGACGTTGCGCACCGACTCGGACAGCACCTTCCCGGCATGCGGGTCGGCAGCGGCCTGGCCGGTGAAGACGGCGCGGAGGAACCAGCGCGGACCGTCGACGCCGACGAACCGTACCGGCTGGTCACCCTCCGGCGTCTTGACCTTGGCCAGCAGCTCGGTGCCGAACTCGCCCTCCTCCTCGAGGATCGAGCCGCCCTCGGCGACGATGCCCTGCCCGATCTCCTCGCGGACCTCCGGCCAGATGCCCTCGGTGCGGGGCGCCGCGAACGCGCCCAGCTGGACGCCGCTGTCACCGTGCACGAGCAGCACCGCGGACACCTCGCCGTTCTGCTCTGCCTCGACCCGCACCTCGACGTCCGGCAGGGTCGGCACCTGGAGCGCGCCGAGGTCGAGCCGGGCGACGTCGTCCTCAGGCGCCTGCGTGGCGTCCCAGGGCCGACCGGCGCGTGACCTCCTGGACGTCCTGCGCCGGCCTCCTCGGCCACGTCCGGCTCAGAACCCTGCGCACGGACATGCCTCGGCCACGTCCGCGCTCGGCGGCGCATTCGCGCGCGACTGTACATCGATTCGTCGCGAGCTCGCCGCTCACTACCTCTCCCTCGGGCCGCAGCCCGTCATGCCCACCCGTGGAGCCGTGCCCGCCCGCGCCGCGGACCGAGCCCGGCAGTTCCGGCACCACGCGGAACACCGCCCGCTCGACCCGCTGCACGATCAACTGGGCGATCCGGTCGCCCCGGTTGAGCCGCACACTCTGGTCACGGTCGTGGTTGATCAGATTGACCTTGATCTCCCCGCGATAGCCGGAGTCGACCGTACCGGGCGCGTTCACGATCGACACGCCGAGCCTGGCGGCAAGTCCGGACCGCGGATGGACGAATCCGGCGTACCCGTCCGGCAGCGCGATGCACACCCCGGTGCGGACCAGCGCGCGCTCACCCGGCTTGAGCGTGACCTCCTCCGCCGCGACCAGGTCGGCGCCGGCGTCACCGGGGTGCGCGTACATGGGCGGGGGCAGGTCGGGCTCGAGCTGGTGGATCAGCACCTCGGTCATGCCGCCCATCCTGCCCTGTCGGCGTCGACCTCGGGACGCGCCGTAGTCTCGAACGGTGCGATACACCGAACGACTCGCGGTACCGGCGTGGATCTGGGTGTGCGCGCTCGGCACGGCCGTCCTGCTGGCCGCCGAGATCCACCTGGGCTACGACGGCGCGCGGAGCTGGGTGCCCTACGCCGTGCTGGTCCCGTTGACGGTGGCGCTGCTGTGGTGGCTGGGCCGGTTGCGGGTGCGGATCACCGGCGGCGAGCTGTGGGTCGACGACGCGCACATCGCCCTGGAGTACCTGGTCGCCGCCGAGCCGCTGGCCGGCACCGCCAAGCAGGACGCGCTCGGCCGCGAGCTGCACCCGTTCGCGTTCGTCGTGCACCGGCCATGGGTGCGCGGCGCCGTGCGGATCGTCCTCGACGACCCCGACGACTCGACGCCGTACTGGATCGTGAGCTCACGCCACCCGGCGGCGCTGCTCGCGGCGCTCGACCTGCCGCTGCCGGCGGAATCGGCCGACGCCAGCGCCTGACCGCACCCACGAACTCAACCAGGCGGCAGCTGCGGGCGGCTGGGCACCTTGCGGAGCAGGTCCTCGCGCACCTGCTCGCCGAGGCTCCTCGTAGCCCGCCGGTTGAGTTCGGCGGCGACCGCGGCGCCGGTCAGGAACGGGCCGATCGTGGTGAGGTTGCGGCCCATCCGCTTGACGAGACGGTCACGCAGCTCCTTGCGCATGCTGACGCCGAGCACGGTGGTCGAGATCCGTCCCGGATGGAGCAGCGAGACACCGCGGCGCTGTGCCCAGGCGCCGAGCAGCTGGCTGCCCTTCTCGGTCGGGGTGCCGCGTACCGGCGTGCCGTACGCCTCGTGCAGCTCGGCGATGAGCTTGACCTCGACGGCCACCACTGCGGTGGTCTCGGCGGCGATCAGCACCGGCGCGGTGAGCAGCGCGGGCGGAGCGACCCACTGCACAGCGGCGAGCCCGCCCCCGGCCGTGCCGATACCCATCGTCACCCGGGACGCGTTCCGGATCAGCGCTTCGGCGAGCAGGTCGCCGGTCTTGCCGTCGTGGTGCCGGCGCAGCGTCTCCAGATCGCGCACGGGCAGGTGCGGGGCGATCTCGACGAGCGAGTCCAGCACCCAGCGCACGGCAGCCTTCGGCCCCATGAGGAACCGGCGCGCACCGGTACGGGTGCTGTTGCCGGCGGAGTCGACGATGCGCCGGAGCAGCCGGCGACGCTCGGCGTCTTCGAGCTCGGGCTCGGTGAGCCGGACGACGGCAGCCTCCACCCGCTCCGCGTCCCGGTCGTCACCACCCGGGGTGGAGTGGGTCATGCCAGCTCCTTCGCCTGCGGGACGGTGGGGAGACGGGTCGGTCGTCCGCCTCCCCCTCCAGCATGCGTCAAGCGGCGCATTCCCGGCAGACCGGCTGGCCGTTGCGCTCGCCCGCGAGCTGGCTGCGGTGGTGCACCAGGAAGCAGCGAGAGCAGCGGAACTCGTCCGTCTGCATCGGCAGGACCTTCACCGTCAGCTCTTCGCCTGACAGGTCGGCGCCGGGAAGTTCGAAACCTTCCGCGACCTCGGCCTCGTCGACGTCGACACTGCCGGACTGGGCCTCGGTGCGTCGTGCCTTCAGCTCCTCCAGGCTGTCTTCACCCAGATCGGAGTCGTCAGTACGGCGCGGGGCGTCGTAGTCGGTGGCCATATTGGTGTTCATCTCCCGTGTTCGTATCCGCCCGGGGCACTGGGCGGGTGAGGCTTCGCCAGCCGGACCGAAAAACTGAATCGACCCGGCGAGCGCGGAACCTTACCGTTTCCAGCGCACCTAATACGCACCAGAGGCGCGTCTTGTTCCCGATGTGATGGAGGTGACACCGATGAACGCCGTTCAGCTGACCGGCGCGCTCTCGGTGAGCGCGCACGGTACCCCGTTCCGCACCCTTTTGCCGAGTCCGGCGCGCTGACGCGCAACCGGCTCCGGCACCACTCCATCGGAGCCTCCAGATGTCTTTCCCATCCTCCGCAAACCCGAACCATCTCGGCCTGTCCGGGCTGGGCTGGTCACCGTATTGGGTGGCCCACGCCGGGGCGGCCGACCGTCCAGGCGCCAGACCGGGCCGGGTGGTCCGCGCCGACCGCGCGCACTGCCTCGTGCACACCGGCGAGACGGTGATCCACGCCGGGCTCGCCGAACACGTCACCCCGCCGCCGACCACCGGCGACTGGGTCCTTCTCGACGACACCCGTCCGGACGACGTCCGGATCGTCGCCGCACTCCCCCGACGCACCGCGTTCACCCGCGGCGCCGGACGCAACGACGCGCGCGGGCAGGTGCTCGCCGCCAACCTCGACGTCGTCGCGGTCGTCCACGCGCTGTCGGCCGCGCCGAACCTCGGCCGGATCGAGCGGCTCACCGCGCTGGCCTGGGCCAGCGGCGCGCAGCCGGTCGTGGTGCTGAGCAAGGCGGATCTCTCCGGGGATCCCGACGGCGACGTCGCCGAGGTGGCCGCGGCCTGCCCCGGCGCCGAGGTCGTGGCGGTCAGCACTGTCGACGGAGCAGGCCTGGAGGCCCTGCGAGGGCTGCTCCCCTCCGGGTCCACGGGCGCCTTCATCGGACCCTCCGGTGTCGGCAAGTCCAGCCTGGTCAACGCCCTGGCCGGCGCCGAGATCCTCGCCACAGCCGAGATCCGCGACGACGGCAAGGGCCGGCACACCTCGGTCACCCGGGAGCTGGTGCCGCTGCCGTGGGGTGCCGTCGTCATCGACACCCCTGGGCTTCGCGGTGTCCAGCTCTGGGACGCGGCCGAGGGGGTCGAAGCCACCTTCGCCGACATCGTCGAACTGGCCGACGAGTGCAAGTTCCACGACTGCCGGCACCACACCGAGCCGGGCTGCGCGGTCCAGGCCGCGATCGCCGGCGGCACGCTGAGCCCACGCCGCCTGGAGAGTTACGAGAAGCTCCAGCGGGAGCAGGCGTGGCTCGCGGGCCGGTACGACGCCCGGCTGCGGGCCGAACAGCGAGCCAAGTGGAAGGCGCTGGTCAAGGCCAACCGCAACCGGCCGAGCCGTTAGATGTAGTGCAAGACCGACGCACGATCGGCGCGAGGGCTCCGCTAGCGTCAGGCGGATGACGAGCCTCTCCACCGGCGCCGACCCGAGCGTGGTCGGGCCCTACCTCGCGTCCGTCCTCGCCGACCCGGCCTGGAAGGACGCCGAGGTCGGCCTGATCAGCGGCGGCAAGTCGAACCTCACGTACCTGGTGAGCAGCGCGGCGGGCGACGTGGTGCTACGCCGCCCGCCGCTGGGCCACATCCTGGCCACCGCGCACGACGTGGCCCGCGAGCACCGCGTCATCGCCGGTCTCGCGGGTACGGGGGTGCCGGTCCCGGAGGCGCTGCACCTCTGCACCGACGAGGCCGTCCTCGGCGCTCCGTTCCTGGTGATGGAGTACGTCCGGGGCCCGATCGCCCGCGACGGCCTGCCCGAGGGTTACGCCGACGCGCCGGAGCAGCGCCGCGCCATCGCCGACGGCCTCGTCGACACGCTCGCCGCGCTGCACGCGGTGGAGCCGGCGGCGGTGGGGCTCGGCGGGTTCGGCCGTCCCGAGGGGTACCTGAGCCGGCAGGTGTCGCGCTGGGTACGCCAGTGGGAGGCGACCCCGAACGAGGAGGCGCTGCCCGAGCTGGACGCCCTGGCCCAGAAGCTGGCCTCCTCGGTGCCCACCGGAGAGAGCGGCCCGATCGTGCACGGCGACTTCCGGCTCGACAACACCATCCTCGACCCCGACCGGCCCGGCCGGATCGCAGCCGTGCTCGACTGGGAGATGTCCACCCTGGGCGATCCGCTCGCCGACCTCGGGCTGATGCTCGTCTACTGGGCGCAGGCCGACGACGGGCCGACGCGCCGCTCTGCCGTCCTCGTATCGCAGACCACCCGCCTGCCCGGATTCCCCACCCGCGCCGAGGTCGCCGCCCGGTACGGCGCCGCCAGCGGGCGGGACCTCTCCGACCTCCCCTGGTACGTGGCGTTCGGCTGCTTCAAACTGGCTGTTGTGGTGGCCGGAGTGGCCGCCAGAGCCAAGGCCGGGGCCATGGTCGGTGAGGGGTTCGCCGGCGCGGGGGACGCGCTGGTGCCGCTCGTGACGCTCGGCCACGAGACCCTGGATGCCAGCGCGGTCGACTGAACGTTAGGGCAGCGGAAGTGGTGGCAACGCTGAGTTAACCTCTGTCCATGTCCATCACCGGGGGTGTCCGATGAGTCTCGCGCGGGTCCGAGCGCTCATAGTCATTGGCGTGCTGGCCCTGATCGCGCTCAGCACGGTCGTCTGGGCCATCGTCAAGGACGGCCAGACGAAGCCGCACGCGGAGACGGTGGCATGCGAGGGCGAGGTCAAGGTGCAGACCGCGATCCCGCCGGCGGCCTCGGTGAAGCTGCGTGTGTTCAACGCCACAGACGTCACCGGACTCGCCGGTACCGCGAAGACCCAGCTAGCCCAGGCAGGCTTCCGCAACATCACCACCGGCAACGCGACCGAGGCCGTCGACGCCACCGCCCAGGTGCGGTACGGCCCGGCCGGCGTCGGCGCCGCGTACCTGGTGCGAGCGCACGTGAAGAACTCGACGGCCGAACCGGACGACTCCCGCAAGGACGCCACCGTCGACCTGATCCTCGGCAACGACTACACCACGGTGAACATCACCGCCGGCCGACGAGGTCAAGGCCGAGCTGGAGCGGCTCGGCAAGGTCGAGTACGACGGCGACGCCGGCTGCTAGCTGCTCTTCACGAGCGTCGCCAGGCGGTCGTGCAGCGGGCCGTGCAGGGCCGGCGGCGCGGCGATCGTCATGTCCTGCCCCGCGGGCTCGCCGTGCAACCCGGTGACCAGCACGCCCGCCTCAGTGGCGATCAACTCCCCCGCGGCCCGGTCCCAGGGGTTGAGCCCGCTCTCGTAGTAGACGTCGAGTCGGCCCTCGGCCACGAAGCACAGGTCGAGGGCGGCCGAGCCGAGCCGCCGGATGTCCCGCACCTCGGGCAGCAACGCGGCGATCACCGTGGCCTGGTCGGCGCGCTGGCGGGCGTCGTAGCCGAAGCCGGTGCCGAGCAGGGCCTGATCCAGGGTGGACGCGTGCGGGCCGGCGAGCCGCGTGCCGCCGCGCCAGGCGCCGCCGCCGCGCACGGCCGTCCACTCCTCGCCGCTCGCCGGGTTGTGCACGACGCCCGCGACGACCGTGCCGTCGACCTCGGCGGCGATCGAGACGGCGTACTGCGGCAGGCCGTAGACGTAGTTGACCGTGCCGTCGATCGGGTCCAACAGCCACCGCACGCCGCCACCGTGTTCGCCGCCGTGCGCTCCGCCCTCCTCGCCCAGCACCGCGTCGTCGGGACGGGCGGCGCGGAGGCCGGCGACGATCAGCTCCTCGCTGGCGCGGTCCATCGCTGTGACGAGATCGGTCGGGGTGGATTTGCTTCCGATCCCGGACAGCGCCGCGGCCCGCCCGTCACGGACCAGCCGGCCGGCGTCGCGGGCGAGGCCGACGGCGAGTGCGAGCAGGTCAAGCGGGTCGCCGGAGGTCATGTTCCCAGTCTGCACTGACCCGGCGCGGTGCGCTGACGAGGTGGCATTCGCGACGTACGGTAGTGACGTGAAGGCCGTGGCCACCCGCCGCGAACCGGATCTTTGCCTACGCAGCAACAGTCTCTCCGGGCACAGAGTTACAATTCCTTGCCATCCCCCCCGGTCGCAGCCACGACCCGGAGGGGAAACCCCCGATCAGCTCGCCCGGCCGGCCCCCCGGTCGGTCCGGCGCGCCTCGTACGCGCCGACTCGTGGAAGGTCGTTCGTGACAACCGCTGACCGCATTCCCGCACGACCCGACGTCGTCCGATCGCTCGTGGAGTCGCTCGCGGAGCACGCCCAACCCACCGGCTCCATCACCTCCGCGCAGGTGGCGCGGGTGCTCGGCGAGGCCGGGGTCGACACGGCCCAGGGCAAGAAGATCCTCCAGGGCCTCAGCGCCACCGGCATCACCGTGATCGTGGACGGCTCGGCAGACACCCGGCCGCGCCGTGGCCGCATCTCAGCCGCGCGCTCCTCCACCACCCCCGCATCGAAGGCGACCACCGCCAAGGCCACCGCTCCGGCAGGCGCGGAGGCCTCGCCGGCGAGGAAGGCCGCACCGGCCAAGAAGGCGCCGGCGAAGGCCGCCCCTGCCGCCGCAGGGGAGGCTCAGGCCACCGACGCCGCACCGGCGAAGAAGGCCGCCGCCAAGAAGGCGCCCGCGAAGAAGGCTCCGGCCAAGAAGGCAACCGCCGCTGCACCGGGTGCTCCCGCCAAGGAGGGCGCGCCGAGCGGGGAGCCGGGCAAGGAGGGCCTCGCCGTCGACGAGCCCGTCGTGATCACCGAAGGCGGCGCCGCCGAGGAGGAGGACTTCTCCTGGGACGACGAGGACGAGGAGTCGGAGGCGCTCAAGCAGGCCCGGCGCGACGCCGAGCTCACCGCCTCCGCCGACTCGGTCCGCGCCTACCTCAAGCAGATCGGCAAGGTGGCGCTGCTCAACGCCGAGGAGGAGGTGGACCTCGCCAAGCGGATCGAGGCCGGCCTCTACGCCTCGGAGCGGCTCCGCCAGATCGAGGACTCGGGCCAGAAGCTCACCCCGCAGATGCGGCGCGACCTCAACTGGATCGTCCGCGACGGCGAGCGCGCCAAGAACCACCTCCTGGAGGCCAACCTCCGCCTCGTCGTCTCGCTCGCGAAGCGCTACACCGGTCGCGGCATGGCCTTCCTGGACCTGATCCAGGAGGGCAACCTCGGCCTGATCCGCGCCGTCGAGAAGTTCGACTACACCAAGGGCTACAAGTTCTCCACGTACGCCACCTGGTGGATCCGGCAGGCCATCACCCGCGCCATGGCCGACCAGGCCCGCACCATCCGTATCCCGGTGCACATGGTCGAGGTCATCAACAAGCTCGGCCGCATACAGCGTGAGCTGCTCCAGGACCTGGGCCGCGAGCCCACCCCGGAGGAGCTGGCCAAGGAGATGGACATCACGCCCGAGAAGGTCCTGGAGATCCAGCAGTACGCCAGGGAGCCGATCTCGCTCGACCAGACCATCGGCGACGAGGGCGACAGCCAGCTCGGCGACTTCATCGAGGACTCCGAGGCGGTCGTCGCCGTTGACGCGGTGTCGTTCACGCTCCTCCAGGACCAGCTCTCCTCGGTGCTCCAGACGCTGTCCGAGCGCGAGGCGGGCGTGGTGCGGCTGCGGTTCGGCCTCGCCGACGGCCAGCCCCGCACGCTCGACGAGATCGGCCAGGTCTACGGCGTCACCCGCGAGCGCATCCGGCAGATCGAGTCGAAGACGATGAGCAAGCTGCGCCACCCGTCGCGCTCGCAGGTGCTGCGCGACTACCTGGACTGAGGCTAGCGAGCTAGAAGGCCCGTGACCTGCATCTATGCAGGTCACGGGCCTTTTCTTGCATCGCACGCGCTCCTAGTCGAGATATCGGGATGGATCTCGCGCTCTTGGCGCTGACGGTCGCCCACCGACCGTCAGCGCCGTTGACGTAGCCAACTACCGCGCGGGTCTGACGGTCACCGAACCGCGTGGGGGCACGGTGATCGTGCGGTGCCACGACCCGGCCGTCACGGTGGTGCGCCCACCGCGGACACTGTGGACGGTGGCCGAGGACACCTTCCCGTCCCGCCAGGTCAGGTCGACGGAGAAGCCGCCGCGAGCGCCGATGCCGGTGACGGTGCCGGATCGCGCCCACGCCGCCGGCAGCGCGGGCAGCAGCTCGATCACACCCGGCCGGGAGTAGAGCAGCATCTCCAGCATCGCGGTCGGTGCCCCGAAGTTGGCGTCGATCTGGAAGATCGCCCGGTCGCCGAAGCTGTACATGTCGAAGAGGTTCGCCGCGCTGCCGTTGCCGTTGTCGACCGACGGCCGCAGTACGCCGAGGATCAGCTGGTACGCCTTCTCCGCGTCCTTGAGCCGGGCCCAGCACAACGACCGCCAGGCGCACGCCCAGCCGAAGCTTTCCATGCCGCGCGCGATCAGCTGGTTGCGCACGCCGGCGATCAGCTCCGGCGAACTGGCGCCGACGCGCAGACGGTCGCCGGGGAAGAACCCGATCAGCCCGGACAGGTGCCGGTGCGTGGTCTCGCCGAGGTTGTCGGGCGTCATCCACTCCTGGAGCCAGCCGGTCTTCGGGCTCACCCTCGGCAGGTAGAGGCTGCGCTGCATCGCGCCGATCGTGGCGGCGTAGTCCGCGTCGCGGCGCAGCAGCCGGCTGGCGGTGCGGAAGTGCTCGAACAGGTCCCGGGCCAGTTCCTGGGCGTACGTGATGCCCTTGGCGTCGAGCGGGCCGTGCTCGGGCGACCAGTCGCTGTCGTCGATCAGCACCTCGCGCCGGCCCTCGGTGACCGGGTCGATCACGGTGGTCCAGATCAACCGCGCCTCCCAGAACTCGCAGGCGCCCTTGAGCAGCGGGTAGATCTTCCTCAGGTACGCGGGGTCCTGGGTGTACTCGTAGTGCTCCCACAGCGAGTTGCACAGCCAGGCGCTCCCACCCGGGTGCCACCACCAGCCGTTGCCGCCGTAGATGTTGGTCGAGAAGGCGATGGTCCAGCCGCCGACCCGCCCGGAGGAGTTGCGGAACCCGTTCCGCGGATCGTTGAACAGCCGCTGGGTGTGCTCGGTCCACGACGAGAGCTGGGACAGGCAGTAGTCGGCGTAGGCGTCGAAGCAGTCGCCCAGCCCTGCCCGGTCCGCGAGCCAGTAGTTCATCTGGATGTTGATGTCGGTGTGGTAGTCGCCCATCCAGTCCGGGGTGTTCGTCTCCAGCCACAGGCCCTGGAGGCCCATCGGCAGGCCGTCACGCGAGCCGGTGATCATCAGGTAGCGGCCGAACTGCAGGTAGCTCGCTTCGAGCTCCGGGTCGGGGGCGGACCCGGCCGCGCCGCGCGCGATGATCCGCGACCAGGTGTCGAGCGAGCGCTGGGCCGCCGTGGACGTGCCCAGGTCGACCGTCATCCGGTTGTACAGCGTGTGGTAGTCGGCCACGTGGGTGGCGAGCAGCACCGAGCCGCTGACCTGCGCGGCGGCTGCGGCAGTGCGAGCGGCCAGTGCGCGCGGGTCGAGACGGGCGTCCATGAACGCCGTCGCCGCGTCGGGGACGTAGTTGGTACCGCCGCTCGCCACGATCAGGACCTCGTCGCACCCGGTGAACGTCACCTCGGCGCCACGCACCGCGATCCGGCCGGTCCGGCTCGCCGCCGTCACCACCGCGCCGTACCGCAGGCCGTTGCCGAGCGTCGCGCCGAACGAGGCTGACCTGGTGACCGCGTCGCCGGTGGTCACCTCGCCGTGGGCGCCGGTCAGCGTCACCGCGCCGGTGTGCGTGCCGCCGCCGCTGTGGGTGAGGCGCACGACAACCACGTCGTCGGGGTGGCTCGCGTACACCTCGCGCCGGTAGCGGACGCCGCCGTGCTCGTAGGTCGTGGTCACCAGTCCGTTGCTGAGGTCGAGCCGGCGCCGGTACCCCTGCACCGCAGTGTGCCCGGGCAGCGACACCGCCACGGTCGCCAGCCGGGTGAACGTGCCGAACTTCGTGGTCTCGTACGGGAACTGGCCGTTGTCTTCCAGCGTCGCGTTGGCGGTGCCGGTCCACATCGCCGCGTCGGTCAGGTAGAGGACGTCGCGGACCGGGTCGCCGGTGACGAGCGCGCCGAGCCGCCCGTTGCCGACCGGCAGCCCCTGCTCGACGATGCGGGCCTCCTCGGCCGGCGCCGGGTACCAGAGCGCAGTCGCGTCGGCGTCCGGCACGAGCGTCACGCCGCGGGGACGACGCACCTCGGCGCGCGCGGTGAAGGGCAGCGGTGCGCCGAAAGCCGCACCGAGGCCGAGTGCGCCGCCCAGCCGCAGGAAGTCCCGCCGCGAAGGCGCCTCCATCAGAACGTCACAGTGTCGATATCGGGCGCGTAGCCGCCCGGAGCGCTGAACGTGATCGTGTTCTCGCCCGCGCGCAACGTCACCCGGATGGTCTTCGCCTGGAGCGTATTCCAGTTGTCGTCGCGGGTGCCGGCGAACTTCACCACGGTGCCAGGCCCGCCGTTCACGCTCACCGTTGCCCACCGGCCGTCCGACCCGTCCACGTAGCCGATGGTCAGGTCGTACTCGCCGGCCCGCGGGATGGTCACCCCGTTGACGGCGAGGGTGCCGGTGCCGCCGACGTTGCCGACCTTCCGCCCGCCGGAGCAGCCGCCGCAGTTGCCGACCGACGCGCCGCCGGCGAGGGTGCCGGTCTCGGCCTCGATGACCGTCTTCGCGCCGCCGCGCGGTGCCACCCGGAACAGGCGCGAGCCGTGCGCCGGAAGGGTCGCGGTGAACGAGCCCTCGACCGTGCCCAGGTCGCGGCGCTTCCACAGGTCGCGCACGGACGCACGGCCCTCGAACCCGACCTCGCTCCACAGCGCGGTGACCGGCCTCGCCACGCCGTCCAGGTTGAACAGCGCCACGGTGTAGGAACCGTCGGCGTTGCGGACTCGCCAGACCTGCTGGTTGACACCGCTGCGCACCGGCGTGGCCGGGCGGCCCTGCTGGTTCACCGCGATCACGTCGCGGTTGGTCAACAGCGACAGGCCGTAGCTGTCCAGCTTGGTCAGGTCGTCGCCGGTGTAGAGCGGCGAGGCGGAGATCGCCCAGAGCGTCGCGTACGACTGCCGCTCGTCCTTGGTGAGGCCGTCCATCTTCCCGTTGCCGACGTTGAGCGAGTCGAGGTCGTTCCAGCCGCCGGGTCCGGTGTGCGGCGCCCACGCGGGGGCGTCGGCGAACCGGTTGTCCACCGAGTTGGTCCAGCTGACGAGCGTGTCGCAGTAACACTCGACATCGGTGTCGATGCGCCACCCGTTGGAGTGGCGCTTCCAGTCCTCGACGTAGCGGATGTCCAGCGACCACGACAGTTCGAAGTGGATCGGGCGCCCGGTCTTCGCGATCGCGGCGCTGAACGCGGCCACGTCCGGCCGGTTGTCGTAGTTCGGGCCGGACCTGCCGGAGCCCGGGCCCACGCCGTCGAGCTTGAGGAAGTCGTAGCCCCAGTCGGCGAGCAGACGGGCGAGCGAGTCGATGTACTTCTGCGCGCAGGGCTGGGCGAAGTCGATCTTGTAGGCGCTGTCCCAGCCGTTGGTGGTGCGCAGGTCCGGGTAGACGATGTCGTGCAGGCTGCACTCCGGCGCGCCCCAGATCGGCAGGTCACCCTTCTCGTACGCCGGCTTCTCCAGCCCCACCGGCAGGTAGATGCCGGCCTTGAGGCCCTTGCGGTGGATGTAGTCCGCCACGTACTTCATGCCGCGCGGGAACTTCTCCTTGTCCGCCGCCGGGCGGCCGTAGCCGTCGTAGCCCTGCTTCCAGTCCCAGTCCATCCACCAGCCGGCGTCCAGGTTGACGTAGCTGTACCCGTACGGCTTGAGCTTGGCCGCCATCGCGTCGGCCTGCTTGAGCACGTTGGACTCGTGCAACCAGCTGAAGTCGCCGCGCGAGTTCAGCCCGGGGTACTTGGTCGACTGCAGGCTCCAGCTGGTCCAGCCCATGTACGGCTTGGCGGCGGGAGCGGTCGGCGGTGCATTTTTCTGGGCGGCGACGGGCGGCGCGGCCTTGGGTTCCGCGGCGGCGGGAGGCGCGCTCGCACCGGCGAGGGCCAGCACGGCGGCTAACAGCGACGCGGTGAGGGTGCGGTACATGGGCGCCTCCTGGTGAGCGGGTCTAACCGCGGGTGGGCGTGAACAGGGTCTGAATGGCGACCGCCGCCGCACCCCGGGCCCACTCGGGGAAGGGCAGCGGGCGGACGACGAGCGGGCAGTGCGCAGCGCCGAACGCTCCGACCTCGAACGTCCGGCGGATCTGGTCCTCGAACAGGTCGTAGGCGGCGAGCCCCTCCCCCGAGACCACGATCCGCTCGGGTCCGACGAGGTTCGCCATGGCCGCGAGGCCGAGACCGATGGCGTGGCCCGCGCGGGCGAACACAGCCCGCAGCGGCTCGTCGCCGGCTCTGGCGCGCTCGATCGCGGCGTCGATGGTGAGGCCAGGCTCGGCGGCGGCGTCCAGGATCGCCTGGGTCGAGGCAATGGCCTCGACGCAGCCACGCGCGCCGCAGTGGCACTCCGGGCCGCCGTCGAGCACCGGGACGTGCCCGATCTCGCCGGCGACCCCACGCGCTCCCGCGACCAAGGCGCCGTTGACGACCAGCCCGCAGCCGATCCCCGCGCCCACCGTGACCAGCGCGAACGACGACGCGCCCAGGCCCTCGCCGAACCACCGCTCGGCGACGGTAAGCGCCTTGACGTCGTTCTCGACCGCCGCGGCCAGGCCGGTGCGGGTCTCCACCAGCGCGGCGAGTGGCACGTCGCGCCAGCGCAGGAACGGCGAATACCGCACCTGGCCCGTCGCCAGGTCGACGTCGCCGGAGATCGCCACGCCGATCCGGTGGGTCCGCTCGCGGTACGTGGGGTCCTCGTCCAGCAGGCTGTCGACCAGCGCGCCGAGCGCCGCGACCACGTCGCCGACGCCGGTCGCCACGAGCGGGCGCTGGGTGGTAGTCCGCACCTGCGCGCGCAGGTCGGTGACTACGCCGATCAGCTCGTCGCGCGTGATCTTGACGCCGACGAAGAACTCGCGGTCGGCACGGACCGCGAGCGGGTTCGCCGGCCGCCCGATGCCCGAGGCGCCGCGCTCGAACTCGCCCGACTCCTCCAGGTACCCGATGTCGATGAACGGCCGGGCAGCCTTCGTGACCGCTGCCGACGACAGGCCCGTGCGGCGCGCCACCTCCGCGCGGGAGACCGGCCCCTGGGTCAGCACCATCGTGAAGACGGCGGCCGCTGCGGGGCTCGCGATCGGGCTGACGAGGCGCTGGCCGGCGAGCATGGCGCTTACCGTAGGAGTGTTAATTAACTTCGTCAAGAATGTAAGTTTCGCCAGTTCAACCTGGTCGCATTGACAGGCCAACGATGCGTCCGGGCCCGACGGCCGCAGCCTCGCGCCCTTGACGCTGCGAACCCGCAATCCTCGCTCACGGATGGTCCGTCTGGTGCTCGATCGCGCTGCGGATCAGATCCTCCACCGCATCGGGTCGCCTGCGTGCCAGGTCCGCAGCCAGCTCACGGACATACCGCCCAGAGCCGGTGAGGAGTTCCTCGGGGTCGTCGAGCAGCACGCCCTTGTGGAAGACGAGTCTGGTCGCCTTCCGGCTGACCGCGATGCCGCACAGCCAGTGATGCCAGTCGCCGCCCACGGTGAAGGTGAGCCGTCCCCATTTGACCGCACGCTCCAGCCGCGGATCGGCAGCGCCGACGATCGAGGCCAGCTCCTCGGCCAGCTCCCGGGCCGCCGCGTCGAGCCCAGCGAGCCACCGCTGGACGTCAGCATCCGCGTGTTCGGCCATCGGCCCGTCTCCTCTCTGTCCCTGGTCGTGGTCATCCTCGCGGCGGAGGTACGACGCGCGGGAGTCGACCAGGGGCAGAATCAGGCAAGGCAGACCCTAGGAGGTTCGGTGGACGACTCAGAGGCCGAGGCCTATCTGGCCCGGATAGGCGCGGCGAGGCCGACGGCCGCGGACGTCGCCGCGCTGCGGGAGCTACAGGTGCGGCATCTGCACACGGTGCCGTTCGAGAACCTCAGCATCCATCTGGGCGAGGACATCACGCTGAGCACCGACGCCCTGTTCGCCAAGATCGTCACGCGCCGGCGCGGCGGGTTCTGCTACGAGCTCAACGGGGCGTTCGCGGCGCTGCTGTCCGCGTTCGGCTATCCGGTGACGCTGCTGGCCGCCCGCGTCGCGACCCCTGATGGCCTGAGCCCGCCGTTCGATCACATGGCGCTGCGGGTCGACCTCGACGAACCGTGGCTCGTCGACGTCGGGTTCGGCCGGTTCAGCCACTTCCCGCTTCGGCTCGACCTCCGCACCGAACAACCCGAGCCCGGCGGCACGTTCCGGGTGGCCGAGGCAGCCGCCGGCGACCTCGACGTCTACCGGGACGGCGAACTGCAGTACCGGCTGGAGCAGCGTCCCCGCACGTTGCCCGAGTTCGTGCCCACGTGCTGGTTCAACCGGACCTCGCCGGACTCACACTTCACCCGGTCGCTGGTCTGCTCACGGCTGACCGGCACCGGGCGGATCACCCTCAGCGACCGGACGTTCGTCGACACCGCCGACGGCCACCGCACCGAGCGCGTGCTGGAGACCGACGACGCCGTGCTGGCCACCTATCGTGACGACTTCGGCATCGACCTAGACCACGTCCCGCCAACACCCGCACCGCAGTAAGACCCCATCACCCACAGCAGCCGGACCGGGGGTTCCCCAGCGACCGCGCCTGGCTCCCCGTTCGTGCTCTGGCGCTCGTCCGACGGCGCTATCGCGAGCCCACCAACCCTGCCCTATTTGGTTCCTCGTCCGGAGGTGTCCTCCGGTTCGGACCGCCCGAGTCCGGCGTCGCGGGCGAGGACGATCGCCTGGCCGCGTTCGGGCAGGTTCAGCTTCGTCAGGATGATCGAGACGTTGTTGGCGACGGTCTTGGGCGAGAGGAACAACGCTCGGCCGATCTCGATGTTCGTGAGGCCGGCGGCGAGCTTGTCGAGGATCAGCCGCTCTCGGTCGGTGAGCTCGGGGAACAACGCCGCGGATCTCGTCGGGCCCTCGCCGAAGAGCGTCTGTAGACGATGAGCGAGCGCCGCGCCGAAGACTGCCTGCCCGGCGGCGGCAGAACGTACGGCGGCGAGGATGTCCTCGCCGTCAGCGCCCTTCAGCAGGTAGCCGACCGCGCCGGCGGCGATTGCCGCGTGCACGGTGCCGTCGTCCTCGAACATCGTCAACACCAGCACCGCGGTATCAGGCCGCGCCGCGAGGATTTGCCGGGTGGCGTCCAGACCTGACAGCTCCGGCATCTGCAGATCCATGAGCACGACGTCGGGCTCGGTGTCGGCGACCACTTCGACCGCGCCACGGCCATCGGCGGCCTGTCCGACGACGGCGACGTCGGGGGCGGAGGCCAGGACGGCCTCAAGCCCCTGCCGGACGAGCTGGTGGTCGTCGACGATGACGACCCGGATGGTGCCCTCGGTCGTCATGACTGTGCCCCGGTCCTCAGTTGCTCCGCGAGCGGGAACGACGCCCGGAGTCGGCCACCCTTCCCCGAGGGGCCAATCTCCAGAACCCCGCCGAGTTCGGACACGCGTTCACGCATGGCCACGGTGCCGACGCCGGGCGTCCACGGTAGGTCGGATGCTCCGTCGTCGACCACCTCCACGACAGCGTTGCCGTCGACGGCCCCGACCCAGACGCGGCAGGAGTGTGCGTCGGCGTGCCGGACCACATTGGTCACAGCCTCGACTGCGATCCGGAACACTGCGACCTCGATCGCGGCGGGCAGCGCCGGAAGCCCGTCGGTCTCGACGTCGATGTCGATCGTGCTGCCGTCTCCCAGCCGGCTTACGTGCGCGGTGATCGCGCCTACCACGCCGAGGTCGTCCAGCGCGGGCGGGCGGAGGGAGTAGACGACGGTGCGCAGGTCCGCAATGGCCTGGCTGGAGGCGTCCTTGGCCCGGGCCAGCAGCGCGAGCGGATCGCCGTTGCCGGCCGTCAGCTGGGTTCGCAAGGCGTCGAGGTTGAGCCCGACACTGGTCAGCAGGGGGCCTAGGCCGTCGTGGAGGTCGCGGCGCAGCCTGCGCCGCTCCTCTTCACGCGCCTCGACGATCCGTTGGCGAGACGCCACCAGGTCGGAGGTGAGTGCCTCGGCGTGTACGGCGGCGCCCGCCTGCCGAGCCAGGTCGGCCAGCACCGCACGATCCCGAACGTCCAGCGCCGACTCCCCGCGCCTCGGCGCCGCGACCAGGGTGCCCACAGCCGTGCCCTGGGACACCAGTGGCCAGCGGCCGTGCTCGACGTCCGTGGGCTGCGGATCGCCATGCTGGGCCAGCACGGAACCGTCGCCGGGCCGCTCGATCGCGACGTAGGGCAGCCGGAGGGAGTCCGCGACCGCGGTGACCACCGTTTTCAGCACCTCTCCCGGAGCGGCCACCGCATCGAGGCGCTGGCTCAGCTCGCTCAAGGCGCGGTAGGGATCGCTGCGGTGACCGTAGAACAGCTCATCGACCAGGGCCTGACTTCGGCGGAGCGCCGGCCCGAAAACGAGCGCGGTGATCACGGCCGCGGTCACCAGCCCGACCCGTTCCCCCTGCAGCGCCGCAACACTGGCTGCCAGGGCGGCGAAGATCCCGGCGACGAGGACAGTCACGAGCAGGTACGCCACAGACCTCCGGATAACGTTGTCGATCGCCCACAGCCGGTATCGCACGATCGGGATGACCAGCGTGGTGGTGAAGAGCAGCCCGTCGACCAGGTTGACTGCGAGAGGAAGCGCCTCGGTAACCGCGATGGGAAACAGGGCTAGCGACAGCACGACGCCGAACGCACGCCAACGGAGCTGGTCCCGCTCGATGCCCGTGGCCTTCCAGGCGCGGCGAACCACGCTGAGACCGGCGATGATCCCCACCAGGATCACGAGCGGGATGGCCACGGTGAGCGCCGATGCGACCTCCCCCACGACCGTCCCACTCGTCAACGGATTGCGGAAGGTGCTGGTCGAACCGTCGGCACGTTCCAGCTCGACCGACCAGTCACCCAGCAGTCCCCCGGCCAGACCCAGCGTGATCCCTACGACCAGTAGCCGGTCCAGTACTCGCCCGAACCGTGAGATGACCTTGCCGCTCGGGAACCGGACGTTCACCAGCCCCTGGACCGCGACCGGCAGGAACTGCACCGAGCCGAGTAGACAGCCGTACTGCAGCACCGGGCCCTCCGCTCCCCGGCTCAGGGCGGCGTATGACAGCGAGGCGACGGCGACCCCGACAGCGACGACCGCGGCGCAGCCCGACAGCAGCCAGCCGAACGGAAGGTCCGGACGACGCACGACGAGGAACGCCCCGACGAACGCGTACGGCACGACGTAGGCGAGCGCCGTCGCGTACTCGACCACGTCGTCGCGCGGGGCACCGTCCATGGTCGCCAGCGCGGCGATCGTGAGGGCTGCCCCGACCACGGCGACACCCATCAGCACGCCGGCCGCTGGCACCGGGTGGGTGCGGGGGGACCAGTAGCGCTCGGTGATCACGGTGCTCGTCACGATCTCTCAACCCTGACTGGTCGTCGGTGCCTCCCGCAACGGAACGCTGTTCCCGATCATCGGGAGGTCCTCCCGCGAACGCGGGAGCCTTCCGTGATGCCTGACCCTGTGCGCGGGAACGCGTCGCGGCGAACGATCAGTCATCGACAGTCCGCAGGCATCGCGACATCCACCGTCAGGAGACCGTCATGATACCCCCCCCCTAGACGCACCTCGCCCTCGCTCGCTGCTGGTTCGGTCTGGTGGCCGGCCCTCGCCCGCAACAGCACGTGGGGCATCCCGGCCGCCCTCGCCGTAGCCGGCGTCAACGTCATCGGAGCGATCGTCGCGCTTCTCACGGACGCCGAAGGAGCGACCGTCGGCCTCGTCATCAGTTCCCTCGCGCTGGTGCTCGCATTCATAGCGGGCCTGGGACGACGCATGGTGTCGCTGGCCTGAGCTGCCTCGACCACAACCCAGGAGTAGGCCGTGAATCCCACCACTCAACCCGCAACCCTCCCCAGTCCAGTACCCCCTAGGACACTGCGCGACAGACGCGCCTTCTGGCGCATCCTGCTCGCGGTCATAGCGCCGATGCCGATGCTCGCCAAGGGCATCTACTACATCCTGACCCCGGTCGAGGGTGACGCCAGCTTCGAGGAGTCCGTGACCGCGTTCGAAGCCCATCAGCAGCTCATGGAAGCACTGAAGTGGGTCGATGCGGTGTTCGTGGTCACGCTCATCCCCGCCACCTTCGCGGTGGCCTGGGTCGCCCGACGCGGTGCCCCACGCCTGACCACCGTCGGCGCCGTCATCGCCTTGTCCGGTTTCCTGGCCGGAATCGCGCTGCTCGGCGGCGTGGAGACCCCGGCGCTGGTCACCGTCCAGCACGACCTCGACGTCACCGCGATCGCCGCGCTGGACGACGCGCTGCACCACGAACCCCTGCTCGGGATCGCCTCGATGATGTTCATCGTCGGCATCGTCTTCGGGCTGGGTCTGCTCGGGGCGGCGTTGTGGCGAAGCGGGAACGCCCCCGCCTGGATGGGGATCGCCCTCTTGATCGGCGGCGCTACCCACCCATTCATCCCCAACCACATCGGCCAGGGCATCGGTCTGCTCGTCGCCGCAGCCGGGTTCGCCGGCGCCAGCGTCGCCCTCCTGCGGATGAGCAACGACGAGTTCGACCTGCCAGCCGCGAAGTCAGACGTTCCTGCTCGCAACCTGTGGCAATGAGTCGTCGATGCCAGAGAAGTCGGGCCAGTCGAGTTCGCCGCGTTGCTGCCGCAGCGCGGCGAGTTCCATCCCGGGCATCCGTTGGGCTGTCAGCGGCGCCGTATCCCGGACCGGGTGGTGTTCGAACACCTGGTAGACGCCCTCGTTCACGGCTCGGGCTTCGAACGTATCGCTACCGCCGGTTGCTCGGACTCCACGATCCGCCGCCGGGTCAAGGCCTGGGCCGGCGCCGGGATCGCCGAGCAGGTCCATGCGGTGGCCTGGCCGCGTACGACCAGATCATCGGTCTGCGTCTGGGTGACATCCCCGCGGATGGGTGCATCACCAAGGCCCGTGCGGCGGGGACAAGACCGGGCCGCCATCTGTTGACCTGTACAGCGAGATCGCCCGCAAGGGATGAACGGCTACGGCAAACTCCTACGCTGCACCGACCGCGACGCCACAATCGTGGACTTCTACCTCTACCTCGCCGCCGCGTTCGTCACCGTCCGTGCCCTCATCCGAGAAGCTCGAACCCGCTACCGCTGGGACACCGCCCCGCCACCCGCCGCCTCAAATGAACCAATTGACGGTCCCTCTAAGTGACGCGGCCGCTGTTCGCGGAAATCTCCGCACGCGCCGCGGCCGCGCCGGCGATTTCCGCGAACAGCCAGCCCACCGCCCGGTCAGACGCTCGCGGCGTGGCGAGGGCCAACGCCTGGTCGACGTGATCCACCAGGTCTTGGACCGGGTGCGGGAGTCGGAGGATTGGCAGGTGCCGCGGGCCAGTGACCGGCAGCCATTGACCGAACCGGCGGTTCCGGCCGCGGTCACCCGGCTCTACCGTGGCGGGTGAGCTCGAACCAGCCGCCGACGACCGTCGGCCATCGAGCTGGAGAGCGGTGGGGCTGAACGATGCGCATCAACCCGGTGGGCTGGTTGCTCTTTGTCTTCTTCCTCGGCGGCGGGGTGTGGTTCACGGTGGCCATGCCGGAGATCTGGATAGGTCAGATCTGGATCGTCGTCTCGTTCGTCATGATCGCGGGACTCTGGCTGCTCGGGCGCCCGGGCGCTAAGGCCGAGAAGCTCCGCAGGGAGGGCATCCGGGGTCAGGCGTCCATCTTGGAGGCGACGCAGACCGGGACACAGATCAACCGCCAACCCGTGGTGAAGCTGAGGCTGCGGATCGCCGCGCCCGGTGTGACACCGTTCGATGTGGAGAAGCGGGAGATCGTCCCGCTGATCGCCCTCGGCCGCCTCACCAGCGGGTTCCCCGTCACCGCATACGTTGACCGTGCCGACCATTCCCGGTTCGCATTGGACTGGAGCGCCGCGCCTGGCGCCGACCAGTCATTTCCCGCTCCGGTCTCGCCCGCCTCGGCGGATGGTCCGCCGGTCGACTTCACGAACAACCCGCAGGCTCACGACGCGCTCGCCCAAGTGCTCAAGCAGCACGGCATCAACCCGGCGGGCACCGTTGACCTGCGACAACGGCCGGACCTGCAGGAGGCCGTCGCGGAGGCGCTGCGGGACAGCGGCGTCTTGCCCGGCTCCTCAGCGGGCGAGGAGCGCGATCCCGCGACTCGGATCCAGAAACTCACCGAACTCAAGGCATCCGGCCTGATCAGCGATGCCGAGTACGACGACCAGAAGGCGCGGATCCTGCGCGAGATCTGACCCTCAGTGCCGTCTAGGTATTGACGTGGGATACCAACGGTGCGCTTCGAGGCTTCCCCGGGAAGGTCTACGGCGCCTTAGCGGGGGGCCGCCGGCCTCCTGGTAGGTGGTGGTCTGCCGCACCGCCACTGAGCTGCGCACGGCCAGATCGATCGCCCGGGCGGCCGAGCAGGGGGGCCAGCGGCGGGGCCGTGGCTAGGCAGAAGGGGCCGGTGAGCTGGAGTACGCCAGTGGTGGCCAGGTTGGTTTCCGTCACGGTCTTCCGGTGACTGTTGGGCCGGAAGCGGTCAGGGAAACGCGGCGGCTGATTCCGAGTTCGCAGCCCCGCCGACTACGTACGCCAAAATGGGTCAACCGCACGGGTCACATCCAGCGCCATCAGGCGGCGAGGCCGTTCGTAGTTCTTGTCTTCCGAGCTCCGTTGTGTACAAGGGGTGCTCGTCGCCGGAGATGGGTATCCCGAGTCGCTGCGGGTCACCCGGCGGCCGTCCCAGGTCACCCGGTCTACCGCTAGCCGGTACGCGGAACGGTGGCTGGCGGCGAAGCCGAACGCCGCCCGATGCTGCAAGCCTTGTCGCATGACCGCTGAGCCCGCCGCATCGTGGGACGCGACGTCCCCGCCGAGGGAGGGCAGCATGACACCGGCTGTAGAAGCCGCGCCGCGCTCGGCCCGTGCCATCGCCGGTCGTACGCGACGCCGGCTGCCCAGGCGCGCACCGTGAGGAGCACCGACGGTCCGGCGAGGACCTACGTCCGCGCATCGGATCGAGCTGTGCAATGGAGCCCTCCGCGGACCCGGACGGTAGCGTCGGTGCCGTGCAGACGATGCTGGTGACGGGCGCGACCGGCGGGATCGGGTTGGAGGCGTCGGTCGAGCTGGCCCGGGCTGGTGCCCGGGTGGTGATGGTCGGGCGGAACCCGGCGAAGATCAACGCCGCGTTGGCCGACGTACGGAAGCGGTCGGGCAGCGAGACGGTCGAGGCGTTGTGCTGTGACTTCGCCTCGCAGGCAGCGGTACGGGGCCTGGCCGCCGACTACCTTGCGGCGTACAACCGGCTCGACGTGCTGGTGAACAACGCCGGCGCCGTCTACGCGCACCGCACCATCACCGAAGACGGCATCGAGGCGACGTTCGCGATCAACCACCTGGGCGCATTCCTGCTGACCGGGCTACTGCGCGACCTGATCCTGCGCAGCGCGCCGGCCCGGATCGTCAACGTCTCGTCGGTCGGGCACTACAACGGCACCCTCGACTTCGACGATCTCGGCTTTGAGCACGGGTACCAGATCATGCGCGCGTACTCGCGGTCGAAGCTGGCCAACGTGATGTTCACCCGCAGTCTGGCCGCCCAACTCGAGGGCACCGGGGTCACGGTGAACGCATTGCACCCCGGTACGGTGGCGACCGGCATCTGGAGCGGTGCGCCGTGGTTCGCCCGGCCCGTCCTGGCGGTCGCCAAGCGGCTGGTGATGATCTCCCCGGCGGAGGGCGCGAAGCGCATCGTCCACTTGGCGACTAGCCCCGACGTCGCGGACGTGACCGGGCAGTATTTCGAGGACGACAAGCCGAAAGACCCAGCACCGCTGGCCAAAGACGACGCGACGGCGCAGCGGTTATGGGCCGAGAGCGCCCGCCTGGTCAAGCTCTGACCGCTAGCGCTGGCCGCCACCGTGGCCCAGGCGTCGGTGACGGGGCGCCTTGGGTTCTGGGCCGCGCTGCGCGAGGTGTTGCCCGAGACCCGCGTCCCGAAGTGCTGGTTTTCACAAGCAAATCCTTACCCGTTCGTGCCGCTTGTTCTAGGTTATTGGCTAACCTTGAATAAGGGAGGGCCATGTCCAAGGTTCTGCGGCGCCGGTGGATCAGCGATACCGCGGCTGGGTTGCCTCGTCGTGACCGCCGGGCGTGCCAGTACGAGGCGTACGTTCCCGACCCGCTGGTCGGGCGAACGATCGCGCTCGACGGCGATGTCGCCGCCGACGTCGCCGACGCCGAACGTGCCGTCGCTCGCCTCGACGCAGACGCGGTGGCTCTGGCCGACACCGAGGCGCTCGCGCGATTGCTGCTGCGGGCGGAATCGGTCGCATCGTCGCGGATCGAAGGTCTCGTCGTTGGCGGTCGGCGACTCCTTCGCGCTGCGGCTGCCCGGGATTTCGCTGGCGTGCCGTCCGACGTGAGCGCTGCCGAGGTACTTGGCAACATCGACGCGATGGTTTGGGCGGTCGCTGACGCGGATCGGCCCATCACGGTGGAGCACCTGCTAGAGGTTCACCGTCGGCTTCTGACCGGTACAAGACTGAACCCTCATGCGGGACAGTTGCGGATCGAGCAGAACTGGATCGGCGGAAGCAGCTATAACCCCTGCTCGGCAGCGTTCGTGCCTCCCCACCAGAGCTGGTACTGCCGCTACTTGAGGACCTCTGTGCGTTCTGCAACGACGACTCGCTGCCCGCCGTGGCCCAAGCGGCGATCGCGCACGCCCAGTTCGAGACCATCCACCCGTTCGCCGACGGCAACGGGCGCACCGGCCGGGCTCTGATCCACTCGACGCTTCGCCGCCGCGGTTTCGCGCAGCGCGTCCTGCCGCCCGTTTCACTGATCCTGGCCACGCGGTCCGATGACTACATCGCAGCATTGACCGGCACCCGGTACCGGGGTCGGGCCAGCTCCCCGGCGCACACCAAGGCCTCAACGGGTGGATCGCCTTGTTCGCCGCCGCGTGCACGCGGGCGGCCGAGGACGCCATGCAATTCGAGGAGCGCCTCGGCGATCTGCGACAGGACTGGCGCCAGCGGGTCGGCAGGGTCCGCGCGAACTCGGCAGTTGACCGTCTGATTCGCGCGCTCCCGGGGGCGCCGATCGTGACGACGGCCACCGCCGCCACCCTCATCGACCGCAGCTTCCATGCCACCAACCAAGGCATCGCCCGGCTCGTCGACGCCGGCATCCTCCAGCAGGTGACGGTCGCTCGCCGGAACCGAGCCTTCGAGGCGAGTGAGGTGATCGACGCCTTCACTGACCTAGAACGGCAATTGGCCAGCCCAGCCGGCGACACCCGCATCGCGGCCCCAGCCCGCACAGTGCCGCGGCGCCGCCAGTGACGAAGCCGCGGAATGGTCTACCCGTACGGACATGACCCTGGCCAGCTGGCCTGCCCGGGGCGCAGCCCTTCTCGAAGTCGCTGCGGCCCTTGTCCGTGTGCGGTCTGACCCGCAGATGTTACTCGATGGTGAACCACACCAGCAGGTAGGTCGGTCGGCCGCCGGCGGTGGCCGGCGCCGCGATCGACATCAGACTGGCGGCTGGTTGATCGCGTGCCGTCCGCCCTGGACATCGCCGCATGCCGAGCTCCGCAAGTGCTTACGACCGTCACGTGCCCGGAGTTCCTCGTGGCCGGCGAGGGTGAGGTTCCGGCTACCGGCCATTGTGCGGGAGTACTGGGCCGGGTCGGCAGTCCACAGCTGCTGTGGCGGGGAGCAGCGGCCGCACAGACAGTTGCGGGCGTCCGGCGAGGCCTGTCGCGCCATCCTCCACGAACGGAACCACCGCTACGCCAAGCCCGGCCGCGATCAAGCCTGTCGGCAGCCACTGAACCCGCTCAAAGAGCGCGCTTCGACGCTGCTGGCGTGTTCAGGGTCGTCAGCGGCGGAGCGGCCTGGGCCGAGCGTAGGCTTGGTGATCGTGCCGACCCTCGACTGGCGTGAGCAACCCAAGGCTTCTCCATTGGGCGGATTCCTGATTCAGCGTCGCGGCGGCAGGAACGGGAACTTCGAGGTGGTCATTCCGTGGCCCGAGGGTGGCCTGGCCCACTTTGCGCGTGACAATGATGCCGCGGGATTTCCTTGGCATGGTCCAAGACGGTTCGGCGAGGGCACCTATGTCGGGGCGTCGGTGACCGAGTCCGACTTCACCACCTTCGTCAGCAACTCGATCAAGAATCTCGAGGTTGCCGCTGTCCGTGATGACGGCGTCGTCGAGCACTGGTCGATGGAAAACGGTGGAGCGTTTGCCTGGCAGAAGGGCGGCACGATCACTACGGACGCCACCGGCGTCCCTGCCCTCGCGTACACCGGAGCCCTGTTTAACGAAGACCCAGTCCTCGGCTTTGATCTGGACTCTCACCAGACAGCTGAGCTCAATCTCGTGGTGCCAAAACGCGGAGGCGGTCTCCACTATCTGGTCAAACGGACCGATTCCGCCGGGCCATCGTGGGCGGAAATTGGCGGACCGAGCAGCTCCCTATCGCACGCGTTTTCCAATCTGCGTTTCGTCGGGGCTGCAATCGTCTTGACCCCTATGGAGAACACGGCGCAGGAACCCACCTGGAAGGACCTGCGGGAGTTCGACGCCAACATCTTGCACGGCTACGTCATCGCAGCGGCGATCTCCGATGACGGCGGTCTGGTCGTGTATGCGTTCCACAACCGAACGACGTTCGGCGTCGCGAGCGGGGGTACCAGTAGCCCGAGCGAGATTTGGGGAGACTCCGAGAGCCTCACGGTGCCATTCCAGATCGAGGGGGTGACCTCGCACGAGGTTCGGCCCTTCCGGGGGCGGCCAAGCATGGTCCACGGCGACTGGGACCTCGACGACCACAGCTTCGACACCCTTATCGACCCGCTGCACTTCGGCAACCTGGAACTCGTTGCGCCGGCCAAGGCGGGGGCATCCACCACTTCTGGCGCGACAACGGCATACCGGGCGCGCATCGTCGCCTGAGGGAGGGTTGGCACTTCGGCACCACGTTCGGTACCCGGACGTACGACGAAGTGTCCCTCATCCAAAGCAACTTCGGCGGTGAGCACGGCAGCCTGGAGCTGGTCGCTCGGCGGCGTCACCAGCCGGGGTTCGACTTCTTCTTCAGAGACGAGGCGGGGACCTGGCACGGGCCGACCCGGGTGGGCGCGCCGCCGCCGGAGGAGCTGGTCTGGCACCACACCGTGCCGAGCGCGGGGCACGTCCCCGTGGCCCCGAACACGAGCCCCACGAGCTGGTACACGACCCCGGAGAACGTCCAGCACATCGCCTACGTCGGCACCGACCAGCAGATCCACCAGTGCTTCTTCTTCATCGGCGGGTTCGGCGGCTGGCAGCGCGAGGTGACGAGCGCGGGGCGCGAGCTGGTCGCCCCCGGCACGAGCCCGACGAGCTGGTACACGACCCCGGAGAACGTCCAGCACATCGCCTACGTCGGCCGCGACGGCCAGATCCACGAGCTGTTCTTCTTCGTGCGCGCCGGGGTGCCTCACGTCTGGCATCACACCATCCCGAGTGCTGGCCATCTGAAGGCGGCGCTCAACACGAGCCCGACCAGCTGGTACACGACACCGGAGAACGTCCAGCACATCGCCTACGTCGGCACCGACCAGCAGATCCACGAGTGCTTCTATCGCATCGGCGGCGAAAACCGCTGGGAGCACACCATCCCGAGCTTCGGGCACGAACGTGTGGCGCCGGGCACGAGCCCGACCAGCTGGTACACGACCCCGGAGAACGTCCAGCACATCGCCTACGTCGGCACCGACCAGCAGATCCACGAGTGCTTCTATCGCATCGGCGGCGAAAACGGCTGGGAGCACACCATCCCGAGCTTCGGGCACGAGCGGTGGCCCAAGGCACGAGCCCGACCAGCTGGTACACGACCCCGGAGAACGTCCAGCACATCGCCTACGTCGGCACCGACCAGCAGATCCACGAGTGCTTCTATCGCATCGGCGGCGAAAACGCTGGGAGCACACCATCCCGAGCTTCGGGCACGAGCGGTGGCGCAGGGCACGAGCCCGACCAGCTGGTACACGACCCCGGAGAACGTCCAGCACATCGCCTACGTCGGCACCGACCAGCAGATCCACGAGTGCTTCTATCGCATCGGCGGCGAGAACCGGCTGGGAGCACACCATCCCGAGCTCGGGCCACGAGCATGTGGCGCCGGGCACGAGCCCGACCAGCTGGTACACGACACCGGAGAACGTCCAGCACATCGCCTACGTCGGCACCGACCAGCAGATCCACGAGTGCTTCTTCTTCATCCCGTGAGGGCGGGGCTTCACCCCATGGCGATATTGCAGGTATCACGCTCGCATCTGACCTGCATTTCTGCTGGTTAGCATGCCGCTGAGAGTCCTGCCTGGTGCTCGACTACCTCGACTGAGGCTCGCATGGAAGAAGGCCCGCGACCTGCGCTTATGCAGGTCGGCCGTTTTCTCTGGGTGCTGGTCCACCAGGTGAACGGCGTTCTAGACGAGGCCCGTCTCCAGGGCGCCGAGCGCCTCATCCATCAGGTCAGCGAGGTCGAGAGTGCCTTCGCTGTCGATCCACTCCAGCAGGACGGCCAGCCACGCGCCGATCACGGCACCCACGTAGCTGCGCACGGCCAGATCGGTCTCCGGGCGCCCGAGCCGGCGGGCCAGGGGCGGGGCGAGCACGTTCATCGTCGTCACCATGTTGTCCAGCGACCGGGCTCGCAGCGCCGGCACCGACATCACCAGCTTGGACCGGTGGTAGATCTGGCGCCGCTCCTCCTCCGGGATCTGGCTGAACCCGGCCCGCAGCGCATACCGCAACGCTCGCAGCGGCGGAAGGTCCTCCGGCGCGCTCTCCAGTGCTTGGACCAGGAGCGGGTCGTAGTCATCCTCGATGACCACGTCCTCCTTGGTCTTGAAGTACCGGAAGAACGTCGCCGGCGAGACCTCCGCCGCTGCGGCGATCTGCTCGACAGTTGTCGCGTCGTAGCCCTGCTCGGCGAACAGCCTCACGGCGTGTCCCTGAATGGCAGCCCGCGTGCGCTGCTTCTTCAACTCCCGTAGCCCAGGCCCGTTCATGGTTGCGATTCTTTCAGGCCGCGGCTTCGACGGGCTCATCCGCCGCCGGCTGGGCCGCCGCCGGTCCCTTGAGCCCGGCGAGTACACCGAAGGCTCCGGCCGCGGTGACCATGGCGCACGCGAGGAGCACGAAGGACATCGCTGTCACGTACGCGGCGCGAGCGTCGGCCGCGAGGGCGGCGTCGCCGAGCTTCTCGGCCACCGCGACCGCCCCGGCCACGGAATCCCGCGCCGCCCCGCCGGCCGCGCCGGGCAGGCCGGCGTCGGCGCGGAGCCGGGCGGTGTACACGGCCGAGGCGAGGCTGCCGAGCAGCGCCACCCCGAGCGCTCCGCCGACCTGGCGCATCGCCATGGTCACAGCGGTACCCGAGCCGGTCCGTTCCGGCGGCAGCTCACCCATCACGGCGTCCATCGCCGGGGCCAGCGCCAGCCCGATGCCGAGACCGACCACCGTCAGCCAGGCCGCCACGTACCCGTATCCGCTGTGCACGGTGGTGAGCGCGCCCACCGCCAGGCCGGCGGCGATCAGCGCGAGCCCGGCCACGATCGGCCGGCGAGCACCGAACCGCGCGCCGATCTTCTCGCTCGCACGGGCGCCGACGATGAGGCCGCCCATCATCGGCAGTAGCCGCACGCCGGAACCCAGGGCGTCGTTACCCTGCACCGCCTGCAGATACAGCGGCAGGACGAACAGCAGGCCGTACATCCCGAACGACGCGACAGTCCCGGCTATCGAGCCCCAGAGGAACCGCGGCCTACCGAACAGCCGCAGGTCGATCATCGGCTCGCGAACGCGACGCTCCCAGGCTACGAAGGCGGCGATCAGGGCGAGCCCACCGAGGCCACCGACCACCACCCGGACCGAGGTCCAGCCGTGCTCGGGAGCGGCGATGACCGCGTAGACGAATGCGACCAGGCCCGCGGTGGACAGCAACCCGCCGACCACGTCGACCCGGCGTGGCGTGCGGTCCTTCGACTCCGGGACGAGCACGGCGACGGCGACCATCGCGACAACCACGACGGGGACGTTCACCAGGAAGACCGCGCCCCACCAGAAGTGCTCCAGCAGGTACCCGCCGACGATGGGACCCAGCGGCACGCCCGCACCCAGACCGATGGCCATGAACGCGATGGCCTTGGCCCGCTCCGCAGGCGGGAACACGGTCGGGATGATCGCCGCCGTGATCGGGGTGAGGATCGCCGCGCCGATGCCCATGACCGAGCGGGCGGCGATCACCGTATCGGCTGAGGTGGCGTAGCTGGCAAGGACAGACGCGCCGCCGAACAGGCCAAGGCCGGCCAGCAGGAACAACTTGCGGCCGTACCGGTCGCCCAGCACGCCGGCAGGCAGCAGCAGGCCGGCGAAGACGAGGACGTACGCATCGATGATCCACTGAAGCTGGGACGTGCCGGCATCGAGCGCGGTGGCGAGGTTGGGCAGGGCGACGTTGAGGATCGTCGCGTCGAATCCGATAGTGAGCAGGCTGAGCACCAGTGCGCCGAGGGCCCACCAGCGGCGGTTCGTGATCATCGCGGAACTCCTCACGTGAGAGCTTGTCTGATTTGATAGTAGCTCTCAGTCGAGAGTCCATGTCAAGTAAGAGTGTCTATCAGTTTTGCCTGAGGCGCCGATTTTGGGTGGCCGCGCCCTCGTGGTCCCGTGCTTGAGTCAGCCGGGTGGTCGGTGGTTGAGTCATCTGACCGATGAAGGCACCGCGACCGCCCGCCCGCACGGTGCCGTCGCGTGAGGCGCGGCGAGCCGGAGGAGGATCGCCATGGCCCGGCCGAGGATCGTCATCGTGGGGGCCGGATTCGCCGGCTTCCACGCCGCTCGCACCCTGTCGCGGCTGTCACGCGGTCGCGCCGAGATCTCGCTGGTCAATCCGACGGACTACTTCCTGTACCTGCCGCTGCTGCCGGAGGTCGCCGCCGGTGTGATCGAACCGCGCCGGGTGACGGTCTCCCTGCCGGAAACCCTGCCCCACGTCCGCCTGATCCTCGGCGAGGCTGACCGGATCGACCTCGACGCCCGGCGGGTGGACTGGGTCGATCCCGATGGTCGCCACGGCGACTGCGGCTACGACCGGCTCGTGATCGCCGTCGGCAGCGTCAACAAGCTGCTGCCCATACCGGGCGTCAATGAACACGCCCACGGCTTTCGGGGCATCGCAGAGGCGCTGTACCTGCGGGACCACATGACCCGGCAGATCGAGCTCGCCGACCAGACCGACTCCGCTGCCGTGCGGGCCGCCCGCACCACCTTCGTCGTGGTCGGCGCGGGTTACACCGGCACCGAGGTCGCCGCGCAGGGGGTGCTCTACACCGACGTCCTGTACGCCCGGCACCCGCGGCTGCGCGCGCGTCCCCGGTGGCTGCTGATCGACCTCGCGGAGCGGATCCTGCCCGAGTTGGATCCGCGAGCTGTCGCGCACCGCCGATGCGGTCCTACGCGCCCGCGGCGTAGACGTGCGCACCGGCATGTCGGTGCGGGAGGCCACGTCTGAGGGTGTCCGGCTGACCAGCGGCGAATTCGTCGCGACCCGTTCGCTGATCTGGTGCGTCGGCGTGCGCCCCGACCCGCTCGTCGACGAACTGGGCCTCAAGACCGAACGTGGCCGGCTGGTCGTCGACGAGTACCTGACCGTGCCCGGGCACCCCGAGGTGTACGCCGTCGGCGACGCCGCCGCGGTGCCCGACCTGACCCGCCCTGGCGAACTGACCCCCATGACCGCCCAACACGCCCAGCGCCAGGGGCAACGTGCCGGCCACAACATCGCCGCCTCCTACGGCCAGGGCCGACGCCGCCCGTACAAGCACCACGACCTGGGATTCCTGGTGGACCTCGGCGGCACGCAGGCCGCCGCCAACCCGGTCGGGGTGCACCTCAGCGGCCAGCTGGCCAAGGTGGTCACCCGCGGCTACCACCTGCTGGCGCTGCCGGGCAACCGCATCCGCACCGCCACCGACTGGGTGCTCGACGCGTCCCTGCCCCGCCAGGTCGTGCAGTTGGGCCTGGTGCCCCCGGCGGCCGTGCGGCTGGACTGCACCGCCACGCACGGCTAGGGCCGCCGCGACCGACCGCTCGACAGGCTCAGCAGAGCGGGCTGGACGGCGGCGCGATGCGGTCGAGGATCGCATCGGCCAACGCACCCGGGGCCTGATCGGCGATCCAATGCGTCACGCCGGCCAGTTCGACGAACCTGTACGGTCCGGTTACGTGCGCGGCGCACCCCTTGGCCGCCGTCCGGTCGATCGCCATGTCACCGTCGCTCCACACGTAGGTCGTAGCCTGGTTGATCGGCCCGAGCGTGGTCAGCCCGGCAAGGGATGTCGCCCGGTACCAGGACAGGGCGCCGGTGAGTGCTCCGTGGGCCAACAGCGGCATGACGTAGTCGTCGATTCGCGAGCTGTCGAGGCGCGCGCCGGCAAACATCAGGCGCATGGCCTCGCCTTCGGCAGCGCGAAGTACTGTCTCGGCGGCACCGTCCACTCTGAACAGTCCGATGTAGGCAGAGCGCAGTTTCTGGATGGTGTGCTCACGCAACGCCGCGGCGAACGCGGCTGGGTGCGGCACCGAGACAGCGGTGACGGTGCGAACCCGGTCAGGGTGACGGGCCGCGGCGAACCAGGCCGCGGTCGCGCCCCAGTCGTGCCCGACCAGGTGAGCCGCGTGTATGTGCAGAGCGTCGAGCAGCGCGATCGCATCGTCAGCGCACTCGGTGATCCGGTACGCCTCGACCTCCCGCGGACGTGCTCCCGGTGAGTAGCCACGCTGGTCCGGCGCCACCGTGCGCAGCCCAGCGGCGTGCAGCCGGGGCGTGATGTCGCGCCACATCGAACGGTTCTGCGGGAACCCGTGCAGCAGCAACACCGCTGCCTCGTTGTCGGGTCCCGCGACATCGACGTCGAACGTCATGCCGCGTGCGCTTACCTGCATGACCTGAGTCTCCCCCGGGCGAGAGAGTCACGATCCGTGGGCCCGGCCGGTCGCCGGTCGGGACGACCAACGACACACGCCAGGCGAGGCCGATCAAACTGGCTTGATGTATATTCAGGTCATGGGCTCACCGAGTCAGGCCGCCCCGGCGTTCGTGCGCCTGGCCGGACATCCGCTGCGCTGGCGGCTGCTGACCGAACTCGCCCACAGCGACCTTCGGGTCCGTGAGCTGGTCGCACTGGTCGGCCATCCGCAGAACCTCGTCTCCTACCACTTGCGGCTGCTGCGCGACGGTGACCTGGTCACCACCACCCGCAGCAGCTTCGACGGCCGCGACAGCTACTACCACCTGGATCTGGACCGCTGCGCCCACGCGCTGGTCGGCACAGGCGCCGCCCTGCACCCGGCCCTTCGCCTGGACAGCACCACACCGAACCCGCCGGTCACCGCTTGGCGGCTACCCCGCCTCACGGTGCTGTTCGTGTGCACGGGCAACAGTGCACGCTCACCGATCGCCGAAGCCCTGCTACGCCGCAACACCGGTGGCCACGTGAAGGTGATCAGTGCCGGCAGCCGCCCCAAACCGCGGCTGCATCCCAACACGGTGCGGGTCCTGCGGGACCATTTCGGCGTCGATGTCGCCGCTCAGCGCCCGCGGCACCTGGACACGCTCACCGGCCACCGGTTCGACTTCGTGATCACCCTGTGCGACAAAGCCCGTGAGGTGTGTCCCGAATTCGGCGGCCATGCCCGCCGCCTGCACTGGAGCATCCCCGACCCCGCCGCGGCCGGCAACGGCGACCAGGCCGGCTACGCCGCTTTCGCCCGCACCGCTGCCGACATCGACACCCGCGTTCGGCACCTGTTGCCCGTCCTCGCCACCACCAACCCGAAGGAGGTTGAGCCGTGACCGCGCCCGATCAGTACGCCAGCGTCCGCTACCTTGTCGACGACGTTCAGGCCGCCGTCGACTTCTACACCACCCACCTCGGCTTCCAACTGAACACCAGCGCCGCACCCGCCTTCGCCGACGTGGTCCGTGGCCCGCTGCGGCTGCTGCTGTCCGGACCCGCCAGTTCCGGCGCCCGGGCCACCCCCGACGACGCCAGCAGCCCGGGCCGCAACCGCATCCACCTGGTCATTGACGACCTGGATGCCGAGATCGACCGACTCCGCGACGCGGACCTGTCCTTCCGCAGCGAGCTCGTCTCCGGACCCGGCGGGCGCCAGATCCTGCTCGCTGACCCCGCCGGCAACCTGATCGAGCTGTTCCAGCCCTCAGCCAACCCGCCGTCACGCCCAGCACACCCACGGTGATCGAACCGACTCAGCCGCTGGGCCCGTTCACAGCGCCCGTCGCGTCGCATGCCTGGGCCTGGTCGCCGGAGACCGTCGCCGACTCCAGGGTCGGCCGCCGTTCAGTCGCCGACTCCAGGGTCGGCCGCCGTTCAGTCGCCGACTCCAGGGTCGGCCGCCGTTCAGGGCGCGCGGAGATCGATCAGGCCGGCTAGGCGGGCGCGGTGGGCTCCCGGCGTGCCGAGCGCGATCTGGTCGGCCTTGGCGCGCTTGAGGTACAGGTGCGCCGGGTGCTCCCAGGTCATACCGATCCCACCATGCAGCTGCACCGCCTCCTCGGCCGCCGTCACCGCGAGATCGCCGCAGAAGGCCTGCGCGACGGCTGTGGCGACCGGTACGTCCGGGTCGGCGACCGCGAGGGCTGCGGCGGCGTAGCGGGCGGCGGCGTTCGCGGACTCGACGCCGGTGTACAGGTCGGCCAGCCGGTGCTTCAGCGCCTGGAAGCCGCCGACGACGCGGCCGAACTGACGCCGGTCGTTGAGGTAGGCGACCGTGGTCTCCAGGCACCATCGCGCGACGCCGAGCTGCTCCGACGCCAGCAGTGCCGCCCCGGCCTGAAGCGCCCGGCGCACGGCCGGCTCCCCGTCGACGACGACCAGCTCCCCGGGCACGCCGTCGAAGGTGATGTCGGCCAGCTGCCGGGTCATGTCGAGCGAGACCACCGGCACGATGCCCGCGGCGGAGGCGGGTACCGCGTAGACGGCGACGCCGTCGCCGGTGGCGGCCGGCACCAGCAACACGTCGGCCTCGACGGCCCCGGCGACGCTCGTGATTGCGCCGGTCAGCCGGCCGCCGGCGTCGACTTTCGCCGCCGGGAGGGCGCCGTCGGGCGGGGTCGACAGCGGCACGGCGAGCGCGGCGGTGCGCTCCCCCGCTGCGAGCGCGGCCAGGAGATCGCCTTCGGCGTCGAGCAGGACCGTAGTCGCGATGACCGCACTGGTGAGGAACGGCACCGGGGCCACCGCGCGGCCCAGCTCCTCCATGACGACCGCCGCCTCGCGGGCCGACGCCCCAGCCCCGCCGCGCTCCTCCGGCACCAGCAGCCCGGCCAGGCCCAGCTCGGCGGCGAGCGCCTTCCACAACCCGTCCACGAGCGACCGGTCGCCGTCGTATACGGCGGTCACCGCGGACGGCTTGCAGCGGTCGGCGAGCAGGCCGCGGACGGAGGCGCGCAGGTCATCCTCGACGTCGGTGTAGAGCAGGTCGAGGTCACTCATGAACACACCTCGCTGCGCTCGGCGGCGCATTCGCGCACGCTGTACCTATCGATTCGCTCGCGAGGCTCGCTCATTTGCACACCTCGCTGCGCTCGGCGGCGCATTCGCGCACGCTGTACCTATCGATTCGCTCGCGAGGCTCGCTCATTTGCGGAGCTCCTTCCACGGGACGTCCTTGTCCACGCGCGGTTCGGCGGGCAGTCCGAGCACACGCTCGGCCACGATGTTGCGCAGGATCTCCGACGTCCCGCCCTCGATGGAGTTGCCCTTGGCGCGCAGGTAGCGGTAGCCGGCGTCACGGCCGGTGAAGTCGACCGAGTCAGGCCGAACCATGGTCCAGTCGGAGTAGCGCAGGCCCTCCTCACCGAGCAGCTCCAGCTCCAGGCCGGACAGCTGCTGGTTCAGCCGGGCGAAGGTGAGCTTCATCGCCGCCCCCTCGGGCCCGGGCTGGCCGAGCGCCAGCTTCTGCCGCAGCCGTGCGCCGGTGAGCCGGGCGACCTCCGCCTCGACCCACAGCCGCAGCAGCCGGTCGTGCAGCTCGGGGGTGCGCCGCTGCGGCTGCTCGCGCCAGGTCGCGCGCCACCACCCCGACCATGCCGCCCTCGCGCGGGGTGGCACCCCCGCCGATGGCCACCCGCTCGTTGTTGAGGGTGGCCGTGGCCACCGCCCAGCCCTGCCCCTCGGCGCCGAGCCGCTGGCCGTCCGGGATCCGCACGTCGTCGAGGAAGACCTCGTTGAACTCCGCCTCGCCGGTGATCTGCCGCAGCGGCCGCACGTCGACGCCGGGGACGGTCATGTCGCACAGGAAGTAGGTGAGGCCGCGGTGCTTGGGCACGTCCGGGTCGGTGCGGGCGACCAGAATCCCGAACCGGGCGTGATGGGCGCCCGAGGTCCACACCTTCTGGCCGTTGACCACCCACTCCTCACCGTCGCGCACCGCGCGGGTGGCCACGGCGGCGAGGTCGGAGCCGGCGCCGGGCTCGCTGAACAGCTGGCACCACACCTCCTCGCCGGTCCACAGTGGCTTGAGGAACCGCTGCTTCTGTTCCTCGGTGCCGAAGGCGAGGATCGTCGGCGCCGCCATGCCCAGGCCGATCCCGTTGGCCCGCCGGTTGTTGTCGGGCGCACCGGCCCTGTCGAAGAGCCGGTCCACCTCGGGCTGCAAGGCCCGCGGCAGGCCGAGCCCGCCGTGCCCCTCGGGGAAGGCCACCCAGGCCAGCCCGGCGTCGTAGCGCGCCCGGAGGAATTCCAGCCGGTCGGTCGTCGCGGGATCGTGCACGGCGAGGAAGTCGGCGACCCGGCTCCGCAGGTCCGCGCGCGTGGCGGTTTCGTCTCTGGTCATCGTGACTCCCGTGCGGTGGCCTGGCGGCGCAGTTCCTGGCGGGCCAGGGCGTTCTTGTGCACCTCGTCGGGTCCGTCGGCGAAGCGCAGCGTGCGGATCTGGGCGTAGGCGTAGGCCAGTGGGAAGTCCTGCGACAGGCCGGCGGCGCCGTGCACCTGGATGGCCTTGTCGAGGATCCACTGCACGGTCGCCGGGGTGGCGATCTTGATCGCCTGGATCTCGGTGTGCGCGCCCCTGTTGCCGACGGTGTCCATCAGCCAGGCGGTCTTGAGCACGAGCAGCCGCAGCTGTTCGACCTTCACCCGGGACTCGGCGATCCAGTCGCGCACGACGCCCTGCTCGGAGATCGGCTTGCCGAAGGCGACCCGTTCCTCGGCTCGGGCGCACATCAGCTCGATCGCCCGCTCGGCCACCCCGATCGAGCGCATGCAGTGGTGGATCCGGCCGGGGCCGAGCCGGGCCTGGGCGATGGCGAACCCGTCGCCCTCTTCGCCGATCAGGTTGTCCGCGGGGACCCGCACGTCGTGGAACTCCAGCTCGGCGTGGCCGCCGTGGTTGTGGTCGTCGTACCCGAGCACCTCCATGCCGCGCTTGATCTCCACGCCCGGGGTGTCGCGGGGGACCAGGATCATCGACTGCTGGCGGTGCCGGTCGGCGGTCGGGTCGGTCTTGCCCATCACGATGAAGATCTTGGCGTTGGGGTTCATCGCGCCGCTGATCCACCACTTGCGGCCGTTGATCACGTAGTCGTCGCCGTCCCGTTGGATCCGGGTGGCGATGTTGGTGGCGTCCGAGGATGCCACGTCGGGCTCGGTCATCGCGAAGGACGAGCGGATGTCCCCCTCGAGCAGCGGCTGCAGCCATTCCTTGCGCTGCGCTTCGCTGCCGAACTGCGCCAGCACCTCCATGTTCCCGGTGTCGGGGGCGGAGCAGTTGAGCGCAGGCGGGGCGAGGTGGCCGCTGCGGCCGATGATCTCGGCAAGCGGGGCGTACTGCAGGTTGGTCAGCCCGGCGCCGTGCTTCCCCGGGAGGAAGAGGTTCCACAGGCCGCGACGGCGCGCCTCGGCCCGCAGCTCGGCGAGCACCGGCACCGAGTCCCAGGCCCACCGGTCATCGAGCTGCCCGAGCTGCTCGTGGAAGACCGGCTCGGCCGGGTAGACGTGGCTGTCCATGAACTCGAGCAGGCCGGCCCGCAGCTCCTCGGTCTTGGCGTCGAACTGGAAGTCCATCAGTACCGCTCCTTCAGTAGCTCAGTCCACCAGCACACTGACCGTCTCGACCACGCAGGCCGGCTTGTCCGCACCCTCGCGCTCGACGGTGACCCGGGCGATGACCTGGTGTCCGCCGCCGCCCGGCTTCAGCGACAGCAGCTCGACCCCCGCCCGCACCTTGGCGTCCACCGGCACCGGTGAGGGGAAGCGGACCTTGTTGGCGCCGTAGTTGACGCCCATCCGCACCCCCTCGACTGCGTACACCTGCCAGACGAGCATCGGCACCAGCGACAGCGTGAGGTAGCCGTGCGCGATGGTGCCGCCGAACGGGCCGGCCGCGGCCTTCTCCGGGTCGACGTGGATCCACTGGTGGTCGCCGGTCGCCTCGGCGAAGGTGTCGATCTGCCGCTGGGTGACGGTGTGCCAGTCGGAGTACCCGAGGTGGGTGCCGACCGCCTGCTCCAGCTCCTCGATGCCCTGGAAGACCCTCATGCCTTCGGCCCTCCCGCCACGTAGAGGACCTGGCCGGAGACGAAGCCGGCGCCCTCGCTGACGAAGAACGACACGGCGTGTGCGATGTCCTCCGGCGTGCCGGTGCGGGCCACCGGGATCTGTGCCGCCGCGGCCTTTTTGAACTCCTCGAACGGCATGCCGATCCGTTCGGCGGTGGCAGCGGTCATGTCGGTCTCGATGAAGCCGGGCGCGATCGCGTTGACGGTGACGCCGAACCTGCCCAGCTCGATGGCCAGCGTCTTGGTGAAGCCCTGCACCCCGGCCTTCGCCGCGGCGTAGTTGGCCTGACCGCGGTTGCCGAGCGCCGAGGTGCTGGACAGGTTGACGATCCGGCCCCAGCCGGCCTCCAGCTGGTGCTTCTGCACCTCGCGGGCCATCAGGAACGAGCCGCGCAGGTGCACGTTCATGACCGCGTCCCACTCGTCGGCGGTCATCTTGAACAGCAGGTTGTCGCGGACGATGCCGGCGTTGTTGACCAGCACGGTCGGCGCGCCAAGCTCCTGGGCGATCCGCTCGACGCCGGCTCGCACGGCCTGCTCCTCGCTCACGTCGATGCCGACCGCGACGGCCCGGCCACCGGCGCGCTCGATCTCCTCGACAACCGGCTTGCCGGCTGCCTCGTCCAGGTCCACGACGGCGACGGCCAGGCCGTCCGCGGCGAGCCGCTTCGCGACGCCGGCGCCGATGCCGCGGGCCGCGCCGGTGACGACCGCGGTGCGGGTAGTGGTGGTCATGTTCGTCACTCCTGTCGTTGCAAGGTCAGGCCGGGGATCAGCCCGGCGAGGGCCATCCTGGTGGCGGCGGCATCGGTGTGCAGTAGCGCACCCATGCCGACCGCCCGTGCGCCGACCACGTTGGGCTCGGCGTCGTCAACGAACAGCACGCGCTCGGCCGGCAGCCCTAGACGCTCGAGCGTGAGCTGGTAGATCGGCGCGAGCGGCTTCCGCAGCCGCACCTCTCCAGAGATGACGATCGGGTCGAGCAGCGCATCGATCTGCTCGCGCGGATAGGTGTTGCCCCAGCTGTTGGACAGCAGCCCGACCCGCACGCCGAGGTCGCGCAGGTCCTCGGCCAGCGCGAACATCTCCGGCTCCGGCCGCAATCCGGCGAACAGCCGGTGCAGCACGCCGACGGGGTCCACCGGGTCGCCGTGGACGGTCGTCAGTTCGGCGGCGAGCAGCGCGTCGAACTCCGCGACCGACAACTCCCCCGTCTCCAACCGGTGGATCGGGGTACCGTCCGCGGCGTCGCGGGACAGCCAGGCCTTGAGCGTGCGCGAGAACGACGCCGGGTCGATGCCGTCGGACTCGACCCAGGCGGCGATGGAATCGCGGACGGGTCCGGTCAGCACGCCGCCGTAGTCGAAGATCACAGCGTCCACCCGGCGCTCGGCGCTCATCGAGTCGCTCCCCGCACGTACACCACCCGGCCGACGGTGCCACCGTCGGCGAGCCGCTGCACGCCGTCGGCAACCTCGTCCAGCGCGAGCCGCTCGCTGACCAGCGGCCGCACGGCTCCCCGCTCGGCCAGCGCGGTGAGATCGCGGTGGCATTCGGCCACCGCCGCCGGGTCGTACCGGTTGTACAGGCCCCAGTGCAGCCCGACGATCGAGTAGTTCTTCACCAGGGCGTGGTTGAGCGCGGCCGACTGGATCTGGCCACCGGCGAAGCCGACGACGAGGATCCGGCCCTCGAAGGCGATGCACTTGGTCGAGCGCTGGTAGGTCTCGCCGCCGACCGGGTCGTAGACGACGTCGGCGCCCCGCGCGCCGGTCTCGGCCTTGACGACCTCGACGAAGTCATGCTCGCGGCGGTCCACCACCACGTCGGCACCGAGCTTGCGGGCGACCTCGGCCTTGTCCGGTCCGCCGACGACGCCGATCACCCGTGCGCCGGCGGCCTTGCCGAGCTGGATCGCGGCGCTGCCGACGCCGCCGGCCGCCGCGTGCACGAGCAGCGTCTCGCCCGCGCGCAGCCCGGCCCGGCGGTGCAGGCCGAACCAGCCGGTCTGGTACCCGATGTACAGCGCCGCAGCCTCGGCGTCGTCGAGCGCCACCGGCGCAGGGAAGGTCGTGGCGGCGTCCATCAGCGCGCGCTCGCCGAACCCCCCGTACGGGAGCGCGGCGCCGCCCAGCACCCGGTCGCCCACGGCGAACCCGGTGACGCCCTCGCCGAGCGCGATCACCTCGCCGCAGAGCTCCACGCCCGGTGTGAACGGCGGCTCCGGCTTGACCTGGTACTCCCCCCGGCACATCAGGACGTCGGGGAAGTTGGCCGGCGCGGCCAGCACCGTGACCACGAGCTGCCCCGGGCCCGGCTCGGGGTCGGCCACGTCGACGAGCCGCAGCACGTCCCGCGGCTGGCCGATTTCCGCCACCTGCCACGCCCTCATGAGAACCCCGCTCCTGCTCGGCTACGCTGACTAAGCGCTTGCTTATCTCCTGCCGAAGCCTGCAGGAGGTGTCCCTGTTCCGTCAACAGCTCCGGCGGCCGGACTGCCGTTGCCCAGGTCACACCAGCGCGCGGGCGTCCGGCCGGAGACAACGCGCAACCGAGAGGATGGAAGCGCCCATGACCGAGACGACCGACCTGCCCCGGGCGGCGGCCACCCGCGCGCGGCTCCTCGACGCCGCGGTACGCGCGTTCGCCGAACGGGGTTTCCACGGCACGACGACCCGTGACATCGCAGCGGCGGCTGGGATGAGTCCCGCGGCGCTGTACGTGCACCACCGGTCGAAGGAGGAGCTGCTCTACCTGATCTCCCGGTCCGGCCACGACCGTACGCTCGCGCTCGTGCGCGACGGTGTGGCCGTGTCCGAGGACCCCGCCGAGCAGCTGGTCACCGTCGTGCGGCAGTTCGCCATCAACCACGCCCGCGGGCACACGGGGGCCCGGATCGTGAACTACGAGCTCGCAGCGCTCAGCCCCGAGCACTTCGAGGAGATCCGGCAGATCCGCCAGTTGATCGACCACGAGGTGCGGCGCCTCGTGGAGTCCGGGGTGGCCGCGGGTGTCTTCCACGTCAGGGACGCAGGGATGGCGGCACTTGCGTTGTTGTCGCTGGGGATCGACATCGCCCGCTGGTACCGCGACGAGGGCACGTGGACGCCGGAGGACATCGGCGACCACTACGCGGAGCTCGCCCTGCGGATCGTGGGAGCGAACCCCCGGTCGACGGACTGAGAACGCCGAGGCAGGGCCTTGCCGAGCCTCCCTACGCTGTGACGGCCGACACGATCTCCGTCGATACGCGGGAGCGCTCGTGCGTAAGCCGCTTCTGATTGTCTGGCTGGCGGTGGCGACCGCCGTGGTTGGCGTGCCGCTACTCCTCTTCGCCGGCCGCGAGCCGCCATGCCCGGATGTCTGCGCGTCGGGCAAGGCCGAGTTGACCGCGATCGTTCCGGAGGATTGGCGTGCGTACGCGCCGGTCACCTTTCAAGCGGCCGACCCGAAACAGAGAAGTCCCTTTACCCGGTGGGACGTCCAGTACACGGCCAACGGAAGCGCAGACGACGCCGTCCGCCGGCTCGATGCGGCCGCCCGGCGCGCCGGCTGGCAGGCCGAGCCGGATTGCCGGGTGCCGGACCGGATCGCAGGATGTTGGCACAAGGCGGATCTACGGCTCAGAGCTACCGGATTCACGTACGAGGACCGTTCCGAAGCCTGGATAGATGTGTCGATGTCCGTACACACCCGCTGAATCAGACATCCTTTAACCGGGCGGGGATATCAAATCGTCCTCGCCGGTGCACCGCTGGTGGGCGGCTCCTCCTCGGAGGGGCCGCCCGCCGGCTTCTCCGGCCCGTGCTGCGCGTGGTGGGGCGGCAGGAACACCTCGCAGGCGCAGTCGCGGCAGTAGAGCGTGCGGTGCGCGCCCCTCTCGGCGCCGTCGCAGCCGCAGGCGAGCCAGCCGACCGCCACATGACCGCCCCGGTACGGCTCGCCGCAACCCGGGCAAAGCTCGGGGTGGACCTCTTCCCAGACGTCGTACGACCGTCCCGGCCGGCGAACCCTACGCAACTTCACCATCTGTTCACGTTAGAACATGTGTTCGAATGGCTGGCAAGGGGTTCCACCGTATTTCCGCAGGTAGAACCCCGAATGGCTGTGACCCAAGGGGCGGATGTCCGGTACGCGAACGGATGACCCAGACGTCCCCCGGACGCCCCGTGTTCGACGATTCGCGCGGTGTCACCACCGATCCGCGCCAAACATGGCAGTCTTGGTAGCAGATAACCTGCGCCACAGTGTTCGCCCCCGCTCCAGCAGATGTGACATGTGTCGCGTTCCCGTCCCTGGGAACGATGTCGACGTACTAACTGTTGGACGATGTGTGAGCACCACGAACGGGTCGTCTCGACCCACAGCACCATCCGGTGAGAGCAGAGGAGGAGGCCGATGACCCCGACCCTCACCCCGCCGCCCGAGACAGCGGCGCCGCCTTCGGGCGAGCGTTGCGACCGGTGCGGTGCGGCGGCGAAGGTCCGAGCCGTCATGCCCGGCGGCGGCGACCTCGTCTTCTGCGGACATCACGCGAATAAGTACGCGGCAAGCCTCCAGAAGGTGGCCGTGAACATCGCGCGTACCGAAGAGGACTAATCCCAACCCATCCAGATATGAAGAAGGCCCCGGCATCCGCCGGGGCCTTCTTCGTGTGCGCCGCCCCTACCCGCCCGAATTCCGAACCGAACTTGCGGGACATACTGGGACAGTAACGCCCGGTGTAGGCACGGCTTCCCGGAAAGTCCGGTTGGCCCGTTCAGGCGGGCCGGCTCAGGCGGGCCGGCTCAGGCGGGCCGGCTCAGGCGGGGAGCCAGCTCACCAGGAGCGGATGGCGGCTATCCGCTCTTCCAGCTGTTCGATGCTGGCTTGGGCGCTCGGCGGTCCGCCGCAGAGCTTGCGCAGCTCCGCGTGGATCTGCCCGTGCGGCCGGTTGGTGCGGTGGTGCTGGGCGGCGACGAGCGTGTTGAGCTGGCGCCGCAGCTCCGAGCGTCGCTGGAAGGCAGTCATCTGCTTCGGCGGCAACGGTGGTGCGTCCTCCGACGGCTTCTGCCGCTTCTGGGCGGCGAGCTGGTCGGACTGGCGCTTGGCCAGCAGCGTCGCGACCTGGTCGGGCGCGAGCAGGCCGGGCAGGCCGAGGTACTCCTCCTCCTCGGGCGTGCCCGGGCTGGCACCGGTGCCGAACGAGGCGCCGTCGTAGATGACCTGGTCGAGGTGGGCGGACGCGCCGAGGGCCATGAACTTGCGGTCCTCGTCGGTGTCCTCGTCCGCCTCCTTGTTGGCCGCCGCGATGAGGTCGTCGTCGAGGAGCTTCTCGCGCGCCGGCCGTTCGAGGACATGGTCGCGCTCCAGCTCCATCTCGCTGGCGTGCTGCAGCAGGACGGGGACGCTCGGTACGAAGACACTGGCCGTTTCGCCCGGTTGCCGCGCACGGACGAACCGGCCGACCGCCTGGGCGAAGAACAGCGGCGTGTTGACGCTGGTGGCGTAGACCCCGACGGCGAGGCGCGGGATGTCGACGCCCTCGCTGACCATCCGGACGGCGACCATCCAGCGTTCCTCGGAGTCGGCGTACGCGCCGATCTTCGCGCTGGCGGTCTTGTCGTCGGACAGCACCACGACGGGCGCGGTGCCGGTGATGGCGTGCAGCAGCGTCGCGTACGCGCGGGCCGCCGCGTGGTCGGAGGCGATCACGAGCCCGCCCGCGTCGGGCATGCCGGCTGCGCGCACCTTGGTGAGCCGGGCGTCGGCGGCGCGCAGCACCTGCGGCATCCAGTCGCCGGTGGGGTCGAGCGCGGTGCGCCAGGCGTGCGCGGTCTGCTCCTGCGTAAGCGGCTCGCCGAGGCGGGCGGACAGCTCCTCACCCGCGCTGGTGCGCCAGCTCATCTCTCCGGAGTACGCGAGGAACAGCACGGGGCGGACGACGCGGTCGGCGAGCGCGTCGGCGTACCCGTAGGTGGAGTCGGCGCGCGAGCGGGTGAGCCCGCTGCGGTCCTTCTCGTAGCTGACGAACGGGATGGGGTTGGCGTCGCTGCGGAACGGAGTGCCGGTCAGCGCCAGCCGCCGGGTCGCCGGCTCGAATGCCTGCGCGACGCCGTCGCCCCAGCTGCGGGAGTCGCCGGCGTGGTGGATCTCGTCGAGGATCACGAGCGTGCGGCGAGTCATGGTGCGGCGCCGGTGCAGCACCGGGTGCATGCCGACCTGCGCGTAGGTGACGACGACACCGTGGAAGTCGCGCGACGTGGCGCCCTCGCTGTTGCGGAACGTCGGGTCGAGCTGGATGCCGGCCTGCGCGGCGGCATGCGCCCACTGGGTCTTGAGGTGGTCGGTGGGGGCGACGACGGTGACCTGCTCGACCGTGCCGTCGCGGAGCAGCTCGGCGGCCACCCGGAGCGCGAACGTGGTCTTGCCGGCGCCGGGCGTGGCGACTGCGAGGAAGTCCTGCGGGGCCTGGCGCAGGTACTCGACGAGGGCTCTGCGCTGCCAGGCGCGGAGCGGTGGTGCGGCGACAGGGACATCGGCAGAGACGGGCGCGGAGGTCATGCACTCCCTTCCTCGCGGAGCGGCGCACAGGCCTGAGCGGGGAACCCGCCGATCACGGATGCCGGGCAGAACGACGCCCCCGCCTGGGTCGTGCACCGGCGAGGGCTTGGCCCACTCTACCGGGGCGCGCCCCGACCGTCCGTGCCGCCACCCCGCTCCCGGCCGCTCGGGCCCACACCACGCTCCCGGCCGTCCGTGCCGCCACCCCGCTCCCGGACGCTCGGGCCCACACCACGCTCCCGGCCGTCCGTGCCGCCACCCCGCTCCCGGCCGCTCGGTCCTGCACCCCTCGGGACGGGCGCGGACCATTTCCGCACGAGCGAGAGCAGGCGCAGCCCGCACACGAGTACGGCGGCGGTGACCGCGCTGACCACGCTGTCGACGCCGACCCGCTCGGCGACCACCACCACGATCGCGCCGAGCAGCGCCGCCACGGCGTAGATCTCCCTGCGCAACACGACCGGGATCTCGCCCAGCAGGACGTCGCGGAGCAGCCCGCCGCCGATCCCGGTCAGCATCCCCACGACGCACGCCCCCAGCGGCGCCACACCGCTGTCCAAGGCCTTGCGGGTACCGGCCACGACGAACAGCCCCAGGCCGGCGGCGTCCGAGAGCAGCACCAGCCGGCGCAGCCTGGTCAGCTGCGGGTGGAAGTAGAACGTGATCACCGACGCCACGGCCGGGACCGCCAGGTACCGCCAGTCGGAGAGCACCAGCGGCGGGGTCGCGCCGAGCAGCACGTCCCGCATCGCGCCGCCGCCCGTGGCCGCGACGAGCCCCAGCACGACGACGCCGAACACGTCGAGCTTCTTCGCCACCGCCGCCGAGGCGCCGGAGAGCGCGAATACGAACAACCCGACCAGGTCGAGCACAGTGAGCAACGCCTCGGTAGACACGCGGCGAGAATAGGCATTCCGGCACGACAACCCGGGGAGGCACCACGTACCGTAGTGCCTCGCATGTTGACGCTGCCCACCCAGACGAGCACCGCGGAGCCTGCCCCGGCCACCTCCGCCGCTCCCGCATGGGCTCTGCGGCGGCTCACGGTCGCCCGCGAGATCGCCGGCGCCACGCTCGCCAAGGCCTGGCACGACCGCATCCTCGGGCTCAGCGCCGAGTCCGCGTTCTGGCAGCTCCTGTCGCTGCCGCCGCTGCTGCTCGGTGCGCTCGGCCTCCTCGGGTACGCCGGCGACTGGATCGGGCCCAGCCTCATGACCACCATCGAGGAACACCTGCTCCGGGGCGCGGGGCAGGTGCTGCAGCCGGCGCTGGTCGACCAGGTCGTGGCGCCGATGCTGTCCGAGGTGCTCACGCACGGGCGCGGCGGCGTGGCCACGCTCAGCTTCCTGCTCGCGCTGTGGGCCGGCTCGTCCGCCACCTCGACGTTCGTCAACACGATCACGATCGCCTACGGCCAGCGTGACCTGCGCGGCGCGATCCGCAGCCGGTTCCTGGCGCTCTGGCTGTACCTGCTGGCGCTCGCGGTCGGGTCGGTGGCGGTGCCGCTGCTCGTGCTCGGGCCGGGCGCGCTCGTCGAGGCGCTGCCCGAGCGGTGGCAGAACGCGGCGTCGCTCGCTGTGCACGTGACGTACTGGCCCGTGATGGCGGTCGTCGTCTTCGTCGCCCTGTCGACGTTCTACCACCTGGCGACGCCGCTGCGGCTGCGCTGGCGGCGAGCGGTGCCCGGCGCCGCGCTCGCGCTGGTGCTGTTCCTGCTGCTGTCGTATCTGCTGCAGCTCTACATCAGTGCGGTCGCCACCCGGCTGCTGGTGTTCAGCACCCTCGCGGCGCCGATCCTGGCGCTGTTCTACTTCTACGTGATCGCGCTCGCTGTGCTGCTCGGCGCCGAACTCAACGGCACCCTGGAGCAGCGCTGGCCGCGCGGGTCGAAGCCGCGCCCGATCGAGACGATCCGGCGGCTGGGAGCGCGGGTCGTCACCCGCGTCTGAATGCCGAGCCCTACAGGTTTGCCATCAGGTCGTCGGAGTCGAAGATGTCCTTGCACTGCGGGCAGACCGGCGACCCGGGCTTCGGCACCTTCGTCACCGGGAACTTCGCGCCGCACAGCGCCTCGACGTACGTGCCCATCACGGCGCTCTCCACCATCTTTTCCTTGTCCACGTAGTGGAACATCTCGGGACCGTTGGTGGACTCCTGCTCGCGCGTCTCCGGGCGTTCCAGGATCTCAGGGCTGTTCACGTGTCTTGCCTCTCCTCGTCGTCCGGTCCAGTGTGCCAGCCGGGCAGATCCGGCGCAGGCTCCCGGGATAGCGTGAACCGGTGAGAGACGACAACATCGCTGTTGCCGCCGAGGTCGCGGACGCGCTGCGGGACGGGCGTCCCGTGGTCGCGCTGGAGAGCACGATCCTGTCGCACGGCCTCCCCCGCCCCGACAACCTGCGGGTCGGACGCGAGATCGAGGAGGCGGTGCGTGGATCCGGTGCGGTGCCGGCCACGATCGGGGTCGTCGGTGGGCGTGTCACCGTGGGGCTCGACGACGCGGCGCTGGAACGGCTGGCGCTCACGGACGGCGTCGTGAAGGTGAGCGTGCGGGATCTGCCGGTCGTTGCGGCGCTCGGCGGGGACGGCGCCACCACCGTCGCCAGCACGGCCGCGGTCGCCGCCCGGGTCGGGATCCGCGTCTTCGCCACCGGCGGCCTCGGTGGTGTCCATCGCGACGCCCAGCAGACCTACGACGAGTCCGCCGACCTCGCGGCGCTGGCCCGCACGCCGATCGCGGTGGTGTGCGCGGGCGTGAAATCGATCCTCGACGTGCCGGCCACGCTGGAGCGCCTGGAGACGCTGTCGGTCACCGTCCTCGGCTACGGCACCGACCGCTTCCCGGGCTTCTACCTCACCGACTCCGGGTACCCGCTGGACTGGCGGGTGGAGACTCCGTCGCAGGTGGCGGCGGTCCTGCGGGCGGCTCGCGGGCTCACCGAGGGGGCCGTCGTCGTCGCCAACCCGCTGCCGGTGGAAGAACAACTCGACCCGGCGCTGCACGACCGGGTGCTCACCGAGGGCCTTGCCGGGCTCGAGCGCGACGGCGTCACCGGCAAGGACGTCACCCCGTACCTCCTGGCGCACTTCCACAGCGCCACCAGCGGCGAGAGCCTGGCGGTGAACGTCCGGATCATCCTGCGCAACGCGGCGCTGGCCGGGCAGATCGCGGTGGCCGCCGCCGACCACAGCCCCACCCTGTCAGCGTGAGGATCCTCGTCATCGGCGACATCGTCACCGATGTCGTCGTGCATCCGGCGTCGGCGATCGCGCACGGCTCGGACACGACGGCCGCGATCCGGTCCACAGGCGGCGGCGCCGCGGCGAACACGGCGGCATGGCTCTGCGTCACGCAGACCCCGGTGACGCTGGTCTCGCGGGTCGGCGACGACGCCGCCGGACGCGACCGCCTGATCGAGCTGGCGGCAGGGGGCGTCGAATGCGCGGTGACGGTGGACCCGTCCGCGTCGACAGGCATGATCGTCGTACTCGTCGGCGGCGACGGCGAGCGCACGATGCTCGCCGACCGCGGCGCCGGCCTCCGCCTCGCCGTCGAGGACGTGGAAGCGGGGTTCTCCGCGGCCCTTTCCGCCACCCACCTGCACCTGTCCGGGTACCCGCTGCTGCACCCGGCGACCAGGCCCGCGGGGCTGCACGCCCTCGCTCGTGCTCGCGCGGTCGGGCTCACGATCTCGCTGGACGCCGCGTCGGCGGCACCCCTGCGGGCGGTGGGGCCGGCCGAGTTCCGCCGCTGGATCGACGGCGTCGACCTGCTGCTCGCCAACGCCGAGGAGGCGGCCGTGCTCACCGGGCTCGACGATCCGGACGCGGCGGCCGAGGAGCTGCTCGCCACCGCGAACACAGTCGTGGTCAAGCGAGGCGCGGACGGTGCGCTGTGGCGGTCGGGCGTCGAGCGGGTCGCGGTGCCTGCCGCCGCCGTCGGTCGTGTGGTGGACAGCACCGGGGCGGGTGACGCGTTCGCGGCGGGCCTGCTGGCGGCGTGGCTGCGCGGTGCGGAGCCGGCTACCGCGCTACGTGCCGGTGCGGCGCTCGGGGCGCGGGCCGCACAGGTGGTGGGCGCCCGGCCCTAGGGTCTGCCTTCAATGGCTCGTACGTAGCGAGCCGAGGGCCAGGCGGCGTCCGGCAAGGCGGAGGTTCGCCCGGATACGTCTTCTTGTATCCGGGTGGACCGACAACGCAGCGGGTCGTCGTCTGGGTCCGGCGCAGCAGGGCACGGCCTTTGAAGACAGGCCCTAGCTGTCCTCGGGCGACGGTGGCAGGGCGGGCTGGTCAGGGCGGGTGCGGTGCAGGCGGGTGGTGAACCGGCTCGACTTCTTCGGCGGCCGGTCGTTAGCGATGATCACCGCCATCCAGGGCAGCGCCACCATCCCGACGATGCAGATGCCCACCCACACCATCGCGAACGGCACCTTCATGCTCACGACGACGGCAGCAACGATCAGGCAGACGGCACGGATCCCCATCATCACCGCGTACTTGATCTGCCGGCTGCGCAACTGCTGCGCCGGGCTCGGCTCGACCTCGGTGATGACCACCGGCGACTGCCGGTGGGAGCGGAATCTGCTCACGCCGAGCACCTCCCTCAGGGGATGTCCCATCCTCCCACCGGAGGCAACTCCATGCAGCGGCCGGGCCACCCCACTCGGACCGAAACGAACTTTTCGGGAAGCCGTGCCTACGTCGGGCGCGCGTGACCTAGTTTGTCCCGCAAGTCCGTTTCGGAGGCAACGGCGCGTGAGTCACTTCTCCAGACCGAGCAGCTCGCGGCAGGGATCGAGGCCCTCGATCGTGATCGGGCCCGTGCCGTAGCCCTGGCGCTGCAACGCCCAGCGCTCACGGGTCAGCCGTGACCAGAGCATGTGCTGAACAACCCCCTCGTGCACGGCGTACGTGTCGCCACTCGGGATGTAGCCGAGCGACCGCGTGACGCCGAGCGCCGCGTCGTTGCCCTCGGCGGACTCCGACTCGGCGGCGTGTGCGTCGAACCCCTCGAACGCCAGGTACAGGACGATCGCGCGCATCGCCTTGGCCAGGCCGCGGCCGCGGAACTGGGCGCCGATCCACGACGAGCTCTCGACGATGCGGCGGCGCGGATAGTCGCTGGCCTTCAGATCCTGCTGACCCACCAGCTCACCGTCGTGGTACGCGGCGAAGCAGATCCGCCACGCCGCCGGCTCCAGCTCCGCGCGCGACCGCCAGACGTGCCGCAGCACGGCCTGCCGCGAGCGGACACACTCCGGCTGCTCGGCGACCGGCAGCGTCGGGTCGAACGGCACGTCGTGCGGGTAAAGCTCGGCGAGTTCGGGCAGGTCGTCGTCGGTCGGCGGGCGCAGCTCCATGTGCTCGGTGCGCAGGCGCAGGGCGGAGAGTGGCCACAGCGACGGATCCACGAGCGCTACCCGTCCTTCTGCGCGGCCTTCGCCGCGCGCTTGAACTCCCGTACCTTCTGGAGGGTCTCGGGGCTGGTCACGTCGGCCACCGAACGGGTGGACCCCGCCTCGCCGTAGGCGCCCGCGGCCTCCCGCCAACCCTCCGGCTGGACGCCGAGCTGCTTGCCTAGCAGGGCGACGAAGATCCGCGCCTTCTGCTCGCCGAAGCCGGGCAGCGCGCGGATCCGCGCGAGCAGCTCACGGCCATCCTTCGCGGTGGTCCACAGCGCGGACGCGTCGCCGTCGTACTTCTCGGCGATCAGGCGACACAGCGCCTGCACGCGGCCGGCCATCGCCCCCGGGTACCGGTGCACGGCCGGCGGGCCGACGAACAGCGCGGCGAACTTCTCGGGGTCCGCGCCGGCGATCGCTGCCGCGTCGAGCCGGGCGCCGCCCTCGGTGTCCAGATCGAGCCGCTGCGCGAGCAGGTGCGGACCGGCGAACGCGCGCTCCATCGGAAACTGCTGGTCGAGCAGCATGCCGATGAGCAGGGCGAGCGGATCGGCGGCGAGGAACGCGTCAGCGGACGGCTCCTGAACCAGACGCAGAGTGACCATGAATGCAGCCTGCCATGGCGGCGGGCGATGTGGGCCAAGTGGTACGGACTATCCGGCAGGATGTGCGGGTGACCACACCGCTCCTCGATCAGGCCGGCACCGACAGGCTCCGCGCCGCGCTGGCCGCCGCCGACTACACCGCGTCCGGGGTCGAGCGGCTCCTCGGCGAGTCCGGGTCCGCCGCGCTGGGCCGGGGCGACCTGCTGATGGTCCGCCACGCCGCGGCCGGCGACGATCCGCTCGCGACGCTGGTCCGGTTGTTCGTCGCGGGCGGCGAGGCGTCCGAGAAAGCGGCCGGTGCCGCGCTGGACCTCGGTGACGCGTACGCCGCCGGGCTGCTCGAACGCGACGGCGACCGCGTGCGGGCGGCGCTCGACCTACGCCCGTACGGGGGCTGGTGGGTCGTCTCCGACCTCGGCTCGGACGTCCGTCCCGGCCCGCTCCACCCGGACCACGTGCTCGGCATCGGCGGAGCTTCGGTGACCCTTGCCCAGTCGACGGTGCGCCCGCAGGTGGCGACGGCGCTCGACCTCGGCACCGGATGCGGCGTGCAGGCGCTGCACCTGTCCCAGCACGCGGGCACCGTCACCGGCACCGACCTGAGCGCCCGCGCGCTGCGAATGGCCGCCACCACCGCCGCGCTCAACGGCCTCGACTGGGAGCTGCTGCTCGGCGACCTGGCCGCGCCGGTGTCCGGCCGGCGGTTCGACCTCGTGGTCTCCAACCCGCCGTTCGTCGTGGGGCCGGCACGGCACGACCCACACCTACAAGGACTCCGGACGTCCCGGCGACGGGGTGAGCGCCGAGGTCGTGGCCGCCGCGCCGAAGCTCCTGAACGACGGCGGCTGGATGCAGCTGCTCGCCAACTGGGTCCATGTCGAGGGCGAGGAGTGGGACGAGCGCGTCGCCGGCTGGATCGCCGGCACCGGCTGCGACGGCTGGGTGCTGCAACGTGAGCTGGCCGACCCCGCCCAGTACGTGGCGCTGTGGCTGCGCGACGCCGGCGAGCTGGCCGGTCCCGAGGCCGACGCGCGCACCGCCGAGTGGCTCGCCTGGTTCGCCGAGCACCGGATCGAGGCCGTCGGGTTCGGGCTGATCACGCTGCGGGCGAGCGGTGTGGAGTCCCCGGTGATCCACGTCGAGGAGGCACGCCAGGCACTCGACCAGCCGATCGGTCCGCAGGTCGAGGCGTGGTTCTCCCGGCAGGACTGGCTCCGCGGCGCCGACCTGCTCCAGGCACGGCTGGTGACGGCGCCCGAGCTGCGGCTGCAGCAGAGCGCGGCCCGCGGCGAGGACGGGTGGGACGTCGGCGCCCAGATCCTCGCGCTGGACGGCGGGATGCGGTGGGCGCAGGAGGTCGACCCGCTGACGGTGGCGCTGGTCGGCGGCTGCGACGGGACGGTCCGGCTCGGCGACCAGCTCGCGGTGCTGGCCGCTGCGTACGAGGCTTCTCCGGAGGCGCTGGCCGCAGCGGCGTTGCCGCTGGTGACGCACCTGGTCGAGCGCGGGCTCCTTCTCCCTGGCGACGCGCGCTGATGCGGGCAGTCGTGCAGACGGTGTCGCGGGCATCGGTCACAGTGGACGGTGAGGTCGTCGGGGCGATCGGCGAGGGGCTGCTCGTGCTGGTCGGCGTCACCCACGACGACACCGCCGCGAAGGCCGAGACGCTGGCCCGCAAGGTGTACGAGCTGCGGATCCTCGACGACGAAAGATCGGCTTCCGACGACCGCGCCCCGGTACTCGTCGTCAGCCAGTTCACGTTGTACGGCGACGCCCGCAAGGGGCGCCGCCCCACCTGGGCCGCCGCCGCGCCGGCCGAGGTGGCCGAGCCGCTCGTCACGGCCTTCGCCGACGCGCTGCGGCGGCGCGGCGCGACCGTCGAGACCGGACGGTTCCGCGCCCACATGCTGGTCGAGTCGGTGAACGTGGGTCCCCGGACGGTACTGCTCGAAGTGTGAACGCCACCGGGCTGCGCTCCTCAGCGTGGCGTCCCCGGCCATGGTTGACTGGTTTTCGTTGTCGGTTGGGGGTGAGTTGGTATGTGGCAGGCCAGGGCGGAACAGCTCGCGCGCGAGACCGAGCGAATCGCGGCCGAGGTCGCCCGGCTGGAGACCCGGCTCCGCACCGCCTCGGCCGGCGTGAATGCCCTGATCAGCGGCGCCACGGGCCGTGAGGACCGCACGATGACGCAGCACCTCGGCGCCGCCCGCGGACGTAGCCAGGAGACGTCACTGACCCTGCGCCGCGCCGCCGCCACCGTCCGCCAACTCGGCCTCACTGCCGAGCGCTGACTCGTGGCGTCCGACCTGGAACGGCTTGTCGCCGAGCTGCGCGCGATCGCGGGCGAGGTGGAGAGGCTGCGGCCCCAACTGGTCCAGCATGCGGGTGACGTGCGCCGGTTCGCGGCGGAGGTCGCGGCCGACCCCCAGGAGCAGACCGCGCCGCGCGGGCACGCCGTCTCACTGCTCGACCTGGCCGGGCGCCAGTGCGACGCCCTCGCGGCCGAACTCGGCTACGCCAAGCAGGCAGCGGACCACTTCGCGCAGCGGGTGCTGAGTGGCGGGAGTGGCGCGGCGGCTGGCTCGGCCGGCGGGTCTGGTGCCGCCGTGGCCGGTGGTGTGACGGACGAGCCGGCGACTGATGGCGACGGGAGTACTCCGCCGTCTGATGGCCGGGACGCCGCACCGCCCCGCGACAGGGAAGCTCCGCCGCCCCGTGACAGGGATGCTCCGCCGCGCCGTGACAGGGATGCTCCACGGCCCGAGGCTGCGGGCGGGGGCGGTTCGGCGCAGCAGCCCGCTTCCGGCGACGGGCAGCGGTTACCGCCGTATGTGCCGTGGTGGATCCCGAACGGGGCGCCGTGGCTGGGTAACCGTGGCACCGCCCCGCGACGCGACGCGGACGGGAACCCGCCGACGCAGTTCGTCCTGGCCGATCTGAGCCGCCCTTCGGCAGCCGACACGGACCGTCGCGGCGGCCACGGCGGGGACGACGTACCGCCGTCGCGGGTACCGGTCACCGACACGTCCCGCGACCTCGTGACGGCGTTCGTCGAAGCCGGCTACACGAGCCCGAACTGCCTGCCCAAGGGACTCGTGGACGAGCGGAGTTTCTGGATGGACCAGGCCGGCCACGCCGCGCGGCGCCACGCCGAGATTCCGAATTCGGTGCTGATGCGGCGAGCGCTCGACGGCTGGGATCCGATCACGGGAACCACCACCGACTGGGAAACCGGAAAGACCCACAGGTACGGGCGAGATGCAACGACCTTCACCAGCAAGGCCGCTGCCGTGTTCGCCGAGGCGCATATCTGGCACAGCGAAAGTGGTCGCGCCGCGCGAGCTGCTGCCGAGCAATCGGGCGCTCCGTCGTTCCAAGTCCGCTTTCGAGCGAATGACATCTTCGGGGCAAGCCTTACTCAGCACCTCAACGGATGGACGCTCGTAGGCACCAGGTCGGACCCGCGCGGCTGCGCACCTATCTACTTCGCAGCCGATACCGTAATCGTCGCGGTGTACCGCAGATCAGGCACGGAATGGCACCCCTACACCATGTATCCCAAGAGACCGTGACAGGACAATCGTGATCAGCGACCGGCTCACCGAGGCGATCAGCCTCTACTGCCTCCAGATGGACGATGTCCTCATGTCCGACCTGACCCGCGCAGTCGACGAAGGCCCGCTTGGCTGGTTCCCGGATGAATTCGCTGCGGCGATGAAGGCCGGCGAGTTCACTCCCTCGCGCTGGGAAAAACTCACCGATGTCCTCATGGACGAGGACGACGATGCGCTACTGGACGAGTATCTCCGGGACGTGTGGTCCCACGCCGCTCCAGGCCAGCCTTACCCGCTCGACTCGTAGCACGTTTAGTGGATCAGCGAGTCTGACTCAATGCCAGTGACTTAAGGGTCGTGGGCCGTTCGGCGTGGGAGTTGTCCGAATTGCCGCTCCGGTTGCGCAGGCCCGCCAGGAAAACGGACTGTCGGGGCAGTGGTCCTCAAACCGGGCGCAGGATGCCGCCATTTCCCCGACAGTTGCCGGGGTCGCGGCTCGCTGGCGGCACTCGCCGGCGCCACCGGGTGTCCATATTCCTCGATTAGTCAATGGACGGTCTCGTCGACGCCAGCGGCCGGCACAGCACCCGCTGCCACGCACCCGTCACGGACGAAACCCGACTCTCGGGACGATCGGCACTGAAACCGGGCGCCTCATACCGCCAAACCCCGACCGTTCATCGATACCGATGGCTTAAGTACCGGCATTGAGCCAGGCTCGCCGAGCCCACCAGGAGTCGCCGGCTCGGGACCACTTCCCGGACTGTCCGGTTCAGCGGGGCGGGCGGGGCCCGGTTCGGTATGGCTGGTGGCGGGGCCGCGGAAGTGCAGGGACCCGGGACGGCCGCGCGGCGCGCAGGTTGGTACCGTCTCGGCGGGCCGTGACTGGCGCGCTGGGATGGGCCACCATCGGGGAGCGGTCCCGTCACCGTGACGTGTTGCCGTGCGCCTGGGCCTGGAGTGTGAACCGACCAGGAGGCAACCATGACCGCAGCCGGATCCACGCCGGAGTCCATCGCGTTCCGTAGCGCTCTCGACGTCGTCGCGAGTGTCGAGCCGCAGGTGGCAGCGGCGATCGGCAAGGAGCTCGACGACCAGCGCAGCTACCTGAAGCTGATCGCCAGCGAGAACTACGCGTCGCCGGCCGTGCTGCTGGCGATGGGCAACTGGTTCAGCGACAAGTACGCCGAGGGCACGGTGGGCCGGCGGTTCTATGCGGGCTGCCAGAACGTGGACACGGTGGAGCAGCTCGCCGCCGACCACGCGAAGGCCCTGTTCGGAGCCGACCACGCCTACGTGCAACCGCACTCGGGCATCGACGCGAACCTGGTCGCGTTCTGGGCGATCCTGGCGCAGCGCATCGAAGGACCCGCTCTGAAGGAAGCCGGCGTCCGCAACGTCAACGACCTCTCCGAGGCCGACTGGGAGGCGCTGCGCCGCTCGTTCGGTGAGCAGCGCATGTTGGGCATGTCGCTCGACGCGGGTGGCCATCTCACGCACGGTTTCCGCCCGAACATCTCCGGCAAGATGTTCCACCAGCGCAGCTACGGCACCGACCCCGAGACCGGCCTCCTCGACTACGACGAACTGCGCCGCTCCGCGCAGGACTTCCGTCCGCTGATCATCGTCGCGGGCTACTCGGCGTACCCGCGGCTGGTGAACTTCGCCAAGATGCGCGAGATCGCCGACGAGGTGGGCGCCACGCTCATGGTCGACATGGCGCACTTCGCGGGTCTGGTCGCGGGCAAGGTCCTGACCGGCGACTTCGACCCGGTCCCGCACGCACAGATCGTCACGTCCACCACCCACAAGTCGCTGCGTGGCCCTCGTGGCGGCCTGGTGCTGTGCAACAGCGAGCTGGCCGGCTCGGTCGACCGCGGCTGCCCGCTCGTCCTCGGCGGCCCGCTCGGGCACATGATGGCGGCCAAGGCCGTGGCGTTCGCCGAGGCACGCCGCCCCGACTTCGCCGGGTACGCGCAGCGCATCGTCGACAACGCGAAGGCGCTCGCCGAGGGCCTGGTCAAGCGTGGTGCGCGGCTCGTCACGGGCGGCACCGACAACCACCTCGTCCTGCTGGACGTCGGCAGCTTCGGGCTCACCGGACGCCAGGCCGAGTCGGCGCTGCTCGACGCGGGCATCGTCACCAACCGCAACGCGATCCCGTCGGACCCGAACGGCGCCTGGTACACGTCCGGTATCCGCCTCGGCACCCCGGCGCTCACCACGCTGGGCCTGGGCACCGCCGAGATGGACGAGATCGCCGAGCTGATCGCCGGCACACTCACCCAGACCCAGCCGGGCGAGTCGAAGGCGAAGTACACGCTCGACTCCGCTGTCGCGGCCGGCACCCGCAAGCGCGCCGCCGACCTGCTGGCCCCGCACCCGCTCTACCCCACGATCAGCCTCTGACGTCCGTGCATGTCGTGGCCTCCGACCGGGCACTCCGGTAGGGAGGCCACGACAGGAGGCACGGGCGATGGGGACCAGAGAACAGACCGACGAGGGGTACCTCCCGCCGGATCACCCGGCGAAGCCGGCGAGTCCGACGGATCTCACCCGACCGACGTGGTGGGGCGTGATCAAGCGCAGCGCCAAGTCGTTCAAGGACGACAACTGCACCGACTGGGCGGCCGCCCTCACGTACTACGGCGTCCTCGCGCTGTTCCCGTCGCTCATCGTGCTGGTCGCCCTGGCGGGGGTGGTGTCCAACGGTGAGCGCACGGTCGACACGCTGCTCGGGATCATGGAGGACATCGGGGCGGGCGGCGCCATCGCCGCGCTGGAGGAACCGATCCGGGAGGTCGTCCGCGAGCGGGACACCGCCGGCGCGATCCTCGGCTTCGGTCTGCTCGGTCGCCTTGTGGTCGGCGTCCGGGTACATCGGCGCGTTCACCCGGGCGTCGAACGCGGTGTACGGGGTCGAGGAGGGGCGGCCGATCTGGAAGCTCAAGCCGATCCAGGTCGGGATGACGCTCGTCGCGCTCATCTTCGTGACGCTGATCGCGCTCGGGCTTGTGGTGAGCGGCCCGGTGGCCAGCACGCTCGGCGAGAGGATGGGGTTGGGCGATTCGCTGGTGACGGCCTGGGAGATCGGCAAGTGGCCGGTGCTGCTCCTGGCCGCCAGCATCCTGCTCTCACTGCTCTACTGGTTCGCGCCGAACGTCCAGCAGCCGCGGTTCCGGTGGTTCACAGTCGGCGGCGCGGTCGCACTGCTGCTCACGGTGATCGCCTCGGCCGGCTTCGGCGTCTACCTCGCCAACTTCGCCTCGTACAACAAGACGTACGGCAGCCTCGGTGCGGTCGTCATCTTCCTGGTCTGGCTGTACATCGCGAACTGCCTGATCCTGCTCGGCGCCGAGATCAACGCCGAGACCGAGCGCGGGCGCGAGCTGCAGGCCGGTCAGCCCGCCGAGGACAAGATCCTGCTGCCGCCGCGGGACCCAGCCGACTGACGGGTCACCAACTGTCGGGGTTTTGGCGGTATCGAGCGCCCGGTTTGAGGACCACTACCGGAACAGTCCGGTTTGTCCCGCGCGCGAAGCGGGCGGGGCGCGGGGGCAGGCGGTGCGGGGCGGTCCCGCGCGCGAAGCGGGCGGGGCGCGGGGGCAGGCGTGCCTCAGAACAGCGCCGGAACCACCAGCGCCACCGTAGGCAGGACCAGCACAGCAAGCGCTCCCAGATACGCCGCTCCCCTGGCAGGGCGCGAGCGCCGCGGGGGGTCGAGCAGGCGCCGTACCCGCGGCAGCAGGGCGTGTTCCGTGGACGCCATTCCGCCCGCCGGCGCCGCGGCCGAGCCAACCCTGGCCAGCGCCGCCGCGAGCACCCGCCGCTCGCGTCCCACGCAGGCGCGGTCGTCGGCGACCATCTCGACCAGCTCCTGCACGGCCTCGCGTGCTCGTCGCGGCCCGCCGAGCCACGGAAGCGCCGACGCCCACGCGGTGAACGGCAGGATCACCAGGTCATGACGTTCGGCGAGGTGCGCCTGTTCGTGGGCGAGCACGGCGTCGAGTTCGGCGTCGTCGAGGAGGCCCAGGGCACCGGTGGTGACGACGACGCGCGACTGGTGGCCGGGCAGGCAGTACGCGGCGGCCGTCGGGTGGTCGATGACCCGGGCGGGCGAACCGGCGCGCCACGGCGTGCTGACGAGGTCGACGAGGTCGCGGTGGTGCCGCCGGGAACGCCACGTGCGCCACGCCGAGAGCCAGGTGACCGCCAGCAGCCAGCCGAGCAGCCCGAGCGCGGCGCCGAGCAGCATCGAGTGGCCGAGCCCGAGGCCGCCGCTGGGGTCCCCGCCGGCGACGCCGCGTCCCCAGGTGACCAGCGCGGCCGGCAGGTCGCCGCCCAGCGGTGCGACGCCGAGGGCGAGCGCGGTGCCGACAGCGGCGAGACCGGCCGCCAGCCCGAGCGACTGCCAGAGCACCAGCGCGGCCCGCGGCTCGCGGCTCACCCAGCTCGCCCGGCGCAGTGCTTCCGGCGCCGGCCCCAGCAGGAGCACGGCGAGCGCCGCGAGCACGAGGACGGTGACGACCATCGGGCCTACCCCCGGCGTAGCGCCTCGTCGAGCGCGTCCTGCAGCGCGGCGGCTTCGTCCGGGCTGACCTGTCCGGCGAACCGGACCAGGGCCGCGGTGCGGTCGGGGGCGTCGCCCAGCGCCTCGTGCATCAGCTCGGCGATGTAGTCCTCGCGGGTGGCGGTGGGCTGGTAGGTGTGCGCCCAGCCGTCCCGGCAGCGCTCGACCCGGCCCTTCGCCTCCAGCCGCGACAGGACCGTGAGGACGGTGGTCTTGGCCAACTCCCGGTCGGGCAGCGCGTCGGCGACCTGGCGCGCGGTGCGCGGCGACTCCACCGACCAGAGCACCTCCATCACGGCGCGTTCGAGCTCACCCAGCCGAGCCACGTGGCATCACCTTCCGTCCCGGTGGGCGCCAGGTCCGCACCCGCTCAAGAGTCTACGCGACGTAGAACATCGGGCTGCGATGCGTCCGACGTCTTGCAGTGGCGGCATACGGTGTGCGCCCGGATGTGAAGTGAATGACAGCGAGTACAAATGGTACTCAATCACGTTTTAAAGGGTGAAGTCCGCCGCCCGAAAGGCCTTTGAGGCTAACGAAAACGCGAAACTTCACACCGATCTCACAAAGACCTCACCGCCGTTTCACGGCCTCATCGGCAGTCTGTTCTCACCAACGGCCCGCGGGGGGCCATCGCAGCATGAGGAGGCGAGCCGGGTGTCACTTCCGCTCACGCAGGACGAAGCGATCGGCGCGGATGTCATCGACTACATGGACGAGCCGGTCGACCCACACCGTGGGATCTCCGCCGACCTGGTCCGCGCGTACCTGAACGGTATCGGCCGTACCAAGCTTCTCACCGCTGCCGAGGAGGTCGACCTCGCCAAGCGCATCGAGGCCGGGCTCTTCGCCACCGAGGCGCTCGCCGGGCACGCCACCACGTTCGTGCTCACCGCGGAGCTGCGCGAGGAGCTGGAGCTGATCGCGAACGACGGCCAGTCCGCGAAGAACCACCTTCTGGAGGCGAACCTGCGCCTCGTGGTCAGCATCGCCAAGCGGTACACGGGCCGGGGCATGTCCCTGCTGGACCTGATCCAGGAGGGCAACCTGGGCCTGATCCGGGCGGTCGAGAAGTTCGACTACACCAAGGGCTTCAAGTTCTCCACGTACGCCACCTGGTGGATCCGCCAGGCGATCACCCGCTCGATGGCCGACCAGTCGCGCACGATCCGGCTGCCCGTCCACCTGGTCGAGCAGATCAACCGCCTCGTCCGGGTACGCCGTGACCTCTCGGTGCTGCTGGGCCGCGAGCCGTCGACGGTGGAGATCGCGAACGAGCTGGAGATCGAGCCGTTCAAGGTGATCGAGCTCCTCGGCTACGACCGCGAGCCGGTCAGCCTCGACCAGACGGTCGGCGAGGACGGCGAGAGCCAGCTCGGTGACTTCATCGCCGACGGTGACGCGTTCGCCAGCACCGACAACGTCTCCTACGCCCTGCTCAAGGCCGAGGTCAGCAGCGTCCTGGACACGCTGTCCGAGCGCGAGCGCGAGGTGATCCGGCTGCGCTTCGGCCTGGACGACGGCCGGCAGCGCACGCTCGACGAGATCGGCCGCGAGTTCGGCCTCTCCCGCGAGCGGATCCGCCAGATCGAGAAGGGCACCATGACGAAGCTCCGCGAGCCGGAGCGCACCGAGCGCCTGCGGGACTACGTCTCCTAGCAGGACGGGGGTTTGCGGTTGGATTGTGGAGCCCGCTCCGCAATCCAACCGCAGAAGCTTTACAGCCGGCGTGGCCCGGCGTCCGGTCTCGGGGTCGGCGGCGCCACCCGCACTGTCGCGTGCAGCGCGGTCAGGCCCTTGTCCCCCGCGATCACGGGGTTCAGCTCCAGCTCGCGCAGCTCCGGCACCTCGTCGGCCAGCAGCCCGACCCGCAGCAGCAGCTCCTCCAGTCCGTCCGTGTCGACAGGGGTCGCGCCACGGTGGCCGAACAGCAGCGGCGCGGCCAGCGGCGCCCGCACGAGGTCGTGCGCGTCGGTGTCGGTGAGCGGCACGGCGCGCCACGCCCGGTCGCCGAGCAGGTCGGTGGCGACGCCGCCGAGTCCGAACCCGACCACCGGCCCGAACGCCGAGTCCTGCGCGACCTCGACCACGCACGCCACGCCGGGCGGCGCCATCGGCTGCACCAGCACTCCCCCGCCGGCGTACCCGGGGCGGCCCCGGATCGCCTCGATCGCCGCGCGCACCTCGTCCGCCGAGCCGACGTCGAGCCGCACGCCGCCGAGGTCGACGCGGTGCCGTAGCGCCTCGTCGGCCGCCTTCACGGCCACCGGGTACCCGAACTCGTCCGCCGCCGCGACAGCCTCGTCAGCGTCCGCACAGCGCCGCACCGGCCACACCTGGATCCCGTAGGCGCCGAGCAGCGCCGCCGCGTCGGCGTCCTCCAGCGTCACCGGGTCGATGTGGGTGACGCCGCTGGCGGCGAACGCCATCTCGGCGGCCAGCGTGCGGTCGAGCACCGCGCGGGCGGCCGCCTCGTCGATGCCCGGCAGCGGCGACAGCTCGCCGCCCGGGGTCCGCCGCCACTCCGCGTACGCGGCCACGCGGCCGAGCGCCAGCGCTGCGTCCTCCGGCGACGGGTAGGACGGCACCGAGCCGCGCGACGCCGACCCGTCGGCACCCGTGCGCCGGAGCCGTTCAGGTACGCCGCTCGCCGCGAGGAACGTGGAGACGACCGGCAGGTCCGCGCGGGCCGCCGACCGCACCAGCGCGTCGGCATAGGCGGTGTCCGGAATGGATAGCACCGGGATGAAGACCACCAGGATGGCGTCCACCCGCGGATCGGCGGCGGCATCCCGGATGGCGCCCGCCAGGACGTCCGGGCTGGCGTTCGGGCCGAGGTCGACCGGCCAGCCGTCGACGACCTCCAGGCCGGCGGCGACGCACGCGTCGGCGGAGAGGACGCCGAGCGCCGAGGAGTTGCCGACGATCGCCACGCGGCGCCCCGCCGGCAGCGGCTGGTACGCCAGCAGCTGTGCGACGTCGAAGAGCTGGTCGAGGTTGTCGACCCGGAGCACGCCGGACGACTCGAACAGCGCCTGGAGACCGCGGCTCGCCCGGCCGCTCTTGAGCACCACGACGGGCTTGCGCCGCGCCAGCCGCCGCGCCACCCGGGCGAACTTGCGCGGGTTGCCGAACGTCTCCAGGTACAGCAGGACGACGTCGGTGGCCGGGTCGTCCTGCCAGTACTGCAGCAGGTCGTTGCCCGAGACGTCGGCGCGGTTGCCCGCCGAGACGAACGTCGACAGGCCGATGCCGCGACGGTCGATCTGCTCCAGCAGCGCGATCCCCAGCGCGCCCGACTGGCAGAAGAACCCGACCCGCCCGCGCCCGGGCAGCCTAGGCGCCAGCGTGGCGTTGAGCTGCACCTCGGGCGCCGTGTTGCCGATGCCCAGGCAGTTCGGCCCGACCACCCTGGCGCCGTTCGCCCTGGCCAGCTCCACCAGCTCACGCTCGGCGCGGGTGCCGTCCGGACCGGTCTCGGCGAAGCCGCTGGAGATCACGACGAGCCCGCGGACGCCCTTCTCGGCACAGTCCGCGACCACCCCCGGCACGGCCGGCGCCGGGACGACGATCACCGCGAGGTCTACGGCGTCCGGGATCGCGACGAGCGACGGGTAGCAGCGCAGGCCGTCCACGTCGGACAGTGCCGGGTTGACGGGGTACAGCGCGCCGGTGAACCCGCCGGACCGCAGGTTGGCGAGGACGGTGCGGCCCAGGCTGTCCGGGCGGCGCCCCGCCCCCACGACCGCGACGGATCCGGGCGCCAGCAGCCGCGCGATCGAGCGGGCCTCGGTGCGCTGCTCGCGGCCGCGCGCCACCTCGATCGAGCGGTCCGTCTCGGCGGTGTCGAAGCGCAGGTTGACGACGCCGTCGTCGTAGTGCCGGTCGACGACGTAGCCGGCGTCGGTGAAGATCCGCATCATCGCGCCGTTCTCGGGCAGCACCTCGGCGACGAACGTGCGGATCCCGGCCTCGCGCGCCGCCGCCGCCAGGTGCTCCAGCAGCACCGAGCTGACGCCGCGGCCCTGGTGGGCGTCCTCGACGACGAACGCCACCTCGGCGGAGTCCGGGTCGAGTCGCTCGTACCGGCCGACCGCGATCAGGTCGTCGCCGAGCGCCGCGACGTACGCCTCGCGGTCGGTGTGGTCGACGTTGACGAACCGCCGCAGGTCGCGCTCGGGAATGCGCGGATACGGCGAGAAGTACCGCAGGTAGCGCGTGCGCTCGGAGAACCGCGAGTGGAGGGCCACGATCGCCTGCGCGTCCTCCGGCCGTATCGGCCTGATGTGGACGGTGGAGCCGTCGGCGAGCACCACGTCCGCGGCACGGTGCGCCGGGTAGTGATCAGTCTCGGTCACGGTGTCAGTCCCGCGGGTCGTCGGGGTCGAGTCCGTGCAGGGGGAACACCGCACGGCGGGTCGAGGCGATGGCGCGGTCGAGCGGGTTCGGCTCGCTGTCGGGCTGCCACGGCGTCCAGGACGGCTCGACGCCGTCACCCATGAACGTGGGCACGCGCGTACCGGGGCGGCGCTGCGCGGCGAGCGCCCGCCAGGAGTTCGGGGTGGCGGTGCGTGGCGCGATCGGGGCGCCGGTGAGGATCGCGAGCAGGTGGGTCCAGGCGCGCGGCACCACCTCGACCACGCCGTAGCCGCCGCCGCCGAACGTGACCCAGCGACCGCCGCAGATCTCGTGCGCCAGCGCGCGCAGCGCCAGGTACGCGGCGCGCTGGCCGTCGACGGTGAGCGCCAGGTCGGCGAGGGGGTCGCTGCGGTGGCTGTCGCACCCGCACTGCGTGACCAGGACCTCCGGTGCGAACCCGCGGAGCACGCTGGGAACGACCGCGTGGAAGGCGCGCAGCCAGCCCGCGTCGCCGGTGCCGGGCGGGAGCGCGACGTTGACCGCGCTGCCCTCCGCGCCCGCGCCGCCGACCTCGCTGGGGAAGCCGGTGCCGGGGAAGAGCGAGAGCGGCGACTCGTGCAGGCTGATCGTGAGGACGCGCGGGTCGTCCCAGAACGCGGCCTGGACGCCGTCGCCATGGTGCACGTCGATGTCCACATAGGCCACGCGCTCGGCGCCCAGCTCCAGCATCCTGGCGATCGCCACAGCCGGGTCGTTGTAGACGCAGAACCCGGAGGCGCGGTCGCGCATCGCGTGGTGCAGGCCACCGGCGATGTTCGCGGCGTGCAGCGCCTCGCCGCTCCACACCGCCTCGGCCGCGCGGACGCTGCCGCCGGTGACCAGCGCGGAGCTGTCGTGCATGTGCGCGAAGACCGGGTTGTCCGGCGTGTTGAGACCGTGCCCGCGGTAGTACGGGTCGTCCGGCGCCTTGCGGACCGCGTCGAGGTAGTCGGCGTCGTGGATCAGCCGCAACTGCTCCTCGCCGGCGCTCGGCGGCGGCACGACCGTGACGTTGGCGCGGTCGAGCACGCCGAGCGCACGGGCCAGCGCGATCGTCAGCTCCACCCGGACCGGGTCGAGCGGATGGTCGCCCAGGTTGTAACCGAGCAGGGCCTCGTCCCACACGACAGTGACCGGAGCCGCGGCGGTGATCTCATCCAGGTCGGACATGCGCCCTATCCCACCACGCGAACAGCTCGACCGGCACAGTGCAGGACCAACGTCGAACCGAGGGACCCGCACGACGCGGATCCCTCGGCTCGCCCCCGTTCCATTTCCCGGGGATCCCTCAGCCCCGGAGCGAGCTCGCCGGACAGCTCGCGTACATCGTATACGGATCTAAGGCAGCCCTAATAGCCCCAGGTGGAGACCGGGAATCTAACGAGCGACCAGGGCCGCGACGAATGCCCGCAAACTGGCCCGGAACGCCGCGTCGTGGTCGTAGTCGGCGAGGCCGCCGAACGCGGCGGCGGCGTACGGAAGGTTCTCCAGGGGTGCCATGGCGGCGATGGCGCGGCGGCTCGCGACCCGGTCGGGGGTGGCCGAGGCGGCCGTGGCGAGGTGACCGATCAGGAACCACCAGAGCGACGTGTAGATCGCGAGGGCCTCCCGCGAATCGAAGCCGAGGCCGTCGAGGATGGCGAGGAGGCGGTCGAAGTGGTCGAGCGAGCGCGGCGAGAACATCTCGCCGCGGATCAGCACCTCGACGAGCCAGAGATGCTCGGCGAGGAAGTCGTGCAGGGTGAGCAGGCCCGTGATCAGGCGCTCCACCGGCTCACCCTCCGTCGGCGCCGGCGGGATCTGCTGCGCCATGTCGTCGAGCATCGCGAAGACCAGCTCGCGCTTGTCGGCGACGTGCCGGTACAGCGCCATCGGCGCGGCGCCGAGTTCGGCGGCGACCCGCCGGATCGTCACGGCGTCCAGGCCCTCGGCCTCGACCACGGTCAGACCGGCGCGCACCACCATCGCCCTGGTCAGGAACCGTTTCCGGCCAGTCCGGGCCGCGCCGCTCTCCACCCGCTAACCGTAGCGGGCGCGAAAGACCTAAACCCTTCATCCGCTACGCCCGGCTGGTTGGCGAGCTTGCGCCGTCCGGGCCGGTGTGGCGGACCAGCGCCCCCGCCGCGCCACCCTCCACCGCGCCAGCCGGGGCAAACGGACTGTCGGGGCAGTGGTCCTGAAACCGGGCGCAGGATGCCGCCATTTCCCCGACAGTTGCCAGGGCCGCGGCGCTCGCTGGCGGCACGACATTCCGCCTGACGAAAGTAGGGCGAAATAGGCGAAATCCTCGATAAGGTGAGATCGAGCCTATTAGTTAAGGCTCCTAACTATTGTCCTCCCGCCGAGAGGTGATCGGCATGCACGGACGGATCAGACCAGCGGCGGCAGCGCTTCTCCTACTCGGGCTGACTGCGTTCGCACCGCCCGCGATCGACAGGGCGGCCGCGCACGCGGGCACGTTCGCGCCGCCGCACGCCCAGACCCCGATCGCTGGCTGGCACCTGCAGTCGTCGGCGGTCGCCACGGCCGGGGGCGACGTGCTCTCCCGCCCCGACTACGACCCCGCCGGCTGGTACCGGGTCAGCCCCCGCTCGACCGTGATGGCGGGACTGATCGAGAACGGTCGCCACCCCGCCGACCTGTTCTACTCGACCAACCTGCAGAAGGTCGACAAGGCGCCGTTCCAGGTGCCCTGGTGGTACCGGGAGACCATCGTCGCCGACGCGAGCAGCCAGCACACCACGCTGCGGGTCGCCGGTGTCACCTCCAAGGCCGACGTGTGGCTCAACGGCACCCGCCTCACCACGCTCGCCGGATCCCACAACGCCACCGAGATCGACGTCAGCCGCGCGCTGCGTCCCGGCCGGAACGGGCTGGCGATCAAGGTCTACCCGGCGGACGCGAACCGCGACTTCACGATCGGCTGGATCGACTGGAACCCGTACCCGCCCGACAACAACATGGGCATCTGGCAGCACGTCACGCTGCACCGCACCGGTCCGGTCTCGCTCGCCAAACCTCGGGTGCAGACGAAGCTGGCGATGCCGTCACGGCGCGGAGCCGACGTCGCGGTGAAGGTCGACGTGGCCAACCACGCGAGCACACCGGTCAGCACGACCGTCGCGGGCACGATCGGACCGGTCACGTTCAGCCGACAGGTCGCCCTGGCTGCGGGTGAGCGGCGCACGGTCGCGTTCACACCGGCGGACACCCCGCAGCTGCGCCTCGCCGAGGTCGAGTTGTGGTGGCCGGCCGGGATGGGCGCGCAGCCGCTGTACGAGCTGCGGCTCACGGCCGGCCTGCTGGGACAGCAGCCGTCCGACACGGCGTCCACCACGTTCGGGTTCCGCGACCTCGCGTCCACACTGGACCGCAACGGGTACCGGCAGTTCACCGTCAACGGCAGGCCTGTGCTGCTGCGAGGCGGCGGCTGGGCGTCCGACATGTTCCTCCGCTACGACGCACGCCGTCTGGAGGACCAGCTGCGGCTCACGCGTGACCTCGGCCTGAACATGATCCGGATGGAGGGCAAGCTCGAACACGACGAGTTCTACGACCTCGCCGACCGGTACGGGCTCCTTCTGCTGCCCGGCTGGGAGTGCTGCAACAAGTGGGAGCGCTACGGCAACTGGAACGACGAGGATCACCGCACCGCGGCCGCGTCGATGTTCGCCGCCGCCGAGCGCATCCGCAACCACCCGAGCATCGCCGCATTCCTCATCGGCAGTGACTTCGCCCCGCCCGCCCGCGCCGAGGCCGGCTATCTCGACGCGCTGAAGCGGGCCGAGTGGCCGCACCCGATCGTGTCGTCGGCGTCGCGGCGCAGCTCGCCGGTGCTCGGCTCGTCGGGCATGAAGATGGACGGCCCGTACGACTGGGTGCCGCCGAACTACTGGTACGACCAGCGCCTCGGCGCCGCGTACGGGTTCGCGTCCGAGCTGAGCGCCGGCCCGAGCGTGCCCGGCCTGGACAGCCTGCGCGCCATGATGAGCCCCGCCGAACTGGACCGGCTGTGGCGGGAGCCCAACGCGAAGCACTACCACGCGGCGCGCCCCGGCTCGCAGTTCGAGAGCCTCAGCATCTACAACAAGGCTCTGGCCAGCAGGTACGGCACCGCGACCAGCCTGGAGGACTACGTGCGCAAGGCGCAGCTCGCCAACTACGAGTCGATCCGGGCCCAGTTCGAGGCGTACGGCGAGCGGCGCGACGCCACCGACTCCTCGCGCACCACCGGGCTCGTGTACTGGATGCTCAACAACGCGTGGCCGGCCCTCACCTGGCACCTCTACGACCACAATCTCACCGCGGACGCAGGCTCGTACGGGGCACGCAAGGCCAACGGCGCCGTCCACGTCCAGTACAGCTACGACGACCGGACGGTGGTGGTCGTCAACAACTCCGCCACCGCACGGACCGGGCTCACCGTCACCGCCCAGGTCTACAACCTCGACGGCACCGAGAAGTTCACCCGCACCGTCACCGGCGTGACCGCACCAGCGCTGGGAACGGTGCGGCCGGTGACGATCCCGCAGCTGTCCGGGCTCTCGACGGCGTACCTGGTGAAGCTCACGACCAGCGCGGGCGGCGCCGAGACGGACCGCAACGTGTACTGGCTGTCGACCAGGCCGGACACGCTCAACTGGGGCGGCTCGACCTGGTACCACACGCCGGTGACCAGCTACGCCGATCTGCAGTCGCTGACCGGGCTGGCGCCGGCGACAGTGTCGGCCACGGCCTCGACCCAGCGGACCGGTGAGAACGCGACCACGACGGTGACGCTGCGGAACACGGGGACCGGGCCTGCGCCGGCGTTCTTCGTCGACGCGGTGCTGCGGCGTGCCGACGGCAAGCGCGTGTTGCCTGCGACCTGGACGGACAACTACGTGACGCTGTGGCCGGGTGAGTCGCTGACGCTGTCGACCACCTACCGCGTGGCCGACGCGGGACCGGGCACGCTGTCGGTGGACGTGTCAGGCGTCAACGTGGCGCGGGTGAGCGTGCCGGCCGCGCGTCGCTGACCCGCTGGCGGGCGGGCAGGCTATGCGGAGCTGGCCCGCTCCCGCCGGCGCCTGCCTGCGGTGGTCACGCGCGCGGAAACAGACTTGCGGGACAATTAGGGGCATCGGCGCCCGTTGTAAGCACGGATACCCGTAAAGTCCGTTTCGGCGAAGGGGTGGGGCGGCGGTACCGCGCGGGGGCGCCGACGACCACGCCAACCCGCCGCCCGCAAGGACGGCCCGCGACGGCCGTAACTAGTCAACGGTTCGAAGCTCTTGATCTAGACCTGGAGCCCGCCCAGGTGCCGCGATCGCAAGGCGGATGGAGGCGAAGCGGGCTTGAAGGCCCGTGAGCCGACGAGAACGCCGCGAGCGTGGTGCCTGGGCGGGCCGCCCGCTACGTGGTCTTGGCGCCGGTGGCGGAGTTGGAGAGCCAGTTGTCGAAGCTCACCGACCAGGCTGTCCAGCCGTCGCCGGCCTTCAGCCGCGCCTCGGTTCCGCTGACGATGACGGGGTCGCCGACGCGGACGCGGTCGTAGAGCCACTTGGCGTGGGCGGGCGCGACGTTGATGCAGCCGTGGGACACATTGCGCCGGCCCTGGTCGCGGACCGACCACGGCGCGGAGTGGATGAACTGGCCGCCCCAGGTGACGCGGATCGGGAACTGCACCTTGGTGCGGTAACCGTCGGGCGAGTCGACCGCGAGGCCATAGGTGGAGGAGTCGAACATGGCCTCGGGGCGCTTGTCGATGACGACCATCGTGCCGCTACTCGACGGGAACTTGGGCCTGCCGAGGCTGACCGGGATCGTGCGGACGACCTTGCCGCCCTCGAGGACCTGCATCTGCTTCGTGGCCGAGTTGACCTTCATCTGGCGGGACGCGCCGATCTTGAAGTCGACGGTGATGTCGGTGCGCGACCACTTGCCGCCGCCGAGGGGCCGGCCGGCGGAGTCGACGGCGACGTGCACCTTGGTGCCAGGCGTCCAGAAGGTGCGCGGGCGGAAGTGCAGCTCGCGGCTGTTGACCCAGCCCCAGGCGCCCGTGGTGGACGGCGTGGACTTGACCGTGAGCGTCTTCTCGTAGGCCGCGCGCTGTTCCGGGGTGCGGACGGCGCTGCTCAGCTTGAAGATGATCGGCATGCCGATGCCGTAGCTCTTGCCGTCGCCGAGGATGCTCGTGGTGCGGACCGACTGGCTGCCACCGGGCATGGCCGCGGTGGTGAACGTGCCGACGGTGGTGGGCGTGGCGACCTCGTCGGTGGCGGCCGTGACCGTGTAGGTGGCGCCGAAGCTCAGCTTGCCCTTGCTGACCCAGCGACCGTCGGAGCCGACCGCGCCCTCGATGACGTCGCCCTTCGCCGAACGCACGGCGACGGTGCCGAGCTTGCCGCGGTCGACGGCGAGGGCCACCGTGCTGGCGGGGGCGACACCGGCGGTGCCGACGGCCGGCGTGAGCGTGAACTTCGGCGGCGGTGGGCCGTCGGACTTGGCCGAGACTCCCTTGCCGCCTCCTTCGGTGACGCCGGACTTGCCCTCGTTCTTCTCGTCGCTGCCGCTACAAGCGGCCACGGCGAGAAGAGCGGCGACGGCTGGCACGACCCAGACAGTGCGGGCGCGGCGGCGGGGAAAGCGGGACGTCAGACTGGCAGTCACGGGGGTTGCTCCACCTCGGCGAGGAACGGACTTCACACTATGGTGCCCTACCCGCGCCAGCCCTTGTCATCCCAGGTCTCTCCGTGTGCGGAGGGTAACCCTGCGAACGTGTTCCGCCTCACGGAAAAGGCCCCGAGCGGTACCCTGACAGCACTATGGACGGGCATGTTCTGCTCGTGGAGGACGACGCCTCCATCCGGGAGGTGACCGCCCTCGCCCTGGGTCGGGCAGGGTTCCGGGTGACGGTCTCCGGCGACGGCCGCGACGGGCTGAGCCGCGCCCAGCAGACGGCGTTCGACCTGATCGTGCTCGACGTGATGCTGCCCGGTCTCGACGGCTACGAGGTCTGCAAGGAGATCCGCCGCACGAGCCGCGTGCCGATACTCATGCGTCACCGCCCGCACCGACACGATCGACGTGGTCATCGGGCTGGAGTCGGGCGCCGACGACTACGTGAGGAAGCCGTTCGAGGTCGCCGAGCTGGTCGCGCGGGCGCGGGCGCTGGTCCGCCGGGGCGCGGCTTCCCCGGAGGAGACCCGCATCGCGGTGGGCGACCTGGAGGTCGATCCCGGACGGGTGTCGGTGCGCCGCGCCGGGCGCGAGATCGTTCTCACTGCCACCGAGTTCCGGTTGCTGCTGGAGCTGGTCCGGCGGCCGGGTCAGGTCTTCACCCGCGACATCCTGCTGGACCGCGTGTGGAACTACGACTACCTCGGCGACTCCAGGCTCGTGGACGTCGCGGTGCAGCGGCTGCGGGCGAAGATCGAGGACGATCCGGCCAAGCCGCGGCTGATCCGCACGGTCCGCGGCGTCGGCTACACGCTCGATCCGGTGTGACGTGACGACGCGGGTCGTCCCCGGCCGGCTCCGCCGCCGGTTGACCATCGCGTTCGTCCTCGTGGCCGGAGTGTCGGCGGGGGCTCTCGCGTTGAGTTCGTTCCTGCTCGTGCGGCAGGCCCGCCTGCAGGACTCGCTGGATCGCGCGGAGTCGGAGGCACGGTTCCGGCTCGTGCTCACCCAGGAGTTCGTCCCCCTGGACGCTCAGCGCAGCGCGGAACTGCTGGTCAGCTTCGAGCAGAACGGGCAGCACGTGGTGCTCGTGTCCGGTGGGACGTCCGCGGCGTCCAACCCGCGCTTCGACCCTGCGCTGGGTGCGGGGCTGCGGTCGGCCGTGCGGGACGGCGAGCTGGGGTTCGAGCGGGTGTCACACGACGGGCTGGACCTGCTCACAGTGGGGGCGCGCGTACCGAACGCCGACGCCGAGCTGTACTTCGTCTCCACCGAGAGCCGGATCCACGACGAGCTGAGCCAGCTCAGGACGGTGCTGCTCGCCGGCTGGGCCGCGACCGTGGCGCTCGCGGCGCTCGTCGGCAACACGCTCGCCCGGCGCACCCTCGAACCGGTGGGACGCGCCAGCGCCGCGGCCCGCTCGATCGCGGAAGGGCTGCTGGACACCCGCCTGCCCGCCGGTCGCGGCGACGAGTTCGGCACCTGGGCGACGTCGTTCAACCAGATGGCGGAGGCGCTGCAGGCGAAAGTCGCGGCGCTCTCGGCGGCGCAGGCCCGGGAGCGGCGCTTCACGGCCGATGTGGCGCACGAGCTGCGGACACCGGTGACGGCGCTGGTCGCTGCGGCGTCGCTGCTGCGCGAACACCTCGACGCGATGCCGCCCGACGCGCGGCGCCCCGCCGAGCTGCTCACCTCCGACGTCGTGCGGCTGCGGCGACTCGTGGACGAGCTGATGGAGATCTCCCGCCTGGACGCCGGCTCGGAGGCGGTCCGCTGCGAGCCGGTCGCGTTGGGGCCGCTGATCGACGCGGTGGTGGCGAGCCGGGGTTGGAAGTCGCTGGTGACCCGTACCGGTCCGGACATCACGGTGACGTCGGACGCGCGCCGGTTGGAGCGCGTGCTGGCGAACCTGGTGAGCAACGCGGTCGAGCATGGTGGCGCTGAGCAGAGCGGTGTTGACGCGCGTGGGGGTTCGCCCGTGATGGTGCAGGTGATCGGGCACGGGGCGCTGGTCGAGGTGCGGGTGGCCGATCGCGGGCCGGGGATCGCGCCCGAGCATCTCCCCCATCTGTTCGACCGGTTCTACAAGGCCGATCCGTCGCGGGCGGCGGGCGGCAGCGGCCTGGGGTTGGCGATCGCTCGGGAGAACGCGGTCCTGCTCGGCGCGGACCTGACGGTACGCAGCGAGCCGGGTGGCGGCACGGAGTTCTACCTGGTCATGCCGGTGACACGACCGTTACGTGGCCGTGAAGCGGCGGTCGCGGAGGCGCCGGATCGTCAGCGGCAGGAAGAGCCGGAAGGAGGCCCACCATGAACACAGCTCCCCGGGCCTGGAACTGCCGTGACACGAAGTCGCGAGCTTCGATCTCCTCCCTGCCGTCTGCCCGTCGTCGGCGTGGCGCCGCGCGGTCGGTCGCGGTCTGCGCGGCGGCCTGTGTGCTGATCACGGGGTGCGGGCCGGCGCGGTCCGGGTCGCTCGGTCGCGCGCCGACCGCCTCACCCCGGCCGAGCGCAACGACCGCCAGCCCGGCACCGTCGCAGCCGGTCACGACCACGCCAGGAGTGCAGCCCCCCGCGACGGGCGGCGCCACGCCGACGACCGGCAGCACCGGGAAGGGCAACACCACGAGCGGCCGCACGATCACGTTCGACGTCTGGCTGGTCCGCGACGGCAAGCTTTTCGTTACTCGGCGTACTCGCCCGACTACGGTAGCCACCGGCCGCCTCGCTCTCGCCACCCTCATCCAGGGCGCCACTGCCGCCGAGGCCGCCGCCGGTGTGACGAGCCCTATCGCGGCCGGTACCAGCTTCGACATCTCGCTCCGGGACGGCGTGGCCACAGTCAACCTGCCGGCGGGCTTCTACTCGGGTGGGCGCGAGCTGGCCAGGCTGCGGCAGGCGCAGGTGGTCTACACGCTCACGCAGTACCCGACGATCACCAAGGTCGGCTTCCTCTCTGCCGGTACGGCCACGGGCTGGCCGCTCGGCCGCGCCGACTACGCCGACCACCTGCCGCCGATCCTGGTGGCAGGGCCGGTGATCGGGCAGCGGGTCAGCAGCCCCGTGACGGTGTCAGGCACGGCGGACGTGTTCGAGGCGACGGTCAGCGTCCGGATCCGCGACGCACGTGGCGCCCAGATCGCCGCTACGTTCACCACCGCGACCTGCGGCAGCGGCTGCCGCGGCCGGTACTCGGTGGCCGTGCGGTACAGCGTGGGCAGCCCGCAGCGCGGCACGGTCGAGGTGTACTCCGTCTCCGCGAAGGACGGGTCAGATCAGCATCTGGTTCGGGTGCCTGTCACGCTGTCCTAGCGGCGCCCCGGGGCATGGTTTGAACGATTCAAGGAAACGCGTACAGCGGGTAACATTTTGGCCAGGGGCACGCATCCCTTTGGGTACGGCAACGGGCGGACCTAGCGCATGCCCGACCGCAGCGGAGCGAGGACGGCATGAGCGACCTGATCGACACCACTGAGATGTACCTGCGCACCATCCTGGAACTCGAAGAGGAGGGCGTGGTCCCGCTGCGCGCCCGCATCGCCGAACGGCTTCACCAGAGCGGCCCGACCGTCAGCCAGACCGTGGCACGCATGGAGCGCGACGGGCTGGTCACGGTTGAGGGCGACCGCCACCTCGAGCTCACCGCCGCCGGCCGGCACCGCGCCGTCGGCGTGATGCGCAAGCACCGGCTCGCGGAGTTGCTGCTCGTCAACGTCATCGGGCTCGAGTACGAGGACGCACATGCCGAGGCGTGCCGGTGGGAGCACGTGATGAGCAAGGAGGTCGAGCAGAAGGTCTACGAGCTGCTCGGCCGCCCGAACGTGTCGCCGTACGGCAACAAGATCCCCGGTCTCGACGAGTTCGACGGCGCGGTCTCGGCCGAGCCAGAGCCTGCCGAGCCGGTGGTGTCGCTGGTCGACGCGCCGGGCGGTGCGCCCGTGGTCGTGCGGCGTATCAGCGAGCAGCTCCAGAAGGAGACACTGCTGATCCACGAGCTGCACGAGGCGGGCGTGGAGCCGGGCACGGCGGTCACGGTCAGCTGGGCCGGAGGCGACGCCACCCTCACGCACGGCGAGACCTCGGTGCGCATCCCGCACGCAATGGCCAACCTGGTCTTCGTCTCGGCCAGGTAGCCGGCGCAGGGCTGCGCCGGGCGGTCTGGGCGCGACCTGGCCGGCGCGGGGCTGCGCGGGGCGACCTGGCCGGCGCGGGTCTGCGCGGGCGTCGGTGATGGGCTAGCGTGCGGCGCAGGAGCCGCTGGACGAGAGAGGTCGTTCATGCCCGAGGCCGCCCATCGTGTCCCCGGCCTGGTCCTCACCGACCACCGGTTCGCGGTGCCGCTCAACCACGACCGCCCGGACGGCGAGCAGTTGGTCGTCTTCGGCCGCGAGGTCGTGGCGGCAGAGAAGACCGACGCCGACCTGCCGTGGCTGCTGTTTCTCCAGGGCGGACCCGGGCTGGCGGCGCTCCGGCCGGTGTCCCGCTCCGGTTGGCTGGCGCGCGCGGTGCGGGAGTACCGGGTCCTCCTGCTCGACCAGCGCGGCACGGGGCTCTCCACGCCGGCGACTCGGCAATCCCTCGCGCGGCTCGCCGGTCCGGCCGCGCAGGCCGAGTACGTCGCGCACTTCCGGGCCGACGCGATCGTGGCCGACGCCGAACTGATCCGGCGTCGTGTCACCGGCGGCACACCGTGGAGCGTGCTCGGCCAGAGCTTCGGCGGCTTCTGCCTGCTGCACTACCTGTCGGTAGCCGCCGACGGCGTGCGGGAGGCGTTCATCACGGGCGGCCTTGCGCCGCTGGAGGCAACGGCCGAGGACGTGTACCGGGCGACGTACCGGCGGGTGCGCACGAAGAACGCCGCGTACTACGCGCGGTATCCCGGCGACGGAGCGCTGGCCCGCCGGATCGCCGACCATCTCGCCGGCCGTGACGTGCTCCTGCCCGACGGCAGCCCGCTGACGGTGCAGCGGTTCCAGCAGCTTGGCATGGCGTTCGGCGGGACGAACGGCTTCGAGCAGGTGCACTACCTGCTGGAGCTTGCCTTCACGGACGGCGGTGGCGCGCTGTCCGACGCGTTCCTGGCCGGTGTGCAGGCGGCGGTGAGCTTCGCCGCGAATCCGCTGTACGCGTTGCTGCACGAGGCGATCTATGCCCAGGGCGCCCCGACGCAGTGGGCGGCCGAACGGGTGCGGTCCGAGTACCCCGAGTTCTCGCCCGACGCGCTGCGACTGCTGTTCACCGGCGAGATGATCTACCCCTGGATGTTCGACGTCGATCCGGCGCTGGCACCGCTGCGCGACGCCGCACACCTGCTCGCGGAGCGCGCCGACTGGCCGCGGCTCTACGACCCCGACGTACTGCGCGCCTGCGACGTGCCGTGCGCCGCGTCGATCTACGCCGATGACATGTGCGTCGAGCGCGAATATGCCGAGGCGACCGCCGCCGCGCTGCCCAAGCTGCGGGTGTGGCTCACGAACGAGTTCGAGCACGACGGGCTGCGCACGAGCGACGAGCGCGTGCTCGACCGGATCATCGCGCTCGCGCGCGGCCTGGCGTAGCTCCCCCGGTCCTGAGAGGCCCGGCACGCGATATGTCGCCCGGTGGCCGGAGATGCCGGGATATCGAGCTATCGCGCGAGCTGGCGGGCGAGCGTGACCAGGCGTGCGACATCCTTCGCCGCCTCGGCCGGCGCCGTTCCCGGCTCGGTCGTGTAGACGAGCGTGTCGACCGATTCCGCGGCGAGCCAGCCGATCTCGACCAGCGCGCCGCCACCGTCCGTGCCGGAGACCACCCGGCTGTACGCGGCCTTGCCCAGCCCCGTGACCTTCTTCGCGCCCTCCGGCTGGTAGTCGGCCTTGAACGCGTCCTCGGGGGTCTCCGGCTTGGTACCGGGCTCGGGCTCGGCCTCCGGGTCCGGCTTGTCGAGGGGGATCCGGGACAGCGTGAGGTCCGGCGCGCTCGACCCGACTCGTTGCAGCACGCACACCTGGGTCGCACCGGCTTCGCCGCTCGCCGCCGCCACGTCGAACCGCACGTCCAGCGCCCGAACGACCTGACTGTAGGAGATCTTGCGGCACAGCCCACCGGCCGACGCGGCCGGCGGGACCTCCACCAGCGGCCCGGTCGGGGACGGCTCCGGCGACGGGTCGCCCGCGCCGGTGGCCGCGGTGATCGACGCCTCGTCGGCGGCTTCGGCCCGGGTGTCGGACGCCTTCCCCCGGTTCTCGTCCTTCTCGCCGCTGCACGCCGCGAGCAGGGTGAGCAGCGCTAAGGCTGCGGCGGTGGAACGGCCTCGCATCGGCGGGTCCCCTTTTTCGGCGGCGAGCGGTGCGGCGTGGTGCGGTGTTGCCCGGCACGGGCTGGTCCGGCACGGGCTGGTCCGGCCCGGTGTGGTCGCCCATCATCACGCATCCGCCTCCGCCGCCTCCACGCAGGCGGCGAGTTTCCGGATCTCCGCAGGTGGGATGCCCTCGTCGAGCCCTTCCCGCACGAGCAGCGCCAGGGTGTAGACCGGGTCGTCGGCGAGTGCCCTGTCCAGGCAGATCTGTGCGAGCGTGCCGTCGCCCCGGGCATAGGCATGCAACCCAAGGAGGGTCGCCGGCGCCGCCGCGTACGGCGCCACAGCAGCCCGGGCCAGCTCGCGCCACAGCGACTCGGCAGCGTCGGCGAGCGGCCCGTCGAGCCAGCGCAGGCAGGCGTCGCGCAGTTCAAGTTCGGTGAGCGCGACGCAGAACCGGGCGGCGTCCTCGTCCGCGAGATGGCTCGACGCCTCGGCCCGCGCCCGCACCGCGGTCTCGATCTCACCGAGCACTGTGTGCCGCGCGATCGCCGGGACAGCCCGCTGCCGGTGCTGCTTCTCGGCGTCGGCGAAGCAGCGCAGCCAGGTGGCCTCGTCGCCGCGGGGCAGTCGCCGCCACGGTGGCCGCCAGCTCGTCGCGGCCCGCGTGCACCACCCGCCCCTCGACGACCATCGCCGCGACGAGGGCGTCCGGTGCGCCGTCTGGGACCGGCCGCCCATCGGGCGGGCAGCACGCCGGCTCCTCGCACAGGTAGGACCACCAGCGACCGCCGCGTACGCAGAGCAGGTCGCGGACGCCGATCCGCGCCCGACGCAGACTGCTGTTCAGCGCAGTGGCCAGCTCGCGGCGGGGCATCGGCGCGTCGCCGCCTTCGGTGAGGACGACGAGCACCGCCTGCTCCGCGCCGCCCCGGCGGAGCTGCCCCACCACCAGATCGGCCAGCACCGACTCGGAGGGCGCCGAGTCAGGCGGCGCGGCATCGCGTGTGGCGCGTTGGGGCAGGTCGAAGCGGAGCGTGAGGCAGACCCGGCTCCGGCGGCCGCGGAGTCCGACGGCGACCACGCTCTCCTCGGGATGGAATCCCAGCAGGTACGGGATGGCTGTGATGATCTCTTCCGGGCGACCGAGGCGGACTCGGGACTCCAGCGGCGCTGACGTGTTCGGCATGGCACCGATCGTCGCGAGGAACGCTGTCGCGGCCCATGAGCAGGACCCGATCTGTGGACAAAGGTGCCCCTGTGGACAGCCGCCGCGCGACCGCCGACGACTGTGCTACGGCCGGCAGATCTCAGACCGGCAGATTACTGCGGCCCGGCCGTCAGTGCAGCGTGCCGGCGCGCCACGCACGCGCTGCGCGGGTCAGGGAGTCGGCGCATGCTCTGTTGCGCCCCGCGCGCAGCAGCTCCTCGGCGCCCGCGCTCCCGTCCTCAGCGAGGTGCTCGCGCCCGGCCGCCACTACGCGGAAGAACGCGGCGCCGCGCTCCAGTGCGACCGCCAGATCACCGCCGTAGACGCCGGTGAGCACCGAGTCGGCGAGGCTGCCGACAGCCTCCGGGCTGGCGTCGTCGTGCACGCCGGCCACGACCTCGTCGACCGGGGCGAGACCGCGCCCGGCCCGGTACAGCCGTGCGACCTCCTCACCGTTCGTGAGGCACCAGGTACGGAGCAGGTACAGGGTCCACAACGCGCCGGGGAGCGTGTCGGAGCTGGCGTCGCGCCACAGCTCGGCGAGTGTCTCCAGGCCGACCGTGTCGGCGAGGTTCACCACCCGCTCCACGGACGTTCCGGGCTCGTCCCCACGACCGGCGCCGACGACCGCGGCCGCCGTGGCGTGGGCCAGCTCCATGCGGGCGTGCGGTTCGCCGCCCGCGGCGCTCTCCGCCAGCCGCTCGATGTTGGCAGCCAGTACCGGTCGAGGCGTGCGTGTGTGATCGGTCACGGGACACCTCGCTCTGTTCGCCGCCCGAGTTGGCGGTGACGTTCTCTCCCGCGGCGGTGCGCCTCGGGTGACCTGGCGGAATCCGCACCCGGTCCGCAGCTCGCCTCCAGGGTAAGCAGGGAGTCGCCATTCCGCCCGACTTTGCGCGCAACCAGCGATGACACCCCGGAATAGCGCGTGCCGGGGTACCGTTGTGCTCAGCGTCGACTCGATCCAGGCCCCCGGTCCCAACTCAGTCGCTGCGAGCGACCTTCCGCCGAGAGGCGACCCGGCGGGTCGGCGTCACAGGGCCGCTCCGTCCTCACCGGCGGAGCGGCCCTGTGTTGTGCGGAGTCGCTGTCCGAAACGCGCCCAGGGGGCGTCGATGTGCGCACCTGTCGCACCACCTCGCTACGGTGTCCAGCGTGGCTCAACAGGACACGGTGCTCGCCCCGGCGATGGTGCACCTCCCGCGGCGGTATGCGGGGCCGCTGCGCGCTCTCAGCCTGCGAATGGCCGTCGCGCTGAGCCTGGTGCTGGCGATCGTCACCGTGGTCTACCTCGACCGCGAGGGCTACCGGGACGTCAACGAGGATGGGCTGAGCCTCCTCGATGCGTTCTACTACGCGGTGGTCACGCTCTCGACCACGGGCTACGGCGACATCACACCGGTGTCCCCGACGGCCCGGTTCGTCAACGTCGTGATCATCACACCGGCCCGGGTGCTGTTCCTCATCATCTTGGTCGGCACCACCCTGGAAGTTCTCACCGAGCAGTACCGGCACACCATCCGCCTGACGCGGTGGAGGAAGCGCGTGAAAGATCACATCGTCGTCTGCGGCTACGGCACGAAGGGCCGGAGCGCGGTCCACGCCCTGCTGGAGAGCGGTCACCCCAAGGAGCAGATCCTGGTCGTCGAGCGTGACCCGGCGGCCACCAGGCAAGCAACCGCCGCCGGGCTGGCCGTGATCGAGGGGTCGGCAACCCGCGCGGCGATCCTCAACGAAGCCTACGTACAACGCGCGAAGGCCGTCATCGTGGCGGCGCACAGCGACGAGGCGGCGGTGTTGATCACGCTCACGGCCCGCCAGCTCACCAAAGGTAAGGTGCGCATCGTCACGGCCGCTCGGGAGGCCGAGAACGGGCCGCTCCTCAAGCAGAGCGGCGCGCACCAGGTCATCGTGTCGTCCGCGACCGCCGGCCGCCTGCTCGGAATGTCCACCACCGCGCCGCCGATCATCGACGTCGTCGAGGACCTGCTGACACCCGGCGAAGGCATGGCGCTCGCGGTGCGCTCGGCGACGCGCCAGGAACTCGGCAAGAATCCCCGCGCGCTCGACGACCTGGTGATCGCGCTGGTCCGGCGCGGGAAGGTCGTCCAGCTCGGCGATCCCGACACGGACAAGCTCGAGGTGGGTGACATGGTGGTCTACGTCCGGGACGACCGACCGGTGCAGGGGGCTCTCCCGTCGTGACGGCCGACCTGCGCGAGCGTGCGGAGGGTGTCCTCCGGGCGCTCGCCGGGGACACCGCACGCCTGCGCGACGACCAGTGGCGGGCGATCTCGGCGCTGGTGTCCGACAAGTCCCGGGTGCTGGTCGTTCAGCGCACGGGCTGGGGCAAGTCGGCGGTGTACTTCGTCGCCACCGCGCTGCTGCGGGAGGCCGGCGCCGGTCCCACGGTGATCGTGTCGCCGCTGCTGGCGCTGATGCGCAACCAGATCGCGGCGGCCGAGCGCGCCGGCATCCACGCGGCCACGATCAACTCGACCAACTCCGAGCAGTGGGGCGCGGTCCGCGACGCCGTCGGGCGGGGCGCTGTCGACGTGTTGCTGGTCAGCCCGGAACGGCTCAACAACCCGGACTTCCGCGACACCGTCCTGCCCGAACTCGCCGCCACCAGCGGTCTGCTCGTCGTCGACGAGGCGCACTGCATCTCCGACTGGGGCCACGACTTCCGCCCGGACTACCGGCGGCTGCGGCAGCTCATCGGCGAACTGTCCACGGGGGTTCCGGTGCTGGCCACGACGGCGACGGCGAACGCGCGGGTCGTCACCGACGTCGCCGGCCAGCTCGGCAGCGAGGATCCGCTCGTGCTGCGCGGCGCGCTCGACCGCGAGAGCCTGCGGCTGGCGGTGGTCGACCTGCCGAGCCACGCCGAGCGGCTCGGCTGGCTGGCGGAGCACCTCGCCGAGCTGCCCGGATCCGGCATCATCTACACGCTCACCGTGGCCGCCGCCGGCGAGGTCGCCGACCACCTGCGCGAACGTGGCTACGAGGTCGCCGCGTACTCCGGCCAGACCGACACCGCCGAGCGGCTCGCGGCCGAGGAGGCGCTGCTCCAGAACAAGGTGAAGGCGCTGGTCGCCACGTCGGCGCTGGGCATGGGGTTCGACAAGCCCGACCTCGGCTTCGTCGTCCATCTCGGTGCGCCGCAGTCTCCGGTGGCGTACTACCAGCAGATCGGGCGTGCGGGGCGCGGTGTGGAGCGCGCCGACGTGATCCTGCTGCCGGGACGCGAGGACGAGGAGATCTGGCGGTACTTCGCGTCGCTGGCGTTCCCGGGCGAGCTGCAGGTCCGTGCGGTGCTCGCCGCTCTCGGCGCGAGCGACCGTCCACTCTCGACGGCTGCGCTGGAGCCGCGGGTCGAGCTGCGCCGGACCAGGCTGGAGATGATGCTCAAGGTCCTCGACGTCGACGGCGCCGTGCGCAGGGTCAAGGGCGGCTGGACGGCCACCGGCGAGCCCTGGCACTACGACGCCGACCGGTACGCCCGGGTCGCCGCCGTCCGCAGCGCCGAGCAGGACGCGATGCGGGCCTACGTACGCAGTGGCGGCTGCCGGATGGAGTTCCTTCGCCACCAGCTCGACGATCCTGGGGCGGCGCCGTGCGGGCGCTGCGACAACTGCGGCGGCGCCACGTACGCCGCAACGGTCTCCGCCGACGCGGTCGGCGCGGCGCGGCAGCGGCTGGATCAGCCCGGCGTGGTCGTCGATCCGCGGGCGCTCTGGCCGACCGCGATGGCCGCACTCGACGTTCCGCTGTCCGGCAAGATCCCGCCCGGCGAGCAGGCGTCACCGGGCCGCGCCCTGGCCCGACTGTCCGACATCGGCTGGGGCACGCGATTGCGCCCGCTGTTCGCCGACTCCGAGGACCAGCCCGTGACCGAAGATCTGCTCGGTGGCGTCGTGCGGGTGCTCACCGCTTGGGGGTGGGACCAGCGTCCCGACGCGGTCGTGTCGGTCGGTTCCCGGTCGCGACCGCAGCTGGTGACGTCGCTGGCCGCCGGAATCGCCCGGATCGGGCGGCTCCCCTACCTCGGCGCGCTGGAGCCTGTGCGGGCCACGAGCGCGGGCAGGGCCAACAGCGCCCAGCGGCTCGCGGCCGTCCACGACGCGTTCACCGTGCCCACCGATGTCGGCCCCCTGGACGGCCGCGTCGTGCTCCTGGTCGACGACCGCGCCGACAGCCGCTGGACCATCACCGTCGCCGCCCGGCTCCTGCGCCAGGCCGGCGCCGCGGCCGTGCTCCCGTTCGTCCTTGCCCTGGAGGCGTGATGCGACACGCGGTCGGTCTGCCCAACCTCGGCATCTTCGGCGACCCCCGGTTACTCGCCGATCTGGCGGTGCGGGCCGAGGACGCCGGCTGGGACGGCTGTTTCGTCTGGGACCACCTGCTCTACAGGGAGCCGGACTGGCCGGTCGCCAACCCGACGGTGGTCGCGGCCGCGATCGCGGCCCGCACGTCACGGATCCGCTTCGGCGTGATGGTCAACGCCGTCGCGCGCCGGCACCCGGGCCAGCTCGCCGCCGAGGCCGCCACGCTCGACGTCCTCTCCGACGGGCGGCTGGTGTTCGGCGCCGCACTCGGCTCGTTCGCCGACGAGTGGACCCGCTTCGGCTACGACGCCGATCCGCGGCTGCGCGCCGACCGTCTCGACGAGGGCCTTGCCGCGATCACCGCACTGTGGTCCGGCGAGCCGGCGACGTTCGAAGGCGACTACGTCCACATGGACGCCGTTCGGATGCCGCTCACGCCGGTGCAGCAGCCCCGGCCACCGGTGTGGTGCGGCGGATCGTGGCCGGCGAAGCGTCCCTTCCGTCGCGCGGCCCGCTGGGACGGCGTGATGCCGACGCACCGTGACTACGGCCTCGGGCAGACGATGCCGCCGTCCGAGTTGGCGGCGATCGTCGACTACGTACGTGGGCAACGCGATCCGGCGGCTGGGCCGTTCGACGTGGCCCTCGAAGGACGCACCGAGGCCGGTGGCGCCGTGCCGCAGGTATACGCGGAAGCGGGCCTGACCTGGTGGATCGAGGCCTTCGGCTGGTGGCGCGGCGACCCGGACAGCGCACGCGACCGCATCGACGCCGGCCCACCGGGATAGTCCACCGAAGAGGGCCGTCGAAGAGCGGTACGTGGTGTTCCGCAGTTCAGCCTGATCGTGCGGCGCTACGGATCGTGACGCATCGAGTTTCGGACTTTTGAGGGTCGCGGCCGCCCGCCGTCCCTCAAAAGTCCGACAGTCGAAGGGTCAGGGGCAGCGGGCGAGCATGTCGCGCAAGGCCGCTACGTCCGCGCGTGTAAGCGGCAACTGGTACTTCTTCACAGGCCGCAGGTACGCCACGGCGTATGCGCACTGGAACTGCGCGCGCGGCCGCCACGCGCTCGGCCCGAGGTCGCTCTTCGACCGGTTCGAGCTGGCGTCGACGGCCTGCAGATTGTCCGGATCGTTGGCGAAGTTCAGCCGCCGCTGCGCCGGCCACGACTTGGCGCCGGACGACCACGCCCTTGCCAGCGGCACGATGTGGTCGATGTCGAGCTGACGAGCCACGGTGATCGTGGCTCCGGTGTACGGCGAGGACCAGGTGCCGCCGGTGACCTTGCAGTTCCGCGTCCCAGCCTTGAACCGCACCGTTCCCTTCTTCGCATCGCGTCGGAGAATGTCGTTGCGCGTGTCGCAGCCGTTACGCGCGTACGCGATGCCGGCGCCGGCGTCGCTCCACGCGTCCCCGAACTTCTCGCGCTCGTACGACGGATCCTTGCCCGGGATCGTGCGCACCGGGATCTTCGCCAGATCGGCGCGCGCACGCGCCACCGCCTGCGGGTCCGCCGCCGTGGGACTGCCCCCGGTTCCCGGCGGTGTGCTAACTGACGGAGACGCCACCGGTATCCCTACCGCATCACAGCTGGTCAACGCCGTGATCGCGGCCAGCGCAATAGCCACAGTGGACTGTCGTACAGCGCCGATCACGCATTCCTCCTGCTGCCCGGTGTCGCGACCCACGACAATACGAGATCGCCTTCCCTACAACGGATCCGGGCAACCGCCAGTTCCAGCATGGAACCGTGTCGCGTGCCTGCGCCAGCGTCGGATGGACCACCGTCCAGTCAGCTCAATGTCGACATGCCGACATCAATGCCCACGTCCAGCCGGTCACAGCTCCAGCAACGTGCCGTCGTCCGGCACCTCGACACCCGCGGCCGTGACCTTCGCGCGCTCGGCCGAGTCGTGGTGCTGCGCCGGGTTGGTGTTGTTCAGGTGGGTGTAGAGCCTGCGTACACGGGGGTGGCGGCCCAGCGCGGCCAGGCTGCCCTCGTCGCCCGCGATCGGCAGGTGGCCCATCAGCGACTGCCCGGTGAGCGCGGGAGGCTTGCCGGTGGCGTCGGCCATCTCGTCCGGGCTGTAGAACGTGCCGTCGACGATGACGCAGTCGACGCCGGCCACGAGATCGTCGAACCCGTCCGGCCAGGTCGCCAGGCACGGCGCGTACAGCAGGGAGCCGCCCGTCGCGGGATCCGCGATCCGGTACGCCACCACCCACGGACCGGCGACGTCGATGCCTGCTGCGTACCTGGGTCGCTTGGTGCTGATCGCGATCGCCGTGACGCTCAGCGCGCCGCCGTCGAGCGTGAACGGTTCACCGGGCGTCACCCCGTTCCAGGCCCAGCTTCCGTACGGGTCGAGCACGTCCTTGAGCGGGAAGCCGGTGGCCAGCCCGGCGAGCGGAGCGGCGGGCGCCCACACCTGCAGGCCGCTTCCCTCCCGCAGCATGACCAGCCCGAGGACGTGGTCGAGCTCGGCCGTCGTGAGCAGCGCACCGCGCAGCGGCGTGTCCCTGCGCCCCGGGCCGGGTGCCAGCTCCGGGGTGGCGAGGAGCTGCGCGCGGATGTCCGGTGACGCGTTGACGAGGTACCAGGCGCTGCCGTCCGCGCTGATGGCAAGGCAGTCCTGGGTGCGGCTGAGGCCGGCACCGGACCTGGTGGCGCAGCACGCGTTGCAAGCGCAGTTCCACTGTGGAGCGCCGCCGCCAGCGGCCGTACCGAGGATCCGGATCTTCACCCGGGCACCCTACCGATCTTGCGCGGGACGACCTGGCTCGCCCACTGCGCCGGGGCCGGCGCCGGTCCGGTCTCGGCGGCAGCGAGGGCGTCGTCGATGATCTGCCGGTTCGGGGACAGCCCGCAGACAGGGTCAGTGGCCGCCGCGTCGCCCGTGAGCTGGTACGCCTGGCAGCGGCACCCGCCGAAGTCAACCTCCTTCTGCGGGCAGCTCTGGCAGGGCTCGGGCATCCACTCCGTTCCGCGGAAGCGGTTGAACGACGGTGAGTCGTACCAGATCTCCTTCAGGGACCGGCTCTTGACGTTCTCGGGGTTCAGATCCGGGATCACCGCCGCCACCGGACACGGCGCCACGTCGCCGTTGGGCGCCACCGTGAGCTGCCGAGCACCCCAGCCGTTCATGCACGGTTTCGGCCGGTCGGTGTGGTAGTCGGCGACGATGTAGACGATCGTCATCTTGTCCGCGAGCCTGCGCCTGGCCTCGGTCGCGACAGCCTGGGCGTGGTCGAGTTGCTGCCGGCTCGGCATGAGCGCGTTGCGGTTGAGCAGCCCCCAGCCGTAGTACTGGGTGTTCGCCAGCTCCAGCCGGTCCGCGCCCATCGCCTCGGCCAGGTCGATGATCTCGGCGATGCGGTCGAGGTTGCCGCGGTGCAGCACCACGTTCGCGGTCAGCGGGAGGCCCAGCGCCTTCACCGCTCTCGCCGCGGCCAGCTTCCGGTCGTGTCCGCGGACGCCGGCGATCGCGTTCGCGCTGACCGGGTCGGCGTCCTGCACGCTGATCTGGACGTGGTCGAGCCCGGCTGCCGCGAGCTGTGCGGCGGTCTCGTCGGTGAGCGACAGGGCAGCGGTGACCAGGTTGAGGTAGAGCCCGAGCCCGTGCGCGTGGGTGACGAGCTCGAGCAGGTCCGTGCGCGCCATCGGCTCGCCGCCGGACAGGTGGAGCTGCAGGACGCCCAGGTCACGAGCCTGGGTGAACACATCGGCCCACTGCGCGGTGGTGAGTTCGTCGCGGTAGTCCGACAGATTCACTGGGTTGGAGCAGTACGCGCAGTGGAGCGGGCAACGGTAGGTGAGTTCGGCGAGCAGGCCGAGCGGCGGGCTGGTCATCGCGGGTCCCCCTCTGCGGCCGGTGCAGCGTCGGCGGGCGCGATGCCGGCGGGGTGGGTAACGCCTGGGTGTGTGTCGGTGCGGGCTGGATCTGAGCTGGTGGGGTTGGTGCTGTCTGCCGGGTTGGCGCTGTCGGCCGACGCGGTCTCGGAGGGGCGGGCGCCGTCGGAGTCGGGCCTGGGCTCGTCGCCGACGTCGACGAAGCGGCGTTCGGCGAGCCGGGTGAGGAGCGCGATCACGTCCTCCGCCTGCACACCGTCGTACTGCGCGGCCAGCTCGGCGGTGATCGCGCCGACTGTGGCCACCCCGTCACAGCGGCCGAGCACTTCGGCGGCGGTCTCGTTGGGGACGATGACGCCTTCGGGGTAAAGCAGCACGCGCGTCCCCCGGGTGGCATCGAAGACGAGCCGGACGCCGCGCCGCAGCCGCGGGCGGGAACCGGCGGTGATCGCCGCCACGATCAGGCTCTGGCTTCCCGGCAAGCGGCGTCGATCGCGTCGAGCATGCTCCACAGCACGTCGCACTTGAACTTCAGCGCGTCGATGGCCGCGTCCTGCTGGTCACGTGTCGTGCAGTACTCCACGACCAGGTCGAGCGCCTTGATGCCGTCCGCCGTGGTGACGCCGATCCGCGACTCGAAGTACGCGAGGCCGTCACGGCTGATCCACGGGTACTTCTCGAGCATCGCGCCGAGACGCCGCTTCATCAGGTCGGGCGAGAACATCTCGGTGAGCCCGGAGGCGACGGCCTCGGTCCACGGGCGGGTGCGCGCAAACGTGACGTAGGCGTCGACCGCGAACCGTACGCCTGGGACGATGTGGCGCTGGTCCAGCACCTCCTCGCGGGTCAGTCCGACGGCTTCGGCGAGGTGGAGCCACTTCGCCATGCCGCCTTCGCCCGCGATGCGGCCGTCGTGGTAGAGGATGCGGTCGATCCAGACCCGCCGCACCGCCGGCACCGGGCAGTTGCTGAGGATCGCCCCGTCCTTCTGCGGCAGGCACTGCTGGTAGTACCAGCGGTTGGCGGCCCAGATGCGGAGTTCTCGCTCGTTCAGTTCGCCCGCGTGTAGCCGGGCGTGAAAGGGGTGCCCGTCCCAGTACCGGTTGGAGAGTGCGCGTAACTCGGCGACGAAGTCGCTCGTCTCGCGCGGCTGATCAGTCTGGACCTTCTCCTGCGTGAACACTCCGACTCCCCTGGGCGCGGTGGGACCTGACCAGCAGCGATCTGCCTGCCCCGGCCGTACGGGCCGGGACAGGCGTGAACCGCGTCGAACGGACCGGACGGGCCGGCCTATTCGGCTTACGGCAGCCGCATCGCGTAGTCGGTCACCTCGGGGGCCGTCTCGAACTGCTCGAAGTCGGGCCGAATCCAGGTGGGGCGCGGGGTCGGGCTCTCAGCCATCTGTTCCCTCCTCGGGGAATAGCCCTCCGTAAGCCGTTCCCGCACGAACGCCGTGTCAGAAGGCATCTGACCTGTGGGCGCCCAACGATAGATCGGGCTGAATGCTTATGTCTATAACTTCCCGAAACGCTGCAGCTTGCACCGTCTCGGTCGCGGAGCGTGAGTACACAGTGGTCCTATGTCTGCGTTCCGCCCACTTGTCAAGGGGGTCGGCACGATCTGTGGACAGAACCGCGCCTGTGGACGTTCCCCACGCCGCCCCTTGCCCCGCCACCACGCTTACCCCATGCCGAGAACACTCCGCGACTTCGTCGATCAGACCGTGCGCGACCTGGGAGTATGCACTCTTGCCCAGGTAGCCGACGCAGCCTCGAAGGCTGGGGCCACACGCGCTCGAAATCCCCACGACGTAGTCCGTGCCGCGCTGGGCCACTCTGAGGTGGCAATACCGCTGCCGGACGGGCGGTGGACGTGCGCGGCGCGGATCCTCGACGACACGATCCTCACGCACCGTCTCCGCGCCGCACCGCGTGGTCGGTGCGATCTCTGGCCTCGCGACGACCTCTTCCCATTCCTGCCGTTGATAGGCCACGGCGTGCCGCTCGCGTCCGGCGGCATGCTGCGCCCGGCGGAGCTGAGCCGCAGTCGATCACCCGTACTCGTAGGTCCGGAGGGCTGGCTCCCCGAGGTGGCGGCCGGCGACTTGGTCGGCTTCCGCTGGCGCGCCGGAACAATGCAGGTGGAGCGGGTAGACACCGAACCCGACCACGTGTCTACGCGGGTAGCCGACCTTCGCGACGCCTTCACGTACCACCGTGACGCCAGCACCGTCTACAACTGGCGGACGCCGCTTGCGTCGGCGCTCGTCAGCACGCTGCTCGAGGCGCCAGGCCTGCTCAACTCGCCCGTGCCTCCGCTCGGCGAGATCCTCAGCGACCTGATCCGCCCGGCGCCGCTCCCTCGCCGGCTGCCGGGCCGCTGCTGCTGCCGGCGGGCGGACGAGTCCGAACTACCAGACGAGTACGCGCTGGCGTGGGACGAGGACCCGGTGGTCCGTCCCCTGTTCGTTCCGTGAGCTTCTTCTCCTGCCAGGAGGCCCCCGTGACCTACCCGTTTCCGTTCCGCGGTGATCCGCCGGACCGCCTCGACGTGGTACTCGACGAGCCGGTCCGGTACAACCCGGAGCGATGGCTCACCCACCTGCCCGACCCGTCGCTGTGGCCGGATGAACTGGAGCAACACGTCGCCGACGCGTGGCCGTGCGTCGATCGCGAGCGCGTCCTCGCCGTCGGGCGACGCGCGATCGACCCCAGCGGCGCCCTCCACACCTACGTCGCCGCGGGAGTCTGGGGCACCGGCACCAATGCGCGGGGCGTCGTGAGGCGGTGCCGGCCGCTCATGGAGGCGTCGGTCGACGGCGACGCGCTCGGAGAGCGCCTCGCCGCGGCCGTGGGGATCCTGCTCGACGACGCCGGTGGACCGATCGCCGCGTACGACGCGCTGCACGAGGACGGCCGGCTCCGCATCCCGTACCTGGGGCCGTCGTTCGGCACGAAGGTGCTGTACTTCAGCGGATTCGACCGCGTCGCCGGGCACCTCCAACCGCTGATCCTCGACCGCTTCGTCGCCGCCGCGCTCAACCACCTGTGCGACGTCGCCTGGCCGACCACGGGCGGCGGCTGGTCCACCGAGCAGTACGGCACCTACCTGCGGCTCGCGCACGAGTGGGCCGACGCGTGGGGCTGCCGGCCCGACGTCGTCGAGCGTGTGCTGACCGCGATCGGCCAGGCGGATCCCCTCGCGGTCCAGGCCCTGGCACGGCCCGCAACACGGTGCAGGGATGCGGTCGAGGATCGGCCGCAGCCCGACGAATCCGTGGCATGACCATGGGCGCAACGCTGTCAGGCGTCCTCGTCGCGGAAACGTCCCATCAGGACCACATCCGTGTACGCACCGTCGTTCCAGACGTGCTGCCGGCGCCGCCCCTCCTCGGCGAAGCCCGCGGCGAGGTACGCCCGGATGGCGCGCTCGTTCGTCGCCAGCACCGACAGGTGCACCTTGCGCAGGTTGCGCACCTGGAACGCGTACACCACCAGCAACGACACGACCTCGCGCCCGTAGCCGCGTCCCCAGTAGGCGCGGTCGCCGATCGTGACGCCGACCTCGGCGGTGTGGGCGACGTGGTCGTGGCGGAACAGGCCACACTGGCCGATGAGCTTCCCCGCCTGGTCGTTGGCGGTGATCGCGAAGTTGACCTCGTCGGGATCCTGCTGGCGGCGCTCGTACAGCGCCGCGATCGACGCCTGCGGCGACGGCAGGGGCGGCGTGCCGCCGACGAGAAGCCGCAGCTCCACGTCGTTCGCGTGGTCCGAAAGGGTCGGATAGTCATCCGGCTCGATCGGGCGCAACGTGACAAGGCTTCCGGTCAACACATGAGCCACTGTCGCCAAGGCGATCCGGTCCGGCAAGGGGGACCTCTACCCACTTCCTCGCGCGGCTCTGCGCCAGACACGACGTGGGGAGCCGACCTCCGTCGGCTCCCCACGATCACGCCTTCCGGCGCCGGCGTTCTGTCAGCTGCAGCCGCTCGTGCTGCCGCATCCCTCGCAGACGTAGCAGCTGCCGGCCGGCCGCATCTTCGTACCGCAGGTGAAGCACAGCGGCGCGTCGGCGGCCTTGCCGTGGACAAACTCCAGCAGCTCTGTGGACGAGTGCACCTGCTTCGGCGCCTCCTTCACCACGTCGGCCTTCTTCTCCACGTGCGTCTCGGTCGGCGCCGAGCTGCGCAGTGCCTCCAGGTCGACCGCCGCACCGCCCTCTTCCGCGTCGAGCTGGCCGGCACGCTCGGCCGCGGTGAAGATGCCCAGCTCGGACCGCTTCTCGTACGGCAGGAAGTCGAGCGCCAGCCGACGGAAGATGTAGTCCAGCATGGAGCTGGCGATCCGGATGTCCGGGTCGTCGGTCATGCCAGCCGGCTCGAACCGCATGTTGGTGAACTTGGAGACATAGGTCTCCAGCGGCACGCCGTACTGCAGGCCGATCGAGATCGCCACCGAGAAGGCGTCCATGATGCCGGCGAGCGTCGAGCCCTGCTTGCTCATCTTGAGGAAGACCTCACCGAGGCCGTCATCCGGGTACGACGACGCCGTCATGTAGCCCTCGGCGCCAGCCACCGAGAACGACGTGGTCGTGCTCGGCCGCGACTTCGGCAACCGCTTGCGGATCGGCCGGTACTCGACCAGCGTCTCCACTTCGGCCTTCGACTCCTCGGACTTCCTGCCACCGGCCGAAAGCGGCTGGCCGACCTTGCAGTTGTCGCGGTACACCGCGAGCGCCTTGAGGCCCAGCTTCCAGCCCTCGGCGTAGACGTGCTCGATGTCCTCGACGGTCGCCGACTCGGGCAGGTTCACGGTCTTGGAGATCGCCCCCGAGATGAACGGCTGCACCGCGGCCATCATCCGGACGTGACCCATCGGCTTGATCGACCGCTCGCCCATCGCGCAGTCGAACACCTCGTAGTGCTCGGGCTTGAGACCCGGGGCGTCCACGACGTGGCCGTGCTCGGCGATGAACTCGACGATCGCCTCGACCTGCTCCTCCTGGTAGCCGAGGGAACGCAGGGCGCGCGGCACCGTCTGGTTAACGATCTGCATCGAGCCGCCGCCGACCAGCTTCTTGAACTTGACCAAAGCCAGGTCGGGCTCAATTCCCGTGGTATCGCAATCCATCATCAAGCCGATAGTGCCAGTCGGAGCGAGCACACTGGCCTGCGCGTTGCGCCAGCCGTTCTTGTCACCGACCTTGAGGCACGCCTGCCATTGCTTCGTGGCCTCGCGCAGGATCGCGTGGTCGTCGGTGCCGATCGCTCGCACCGCGTCGTTCGCCGCCGCGTGCTTGCGCATGACCCTCTTGTGCGCATCCGCGTTGCGGGCGTAGCCGTCGTACGCGCCGACGATGCCGGCCAGTTCGGCCGAACGACGGTACGCGGTGCCGTTCATCAGCGACGTGATCGCAGCCGCGAGCGTACGTCCGCCATCGGAGTCGTACGCGTGCGCGGTGGCCATGAGCAGCGCACCGAGGTTGGCGTAACCGATGCCCAGCTGCCGGTATGCGCGCGTGGTCTGGCCGATCGCCTCGGTCGGGAAGTCCGCGAAACAGATCGAGATGTCCATCGCGGTGATGACCAGCTCGACGGCCTTGACGAACGTGGCGGCGTCGAACGTGCCGTCCGCCTTGAGGAACTTCAGCAGGTTCAGCGACGCGAGGTTGCAGGACGAGTTGTCCAGGCTCATGTACTCCGAGCACGGGTTCGACGCGGTGATCCGCCCGGTCTCCGGGTTGGTGTGCCAGTCGTTGATCGTGTCGTCGTACTGGATGCCCGGGTCGGCGCACTCCCACGCCGCCTTCGCCATCTTGCGGAACAGCACCCGCGCGTCCACGGTGTCGATGACCCGGCCGTCGAGCCGTGCGCGGAGGCCGAACTCGGTGCCCTCCTCGACGGCCTTCATGAACTCGTCCGAGACCCGCACGGAGTTGTTGGCGTTCTGGTACTGGACGCTGGTGATGTCCTTGCCGCCCAGGTCCATGTCGAACCCGGCGTCGCGGAGGACGCGGATCTTGTCCTCCTCACGCGCCTTGAGGTCGATGAACTCCTCGACGTCGGGGTGGTCGACGTCGAGCACGACCATCTTCGCCGCGCGCCGGGTGGCGCCGCCCGACTTGATGGTGCCCGCCGACGCGTCGGCGCCGCGCATGAAGCTGACCGGGCCGGACGCCGTGCCACCGGAGGACAGCAGCTCCTTCGAGGACCGGATGCGGGAGAGGTTGAGGCCGGCGCCGGAGCCGCCCTTGAAGATGAACCCCTCCTCCTTGTACCAGTTGAGGATCGAGTCCATCGAGTCGTCCACCGACAGGATGAAGCACGCGCTGACCTGCTGCGGCGCCGTGGTGCCCACGTTGAACCAGACCGGCGAGTTGAAGCTGAACACCTGGTGCAGAAGCATGTGCGTCAGCTCGTGCTCGAAGATCTCGGCGTCCGCCGGGGTGGCGAAGTAGCCGTTCTCCCGCCCCGCCTTGACGTAGGTGAGCACGACCCGGTCGATGAGCTGGCGCAGGCTGTGCTCACGCTGCGGCGTGCCGACCGCGCCACGGAAGTACTTGGTGGTGACGATGTTCGCGGCGTTCACGGACCAGGAATCGGGGAACTCGACACCGCGTTGCTCGAAGTTGATCGAGCCGTCCCGCCAGTTCGTCATCACGACATCGCGTCGTTCCCAGGTGACCGCGTCGTAGGGGTGCACGCCCTCGGTGGTGTAGACCCGACCGATGGTCAGGCCCGTACCGCCCTTGCCCGCGCCCCCCGCGCCCTTGGACTCCCGGCCACGCGCGCCGCCACCTGTACCGCGTGAGGTGCCGACCGCTTCGGTCATGACGTCCCCCTGCCTTCCGTTGATCATCGTCTCGCCGGGTGCACACACCCGTGCTGTCGGTCTCTTGATGTCTGGTACCCGCCGCGCATCGACAGGCAGGTGTACGCCACAGCCCCCGAAGCGGCGTGTCAGTTGTTCGCGCCGGCCTCGACGAGGCCCGAGCCCGGCGGCGACAAGTCGCCTTCGGACGCCGGTTCGCCGGCCGCCCTGTCCGGCTGTTGCGCTGCCCGCAGCGCCGCGATCTCCGCCTCGAAGTCGGCCAGCGACGTGAACGAGCGGTACACACTCGCGAAGCGCATGTACGCGACCTCGTCGAGTTCGCGGAGCGGACCCAGGATCGCGAGGCCCACGTCGTGCGACGGCACCTCCGCCGCGCCGGTAGCACGGATCGACTCCTCGACCCGCTGTGCCAGCACGGCGAGCGCGTCGTCGTCGACCGGCCGCCCCTGGCATGCCCTCCGCACGCCGGCGATCACCTTGTTCCGGCTGAACGGCTCGCTCACACCGCTCCGCTTCACCACGGCAAGGACGGCCTCCTCGACGGTCGTGAACCGCCGGCCGCACTCCTGGCAGGCCCGCCTGCGGCGGATCATCTGCCCTTCCTCGGCCTCCCGCGAGTCAACCACTCGCGAGTCGGGGTGCCGGCAGTGTGGACACCGCATGGCGCTCCCCTCCTCACCCCGTCGCCAGCGCCTCAGCGCCTGAGTTGTGCATAAGCCTGTGCATCGGCTGTGGGCAACCACGCACAACCTGTGGATGACTTACAGCCGTGTAACTACTATATCTAGGGGTCGGCGGGATGCAAGAACCAAGTGCGTCTCCTGGCGCGTCGACACGCCGGGGAGGCGAGGACGCCCAGCGAGAGGAGTTCACGGCATGCGATCGGCCGCCGACTGCGCGTCGAGAACGAGCGTCAGCGACGCGGGAGAAGCAGCTCCTGACCGACTTCGACCGTGCTGTTGTCGAGGCCGTTCAGGCGGCGGATCTCGGCGATCACCGACCTGCGGTCGGCGTCCGGCGCGTGTCGCTCGGCGATGTTCCACAGCGTGTCGCCCGGCTCGACCACGACCGCGGTACGCGGACCTGCCGGCGACGGCGGGTCGGCCACTGCCTTGGCTCCCGCGGCGATCCCGATAAGGACCAGCAGCGCGGTCAGGACAAGCATCGAACGCGCGACAACGCGCCCGCGGCGGGTGAGCCGGAGCGGCGCGTACTGCTCTCGACGAACGGTGGCGCTTCGCGCACGTGCCCGGGTCAACGGCCGGCCGCCACGCGCCGGGGCCGACCGGTCGCCACCACCGTCGGGCAGCCATCCCCGGCTACCGACGCCGCCGGCTACCCGCGTCGGGTGGCTCTGGCCAGGCACCACGTAGAGCTGCCGACGCGGCGCCGACGGCTGCCGGCGCACCGGCTGCGGCGCCGACGGCCGGGCCGGGCCCTCCCGGAGGGAGCCTGCCGCCTTCGCGACGCGCACCAGCGCCGCCGCCTCGATCGAGGGAACGGCTCTCGTCCCGCTTTGTGCGAGCACCCGCCGAGGCCGCCGGCGGCGAACGGGCGTCCTGACGCGGAGCTGGACGTGGCCGTCAATGCGATCGACGCTCATGAGTACCTCCTGTGACACCCTGATCACGCAGGTCGAACACGTGTTCGATCGAACGCCAGTACGATGTCTACCAGGTGCCTCTGACAAAATCGAGAACTCGCCGGGCACTTTCTTCGAACACATGTTTGAAACCGGCGCCGGTTACCGCTAGCGTCTACACCAACGCGCCGTCCACACCGGACCGACGGCGGCGCGAATCGGGGCGAGAGGCAGGAGCGACGTGGAGAAGCGCGGGCGCACGCGACCAGTTACAGCAGCGGCGGACAGCGCGGCCACGAAGAGCGCGGTGCCGTTCCCCGATCCAGCTCCCGACATCGCCGGTCTCACCCCTCGGCAGCGCCGCATCCTTGAGGTCATCCGCGATTCGGTGGAGCGGCGTGGCTACCCGCCGAGCGTGCGCGAGATCGGCGAGGCGGTCGGGCTCACGTCGCCGTCCAGCGTGTCGTACCAACTTGCCAGCCTGCAGAAGAAGGGTCTGCTGCGTCGCGACCCGAACCGGCCACGCGCCGTGGACGTGCGCACTCCCGCTGATCTCGAGGCCGCCGACGCCGCACTGTCGGAGGTTCCGCAGGGGGAGACACCGGCCCGCCCCGTCCCGGCGTACGTGCCGCTCGTCGGTCGCATCGCCGCCGGTGGCCCGATCCTGGCCGAGGAGGCGATCGAGGATGTGTTCCCGCTCCCCCGCGAGATGGTCGGCGAGGGGAACCTGTTCCTCCTCAAGGTCGTCGGTGACTCCATGGTCGACGCCGCGATCTGCGACGGCGACTGGGTCGTGGTGCGCCAGCAGCCTGTGGCCGAGAACGGCGACATCGTCGCGGCGATGATCGACGGCGAAGCCACCGTCAAGACGTTCCGCCGCCGCGACGGGCACGTATGGCTCCTGCCGCACAACCCCGCGTACGCGCCGATCCCAGGCGACAACGCGACCGTGCTCGGCCGCGTCGTGACGGTCCTGCGCCGCCTCTGACCCAAGGGCTGTCACTTCGCCCCACCGGCAGGCCCCTCATCACCTAACAGCCGCCTTGCCCCCGCCGCCGACAGGGCGCCTCCGCCAAAACCACCCCGCCGCACGTAGGCCCCGCCACCCGTGAACCTGCAACTTTGGTGGGATTGGGGAGCCTGACTGGGCGATCTCACCAGAACCGGCGGGGCGTGGGTAGGCGAACAGGACTGCCCGGACACGCGCGCTTTAAGCGGGCGCCAGATACGCCCAAACCCTGACAGTTCGCCGCACTCCGCCAACCACGCGATCACGGGCCCCCGCAGTCACGTGGCTACGAACCGGTCTCAGTCGCGCGGTTGCCGCGAACGCCAGTCACGTGGTTCGCGCTGCGGTGGCCACTGCTTGGTCTCCTCCGGCTCCGCGCGCCGCCCGGAACCGTCATGACGTCCCGAACTGTCGTGACGTCCCGAACCGTCGTGCCGGCCTGAACCGTCATGGCGCCCCGACCGACCACCCTGCCCAGCCTCTGGCGCGCCCGCTGGCGGACCGGCAGCGCGACCAGCACCACCGCCGTACGTGGTCCCAGCCGGACGGGCTTCCCCGCCCCCGGACCAGCCCTGACCAGGCGGCGGAGGCGGCGGTGCCTGCCCCGGCCGTGCCTGACCAGCGGGAACTCCACCAGGGCGCGCCTGACCAGCGGGCGGCGGCCCTACCGGCGCACCACCGGGACGGGCAGCACCCGACCGTGCACCCCCTGGTGCCGACCCACCTGGAACTGGCCCACCAGGCCCGTGCCCCGAACCAGCAGGCCCCGGACCAGCAGGAACACCGGGCGGCGCCGCGGACCCTGACGGCCGCACCTGCGCTGACGCAGCCCCGGCCGGACGGGCCTGTCCAGCGGGCGGACGCGCCTGGCCAGCGGCCGGCATCTGACTCGTGGCCCCGGGCGGCGGTGCCGAGGCGCCACCGCCGTAGACACTGCCGCGCCGCCCGCCGTCACCACCGGCGGGCCCACCACCGGCACCAGCACCACCCGCGCCGCCACCGCCATAAACCGTCCCGCGCGAACCGCCAGCAGCACCAGCAGCCCCAGCCGCCCCACCAGCACCCTCCGCACCGTTGGCCGCCGAGGCGCCGCCGTAGACACTGCCGCGCCGCCCGCCGTCACCACCGGCGGGCCCACCACCGGCACCACCAGCGCCAGCACCACCCGCGCCGCCACCGCCATAAACCGTCCCGCGCGAACCAGCGGCCCCAGGCGCATTAGCGGCCGTACCGGCAGCAGCGAGCCCCGCCTCGGGGCCGCCCTGGTCCGCCGATCCGCCGTACACCGAGCCACCGACGCGCTGGAACGCGACAGTCTCAGGCGAGTCGATCGGCGACCGGGTGATGTCGGCAGGACCACGCGGGCGCGCGCCGCCGGGCCTGCGGTCGAGTTCATCCTCGACGCCACGCTGCTTGCGGAACCGAACGATGCCCACCACGCCGGCCGCGAGCAGGCCCAGGCCGAGCAGGCCGATCACGAGGAGGGCGGCGCCAAGCTGCCCCTGGGTGATCTTCGAGAGGCTGAACCCACCGTCGTCGGCCGACTTCTTGGCGCCGGGCTTGGCCGCGCCCTTCTCCTCAGGCGGCGCGGCAGGCGTCCACTCCAGCAGCTGGCTGGGCTTGGCCGCGGAGATCGTCACGTACCCGACGCCGTCGACGGTGTATGAGACGGCCTGGCCGTTCTTCTCCTCCGGCAGCGGGGTGTGCTTGGGCTTGCCCTTGAGCGCGCTGGGGACGTCGGCGGTGACCTCCCACTCGTACACGTCGGTGTAGGTGCGGATCAGCACCTTCTTACCGTCGGGCGAGAGCGCGGCGCCGGTGACGATGGTGCGGCCACTTGGCCCGAGCGGCCCGCCGGAGGTCTCCGACGTGGGGATCTGCACGGTACCGGCCGGCTTGAGCGGCACGGTGCCGGAGGCGGTGAGCGGCGCGGCGGTGGTGTAGAGCTTGGCGACGCCGCCGGCTTCCTTGGTGATGATCACCGGCACGCCGTTCGGCTGGACCACCATGGCGGCGGCGTTGTGCTTGCCGTCGGGGTAGGTCAGCCGGATGATCTGCCCGCTGTCGGCACCCGCTGCGACCTTGTGCACCGCGACCCGGTCCCGTTCGAGCCCGTCGTCACCGACGTCGGCGACCCAGATCGTCTTGTCCGGGGTCTGGGCGAGGTCCTGCGGGGAGTTCGGGTCGATCTCGGAGTCGTTGATGAGCTGTGTCGGCTTGCAGGCGGCGTCGAGCTTGAACAGGCGCAGCGACTGGCCGTCACTGTCGACGACGACGTAGCCGCCCTCGACGGCGGTGATGCCGGTGATCGTCGGGAGCTTCGCATCGTCGACCGTGCAGACGACCGTGGGAGCGGCCGCCGCGATACCGGGGGTGAGCACGACGGCACCAACGCAGAACATCGCTGCTGAGGAGATCGCCAATAGCCGTCGCACGGGAGACAGTCTGACAGACCTTTACCAGTGCTGGGCGTACGGTTCGAGTTCTGCGGCCAGCGACACGCCGACGCGAGCGTGCAGCGCGGTGCCTTCGGGCCGGTGCTCCTCGGCGATGACCTCGCCCTTGGTGTGCACGCGGGAGACGAGGCTGCCCTGGTCATAAGGCACACATACACGTAATTCGACGGTCGGCCGCGGGATCAGCCGCTCGACCTCGGCGCGGAGTTCGTCGATGCCCTCTCCGGTGCGGGCGGAGACGAAGATCGCACCCGGCAGGGCTCTGCGGAGCTGCAGAACGGTCTCGGCGGAGGCCGCGTCGACCTTGTTCACCACGATCAGCTCGGTGACCTTGGCGGCGTCGATCTCGGCGAGCACCTCGTGGACCGCGTTGACCTGCGCGATCGGGTCGGCGTCGGAGCCGTCCACGATGTGCAGGATGAGGTCGGAGTGCGAGATCTCCTCCAGCGTCGAGCGGAACGCCTCGATCAGCTGGTGCGGGAGATGCCGGACGAACCCCACCGTGTCGGACAGGGTGTAGTCGCGGTTGTCGCTGGTGCGTGCCCGGCGGACGGTCGGGTCGAGGGTGGCGAACAGCGCGTTCTCGACCAGGACGCCCGCACCGGTGATGCGGTTGAGCAGGCTGGACTTGCCGGCGTTCGTGTAGCCGGCGATCGCGACGCTCGGCACCTCGTTGCGCACCCGCTCCTGGCGCATCGTCGTCGCGGATCTTCTTCATGTCCTTGAGTTCGCGGCGCAGCTTCGCCATGCGCTCGCGGATGCGGCGGCGGTCGGTCTCGATCTTCGTCTCACCGGGACCGCGGGTGCCCACGCCGCCGCCGCTGCCGCCGGCACGGCCACCGGCCTGCCGGGACATCGACTCACCCCAGCCGCGCAGCCGCGGCAGCATGTACTGCATCTGGGCGAGCGCGACCTGAGCCTTGCCCTCCTTGGAGCGGGCGTGCTGGGCGAAGATGTCGAGGATCAGCGCCGTCCGGTCGATCACCTTGACCTTGACGACCTTCTCCAGCGCGGTGAGCTGGGCAGGGGTGAGTTCACCGTCGCAGATCACAGTGTCGGCGCCGGTGGCGAGCACGATGTCGCGCAGCTCGCGTGCCTTGCCGGAGCCGATGTAGGTGGACGGTGTCGGGCCGCTCGCGCCGCTGGACGACGCCTTCGAGCACCTGGGATCCGGCCGTCTCGGCGAGGGCGGCGAGCTCGGCCATCGAGTTGTCCGCGTCGGCGGCCGAGGAGCCGTTGGTCCAGACGCCGACCAGCACGACCCGTTCGAGCCGGAGCTGCCGATACTCGACCTCGGTGACGTCGGCGAGTTCGGTGGAGAGGCCTGCGACGCGCCGCAGCGCCTGGCGGTCGGCGAGATCGAACTGCTCGCCGTCCGCGTCGTGCGCGGTGAGCGGCTGGAAGTCGAGGTCGAACTCGGAGTCCTGGAGAGGTTTCGTCATCGTGTCGTCAATGGTGGCACGGTGGCTCGAACCGCGCACGCGAGTTGTCTGGTAGCTCATCGATAGAGGTCAACACGTAAAGGGCGGCTTAGATTCCGGCTCAGCGGGTCGCCACGGCCCGCCCTCGACCTGACAGGATGAAGCAACCACAACCCGAGGAGTGCAGCGTGGCCAGCCGGATGCCCAGCGCGGGATTCTCGATCACCGTCCGCCTGTCCGTCCCCGCCGAGGCGTCCGCGGTGGGCCGGCTCACCACGGCCGTCGGCAAAGCGGGCGCGATCGTCACCGCGCTGGACGTCGTCGACTCCGACCACGAGCGGGTCATCGTCGACCTCACCTGCGACACCGCCGACGGCGCGCACGCCGACCGCGTCACCGAGGCGCTCCGCGGGCTCGACGGTGTCGAGGTCCGCAAGGTGTCCGACCGCACGTTCCTGCTGCACCTCGGCGGCAAGATCGAGGTCAACTCGAAGGTCGTCGCTGCGCAACCGCGACGAGCTGTCCCGTGCATACACGCCGGGTGTGGCGCGGGTCTGCATGGCGATCGCCGAGAACCCGGACGACGCCCGTCGCCTGACGATCAAGCGCAACACTGTCGCGGTGGTCACCGACGGCTCGGCCGTGCTGGGCCTGGGCAACCTCGGCCCGGCGGCGGCGCTGCCGGTGATGGAGGGCAAGGCGGCGCTGTTCAAGCGGTTCGCCGGGGTCGACGCGTGGCCGGTGTGCCTCGACACGACCAGGACACCGACGAGATCGTGAGCATCGTCAAGGCCATCGCGCCCGTCTACGGCGGCATCAACCTGGAGGACATCGCGGCGCCGCGCTGCTTCGAGATCGAGGAGCGGCTGCGCGAGGCGCTCGACATCCCGGTGTTCCACGACGACCAGCACGGCACGGCGATCGTGGTGCTCGGCCGCGCTCACGAACGCGCTGCGGGTGGTCGGCAAGGAGCTGGCGAAGGTCCGCGTGGTGGTCTCCGGCGCCGGCGCTGCCGGCACGGCGATCATGAAGCTGCTGCTCGCGCAGGGCGTCGGCGACGTCATCGCCTGCGACCGGATGGGCGCGCTGCACCCCGGCCTGCCCGATCTCAACCCGGCGATGCGGTGGCTGGCCGAGAACACCAACCGCGACCGCTACACCGGCGACGTGCGCGGCGCGGTCCGCGGCGCCGACGTGTTCATCGGGGTCAGCGCGCCGAACATGCTCTCCGGCGACGACATCGCGCAGATGGCGGACAAGGCGATCGTCTTCGCGCTGGCCAACCCTGACCCCGAGGTCGACCCCCGGGAGGCGCGCGAGCACGCCGCGATCGTCGCCACGGGCCGCTCCGACGAGCCGAACCAGATCAACAACGTGCTCGCCTTCCCCGGCGTCTTCCGCGGTCTGCTCGACGCCCAGGCGCGCGAGTTCACCCTCGACATGGCGCTGGCCGCCGCGCGGGCCATCGCGGACGTCGTCGGCGAGGACAAGGTCAACGCCAGCGTCATCGTCCCGAGCGTGTTCGACCCGGCCGTGGCACCCGCGGTGGCCCACGCCGTGACGGCCGCCGCACGCAAGTCGGGCGCCGCCGCGCACAAAGACTCAGACATCGAAAGCTGAACCCTTCATCCGTTACTCCCGGCTGGCCGGCGAGCTTGCGCCAGCCCGGCCGGCGTGGCGGACCAGCGCCCGTCCCGGAACCACCGCCCACCCGAACCACCCGCCCACCCGAACCACCCGCCGACCCGAACCACCGCCCGCCCGAACCGGCCCCACCCCGAACCGAACCACCGCCCGAACCGGCCCCACCCCGAACCGGACTTTTCGGGAAGCCGTGCCTACACCGGGCGCCGCTGCCCCAGTTTGCACCGCAAGTCCGTTTCGCCCGGCGCCCGGCGCCCTGCGCCGGCGGAGGCGCCGGGCGCCGGGCGCCGGTCAGCAGGGTTGGCGGGGGGCGTCCAGGTCGAGGGCCTTGCGCATCGAGCTGAACCGGTTGGCGCGCGCCTCTGAGCAGAAGTCCGACTTGTTCAGCTTGTACTCGACGTGCAGCACCGCCTTGCCGGCGCGGATGAACGGCAGGTACCGGTCGCACTCGTCGAACTCGGCGCACTCCTCGACGACGGCGAAGTCGAAGTCGCCGACGAGCTGGCCCACCTGGCCGGGGTCGTTCTTGAGGGCGACCGCCATGCCGCGTTCGTGCGCGAGCCGCGACACGAAGCGGTTGAACGCGAGCTGGTCGGCGGCGGTGACCGGGAAGCCGGTGTCGGCGGTGTAGTTCTCCATGAGGTCGGGTTCGACGGCGTCGAACCCCTTGGCTCTGCACATGTCGAACCGCTTGGCGAGGATCGGCGCGAGCAGCTCGATGCGGCGGATGTCGACCGACCGCTCCCCCGGCCAGCCGTTGGGCTGGCCGAGGATCGACTTCGGGAACGAGCCGTAGTCGGGGCGGAAGTCCGCGGCCGAGCCGACCTCGACGTAGCAGATCACCTTGCGGCCCGGCGGCATGCAGCTTGCGCACGACCTCGGCGCTGTTGTCGAACCCGTCGATGTCGTAGATCGGCACGTCCACGCTGAGGTCGACGGGCGTGGTGAGCTGCCACTGCCAAGGCTGGCCGGGCGCCACCTTCCAGCGCGGCCGGGCGGACCGGGACGCGGTACGGGCGCGGTCTTCGGCGAACGCGACGGCGCCACGGACGGCGTCACGCGAGCCGACGCGTAGGTGATGCCGCGGGCGACGGGCTGGCCACCGTGGTCGTCGCCGACGGGTTGGCGTGGCGGCCGACGGTGTCGGCGTCCTCGCCGCGAAGTCCGCGCCAGGCCAGCGTGGCGACCGCGAGCGTGACGCGTGACCGCAACCGCGCCGGCCACGATCCACGACCGCCGATTCATGACTCACCCAACCATTCCGTCAGCAACAGGTCGAGATACCGGGGCAGTCCGTCCCAGGGGTTGGCGCCGCCGCGATCGGTGACGTACACCGTGCCGGCGTTGCACCGGGCGGCGTGGGCCAGTACGGCGTCCAGTTCGCGTTCGGGCGTCGCGTACACGATGTGCCAGAAGTCGGCGGCGGGCCGGCGCAGCGCCCACGGCGGCGGCACCACCCGGCGGTACGCGTCCGCGGAGCCTTCGAACGTGACGAGCGCGGCGCCCAGTTCGGCGTACCCGGCGTCGGGGTAGATGCCGTGGTTGAGCACGACGGGCACGTCCCCGGCGAGTGTGACGACCTCGCGGTACCACCGCACGAAGGCCGGCTCGACCGCAGCCTGGTCCAGGAAGAACCCCTCGACGCCGTACCACCGGCGGTGGTTCCGCAGGTCGGCGGCGACCGACGCCACCGACCGCTGCCCGTACGCCGTGTCGACGTAGCCGAGGACGGGCACCGGCACGGCCGCTGCGACGGCGGCCAGTTCCGGCTCGCGCGCGCGTCCCGGGCCGGAGTCGACGTTGAGCACCACCGCGGAGAGGACATCGGCCTTCGCGAGCACCGCCCACTCCCGCGCCGCGACGGCAGGGTGGAAGTACGCCGGCACCGCGACCCCCGGCGGAAGCGCCGCGCGCGATCCCCCGCCCCCCGAGTTGTGAAGTTTCGAGGGTGTCGCGGGCACCGCGACCGGGGGCGGGGCGGTCACTGCGCCGTCCACTGGTCGTGCAGGGAGGTCTCCAGGTCGATCCGGGGCGACCAGCCGAGCGCCGCCCGGATCTGGCGGACGTCGGCGCACTGCCACGGCACGTCCGCCGACCGCGCCGACCCCGCGGCGGTCTCCACAAGACGCCGGTCGGTGCCGGCGACCCGCCGCAACACCGCCACGAGGTCGCGGAGACCGGTGGCCCTGCCGCTGCCGACGTTGAGCACGGGCGGCAGCGGCGCTGGGGCCAGCGCCGCCGCGACCGCCGCGTCGGCCACGTCCCGGACGTCGACGAAGTCCCGGTGCGCGTCGAGCGACCCGACCTGCACGTCGCCGGAGCCTCGCCGCAGTTCGGAGACCAGCCGGCCCGGCAGCGAACCAGGCGGGGATCCCGGACCGACCAGGTTGAACAGGCGCAGCACCACGGCGTCGAGCCCGGAGGCGCCGACCAGCGCGGTGCCGGCGAGCTTGCTCACGCCGTACGCCCCCACAGGATCCGGCCGCGTGGACTCCGTGACCGGCACGCCGACCTCGACCCGCCCGTACTCGGCGGCCGACCCGAGGTGCACCAACCGCGCAGCGGGGGCTGCGTCTCGAACCGCCGTGACCAGGGTGGACACCGCGACGACATTGCCCGCCACCAGGTCCGCCGCCGAACCGCCGACCACGCCGGCACAGTTCACCACGAGGTGCGGCGCCGCCCGGCGGATCAGAGAGGTCACCGCGGGCACGCCGTCCCGGGCCAGATCGACGGCGAGATCCTCGAGAACCGCGGTCCCTCCCGGAGCCGAAGAACCGCGCGGACCGGCGCCCCCGACCGCCGGCCGCGCGGAGACCAGCAGGTCGACGCCGGGCGCGGCGGCGAGCCGTTCGCGCACCTCGGCGCCGATGAAACCTGTCGAACCGAACAGTAGGCAGCGGACCACTACGCGCCCTTCAGCAGCACGGGGCGCAGCACGTCGAACTCGGCGTTGGCGCGGTCGTAGTCGTCGGGGCGTCCGATGTCGAGCCAGTGCCCGTCGAACTGGTACTCGAGCGGCTGGACGGGGCGCTCGAGCAGGTCGAGCACGAGGTCGTCGAAGCCGAGCGGGAGCCCGGCCGTGTACCGGTCGAGGGTGCTGCGGGCCACGCCGTAGACGCCCATGCTGACGCGGTAGTCGATGGTCGGCTTCTCGGTGAACTCGACGATCCGGCCGCGCGCTGGCGCGGAGGACGCCGAAGTCGATCTTCACCTCGCGCTGGTACGTGGCGACGGTGAGCGGGGCGGCGGTCGCCTCGTGCCGGAGCAGGAGGTCGGCCATGTCCAGGTCGGTGAGGACGTCGCCGTTCATCACGAGGAAGTTCTCGGGCAGCCGCTCCTTGAACATGAGCAGCGGACCGATCGTGCCGAGCGGGGACTCCTCCATCGCGTAGTCGACCTTCATCCCCCACTGTTCGCCGTCGCCGACGTAGGCGCGGATCAGCTGGCCGAGGTGGCCGATGGCGAGCGTGGCCGTGCGGAAGCCCTGCTGCGCCAGCTGGCGCATGATGATCTCAAGGATGGAGTACTGGTCGCCGATGGGAACGAGGGGTTTTGGCAGGCTGGTCGTGTAAGGACGCAGCCGGACACCCTTGCCGCCTGCGAGGATCACCGCGTGCATGTCACACCTCTCCTGTCGCTTAGACGTTGTAGAGGTCGGTCTTGTACCGGGCCAGGTTGGCCGGGTCGCAGAACCAGTCGATGGTGAGTTTCAGACCGGCGGCCAGGTCGTACTGCGGCCGCCACTCGGTGTGCCGCTGGAGCTTGGTGCTGTCGCAGACGAGGCGCATGACCTCGGACTTCTCCGGGCGCACGCGTGCGGGGTCGGCAGTGATCGCCACCTCGCGGCCCATGAGCCGGGCGATCTCGGCGGCGAGGTCGCCGATCGAGATCTCGGCGCCGGTACCCGCGTTGAACAGCTCGCCGACGACGCCGTCAGCGGGCGCCTCGCCGAGGGTGGCGAACGCCGACGCGGTGTCGCGCACGAACGTGAAGTCGCGGGTCGGGTCGAGCATGCCGAGCTGGATGGTCTCGGCGCCGGCCGCGATCTGGCTGACCACGGTGGGGATGACCGCCCGGGCGGACTGCCGCGGCCCGAACGTGTTGAACGGGCGCAGCGTCACCGCCGGCACCCCGAACGACGCGTGGTAGCTCTCGACGAGCTTGTCCGCGCCGAGCTTCGAGGCGGCGTACGGCGACTGGGTCTGGAGCGGGTGGTCCTCGCGGATCGGCACCGTGCGGGCGGTGCCGTAGGTCTCGCTGGTGGACGTGTGCACCAGCCGGGGCGTGCCCGACGCGCGGACCGCCTCCAGGACGTGGAGCGTGCCGAGCACGTTCGTCTCCACATAGGACCGTGGAGCCGAGTACGAGTACGGGATCGCGATCAGCGCCGCCAGGTGATACACGACCTCCGCGTCGCGCACCAGTTCCAGGACGCATGCCGGGTCACGGACGTCGCCGGGCACGACGTCGACCTGATCCAGCACGTCGGCGTCGAGGCTGTCCAGCCAGCCCCAGGTGCCGAACGAGTTGTACTGGGCCAGCGCGCGCACGCGGTGGCCGCGCTCGACCAGGTGCTCCACCAGGTGCGAGCCGATGAATCCGTCGGCTCCGGTGACCGCTACCAGTTTGTCCATCCGTTTCTCCTTCTCGTGTTGACGGGCGTCAGGTCGGGTCAGCGGTGCCGCGTCGCGCGGCCGAGGGCCACGAGCGCGTAGAGCAGGAGGCCGGCGGCGAGCACGCCGCAGGCGGTGAGCTGCACGATCTGGATGTCGGGCTGGATCCGGACCGCCCACACCGCGGCCTCGCCGCCGAGCGCCGCCGTGCAGGCCAGGAGCACAGCGCCGAGCACTCCACAGGATCGCAGCGCCAGCGCGGTGAACAGCGCGCTGCCGAGCGCAACCGATGTCCAGAACAGGATCGGCGTCAGCGTGAACGCGCCGGTGTGCTGCCCGACCCAGGCGAGCACGTCGGCGAGGACTGCCAGCACCACGAGGTACCCGCCGACCGTTCCGGCCAGCGCCCAGCGCGCCCGCCACCGGAAGCGGGCGAGGCTCGTCGTGGCCACGAGCAGGTCGTGCATGCGACTGCGGTAGCGGTGTAGGAGCCACTCCGCCGCACCCATGCTGAGCGACAGCGGCAGGGTGACGACGGCGCCGGCGAGGATCGGGCCGCGTGCGCCGGCGGGGCCCAGCAGCGCCGCGATCGTGGTGAACGTGAGCAGTCCGCCGGCGAGCAGCCCCCACGCCGCGTGCGGAGCGGCGGACCGCAGGTCGGCGCCGCTGACGGTGGGTCGCGCGGCGCGCCGGGTGAGCCAGAGCGCCAGGCCGGACGTGCCGAGGATGGTGACGCCGCCGGTTATCCAGAGCACCGCCACGGGTCCGCCCACCGCCAGGTGCGCGACGCTGCCCACCACGCCAGGCGCGAGGGCCAGGAGCAGGCGCCGCTCGGCGCCGCTGACCAGCACGACCGTGGCCGCGAGGAGGTAGGCCGACTGCGCGACGGCGAACACGGTGCCTGTCGTCCCGGCGGAGAACGCGAACCCGGCGGCGACGGTGATCGGCACCAGCACCGCGAGTCCCGCGATGAACCCGGTGCGGAGCAGCCAGGCGGAGCCCGCCCGGTCTCCGCGGCCGAGCCGCACGTATCCCAGGTACGAGAGCGCCTCGCTCACCGACCAGGACAGCAGCAGCGACAGCACTGTGGCCGCGACCGCGCCGGCCGCCGACAGGCTGCCCGACGCCGCGACGTAGCAGAGTCCCGGCATCCCGAACAGGACACCGCGTAGCAGGTGATGCAGTGGCCGGCTGCTCCACGGGTTGGGCGCGGGCGCGGTAGCGGCCACATGACGCGGTACCCGCTTGTACAGCTCGTCGGCGAGCGAGAACACGTCCGGGTGTCCGTAGCTGGCGGACGCCACCGCGTCGGTGATGCCCTCGGCCTCCAGGCCGGCGGCGATCTCCCACGGGTCGACGGCGGCGGAACACAGCGCGTCGGTGCGTTGTGCCAGCGCGTCGACGTCGTCGAGCGTGCCGGGGTCCTCCGGCAACGCCGGCGCAGCGGGCAGCACCGGGAACGGGATGGGCGTCAACGCCTCCAGCGTGCCGCCGAGCCGCTCGCTCACGCCGCCACCCCCGCGCCGCGCCGTGCGGCCGCGATCCCACGCCGAGTGTCGGATTCTTGGGGGTTAACGCCGCCGCGGATGCCCAAGAATCCGGAACTCGGCGGCCAGGGTAGGGCGTGCGGGCGTCCGGGCGGAGGAGCGGTCATGCGGCTTGCTCCGCCACGAGGTCGGCGTAGATGCCGCGGAAGCTGTCGACGGCCTGCTCGACGGTGAAGAACTCCAGCGCCCGGTCGCGGGACGCGGCACCGAGCGAGTGCCGGCGGTCGTCGTCCGCGAGGAGCTCCAGGCAGGCGCGGGCCATGGCGTCGGCGTCGCGCGGCGCGACCACGAGCCCGGTGTCGCCGACCGCCTCGGTGACGCCGCCGACGTCCGTGGAGACGGTGGCGCGGCCCGACGTCATCGCCTCGATCAACGTGTACGGGAAGCCCTCGGAGATGCTGGACAGCACGACGACATGGCCGGCGGCGTAGGCGTCGCGGATCTCGTCGACCCGGCCCTCGAACACCGCCGCGCCGGTCATGCCCAACTCGGCGATCAGCGCCTCGCACCGCTCGCGGTAACCCTCGTTGCCCTTGGGCGTGCCGCCGAACATCCGCAGGCGCGCGTCCGGCAACTCGGCGCGGACCAGCGCGAACGCGCGGATCAACGTCTCCACGTCCTTGATCGGGTCGACGCGCCCCGCCCAGCTGAGCGTCGGCACGTCCGGCTCGGGACCGGCCGGTGGGAAGTGGGACGGGTCGACGCCGTTGTAGACGGTGCGCAGCCGCTCCTCCTCGGCGCCGCCACGCAGCTCCCACCGCTGGTTGTACCGGTTGCCGGGGGTGACGAGGTCGGCGGCGCGGTACCCGGCGCCGCAGAGCCGGCGAAGGAACGCGAGCATCGTGGCCTTGACCGGCCAGCCGTAGGGCGAGGCGCGGTACTCCAGGTACCGCTCGCGCAGGTAGACGCCGTGTTCGGTGAGCACCAGCGGGGTGCCGTAGCTCCACTTGGCGGCGAGCCCGACCAGCACCGCCAGCCCGTTCGTGACCGCGTGGGTCACGTCGGCCTCAGGCGCCGGCCGCAGCAGCGGGCGGAGAGCGTGTTCGAGGAGGTCGACGGTGGTCAGCGCGTCGTGCACGGACGGGACGACGCCGACCGCCTCGAACCGGTCGCGGTGGTCCCACCAGGCGTTGAGCAGCCAGCGCACAGGCTCCTCACCGCGCAACGCCGTACCGAGCTGCACGTCCTGCGACAGCTCGAACAGCTCCCGCAGCACCTCGCAGAACGTGCCCGTGAGGTCCTCGCCGGGGTCGGCGACGAGGGTCTCCAGCAACTCGCGGTAGAGCCCGCCGAACCGCCGTCACCGCCCGGGGACCACCCGGCGTCGTGGGTCCCCAGAGCGGGATCGTGGTGACGCCGACGTGGTCCGGCAGGTCCCAGGCGATCCGCTCCAGCCCGGTACCGGTGATCGCCGCGACGCCGAACCGGTGCTCGGGCATGCCCCGCACGAGCTGGTCGCACCAGACACTCACACCGCCGTACGCGTGCGGGTACGTGCCTTCCGTCACGAGCGTGATCTCCACGTCGGCCTCTCCCCCGTGTTCCTCTGCCGGCCTCAGGCGCCGGCCGGGAGCTGCAGCGTGATCGCCCCGAAGATCGGCCGCTCGTACGCCGACCGTTCACCGGCATACCTCTGGCCGAACAGCGGCCCGGTAAGCAGCCCGCCCCTGCGGGTGCCCTCGGGGACGGTGATCGGCACGTCGGTGCCGGACGGTGCCAGGATCACGACCTTGCCGTCCTGGACGTACCCTCTGACCTGGCCGGCGTTCAGCGCGGCACGCCACGCTCCCTCGCGCTGGAGCTGGGTGCCGATCGCGGACATCCGCTGGTTGACGATCGGGGTGTTGGCGGCGAACGTCGCGCCGTACTCGGCGAGGACCGCGTCGAGCACCGGGTACAGGATCCGGTCCTCGGTGAGGTTCGACTGGTGCACGTAGTGCGGCCGCGGGTCGTTCGCGAGGATGTGCGACAGGGCGATCCGGGTCTCCTGCGGCACGATCCGCTCGGAGTAGCCCGTGTCCAGGTCGAGCGGGGCGATGCAGGTGGTGGTCGCCGGGTTGTCCTCGCAGATGCCGCTGCCGCCGTCGGCCCGGCTGGTGTAGATCCAGTTGTACTCATCGACCTCCTCCTCGACCGTGGCCACGTTGAAGAAGACGTTCATCGGGTGCCGCGGCACGGTGAGCGCCGAGCCGATCCTGCGCTGCACCGGGTCGCGGGAGTTGTCGCTGCCGGCCCAGAGCACGCCGGTCTGGGTGAACGCGGGTGCGAGGTTGGGGTTGTCGGCCGGCTGCTGCGGGAGGATCCGCATGCCGGAGTGCTCGCCCGTGACCAGCTCGCCGGCCTGGATCGGGATGCCCCTGTTGCGCGCCCATGCCTTGTTCTGGTTGATCTGGTAGACGATGGCGGCCCGGGTCGTGTACTTGACCGCCCCCGTCACCGGGTCGGTGGCGCAGCGCCACGGGGACACCGTGTAGTCCTGGATGCAGCCCAGGTACGGGTGCTCGTACGTGTGGTTCGCCCACCGGAACTCGGCCTTGTTCGCGAGGAACGCCGTGGTCAGCGGGTCGCTGCCGGTGGCGGCCACGGCCTGGTCGCTGCCGCCGCCGTTGTAGAGCATGTCGAGCGTGAAGCCGGCCTGCCGCTGCCAGTCGACGGTGTGGGTCACGTCTTCCGGCGTCATCCGGATCTCGGGCGTGGTGACCGGCGGCCGGCCGGGGGTGGTGAGGCAGTCCTCGCCGGGGGTGCAGTTGTGCTCGACGCTCCAGCGGCTGTCCGGCAGGAAGATGTCGTCGACGTGCACCGCGAAGTAGTTGCGGTGGTAGCCGAGGTGGATGCCGCGGGTCAGCCAGGTGATGATGCCGTGCGCCAGCAGCCGGAACTGCCGCTGGTACCGGTTGTAGCTGAAGGTCATCACCAGTTCGCTGCGGCCGTCGCGGGTGTAGACGCCGGCGAGCACGCCGCTGCCGGTGCCGCCGGGTGCGGACGCGGTGAGATACGGCTCGAACGACGTGCCGGCGGTTGTGTCGTTCGGCAGCGGCTCGGCGAGGAAGCCGTAGCTCTCACTGACGTCGGCCGCGTTGTCCTCGAAGGCCACCGGCCCGCGCAGGTAGCGCATCGGCCCGGCGACGGCGCCGCTCGTGGCGGTGGCCGCGGTGCCGTCGAGCTCGCCGGAGTAGTGCGCGTAGTTCAGGCCGACGGCCGGATTGGCCCAGGTATAGGCGTCGAGCTGGCGGACCCCGAACTGCTTCTCGTACGCGTGGAGCGCGGCCAGTTCGGCGGGGTCGGTGAACGGGTTCTCGTTCGGCAGCACCACGGCCTGGAACTTGCCGCGCGGCGCGCCGTTCACGGTGTCGGACAGGTAGGCCGCGTTGATCACGGGCCGGCCGGCGCTGGTGAGGTCGATCGTGGTGTGCGGGACGCCCTCGGCAGCGAGCTGGGCGAGGATCGCCTCGGCAGCGGGTTGACGGTCGGTGACCACCAGGATCGCCAGGTCGAGTCGCGGACCGGCCGCCTGCGCGGCAGCGGGAGCGAAACCGAGGATTGCCGCGAGGCAAACAACGGAAAGAACGGACGAGAATAAGCGAGAACGCCTCACAGTATCTCCTGATCGGGAGCCTCTGGCATTGCAGCACAGCTTAATCGCGCGATTCCGAATTAGCGCTCGCGTTACCCTGAAACAAGGACCCATCTTTTGCCTGGGACCGGTCCCGGGACCCGGATTTGCAGGAACTTTGCGCAGGAGCCTGAACTACTGTTAACAGTGCTCACTTCGGTGAGCGGCCCCGGTAACGCCATCCGTGCCGCCCAGTCGCGGGCCGGCACAAAGCTGCCGCCAACGTACGATCGCCTGGTCCCGATTGTCGACCTTGAGACGTTTATAAACGTGGTGCACATGATTCTTCACGGTCTTTCCAGAGATGACCAGTCGCGCTGCGATCTCTTGATTCGTCAGGCCGCCGGCGATGAGCTCCATCACCTCGCGCTCGCGCGGTGTGAGCGTTTCGCGGGGCGCGGCGACCTCCTGACCCTCGCGGACCCGTCCGACGAGCGCCGCCGCGGCCGACGGCGAGAGGAACGACAACCCGCTCGCGGCGCCGCGCACCGCCTCGACGATCTGGCTCTGCTCGACCTGCCCGTACACCAGGTAACTGCTCGCGCCCGCCGTGACTGCGGTGACGACGGCGGACGGATCGTCCGCGTCCGCGAGGATGATGACGTTGGTAGCACTTTGGACCAACGGCACCATGTCCAGGCCCAGATCCCCCCCACGGACCCCCAACAGGAGCACGTCGGGCGCGAGCACCCTGGTCAGCATGGTGGCCTCGACGACGCCGCCGGCCTCCGCCACGACCTCCACCTCGGGCGCGGAGGCGAGCAGCGCCAGCAACCCGTAACGCAGGACGGCGTTCTCCTCGGCGACCACCACCCGAACCAGGCGCGAGCCCCGTTCGGCGCGCACCACCCCGCCCCGCGCCACCCCGCCGCGCGCCACCACGTCACGAACCGCCACGTCACGAACCGCCACGACAGGCGCCGCGCCCACCGAGCCTGCCGGTAATTCCCCCACCGTCGCGCCCATGCCCACCCCTCAGCACCCTTCCCCCGCGTGGGCCGGCGGGCAGTGGCCGTACCTCAGGTACGGCCTGCTGCCACGGTGTCCCCGCACCCCCCGTGCGGGTCGCCGGACGGACGTCCCCCGAGCCCGTCCCGGCACGCCCACGACTCTTTGCGGAGGCAAACATGCCGCCGTTACCGCGCGCCACGTACTCCGTGAGAATGGTGAAAGAATTGCAGGTGAACACGGTCTCGCAATAGGGCGCCGCGAAGTGGATTCCGCCCTGCTCAGGGCACGTGAATCAGGAATGATTCCAGTCACGCGCCGCCACCCCTGGACCGTAATGGATCGACCACGCATAGTGACGGGTGAGCCACGCGAAGGCACAGCATCTCCTCGAAAAAGGGAAGGTGGTGACAGATTCGGATCGGCATGGGCCGGCTCTATGACGAATGTCGATACGGAGTTTAGCTGGTCAAAGGGGCTTTCACCGCTTACGGCGATTTCCTGCCCGAACGGCCCCCCAGCTTCGGACACTTGGAGATCCGCGGCTCTGCCGACCCGCGGGAATCCGGGAGCCGGCGCGGGGTCAGTACGAAGTGGGCTCGCCCAGCCGGGCCAGCAGCTCGACGATCTCCTCGGCGGCGCCGGGACGGGCCACCAGCGCCGACCCGCTGGTCAGCGTGTGCGGGGCGCCGGCGAGGTCGGTGACGACGCCGCCCGCCGCGCGTACCAGGCAGGCGCCGGCCGCCGTGTCCCACGCGTTGTTGCCGAAGCTGATCGCGGCGCTGAACAGCCCGGACGCCACCCACGCGAACTCCAGCGCCGACGCGCCGATCATCCGCACGCGCATCGCCGTGCGGGACACCTCACGCAGCACGGCGAGCCGGTACTCGGCGGGGTACCGGGCGTTGCCGAAGCCGACGTGTCCACAGGCGACGACGGTCGCGCCCAAGGCGTCGGGCCGAAGCGACGGCAGCTCGACGCCGTTGCGGCGCACCGGACCGCCGGTCGTGGCGACGTACCGCTCGTCGAGCAGCGGGTGCCAGGTCAGGCCGGCCCGCGGCACGCCGTCGACCAGCAGCGCGAGGTTGATCGCCGTGAGCGGGATACGGTGCGAGTAGTTCGCGGTGCCGTCGATCGGGTCGAGCACCCAGAGCGGGCCGGTGTCGAGCGCCTCGCCGCCGTACTCCTCGCCGTGCACCGCGATACCGGTGCGCTCGGTCAGCGCGGCGGAGATGCGGCGCTCCAGCGCGAGGTCGACGGCGGTCGCGTAGTCGTTGACGCCCTTCGCCACCTCCTCGGCAGCGCCCAGCCCGGCGCGGAACTCCGGCTCGGCCTCGGTGAGGACACGCTCCGCCTCGACGCGGAGCAGCTCCACGTCGGCGGTCGCGAGGGTCACGCCGGGACCTCCGCACCGGCTCGTGCGGCGGCGAGCCAGGCTGGGTCCAGGACGCCCTCGGCGACGATGACCGCCGGCCCCGCGAGCAGGCTCGTCTCGGGCGTCACCGTGACCACCACCCGGCCGCCCGGCACGTCGACCGTGACCGTGCCCACGTCGCGCCCGGCCGACCGCAGCGCCACCGCGCCGACCGCGCTGGCGCCCGTGCCGCAGGAGCGGGTCTCCCCCACTCCGCGCTCGTACACCCGCATGCGAACGTGCAGGTCGGTGCCCGGTACCGGGTCGAGGGCGTTCACCAGCTCGACGTTGACGCCGTCCGGAAACGTGGCGGCGTCGACCTCGGGGGCGGCGCTCAGGTCGAGGTCGGCGACGGGCGTGGTCGTGCCGCAGACAAGGTGGGGGTTGCCCATCGACACCGCCACCCCTGCGTACGGAGTGCCGGTGAGCGTGGCGACCGACTCGCCGGTGAACACGGGCGGTCCCATGTCGACGACCACGTCGCCCCCGGCCGGCACCGTGACGGTCTTCACCCCGGCTCGGGTGCCGATCGGCAGCGTGCCGGGCTCGGCCAGGCCGGAGTGCACCAGGTACCGCGCGAACACCCGGATGCCGTTGCCGCACATCTCGGCGATCGACCCGTCGGCATTGCGGTAGTCCATGAACCAGGTGCCGTCCACGCGGACCACCCGCAGGACGCCGTCGCCGCCGACGCCGGCCCGCCGGTCGCACAGGGCACGGACCAGGGCCACGTCGAGATCGAGGGCTCCGTCCGGATCGGGGAGCAGCACGAAGTCGTTCTCGGTGCCGTGGCCCTTCGCGAAACGGATCGTCACGTCCTGAATCGTATCCGTACGCGCTGCGCAGCCTGGACCGCGCCCACACACGGCGGCCGTTGCGGTTCATTCGCGACCGTCACAGTCGCGAATGAACCGCAATGACGGCGGCGGTCAGCCCGGGCGCACGACCCCGGCGGAGCCGCCACCGCGCCGCCACGGTTCGGCCGCGGCCACGAACCGCCCGTCCCTGCGCAACTCGATGCCCGTGGCCGCGCCGAGTTCGGCGATCTCGACGAACCGGTGCCCGAGCGCCTCCAGACCAGGCCGCGACGGTCCGGCGAGGAACAGCGGCTCGGCCTGCGTGGTGGCGCCGTTGCGCTGCGACGCCCGCGGCTCCGCCAGCGCGGTCGGCAGGTCCATGCCGCGCGAGAGCCGTCCGGCGAGGATCTGCAGGACGGTGGTGATGATCGTGGCGCCACCCGGCGAGCCGACGGCCAGCCGCGCGGTGCCGCCGTCCAGCACGATCGTCGGCGACATGCTGCTGCGCGGGCGCTTCCCCGGACCGGGCAGGTTCGGGTCGACGACGCCTGGCGCCGGCGGGCCGAAGTTGAAGTCGGTCAGCTCGTTGTTCAGCAGGAACCCGCGGCCGGGGACGGTGATGCCGGAGCCGCCGGTCTGCTCGATCGTGAGCGTGTACGCCACCACATTGCCCCACCGGTCGGCGGCGGTGAGGTGGGTGGTGGAGAGGCCTTCGCGGACACCGTCGAGGCCGGCTGTCGCGGCGGCCGGGCAGGTCGAGTAGCTGCCGTCCGGCGAGCCGGGTGCCTGCGGCGCGGGAAGTACGGAGTCCGGCTTGATCAGGCACGCCCGCTCGCCCGCGAACCCGTCGGAGAGCAGCTCGCGCAGCGGCACGTCCACGAAGTCCGGGTCGCCGACGTAGCGGTTGCGGTCGGCGAAGCCGAGCTTGCTCGCCTCCAGGAAGTGGTGCAGGTACTGCACGGGGGTGGCACCGGCCAGGTCGCCGCGTTCGAGGATGTTCAGTGCCTCGCCGACGGTCGACCCGCCGGAGGACGGCGGAGCCATCCCATAGATGTCGAGACCGCGATAGGAGATGCGGGTCGGCGCGCGGAACGGCGCGTAGTAGGCGCGCAGGTCGGCGGCGGTGATCAGGCCGCGGACGGACGTTCCTGGTGGAGGCGGGGTCGACCGGCGGCCGCTGTGCGGTGCGCACGATGTCGGCGCCGAGCCGTCCGGTGTAGAGCGTGTCGACGCCGTGCCGGCCCAGCTCGTCGTAGGTGCGGGCGAGATCCGGGTTGCGGACGGTGCTGCCCTCGACCGGCAGCTGGTCGTTCGGAAGGAACAGCCGGCGGCTCGCCGGGAAGTCGCGGAAGCGTGCCTCGTTGTCGGCGGTCTGCTGCACGTAGGTCCGGTCCGCGACGAACCCGCGCCGCGCCAGGTCGGCGGCCGGGGCGAGGGACTGGCGCAGCGAGCGCGTGCCCCACCGGTCGAGCGCGACCTGCCATGTCATCGCCGTGCCCGGGACACCCACCGAGAGGCCGCTCGTGACCGCCTCCGGGAACGGGATCGGCACGCCGTTCTCCTGGAACACCGTCTCGGTGAACGCGTTCGGCGCGGTCTCGCGGCCGTCGATCGTGAGCACGCGGCGAGTCTTGGCGTCGTAGTGGACGAAGAAGCCACCGCCGCCGATACCGGCCGAGTACGGCTCGGTGACGCCGAGCGCGGCGGCCGTGGCCACCGCCGCATCGACCGCGTTGCCGCCGCGACGCAGCACCTCGACACCGATGCGGGTGGCGTCGACGTCCACGCTGGAGACCGCACCGCCGAACCCGACCATCGTCGGCACCTTCGGCAGCGGACGCTGGGCCTGCGCCAGCTGGGCCGGAGCTGCTTCGGCCGGAGCGACGAGCGCCCCCACGAGCAGCGGAACAGTGGCTAACCGGACAAGACGCGACCTTCTCATGAGCCCCTCCCGAGGTATCGCGGTAACCCTCAATCTTCCGCAAACCACCGTGGGGCACCAGTTGAGCGCGCCGAGTCTCGGATTCTTGAGGGTTTTCGGCTCCGCCGAACCCTCAAGAATCCGAAAGTGGGCGAGCGGGTCAGAGGAACGCGAGCGCCGCGTCGACCAGGTCGGGGCGCGACGCGTCGAGCCACCGCACCCGATCGTCGCGCCGGAACCAGGACCGCTGCCGCCGCACGAACCGCCGCGTCGCCTGCTGGGTGTGCGCCCGAGCGCCGCCTGCGTCCAGCTCGCCGTCGAAGTACCGCAGCACCTGGGCGTACCCGAGGGCGCGGGACGCCGTTGGCCCGTCGCGCAGCCCCACCTTCTCCAGCGCGCGCACCTCCTCCACCAGCCCGGCCGCCCACATGTGGTCGACCCGGACGTCGACGCGCTGGTCGAGGGCGTCCGTGTCGAGGTCGATCCCGATCTGGACGGCGTCGTAGAACGGCTCCGGCGACGGCAGGATCGCGGTGAACGGCCGCCCGGTGAGCGCGATGACCTCCAGCGCCCGCACGATGCGGCGCCCGTTGCTCGGCAGGATCGCCGCGGCGGCGGCCGGGTCCAGCTGCGCGAGCCGGGCGTGGAGCGCGCCCGGGCCGACGGCTGCGAGGTCCGCCTCCAGGCCGGCGCGCGTCGACGGGTCGGTGCCGGGGAACTCCATGCGGTCGAGCACTGCGCGCACGTAGAGGCCGGACCCGCCGACCAGCACGGGCACCCGCCCGGCCGCGAGCAGCCCGTCGACGGTGGATCGGGCGAGCCGCTGGTACTCCGCGACGCTGGCCGCCTCGGTCACGTCCCAGATGTCGAGGAGATGGTGCCCGACCCCGCCACGCTCGTCGATGGTGAGCTTGGCCGTGCCGATGTCCATGCCGCGGTAGAGCTGCATCGAGTCGGTGTTGACCACCTCGCCGCCGAGCGCCTGTGCGAGCGCGATCCCGAGCGCCGACTTGCCGGTGGCGGTCGGGCCCACGAACGCGAGCGACCGCGGCGTCACGCCGGGGACCAGGTGGCGACGAAGTACCCGACGCCGTACGGCGCGCCGGAGTACAGCAGGTCGGCGTGCCACGCCTGCCCCTGGGCCGCGCCCGCGAGCACCTGCCACGGTGCCCGGCCCACCGCGCTCAGCTCGGTGGCGAGGGCGGGGTCGAGCGCGGCCAGCGCGGCCAGGTCGCCCTTGGCCAGGGCGGCGGCGACCTCCTCGTCGAACGGGACCGCGCGGTCGTCGACGTAGCCGGGCGAGCGTTCCTCGCGCCGGGCCGACCCGTCGCCCATGACGAGCAGCGCGGTACGGCCGGGGAAGGCCGCGATGCGGGCGCCGAGCTGGGCGCACTCGTCGGGCGTGGCCTGGTCGCGCACGACGCGGGCGTGCACCAGGCCGGCGTACCCCGCCTCGCGCAGCAGCCACACCCCTACCGTCACGGAGAGTGGCAGCGTCGCCACGCCCTGGCCAGGGCTGGCGCTCAACGAGACCTCCACCGGCACCCCGTAGCCTGCGAGCGAGCCGGTGGCACCGGGAGCGGCGGCGCCGGGAATCGGCCCGTTACCCACCACGACGACCTGATCAGCGATAGCGTCGTGGAGATGTCTCACCGCGCCCAGGCACGCCTGCCGCAGCTCGCCGGTCTCCTCCGCGGCGCCTGCCGCGATTCTCGGGACCAGCAACGGCGGATGCGGACACAAGGCGACGGCGGCGAGCACGCACAGAGAGTACGTGGCGGGGAGATTCCTTCGCGGGAATGGTCACGGTTCGGCTGCATCAGCTCCTCAGTGCATGCACGAACCTGTGACAATGCCCAGAGCACCCCAACGGGAACGGAACGAGGATGGTCATGAACACGAACGGCGGCGACAACACCGCCTTTGGGCGGGTCGACGCGGACGGCACGGTCTATGTGCGCACCGCGGCGGGAGAGCGTGCCGTCGGGTCATGGCAAGCGGGCTCGCCCGAGGAGGGCCTCGCGCACTTCGCGCGCCGCTATGACGATCTCGTCACCGAGGTCGAGCTGCTGGAGACCCGGCTGGCCAGCGGCGCGTCGGACCCGCAACACACCCAGGCGTCCGTGCAGCGGCTGCAGGAGCAGCTGCCCGAGGTGCACGCGGTCGGCGACCTCGACACGCTGGCCGCCCGCCTGCAGGCACTTGCCACGGTCGTCGCGGAGAAGGCCGAGGAGCAGAAGGCCGCCCGCGCACTGGCCCGCGAGCAGGCCGCCGAGCGCAAGCGCGAGCTGGTCACCGAAGCCGAGCTGATCGCCGCCGAGAGCACCCAGTGGAAGGTCGCCGGCGACCGCATGCGGGAGATCCTCGACGAGTGGAAGACGATCAAGGGCGTCGACCGCAAGACCGACGGCGAGCTGTGGAAGCGCTACGCCGCGGCCCGCGACGCGTTCAGCCGCCGCCGCGGCAGCCACTTCGCCGGCCTCGACGCGCAGCGCAAGCAGGCTCAGACGTACAAGGAGGAGCTGGTCACCGAGGCGGAGAGCCTGGCCGAGTCCTCCGACTGGGCCGAGACCGCCAACCGGCTCAAGCAGCTCATGTCCGACTGGAAGGCCGCAGGGCGCGCGCCGAAGGACGCCGAGGAGCAGCTCTGGAAGCGGTTCCGCGCCGCCCAGGACCAGTTCTTCGGCCGCCGGTCCGAGGTCTTCTCCGAGCGCGACGCCGAGTACAAGGACAACCAGGAGAAGAAGGAAGCCCTGCTGGTCGAGGCCGAGGCGATCGACGTCGAGGGCGACGTGAAGGCCGCCCAGTCCGCGCTGCGCGACATCCACCGCCGCTGGGAGGACATCGGCCGGGTGCCGCGCGAGGCGATGGGCATGCTCGACCGCCGCCTGCGCGACGTCGAGGACCGGGTACGCGACGCCGTCGACGCCGAGTGGCGGCGCGGCGCCGCCGAGGCCAACCCGCTGCTGGAGCAGATGCGCGGCCAGGTCGCCGACGCCGAGCGGAAGCTGGAGAAGGCACGCGCCGCGGGCGACGCCCGCCGGGTCGCCGAGGCCGAGAAGGCACTGGCCACCAAGCGCCAGTTCCTGCAGCTCGCCGAGCGCACCAGCTGACGCCCGGCGATGTCCGAGGTCACGCTCGACCGTCCGCGAATACCGCGCGCCGCCAGCGCCACTGGCGCCGCCACCCGTTCCGGCCCCGCCACCCGCACCGGCCCTGGCCGATGTCGCGACCGAACTGCTGCCGTGGGCGCGGGAACGGCTGCGGCACCACGTCGGGCACGCCTCGCCCAACGGTGACGCCGCGGCGCTCGACGCGTTCGGCGAGGTCCTGCTCGCCGGGTACGCCGAGACGGGCGCGGAGACCATGGCGCTCGCCGGACCCGACGGCGACCACCTGCTCGCGTGCTGGCCGGGCGCCGACCCGACGCTGCCGCCGGTGCTCCTGCTCGGCCACCACGACACGGCGCCGGGCGACGCGCTCGCCGAGGACGCGGCGACGCTGACCGGCCCTGGCGCGCTCGACGGCAAGAGCGGCCTCGTCGTCGCGGAGATGGCCATCCGGCTGCTCAACCTCACCGGGCGGGCACCGGCCCAACAGGTCCGGCTGCTGGTCAGCGCCGACACCCTGATGGGCAGCCCGACGGCCCGGCCGTACCTGGTCGCCGAGGTCGCCCGCGCCGGCGCGGTCCTCGGGCTCGCCGCACCGCGTCCGGACGGCGTCCTCACCACCGGCCGGCACGGCAGCGCGCGCGTGCTTCTGCGCGCGGCGGGTGCCGGGGCCATCGACGAGCTGTTCGATCAGCTGGCGGCGATCCGGTCGGCGGCCGGGCAGGTCGGCGTCCGCGTGAACGTCGGACGGGTCGGCGGCGGCACCGGCGCGTACGACGTCGCCGACATGGCCGGCGCCGAGTTGGGGGTCCGCTTCGACGGCACCGCCGCCGAGACGGCGTTCGCCGACACCCTCGCCGCCCTGTCGCCTCGCCGTGCCGGCGTCACGGTGCAGGCCGAGGCGATGTCGCGCGTGCCCGCCTGGCCGGAACCCGCCGGCACACCGCTGCTGAGCTGGGTCGCCGCCGTGGGCGAACGGCACGGCATGGCCGTCGTCGGTGCGTCCGGCGTCAGCGAAGCGGTCGAGGCCGCCGCCGACACCAACCACGCCGGGGCTCTCGGCGCGCCCACGGTCGACGGGTTCGGCGGCGTCGGATGGCGGTCCCCGGCCGAGGTGGTGCGGGTCGATTCGCTGGTGCCGCGGGCGGTGCTGCTCGCAGCGCTCCTGTCGCAGCCGCTGCCGGCCCGCTAAGGCTTCTTCTGCGGCCGGCGAGATCGTGAAGCCAGGCTTCACGATCTCGCCGGTCGCAGTACTACGTGCCAGGCGGCGCTGGAAACCTCAAGTTCCGCTCAAGCGCGGGTCCCCGGACGCGCAGAGGTCCTACCTTCAGTGAGACGCAATGGCGCGTCGTGCGACCAGGCCGGGATCCCGTCACGGGGGCAGGGTCCCGGCCTCCGCCGCGTCAGAAGAAGCCGGGCCCGGGGCCGACGGCGGCGACCAGCAGGCTGATGCCTGCGGCGACCGACCCGACCAGCACCGCCGCGCCCGCCGTACCGCGCGCGCCCCGGCTCATCTCCCCGCCGAGGAGCAGCGCGACCATGCCGAGCGCCACGCCGGCCAGCGCCACGGCGGCGTTGAGCCCGGTGATCGCGAGCGCCAGGTCGTCTCCCCCGAAATCGCCGGTCTCCGCCGCATTCGCTTCGAGCACGATCGCCGCGCCGAGCCGGGACACCACCGTCTGCCCGAACAGCGGCAGGATCGCGAACACAAGGCCGGCGATGGCGAGCGCCTCCGCGACGAACACGCCCGCGAACACGCTGCGCCAGGCGCCCGAGCGGGCCGGCGCCGGCTCGTCGCGTGCGTCCGTCGTCGAGGTCGAGCCGCTCCAGCGGGCGACCGTCGGGCAGGCTCGGCGTCCACGCCGGAGGCGCGCTCGGCTCCCGCGGTCCACCGGCGATGATCTCGGGACGCTCGGGCATCGAAGCACACCTCCTGACGGGCATGGCACGATCGGGCCGTGTTCACCGATCGTGTCACCCCGGTTCAAGCGGCGCGACGCGCGCTGCTCGGCGCCGCGCTGGCCGTCGCGCTGACCACCACCGGCTGCACGGACGGGGTGCGCCAGCGGGTGGAGTATCCCGAGTCGGGCATCACGATCGCGAGCGGCAGCTCGCAGGGCGTCTACCGCGGGTACGCCGACGCGTACCGTCGCGCGCTCGTCGCCGACCTGCCTGGGCTCAAGGTCCGGGTCGACCAGACCAGCGGCTCGCTGGACAACCTCGACCGGCTCGGTCGCGGCCGGGCGCAGCTGGGATTCGCCACCGCCGACACGGCGTACCTGGCCACCGATCCGCGCTCCACCGCCGCGCCCACCCGGAACCTGCGCGCGATCGCCCGCATCTACGACGAGTACCTGCACCTCGTGGTACCGGCGGCCTCGCCGGTCCGTGCGGTCGCGCGACCTGCGTGGACTGCGGGTCTCCATGGGCGCCGAGCGCTCGTCCACCGAACTCACCGCCGGGCGGGTGCTCGAAGCGGCGGACCTCACCGTCGCCGATCTGCAGCGGCAACGGCTCGGCCTGGACGACTCGATCGCCGCGCTGCGCACCGGCACCATCGACGCGTTCTTCTGGTCGGGCGGGCTCCCCACACCCGGCATCCGCGACCTCGCCAAGGTGATGCGGATCCGGCTCGTCCGCCTCGGCGACCAGGTCAGCGGCCTGCGCACCAGGTACGGGGCGATCTACCGGCGCGGCACCGTCTCGTCGTCCACGTACGAGAACGTGGATCAGACCGAAACCGTCGGCGTGCCGAACTATCTGGTCGTCTCCGGCGACCTCGACGATCGGCTCGTGTACGAGTTGACCGCCGTGCTGTTCCGCCACCGCGGCCGGATCGGCGCCACCGTCCCCAGCGGCCGGCTGCTCGACGCCCGGTCGGCGATCTCCACGATGCCGATCCCCCTGCACGACGGCGCCAAGCGGTACTACCGCGACACGAAGAACTGATCCGCCTGCTCGTGACTCCGCGGTTGTGCGGCGATCGCCGACGTCGCGGCACGCATCCTGGCGCACCAACGTCGGCATGCCGACGTTGGCCCACGCGACGGCGGCAGCCGGCGTGGGCGCGGGCGAGGCGGGCCTACGCCGGCCCCGGCCCGGAGGCAGGTTCCGGGCGCGGCAGCACCAGGGTCACGGCCAGGCCGTGCGGCTTCGCGGCCGCCACCTCCAGCCGGGCGCCGAACGTCGGCAGCAGCGTCGCGACGATGGCCATGCCCAGCCCGGACCCGGCCAGGTTGCTATGCCGGGGGCTGCGCCAGAACCGGTCGGTGACCCGCGCCAGCTCGTCGTCGGGCAGGCCTTCGCCGTCGTCGCTGACCACGATCCTGACGGCGTCGTCGGCGACGGAGACCGCCGCGCAGACCTGGCCGCCGGGCGTCGCGTACTTGACCGCGTTCTCCAGGATTTCGTCCAGCACCCGGCTCACCGACTCGGCGTCGACCACGGCCACCGCTGCGGCCTCGCCCTCACGGATCAGGATCAGGTCGCGAGCGTCCGCCGACGGCCGCCACGCGCCGAGCCGGTCGTCCACGAGCGGGCCGACGTCCTGGGCGACGACGGCGCCGAGGTGCTTCTCGGCCCTGGCCAGCGCGAGCAGTTCTTCGAGCACCTGCTGTAGCCGCTCGCCCTCCCGCCGGACCTCCTTGTACTCGCGGTCGGCCTCCGGGGTCAGCTCCTCGCCGAGGTTGCCGAGCCGTAGCAGCAGCGCGGTCAGCGGGTTACGCATCTGGTGGGACGCCTCGGCGACGAACGCGCGCTGCTGCTCCAGCGACGCGTCGACGGTGCGTGCCATCTCGTTGAACGAGCGCGCGAGCCGGCGCAGCTCCGGCGGTCCCGCAGACTCGGGCACCCTGGTGTCGATACCGCCCTCCGCGAGGGCGTGCGCGGCGGCGTCGAGGCTCTCGACGGGACGCAGGATCCAACGCGACAGCACGGCGGCGACCGCGGCGAACACCACCAGCGACAGCAGCCCGCCGAGCGCCAGCACCGTCCAGGCGCGCCACACCTCGGCGCGGAACCGGTCGGTGGGCGACATCGTGACGACGACCCCGGCGAGTTCGCCGCCGCTGCCGAACGGCTCGGCCACGACCAGCGGACGGGAGTCCCAGGGCCACTGGATCAGCGGCTCCTCGGCGCGCCGCCCGGCACGCGCCACCCGGATCCGCTCCTGGACCTCGGGCGCCGACAGGTCCAGGCTGCCCCGCGACGCGACGACCAGCTTGCCCTCGGCGTCGAGGATCGCCACCGGGATGTCGTACACCTCGTCGTAGCGGCGGGCCTCCTGGCGCAGTGCCGGCAGGTCGCCGGGGGCAAGTCCGTCCTGCGCGATCGAGGCGAACCGGTCGGTGTCGTTGAGCCGGTCGATGAAGACGCGCTGCTGCTCGGCGACGGCGTAGCTGAACGCCAGCGGCAACTGGAGCGCGGCGATCACGCCCGCGAGGAGGGTCAGCAGCAGGAGGAAGAGCCGTGCCCGCACCGCTCAGCCCGCCGGGAAGCGGTAGCCGACACCGCGGACGGTCTCGATGATCTCCGGGACGCCGAGCTTGGCCCGCACCGACGCCACGTGCACTTCGAGGGTGCGCTGGTGGCCGGTCCAGGCGGAGTCCCAGACCTCGCTGATGATGTGTGCGCGGCTGAACACCACGCCGGGCTGGCGGGCGAGCATCGCGAGGAGGTTGAACTCCTTGCGTGTGAGCGTGACGGCCTTCCCGCCCACCGTCACCTCGCGCCGTGCCAGGTCGAGCGCGACGCCGTGCGCCCCGGCGGACACGCCCGCCGGTGCCGTGGTCGCGGCGGCACGCGACGGTCCGCTGCGACGCACGACGGCGTGGATCCGGGCCAGGAGTTCCCGCAGGTCGTACGGCTTGGTGACGTAGTCGTCTGCGCCGAGGTGGAGGCCGTGGACGCGGCTGCGCATGTCGGTGCGCGCGGTGACCATGATGATCGGCACGTCGCAGATCGCCCGGATCTGCCGGCACACCGTCATACCGTCGCCGTCCGGCAGCACAAGGTCGAGCAGGACCACGTCGTACGCCGAGCCGTCGCCGATCCGTTCCAGCGCGCCGTGCGCGGTGCTGGCCCGGTCGACGTCGATGCTCTGGCGCCGTAGGCCGTCGACCAGCGCGGCTGCCACCCGGTCGTCGTCCTCGACGAGCATCAGCCGCATGCGAGCCTCAGCAGGTTCCGCAGGCGGGCGCGGATGCGGGCGCGGGCTTTCCGAGGGTCGGCAGCCCGAGCAACACACCCGAGGTGCGCGGAGCACGTCCGGCGGCCCAGTTGTCGCCGGCCCGGGTGCGCCGGTGGCTCAGCACCTGCCCGTCGGCGACGAGGTGGTGCGGGGCGGCGTAGGTGACCGTGGTCTCGACGAGGTCACCGGGCCGGACCTGGGCGGAGTCGCCGGCGAAGTGCACGAGCCTGCCGTCGCGGGCCCGCCCGGTGAGCCGGTGGGTGGCGGCATCCTTGCGGCCTTCCCCCTCCGCGACCAGCAGTTCGACCGTCCGCCCGACGAGCTTCTTGTTCTCCGCCCAGGAGATCTCCTCCTGCAGCGCGACGAGCCGCTCGTACCGCTCCTGGACCACGGCCTTCGGCAACTGGTGGTCCATCTCGGCCGCGGGCGTGCCGGGACGCTTGGAGTACTGGAACGTGAACGCGCCGGAGAACCGCGACTCGCGCACCACGTCGAGGGTGCCCTGGAAGTCCTCCTCGGTCTCGCCGGGGAAGCCGACGATGATGTCGGTGGTGATCGCGGCGTCGGGCATGGCGGCCCGCACGCGCTCGATGATGCCGAGGTACTTGTCGCGGCGGTACGAGCGACGCATCGCCTTGAGCACGGCGTCGGACCCGGACTGGAGCGGCATGTGCAGCTGGTGGCACACGTTCGGGGTCTCGGCCATCGCGGTGATCACGTCGTCGGTGAAGTCGCGCGGGTGCGGGTGACGTGAACCGGACCCGCTCCAGGCCCTCGACCTCACCGCATGCCCGCAGCAACCGGGCGAACCCGTCGCGCTCGCCGAACTCGCGGCCGTAGGAGTTGACGTTCTGCCCGAGCAGCGTCACTTCTAGCGCGCCCTCGGCGACCAGCGCCCGCACCTCGGCGAGGATGTCGCCGGCACGGCGGTCCTTCTCCTTGCCGCGCAGCGCCGGGACGATGCAGAAGGTGCAGGTGTTGTCGCAGCCCACCGAGATCGACACCCAGCCCGCGTACGTCGACTCGCGACGCGTCGGCAGCGTCGACGGGAAGACGTCCAGGGACTCCAGGATCTCCACCTGCGCCTCGGCGTTGTGCCGGGCCCGCTCCAGCAGCACCGGCAGCGAGCCGATGTTGTGGGTACCGAAGACGACGTCGACCCAGGGCGCGCGGCGCGTGATCTCGCCCCTGTCCTTCTGGGCGAGGCAGCCACCGACCGCGATCTGCATGCCCGGGTGCGACTTCTTCACCGGCGCCAGGTGACCGAGGTTCCCGTACAGCTTGTTGTCGGCGTTCTCGCGCACGGCACAGGTGTTGAAGACGACCACGTCGGGCGTCACGTCGGTAGTGGCCCGGACATAACCGGCGTCCTCCAACAACCCGGACAGGCGTTCGGAGTCGTGGACGTTCATCTGGCAGCCGTAGGTACGGACCTCGTAGGTCCGGGCGGCGGGGGTGAGGGTCGTCATAACGCCCTACAGAGTACGGCGCGACACGTCGTTACTGGTCCGTGACCTCACTGCGAGGTCCCAGCGTTGACCCGCCGCTAATGTACGGCGCGGGAGTCCCATCGACGTCGATAGCGCGGGAGCGGGATGTCTGATCAGGCGACGAAGGCCGCACCTCTGGTGGTGGTGAAGGACGTCGACAAGTACTTCGGCGACCTGCACGTGCTGCGGAACATCAACATGGAGATCGACAAGGGCGAGGTCATCGTCGTGATCGGCCCGTCCGGGTCCGGCAAGTCAACCCTGTGCCGCGCTATCAACCGGCTCGAACCCATCCAGGCCGGCGAGATCAGCATCGACGGCGTGCGGCTGCCTGAGGAGGGCAAGGAGCTGGCCAGGCTGCGCGCCGACGTCGGCATGGTCTTCCAGTCATTCAACCTCTTCGCGCACAAGACGATCGTGCAGAACGTGACGCTCGGCCCGATCAAGGTGCGGAAGGAGAAGCCGGACGCCGCCAAGAAGCGGGCGATGGAGCTGCTCGACCGGGTCGGCATCGCGAACCAGGCCGACAAGTACCCGGCGCAGCTCTCCGGCGGCCAGCAGCAGCGGGTCGCGATCGCCCGCGCACTGGCGATGCGGCCGAAGGTGATGCTGTTCGACGAGCCGACCAGCGCCCTGGACCCGGAAATGGTCCAGGAGGTCCTCGACGTGATGATCTCGCTCGCCCGTGAGGGCATGACCATGGTCGTCGTCACCCACGAGATGGGGTTCGCGCGGCGGGCGGCCAACCGGGTCGTGTTCATGGCCGACGGCTCGATCGTCGAGGAGGCCGATCCCGACACCTTCTTCACCAAGCCGAAGTCCGACCGCCTCAAGGACTTCCTGTCGAAGATCCTCACCCACTGAGAACAACGAACACCGATAAGCGAGGGGACACGCACCATGAAGCTTCGTCTGGTCGCCGCTGCGGCTCTGGTCGGCGCGCTCGCGCTGACCGGCTGCGGCAAGGAAGGCGACAGCGACACCGCAGCTCCGCAGACCGATGTCGAGCAGAACGTCAGCGTCGAGGGCTCGCCCACGTTCGACAAGATGAAGAGCCGCGGCAAGGTCATCATCGGCGTCAAGGAGGACCAGCCGAACCTGGGCTTCAAGGACCCGGTGACCAACAAGTACTCCGGCTTCGACATCTCGATCGCCAACCTGATCGCAGCGAAGCTCGGCTACGGCGAGGACAAGATCGAGTACAAGGCGATCCCGTCCGCCAACCGCGAGCAGGCGATCATCAACGGTGACATCGACTACTACGTCGGCACCTACTCGATCACCGACAAGCGCAAGACGCAGATCTCCTTCGCGGGCCCGTACTACGTCGCCGGCCAGGACCTGCTGGTCCGCAAGGACGAAACCGCGATCACCGGCCCCGGGACAATGGGCGGCAAGAAGATCTGCTCGGTCACCGGCTCCACCCCGATCCAGCGGATCAAGACCGAGTACAAGACCGCGCAGACTGTCGAGTTCGAGAAGTACTCGCAGTGCGTGGACCAGCTGCTGAACAAGCAGGTCGACGCGGTCAGCACCGACGACGCGATCCTCAAGGGCTACGCCGCCCAGCAGCCCGACAAGCTGAAGGTCGTCGGCGAGACGTTCTCCACCGAGAAGTACGGCGTGGGCATGGCCAAGGACGACAAGGCCCTGCGTGACAAGGTCAACGAGATCCTCGCGGCGGCCGTCAAGGACGGCGACTGGAAGGAGATCTACGACGCCACGCTGGGCAAGTCCGGTTCGGAGGGCGAGGCGCCCGAGCTCGAGAAGTACTGACAGATGCTCCTCGGCCTGGCTGCGCGCCTGCGTGAGCACGCGCGCGGCCGGGCCGCCCCACGCCACGACCTCGCCGCCCGGGGAGTGCGATGAATGACTTCGTATCAACGCTGACCGACAACTGGGACCTGTTCCTGGACTCGTTCAGCCAGACGATCTTGCTGTTCCTGGTGTCGGGCGTCCTCTCGCTGATCATCGGCACGGTCCTGGCTGCGTTCCGGGTGTCGCCGGTGCCGGCGCTGCGCGCGTTCGGCACGGGGTACGTGAGCCTGCTGCGGAACACGCCGCTGACGCTGGTGTTCTTCTTCGTCGTCTTCGGGTTCCCCTACCTGGAGATCAACCTGTCGTTCTTCACGTTCGCGATCGTGGCGCTCACCGCGTACACGGCGGCGTTCGTGTGCGAGGCCGTGCGGTCCGGGTTCAACACCGTGCCGGCGGGGCAGGCCGAGGCCGCACGCGCCATCGGCCTCACGTTCAGCCAGACGCTCAACCTGGTGATCCTGCCGCAGGCGCTGCGGGCCGTGGTGCCGCCGCTGGCCAGCATCATGATCGCGCTGGCGAAGAACACCACGATCGCGGCCGGATTCAGCGTCGCCGAGGCGGCCTCGATCCGGGCGAACCTCAGCGAGCTGGGCTACCCGGTGCTCGCCGGCCTGATCTGGGTCGTGATCGGCTTCCTCATCATCGTGCTGCCGCTGTCGTGGGGCCAGCGGAACCTGGAGCGGCGCTGGAAGGTGGCAAGGTGAGCGAGCGAACCGATCAAGCGCTGTGCGCCGCGAATGCGTCTGCCGGGCGTAGCGAGGTGTGCCCGTGAGTGTTCAGACGGTTCTCTTCGACATTCCGGGGCCGAGGGCGCGGGTCCGGTACCGGATCCTGGGTGTCCTCGGCACGTTGCTGGTCCTCGCGATAGTGGGGTGGGTGGTCTACCGCTTCTGGGCGACCGGCCAGTTCGACAGCCAGAAGTGGTCGATCCTGACGTACGAGAACCCGCAACGACGCCTCATCGAGGGATTCGTCGCCACGTTGAGGGCCGCCGGGGTGGCGGCGGTGCTGGCGGTGGCGCTCGGCGCGATCCTCGCCGCAGGCCGCCTGTCCGACCATGCGGTGTTCCGCGTGCCGGCGTTCATCTTCGTCGAGCTGTTCCGCGGGATCCCGCTGCTGCTGCTGATGTTCGTCTTCTACTACGGCGCCCCGGCGATGGGCTTTCGCACCACGCCGTTCATGGCGGTCGTGCTTGGTCTGATGCTCTACAACGGCGCGGTGCTGGCGGAGCTGTTCCGAGCCGGCGTCGATTCAGTTCCGGGCGGTCAGTCCGAGGCGGCGTATGCGCTGGGAATGCGCAAGACCCAGGTGATGGTCAGCGTTCTGCTGCCGCAGGCGATCCGCGCGATGCTGCCGGCGATCATCAGCCAGCTCGTGGTGCTGCTCAAGGACACCGCGCTCGGCTTCCTCGTGACGTACGAGGAGCTGCTGGACGCCATCAAGGACCTGTCCGGCGCGCAGCAGTTCGAGTTCCCGCTGATCCCCCTCACGCTTGTCGGCGGCGCGGTCTACATCTCTACCTGCATGCTGCTTTCGTGGTTCGCGAACTGGCTGGAGAAGCGCATGCGCCGGTCGAAGAAGACGACTGTCAAACCGCTTGAGCCCGACCAGGGCGCGCTCATAGGCGGCGCAGCGCCGATCTGATCCCCTCTGCGCCGCTCGTATCGAAGAGACCGTCCATTGTCGACTAGTCGGGGAAGATAACCTTACGTCGCGAATCGTAGGGTTACCTTCCCCGACTGATCCAATATGGACACCTGACGGTACCCGGTTGGAGCCGTCAGCGAGCGCCGCGACCCCGGCAACTGTCGGGAAATGGCGGCGTCCTGCGCCCGGTTTCAGGACCACTGCCCCGACAGTCCGTTTCCCCGGCCGGCATTGACTCAGGCTCCATGATCCAGCCGCGGACGGCGGCGAAGGTTCCCCGGCCCAGGGCGGTGCCGCCGAGGCGGCCCGCCGTGATCGATCGGTCGCCGCGTGACCCTCGCGGACGCAGACGGCGACGGCTTCGTGCGACGCGCACCCCAACCGCAGACGACCTCGACGTCGTGCTCGCCCACGTCCACCGAGCCAGGCACGCCACGGGTGGCGGGGCCGCATCGCAACGGTCTGTGGCGGCGACATCGCATGCAGATTCCGTCGCTAAACGTAAGCAAAAAAAGATGTCATCGCGCCTTTTTGCGGGAATCGGCAACAAACTCAAATCCGGCTCAATTTCCTGCCTACCTGATGGATAACGCCACTAGATTGGCTCCGTCGTACTCATAGGCGGCTTCTTGCGGCTAGCCAGGGATTCCTGACGCGTCGCCCGGCACCGTACGCCGCCGAACGAAGATGGAGAACATATGCTACGAAGGCGCACTATCCGTCGCGCGAGCGCGCTCGCTGCCGTGGTCATGGTCAGCGTGCTCGCAGGTCAGCAATCGGTGCAGGCTGCCGAGAGCGAACCAGCCCCGCCGGTCGGCTCGCTCGGCTATGTCGGCTGCGATCCGGCGGGACAGATCCGAAACCTCGGGGCACCGCTCGGCCAGGTGGACTTCCAGGCCGGTGCGAAGTGCACACACCGCGGCCTCGACGTGAAGATCACGTCGCGTCTGTACCGCGGCTCAACCTTCCTGGGCACCCTCAACAAGCGTTGCAACCGGTCCGGCTTCAGCGGCACCTGGTGCATGACCGACCACCGCCGGTTCACGAATCCGGCCGGGCTTCAGTGGTACACGCTCAAGGTGACCACCTCAACCGTCATCGACCCCGGCTCTACCCCAATCCCCGACTACGCAGAGTTCTCGGTCCAGTACTAGCCCGCCTCGTCTTTCATCGGAGATGGTATGAAGCGAATCATCGGCGCAACCGTCCTGGGTATCGCCGCAGCGCTGGTCTCGGCCAGCGCGGTCGAGGCCATTCCCCCACCGGCCGGCGGCTGCCGAGCCGATGTGTACTGGGAGCTCGATGCCCACGGCATGCTGACCGCGTACCCAGCCGCCAACTGCGCGCGCCAGCAGTCCTTCTCGAAGGTGGTCATCGACGCCACGCTGACCAAGGACGGTCGATGGGTTGACAGCGGGAAGACCCGCTACGGCAGGACCCGAGGCCGAGTCCTCCCAGGCGCGGCGGTGCAGACCCGTAACACGGCTGGCAACAACGAATACTGCACGATCGTCAACATCGGCTGGCAGTACGACCCGCCGAGGGGCCCGGACCACACCACCAGCTTGCGGAGCTGCGTGAACTACTAACCTCGCGCGCGCCGAGCCTAGAGCGGTGCTGGGCGGGATCGTGGAGCCCTAGTCCACGATCCCGCCCAGCATCTCGTGGCGGGCGGTGGCGAAGGTTTCCCGGTCCAGGACGGCGCCGGTGAGGCGGCCGGCGGTGATCGGCTCGGTGAAGAAGCGGTCAGGCAGCGTGTCGTCGGCGGCGGTGTGACCCTCGCGGGCGGCGTACTCGCGCAGCAGTGACCACCGCCGCCGGCCCCACGCGAGGATGTCGTCCACAGTGACCGACCATCCGGTGACGGCACTGACCAGGGCGGCGATGTCGTCCTCGGTGAGGATCCTGGTCGGCGGGGCGGCGAACACGCACACGTCGAGGGCGTCGAACCCGCTCCACAACTCGACCAGCCGCCCGGTCAGCTCCACCTTGGCGGCGTCGAGGCTGTCCATGGGCAGTCCGCCGGTCGGAGCGCCGGCCCGTTCCACGTACTCCGCGAACCCCCATTCGGGGTCGAAGTCGATGTCGTGCTCCACGATGTCGTACCGCGGACCCGAGCGGGCTGACGGCGTAGGCCAGCGCCTGCCCCTGCGACCCGCGCGGATCGGGGAACGTCAGCTCCACGCCCTTGACGTGCATGGCGAACGGCTCGCTCTCCGGCCCCACGACGTTCGGCGGCCCGGCGGACCCCCTCCGCGAGCAGGTCACCGTCGCCGCGCCGGTACACGATGTCGGCTGCCAGCGCTTCCAGCCCCGGGACGTCGCCGAAGGATCGGTCCACCCAGGCGCACGCCACGCGCGGCCAGCTCGCACCACCAGGCGAGGACGCCGCCGAGCGACACCGGGTCGAGGCCCCAGTCGTGGCAGCGCGCGTTGAGGGCAAGGAGCGCGTCGAGGTCGCCGACGCCGAGGTTCGGACCGAGCGCCCAGAGCGCCTCCTGGTGCAGCCCCGCCGGTCCCGCCGCCGACGCGAACGTCTTGATGCAGTCGTTCGGGCAACCTGGGCAGCCGCCCTCGGACCGGACCAATCGAGCCGCCAGTCCCTCACCGGCCAGCCCGTCGTAGCCATTGAGGGCCGAGGAGCTGAAGTTCCGCGCCGGGTAGTAGCCCTCCAGGGGCGAGACGCCACCGAAGCCGGGCGGGTCGTGCTGGATCCTCGTGAGGCGGTTGTCCGGGATCCCCGCCGCGTACCGGGCGGTCAGCGCCTCGACGGCGGCCGGGTCGGCCAGCGCGGGCGGCGCACCGCCGACCAGCACCACCGCCTTGAGGTTCTTCGCACCCATGACGGCACCGGAGCCACCCCGGTACGCCGCGAAGTCCCGGTCGGTGACGATGCTCGCGAACCGCACGCGCCGCTCCCCCGCGGGCCCGATCACCGCGACGTGCGTCGTCGGCCCCGTGCCGTTTCCGGAGCTCGTCGGTGGCGGCGAACACACCGCGTCCCCACAGCTCGGAGGCGTCGTGCAGCGTCGCGACACCGTCGCGCACCAGCAGGTAGACCGGCGTCGCGGCGGCACCGGTCAACACGATTCCGTCGAACCCGGACTCCTTGAGCGCGACGCCGAACGGCCCCTCCACTCGCGACTCGGCGGCGGCGCCCGACAGCGGCGACTTCGTGACCACGCTGAACCGGGGCAGGCCCACGGCCCGCACGCCGGCGACGATCCCGGACAGGAAGCACAGCGGCACGCGGGGGTCGAACGCATCGAGGCCGGCCGGCGAGTCCAGGAGGATGCGCGCGCCGAGCAGGCCGCCGCCCGCGTACTCGCGCTGCTCGTCGGGGTTCAGGTTCCGGGTCGTCGCCGCGCCGGTGCCGAGGTCGATGTGCAGTATCCGCCCGGAACAGCCGAGGGGCTTCACGTCAGCCCGTACACCCGGCGGGCGGTGCCGCCGAAGACCTCGTCGCGTTCAGGCTCCGAGAGCCCAGCGGTCAGCTCCTCTGCCGCCGCGACCACCTCGGCGTAGGAAGCGGCGACCGTGCACACCGGCCAGTCCGAACCGAACGCCACCCGTCCGGGGCCGAACGCGTCGAGCACCACGTCCGCATACGGCTTGAGGTCCGCGACCGTCCAGGATCCCCAGTCCGCCTCGGTGACCAGCCCCGACAGCTTGCACGCGACGTTGGGCAGCGCCGCGAGCGCGCGCAGGTCGGACGCCCACGGCTCCACCTCGCCCGTGGCGACCAGCGGCTTCGAGCAGTGGTCGAGGACGAACCGCAGCTGGGGCAAGGCCGCGGCGCAGGCGACCGCGGCCGGGAGCTGCGGCGGCAACGTGAGCAGGTCGTACGCGAGCCCGGCCTCGGCCACCGCCGCCAGCCCGCGCAGCACGTCGGGCCGGAGCAGCCACTCCGGATCGGGCTCGCCCTGCACCTGGTGGCGGATGCCGACCAGCCACTCGCCGCCCGGGGCGGCCCGCAGCGCGGCGAGCAGCGTCCGCGACGTCCGGGGCACACAGGTCAACCCAACCCACCACGCCCGCCACCAGGTCGTGCGCGGCGGCGAGCGCCAGGAACTCGGGCGTCTCCTCGGCGACCGTGACCGTCTGGACCAGCACGCTGGCTGCTACACCTTGATCCGCGGCCTGCGGCGCGAGTTCATCGAGGGTGAACGTGCGGTGCAACGGCTCCAGGGGGCCGGTGGTCCACGGCTGGTCGCGGACGGCGAGGTCCCACACGTGGTGGTGCGCGTCGACTCTCATATGTGGCGCCCTCATGCCAGCTCGTCCCAGAGCGCCTGCGGCACCTCGGTACGCAGAGCGTCCAGGTTGGCGTCCGTCTCGGTGACGCTCCGCGCGCCGCTGAGCACCGACACCACCGCCGGGTGCGAGTACGGGAACTGCAGCGCGGCGGTGGTGAGCTTCACCCCGTGCCGCTCGCACGTCGCACGCAACTCCTGTGCCCGGGCCACGAGGTCGTCCGGAGCCGGGAAGTAGTTGAACGGCGCACCGGGGCGGGGATCCGCGAGCAGCCCCGAGTTGAACGCGCCGCCGATGACGACCGCCCGGCCGCGTTCGACGGCCGCCGGGAGCAGATCCGCCAGCCCGGACCGGTCGAGCAGCGTGTACCGGCCGGCGAGGAGCACCACGTCCACGTCGGTCTCGGTGACGAACCGCGCCGGCACCGCCGACTGGTTCATCCCCACCCCGATCGCGCGGACGACGCCCTCGGACCGCAGCTTCTCCAGCGCCGGGTACGCCTCGGACAGCGCCTGCTCGACGAAGTCGTCGGGATCGTGCAGGTAGACGATGTCGACGCGATCCAGGCCGAGGCGCGTGAGGCTGGCGTCCAGCGAGCGCCGCACGCCGTCTCCGCTGAAGTCCCAGCGGGTCTCCCGGGCCGGCACGTCGCCGGCGAAGATCGTCTCCGGGGCGAACTCGGCGTCCTCGAGGATGCGGCCGACCTTCGTGGACAGCACGTACTTCTCGCGCGGCACGCCGGCCAGCGCCCGCCCGACCCGCTCCTCCACCATGCCCTGCGCGTAGTGCGGCGCGGTGTCCAGGTAGGACAGGCCGGCGTCGAGGGCGTGCCGCACGGTGGCGATCGCGTCGTCCTCGCTCACCGCCGCATACATCCCGCCGATGCCCGCCGTGCCGACTCCGAGCGCCGACACCTCCACACCGGTGTCGCGGATGGCACGTTTCTGGACCGGGTCGATCATCGTGCTGCGCCTCCCTTACTGGCGGCTGCGGTTCGCTCGGTCACTGCACCGGCACGGGCTCGTCGTGGATGAGCCGGATCACCGCCTGGCTCATGCGGTCGTAGTCGTGGTCGTTGGCCAGCTCACCACGGACCGTGAAGTCGCGCAGCACCACGACACGGTCGGCGAGCGTCACGAGCTCGGGCAGGTCGGAGGTGATCAGCAGGATCGCCGCGCCGCCCGCCGCGAGTTCGGCGATGAGCTGGTGGAACGCGGCCTTGGTGCGCACGTCGATGCCGACCGTCGGCTCGTCGATCACGAGGATGTCGCACCGCGCCGCGAGCCACTTGGCCAGCGACACCTTCTGCTGGTTGCCGCCGGAGAGCTGACCGGCGAGCTGGCCGGGGCTCGCGAGACGGATCCCCAGCCGGTCGACGTACTCCGCCACCAGCGCGCGCTCCCGCTTGTCGGGCACGAACCCGAACCTGGCCAGCAGGCGCCAGATCGTCACGCCGATGTTGCGGGTGACGGGTTGGTCACCGAACACGCCCTCGTCCTTGCGGTTCTCGGTGACGTACCCGATGCGGTAGCGGGTGAGCGCGTCGCGCACCGACCGGATGCGAGCCGGTTCGCCGCGCACCGAGACCGTGCCGGCGGTGATCGCGGTCGAGGCCGAGCAGCGCCCGCGCCAGCTCGGTGCGGCCGGCGCCGACCAGCCCGTACAGGCCGAGGATCTCGCCCGGTCGGACGGCGAGCGAGATGTCGCGGTGGCCTGACGCGGTGGCCACGCCGGCCAGCTCCAGCGCGGGCGTGGCGGCACGGTCGACGGTGCGCTTCGGCAGTTGCAGCGTCGCCTGGGCGCGGCCGACCATGAGGTTCACGATCTGGTCGCGGTCGTGGTCGGCGAGCGGCGCCGCCTCCAGCACGGACGCGCCGTCGCGCAGCACCGTGACGGTGTCGCAGAGCGCGAACACCTCCTCCAGCTTGTGGCTGACGAACAGCACGCCGCGCCCGTCCGCGACCAGCCGGCGGATCACCTCGAACAGCTTGTCGGCCTCGTCGCCGGTGATCGACGCGGTGGGCTCGTCGAGCAGCAGCACGCGGCTGTCGAGGTAGAGCGCCTTCGCGATCTCCACCAGCTGGGTCTGCGCGACCGACAGCGTCGACACCGGACGGTCGGGATCCAGGTCGAGGTCGAGCATGTCGAGGCAGCGCCGCGCCTCCGCGCGCACCCGGGCCCGGTCGACGACGCCGGCCCGCGACGGCATGGCCTGCAGGACGATGTTCTCGCCCACCGAGAACGCCGGGATCACGTTGCGCTCCTGGTGCACGACCCCGATGCCGGCCGCGCTGGCGGCGTGCGGCGAGGAGACCGTCAGCAGCTGCCCGTCCAGCAGGAGCCGGCCGCTGTCCGGCTTCTCGACACCGGTGAGGATCTTGATCAGCGTGCTCTTGCCGGCCCCGTTCTCGCCGAGCAGGGCGTGCACCGAGCCGGCGCGCATCCGCAGGGTGGCGCCGTCGAGCGCCCGCACCCCGGGGAACGTCTTGACCAGGTCCTCGGCAACCAGCAGCTCGTTCATGTGCCCGCCCTCCGCGCCGCGACCACCTCGCGCAGGCGCCCGATCAGCACCGCGCCCAGCACGACCACGCCGACGACGAGGTCGACCCAGCGCCGGTCGATGTCGAACTGCGCCTGCGTGACGTCGACCAGCCGGATCAGGAACGCCGCCAGCACCGTGCCGAGCACGCTCACCGCGCCGCCCGTGAGCGCGACACCGCCGATGATCGGCGCGGCGAAGCTCGGCAGCAGGAGATCGTCGCCGATGGAGGTGTTGACCGACCCGGAGCCGGAGATGACCAGCACCGACGCGACCCCGACCAGCAACCCGGACAGCGTGTGCGCGATGACCAGCGAACGGTCGTTGGAGATGCCGGAGAGCCGCGCGGCGAACGGGTTGCCGCCGCTGGCCAGCAGCGACCGTCCGGAGACGGTGCGCCCGAAGTAGAACGCGACCGTGCCGGCGACGACGAGCGCCGACAGGAAGATGACCGGCACGCCGAGCACCGACGCGCCGCCGAGCTTCTGCAGCCCCGGCGAGTGGCCCTGGAGCGTGCCGGAGCCGGCCACGCCGTACCGCAGGCCCTCCAGGATCGTCATGGTGGCGAGCGTGACGATGAACCCGTTGATCCTGGTGACGACGACAAGCACGCCGTTGACCGCGCCGACCAGCGTGCCGAGCCCCAGCGCCACCAGCACGGCTACCACCGCAGGTACCGCGTGCTCGACCATCAGCGACACCGCCGTCATCGCGCAGTACCCCGTGAGCGCGCCGACCGACAGGTTCATCTGGCCGACGCCGAGCACCACCATCTGCGCGAGCCCGATCACGATCGGCACGGCGAGGAACCGGAAGAACGCGCCGAGCGTGCCGCCGCTGAGCAGGTTGAAGTCGGTGGCGACGGCCAGCGCCGAGAACGCGACGAGACTGATCGCGGCGAGCGTGAACTCGCTCGTCTTGTAGAACCGTGCCGCGGTCTGCGTGCGACGCGCGGGTGGCGCCCCGGTCGGATCAGCAGGTGGAAGGACCGCGCTCACGGGCGCACCCCCCGGCGTTCGGCGAGGACGACCCGCAGACGGTCGAGCGACAGCGCCAGGATCAGCACGACGCCGAGGTAGATCTTCAGCTCGTCGAGGACGAAGCCGAGCAGGTTCAGTCCCTTGTAGATGATCTGGGTGAGCGTGGCGCCGAGCACCGTGCCGAGCACCGAGACCGCGCCGCCGGCCAGCAGCGTGCCACCGAGCACGGGCGCCAGGAACGACGGCAGCAGGAAGCCCTCTCCGATGTTCGCCGAGAACGCGCCGTTGTTCACGGCGAGCAGGAAGCCGGCGAGCGCGGCGAGGGTGCCGGACATGGCGTGCGCGGCGACCACCCGCCTGCCGGTGGGGATGCCGGAGTACTGCGCGGCGCGCTCGCTCGACCCGGTCATCAGCAGCTCGCGGCCGAGCCGCGTGTACCGGAAGACGTACCCGACCACGATCGCCGCGACCAGCCCGAACGGCGCGAACAGCGGGATCGCGGACGGGCCGCAGACGTCGCCGGCGCAGTAGTCGCCGAACGTGTCGTTGCGGAGCTGGTCCATGCCCTCCGGGTGCACCGCGAACGACACCCCGCCCGTGACGCTGTTGTAGAGCAGCGTCACCAGCCCGAGCAGGGCGAAGTCCAGGGCGAGCGTGACGACGAACGAGTTGACGCCCGTGCGGGCGATGATCAGCCCCGCGAGCGCACCCACGGCCGCGCCCGCGACCAGCCCGATCACCATGCCGACGTAGAGCGGCACGCCGAGCGCGCTGTACGCCCAGCCCATCGTGAACGCCGACAGCGCCGCCATCCGCCCGACGGCGAGGTTCATGTGGCCCAGCGACAGCACGCACAGCTGCGCCAGCCCGACGATCGCGAACACGCTGACGTCCGCGAGCAGCGGGACGATCGTCAGCTGCTCGTTGAAGAACGCCGGCTGCATCGAGCCGAACACCACCACGAGCACCGCGATCACGACGACCAGCCCGAGCCGCGGGTTGGCCCAGAACGGCAGGCCACGGCCAGTACGGGTCGTCCGCGGCTCCTCCACGTCGGGAGGAGGCGGCGCGACGGTCTCCCGGACGGTCATGCGACGCGCCGGTTGTCGATCTGGTCGCGGTCCCAGGTGATGCCCAGGCCCGGCTGGGACGGCGCGACCGCGTGGCCGTCCGACGATCTCCAGCTCGCCCTTCGTGATGGCGCGCAGCTGCGGGATCCGCTCGACGTACCGGCCGTTGGGGACGGCGGCAGCCAGGCTGACGTGCAGCTCCATGAGGAAGTGCGGGCAGACCGAGACGTTCATCGCCTCGGCCAGGTGCGCGATCTTGAGCCACGGCGTGATGCCGCCGACGCGCGCCGACGTCGGGCTGGACGATGCCCGGCGGCGCCGCGGCGCAGGTACTCGGCGAACTGGCCGATCGAGTACAGCGACTCCCCGACGGCGACCGGCAGCGTGGTGCCGCGGACGACCTCGGCGTGGCCGCTGACATCGTCCGGAGGAAGGGGTTCCTCGAACCAGGCCACGTCGAGCGGTTCGAGCAGCGCTGCGCGGCGCCGGGCCTCGGCCGCGGTGAGCGACTGGTTGGCGTCGACCATGATCTCCAGCCCGTCGCCGACCGCGGCCCGCACCGCGGCGACGCGCTCGGCGTCCTCGCGGCCGTCCGGCTTGCCGATCTTGAGCTTGACGCCGAGCCAGCCCGCGGCCTGGGCGGCCTTGGCGCCGGCCACCAGGTCGTCGACGCGCAGGTGGAGCCACCCGCCCTCGGTGTCGTACAGCGGCACCCGGGGCTTGGCGCCGCCCGCGACGATCCACAGTGGCTGGTTCGCCGCGAGGCAGCGCAGATCCCACAGCGCGGTGTCGACGGCGGCCAGGGCGAGCGAGGTGAGCACGCCGACCGTCGTGGAGCGGGTGGCGGCGAACAGGTCCCGCCACACCGCCTCGATCCGCGCCGCGTCCTGACCGGGCAGCCGGGGCAGCAGGTGGTCCCGCAGCAGGGCGAGGACCGAGCTGCCGCCGGTGCCGATCGTGAACGCGTACCCCGTGCCGGTAAGGCCGTCATCGGTGCTCACCTCGACGAAGATCGTCTCCTGCTTGACGAACGACTGCACCGCGTCGGTGCGGACCGTCTCCACCTCGACGTCGACGAGGTACGCCTCGGCATTCGTGATGATCGGCACGCCGCCCCCTACTTGCAGCTCAGGTACTTGCCGTCGAAGTCCTTCTTCAGCTCCTCGGACTTGGCCTGTGCGCTCGTCCTCGAACGAGTCGATGTTGGCCTTGGTGACGACGAACGACCCCGAGTCGATGATCACGCCCGGCTCGCTCATCTCGCACCCGGTGGCCAGCTTGCCCAGCGCGTAGCTGCCCACATAGGACTGGCCGACCGGGTTCTGCAGCACCGTGCCGGACAGCGAACCGTCCTTGATGCCGGCGATGACCGTCGCGTCGTCGTCGATGGCGATGACCTTGATCGGAAGCTTGGAGCGCTTGACGCCCTCGGCGGCGGCGACCGCGGGGTTGTACGCGGTGTTGACGATGCCCGCGATGTCCTTGCCCTTGGCCGCGAGCAGGTCGGCGACGGCCTTCTGCGCGGTCTGCAGGTCCTTGTCGATGTCGGTGACCACCTGCAGGATCTTCACCTTGCCGCTGGACTCGCTGACCGCCTTCTCCACACCCGCGATGCGGCGCTGCGTGTTGGAGTCGACCTTGTTGCCGGTGAGGTGGACCAGGTTGCCCTTGCCGCCCATCGCCGCGATCGCGGCCTTCGCGGCCTTGTAGGCGGCCAGCTCCACGTCGGTGGAGAGGCAGAAGTCGGCCTTGTTGACGTCGCCGGCGGGACACGACGCGAGCGACGCGACCATGAAGCCCTTGCGGTGCAGGTCGTCGAACGTGGAGTTGATGTTCTCCGGCGCCACGCCGAACACGCCGAACGCGTTGTAACCCTGCGCGGCGAGCGAGGTGAGCACGTTGTTCTGCTTGGTCTGCTCCCAGCCGGCGGTCTCGTTGTACGTGACGTCGCCGAGGCCGAAGTCCGACTTGGCCTTCTCGCCACCGGTCTTCCAGGGCTGGAAGTACGGATGGGCGCCGCCGGGAACGAGGGCGACCTTCACCTCGGACGTCTTCTCAAGTTTCGAGCCGGCGGTGTCACTGTCGTCCTTGCGGCTGCACCCTGCCGCACCGATGAGCGCCAGTGCCAGGGCGCCCGCCATCACTCGCTGGAACATCCGTCCTCCACCTCCGGAATCCGGTGGGTGCCTCCTGTCGAGTGCACCCTAGATCCTATAGGATCTGCGATGTAGCTTGTGTACTGCGTCACACGACGTGGCGTCAAGATGTGTGATGTGTTCGCAATGGGGAGGATTGATGGAGACCTCGGCCACACCCGCCGACGACCTCTTCGCCGGTCGGCCGAGACCACGCCGCCTCACCCTCACCGACGACGTGTACGAGAGCGTGAAGGCGCTGATCATGGACCACGTGATCGCGCCCGGTGCCAAGGTCACGATCGACGTACTGGCCCGCAGCCTCGACGTCTCCCCCACGCCCGTCCGCGAGGCGCTGGCCCGGCTGGAGTCCGACGGGCTCGTGATCAAGCGCGCGATGCAGGGCTACACCACGTCTCCGCTGCTCACCCGCGCGCAGTTCGAGGAGCTGTTCGAGCTGCGCCTGCTGCTGGAACCCGCCGCCGCCTCGCTGGCCGCCGAGCGAGCGTCCCGCGAGGCGGTGGAGCTGGTGCGCACAGAGGCCAACCAGGTGCTGCCGGTCTCCGGCGGCGCCATGACGTACGAGGAGTACAAGGCGTTCTCTGCCGCCGACGCCAAGTTCCACGACGCCGTCGCCGCCGCGTCGGGCAACACGATGCTGCGCGAGTCGCTGACCCGGCTCCACTGCCACCTGCACCTCAACCGACTGCACTACCCCAGCGCGAAGGCCGGGCGCACGTTCCCCGAGCACCGCAAGATCGCCTCCGCCATCGCGGCCGGCAGACCCGAGGCCGCGGCCGAGGCGATGCGCGAGCACCTCGTCCGGTCCCGGGACCGCCACGGCCAGATCTTCAGCACTCCGACGACCCAGGGTTGAGCCGATGCCGACGATCACCGCGCTGGACACCTTCGACGTCCGGTTCCCCACCTCGCGGGAGCTGGACGGTTCGGACGCCATGAATCCCGACCCCGACTACTCGGCCGCCTACGGTGTGCTCAGAACCGACATTCCCGGCCTCGACGGGCACGGGTTCGCGTTCACGATCGGCCGCGGCAACGACGTGCAGGTCGCGGCGCTGCGGCTGCTCGAACCGTTCGTCGTGGGGCTCGACGTCGACACGATCTGCGCCGACCCCGCCGCGCTGTCCACCCGGCTCGTGAACGACTCGCAGCTGCGCTGGCTGGGGCCCGAGAAGGGCGTCATGCACATGGCGATCGGGGCGATCGTCAACGCGATGTGGGACCTGTGCGCCAAGCGCGCCGGACTTCCACTGTGGAGGCTGCTCGCGCAGATGAGCCCCGAGCAGCTCCTGTCGCTCGTCGACTTCCGGTACCTCACCGACGCGCTCGCGCCCGCCGAGGCGCTCGACATCCTGCGTCGCGCCGAGGACGGCAAGGCCGAGCGGATCGCCGAACTGGAGGCCCGTGGCTACCCCGCGTACACCACGTCGCCGGGCTGGCTCGGGTACACCGACGAGAAGCTCACCCGCCTCGCACACGAAGCCGTCGACGACGGGTTCCGGCAGATCAAGCTCAAGGTCGGCGCCGACCTGGTGGACGACGTACGCCGGTTCCGCGCCGCCCGCGCCGCCGTCGGTCCCGACCTGCGCATCGCCGTGGACGCCAACCAGCGCTGGGGCGTCGAGGAGGCGATCACGTGGATGCGCGAACTCGCCCCGTACGACCCGTGGTGGATCGAGGAGCCGACCAGCCCCGACGACGTCCTCGGACACGCCGCCATCCGCGCCGCCCTGGCGCCGATCAAGGTCGCGACCGGCGAGCACGTCCACAACCGGGTCATGTTCAAGCAGCTGCTGCAGGCCGATGCGGTCGACATCGTCCAGATCGACGCCAGCCGGGTCGGCGGCGTCAACGAGAACCTCGCGATCATGCTGCTCGCCGCCAAGTTCGGCGTCCCGGTCTGCCCGCACGCGGGCGGGGTCGGGCTGTGCGAGGTGGTCCAGCACCTGTCCTTCGTCGACTACGCGGCGATCTCCGGACGGCTCGACGACCGCGTCATCGAGTACGTCGACCACCTGCACGAGCACTTCGTCGACCCGGTCGTGATCCACCACGGGCGGTATGTCGCGCCGAGCCACCCCGGGTCGAGCGCGCAGATGCACACTGAGTCCATCGCGCGGTACCTGTATCCGGACGGGCCCGAGTGGAAGGAGCAGCCGTGACCAGGCGTGCCGAAGTGTGCAGGTTTCCGTGGGCGACAGGCGGCAGGATCCTGCACGCTTCGCGGAGGGGGCCGGCGTGACCGAGTTCGAGGGGCTGCGGGCGGTGGTCACCGGCGCCGCGTCGGGGATCGGCGCTGCGATCGCGGCCGAACTGGCGCGGCGTGGAGCTGAGGTCGCCGGGCTCGACCTGGCACCCGAGGCGGTGGCGCCGCCGGCCAAGGCGTTCCGCTGCGACGTCGCCGACGACGAATCCGTGCGCGCCGCCGTCGAGCAGGCGGCCGAACAGCTCGGCGGCATCGACATCGTCGCCAACAACGCCGGCATCGGCGCCGCCGGCACGATCGCCGACAACCCGGACGAGGAGTGGCAGCGCGTCTGGAACGTCAACGTCGTCGGCATGGTGCGGGTGGCCCGGCACGCACTGCCGCACCTGCGCGCGTCCGAGCACGCCGCGATCGTCAACACCTGCTCGATTGCCGCCACCGCCGGGCTGCCGCAACGTGCGCTCTACTCCGCGACGAAGGGCGCGGTGCTCTCGCTGACCCTGGCGATGGCCGCCGACCACATCGCCGACGGGATCCGCGTCAACTGCGTCAACCCCGGCACCGCCGACACTCCGTGGATCGGGCGGTTGCTCGACGCCGCTCCCGACCCGGACGCCGAGCGCGCCGCGCTGGAGGCACGGCAACCGATGGGACGGCTGGTGACGGCCGAGGAGATCGCGCACGCCGTCGCGTACCTCGCCAGCCCGTACGCGTCGGCCACGACCGGCATCGCGCTGGCGGTCGACGGCGGCATGCAGGGCCTACGCCTGCGCCCGAAGCACTGAGGCCTGGGGCGCCGCGCAGCGTGGGACAAACCGGACTGTCCGGGAAGCGGTCCTGTAACCGGGCACCGGTTACCGCCATTTCCCCGACAGTTCGGGGTAGGACGTAGCTGATCTAGCGGGCGACCTCGGTCACCCGCGACTCGCGAACCACCGTCACGCGGATCTGCCCGGGGTACGTCAGCTCGTCCTCGATCTGCTTCGCGACGTCACGGGCGAGCACCTGAGCACCGAGATCGTCGATGTGCTCGGGCGCGACCATGACGCGCACCTCCCGCCCGGCCTGCATCGCGAACACCTTCTCGACGCCGGGCTTCGTGCCGGCGATCTCCTCGATGCGTTCCAGCCGCTTGACGTACGTCTCCAGGCTCTCGCGCCGCGCGCCCGGCCGACCGCCCGAGCAGGAGTCGGACGCCTGCGTGAGCACTGCCTCGATCGTCTGCGGCTGGACCTCGTTGTGGTGCGCCTCGATCGCGTGCACCACCTCCTCGTGCTCGCCGTAGCGCCGGGCGAGGTCGGCACCGATGATCGCGTGGCTGCCCTCGACCTCGTGCGTGAGCGCCTTGCCGATGTCGTGCAGGAACGCGCAGCGCTTGACGACCGTCGGGTTCATCCGCAGCTCGGCGGCCATGATGCCGGCGATGTGCGCGGTCTCCACCAGGTGCTTGAGCACGTTCTGCCCGTACGACGTGCGGTACCGCAGGCGCCCGAGCAGCTCGATCAGCTCCGGGTGCATGTCGGTGATACCGACCTGGACGAGCGCGTCCTCGCCGGCACGCACGCACAGCTGCTCTACCTGCGCCTTGCTCTGCTCGTACACCTCTTCGATGCGGTGCGGGTGGATGCGACCGTCGAGGACCAGCTTCTCCAGGGTGAGGCGGCCGATCTCGCGGCGCACCGGGTCGAAGCAGGAGAGGAGGACGGCCTCCGGCGTGTCGTCGATGATCAGGTTGACGCCGGTGACCGACTCGTACGCGCGGATGTTGCGGCCCTCGCGGCCGATGATGCGACCCTTCATCTCGTCGCTCGGCAGGTGCAGGACGCTGACCACGCTCTCCGCGGTCTGCTCGCTGGCCACCCGCTGGATCGCGTCGACGACGATCGCCCTGGCGCGGGTCTCGCCGGTCGACCGCGCGTCGGACTCGATGTCCCGGATCAGGATGGCCGCCTCGCGCTTGGCCTGCGTCTCGATCAGCTTGATCAGCTCGGCCTTCGCCGCGTCGGCGGACAGGCCCGCGATCCGTTCCAGCTCGGCGAGCTGGTCTTCTGCCGCAGCGGCGAGGTCGGTCTCGCGGTGGGCGAGCGTCGCCTCGGCGTCGGCGAGTTCGCGGTCGCGGGTCTCCAGGCGGTGCTGCTCGGAGTCGATCCGCTCCTCGCGCTCGTTGAGGCGCAACTCGCGACGGTCGAGGTCGGCCTTCAGCGTCTGGGTGGCCTCTGCGATCCGGGCGGCCTCCCGCTCCCCCTCGCGGCGGGCGGTGCTCAGCGCATCGGCGGCGTCCTGCTCGGACTTGCGGCGTGCACGGTCGGTGATCTCGCCGGCCTCGGTCTTCGCCGACACGAGGAGCCGCTGCGCCTCGGCCTTCGCCACCGCAGCCTCGGCGCGGGCGGTGGCCGCCTCGGCGCGGGCAGCCTCGATCGCGGCGGACGCCTCCTCCGCGGCCGACCGCAGCGAGGCGATGTTGGCCTCGTGGCGCTGCCGCTCGGCAACGGCGACGGGGTCCTCGTGGGCGACCTCCGGCGGGGCGGCCGGGCGGGTGCCGGCGAGTTTGCGGGTGATGAGCCAGCCGGCGATCCCGACTGTCACCAGTACGACGACGAGCACCACTGCTACGACGGCCACCAGCTCGACCAGCGTCACGTGCACGCACCTCCTCGGCTCGTCGCCCGTGACCTGCACGTGGCGGTACTGCACACGAGGAGTGCGCCAAACAGCGCTCACACAGCGGCGACGAACCGGCCGCGGCGGGGTGCCGCATCCGGCGCGGGCCGCACGAGCGGACCGTGACCTGGTCGGTACATCTACAGCGAGCGTCAGTGCCCGAATTGTGGTGTCGTTCGGTGGTGATCTATGTGGTGCTGCATGTCGTCCCGCCTGGGCGGGCTTACTCCTCAGTACCGGTGAGGCTAGGTCCGGGTAGGTGCACGGTCAAGCAATCGACAGGGATTGAGTCCGTACGGAGGGTCACTCCTCGCCCATCGCGTCGAGCGTGTCGAGTTCGCTGACGGTCACGGCTCCCTCGTCGGCGAGCGCCTCGCGGACGATGCGCGCGGCGAGCCCCGGCGGGTAGCCCTTGCGGGCGAGCATGCCGACCAGCCGGTTTACCCGTTTGGGGGTCGGCAGCCCGCGCGACGAGGGGAGCTTGCGAGCCACCAGCGCGCGTGCTGTCTCGACCTCGGTGTCGGGGTCGAGCTGGTCGAGCGCCCCCTGGATGACCTCGTCGTCGACGCCACGCCGGCGGAGCTCGTGGGCGAGTGCGCGCCTGCCGAGGCCCCGGCCGCGGTGGCGCGTCTCGACCCACACGTCGGCGAAGGCGGTGTCGTCGATGAGGCCGACCTCGTCGAACCGGGCGAGCACCGTCTCGGCGGCGTCCGCCGGCACGTTCCGCTCGGCGAGCGCCGCCGCGAGTTCGGCGCGGGTGCGGGGCTGCCCGGTGAGGAGGCGCAGGCAGATGTCGCGGGCCACAGCCTCCGGGTCGGCGTCGGGTGAGTCGGCGGCACCCGAACGGGCACGCCCACGCGTGGAGATGGCCGACTCCGGGTCAGCGGGGGGAAGGGGGTGCTGACCCGGAGTCGGCTCGGGCGCGCGGCCGCGCGACACCATTCGCCGCCGGTATGGCCTGTTGCCGGTCAGAAGTCGACCGGGGCCGGGGCGGGCTTGCCGTCCTTCTTGCCGTTCGCCTTGGCATCCTTAGTGGCAGCCGGTGCCTCGTTGTCGAGGACGGCGCCGATGCCCAGCTTCTCCTTGATCTTCTTCTCGATCTCGTCGGCGAGGTCGGGGTTGTCGATCAGGAACTTGCGGACGTTCTCCTTGCCCTGCCCGAGCTGGTCGCCGTCGTAGGTGTACCAGGCGCCCGACTTGCGGACGATGCCCTGCTCGACGCCGACGTCGATGAGCGAGCCCTCGCGGCTGATGCCGTGGCCGTAGACGATGTCGAACTCGGCCTGCTTGAACGGCGGCGCGACCTTGTTCTTCACGACCTTGACGCGAGTGCGGTTGCCGACCGCGTCGCTGCCGTCCTTGAGGGTCTCGATGCGGCGCACGTCGAGCCGGACCGAGGCGTAGAACTTCAGCGCCTTACCACCGGTGGTGGTCTCCGGAGAGCCGAACATCACGCCGATCTTCTCGCGGAGCTGGTTGATGAAGATCGCGGTGGTGTTGGAGTTGTTCAGGCCGCTGGTCATCTTCCGCAGCGCCTGGCTCATCAGGCGGGCCTGGAGGCCGACGTGGTTGTCGCCCATCTCGCCCTCGATCTCGGCGCGGGGCACCAGGGCGGCCACCGAGTCGATGACGATGACGTCGATCGCGCCGGAGCGGATCAGCATGTCCGCGATCTCCAGCGCCTGCTCGCCGGTGTCGGGCTGGGAGACCAGCAGCGCGTCGGTGTCGACGCCGAGCGCCTTGGCGTAGTCGGGGTCGAGCGCGTGCTCGGCGTCGATGAACGCCGCGATGCCGCCGGCGGCCTGGGCGTTCGCCACCGCGTGGAGGGCGACCGTGGTCTTACCGCTGGACTCCGGGCCGTAGATCTCGACCACCCGGCCCCGGGGCAGGCCGCCGATGCCCAGGGCCACGTCGAGCGCGATCGAACCGGTCGGGATCACCGCGATCGGCGGGCGGTTCTCGTCTCCGAGCCGCATCACGGAACCCTTGCCGAACTGCTTGTCGATCTGGGCGAGCGCAACCTCAAGGGCCTTGCCGCGGTCGGGAGCTGCCATTACCTGCCGCCTTGGTCGTCGTGGGGAACTTCGTTGCGGTTGACGTTAGGGGGACGGTCCGACAGAAAGCCCGGACGCGCCCGAATCTGTGGACAACCGAACGCCGTGTGGATAACACCCTAGCCGAACACATGTTCGAAGGACCACGCCGACACGCCGCCAGTTCAGTGGGCCCGGTGCCGACCGCGCCCGGGCCCGAACAGGACCCACCGACACGCCGCCAGTTCAGCGGGCCCGGTGCCGGCCGCGCGGGCCCGAACGGGGCCGTGCCCGCCACGCCGCACTCGCAAACGCGGCCCGCCGCCGGCGGCGCCAGAGCAGGAACGCGGAGAACGCGACGACCGTCTCGGCGGCCACACCACCGGCGACGACCCAGCGGCCCGGCCCGTCCACGACGGTCCGGTCGACGCCGAGCCGGGCCAGCCCCGACTGGGCCTCCGTGGCGGCCTCGGCCTCGGCCGACCCGTCACCGGCCTCGGCGACGAGCTCGATCCGCTCGCCCGCGTCGGCGCGCCAGACGACGGTGTGCGCGTCCTCCATGGTGCCGTTCGTGGTCTGGATCCGGCCCGGAAAGGTCATCCGCACGACGACGGTCCAGCCCGCTTCGGCTTGGGCCGCTGCGCCGACCCCGGGCTTGCGCGCGAACGAGGCGAGGTCCATTTCGCCGCCCACCAGGTAGCTGTCTCCGGAGCGCAGGATCCGCCAGGAGGCGCCGTCGTTGAACTCGGCGAGCGGCACCTTGTCGTAGCTGTAGCGCCTGCCGATCTGGTTGTCGCCAAGGTAGGGCTCGACGTACACCCAGCGCCGAGCGGGCAGGGACTGCACCGGGTTCAGCCTGTCGAGCTCGTCGAGGAACTCTTCCTCGCTGGTGTCGGATTCGGCGAGCGCCGAGCGACCGACCGCGACGACGAACGCGCCACTCACGGTGTCGTCGGTGCCGATGGCCAGGTCACCCTCGATCGTGCAGCCGGCGAGCGCCAGCACCAGCGCGCCGGCGGCAAGCAGGCGGGAGAACGACCTCACCGCAACCGGGCCGGCAGCTCGAACGCGTCGCAGACCGCACGCCACACCGCCTTGGCGTCCACGCCGGCGGCGAGCGCCTCTTCGACCGTGCGCCCGGCGAGCTGCGGCAGGACCTGGTCAGCCGCGATCGAGCGGGAGTACGCAGGGCCGAACCGCGCGTCCATCCGCTGCCAGAACTCCGTCAATCGCACCCGGGAAGGTTAGCTGGTGATTCCGGGAACCGCCCCCGGACGTGCAGGTCAGCACGGTATGCGCACGAGACGTTACGCCTGGTCAGCGAGGTGCCCGCCGCAGCGCCGCCCCGACGAGCGGCAGCACCGCCAGCCCGGCGACGAACGCGAGCCACCCGAAACCGAGCCCGCTCACGACCAGCCCGGCGACGACGCTGGCGGCGGCACCGGCGAGGTTCATCACGACGTCCGAGGCGCCCTGAGCGGAGGGACGGGCGTCGACGGGCACCGACTCGGTGAGCAGCGTCGAGCCGGCGACGAGCGTGCAGGACCAGCCGAGCCCGAGCACGGTGAGCCCGACGCCGAGCTGCGCCGACGCGTGTTCGGAGGCGGTGCCGGCCACGAGACAGGCCGCCAGCAGCAGCACGCAGCCGAGAAGGATCACCGGCCGGCGACCGATCCGGTCGGACGCGATGCCGACCAGCGGCGACAGCCCGTACATGCCGGCGATGTGCACGCTGATCACCAGCCCGATGACGCGCAGCGTGGCGCCGCCGTGCTCCATGTGTACCGGCGTCATCGTCATGACCCCGACCATGACCGCGTGGCCGACCGCGACGGCGCCCAGCCCGAGCAGCGCGGACGGGTGCGCCGCGACGATCCGCAGCGCGGAACGGACCGACGTGCGGGGCCGCTGGACGGTGAGGTCTTCGCCACGCGCGACGCGGGCAAGCTGCAGCGGATCGGGCCGGAGCAGTGCGGTGAGCACAAGGCAGGCGGACCCGAACACGAGCATCGAGAGCAGGAACGGCCCGGCCAGCTCGTCGAAGCCCCAGCGGGCGGTCACGCGGGCGGCGGGGTCCGCGAGGTTCGGGCCGAGCACGGCCGCGACCGTGGATGCCCACACGACGATCGAGAGCGCGGTGCCGCGCCGGTCCGGCTCGGCGAGGTCGGTGGCGGCGTACCGCGCCTGCAGGTTGCCCGCGGACGCGCCGCCGAAGAGCATCATGCCGGCGAGGCCGAGCGGGAACGACCCCACCACGGACGCGAGCACGACCACGGCCGCGCCAACCGCCCCGACGCCGTACGCCAGCACAAGCCCGCGGCGCCGCCCGTACCGGTCCATGACGCGCGACACCGGCACCGCGATCAGCGCGGTGCCGAGGACCGCGGACGTGGCGGCGAGGCCGGCGAGCGCCTCGGTGCCGGCCAGGGCGGCCGCGAGCAGGGTGGCGACCGCGACCCCGATCGCGACGCCGCTGCCGGCGAGCACCTGGCTGGTGACCAGCACGGCGAGCGTCCGGCGCTGCGCGCGCCGGACGTCGATGGCTAGCGACTCAGAGACCAAGAGATCGCCCCACGATCTCCTTCATGATCTCGGTCGTGCCGCCGTAGATGCTCTGCACGCGCGAGTCCAGCCAGGCCTTCGCGATGGGGTACTCCATCATGTAGCCGTAGCCGCCGTGCAGCTGCACGCACCGGTCGGCCACCTTGTTCTGCAGTTCGGTGGTCCACCACTTGGCCATCGCGGCGTCGGCCACGGTGAACCGGCCGGCGTTGTGCTCTTCGACGCAGTGGTTGAGGAACGTCCGGGCGATGGTCGTCTCGGTGGCCAGTTCGGCGAGCGAGAACCGGGTGTTCTGGAACGCGCCGACGGTGCGGCCGAACACCTGGCGTCCCTTCACGTACTCGGTGGTGCGGGCCAGCATCGCCTCGCACGCGGCCACCGCCACGACGGCGATCGAGAGCCGTTCCTGCGGCAGCATCTGCATCAGGTGGTAGAAGCCGTGGTTCTCGGTGCCGATGAGGTTGTCCACCGGCACGCGGACCTCGTCGAAGAAGAGTTCGGCCGTGTCCTGCGCCTTGAGCCCGATCTTCTCCAGGTTGCGGCCGCGCTCGAACCCGGGCATGCCGCGCTCGACCACGAGCAGGGAGATGCCGTGCGCGCCCTTGTCCGGGTCGGTCTTGGCGACGACCAGAACGAGGTCGGACAGGATCCCGTTGGTGATGAACGTCTTGGACCCGTTGAGCACGTAGCTGTCGCCGTCGCGGCGCGCCGTGGTGAGGATGCCGGCCAGGTCGCTGCCGGCGGACGGCTCGCTCATCGCGATGGCCGTGATCGTCTCACCGGAACAGAAGCCGGGGAGCCAGCGCTGCTTCTGCTCGTCGGTGGTGAGGTCCATGAGGTACGGGCCGACCACGTCGTTGTGCAGGCCGAACCCGACGCCCGTGGCGCCGGCCCGGACCAGCTCCTCGTCGAGGACGGCGTTGAAGCGGAAGTCGCGCTGACCACCGCCCCCGTACTTCTCCTCGACGTCCGTACCGAGCAGCCCGGCCTTGCCAGCGGCGGTCCAGATCGCGCGGTCGACGATGCCCGCCTGCTCCCAGTCGGAGTGGTACGGCGTGATGTGCCGTTCGACGAACGTGCGACACAGCTCGCGGAACGCCTCGTGCTCGTCGCTGTACAGATGCTGGTCCATCCCCGGAGTCTGCCAGCGCTTCGCCCGTCCGAGTTTCGGATTTTTGGGGGTCCGGCGTGCCCGCAGACCCCCAAAAATCCGAAACTGGGCGGGGATCAGACACCGTGTCCGCCGCTTATCGGGCGAGCCACCGCGTCGGCCAGGGGCGCCAGCTCGTCCTCTGTGAGGGTGCTGATCGTGATCCGCAGCGCCGGTTCGCTGGAGATCCGGTACCGGGAGCCCGGCGCGACCGCCCAGCCGGCGTCGCGCAGGGTCGCCACGGCGGTGGTCTCGTCGGCGACAGGCACCCAGACGTTGAGGCCCGTACGGCCGCGCGCCGCCACGCCACGCTCGGCCAGCGCGCGGATCAACCCTTCACGCCGAGCGTCGTACCGCCCTGCCGCGCGCCGCACCACGGCATCCACCTCCGGCGACGACCACAGCGCGACCACCAGGCTCTGCAGGACGTGGCTGACCCAGCCCGTGCCGAGCCGCTGCCGCCCGCCGATCCGGCTGACCGTGGTCTCGTCGCCCGCCAGCAGGGCAAGGCGCAGGTCGGGACCGTACGGCTTGCTCGCCGACCGGATCATCGCCCAGCGGCTCGTCGCTCCAGCGCAGCGTGTGCAGCGGGACGCCGGCAAGTTCGGCGGCGTGGTCGTCCTCGATCACGAGCGTGTCGGGGTGGGCGGCGAGCACGTCCCGCAGCGCGTCGGCGCGCGGCTTCGAGACGGCGGCCCCGGTCGGGTTGTGCGCGCGGCTGGTGACGATCGTCGCCTTGGCGCCATGGCGCAGCGCGCGGGCGAGGTCGGAGGGGTCCGGCCCGTCGTCGTCCACCGCGACAGGCACCGGGTCGAGGCCGAGCGCCGCGACCAGGTCGAGCAGGTTCGACCAGCCCGGATCCTCGACAGCGACACGATCACCCGGGGACGTCCACGCGAGCAGCGAGCGTTCGATGCCGTCCAGCGCTCCCCCGGTGACGGTCACCGAGCCCGCCGGTACGCCGTCGGCGGCGAGCCGTTCGCGGCCGAGCGCGATCAGCGGCTCGTACGGCCCGGCGGTGTCGTAGGACGTGCGCGGCGGGTCGAGGTGGCGCAGCGCGGGGCCGAACGCCGGAAGCAGGTCGACGTTCGGACCGCCGCCGGAGAGGTCACGGGCACCGCGCGGGATCGGCAGCGCCAGGACACGCGGCTGGGCCGGCGGGCGCGGGCGGATGCGGGTGCCGCGGCGGCCGTCGGTCTCGATCACGCCGCGCTGGCGCAGCGCCCGGTACGCCGCGGCGACGGTGTTGGCGGCGACCCCCAGCTCGTCGGCGAGCCCGCGCACCGTGGGCAGCGCGGCGCCTGGCGCGAGGCCGCCGTCGCGGACGCCCGACTCGATGCTCGCCGCGATACCGCTCGCCGTGGATCCCTGGATCCGATATTGTCTCTGCACAAACATCATTATGTACCAGAACAATATCGGGAGGACAACCGTGCGCACGATCCCGACCCGCCGCCGCGACCGGGCCCGGTACGACGCCGACACCGTCCACGCGATCCTCGACGAGGGGCTCGTCTGCCACCTCGGCTTCGTCGTGGACGGCGCGCCGCGCGTGCTGCCGACGATCCACGCACGCCTCGGCGACACCCTCTACCTGCACGGATCCACCGGGAGCCGGCCGCTGCGGCAAGCTGCGGACGACGACGGCCTCCCGGTCTGCGTCACGGTCACGCTGGTCGACGGCCTCGTGATCGCGCGGTCGGCGTTCGACCACTCGATGAACTACCGGTCGGTGGTCGCGCACGGCGTGGCCCGGCTGGTCACCGACCCCGACGAGAAGCGCGCCGCGCTCGACGCCCTGGTCGACCACGTGGCGGCGGGGCGCAGCGGCGACTGCCGCCCTCCGTCAGCCAAGGAACTGGCCGCCACGTCGGTCCTCGCGCTGCCGCTCGACGAGGTGTCCGCCAAGGTGCGCACCGGCCCGGCGGGCGACGACCCGGTCAACGGCGACGCTCCGTACTGGGCCGGCGTGGTGCCGCTACGCACGGTGGCAGGCGCGCCGGAGCCCGATCCGGCCAGCGCCGCGCCGACCCCCACGTACCTCGCCGACTACCACCGCGGCTCCGGCAGCCGGTCGCCGTGGTGGGAGCCGGCGGTCCTGGAAGGGCGGCACGTCCGGCTGGAGCCGATCGGCCCGGAGCACGTCGACGGCCTGTTCGCGGCCGGCGCGGATCCCGAGGTGTGGCACTGGCTCTCCAGCAGGCAGCCCCGCACCCGCGACGAGATGGCCGAACTGGTCGCGCAGGCACTGCACGCGGCGTCACGGGGCGAGCGCGTGTGCTGGGTCCAGATCGACCGTCGTACCGGCGAGGTGGCCGGCACCACGTCCTACTACGAGGTGGTGCCGGCCGCGCGGCACGTCGCGATCGGGCACACGTGGTTGGGCCGGCCGTGGTGGCGCACGCCGCTCAACACCGAGGCGAAGTTGCTGCTGCTGGAGCGGGCGTTCGACACGCTCGGCGCGCTGCGGGTCACCTGGCACACGGATCTGCGCAACGAGCGGTCACAGGCGGCGATCGCCCGGCTCGGCGCGGTGCGCGAGGGCGTGCTGCGCCACCACCGGATCCGGCCGGACGGCACGCTCCGCGACACCGTCGTGTACTCGATGACGGCGGACGAGTGGCCCGCGGCGGCGGAGCGCTTGCGCGGCGCGCTTGCGGGAGCACAGCGGGCACCCGTGGCGCGGTAAGCCCTTCAACCCTTATGCGTTACGACCGGCTGGCGGCGTCAACGAGCGGGCCGGTGTGGTCGTCAGGCGCCCGGCAAGGCCGACGCCGCCGTCCCGCCCAGCCCGAACCCGCCTGAACCGGACTTTGGGGAAAACGGGGCTACGAGCGCCTGCCGTATGCCCAGAAGTCCGGAAAGTCCGTTCGGGGTCGGTGCCACTCAGGGTCGGTGGGGTGGCCCGAGGCGGGCGCGCTCTTGTCGGTGGGGTGGTTCAGGATGGGGGCATGTTCTCCACGGCCACCCGCGCGTGGTTCGATGCGGCGTTCCCGGCTGCCACGGCCGCCCAGCTCGGCGCCTGGGAGTCGATCAGCTCTGGCCGCGACGCGCTCGTGGTGGCGCCCACCGGCTCCGGCAAGACCCTCGCGGCGTTCCTCTGGTCCCTCGACCGGCTCGCCACCGAGCCGCTCCCTGCCGCCCGCACGCGACGGTGCCGGGTGCTCTACGTCAGCCCGCTCAAAGCCCTCGCCGTTGACATCGAACGCAACCTCCGCGCGCCGCTCGCCGGCATCCGCCAGGCCGCGCACCGGCTCGGCGAGCCCGTCCCGGAGATCACGGTGGGCATGCGCACGGGCGACACCCCCGCCGCCGACCGGCGCGCGTTCACCCGCACCCCGCCCGACATCCTGATCACGACGCCCGAGTCGCTGTTCCTGATCCTCACCAGCCAGGCGCGGGAGTCGCTGCGGGGCGTCGAGACGGTGATCGTCGACGAGGTCCACGCCGTCTGCGGCACCAAGCGCGGCGCCCACCTCGCGCTCTGCATGGAACGGCTCGACGCGCTGCTGGAACGGCCGGCGCAGCGGATCGGGCTGTCGGCCACCGTGCGTCCGGTCGAGGAGGTCGCGCGGTTCCTCGGCGGGGCGCGGCCGGTCACGGTGGTGCAGCCGCCGGCGGCGAAGACGGTCGAGCTGACCGTCGAGGTGCCGGTCGAGGACATGACCGAGCTGGGCCAGCCGAGTCCCGACCTGGAGGGTGCGGCCGAAGGCCCGCAACCCCGCACGTCGATCTGGCCGGCCGTCGAGGCGCGGGTGCTCGAACTTGTCCAGGCGCACCGCAGCACGATCGTGTTCGCCAACTCGCGGCGCCTTGCCGAGCGGCTGTGCGCGCGCCTCAACGAGCTGGTGGCCGAGCCGGAGGCCGAACCCGCTGCCCGGCCACCGGCGGAGATCATGGCGCAGTCCGGCGAGGCGGCCGGGGCGCCGATGGTCGTCGCAAGGGCGCACCACGGTTCGGTCTCGCGTGAGCAGCGGCGCGACATCGAAGAGGACCTCAAGGCCGGGCGGCTGCCCGCGGTGGTCGCCACCAGCAGCCTGGAGCTGGGCATCGACATGGGCGCGGTCGACCTGGTGGTCCAGGTGGAGGCGCCGCCCTCGGTCGCCGCCGGGTTGCAGCGGGTCGGCCGCGCGGGGCACCACGTCGGCGCGGTCTCGCGCGGCGTCGTCTTCCCCAAGCACCGCGGTGACCTGCTGCAATGCGCTGTCGTGGTGGAACGCATGCGCGACGGTGCGATCGAGTCGATGCGGTACCCGCGCAACCCGCTCGATGTGCTCGCGCAGCAGATCGTCGCGATGGTCTCGATGGACCCGTGGACGGTCGGCGAGCTGGCCGGCGTCGTCCGCCGCGCCGCGAACTACGCCGAGCTTCCCGAGTCGGCGCTGGAGGCCGTCCTCGACATGCTGTCCGGGCGGTACCCCTCGGACGACTTCGCCGAGCTGCGCCCGCGCATCGTCTGGGACCGGGTGACGAACACGCTCACCGCCCGCCCCGGCGCGCACCGCCTCGCGGTCACCTCGGGCGGCACGATCCCCGACCGCGGACTCTTCGGCGTCTTCCTCGTCGGCGAGAAGGCCACCCGGGTCGGCGAACTCGACGAGGAGATGGTGTACGAGTCGCGGGTCGGCGACGTGTTCCTGCTCGGCTCGTCCAGCTGGCGGATCGAGGAGATCACCCACGACCGGGTGCTGGTCTCCCCCGCGCCGGGGCAGCCTGCGCGGATGCCGTTCTGGAAGGGTGACGCGCCGGGGCGCCCGGTCGAGCTGGGGCGGGCGCTGGGCGCGTTCGTCCGTGAGCTGAGCCGGCTGTCCCCCGAGGAGGCGCTGGCCCGGACGTCCGTCGCCGGTCTCGACGAGCGGGCCGCGCGGAACCTGCTCGACTACCTCGCCGACCAGCGCGCGGCCACCACCCACCTGCCGGACGACCGCACGGTGCTGGTCGAGCGGTTCCGCGACGAGCTGGGCGACTGGCGGGTGGCGGTCCACTCGCTGTTCGGCGCCCCGGTGAACGGGCCGTGGGCGCTCGCCATCGCGGCCCGGATGCGCGAGCGGCACGGCGTCGACGTGCAGGTCATGCACACCGACGACGGCATCGTGCTGCGGATCCCCGACCTCACCGGCGACGCCGCCACCCCCAGCGCGGAGCTGGCGGCGTTCGCCCAGGACGAGGTCGAGCCGCTGGTCACGGCCGAGGTGGGCGGCTCGGCGCTGTTCGCGTCGCGGTTCCGCGAGTGCGCCGCGCGGGCGCTCCTGCTGCCCCGGCGCAACCCGGGCAAGCGCACACCGCTGTGGCAGCAGCGCCAGCGGTCCGCGCAACTGCTGGGGGTCGCGAGCGAGTTCGGGTCGTTCCCGGTCGTCCTGGAGACGATGCGCGAGTGCCTGCAGGACGTGTTCGACGTGCCGGGGCTCACGGGGCTCATGCGCGACCTGGAGTCCCGGTCGGTTCGCCTGGTCGAGGTGGAGACGCCCGTGCCCTCGCCCTTCGCCCGGTCGCTGATGTTCAGCTACGTCGGGGCGTTCCTGTACGAGGGCGACGCGCCGCTAGCGGAGCGCCGTGCCCACGCGCTCGCCCTCGACTCCACGCTGCTCGCCGAGCTGCTCGGCCGGGCGGAGCTGCGCGAACTCCTCGATCCCGACGTGCTGACCGAGACCGAACGCGAACTGCAGCGGCTGACCGGCACCCGGCGCGCCCGCGACCTCGACTCCACCGCCGACCTGGTGCGCATCCTCGGCTCGCTGACCACCGCAGAGGCCGTCGAGCGCGGCGCAACCACCGGCTGGCTCGACGAACTGGAGGCGGCCCGGCGGCTGCTGCAGGTCCGCATCGCCGGCGAGGAGCGGTGGATCGCGATCGAGGACGCCGGCCGCGTACGTGATGCACTCGGCACCGCGCTGCCGGTCGGCGTGCCGGAGGCGTTCACCGAGCCGGTCGCCGACCCCCTGGGTGACCTGATCTCCCGGTACGCCCGCACGCACGGGCCGTTCCATGCCGGCGACTGCGCCGGACGGCTCGGCCTCGGCGTCGCCGTGGTCGGGGCGGCACTGCAACGGCTCGCCGCCACCGGCCGGGTCGTCGCGGGCGAGTTCCGGCCCGGCGGGTCCGGCGCCGAGTGGTGCGATGCCGAGGTGCTGCGCACGCTGCGGCGGCGGTCGCTCGCGGCGCTGCGCAAGGAGGTCGAACCGGTGCCGCCGTCCGCGTACGCCCGGTTCCTGCCGCGCTGGCAGCACGTCGGATCGCCGGCCAGGGGCACCGACGCGCTGCTGCGCACGATCGAGCAGCTCCAGGGAGTGGCCGTGCCGGCGTCGGCGCTGGAGCAGCTGGTGCTCCCGGCGCGGATCCCGAACTACTCCCCGGCGCTGCTCGACGAGGTGTGCGCGGCCGGCGAGGTCGTCTGGGCCGGGGCCGGCACGATCGCGGGCGGCGACGGCTGGGTCAGCCTGGCGTTCGCCGACACCGCACCGCTGCTGCTTCCGATGACGGACTCCGAGAGCACCCGCACGCCCGTGCACGACGCGGTGCTGGCCGCGCTCGACGGCGGGCAGGCGCTGTTCTTCCGCCAGCTGTACGAGCGGGTCGGTTCAGAACTCTCCGATGTGGACGACGCCACGCTGGTCGCCGCCGTCTGGGATCTCGTGTGGGCCGGCGAGCTGACCAACGACACCCTCGCCCCGCTCCGCACGCTGCTCGGAGCCGGCGGCGCCCGGCACCCGTCACGGCGCGCACCCAGCCTGCGGTACCGCCGTGCTGGGTTCTCCGCCGTGCGCGCCGCCCGGCCCGCCATGCCTTCCCGCAGCGGCCCGCCGACGGTCGCCGGGCGGTGGTCGAGGCTGCCCGACCGCGAACCGGATCCGACCCTGCGCGGGCACGCCGCGGCCACGACGCTGCTGGAACGGTACGGCGTACTGACGCGCGGCGCCGTGATCGGCGAGGGCGCTCCCGGCGGCTTCGCCGGCGTTTACCCCGTGCTGTCGGCGTACGAGGAGGCCGGGCGCATCCGCCGGGGCTACTTCGTCGAAGGGCTGGGCGGCGCCCAGTTCGCGGCGCCGGGCGCGGTCGACAGGTTGCGTGCGATCGCCGCCGAGCCGGTCAGCGAACCCGGCGACGATCGGATGCCGAGCCGCGGCGCGAAGGGGCCGGGCGCGATGGTGCTCGCCGCTACCGATCCTGCCAACCCGTACGGTGCCACGCTGCCGTGGCCCGCCCGCCCCGACTCAGCCGATGCGGCGCAGGTGGGAGAAGGCGGTCGTGGGCACCAGCCGGGGCGCAAGGCCGGCGCGCTCGTGGTGCTGGTCGAGGGCCAGCTCGCGCTGTACGTCGAACGCGGTGGACGGACGCTGCTCTCCTGGCCCAGCGACGCGAACACGCTGCGGGTCGCCGCCGACGCCCTCGCCGGCGCGGTCACCGCCGGATGGCTCGGGCAGCTTGCGGTGCAGCGCGCCGACGGCGCTCCGGTGGCGAACACGCCGCTCGGCGAGGCGCTGGAGGCGGCCGGGTTCCGCCCCACACCGCGCGGCCTGCGACTGCGCTCTCGCTGAATCCGAAACTCACTGGGGGTGGCAGCCTCCGCGTTGCTACCGTCACCGCCGTGAACATCAACGTGCGGCCCGCGGTCGACACCGATCGCGACCGGGTCAGCAAGGCACTCGTCGACTCCTACGGATCCACCGTCGTCGTCGCCCACGGCACGACCTACGACGCGATCACGCTGCCGACGCTCGTGGCCGAACACGCCGGCGAACTGGTCGGCATCCTGACGTACCAGGTGGACGGTGACGCACTCGAAGTCGTCTCGATCGACGCGATCGACCGGCACCGCGGTGTCGGGTCCGCGCTGCTCGCGGCCGCCACGAACGAGGCACGCGAGCGCGGCTGCCGGCGACTCTGGCTCGTCACCAGCAACGACAACCTCGACGCGCTGCGCTTCTACCAGCGGCGCGGCCTGCGCATCATCGCCGTGGATCCCGGCGGCATCGACCGCGCCCGGGCGGTGAAGCCGCTGATCCCCGAGACCGGCGACTACAACATTCCGATGCACGACGAGCTCACGCTGGAGCTGCGCCTCGGCTAGGGTCAGCCGCTGGTGTCGATCACGCAGAACCGGTTGCCCTCGGTGTCGGCGAGCACGATGAAGTCGGCGTCCGGCGGGTAGAGGTCCCAGTCGACCCGCTGCGCGCCGAGCCCGACGAGACGCTCCACCTCGGCGGCCTGGGCGGCGGCGTCGCCCGCGTACAGGTCGAGGTGGACGCGCGGGTACTCCTGGACCGGCGTCTCGCTCTCGCCGAGCGCCAGGCGGGTGCCGTCGCCGCTGGCCGGCACCAGCACGACCCAGTCGTCCTCGATCTCGTCCCGCGGCACGTAGTCGAGCGCGCGCGTCCAGAATTCGGCAGCCCGCCTGACGTCGGAGGCGCCCATCACGACGGTGCCGATACGGAGCATCAGCAGGTCTCGGGGAGGGAACTCGGCTTCGTGGCCGGGTCGTACGCGGCGTCGTCGGGGATGCCGGTCTGCGGGTTGCCCGGCGCGGCGCGCTGCAACCCCAGCTTGCCGCTCTTGGCGAGGTCGCAGTCCATGTTCACGGTGTACAGCTCGCCGCGTCCAGGCCGCAGACCCGCGTCCGTGGCCGCGACCTTCTTCGGCGCGAACCAGCTGTAGAACTCCTCGGTGTGCACCACCACCAGCTTGGAGCCGGGACCGGTGGGCGCGTCCTCGCCGACCGGCCCTTCGAGCGGGTACACCCACACGTAGTCGGCGGCGATGACGAGTTCCTTCTGCTTGCCCAGCGACGCCGTCATGGTGCCCTTGACCCGCGGTTCGCCGGCGAGCTTGTAGTCCGCCGCCAACCGGGTGACGTACGACAGCGCCTCACCCGACTGCAGGCTCTGGGTGACCTGGCTGCGCGCGCTGATCGAGATCGTGCCGAGGTAGCCGGCGGTGTCGCCCTGCTCCAGCATCAGCGTGTCGAGACGGGCGGCGGCCAGCGTCTGCTTGGTGCGGCCGAGCACGTCCTGCACCTGCGCGGGGGTCCACTGGCCGAGCTGCTTGGCGGGCGGCACCACGATGCCGGCGGCGCCGACCGGGTACTCGGCCGCCGGCGTCCCGGCGAACGGGTCCTTGTTCTCGATCCGCGTGGTCGCGGCCTTGGACTCCCTGTCCTCGGCCTGGACCAGTTCGTCGTCGCCGCCGTTCTTGATCGACACGGCGAGCGAGCGGAGCGCCAACATTCCAGCGGTCATGAGGAGCAGCACGACGAGCCCCGTCAGGAAGAAACTCTTGCCGGTCAGGCTGGAGGGGGCACGGCGGCGTCCGCGGTGTCCCTCGATGTCCTGGCGCGTTCTGAACCCTGGCTTTCCGGGCATCTGTGTGCACGTCCTCCTCTCGGTCGTCGTCATCGTTCCTCATCGGGCCGCACGGCGCCACGTGAGACCGCGGATCTACCGTCCAGTAGACAAGCGTGCCTCGGCCACCCCGCCAGCCGCCACCCGGCAGGATAGGTGCATGCCTGAGGGTGACACCGTCTGGCGGGCGGCGCGACGGCTCCACGCCGCGCTCGCGGGACACCGCTTGACCGCCGCCGAACTACGGCATCCACGCTGGTCGACGGTCGATCTGCGCGGCCGGACGGTCACCGAGGTGAGGTCGCGGGGGAAGCACCTGCTCACCCGCACGGTCGCCGACGACGGTGACGCCGTGACGGTGCACACACATCTCGGCATGGACGGCAGCTGGCGCCTGTACCGGGCGGGCGAGCGCTGGAGCGGCGGTCCCGGCCACCAGATCCGGGTCGTGCTCTCCACCGCCGAGATGAGCGCCATCGGATACCGCCTCAAGCAGGTGACGGTGGTGCCGACCGCCGCCGAGCACGACATCGTCGGACACCTCGGCCCCGACCTGCTCGGACCCGACTGGGATCCGGCCGAAGCGGTCCGGCGGCTCGCCGCGCAGCCCGAGCGCACCGTCGGCGCCGCGCTCCTCGACCAGCGCAATCTGGCCGGGATCGGCAACGTCTACCGCGCCGAGGTGCTGTTCCTGCGCGGCACCTCCCCGTGGACGCCGGTCGCCGCCGTCGCCGACCTGCCGGCGCTCGTCGCCCTGGCGCAGCGCCTGCTGTTCGCGAACCGGGAACGCCCCGAGCAGGCGACCACCGGGTCGCTCCGCCGCGGCGAGCAGCACTGGGTGTACGGGCGCGCCGGCCAGCCGTGCCGGCGCTGCGGTACCCCCGTGCGCTCCGCCGACCTGGGCGACGACCCGGACGACCCCACCGCGCGGCGCGCCTACTGGTGCCCGTCCTGCCAACCCGGGCCCTGACGCAAACCGGACTGTCCGGACAGCGGTCCCTTAACCGGACGCCGGATACGACCATTTCCCCGACAGTTGCGCGGGCGTGCTCAGGCGCCGTAGGTCTGGTTCTGGTCCTTGATCTCGGTGAGGCCCTGGGCGAGCCCCCGCAGCGTGTCGGTGGCTTCGGTGAGGCGGCGGACGGCGAGCCCGTCGCCGCCGCGGGCCAGCGCGGCCACGCATTCCACCGCGGCCACGCCGAGCCGCTCGTACGCCTGGACACCCTGGGCGAGCTGGTCGACGAGGCCGGACCGCACTTCGAGGAGCCGGTCGCGAGCCTCGGGCGGGGCGATCGGCAGCGTCTTCTCCACGACCGAGATCCGCGCCGCGAGCTCGCGCAGCGCCGCATGGGCGCCGGCCGCCTCGCGTGCGGTGTCCCCTGCGTTGGGGCCGAGCTTGTCCAGCACCTGCGGGAGGGTGCGGGCGGCGTAGTTGAGCCGGTCGACCGAGGGCGCGGCGGCGGACGAGCGGCGTACCGCGACGCGACGGGGCCGCTCGACGATCGAGCTGAGCGCCGGGCCGACGAGCGGGGTGAGCCGCTTGGCGATCCGCTGCGCGGGCGGCCGGTGCGGAAGTGGCGGGGGGATCGGCGCGGCGCGCAGCGCACCGTGATCCCGCCAGCGCAGGACGGCGAACGCGATCGCCCCGCCCGCCGCGCCCGCCCAGCCGATGTCGGGCATGCCGAGACCGGCGTACGGCACGGCGACGGCGGCCGCGCCGCCGAGCGCGCCCGCCCAGACCGTCCAGCCCCGCGCCGCTGCCCGGCTCCGCCGTAGTTTCCGGAGGTGCCGGGCGCGCGGGTCACGCGGTCCGAACATCGTCAGCCCTGCGCGGCGTCCGCGTCCTTGGCGGCGGCCGGCTTGTCGGCGACCGGGGCGTTCGGCTGGGCGGCGGGCGCTGGAGGCGGCGGGTGTCGGCGCGATCGGTTCCGGCGCGGCGGCCAGCTTCTCACCGGACATGCTCGCCCGGATCTGGTCCAATCGGGACTGCCCGGCCATGTCCAAGGTGGACTTCTGCACCTCGATCATGCGTCCCTCCACCGAGTTCTCGGCGAGTTCGGCGCGGCCGATCGCGTGCGCGTACCGGCGCTCGATCTTCTCGCGGACCTCGTCGAGCGACGGAACCGTGCCCGGCGCCGCCATCTGCGACATCGACTGCAGCGAGTTCGCGACCTGCTCCTGCATCTTCGCCTGCTCCAGCTGGCTGAGCAGCTTGGTGCGCTCGGCGAGCTTCTGCTGCAGGATCATCGCGTTCGTCTCGACGGCCTGCTTGGCCTTCTGCAGCGGCGCCGAGAGCCTGGTCGTGCAGCGTCTTGAGGTCCTCCATGGACTGTTCGGCGGCGACCAGCTGCGTCGCGAACGCCTGCGCGGTCTGCTCGTACTGGGTCGCCTTCGTCTCGTCGCCGCCGGCCCGCGCCTTGTCGGCGAGGACGAGCGCCTGACGCGCGGAGCGCCTGCAGCTTCTCCACCTCGGAGAGCTGACGGGAGAGCTTCATCTCCAGCTGGCGCTGGTTGCCGATCACGGCGGCGGCCTGCTGGGTCAGCGCCTGGTGCTGGCGCTGCGCCTCCTCGATCGCCTGCTGGATCTGTACCTTGGGGTCGGCGTACTCGTCGACCTTGGCGCCGAACGCCGCCATCAGGTACTTCCACGCCTTGACGAACGGGTTCGCCATCTCGGGTCCTCTCCCCCTTGCACTGTGTGCGTGCGTTCTCATCGTCGCAGGCCGTGCCCACGTTGGCACGCACGGCCGGTCAGCCCGCCGGTTCCGGGCCGTTCTGGGCCAGTACCTTCCGCGACAGAGCCTCGGTCTCGCGGAGCCCGGCCTGCATGCCGTCCAGGTCGCCGCTGAGATCGCCGATCCGTTGCGCCATCGTGTCGACCCCGCCGGCGGTGGCGGCGAGCGCCAGCACCTCGGCGAGGCGCGCGATCAGCCCTTCCAGGCCGATGGCGGTGTTCTGCATGCGGGCGACCAGGGTGTCGCGGGCGACGAGGAGCCGCCCGTACACCTCGATCTGCTCGGTGACCGACCGCGCCGCGCTGCTCGTGCTCGGCGCGCAGCGCGGGGTCGGCTGCGGCATGCACCGCCGCGGCAAGGCGCTGCTGCTCCGCGCGGAGCCGGTCGATGTCGATCCGGGCGCCGGCAGCCTCCACGCTCGCCACCTGCGACGCGAGCCGGCGCAGTTCGGTGAGGGTCTCTGCGGCCTGGTCGTCGATGTCGCTGACCTGCGAACGGGTGACCGCGTCGCTGGGCGACTCGGTCTGCTCGTGCAGCGTCTGGACGGCGGCCTCGGCGCGGCGCAGCCACACGTCGGCGGGGCTGCCACGGCGGGGCATCGGCGCGAGGGCTCCGGGCGGCCGCGTGCTCGGCTCGGTCATCGCACCGACCGCGACCTTCACCCCGTACACCAGCGCGGCCACGCCCAGCCCGACCGGCAGCGCCGGCAGGAAACCCACGGACGCGGCGACCATCGCACCCGCGATGCCGCCGCTGACGCCGCCTGCGACGTAACCCCATGGATCGCTGAGTTGCTCCCGGATCCCCACAGTCTCAGTGTGCCCGGTCACGGCACCGCAGCGGGCCGAGGGGCCCATGACGACCACGCCGACCCCGCAACCGCAAGGACAGCACCCCCACTTCGTAACTGGACAAAGCTCTTAAAGCTCTTGATCGAAGTCCGGAGCCCGCCTAGAAGTTGCGAGATGACGGCGGTGAGGACCTTGTCGATGCTGGCCTCGTCCACGGCTTCGTACGCCACGGCCTCGGACGCCGCCGCGATCTGCTTCAGCACGCCCAGGTCGGCCTTGTCCCCGTAGGCGATCGGGAACACGCGGACGGTCTGCTCCTCGGCGGAGCCGATCTGGTCGACGAGGCTGTCGAGGTTGTTGTCCGGCGGGAACTCGTTCTTGCCGTCGGTGAGCAGGACGACCGCGTTGATCCGGGTCGGGTCGAACGTCGAGAGCATCTCTTCGTGCGCCGCCCGGGTGGTCTTGTAGAGCGCGGTGCCCCCGTCCGGGGCGAGCCCTCTGATGACCTGCTTCATCCTCGGGCCGCTCTGCCGCACGGGCGCGATCGGCACCTGCTCGGTGTAGGGCACGTCGGTGAGCGCCTTGCCGGTGCTGAAGGTCCAGAGTCCGACCTCGTCGTCCGGGGCGAACTGCCCGATCGCCTGCTCGGCGGCCTTCTTCGCCAGGTCCATGCGGGAGCCGCCGCCGTCGACGGGCTCCTGCATCGACCCGGAGACGTCGAGCACGAGCAGCACCCGGGCGCGCTTGCGCAGCGTGTCCCAGGTGTCGACGGCCTGCTGGAGGACCGCCGGGCTCGGCGGGTCGATGACCGTGAACTTCTGCTGCGGCAGCAGGCCGTTCTGTTCCGTGATCGCGCCGTTGGTCTTGCCCTCGAAGCTGCGGAACGCCAGCTCGCCGAAGCGCTTCTGCTGCGCCGGCTCCTGGAGGAACTTGCGGAAGTCGTCGGCGGCGGCGCGCTTCTCGTCGCTCGCGGTGGTGAGCGTGACGAACGGGTTGTCCGAGAGGAGGGTGCCCTCCTTCGGGTAGATCGCGACGAGCGGCGTGCGCGGCTTGTCGCCCTTGCCGAACAGCTTGGGGTCGCCGGTGGGGTTGCCCTGGTTGTAGTCGTAGACGGACTTCTCCTCGACGGTGACCGCGCTGATGTACGTGAGCCCGCGGCCCTTCTTGTCGGCGGCGGCCAGGTTGGAGAGGAACGTCAGCGTGGTGTCGCCGTAGTGCACGGCGCCCGCCTCGACGCCCTTGACGTACGCGGTGACCTTGGGGTCGGCAAGGTCCTTCGCGGAGAGGTCGCTGGAGCGGTTGGTGGCCGCGAAGTAGGCGCCGACCGTGGCGTTGAGTCCGGACGTGGAGAAGTTCGGGTTGGTCTTGCCCAGCCGGAATTTGCCCCACTCGGGGTGACCGAACGCGCCCCAGCCCTTCGGGTTGTTCGTGAGGCCGAGTACGTCGCCCCATCCCAGCGGCTTGGCGGGCCAGCCGAGCGCCTCCGCCATCGGCCGCGGCATCGCGATCACCAGCGGGGTCTGCGCGATCGACGGTGTGTCGCCGTCGGGCACCAGCGCCGCGCGGTCGGCCTGCACGAGCCGCTGCTGCAACAGACGCACCCAGGACGAGGACGCCGGGCTCCAGACGTCGGGCGCGGGACCGCCGTCGCGGCCGGTGTCCCAGCCACGGGCCAGCGCCTCGGTGGACCCGCCGGACGCCTTGGTGAACACCTGCACGTCGGCGCACTTGCCGTCGAACTCGCGGCCCGAGTCGTGGTAGCGCCCGGCCATCTCCGTGAGCAGCGCCGCCTTCTCCGACGACGCGCTCACGATCAACGGGACGCAGCCCTCGCGGCGCTGCTGGCCCGTCTGCTCGCTGCCGTCGTCACCACCCGGCTTGAACATGAAGTACGTGCCGCAGATCGCCAACAGGCCGACCACGACGGCGATGATCAGCGGTGCCGGATTGCGCCGCCGTCGAGGCTCCCCAAACGCCACTCGTTCCCCCAGGTCAGCTGTGATACGGCGGAACTACCGCCGATGCTGTCAGTGTGGCAGGCCGCTGCGAGTGGCGTGACCGGATGCCGACGGGAGGATGCTCGCGAGCGCTCGGCGCGTTGCGCCGGGATCGGCGCGGGGGCGCCGGGTGGCTGGCGACCAGCGCAGGCGCGGTCGTGCCCGGCAGATCACCCGCGCCGCGGCTGCCGGGCGTCTGGTGCGTGCCCGGCGCGGCCATTGAAGGCAGGCCCCTACGCCGCGGCCACCACGTCGTGCGCGCTGACGCGGCTACGGGGCTCGGACACGATGCTCTCCAGGTCACCGAGGGGCTCGAGCACGCCGACCGCCGCCTCAGCGTCGGCCAGGGTGTCGCTCACGTTGCGCAGCATCGTGGACAGCTGCACGCCGAGGGCGTCGCAGATCGAGGAGAGCAGCTCCGAGGAGGCTTCCTTCTGACCGCGCTCGACTTCCGACAGGTAACCAAGGCTCACCTTCGCCTTGGTCGAGACCTCGCGGAGAGTGCGGCGCTGTGCGAGCCGCTGCGCACGCAGCGTGTCGCCGATGACCCTTCGCAGGAGGATCATGTACACACCCCTCTCCGATGATCGTTGGGTTGACCGCCACGGTACCCCCCTCGGGCGACAGGGGCACGGCACGGTGTACACGACACCCGGTTTCCGCCCTCGGCGTAACCGTAGCGGCACGCGGCGTGGTGGTGCATAGAGCGTCCCCTACAACGGCACACTTATTGCCCATGTGCGCGGCCTTCCCGCCCGTTGGGACCCCGGGCTGGTCGGGCCGGGCTATCGGCCCCGGGCTAGCCGGCCAGGGCCGAGGCGAGGTACTCCAGCGCATGATCCACAGTCGCCCGGCGGATCTCGCCGCGCGTGCCGGCCAGTTCGAGCTTCTCGGCCTTCGCACCATCCGGCCCGGCCAGCCCGAGCCACACCGTGCCGGGCGGCTGCCCACCCTGCGGGTCGGGTCCGGCGACACCCGTCGTGGCCAGCCCCCAGTCGGCGCCACAGCGGTCGCGCGCACCGGCCGCAAGGGCTGCGGCGACGTCGCCGTCGACCGGTCCGCGCTCGTCCAGCAGCTCCGCCGGGACGCCCGCGAGGGTCGCCTTGAGGTCGGTGGCGTACACGATCAGCCCGCCGCGGAACGTGACGCTGGCACCGGCGGGCTCCGCCAACGCGTCGCTGACGAGCCCGGCGGTGAGGGATTCGGCGACCGCGACCGTCTCGCCGCGCGCCCGCAGCAGCGCGTGCACGCGGGCGGAGCGGTCAGGCACTGGTGCGTCCCGCGCGACGCAGCGCCAGCGCGCGGAACACGTAGTCGGCGCCGGTGACCACGGTGACCACGAGCGCGGCACCCATGATCCAGGGGCCGAGCGCGGCGAGCGGGTCCGGCAGGGGCAGCAGGTACCAGGCGATGGCGACCACCTGGAGCAACGTCTTGAGCTTGCCTCCGCGGCTGGCCGGGATCACGCCGTGCCGGATCACCCAGAACCGCAGCAGCGTGACGCCGATCTCGCGCACCAGCATCACGATCGTGACCCACCACGGCAGCAGCCCGAGCCACGACAGGCCGACCAGCGCGGCACCGGTCAGGGCCTTGTCGGCGATCGGGTCCGCGACCTGCCCGAACGGCGTCACCAGGTTGCGCGAGCGGGCAAGCCTGCCGTCGTACAGGTCGGTCAGGGAGGCGACGCAGAACGCGACGCACGCGGCGATCCGCCAGCCGACGTGCGTGCCGCCGGACGCCAAGAGTGCGGCGACCATCACCGGTACGAGGACGATTCGTGCGACGGTGAGCGCGTTGGCGATGTTCACCAGCGGCGGGCTGACAGGCCCTGCCTCGGTCACCGAGTGCCGCCGAGCAACTCTGCGACCAGGTCGACACCCTCGCTCGCCACGACCTTCGCCAGTACGAGATCGCCGACGCGCAGACCGGCGCCGTGCACCGTGGTCTCGCCGTCGACCTCGGGCGCCTGGTGCTCCGCGCGGCCGGTGGCGACGTCGCCGTCGACCGCCTCGACCAGCACGCTCACCTCGCTGCCGACGCGCTCCTCGGCGCGCTGGGCGGTGAGTTCCTCGGCGAGTCCGCTGATCCGCTCATACCGGGCCTGGATCTCGTCGGCCGGCACCTTGCCGTCGAAGTCGGCGGCCTCGGTGCCGTCCTCGTCGGAGTAGGCGAAGACGCCGATCGCGTCGAGCCGAGCCTCGGTGAGGAAGCGCTCCAGCTCGTCCACGTCCTCCTCGGTCTCGCCGGGGAACCCGACGATGAAGTTCGACCGGGCACCGGCCTCGGGGGCGAGCGCACGCGCCGACACCAGCAGTTCGAGGAACCGATCGGTGGAGCCGAAGCGCCGCATCCGCCGCAGCACCGGCTCGCTGGAGTGCTGGAACGAGAGGTCGAAGTACGGCGCGACCCCTGGCGTCGTGGCGACTGCGCGGACCAGGGTCGGCTTCGTCTCGGCCGGCTGCAGGTACGACACGCGCACCCGCTCGATGCCGGGCACGGCGGCCAGCTCGGGCAGCAGCGTCTCCAGGAGCGACGTGTCGCCCAGGTCCTTGCCATAGGAGCTGGAGTTCTCGCTGACGAGCACCAGCTCGCGCACGCCCTCGGACGCCAGCCAGCGGGCCTCGTCGAGCAGCTCGGTGGGGCGGCGCGACACGAACGAACCACGGAACGACGGGATCGCGCAGAACGAGCAGCGCCGGTCGCAGCCGCTCGCGAGCTTGAGTGGCGCCACCGGCCCGCCCTCCAGCCTCCGCCGCAACACGCGGGGCCCGCCCAGCCGCGGTTCATTCGCGCCCTCGGCGGTCGCAGCTGAACCGCTGGCGTGGCCGGGGATTTCACCGCTGGCGTGGCCGGGAATTTCACCGCTGGCGTGGCCCGGAATGGCGACGTTCGCGGCCTGGCGCTCGACCGGGGTGATCGGGAGCAGCTGGCGGCGGTCGCGCGGGGCATGCGCGACGTGGCTCTCCCCCGCGATCAGGCTGCGGAGGCGGTCGCCGATGCCGGCGTAGTCGTCGAACCCGAGCACGGCGTCGGCCTCGGGAAGGCTGTCGGCCAGCTCCTTGCCGTACCGCTCGGCGAGGCAACCGACCGCGACCACCTTGGCGCCGGTGTCCGCCGCCTCCAGCAACGTGTCGATCGAGTCCTTCTTGGCCTGCTCGATGAACCCGCAGGTGTTGACCATGACGACGTCGGCCTCGTCGGCGTCGGGTGCCAGTTCCCACCCGTCCGCGGCGAGCCGCCCAGCCAACTCCTCGGAGTCGACTTCGTTACGGGCGCAGCCCAGCGTGACGAGGGCGACCCGGCGGCCGCCAGATGAGGGAACGGACATGCGCAGAGACTACCTGCCGGGGCCGCCCGTCCTGGAATCCCGCGGCTGCCGCGAATCGCCGCTGTTCGCGGAAATCGCCCGACCGGGTCCGGCGCGCCGCCGCCATTTCCGCGAACACCCCGGCGCTACAGCCGCCGCGCAGGGTCAGCAGTACGCCGTCCAGCTCGTCCGGCTTGATCAGGACGTCGCGAGCCTTGGATCCCTCGGACGGGCCGACCACGCCGCGCGTCTCCATCAGGTCCATGAGCCGGCCCGCCTTGGCGAAGCCGACCCGCAGCTTGCGCTGGAGCATCGACGTGGACCCGAACTGCGTCGTCACGACCAGCTCGACCGCCTGGCACAGCAGGTCGAGGTCGTCGCCGATGTCCTCGTCGACCTCCTTCTTGGCGGCGGTCGGCGCGGCGACGTCCTCGCGGAACTCGGGTTCGCGCTGGTTCTTGCAGAACTTCACGACCGCCGAGATCTCGGTCTCGTTGACCCACGCGCCCTGCAGGCGGACCGGCTTGCTCGCGCCCATCGGCAGGAACAGCCCGTCGCCGCGTCCGATGAGCTTCTCGGCGCCGGGCTGGTCGAGGATGACCCGCGAGTCGGCGAGCGACGAGGTGGAGAACGCCAGCCGGGACGGCACGTTCGCCTTGATCAGGCCGGTGACGACGTCGACGGACGGCCGCTGCGTGGCGAGCACCAGGTGGATGCCGGCGGCACGGGCGAGCTGCGTGATGCGGACGACCGCGTCCTCGACGTCGCGCGGCGCCACCATCATCAGGTCGGCCAGCTCGTCGACGATCACCAGCAGGTACGGGTACGGCCGGTAGACCCGCTCGCTACCGGGCGGCGCCTTGATCTCGCCCTTGCGCACCTTGCGGTTGAAGTCGTCGACGTGCCGGACGCCGCTCGCCGCCAGGTCCTCGTACCGCATGTCCATCTCGCGGACGACCCACTGCAGCGCGTCGGCCGCCTTCTTCGGGTTCGTGATGATGGGCGTGACCAGGTGCGGGATGCCCTCGTACGTGGTCAGCTCGACGCGCTTCGGGTCGACCAGGACCATCCGAACCTCGTCGGGCGTGGCCCGCGAAAGAATCGACACGAGCAACGTGTTGATGCAGGAGCTTTTCCCGCTTCCGGTGGATCCAGCAATGAGGATGTGCGGCATCTTCGCGAGGTTCGCGACGACGAACCCGCCCTCGATGTCCTTGCCGAGGCCGACCAGCATCGGGTGCTGGTCACTGGTGGCCGCGTGGCTGCGCAGCACGTCGCCGAGCGACACGTTCTCGCGGTCGGTGTTGGGGATCTCGACGCCGACCGCGCTCTTGCCGGGGATCGGGCTGATGATCCGCACATCCGGCGACTTCACGGCGTAGGCGATGTTGCGGGACAACTGCGTGATCCGCTCGACCTTCACCGCCGGACCCAGCTCGATCTCGTACCGGGTGACGGTGGGGCCGCGGGTGAAGCCGGTGACGGCGGCGTCCACGTCGAACTGCTCGAACACGCCGGACAGTGAGTCGATGACGGTGTCATTGGCCTTGCTGCGCGTCTTCGCGGGCGGGCCGCTGGAGAGCATGGTGGGCGGCGGCAGGCGGTAGTCACCGTCCGTGGCGGTCAGAGCAAGCTGCTCGGCGCGCGTCGGCGCGGGCGTGTGGTCAGGCGCCTTGCGGACCACCGGCACCGCGACCGGCTCCGTGCGCTTGAGCCCGGCCGGCGGGTCGTCCGGCGATTCCTGTTCGCTCAGGTCGCTCAGCGCGGCCTGGCGCCGCCGGCTCGGGCGGCGGCGCACCGGCGGCAGGTCCTCTTCATCGTCGAGTTCCGGGGGCGCCTCGACGCGGCCGAGAGCCAGGTCGCGCAGGTGCGCGAGGCGGGCCGGGATCGTGTTGATCGGGGTCGCCGTGACGACCAGCAAGCCAAACGTCGCCAGCAGCAGGAGCAGCGGAAACGCGACCCACGGCGTGACGACGCTGGCCAGCGGACCCGCCGTGTAGCGGCCGATCGCGCCACCGGCGAACGACCACTCCTCAGCGCTCGCGGGCCGGCCCCTGATGAGGTGGAGCAGGCCGAGCAGGCCGATGACGAGCGTGGTCCAGCCGACGAGCATCCGGCCCCGGTGCTCGTCCTCGGGGACGACGCGCATCATGCGGACCGCCGCGACAGCGGTGAGCAGCGGGATGGCGAGCGTCATCGAGCCGATCGTGACCCGCAGCGCCTGGTAGACCCAGTCACCGACCACACCGGCGCCGTCGAACCACACCGCGACGGCCGCGACCAGCGCGAACCCGAGGACGGCGAGCGCGAGCCCGTCGCGCCGGTGGGCGGGATCAAGGTCGCGGGCGGTGGCTGCCTGGCGCCCGACCGCGCGGGCCACCCAGCCGATGCTGCGAGCGATGAGCATCCAGACGCCGGTGATCGCGCGGCCCAGCATCGTGCCGAGCCCGCCCTGCTTGGCGCGGGCGGAGGATCGGGCGGCGGGACGCCTCGGTGCTGCCTTCCGGGCAGGCGCACGACGGGTCGCGGACGTGCGCGAACGCGACGACGCCCCTCGACCAGCCATGCGCACGACGGTATCGCGTACCGACCAGGCAGTCCCGGGGGGCGCGCCGAGGTCCCGACCAAGGCTGACCCAGAAACGGACTTGCGGGACAAACGTAGTACACGCGTGCCCGATGTAGGCACGGCTTCCCGGAAAGTCCGGTTCGGCCAAAGCCAGAGGGTTTCTCAGACCTCCAGGACCGTCGGCACGATCATCGGCCGGCGCCGGTACGTGTCGTTGACCCACTTGCCGGCCGTGCGCCGCACCACCTGCTGCAGCTGGTGCGGGTCGCTGACGCCGTCGGCGGCGGCCTTGTCGAGCGCCGCTTCGATGATCGGCACGACGTCGCCGAACGCGGGTTCGTCGGAGAAGCCCTTACCGCTGACGAACGGGCCGCCGACGACCTTGCCGGTGACCTCGTCCACCACGACGGTGATCGCGATGAAACCGCCGTCGCCGAGGATCCGCCGTTCGCTGAGCGAGGCTTCGCCGACGTCGCCGACCGCGAGCCCGTCCACGTAGATGTAGCGGCAGTCGACCTTGCCGGTGATGCTGGCCCGCCCGTCGACAAGGTCGACCACGTGGCCGTCCTCGGCGAGCACGATGCGGTCGGGCGCGACGCCGGTCATCTCGCCGAGCCGCGCGTGCGCCCGCAGGTGGCGCCACTCGCCGTGCACGGGCATGAGGTTGCTCGGCCGCACCGCGTTGAGCAGGTAGAGCAGCTCGCCGGCCGGGGCGTGACCGGAGACGTGGACCTTGGCGACGTCCTTGTGGATCACGGCGGCGCCCCAGCGGGCGAGCCCGTTGATCACGCGGTACACGGCCGTCTCGTTGCCGGGCACGAGGCTCGACGCGAGCACGACCGTGTCGCCGGGTTCGATGACGATGTGCCGGTGGTCGCGGTTGGCCATCCGCCCGAGCGCGCTCATCGGCTCGCCCTGCGATCCGGTGCTCATGAAGACGACCTTCTCGGGCGGCAGGTTGGACGCCTCGTCGAGCGGCACGATCAGGCCCTCGGGAATGCGCAGCAGGCCGAGATCACGAGCGACACCCATGTTGCGGACCATCGACCGCCCGACGAACGCCACCCGCCGGCCGTGCGCGCGCGACACGTCGAGCACCTGCTGCACGCGGTGGACGTGCGAGGCGAAGCTGGCGACGATGATCCGCTTCGTGGCGGCGCGGAACACGTCGTCGAGCACGGGCCCGATCTCGCGCTCCGGCGTGACGAAGCCGGGCACCTCGGCGTTGGTCGAGTCCGACAGGAGCAGGTCGACGCCCTCGTCGCCGAGCCGCGCGAAGCCGCCGAGGTCGGTGAGGCGGCCGTCGAGCGGCAGCTGGTCCATCTTGAAGTCGCCGGTGTGCAGCACCAGGCCGGCCTGCGTGCGGATCGCCACCGCGAGCGCGTCCGGGATGGAGTGGTTCACGGCGAAGAACTCGCACCCGAACGGGCCGAGCTGTTCGGTCTGTCCCTCGCGCACCTCCAGCGTGTACGGCTGGATCCGGTGCTCGCGCAGCTTCGCCTCGACCAGCGCGAGCGTGAACCGGGAACCGACCAGCGGGATGTCGGGCTTGAGCCGCAGCAGGTACGGCACGCCGCCGATGTGGTCCTCGTGGCCGTGCGTGAGCACGACGGCCTCGATGTCGTCGAGCCGGTCGGCGATGGCGCTGAAGTCGGGCAGGATCAGGTCGACGCCGGGCTGGTCGTTCTCCGGGAACAACACGCCACAGTCGACGACCAGCAGCCTGCCCTCGTGCTCGAAGACCGTCATGTTGCGCCCGATGGCGCCGAGGCCGCCCAGCGGGATGATGCGCAGTCCGTTCGGCGGCAGCTCCGGCGGCGGACCGAGCGGGGACTGGTCCGTCACGCGCTCACCTCGATGCCGCCGGCGACCAGGTCGGCTCTGAGAACGGCGAGCTGCTCGAGCGTGGCGTCCACGAGCGGCGAACGCATGGGCCCGGCGGGCTGGCCGATCAGGTTCAGCGCGGCCTTGACGAGGATGGCGCCCTGGGTGCGGAAGATGCCGGTGTAGATCGGGAGCAGGCTGCGGTTCACGACGGTCGCGCGGGCGACGTCACCGTTCTCGTACGCGTCGAGGAGCTCGCGAAGCCGCACGCCGACCAGGTGGCCGACGACGCTCACGAAGCCGACCGCGCCGACGGACAGCAGCGGCAGGTTCAACATGTCGTCGCCCGAGTAGTAGGCCAGGTCGGTGCGCGCCATCACCCACGAGCTGGCGCCGAGGTCGCCCTTGGCGTCCTTCACCGCGACGATCCGCGGGTGCTCGGCGAGGCGCACCAGGGTCTCGGTCTCGATCGGCGTGCCGGTGCGGCCGGGGATGTCGTAGACCATCACCGGCAGGTCGGACGCCTCGGCGGCCGCGGTGAAGTGCCGGATGAGGCCGGCCTGCGGCGGCCGGTTGTAGTACGGCGTGACGATGAGCAGCCCGTGGGCGCCGGCCTTCTCGGCGGACCGGACGATCTCGACGGTGTGCCGCGTGTCGTTGTTGCCGGCGCCGGCGACGACCGTGGCCCGGTCGCCGACCGCCTCCACGACCGCGCGGAGCACGGTCTCCTTCTCCGGGTCGGTCAAGGTGGGCGACTCCCCGGTGGTGCCGTTGATCACCAGGCCGTCGTTGCCGCCCTCGTCCACCAGGTGCGCGGCGAGGCGCTGCGCGCCGTCGACGTCGACGCTCCCGTCGGCGGTGAAGGGGGTGACCATCGCGGTGAGAACGCGACCGAAGGGCCGCCGTGGGTCGTCACTCATGCCGGTAACGCTACCGCCCCGGTCAGCCACGTTTCAGCAATGGGCCCCAGGCCGTTTCCGCGGCGGGACCCGGACAGTGAGAAACCCCGTGACGCACCGGTCGGGGGTCCGGAACGTCACGAGGCTCATCCCGTCCATCGGTGGCGCCGCCGACGGCGTTACAGGTCCCAGAAAAAAAACTTGACGACCCGGTTCGGTATCGGTTCAGCCTCGGTAGACGTCTCGTCAGCCCTCGGCGACGAGCGGGCTCGACGCCACCTCGGTGCCGTCCGGGAGCGCTGAGATCGTGAAGTCGGCGAACACGTTTCCGGCGACCCGCTGCAGCTCGCGCAGGCACGCGACGGCGAGCTGGCGGATCTCGACGTCGGCGTGCTCGCTGGCCCGCATCGCGACGAAGTGACGCCACGCGCGGTAGTTGCCGGTGACGACGATCCGCGTCTCCGTGGAGTTGGGCAGCACCGCACGGGCGGCCTGCCGCGCCTGCTTGCGGCGCAGCGTGGCGTTCGGCACGTCCGCGAACTTCTTCTCCAGGCCCTCAAGCAGCTCCGTGTACGCCTGGAGCGACGCCTCGGAGGCGGCGACGAACTTCGCATGCAGCTCGGGGTCGGACGCGATGACGTCCGGCTCCACCATCGACGCGTTCTTCTCCGGCACGTACCGCTGGGAGAGCTGGCTGTAGGAGAAGTGCCGGTGCCTGATCAGCTCGTGCGTGAGCGACCGCGAGACGCCGGTGAGGTAGAAGCTCACGCTGCCGTGCTCCAGCACAGACAGGTGGCCGACCTCCAGGATGTGCCGCAGGTACCCCGCGTTGGTGGCCGTGGACGGGTTCGGCTTTTTCCACGACTGGTAGCACGCCCGGCCGGCGAACTCGGCGAGCGCCTGGCCGCCGTCGGCGTCGGTGTCCCACGGGACGTCTGCCGGCGGGTCGAACTGCGTCCACGCGATGACCTGGACCTTCGGGGGAACGATGTCGGGCACGGCGGTTCTCCGGGGGTAGTCGTGACTGCCGGATCAGACTACCCATCAGACTCTGACGTCAGCTTGCCACTTGACTGACGCCACGAGTGCAGTCATAGTGACGTCATGGACCTCTCACCTTTCCTCGACGGCCTCCGCCGCGACCTGAGCGCCACCGTCGCCGCGGCCGGGCCGGAGACCGCGCGAGCCGGCGAACTGCTCACCGGCGCACTCGACGCGGCGGCGCGCCTCGCCATCCTCGAAGTGCTGTCCGAGGCCGCCGCGGAGATCACCGCGGCGCTCGACGGCGTCGAGGTCGACGTCCGGCTGCGCGGTCGCGACGCCGACCTCGTCGTCACCGAGGCCACCCACCCCGAACCCGCCGCTCCCCCGCGTCCGGAGCCGGCGGCGGAGGCCGAGGGCGACACCGCACGCATCACGCTGCGCCTCCCCGAGGCCCTGAAGACGCAGGTCGAACAGGCCGCCGCCACCGAGGGCATCTCGGTGAACTCGTGGCTGGTGCGCGCCACGGGCGCGGGCCTCCACGCCTCGCCGTTCCCGTCGAACACTCCCCCGCCGCCCTACGGCGGACGCCGCGGGCGCCGCATCACCGGCTTCGCGCAGGGCTGACCACCCCCTAGAGAGGAACCGCCACCATGACCGATCTCAGGACCGAGACCTTCGACACGCCCGCACCGATCACCGTCCGGGTCGACCAGGCCGCCGGCACGCTCGACGTGCGCGCCGAGCCGACCGCCACCACCACCGTCGAGCTGCGCCGCGAGCGCGGAAGCGAGCAGGTGCTGGAGCGGACCCGCGTCGAGCTGCGCGGCGACGAGCTCGTGATCGACGTCCCGAACCGCCTGTTCCGCAACGCTCACCTGGCGATCTCCGTGGTCGTCCCGGAGGGATCCGGTGTCATCGCCGAGCTGGCGGCGACCGATCTGATCTGCCGCGGCACGCTCGGCACCCTCCGCACGACCACCGCATCGGGTGACGTGCAGGCGGATGACGTCACCGGTGACGTCAAGGCGCACTCGGCGAGCGGCGACGTGGCCGTCGGCCAGGTCGGCGGATCGGCCTCGCTGCGCAGCATGTCCGGCGACGTCGCACTGCGCGGCGCGGCGGGCGACATCCAGGCCAACTCCGCCAGCGGAGACCTCGCGATCGGCTCGGCCGGCGCGTCGGTCCGGGCACGCACCGCCTCCGGCGACATCGCCATCGGCGTGACGCGTCAGGGCACCGTCGAGATCAACTCGGCGTCCGGCGACGTGTCGGTCGGCGTCGCGTCCGGCGTCGGCGTGTGGCTCGACGTCTCCACGATGAGCGGCGACACCAACACGAACCTGGCGGTCGGCGATCAGCCGCCCGCGACCGGTTGCGACCTGCGGATCATGGCCCGCTCGATGAGCGGCGACATCGACATCCGGCGCGCCGCGGCCACCGTCTGATCACCCTGGAAGGAGAACCACGATGAGGCCCGACCCGCACATCCAGCTTCGTACCCGTATCCGCAACCCGGGCGAGGAACGGCACCGCTCGGTCAGGCCGGCGCGCGAGATCGCCATCCGCGCCGCCGCCCGCCGCACCCGTGGCACCTGAGCGAACCGGCCGCGGCGCCGCCGCTCAGGTCACGTCACCGCGGCGCCGCCGCTCAGGTCACGTCACCGCGGCGCCGCCGCTCAGGTCACGTAGAAGTAGGAGAACGGTTCCCAGGGCAGGTTGCGCAGGACCGAGAAGACCAGCCAGACCACGAGGTACCCGCCCCACACCTTGCCGGGGATCCGGAGCGACGGCAGCGCGAAGGCGAAGATCCGCTTCGTCGCCCACCACACGAACAGGTACACCACCACTGGCACCGCGACCAGCGCGATCATGTGGTGCCGGAACGCCTCGGGAAGGTCTGCGTGCAGCAGGTACCAGGCCATCCGCGTGCCGCCGCAACCTGGGCAGTCCCAGCCGGTCATCGCCTTGAACGCGCACGGGCCGAGCGGGTCACGGACGTTGTCGGTGGGGTCGTTCGTGAGCACGTAGCCGAACGCCGCCGCGACGCAGCCGAGGATCGCGAGTGGAGCCAGCCACGGGGGTCGGGTCCACAGTGCCATCACGAACCGGTAGAGGCGGGAGTCCGGCGGCCGCGGCGGCGCGTAAGTGACATGCCCGGTGGTCGGCGCGGCGCCCTCGCCGGGGGCGTGCGCGCATGCCGCGTCGTGCTGGTGCATCGGGGCCCTCACTCTTGATCCGTCCTCGATGGTCACGGTACACGGGGTACGCCCGGCGACACTGGGCAACGGCGGCTCAGCGTGGCACCGCGCCGACCCCACGCAGCGCCGACGCGAGCGGCTCCGTGAAGTCGCCCCCGGCCGGGGGCGTGACGGCGTCGAGGCCGAGCCAGCCCACCAGTTCGGCGAGTTGGCCGGCGAGCGCCACGGCGACCTCCCCGGCGGGACGCCCCGGCTCCAGGTGCGCGGCCTGGACCCGGAGCACCCCGGCCTTGCGGTCGGCCTTGAGGTCGACCCTGGCGACGAGGTCGTCGCCGAGCAGGAACGGCAGCACGTAGTAGCCGTGGACCCGCTTCGGCGCCGGCGTGTAGATCTCCAGCCGGTACCGGAAGCCCCAGAGGCGTTCGGTGCGTGACCGTTCCCAGATCAGCGAGTCGAACGGGGAGAGCAGCGCCGCCGCGTCGACCCGTCGGGGGACGCGCGCCTCGGGATCGAGGTAGCCCGGCTGGCGCCAGCCCTCGACCGCGACGGGTATCAACGCGCCCTCCTCGACCAGCGCGGCGATCGCCGGCTTGGCCTGGGCGGGGCTGAGGCGGAAGTAGTCACGCAGGTCCTTCTCGGTGCCGACGCCGAGCGACCGCGCAGCCAGCCGGATCAGCCCGCGATGCGCTTCGGCCGGCTCCGGCGTCGGCGTGGCCAGGACCTCAGCCGGGATCACCCGCTCGGTGAGGTCGTAGAGGCGCTCGAAGTTGCGCCGCTTCGCCGTGCTGACCGCGCCCGTGTAGAAGAGCCATTCGAGCGCGACCTTCGCGTCGTGCCAGTCCCACCAGGGCCCGGCGCGACGCGGACGCTCTTCCTCCAGCTCCCCGGCGCCGACAGGGCCGCGTTCGGTCACCATGTCGAGCACCTCGGCGACGAACCCGGGCCGCTCGGCATGGATGCGCTTCACATTGCCCCAGGCCTCGTGTTCGGCGCGCGCCATGCGCCAGCGAAGCAACGGCTGCACGGCGACCGGCAGCAGCGACGCCTCATGCGCCCAGTACTCGAAGAGCACGCGCGGGATGCCGGTACGCCGCGCGCTCCAGCAGCGCCGCCGGGTAGGCGCCGAGCCGGCTGAACAGGGGCAGGTAGTGCGACCGGACCAGCACGTTCACCGAGTCGATCTGGAGCAGGCCGATGCGCGACAGCACGCGCCGCAGCGAGCGGATATCGGGCACGCCGGCCGGGCGGCGATCGGCGAAGCCCTGCGCGGCCAGCGCGATCCGCCGCGCCTCTCGCGCCGACACCGCCTCACGCAACGACGGCACGACCCCGGCCACGACCGCCATGCTCCGCCCCTTCCGACGACTGCCCGGGACGCTACCGACGGGGTACGACAAGACCTGACCGCCGCCCCGAGCCGTGTGATGCGCCGCGCGCGATCATCCGGCGCGTTGCATCACACGGCCGGGAGCCGGCGGCGGCAGCGCCGGCCGCCGCCTGCGGCGCCCTTCGGCGGTGACGACGACGGCCACCGCGAGCACGATCACGGCACCGCCGATCAGCACGGAGAGCCCGACCGGCTCAGACAGCAGCAGCATGCCCAGGAGGACGGCGATCACCGGGTTGACGTAGGCGTACGTCGTGACCGTGCTGACCGGCAGCTGGCCCAGCACCCAGACGTACGCGGTGAACGCGATCACCGAGCCCGCGATGAGTAGGTAGAGCAGCGCCAGCCAGGATCTCGTCGAGACCTGGTCCAGCGCGAAGCCGCGCAACTCGCCGCGGGCGACGCCCGCCACGGCGAGCACGAGGCCGCCCGCCGCCATCTGGATCACGGTGCCGACGAACGGGTTGGCGGGCATCGGACGCCTGATCGAGAGCAGCGACCCGGACGCCCAGCTGAGCGCCGCCACGACCACGAGCAGCGCGTGGCCGACGTCGCCCCCGAGACCGGCGGGCGCGATGAGGATCGCGACACCGACGAAGCCGATGAGCACGCCGATCACGGTGGAGCCGGTCGGCTTGTCACCGAGGACGGCTCGCAGCAAGACGACCCACAGCGGCGTGGTGGAGACCAGCAGCGCGGCGAGCCCGGAGGAGATGCGCTCCTCGGCCAGCACCACCATGCCGTTACCGCCGGCCAGCAGCAGCACGCCGGAGAGGATCGCTGTTCCGGCCTGGGCGCGGGTCACCGACAGCGCCCGCGGCCTCAGCGCGGCGACCACCAGGAGCAGGAGCAACGCCGCTCCCACGAACCGCACAGAGGAGCTGACCAGCGGCGGGAGCGTTTCGATGGAGACCTTGATGCCGAGGTACGTGGAGCCCCAGACCACGTACACGATGCCGAGCGCGCCCCAGGCAGCGAGCGGAACCGTGACTCTCGATGCGGCAGTAGCGTTACTCTTGTCTCTCATGTCCCAGAGTAACAGTACTGAGCGTCTGGCGAGCAGCCTTCGCGCGCTGGCGCTGGCGGGTGCGCCCGGCGAGTCGCTGCCGTCAGCACGGGAGCTGGTCGCCGCCCATCGGGTCAGCTCGATGACGGTGTCCCGGGCGCTGGCGGCGCTGGTCAGCGAGGGGCTGGTCGTCACCGAGCCTGGTCGCGGCACGTTCGTCGCTCCGCGCAGGCCGCCTTCCACCAGCGCCTCGGGCGACCTCAGCTGGCAGTGCGCCGCACTGGCCGAGCGGGTCGTGGACGACTACGGCCTGGCCACTCTGCTGGCGCCGTCCGAGCCCGGCCTGCTGCCGCTCAGCATGGGATACCTGGCCGAGGAGCTGCAACCGATCCGCGCACTCAACACCGCTCTCACCCACGCGACGCGCCGCCCCGGCAGCTGGGATCGCTCCCCCACCACCGGCATCGGCCCGCTGCGGTCGGCGCTCGGCGCCACTGTTGGCGTCGACGCCGCGGACGTGCTGGTCGTCCCGGGTGGTCAGGCCGGTCTGTCGGCGGCGCTGCGCGGGCTGGCGCCGCCCGGCGCGCCGATCGTCGTCGAGTCCCCCACGTACCCGGGCATCCTGCTCCTGGCCCGCGCGGCCGGGTTGCGGCCGGTGCCGGTACCGGTCGACGCGCACGGCATCCGTCCCGATCTGTTGGCCGAGGCGCTGGCTCGCACCGGCGCCCGCATCGTGTTCTGCCAGCCGACCTACGCCAACCCGACCGGCACCGTCATGCCCGCCGAGCGCCGCGCCGCGGTGCTCGACGCCGTACGGGCGGCGAAGGCGTTCGTCATCGAGGACGACTGCGCCCGCCACCTGGCGCTGGTCCCCGGCGCGCCGCCGCCGATGGTCCGCGACGATCCGGACGGGCACGTCGTCCACCTGACGTCGCTGTCGAAGGTCGCGGCACCGAGCCTGCGTATCGGGGCCCTGGTCGCCCGCGGTCCGGCCGCCGCCCGACTCACGGCACTGCGCGCCGTTGACGACTTCTTCGTCCCGGTGCCGCTCCAGGAGGCGGCTGTGGAGCTGCTGCGGTCGCCGTCGTGGCCGCGGCACATCTCCAGGCTGCGCCGCGAGCTGCTGCTACGCCGTGACGCGCTGGTGGGCGCGCTGCGCACCGAGCTGCCGGAGGTCGCGATCCACCGCGTGCCGGACGGCGGGCTGCACCTGTGGGCGCGGCTCCCCGACGGCGCCGACGACGTGGCCGTGGCCCGGCGCTGCGCCACCCGCGGACTGCTCGTGAGCCCCGGTCGCGGGTACCACGCCGGCGAGCCGCCCGCGCCGTACCTGCGCCTCACCTACTGCGGCACCGGGGTCGCCCAGCTGCGCCGCGCCGTGACCGTGCTCGCCGAGGTGCTCCGCTCCTAGGCTGCCGCCTCCGCGCGGCTGCTGCCGACAGCCGGACTCACCGGCACGACGGCGGGGCTGCGCGCGGGCAGCAGCGCGACGAGCGCCAGGAGGATCAGCACGTAGGCGTTCTCGCCGACCACGCCAGGCCAGCCGTCCGAGTAGTGCTCGTGCGCCCTGTGGTTGAACGGCCAGATGAGCGAGCCGGCGACCGGCGCCCAGACGGACGCCGCCGCAACTGCGTACCACCAGTTCCGCCGCTCGGCTGCGACCGCCACCAGCACGACCAGCGCCGGGACGATCCAGTACAGGTGGTGCGTCCACGAGATCGGGCACAGCAGCACGGCAGTGAGCCCGGTGAGCGTGAAGCCGGCGAGGTCGTCGCCCGCGAGCCAGGCGCGGCGCGCGCGCCACAACCCGAACGTACCGAGGAGCGCGACGCCGGCCAGCCAGATCAGCTTGTTCGGCTCGTCACCGTCGACCAGGCGCGCCAGCAGGCCCATCCACGACTGGTTGCCGACGTAGTCGTACCGCCCGACCCGGTCGGTCTGCCAGAGCGTGTCGGTCCAGAACTGCCAGGACGTGCTGGGGCTGAAGAGTCCGGTGAGCAGGGTGGCCCCGACGGCCGTGCCCACGGCGACCCCGGCCGCCCGCCGCCGCCCGCTGACCAGCAGGTACGCGACGAAGAACGCCGGCGTGATCTTGATCGCGGCGGCCAGGCCGATGCCGATGCCGGCCCACTTGTAGCCGCGGCTCAGAGCCCACAGGTCGAGGAGCACGAGCCCGACGAGGAGCATATTGACCTGGCCGAACCCCATGGTCTCGCGGATCGGCTCCAGCGCGCACACCAACGGCACCGCGACCCACACCGAGAACCAGCGCGGCCAGCCGTTGCGCTCGGCCACCGGCGCGAGCAGGTACCAGGTGGTGAGCGTGATCGCCGCCGCCGTGCCGATGGAGGCGAGCGCGGTGGCGTCCTCCCAGTCCATCGGGGCCATCGGCATCATCAACGCGGCCGCGAACGGCGGGTACGTGAAGCCGAGACCGCCCGTGTTGGGCTGGACGTACTCGTACAGCGGCTTGCCGTCGAGCCACCACTGCACGGCGCTGCGGTAGATGCGCAGGTCGAAGAAGCCGTGGCGCTGCGCCCAGTGTTCGAGGCCGTACCAGACGGCGAACGTCACGCTCAGCGCGATCGTGACGAGGCCGCCCGTGCGGAGCCAGCGGGCCCGGTTGGCGGCGGGCACGGTGGAGGTCACCATGGTGATCTGCAACCTCCGACTGCTCTCGACGTCGCCAAGAAGTACCCAACCCTCTCCCAGGTATAGCGGCCCCGGGCAAGTCATACGGCACCGAAGCGGCGCGCCGGGGGACGGCACGCGAACTTCGGGCCAACGCCCTGCCCGCCGCGTCTGCCCGCACCTGGCCGACGGGCCAGATCATAGACACATACGCTCTAAGGCATGGCCGACGTTCACGTGCGACCCGCCCGACCCGACGACGCCGAGGAGATCGCGAGGATACAGCTCGCCGTCTGGCGCACCGCCTACGCCCAGATCGTGCCGGCCACGGTCGTGGAGGGCGTCGCGGACGGGTTCGCCGTGGCGCAGTGGCGGTCCGCGATCACGTCGCCGCCGAGCCGTGCCCACCGGGTTCTCGTCGCGCAGGAGCAGCAGTGGATCGTGGGTTTCGCCGCGTTCGGCCCGGCCGACGCCGATGACCTCGCGGGGGGCACGGGTCCTGATCCGCGGCACACGGTGGCGATCGGGCCGCTTCTCGTCGAGCCGCGTTGGGGCAGGCGCGGGCACGGCAGCCGGCTGCTCGCCGCCGCCGTCGAACTCTCCCGGGAATCGGGCCACAGCCTCGGCATCACCTGGGCGCTCGAAGCCGACACCGCGTCGCAGGCGTTCTACCGTTCGGCCGGGTGGGAGCTCGACGGCACCGGCCGCGCCCTCGACATGGACGGCACGTCCGTGCACGAGATCCGGCTGCACGCGTCCTTGGAGCCCGCGGAGGAGGCGGTATGAAGTTCGACGGGTTCGGCGAGGACGCGTTCGACTTCTACGAGGGCCTGAGCGCCGACAACTCCAAGGCGTACTGGACCGATCACAAGGACCTCTACGAGACAGCGGTCAAGGAACCGATGGAGTCGCTGCTCGCGGCCCTGGAGCCCGAGTTCGGCACGGGATCGATGTTCCGCCCCTACCGCGACGTGCGGTTCTCGAAGGACAAGTCGCCGTACAAGGACCACGCCGGCGCCGTGCTGGGTCGCACCGACGCCGGCGGGTACTACGTGCAGGTCGGCGCCGACGGCCTCTACGCCGCCGCCGGGTACTACCAGCTCGCGACGGACCAGCTCGAACGGTTCCGCCGGGCGATCGACGACGAGCTGAACGGTCCGGCGCTGGAGCGGATCGTGGCCGACCTCGCAGCCGCCGGGTACCGGGTTCAGGGCGAGCAGGTGCGCACCCGGCCGCGTGGCTGGCCCGCCGACCACCCGCGGCTGGAGCTGTTGCGGCGCAAGGCCCTGTACGCGGGCATGGCCTGGGAACCGGCCGAGTGGGCGCACACGGCAGACTGCGCCGAGCGGGTCGCCTCAGCGTGGCGCGGCATCGCGCCGCTACTGGAGTGGCTGCACGCGAACGTCAGCGCGAGCACGAGCCCCCGCGAACGCCGCTGACCCGCGTCGCTCATCGCACGGCTCAACGTCGGCACGCCGACGTTGAGCACCTCTGCGCGTAGCCAATGTCGGCACGCCGACGTTGAGCACGTCTGCGCGTAGCCAATGTTGGCATGCCGACGTTGGCCCAGCCGGCGCGAACCGCCGGCCGGGCCTCCGCCGCGTGAAGCTCAGTCGAAGAGCTCGTCCAGGAACGACTTCTTCCGCTTCTTCTGGTGGCCGTGCGACGGGTAGCCGTACCCGGGCTGCGACGGCGGGTAGCTCTGCGGTGGGTAGCTCTGCGGCGCGCCACCGTACGCGGGCGGGGGCGCGTACTGGGGCTGCCCGTAGGACGGCGCCGCGGGCGGCGCCTGCGGGGCGGACGGAGGAGCCTGCGGTGGCGCTTGTGGCGGCGCCTGCGGTGGCGCCTGCGGCGCCGCCACCGGTTCGGACGCGCTGGCGTCCTGGTCGTAGAAGGCGTTCTCGGCGTCGATCAACCGGTCTAGCTCACCGCGGTCGAGGAAGACTCCCCGGCATTCGGTGCACTGGTCGATGGTGACGCCGTTGCGCTCGTACTGCCGCCACTCGCCTTGGCACTTCGGACACGTCAGGGTCATGCGTCGATTCTGCCCCACTCGACCCATCCCCACCCGTATTGACGAAGGTGCCCTCGTACACGAAAGGGCACCTTCGTCGACGAGATCAGCAGTTCACCTGCTCCGGCGACTGGTTGAGCAGCTGCGCACGGACCGAGGTGAACCGGGCGAGTTGCGAGTCGGCGGACGCCTCGGTCGGGAACGCCGCGACCCGGTGGCAGTTCTGGAACGCGAGCCGGATCTCGAAGTGCCGTTCCAAGGCGCCGCGGATCGCGTCGCTGGCCATCGCCCGGAGCAACTGGCCACGAGCCTGCTCGTCCGGCGGTTCGACCCGGTTGTCGGCGAAGGTCAGCCCTTCGTCGACATCGCCGTTGCGCACCCTGCCGGCCAACCCCGCGACCATCTCGTACGCGTACGGAAGGGAGTCGCGGATACAGCGCACGAAGTCGTCCTCGGCGACGTCGCCACGCTCAGCCTGGTCAAGGAGCTCGGGCGGGACGGTGAGCGACATGTGACCTCCAGAATGGGTGCGGAGCATTACGGACGGTTGATCGCCACCACGTTGTAGGGCGTCGTCGGGGTCGGCGGGGTGGTGAAACGCGCGTTCGGCAGGTACAGCCGGTCACGGAACGAGGCCACCGTGGTCGGCACGTCGAACCGAGGGTCGCCGACCCGCTTGGTCACGACGCCGCGCGTGCCGCTGCGGTTGAGCGTGACCACCGCGACGAGGTTGAGCTGGTTCTGCACGGCGTACAGCGTGCGGCCGCACAGCAGCAGGCCGTCGCCGTTGGTCAGGGTCTCGGCGCCCAGGTCGACCTTGCGGCTCGCGCCCGTCGCCGGGTCGACGCGGAACAGCCCGCCCGTGTTGGACTGCACGACCAGCAGCGCACGCCCGTCCGGCGTGGCCTCGATGCCGTTGGCGTTGAACCCGTCGATGAACACGAGGTCGCCGGTGATCGGGATCTTCACCGCCGCCGCCGGCAACCGACCGTGGCGACCCAGCGGGAGCTTGTAGAGCACCTGCTGGCGCGAGTCGGTGAACCACGCCGCACCCCGCGCGAGGACGACGTCATTGATGAACGTGTCCCCCGTGGCGAGCGCGTACCTGGCAAGCAAGGCACCCGTGCGGAGGTCGATCACGCGCGCGTCGCCGGCAGGTCCACCGGCCACGAAGAGGCGTCCACGGTGGTCTGTCTTGAGGCCCAGGGACGGGGTGCCGGGACCATCGGCCACGATCTTGCCCTTGCCCGTGCGCAAGCTTGCCCGGTAGATCGAGCCGTCGGCGAGCGACCCGAAGTAGGCCACGGGGCCGGGACCGACGGCGATGCCTTCCGGCCGGAAGCCGTCCGGCAGGGAGAACGTCGTCGGGAAGTCGCCCTTCGCCGGCGCGGCTCCGGCTGGCGCGCCGGCCAGCATTGTCGCCACGAGGACCACCGGGACGAGTAATCGACGGATCATGACAGAGCGCCTCCATTCGATATGGAACGGGCATGGTCAGCCAATCACGGGGGCGGTCCGGCGGATAGGGTCGTCTCATGGAGCTGACCGTGGTGGACGTACCCGAGGCCAACCGGTACGAAGCACGCTTCGGCGACAAGGTGGCGGGCTTCGCCGAGTACACGCTCGACGGCGACCGGATCGTCTTCACCCACACCAAGGTGGATCCTGCGTACGAGGGCGAAGGGGTTGGCAGCCAGCTCGCGCAGGCCGCCCTGGACGACGCGCGAGCGCGCAGGCTGGCCGTGGTCCCCCGCTGCCCGTTCATCCGGGGCTGGATCGCCCGCCACCCGGCCTACGCCGACCTCGCCTAAGCGTTTTGGGCGATCTTTCTGGCGTCATAGCGCCAGAAAGATCGCCCGAAACCATCAGGGGCGGGCCAGGGTAATCGCCTTCCGCATCGCCTCGCGGGCTCGGCGGCGGTCGCCCGCGTCGTCGTAGGCGATGCCCAGCCGGTACCAGCTGCGCCAGTCGTCCGGAGCGGCTTCGGCCTCGGCGCGGCGCCGCACGAACACGGCGTCGGCGGCGTCGCGGTCGACCCGCCCGGACGGGCGGCGCGGCAGGTCGTCGGCGGGTAGCCCGTCCTCGGCCGCGAGCTGCTCGCCGAGGCGCTGCGTGGCCAGCCCGAATCGCAGCTCGGCCGCGACCAGCACCGCACCGACCAGCGGCAACACGAGCACGCCGATGCCGAGCGCCACGAGCACCGGCTCGCCGGACGCCAGCAGCACCAAGCCGCGGTGGCCCAGCAGCACGAAGTACACCACCAGCACCGCGACCAGCAGCCCGACGACGATCCTCGTGCGGTTCATTCGCGACCGCCAGGGTCACGAACGAACCGCACGCGGTCAGTCAAGGAGCGATTCGAGGCCAACGGTGAGCCCCGACCGGCGCACGACCTCGCGAACCGCGAGCAGCACACCCGGCATGAACGACGTGCGGTCGAACGAGTCGTGCCGGATCGTCAGGGTCTCCCCCGCCGTGCCGAACAGCACCTCCTGGTGCGCCACGAGCCCGCGCGACCGCACGGAGTGCACCGGGACTCCGGCCACTGCGGCCCCCCGCGCGCCGTCGAGCTGCTCCTTCGTGGCGTCGGGCATGTCGCCGAGGCCGGCGTCGGCGCGAGCGGCGGAAATCAGCTCGGCGGTGCGCAGCGCGGTACCGCTCGGGGCGTCGAGCTTGTTCGGGTGGTGCAGCTCGATGATCTCGGCCGACTCGAAGTACCGGGCGGCCTTCTGCGCGAACTGCATCATCAGGACGGCGCCGAGCGCGAAGTTCGGCACGATCATCACGCCGAGGTCGGGGCGCTGGTCGAGCCAGCCGCGGACCGTCTCGATGCGCTCCGGGTCGAAGCCGGACGTGCCGACGACGACCGAGATGCCCTGGTCGATGCACCAGCGGATGTTGTCGAGCACCACGTCCGGGGTGGTGAAGTCGACGACCACCTGCGCGCCCGCGTCGGAGACGTTGAACAGCCAGTCGCCCGCATCGACCATCGCGACCAGCTCGGTGTCCGGCGCTGCGTCGACAGCCCGGCACACCTCGGACCCCATCCGCCCGCGCGCCCCCAGCACACCTACCCTGATCGGTTCAGTAGTCGGTTCGGTCACGGTGCCACCGCCTCGGTGAAGTCGTGGTCTTCGAAGGGGCCGATGACGCCCAGTGACATCGGCTGGCCAAGCAGTTCGGAGGCTACCGAACGGACATCGTCCATGCTGACCGAGTCGATGCGGGCAAGCAGCTCGTCGACCTCGAGGACGTCGCCGTAGAGCAGCTCGCCCTTGCCGATGCGGGTCATCCGCGAGCCGGTGTCCTCCAGCCCGAGCACGGTGGAGCCCTTGAGCATCCCCTTGCCCCTGGCGACCTCGGCATCGGTGAGGCCGTGCTCGGCCACAGCGGCCAGCTCGTCGCGGACCAGCCCGAGCACCTCGTCGACCCGGCCGGGCGCGCAACCGGCGTACACGCCGAACACGCCCGCGTCGGCGTACTGGCTGGCGTAGGAGTACACCGAGTACGCCAGGCCGCGCTTCTCGCGGATCTCCTGGAACAGCCGGCTGCTCATGCCGCCGCCGAGAACCTGGTTCAGGACGCCGAGCGTGAAGCGCCGGTCGTCGTGGCGGTGCATACCGCGCCCACCGAGGACGACGTGCGCCTGCTCGGTCTCCTTGGCCTGCACGACGGTCGCCGGGGCGATACGCGGCACGTCGTCTCCGCCGCGAGGCGCCGTGGGAATGCCCGCCAGCGAGGTCTCGAACGCGGCGCCGACCAACTCGACGACCTTCTCGTGGTCGAGGTTGCCCGCCGCTGCGACGACCAGGTTCCCCGGCGTGTACCGGTCACGGTAGAAGCCGTGGATCTGGTCGCGGGTCATGGCCGTGATCGTGTCGACCGTGCCGATCACCGGCCTGCCCAGCGGGTGGCCGTTGAAGATCGCGCCGCTGAACAGGTCGTGGACGACGTCGCCCGGGTCGTCGTCGTGCATCGAGATCTCTTCGAGGATCACGCCGCGCTCGATCTCGACGTCCTCGGCCGTGATCAGCGACGACGTGAGCATGTCGCACACGACGTCGGTGGCCATGCGGCATGTCCTCGTCGAGCACCCGCGCGTAGTAGCAGGTGTACTCCTTCGCGGTGAAAGCGTTCGTCTCGCCGCCGACCGCCTCGATCGCGGACGAGATGTCCAGCGCGTCCCGGCGCTCGGTGCCCTTGAACAGCAGGTGTTCGAGGAAGTGGGACGAGCCGGCGAGCAGCGGGCTCTCGTCCCGGGAGCCGATCCCGACCCAGACACCGAACGAGACGCTGCGCACGGCGGGCAGCGCCTCGGTGATGACCCGCAGACCCCCCGGGGAGGACGGTACGACGGACCGTGCCGCCGTACCGTCCTTCCGAGAGCGTGTGGGCCTGCGGACCCGTCAAGATCAGGCGTCTCCGCCCTGGTTGTCAGCGGTCTCGGGCTCCTCAGCCGGCGCGGGCGCGGCGGCCTCGTCCTTGACCGGGATCAGGCTGATCTTGCCGCGGGCGTCGATGTCGGTGATCTCGACCTGGAGCTTGTCACCGACCTTGACGACGTCCTCGACCTTGGCGATGCGCTTGCCGTTGCCCAGCTTCGAGATGTGCACGAGGCCGTCCTTGCCTGGCACCAGCGAGACGAACGCGCCGAACGCGGCCGTCTTCACGACGGTGCCGAGGAACCGCTCGCCGATCTTCGGCAACTGCGGGTTCGCGATCGCGTTGATGCGGTCGACCGCGGCCTGCGCCGACGGCCCGTCGGACGCGCCGACGTAGATCGTGCCGTCGTCCTCGATCGTGATGTCGGCGCCGGTCTCGTCCTGGATCGAGTTGATCATCTGGCCCTTCGGGCCGATGACCGCGCCGATCTTGTCCACCGGGATGGTGACGGTCGTGACGCGCGGCGCGAACTGGCTCATCTCGTCCGGGGCGTCGATGGCCTCGTTCATGACCTCGAGGATCGCGATCCGGGCGGCGTGCGCCTGGCCCAGCGCGGCGGCCAGCACGTCGGAGGGGATGCCGTCGAGCTTGGTGTCGAGCTGCAGCGCGGTCACGAACTCCTTGGTGCCGGCGACCTTGAAGTCCATGTCGCCGTAGGCGTCCTCGGCGCCGAGGATGTCGGTGAGCGTGACGTACTCGGTGCGGCCGTCGACCTCGTCCGAGATCAGGCCCATCGCGATGCCCGCGACCGGCGCCTTCAGCGGCACACCGGCGTTGAGCAGCGACATCGTGGACGCGCAGACCGAGCCCATCGACGTGGAGCCGTTCGAGCTCAGCGCCTCCGAGACCTGCCGGATCGCGTACGGGAAGTCCTCGCGGCTCGGCAGCACCGGCAGCAGGGCACGCTCGGCGAGCGCGCCGTGGCCGATCTCGCGGCGCTTCGGCGAACCGACGCGGCCGGTCTCACCGGTGGAGTACGGCGGGAAGTTGTAGTTGTGCATGTACCGCTTGCGCGTCTCCGGCGCGAGCGTGTCGAGCTGCTGCTCCATGCGGAGCATGTTCAGCGTGGTGACGCCCAGGATCTGGGTCTCGCCGCGCTCGAACAGCGCCGAACCGTGCACCCGCGGCAGCACCTCGACCTCGGCCGAGAGCGTGCGGATGTCGGTGAGGCCGCGGCCGTCGATGCGGACCTTGTCGCGCAGGACGCGCTGGCGGATCAGCTTCTTGGTGAGCGCCTTCAGCGCGCCGCCGATCTCCTTCTCGCGGCCCTCGAACTTGTCCGCGACGGCCTCGAACGCGAGCTGCTTCACGCGGTCGAGCTCGGCCTCGCGCTCCTGCTTGCCGGCGATGCGCAGCGCGGCGTCGAGCGGCTCGGTGACCGCGCCGGCGACGGCCTCGTACACGTCCTCCAGGTAGTCCGGGAAGACGGGGAACTCGGCGGTCGGCTTGGCGGCGTTGTCTGCCAGCTCCTGCTGGGCGGCGCACAGCGCCTTGATCGCCGGCTTGGCGGCCTCCAGGCCGGACGCGACGATGTCCTCGGTGGGCTTCGGCGCGCCGCCTGCCACGAGGGCGAAGGTGCCGGGGGTGGCCTCGGCCTCGACCATCATGATCGCGACATCTGCACTGTCGCCGTCTCCGATGATCCGGCCGGCCACGACCATGTCGAACGTGGCCTTCTCCAGCTCGGTGTGCGTCGGGAAGGCGATCCAGTCGCCGTCGACGTAGGCCACGCGCGTGGCACCGATCGGGCCGGAGAACGGCAGGCCGGCGAGCTGCGTGGACAGCGACGCGGCGTTGATGGCCACGACGTCGTAGAGCGAGTCGGGGTCGAGCGCCATCACCGTGACGACGACCTGGACCTCGTTGCGCAGGCCCTTGACGAAGCTCGGCCGCAGCGGGCGGTCGATCAGGCGGCAGGTGAGGATCGCGTCCTCACTCGGGCGCCCCTCGCGGCGGAAGAACGAGCCGGGGATGCGGCCCGCGGCGTACATCCGCTCCTCGACGTCGACCGTGAGCGGGAAGAAGTCGAAGTGCTCCTTCGGGTGCTTACCGGCCGTGGTGGCCGAGAGCACCAGGGTGTCGCCCAGCTGGGCGGTGGCGGACCCGGCGGCCTGGCGGGCGAACCGGCCAGTGCTGAAACGGATCTCGCGGGACGGGTGCGCGCCGTTGTCGATGACGGCGACGGACTCGTAGACGGGGTGGTCCGACATGTACGGACGTCCTCCTGTTTTCAGGGCCGGACGACGACTGCCCTGCGGAGCGGTTCCGCTGCCGGTCTTCGAAAGAAGTCCTCGACTACTCCGAGGCCGGGTTGCACCTTCCAGCGCAACCCGGTCCCGAGATGCTCCGAGCGTCCCCGTGAGGGGCGCTCGCCGAGCAATAGTCGGGGACCACTGCCGAGGACCGGCGCCTCTTCCCGCTGGGCGCGGGTGCCGTGTCGTCCGGCCGGTGTCGCTGCGCGGCATCGGCGCCGCACAGTTCGGGGGAGCGACCGTGTGGGTCACTCCCCCGTCGTGCGAGCTAGCGGCGCAGACCGAGCTTCTCGATCAGCGCGCGGTAGCGGTTGATGTCGGTCTTGGCCAGGTACTTCAGCAGCCGGCGACGCCGGCCGACGAGGAGCAGCAGGCCACGACGGCTGTGGTGGTCGTGCTTGTGCTTCTTCAGGTGCTCGGTGAGATCGCTGATCCGCTTGGACAGCATCGCCACCTGGACCTCGGGCGAGCCCGTGTCGTTCTCGACCGTCTTGTGGACGGCCATGATCGTGCTCTTCTGCTCAGACGTGAGCGCCACGAACTCTCCTCAACCATGCTGTGTGGCCCTCGGTCTAGGTCACGAGGGCAGACGTCACACCGCCAGGTGCAACCCGACGTGGCACCCACGTTACCAGCAGCAGCGCCATCGCGAAGAATCGGCGCGCCCGCACCGCCGAGTTTCGGATTCTTGGGTGTCGCGACGCTCGCGGACGCCCAAAAATCCGAAAGTGAACGCGTTCAGGCGAGCAGGCGGCGGGTGTCCGCAACGTCCGCGCCGATCTGGGCCACGAGCGCCTCGACCGTGTCGAAGTGCAGGGTGGGCCGCAGCCGCGCAACGAAGTCGATGCCGACGTGCTCGCCGTACAGGTCGCCGTCGAAGTCCAGGACGAACGCCTCGACGCGCCGTTCGCGTCCCGAGAAGGTGGGGTTCGTCCCGATGCTCACGGCGGCGGGCAGGCGCTCCTTGCCGCGCACGAGCCAGGCCGCGTAGATGCCGTCAGCCGGGATCGCCGCATACGGGTGGGTCTCCAGGTTGGCGGTGGGGAAGCCCAGCTCGCGACCCCGCTGGTCGCCGCGCACGATGACGCCCTCGACCCGGTGCTCCCGCCCGAGCGCCGCCGCCGCGCTGGCCACGTCACCGGCGTCGACGCAGGCCCGGACGTACGTGGACGAGAACGTGGTGTCGCCCTCGGCGAGCAGCGGGCTGTCCTCGACGGTGAACCCGAACCGGCCGCCGAGCGTGGCCATGAGCGTCGTGTCGCCGGCCGCCTTGTGCCCGAACCGGAAGTTCTTGCCGACGACGACCGCCGCCGCGTGCAGGTGCTCGACCAGCACGTCGTGCACGAACTCCTCCGCGGACAGGCGGCTGAACGCGTGCGTGAACGGCAGCACGCAGAGCGCGTCGACGCCGATGGCCTCCACCAGCTCGGCCTTGCGCCGCGGCGCCGTGAGCATCGCGGGGTGGCTGCCGGGGCGGACCACCTCGGCAGGGTGCGGGTCGAACGTGACGACCACCGAGTTGAGACCCGCGTCCCTGGCCCGCCGCACCGCATGACCGATGATCTGCTGGTGCCCGCGGTGGACGCCGTCGAAGACGCCGATCGTCACCACCGAGCGGCCCCACCCGCTGGGGGTGTTCTCCACCCCGCGCCACCTACGCACGGGCCAACCCTACTGTGCCCGCCGATGGCGCCGGCGCTGGCCGCTGGGCCAGCGTGGCGGCCGGCAATTGTCGGGGAAATGGCTGCATCGGGCGCCCGGTTACAGGACCACTGTCCGGACAAGTTCGGTTTCTCAGGTGGCCGCGGTGCGAGCCGCGCGTACCCGGTTGCGCCCGCCGCGCTTCGCCTCGTACAGGGCTGCGTCGGCGGCGGCGAGCAGCGCCTCGGCACCGCCGGCGTCGGACGTGCTCGCGACACCGGCGCTGACCGTGATCCGCAGGCGCGGCGCGAGTTCGTCGAGCTTGAGCGTCTCGACGGACGTGCGGAGCCGCTCGGCGACCACCACCGCCTCGGGCTGGCTGGTGCCCGGCAGCAGGACCACGAACTCCTCGCCGCCGATCCGTGCGGCCAGGTCGCTGACGCGGCTGTGCCGGGTGATCTCGCCCGCCAACGCACGCAGCACCGCGTCGCCGACCAGATGGCTGTGCCGGTCGTTGACGCGCTTGAAGTGGTCGATGTCGATCAGGACGAGGCTCACCTCCTCGCCGGTCAGCTCGGCGTGCAGCAGGACGCGCCCGAGCTGGGCGTCGAAGTGGCGGCGGTTGGCCAGGCCTGTGAGCGCGTCGGTGTGCGCCAGGCGCTCCATCGCGCGACGCTCGTCGGCGAGGCGGCGGTTGGCTCGCGCGAGTTGCTGCAACTTGCGGCGGTCGCGCTCGTCCGCCTCCTGCTCACGTTCGGCCTGGTAGCGCGCGGCGGCGACCTGGTCGGTACGTTCCGCGGCTCCGTCACGCAGGCGCAGCTTCGCCACCAGGAGCCGCTTGTGCAGCGCGAATGCCGCCGGGACGTCGCCGCGACGCTCGTGCGCCTCGACCAGCAGCTCCAGGACGGGCGCCGTCTCGTGGGTCAGCTCCCACTGGTCGTAGAGGGCGAGCGCACGGTCGAGGTGGGCCACGGCCTCCGTGAGGTCGCCCGCGGCGAGGCGCGCGGCGCCGGCGTAGTGCAGGGCCTGCGCGACGGTGTCGTCGTCGAGTTCGAGGCTGCCGGCGCGGGAGATGGCCCGCTCGCCCACCTCGACGGCCTCCTCGACGCGCCCCAGCCGGACCAGCGGCACCACCTGGTACGCCATCGCGACCGGCTCCAGCCCCGCGAAACCGGTGCGCAGGGCATGCCGCCGGACCGCGCGCAGCTCCTCCAGCGCACGGTTGAACAGCTCGACGGCGGTCTCGGCGCGGCCCTCCTCCTCGGCGCGGCGGCCCAGGTTGCTGCGGGTCTCGGCGGCGTTGAGCCAGGCCAGGCCGATCGTCACCTGGTCACGCGCGGTCACCGCGAGCTCGCCGCTGCGCTCGAACAGGGCGAGGGCGTCGTCGAGGCGGCCGACGATCGCCTGGCTGATACCGAGTGTGTTGAGCGCGCGGGCCTCGCCGGCCTGGTCGCCTACCTCGATGAACGTCGCGAGCGCCCGTTCGGTGGTGACGATGGCTCCACCGGGGTCGCCGAGGTACTCCAGCGCGATGCCCTCGAACACCTCGCACCACGCGACGCCGGCGATGTTGCCGAGCGCGACGTAGCGTGTTCGCGCGTCCACCAGCGCCTCGCGGGCCTGCCGCGGACCCTCGCCGAACAGGAGGCTGCGGCCGTACACGCAGCGAGCTCGGGCGATCAGGGCCGGGTCACCTAGGCGGTCGGCGGCCGCGAGCGCCGCGCCGGCGCGCTCGACGGCGGCGCGGGAATCGGCGTCCGCCAGCCACGCGACCAGGTCGAGGAGGGCGGCCAGCCGCGCTTCCTCGTCGACCGCCGCGTCCAGGAGAGTCTGGAGCATCTCGGTCTGCGTCACTCGACGCACCGTTCGCGCAACGCCGACACGCTGATCCCCAGACTCCCGGCCTGTCCTGCGAAAAGACCCTAGCAAAGCGGTTACGCGAGACCGCCGGGCAAACGCTGCGAGATTACCGTGAGTCGCCGAGTGGGCCAGGTTCGAGCGCGTCAACGGTGCTGGGCGCCGTGCAGACCTGGTTGCGCCCGCCGTCCTTGGCCGCGTACAGAGCGGCGTCCGCACCCGCGAGGAGCCCGGATGCCGGCTCCTCTGCGCCGATCACGGCCACGCCCGCGCTCAGCGTGATGCGCAGGCCGAGGCGCCAGGTCGTCGAGGACGAGTGCCTCGATGGCCAGCCGCAGGCGTTCGGCGACCGCGATCGCCGCCGGCACCGTGGCCCCCGGCAGGAGAAGCGCGAACTCCTCACCGCCGACCCGCGCGACGAGGTCGGTGGGTCCGCAGTGGTCCGCGACGACGCCCGCGACCCGCCGCAGCAGCGCGTCGCCGGTGAGGTGGGAGTGCACGTCGTTGATCTGCTTGAACCGGTCGATGTCGGCCAGCACCAGCGCCAGCCCGCGCCCGGTCAGCTCGGCACGCACCGCGAGCCGCGACAGCTGCGCGTCGAAGTGGCGGCGGTTCGCGAGCCCGGTGAGCGCGTCGGTGTGGGCGAGCCGCTCCAGCGCGCGCCGCTCGGCCTCCAGGCGGTCGTTCTGGCGCAGCAGCTCCGCGGAACGCAGCTGGTGCGCCCGGTTGCCCGTCTGCCGCTGGCCCTCGGCGAGCCGGTCGGCCTCCAGGCGGGCGGCCACCACCTCGTTCTCGCGCTGCGCGTTGCCGTCGCGCAGGGCCAGTTCGGCGGTCAGCAGGCGCTTGTGCATCGCGTACGCGGTGTCGATGTCGCCGATGTCCTCGTTCGCCTGGACCAAGCCCCGCAGCACGCGTGCGGTCTCGTAGTGCAGGCCCCACTGCTCGTACGAGGTGAGTGCCTCGACCAGCAGGCTGCGGGCCCGCTCCGGCTCGCCCAGCGCCAGGTGCACCTCGCCGGCGTAGCAGCGGGAGCTGGCCCGGGCCTCCATGGACGAGGAGACCGCGGCCGACTCCAGCGCCCGTTCGCACGCGCCGAGCGCCTCGGCGTGCCGGCCGAGATGCCGCAGCGTGGACGCCCGGTACGCGGGGACCAGCGCCTCCAGGTGCCGGTGCCCGAGGCGCGCCACTTCCTGCTCCAGCTCGACGTACTCGGCGTCGGCCCGCTCGAACAGCGCGCGGGCGACGTCGGGCTTGCCCTCCTCCAGCTCGGCCCGGCCCAGGTCACTGGCGGTTTCGGCGCCGTTCATGCGGGCCAGCGCGTACGTGCCGGGGGCGTGCGCAATCTCCGCCAGGCTGGCCGCGCGCCGGAACCGGGCGAGGGCGTCGGCGTAGTGGCCCAGGACGGACTCGCCGCAGGCGATGCTGTTCAGGCAGCGCGCCTCCCCGGCCAGATCGCCGAGCCGGCGGAACACGCCAAGCGCCCGCTCGAACCGCACCGTGGCACCGCCAGGGTCACCGAGGTACTCAAGTGCCACGCCGGCCATGAGGTCGCACCAGGCGACGTCGGCCGGCAGCCCGAACGTCTCGAACTGGCGGCACAGCTCGCGCAGCTCGCGGTACGGGCCGGCGGCGTCCTTCGCGCCGAACAGCCGGGCGACGGCATTCGCGTACCGGGCGCGCGTGCGCAGCACGACGTCGTCCAGGCTCTCGGACTTCTCGACCGCCTCCGCACCGAAGCCGACCGCGCGGCCCGGATCGGCGTCCGCGCACCAGAGGGCGAGCTGGATCAGGCCTTTCACGCGACTCTCGGCGTCCGGCGCGGCGACGACACGCGCCTCCAGCTGATCGGCGAGGGTGCCGGGCGCCGGGCCGTGACCCCAGCGCGGCTGACTGTATCCGGCTGGTGACCCCAGCAAGCGCACGCGGACTCCGTTCCTGGCTCGACCGCCCGTGACATGCAGAGTACAAGGTGCCAGTGTTGCCACGGCCAACCGAACCGGACTTTCGGGACTTACAAGGCTAGCCAGGCCGGTCGTATGCCCACAAGCCCAGAATGTCCGGTTCGGGAGCTTGACGCGGGCCACGTCATGCCCGCGGGTTGAGCACGACCTCGGGTCTCGCCGTATGAGCGCTCTCGCTGACCAGCGCGATCACCTCACCGTCCGGACCGAACACGCCGTACGTGCCGGCGATACCGGCGGCGGCGAGCCGGCCGCCGTGGCCGAGGATCCGGGCCTGCTCCTCGTCGACGTCGCGCCGCGGGAACGACGCCGCCACCGCCTCCGACAGCGGCAGGATCACCGCTTCGTGTTCGAGGTCGGGCAGGGTCCGCGCCTGATCCAGGGAGAACGGCCCGACCCGCGTGCGGCGCAGCGCGGTGAGGTGGCCGCCGACGCCGAGCGCCGCGCCGAGGTCGCGGGCCAGCGCCCGGACGTACGTTCCGGACGAGCACTCGACCACGACGTCCAGGTCGAGCAGGTCGTCACCGCGCCGCGCGTCGAGCAGCTCGAACCGCGACACCGTCACCGGGCGGGCGGCGAGCGCCACCTCCTCCCCCGCGCGGACCCGGGCGTACGAGCGCTTCCCGTCCACCTTGATCGCCGACACCGCCGACGGCACCTGCTGGATCTCGCCTGTCAGTGCCTCGATGCCCGCCCGTACGTCCTCATCGGTGACCGCACCGGCCGGCGCACCGCCCGTGACCTCGCCCTCGGCGTCGTCGGTGACGGTGGTCTGCCCGAGCCGGATCGTCGCGGTGTACTCCTTGACCGTCAGCGTCAGGTGGCCGAGCAGCTTCGTGGCCCGCTCGATGCCGAGCACCAGGACGCCGGTCGCCATCGGGTCGAGCGTGCCGGCGTGGCCGACCTTGCGGGTGCCCGCGATCCTGCGCGCCCTGGCCACCACGTCGTGCGACGTCATGCCCGCCGGCTTGTCGACCACGAGCAGCCCGCTCGGCGGCGGCGGACCAGCCTGCCTGCGCGCGCTCACGTGCACGCCTCGCTTCGCTCGGCGGCGTTTTCCAACTGTCGGGGAAGCCCGCTCGGCGGGTTCATTCGGCAACCTCCATCCAGCGCCGGCCGGCCACGCGGAGCACCATGCCCCCGAGCCGGATCACGACGAACGCCAACAACCCCGCCCACAGTCCCGGCAGCCCCCAGCCGGCCAGGTGTGCCACCCACACGAGCGGCAGGAACCCTGCCAGCGTCGACGCGAGCGTGACGTCGCGCAGGAAGCCCACGTCACCCGCGCCGACGAGCACGCCGTCGAGGGCGAACACCACGCCGGCCGCGACCTGCGTTGCAGCCAGCCACGGCCAGATCGTCCCGGTGAGCGCCAGCACCTCGGCCTCGCCGGTGAACAGCCGCGGCACGGCGCTGTGCCCGATCATCAGGGCCGCGGCGAAGACCGTACCCGCGACACCGCCGTAGCCGGCGACCCGCCACGCCACCGCACGGGCGTCGTCGCGCCGGCCGGCGCCGAGCGCCTCCCCCACCAGGGACTGCGCGGCGATCGCCACCGAGTCGAGTACGAGCGCGAGGAACATGAACAGCTGTAGCGCGATCTGATGCGCGGCGAGCGGTACCGCGCCGAGCCGCGACGCCACCGCGGCCGCGGACAGGAACGAGGCCTGGATCGCCGCCGTCCGCACGATGAGGTCACGCCCCACCGCAAGCTGTGCACGGATCAGGTGCGGCCGGGGACGCAGTGGCACGCCCTCGGCCAGCAGCGCCCGGACGAAGAACACCGCCGCGACCAGCTGCGCGGCCACGTTCGCGAGCGCGGAACCGGCCAATCCCAGCCCGGCCGGGTAGACCAGCACCGGGCAGAGCACCATCGACAGCACGTTGCCGCCGAGCACGTACCGCACGGGCCTGCGGGTGTCCTGGACGCCGCGCATCCAGCCGTTGCCGGCGAGCGCGAGCAGGATCCCCGGGATGCCGAGGCTCGCGATGCGGAACCACAGCTCGCCGGCCGCGCGAATCTCGGCCGCGTCCGGCCCGCCGATCAGCACGCCCATCACTGGACGCGCGAACACCTGGGCCAGCACCAGCATCAGCAGCCCGGCGCCGACCGCCAACCAGGACGCCTGCACGCCCTCGCCGACGGCCTCGGCTCTCTGACCAGCTCCGAAGCGACGGGCGGCGCGGCCTGTGGTGCCGTACGCGAGGACGTTGCCGAGCCACGCTGCCGACGCCATCAGCACGCCGCCCGCGGCCAGCCCGGCCAGCGGCACGGGCCCGAGATGGCCGACGACGGCGGTGTCGACCAGCAGGTACAGCGGTTCCGCGGCGAGCACCACCAGCGCGGGCAGCGCCAGCCGGGTGACCCGCCGGGTTACCGTCACGCGCCGCCGTCGACCTTGTCGTCGACCTTGGCGTCGTCCTCCTCCTCGGAGTCCTCGCGCGGGGCACGGTACGGGTCGGGCTCGCCCGCGTAGTCCTTGCCCGCGGCGAGCCGTTGCAGCTCCGCGTCCGACTCGCGGGCCTTCGCCAGCAGGTCGTCGATCTCGCGGACGTTCTCGGGGATGTCGTCGGCGCTGAACGTCAGCGTCGGCGTGAACTTCACCCCGGTCTGGCGGCCGACCGCGCTGCGCAGCACGCCCTTGGCGCTCTCCAGCGCGGCAGCCGTGGCGGCGCGCTCGATCTCGTCGCCGAGGACGGTGTAGAAGACGGTGGCGTCGCGCAGGTCGCCGGTGATCTTCGTGTCGGTGATCGTGACCATGCCGAGGCGCGGGTCCTTGACCTGCGTCTTCAGCGTGGCGGCGACGATCTCGCGGATCCGCACCGCGAGCTTGCGCGCCCTGGCGGCGTCGACCATGTCGTGCTCCTTCTTCACTGCCGGAGTGTGCGGGATCTTGTCGGCCATAGCCCGCGGGATCCTGCGCGCTTCGCGGCGCTATTAGTCGTCGGCGCCGTGGAGCCGCCGTCGTGCGGACAGCAGCTCCAGCTCCGGGCGGCCGGCGACCAGCCGCTCGCAGGCGTCGAGTACCTCGTTGACGTGGTGGGCGTCGCGCGCGACCGCGGCGACGCCGAACTCGGCGCGGCCGTGCCGCTCGACGTCGCCCACCTCGGCGGCGGCGACGTCGAGCCGCTGCAATGCGGCCACGACAGGACGGACGTACCCGCGCTTGGCCTTCAGCGATCGGCTGTCGGCCGGGAGCAGGACGTCCAACTGGAGGGTTCCGGTGAACATCGAGTGGCGCCGGAGCTGGCTGCCGGGGGCGGGCGCGTCACGCCCGCCCCCGGATCACGTCAGCCGCGCGGCTTCTCCCGCATCTCGAACGTCTCGATGACGTCATCGACCTTGATGTCGTTGAACGACCCCAGGCCGATACCGCACTCGAAGCCCTCGCGGACCTCGGTCGCGTCGTCCTTGAAACGCTTGAGCGAACCGATGCTGAGGTTGTCCGCGACGACGACGCCGTCGCGGATGAGCCGGGCCTTGGCGTTGCGGCGGATGACCCCGGAGCGGACCAGCGCACCGGCGATGTTGCCGAACTTGCGACGAGCGGAAGACCTCGCGGATCTCGGCGGTGCCGAGCTGCGACCTCCTCGTACTCCGGCTTGAGCATGCCCTTGAGCGCCGCCTCGATGTCCTCGATCGCCGCGTAGATGACCGAGTAGTAGCGGATGTCGACGCCCTCGCGCTCGGCCACTCGCGCGCCTTGCCCTGCGGCCGGACGTTGAAGCCGATGATCGACCGCGTCGCGAGGCCGACGCCAGGATGACGTCGGTCTCGGTGATCGCACCCACGCCGCGGTGGATGATCCGCAGCTCGACCTCGTCGCCGACCTCGATCTTGAGCAGCGCGTCCTCGAGCGCCTCGACCGAACCGGAGCCGTCGCCCTTGAGGATGAGGGTGAGCGTGCTCTTCTCGCCCGCCTCCATCCTTGCCGAGGACGTCTTCGAGCGTGCCGGCCGCGACGGTTCGCGAGCGCGCGCGTTGCGCTCCCGGGCCTGCCGCTGCTCGGCGATCTGCCGGGCCGACCCGGTCCTCGGGGACGACGAGGAAGTTGTCGCCGGCGCCCGGGACCGAGGTGAAGCCGAGGACCTGCACCGGCCGGGACGGGCCGGCCTCCTCGACCTGGTCGCCGTGCTCGTCGAGCATGGCGCGGACGCGGCCGTAGGCGTCACCGGCGACGACCGAGTCGCCGATCCGCAGCGTGCCGCGCTGGACCAGCACGGTCGCCACCGGGCCACGGCCGCGGTCGAGGTGGCCTTCGATCGCGACACCGCGCGCCTCGACGTCGACCGGAGCGGTCAGCTCCAGCGCCGCGTCGGCGGTGAGGACCACGGCTTCGAGCAGCCCCTCGATGTTGATCCGGGACTTCGCGGAGATGTCGACGAACATCGTGTCGCCGCCGTACTCCTCGGCCACCAGCCCGTACTCGGTGAGCTGCTGCGCACCTTGGCCGGGTCGGCGCCCTCCTTGTCGATCTTGTTCACCGCGACCACGATCGGCACCTCGGCCGCCTTGGCGTGGTTGAGCGCCTCGATCGTCTGCGGCTTCACACCGTCGTCGGCCGCCACCACGAGGATCGCGATGTCGGTGGCCTGCGCACCACGGGCACGCATGGCGGTGAACGCCTCGTGACCCGGGGTGTCGATGAAGGTGATCTTCCGGTCGTCGTCGCCGACCGTGGCCGTGACCTGGTAGGCGCCGATGTGCTGGGTGATGCCGCCGGCCTCGCCCGCCACGACGTCGGTCTTGCGGATCGCGTCGAGCAGCTTCGTCTTACCGTGGTCGACGTGACCCATGACGGTGACCACCGGCGGGCGGCTGACCAGCTGCTCGTCGGTGTACTCGCCCTCGAACTCGATGTCGAAGCGGCGCGAGCAGCTCGCGGTCCTCGTCCTCGGGGCTGACGATCTGGACGTCGTAGTTCAGGTGCTCGCCCATCAGCAGCAGCAGGTCGTCGCTGCAGGACTGGGTGGCGGTCACCATCTCGCCCAGGCCGAACGCCTCCTGGACCAGCGAGCCCGGGTTGGCGTTGATCTTGTCGGCGAAGTCCGACAGGGACGCACCGCGGGCGAGCCGGATGGCCTCGCCGCTACCGCGCGGGGCACCCGAGCCCATCGTGGGCGCGGAGAGGTTGTCGAACTCCTGACGCCGCTGCTTCTTGGACTTGCGGCCACGGACCGGGCCACGACCGCCGGGACGCCCGAAGGCACCAGCGGTGCCGCCGCGACCACGACCGCCGCCACCGGGACGACCACCGCCGCCACCGGGACCACCGCCACCGGGACCACCGCGGTAACCGCCGCCGGCGCCAGGAGCACCCGCGCCACCGCCACCGCCACCGCCGGGACCGCCGCGGTAGCCACCGCCACCGCCGCCACCACCACCGGACGGCCGGCACCCGCGCCGCCACCAGGACCACCGGGACGGCCACCGCCGCCACCACCGGGACCACCGGGACGGCCACCGCCGCCACCACCAGGACCACCGGGACGGCCACCGCCGCCACCACCAGGACCACCGGGACGGCCACCGCCGCCACCACCGCCGGCGGGACGCGGCGGCATCATGCCCGGGTTAGGACGGGGCGGCATGTTGCCAGGGTTGGGACGCGGGCCACCCGGACGCGGAGCACCACCGGCCGGCGGACGCGGCGGCATGCCGCCGGGCGTCGGGCCGGGACGGGAGGTGCCCGGAGCGGGCGCTGAACCGCCGGTGTTCGGGCCGGGACGCGGCCCGGGGCGCGGAGGCGCCGGGGTCGTGTTCACGCCGAACGGGTTGTTGCCAGGACGCGGACCCGGACGCGGACCACCCGGCTTCGGCGCGGGCGGCGCCGGCGGGATGGCGGGAGCAGCCGGAGGTTGCGCGGCGCGCTCGGCCGCGGCAGCCTTCGCCGCCGCCTGCGCGGCATCCTGGGCGGCCTTCAACTCGGCAGCCTTGGCCTCGGCCGCGGCGACCTCGACGTTGTGCGAGCTGGCCATCGTGCCGACGCCAGTGGGCGCCGGCGGCTTCGGACCCGGCTTCGGCACCGGGCCGGGACGGGCTGCGGGCGGCTTGGGCCGACCCGGAACCGCCGTCGGCTTCGCCGGGGCGGCCACGGCGGGCGCGCTGGGCGCGGCGGCCTGACCACCACCGGACGGGAACGACTCACGGAGACGCCGGGCGACGGGTGCTTCCACCGTCGACGACGCCGACTTCACGAACTCGCCAAGCTCTTTCAGCCGGGCCAGAACGACCTTACTTTCGACGCCGAGCTCTTTAGCGAGCTCGTGTACGCGGGCCTTGCCTGCCACTGGACTCCTCATCCGAGGCCGGGCGGCGACCCGCTCGACCTCCTGGTTACAACTGAAGCCTGCTCATTGCTGGGACTTCATCGCTTGCTCATAACCGATCGACCTACTTCTCTTCCGAGTGCGGGCTGGTGCCCGCACAACCGGTGGTGCCGAGTTCTTCCACGTACTCGCGGACCGGACCGATGTCGAGGACACCGGGGACCCGCAGCGCCCGCCCGAAGGCGCGACGCCGTTCCGCGAGCGCGAGGCAAGCCGGATCGCGGTGCAGGGAAGCACCGCGGCCCGGCAGTCTGCGAGCCGGGTCGGGGACGACGACGCTCACGTCACCGCCCTCGCCCCGCGCACCGTCGATGACGACCCGCAGCAGCTCGGCGGCCGCCGCCCGTTTCCTGCACCCCACGCACGTCCGCACCGGGACGCGACGTAAGGGGAGAGAAGACGTGTGGCGAGCCACTGAACAGCTTACCCCGCCGCGCCGACGGGCGGCGCGCCAGGCTCACCGCTCGCGTTCGCCGGAGCGGCATCGCTGCGGATGTCGATCCGCCAGCCGGTGAGCCGCGCCGCCAACCGCGCGTTCTGCCCTTCCTTGCCGATGGCGAGGGAGAGCTGGTAGTCGGGCACGGTGACCCGGGCCGAACGGTTCGCCAGGTCGACGACCTCCACCTTGATCACGTTCGCCGGGGAGAGGGCGCTGCCGACGAACTTCGCCGGGTCCTCGGAGTAGTCGACAATATCGATCTTCTCGCCGTGCAACTCGCTCATGACGGCCCTGACGCGACTGCCCAGCGGGCCGATGCAGGCGCCCTTCGCGTTCACCCCGGGGACCTTCGACCGGACCGCGATCTTCGACCGGTGCCCCGCCTCGCGGGCGACGGCGCCGATCTCGACCGTGCCGTCGGCGATCTCCGGGACCTCCAGTGCGAACAGCCGACGCACCAGATTGGGGTGTGACCGTGACAACGTGATCTGCGGGCCGCGCATTCCCTTCGAGACGCCGACGACCAGGCACTTGATCCGTGCGCCGTGCTCGTAGACCTCGCCGGGGACCTGCTCGCCGGGTGGCAGGTTGGCCTCGACCTTGCCGAGGCTGATCGTGACGATGCCCTTCTCCGAACGGGACTCGTGCGCCTGGATGACCCCGGCGACGACCTCGCCCTCCTTGCCGGCGAACTCGCCGAAGTTGACCTCGTCCTGGGCGTCGCGCAGGCGCTGGAGGATGACCTGCTTGGCGGTCATCGTCGCGATGCGGCCGAAGTCATGCGGAGTGTCGTCGAACTCACGCTCCGTTGTGCCCGTTTCATCAAGTTCCTTGGCCCACACCGTCGCCGCGCCGCTCTTGCGGTCGATCTCGACCCGCGCGTGATGGTGCGCCCCCTCCGTATGCCGGTACGCCGTGAGCAGCGCGGTCTCGATCGCTTCGATGATCGTCTCGAAGGAGATCTCCCGCTCCCGCTCCACCGCACGTAGCGCGGCGATATCGATGTTCATGCGTCCTCCCCCTCCGTGTCGTCGCTGATGTCCCCGTCGACCTTGCCCTTCCCGGCGTCGTTGCCGGGGCGGCCGAACTCGATCTGGACCTTGCCGGGACCAAGCTGGGCGTGGGCCACCTCGCGCCGGGCACCGTCGACGTCGAGCAGCACGCCCGCGTCATCGGCCTCGACGATCCGCGCCGTAAGTGATTCCTCCCCGACCTGCACCTTCACCAACCGTCCGGCGTTGCGACGCCAATGCCGCGGCTCCGTCAGCGGGCGGTCGACGCCGCGCGAGGTGACCTCCAGCGTGTACGGCGACCTGCCCACGAGCCCGCCGTCGTCGGCGTCGTCCAGCGCGGCCGAGACCGCGCGCGACACCTCGGCGATGTCGTCCAGGGTGATGCCGCCGTCGGCGTCCACCACCACCTTGACCAGGCTCCGCCGGCCGGCCGCGGTGACGACGAGCTCTTCCAGGTCATATCCGGCCGCGGCGACCACGGGGTCGACCAGGGCGGCGATCCGGGCGCGTTGGCCAGTAGGTGCACCCGCTGCCATCGGGCACCTCCCTCATATGTCGTCCCGGGCCGCCGCAGCGCCTCTCCAGGCCGCCGCGGCGCCCCGGTGGGTCGCTCTGAAGTTGTCGGGTGTGCACAGCGTAACCAACACTGGAGGCAGGTCCCGCACCACCACACTGGCGGGCGGCTGACAAACTGTCGGGGTGACACTGTCCCTGGCCCGCCGGCGGCTGCTCACCGGCGCACTCGCCGGGGCCACCGGCATCCTCACCGCGGCTTGCGGCCCCCTCTCCGGTGCTGACCGCGGCTCCGTCCCGCCCGCCGACCCCGACCCGCTCGAACCGCTGCTCGCCGCCGAACTCGCGCTGATCGCCAGCTACGACGCCGCGATCAAGGCCCTGCCGGCGCAGGCCGCCCGGCTTCGCGCGGTCCGCGCCGACCACGCCGCGCACGTCCAGGCGCTGCGGGCCCGGCTCGATCCCCGGCGCGCCGCCGCCATCGAGACCACCGCAGCGGCAAGCACGAGCAACGTCCAGGGCCTCGTCGCGGCCGAGCGCGCGGTGGCGAAGCAGGCCACCGACGCGTGCCTGGCGGCCAGCGGCGAGCGCGCGGCTCTGCTGGCCAGCATCGCGGCTTGCGAGTCGTCACACGTGGTGGTGCTGTCATGACCCAAACCGGACTGTTCCGGTATTGGTCCTCAAACCGGACGCTCGATACAGCCATTTCCCCGACAATTGAGCGAGCGGGCGAGCGGAGCGAGCGAATCGGTAGGCACAGGTTGCGCGAATGCGCCGCCGAGCGGAGCGAGGCGTGCTCATGAGCGAGCAGTTGCAGGCGGCGCTGGCGGCGGAGCACGCCGCGATCTTCGGGTACGGCGTGCTCGGACCTCACCTGACCGACCAGGGACGCATCAGGGCCGTCATCGCGGAGCAGGCCCACCGAGACCGCCGCAACGCGCTCGCCGCCGTGCTGATCAGGGCCCGGCTCGAACCGGTGGCGGCCGAGCCGGCGTACGCACTGCCGTTCCCCGTCGAGGACCGCGCGAGCGCGATGAAGCTCGCGATCCAGCTGGAGGAGCGCACGGCGGCGGCGTGGCGTGCCGTGGTGCCCGGGGTCACTGCGGCGGACCGGACCATGGCGATCGAGGCGCTCACGGAGTGCGCTGTCATGGCCACCCGCTGGCGGCGGGCTCTGGCGCCGAACGCGCCGGCCACCGTGGCCTTTCCAGGGGTGTAAGTAGAGAAAAGCGGTGCCGGCCCGTCCATACCGGGAGGTACGGGCCGACACCGCAAGAAGGACGATCCGCGTGCGAGTCAGGGGGTTAGCCCGCCCGCGAACGCCCGCTCTGCCCACCGCCGTCCGGCAGGACGTCTTCCACCACCGGTCGGTTGGTCTGTGTGCCTCTCAGATGTTACGCGGCGTGACCTCGGTCACGGAAGGTGCTTACGGTGCTCTTAAGGTACGCGCAACCTCGACTTAATTCCTTCACGCTGCGTGATTCCACCGTCGCTGTCATGCACGGTTAGTGGCGGGCTCCCTCGGCGTCCGGCACCGCCAGCCAGAGCTTGATGCGGGCGCCGCCGAGGCGTCCCCGGTCGAACTGGATCGAGCCACCAGTGTTCTCGGCCATCTGCCGGGCGATGTCGAGGCCGAGGCCGGTGGAGCCACCGCCGCTGGCCCCGCGCCGGACGGCGGCGCGCGGGTTGGCGACGCCTGGCCCCGCGTCCTCGACGACGAGCGTCACGCCGCGCCGGTCCGAGCGCATCATGACGGCGAACGCCGTGCCGTGCGGCGTGTGCCGGAAGATGTTGCCGAGCAGGGCGTCGATCACGGCGGACAGCTCACCTCGCGCGACCGGCACCAGCGTGCGGCGGTCGGCGCCGGAGAGGTCCCACTGGCGGTCCTGGTCCTCGGCGAGCGCCGACCAGAAGCTGAGCCGTTCATTGAGCACCTCGGCCATGTCGCACCGCTCGGGACCCCGCTCGGACAGCGGCCGCCGCGCGGTCTTGATGATCGTGTCGATCTCGCGTTCGAGCGTGCCGACGGCGAGCCGGATCCGCTCCGCGTCGGTGCCGTCGCCCAGCCCTTCGACGTCGAGCCGGAGGGCGGTCAGGGGCGTACGGAGGCGGTGCGACAGGTCGGCGGCGAGTTCGCGTTCGGCGTCGAGGAACTGGACGACGCGGGCGGCCATCGCGTTGAACGAGGCGCCCGCCTCGGCCAGTTCCGGGGGACCGCCGGGGTCGACACGGGCCTTGAGGTCGCCGCTGCCGAACGCACGCGTGGCACGGGCCAGGCCCCGCGCGGAGCCGACCACCTTGGCGCCGAGCCGGTCGGCGACGAACACCGAGCCGAGGACGAGCGTCAGCGCCACCACCGACAGCGCCACCCAGGCCGGCGCGACGCCGCGGGTGAGGTCCTCCTCCGGCAGGTACACCTCGATGACGACGTCGGCGCCCTCGGGCAGCGTCGTGTGCTGCAGGTAGACCTGGCCACCGCCCGGGGCGTCCGCGGTGAAGGTGCGGCGGCGGTCGGCGGCGAGCTGCACGTCCTCCGCGCGGGCGTGCGCCGTGCCGAGCGGCTCGGTGCTCGACGGGAGATGCAGCGCGAGACGCTTCTCCTGGCCGGCGGGGCTGCTGACGAGCGCGCGGTTGAGCGCCGACCGGTCGGTGGTGATGGCCAGGACGGTGACCATCGCCGACGCCTGCCGTTCGGCGTCGGTGATCGCCCGTTCCTCGGCGATCTGATGGACGATCAGCGCGAGCGGGACCAGGAACGCCAACGCGACCATCGTCGTCGTGGCCAGCGCCACGCGTACCAGCGCCAGCCTCATCGAGAAACCTGCTTCATCGTGGTGCGCATGCTGTCAGTCGGGACATGTCGGGTTTACGGCGGGGGTACGACCAGTTTGACGCCGACGCCACGGACCGTGTGCAGGAACCTGGGCTGAGCTGCGCTCTCGCCGAGCTTGCGCCGCAGCCAGGACAGATGGACGTCGATGGTCTGGTCGCCACCGATGTGCGGCTGCCGCCATACGGCCTCGACGAGCTCCTTGCGGCTCACCACGCGGTGCGGCCGGGCCGCGAGGTAGGCGAGCAGGTCGAACTCGCGTCGGGACAGCTCCAGCACCTCGCCGTCGAGGGTGGCCTCGCGCCGCGCCAGGTCGACGCGGAGCGCCCCGACCTCGATCGCGGACTGCCGGGCACCGCCGGGCCGCGCGCGCCGCAGCACCGCCGACATCCGCGCCGCGAGGTGCTCGCCGGAGAACGGCTTGGTGAGGTAGTCGTCGGCGCCGGCGTTGAGCAGCTTGACGATCTCGGCCTCGTCGTCCCGGGCGGTGGCCACGATCACCGGTACCTCGCAGAGCCCGCGGAGCATCCGCAGCGCGTCCGCGCCGTCCAGGTCGGGCAGCCCGAGATCGAGAATGACCAGGTCGGGGCGGTCAGCCGTGACCTCGCGTAACGCGTCGAGAGCGGTCCCTACCGCGCGCACCACGTGGTCGGCCTTCGTGAGCGACCGGACCAACGCGCCGCGCACCACGGCATCGTCTTCGACTAGAAGCACCTTCGGCATGATGCGAACGGTAGCCCCCGCAGAGCCGTAGCGGTGAATAGACATCACCGAAGCGGTGAGAGGATGCACGGCATGCGTCGAACTCTGGGGTCCGTCGGAGCCTGGCTTCTCGCGACCAGCCTCGCGGTTCTCGTCTCCTGGTTAGGAGTTCAGTCGGTGCGGTTCGCCGCGGTCCCGGACCGGGTCAGCCCGATGACGGCGGCCGAGGCGCGCAAGGTGGTTCCGGTGTCGGCGACCCCCACCCCGGCGCCCAACGCCACGAGCGACACACCGACACCCACACCCAGCACCACGCCGACGCCGGGCAGATCGACGGCGTCGAGCCCGCCCTCGGACACGCCCAAGTCGCCCGGCGGCGACCTCTGGACGCCCGTACCGGACGGCCGCGGCGGCACCGCGCTGCTGCGCACCGTCGAGACCGAGGGCGGCAGCGCGCGGCTGCGTTTCAGCGCGGACGAGGTGACGGTGCTGGCCACCACGCCCAACGACGGCTTCGCGGGGACGTTCAACCAGCAGTCGGCGACGGCGGTGACCGTGACGTTCTCGTCGTCCGGCCACACGTCCCGGCTCACTGCCTTCTGGGATCGGGTAGCGAAGGTGCAGGTCAGCGAGGAACCGGCGGGGGCGTGACGGCGCCGAGCCACTGGTCGACCAGCGGGAGCAACTCGGACAGGCGCTGCACGGTGGCGTCCGGAGCGCCCTCGGTGTGACCGATCTGGTGCGGCGGGATCGCGCTGTGCGGCACGTGGACGGCTCGCATGCCGACGTTCTGCGCGCCGTACACGTCGTCGAAGAGGCGGTCGCCGACGAAGACGCAGCGAGCCGCCTCGGTGGCGCCCACCGCGGTCATCGCGGCCTCGAACGCCTCCGGGTGCGGCTTCGTCCACGGGATCTCACTGGAGTAGACGGCGCCGTCGATCAGCTCCAGCACACCGTCCCGGGCGAAGATCTCCTCGTGGTGGTCGCGCGTCCAGATCGTGTTCGACAGCACACCGATCTTGATGCCCCGCTCGCGCAGCCCGGCGAGCATGGCCGGCGCCTCCGGGTCGATGAACGAGTGCGGCTCCCAGCGGGTGCGGTACTCGACGTGGGCGACGTCGCACATCGTGACCCCGGCCAGCGTGCAGACCTCGGCGAGGGTGGCGCTGCAGTGGGTGTCGCGGGCGCGGGCCCAGACTTCGTGCTCGGCGGCGAGCAGCGCGGCGGCCAACTCGTCGGTGCGGTCGGGGTCGATCAGGGCGGCGACGGCGCGCCAGGTGCCGGGGACGTCGACGGTGTGCCAGGGGGTGAGCGTGCCGCCCCAGTCGAAGATCACCGCGTCGATCACTGTGTCGATCGTCGTGTTGTCGTCTCTCATCCCTCGCAGCATGCCAGGTCGGCAACTTCTGCCAGGCATCGTTTTCGGCGCAGTCGGTAGGGTCCAGACCCATGACGACTCCGAGCGCGGGTCCGCTCGCCGGGCTGATGGTCGCCGACTTCTCCCGCGTGCTGGCCGGACCGTTCTGCGGGATGCTCCTGGCGGACCTGGGCGCCCGGGTCATCAAGGTCGAACGGCCGGATCTCGGCGACGACACCCGCGGCTACGGGCCGTTCGCTCCCGACGGCAGGTCGTACTACTTCGCCCGGGTCAACCGCGGCAAGGAGTCGATCGCGATCGACCTCAAGCGCGATACGGCGCAGGCGGTCGCGATCGCCCGCGAGGCGGATGTGCTGCTGGAGAACTTCCGTCCCGGCGTGATGGACCGGCTCGGACTCGGCTACGCGCGGCTGTCCGAGCTGAACCCGCGGCTCGTGTACGCGTCGATCTCGGGGTACGGCCAGACCGGGCCGTGGCGCGAGCGCCCCGCGTACGACGCGGTGATCCAGGCGATGAGCGGGCTCATGTCGATCACCGGCGAACCCGACCGGGACCCGGTCCGCCCCGGCACCTCGATCGCCGACCTCGCCGCCGGGCTCTACGGCTTCGGCGCGATCCTCGCCGCCCTGCGCGCCCGCGACGTGAGCGGAAAGGGCAGCCACGTCGACATCGCCATGTTCGACGCCACGCTGAGCCTGCTCGAAGGTGCCGCACTGGAGTCGCTGGCGGCGGGCACGGTGCCCGCTCGGGTCGGGTCGATGCACCGCTCGATCGCCCCGTTCGGCGCGTTCGCGGCTAAGGACGGCCAGGTCGTGATCTGCGCCGGCAACGACGAGCTGTGGGCGCGGCTCTGCACGGTCGTCGGCCTGCCGCAGCTCGCCGACGACCCCCGGTATCGCGACAACGCGTCCCGGATGAGCCACCTGCACGCGCTCACCGCCGACCTGGAGGACGCGCTGTCGGCGAACACCGTGGCGTACTGGGCGGCCGCGCTGGAGGCGGCCGGCGTGCCGAACGCCCCGGTGAACTCGGTACCCGACGCGCTGGCGTCGCCGCAGACCGCCGACCGGCGCATGGTGATCACCGCCGGTGGGCTGCGGCTGCCCGGTCAGGTCGTCAAGGTCTCCGGCTACGACGACCCCCTGGAGCGGCCCGCCGCCCCGGAGCTGGACGCCGACGGCGACACGGTGCGGAGCGAGTTCCCAGTGCGGTGAGATCGCGGGCCCGCGCCTAGGGACAAACCGGACTGTCGGGGCAGTGGTCCCGAAACCGGGCGCAGGATGCCGCCAAAACCCCGACAGTTCGTCATAGCCGGGCTGGGTCATCGCAGCAGGGCGGCGGTGCAGCGCGCGATCGTCGGGCCGGGGCGCAGGTGTCAGCCATGCCAACGAGCATGCCCCGGCGTGGTTCGTCGGAGCAGGCTGATCCGCGCAGGGCTGAAACCCGTACTTCCTCTGGTACGACCAAACCTCGAGAGGACTCGCCATATGACCGGCCCCGCCGTCGACGAAGACCGGCTGCTCAACTGGGTGATCGAGCTGTCCGGCACACCGGCGCCGGCGCAGGACGAACCCGCCGGTTATGTCGACGCCGGTGCACGCGTCGCCTGGGAGGAGTCCGGGTCGGAGTACTAGCTCCGGCCGCGGCAGAGCAGGGCGGCGGGCCGCTTGAACGGGTTGCCGAACCGGTTGGTCCAGGCGATGCCCGCCGCGTACTCGCCGTCCGCGCACTGGCCCTTGTAGTGGCCCTGGGCGAACTCGCCGCCCTTGTCAGGCCGGTTGTCGCCGCGGTCGAACCACAGCGTGCGGCCGCTCGGTGACCGCTGCGGCTCCGGACCCGCAGAGCGCGCTGGACAGGTTCGCGCCGCGCACGCTGTAGCCGATGAGCGCCGCGCCGCGCGGGCACTCGAACTTGGTGTAGCCGCGTGCCCAGTCGGCGGTGACGTGCCGCTCGTCCCGCACCACCTCGGCGGTGCCTGCGCCGAGCGCTCCCCCGGCGTCCGTGCAGAGGCCGCGGAACCCGGTGTGGCTCAGGCCGACCAGGCGCTGACCGTCCGGGCAGGACGCCTTGCGCGCGCCGCCGTCCCAGTCGCCGTTCGTGCCGCGTGGACTGGTTGAGATCGGCGTGGTCGACGGTGAGCATCGACCACGTCGGCCTGCGCCGGGACCTGCCCCGTCCTGCCGTCGGCCGCGATGAGGCGGCTCCACGCGGCGGCGCGCCAGTCGTCGCCGTCGTGGACGCCGATCCGCTCGCCCGCCGCGTTCCAGTGCATCAGCGCCCAGCCGTTGCCGCCCTTGTTCTCGTGGAAGCCGACGAGCGGCCAGTACGCGAAGTCGGCGTCCGTGCTGATCAGATAGTCGACGAACGTCTCGAACCAGCGCCTTGGCCTTGGGGTTGCTCTCGTCCCGGCCGCCGACGCCGAACTCGCTGATCCACAGTGGAGCCGTGTAGTGCTTGCCCGACTGCGGTGACGAAGAATGCCTGCTGGTCGAGGACCCGGTGCAGCTCGTCGCGGCTGAGGTCCTGGTAGCGCGGGTCGCTGGTCTCGCCCATGCCGGTGGCGCCGCTGTGGTTCGGGCCCGTGTAGCCGTAGAAGTGGGCCGAGTACACCAGCTTGTTGGACGTCGCGAGGGTGTGCGAGAGGGTGCGCGCCGGCTCGAGGGTGGGGCGGCCGTGCGGGAAGCGGTCGATCGGCAGGCCGTACCAGTTGATGCCCTCGACGATGATCAGCAGGTCGGGGTTGGCCTCGCGCAGGATCCGGTCGCCGGCGCGCTGCGACGCCGCGTGCCAGTCGTGGTCGTCGCCCCAGCCCCAGTTCGGGTCGTCGAGCAGGTTGCGGCGTACCTCGTTGTAGAGGTCGGCGCCGACCACACGCTTGTTGTCGCGGTACCGGCGGGCCATGAACAGCCAGTCGTCCTCCCACGTCTGCGGTGCTCTGGCTGGTGTTCCACCGCTCGTTGCCGTCGAGGCCGCAGCACCAGCGCGAGACGTTGGTGTGGTTGTTGAGGATCACCGCGAACCCGTCGGCGGTGAGCGCGGCCACCACTGCGTCGTACACCTCCAGCGGGGTCTTGCCGCGGAGTTGCGGGTTGGCCTGCACGCCCGCGTCCGGCACCGGACGCGTGTCGTGCAGCATCGCGTTCGAGAACGGCAGCCGGATGCTGTTGACGCCCAGCTCGTGGAAGCTGTCGAGGATCTCGCCGATCGGCGCCCGGTCGAGGCCGAGCGGGATCTGGTCGCTCTTCTCGCCGGCGTGGTGGTTCGCCGCGTCGGCGATGTCGCCGCTGCCGTTCCACGTGCCGCTCGCGCCGTGCCAGTTGCCGGACTTCAGCTTGAAGCGGTTGCCGTCGGCGTCGACGACGTACCGGCCCTGGGTGCTCAGCGGGCCGCGCCACGCTGAGGGTTCAGGGTCTTCCTGGGACGCCGACGAGGTGGCGACGAAGACCGTCCCCGACACCAAGCCGAGCAACGCCAACGTGATCAGCGACGATCTACCGAACCTGCGCACCGCACTGCCTCCGGTCGGGAATTGACCTGTCGGGGGCGCGCAGCGTAGCAGCAGAACGTGACTGAGATACACGTTCTGGGAGCACCGGGTTCCAGCCGCCGGAGAGAAACCGGACTGTCGGGGCAATGGTCCTGAAACCGGGCACCGGATACAGCCATTTCCCCGACAGTTACCTGGGTCGCGGCAGTCAGCTGTTGATCAGGGCGGTCAGGTGCGGCACCGCGTCAGCCAACTTGATGTCGGTGCGCTCGCCCGTCGCGCGGTCCTTCACCTCCACGACGCCGTCCGCCAGCCCGCGCCCGACCACGAGGATCGTCGGCACGCCGAGCAGTTCCGCGTCGGTGAACTTCACGCCGGGGGAGACGCCGGCGCGGTCGTCCACGATCACCCGGATCCCGGCCGCTTCCAGCTCCTCGGTGAGCGTCAGAGCGGCCGAGATCTGGTCGCCCTTGCCGGTGGCCACGATGTGCACGTCGGCGGGGGCGATCTCGCGCGGCCACAGCAGGCCGGCGTCGTCGTGGTGCTGCTCGGCGATGGCGGCCACTGCCCGGGACACGCCGATGCCGTAGGAGCCCATCGTCACGCGGGCAGGCTTGCCGTCCCGCCCGAGCACGTCGAGGCTGAACGCGTCGGCGTACTTGCGGCCGAGCTGGAAGATGTGGCCGACCTCGATGGCTCGATCGTTGACCAGGCCGGATCCGCACCGGGGGCACGGGTCGCCGTCGCGCACCTCGGCGACGTCCAGGTAACCGTCGACCTCGAAGTCCCGGCCCGCGACGACGTTGCGCGCGTGCTTGTCGACCTTGTTCGCGCCGGTGACCCAGGCGGTGCCGGGTGCGACGCGCGGGTCGGCGTAGTACTTGAAGGCGCGGCCCTGCGGCCCGACGTACCCGCGCACGAGGTCGGGGCGGCCCACGAAGTCGGCGGCCTCGACCATCTCGACGGTCGCGGGCTCCATCGCCGCCGCGAGCCGGCGCACGTCGACCTCGCGGTCACCCGGGACGCCGATCCCGACGATCTCCGTCGAGCCATCCACCTGCACGACCTTGACCAGCAGATTCTTCAGCGTCGCCGACGCCGGGACGCCGAGGAACGCCGCGAGCGTCTCGATGGTGGGCGTGTCCGGGGTGTCGAGCTCCTCCAGCGGAGGGTGGTCCACCTCGGAGACTGTGGGCGGCGCGATGCGGACGGCCTCGACGTTCGCGGCGTAGTCGCAGGAGGTGCAGGCGACGAACGTGTCCTCGCCGACGTCGCTGATCGCGAGGAACTCCTCGGACGCCGACCCGCCCATCGCGCCTGACACGGCCGACACGATGCGGTACGTCAGCCCGAGCCGGTCGAAGGTGCGCTGGTAGGCGAGGCGGTGGAGGTCGTAGGACTTCTGCAGGCCGGCGTCGTCGATGTCGAACGAGTACGAGTCCTTCATGACGAACTCGCGGCCCCGCAGCAGGCCGGCGCGCGGGCGGGCCTCGTCGCGATACTTGGTCTGGATCTGGTACAGGATGACGGGCAGGTCCTTGTACGAGGAGTACTCGCCCTTGACCATCTGGGTGAAGAACTCCTCATGCGTGGGGCCGAGCATGTAGTCGGCGCCGCGGCGGTCCTTGAGGCGGAACACGCCATCGCCGTACTCGGTCCAGCGGTTCGTCGCCTCGTACGGCTCGCGGGGCAGCACCGCCGGGAAGTGCACCTCCTGGGCGCCGATGCGGTCCATCTCCTCGCGGACGACGCGCTCGACGTTGCGGTACACCTGGTATCCGAGGGGCAGCCAGGAGTAGATGCCCGCGGCGACGCGGCGCACGAGCCCGGCCCTGACCAGGAGCGCGTGGCTCGGCACGTCGGCGTCGGCCGGGTTGTCCCGCAGGGTTCGCAGGAACAGGGTCGACATCCGCAGCGCCACAGCATCCTCCGTCGGTGAGCCGCGCGGGCGAGCGTGCCCGGCGCGAAGTCACCAGCGTAGCCGGGCGATTCACCCGGATTACGCGCGCGTCGGCTCCGCGACCGTGCAGGATGGCCGGGTGAGCAACGACGCGGAGACCGCGAGCACGCACGAAGAGGCCACCAGCACGGCGCACGGCGCGCAGATGTTAGAGGCAGGGCTGCGGATCGCGGAGGAGATCGCCGACCAGGTGTGCCGCCGCTGGCCCGCCGAGATCATGGCGGTCGGTGCGCACGGTGCCCTCGCCCACCGCGACGACCGCGGCGGCACCGACGTGGACATCGTGGTGGTCACGTACCGGCCGGGGCAGGGCCCGACGCCGACGTCCCGCAAGATCGAAGGGCTGATCGTCGACCTCGGCGTGATCAGCGCCGACGAGTACCTGCTGCACGCGCGCACTCTCTCGACCCGCTGGCCGCTCGCCGCCGACCAGTACCTGCACACGAAGGCGCTCTACGACGAGTCACGCTGGCACGAGCGCCTCCGCGACACGCACCTGGCGCGGCTCGCCGAGGCCAGCGGGCGCGAGTTCACGGCGCTCGCGCGCGAGGCGTGGTGCACCGCCACGTCGCTGCACGAGCGGGCGGTCAAGTGCACCGAGTGGTACGACTCGGACGGCGCCTTGCTGCTGCTCGGCGAGGCGCGCACGGCCGCGGCCGTCACCCAGGGCCTGCTCACCCGCACCTACTACCGCAACAGCGCGGACGCCGGACGGCAGACCGAACTGTCCGGCGCTGACATGGTGGAGGTGCGCGAACGGCTGAAGCAGCAGGCGGCCGAGCTGGCCAAGCGCGGACGTCCGGTGGACGGGGAGATCAGCGACCTGTTCCGCTGACAGGCCGGCCCGGCGACCCGGCTGCGATATCATGGGCTATCACCGTCGACGGGAGACCGCCATGGCTGACCTACTGATCCGTGACGTGCCCGACGATGTCGTCGCCGCTATTGATGCCGACGCCAAACGACTCGGGCTTTCACGAAGCGAACACCTTCGCCGCACCCTGGCCAGAATCTCCAGCAAACCGTCTGGTCGAGTCACCGTGGACGACTTCAGGCGGTTCTGGGCAGTCTTCGCGGATCTCGCCGACGAGGAGGTCATGCGCCGCGCATGGGAATGACGAGTTGGCTGATCGACAAGTCCGCGCTGGTGCGGATTTTCGCGAGTGCGGACGCAGAGGACTGGGCCGGTCGAGTCGAGCGAGGACTCGTGGCGGTCACCACGGTGACCTTGCTCGAAATCGGGTACTCGGCGCGGTCGGGGACCGATCTGCGCGCCGGTTTGGCCCAGCCACCACTATCGCTCCTGCCGGTCGAGTACCTCACGCCAACCATCGAGGATCGCGCGGCGGAGGTGCAGACGCTGCTCGCGGATCGCGGCGCCCATCGCGCCCCTAGCGTGCCCGACCTCCTCATCGCAGCGGTCGCCGAGCATACCGGCCGCACCGTCCTTCACGTTGATAAGGACTTCGAGCTGATCGCCGACGTCACCGGCCAGCCCGTGGAGCGGCTGCGCGTCTAGGTGACGTTGATACCGATCGCTACGCCGACAAGGTAGGTGGCGCCTGCCGCGAGCCCGCCGAGCACCAGTTGCCGCAGGCCGTTGCCCCACCAGCTGCGGGCGGTGAACCGGCTGACGAGCGCGCCCGCGCCGAACAGGCCAAGCCCGCCGATGCCGAGTGCCAACCACAGGTCGTCGCTGCCAAGCAGGTACGGCAGCAGCGGGAACAGCGCACCGATCGAGAAGCAGACGAACGACGACACGGAGGCGACCCACGGCGACGGCAGCTCGTCCACGACGATGCCCAGCTCCTGCTGGGTGTGCACCCGCAGCGCCAGCTCGGGGTCGGCGGACACCTCACGCGCGACCTGCTCGGACAGCTCGGACGACAGGCCGCGCTCGCGCAGCATCTCGGCGAGCTCGCGGCGTTCGGCGCGCGGGTGCCGTTCCAGCTCCCTGCGCTCCTTCTCGACCTCGGCGGCGACCTGCTCGTTCTGCGTCCGCACCGACGTGTACTCGCCGAGCGCCATCGAGATCGCGCCCGCGACCAGGCCGGCCGTGCCGGTCAGCACGATCACGTCCGGCTCGACGCCGCCGCCGCCCACACCGGCGATCAGCGCGATGTTGGTGACCAACCCGTCCATCGCACCGAACACCGCGGCACGCAGCCACCCGCCGGACACGTCGGCGTGGGTGTGGTCCGGATGGTCGGGCTCGCGGTCGGTCATGCCGTCATTGTGGACCTCACCGGACGCTGTGCCAGGCTGTCGGCGTGACACCGCGTTTCGCCGTCCTGCTGCCGCCGTCGGAGACCAAGTCGACCGGTGGCCGTGGCGCCCCCCTGCAGCTCGACGCGCTGTCGTTCGCCGACGAGTTGGGTGCCCTCCGCAAGCAGCTCGTCGACGCGGTGACGACGCTCGCCGCGGACGTGCCGGCGTCCCGCGCAGCGCTCGGACTGTCCGAACGCCAGGACGACCAGGTCGCACTGAACGCCGACCTCTGGACCAGCCCGACCCTGCCCGCGCTGCGTCGCTACACCGGCGTGCTCTACGACGCCCTCGACTACCGCACGCTGACACCGGCCGGCCGCCGCAAGGCGCACGACAGCGTGCTGATCGCGTCCGCACTGTTCGGGCTGGTCCGGGGTGGCGACCCGGTGCCGGCGTACCGGCTCTCGGCCGGCTCGACCCTGCCCGGCCTGAGCGGCCTTGCGCCGCTGTGGCGACCCGCGCTCGCCCCGGTACTGGCCGGCTTCGACGGGCTCGTCATCGACCTGCGCTCGTCCGCGTACGCGGCGCTCGCACCGGCGCCCGGCGCCGTGACCGTCCGGGTCCTGTCGGTACTGCCGGACGGGACGCGCACGATCGTCAGCCACTTCAACAAGCACCACAAGGGCGTGCTGGTGCGCGCCCTGCTGTCGTCGCGTGCCACCCCGACAGACCTCAAATCGCTGCTCCGGATCATGACGAGTGCCGGAATCGACGTCGAGCGCTCCGGGGACCGGCGTCTCGACGTGCTGGTACCCGCCGAGAGCGTTACCGCGCGGCGCTAAGGACCGCGGCACGCAGTTCGGCAAGGTGGGTTATGGATTCCGGACAACGGTCCGGAATCCATAACCCACCTCAACACGATCGTCGTGGGGATAGCCGGTTATCCACACTGCCCGGCGGGCGGGATCAGCAGACCAGCCCCAGATCCACGGGCGTAGCGGTGGCCGGGTCGACAGGCCGGCGCCCCTCGGTGGGCTGCCCCTCCCGGATCCAGTACTCGAAGCCGCCGATCATCTCCTTCACCGGCCGGCCAAGCGCGGCGAGCTTGGCGGCGGCGCGCGTCGCGCCGTTGCAAGCCGGACCCCAGCAGTAGGTGACGAGCAGGCAGTCGGGCAGCGCAGCGACGGTGTCGGCGGTGATGTCGGCGACGGGCAGGCTGATCGCGCTGGGCAGGTGCGACTTGCGGTAGGCGCCGGCCACCCGGACGTCGACGAGCACGAACTCGTCCTGGCCGGACGCGAGGGCAGCGGCGACGTCCGCGGGGTCGGTCTCGACGGCGAGGCGGCCGGCGAAGTGGGCGTAGGCGGTAGCAGGGTCGGCAGCAGCGACGGAGGTGACGGTCATGCCCAGAAGTCTCGAAGCGGCGAGTGTACGAGGACAGTGGCGCTAATGCCCCTTATCGTTAAGATCTCGCCATGAAGCAACGCACCGTCGCCGTCCTCGCCTTCGACGGCATGGCGCCGTTCGAGCTGGGCATCGTGGTCGAGGTGTTCGGGCTTCCCCGGCCGGAGCTCAAGGTGCCCTGGTACGAGTTGATTGTCTGCGCGGATCCGTCCAGCCCGATCAGGACGGTCGGCGGCCTCTCGCTCACCGCGCCGCACGACCTGCGCGCGTTCGCCGCGGCCGACACCGTCATCGTCCCGGGCGTCTCGAACGTGTACGGCGAGGTCCCGGAGAAGATCGTCGCGGCGCTCCGGCAGGCGTACGAGAACGGCGCGCGCATGGTGTCGATCTGTTCGGGCGCCTTCGCGCTCGCGGCCGCCGGCTTGCTCGACGGCCGCGAGGCGACCACGCACTGGCAGTACGCCGCCGAGCTGCAGCGACGGTACCCGGCGGTGACGGTCAACCCGGACGTCCTCTACGTGGACGGCGGCAGGGTGCTGACCGGCGCCGGCAGCGCCGCCGGCCTGGACGTCTGCCTGCACCTGGTCCGGGCTGACCATGGCGCGGCGATCGCCAACGCGGTGGCACGGCGGCTCGTGGTCTCGCCCCACCGGAACGGTGGCCAGGCCCAGTTCATCGAGGCGGCGGTCAACACCGCGGACGCGGACGACCATGTCGGCCGGAGTCAGCAGTGGGCTCTCGCGAACCTCGCCGCGCCGATCACGCTCGCCGACCTGGCCCGCGTGGCGAACGCGGCCCCTCGCACGTACCTGCGGCAGTTCGCTCGGCAGACCGGCACGACGCCGATCCGCTGGCTCATCGACCAACGCGTCGCCGCGAGCCTGCCGCTGCTGGAGAGCGGCGAGCTGGCGGTCGAGCAGGTGGCCGCGGCTGTCGGCTTCGAGTCGCCGGTGACATTCCGTCATCACTTCAGCCGGGCGATGCGGATTCCGCCGTCCGAGTACCGCCGCACCTTCAGGATCCGAAGCTGAGCCTGGACTCAGCAACCGAACTGCAACCGAACCAGGACGCGATTCGCTCCACGAGGGTCACGGACGGACTTACTGTGTCGGGGTACCTGGGCATGCGCGGCGATGGATCGGGGCTTCCACCCGCGGGGTCATGCCCGAAGCAATCCTGGGGGTAAGCAGGTTATGCACATCCGCCTCGTCACGGTCGACAGCAGCACGCTCGCCCGGTTAGGGCTCGCCTATGCGGTCGCGTCCTGCCCTGACATCGAACTTCTCGCCGAGGTGGGTACGGCCGCGGAGGCCGTACGCGTGGTCCCGTGCGCGGCGCCCACCGTGATCACCGTCGAACCATCCCTTCCCGACGGCGACGGGCTGGCGCTGGCCGCCGAGTTGCGGCGGCGGCTGCCCGGACTCGGCACCGTCCTGCTCGCCTCGGCCGAGGACTCGCTGCTGTTCCGCGCGCTGGAGACGGGCATGTCGGCGTTCGTGCCGCGGTCGGCGCCGGCGAGCGAGGTGGTGTCGGCGATCCGGCACGCCGCCGCCGCCGCGAGCACGTTCAGCGCGCCCGGCCTCGCCGAGGCGCTCGCCAGGCGCCGACCGCACGGCGAGGTGCTGAGCCGCCGCGAGCAGGACGTGCTGCGCCTCATGCGCGACGGAGAGAGCATCCCCCGGATGGCGGTGGCGATGTCAGTGAGCGAGTCGACCGTCAAGACCTACGTCGCGCGGCTCTACACCAAGCTGCACGTCAACAACCGGGCGCAGGCCCTGATGACCGCGATCCACCGCGGGCTGCTCACCGAGACGGACGACCTCGCCGTCTCGCCGGCCTCCTGACCGGGTTCACCCGCCGAACGACCCGATCAGCCGGATCACGCCTGGCCCGATCACCACGATGAACAGCACCGGGAAGATGCACAGGATCAGCGGGAAGAGGATCTTCACCGGCACCTTCTGTGCCTGCTCCTCGGCGCGCTGGCGCCGCTTGATCCGCATCTCCTTCGCCTGCTCGCGCAGCACGTTCGCGATCGGAATGCCGAGCTCGCTGGCCTGCACCACCGCCGACGCGAACGTGCGGAGTTCGAGCACCGTCGTGCGCTGCGCCATCGCGCGCAGCGCCTCCGTGCGGCGGCGCCCGAGCTGCATCTCGCGCAGCACCCGGGCCGTCTCGCCGACCATTGGGCCCTTGCCGCCGCGCGCCACCTGCGCCAGCGCCGCGTCGAACCCGAGCCCGGCCTCGACGCTGACGGTGAGCATGTCGAGGATGTCCGGCATCGTCTTGCGGATGACCTGCTGGCGGCGCAGCCCCAGGTTGTAGACCAGCAGGTCGGGCAGGAACGTCCCGAGGACGGCGCCGATCGCGGTGCCGAGCACGAGCCCGAGCAGCCCGCCGTAGAGGATCCCGAGGAAGGCGCCGAGGAAGGCGCCGACCACAAGGCAGGCTCCCTTGGCGTCGACCACCCGCTCCACCGGCCAGCCCGGCGGGTTACCGGCGTAGTCGAGGTGCCGCTGGTACCGGTCGACTGCTCCGGCCGGGGTCAGCGCCCGCCCGAGCGAGCCGAACCGCTGCGCCAGCGGCCTCCCGACGCGGTCCACGAACGACGCGTCGGGATCGGGCGCGGTACCGGCCGCGTAGGTGCGCTCCACCGTGGACAGCGTGCGGGCCACACCGGCGCGCCCTGACGACGACCACGCGAGAGCCAGCACCCCGACGACGATCGAGGCGAAGAACGCCACCACCGCGACGGCAAGGATCACCAACGAGAGCGACACGTCACACCTCCACCTTGACCATGCGACTCATCCAGAACCCGCCGAGCACCAGCAGGACGACCGATCCGACCAGCATGAGGATCCCCAGCGGCTCGGTGTAGAGCAGCCGGAAGTAGTCGCGGCGCACGAGGTACATGTAGGTCGCGATCCCGATCGGCAGCGCGAGCAGCACCCACGCGGAGAGCCGCCCCTCGGCCGAGAGCGCCTTCACGTGACGCCGCAGCCGCACGCGCTCGCGCATCGTCTCCACCGAGGTCTGCAGCACCTCGGCGAGGTTGCCGCCGACCTCGCGTTGGATCCGGATCGCCATGACGATCCAGGCCAGGTCCTGGCTCTTGGCCCGGACGGCGGCGCGGTCGAGCGCGTCCTCCAGCTCGGCGCCCAACCGCGACTCGGCCAGTGCGCGGCCGAACTCGGCGGCCACCGGGTCGGCCGCCTCGCGCACCAGCGCGTCGATGGACTGCCCCAGCGAGAACCCCGACTTGAGCGATCCGACGACGAGCTGCAGCGCGTCCGGGAGTTGCTCGGCGAACCGCTGCGTACGGCGGTGGGTGCGGAACGTGCGGTACCAGCGGGTGCCGAGCAGCCCGAGGACCACGCCGGCCGGGATGCCGATCCACCAGGTGAACAGCAGCCACAACGCGGCGACCGAGGTGACGCACGCGCACACGCGGATAAGCAGCCACTCGTTCGGGCGCAGACCCATGCCGGCCTGCTCCATGAGCCGGACCGTCCGCCCCTCCATGCCCTGCGCCTGCACCGCGCGTTGGCTCAGGTCGAGCGCGGTGCGGGTGATCAGTCCCCCGTTCGGCGCGACCAGCGGCTTGGCGGGGCCGCGCGCAGTGAAGCGGGCCACCTGGGCGATCCGGCGGCGCCGGTTCGGATCCGCGAACAGCGGTCGCAGCACGACGAGCGCGAGCCCCAGCAGGGCGAGGAAGACCAGCACCGACACCCCGGCGAAGAGCCATCCGGGGATCGCAGGCGCGAAGTAGTGCGACGGGCCCTTCGAGACCGCCGAGACGGCCGGGAACGTGACCGGCGCCGTGCCGGTGAGCCGCTTACCGGCGACGTCCACGGTCACGCGGAGGGTCGTGGTCTTGCCGGCGAGGCTGCGCGGCACCTCGGCGCTCACGGCGAGCGGCACCGAGAACGACGTCGCCGCCGAACGGAACGCCGCGGCCAGCGCCGCGCTGTCCCTGGCGTTGTGCAGCTCGCCACCGCTACCGGAGGCGAGCTGCCGCAGCGCCGCACCGGTCGGGCCGCCGCCGGTGGCCGCAGCGCCGAAGCCGACGACGTCCACTGGAGCCCGGGCCCGCCGGACGCTGGCCGTCAGCTGGCTCAGCTTCATGGCGGACGACGTGTCGGCACCGTCGGAGAGGACCAGGATCCGCCGCTCGGCGCTGGTGGCGATCAACCCCGCCGCCTCCTGCACCGAGTCGTAGAGCGCCGTGTCCCCGCTGACCTGGATCTTCGCCACGGCTGCGCGGAACGCGGCACGGTCGACGGTGGGTTTGAGCAGCGTCACCGGCTGGTCGGAGATCTTGACCAGCCCGACGTAGATGTCGTCCGGCAGCGCCTTGGCGAACTCCGCAGCCGCTGCCTGGGCGGCCAGCAGCGGCGCGCCGGCCATCGATCCGGAGGCGTCGATGACGACGATCACGGTGCGCGCCGTGCTGGCGGCCTGACGGGACGGATCGCCGATCGGCTGGGCGGAGGCGCGCAGCGGCACGGAGCCCGCCTCGACGTTGACCTCGCTCTTCGCCAGCGACGCGCCGGCCGGCAGGTCGCGGGCCGACAAGGTGAACTGCACCCGGTCGACGGCCGGGCGGACCGCGGTCACCGCAAGGGTTGCGCTGGGGTCGGCGCGCCCCTCCCCCGCCGACCCCAGCACGACCGCCACGGTGACCGACACAGCGAGCGCTACCGTGAGCCCCCATCCCCGCTTCACTGCCGCACCTGCGGAAATCCGAACACGCCGAGCGGCACCGCGACCCCTGCCGTGGCGAGCCGCTCCAGGAACCGCGGGCGCAGGCCGGTGGACACCAGGCCGCCGCGGAACCGTCCGAACTCGTCCTGGCCGGCGCTGAAGTCGAAGACGAACAGGTCCTGGAGGCTCACGACGTCGCCCTCGATGCCGGTGATCTCGGTGATGTGGGTGATCCGGCGGGTGCCGTCCTTGAGCCGTGACTGGTGGACGATCACGTCGACGGCCGAGGCGAGCTGCTCGCGGATCGCGCGTACCGGCAGGTCCATGCCCGCCATCAGCACCATCGTCTCCAGCCGGGCGAGCGAGTCGCGCGGCGAGTTCGCGTGCACCGTGGTGAGCGAGCCGTCGTGGCCCGTGTTCATCGCCTGGAGCATGTCGAGGGCGGCGCCGTCGCGGACCTCGCCGATCACGATCCGGTCGGGACGCATCCGCAGCGCGTTGCGGACGAGGTCGCGGATCGTCACCTCGCCGCGGCCCTCCATGTTCGCCGGGCGGGACTCCATCCGCAGCACGTGCTCCTGGTGGAGCTGGAGCTCGGCGGCGTCCTCGATCGTGACGATCCGCTCGTCATGCGGCAGGAACTGCGACAGCACGTTGAGCGTGGTCGTCTTGCCGGAGCCGGTGCCGCCGCTGATCACCATGTCGAGCCGGCCCCGCACGCACGCGGCAAGGAGGTCGGCCACCGGCCGGCTCATCGTGCCGAACGCGATCAGGTCGTCGGCGCCGTACGGGTCGGCGGCGAACTTGCGGATCGTCAGCATCGAGCCGTCCAGCGCGATCGGCGGCACCACCGCGTTGACACGGCTGCCGTCGGGGAGCCGGGCGTCGACCATCGGGCTCGACTCGTCGATCCGCCGGCCGACGCGGGACACGATCTTGTCGATCACCCGGCGCAGGTGCGTGTCGTCGACGAACTGCGCGTCGACGGGCTCGATGTGGCCGAACCGCTCGACGAAGATGCTCCGCGGCCCGTTGACCATGATCTCGCTGACGTCCGGGTCGCGCAGCAGCGGCTCGATCGGGCCGTGGCCGAGGATCTCGTCGGTGACGTCGCGGATCAGCTGGGACCGGTCGGCGGCGGTGAGCGGCATCTCCTCGCGCGCCATCACGGACGCGATCGTGTCCTTGATGCGCTGCTCCAGGACGTCCTCGCCGGCCTGCGCGTCGTAGAGCTGCGGCCCGAGGATCTCCATCAGCGCCTGGTGGATCCTGCGGCGGGCGACCGCCAGCGGCCCCGGGGCACGGCGACCGTTTCGCTCGGGATGCAGCGGCACCGGGCCGGACCGCTGCGCCAGCCGGTCGGCAAGACTCATGAGCCCACCTCGCTCCGCTCGGCGGCGCATTCGCGCACACTGTGCCCACTGATTCGCTCGCTCAGCTCGCTCATGAGCCCACCTCGCTCCGCTCCGCGGCGCATTCGCGCACACTGATTCGCTCGCTCATCGGGCCACCACCCCGCGACGCCGGGCCAGCAGGCCGCGCCGGGCCCTGGCCGGTTCCGGTTCGGCCGGCAGGAGGCGGGTCAGCGCGAACTCGCGCAGCGCCTTGCTCACCGCGTGCCCTGGCGAATCGGTCATGATCGGCACTCCCCTGTTGACCGAGATCGGGACGTCCCGGCTCGACGGGATCCGGGCGACGATCGGGACCCGGACCACCTGGTCGATGTCGGCGGGCGTCAGCCCCACCTTCGCGTCGCTGCGGTTGAGCGCGACCAGCCGCGCGTCGCGCGGGTAGTCGAGCAGGTCGAACATGTCGAGCGTGATCCGCAGGTTCTTCAAGGCCGGGATGTCCGGCGTGGCGACGAGCACGTAGTGGTGGGACGCGTCGAGCGCCGCCAGCACGTGGTCGGTGAACTGCGGCGGCGTGTCGACGACGACGTAGTCGAACGCGCCCCTGGCCAGCCGCAGCAGCTCGGCGACGAGCTGGCGGGTCACGTGTTCGCCGTCCGCGGGTCCGGCCGGCGCGAGCAGCGCCTCGACCCCCGGCGCGTAGGGGGTGAGCAGCGAGCGGAAGCCGGTCTCGTCGAGCCGCTCCCCCATCACGACGGCGTCCGCGACTGATCGGTCCGGCACGAGCTGGAGCATGATCGCGACGTCGCCGAAGGCCAGGTCGAGGTCGACGAGGCACACCCGCCGGGTGCCGCCGGCGGCCAGCGCGACCGCGAGGTTCGTGGCGATCGTGGTCTTGCCGCAGCCGCCCTTCGCCGCGAACACCGTGACCACCTGGCCGTCCGCCCGCGGCCCCGCGACCGGCGGACCGTCGCGTGAGCTGGTTCGACAGGGCCAGCGACCGGGAGCACGCGCCGAGCACCGCCGAGGCGTCGCCCGCGTCGGCCACCTCGCGGACGCCCGCCCGGATCGCCTCGCCGAGCACCTCGACGTCCACGTAGTTGCGCAGCAGCACCACGCCCAGCGCCGGGCGCTCGACGCGCTGCCGGGAGGCGAAACGCAGCGCCTCCGCCAGGTCGATCCCCGGGCCGAGGAGCACCAGCTGCTCGTCGCGGTCGTGGTGCAGCGCGGCGGTCAGCTCGTCGAGCGTCATGACCGTGCGCAGGCCGGCGCCCAGCAGCATGCCCAACTGCTCGGCGTGGCGCCGCAGCGGTTCACTGAGAATCGTCATCGCTGGCCTCCGCCGATCACGGGAAGAGCGTCTTGTTGTCGACGCCGGGGCCGGGCTTGACCACCGACGTGTCGCCGAGCAGCGCCAGGTACAGCGCGCCGGTCTGGGTGCCGTGCACGAGGCGTTCGGCCTCCTGCTGCGTCGCCGCGACGGTGACCAGCAGGGTCCGGGTCGCCTTGCGCTTACTGGCCTTCTCGTCGTCGGTGGTCTTCTCCGCCGCCGCCGACCCCGCCGACGAGGTGCGGCCGTCCATGCCCAGCGTGCCGACCGAGATCACCTCGATCGACGGCACCAGCACCCGTGTCGCGCGGTTGTAGAGGTGCTGTTCGCGCAGGCCGTCGCCGGACGGGATCCGCCCCGACTGTCCATCCAGGACGTTGAACGTGTCGAAGACCGCCACCTTGGAGCCGGGCAGCACATAGCCGGCGACCTGCTCCGGCACCTCCATCTCGACGCTGACCGCGATCCTGCCGGTCGGGATGTTCAACCCGCCGCTCACCCGGCTCCTCGGCCCGAACGCGCCGGCCAGCAGCAGTTGCCGCGGCTGCACCTCGGACGTGATCACCATCGGGTCGAGGTCGGCGCCGATCGCGCTGAGCGCGTCGGCCGGCACGCTGCTGGCCGGCATCTTCACCGCCTCGGCGTAGCTCGTGCGGATCCGTTCGCCGGTGGTGCCGGCCGGGATCCGTTCCTTGGCGACCAGCACGGTCACCGCCTTCTTCCCGGCCACGGCACGGGAGTCCGCGGACCAGACGTACGCGAGGACCGCGAGCGTGCCGCACGCGGCGAGAACCAGCGCGAGCCCGACGGCGAGGAGTCGACGCAACATGGTGTGCACTTCCTGATCTGTCGAGGTGTCAACCGACGAGCGTCACGATGGACGCGCCGAGATCGGGGCCGCCGATCACACCGGAGGCCGGGACGAGTCCCTGCGTGAAGTAGCCGTAGACGCACTTGTCGGAGCCCTTGCACGGCTCGGCGCCGGTGAGCCAGGACGCCGCGCTCAGGCCCGGCAGGTGGTAGCCGGTGACGACGAACGCCGCCATGCCCTTGATGTGGTAGGTCGTGCCGGACCCGGTGCCGGTGACCGTGTCGAAGACCGGGACGAACAGCAGGGTCTTGTTCTCCCAGGCGGCTTCGAGTGCGTCCTTGCAGTCCTTGGGCGCCGAGACACCGGGGTCGCCGCTATAGTTGCCGCCCGCGTCGACCGTCGTGGTGCACTCACCGGAGTCGTCGAGCCAGCCGAAGCCGCCCGGGGCGTCCGCACCGGACGGGCCGGCGGGGCAGCCCGGTTCGTGTTCCGTTGTGGTGTGCAGGTAGAGGATCTGCTCGTCGCCGGCGGCCGGCAGCGGGTTCGGCGGGTACGGGGGCGGCGGCGCGTAGCTCGTGCCGCCCGACGTGCTCGCCTCCCACTCGCAGACCGACATCGTCACGGCGAGGCCGCCTGCGGTGGCCGGCGGACCCCAGGCGGCACGGGCGCAGGCACCGACGGTGGCGCCCTCGTAGCCCTCGTTGCCGAGCAGGAGCTGGGCGAACGTCGGCGGCAGCAGCGTGGACCCGTCGTCCGTCTCGGTGCTCGTGCGCACCTCGACGTACGGGACGTCGTCGCCCGGCGGATCGGTCATGCAACGGCTGAGCGTCGTGGTGGGCGGCGGGCACGTGTCGAGAGCGCCGCTCGGCGTCTCTCCACAGAGGACGTTGATACCGGCGACGTCGTCCTCGGCGTTGCCGTCCGCATAGCCCTTCGCCTGGCCGTCCGGGTCGGCACCGCAGGAGGTCACGTTCGCCGCGCAGTCCTTGGCCACGGCCATCGCCGCACCGTCCGCACCGCTCTGCAGTTCCTCGCGCTCGACGTACAGCCGACCGACATCGACGGCAAGCGCGCCAGAACCCATCAGCACACCACCGGCGAGGATCACGACGACGATCGTCATGACGCCACCGCGGTCGTCGCGGAGCCGTCGCATCAGGCGAGACATGGCATCCGTCCTTCGCCGGTGAGCGTGACCGCGCTGCCGAGGCTGCCCCCGAACAGCACCGACAGGCCGGGTATCGGGGTGACGAACTCGAAGTCGTGGCTCACCGTGGCGTCGACGAAGTCGTCCGGCCCCGGAGGCGACGGGCACGAGCCGATCGCGACGCCGACGTCCAGGTCGCCAGCGACCTCCTCCGCCCGGCCCTCCGGGTCGTCGGCGCCGAGCGACGCGGCGCGCGCCCCCTCGCGAGCGGCCTCGGTGACGTTGAGCTGCGCGTTGAGGAGGCGGCTGAAGTCGACGATCCCGAACAGGATCAGCAGCAGGATCGGGAGCAGCAGAGCGAACTCGACCGCCGCCGCTCCCTCGTCGGTGCGCCGCCGCTTCATGGCCACACCAGCTCGGTGAACAGGTCGATCGTTGCCTGCCCGAGCGCGACGATCGCACCCGCGACGACGCCGGCGATCAGCGCGGCGAGCAACGCGTACTCGACCGCCGTCGCTCCGTCGTCGTCGTTCCTGCGGCGCATCGTTCCTCCAAGGGCAGCCAGGGCGGGGTGGGGGTCTCCCGGCCGGCACGGGGGCACCGGCCGGGAGACGTTCGGGCGGCTTACGGGATCGCGTCGACGACGTCCTGGAACGCGCCCTGGATCTCGGTGCCGAGCGTGGTGACGACGCCCACGATGACGGCGGCGATCAGCGCGACGAGCAGGCCGTACTCGACGGCGGTGGCGCCCTCGTCGTCGCGGCGGATAGCGCGCAGTGTCTGTAGCCGGGCGATGAGCTTGGTCATGACGGGGAACCCCCTTGGACACGTCCCAGGTCGGGACTCTCGACGATCGGCCGGGACGGCCGCGTCACGTCGAAGAGCCTGCGTGAGGGTGTCGCGGAACACACTCGGTTGCGCGGGCAACGAACTGAACCCGAGATCAGGACGACGTCAGGGCCGGAGGACAACGAGTCGTCAACCTGGTCGGCCGTTGAGGCCGGTGCGCCTGTCCGACAGACGGCGGGATACAACCGACCGGCGGATTCCGACTCGCAGATCGCAGAGTCCGGGCACACCGGCCCCGAACTGAGATGCGTTACTAACACCAATGTTACTAACATTAGTGTTAGTCTCTGCCGAGGAGGTGCTGGCGTGGCACGGTTCGTGGGTCGTGGTCGCGAACTGCGACTGCTCTCGTCGGAACTGGCACGGGTCGAACCCGGTGAGGAGCGGCCGGGGCGGTGCCTACTCGTGCGGGGGCGCCGGCGCGTGGGCAAGTCGAGGCTGGTCGAGGAGTTCGTCGACCACGCCGGTGTGGCGAGCCTCTACTTCACCGCGAGTGGCGGCAGCACAGCCGCCGAGTTGCGCCGACTCGGCGAGGATGCCGCCGAGTCCACGATCCCCGCACGCGACCTGCTGATCGCAGGCAGTCCACAGGACTGGGACGCGGGGTTTCGACTGCTGGCCGCAGCGCTGCCCGACGAAGCGCCGAGCATCGTCGTCATCGACGAGTTGCCGTACCTCATGGACGACGATCACGCCTTCGAAGGTACGCTCCAGCGCGCCTGGGACCGGCAGCTTTCGCGCAAGCCGGTCCTGCTCGTGCTCATCGGGTCCGACCTGGCGATGATGGAGGCGCTCGACGACTACAGCCGCCCGTTCCACCAGCGCGGCAAGGAGATGGTCATCGGCCCGCTCACCCCTGTCGATCTCAGCAGCATGCTCGGGATCTCGGCTGCGGACGCCGTCGATGCCGCCCTGGTCACGGGTGGCCTGCCGCTCCTCTGCACGGAGTGGCGCGCGGGCGACGACCTGTGGGATTTTCTGGAACAGTCCCTGACGGATCCGACCTCCGCTCTGCTCGTCTCCGCCGAGCGATCGTTGGCCGCGGAGTTCCCCACTGCGGCGCAGGCGCGCGCGATCCTCTCCGCCATCGGCTCCGGTGAACGCACCTTCACGAACATCGCCAGGGCCGCTGGCGGGCTCGCGGCCACTCCGGTACAGCGCGCGATGTCCATTCTCATCAGCAAGCGGCTCGTGGCCGACGACCTCCCGCTCTCGACGAGGCCGTCGCGGGACCATCGCTACCGGATAGCCGACCCGTACCTCCGGTTCTGGCTGACCTTCGTCGCCCCGGGCATGCCGGAGATCGAGCGTGGCCGTGGAGATCTTGTCCTGGCCCGGGTCCGCCGGAGCTGGACGAGCTGGCGCGGGCGTGCCGTCGAACCACTGGTACGCGAGGCGCTCATGCGCATCGGCCCCGAGGACTCCTTGCCTGCCGCCGGTGCTGTCGGCGGCTACTGGACCCGAACGAACAGTGTCGAGATCGACATCGTCGGTGCCGATCGCGGCCCCATCGCCCAGCGACTCCTGTTCGTGGGTTCCGTGAAATGGCTGGAGAACTCCCCGTTCGACGGCCACGACCTCGCGGACCTCCACAGGAACCGCACCGCGCTGACCGATGAGCCACTTCCAGTGGTGGCCGTGTCACGCGACGGCGTGTCGTGCCGCGGTGTCCACGCGCTCGGCCCCGACGACCTGCTCGCCGGCTGGAGCTAAGCGGCGAGCAGCCAGTGCCGGCCGACGATCGCGAGCCACGCCCCTGCCAGCATCGCCGGCCCGAACGGCAGCCGGCTGCGGCGCCCCACCCGCCCGCCGATCAGCAGCACGAGAGCCACCGGTCCGTGCAGCAGGAACGGCAGCAGCGCGCCCGCGAGCACCTCGCCCCAGCCCAGCCACCCGAGGAACAGCCCCAGCAACACGGCCAGCTTGACGTCGCCCAGCCCGATCCCGCCGCCGGGCAGCAGCCACAGCACGAGGTAAAGCGCCGCCCAGCGCCGCCGCGGCGAGCCCGGCGCGTCCCAGTGAGGTCCAGTCAGCCACAGCGAGCAGCACCGCTCCGGCCGGGATCGCCGGCTCGACGAGCACGTTCGGCAACCGCTTGCAGGCCAGGTCGATCACGGCCAGCAGGACACCGAGCGTCCCGAGCAACAGGTACGGCACGAGCGCCACACCGAGCCCGAGCCGCCAGCCCAGCCCCGCCGCCGACCACAGCGCCGGCGAGTGCGGTCGCCCACCACGGCACGGCCAGGGCCCGGCCGCACGCCCGGCACCGGCTCCCCCACCATCCAAGCGGGGCCTCGCAGTGCTCGCAGGCCACACGCATCGGCATCTCGCGCGGCACCGCCAGCCGGTACGCCGGCAACGGCACGAACGCACCGGCCGTCAAACCGACGACCGCTCCGACGACGGCGCTCAAGGGCACACCTCGCTGCGCTCGGTGGCGCATTCGCGCACGCTGTACTTGCCGATTCGCTCGCTACGCTCCCTCATGGGCACACCTCGCTGCGCTCGGTGGCGCATTCGCGCACGCTGTACTTGCCGATTCGCTCGCTGCGCTCCCTCAAGGACACACCTCGCTGCGCTCGCTCATGGGCGCCGGTAGCGGTACCCGAAGCCGCGTACCGACTCCAGCCGCTCTCCCCCGCCCAACTTGCGCCGCAGCCGCAGCACCGCGAACTTGACGCGCTCCGGGCCGACACCGCTGGCGTCGCCCCAGGCCCGGGCGATCAGCCGACCACTGCTGACCGCGGTGCCGGCCTCGCGGACCAGTTCCTGCAACAGCCGGAACTCGATCGGGGTGAGCTGCACCTCCCGTCCCTCCACCCACGCGGACCGGGCGCCGGGATCGAGCCGCAGCCAGCCGTCGTCGTACGCCGGTGGCGCGGCGGGCACGGCACCGCCGCGCCGCAGCACGGCGGCGACGCGGGCGAGCAGCTCGCTGGTGTCGTACGGCTTGGTGAGGTAGTCGTCGGCACCGGCGGACAGCCCCCGGACCCGCTCCGCCACCTCGCTGTGCCCGGTGAGCATCAGCACCGGCACCTCGCTCGTCTCCCGCAGCGCGGCGAGGACCTGCCAGCCGTCGAGACCGGGCAGGCCAACGTCGAGGACGACCACGTCCGGCCTGACACGATCGACGGCGCGCAGCGCGGCCGGGCCGTCCACCGCGCGCTCGACGCGGTACCCGGCTCGGGTGAGGAACGCGACCAGCGCGAACGCCGCGTCGTCCTCGTCCTCGACGACCAGCACGGTGCTCACGACGGACCGTCCAACGGCAGCCGGATCGTGACGGTGGTGCCGTGTCCCTCCTTGCTCGTCACGTCGAGCGCTCCGCCGTGCAGGTCGAGGATCGCCTTGCTCACGACCAGCCCCAGGCCGCTGCCGGGGATCCCCGCGCGGGCGGTGTTGGTACCGCGCGTGAACGGGGTGAAGAGGTACTCGAGGTCGTCGTCCGGGATGCCGATTCCGGTGTCGGCGACGCAGATCCGCCATTCACCGCCGTCGCAGCCGGCCAGCACCGTGACCACGCCACCGCCGACGCTGAACTTGATCGCGTTGCCGAGGACGTTGGCCATTACCTGATGCAGCCTGACCTCGTCGAAGACCGCGGGAGGGCCGGGCCGGACGTCGCCGCGCAACGTCACGCCGGCCTGCTCGGCGAGCGGCACGTGGTCGGCGATCGCGGTCTCCACGAGCGTGGCGAGCGATCCGGGTTGGGGCTCCAGCGGCAGCCGGCCGGACTCGATCTGCGCGAGCAGCGTCAGGTCGTCGATGAGCCGGATCATCCGGCCCGCGTTGCGGTTGATCCCTTCGACGAACCGCTGCTGCCCGTCCGTCAGGTCGCCCTGTTCCGGGTCGGCGAGCAGGTGCGCGAAGCTCAGGACCACCGTCAGCGGCGAGCGCAGCTCGTGGGAGACACCGGCGACGAACTCGTTCTTGAGCCGGCCGAGTTCGGTCAGCGACTCGTTGTGCTCCCACAGCTCCTGCTGGGCAGCGCGGAGCGCGCGCTCGGTGTGGCGCTGCTGGGTGACGTCGCGGCCGTAGAAGAGCACCGCGCCGATCTCCGGATCGTCCAGCCGGCCGGACGCGACCGTCTCCAGCACCAGCCAGCGCCCGGAGGCGGCGCGCAGCCGCAGGTCGATCGGCGGCGAGACGGCGGGGCTGATCCGCGCCGCGCCGAACAACGCGATGGCGGCGCGTCGGTCGGCCGGGTGTACGAGGTCGAGGAGGCTATCGGTCGGGCTGTCCCGCGGGTACCCGAGAAGCGTGTCGAACGCCGATGAGATCGGGAACCACGACCCGTCCGCCCGGACCCCGACGATCACCGACCGGGCGCTGGCCATGACCGCGCGCAGCAAGGCCGGCGGGAGTCCGTCCGCGGCAGCCCGTGCTCGTGGGCGACTCCTGCCCCCGCCCTCCGCAGCCGGTTCCCCACCCACCGCGCGCCCCTCCACGGCATATCGGCCAGATGATCCGTCCCTGACCATACGGGCAGTCAGCGCTCGCGCGGCGGATCCAGGCGATCCTGGACGGGTGGTCCAGCCGCGGATCAGCCACTCGGTCAGCGAAAAGACTCAGGGCAGGGTCAGGATCTCGTGGCCGCTGTCGGTGACGAGGACGGTGTGCTCGAACTGCGCGGTCCAGCGGCGGTCCCTGGTGACGACCGTCCAGCCGTCGGCCCACATGTCCCACTCGTGCGTGCCGAGCGTGATCATCGGCTCGATCGTGAACGTCATGCCCGGCTCCATCACGACGTCCAGCTCGGGCTGGTCGTAGTGGGGCACGTAGAGGCCACTGTGGAAGGTCTCGCCGATGCCGTGGCCGGTGAAGTCGCGGACGACGCCGTACCCGAAGCGCCGCGCGTACGACTCGATGACCCGCCCGATGGCGTTCAGCTGGCGGCCCGGCTTCACCGCGTTGATCGCCCGGCGGGTGGCCTCGCGGGTGCGCTCGACCAGTAGACGGGCCTCCTCGTCGACGTCGCCGGCCAGGAACGTGGCGTTCGTGTCGCCGTGGACGCCGCCGATGTACGCGGTGATGTCGATGTTGACGATGTCGCCGTCCTGCACGACCGTCGAGTCGGGGATGCCGTGGCAGATGACCTCGTTGAGCGACGTGCACAGCGACTTCGGGAAGCCCTTGTAGCCGAGCGTCGACGGGTACGCGCCATGGTCGAGCACGAACTCGTGGCCGATGCGGTCGAGCTCGTCGGTGGTGACGCCGGGCCGGACGTGCCGTCCGACCTCTTCGAGGGCCTGCGCGGCGATCCTGCCCGCGACCCGCATCCGCTCGATGACGTCGGCCGTCTTCACCTCCGAGCCGGTGAACGGCGCGGGAGCGCGCTTGCCGACGTACTCCGGGCGCGCGATGGCGTCCGGCACCTCACGCAAGGGGGACAGCGTGCCGGGGACGAGTTCGGTGCGGACGGACATGCCGGCTAGCCTAAGCGACCGCCCGCACCGTCGACAGCGGTATCGCCCGCAGCCAGGCGGCGCAGTGGCGAGAACCACGCGAGCACCGCCCCGGCGAGCAGCACCCCCGAGCCGGTGAGGATCGCCGCACGTGGCCCGGCCACGCTGGCCACGATGCCGCCGACGAACGCGCCGAGCGGCGAGCCGAGCCCGAACGACAGCATCCGGCCGGTGGCGTTGACCCTGCTGAGCATCGGTTCCGGCGTGACGCGCTGGCGTAACGTCAGCGAGCTCATCAGCACCAGCAGGTATCCGACGCCCCACGCGAACAGCCCGGCGACGGCCACGAGCCAGTGCTGGGCGAGGCCGGTCAGCACGCCCACCGCGCCGCTGGCGGGCAGGAACAGCAACGCGATCCGCGCCTCCGACCAGTGCCGCAGCAGCCGGGGCAGCAGGGCGCTGGCGGCGAGCCCGCCGAGGCTCCAGCCGGTGAACAGGATGCCGAGGCGCACGTCGCCGGTCGGCGCGATGCCGAGCACCGTGTCGCCCCACGGCACCATCTGGCCGACGAACGCCCCACCGGCGAACGACTGGATGGCTCCGATCGCCGTCATCGCCCGCACCTGCGGCACCGACCACAGGAACCGCAGCCCGACCCGGATCTCCTCGACGAGGCGGGGCTTGCTGCCGGTGTCCCGATCCGGGTTCGACAGCGGCCGCACGATGGCCCGGATCAGCATCGCCGACGCGACGAACCCGAGCGCGTCCAGCGCGATCAACGGCGCCGGTGCGATCACCACCAGCGCCGCGCCCGTGACAGCCGGCACGACCAGCTCGATGACGCTCGTCGAGCCGAAGACCGCCGCGGTGGCTCCCGCGACGTGTTCACGCCCGACGAGCGCCGGTAACGCACCGAAGTTCGCCGCGTCGAAGAAGACGAACAAGCTGTGCGCGCCGAACGCCACGCCCAGCACGTGCACCGGCGAGAGCGCGCCGAACGCGTACGCCAGAGGGATGCTCGCGAGCAGCACGGCGTTGAGGAGATCGGAGACCACCATCAGACGGCGCCGGTCGAGCCGGTCGGCGTACGCCCCGGCGGGGAGCCCGAGGAACAGGTACGGCAGGCCCTCGGCGACGGTGACGAACGCCGTCCACAAGCTGGACCTGGTGACCGAGTAGACCAGCACCGGCATCGCGATGAACGTGACCACGCCGCCCGTGAGCGAAGCCATCCGCGCCAACCAGTACCGGCGGAAGTCAGGGTCTTGCCGGAGTCTTCGGGGTGGGGTCGCCGCGGACCTGCTCGCCGTGTGCTGCTCCATGAGCGCCTCCCCCCGCTCAAACTAGCTCCGGCGAGGACAGGCCGTGTGCGGTTCAGCACTTAGCGCGATCAGAACAGCACGGTGGCGAACATTCCCACCTGCTCGAAACCGCAGCGGTCGTACACGCGGCGGGCGGCGGTGTTGTAGTCGTTGACGTACAGGCTCACGACCGGAGCAACCGTGCGGAGGGCATCGTCGACGACGGCGGCGACGCACGCCGTGGCGATTCCCCGGCCGCGCCACTGCGGGTGTACCCAGACGCCCTGCACCTGGCACGCGTGCCGGCTCACCGCGCCGAGTTCGGCCTTGAACACCACCTGGCCGTCGTCGACGCGGACGTAGGAGCGGCCGGCCCGGATCAGCTCCGCGACCCGGGCGCGGTAGGTGGCGCCGCCGTCCCAGCCGAGCGGCGAGACACCGACCTCCTCGGTGTACATCGCCACGCACGCCGGCAGGACACCGTCGAAGTCGGACATGCGGGCCCGGCGGACACCCGGATCCGCGGCGACGAGCGCCGGCCGTGCCGTGGCGAGCAGCGGCTGCCGCGCGCGCACCTCGCGCGCGCGGCCCCAGTCGGGCTCCAGGTCGGCCCAGAGGTCGAGGACGGCGTCGGCGGGACCGAGGATGGACGAGCAGACACGGCCCTGCTCGCGCGCCATCGCCGCGTATGCGCGTATCGCGGCCGGACCGGCGGAGACGGGCACGAGATTGGCGCCGGAGTAACAGAGCGACTCGACCCGTCCAGTGGGTGCGTACCCCCAGAGGTGGGCGCCGAGACGCCAGCGCGACACACCGCCCGTGGCGACCCGGGCAGCGACGAACGTGGCGCCGATCGGGTCACGGTCGAGCACGTCGTCGACCTGCGCACGGTCGGCGTCGCGTAGCACGCGGACAGTTCGCGTGGTCAGCACGGCGCACCCCGACCCATGCTGTCAAGACTGCCAGACGAACCGGAGTATCGGATCATCTACAGGCGGATTCACTCTTGCATGCCACACGCGGCAGGGTGTTCGCGGAAATCGCGCGGCGCGGCGCGGCGAGCCGCTGCCATTTTCGCGAACACCCTCAGGGTGCGAGCGTCAGTGGACCTCGACGGTCGGGGCGAGGCCGCGCAGTTCCTCGGGCAGGTCGGCGCCCATCTCCTCCGCCAGTCGCAGCGCCTCGTGGATCAACGTCTCCACGATCTGGGACTCCGGGACGGTCTTGATCACCTCGCCCTTGACGAAGATCTGCCCCTTGCCGTTACCCGAGGCCACCCCCAGGTCGGCCTCGCGCGCCTCACCCGGCCCGTTCACGACACAGCCCATGACCGCGACCCGCAGCGGCACCGGCAGGCCCTCCAGGCCCGGCCGACACCTCCTCGGCCAGGGTGTACACGTCGACCTGCGCCCGCCCGCACGACGGACACGACACGATCTCCAGCCCACGCTCGCGCAGCCCCATCGACTCCAGGATCTGGTTGCCGACCTTGACCTCTTCCACCGGCGGCGCCGACAGCGACACCCGGATGGTGTCCCCGATGCCCTCCGCCAGCAGCGCCCCGAACGCCACCGCCGACTTGATCGTGCCCTGGAACGCCGGGCCCGCCTCGGTCACGCCGAGGTGCAGCGGGTAGTCACACGCCGCCGCGAGCTGCCGGTACGCCTGGATCATCACCACGGGGTCGTTGTGCTTGACCGAGATCTTGATGTCGCGGAACCCGTGCTCCTCGAACAGCGAGCACTCCCACAACGCCGACTCCACCAGCGCCTCCGGCGTCGCCTTCCCGTACTTCTCCAGCAGCCGCTTGTCCAGGCTGCCGGCGTTGACCCCGATCCGGATCGGCACCCCCGCATCCGAGGCCGCCCGCGCGATCTCCCCGACCTTGTCGTCGAACGCCTTGATGTTGCCCGGGTTCACCCGCACCGCCGCACACCCCGCGTCGATCGCCGCGAACACGTACTTCGGCTGGAAATGGATGTCGGCGATCACCGGGATCTGCGACTTCCTCGCGATCATCGGCAACGCCTCCGCGTCGTCCGCCGACGGCACCGCCACCCGCACGATCTGGCACCCCGCCGCCGTCAACTCCGCGATCTGCTGCAACGTCGCGTTCACGTCCGTCGTGGGCGTCGTCGTCATCGACTGCACCGACACCGGCGCGTCACCACCGACCAGCACCGACCCCACCTTGATCTGGCGAGACTTCCGGCGCTCGGACAGCTTCGGAGCGGGCAGAGCGGGCATGCCCAGGGATACGGCGGTCACGGTTACCTCAGACGCTTACGGGTTCAGGAACGAGATCGGGTTGACGATGTCGGTGACGATCGTCAACAGCGAGATGCCACCGAAGATCAGGATCACGACGTACGTCACGGGCATGAGTTTGGTGTAGTCGACGCGGCCCGGGTCGGGGCGCCCACGCTTGGCGGCGAACCAGGAACGCACCCGCTCGAACCAGGCGATCGCGATGTGCCCGCCGTCGAGCGGCAGCAGCGGGATCAGGTTGAAGATGCCGATGAAGATGTTGAGGCTCGCCAGGATCATGAAGAAGACGGGCCACAGGCCTGCCTCGGCCGCCTCGCCACCGAGCCGGCTGGCGCCGACGACGCTGATCGGCGTCTCCTTGTCGCGCTCGCCGCCGGCCAGCGCCTCGAACAGCTTCGGGATCTTCTCGGGGAACTTCTTGATCGCGACGAACGTGCCGGTGAAGACCGTGCCGGTGTAGTCGGTGGCGATGCCGACGCTCTCGATCGGACCGAACGTGATCGTCGGCTGGGCCATCACGCCCATCGTGCCGACCTTCTCCAGGTCCTCCGGCTTCACCTTCCCGGTCTTCGGGTCGATGAGGTACCGGTTCTCCTTCTCGTCGAACTTGGGCCGCTCGCTCTGCACCAGGTCGACGCGGGACGTGCGCTCCTCGCCGTCGCGGCGGTAGGTGAGCGTGACCTCGCGGGCGCCCGCGGAGCGGACCTTGTCGACCAGCGACTCCCAGGTGGTGACGGTGGCCCCGTCTACCTTGGTGACGACGTCACCGTCGTGCAGGCCCGCGGCCTGAGCCGGCGATCGGGCGTCACCGGGCTTGCAGTCGGATCGCTGCTGCGCCTGGGTGGTGTCGTACTCGACGATCACGCAGGGCAGCACCTTGCCGATCTCCGCCCGCGCGCCGGGCGCCCCCGTGCTGTTCGGCACGCCCACGGCGACAGCGGTGATCCAGAGCAGCAGGAACCCGATGATGAAGTGGGTGATCGACCCGGCGACGAGCACGACCGTGCGCTGCCACAGCGGCTTGCGCCAGAACACGCGGTGCTCGTCGGCGGGGTCCACGTCGTCGTCGAGCGGGGTCATCCCGACGATCTTCACGAAGCCGCCGGCGGGAATCGCCTTCAAGCCGTACTCGGTCTCGCCGCGCCGGAACGACCACAGCGTCGGGCCGAAACCGGCGAAGAACTTGGTGACCTTCATGCCGAATGCCTTGGCGGTGCCCATGTGGCCCGCCTCGTGGATGCAGACGGAGATGAAGATGCCTAAGGCGAACAGCACGATCCCCAAGACGTACGCGACCATGCTCAGTTCCCCGTCCTCTCCACGGCCATCGGCCGGCTCTCTCCGAAGGCCAGTGCGTGCGCGCGATCCCGTGCCCACTGCTCGGCCGCGAGCACGTCCTCGACGCTACCCGGTTCGGCGAACTCCGCGGCCTCCACCGCGGCGTCCACCACCGCCGAGACAGTGTCCACGATGCCGGTGAACGGCAACCGCCCGTCCAGGAACGCGGCGACGCACTCCTCGTTGGCCGCGTTGAACACGGCGGGCAGGCTGCGGCCCGCGGCGCCGACCTGCTTCGCGAGGCGGACGGCCGGGAACGCGTCGTCGTCGAGGGGCTCGAAGTGCCAGTCCTGAGCGGCGCTCCAGTCCATCCCGGGCGCGGCGTCGGCCACGCGGTCGGGCCAGCCGAGAGCGAGCGCGATGGGCAGCCGCATGTCTGGCGGGCTGGCCTGCGCGAGCGTGGACCCGTCGGCGAACTCGACCATCGAGTGGACGATCGACTGCGGGTGCACCACGACGTCGACCCGGTCGTACGGGGTGCCGAACAGCTCGTGCGCCTCGATCACTTCCAGCGCCTTGTTCATCAGGGTGGCCGAGTTGATCGTGACGACCGGGCCCATGGCCCAGGTGGGGTGGGCGAGCGCCTGCTCGGGCGTGACGCCGGCCAGGGACGCCCGGTCACGGCCGCGGAACGGGCCGCCGCTGGCGGTGAGGACGAGCCTGCGCACCTCCTCGGCCCTACCACCGCGCAGGCACTGGGCGAGCGCCGAGTGCTCGGAGTCGACCGGCACGATCTGGCCGGGCGCGGCGACCGCGCGCACCAGCGGACCGCCGGCGACCAGCGACTCCTTGTTGGCCAGTGCGAGCGTGCGACCGGCGCGCAGGGCGGCGAGCGTGGGAGCGAGCCCGATCGAACCGGTGATCCCGTTGAGCACGACGTCGCACGGCCAGGCGGCGAGGTCCGCTGCCGCGGTCGGTCCGGCGAGGATCTTCGGCACAGCGAACTGCCCCGCGCTGTATCCCCGCTTGGTCGCCTCGGCGTAGAACGCGAGCTGCAGGTCCTGGGCGGAGCTGGCCCGTGCCACCGCGACCGCCTCGACCCCGAACTCGAGCGCCTGCGCCGCGAGGAGCGCCACGTTGCCGCCGCCACCGGCGAGGCCGACCACGCGGAACCGGACGCCGTTGCCGCTCTCGGCCGCCGGGCCCGACCGTCCGCTCCCGGCCGCTGGGCCTGAGTTGCGGCGGATCACGTCGAGGGCCTGGGTGCCGATGGAGCCGGTGGAGCCGAGCAGCACCACCTCGCGCAAGGTCATGAAAGCCATTGTCCCGTATCCGGCGCGCATGCAGAAAACCGCTGGTCAGCCTCCGTCTCGTGTTCGGACGGTTACCAAATCCCGTCGGCGTCGTTGTCGTAGACAAGAACGGCGAACGGGCTCTGGGGAGGGCTTGGCAAGCGAGCGGTCGCCGTCGGAGGTTCTCACTCAGTCAAGGGGGTCATGACGGTGACAGTGATGGTGAACCGCCGGGAGCGGGTCCGCGCCGCGACCGTTCAGGAGATCAAGGACGTCGCCCGCCGCCAACTCGTCACCGAAGGGGCCGCGGCCGTCTCGCTGCGCGCCATCGCCCGGGAGATGGGCATTACCGCGCCCGCGCTGTACCGCTACTTCCCGAGCTTCGACCACCTGGTGCGCTCGCTCGTCGGCGACCTGTTCGGCGAGCTGTGCCGGGCCATGGAGGACGCGCGCGACCTGATCCCGGCCGAGGATCCCGCCGCACGGCTTGATCGCCGTCTGCCGCACGTTCCGCGCCTGGTCCGTCGGCCACCGAGCCGAGTTCGGGCTGCTGTTCGACACCCCGCTGCCCGGCCCGGCTCGCGACCCGCTCTCCTCCGCGCAGGTCGGCGGCGCCCGGTTCGGACGGATCTTCTTCGACCTCTTCGCCGAGGTGTGGCAGCGGCACCACTTCACCAGCCCGGAGGAGCCGCTCGACCCGGAGCTGAGGCGCCAGCTCGCCGCGTACCGGCGACTCGTCGGCAGCACCCTCCCGGACGGCCCGCTCTACACGGTGCTCAGCTGCTGGACCCGCCTCTACGGTCTCGTCAGCCTCGAAGTGTTCAATCACCTCCGGTTCGCACTTGACGACGCGGAGCCGTTCCTCGAAACCGAACTGCGTGCGATTGCTCTCCGACTGGGCATGCCTACCGTCGGTATCGACGACAGACTTCAGACGATCTCCTGACGCCGCAACGGCGTCTGATCAGGCATGATCGCAGTAAGGTCTGGCCGGGGGGCCCACCAGGACAGCGAATTTGAGGGGTTGCGCTGGTGAGTTTCACCCGAATGGGCACAGTGCGACCAGTACGGAGTCGGCGCGTGATCGGTCGAGCTTCGCGCCGCCTGGCGCTGAACGGTGGTGGCCCCACCGTGTCCGACGTCCGACGACTTCTACGGCACGGTGCGCCCGAGATCCTCGCCCAGCCGATCCTCGACCTGACCGTCGGCGAGGTCACCGGGTACGAGGCGCTGGCGCGGTTCCCGCAGCAGCCGGCCGGCGTCCCGCAGGACTGGTTCGTCGCAGCTCACCGGGGTGGCCTCGGGCCCGCGCTGGAGGCGAGGGCCATCGCGCGGGCGCTCGAACTCGGTGCCGATCGGCCGGCCGGCACCGTGCTGTCCGTGAACGTCAGCCCATCCGTGCTGGAGACGGCCGCGTTCCAGGCCGTCCTGCCGGACGACCTCACCGGCCTGCAGATCGAGATCACCGAGCACGAGCTGGACGACGGCACCACGCTCATCGAATCGCTCGACAAACTGCGGCGACGCGGCGCCCAGATCGCGGTCGACGACGTCGGCGAGGGGTACGCCGGACTCAAGCGCATGATCGGTATCCGGCCCGATGTGCTCAAGGTCGACCGCGCGATCGCCGCTGGTGTGAGCAACGACTCAGCAAAAGTTGCCGTTCTGGAGGCGGTGGTTCACTTCGCTGCCCGCACCGGCGCGCACGTCTGCGCCGAGGGCATCGAGACCGCCGAGGATCTCGCCGTCGTCGCCGGGCTCGACGTCACGCTCGCGCAGGGCTGGATCGTCGGCCGCCCTGCCGGCCAGTTCTTCGCCGCCAGTGACGTCGCCCGCAAGATCAGCGCGGCCGCGCTCGCCGGCAATCTCAACGGTGCCCTGCGCACGGACGCCCGGGGCGACGTCGTCGCACTGCTCGACGCGCTCGCCGCCGCCACCGACCTCGCCGAGGTCGAGCGGCAGATCGCGGCGCCGCGCGGCTCCTCGGCTGCGAGCGTGCCCGGCTCATGCTGCTGGAGCAGATCTCCGCCGACCCGCTCGCCGACTCGCCCACCGCCCGGCTGGTGCTCGCCGAACGCGTCAACGGCCACGTCCGCGCCAGCGCCGGCAAGGACGGCGACGACCAGCTGCTCAAGGCCGCGGAGCAGTTCGTCGCTGCTGCTCCTGCCGCTGGTGAGCGCCGGGACGCACGGTGGGGCTGCTGGAGTGCGCCCGCGCCGACGAGCGGCCGTGGAGCCGCGCCCAACTGCGGATGGCCCGTGCGGTCGCCGCCGCCACGGGCCCGGTCGCCGGCAACCTTGCCGCGGCGGCGTTCCAGCGCTGAAGTCCGCGGTCGCACTTTTCCGAGCCATAGGCCGGAAAAGTGCGACCGGTTCAGCGCTCCTGGAGTCCCCAGGGCGAGCCGTACTCGGTCAGCAGGTCGAGGAACGGCACAGCGTCGAACGCCTCCGGCCCGAGCACACCGGCGCCCTGCCACGTCCTGCGCGCGAGCAGCTCCAGCGCGACCACAGGGTTGATCGCGGTCTGCCACACGACGGCCTGCGCGCCGTACTCGGCCATGGTCGTCGCGTTGTCGACAACGTGGTACAGGTACACCTCGCGCCGCTCACCGTCCTTGCCCGTGCCGGTGATCCACGTCCCGGCGCAGGTCTTGCCCTCCATGCGGTCGCCCAGGGTGGCCGGGTCGGGCAGGGTGGCCGCGACGACGTCACGCGGGGCGACCGTCGCGCCGTTGACCTCGACGGTTTCCGTGGAGTCCAGGCCGAGCGCGTGCAGCGTCTTGAGGATCCCGATGAACTCCGAGCCGAGGCCATACTTGAACGTCACCCGCTTCGCCTTGACCCAGCGCGGGATCAGCAGCACCTCCTCGTGCTCCACGTTCACGCACTCGACCGGGCCGATGCCCGCCGGGAAGTCGAACACCTCGGGCTCGCTGAACGGCTCGGTCGTGAACCAGCCCCTGGAGGCCTCCCACACCACGGGCGGGTTGAGGCACTCCTCGATCGTGGTCCAGATCGAGAACGACGGCGCGAACGCGGGCTCACCGTCCTCGCCGCGCACCACGAGGTTCGCGCCGTCGCGGACGCCGATCTCGTCGATCTCGCTGAACAGGTGATCGGCGGCGTACCGGGCGAACACGTCGGACAGGCCCGGCTCGACGCCCATCCCGACCAGCGCGAGCCGGCCGCTGTCACGCCACGCGCCGTCGCGCGCGAACTGCTCGTCGCCGAGCATCACACCGGTCTGCTCGTGCGGGCGCTCCGGGTGCGGGCGCGACAGCGACATCGCCATGTCCAGGTAGTCGGCGCCGGCTCGCTCGGCCGCGGTGAAGATCGGCATGACGAACCGCGGATCCACGGCGTTGAACACGTGGGTGATGCGCTCGTCGGCGATGAGGTTGCTGATGGCCGCGGTGTCGGAGGCGTCGAGGCGAGCTGGCGTGAAGCGCGCGTCGCCGGTCTTCGCCACGACCTGCTCGGCACGGGCTCCGTCGTAGTCGGCGACCGTCATGTGCTCGAAGAAGTCGCGCCGAGCAGCGATGAGCGCGGCGGCACCGCCGACACCGCCCGCTCCTACCAGCAGGATCCGCATGGTGGGTGCCTCCTGAATCGCTGTTCAGGAGCGCAGGCTATCCGATATCCGTACTGGGTGCACTAGCTCGACATGGAATCCCGCCTGCTGGCGCCTTCCGGCGACGCAATCCGCACCACCGCACGTGCCGCGTGCCCGCACGCCTCTGTGGTCGCACTTTTCCGGGCCATAGGCCCGAAAAGTGCGACCACAACGCGTCCGAACGCCCGCGCGCCAGAACTCCGCCCGTGGTGAACCGGACTGTCCGGGAAGCGGCGCCCAAACCGGGCACCGGATACCGCCATTTCCCCGACAGTTGCGCGCGGCGCAGGCGCTCGCGTTGCGCGCGGCGCCCGCGTTGCGCGCGGCACTGGCGGGCGCGGCTACTCCGCGCGCGACGAGCGGATCGGGTGACCCACCGACGTCATGCACTTGCCGTCGTCGAGTCGCCACTTCCAGCCGTGCATCTGGCAGGTGAGGACGCCGTCCTCGATCTGACCGAACTTCGTCAGGTCCGCCTTGAGGTGCGGGCAGCGCCGCTGCACGACCCAGCCGTCGAGCGTGGTGTCCTCGATGTCGGTGTTCTGTTCGGCGTACCAGCCCTCGGCGTAGTTGATGCGCTCCTCGGAGAGGCACTTGAAGAACGTGTAGACGTACTCGTTGTACGGGCCGACGCGGTTGGCGGTGAAGCGGCAGGAGAGGAAGAGGCTGTTCACCCAGTCGCCCTCGCCGATGTGGATCAGGTGCTCGACGAGGCCGCGCCCGGTGCGGAACCGGTACCGCACCTTCTCGTCGTCCCACAGGCGCACCTCGCGGTTCGGGAAGTCGAGCACGAGGTCGACATCGCCGCGGTCACTGTCCTCGGCCGTGAACCGAACAGGCCCGCCGACGCCGTCGGACATGCGGTGCGCCTCGGCCATCAGCGGCTCGAACCACTTCTTGAGCTCGGCGAGAATGTCGATCTCGGGGTGGGACCAGGTGGCCTTCTCCGCCTCCAGCGCCGGCAGCTTCCGGGCCTGGTACTCGCGGAGGTAGGCCTCCTTCTCGACGAAGATCCGCTCGACCTCGCCGTAAGGCACCGGGTGCATCACCGGACAGCCGTCGGCGCTGAGGTCCGCGACCGAACCCGGGATCAGGAGTCGCGAGTTGTCCCGACCCTCGGCGGCCATGAACTTCTCGAACTCCCACTGGTCCGGGAAGATGTTGCCCTCGTCGCCGAAGATGTCGTTGATCTGCCACAGCTCGGGATCGAGGAAGCACGGCGGGCCGGCCGTCGGGAAGACGTAGCTGGCCTTGAGGTCGTCGATGTAGCGCAGGGTGCGGTCGAACTGGCGGGCGCGCTTCTGCTTGCCGAACGCGCGCTTCGCGTTCTCGGGCAGGTCGTAGACCATCGGGTACCAGATCGCGCCGGAGTACTGCAGGAGGTGCGCGTCGACGTGGCCGAGCTCGGCGAAGGTCGACAAGTCGGCGGGGCGGGCGTCGTTCTGGTTGAGCAGGGTGACGCCGTCGGCACGCAGCCACAGCGCCGAGTCGCCGATGGGGCCGTCGGTGGGCGACACCAGCGCGTGGATCATCACCTCAAGGCCGTCCAGGTCGACGACCTCGCCGCTCTCCGGCTGCACGAACTTCGAGAACCCGAGCGACTCCAGCGCATCGCGGAGCTCGTTCGTCGGGTACTCCGGCAGCAGGACGGTGGCGTCCTTGTTGATGTACCGGCGCAGAGTGTCCGGGTCGTAGTGGTCCCGGTGCAGGTGGGAGACGTAGAGGTAGTCGGCCTGGCCGAGGCGCTCCCAGTCGAGTTCGCTGTTGTCGGGGAAAGGGAACCAGGAGCCGAAGTACGCCGGATTCACCCACGGATCGCAGAGCACGCTGCCCGCCGAGGTCTCCACGAAGACACTTGCATGCCCGGTACCGGTCACTCGCACGGTTAAGTCCTGACCCTTCCATCCAACAGATCCCAGCGGACCCAACCATACGGGGCCGCGCCCCGCGACCACCCATCGCCCGCCGTAGGGTGGCGCCCGTGAGCGAGCAGAGCGAGCGAGCCAATCAAGCACAGTGCGCCGCGAACGCGGCCGCCGAGCGCAGCGAAGCGTGCCCGTGAGCGAGGGCAGCGAGCGAACCAATGAGTACAGCGTGCGCGAACGCGCCGCCGAGCGCAGCGAGGCGTGCACGTGAGCGAGCACTACTTCTCCGAGAAGCCAGCCGTGGCCAGCGCGCCACGCACCGTCAAGCTCACGGCCGGCGACATCAGCCTGGAGCTGGCGACCGACGCCGGCATGTTCTCCCCCGACCACATCGACCCCGGCACGCGGATCCTGCTCGACAACGCCCCGGAGCCGTCCGTGCGCGGCGACCTGCTGGACCTGGGCTGCGGCTACGGTCCGATCGCGATCACCGTCGCGCACTGGCGCAAGCGCGCCCGGGTGTGGGCCGTCGACGTGAACGAGCGCGCGCTGGAGCTGGCACGGCGCAACGCCGAGGCGGCGGGCCGTGGCAACGTGCACGTGTGCCGGCCGGAGGAGGTTCCCGAGGACGTCCGCTTCGCGGCCATCTACTCCAACCCCCCGATCAAAGTCGGAAAATCGATACTTCACGAGATGCTCGTGCACTGGACGGCGCGGCTCCTCCCCGGCGGGTCGGCGTACCTCGTCGTGCAGAAGCACCTCGGCTCCGACTCCCTCGCCCGCTGGCTGAACGAGCAGGGCTTCCCCACTACCCGTCTCACCTCTGAGCGCGGCTACCGTGTGCTCACAGTCCAGCCACCCACGGGAGAGCACTAGTGCACCAGCTGCGCGGCACCGAACTGAAGCGCCTGCACCGCACCTGGCGCCGACGCAACGCGCACCGGCTCGCGCTCCTGCTGGACAACGTCGGCAACCCGTACAACGTCGGGTCGATCGTGCGGTCGGCGGCGGCGCTCGGCGTCGACGCGCTGTACCTCGCCGGGCAGTCCGCGTCGCCGCGCACGCCGAAGGCGCAGAAGACGGCACTCGGCACCGACCGGTACCTGGAGTTCACCGAGTACGAGACGGTCGCCACCGCCGCCGATCAGGCCCGCGCCGACGGGTACTTCGTCGTCGGCATCGAGCTGGCCGACCCCGCCACGCCGCTCGCCGAGCTGGACCTGGCCCGCGACGTCTGCCTCGTGCTCGGCCACGAGGACCACGGCATCTCCAACGCGGGGCTCGCGGCCTGCGACGCGCTGGCGTACATCCCGCTCGCCGGCAAGGTGGGGTCGCTGAACGTGGCCTCCGCCGCCGCGATCGCGTGCTACGAGGCACGCCGCCAGCACTGGGCCGCCGCAGCCGAGTAACCCCTCGCCCGACTTTCGGCCTTTTGAGGGTCGCGGAGGCCGCGGAACCCTCAAAAGTCCGAAACTGGGCGCGGGCGGCGGCATGCACCCGACGGTGGGTCAACGAGAGCGGGCCGGGCGGCGGTACGACACCGCGAGCGTGATGACCAGCGCGAGCAGGAACATCACCGAGCCGATCACGTTGATCTGCGGCGGCACTCCGCGCTGGTTCGCGCCGAACACGTACATGGGGAACGTGATCGTGGAGCCGGAGTTGAAGTTCGTGATGATGAAGTCGTCGAACGAGAGGGAGAACGACAGCAGCGCGGCGGCGAGGATTCCCGGCAGCACGAGCGGCAACGTCACCAGCCGGAACGTCTGCCACTCGTTGGCGTAGAGGTCCATGGCGGCCTGTTCCAGGCTCGGGTCCAGCCCCTGCAGGCGCGCCTTCACGGTGACGACCACGAAGCTGAGGCAGAACAGCACGTGCGCGAAGAAGATCGTCCAGAAGCCGCGCTCGACGCCACCCTGCACGAACAGCGCGAGCAGCGACGCCCCCATCACCACCTCGGGGGTGGCCATCGGCAGGAAGATCAGCAGGTTCGTCGCCGAGCGGCCACGGAACCGGTGCCGCACCAGCCCGAACGCGAGCAGCGTGCCGAGCGTGGTCGCCACCAGCGTCGCGAGCAGCCCGATCTGGATCGACACGATCAGGCTGTCGCACATGCCGGCGGCCGCGCACGGGTGCAGCCAGGCATCGAGCGAGAACCGCCGCCACGCGAAGTTGAACCGCCCGGCCGGGTCGTTGAACGAGAAGACGAACACGACGATGACCGGCGCGAACAGGAAGAGCAGCGCCAGGGCCGCCGCCAGGACGACCAACCGCTCCCGCACCCACCTGATCACACGAGCTCCTCGGTGCCGGCGCGGCGCACGTACACCATGACCATGACGACGATCGTCACCATGAGGATCACCGAGAGCGCCGCCGCGGCGGGGTAGTCGCCGACCACGAGGAACCGGCTCTGGATGACGTTGCCGATCATCGAGGTCTGCGGCGTGCCGAGGAACTCGACGTTGACGTAGTCGCCAGCAGCCGGGATGAACGTCAGCAGCGTGCCGCCGACGACGCCCGGCAGGGACAGCGGGAACGTCACCTTGCGGAACGTCGTGAACGCGTTCGCGTACAGGTCGTTCGCCGCCTCCAGGAGACGGCTGTCGAGCCTCTCCAGGCTGGCGTAGAGGGGCAGCGTCATGAACGGCAGGAAGTTGTACGTCAGGCCGCAGATCACCGCGAACGGCGTGGCGAGCAGCCGGCCGTCGTCGCCCAGGATCCCCACGAAGCGCAGCGTGTCGACGACGAACCCGTCGTCGCCGAGGATGATCTTCCAGGCCAGCGTCCGCACGAGGAAGCTGGTGAAGAACGGCGCCACCACCAGCACCAGCAGCACGTTCTTCCACCGGCCGGCCTTGAGGGCGATCGTGTATGCGAGCGGGTAGGCGATGACGAGCGCGGCGATCGTCGCCGGTGCCGGCGTAGAGCAGCGAGCGGCCGAACTGCGGCGCGTAGTCGCGGAGCACCTCGGCATAGATGCCGACGTTGCCGGTGACCACGTACCCCTCCTCCAGGGATCCCTCCTGGAGCGACTGCGACACGAGCGTCACCGTCGGGATCAGGAAGAACACCGCCAGCCACCCGAGCGCCGGCACTATCAGCAGGTACGCCCGCCGGCTCATGAGTACGCCTCGCTCCGCTCGCTCATGGGACCAGCTCGGGGTCGATGATCCGGCCTGCCTCCGGGTCCTCGCCGCCGTCGAGCCCGAACGCGTTGGCTGCCTCCCAGTGCAGCAGCACCTCGTCGCCCGGGCGGAACGCCCCGCCGCTGCGCAGGTTCTGGGAGAAGACGGTGAGGTCCTGGCCCCACCCGACCCGCACGACGTACTGGGTGCTGACGCCGATGAAGCTGGCGTCGGTGACCGTGCCGGTGACGGAGTTGTGCCCGTCCGGGGCCGGAGTGCCGCTCACGGGAAGCACGTGCAGCTTCTCCGGCCGCACCCCGACGTAGAGGCGGTCCGCCACCGACCGGCTGCGCGACTTCGGCAACACGACCCGCGACCCGTGGACGTCGAGCAGCAGGTCGTCGTCAGCCCGCCCCGCCACGGAGCCTTCGAGGAGGTTCGACTGGCCGAGGAAGTTCGCGACGAAGACGGTGGCCGGCGTCTCGTACAGCTCGGTCGGGCCGCCGAGCTGCTCGACCCTGCCGTGGTTCATCACGGCGATCGTGTCGGCCATCGTCATGGCCTCCTCCTGGTCGTGCGTGACGTGCACGAACGTGAGGCCGACGTCGGTCTGGATCCGCTTGAGTTCGAGCTGCATCTGACGCCGCAGCTTCAGGTCGAGCGCGCCGAGCGGCTCGTCGAGCAGCAGCACCTGCGGCCGGTTGACGAGCGCCCTGGCCAGCGCAACGCGCTGCTGCTGCCCGCCGGACAGCTGCGCCGGCTTGCGGCGGGCGAGGTCGGCGAGCTCCACCATGGACAGCGCCTCGCCGACCTTCGCCCGCACGTCCTTGACCCCTCGGCGACGCAGCCCGAACGCCACGTTCTCGCCGATGTCGAGGTGCGGGAACAGCGCGTAGCTCTGGAACACCGTGTTGACCGGGCGCTGGTACGGGCGGCGGTCCGTGAGGTCCACGTCGCCGAGGTGGATCCGGCCGGCGTCCGGGGTCTCCAGGCCGCCGACCATCCGCAGCGTCGTGGTCTTGCCGCACCCGGACGGGCCGAGCAGCGCGAAGAACGCGCCGGCCGGGATCGTGAGAGTGAGGTCGTCCACCGCGAGCAGCGAACCGAACCGCTTACTCACCCCGGTGATACGAAGGTCCCGACCACCGCTCGCCGCTGACATCTAGGCCCCGATCACCTTCTGGAACTTGTCGTTGTAGGCGCGCTCGGTCTTCTCGTCAAGGCCCTTGAAGACGTGCAGCCGCTTCATCGTCGCCTCGGTGGGGAAGACCAGCTCGTTCTTCGCCAGCGCCGGGTCCTCCTTCGCGACCTCCTCCTGCGCCCCGACCACCGGGCAGACGAAGTTGACGGCGATCGCCAGCTTCGCCGCGTTGCGCGGGTCGTAGTAGAAGTTGAGGACCTTCTCCGCGTTGGCCTTGTGCCGCGCCTTGTTGGGGATCATCGTGTTGTCGCTCCAGAGCATCCCGCCGGGCTCCGGAACGACGAACTTGATCGCCGGGTTGTCGGCCTGGAGCTGCACCACGTCGCCCGACCACGCCACGCACGCCGCGATGTTGCCGGCGGCCAGGTCAGAGGCGTAGTCGTTGCCGGTGAACTTGCGGATCTGCCCGCTCTTCACTGCGTCGTCAAGGATGCCGATCGCGGTGTCGAAGTCGGCGTCGGTGAACGTGACGGTGCTCTTGCCCATCTGGCGCAGGATCAGGCCCATCGTGTCGCGCATCTCCGTCAGCGCGGTGACGCGGCCTTTCAGGCTGGGGTCGGTGAACAGCTGGTCGATCGTCGTGACCGGCTTTCCGGTGACCTTCTCGTTGTAGGCGATTCCGGTGACGCCGCTCTGCCACGGCATTGTGTAGTCGCGCTGCGGATCGAAGTCGACGTTCTGCAGCGCCGGCACGAGGTTGCGCAGGTTGGGCACGTTGGCGTGCTCGATCTTCTGCACCCACTTGAGCCGGATCAGCCGCGTGGCCATCCAGTCGGTGAGCACGATGAGGTCCCGCTTGATGTCGTTGCCCGCGGCCAGGTCCGCGCGGATCTTGCCGAAGAACTGGTCGTTGTCGTTGATGTCCTCGGTGTAGTTGACCTTGATGCCGCGGGTCATCGCGTAGAACCGGTCGAGCGTGGGGTGCTTCTTCTCGTCCTTCGGATCGACGTCCATATAGAACGGCCAGTTGGAGAAGTCGACCACCTTCTCCGTCTCCGACATGTCCTCGGCCGCCTGCTCGGACTCGTCCTTGCCGGCGCCCTCGGTGCCGCAGGCGGCCAGCAGCGAGCCGCCGAGCACACCGGCGCCGAGGAGGCTTGCCCCGCGCAGGACGCTCCGCCGCCGCAGCCGCGCCGTCAGCGCGCGCATCATGGCCTCGTCGGGGTGCATGTCGGTCATCGGGAACTCCTTCTACGCTGCGGCGACCTATGTCAGCGGTCGCCGAAGATCGTGCGGTGCCAGTCCTTGGCAACGGCGGCGGTCAGGTCGTACATGACGTGCTTGACGGTGGTGTACTCCTCGAACGAGTACGTCGACATGTCCTTGCCGAATCCGGACGCCTTGACCCCACCGTGCGGCATCTCGCTGATGATCGGGATGTGGTCGTTGACCCAGACGCAGCCGGCCCGGATTCCCCTGGTGGCGGCGAGCGCGCGGTGCACGTCCCTCGTCCAGACGGACGCCGCGAGCCCGTACGGGGTGTCGTTGGCGAGCGCGACCGCCTCCTCGTCGGTGTCGAACGGCAGCGCGGTGAGCACGGGACCGAAGACCTCCTGCTGGACGATCTCGGCATCCTGGCTCACGCCGGTCACAAGTGTCGGAGCGTAGTAGAAGCCCTTGGCGAGATCCCCTTCGGGGACGAACCCGCCGGTGACGATCGTGGCCCCGGCGGCACGAGCGCGGTCGACGAAGCCGGCGACCCGCTGCTGCTGCGCGCGGGAGATCAGCGGCCCCTGGTCGGTGGACGGGTCCATCGGTGGCCCGAGCCGGACGGTCGCCATCGCGGCGGCGACGCCGTCCACGAACTGCTGGAACCGCGACCGGTGCACGTACGCGCGGGTCGCCGCGGTGCAGTCCTGGCCGGTGTTGATCAGCGCGCCGGCGACCGCACCCTGGATCGCGGCGTCGACGTCGGCGTCGTCGTGGACCACGAACGGCGCCTTACCGCCGAGTTCGAGGTGGACGCGCTTCGGCACGGCGTTCATCATGACCCGCTGACCTGTGGCCGACGAGCCGGTGAACGACACCATGTCCACGTCGTGATGGGCCACCAGCACTTCGCCCGCTTCCGCGCCCGTGCCGGTGAGGACGTTGACAACACCGTCGGGCAGCCCGGCCTCGGTCGCCAGCTCGGCGAAGCGCAACGCTGTGAGCGGCGTGTTCTCGGCGGGCTTGAGCACGATCGTGTTGCCGGCCGCGATCGCCGGCAGTACCTTCCACGCCGCCATCTGCAGCGGGTAGTTCCATGGCGCGATCGAGCCGACGACGCCGACGGGTTCGCGGCGCGTCAGCGAGGTGTGGTCGGGCGAGTACTCCGCGGCGGCCTTGCCCGTGAGGTCGCGGGCGGCACCGGCGAAGAACGCGACGTTGTCCACGGTGCCGGGGACGTCGAACTCGCGCGACAGCTTGATCGGTTTGCCGGTCTGGCTGGTCTCCAGCACCGCCAGCTCCTCCGCGTGCTCGTCGACGAGCCGCGCGAGCCTGCTCAGCACGGCGGACCGCTCGCCCGGGGTCGCTCCCTCCCACCCCGGGAAAGCGGTCCGCGCGGCCGCGACGGCGCTGTCGACATCAGCCGGCGATGCGAGCCGCGCGGTCTCCACCACTTCACCGGTGGACGGATCGAGGACGTCAACGCTGCCCGCCGCCGATCCAGTCACGCGCCGTCCGTCGATGTACTGGTGCACCGCGGCCTCCTCGCTGGCTGTGCAGGAATGCTTACAGGCAACCCGCATGTCAGGCAAGGAATCCGTGAAACAATCCGGTCTCAGATCCTGATTCCGAAGTTCGATCACTCAGATGTGCGGTTTACCGTTGCCTGGAGGGGGCCGTGAACATCAGCTTCTGGATGGACACCAGCGGCGACGACCTGACCCCCCGCAACGCACTCGACGGCGACCTCGACGTGGACGTCGCGATCGTCGGCGCCGGCTACACCGGGCTCTGGACGGCGTACTACCTGGCGCTGGCCGATCCGGGGCTGCGGATCGCGGTGCTCGAAGCCGAGATCGCCGGGTTCGGGGCGTCGGGGCGCAACGGCGGCTGGTGCTCGGCGCTCTTCCCGGCCAGCAAAGCACAGCTCGCGCGCCTTCACGGACGTGACGCGGCCGTCGCGATGCAGCGAGCCATGAACGCGACCGTGGGCGAGGTCGGCAAGGTCGCCGCCGCCGAGGGCATCGACGCGCACTGGGCGCTGGGCGGCACGTTGGTGCTCGCCACCGCGCCGAGCCAGGTCCCGCGATTGCGGGCATGGGTCGAGGACGAGCGGTCATGGGGATTCGACGAGGTCGAGTGGGTGCCCGACGCCGACACCATGGTGCGCGCCAGTGGCGCACGCGGAGCCGCGTACACGCCGCACTGCGCGGCGATCCACCCTGGGCGGCTCGTGCGCGGGTTGGCGCGGGCGGTGGAGCGGCGCGGGGTGCGGATCTTCGAGCGCACTCGGGTGGCGTCGATCGAGCCCGGCGCGGCGGTGACGGCGGCCGGGCGGGTGCGGGCGGACGTCGTGGTGCGCGCCGTCGAGGGGTACACGCCCCTGCTCGCCGGGCACCGGCGCACGCTCGTGCCGGTGTACTCGCTGGTCATCGCCACGGAGCCGCTGCCTTCCGAGTTCTGGTCCTCGGTGGGTTGGCGACGGCGCGAGACCCTCAGCGACGGCCGGCACCTCATCATCTACGCGCAGCGCACGGCCGACGACCGGATCGTCTTCGGCGGGCGCGGTGCGCCGTACCACTTCGGGTCGCGCGTGCGCCCGTCGTTCGACCGCGAGCCCGCGGTGTTCGCCGAGCTGGAGCGGGTGCTGCGCGGGCTCTTTCCCGGGGTGGGCCGGATAACCCACCGGTGGGGCGGGCCGCTCGGGATCCCGCGCGACTGGCACGCGTCCGTCGGGCTCGACCGCGCCACCGGGCTGGCCTGGGCGGGCGGCTACGTCGGGGACGGCGTCGCCACCACCAACCTCGCCGGGCGGACCCTCGCCGATCTCATCACCGGCGCATCCACGGAACTCACCGCGCTGCCGTGGGTCGGGCACCGGTCGCGGCGGTGGGAGCCCGAACCGTTGCGCTGGCTGGGGATCAACGCGGGACTGCGCCTGGCGATCGCCGCCGACCGCGCGGAGGCGCGTACCGGCCGACCGTCGCGGCTGGGCAAGCTGATCCCTGGCGGTTAGGGCGGCGCGTCAGGCGTCCAGGTTCGTCATGACGTGCTTGATGCGCGTGTAGTCCTCCAGGCCGTACATCGACAGGTCCTTGCCGTATCCGGAGTGCTTGAACCCGCCGTGCGGCATCTCGGCGACCAGCGGGATGTGCGTGTTGATCCAGACGCAGCCGAAGTCGAGCCGCTTCGCCATTCGCATCGCCCGGCCGTGGTCCTTCGTCCAGACGCTGGACGCCAGCGCGTACTTCGTGCCGTTGGCCCAGCGCACGGCCGCGTCCTCGTCGGTGAAGCGCTGCACGGTGATGACCGGCCCGAACACCTCGTTCTGGACGATCTCGTCGTCCTGGTCAAGTCCGGAGACGACGGTGGGCGCGTAGAAGAATCCGCGGTCGCCGACGCGCTGGCCGCCGCTGTTCAGGACAGCGTGGTCGGGGAGCCGCTCGATGAAGCCGCTGACGTGCGCGAGCTGGTTGGCGTTGTTGACCGGCCCGTACGCCGCGTCGGTGTCGGACGGCGGCGCGGTGCGCGTGTTCTTCGCCTGCTCGGCGAGCGCGGCGACGAACTCGTCGTGGACGCGCGGCCCGGCGAGCACGCGCGTGGCGGCGGTGCAGTCCTGGCCGGCGTTGAAGTAGCCGCCCATGGCGATGCCCTCGGCGGCCACCGAGATGTCGGCGTCGTCGAAGACCACGACCGGCGACTTTCCGCCAAGTTCGAGGTGCACCCGCTTCACGTCGGCCGCGGCGGCCTTCGCCACCTCCATGCCGGCGCGGATGCTGCCCGTGATCGAGGCCATCGCCGGGATGGGGTGGCTGACGAGCGCGGCGCCCGTGTCACGGTCGCCGGCGACGACGTTGAAGACGCCCGGCGGCAGGAACTCAGCCATGATCTCGGCCATGAGGACGGTGGAGACCGGCGTGGTGTCGCTCGGCTTGAGCACCACCGTGTTGCCCGCCGCGATGGCCGGCGCCCACTTCCAGACCGCCATCATCATCGGGTAGTTCCACGGCGTGACCTGGGCGCAGACGCCGACGGGCTCGCGCCGGACGAACGACGTGTGGCCGGCCATGTACTCCCCCGCGGCCTTACCCTCCAGGACGCGGCAGGCGCCGGCGAAGAACCGGATCTGGTCGAGCATCGGCGGGATCTCCTCGTCCCGCGTCAGCTGGATCGGTTTGCCGGTGTTATCGCTCTCGGCCGCTACGAGATCGTCGGCGCGCTCCTCGAACGCGTCGGCGATGCGCAGCATGGCGCGCTGGCGCTCGCTGGGGGTGGTGTCGCGCCAGCTCTCGAAGGCGGCCTCGGCGGCGGCGCACGCCGCGTCCACATCGGCCTGGCCGGAGATCGGTGCCTCGGCGAAGACCTCGCCGGTGCTCGGGTCGACCAGTTCGGAAGTCCGGCCGTCGGCAGCGTCCGCAAACGAGCCGTTGACGAAGTTCTGCAAGGTACGGCGTGCCATGACCTCTCCTTCGCAGGCGGGATGAGAAGACCGTAAGCACGGTGCGTTGCCACACCCTACTGCCGTGGTGGACAACTCTTCGCGCCTCGTACTCCACCGTGGCACTCTGGCAGGGTGGGGAGCGTGCCGGACCAGGGAGCCCTCGACGGAATCGTCGTCGCCGACTTCAGCCGCGTGCTCGCCGGTCCGCTCGCCACCATGCACCTCGCGGACCTCGGCGCCACGGTCATCAAGGTGGAGCGTCCCGGCACGGGCGACGACACGCGCACGTGGGGTCCGCCGTTCGCCGGCGACGGGCAGAGCGCGTACTTCCGCTCGGTCAACCGGAACAAGCGCAGCGTCGCGCTCGACCTCGCGACCGACCGGGATCGCGCCCTGGAGTTGGTCCGCCGCGCGGACGTCCTGGTCGAGAACTTCCTGCCCGGGACGATGGACCGCTTCGGCCTCGGCTGGGAGCAGGCACGCGCCCTCAACCCGCGGCTCGTGTACTGCTCGATCACCGGCTTCGGCGGCGGCTCGAACCTGGCCGGGTACGACTTCGTGGTGCAGGCCGTCGGCGGGCTCATGAGCGTCACGGGGCAGCCGGGCGGTGAGCCGCTCAAGGTCGGCGTGGCGCTGGTGGACGTGCTCACCGGGCAGTTCGCGCTGGCCGGCATCCTCGCCGCGCTGCACGCCCGGCACCGCACCGGCGAGGGCCAGCGGGTCGAGGTGAACCTGCTGTCCAGCCTCCTCTCCGGCCTGGTCAACCAGTCGTCGGCGTACCTGACCACCGGCGTCAGCCCGGTGCCGCTCGGCAACGTGCACCCGAGCATCGCGCCGTACGAGACGCTGCGCACCAAGGACCATCCCCTGGCGGTGGCCGCAGGCAACGACAAGCTCTTCGCCGCGCTGTGCCGGGTGCTGGGCCGTCCTGAGCTGGCCACCGACGCACGGTTCGCCACCAACGCCGACCGGGTGGCCCACCGCGGCGAGCTGGCCGCCGAGCTGGAGGCGGAGCTGGCCAGGGACACGGCGCGGGTGTGGGCCGAGCGGCTCGGCGCGGCGGGCGTCCCGTGCGGGCCCGTCCAGGACATAGGCGAGGCCTTCGCGTACGCCGGGTCGCTGGGGCTCGCACCGATTGCCCCCGGGCCCGTGCCGACGACGGCCAACCCGATCCGCCTCTCGGCCACGCCGGTCGAGTACCGCACGCCGCCCCCCGAACTGGGCGCCGACACCGCCGATGTGCTCGACTGGCTGGACACACCCCCCGACTCTCGGATTCTTGGGGGTTCCGGCGCCCAGCCGACCCCCAAGAATCCGAAACTCGACGAGCACAAGGAGGCGCCGACATGACCGCTCCCCTGCCCGGCCCCGACCTGCTCGCCGCCGACGAACTGCTCACCGATACCGAGCGGGACCTGCGTGACGTCGTCCGCGACTTCGCCACCGAGCGCGTGGCGCCGCACATCGCGGAGTGGTTCGAGGCGGGTGTGATGCCGCGCGAGCTGGCGCCGGAGCTGGGCAAGCTCGGGCTGCTCGGCATGCACCTGGAGGGCTACGGCTGCGCGGGCACGAACGCCGTCTCGTACGGGCTGGCGTGCCTGGAGCTGGAGGCGGTCGACTCCGGGCTGCGGTCGCTTGTGTCGGTGCAGGGCTCGCTCGCGATGTACGCGATCTATGCGTACGGCAGCGAGGACCAGAAGCAACAGTGGCTGCCGGAGATGGCGGCGGGCCGCGCGATCGGCTGCTTCGGCCTCACCGAGCCGGACTTCGGGTCGAACCCGGCCGGCATGCGCACCCGCGCCCGCCGAGACGGAGACGACTGGGTTCTCAGCGGCTCCAAGATGTGGATCACCAACGGTGGCATCGCCGACGTCGCCGTCGTATGGGCCCGAGCTGAGGAGGGCATCCGCGGGTTCCTCGTGCCGCGCGGCACGCCCGGCTTCACCACGAGCGACATCCACAAGAAGCTGTCGCTGCGCGCGTCGGTCACGTCGGAGCTCTCGTTCGACGAGGTGCGGCTGCCGGCGGACGCGATGCTGCCGGGCGTCCGTGGCCTCGCCGGTCCGCTCGGCTGCCTCAATGAGGCGCGGTTCGGGATCACGTTCGGCGCGCTCGGCGCCGCGCGCACCTGCTGGCTGTCCGCCCGCGACTACGCCACCAGCCGGGTGCAGTTCGACAAGCCGATCGCCGCGTACCAGCTCACGCAGGCGAAGCTCGTCGACATGGCGGTGGAGTGGAGCAAGGCGTACCTGCTGGCCGTGCACCTCGGGCGGCGCAAGGACGCGGGCACGATCACGTCCGAGCAGGTCAGCACCGGCAAGCTGAACAACGTGCGGGAGTCCCTCGCGATCTGCCGCGAGGCGCGCACGATCCTCGGCGCCAACGGAATCACGCTCGAATATCCCGTGATCCGGCACATGAACAACCTGGAGTCGGTGCTCACCTACGAGGGCACCTCGGAGATCCACACGCTCGTGCTCGGGCAGCACCTCACGGGCCACGCCGCCTTCACGTAGCAGCAACGCCGCCTGAACGGCCGCGCCGCCGCCACCCAGGTCAGTTGGGGCCGTTGGGCCGCCAGGTGCAGTCCGCCGAGGTCGGCTCGGTCTTCTCGATCACCTTCTTGCCGTCGACGAGGATGCGGCAGGTGACCGGACCTCCCTTGCCGCCGTCGAGAGTGCCGAACACCGTGTAGTCGGGCTCGTCACAGCAGGGCACCTCGGTGCTCCACGGAAGCGGGCGTCGACCGTGACGGGACCGTTCTCGGAGCTGTGGATGAGCCCGCGTATGGCGCCTGCGCCCTCCACCTCGAAGCGCACGGTCTCGCCCGTTGCCCGGGATGTCTGGGGCGGCCCGTCGGGCAGGCCGCTCGTCGCCTCGTCGGCAGCGCGGTCGATCAGCAGGTAGCCGCCGGTGCCGATGCCGCCGCAGCACACGAGCACGAGGAGCACGACCAGGCCGACGATCAGGCCGATGGGCTTCTTCTTCTGGGGATTGGTGGACACCGTGCGAGCTTAACATAAGGAAACATAGTCGAATCGACGCCAACGGCCCTCCTGTTGACAGAGGTGCCCGCGAGGCTAGGGTGTTGACCGCGCGGCTCTGACGGAATCCGCAACGAATCGCTATTCAGACGACGGATTCGCTTGCCAATGCGCGCCCTGGCCGCGACTATGGTCGGGTGCAGCCCACGTCGAACCCACGGCAACCCACGCCCAGCATCGTCCTCGACGACATCGCGAAGCGCATCATCGAGGAGCTGCAGGCCGACGGGCGGCGTTCGTACGCGGCGATCGCCAAGACAGTCGGCCTGAGCGAGGCGGCTGTCCGCCAGCGCATCCAGCGCCTGCTCGACGCAGGTGTGATGCAGATCGTCGCGGTCACGAATCCGCTGACGCTGGGGTTCCAACGGCAGGCCATGATCGGCGTCCGCGCCGACGGCGACCTGCGCGATGTGGCCGACCGGCTCGCCGACCTCGACGACGTCGACTACGTCGTGGTGACCGCCGGCTCGTTCGACATCCTGGTCGAGCTGGTCGCCGAGGACGACGAACACCTGCTCCGGGTGCTCAACGAGCAGATCCGGAAGGTGCCGGGTGTGCGCGACACCGAGACGTTCGTGTACCTGCGCCTGACCAAGCAAACCTACTCATGGGGAACCAGATGACCGTCACCCCGGAAAGACCCAGCGCCCCCGCGGACCACCTGTGGATGCACTTCACCCGCATGTCGTCGTACGCCGATCACCCGGTGCCGACGATCGTGCGTGGCGAGGGCGCCTACATCTGGGACGCGCAGGGGCGCCGATACCTCGACGGGCTGGCGGGGCTGTTCGTCGTGCAGGCGGGGCACGGCCGGGAGGAGCTGGCGCGCGCCGCCTACGAGCAGGCAAAGGAGCTGGCGTTCTTCCCGCTCTGGTCGTACGCGCACCCGGCCGCGCTGGAGCTGGCCGACCGGCTGGCCGCTGCGGCGCCCGGCGACCTCAACCGCGTCTTCTTCACCACCGGCGGCGGCGAAGCGGTGGAGACCGCGTGGAAGGCCGCCAAGCAGTACTTCAAGCTGACCGGCAAGCCGATGAAGCACAAGGTGATCTCCCGCGCGGTCGCGTACCACGGCACGCCGCAGGGCGCGCTGTCGATCACCGGCATCCCGGACGCCAAGAAGTACTTCGAACCGCTCGTCCCCGGCGCGCACAAGGTGCCGAACACCAACTTCTACCGCGCCCCCGAGCACGGCGACGACCTCAAGCGGTTCGGGCGCTGGGCCGCCGACCAGATCGCCCAGGCGATCGAGCTGGAGGGGCCCGACACGGTCGCCGCCGTCTTCCTGGAGCCGGTGCAGAACTCCGGCGGCTGCTTTCCGCCGCCGCCCGGCTACTTCGAGCGCGTCCGGGAGATCTGCGACCGCTACGACGTGCTGCTGGTCTCCGACGAGGTGATCTGCGCGTTCGGCCGGCTCGGCACCACCTTCGCGTGCGACAGGTTCGGCTACGTGCCCGACGTCATCACCTGCGCGAAGGGCATGACCTCGGGCTACTCCCCCATCGGCGCCGCGATCTTCAGCGACCGCATCATGGAGCCGTTCCTCGACGGCAACGTGATCTTCCCGCACGGATACACGTTCGGTGGGCACCCGGTCTCGGCGCGCGTCGCTCTGGCAAATCTCGACCTGGTCGACCGCGAGGGCCTCAACCAGCACGTGCTCGACAACCAGGACGCCTTCCGCGCCACGCTGGAGAGGCTCCACGACCTGCCGATCGTCGGCGACGTCCGCGGCGAGGGCTACTTCTACGGGATCGAGCTCGTCAAGGACAAGAACACCAGGGAAACCTTCGATGCGGACGAGTCGGAGCGGCTGCTTCGCGGTTTCCTCTCCAGGGCTCTGTTCGACGCCGGACTGTACTGCCGTGCCGACGACCGTGGCGACCCGGTCGTGCAGCTCGCGCCGCCGCTGATCTGCGACCAGACGCACTTCGACGAGGCCGAGCAGATCCTGCGTTCCGTTCTCACTGAGGCGTGGGGACGCCTCTAAGGGGGAGGGGTGTTAGCGGTTGGGGCCAAATGGGCCAGGGGTGGCACGGCCCCAACCGCTGGCACCGCCGGGGCGACATGCCAAAATGTGCTGAGCAACCAGCCCCAGAACGAGGAGAGCACCGTGGCAGACCAACCGGTCACCGCGCCCGACCAGCACAAGCCGGGCTATCCCAAGGCCGCGCGAATCGGCGCGATCATCTCCGCCGTCATCCTCGTCCTCATGGTGCTCGGCAACCACAAGGGCTGGGTCGAGAACCTGTGGCTGCTCGGCGTGGCCGCGATCATCGTGCTGGCGCTCGTCGCCGACCGGGTGATGCGCAAGAACGGCATCAGGCGCTAGCCGCCTACGACGAAGGCCCCGCACCGTAACGGTGTGGGGCCTTTCGTTTGGCTTGTTCAGCCCATGCGGACGGTCAACCCATGCGACGGTCAGCCCATGCGGCGCGAGAACAGGGCCCTGACCTCGCTCAGCGCGGTCTCGACCTCGTCCTCGAAGTAGCCGCCCTGGATCAGCGGGAACTGGCTCGCGTCGAGCTCGGAGTCGGCCACCGGCGGGCCGCCGCGACCGTCCATCATGGCCTGGATCGCGTCGAACAAGCCGTCCACCGCGCCTGCGTCGTAACCGCTGCCGAAACGGCGCACCTTGAACCCGCCGCGCAGCTCGGCGACGCGGGCCTTGTCCTCGTTGGTGAACGGCGACACGTACCCGCCGCCGATCGTCGGCAGCTCGACGGTCATATCGGCCTTGCCGTGGCGCCCGGCGTACGCGTCGTACCCGATGGGCATCGGCGGCGGCAGCGAGTCGGCGAACGAGTCGGGGTATGCGGCAGCCGGCATGGGCGGAGCCGCGCGGCATGGGGGGCGGCGCGGCAGGGGCCGGCGGCGGCGCGATCGGCATTGGCTCGGGCCGCCGGTCGGTGACACGCGGTATCTGCGCCGTCGCGCTGTCGTCGTCGCGGCCGGGAAACACGTCGTCGCGGATCGGGAAGCCGTTGGACTGGCGCGGCGGCGCGCCGGTGGCCAGATCCTCCAGCTCGCGCTCCAGCCGGTCGAGGTGGAGGTCGACCTGCCACTCGTCGTAACCGCCGAACCGCGTGCGAAAGACGACGTCCCGGATGTCGTCGGGGGTCAGCGGCTGGCCGATGGGCTCGCCTGCGAGGGTGGCCTCGGCCCGGTCGAGGAAGTCATCGACCTCGTCGACCTTGTATCCGCGGCGCAACGCCTTGCGGCGGAACCGGTCCCCCTGACTCATCTTTCCTACACCTCCGCTGCAGCAAGCTGGCCGCACGCACCGTCAATTTCCCGCCCACGGGTGTCCCGAACCGTGGTCGGTACGCCGGCTTCCCGTAGCCGACGAACGAACTGCCGCTCCACCGGTTTGGCGCTGGCGTCCCAGTCACTTCCCGGCGTCGGGTTGAGCGGGATGAGATTGACGTGCGCGAGTCGACCGGAGAGTAGCTGGCCCAGCAGATCGGCTCGCCACGGGTGGTCGTTGACGTCCTTGATCATCGCGTACTCGATGGAAACTCGCCTGCCGGTGCGCTCTGCGTACCCCCAGGCGGCATCCAGTACTTCCGCGACCTTCCATCGGTTGTTCACCGGAACCAGCGTGTCGCGCAGCTCATCGTCAGGAGCGTGCAGCGACACGGCCAGGGTGACCGACAGGTCCTCCTCGGTGAGCCGCTTGATGGCGGGCACCAGACCGACGGTGGAGACCGTGATGTTCCGCTGCGAGATCCCGAGCCCGGCCGGCGCCGGATCGGTGAGCCGGCGGACCGCCGCCAGCACCCGGTTGTAGTTGGCGAGCGGCTCACCCATGCCCATGAACACGACGTTGGAGACCCGCGCGGGGCCGCCCGCGATCTCACCGCGGGACAGCGCGCGGGCGCCGGCCACGACCTGCTCGACGATCTCCGCCGCCGAGAGGTTGCGGGTGAGCCCGGCCTGGCCGGTGGCGCAGAACGGGCAGGCCATGCCGCAGCCGGCCTGGCTGGAGACGCACAGCGTGACCCGGTCGGGGTAGCGCATCAGCACGCTCTCGAACAGGGTGCCGTCGAAGCCGCGCCACACCGTCTTGCGGGTGGTGCCTTCGTCGCACTCCACGTGCCGCGCGGCGGTGAGCAGCGGCGGCAGCAGCGCCTCGACCAGGGGACCGCGCGAGGCGGCCGGCAGGTCGGTCATCGTGGCAGGGTCATCGGCGAGGTGGCTGAAGTAGTGCGTGGAGAGCTGGTTGGCGCGGAACGCCGGCTCCCCCAGCGCGGTCACGGCAGCACGACGCTGCGCCGGGTCGAGGTCCGCCAGGTGCTGTGGCGGCTTCGCCCGGCGCGGTGGGTCGAACACCAGCGGGAGAATCGTTGTCATCGCGAACTCATTGTCACACGTCGGGTCATGCACTCCGGAAGCCGTCCACAGGGTCTCTGGCGTGCAAGAACGTCTATTTGAGGGCAAACCTCGCGCATCCACCCGTGGTTGGGTGGCCGAGGACACGCTCCGGATCAGCCCGGTGGCGCGAACAGCTCCAGCAGCAGGTACGCGACAGGAGCGGCGAGGAGCAGCGAGTCGAGCCGGTCCATCAACCCGCCGTGAGCGGGCAGCAGGCTACCCATGTCCTTGATCCCCAGGTCACGCTTGATCATGGACTCGGCTAGATCACCCAGCGTGGCTGCGACGGCGATCGCAAACCCGTACACCACGCCGTGCCAGATCTCACCGTCGAAAAAGAAGAACAGGAAACTGGCGCCGCCGATGGCGCAGAACAGCAGCGAGCCGGCCATGCCCTCCCAGGACTTCTTCGGGCTGACCGTCGGCGCCATCGGGTGCCGGCCGAACAGCACACCGGCGACATATCCGCCGACGTCGCTGCACACAACCGTTGCGATGAACGCCACCACCCGGAGGTGCCCGTCGGACGGCAGGAGCAGCAGCACGGCGAACCCGGCGAGGAACGGCACGTACGCCGCCACCAGAGCTGCCGCCGTGACGTCGCGCTGGAAGCCCACCGGGCCGTCCGCGAGCCGCCACAGCAGCACCGCGATCACCGTCAGGACCAGCCCGACGACCAGCGCCTCCGCGCCCGAGAACCACGCGAGGAACATCGTGCCGGCGCCGCCCACCACCAGTGGCACCAGCGGCGGCCGCGCCTCGGCGGCGCTGATCGCGCGCACCATCTCCCACACGCCCACCACCACCGCGGCGGCGATCACCACGACGAAGAGCGGGCGGTAGGTGAACAGCGGCACCAGCACCAGGGCGCCGAGCCCCGCGCCGACGCCGATCGCGACAGGAAGGTTCCGCCCGGCCTTGCCCGCCGGAGCGGGTTCGGCGGGCGGCTGCCCGACTGCGTCGACCGCGACCACCACCGTGGGCGCGTCGAGGGTGGAACCACCGGCCCGGGCGACGGGCGCCGCTGTGGCACCCCGCCGCCGGCGGTGACGCCCACCGTGGCCGCGCGGCCCGGGTTGGGTCGTGTCGAGATCTGCCATCAGACCTCGAGTAGCTCGGCTTCCTTGTGCTTCATCAGCTCGTCCACGTGGTTCACGTACTTGTGGGTGACCTCGTCAAGCTCCTTCTCGGCGCGGCGACCCTCGTCCTCGCCGACCTCGCCGTCCCTGACCAGGCGGTCGAGCTCTTCCTTGGCCTTGCGACGGACGTTACGGATGGAGACCTTGGCGTCCTCGCCCTTGTGCCGGGCGACCTTCACCATCTCACGGCGCCGGTCCTCGGTGAGCTGCGGGAACACCACGCGGATCAGCGAACCGTCGTTGCTGGGGTTGACCCCGAGATCCGAGTCACGGATCGCCTTCTCCAGCGCGGCGAGCTGGCTGGCGTCATACGGCTTGACGACCGCCATCCTGGCCTCGGGGACGCTGATCGAGGCGAGCTGCGGCAGCGGGGTCATGGCGCCGTAGTAGTCGATGAAGATCTTCGCGAACATCGACGGCGCCGCGCGGCCGGTGCGGATCGAGCCGAAGTCCTCCTTCGCGACCTCGACTGCCTTCTCCATCTTCTCCTCGGCTTCGAGGAGCGCTTCCTCGATCACTGGTGTCGCCTCCTGCGGGGCATGGTCGAGCGGGACAGGGCAAGCCGCAACCGGCGAACGGTTGCGGGCCAAACGATAGTCAGGCGTCCGCGCCGGTGGTGACCACGGTGCCGATCTTCTCACCTCGGACCGCTCGCCCGATGTTGCCCTCGATCAGGAGATCGAAAACCACGATGGGCAGCGCGTTGTCCATGCAGAGGCTGATCGCGGTGGCGTCGGCGACCTGCAGACCCCTGGCCAGCACCTCGGAGTAGCTGATCTGGTCGAACTTCACGGCGTGCGGGTTCTTCTTGGGATCGTCGTCGAAGATGCCGTCGACGCCGTTCTTCGCCATCAGCACCACCTCGGCGCCGATCTCCAGCGCGCGCTGCGCAGCCACCGTGTCGGTGGAGAAGTACGGCATGCCGGAGCCGGCGCCGAAGATCACGATGCGGCCCTTGTCGAGGTGGCGCATCGCGCGGCGCGGAATGTACGGCTCGGCGACCTGGCCCATCGTGATCGCCGTCTGGACGCGCGTGTCGATGCCCTGCTTCTCCAGGAAGTCCTGGAGGGCCAGGCAGTTCATCACGGTGCCGAGCATGCCCATGTAGTCGGCGCGGGCGCGGTCCATGCCGCGCTGAGACAGCTCCGCGCCGCGGAAGTAGTTGCCGCCGCCCACGACGATCGCCACCTGGGCACCGCCGCGCACTGCCGTCGCGATCTGCTTCGCGATCGCCTGCACGATGTCGGGGTCGACACCGAGCTTGCCGCCCCCGAACACCTCACCGGAGAGCTTCAGCAGCACCCGTCGCGGGGCCTCGGTACTGGCCGGTGCTGCGGTCATTTCGCTGGTCATCGGCGGGGTCCCTTCTGCGGCGGCCGCGGGGCGCCGCCCACGGCCCCGTGACGCTGTCGGTGACGGACATGGCAGGAGGCCGCGGTGCGGTGGTTCGTCACCCGCGGCCTCCTGTCGTCCGGCGTTCTCTCAGGCCTGCGCCTAGTCTGTTAAGCCTGGCCGACCTCGAACCGCGCGAACCGGGTAACGGTGGCGCCGGCGTCGTTGAGCAGCGCCTTGACCGTCTTCTTGTTGTCCGTGACGGACGCCTGCTCCAGCAGGACCGTCTCCTTGAAGAAGCCGTTGACACGGCCCTCGACGATCTTCGGGAGGGCGCCCTCGGGCTTGCCCTCCTCGCGAGCGGTCTGCTCGGCGATGCGACGCTCGTTCTCCACCACGTCGGCCGGGACCTCGTCGCGGGTCACGTAGGACGGGCGCATCGCGGCGATCTGCATGGCGACGCCACGGGCCACGTCGTCGCCGCCGCCGGTGTACTCGACCAGCACGCCGACCTGCGCGGGCAGGTCCGGGCTCTTGCGGTGCATGTAGGTGGCGACGGTGCCCTCAAGGGCGGCGAAGCGGTTGACCACGAGCTTCTCGCCGATGACGGCAGAGACGGACTCGACGGCGTCGGCGACCTTGCGGCCGTCCGGCAGGCTGGCGGCGAGCAGCGCCTCGACGTCGGCGGGCTTGGTGGCGTCGACCAACTTCACGATCTCGTCGGCCAGCTGCTGGAACTGCTCGTTCTTGGCGACGAAGTCGGTCTCGCAGTTGAGCTCCAGCAGCGCAGTGCCGGCGGTGGCGACCAGGCCGTTGGCCGCGACGCGGGAGGCGCGCTTGCCGACGTCCTTCGCGCCCTTGATGCGCAGGATCTCGACGGCCTTGTCGAAGTCGCCGTCGGCCTCCTCCAAGGCCTTCTTACAGTCCATCATGCCGGCCGCGGTGATGTCGCGGAGGCGCTTGACGTCGGCGGCGGTGTAGTTCGCCATTCTCTCTGCTTCTCTCGTTGTGATGAGCGGAAGGTGAGCTGGTGCGCTGAAGCTCGTGCTCCGCACGCAGCCAGCCGGCGCGTCCGATCTCGGGCGCGCCGGCGCGGCTACGGACGGGTCAGGCCTCGGGCTTCTCGTCGGTCGCGGCGGCGGGCGCGGCGTCGGCGGCCGGGGCCTCAGCCGCGGGAGCCTCAGCTGCCGGCGCCTCAGCCGCCGGGGCCTCAGCTGCCGGCGCCTCAGCCGCCGGCGCCTCAACGGCCGGGGCCTCAGCTGCCGGGGCGGCCGGGGTCTCGGTCTTACCGGCGAGCAGCTCACGCTCCCACTCGGCGAGGGGCTCGTCGACGGCGAGCTGGCCGGCCTCGGGCTTCTCGTCGCCACCCTTGGCGCCGGCACGGGACATCAGGCCCTCGGCGACCGCGTCGGCGATGACACGGGTGAGCAGGGCGGCGCTGCGGATCGCGTCGTCGTTGCCCGGGATCTTGTAGTCGACCTCGTCCGGGTCGCAGTTGGTGTCGAGGATCGCGACGACGGGGATGTTCAGCTTGCGCGCCTCGTCGACCGCGATGTGCTCCTTCTTGGTGTCGATGATCCACACCGCGCTGGGCACCTTGGTCATGTCGCGCAGACCGCCGAGGGTGCGCTCCAGCTTGTCCTTCTCGCGCTTGAGGACCAGCGCTTCCTTCTTGGTGAGGACGTTCTCGCCACCGGTCTGCTCGATGATCTCGAGCTCCTTGAGGCGCTGGAGGCGCTTGTACACGGTCTGGAAGTTCGTGAGCATGCCGCCCAGCCAGCGCTGATTCACGTACGGCATACCGACCCGGCGTGCCTGCTCGGCCACGGCCTCTTGGGCCTGCTTCTTCGTGCCGACGAAGAGGATGGTGCCGCCGTGCGCGACCGTCTGCTTGACGAACTCGTACGCCGTGTCGATGTACGTGAGCGTCTGCTGCAGGTCGATGATGTAGATGCCGTTGCGCTCGGTGAAGATGAAGCGCTTCATCTTCGGGTTCCAGCGGCGGGTCTGGTGCCCGAAGTGCACGCCGCTCTCCAGGAGCTGGCGCATGGTGACGACGGCCATGTCGGCGCGTCCTCTCTTCTGTCACGCGGGGCCGGACTGTGCGGCCGCCGCTTCCTCGGTTGTCGCGGCACCTCCGGGTGGGGTGCCGCCCTGGCGTCCGACGACCGGCTGTGCGGACCCGCGAGGGACCGAGGAGGCCGGCGCCCCACACGGTGGCGTGAGGAGGACGCGCGAAGTCAACCCACTGACGCAGGTCGCCGAGAAGAGTCTACGCGGATCGGGGCGCGGGATGGTAACCGGGCAGGTGGCCGACCGCCAGAGGGTCGGCGTGGTGGCAGGCTCCCGGCGCGGCACAGGAGGCATGGACGGCGGCATGCCGCCCGCCCGGTCGATAGGGTCCGGGGATGGAGGAGCAACTGGTCACGAGGATGCGTGAGTTCGGCACGACGATCTTCGCCGAGATGTCAGCTCTCGCCGTCCGCACCGGCGCGGTGAACCTCGGCCAGGGGTTCCCCGACACCGACGGTCCACCGGAGATGCTCGACGCGGCCGTCGCCGCCCTGCGTGGTGGGCGCAACCAGTACGCGCCAGGCCCCGGCATACCCGAGCTGCGCGCGGCGATCGCGGAGCACCAGCGCGACTGGTACAGCTTGCAGTTCGACCCGGAGACCGAGGTGCTGGTCACGGCCGGCGCGACCGAGGCGATCGCCGCCACGATCCTCGCGCTCTGCGAACCCGGCGACGAGGTGCTGTGCTTCGAGCCGTACTACGACTCCTACGCGGCATCGATCGCGCTGGCCGGTGCCGTGCGCGTGCCGTTCACCCTGCGCGCCGAGGACTTCGCCAGTGACGTGAGCACCGCTATCGACGAGTGGTCCACGCGGGTGGGGCCGCGCGCCCGGCTGCTGCTGCTCAACTCGCCGCACAACCCCACCGGCAAGGTGTTCACCCGTGCCGAACTGGAGTCGCTCGCGCGGCTCTGCGTCACGCACGACCTGATCGCGGTGACCGACGAGGTCTACGAGCACCTCGTCTTCGAGGGCTCGCACACTCCCCTGGCGACGCTGCCCGGGATGCGCGAGCGCACGGTCACCATCTCGTCCGCCGGCAAGACGTTCAACTGCACCGGCTGGAAGATCGGCTGGGTGTGCTCCACGCCCACGCTGGTCGACGCCGTCACCAAGGTGAAGCAGTTCCTCACCTACACCAACGCGGCGCCGCTGCAGCCGGCCATCGCGGTGGCGCTGCGGCTGCCCCGGACGTACTTCTCCACCCTGGCAGAGAGCCTTCGCTCGAAACGGGACCTGCTTTGCGCCGGCCTTGCCGAGGCCGGGTTCGACGTGCACCGGCCCGCGGGTACGTACTTCGTGACGGCCGGAATCTCGGCGTTCGGCAGTGCTTCAGGTGACGGGCTCGCGTTCTGCCGTTCGCTGCCGGAGCGGTGCGGCGTCGTGGCGGTGCCGGTGCAGGTGTTCTACGACGACGTCGAAGCGGGGCGCTCGCTGGTTCGGTTCGCGTTCTGCAAGCAGGACGACGTACTCGCCGAAGCGGTGAAACGGCTGCACGACCTGCGCTGAGGCCTTGGGGGCCGTGGGTTCGGGGCGGCCGGGCTGGGTGTTCGGGCGCGGCGCCGTGCCGGGCCCGGGCCTGGGTGTTCGGGCGCGGCGCCGAGCCGGGGCCCGGCTGGGTGTTCGGGCGCGGCGCCGTGCCGGGGCTCGGGCTGGGTGTTCGGGGAAATCGCGGGCGGGTGCGCGGCGTGTCGCGGACATTTCCGCGAACAGCCGGCGGCTGGCTCGGCAGCGGCTTCCGGGCGGGCGGTTCCCATAGCATGTTCCGGGCGGGCAGCCCGAGTTATCCACATGGGCTTCCCGTGTCCACAGATCCCGCGCCATGTCTGGGCCAGACGCCTTCCTCACGGGATCGTCGCCGCATGTGGCTACTACTCGCGCGGATCCTGTCAGCGGTGGCGCTGACCGGGGTGGTGATCTGCGGCCCTGCTCTCGCACCGGCGACGCCTAGTGCCGGGCGGTCGGCTCCCGGCCTGCCGACGATCACGCGCTCGGCGTCAGGGCTGCGGATGGTGGGGCTACCGGTCGTCGGGCCGCTGGTCGACGTGGGTCCCACCACCCAGCAGCGGTCCCGCGGGGAGTACCGCTGGCCGCTGGACGGGCAGCCGCTGGTGGTCCGCCGCTTCGATCCGCCCGATACGCCGTACGGTCGTGGGCACCGTGGCGTCGACCTGGCCGCCACGCCTGGCGCCACCGTTCGCAGCGCGGGCGCCGGGGTGGTTGCGTATGCAGGTTCGGTGGCCGGCCGAGGCGTCGTGTCGGTCGACCACGCCAATGGACTCCGCACCACGTACGAGCCGGTGACGCCTGGGGTCCGCGCTGGTCAGGTGGTCACGGCCGGTGCGCCGCTCGGGGTGCTCGGCCCCGGACACCCGGGTTGTCCTGTGGCGGCGTGCCTGCACTGGGGTCTGCGCGACGGCAAGGTCTACCTCGACCCGCTCAGCCTGCTTGGCCTCGGCCGGGTACGTCTGCTGCCGCTGGAAGGGGACGACCGGGGTCGGGCAGCGTCTCGATCCCCCTGAACAGGATGCCGACCATCCCGAGCCGCCGCGCGGCGTCGACGTTGGCCGCCGCGTCGTCGACGAACAGGCACCGCTCGATTGGGGCACCGACGACGCCGGCCGCGTGCACCAGGAGCCGCGGATCCGGCTTCGCCACGCCGATTCGTGACGAGTTGACGACCGCGTCGAAGTGGTCGACCAGGCCTAGCGCCGACAGGTCCTGCTGCAGGCGGGTGGTCGCGTTGGTCACGAGCACGACTGGTGCTGTGCGGCGGACGGCGTCGAGCCAGGCGAGAACGTCCGCGTCGACTTCCCCGACGCCACGACTCCACTCCTGCACGGCCGCGGCGGCTCGGTCGCCGCTGGCGGCTCGCCCAGGCAGAGCGGTCCCGGCGTCGCCGCTGGCGGCTCGCCCAGGCGCAGCGGTCCCGGCGTCGCCGCTCGCGGCTCGCCCAGCCAGAGCGATCCCGGCAGCGGTCCCGGCGCCGCCGTCCGAGCTGCCGGCCCGTCCGAGTTCAGCCGCGATCTGTGCCCGCCAGTGTTCGTCGGTGACGGCGCCCGTGATCGCCGGTTCCAGCAGGTCGGGGCGGAAGGCGGTGGCGAGCAATGACCCTGGCGCCAGGCCGTACCAGCGCTCGATGTCACTGGTGCCCGGCCAGTGGCGCAGCACGCCGTCGAGGTCGCACAGCACTGCGCGTAGGTTGCCGCTGGTCACTGCCGCGCGCCGAACTGACCCGACGCATAGATCCAATCGAGGCCGTCTTCTCCGGCGCTGTCCAGGTGTTCGGCGCGGTGGAGCCCGGACCGGAGCGCCACGCGCGCCGAAACGACGTTGTCCGGACGGACACGAGCGACGACCGGATGTCGCGGACGATGTGCTGCGGCCCAGGCGATGACAGCGGTGGCGGCCTCGGTCGCCAGCCCGTTCCCCCAGGCCGAGGGAGCGAGGCGGTAGAAGAGGTTGAGGACGTCGTGCTCGTGGAACCGCACGATCTTGATCCCGCAGAACCCGACTGGCTCACGAGCGTCGCGAGCGCGGATCACCCAGTACCCGAAGCCGTGGCGCCGCCAGTGCTCGTCCCACCGGCGGTAGAGGTCTTCGGCTGCGGCGCGAGTGGTCAGCAGGTCCGAGGGGTTGTGCGCGCAGGCTCGCTCGTCACGGTGGATCGCGAACACGACGTCGATGTCAGCGGGTGTCGGGCGCCGCAGGGACAGCCGGGCGGTCAACAACTCCTCGTCGCCAGCCCCCACGAGCCGACCCCCCGATGTGTCGTGACCCTCGATCGACGCCGACCATCACGCGCGCGGGTGAGCCTGGCGGTATGCCGCCCGCAGCCGCTCCACAGACACGTGGGTGTAGATCTGCGTCGTCGCGAGACTAGCGTGACCGAGCAGCTCCTGAACGGAACGAAGGTCTGCGCCACCTTCCAGGAGATGTGTCGCCACGGAGTGTCGCAATCCGTGCGGCCCGACGTCGGGCGTGTCGGGGATCGTGGCAAGTCTGGCGTGGACGATCCGCCGCACCGTGCGGGGGTCGATCCGCCCGCCACGCGCGCCGAGCAACAACGCCGGACCGCTCGCGTGGGTGACGAGGACCGGTCGGCCATGGTTCAGGTATCTCGTCAGCGCCTCCTCGGCGGGCACCCCGTAGGGAACCGCGCGTTCCTTCGCGCCCTTGCCGAACACGCGGACCAGACGCCGCTCCCGGTCGACCCGATCGAGGTCCAGCCCGCACAGTTCGCCCACCCGGACACCGGTGGCGTAGAGCAGTTCGAAGACGACCTGGTCGCGCAGGAGGATCGCGCCGTCGGCGGCCTCGCCAGGAGCCGCCCGCATCGCCGTAGCGGCCTGGTCGACGCGAAGCACCGTCGGCAACGACCGCGGTGTCCTCGGTGATCCCAGCAGTTGCCCCACGTCCCGTGGCAGCATGCCGGCTCGGTGCGCCCAGGCGGCGAAGACCCGGGCAGTCGCCGACCGGCGGGCGAGCGTCGCCGGTGCGACGCCTGTGGTGCGCAGCCGGGCGAGCCAGCTCCGCAGCGCGGGCAGGTCGAGGGCCGACACCTCCTCCGCACCGAGCCGCGCCAAGTGGTCCAGCAAGCTGACGACGTCGCTGGTGTACGCCCGGACCGTGTGCGCCGACCGTCCCACCTCGTGTGCGACATGCCGCTCGAACGCCGACACCGCCTCGCCGAGCGCTGGCGGTAAACCGGCCCGCACAGCCGCAGTCGACGACCGCTGCGATCTCCCGTCCGCTCCCACGTGATGACCGTCCGCCGCGACTCCCTGCCGGTCAAGCACCGCCACGCGGCGCCTGCCGCGATAACGCGCGGGCGGGCGGACGGTCAGCGCCGCTCATCGTAGGTCCGGCGCGGGCGTTGTCGGGCGGGTCGCGAGTTCGACGCAGGCCGACTCCGTCAGGCGGAACCCACTCGCCACCTCCTCGGCAAGCCCGAGCAGCACCAGGCTCGGAAGCGTGCGGCGGACGTCGCGGGCGGCCAGGCCGGCGTTCGCCGCGATTCTCTCGACGGACAGCGCCTTGCGCCTCGGCACCGCGTCGAGGATCCGGGCGGCACGCGGCTCCAACTCGTCGCGGCGCGCACGCGGCCGATCGTCCGGCCGCGCCGTATCGGTGGCCTCGCCGAGACGCCCCACCTCCTCGACCACTTGGCCGGTGGACACGACAAGGCGGGCGCCAAGGTCCCGAACAAGGTCGTGCGGGCCGACCGACATGGCTGACGTAATCGGACCCGGCACCGCCATCACCGGCCGCCCAAGCTCATGCGTGCGACGGGCGGTCATCCGTGCGCCGCTGCGGGCCGCAGCCTCGACAACGACCGTGCCGGCGCCGAGCGCTGCGATGACCCGGTTACGGACCAGGAACCGGTGCCGCTGCGGCGTCGATCCGGGCGGCCACTCGCTCAGGAGGAGGCCTTCGTTGGCGATCCGCTCAAGCAGATTCGTGTGCCCGACCGGGTACGACACGTCAACACCGCAGGCCAGCACCGCGATCGTCACGCCGCCGGCGGCCAGTGCGCCGCGATGCGCCGCGCCGTCGATCCCGTACGCGCCGCCCGAGACGACAGCCCAGCCGCGGTCGGCCAGGCCGTAGCCCAGCTCACCGGCGACGTGCGTGCCGTACGGTGTGGCCGCCCGCGCACCAACGATGGCCACCGCCCGCTCCGCCGTCACGGAGAGCTGGTGGGAGCCGCGCACCCAGAGGCAGAGCGGTGGCAGGACGTGGGGCTCGTCGCTGGAACCGATATCCGCGAGCGCATCCAATGTGGATGGCCATTCGGCGTCCTCCGGGGTCACGAGTCGCCCACCGAGGCGCTCGCACCGAGCCAGGTCCTCGGCGGCACGGTCGAGCACGTCGGCGTCCTCGATCCTGGTGCGCGCGGCGGCATGCAGTCCGCCTGACACCTCACCGGCACGGAGCCGGTCCAGCGCCTCGACCGGACCTACCGCCGTGACGAGCGTGCCGAGCTCGCGATGGCCCGGTTCGACCGCACGAGCGAGCGCGACCCGAGCCAGCCGAGCATCTGCGCTCACACGGCACCGCGCAGGCGGAGAAAAGTGGCCTCGTTGACATCCTCCGGCGCCGGCCTGGTGCTCCCGGCGATGTCGGCGACGGTCCACGCCATCCGCAATACACGGTCGTAGCCTCGGGCGGAGAGTTCGCCACGGTCCGCAAGACGGTCGAGCGTCGCGGTGACCGCCCTCGGCAGCCGCCACCGCCCGCGCAGGGCACCGCCCGGAACCTCGGCGTTGGTGCGCCAGCCACAGCCGCGCCAGCGTTCTGCGGCAGCGTCCCTGGCGGCGCCGACCCGCTTGGCCACCGCCTCACTCGCTTCCACGTCCACGTCCTCCATGAGTAGGGCCGATGCCTTCACCGGCTCGAGGTTCAGCTGGATGTCGATCCGGTCGAGCAGCGGGCCGGAGATCCGGCCGAGGTAGCGGCGGCGCGCCATCGGGCTGCAGATACACGCCGTGTCACCGGCGGCGCTGGCGCACGCGCACGGGTTGGCGGCGAGCACGAGCTGGACGTGCGCCGGATACCGAGCGACGCCACCGGACCGCGCGATGACGACCTCCCCCTGTTCCAGCGGTTGGCGCAACGCGTCCAGTACCCGGCTCGGAAACTCCGGTGCCTCGTCAAGGAACAACACCCCGCGATTCGCCAGGCTCAGAGCGCCGGGTTTCGCGAGGCCCGTGCCTCCGCCGACGAGCGCCGCGATGCTCGCGGTGTGATGCGGAGCCTGGTACGGCGGCCGCTCGATCAACGGCGACCCGGCGGGCAGCGTGCCGGCCACCGAATGCACCGCGGTGACCTCCAGCGCGGCGTCGATGTCGAGCGGCGGCAGCACGCCGGGAAGCCGTTCGGCGAGCATCGTCTTGCCTGCGCCGGGCGGTCCGAAGAGTGCGAGGTGGTGTCCACCCGCGGCCGCCACCTCCACCGCGCCGCGGCCGGTCTCCTGCCCGACGACATCGACAAGGTCGGGCGGGGTTGACTCCGCCGTAGGCACGAGGGTGGGCATCGGCACCTCCGGAGGCAGCGATTCGCCCCGGACAAACGACAAGAGCGCGCGCAGCGTCGCCACGCCGACCACGTCGACGCCGGGCACCAGTCGCGCCTCGGCAGCGTTCTCCGAGGGCACCACCACGCGCCGGACACCCGCCCGCGCGGCGGCGATCACCGCCGGAAGCACGCCGCGTACGGGCCGGATCCGCCCGTCGAGCCCCAACTCGCCCACGAGCGCCGCTCCGGCGATCCGGTCTGGGGGCGCGACTCCGGCCGCCGCGAGTATGGCCGCCGCCACGGCGATGTCGAACCCGCTGCCGTGCTTCGGCAGCGATGCGGGACCGAGCCCGACGGTGATCCGGCGAGCCGGCCACGCCTCGCCGGAGTTGAGCACCGCCGCACGGACACGGTCCCTGGCCTCGGCCACCGACGGGTCGGGCAGGCCGGTGATGACGAACCCCGGGAGGCCCTGGGCGAGGTGCGCCTCGACCTCGACGAGGTGGCCCTTCATTCCCACCAGTGCCACCGACGCGGCGCACGCGAAGCCCATCAGAACGCCCCACGAAGGTGTTCGATCCGCGCTGCGCCCGTGTCCTGCGGGAAGACACTGAGCACGTCGAACCGGATCTCCCCCGGCCGCAGGCCCGAATCGGCCAGCCAGATTCCGGCGAGCCGGCGCAGCCGCTGCACCTTGGCCGGGACCAGCGCCTCGACCGGAGCGCCGAACTCTGTGCTGCGCCGCGTCTTCACCTCGCAGAAGACCAGCGCGACACCGTCCCGCGCGACGATGTCGAGTTCGCCGTGGGGACACCGCCAGTTGCGGTCGAGCACTACCATCCCCGCCTCGACCAGATGCCGCGCCGCCACCCGTTCTCCGTACGCACCGACCGCGTCCTTCGCCCGCATCGCCTGCCGCCTCCTCGCCGTCCCGGTCATGCGGAAGCGTCGCGTTCCGCCGATGCGGGCTCCAGCGGCGAACGCGGATCTGTGGACGACGAACGTCGATGTGGACAACTTCGGCGGGCCACCGCGGATGTGCTATGCGCTGATACGTCGAGACGGGCCAAATTTGTCTGACCGGCCGGCCAATTTCTCGTCCATGAATTCACTGCTAGCGTCCGGGCGAATTCTCTGCGCCAGGGAGTCGATCATGAGTCGCGCGAGGCCATTGACCCTGCTTTGCCCAGTACTGATCCTGCTATTGCTGGCTACAGTGGGAATTACCCCGACAGCGAACGCCGCGAACGGCGAACCGCTGGCATGGGGTGCCTATCCGTCACCTCGTGCCGGCGAGAGCAAGCAGCAGGCGGTTCAGCGACTCGAAACGTTGTCCGGGCGCAAGCTCGACACGGTCCGCAACTTCTACCGCTGGAACGAGACCTGGCCCACCTCGTACGAGCTGTGGCTGCGCGACACCAACCACACGATGATCATGTCGGTGAAGGCCAGGCTGACCAACGGCACGCCCGTGAAGTGGGCCGACATCGCCAACGCCCAGCCCGGGTCGACGCTCTACCAGGACCTGGTGCGCTGGGCGCAGCGCGTGCGCGACTACAACGCCCCGATCTACGTGACGTTCACCCACGAGCCGGAGGCGCAGACCAACCTCGATCTCGGCGTCGCGACAGAATTCATCAACGCCTGGCGGAAATGGGTCACGATCTTCCGCGAACAGGGCGTCACCAATGCGAAATACATGTGGATCATGACCGACTACGCATTCTGGCTCGGGTCCACCGACAGGCGCCACGCGGTGAAGTGGTACCCGGGCGATTCGTGGGTCGACGGAATCGCCTCGGACGCCTACAACTGGTACAACTGCCGCAGCGGAATCAATACACCGTGGACGCCACTACGGCAGAGCCTCGAACCGCAACGGCAATTCTGGTTGCAGCACCAGTCGGAGGAACTGTGGGTCACCGAGTACGGCTCGGCAGAGGACTCCGCGAACCCCACCCGCAAGGCCCAGTGGTACGCCGACGCGCAGGCCCTCTTCAAGACGCCGGAGTTCGCCGTCTTCAAGGGCGTCTCGCTGTACGAGGCCGACCCGTTCACGTGGACCACGTGCCCGTGGCAGCCTGACAGCTCGCCCGCGGCCGCCACGGCGTGGCGCACCTGGGGTCAGGACCCGTACTACGGCGGACCGGCCGAACCACCACCACCGCCACCACCACCGCCTCCCCCGCCGCCCGGACGGTCCGCACTGTTCGTCGTCGGCGACCCGGCGAATCTCGGGTCGGACGCCACCCTCAGGAGCCGGCTCCAGTCGCTCGGCTTCACCGTGACGCTTGCCGACGACAACACGGTCACGCCCGCCAACGCGACCGGCCACCACGTCGTGCTGATCTCGCAGACGGTCGCGTCGACCGTGATGGGCGCCAAGCTGCGGGACGTCACCCAGCCGGTGCTGATCTGGAAGCCCAGCGTCTATAGCGACATGCGGATGACGGCGGTCGGCGCCAACAGCGCCACCGGCAAGAACACGATCGCGATCACGCAGCCGTCGCATCCGTTGGCCGCAGGACGCACCGGCAACGTCCAGATCGTGACCGCCTCGGTGCCGCTCGGCTACGGCACGGTCACCGGCAGCGCCACGGTGGTCGCCACCGTGACCGGCCTGTCGACCCTATTCGTCTACCGGGTAGGCGCCGCGATGAGCGGCATGAACGCGCCTGGCTGCCGGATCGGGTTCCCGCTGCACCGTGACGGCGTCCCGCTGCTCACCGCCAACGGATGGGCGCTGTTCGAACGGGCGGCGACCTGGGCCGCCGACGGCTGCCCGGCGACGTGAGCCAGCAGCTGCCGTTGTGAAGCGGCGCGCCGATTCAATCGACGCGCCGCTTACAACGCGGGCCAGACCGGCCCGCCGAACGAAACCACAACCAGCCGGGGCCGGCGCCCGTCAGCGCGTCTGGGACACCCACGACGCATGCAGGCGCGCGTACGGTGAGCCCTCCTGCGTCAGCAGTTCGCTGTGCGGACCGCGCTGCACCACGCGCCCCGCGTCGACCACGATCACCTCGTCGGCGGCCTCGGCGGTGGAGAGCCGGTGCGCGATCGCGAGCGTCGTGCGGCCCCGGGTGAGCGAGTCCAGGGCGCGCTGCAACCGCACCTCGGTCGCCGGGTCGACAGCCGAGGTGGCCTCGTCGAGCACGAGCAGGTCCGGATCGGCGAGGTAGGCCCGAGCGATCGCCACCAACTGACGCTCGCCGACGCTGAGCGACTCGCCGCGTTCGCCGACATGGCTGTCCAGCCCGGCGGGCAGTGACTCCAGCCACTCCGCCAGGCCGAGTTCGGTGAGGGCGAGCACGAGGTCGGCGTCGTCGGTATCCGGGCGGCCGTACCGGATGTTCTCCCCGACGGTGGCGTCGAAGAGGAACCCGTCCTGCGGCACCATCACCACCCGCGAACGCAGCGACGCGAACCGCACGTCACGCAACGGCACGCCCGAAAGCAGCACGGAGCCCGACGACGGGTCCATGAGGCGCGTGAGCAGCTTCGCGAACGTCGTCTTGCCCGAGCCGGTCTCGCCGACGACGGCGACGCGCGTCTGTGGCGCGATGGTCAGGTCGATGTCGCTGAGCACCTCAGGGCCACCGGGATACGCGAAGTGGACGTGCCGGAACGTGACCCCTACCGGCCCTGCGGGCAGGTCGCGACCGCGCTCGCCTGGATCGGCCACGTCCGGTGAGGTGTCGAGGATGTCGAGGACCCGCCGCCAGCCCGCAATCGCGTTCTGCGCCTCGTTCAGCACCTCGGTGGAGATCTGAACGGGCTGGACGAACAGCGCCACGAGGAACAGGAACGCGGTCAGCTCGCCGACAGTGAGGTCGCCGTCGACGCCGAGCAGCACGCCGACAACCACGACCGCGGCATTGGCGAGGCCCGCGACGATCTCACCGGTGGAGAACGCGAACACGCTGACCCGCTGTGCCCGAGTCTGTTCCTGCTGGTAGCTGCCGATGGCGCTGTCGAGCCGGGCGGCGGTGCGCGACTGCACGCCGTACGCGCGGATCACCGGCGCGGCGACCACCGTCTCGGCGATCGCGCCGAGCATGTCGCCGACCCGTTCGCGCACCCGCCCGTAGGCCACCGCGAGCCGCTGCTGGAACAGGCGGACGCACAGCATCAGCGGTACGAAGCACAGGTACACGACCAGCGTGAGCTGCCACGAGTACACAACCATGAGCACGCTGGCCAGCAGCAACTGCCCCATGCTGACGATGAACAGGATGCCGCCGAACTGCACGAACTGGCTGATCTGGTCGACGTCGCTGGTGACGCGCGACACCAGCGCGCCGCGCCGCTCCGCCTGCTGATGCAGCATCGACAGGTCGTGGACGTGCCGGAACGCCCGCGTGCGCAGGCTGGCGAGCGCCGTCTCGCTGGTGCGGTAAAGCCGGACGTTCATGAAGTACGCCGAGATCGCGGTGGTCGCGATGGCCAAGGCGGCCAGCGAGGTCAACGTGGCAACGACGCCCAGGTCGGGACCGCCTGCCGCGCGCAGCCCCCGGTCGATCGTCTGCTGGACCGCCACCGGGACGATCACCCGACCCGCAGTGGCGACCAGCGCGAGCAGCAGCGTTGCAGCCAGCCCGTCACGAGCCTCGGGGGTGAGCCGCAGGCCGCGCACCAGCGTGTGCCAGGCGCCCTCGGCGGGCGCCGTGGCAGCGACGGCTGTCATGCCGGCACCTCCGCATCGGCCAGTTCGGCGACGCGTTCCCGCTCACGTTCGCGCTCTGCCTCTTCGTACGCGGTGACGAGGTTCGCGTACCCGGGCGTGCTGGCGAGCAGGTCGGCGTGGCTGCCTCGGGCGAGCACCCGGCCGTGTTCGAGGTAGACGACCTCGTCAGCCAGCGCGATCGTGGCCCGCCGGTACGCCACGACGAGCACCGTGGCGGCGAGGTCGGCGGTGCGCAGTCCGCGCAGGATCGCCTCCTCGACGGCCGGGTCGACGCTGCTGGTGGCGTCGTCGAGCACGAGCAGCCGGGGCCGCCGCACGAGCGCCCTCGCCAGCGCGAGTCGCTGCCGCTGGCCGCCGGACAGGCTCGTGCCGCGCTCCCCGACGTGCGTGTCGAGGCCGTCGGCCAACGCGCGGATGAACCTTTCAGCCTGGGCGAGCCGCAGCGCGGCCCACACCGTGTCGTCGTCGACGTCGAGACCGAGTGTGACGTTGCCCCGGACGGTGTCGTCGAAGACGAACGTGGTCTGGGGCACGAGCGCGACCGCTCCGCTCACCTCGCCCTCGGCCAGCTCGCTCGCGTCGACGCCGTCGATCCGCACGGTGCCCGCGTCGGGATCGACGAGCCGGCTGACCAGCGTGGTGACGGTGGACTTGCCGGAGCCGGTGGGACCGACCAGGGCGACAGTGCGCCCGGGTGTGATGTCGATGCTGACGTCGTGCAGCACGCGCTCGCCGCCCTCGTAGCCGAACTCCACGTCACGCAGTTCGAGCGCAGCGGGCTTGTCGCCGGCGAGCCGACGGTCGCCGAAGACCATGGAGCCGTCGGCGGTGAGGACATGCTGTACCCGGTCCCAGCCGACCACGCTGCGCGGCAGTTCGCCGAGCACCCAGCCGATCGCCCGGAGCGGGAACGCGAGGACGGTGAAGAGGAACGCGACGCTCACCACGTCCTGGACGCTCACCGCGCCCGCCTGTAGCCGGACGGCTCCGACCAGCAGCACCACCAGCGTGCCGAGGTTCGGCAGGGCCTCCATCAGCGGGTCGAAGAGGCCGCGGACGCGACCGGCCTGGACCAACGCGTCGCGCAGGTCGCGGGCCTGCACGCCGAAACGTTCGGCCTCGGCCGCCTCGCGGCCCAGCGTCTTGACGACGAGCGCTCCGTCGAAGCTCTCGTGCGCGAGGGCGGACAGGTCGGCGCGGAGCTGCTGCGCGCGGGTCATGCGGGGCGACATACGTCGCGAGTACGCCACGTTGAGCGCGAACACGGCGGGGAAGATCAGCAGCCCGATCAGCGCGAGCATCCAGTCGGTGAGGAGCAGCGCGGTGGCCGCGACGCCGACCATGAACACGACACCGACGGCGAACGGGAACGGCGCGATCGGGTACCAGGCGGCCTCGACGTCGCTGTTGGCGTTGGACAGGAGCGAGCCGGTGGGGTGGCGGTGGTGCCACGCGAGCGGCAGGTCGAGGTACTTGCGGGTGACGCGGCGGCGGTAGGTGGCCTGGAGGCGGTACTGCATGATGCCCGCGCCGAGCCGACGCCCGAGGATGCCGACGACCTTGAGCACGGCCACCGCCAGGATCGCCGCGGCGGCGAGGCCGAGCGCGCTGGCCTTCACGTCACCGGAGTCGAACGCCGGGACGATGACCCGCCCCGCGATCCAGCCCAGCACGTACGCGCTGCCGACCGTCATCAACCCGAACAACGCCGAGCCCACCGCGCTTACCGCGAAAATGCGCGGCTCCTCGCGGACGGAGATCCACAGGATGCGCAGCCCCCGGCGGATCACATCCGCACGGACCCTGTTCGCCACCCTGCTCCCCCTTGTCACGCGCAAACCGACCGGACCACAGTCACATGCAAGTCTGACAATCTCGACCGCATTCCCCGCCGGACCGCCTGATACGTGGCCCGGCTCACACCACGGGGCGCCACTACCCTCAGGGCATGAAGCCGCACTCCCGCCTGGAACGTGCCGCGCTCGTCGACCTGATGGAGGAGCTCGGCCCGGACGCACCAACACTCTGCGGCGGCTGGGACACCTACGACCTCGCCGCGCACCTCGTCGCCCGCGACCGCCGCCCGGACTCCGGCCCCGGACTGATCGTGCCGGCGCTCGCGGGCTGGACCGAGAAGGTACGGCGCGGCATCCGCGAGGAAGCCGGATACCTTGAACTGCTCGCGCAGCTCCGGCAGGGACCGCCGGTGTGGAGCCCCGTCGGGTTGCCGTTCCTGGAGTCGGCGAGCAACACCGTGGAGTTCTACATCCACCACGAGGACGTGCGGCGCGCGCAGCCCGGCTGGACGCCGCGCGCGATCCCGCGCAGCCTGGAGGACTCGCTCTGGAACCGGCTCAAGGCGAGCGCCAAGCTGATGCTCCGCTCCGCACCGGTCGGGGTACGGCTGCGCACGCAGGACGGGCGCGAGGTGACCGCGAAGTCCACGGAGCCGCTGGTGACGGTGACCGCGGCGCCGAGCGAGCTGGTCCTGTACTGCTCCGGGCGCCAGGCCGTCGCCCGGGTGGACGCCCAGGGTGACCGGGACGCGGTCGACACGCTCGCCAAGGCCCCGCTGCGGATCTGAGCCACCATCGAGTTGTGGAGTTTCGAGGGTCGGGCACGCCCGGGCACCCTCGAAACCACACTCAACGCGCGCCGAGGTGTTCCGCGAGCAACGATGCCAGCTCGTCAGGAACCCGCAGCGGCAGGATGTGGTCGGCGCCGTCCAGCATCACGCGCCGCGCGTTGGGGATCCTCGCCGCCAGCAGGTCGCCGATCTCAGTGATCACGTCGAGATCGTCGGCGCCGAGCACCACTAGCGTCGGCGCCGTCACCTCGGCGAGACGCGGGATCGCCGACGGCTCGTCGACCTCCAGATCGTCCCCTAGGAGAAAGTCGATCTGATCGCGGATCAGCGTCGCGGCGAAGTCGTCGCCGTTCGACAGCGGCGCCCACAGCGCGATGAGTCCGTCGGTGACGCCCGCGAGATCGCCGCGCTCGAACGCCGCACTGCGCTCCTCATAACCGGGGAGGCGGGGCCAGTCGAAGCCGCTGAGACCGGGCGCGACCAGGGTCAGCGTGGCGACCCGGGCCGGATCGCGCAGGGCAAGGTCCAGGCTGGTCGCCGCGCCCAGGCTCAGCCCGACGAGGTGCGCACGGTCGACGTCGAGCTGGTCGAGCACCGCGAGAGCGTCCGTGACCAGTGAGTACGGGCCGGTCGGGCGGGGTGAACGACCGTAGCCCCGGAAGTCGTAGCGGATCACGCGGTACCGGTCGGCGAGTGCGGGCAGGAGCGGATCCCAGACGCGACGATCCGTGACCCCCGCATGCGAGAGCAGGACTGGCGGTCCATCGCCGATCTCTTCCGCGTATATGTGGCCGCCTTCGACGATGATTTTGTGCTCCTGGGACGTCATGCGGCGACCGTACGGCTCGGTCCGTGATCGACCTACTGGTTTTGCCGGCGGCCGAAGCGGGCAATGTCGCATTCCGGACAGCAGCTGAACGTATCGAACTTCCAGACTCGTCCACTCGTATTAGAGACACCAGCAACTCGTCGGACGACCCGTGAGGAGGAGGCCCATCATGTGCACTCCTTCCCGGGCTCTCGCCGAGGTCGGCACGGCGGTCACGAACGCGGCCGAGCGGCTGCGCGTCCCGTTCGCCGGCGACGCGCGCTCGATCGTGCGACGGGGCGAGGTGCGGTCTCACACGATCTGGCGCGATCCCCGTGTAGACACCGCCGGGCTGCCGGTGGTGCTCGTCGGTGGCCTGCTCACAGCGTCGCCGTTGCTGCTCAGCGTCCTGCGGGAATGGCTTGAGCGGATCGGCTGCCGCACCGTGCTCGCGCCCACCGGGCTGGGCGTGGGCTGCGGCGAGGAGGGCGTCCGCATCGTCGCGGAGACCGCGCGGGACCTGGCCGAGGCCACCGGCACGCCGCCCGTGCTCCTCGGGTACAGCCGCGGCGGGCAGTTCTCGCGCGCGGTGGCGGTCCGCCATCCCGAACTGGTTCGCGGCCTGATCACGCTGGGCAGCCCGCTACGCAGCGATCTGCGCGATGTGCACCCGCTGCTGCGGCTCCAGGTCTACGCGCTCGGGACGATGGGCACGCTGGGAGCGCCGGGCGTGTTCAGCATCCGCTGCCTGTGGGGATCCTGCTGCGAGCGGCTGCGCTCCGACATCATCGGGCCGTTCCCGGCCGGCGTCCCGTTCCTCAGCGTCTACTCGCGCAACGACGAGATGGTCGGGTGGCGCGCCAGCCTCGACCCGTCCGCCCGCCACCACGAGGTCAGCACCAGCCACGGCGGGCTGGTCACCGACCCGAACGTCTTCACCGCGCTCGCGGCCGAACTGCGCGACCTGAGCGGGGGCTCCACAGGCGACACCACGCAGCTCGTCGCCTAGCCCGAGTTTCGCGGCGCTCTCTACGGGCAATCTCAGGAGAACGGCACTCCCCTGGAGGTTCCCCATGTCGAATGAGGCTGTGATCGCCGTTATCGTAGCGGTGGTTCTGGCGCTCGTCATCGTCGGTATCGTCCTGTTTGTCCGTCAACAGCGGCGCCACCGCCATCTGCGCGAGACGTTCGGTCCCGAGTACAACCGCACCGTCGAGGACGCCGGCAGCCGCCGCCGCGCCGAACAAGAACTGGCCGAACGCGAGCGGCGCCACGACCAGCTCGAGCTCACCGAGCTCGTCCCCGAGGTCCGCGCTCGGTACGCCCAGCAGTGGACAAGCGTGCAGGAACAGTTCGTCGACTCGCCCGAGGAAGCGGTCGGTGAGGCTGATCGCCTGGTCACCATCGTCATGGGCGAACGCGGCTACCCCACGGACGACTACCGGCAGCGCCTCGACGACCTGTCGGTGGAACACGCCCGCACGCTGGACCACTACCGCTCGGCGCACACCGTCAACGAACGCCGCCGCTCCCACGAGGCCACGACCGAGGACCTTCGGCAGGCGATGGTCCACTATCGCGCGCTCTTCGACGACCTGCTCGGTACCGCACACACCACTGACGGCACCGCACGCAGCACAGACGGCGCCGCACACACCACAGACGGCACCGCACGCACCACAGACGAGACCGCACGCACCACAGACGGCACCGCACGTGACGGCAGCCGCGCCAACAACCAGCACGGCCGCTGAGATCCGGGACGGAGTACACCATGCGTGACAACCAGATCCGCGACGGCGCTACCACCACCAACCCGCGGCACGCGCTCGATCCGGAGCGCGGCGACGCGGTCGACCCGGACCGCGCCGAGCCGACCGGAGCCGACGAGACGCCGGCCGACTGGCCGCCCGGCATGAAACGCGACGACGGACCGGGCGAACCGCCCCCCGACCAGGTCGACCGCGACGAGACCGATGTGGACACGACCGACCGAGACACCACCGGCCGGGAGACGGCCGGGGACGAGTTCGGCCGGGACACCATCGACCGAGACACGACCGATCGGGACACCACTGGCGACGAGTTCGGCCGGGACACCACCGGCCGGGACGACCACCGACCGGGACAACGTCGACGAACCGGCGATCGGTGTCGCCGAGGCGCCGCCCGGAGCGATTCCCGACGAGCAGCCGCGCGACTCCGTTTCACCGGGGCCGCTGGACCAGCCGGCCGAGAGCAGCGCGCCGCCGAGCGGTCCGCTCGGCGGCACCAGCCCGGACGGCACTACGTCCCTCGACGGCACCGCACCCGGGGCGCACGACCGTGCCGAGCGACACCGTTCCTGAGACAACCACCGCCGGGCCGAGCGGCACCGCGGCCGACACCGCCGAAGCTTCGGCGCCTGGCGAACCTGACGCGACGGCCAAGCCTCACGACCACGACGACCTCGATGACGACCGCGTGTTCGCCGACGACCAGGCGAGCGGATTCCGCGACCGGTGGCGCGAGGTGCAGGCGTCCTTCGTGGACGACCCGACGACGGCGGTCCGCTCGGCGGATGAGCTGATCGGCGAGGTCGTCGGTGCGCTCAACGCCGCGTTGCAAGAGCGCCAGCGCACGCTCGGTGAGGGCTGGCGGGACGCACCCGACTCAGCGACCGAGGACATGCGGGCCACGCTCGTGCGGTACCGCGCGGTGTTCCAGCGGATCATCGCGCTCTGAACAGTGTGTTCGCGGAAATCGCGCGCGCCGCAGCGGCGCGCGCGATTTCCGCGAACACCACGCATTGAGAGCATCCACCGGTAGGGCGCTGGCCGGCTGCGCCGGACCCGGCCGCCGGGCGCTCTTAGCGCACCGGGTGGCCACCCGCCCGTAGCGCGTCTTTGACCTCGCCGATGCTCAGCTCGCCGAAGTGGAAGACGCTCGCGGCGAGCACCGCGTCGGCACCGGCGTCGACCGCGGGCGCGAAGTGTTCCACAGTGCCCGCGCCGCCGCTGGCGATCACCGGCACGTCGACGGCGGCCCGCACCGCACGGATCATCGGCAGGTCGTAACCGTCCTTGGTGCCGTCGCCGTCCATCGAGTTGAGCAGGATCTCGCCGACGCCCAGCTCCTGGCCGCGGGCCGCCCACTCGACGGCGTCGATGCCGGTGCCGCGCCGGCCGCCGTGGGTCGTCACCTCGTACCCGCTGGGCGTCGGCGGGCCGTCCACGACCCGGCGGGCGTCCACGGACAGCACGATGCACTGAGCGCCGAACCGCTGCGACAGCTCGCGCAGCAGCTGGGGCCGGGCGATCGCGGCGGTGTTCACGCCGACCTTGTCCGCACCGGCGCGCAGCAGCGCGTCCACATCGGCCACACTGCGGACGCCGCCGCCGACCGTCGAGCGGGATGAACACGCACTCGGCGGTACGCCGCACGACGTCGAACGTGGTCGCACGGTCGCTGGACGACGCGGTGATGTCGAGGAACGTCAGCTCGTCGGCGCCGGCTGCGTCGTAGGCACGGGCCAGCTCGACCGGATCACCGGCGTCACGGAGATCAGTGAAGTTGACGCCCTTGACGACCCGGCCGGCGTCCACGTCCAGGCACGGGATGACCCTGACAGCAACGGTCATGGCAGGTACGCCTCGACTTCGACCTCGACCAGGTGGTCCGGGTGGGCAAGGCGGCCAACTTCGACCATGGTGGCCACGGGCCGGACCGCGCCGAACAGCTCGGAGTGTGCCCGGCCCACGTCGTCGGCGAGCGAGATGTCCGTGACGTACATCCGGGTGCGGACGACGTGTTCGACATCGACGCCAAGCTCGGACAGGGCCGTCAACGCGATCCCGAAAGCCTGCACCGCCTGGCCGTGTGCGTCGTCCACGTTCGTCACTTCGCCGTCCACAGTGGACGTGCAGCCGGCGGTCAGCGCCCATGGGCCGGCGAGCACCGCGCGGGAGTAGCCGATCACGTCCTCCCAGGGACCGCCGGACGACACCCGCCGCATACTCACGACACAGCCGCCAGCGCCTCGGGCAGGGTGAACGCGCCGGCGTAGAGCGCCTTGCCGACGATCGCGCCCTCGACGCCCAGCGGTACCAGGCCGCCGATGGCGCGCAGGTCGTCCAGGCTGGAGACGCCGCCCGACGCGATCACCGGGCGGTCGGTGGCCGCGCACACGTCCCGCAGCAGGTCCAGGTTGGGGCCGGAGAGCATGCCGTCCTTGTTCACGTCGGTGACGACGTACCGCGCGCAGCCCTCGGAGTCGAGCCGGGCGAGCACCTCGAACAGCTCGCCGCCGTCGCGGGTCCAGCCGCGGGCGGAGAGCGTGGTGCCACGGACGTCGAGCCCGACGGCGATCGCGTCACCGTGCTCGGCGATCGCCTTCGCGCACCACTCCGGATCCTCCAGCGCGGCGGTGCCGATGTTGACCCGTGCGCAGCCGGTGGCCAGGGCGGCGCGCAGCGACTCGTCGTCGCGGATCCCGCCGGACAGCTCGACCTTCACGTCCATGCGCTTCACGACGTCCGCGATGAGCTCGCGGTTGGATCCCCGGCCGAACGCGGCATCGAGGTCGACCAGGTGGATCCACTCCGCACCGTCCCGCTGCCACGCCAGCGCGGCGTCGAGCGGTTCGCCGTAGGAGGTCTCGGTGCCGGCGGCGCCCTGCACGAGACGGACGGCCTGGCCGGCGGCGACGTCGACGGCGGGCAGGAGGATCAGCGACGTCATGAGACGGCCTCCGGAGTGAGCATCGCAGCGACGAAGGAGCGAGGAGCGGAGCGCAGGACGTCGGCGGGCAGACGTCATGAGACGACCTCCGGAGTGAGCATCGCAGCGACGAAGGAGCGAGGAGCGGAGCGCAGGAGGTCGGCGGGCAACACAGTCATGGCTAGCGGGTACTCCGGTCCAGGGTGAGGGTGACGATGGCGGGCAGGGCCAGCAGCGCGAGCACGGTGGCCGCGAGCCGCTCGGGCCACGAGTCGACGGCGTACCAGGCGACGATGAGCGGCGACGGTGACACCGACTGCGATCCCCGCGAACTGCGCGCGGTTGCGGCGGCTCGACAGGCGGCCGGTGCGGCGGCGGCGCGGCAGGATCCGCTCGCGCAACGCCCGCCGGCGCGCCGACCGGGCAGCGCGGCGCCGGGCCTCGGCCTGCCGCTGCTCCGCCTCGGCTTGGCGGGCGGCGCGCCGCTGAGCGCGCTCGCGGCTCACGACAGCCTCCCGCCTGAGCCCCAACTGTCGGGGAAATGGCGGCATCCAGCGCCCGGTTTGAGGACCGCTTCCCGGACAGTCCGGTTCGTGACGCGGGGCGATCACGTCAGCCCCCGCACCCAGTTGGCGAGCAGCTCCGCACCCGCGTCGCCGGACTTCTCGGGGTGGAACTGCGTCGCGGCGAGCGCACCGATTTCGACGGCGGCCACGAACGGTTCGCCGTGCTCGGCGGTCGTGACCAGTCCCGCAGTCTCGGGAGCCGCGTACGAGTGGACGAAGTAGAACCGCGTGCCCGGGGCCATGCCGGCGAACAACGCGCTACCGGGCGCGGGCGTGACCGTGTTCCAGCCCATGTGCGGCACGCGGTCGGCGCGTAGCCGGCGCACCTCGCCCGGGAGCAGCCCGAGGCCCTTGGTGACGACGCCGTGCTCGTCGCCGCGGTCGAACAGGATCTGCATGCCGACGCAGATGCCGAGCACCGGACGTTCGGCCGCGACCCGCTCGGCGATCACCGGGCCGGCGCGCAACTCCTCGACCCCGGCCATGCAGGCGGCGTACGCACCGACACCAGGCACGACGAGCCCGTCGGCTGCCGCGGCGTCATGCAGGTCCGACGTGACCGTGACGTCGGCGCCGGTACGGGCGAGCGCCCGCTCGGCCGAGCGCAGGTTGCCGGAGCCGTAGTCGAGGACGACGACCTTCACAGCCACAGCACACCACCTACCGCGGCGAGAACGGCGAGCGCACCGACGACGCCCGCCGCGATCTTGCTGGACCCGTTCTTGACCAGTGTGTACGCGCCGCCGCCGAGAAACCCGGCCAGGGCGAACAGGCCGATGGACACTAAGAGCACCCACCCACGGGGCACTGACCGGCCGCGGCGGCGCCAGCCGCCGACCCGACTGCGTTCTCGTCGGTGCGCACTACAACCTGCCCTTGGTGCTGGGGATGCCGCGCACCCGCGGGTCGAGCGCCGTGGCGTCGCGCAGCGCCCGCGCCACCGCCTTGAACTGCGCCTCCGCGATGTGGTGCGCGTCGCGGCCGGACTTGACCGAGATGTGCATCGCGATCGACGCGTTGAACGTGAACGCCTCCCAGACGTGCCGCACCAGGGTGCCGGGGAACATCCGGCCGATGACGGCGGTGTCCATCACCGGCGCGTCCTCGTGGACCAGGTACGGACGCCCGGACAGGTCGACCGCCACCTGCACGAGGCACTCGTCGAGCGGCACCAGCGCGTCGCCGAAGCGGCGGATGCCGGCCTTGTCGCCGAGCGCCTGCTTGAAGGCCTCGCCGAGCGCGATCGCGGTGTCCTCCACCGTGTGGTGCGCGTCGATGTGCAGGTCACCGAGGGTGTGGACGGTGAGGTCGAAGCCGGCGTGCTTGCCGAGCTGGTTGAGCATGTGGTCGTAGAAGCCGACCCCGGTCTCGACGTCGACCGTGCCCGAGCCGTCCAGATCGATCTCGACCAGAACCTTCGACTCGTGCGTGGCCCGCTCCACCCGACCGGTGCGGCTCATTCCTGCTCCTCCTGCGGTAGTGCCTCGTCGAGAGCGGCCAGAAAGGCCGTGACCTCCTCGGGGGTGCCCGCGGTGACCCGCAGCCAGCCGGGCAACCCGACATCCCGGATGAGCACACCACGATCCAGCAGGCCGCGCCAAACCGCTCGGTGGTCGAAAAGACCACCGAACAGAACAAAATTCGCATCGCTCGGGACGACGGTGAGCCCGCGATTCGTGATCTCCGTGACCAGCCGGTCGCGCTGCACCTTGATCGCCTCGACCGTGGACAGCAGCAGATCCGCGTGGGCCAGGGCGGCGCGCGCGGCCGCCTGCGTGAGCGCGGAGAGGTGGTACGGCAGCCGGACGAGACGCACCGCGTCCACCACGGCGGGATCCGCGGCGAGGTAGCCGAGGCGTGCGCCGGCCAGCGCGAACGCCTTGCTCATCGTGCGGGTAACCACGAGCCGCGGGTGCCCGGGCAGCTGCGTCAGCGCGCTCGGCGTGCCCTCGCGGGCGAACTCCGCATACGCCTCGTCGACGACCACCATGCCGGGCGCGACGTCGAGCGCGGCCTCGATCACGTCCATACCGAGCGCGGTGCCGGTGGGGTTGTTCGGGGAGCAGAGGAAGACGACGTCCGGCGCGTGTTCCACGATCTGCTTCGCGGCGGCGTCGGCCGTGACGGTGAAGTCGTCGGCGCGCCGCCCGTCGATCCAGCGGGTGCCGGTGCCCTGCGACAGGATCGGGTGCATCGAGTACGCCGGGGTGAAGCCGAGCGCGGTGCGGCCCGGTCCGGCGAACGCCTGGAGCAGTTGCTGCAGCACCTCGTTCGACCCGTTGGCGGCCCACACGTTCTCGGTGGTCAGGCCGTGGCCGAGGTACGCCGCGAGGCATCCCCGCAGCTCGACCGCCTCCCGGTCCGGGATACCGGTTGAGACCGGCGGCCTCCGCACGCACCGCCTCGACGATCGCCTCCACCACCGGCTGCGGCACCGGGTACGAGTTCTCGTTGGTGTTCAGCGCGACCGGCACGTCGAGCTGCGGCGCCCCGTACGGCTCGACGCCGATCAGGTCCTCCCGCAGCGGCAGATCCTTCGTGCGGTTGCATTCCGCCGTCTGGACTGCAGGATTGAACCGCGGCTGGCTCGCGAGCGCGTCACCTGAGCCGGACCCGGACAGCGGCGCCGTGAGCCGGCAGGTCCTCGGCGTCGGCGAGCGTCATCACGTGGCCGGCGACCTCGCGCAGCGCCTCCTCGGTGTACTCCACGAGGTGGACGCCGCGCAGGAACGACTGCACCGACAGGCCCGACGAGTGCCGCGCGCAGCCGCCGGTGGGCAGCACGTGGTTGGAGCCGGCGCAGTAGTCGCCGAGCGAGACGGGCGAGTGCGGGCCGACGAAGATCGCGCCAGCGTTGCGTACGCGCAGGGCGACGTCCCGGGCGTCGGCGGTCTGGATCTCCAGGTGCTCGGCCGCATACGCGTCGACGACGGTGAGGCCGTGGTCGATGCCGTCGACGAGGATCGCGCCGGACTGCCTGCCGGTGAGCGCGCTGGTGATGCGCTCGACGTGCTTGGTGGCCGCGACCTGGGCGGCCAGTTCCACCTCGACCGCCGACAGCAGCTCCTCGGAGTCGGTGACGAGCACCGAGCAGGCCAGCGGGTCATGCTCGGCCTGGCTGATCAGGTCGGCGGCGACGTGCCGCGGGTCGGCGGTGTCGTCGGCGAGGATCGCGATCTCGGTCGGGCCCGCCTCGGCGTCGATCCCGATGACGCCGCGCAGCAGCCGCTTCGCCGCCGCGACGTAGATGTTGCCCGGCCCGGTGACCAGGTCGACCGGGCGGCACTCCCCCGCGCCGTAGGCGAACATCGCGATCGCCTGGGCGCCGCCCACCGCGTACACCTCGTCGACGCCGAGCAGCGCGCACGCCGCCAGGATCGCCGGGTGCGGGCGGCCGCCGAACTCCTTCTGCGGCGGAGACGCGACGGCCAGCGACGGAACCCCGGCGATCTGCGCGGGGACCACGTTCATCACGACGCTGGACGGGTAGACCGCGAGCCCGCCCGGCACGTACAGCCCGACCCGGTCGACGGGCAGCCACCGCTCGGTGACGGTGCCGCCCGGGACGACCTTCGTCTCGACGTCGCTGCGCCGCTGGTCGGCGTGGACGAGCCGGGTGCGCCGGATCGCCTCCTCCAGCGCGGCCTTGACGGCGGGGTCGAGATCGGCGAGGGCCTCCTGAAGCGCCTCGGCCGGCACACGGATGTCGTCGCAGTTCGACGCCGTCGAACCGCCGCGTGGCCTCGACCAGCGCGGTGACCCCATGCTCGCGCACGGCCTCGACGACCGGGCGGATCCGCTCAACGGCGGCGTCCACGTCCAGTTCGGCGCGCGGCAGCACCTCACGCGGGTCCGTTGCGGACCCCCGAAGGTCGATTCGGGTCAGCACCCCACAAGTCTAGGGACAACCGTCTGTGACTCCGTTACCGGATCTCACGGGCTGGTCAGGCTGTGGCGCGGCGCACACCTCTTGCGACGAGTACAGCGGCGGGCACCTATGGGCGGACGGCTTACTGCCAGGACTTCACCGGGCGCGGGAGTGGCCGCGGCCCTACTCTGTGTGGGTGATCCGGATACGCATACCGCTGTTTCCGCTGGGCACGGTGCTGTTTCCCGGGGTCGTGCTGCCACTTCACGTGTTCGAGCCGCGGTACCGAGCACTGGTCCGCGCGCTCATGGTCGACGGCGGGGAGCGTGAGTTCGGCGTCGTCGCGATACGGCAGGGCTGGGAGGTCGGCGAGGACGGGGTCCGCGCGCTGCACGATGTCGGCTGCACGGCGGAGCTGCGCCAGGTCACGCCGTACGACGACGGCCGATACGACATCGTCTCGGTGGGGCGGCGCCGGTTCCAGCTGCACGACATCGACCCCGGCGGCGATCCGTACCTGTCGGGATCTGTGGCCTGGCTCGGCGATGGCGACGACGAGCGCGACCCCGCGCTGCTCGCGCTGCTCGCCCGCAGCGTCGGCGAGCTGTTCCTCGCGTGCCGGCAGCTGCTCCGCGAGCGTGACCCTGCGACGGCCGGACCCGGCGGCGACTACCCGCTGCCCGACGATCCGCAGCTGGTCGCGAACCTCGTCGCGGCCGCCGCACCGTTCACTTTGGACGACCGGCAGAGCCTGCTGGCCGCACCGACCACCATCGACCGGCTGCGGCGCGAGCTGCAGTTGCTCAAGCGGGAGGTGACGATGCTGTCGAGGCTCCGGGCGGTGCCGGTGCCGCTGGCGGAGCTGCGGGTGCCGATGTGTCCGAACTGACCGGCGGGTAGCCGCCGGGCGACGTCGGGGCGCCCGGGTGGCGCTGCCCCGCGCCCAGGTCCGGACGGTGCGACCACGCCGCGTTGACCACGTAGACGATCACGGCGACCGTGGCCTGGAGGTACAGCAGCCCATGGGCGCGCAGCTTCACCGGCTGCTCGAACTCGTCGCCCACCTGGGCCGTGTCGAGCAGCTCGCGGTACTCGGCGAGCCCGATCCGCTGGCCTAGCTTCCAGGTGATCCAGGCACCGGCGATGCTGCCGACGGCCAGCGCCACGACCACCGCGGGGCCACGCCACCTGCGCAGCATCCACGCGCCGGCACCGATGACGACGCCCATGCCGACAGCGATCGCGCCGAACGTGACGTCGCCGCCGACGAACGCCTCCGTGTTGTAATCGTCCAGGGTGGGACCGCCCTCGACCCTCACGATCTCGGCGTGCGGACCGATCGCCGCCCAGAGCAGCGCGAGTGGCGCACCGAGCGCGGCGACCACGAGCGCCACGGCGAGCGCGACCGCCGCGTCCCTCCAGGTGACGGGTGCGGGGCGGCGCGGCAGGGCGAACGGCGGCCACGGCGTCCCGGGGAGCGCGGGTCCGTGCGCGGTGCCGTCAGCCGGCACGTGCGCGCCACCGTCGGCCGGGCCGTGCGCGTCCACCAGCGGCGCGGTGCTGTCACCAGGCACGTGCGCGGTGCCGTCGGCCGATCCCCGCCCGTTCACGGACGGCTCGGCCGTGATCGGCGCGGCAGCCGGTTCGCCCGACCGCTGCGCGGCGCCGCCTTCGTGAATGTCGCTCATCTGCCCTTCCGGTGTTCGTCCAGACACCGAGCCTCGCACATCGACGCGCGGGTTGCCGGTGCGCGGCCCGCAACCACCGCTCCCCGAAACGGGAACGTCGGGAAGCACGAGGCTACCAACGCCCGCCGTATGCCCCTAAAGTCCGGTTCCGATCGAGCCGGGTTCGGGTTGCCCTAGGGCCGCACGATCCGACCGTCGGCGATCACGGCCAGCGGCGAGCGCCACACACCCGGTTCCACGAGCGGATCGGCGCTGAGCAGCACCAGCGCGGCTGGGGCCCCGACCTCGATCCGCCCCGACCGTCCACGTATCCCGTGAGCACGGGCAGCGAGATCGGTGGCGGCCCGGAGCGCGCCGATGCGACCGAGGCCGGTGTCGGCGAGCCGGTCCAGCTCGCGCGGGTCGACGCCACCGCGGGTGCCTGTGTTGCCGAGATCTGTGCCGTAGATCAGCGGGACGCCGGCACGCTGCAGGGCAGCCGCGTTGCGGGCCGCGTCCCGGCCGTTGCCGCCGGAGAAGAACGTCTGCAGGGTGGAGACGACCGGGATCCCCGCCTCGGCGATCCGGTCGACGAGCGCATCGTTGAGCCGCTCGGTCGGCGTGTGGCACAGCTCGTCCACGCCGGCGTCGAGCGCGCGGATGACCATGTCCGCGGTGAGCGCATGCGCCGTCACCGCCAGCCCGGCGGAGTGCGCGGCCTCGACCACCGCCCGCACCGTGGCCGGACTAGGCACCGGCGCTCCGCCGGCCGGCTCCAGCGCGACCTTCACCAGGTCGACGCCGCTCATGACCAGCTCGCGGACCGTGCGGACGGCCTGCTCCGGCCCGTCGGCGTAGGTTGCGAACCCCTGCGCGCCCCACGTGTTCGACGGGTACCCGCCGGGCGCGGTGACGATCGGGCCGGCGACCGCTACGGCCGGCGATCCAGCCGGCGGGCGGACGAGCGTGCGCCAGCGACGCGCGTCAGCCGGGGGCGCGCCAAGGTCGCGGACCGACACCAGCCCGCCCCGGATCGCGTCAGCACGCGTGCCGAACGCGAGGTGGACGTGGGCGTCGATCAGCCCGGGCCCGATCCAGCACCGGGCCCCGCCGAGCATCAGGAGGTCTGTGCCCAGCGCGAGCGCGCCGGCGGGCGCCAGCTCGGCGACCCTCCCGTCGCCACCCACGACGACGAGGCCTTCGTACGGCTCGACCTCGCCGCCGGGCCACACGGTGCCGCGAAGCGCGATACCGCGACCAAGCCCCGTCCCGGCCAATACCGCCGCCTTCACGCCTGCTCCTCACCGGTTCACTCAACTGTCGGAAAGTGGTGCTATCAAGCGTCCAGTTTGGGCGCCGCCATCCGGACAGTCCGGTTCGAGCAGCCCAGAGACCTCGGAGCGCCCAGGACCTCAGCCTGCCACGCCTGCCGGCCCGAGCAATTGTTTGAGGTCCGCCATCAGCGCCGGGGTCGGGTTGACCCGCAGCCCGTCGCTCAGCCGCAGCGGCGTCGTGCGGTCGCCGTTGAGCAGGTGGAGGTGGACGTCGGTGGTGCCTGGGTGGGTGGCGAGCACCTCTCGCAGCCGTTCGACCAGCGGCGGCGTGCACCGCTGCGCCGGCACGGACACCACGACGGGGCCACGGGCGTCCTCGGCCACGCTGACGTCGAGCAGCTTGAGGTCCATCGCCATGACGCGCGGCACGTCGTCGCGGCGGTCGACCCGGCCCTTGACCGCGACGACGGCGTCCTCGGCGAGGTGGTGCCCGATCAGCTCGTACGTGTTCGGGAAGAACAGCACCTCGACCGCGCCTTCGAGGTCCTCCAGGTTGGCCATCGCCCAGGACTTGCCCTGCTTGGTGACCTTGCGGGTGACGCCCGAGAGGATGCCCGCGACCGTGACGACCTTGCCGTCGGTGATCGCCTCGTCGGACAGGCCCGCGACCGTCGTGTCGGCCTGCGCCGCGAGCAGGTGCTCGACGCCGAACAGCGGGTGGTCGGAGACGTACAGGCCGAGCATCTCGCGCTCGAACGCGAGCAGGTCGGACTTGTCCCACTCGCCGGTGGGGATCGGCGGCGTGACGGTGATGGTCGACTGCGCCGTCTGCGTCGTCGTCGCCGAAGCCGCCGCCGAACAGGTCGAACTGGCCGATGGCCTCGTTGCGCTTCGTGTCCATGAACGCGTCGATCGCGTCGGCGTGAACGGCGAGCAGCCCGCGGCGGGTGGCGCCGAGCTCGTCGAACGCGCCGGACTTGATCAGCGATTCCACCGTCTTCTTGTTGCACACCACCGCGTCGACCTTGCGGAGGAAGTCGTAGAAGTCGGTGAACCGTCCCTTCTCGCCGCGGCTGGCGACGATCGAGGCGACGACGTTCGCGCCGACGTTGCGGATGGCGGTGAGGCCGAACCGGATGTCGGTGCCCCGCGGGGTGAAGTTCGCGTCCGACTCGTTGACGTCGGGCGGGAGCACCTTGATGCCCATCTTCCGGCACTCGTTGAGGTAGATCGCGCTCTTGTCCTTGTCGTCCCGGACGCTGGTGAGCAGCCCGGCCATGTACTCGGCCGGGTAGTTCGCCTTGAGGTAGGCGGTCCAGTAGGACACGAGGCCGTAGCCGGCGGTGTGGGCCTTGTTGAACGCGTAGTCGGAGAACGGGACGAGGATGTCCCACAGGGCCTTGATGGCGGCGTCGGAGAACCCGTTGGCCTTCATGCCGTCGCGGAACGGCACGTACTCCTTGTCGAGGATCTCCTTCTTCTTCTTGCCCATCGCGCGGCGGAGCAGGTCGGCGGCGCCGAGGGAGTAGCCGGCGAGCTTCTGCGCGACGGCCATGACCTGCTCCTGGTACACGATCAGGCCGTGCGTGTCGCCGAGGATCTCCTTGAGCGGCTCCTCCAGCTCGGGGTGGATCGGCACGACGGGCTTGCGCCCGTTCTTGCGGTCGGCGTAGTCGTTGTGGGCGTTGGCGCCCATCGGGCCCGGCCGGTACAGCGCGAGTACCGCCGAGATGTCCTCGAAGTTGTCGGGGACCATCGAGCGCAGCAGCGAACGCATCGGCCCGCCGTCGAGCTGGAACACGCCCAGCGTGTCGCCGCGGGCCAGCAGCTCGTAGGTGGCCTTGTCGTCGAGGCCGAGCGTCTCCAGGTCGAGGGTGTCGCCGCGGTTGGCCGCGATGTTGTTGATCGCGTCGTCGATGACGGTGAGGTTGCGCAGCCCCAGGAAGTCCATCTTGAGCAGGCCGAGCGTCTCGCAGGTCGGGTAGTCGAACTGCGTGATGATGGCGCCGTCTGCCTCGCGCTTCCACAGTGGAATGTGGTCGGTGAGAGGCTCGGCCGACATGATGACGCCGGCCGCGTGAACGCCCGCCTGGCGGATCAGCCCTTCCAGGCCGCGTGCGGTGTCGATGACCTTCTTGACGTCGGCCTCGGCCTCGTACAGGCCGCGGATCTCGCCCGCCTCGCCGTAACGCTTGTGCTGCGAGTCGAAGATGCCCGACAGCGGGATGTCCTTGCCCATGACGGCCGGCGGCATCGCCTTGGTGATGCGGTCGCCGAGCGCGTACGGGTAGCCGAGGACACGGGCGGAGTCCTTGATCGCGGCCTTCGCCTTGATGGTGCCGTAGGTGACGATCTGGGCGACCTTGTCCTCGCCCCACTTCTCGGTGGTGTACCGGATGACATCGCCGCGCCGACGCTCGTCGAAGTCGATGTCGATGTCGGGCATCGACACGCGCTCGGGGTTGAGGAACCGCTCGAACAGCAGCCCGTGCGGGATGGGGTCGAGGTCGGTGATGCCCATCGCGTAGGCGACGAGCGAGCCGGCGGCGGACCCACGACCAGGACCGACGCGGATGCCGTTGTTCTTCGCCCACATGATGAAGTCGGCGACGACCAGGAAGTACGACGGGAACCCCATCTGCAGGATCACGTTGATCTCGTACTCGGCCTGCGCGCGGTGCTGCTCGTCGTAGCCGCCGGGGAAGCGCCGGTCCATCCCGGCCCAGACCTCGTGGCGGAACCAGGTCTCCTCGGTCTCGCCGTCGGGCACCGGGAACCGGGGCATCAGGTTCTTCTTGTCGAACGTGACGTCGACGCGCTCGGCGATGAGCAGCGTCGAGTCGCAGCCCTGCCGCCAGATGTCGGACGAGTCGATGGCGCGCATCTCCTCGGCGGACTTCAGGTAGTAGCCCGTGCCGTCGAACTTGAAGCGGCCCGGGTCGGACTGCTGCGCGCCGGTCTGGATGCACAGCAGCACGTCGTGGGCGTCGCGCTCGTGCGCGTAGGTGTAGTGCGAGTCGTTGGTGACGACGAACGGCAGCGCCAACTCGTCGGCGATGCGCCTGAGCCCGTCACGGACCCGGTTCTCGATCTCCAGCCCGTGGTCCATCACCTCGACGAAGAAGTTGCTGGCGCCGAAGATGTCGCGGTAGGTGGCGGCGGCCTCCAGGGCCTTGTCGTACTGCCCGAGCCGCAGCCGCGTCTGCACCTCGCCGGACGGGCAGCCGGTGGTGGCGATGATGCCCTTCGCGTGCTCGGCGAGGATCTCGCGGTCCATGCGGGGCTTGCGGAAGAACCCGTCCATCGACGCCTGCGAGGTGAGCCGGAACAGGTTGTGCATGCCCTCGGTGGTCTCGGCCCACATCGTCATGTGGGTGAACGCGCCGGCACCGGAGATGTCGTCGCTCTTCTGGTGCGGCTCACCCCAGCGCACCGGCTTCTTGTGGTGGCGAGTCTCCGGCGCGAGGTAGGCCTCGATACCGACGATCGGCTTCACGCCCGCGTCGGTGGCCTGCCGCCAGAACTCGTACGCGCCGTACATGTTGCCGTGGTCGGTCATCGCGACCGCCGGCATCTCCATGCGCGCGGCTTCCTTGAACAGCTCCTTCAGCTTGGCCGCACCGTCGAGCATGGAGTACTCGGTGTGAACGTGCAGGTGCACGAACTTGTCGGCCATGGAGCGGCGCACCTCCCGGTGACGAAGGGCAGATGGGTGGGCGACCCCAAGCGAAGGAGGACAACCGGCCCCCACCTTAGGCCAGGCCGGCAGCACACCTGACGCCCACACGCCGCCACGCTAGGAGCGGGGTACGACACAATCCGCGGCCCCGCTGGTCACAGGCTCGCGCAGAATTTCAGCGATCTTTCCCACGCCAGCGCGGCCGACGCCGCATCGTGATCGGGCAGGTCCGGATCGGTGAACAGGTGCCCGCCGCGGTACTCGAAGACCTCCACCATCGCGCCCGCGCGGCCCATCGCGGCCTGCCACGTGGCGACCTCGTCGGCCGGTTCGAAGTCGTCTTCCGTGGCCACGTGGAGTTGCACCGGCAGGTCCGGCCGGACCTCGGCGACCTCACCGGTGCCGTGGAGCAGAAGCAGCCCGGCGACGCGCGGGTCGGCGGCGCCGACGCGCTGTGCGTAGGACGCGCCGAGCGAGAGCCCTGCGACGACCGTGCCGGCAGGGATCTCCGCCGCCGCCCGCGCCGCCCGGGCGTGCAGGGTCGGCCTGCCGATCTCGTCGCGCAGGGCCAGGGCCTGGCCGGTGGCATCGGCGGTGCGGCCGTCAAACAGGTCGGGTGTCGTGACGGTGTGGCCTGCCGCACGGAAGCGGTCGGCCGCGGCATGGACCGCTGGTCGCAGCCCGTACGCGGAGTGGAACAGCAGGATGTTGGCCATACCACCGTTGTAGCGCGCGTGTGCGACCGTTCCTGTCGGGTACCGGACTCCAGAGCGTGTTTGAGAGGCCATCCGCTCGGCTGCGCCGGAGCCTCTCAAGCACGCTCTAGTCTCAGGCGACCTCGGTGAGGTGTCCCGTCTTCACGTCGTAGACGAAGCCGCGCACGGACTTCTTGTGCGGGATGAACGGGTCGTCGAGGATGCGTTGGACGCTGGCCCGGACGTCTTCCTCGACCTCGCCGAACGCGGCCGGCGTCCAGGTGGGGCGAACCCCCGTCTCGGCCTCAAGCTCGTCGCGGAACTCCTCGTCCTTGAACGTGCGCATGCCGCAGTCGGTGTGCAGGATGACGGCGACCTCGGTGGTGCCGAGCAGTCGCTGGCTCACCGCGAGGGACCTCAATTCGCCCTCCCCCACCACGGCGCCGGCGTTGCGGATCATGTGCGCGTCACCCTCGCCGAGACCGAGCAGCGCCGCGAGGTTGATGCGGGCGTCCATGCAGGTGACCACGGCAAGGGCCTTGGCCGGTATCCGGGGGAGGTCGCCGCTGGAGAACGCGCGGGCGTACTCCTCGGCGTGGGCCACAACATCGTCGATAGCGCTGGGCGGGGCACCGTCTTCGTTCACGGTCGTCTCCTCGGCGGTTTGTCGGGGGAACGATCAAGGGTCATGCCAGCGATACTGCGTCGTTGCAGGACCTCCGAACAGGGACTTACCCGTTCAGTGGAACACGACGCACGATGTTGCGCCCTGTGAGAAGCATTACGTCGATGACAGGCCCGTTTCCGGCGCCGCACCGCCAACCGCAGCAACGCCCGTTTTGTTAGAGATACTTACTGAACGCGTACTCAGTAGTGTTCGAGAGGTCGTGCAGCTCACGGGTGCGCGGTTGCCGCTCGTAGCCCAGCCGGGCGTAGAGCCGGTGCGCGTCGGCGAAACGGCTGTCGCTCCACAGCTCGATGCGGCGGGCACCCTGTTCCCGCGCCTCGTCCTCGACCAGTCCGGTCAGCAGTTCGCCCAGCCCCTGCCGGCGGGACTTGGCCGAGACGTACAGGCTCTTCAACTCGACCGCCCCGGCGGCCAGGGACTTGAGACCGACGCACGCCACCACGGCGTCGTCGCTGGTGACCACCCAGAATCGTCCTGGGAACGCCGCAGCCGGCGCGCGCAGCCAGGGCTCCTCGCCGTCGACGTCGAGGACGCATCCCGGGTACTCGGCCCACGCGTCGCCGATCAGCGTGATCAGGGCCGCCGAGTCGCCGTCCTCGACCGCACGCAGTCGCGGCAGCGGCTTGCGCATCGTCAGGTGCTCGATGCCGGCCTCCAGGAACCGGTCGCCGACGGGCAGGTAACCGGCCCGCTCGTAGAAGCCGATCGCCGTGGCCTGCGCGTGCAGCAGGATCTCCGGGTGGCCACGCCGCATGGCCGCCCGCTCGAGCAGCCGCAGCACCGCTGCGCCGACTCCCCGGCCGCGTGCGGCGGCGTCGACCGCCATCCGGCCGACCTTCGCCGGGCCGCCGGGCTCGCCGACGAAACGCCCCGTGCCGACCAGCTTCTCGCCGTCGTACGCGACGCCGTGCACAGCGGTCGCGTCGAGTTCGTCCTGCTCCACCTCGACCGGGACGCCCTGGCCGACGACGAACACCTCGTGACGCAGCGCGTGCGCCGCGTCCAGGTCGGCACCGGTGGCGAGCCGCATGTCGAGCCTCATGGCAGTCCCCTCAGTTGGTGGGCGCGGGCAGCGCGCCATCGACCGGCGGCGTGACCACCGAGAGCTGCTCGGGCTGCAGCGGCAGGAACACCGTGCGGTCGAGCCGGCGCGACTCGGGCGCCGCGTCGACCACGCGGACGCCCGCGCGCTGGGCGAGCTTCGTCAGCGCCGCCGCGTCGGCTCGCACGACCGCGCCGTACGTGCACGCGCACAGCTTCCGGTACGCGGCGGCCTCGGCCCTGCTGACCTGCGCGTCCTGCCGGTAGAACGCGCGCAGCTCCGCCTCCTTGGCGCCGCTGCCGTTGAGCCCCGCGGCGAGCTGCTCGGCCTCGGTCGCCGCGCGTTCCTTGGTCGTGGCGGTGCGCTTCATCGCCGCGGGCACGTCCGCCGTGAGGGTGTGCACCGGGAAAGTGACGATCTCGGTCTGGACCTTCGGCAACGGCACCCGCGCATACACGCGGACCGTGGTGACGTCGGCGAGCAGCGCCGGCAGCGCGGCCGGTTCGCGGTACGCGTCGAACGACACCAGCGCGACGGTCTCACCCGTGCCGCTCCTGGCCAGGGACGCCAGCTCGGACCGGCTCTTCGTGAGGTAGTCCGCCACCTTGTCGCCGTCGGACACGCCGACGCGCACCACGTCGCCAGTGGTGTCGTCGACCGGCGCTGGACGCGTCTTCACGTAGATCGCCGTTGCACCGATCGCGACCAGCGACAACACGGCGACACCGATCAGTGACCTGCTGCCCGCTCCCCGCCCGACGCCGGGGACGGCACCGCCGATGCGGCGCAGTCCGCGGGCCAGCCGCGGCAGGACGATCTTGTCGAGTGCGCGGAGCGGGTTCATGACTCTGCGGACACCGTGTCGAGCGCGTGCTGGAGATCGGCGGGGTACGGGCTGGTGAACTCGACCCAGTGGCCGCTGTCGGGATGCTCGAAGCCCAGCTTGTAGGCGTGCAGCCACTGGCGGCTCAGGCCGAGGCGGGCGGCGAGCGTGGGGTCGGCGCCGTATGTCAGGTCACCGACGCACGGGTGGCGCAGCGCCGAGAAGTGCACCCGGATCTGGTGCGTGCGGCCGGTTTCAAGAGTCACCTCGACGAGGCTCGCGGCCCGGAACGCCTCGATCGTCTCGTAGTGCGTGATGCTCGGCTTGCCGTTCGCCATCACCGCGAACCGCCAGTCGCTGCTCGGGTGACGGTCGATCGGCGCGTCGATGGTGCCGCGACTTGGATCGGGATGGCCCTGCACCAGCGCGTGGTAGACCTTGCTGACCTCGCGTTCCTTGAACGCGCGCTTGAGCACCGTGTACGCGCGCTCGCTCTTGGCCACCACCATGAGCCCCGTGGTGCCGACGTCGAGCCGGTGCACGACGCCCTGCCGTTCGGCGGCGCCGCTCGTGGAGACGCGGTGGCCCATCGCCGCGACTCCGCCGACCACCGTCGGACCGGTCCACCCCGGGCTCGGGTGCGCCGCCACGCCGACCGGCTTGTCCACCACGATCAGGTGGTCGTCGCTGTAGACGACGCCGAGACCGTCGACCGGCATCGGATCCGCGGAGGGCGGCGCGGCGGGGGCCGGCAGCGTCACCTCAAGCCAGGATCCGCCGTGCACGCGGTCTGACTTACCCGCTGCCATGCCGTCGACGAGCACGTCACCTGTCTCGATCACGCCGACCGCGGCCGTGCGCGACAGGCCGAACAGGCGGGCGAGCGCCTGGTCGAGACGGAGTCCGGCGAGCCCGTCGGGCACTGGCATCGCCCTGTACTCGCCTGCCTGATCACTCACTGTCGGAGGTCTTCACCTTGCGGCCGTCGATCCGGAACCCGCGCAACTCCAGCAGCACAGCCAGGCACACGCCGACCACGAGTGCCGAGTCCGCGATGTTGAACACCGGGAAAGGCGGCGATACGGGGTCGAGCAGGCTGATGAAGTCGACAACGCCTCCCCGCATCGGACCGGGATCGCGGAACAGCCGGTCGGCGAGGTTGCCCGTGGCGCCGCCCATCACCAGACCCAGCGCGACCGCCCACCCCGTCGAGTAGAGTTTGCTCGCGATCCTGGCGATGAAGATCACCACGCCGATCGCGATGCAGGTCAGCACCACCGTGAACCCCGACGCGAGGCTGAACGCCGCACCGGTGTTGCGGGTGTGGACCAGGTAGAACAGGCCACCGAGAATCTTGATCGGCGGCCCGGTCTGCAGGTTCGCCACGACCAGGACCTTGCTCACCACATCGGCGACGAGCACCGCCACGGCGACGAGGATCAGAAGCATGGTGCGACGGGGGCGGGTCCGCGTGTCCACCGCGGTCCCTTCGGAAGCGCCCGCCGCGCCTTCGGTCAGCGACGCTCCTCGAGCTGCTTGCACGTCACGCACAGGGTCACGCTGGGAAACGCCTCCAACCGGGCCTTGGGGATAGCCTTGCCGCATCGTTCGCACTGACCGTACGTGCCGGCGTCCAGACGCGCCAATGCGTGCTCGACCTGACTGATCCGTTCCAGTATGCCGTTCGCCAGGGACAGTTCCTGCTCCCGCTCGAACGTCTTGGATCCGGTGTCGGCCTGGTCGTCCCCAGCGCCGTCGGCGATCCGGTCCCGCTGCAGGTCGTCGAGGTCCAGCATCGTCTGGGTGTACTCCTCGCGCAGTTCGGCGAGGCGGGCATCGAGCGCACCGCGGATACCGGCGTACTCGCTCGCCTTGAATTTGGGCGCGCGGGCGGCGGTCTTCGCGGGAGCCTTGGCAGCTTTGGCCCTGGTGACGGTCTTGGTCGCGGTGGCGGCGGGTGCGGTCTTGACCGCCGTCTTGGCGGTGGCCCTGGTGGTGCGCCCAGGTGCGGCCTTCGCGCCGGTGGCCCGTGTCGCGGCGTTGGTCGCGGCCGTTGACGCGGCCGTGGCAGCCGTCTTGGTCGCGGTCTTCGGCGCAGTCTTGGTCGCGGTTCTGGGCGCGGCCTTGGCCGTGGCCTTGGCGGGTGTCTCCGCGGGAGCCCTGGCCGCCACCTTCGTCGCGGTCTTGGGCACAGTCTTCGTCGCGGTCCTGGGCGCAGTCTTGGTCGCCGTCTTCGCCGTGGTCCTGGCGGGCGCCTTGGGCGCGGTCTTCGTGGCCGCCTTCGCCGCCGGTCTGGCGGCGGCCTTCGTGGCGGCCTTCGCGGGGGTCTTCGTTGCTGCGTTCGCCGGGTCGGCCTTACCCGCTGCTGCCTTGGTCGGGCTGGTCCTCTTCGCCGCCGTGGTCTTGGCGGGCGTCACCTTGGCCGCCTTCGCCGCGGTGGTCTTCGCCGCTGCCTTCGCGGCCGGTCGGGCGGCAGCGGACTTGGCCGTGGACTTCGCGGCTGCCTTCTTCGCCGCCGGGGCGGCCGTCGACTTCACGGCAGCCTTGACGCTCTTCGCCGTGGATCCCTTGGCGGCGGTTTCAGGGGTTTTTCGCCCTGCGGCGGCTGGCGCCGGCTCAGTCGCCGGCTCGGCCTGGCCACGCTGCTTCGCCGACCGTCCGCCGGTCAGCACCCGCGCCAGCCTCTTCGCGATACCCGTGCGCTCAGCCATGGTCACGGCCCCCTCCGCCCAGTCCCAGGGCGTGGCAAAGCATGCCCGCAGGAGGCGTCAGGATACGTAACTGTTGCCCACGTCACAATGCAACGCGCTGCCTAACCAGTACGGACAGTGTTCGCAACCCCTCGAATGTGCGCGCCCTGGCCGGTTTCGGGTGGTACGCGGAGTCTGTGACCCCCGATCCCACCCGAAATCACGCCGCGACCTAGGCCGGGCTCTCCGCGCCGTCCTCCCCGAACCAGCGGGCCAGCCGCCCGCGCCGCCCTATCGCGCGGAGCCGCCGCTCGGCATCGTCCCGGCACTCGGCCGTGGCCACGATCAGGAGGTCGTCGCCGCTCAGCAGGCGGGTGTTGCCGGTCGGCACGAAGCTCAGCTGATCACGCACGACGAGCGTCACCAACGCGCCGACCGGCAGCCGCAGCTCGTCGATGTAGACGCCGTGCAGGCGCGACCCGGACGGGATCGTGAGCTGGAGCAGGTCGGCGCCGAGGTCCTCCAGCGGTGCCGCCTCGACCTGCAGCTCGCTGGTGCCGCCGGGATCCGAGACCTTCAACCAGCGCGCCACGGGCGGCAACGTAGTGCCCTGGATCAACGTGAAGACGACGACCAGCACGAAAACGATGTCGAACAGCTCACGCCCGCCGTCGAGACCGGCGGCGAGCGGGATCGTCGCCAGCACGATCGGCACCGCGCCGCGCAGCCCTGCCCACGAAAGGAACGCCTGGTCGCGCAGCCGCGTCCCGAACCAGCTGACGGACATCAGCACCGAGAGCGGGCGGGCGATCAGCAGCAGCACGATCCCGATGACCAGGGCCGGCACGATGGCGTCCATCAGCTGCCCCGGCGAGACCAACAGCCCGAGCAACACGAACAGGCCGATCTGCGCCAGCCAGGCCAGCCCGTCGGCGAAGCCGAGCGTCGCCCGGCGGTGCGGCAGCCGGGAGTTCCCGAGGACGACGCCCGCCACGTACACGGCGAGGAATCCGGACGCGTGTGCGACCGCCGCCGCGCTGTACGCGAGCACGGTGAACGCGACCGCCGCAAGCGGATAGAGCCCGGCGGCCGGCAGCGCGCTGCGCCGCAGCGTCCAGACCCCGAGAAGACCGACGGCCGCGCCGAGCGCCCCTCCGGCCAGCAGTTCGTAGCCGATTACCACCGTCGTCACGAGCGGCGGCTGGGTGAAGAACGCCCCGGTGGTGAGCAGGCTGACGAGGATCACCACCGGCGCGTCGTTGAGCCCCGACTCCATCTCCAGCGTGCCGAAGATGCGGCCCGGCAGGCGCAGGCGCCGCAGCGTGGAGAAGACCGCGGCGGCGTCCGTGGACGAGATCACCGCACCGATGAGCAGCGCGAGCTGCCACGACATGTCGAGTCCGTAGTGGGCGACCACCGCCACCACGGCGACGCTGACGCCGACGCCGACCGTGGACAGCACGAGCGCTGCCGGCGCCGCCGTGCGCACCGACGACCAGCGGGTGGTGAGACCGCCCTCGGCGAGGATCACGACCAGCGCGCACGTCCCGAGGATCCGGGTGAGCTGCGCGTCGCTGAACTGCACGCCCAGCCCGGCTTCGCCGAGGAGCATGCCGATGCCGAGGTAGACGAGGAGGCTGGGCAGGCCACTGCGGGTGGAGAGCCGGACCGCGCCCACCGCCACCAGCAGGACCACGGACCCCGCCAGCAGGACGAGGTTCAGGTTCTCGATGCTCACCCGGCGGCCCCGTCACGAGCCGCCGCGACGCGCTGCGCCAGGTCCGCGGGGGCGGGATCGACGACGATCACCTTGTCGCGGCTCGTCCGTCCGGTAAGGAGATCCACGGTGGACCGCCTGACGCCGAACTCATCGGCGACCGCCCGAAGCGCGGCCTCCGTGGCGGCGCCGTCGACCGCCCGCGCGGTCACCGCGACGATCAACGCCGGGCCGTGCGATCCGGCGTGCCGCCCACCGACCCGCGCCCGGGATGCCCCTGGCTTCACCCGGATCGCGAACGTCACCCGCTGGTCCACTCCAGTCACGCCGCCTCCTCCCCCGATCCTCCGTGTCCGGAGCGCTCGGGGTATCCGCTGATCGTCCTGTCACCGTGGGGGCCGAGCTGCGCGCTGGCCCGCCCGACGGAGCGGGGACTCAGCGGGACGCGGCCTCCGCGAGGATCGCGGTGGCGGCGCCGCAGAGGCTGCAGGAGTCGAAGCCGAGCTCGACCGCCTCGGAAACAGGCAGCGGCTGGCTCTCCTTGTCCGCCAGGTGCGCGCATCCGGAGAGGTGGTAGCGGGGCCGCCCGTCGACGACCAGCACCTCGTTCTCCATCGCCGCCAGGCGGGACTCCTCGCTCGCCATGAGCAGCTCGGCCGCGGGTTCGTCAGGAGGATCCTCGTCGTCGTCGAGCTCGACGGACTCCTGGACAGGCTCCACGTCGGACTCCACGTCGGACTCCTCGGCGGGCGCGGCGGTGGGCACCGCGGCGGGCGGTTCGACGGCCGGCGGCTGAGCGGGCGGTGGCTGAGCGGCCTGCGGCTGAGCGGCCGGCGGCTCTGGCTCGCTGGCGGCGGGCCCGACCTCGGCGGGTTCGGCCTGCGTGACCGCGTTCCGGTCGATGATCTGGGTCTCCGTGACCTCGCCGGCGTCGGCGGGTTCGGCCACGGGCGGCGCAGGCACGCGGACGGCCGCCTTGCCCGCCGCGAGGGCCGCGGCGGCGCCCGCCGTCGTCTGCGAGACGGGGGTGCCCGCCGCGGCCTGCGTCACAGGTGCGGCGCCCACGGAGGCGCTGGCGACAGCTGCCCGCGCGGGCGGGGGCGATGCGGGTGCGGTGGCGCGGGCGGCGGCGCCGGGCGGGATGACCCGGCCGGCCGCCGCCGGCTTGCGTTCGATCCTGGTGGGCACGTCCTGGCTGGACGGGCGGTCAACGGGGCGCTGCTGCCGGATCCCGAGGAAGAGTGCGGCAGCTGCGAGCACGCTGACGCCGATCGACGCCATGACGAACGGATCGTTCGCCTGAAGGATCCCGACGGCCAGGAGACCGCCGGAGACGAGAATGAGCAGAAGGCTGACGACGATCACGACGGCAGGCTCCGCTCAGCCCCGTCAGCGACCGCGCGCGTCGGCGATGTCCGAGCCGAGACCGAACGAGGCCTGCGGACCACCGAACGCGCCACTCATGCTGGACGCGCCCGCGGTCTGCCGGTTGACCTCTCCCTCGACGCCCTGACTGCGGCTGTCAAGGTCACGGAGCTGGCTCTCCAGGTACGCCTTGAGACGCGTGCGGTACTCACGCTCGAACGACTTGAGCCCCTCGATGTGCTTCTCCAGGGCGACGCGCTTTCCGTCGAGACCGCCCATGGCCTCCTGGTGCCGCTGACGCGCATCGCGCTCCAGCGCCTCGGCCTTGCTGCGGGCCTCGCGGGTGAGGTCGTCGGCCTTGGTGCGGGCCTCGGTGAGGACCTTGTCCGCCTCGCGGCGCGCGTCGGCGACGTGGTCGTCGGCGGTGCGCTGGGCGAGCATGAGGACGCGCAGGGCCTGCTGCTCGCCGGTGGAGTCGGAGGCACCGCTGAGCCCGGGCGGGATCTGCGGGCCGGGGACGTTTCCGGTCTGCTGCGCCTGCTGCGCGGCCTGCTGGACAGCCTGCTGCGCGGCCTGCTGCGCCTGCTGGGCGGCCTGCTGCGCCTGCTGCTTCTCCTGCCGGAGCCGGTCGACCTGGGACTTCAGGTCGTTGTTCTCCGACGCGAGGCGCCGCATGTCGCCGTCGCTGGCACCCGCCGGCGGCGGCGGACCGCCGCTACCGGAACGAACTCGCTCGACCTGGGCCTTGAGGTCGTTGTTCTCCTCGATGAGTCGTGCGAGCTCCCGCTCCACCTCGTCGAGGAAGGCGTCGACATCGTCCTCGTCGTACCCCCGCTTACCGATCGGCGGTTTCTTGAAGACGACGTTATGGACGTCAGCGGGTGTCAGCGGCATTGGATCTCCTCGGGACACGTCGGCGTGGTTAGCCTTGCAGCGGCGCTCACGATTCCCCCAACTTTCCGACCACGCTCATGAGCACAGACACAATCATGAGAAGTAGCAGGAAGCCAAGGTCCAGGCTAACCCCCCCGATGCGGAGCGGGGGGATAACCCTACGTAGAGCCTTCAGCGGAGGGTCGGTCGTGCTCCAGATCAGCTCCATGGTGGCGGCTGCTCCCCGGCCCGGCTGCCAGCGTCGGGCGAACATCAGCACGTACTCCATGACCAGTCGCCCAAGCAGCAGCAACAGGAAAAAGTAGAGCAGCACGTACAGCAGCTGCCACACGAGCGACACGGCGCGACGTCGTCCTTAACTCTGGTTAAAGAACCCGCCCTCGGCGATCCGAGCCTTGTCTTCGGCAGTTACCGTGACGTTGGCCGGCGAGAGCAGGAAGACCCTGTTGGTCACGCGCTCGATGCTACCCCGAAGTCCGAACGTGAGGCCCGCAGCGAAGTCAACCAGTCGCTTTGCGTCTGATTCGTCCATTTCCGTCAGGTTCAGGATCACAGGGATCCCCTCACGGAACTGCTCACCTATCGTCCGAGCCTCGTTGTACGTGGTCGGATGCAGCGTGGTGATGCGGTACGCGGCGTCCTCCTCAGGAAGCACTGCCCGCTCACGCAGCGCAATCTGCGGCGCGAGAGCGAGGTTGTCGTGCGTGATCGGCGCCGACGTCGGCACCGGTGCCCTCGTCACCGGGCGTGACGAAAGCCGCTCGGGACGGACCCGCGGCGGCGGTGCGGGCTCGTCGAACTCGTCCTCGTACGGGTCGAGGTCGTCGTCGACGTACCGGCGGTCGTCGTCATCCTCGACGAGTCCGAGCCAGACGCCTGCCTTACGCCATGCACCCATGGGGCGCCCCCTCTCATCGGCGAATGACATGGCTGTTATTACCCAGCCACCGTACCTTGACGACGCCATCGATTACCCAACAACGCGCTCCCGACACGCACATGAGTCGCCCCGTGTCGAATAGCCGACTCAAGGTCGGCGCTCATGCCGGCGGAGATCCAGCGGGCCTCTGGATGGGCTTCGCGGAGGTTCTCGGCGACCGTGGCGAGGCGGGCGAAGGCGTCGTCGGGGTCGGCGTCACGCGGAGCGACTGCCATCACTCCGCGTAGTCGAAGGGCGGGCTCGCGGGCGATCTCGGCCGCCAGGGACAGCACATCCGCGGGCTCGGCGCCACCCCGTGGGCCGACCGGAGCGCCTGCCTCCCGAGGGTTCGCCGCCCCGTTACCTGGTGTGGTCTGGGCAGCCGACGGGGCAGATCTAGTGGATGTGGCCTGTGTGGCTGGAGAGGCTCCTGGGGTTTGGGTTGCGCTGTGCCGGGCATGCTCGGGAAGGCCCTGGACCTCACGAAGATCCGATGTGATAGGGATCACACTCCGTACACCTCCAGGAGTGTCGAGGCTCACTTGGAGGAGGATGTCGAGCGGCGTGTCGCGACGCTTCGCGGCCTCTTCGGCGAGCGCGGCGATCAGCTCGTGACGGTCGACACTGTGCACGACGTCGGCGTAGCGCACGACCGAGCGGGCCTTGTTTCGCTGGAGCTGCCCGACGAAGTGCCAGCGCAGCCCGGGCGGCGAGCACTCCGCCGCCTTGCGGCGTGCCTCCTGATCGCGATTCTCGGCGACATCGTTGACCCCGAGTTCGGCCAGTATCCGCACGTCAGAGGCGGGGAAGGTCTTGGTGACGGCGACGAGGGTGACATCGCCGCGGGGGCGGCCGGCGGCGGCGCACGCCTTGGCGAGCCTGGCCTCGACCTCGGCCAGGTTGGCTTCCAGTTCGTCGCGCCTGTTCATTTCGTCAGGCTATCCGTCGCACCACCGCCGGCACCGGCGCGGCTGGCGGGCTTCAACTGTCGGGGAAATGGCTGCATCGGCTGTCCGGTTAGAGGACCAATACCGGAACAGTCCGGTTCGGACGCGGGGCGGTGTCGGCAGGCGGTGTGGGGGTGGGCGGCGGTGGTTCCGCGGGCGGCCGGTGACGACCACGCCAGCCAGCCGGCGTCAGCTCCCAACCAGCCGAACGTAACTGATAAAGCTTGAAGGCTTTGATCTAAACCTGGAGCCCGCTCAGGTGCCGCGATCGCAAGGCGGAGGAGGCGAGCAGGCCTCAGGGCCGCGAGCCGACGACAACGCAGCGAGCGCGGTGCCTGAGCGGGCCGCCCACTAAGCGCCGTTCTTGAGGAAATCGGGGATGTCGACGTCGTCGAAGATGACGCGCTTGGGCGGTTCGGGGGTGGGCGGTGCCTGGCGGGGCGGGGGTGCGATGGGCGGCGCCGACGGAACGTACTGCTGCTGGCCGTCGACCTGGCTGGCGCGCGGCGGCGGGTCCATGCGGCGGTAGGCGGGGGCGCCGGAGTCGAAGCCGGCGGCGATGACGGTGACGCGGACCTCGTCGCCGAGGGCGTCGTCGATGACGGTGCCGAAGATGATGTTGGCGTCGGGGTGCGCGGCGTCCGCGACCAGCGATGCGGCGGCGTTGATCTCGAAGAGGCCCAGGTCGGAACCGCCGGCGATGGAGAGCAGTACGCCGTGGGCGCCTTCCATGCTGGCTTCGAGCAGCGGGCTGGAAATGGCGGCTTCGGCGGCTTCGACCGCGCGGTTGTCGCCGCGGGCGCTGCCGATGCCCATCAGGGCGGAGCCGGCGCCGGCCATGACGCTCTTCACATCGGCGAAGTCGAGGTTGATGAGACCGGGCGTGGTGATCAGGTCGGTGATGCCCTGGACACCGGAGAGCAGCACCTGGTCGGCGGTGCGGAAGGCGTCCATCATGCTGATGTTGCGGTCACCGAGCGAGAGCAGCCGGTCGTTGGGGATGACGATCAACGTGTCGCACTCGTTCCGCAGCTCGTCGATGCCGGACTCGGCCTGCAGGGACCGGCGCTTGCCCTCGAAGGAGAACGGGCGGGTGACCACACCGATGGTGAGGGCGCCGAGCTTGCGGGCGATGCTGGCGACCACGGGCGCACCGCCGGTGCCGGTGCCGCCGCCCTCGCCCGCGGTGACGAAGACCATGTCGGCGCCCTTGATCACCTCTTCGATCTCGTCCTTGTGGTCTTCGGCGGCCTTCCGCCCGACCTCGGGGTTGGCTCCGGCGCCGAGTCCGCGGGTCAGTTCGCGGCCGACGTCGAGCTTGACGTCGGCGTCGCTCATGAGCAGCGCCTGCGCGTCGGTGTTGATCGCGATGAACTCGACGCCCTTGAGACCCACCTCGATCATGCGGTTGACGGCGTTGACGCCGCCACCGCCGATGCCGACGACCTTGATGACCGCCAGGTAGTTGTGCGGAGGTGTCATCGGGTGTGCCTTCCTCGGAGCTGCGGGTGTGGGGTTCGGAACGCCCAGGTGGGGCCTGGAAGCGGCAGAGGCCGTGGGTCCGAAACCCTCATCCTCTAGTAGAGCGTTATAGTTATGTCAACTTAGGTTATGTCCTCGGACCGTAGGCGCGGCGCCCCTACGGGTTCAAGCAGCCACGCCGACGGGCACCGAGATTCCATTTACCGAACTGTGACCACATCCGGGCCGCTGACGTCGATCCGCTTGCCGGGGCGGCTGAGCAGGGCCGTCACGACGGTCGCCTTGCGCGCGCTGTTCTCGGCGTCGCCCCAGAACACGGTGCGTCCGCCCTGCAGGTGGAGCGTCACCTGGGCCGGCGTCGGCGCGGTCACCTTGACCAGCTGGTCGCGCAGCCCGCCGGTGAGCGCCAGCACCACGGCCATCGCGGCGACGGTGGCGCGGTCGTCCGGTGCGGGGCGCGCCACCTCGACCAGCGGCAGCTTCGGCGGCCGGGCCGGAACGGTGCGGAACGGCACTCCGCCTGCGTCCAGCAGCACGAACTGCCCGTCGCGTGAGATAACCGCGACGGGGACCCGTCGGTGACGACCACGGTCACGGTGCTCGGCCAGGAACGGACAACGCGCGCGTCGGCGACCACCGGGATCCGCCGCACGCGCTCGGCGACCTGTGCGGTGTCGAGCTGCGCGAGCGGCACGTCGGACGGCACCGCCGCGACACGCTCCACTTCGGACGCGGGAACGACCGCCGCACCCTCGATCTCGACCGTGCGCGCAGAGAACAACGTGGTGCCGTGCACGACCCAGCCGATCGCGACGGCCAGCATCAGCACACCGAACACCACAAGGTACGGGATCGCGCTGCGCCAGAGCCGCTGCCGGGGCCGGGCGGCGAACCGCGCGGCCGGGGTCGCGGCGCCGCGAACGAGCCGCCACCGCCGGTCACTCACGGGGTCCACCTGCAGTCACTGGTCACGGGGGCGGCCCCAACTGTCGGGGAAATGGTGGCATCACGTGCCAGGTTAGAGGACCAGTGTCCTGACAGTCCGGTTCAGACACGCGCCGCGTGTCAGTGCTGGCGCTCCGCCAGCGCGGTCAGGATCTCCTCGCCCATCATCGAGATCGGCGGCGCGCCCATCGTGAGCACGAGGTCGCCCTCGCGGGCGCGACGTGCGACCTCCGGCGCCACCGCCGACCAGGACGGCTCGAACACGACGTTCTCAGGCGGCAGCGTCAGCGCGCGGGCGAGCGCCGCCCCGCCCTGTCCCGGTTCACGGACCTCGCCCGGGCAGAACACCTCCATGACGATGACCTCGTCGGCAAGGTCGAGCGCGGCGGCAAGGCCGGCCTCGAACGCGAGCGTGCGGTAGAGCCGATACGACTGGAACACGACGATGAGCCGCCCGTCGCCGGCGACCTCGCGCACGGTGCGCAGCGAGACGTCCATCGAGGTGGGGTGGTAGGCGTACTCGTCGTAGACGCGGACACCGTCCACAGTGCCCTTGTGCTCGAACCGCCGCCTGACCCCGCGGTAGTCGGCGAGCGCCTCGATCGCGCCCGCCGCCGGAACGCCGAGCTTCACGGCGGCCAGCAGCGCGGCGCCGGAGTTGAGCGCGATGTGCGGGCCGGGTACGCGGATCGTGACGAAGCCGATCGTCTCGCCGTCGAGCACCGCCTGGTACGTGCTCCCGGAGATGTCCGACTTCAGCCCGACGAACCGCAGGTCGGCGCCCTCGGCGTGGCCGTAGGAGTAGACCGTGCGGCCCTTGCCCTCGGCGTAGGCGGCGAGCCGCATCGCGCCGGGGTCGTCGGCGCAGACCACGAGGAACCCGTCCTCGGTGACGCGGTCGGCGAACTCGGCGAACGCGGCCTCGACGCCGGCCAGGTCGCCGTAGGTGTCGAGGTGGTCGGCCTCGACGTTGGTGACGATCGCGACCTTCGGGCTGTAGAGCAGGAACGTCTTGTCGCTCTCGTCGGCCTCGACCACGAAGTGCGGGCCGCTGCCGTGGTGCGCGCTGGAGCCGATCTCGGCCAGCTCACCGCCGATGACGAAGGACGGGTCGGCGCCGGTGTGCTGCAGGATCGTCGTCATCATCGACGTGGTGGTGGTCTTGCCGTTGGTGCCTGCGATCGCGACGGCCTGGCGACCGTTCATGGCGGCGACCAGCGCCTCGGCGCGGTGCAGCACGCGCAGCCCGCGCCTGCGTGCCTCGGCCAGTTCGAGGTTGTCGTCCTTGATCGCGGTGGAGTAGATCACCGTGTCGACGCCGTCCAGGTTGCTGACGTCGTGTCCCATGTGGACCTTGGCACCGAGCGCGCGCAGGGCGTCCAGCGCCGGCCACTCGCGCATGTCGCTGCCGCTGACCGGGATGCCCCGGGTGACCAGCAGGCGGGCCACGCCGTTCATGCCGACGCCGCCGATGCCGATGACGTGGACGCGACCCAGGTCCTCGGCGGTGACGCCGGTCAGGTCGTTGGTGGTCTCGACGATCATGCGCCCACCGCCTCGCGCACGAGGGCGAGCAACGCTTCGTCGCCGTCGCGCCGGCCGTAGGACGCGGCCGCTGCGGACATGGCGCGCAGCCGATCGGGGTTGGTGAGCAGGCCGATCACGTTCTCCTCCAGCCAATCCGCGGAGAGTTCCGCGTCCTCGACGATCAAGCCCCCGCCCGCTTCGACCACGGGCAGCGCGTTGCGTCGCTGCTCGCCATTGCCCCACGGCAACGGTACGTATACCGCAGGAAGGCCGACGGCGGCGACCTCGGCGCAGGTCATCGCACCGCCACGGCACAGGATCACGTCGGCCGCGGCGTAGCCGAGGTCCATCCGGTCGAGGTACGGCAGGGAAACATACGGGGCGCCGTTGCCGGTGGGGATGTTCTCCAGGGTGTTGCGGGCCCCGATGACATGCAGGACCTGGATACCGATGGCGCCGAGGACGTCCGCCGCGGCGGCGACCGCCAGGTTGAGGGACCGCGCGCCCTGCGACCCGCCGGAGACCATCAGCGTGGGACGGTCGGGGTCGAGACCGAAGTGGGCCCGTGCCTTGGCGCGCTGGGCGTCGCGGTCGAGGGTCGAGATCGCACGGCGCAGCGGAACGCCGACCACGCGCCCGTGCCGCAGCGACACGTGGTCGCCGCCGAGGCCGACGTGCTCGGTGAGCCGGGCGCCGACCTTGTTGGCGATGCCCGCCGGGTTGTTCACCTCGTGGACGACGGCCGGCGTGTGGTTGCGCCACGCGGCCAGGTACGCGGGCAGCGCGACATAGCCGCCGAAGCCGACGACGACATCCGCCTTGACGTCGTTGAGCACCTCCCGGGCCGCTGCCACGCTGCGCCCCACCCGGCCCGGGGTACGGACCAGGTCGACATTCGGCTTGCGGGGAAGCGGGTATGCGGGGATGAGCCGCAGGTCCCAGCCGCGCGCCGGAATGATCTCGGCCTCAAGCCCCTTCGCGGTGCCCAGGCAGGTGACCCGGACGTCCGGGTCGTGCCGGCGCAGGCAGTCAGCCAGCGCCAAGGCCGGTTCGATGTGGCCCCCGGTGCCGCCACCAGCAAGAACCACCGAACGCAACGCCGTCACCCACGACCTCCAGAACGCTTCGATAACGTGCTCCGCCCCGTCCGTCGGGGCACCGGCCGGGCCGGTTCCCCCGTCAGCGGCGGGAGCGGGATCCCCCACATCTTGGACCACCACGTCCGGCCACGGGCATGCAGGGCTGCCGCCGCGTCCGGCTCGGCCCTTGCGAACGAGGCCAACATGCCGACGATGAACATCGTCAGGACCAGCGAGCTGCCACCTGCGGATATCAGCGGCAGCGGGACGCCGGTGATCGGTACCAGGTTCGCGACGGCGCCCATGTTGATCAGCGCCTGGCCGGCCAGCCAGAGCGTGCACGAGGCCGCGACCAGACGCCGGAACGGGTCCTCGACGCGGCGCGCGATGCGCAGACCGGCATAGGTGAACACGCAGAACAGCCCGATGACGACGAAGCAGCCGATGACGCCGAGTTCCTCGCCGATCACGGCGAAGATGAAGTCGTTGTGCTCCTCGGGGAGGTACCCCCACTTCTCGCGGCTGCGGGCCAGCCCGACGCCCCACCAGCCGCCGCCGCCGAGCGCCAGCAGCCCGTGGACAGCCTGGTAGCCCTCGTCGTCGGCCACGGCGAACGGATCGGTGAAGCTCGTGATCCGGTCCATGCGGTAACCACTACCGAAGATCAGCGCAACGACGCCCACCATGCCTACCGTGAGCAGGCCGCCGAAGATGCGGAACCGCACCCCGGACACCCAGAGCAACGTGAGCAGGACGATGAGAAGCAGCAGCATGCTGCCGAGGTCGTTGTGGCCCACCAGCAGGAGCATGACGCCGGACACCGGGAGCAGCGGCACCGCGAGGTGCTTCCACTCCCCCAGCAGCGCCCGCTTGTGCAGCAGCGTCGCAGCGCCCCACAGCACCAGCCCGAGCTTGGCCACCTCGGCCGGCTGCATCTGCACGGGGCCGAGGTCGATCCAGAGGTAGACACCGTTGACCTCGATGCCGCCGATCTGCTCCGGCATCAGCCAGAGCAGCGCCAGCAGCAACGCCGACACGATCAGCAGCGGGTACGCCAGCAGCTCGTACGCGCGGACCTTGAGCCGCAGCCCCAGCCAGAACGCCGGCAGCCCGATCGCCGCGAACTTCGCCTGCGCGAGGAACACCGTGTAGGCGCTGCCGTTGTTGCGGAACGAGTCGATACTCGACGCCGACAGCACCATCGCCAGGCCGATCGCCAGCAGCAGGCCGGCGCTGCCGACGAGCAGGTAGTACGACGACATCGGGCGGCGCAGCAGCCCCTGCATGGCGGAGAACGGGTTGACGGCCTGGGCCGCCGCCTCCGCGTCCTTGGCCGGGGTCGCGACCTTCACGACATGCCGAGCGCTGCCACGGCGGCGGCGAACGCCTCACCGCGCCGTTCGAAGCTGGTGAACATGTCCTTCGACGCGGCGGCGGGGGCGAGCAGCACCGTGTCGCCCCGCCTCGCGAGGCGGGCGGCGGCGGCGACGACCTCGGTCATCGCCCCATCATCCGTGCTGGCGACCTCGATCACGGGGAGGCCGGGCGCGTGTCGGGCCAGCGCCGCCGCGATCTCGGCCCGGTCGACGCCGAGCAGCACGGCGCCGGAGAGCCGGGGCGCCGCGATGCGCACCAGGTCGTCGACGTCGACACCCTTGAGCTGCCCGCCGGCCACCCACACGATCCGCGGGTACGAGCGCAGCGACGCCTCGGCCGCGTGCGGGTTGGTGGCCTTGCTGTCGTCGACGTAGTCCACGCCGCCGACCGTGGCCACGTACGCGTTGCGGTGCGGCTCCGGCGTGTACGCCCTGAGCCCGGCCGCGACAGCCTCGCCGCTGACGCCGTGCGAACGGGCGAGCGCCGCCGCCGCGAGCGCGTTGGCGACGTTGTGCGGACCCACCGGCCGCACGTCGGCGACCGTACCCAGCTCCACGGCTTGGCTGGGGTCGCCGGTGAACGCCCGGTCGACGAGGATTCCCTCCACCACGCCGAGCTGGCCCGGCGCCGGCACGCCGAGCGTGAACGTGACCGCGTTGCCGGGCAGCAGCTTCACGACCCGCTCGTCGTCGGCGTTGCCGATCGCGGTGTGGCCCCCCCGCCACAGCGCGGCCTTGGCACCCGCGTACGCGTCGAAGCCGCCGTGCCAGTCGAGGTGGTCGTCGGCGAGGTTGAGCAGCGCGCCCGCCTCGGGCGCCAGCCGGGACGACCAGTGCAGCTGGAAACTGCTCAGCTCGACCGCGAGCACGTCGTACGGGTCGGGGTCGAGCACGGCCTGGAGCAGCGGGTACCCGATGTTGCCGGTGGCCACCGTGCGCAGTCCGGCAGCCTTCAGCATCGAGGCGAGCATCGTCACGGTGGTGGTCTTGCCGTTGGTGCCGGTGATCGCCAGCCACGGCGCCGCGCCACGCGGGCGGAGTCGCCAGGCCAGCTCGGGCTCGCTGAACACGTCGATGCTCTGCTTGAGGGCGGCGACGACCAGCGGATGGTCGGGCCGGAAGCCGGGCGAGACGACCACCTCGTGGGTGCCCTCCGGCGGTCTGTCGGCGTCGTGCAGCGTCGCGGCGCCGGCGGCGGCGAGCCGGTCCAGACCGGCGTGACCGGGCCGGTCGGTGACCGTCACCTCGGCGCCCCGTGCGAGCAACACCTCCGCGACGGCGACGCCGGAAACCCCCGCGCCCGCCACCAGCACCCGCCGGCCGGCGTAGTCGGCGCTGCCTACGGAACTGTCGGGGTTTTCGCGGTATCCGGGGCCCGGTTTGGGCACCGGTACACCGACAGTCCGGTTCGACTCAGGCCCGTTCACAGCTACAACACCCTCAGGTAGTCGGCGAAGAAGATGCCGAGACCGCCGGCGACGCACACCCCCGCGAGGATCCAGAACCGCACGACGATCGTCGTCTCGGCCCATCCGACCAGCTCGAAGTGGTGCTGGAGCGGCGCCATCCGGAACACCCGCTTGCCGGTGCTGCGGAAGGAGATGATCTGGATGATCACCGACAGCGTGATGATCACGAACAACCCGCCGGTGATCGCGAGCAGCATCGTCGTACGGGTGGTGAGCGCCAGGCCGGCGATGAGCCCGCCGAGCGCCAGCGCACCGGTGTCGCCCATGAACACCTTGGCCGGCGGCGCGTTCCACCAGAGGAAGCCGAAGCACGCGCCGGCCGCGGCGGCGGCGATCAGCGCGGCGTCGATCGGGTCGCGCACCTCGTAGCAGTAGTCGGTGGGCTCCAGCCAGGACAGGCCGCAGACGTGCCGCGCCTGCCAGAACCCGATCAGCACGTACGAGCCGAGCACCATGACCGACGGGCCGGTGGCGAGGCCGTCGAGGCCGTCGGTGAGGTTGACGCCGTTGGCGGCGGCGATCACGACGAACGCGAACAGCGCGGCGGCGCCGACCTGGGTGAGGTTGGCCCACTCCAGGTCGCGGATGAAGGACAGCTTGTCCGACGCGACCGTGTAGCCCTTCTCGTCCTCCAGGTTCAGCGCGAACACCGCGAACAGGACCGCGACGACCACCTGCCCGAGCAGCTTGCCGCGCTTGTTCAGTCCGAGGCTGCGCTTCTTGCGGATCTTGATGAAGTCGTCCAGGAACCCGACGAGCCCCATGCCGACGAACAGGCCGAGCAGGGTGATCGCCGTCGGCGAGATCGTGCGGTCACCGATCACCAGCTGCGCCACGACGTACGCCAGCACGGTGGCGATGATGAAGACGATGCCGCCCATCGTGGGCGTGCCCCGCTTGGACTGGTGGTGCTTCGGCCCCTCCGCGCGGATCTCCTGCCCGAACTTGAGCCGGTGCAGGTACTTGATCGCGATGGGTGTGCCGAAGATCGAGATGATGAACGCGACGAACGCCGCTGCAAGGACGCTCCTCACGCGCCGGCCTCCCCGCCCAGCAGGGCCTCGGTGATGCGTTCGAGCTGCGCCGACCTCGACGCCTTGACCAGCACGACGTCGCCGGGGCGCAGCTGCTCACGCAGCAGGCGCGTCGCCGCGTCGGTGTCGGGCACGTGCACGGATTCCTCTCCCCATGAACCTTCGAGCACCGCACCCGCGTGGATGGGTGCGGCCACCTCGCCGATGACGACCAGCCGGTCGACGTCGAGCCGGACGACGAGCCGCCCGATCGCGTCGTGCTCGGCTCGTGACTGCTCGCCCAGCTCGTTCATCTGGCCGAGCACCGCCCAGCTGCGGCGGCCGGCGGACATCGCCTTGAGCGCCTTGAGCGCCACCCGCACGGAGTCGGGGTTGGCGTTGTACGCGTCGTCGATGACGGTGACCCCGTCGGCGCGCTCGGTGACCTCCATGCGGTGCCGGCTCGCGGGCCGGAAGTCGCCCAACGCGGCGGCCACGTCCTCCGGCGGCATGCCCAGCTCGAGCGCCACGGCCGCGGCGGCGAGCGCGTTGCCCACTTGGTGCTCGCCGTGGATGCCGAGCTGCACCTTCGTCGAGCCGCCGGGCGTCACCAGCGTGAAGCTCGCGCGACCCGCGGGGTCGAGGTCGACCGACTCGGCGCGGACGTCGGCGTCGTCGGCCAGACCGACCAGCACGACGCGGGCCACGCTGCGTTCGCGCATCGCACGGACCCGCGGGTCGTCGGCGTTCAGCACGGCCAGCCCATCGGCGGGCAGCGCCTCGACCAGTTCGCCCTTGGCCTTCGCGGTGACGTCCAGCCCGCCGAACTCGCCCACGTGCGCGGTGCCGACGTTGAGCACGACGCCGATCCGCGGCGGGGCGACATCCGTGAGCCACTGGACGTGACCCAGACCCCGCGCGCCCTTCTCCAGCACCAGGTACCGGGTGCCGGCGTCGGCGCGGAGCACGGTGTACGGGTGGCCAAGCTCGTTGTTGAACGAGCCGGGCGGCGCCACGGTCTCGCCGAGACGGCGCAGCACGTGCGCGATGAGGTCCTTGGTGGAGGTCTTGCCGGACGAACCCGTGACGCCGACGATCGTCAGCTCGGGCAGCCGGTCTGCGACGGCACGGGCCAGCTTCGCCAGCGCGATCAGCGGATCGTCGACGAGAACCGCCGGCGCGTCGACCTCGCGGGTGGCCAGCAGCGCCACGGCGCCGGCGTCCAGCGCGGCACGGGCGAAGTCGTGGCCGTCGACCCGCTCACCGGCGATCGCGACGAACAGGCCACCGGGGCCGACCTTGCGGGAGTCGAACTCGACGGCGCCGGTGACTTCGATGTCAGGACTGCCTGCGAGCCGTCCGCCGGTGATCTGTGCGATCTCGGCCAGGCTGAGCGGGATCACCCGTAGACCTCACGCAGAGCCACCGCGAGCACCTCGCGGTCGTCGAACGGGTGTACCACCTCTGCAACCTCCTGGCCTTGCTCATGTCCCTTGCCGAGTACCGCGATCGTGTCGCCGGTCTCGGAGCGGCGTACCGCCTCGACGATGGCGGAGCGACGGTCGCCCACCTCGATAACCTCACCACGCTCAGCGGCGGGGACCGCGGTGACCCCGGCGAGCATCGCCGCCCGGATCGCCCACGGGTCCTCCGAGCGCGGGTTGTCGTCGGTGACGATGAAGACGTCCGAACCGCGGGCCGCCGCCGCGCCCATCAAGGGGCGCTTGCCGGTGTCCCGGTCGCCGCCGCACCCGAGTACGCAGATCAGCCGCCCCTTCGTCACCGGGCGCAGCGCGGCGAGCGCCGCCGCGACCGAGAGCGGGTCGTGCGCGTAGTCGACGACCGCGAGGATCTCCTCACCGGTCGCCGCCACCGTCATGGCCGAGCGCACCTGCTCCATGCGGCCCGGCACCGCGGGCGCGGCGGCCACCGCGTCGGCGGCGACGGCCGGTTCGACGCCCGCCTCGATCAGCGTGACCACGGCCAGCGCGGCATTGTCGACGTTGTATTCGCCGGGCATGACGACGCCGGTGTCGAGCGCGATCCCGTCCGGACCGAGGAGCCGGAACGTCTGGCCCGAGCGGCCGGCCGAGCGTTCGACCACGCGCCAGGTGGCGTCGGGCGCGCCGGACGGCGAGACGGTGACCGTGTCGGTGTCGACCAGCCGGCGCCCGGCCGGGTCGTCCACGTTGACGACCTCGCGGTCGCACCGGCCGTCGAAGAGCTTCGCCTTGGCTGCGAAGTAGTCCTCGACGTCGGTGTGGAAGTCCAGGTGGTCCTCGCCGAGGTTGGTGAACACGCCGGCGCGGAAGCGGACGCCCTCGACGCGGCTCAGCGCCAGCGCGTGGCTCGACACCTCCATCACGACGGCCGTCACCCCGCGCTCGATCGCCACCGCGAGCAGCGCCTGCAGGTCGGGTGCCTCCGGCGTGGTGCGCACGGACGGCAGCACCTCGCCCGCGAGCCGCGTCTCGACCGTGCCGAGCAGGCCGGTGACGTGACCGGCGGCGCGCAGGCCCGACTCGACCAGGTACGCGGTGGTGGTCTTGCCGTTGGTACCCGTGATGCCGACCACCGTGAGCTGGCGCGACGGGTCGCCGTAGACGGCGGCGGCGACCTCACCGAGCGCGGCGCGCGGATCGGTGACGATCAGCGCGGGCAGGCCGGCCTCGGCCGCCGCGGCGGCACCCGCCTCGTCGGTGAGCATCGCTACGGCACCGGCCTCGGCGGCCTGGGCGGCGAACTGCGCACCGTGAAAGCGGGATCCGGGCAGCGCCGCGTACAGGTCGCCGGGCAGCACTGCGCGGCTGTCGTGGGTCACGCCGGTGACAGCCGGTGCTTTACCGGCATAGGCGACGAGCGTCCCGTCCGCGGGCAACAACTCAGCGAGCGGGCGGGGCGGGACCTTTTCGGGTCGGAGGACACGTGTGGGGGACACGGGCTCAGACCCTACCGTCGTCAGCCACCGTAGATGCGTATCGGTGGGGGTGGTGACCCGGACGGGGCCACCCCGTAGTGGCGAAGCGTGAAGCTGGCAAGCTCGGAGAAGGCGGGCGCCGACACCTGCGCGCCCGAACCGCCGGGACCGTGCGTAAAGACACCGATCACGTAGCGCGGCGAATCGGCCGGCACCATGCCGACAAACGACGATACGTCACCGGGCATGTACTTACTGTTCTGGGTGCGCTTACCCGTCCCCGTCTTGCCCGCGACGCGGTACCCCGGGACGGCTGCCTTCTTCGCGGTACCGAATTTCGTCGGCACCGCCTCAAGGTCGGTGCGGAGCGCGCGGGCGTTCGCGACGCTCAGCACCCGCTCGGTCCTGGGGCGGGCGGCCGGGTCGGTCGTGCCGTCGGCGTTCTCGGTGCCCTTCACCAGCGTCGGTGTGACCCGCAGCCCGTCGTTGGCGATCGTCGCGTACACCGAGGTCATCTGCAGCGGCGTGACCGCGACGCCGAGGCCGATCGGGATCGTGCCGTACGACGGGTCGCTCCACCGGCTCGGCGGCTGCACCAGGCCGGCGCTCTCCCCCGGCAGGCCGACGCCCGTCTTGCTGCCCAGGCCGAACTTGCGCTGGTACTCGTAGAGCTTGTCGGCGCCCAGCTTGTCCGCGATCGTGATCGTGCCGACGTTGCTGGACTGCGCAAGGATCCCCATGAGTGTGAAGCCGCGAACGGGGTGGCTGTGGGAGTCGCGGAAGGTCTGGTTGCCCTTGCGGATCGTCGAGCCGATCGTCAGCACCGAGTCGGGCTTGATCACGCCCTCCTGGAGTCCGGCGCCGATCGTGACCGCCTTGTGCACCGATCCCGGCTCCAGCACCGAGCCCGTGGCCAGGTCGACGCGGGTGGACTCCGTCGACGAACCCGGCTTCGCCGCGTCGTACGTGGGGTAGCTGGCCATCGCCAGGATCTCGCCCGTGCGGGCGTCCAGCACCACAGCGGTGCCGTTGTACGCGCCGATCGCACGGATCCGCGACGAGAGCATCCGCAACGTCTCGTACTGCAGGTCACGGTCGATCGTGAGCATCACGTCCCGGCCAGGCTTCGCCGGCGTCTCCTTGCTGAGGCCGTCCGGGATCTCCTCGCCGTTGCGGCCCGTCTCGTACTGGCGGCTGCCGTCGACGCCGCGCAGGACGTCGTCGTAGCTGGCCTCGATGCCGGCCTGCCCGTTGCCGTCCCAGCCGGTGAATCCGACGATGTTCGCCGCCAGGTCGTGGCTCGGCACGTCGCGGCGCTGCTCCTTGCGGACGTTGATGCCCGCCAGCTTCAGCGACTTCACCGCCTGCCCGACCTCCGGGTCGAGGCCGCGCGCCAGGTAGACGAAGCGGACCAGGTCCCCGTCCTCGTTCGTCTTGCGCGCCAGCTTTCCGACCAACCGCGACTCCGGGACGCCGATGAGCGCGGTGAGCGCCCGTGCCGTGGCCGCCGGGTTCTTCACGTGAGTGGGGTCCGCGTCGACCGCCACCGCGTCGACGCTGATCGCAAGGGGGTTACCGGCGCGGTCGAGGATCGCACCGCGCGGGGCATGGATCGTCAGCGGCACGGTCATGCGGCCGGTGGCGGCGAGCGCGGCGTAGGTGGCGCCGTCCGACGCCTGGATCTGCACGAGACGCCCGGCGAGGACGCCGAACAGCAGCAGGATGACGGCGGTCGCGAAGCGGAGCCGGCGAGCCGGGTCGCCGAGACGCGGGACGCGCAGCCTCCTCGTGCGCCGTGGCGCCTTCCCGACCGGACGCTTTGGGCGCACGGGCCTGCGGGTCAGGCCGGTGCTGCGGTTGGCGGTTGAAGTGGTGCGGGTCGGGGTGGCGCGAGTCGGGGTGGCGCGCGTGGGGGTGGTGCGGGGCGTGGTGGTGCGGGGCGTGGTGGTGCGAGGCGTGGTGGTGCGGCCGGATTTCGTTGGCTTCTGGGTGGAACGGCTGGCTGTGGTGCCGCGGCTGGCGGGCTCGCTCCGGGCGGCGGTCGACCGGGATGTCGACGCGCGCGGGTTACCGCGCTGGGCGTCGGCGCTGCGCGGGTTTGTCCGGCCGTCGGCGCTGCGCGGGTTGGTGCGGCTCGTGGAGCCGCTGGCGTTACCGGCGCGGCTGGTGGAGCCGCGGGAGTCAGGGTTGCGGCTGGACGCGCCCTTTGTAGCGGCGCGGCGCTGGTCGGTGTCCCGCGCGGTCGCGCGTGCGTCGGCAGCGCGACCGAGCGGCAGCATCCCGCGGGGCGGAGCGCGACTGGCTCCCCCGCGCCGGAGTGGCACGCGGCTCGGTCGCACCGCGCGGCTCAGAGCTGCGTGGGGTTCGCGAGTCCGTGGTGGCGCGCGGCTCGGTCCGGCGCGGCCCAGCGCCCCGCGACTCGGCGCCACGCGGCGCGGCTCTTTGCGAGTCCGCGGCGCCGCGCGGCTCGGTCCGGCGCGGCGCGGCTCCTCGCGACTCGGTGGCGCCACGCGGCTCGGTCCGGCGCGACTCGGCGCCACGCCCCGTAGAGCCCCGCTGGTTGGCGGCAGGCGGCGCCGACCGACGCGAGCCCGGGTCGGCGCGGCGGGCGGCGTCCGCGCGCTGGGCTGCGTCCGCCCGGCGGCCCGGCTCGGCACTCCGGGTCGGCTCGGCCCGGCGCGCTGGCTCAGCGCGGCGAGGCTCGGCCCTGCGTCCGGCGTCACCCCGCCCGCTCGCGGCGGTTCCGCGCGATGGATCGGTCGCCCGCTGCGGGTCGGTCCGACGTGGCTGCTCGGCGCGTCCGCGTGCCCGCCCGTCGGAACCGGACGGCGGCGCCTCCGCGCTCCGGGGTCGAGTGATCCGCGACCCCGGCGCACGCGGCCCCGGCACGTTCTTGTCCTGGGTGGGAGTCTCCCTCTGTTGAGCCGCGTCGCGCTGGGCGGTCTCGCGGATGGTCGATCCGCGTGGCGTGTACGCCCGAGCCTCCGAGATCGTGCTGCGGCGAAAGGGGACGACGGTGCCGTCGTCGTCCTCGTCGCGGCGGCGACCCGGCGGCTGCGGCCGGCGCGGCGGTGTCACCGGCCGGTCCCCGAGGTGCCCGACTGCTGCGCCGGCGGATCCGCCCGCACCCTGCCTCGCCGTGCCCGGCTTAGCTGCCTCGGTCTTGGTCGCCCCAGGCTTGGCCGCCCCAGGCTTGGCCGCCCCGGACTTGGTCGTCGCAGGCTGCGTCGTCCCAGGCGTGGTCGCAACCGGCTTGGTCGCCGCCGGCGGTGCTGACTTCTTCGGCGCCGCCGACGGCGGAGGTGCCGCGGCACGGCCCGGCGTCGGAACGCCCACCACCTGGCCGCTGGGCAGGTAGATGTAGGCCGGGTTGCCCGCCGGCACGAGCCCGAGCCGCCGCGCTGCTGCCTGCAGGGTGCCCGGCGCCTCCAGCCCGCTCGATGTCCCGGTCGAGCTGCTGCTCGCGCAGGTCCAGCGCCTCCTTCTCCTTCTGCAGGTCATGCAGGCGGAAGACGTTCTCGTTGATCGCCGTGTTGAGCAGCAGCAGGCCGACGAGGCCCGCGGCGACCAGGACGAGGATCAGCAGGACGAACGGGGTGCGCGGCGCCGGCGAGGCCACCGACGGGACGACCGACAGCCGGACCGCCGGACCGCCGGCGGCGTGGCGCGCGGCGCCAGGCGGCTGTTGCCGCGCTGCCACGTGGGGCGAGCCGCGCGAGGCGCCGTGTCGCCTGACGGTCGAGCGCGCGAAGCCGCGTGCCGCGCGGACAGCACGCGAGGAGGCGCCGGCGCGGGTGTGCTGCGCTGTCATGCTGCCTCCCTTATCCGTTCGGCGGCCCGGAGCCGCACCGACGCGGCCCGCGGGTTCGCGGCCACTTCTTCCTCACTCGCTTCCTCGGCACCACGGGTGAGGAGCCGGAATCTCGGCGCCTCGTCGGGTAGCTCGACAGGTAGCTCGATCGGCGTTCTGCTCTTGACCACCTCGGCGAGCGCGCGTTTGACGATCCGGTCCTCAAGGGACTGGTACGACATGACGACGATCCGCCCGCCGACCGCCAGCGCGTCCAGCGCCGCCGGTACCGCAGCGCGTACCGCGTCGAGTTCGCCGTTGACCTCGACCCGCAGCGCCTGGAACGTGCGCTTGGCCGGGTGACCACCGGTGCGGCGGGTGGCGGCGGGGATCGCGTCCCGCACCAGCTCCGCCAGCCGCGCGCTCGACGTGAGCGGCGTGGTGGCTCGCTCGCGGACGATCGCGGCGGCGACCCGAGCCGCGAACCGCTCCTCGCCGTACTCGCGCAGCACGCGGGTCAGGTCGCCGGCCGAGTACGTGTTGACGACCTGCTCGGCGGTGATCCCCTGCGACTGGTCCATCCGCATGTCCAGCGGCGCGTCCTGGGCATAGGCGAACCCGCGCCCGACCTCGTCGAGCTGGAGCGAGGAGACGCCGAGGTCGAACAGGACGCCGTCGACCCGGTCGATGCCGAGGTCGGCGAGCACCGCGGGCAGCTGGTCGTAGATGGCGTGGACCAGGTGCGTGCGGCCCTCGTACTGCGCCAGCCGCTCGCCGCTGCGCCGCAGCGCCTCGGGATCCCGGTCGAGCCCGACCACCGTTAGCTGCGGATGCGCGGCGAGCAACGCGGTCGTGTGCCCGCCTAGTCCGAGGGTGGCGTCGACCATCGTCGCGGGACGACCCGCCAGCGCCGGCTCCAGCAGCGCGAGGGTGCGCTCCAGCAGGACAGGGACATGGACCGAGGCGAACGGGTCGTCCCCCCGACGCCGCACGTCCTCACCCATCTCGACCCCTCGTTGCCGCGGATACCGGGAGTCGCGGTTCCCGGCCCTGCCTCTCGCCCGTCATGTCGCCAGGTCCCCATCCGCTCCGCTTCGCCTGGCACCGGGGAAGGTGCGCCAGGAGGAACCGAGCGGCTGGAGACCTCGCGACACGTGCTGGACCACTCGTCGCTGCACGCCCTGCGACGACGTGTCACACCCCCAGCAGTACCCCCGTACTGCCCACATCAGAAGACGCCGGGTAGCACCTCCTCCTCGATATCGGAGAACGCCTCCTCGGATTCGGCCAGGTACGTGTCCCAGGCCTGGCTGTCCCAGATCTCCACCCGGGTGCTCGCGCCGATGACGACGCAGTCCCGGCTGAGGCCCGCGTACTCCCGGAGGTGCGGCGGGATGGTGATCCGGCCCTGCTTGTCGGGTACCTCGTCCGATGCGCTGGCGAAGAACACCCGGCTGTAGGCCCGAGCGGCCTTGTGGGTCATCGGTGCGGCCCGAAGCTGCTCGGCGATCTGCGTGAACTCGGCCATCGGGAACACGAAAAGGCACCGTTCCTGCCCTTTCGTGATCACGAGCCCCTCCGCCAGTTCGTCGCGAAACTTGGCCGGCAGGATCAGCCGGCCCTTGTCGTCAAGGCGGGGCGAGTGAGTGCCGAGGAACACCGCACCCCACCTCCCCCATGGAGAGTGCCCCCAGGCGCCTCCACCGCGCCCCACTGTACTCCACTTCCCCCCACCGTCAACGATTCAAACCAGTTACTGGATGTCAGGAACCTGACATCTCCCCAGGTCAGGACGGTGGTGCGAAGTGGGGAGGGTGACGGTCGGCAGCGGTCACTCCCCGTGGCCACACGCACGACACAGCGCACGATCCACGCTCAGCAGCACTGGATTCTGATGGAGTCGCTGCTCCGACCGGTGGGATTGTGCAGCCTGGGTTAGTGCCCGGCGGATTCCTGAGACGCGGAACTAGTCCGGCAGGATCAGCGGACGCAGCGCGTCGAGGCTGCGGCCGATTACCGCGGTGCCATCGTCCAGAAGAAGGATTGGCCGTTGGATCAGTACCGGGTTGGCCGCCAGCGCCGCAATCCCGCGTTCGCGGTCGCGCGGCGCTTCGGCCAGCCCGAGTTCGGCGGCGACAGGCTCACCGAGGCGCGTGACGTCCCACGGCTCGGCACCGAGGCGGGCGAGCACGTCGACCAGCTCGGCCTCGGTCGGCGGGTCGGTCAGGTAGTCGCGCACGGTGTACTCGACACCCGCCGACATCCGAAACTGAGCTCAGACCACGATCGTCACGATCCGGCCGGGCACCACGATCACCTTGCGCGGCTCCTTGCCGCCGACGTACGCGGCCACCTTGGGCTCGGCCAGCGCCGCGGCGCGCACGGTGGCCTCGTCGGCGTCGGCGGGCACCGTGACCTTGCCGCGCACCTTTCCGTTCACCTGCACCGGGTACTCGACGGTCTCGCCGACCAGCAGCTCCGGGTCGGCGACCGGGAACGCCTCGTACGCCAGGGAGCCGGTGTGGCCCAGCTTGGTCCACAGCTCCTCGGCCAGGTGCGGGGCGACCGGCGCCAGCATCAGGACCAGCGGCTCGGCGACCTCGCGCGGCGTGCCGTCGGGGCAGGCCTGGGTCAGGTGGTTGTTCAGCTCGATCAGCTTGGCGATCGCGGTGTTGAAGCGCAGCTCGGCCATGTCGCCGCGGACGCCGTCGATGGCGCGGTGCAGTGCGCGGCGCGTCTCGTCGGAGGCCGGCGCCTCCGAGACCCGCAGCTCGCCGGTGGTCTCGTCGACGATGTTGCGCCACACCCGCTGCAGGAACCGGTGCGAGCCAATGACCGCGCGGGTCTCCCACGGACGCGAGACGTCCAGTGGGCCCATGCTCATCTCGTAGACGCGCAGCGTGTCGGCGCCGAACGTGTCGAACATCTCGTCCGGGGAGACGGAGTTCTTCAGGCTCTTGCCCATCTTCCCGTACAGGCGCTTGACCGGGACGTCGCTGTGGAAGTACTCGACGTCCTTGCCCTCTCCGACCTCGCGCACCTCCCCGGCGGGGACGTACATGCCGCGCTCGTCGGTATAGGCATACGCCTGGATGTAGCCCTGGTTGAACAGCCGCCTGTACGGCTCGGACGTGGAGACCTGCCCCAGGTCGAACAGGACCTTCTGCCAGAACCGGGCGTACAGCAGGTGCAGGACGGCGTGCTCGACACCCCCGACATACAGGTCGACGCCGCCGACGTGGCCAGAACCGCGCGGGCCCATCCAGTACCGCTCGACGGCCGGGTCGACGAAGGACTCCTTGTTGGCCGGATCCAGGTAGCGGATCTCGTACCAGCAGGAGCCGGCCCACTGCGGCATCACGTTCAGCTCGCGCCGGTACTCCTTAGGCCCGTCGCCCAGGTCCAGGGTGACGGTGGTCCACTCGGTGACGCGGCCCAGCGGCGGCTCGGGCTGGCTCATCTCGTCGTCGGCGTCGAAGCTGCGCGGCGAGTAGTCGTCGATCTCAGGCAGTTCGACCGGCAGCATCTCGTCGGGCACCGCGATCGGCAGGCCGGTCTCGTCGTAGACGATCGGGAACGGCTCGCCCCAGTACCGCTGGCGGCTGAACAGCCAGTCGCGCAGCTTGTACGTGATCGTGCCCTCGCCGGCGCCGCGCTCGACCAGCCAGGCGATGATCCGCTCCTTGGCCTCGGCGACGCCCAGCCCGTTCAGGCTGACCGTGTCGTTGGCACTGTTGATCGCCGGCCCATCGCCGGTGTACGCCTCGCCGGTCCACCCCTCGGGAGGCGCTACGGTGCGGACGATCGGCAGCCCGAACTTCTCCGCGAACTCCCAGTCGCGCTCGTCCTGGCCGGGCACCGCCATGATCGCGCCGGTGCCGTAGCCCATCAGCACATAGTCGGCGACGAAGACCGGGATGCGCTCGCCGTTGACCGGGTTGACGGCGTACGAGCCGGTGAAGACGCCGGTCTTCTCCTTGCCCTCGGTCTGCCGCTCGACCTCGGTCTTGGACTGCGCCTCCTGCCGGTACGCGGCCAGTGCCTCGGCGGGCGTCGCGGCGCCGCCCGTCCACTCCGGCTGGATGTCCTCCGGCCAGGAACCACTGGTCAGGACGTCGGCCAGCGGGTGCTCCGGCGCCAGCACCATGTACGTGGCGCCGAACAGCGTGTCGGGCCGGGTGGTGAAGACGGTGATGGGGCCTAGCGGCCGGGCGCGGTCATGCGCACCCTGAACGGTCGGGAAGTCGACCCGCGCGCCGGACGAACGCCCGATCCAGTTGCGCTGCATCAGCTTGATCGACTCGGGCCACTCCAGCAGGTCCAGGTCGTCGATCAGGCGGTCGGCGTAGGCGGTGATGCGCATCATCCACTGGGTCAGGTTGCGCTTGAACACCGGGAAGTTGCCGACGGCGCTGCGCCCTTCGGCCGTGACCTCCTCGTTCGCCAGCACCGTGCCCAGCCCCGGGCACCAGTTCACGGGGGCGTCCGAGCGGTACGCCAGGCGGCGGCCGTCGACGATTGTGCGGCGCTCGACCTCGGTCAGCTCGGACCACGGCCGGCCGTCGGGCGTCTGGCGGGTTCCCGCCTCGAACTCGGCGACCAGCTCGGCGATCGGCCGCGCGCGCTCGGCGTCGGTGTCGTACCAGGAGTTGAAGATCTGCAGGAAGATCCACTGCGTCCAGCGGTAGAACTCGACGTCGGTGGTGGCCACGCTGCGGCGCGCGTCGTGCGCCAGGCCCAGCCGGCGCAGCTGACGCCGCATGTTCGCGACGTTCTCGTCGGTGGTCTTGCGCGGGTGCTGCCCGGTCTGCACCGCGTACTGCTCGGCGGGCAGGCCGAAGGCGTCGTAGCCCAGCGCGTGCAGCACGTTGTGGCCGGTCATCCGCTTGAACCGGCCGAAGACGTCGGTGCCGATGTAACCCAGCGGGTGGCCGACGTGCAGGCCGGCGCCCGACGGGTACGGGAACATGTCCAGCACGAACAGCTTCTCGCCGGACGCGTTGTGCCAGGTGGGGTCGCCGGACGGCCCGGCCAGCTCGCCGGTCGGGTTCGGCGCCTGGAACGTGCCCTCGTGCCTCCCAGCGGTCCTGCCAGCGGGCCTCGATGCCGGCCGCCAGCTCGGCACCGTAGCGGTGCGACGGCGTGTCGGTCTGGTGGGTCTGCTCGCTGCTCATCTCTCGCGTCCTTAGTGTTCCGTCCGGGTCCGGGCAGAAAGTCCGGGCATGAAAAAACCCCTCACGCAGGAGGGGTCGCCGTGCTTACAGGATGCTCTCGCGCATCACCGTCAGCACGGCTTGGTAAGGAGCAGACCGCCGGACATGGGGGGAGTATAGCGCCGCGCCAGCCTAGACGCTCACCCGGTTTCCGGGCCCGGTACGTTTGGCGCCAACCGGCCACGCCGCGCACCATGGTGGGGACGACCTTGCGATGAACTGTGTGCCCCTCTGGCGTGAGCCTGGGAGTATGCAGGTGCAGCACAGAATCGAATCGGGGTGGCTGGGCAGCAGTCCGGCCCCACCCGGGCCCGCGCCACAGGAGCGGACCCCGGGGTGAGGAGGAGTTTGTTGACAGCCCACGGAACCCTCGAAGGCTTCGGACCTGCCGCTGAACTGCCGGCACTCCGTACCGCGACCGCTCGCATCATCGCCAATATCGAGCAGGTCATCGAGGGCAAGACAGACACGGTCCGGCTCGCGCTCGGAGTGCTTCTGGCGGAAGGTCACCTCCTCATCGAGGACGTGCCCGGCGTCGGCAAGACGAAGCTGGCGAAGGCGCTCGCCCGGTCCATCGACTGCTCGGTGCGCCGCATCCAGTTCACACCTGACCTGCTGCCCAGCGACGTCACCGGCGTGTCCGTGTACAACCAGGACAACCATGACTTCGAGTTCAAGCCGGGCGCGGTCTTCGCGAACCTGGTCGTGGGCGACGAGATCAACCGGGCCTCGCCCAAGACGCAGTCCGCGCTGCTGGAGTGCATGGAGGAGCGCCAGGTCACGGTCGACGGCACCACCTACGAGCTGCAGAGCCCGTTCATGGTCATCGCCACGCAGAACCCGATCGAGATGGAGGGCACCTACCCCCTCCCCGAGGCGCAGCGCGACCGCTTCACCGCCCGCCTGGCGATGGGCTACCCCGACCCACGGCACGAGATGGCGATGCTCGACGGCCACGGCGAGCACGACCCGCTGGTGGGTCTCCGCGCCGTGTCCGACGCTTCCGAGGTGCGCCGCCTCATCGAGATCGTCCGCAAGGTGTACGTGTCGGTGCCGGTCAAGCAGTACGTGATCGACCTGGTCACGGCCACGCGGCACGCCGCCGAGCTGCGGCTCGGCGCCAGCCCGCGGGCCTCGCTCCACCTGCTGCGCACGGCCCGCGCGGTCGCCGCGCTCGACGGGCGCGAGTTCGTCCTCCCCGACGACGTGCAGTTCCTGGCCGCGCCCGTCCTGGCGCACCGGCTCCTCCCCACGCCGGAGGCGCAGATCAGCCGTCGCAGCACCGAGTCGATCGTCGCCGACCTCATCGCGCGCGTGCCGGTACCCGACAATCGAGGCGTCCACGGGGGCCGGTGATGCTGGCGGCTCTGCGCGGCCTCACCACCCGCGGGCGTTCGTTCCTCGCCGCGGCCGCGGCCGCGGGCGTGTCCGCGCTGATCCTCGGCGAGAAGGACCTGCTCCGCATCGCCGCCCTGCTCGCACTGCTGCCGCTGCTGGCCGCGTTCGCGGTGGCCCGCACCCGGTACCGGCTTGCCTGCTCGCGCACCCTCCACCCCGACCGTGTGCAGGTCGGCAACCCGGCGCAGGTGGTGCTCCGGCTGGAGAACCTTTCCCGGATCCCCACCGGCCTCATGCTCCTGGAGGACCGCGTCCCGTACGCGCTCGGCAGCAGGCCCCGGTTCGTCCTCAACCGGCTCGTCGCGAGGCAGCACGGCGAGGTCACCTACACCGTCCGCGCCGACGTGCGCGGCCGGTACGAGCTGGGGCCGCTGAGCGTCCGTCTCACCGACCCGTTCGGGCTGTGCGAGCTGAACCGCTCGTTCTCCAGCACCGAGCGGCTCGTCGTCACTCCGGTCGTCACGCCGTTGCCGTCGGTCCGCGTCGGCGGCGAGTGGGCCGGCAGCGGCGAGAGCCGGGCCCGGTCGGCAGCCGTCCACGGCGACGACGACGCGGCCACCCGCGAGTACCGCCACGGCGACGACCTGCGCAAGGTGCACTGGCGCTCGACCGCGCGCACCGGCGAGCTGATGGTCCGCCGCGAGGAGCAGCCCTGGCACACCACCGCCACGCTGCTGCTCGACACGCGCGCCCAGGCGCACCGCGGCGACGGTCCCGCGTCCAGCTTCGAGTGGGCGGTCAGCGCCACCGCCAGTGCCGGCGTCCACCTCAGCCGCGCCGGCTTCACCATGCGCATGGTCACCGACTCCGGCGTCGACGTGAACGCGATGGCGCTCGGCGGCGAGGGCGTGCTCCTCGACTACCTCGCCGAGGTGCACCCGTCCAGGCAGAACACGATGGCTCCCGGCATCGCCCGGATCCGGCGCGAGGGCAGCGGCCTGCTCGTCGCCGTCGTCGGCATGCTCACCACCGAGGAGGCGCAGCAGCTCGCCGCAGCGCGCGCACCAGGCATGACGGCCGTCGCGATCCTCGTCGACGCCGGTAGCTGGGTGAACCTGCCGATGCCGCAGCGCGAGGCTGCCGCCGCCCGCTACAACGAGGCCGCGAACGCGCTCCGGGTGGGCGGCTGGCGGGTGCTGAGCGCCCGGCACGGCTCCCGGCTCGACGCACTCTGGCCGTACGCCGCGGCCCGCAGCTCGCGGCCCGCTGGGACCGTCCGGCCAGCCGCCTCGACCGGCGGCCTACCGCTCGGAGGCGTAGCCCGATGACCCAGCAACGGCACCTCGCGGTCGTCGGCGGCGCCGCCACCCTGCTCGCCGCCACGGCGCTCTGCAGCGTGTACCAGAGCGCCCGCTGGCTGCCGCTGATCCTCATCGAGAGCCCGAACTGGTTCCTCTACCTCGTCGCGGTGGTCGCCGCCGTCGTGGGCGGCGGCGATCGGCGCCCGAGCCCTGCGCGCCCCGGTGTGGGCACAGCCGCTCGGCGGCGCGCTGGCGCTGCTCCTCTACGTCACGGTGGTCTTCGGCGGACGGGTTCCTCGGCGTCATCCCCACTCCGGGCACCTTCCAGACGCTGTCCACCCAGATCACCGTGGCGTTCAAGGAGATCGGCGAGCTGTCGGCGCCGGTGCCGATCCACCGCGGGCTGCTGCTCCTGGCGGTGCTCGGTGTCGGGTTCATCGCGATCCTCGTGGACTTCCTCGCAGTGTCGCTGCGCCGGGCGTCGCTGGCCGGACTGCCGCTGCTCACCCTGTACGCGGTGCCGGTGGCGATCGACCGCGACGGCGTCCGCATCTCCACGTTCATCCTCGGCGCCGCCGGCTACCTGTGGCTGCTCGCCACCGACCACATCGGGCGCGTGCAGCGCTGGGGCCGCCCCTTCCGCGACCGCAACCGCGACGAGGTCTTCACCAGTACGCCGCTCGGCAACACCGGGCGCTGGGTCGGCCTCTTCGGCATCGCGATCGCGCTGGTGGTGCCGCTGTTCGCGCCCGGGCTCACGGCCGCCGGCTGGTTCGCCACCGGGCTCGGCAACGGTCTCGGCGCCGGCGCCGGACGGTCCGTGGAGACCATCAACCCGGTCACCGAGCTCAAGGGCCGCCTGGTCCAGAAAGAGGAGGTGGAACTGCTGCGGCTCAAGACCAACGACCCGTCACCGTTCTACCTCCGCCTCACCACGCTCGACTCCTTCGGCTCCGCCGGTTGGACCCAGCGCAAGCTCACCGCCATCGACCGCGACCAGGTCAGCCGCGGCATCAGCGACGACGAGAAGATCGACGCCAGCGTGCCGGTGCGCAAGCAGCGCACTGCGGTCGAGATCCGGGGCTTCAGCGCGTCGCCGTACCTGCCGATCTACTCCAACCCGACCAAGGTCGACATCAAGGGCGACTGGCGCTGGGACGACCAGGCCGACACCGTCTTCAGCAGCCGCTCCACCACCGGCAAGCAGCGCTACAACTTCGAGTCCACGCGCATCGAGTACGACCGGACACGCCTCGCCGCCGCCGCGAACCTCGATCCCAGCCTCGGCTTGGTTGACGACTACACCGGCACCAACAACGGCACCGAGACCGCCGCCGAGGACCTCGCGCGGAAGCTCGTCGAAGGGAAGAAGTCGCAGTACGACAAGGTCATGGCGATCCATGACCACTTCTCCCCCGAGAACGACTTCCGGTACACCCTCGAAACCAAGTCCGGCACCACAGGCAGCGACCTCAACGACTTCCTCACCAACAAGCGAGGGCTACTGCGAGCAGTACGCCTCCGCCATGGCGTTCCTCGTCCGCGCGGCCGGCATCCCTGCTCGTGTCGCCGTCGGCTTCACGCGCGGCCGGGACAAGGGCGAGTACGTATCGGTCACCAACCGCGACGCGCACGCCTGGGTCGAGGTGTACTTCTCCGGCCTCGGCTGGGTGCCGTTCGACCCCACGCCCTCCAGCGGCACCGACGGCCGCACCGGCACCCTCGACTGGACCGGCTCCGATACGGCCAACAATCCGGGATCCGGTCCCCAGCCGGCGCCCTCCGCCACCGCCACGCCGTCCGTGCGTCCCAGCGAACGGGAAGACCCCACCAACGACCCGCTGGAGGAACTGACCCTCCCCCGCGACCAGGACCCGCCGAAGAAACTCGACGTGCCGTGGTGGATGTCCATCGTCGCTCTCACGCTCGACGGCAAGACCATCCCCGACGTGCCCACGCCGGTCTGGTGGCTCATCGGCACACTCGCCGTGCTGGCTGTGGGCTCGGTCCCGGCGCTGTTGCGCGCCCGGCTGCGGCGCCGCCGGATGGCCGAGATCCGCTCCGGGCATCCGATCCTCGCCGCGCACGCCGCCTGGGACGAACTCCTCGACACCCTCGCCGACCTCGGGGCGCCCATACCCGAGTCGGAGACTCCACGCGTCACCGCACGTCGGCTGGCGGCGGAAGGGCTCGACGAGGCCGACCAGCACGCCATCACGCTGCTCGCCAGCGACGAGGAACGTGCCCGGTACGCACCACGCCGACCCGCATCTGCCCGGCCTGAAGCGTCACGGCGGGGCGAGGCGACCCAGCGGATCCTCGCGGTGCACGTCGTCGGCCGGTCCATCGCCGACCGGCTGAGCCTGCGCGCACGGCTCACGGCGCGGCTCCTGCCGCCGTCGCTGATCAACCGTGCGTCGACGCGGTTCACAGAGTGGTCCGAGGAGACGTCGATCCGGGTCAGGGCCACGCAGGCAACACTGCGCCAACGCCTGGTCCCCACCCGCTAACGCCCTTCGCCCCGCCGCGCCGCCCTGGCCCCGCCGCGCTGCCCTGGCGGCGGCGCCCTCCGCGCGCCGAGTTTCGGATTCTTGGGGGTGTTGCGCTCGCGCGACCCCAAGAATCCGAAACTCGCGGGGGCAACCGTGGAGTTTCGAGGGTGCGGAACGCGCGGTGACCCTCGAATCTCCACAACTCAACGAACGGGCGGGCCGGGCGGCGGCGCAGAGCCACGCCGACAGCGGCGCCTGGGCGCCGCTGTCGGATTTAGTCGGGTTAGCGCTCGCCGCCGTCGGCGCGGCGGCGCCAGCGCTCCTCAAGTCGCTCGACGAGGGACATCCGGGTGGATCGGCTCTTCGGCTTGGCGTCGCTGCCGACGGCGCGGAGCTCGGTGCGGCCCGCGCGACGGTAGGACTGCACGCCGAGAACGGCGGCACCGAACATGACGACGAAGCCGAGTATGCCCAGGACGGGGATACCGGCCGGGGCGAACTTCGTCACCAGCCCGAACACCATGAGACCGACGCCGAGCAGGAGCAGGACGACGGCGAATACGACGCGGCGCAGCGCATAGTGACGAGGGTCGGTCGCCCGCACGGTCGAGGCGAACTTCGGATCCTCAGCGAGCAGCGCGCGCTCGATCTGCTCAAGCAGACGCTGCTCATGCTCAGAGAGCGGCACGGCACTCCTCCCGCTCCTTAGGGCCACCAGCGCCGGTGGTGACACCGGTGCGACAGCGCGTACTCAGACGACCAGTCCGGTTGTCCACCCCGAGTCTACGAGCGGTTCGCGGCGTCGGAAAGATGAACGCCATTCCGGGTGGCCACGAGAAGGGGCGGGGCGGGCGACAGGATGGTCGCGACATAGCCTAACCTCCCTTTCTTCACCCGTTGCGGCGAGGCCGGACAGAGTGTCCGCTCGGGTCGAGAAGGGTGCCCGGCCGGACGGCACCGTCCCCGAAGCGGCGGCTCGCTTCATCAATAGCCTGTTCTGCCTCCCGCCAACCGTGTTCTCGCTGGCCAAGTACGAGTTGGCGGGTGGCGCCGTCGGCCTGGCCGAGCCCTTCGATGCGGACGCCGACGAGCCGGATCCGGGCGCCGTCGAAGCCGAGAGCGTCGTAGAGATCACGTGCGGTCTCGTACACCTCGCGGGTGACGTCGGTGGCGCCGTTGAGGGTGCGGGAGCGGTTCAGCGTGGTGAAATCGGCGAATCTGACCTTGATGCTCACGGTTCGACCGACTTGACCCGTGGCGCGAAGCCGGGTGGTGGAGCGTTCGGCGAGCCGGAGCAACTCGCGATGGACCACGGCGCGATCGGTGACGTCCGTCTCGAACGTCTCCTCGGCGCCGATCGACTTGTCGGGACCGTCCGGCGCTGACGCGCCGCGGATCGCGCCCCCACGCGAGTTCGTGCAGGTGGGTGCTGGCGGCGTCGCCGACGGCGGCGCGCAGCGCGGAGATCGGCAGCCGCGCGAGGTCGCCGACGGTCTTGAGACCGAGCCGTGCGAGGCTCGCCGCGGTGCGCTCCCCCACGCCCCAGAGGGCGTTCACCGGCAGCGGATGCAGGAAGTCGAGGACATCGGCGACCGGCACGACCTGGAGCCCGTCCGGTTTGCACCGGGTGGACGCGAGCTTCGCGACGAACTTCGTGCTCGCGACGCCGACCGAGCACGTGATGCCCTGGCTCTCGACCACCCGCTCGCGGATGATCCGGCCGATCTCGCTGGGGCGGCCGATGAGCCGCTGGGCGCCAGCGACGTCGAGGAACGCCTCGTCGAGGCTGATCGGCTCGACCAGCGGTGTGACGGATTTGAAGATGTCCATCACCGCGCGGGACACCTCGCTGTAGCGGGTGTGGTCGGGTGGGAGGTACACGCCGTGCGGGCAGAGCCGCCTGGCCACGGACACGGGCATCGCGCTGCGGACACCGAACTTGCGCGCCTCGTAGCTCGCCGAGGAGACCACGCCGCGGTTGCCGGTGCCGCCGACGATGACTGGGCGACCGCGCAGCTCGGGCCGGCTGCGTACCTCGACAGCGACGAAGAACGCGTCCATGTCGACGTGCAGCACGGTGCAGCCGGTGTCGTCGCCGGGCGGGCCGGTGGTCGGCCCTGAACGCGGTACCTCCTGGCTACGCCCCATCGACGGCCCCGCCGCGGATCACCAGGAGCGGCACCAGCTGCTCGTCCGCGGTGAGCGAGCCGTGCTGCCCGGGGAGCAGGGTGAGGCCGGGTTCGGCGACGGACGCGACGACGCCGATGTCGCTGCCGGCCGCGGCGACCACGTCGCCGATGCGGGCAAGCAGTTGGGGCCGGACGTCGGGACCGAACCAGCCCTGGTCGATCGCCTCGTCGCGGGACGCCACCCAGGCCTGCCCGTCGAGGACGCCGCGCCAGGTGGCGAGGACGTCTGCGGCGGCACCCGGCTCGGTGTAGACGTGGCGTGCTCGCGGTTCGCCGCCGAGCAGGGCGACACCGTCGCGCAGGTAGGGGTGGGTGTCGGCGTCTACGCGCCGCGCGGCCGGCACGTCGACCATGCCGTGGTCACCGGTGACGACCAGCACGGTGTCGGGCGGCAGGACGCCGGCCATCCGCTCGATCAGGCGGTCGGTGACGGCGAGCTGATGCGCCCAGGCGTCGGACTCGCAGCCGCGCAGGTGGCCGGTCTTGTCGAGCTCGGAGTGGTACGCGTAGATGAGCGCCGGACCATCGTGGCGGAGCGCCGCCGCGACACCGCCGACCAGGTCGCCCGGGGTCTCGGCGCTGATCAGCCGGGCACCGCGCAGCCCGGCAATGGTGAGTCCGGTGCCCTCGAACGCGCCCGGTAGCACGTGGAAGGCGGCGCAGCCGTGGGCGGCGGCCTGATCAAAGACGGTGTGATTGGGCTGCCACTGTCGCGGGTCGACGTCGGCGTCCCAGCGGAGCGAGTCGAGGAGGCGGTTCTCGCCGGGGATCGCGACCTGGTACCCGAGGACGCCGTGCTGGCCCGGCGGCAGGCCTGTGCCGAGCGAGGTGAGGCTGGTGGCGGTGGTGGATGGGAAGCCGGCCGTGATCGGGGTGGCCCCGGCGGCGACCGACATGAGGAACGGCGCGTCGGCCGCGCGTCTCAGCAGCAGGTTCCAGCCGAGCCCGTCGATCAGGAGGACGCAGACCTTCTCCGCTACCGGCAGGCCCAGCGCGTTGGGGAACCCGGGGAGGCCGAGCGCCGCCACCGCGGACGGCAGCAGATCGCTGAGGGCGCCCGTGCCGTACCGGGGCAGCACCGGAGATCCGGTCGGACCGGCCTCGATCATCGGAGCTCCCTTCGGCGGCAGTGCGGGGCAGCGGGGTCAGGGGCGGCGGGCGAGCAGGTGGAGCTGGGTTGCGATGTCGCGGTACGGCGGGCGGTCGGCGGCGGCGAGTTCGAGCGAGAGCAGCGCGTCGAGGGCGCCCGGCTCGGTGTCGAGCAGGGCGCCGGGCACGAGGTCGGCCACGACCCGTACCCCGTGTACCTGTTCGACGGTGAGGCCGGCCCGCGTGATCAGCGACTCCGCGCTGGCCAGGTCGAAACGGCGCAGCATCGTGTCGTTCGCGCCCGTGCGTCCGGCCGGATCGGTGAGGGCTCCAGCAGCCGCGGTGAAGTGTCCGCCGAGTGCGCGGGAGAGTACCGCGGCGGCCCGGTTCGCCACCAGCACGCTTGCGCACCCCCGGGGCCGGAGCACCGCAGTGATTGCATCGAGGGTGGCGGCCGGATCGTCGACGACCTCCAGCACGCTGTGGCAGAGCACCAGGTCGGCCGAGCCGGGGCCGGCGACGTCGAGGAGGGTGTCGGCGTCGCCCTGGACGGCGGTCACCCGATCGGCGACGCCCCGCTCCGCGGCGCGGCGGCTCAATGCCGCGAGCGCGTCGGGGCTGGCGTCGACGACCGTGACGGTGTGCCCCTCCTCCGCGAGCGGCACGGCGAAACCACCGGTGCCCCCGCCGGCGTCGAGGATGCGTAGCGGCCCGTCAGCGGCGCGGCGCTGCAACTCGCTGCGCAGCACGGACCACACCACCGCGGTACGGGGTGCGTTATGCGCCCGGCTACGGTCGGCCACGGTGTTCCTCCTGCTGCTCCGGCACGGACGGGCTGGCACCGGGCAGCGCACCCGGCGCTGCGAGCCTAGCGGCGGGCACCGACTAAGCGGCGCCGGCACGGCGTTCACCGGAAGTCCCTCGACGTGCTGTGGACCCGGAGCGACAGGGGCTCAACCACCTCCGCGACCAGGTTCGTCACGCCGTCGGCCCGTTCCAGCCGCCCGCGCACCAGCAGCGCCGCCGACGCCTGCAGGACCCGCCGGTACCGCTTCCAGAGGCCGGGCGAACACACCACGTTCAGCATCCCGGTCTCGTCCTCCAGGCTGAGGAACGTGACCCCACCGGCCGTCGCCGGCCGTTGACGGTGGGTGACGACCCCACCCACCAGGACCCGGGTGTTCGGCATGATCCCCGGTAGGTCGGCGATCGGCGCCGCCCCCAGCTCGACGAGGCTCGCCCGGACGAACTCGGTGGGGTAGCTGGCCGGCGACATCCCGGTGGACCACACGTCGGCCATCGCCTCCTCCACGCCGGTGAGCGCGGGCAGGTCGGGCGCGTGGACCCCGGTGACGGCGCCACCGAGGCGGTCCGGACCGGACTGGGCCGCCGCTCCGGCCGCCCACAGCGCCTCGCGTCGGGCCAGCCCGAAACACTGGAACGCACCGGCCGTTGCCAGAGCCTCAACCTGGGCGGTGCTGAGTTCCACCCGGTTGGTCAGGTCGACCATGCCCGTGTAGGGACCATGCTCGCTCCGCTCGGCGGCGATCCGCTCAGCGAGGTCGTCGCCGATGGTGCGCACCGAGGAGAGCCCGAGCCGGATCGCACGGTCGATCCGCTCGGGCGCGTGCTGGTGCGCGGAGTTCCGCGGTTCACACGGTTCGAGGGTGGCTCCGGCCGGGCTGGCGTTGATGTCCGGTTTGCGGATCTCCACCCCGTGCCGGCGAGCGTCGGCGACCAGGCTCTGCGGCGAGTAGAACCCCATCGGCTGGGCGTTGAGCAGCGCCGCGCAGAACGCTGCCGGGTAGTACCTCTTGAGCCAGGAGCTGGCGTAGACGAGGAGCGCGAAGCTGATCGCGTGGCTCTCCGGGAAGCCGAAGTTGGCGAACGCGGCGAGCTTCGCGTACAGCTGCTCGGCGAGATCATCGGTGATGCCACGCTCCGCCATCCCCTCGAAGAGCCGCGCCTTGAGCTCTGCGATCTTCTCGTGCGAGCGCTTGGAACCGATCGCGCGGCGTAGCTTGTCGGACTCGGCGGCGCTGAACCCGGCGATGTCGATCGCCATCTGCATGAGCTGCTCCTGGAACAGCGGCACGCCATGGGTCTTATCCAGTGCGTTCTCCAGCAGCGGGTGCGGGTAGACCACCTTCTCCAGCCCGTTGGCGCGACGGATGTACGGGTGGACCGAGCCGCCCTGGATCGGGCCGGGCCGGATCAGCGCGACCTCGACGACCAGGTCGTAGAACTTGCGCGGTTTGAGCCGGGGCAGGGTGGCCATCTGGGCGCGGCTCTCGACCTGGAACACCCCGACCGAGTCGGCGTCGCAGAGCATGTCGTAGACCTTGGGGTCCTCCTGCGGGATCGTCGCCAGCTCGAAGCTCCTGCCGTGGTGATCGCGGATCAGGTCGAAGGCGCCGCGCAGCGCGGAGAGCATGCCGAGGCCGAGCAGGTCGAACTTGACGAGCTTCGCGGTGGCGCAGTCGTCCTTGTCCCACTGGAGCACGGTGCGGTTCGGCATCCGGCCCCACTCGACCGGGCACACCTCGGTGACGGGGCGGTCGCAGAGCACCATGCCGCCGGAGTGGATGCCCAGGTGGCGCGGGAAGCCGACCAGCTCCTCCGCGAGGCTGGTGACGTCGGCGGGGATGTCATGTTCGGGGGTGTCGCCGATCCGCCCCCAGAACTCGATCTGCTTCGACCAGGCGTCCTGCTGGCCCGTGGCGTACCCGAACGCCTTCGCCATGTCGCGCACCGCCGAACGGGGTCGGTAGCTGATCACGTTGGCGACTTGAGCGGCGCGTTCCCGCCCGTAGTCGTCGTAGACGGCCTGGATCACCTCCTCCCGGCGGCCGGACTCGATGTCGAGGTCGATGTCGGGGTATCCGTCGCGTTCGGGGGCGAGGAACCGTTCGAACAGCAGATGATGGCGGACCGCGTCGACGCTGGTGATTCCGAGCGCGTAGCAGACGGCGGAGTTGGCGGCCGAGCCTCGGCCCTGGCAGAGGATCTTCTTACCCCGGCAGATGTCGACGATGTGCCGGACGATGAGGAAGTAGCCGGGGAACCCGAGTTGCTCGATCACCGCCAGCTCGTGCTCGATCTGGGCGTAGGCGCCGTCGACACGCTCCGCCTCAGGCGGGCCGTACCGGTCCAGCGCCCCCTCCATGGTCAGCTGGCGGAGGTAGCTCATGTCGGTGTGCCCGTCCGGAACGTCGCATTCGGGCAGGCGGGGCGCGACGAGCTGCAGGTCGAACGCGCACGCGGCGCCGAGCGCGGCCGCCCGCTCGACCGCCTCCGGGTAGCGGGCGAAGACCGCAGCCATCTCCTCCCCGGACCGCAGGTGAGCGGTGGCGGCCGGTGGCAGCCAACCGTCCATCTCGTCCAGGCTGCGCCTGGCCCGGACCGCGGCGAGGGCGGTGGCCAGCCGCCTCCGGCTCGGTGCCGCGTAGTGCACGTTGTTGCTGGCGATCAGGTCGAGTCCGTGCCGGCGGGCCAGCGCGGCGAGGGCGTCGTTGCGGGCCGAGTCGTGGGGGTCGCCGTGGTCGGTGAGTTCGACGACGACGTTCTCCGGGCCGAAGAGCGAGACCAGCCGGGTCAGTTCCTCGCTGGCCTGCTCCGGTCCGCCCTCGGCGAGCGCTCGCCGGACCGCGCCCTTGCGGCAGCCGGTGAGGACCACCCAGTGCCCGTCGTGCGCCTCGCTGAGTTTGGCCGGGTCGTAGACGGGGCGCCCCTTCTCGCCGCCCGTGCGGTGCCCGGCGCTGAGGGCGCTGCAGAGCCGGTGGTACCCCTCGGGATCGCGCGCCAGCACGAGCAGGTGGTCGCCCTCGGGATCGGCCGCGCCGTTCTGCGGCTTGCTCAGCCCCAGGCTCAGCTCGGCGCCGAACACCGTGTCGAGGCCGTGGAACCGGGCGGCTTCGGCGAACCGCACCACCCCGTACATGCCGTCGTGGTCGGTGATCGCCAGTGCGGTCAGCCCCAGCCGGACCGCCTCCTCGACCAGCTCCTCGGGGTGGCTGGCACCGTCGAGGAAGCTGAAGTTGGAGTGGCAGTGCAGCTCGGCGTACGGGACCGCGTGCTCGGGCCGCTGTGCCCGGACCGGCCCGGACGGGTGGTACTCGGCCCGTTTGCGACTCCACGCCGGGCTGTCGCCCCCGTCTGCGTCCTCCGACGGGCGTCCGGAGAGGATGCGCTCCATCTGCGACCACGAGATCGGCGGATTGCCCCAGCCCATCAGTCGTACACCGCTTCCACGAGCCACTGCCCGCCGCTGAGACTGAGCAACAGCCCGGTGCCTGCGAGGCCTTCCTCCTCGGCCACGAGCCGCACGGGACTGGTCTCGGGGGGCGTGACCAGAACCTGAAAACGCGCCTTCCGGGACGCCGCGGTGCGGTCCCACCAGCGCTCCTCGACCGGCCACGGCCCCGCCCAGGCCAGCACCTCACGAGGCGGGCGGCCGCCGACCACGAGCTGCGCGGGCGGGGCGGAGACGGCGTACCGCTCGTTCACCCGGACCGGTGAGCCGTCAGCCGCGAGCAGCGCCGCCGGCATCGGCGACCGCAGGACCGTGGCCGGCGCGGGCGCGGGGAGCCGTCCCGGCCACGGGCCGTCGGGGCGTTCGGGCACGCGTTCGTCGCGCCACGGCACGTACCGCACCTGGTCGGCGGGGTTTCGCCCACCGTCGAGCACCGCGGTGAGCACCGCTTCGGGGCCGAGCATTCCCTGGACCCGGGCCAGCACCCGGTGCGCCCGCTCGTCGGCCTCCCCCACGTCGCCCCACAGGCCGAGCTGGAGCCCGCCGTCGGCGATGACCTCCTCGGGGATCAACCGCAGCATGCTGATGCCCGCGCTGGGACGCACGTCGCCGGCGCGACCGGTGAGCCAGCCGTCGAGCTGCCAGCGCACCCGGTCGGCGACCTCGACGGCGGTGAGCGCCCCGTCGTGGCGCCACACCCGGTACAGCTCCTCACCGTGCTCGGTCTGGGCCTCGATACCGAGACGGGTGCAGGCGAGCCCGTGGCCGGCGAGCAGGTCATGGAGCTGTTCGGCGAGGGAGCGGGCGGCGAACGCGGCGGTGTCGATGCGCTCGACCGGCGGATCCAGCGCGCTGGCCACGGTGAGGTCGACGGGCGGCCGGCGGGCCAGCAGCGGTCGTGAGTCCAGCCCGCGGGCGAGCCGGTGCGCCAGCGCGCCGTCGGGGCCGAACCGGGTGGCGACATCGCGCTCGGGCAGCGCCGCGAACGCTCCGAGGGTGCGGATGCCGAGACGCCGCATCAGTCCGACCAGTTCGGGGCGGTCTAGCACGTCGATATCGAGCGGCGCGAGGAACGCGGTGGTCTTCCCGGGCGGGACGATCACCGGGCGGCGGGCGGCGAGGGTGGCGGCGAAGACGCCCTCGGCCACCCCGAGCAGCGCCTCGACCTTGCACTCCCGCGCCACCTGGTCGACCAGGCATTCGGCGACCGCCTCCTCGCTCCCGAAGTACCGGGCGGGACCGCGGGCGGCGAACGCGCAGAGCCCTGGCCGGATGACCTCCACGCCGGGCGCGAGTTCCTCGACGGCGGCGACGACGGGCTCGAACGCACGGGCGTCGCGGCCGGGATCGTGCCCGAGGACGACCAACTCGGGGCACCGGGCCTGGGCCTCCCTGCGGCGCAGCCCCCGGCGGACGCCGTCGCCACGGGCGATCTCCGAGCAGGCGACCACGCGGTTGGCGTAGACGATCGCTGCCGGCAGGTGTGCGGGGAGCCCTTCGGCCGCCACGGCCGCCACCACCGGCCAGTCAGGGCACCAGAGGGCCGCGGTGCGGGCGGGAGCGCCGGCGGCCTGGTCTGGGCTGGCGCTGGTGGTGACCGTGCCACGCGGACCCGCGACGGCGCGGCGAGGGGGCACGGTCACACCGCCTCGGCCTGGCCACGCCAGGCGGAATCGGAACCGGTCTGGGGAACCAGATCGTCCGCGACCAGCTCGGGGGCGCGAGGCGCGTCGGCGACGCCCCCGCCCGCCGCGGGAAGCCAGAGGTCGTGGCGGCGTGGCCGGGCGGCGCTGCCCCGGCCGTCGGCGTGGACGGTGACGCGCCGGGCGGCCAGGTGCCCGTGTCCCGGCCCGAGCCCCGTCCAGGCTGGCGCCTCGACGCGCAGCCGCTGATCGGCGCCGGGCCATTCGCCGGCTCCGACGAGTACCGTGCCGCGCTGCCGGGCTCTGGCCACCAGCCGGCGCAGCTCCACACCGCGCAGCCGTGCCGGGGCACCGACCACCACGATGTCGATGCCGTCGGCCAGCGCCGCCACCACGGTGGCCAGGTCGGTGCCGGGGTTCGGAACCAGCGCCAGCCGCTCCAGCATCAGCCCGGCCTCGGCGGCGGCGACCAGGCCCAACGTCGGGACCCCCACCACTGCGATCCATGCGCCCCCCGCGGACGCACCGGCGAGCAGCGCGAGCAGCAACGCCGCCGAGCCGGGCACCGCCACGGTGGACCCGCGCCGCAGGGCGCCCGCCGGGAACAGCGGCACCAGCGCGGGCAGCACCGGGAGGGTCTGCTCGGAACCGTGCTCGGTGAGGGCGGTGGCCGGGCCGGCTCCGCCGCGCAGCCGCTGCGCGAGCGTCGCGCCGACGGCCTCCAGGGTCAGGGACATCGGGTCGCTCAACCCGCCTGGGGCGTGGTGAGTTCCAGGATCGGCTGGTGCGGCAGCCCCAGCGTGGTCTCGACCACGGCAAGGAAGCGTTCCGCGTCACGGAGCAGGTCGTCGGCCTCCCTGGCCGTGACCACCCGCGAGATGCCGGCCTCGGCCGCTGCCCGCTTGGCCGCCCCCGCGGCGAAGAACGCCGCCCACTCGCCCAGCTCGGGCGCGACCTGGGCAAGAAGCACCCACACGCTGGTGGACCGGCGCCGACGGGCACCGACCGCGGGCCTGGCCCGGGCGGCGAGCATCGCCGCGGCGGCGCGCAGGGCGGCCAGGTGCGCGGTGGCGTACCGCTGCCCCGGGGCGTTCCAGCCGCTCGCCTCGACGATGCCGTGACGGGCCAGCGCGAGCAGTTCGCGAGGTGACCGCTGGGGCAACGCATGGGCGGGGACGGTCGGCGCCGTCCGGGCCTCCGGCCGCAGCGTCACCGGCTGCGCGATCGCTGTCTTCCCCATCACTGCTCCCGCTCTGTCGTCGCCACCCGGATTACCGTCCAGCGGCCGGCGGTCCAGTCGAACCGCAGGTCGAAGATGCCGGGAAAACCGTGCCGCCCGGCGCTGGCCTTCACCCGCCAGACCTCTTCCTTGCCCGCACCGCCGGACGCCGGACGTCGCACCTCCTGCGGTGCGTCGTGCGCGATCACTTCACGCACCTGTTGCAGCTGCCCTTCCCAGAGGAACTCCTTCGGAGCGTCCCCCTCGCCGACGCGCCGCACCTCGGTTGGCTTTACCTCGAACTCCTCGCCATCGGTGGGCACCGGAGGCCTCCTTCCCCGTCACTCACTCCACGCGCCCGGTGTGGGCGCGTGTGCCGCTGCGGGGGAAGGCACAGCGGCGGAGCCGGCCCAGGTGAGGCGCTTCCCCACGCCACACCCGGACCAGCTGCCTCCCGCACCGCCAGCCGGGGGTCGATGCCGGTCGGCGGCGCGAGGTTCACGGGACGAGCCGCGACGCTCGTACCGTGCATCGTTCGAACATACGTTCGAACAACTCCTACAGTAAAGCGCGGGTACGACAGAACCGCAATGCCGGGACGGACACCTTTCACCGGAGCCCCCACACCCCCGCCACCAGCCCGTACCGTCGGAACCGCCCCGGAAGGAGAGCACGGAGGTACGACAACTGTGCTGTTCCAACGACCGCTTCTCGACGGCCTCGCCGCCGGCACGATCACGCTCACATTCCGTCGCTGGCGCCGACCGGCGGCACGCCCCGGCTCCCGGCACCGCTCCCCGATCGGCGTGATCGCGATCGAGGCGGTCGACCTGGTCACGACGGCCGAGATCACCGAGGACGACGCGCGCCGCGCCGGGTTCGGATCCCGCACCGAGCTCCTCGCCGACCTGGAGAAGTTCGGCGACGCGCCGATCCACCGGATCGCCCTCCACCTCGACGGCCCGGATCCGCGCATCGCCCTGCGGGAACAAGTCGCCATCACCGCCGACGAACGCGCCGAACTGGCACGACGCCTCGCCCGCTACGACGCCGCCAGCCGGCACGGCCCGTGGACAGCGACAACGCTCCAACTCATCGCGGACCACCCCGCAGAGCGCGCCGAGGATCTGGCCGCACGGGTCGGGCGGGAGAAGCTGCCGTTCAAGGTCGACGTCCGCAAGTTGAAGGAGCTCGGGCTCACCGAGAGCCTGGAGACCGGCTACCGCCTCTCACCCCGCGGCGAGTCGTTCCTCCGCGAGGACTGAGCCAACTGCTGCGCCGTGAAACGGACTTGCGGGACAAACCAGGTCACACGCGCCCGACGTAGGCACGGCTTCCCGGAAAGTCCGGTTTGCGCTGGTGCCCGACGGGCGCCGTTTGCGCCAGTGCGCTGGCACCGCCGAAGCGTATCGTTGACTCAGTCAACGAATTGGGGTGAGCCGTGACCAGCGCAGTCGACACCGTCCGCAGTTTCAACCGGTTCTACACGCGCGTGATCGGCGTCCTGGGCGAGGGCCTACTCCGCTCGCGGTACTCCCTCACGGAGGTCCGGGTGCTGTTCGAGCTGGCCCAGCGTCAGGAGACCGAGGTCAGCGATCTGCGCCGCACCCTCGACCTCGACGCCGGCTACCTGAGCCGCATGCTCGCCCGCTTCGAGGCGGACGGGCTGGTGGCGCGGCGGAGATCGAGCCGGGACGCGCGACGCCAGACTGTCGGCCTCACCGGCACCGGCCGGGCGACGTTCGCGGAACTCGACCTGCTCGCTGCGGGAGAGATCCAGCAGTTGCTCGCGCCGCTGCCCAGCCACGACCAGCGCCGCCTGATCACCGCGATGGGCACGATCCGCCAACTGCTGGAGCCCGCACCGAGGACGTTCACCGTGCGCGACCTGAAGCCCGGCGACCTCGGCTGGGTCGTCCAACGCCACGGCGCCCTGTACGCCGACGAGTACGGCTGGGACGCCAGCTTCGAGGCGCTCGTGGCGCGGATCGTCGCCGACTTCGCGGCCGACCACGACCCGGATCGTGAACGCGGCTGGATGGCGGAACTCAACGGCGAGCCGGTGGGCTGCGTCTTCTGCATGGCGAAGGACGCTCAAACCGCCCAGCTACGACTGCTGCTGGTGGAGCCGAGCGCGCGCGGACTCGGCATCGGCGCAAGGCTCGTGGATGAGTGCCTGACGTTCGCCAGGAAGTCCGGGTACGGCCGGATCACGCTGTGGACCAACGACGTCCTGACCTCGGCGCGCCACCTCTACCAGCGCGCGGGCTTCACGCTGGACGAGGAGGCGCCGAACCACGCGTTCGGCCACGACCTGGTGAGCCAGGTCTGGTCACGCCCACTGTGACTTCCTGCCACCGCTGGGATCGTGAAGTCTGGCTCAATGCCGGTGACTAAGGGTGTCGATGAACGACCGGGAATTGGCGGCCCGGCTTCAGGCCCATCGTCGCGAGAGTTGGGTTTCTTCCCTGACGGATGCGTGCAGCGAGTGCTGTACCAGCCGCTGGCGTCGACGAGACCGTCCATTGTCGACTAGTCAGGGAAGGTAACCCTACGCCGCGGATCGTAGCGTTACGTTCCCCGACTAATCCAATGTGGACACCTGGCGGTGCCCGGTGAGAGCCGCGCAGCGAGCGCCGCGACCCAGGCAACTGTCGGGGAAATGGCGGCATCCTGCGCCCGGTTTGAGGACCACTGCCCCGACAGTCCGATTTCCCCGGCCGGCGGGTGCGCCAGTCACCAGCATCGAGCCTGACTCGCCGATCCCACCGGTGGCGGTACGCGGGGTCAGTCGGCCGGGTGCATGTGCGGGCGTTGCGCCACGCCGACCTTGTGCTCGTGGCCGGGCCACGGAGCGCGGTAGACGCAGGTGTCGCAGTTCATCGCGAGGCTCTCCCCCAGCGCCTCGGTGTACCGCGCGAGCAGCAGCCGGGCGACGTCGTCGTGCGCTCCCAGCACGTCCGCCACCGCCGCACCCGCGGACGCAGCGGCCCGGGCCACGGACGACGGGAGCCGGCCAGGCGCGAGGAAGTACGGCGCGACCACGATGTCCGAGTGGCCCAGGGCGCGAAGCCGGGCGACGGCGTCGGCGACCGTCGGCGTCGTCGCCGACGCGTACGCGACCTCGACCGGAGCCGAGCCGCCGCGGTACTCCCAGAGCAGCCGGGCGACCCGGTACACCTCGGCGTTCGCATCGGGGTCGGCGGCGCCCGCCGCGGTCAGCACCACCGCGGTCGAATCCACCGCACCTGCCGAAGCGAGTCGGGAGGACAGCGCGGAGAGGATCAGCGGGTCGGCCCCGAGCGGCCGCCCGTACACCACCCGGAACCCCGGGTACGACGAGCGCGCGAGCCGCACCGAGCCTGCGATGTCGCCCTTGCTGTGCGACGCGGCGGTGAGCAGCAGCGGCACGGCGGCCACGGCGGCGCCGGCATTGGCCAGCTCAGCCAGAGCGCGGTTCACCGACGGACGCTCGTGGTCGACGTACGCCAGCCGGACCGGCACGTCCGGAGCCAGCGCCCGCGCGCGGCCCATCAGCGCGTCCAGCTCCGCGATGCCGGCCGCATGAGCCGTTCCGTGCGCCACGGCGAGAAGCACGGGAGCGCCGGGGCGCCGGGTCCGCGGCGACGGCAGCGGGACGGCGGTCACGGCCCGGACACCATCCCGGCCGCCACGGTGGCGCCACTCGCCTCGTCGACCAGCAGGAACGAGCCGGTGCCACGGGACGCGCGGTACGAGTCGACGGCGACAGGCTCAGCGAGGCGGAGCGTCACGTCGCCGATGTCGTTGAGGGCGAGCGCGTCGGCGTCGAGGCGGTGGAGGGTGGCGACGTCGAGACGGTCACGGATGGCGCCGACGATGGCCCGCACGTCGCGGGTGCCCGTGCGCAGCCGGAGCCGGTCGCCGGCCCGGACGGTGCGCTCGGCGACGACGCAGACCCGGCCGGCGAGTTCGCGGACCGGTGTCGGCGCGTCCTCGACGGCGGCGAGCAGGTCGCCCCGGCTGACGTCGATGTCGTCGGCGAGGCGGACGGCGACCGAGCGGCCGGTGCCGGCCTCGTCCAGCTCGCCGTCGAACGTGTCGATGCCGACCACCTTGGACCGGCGCCCGGACGGCAACGCGATGACCTCGTCACCCACACGCAGCACACCAGCGGCGACCCGGCCGGCGTACGCGCGGTAGTCGGGGTGGGCGGCCGAGCGGGGACGGATGACGAGCTGCACGGGGAGGCGGGCGCCGACGCCGCCGTTGCGGTCGCGTACCGGGACGGTTTCGAGGTGTTCGAGAAGCGTGGGGCCCGCATACCAGCCGAACCGGGCGGACCGCTCGACCACGTTGTCGCCGTGCAGGGCGGAGATCGGGATGGCGGTGACGGAGGAGATGCCGAGCTGGTTCGCGAGCACGTCGAAGTCGGCGACGATGCCGTCGTAGACGTCCTCGGCGAAGTCGACGAGGTCCATCTTGTTGACGGCGAGCACGACGTGGCCGACGCCGAGGAGGGCGGCCACGGCGGCGTGCCGGTGGGACTGCTCGACGAGTCCGTGGCGGGCGTCGACGAGGACCACGGCGACGTCGGCGGTGGAGGCGCCGGTGACCATGTTCCGCGTGTACTGGACGTGGCCGGGGGTGTCGGCGAGGACGAACGAGCGGCGCGGCGTGCCGAAGTACCGGTAGGCGACGTCGATCGTGATGCCCTGCTCGCGCTCGGCGCGGAGCCCGTCGGTCAGGAGCGCGAGGTCAGTCGCGTCCAGCCCGCGCCGCCGCGACGCATCGGCAACAGCATCGAGCTGATCCGAGAAGATGCTCTTCGAATCGTGCAAGAACCGCCCGATAAGCGTCGACTTCCCATCATCGACCGACCCGGCCGTAGCAACCCTCAAAAGGTCAGTCATCCCAATACCCGTCCCCAAGAGAAGCATTTGATCGAACCTGGAGCCCGCTGAGGCGCCACGATCGCAAGGCGGAGGCGGCGAGCTGGCCTGGAGGCCGCGAGCCGCCGACAACGCAGCGAGCGTGGTGCCTCAGCGGGCCGCCCACTTAGAAGTAGCCTTCGCGTTTGCGGTCTTCCATGGCGGCTTCGCTGGCACGGTCGTCCGCCCTCGTCGCGCCGCGCTCGGTGATGCGGCTGACGGCGGTCTCGGCGATGACGGCCTGGACGTCGGCGGCGTCGGAGCGGACGGCGCCGGTGCAGGTGGCGTCGCCGACGGTGCGGTAGCGGACGGTCTCGGTGCGGACGGCCTCGCCGGCGCGCGGCGGGGTCCATTCGGTGACGCCGAGGAGCATGCCGTCACGCTCGACCACTTCACGCTGGTGGGCGTAGTAGATGCTGGGGACCTCGATGCGGTCCTGGGCGATGTAGCGCCAGATGTCGAGTTCGGTCCAGTTGGAGAGCGGGAAGATGCGGACGTGCTCGCCGGGGGCGATGCGGCCGTTGTAGAGGTCCCAGAGTTCGGGGCGCTGGTGGCGGGGGTCCCACTGGCCGAACTCGTCGCGGATGGAGAAGACGCGCTCCTTGGCGCGGGCCTTCTCCTCGTCGCGACGGGCGCCGCCGAGGACCGCGTCGAACTTGTTGGCGACGATGGCGTCGAGCAGGGTGACGGTCTGGAGCGGGTTGCGGGACTGGCCGGGGCGCTCGACGACGCGGCCGGTGTCGATGGACTCCTGGACGCTGGCGACGACGAGGTCGACGCCGAGGTCGGCGATGCGGCGGTCGCGGTACTCGATGACCTCGGGGAAGTTGTGCCCGGTGTCGACGTGCATGAGCGGGAACGGGATGCGGCCGGGGAAGAACGCCTTCTCGGCGAGGCGGAGCATGACGATCGAGTCCTTGCCGCCGCTGAACAGCAGCACGGGACGCTCGAACGTGCCGACCATCTCGCGGAGGATGTGGATGGACTCGTCTTCCAGCGCGGTGAGCGCCGCCGAGTCCGATCGCGTCGCGACGACAGCCGTCATGCGAGCCCCCTCGTGGTCAGCAGGTCCAGGACGTGGTTGACCGACTCGTCAACGTCCGACAGCTCGGTGCGGAGTACCAGGTCGGGAGCCGCGGGGGCCTCGTACACGTCGTCCACCCCGGTCAACCCCCTGATTTCGCCGTTCCGCTGTTTCGCGTACAGGCCCTTCACGTCACGAGCACTGCACACGTCTACTGGAGTCGCGACATGGACCTCCAGATACGGAACGCCGCTGGTGAGGTGCCGGTCACGCACTTCGGCCCTCGCGGATTCGTACGGAGAGATGACCGCGGCTAATACCAATACCCCATTGCGCGCGAGCAGGTCGGCCACGAACCCGATGCGCGAGATGTTCGTTTCCCGATCTTGACGGGTGAAGCCGAGGCCGGCGGAGAGGTGCTCGCGGACGGCGTCGCCGTCGAGGACCTCGACGCGGTGGCCGGCGGCCCGGAGGCGTTCCGCGGTGGCGTGGGCGATGGTGGTCTTACCTGCGCTGGGCAGGCCGGTCAGCCAGATCGTGGCGCCGGTTTGGGTAAGGCTGGGGGCTATCGCGACGGGGGTGGTCATCGCGTTGTCTCCTGACGACTGAGGCTGTGCGGACACGGGCGGCGTTGCGTCGGTCTCAGGGCGCCACACGGGCCAGGAAGGCGTGACCCGCGGCGGCATAGGCGCCCTGCGGATCAGGCTCGTCGCGCGACCACGTCGTCGCGGTGGGGATCTGACCCGCTCTCAGGCGGGTCGACACACTGCGCTGGACACGCGGAGGAGGTCAACGTGCAGTCGCACGGTGAGGCGGGTTCCAGCGGACATGGCAACGATGATCGCACATCGCGGACAACTCGCCAACCGTGAGCTGCGCCACGATACGGACAGTGCGTCTCATCATATGGCCAGTACAGCGAGCGTTGTGAGAGACTGGCCGGCATGACGAACCCCGGCGACCTGCTCCTGGTTGCCCGCCTGCATGTCGACCTGCAGCGGGTGATCAGCGCCGCCTGTCCGGCCTGACGGTTCCTCCGCGCCGGCTTTCGTTCGTCCGCTGACCTGCGCCCGTTTCCGGCGACGCGGCCACGGTCACCCCTGTTCCGATAGGAATCTCCATGGCTGCGCCCACCTCAGCGCCCGCCCCCCGACCGGCTCGACGTGCCGCTCCACCCCGCCGTTCGCAGGGTCAGTGGGCGCTCGGCTACCGCGAGCCGCTCAACCCGAACGAGCGCACGAAGCGCGACAACGACGGCCTCGAAGTGCGCCAGCGGATCATCGACATCTACGCGCACAAGGGCTTCGACTCGATCGACGGCGCCGACCTGCGCGGCCGCTTCCGCTGGTTCGGCCTCTACACGCAGCGCGCCCAGGGCATCCCCGGCGGCAAGACGGCGATCCTGGAGCCTGAGGAGCTTGAGGACCGCTACTTCATGATGCGGGTCCGCATCGACAGCGGCCGCCTCACCAGCGAGGCGCTACGCGTGATCGCCGGCATCAGCACCGAGTTCGGCCGCGACGTCGCAGACATCACCGACCGGCAGAACGTCCAGTACCACTGGATCCGCATCGAGGACGTCCCGGAGATCTGGCGCCGGCTGGAGACCGTGGGCCTGGGCAGCACCGAGGCGTGCGGTGACACTCCGCGGGTAATCCTCGGCTGCCCGCTGGCGGGCGTGCTGGCCAACGAGGTCGTGGACGCGACCGAGCCGATCCATGAGACCGTCGCCAGGTACATCGGCGACCCGCAGTTCTCCAACCTGCCCCGCAAGTTCAAGACGTCGATCTCCGGCTGCGTCGACCACTGCACGAACCACGAGATCAACGACGTGGCGTTCGTCGGCGTGGTCGGTCCGGGCGGCGAGCCCGGCTACGACCTATGGGTCGGCGGTGGGTTGTCCACCAACCCGATGCTGGCGCAGCGGCTCGGCGTGTTCGTCCGCCCCGAACAGGTGTCGGACGTGTGGGCCGGCGTCACCGGCGTGTTCCGCGACTACGGCTACCGCCGCTCCCGCAACCACGCACGCATCAAGTTCCTCGTCGCCGACTGGGGCGTGGAGAAGTTCCGCGAGGTGCTGGAGAAGGAGTACCTGCACGCGGCGCTGCCCGACGGCCCGGCGCCCGCCGACCCGGGCACCGAAGAGCGCGACCACGTCGGCGTCACCGCGCAGGTCGACGGTCTCATGGCTGTCGGGTTCGCGCCGCGCGCCGGCCGGATCAGCGGCACGGTTCTGGCGTCGATCGCCGACCTCGCCGACGAGTACGGGCAGGGCCGCATCGCCACGACCGCGCAGCAGAAGCTCGTGATCCTGGACGTGCCGCCGGCACGCGTCGAGTCGCTGGTGGCCGCTCTCGCCGAGCACGACCTGCAGGTCCGGCCCAGCGTGTTCCGCCGCGGCACGATGGCGTGCACCGGGCTCGAGTTCTGCAAGCTGGCGATCGTCGAGACCAAGGCGCGCGCGCAGTGGCTCTACGACGAGCTGGAGCGGCGGCTGCCCGACTTCGACGAGAAGATCTCGATCAACGTCAACGGCTGCCCCAACTCGTGCGCGCGCTTCCAGACCGCCGACATCGGGTTGAAGGGCTCGATCGTCCGGGACGGCGACGGCAACCAGGTCGAGGGGTTCCAGATCCACCTGGGCGGCCACTACGGCGTGGACGCCACGTTCGGGCGCAAGTTCCGCGGGCTGAAGGTCACCGCCGAGGAGACCGCCGACTACTGCGAGCGGATCCTGCGCGGCTACCTGGAGCACCGCGAGCCCGGCGAGCGCTTCAACGCGTACGTCGCGCGGGCGGACGAGGAGTGGCTCCAGTGAGCGAGCGCGAGCGAGCGAGGTGTCCGTGAGTGAGCGAGCGAGCAACAGTGTGCCGCGAATGCGGCCGACCGAGCGCAGCGAGGTGGGCCAGTGAGTGAGACGGCGTCACCTCGTCACGCGCCGCCGTTCTACTGCCCGTACTGCGGTGAGGAGAACATCCGCCCCTGGGGCGAGACCGCGTCGCAGTATCGCTGCTCCGACTGCCTGCGCGTCTGGACGTTGAAACTCGTCGGAACGACCACTGTGGAGGCCGGCCCGTGAGCGAGCGAACCAGCAAGTACGACGCCACCGCGTGCAGCGAGGTGTCCCGGTGAGTCGACGGGAACTCAAGGTGCTGGCGGAGCTGGCGGGCGCCGAGTTGGAGGGTGCCCATCCGGTCGAGGTGCTGCGGTGGGCGGGTGAGACATTCGGTGAGCGGTTCGCGGTCACGTCGTCCATGGGCGATGCGGTGCTCACCAGCCTGGCCGCCGAGGCGATCCCCGGCGTGCCGGTGGTCTTCCTCGACACCGGGTACCACTTCCCGCAGACCCTCGCTACACGTGACCGTGTCGCCGGCGAGCTGCCGGTCGAGGTAGTCACGGTGAAGCCGCAGCTCACGGTGGCGGAGCAGAACATCAAGTACGGGCAGAGCCTTTACGCCCGGGATCCCGATCTGTGCTGCGCCATGCGTAAGGTCGAGCCGCTGAACCGCGTGCTGCGCGGGTACGACGCGTGGGCGTCCGGGATCCGGCGCGACGAGTCGGCATCCCGGGCGGACACTCCGGTCGTGGGCTGGGACGCCCGGCGCGAAATGGTCAAGGTGAACCCGCTCGCCACCTGGACCCAGTCCGATGTGGACACCTACGCAGTCGAGCGCGGCGTGATCGTCAACCCTCTCGTCGAGCTGGGCTTCGCCTCGATCGGCTGCGCTCCGTGCACGCAGCGCGTCGCGCAAGGTGACGACGCCCGCGCCGGCCGCTGGGCGGGCCAGGAGAAGACGGAGTGCGGCCTCCACGTGTGACCCCCGCGGTTTGGGCGATCTTTCTGGCGCTATGGCGCCAGAAAGATCGCCCAAACCGGAACGGCTAGCTGTCGATGTGGGTCATGTCGGCGTAACGGGCTCCCGCAGGGGCGGCGAGCGAGTCCAGCCTCGACAGGTCCTCTGTGGAGAGTGCTAGGTCGGCAGCCGCCAGGTTCTCCGAAAGGTACGTACGGCGCTTGGTGCCGGGAATCGGCACGACGTCGCCGCCCTGGGCGTGCACCCACGCCAGCGCCAGCTGGGACGCCGTCATCCCCTTCTCGGCCGCCAGCTCCCGCACCGCGTCCGCGATCGCCAGGTTCGCCTCCAGCCGCGAGCCCTGGAACCGCGGGTCGTGACGACGGTAGTCGTCGGGAGCAAGGTTTTCGAGAGAGCGGATCGTGCCGGCGAGGAAGCCTCGCCCAAGCGGGGAGTAGGGCACGAACCCGATGCCCAGCTCGCGCAGGGTGGGGAGGATGAGAGCCTCCGGACCGCGCTCCCACAGCGAGTACTCGGACTGCAGCGCGGCGATCGGGTGCACGGCGTGCGCGCGGCGGATCGTGGCCGGCGACGCCTCCGACAGCCCGAGGTGCCGCACCTTGCCTGCAGCGACCAGCTCGGCCATCGCGCCGACGGTGTCCTCGATCGGCACGTCCGGGTCGACGCGGTGCTGGTAGTAGAGGTCGATGTAGTCGAGTCCGAGCCGCCGCAGCGACGCGTCGCACGCAGACCGCACGTACTCCGGGCTGCCGTCGATCGACCGCTGCCCCGCGGAGCGCCGGATCCCGAACTTGGTAGCCAGGACGACGCCGTCGCGGCGATCAGCGATCGCCTTGCCGACCAGCTGCTCGTTCGCGCCGAGGCCGTACATGTCCGACGTGTCGAGCAGCGTGACGCCGCCGTCGAGCGCCGCGTGGATCGTCGCGATCGACTCGGCATCGTCACCTTGCCCGTAGAACTCGCTCATCCCCATGCACCCGAGCCCCTGCGCGCCCACCGTCAACGCGCCGAGCCTTGCTTCCCGCATCTGTGACTCCCCAGGTTTCCGGGCCGGATCCGTCCGGCCGGCTCGGGGACAACCCTTCCGTTTCGAGCGCGCTCGAAGTCAAGCGAGGGCGGACCAGGATCACACCTCCGACCGCGAGCGCCCCGCCGACGAGTACGAGCACGGTCGGCGCCTCGCCCTGCAGGAGCCAGCCGGACGCGACCGCCACCAGCGGCACGAGGTTCAGCGTGCTCACCGCTCCGGAGACGGGCAGCCTGGCGAGTGCGGCGCTCCACATCACGAACCCGAGCGCGGACGCGCCGATGCCGAGCCACGCCAGGCTGGCGAGCGCAGCTGGCCCGGCGTCCGCGAGAGCGGCCGGGGTTCCGGCACCGAAGGGCAGGATCAGCAGCGTGCCGGCCCAGGTCGCGTGGCACGTGGCCGCGATCGGCGAGTAACGCTCCAGAAGCGGCTTCTGGACGACGAAGAACGCGGCCTGGCTCGCCGCAGCGCCCAGCACGGTGAGCATCGCCGGCAGCGGGGCGGCGCCGGCTCCGCGGCCCAGTGCGAGGACGACCGCACCGGTGAACGCGACCGCGATCCCGACCTGGGCGCGCCAGGTGATCCGCTCGCCGAGCAGCAGGCGGGCCAGCAGGGCGGCGTGCACGGGCGCGGTGGCGACGAGCAGGCTGGCGGTGCCAGCCGGCACGTGGACCTGACCGGTGTTGAGCAGCAGCTGGTAGGCGGTCATGCCGGTGGCGCCTGCGACGGCGATCCTGAGCAGATCGCGCCGCCGCGGAAGCCGCACGCCGAGGAACGGCGCGACCACCGCGAGCGCGAGCGACGCCACCGCGAGCCGGGCGACGGACAGCGGCACCGGACCGAGGTCGGCGACGGCGGTGCGGATCGCGGCGAACGCGCTGCCCCACAGCAGCACGGTGGCGGCGACGGCGAGCACGGCGGGCTTCAGGCGCATTCCACGATCGTCAGGCCGATGATCCATTAGGTCCAGTGACGATTGCTTACCGAGAGCGTAAGTTGAACTTCATGTTGGAGGTACGGAGGCTCCGTCTGCTCCGCGAGGTCGCCGCCCGGGGCACGCTCGCCGCGGCGGCGGACGCCCTGAACTTCACGCCGTCGGCGGTGTCGCAGCAGCTCACGATCCTGGAGCGGGAGGCTGGCGTGCAGCTCCTGGAGCGCGCCGGGCGCCGGGTGCGGCTCACCGACGCGGGCAGCCGGCTGGTCGGGCACGCCGAGGTGGTGCTGGCCAGCCTGGAGCGGGCCGAGGCCGATCTGGTGCGCGGGCAGGACGCGGTACGCGGCACGATCCGGCTCGGCGCCTTTCCCACCGCCGCGCGCGGGATCGTCCCCGGGGCGATCGGCGCACTGCGCGCCGCACATCCGGATCTGCGCGTCGTCCTGCACGAGCTGGAGCCCCACGAGAGCCTGCCTGCGCTGCGGCTCGGCGACCTGGACGTCGCGGTGATCCACCACTACGACCTGCTCCCGCGCTGGCGCGAGCCTGGCGTCAGCTCCACGATGCTCGCCGACGATCCACTGTCGGTGGCGCTGCCGCCCGGGCACCCCGCGCTCGGCGCCGCCGTCCGCCTCTCGGACCTGCGTGCGGAGCGATGGATCGGCGGCCACCCCGACACGTCGTGCTACGCGATCGTGCTGCGCGCCTGCGCGCTCGCCGGGTACTCCCCCGAGGTCGACTTCCACAGCAACGACTTCTCCGTCGTGCTGGCGCTGGTCGAGGCGGGGCTCGGGGTGGCGATCGTCCCGGAGCTGGCGTTGCGGCACCTCCACACCACCGCGGAGCTGCGACCGATCGCGGAGTCCGCGCTGAGCCGCCAGCTGCGCGTGGCGACACGGCGAGGCAGCCAGGACCGGCCGGCGGTGGCGGCCACCGTCACCGCCCTGCGCACCGCCGTGGCTCACCGTTGAGCAGCGCCCACCCGCCCGCGACGAGCGCCAGCGCGATCGGCGCCGTCATCGGGACCGCCACGAGCGTGATCGTCCGGCCGGCGAGCATCCCGTCGAGTCCGGTCGTCGCGACCCCGAGGACGCCGACGCATACCGCCGCGGCGCCGATGGCTGCCCTGGTCGCGCCGCCCCCCGTGACGGCGGCGCGACCACCCCCCTGAGCCGGCCCGGACTGCTCCGCCCACCGGAACAGCGACACCAGCGCGGCGCAGGCCAGAGCGAGCAGCGCGATCCACACCGGGCGACTCAGCCACCAGCCCGGGGACGCCGCCGGAGGCACCGGCAGCCCCGACGCCTGCAGCACCGCCTGACCGACGAACAGCGCCGTGAGGTGCCACAGGAACACGGTCATGACGACGCCGTTCGCGGCGATCACGACCGTCCAGACACGGCGGTCGGCGAGCCATCGCGTGACCGGATCGCGCACCAGCAGCGCCAGCCCGATCAGCCACATCGCGTGCGCGGCAAGGGCCACCGTGGGCGGGTTCATGTTCGACACCCGCTCCCCCGGCATCCCGACCATGGAGACCGGGTAGAACCGGGTGAGGATCGCGACGGCCACCAGCCCGCCCACTGCCATCGCCGCGCCGACGCTGCGGGTCAGCGCGCCGTCCGCATAGAGGTAGCCGAACTGGTGCGCGGCGAGCCAGACGAACGCGAGGTTGAGCACCGCGATCCCGTCCAGCCCAGCGCCGAAGCGCAGCGCGTCCACCCCGGCCGCCGCCCCTAGCAGCACCACGGGGACGAGCGCGCCGTGCCGCCGGTGCCAGCGGTACATCGCGGGCGCGAGCGCCATCACACCCAGGTAGACGCCGACGAACCAGAGCGGCTGGACGATCGTCCTGGTGGCGAGCTTTCCGATCCCGTCCTGGTGGCCGGTCAACTCCAGTGCGAGCGCCAGGCCGGTCCAGACCGCGAGGAAGACCGCGGTGGGTCGCAGCAACCGGTCGACTCGCGCTGCGATGAAGTCCGCGTACGAACCGCCGCGCGCGAGCCGGGTGGCGTGGGCGAACCCGCCGACGAAGAAGAACAGCGGCATCACCTGGAACACCCAGGTCAGATACTGCGCGGCCGGCGCGGATGCGAGCACGTTGGTGGCTCGCACACCGTCCGGCCCGTACTCCACCACCGCCATCAGCCAGTGGCCGAGCACGACCACCCCGATCGAGACGACGCGGAGGAAGTCGACGTACCGGTCACGGGTGGTCGGTGTGGCGGCGGCGAGTTCTGCGGCGCTGGTCTGCATGCGATCCACCCTGGCGGCCCGGCGCCGCGAAAGGATCCGCGAAATGGCGTGGGTACAGGCTAGGTAGTAGTGCTCAGATGGAGCGCATGACCCATCCCAACGTGCGCGCTGTCCAGGACGTTCTCGCCGCCGCGCGCGCCACCGGCGAGGTGCGGATCCTCCCGGACGCGGTGACCACGGCGGCAGCGGCCGCGGCGGCGCTCGGCATCGAGGTCGGGCAGATCGCGAACTCGCTCGTCTTCGACGCCGACGGCGTGCCGCTGCTCGTGCTCACCTCGGGCGCGCACCGTGTCGACACGGCGAAGGTCGCGGCGCTGGTCGGGGCGGAGAAGGTGCGGCGGGCCTCGCCGGAGTTCGTGCGCTCCGCCACCGGGCAGGTCATCGGCGGCGTCGCGCCGGTGGGGCACCCGGCGCCCGTTCGCACGCTGATCGACACCGCGCTCGGCGGCTACGACGAGGTGTGGGCGGCAGGTGGCATCGCGCACGCGGTGTTCCCGACTAGTTTCGAGGAGCTGGTGCGGATCACCGGCGGCGAGCCAGCCGAGGTCGCCTGAACCCGAACCATTCGTGGGGTTGGCCTAGGCTCGGTGCGTGCAGACCGCCCCCGACCTCGTCACCGTCGACGTGTGGCGGGTTCCCGGGCGGGCGGTGCCGCGGGCGCTGGCACGGATCGCCGCCGACCGTTGGGCGCTGCGTCGCGTACCCGGGCTGCGGTTCGCCAGGCTGCTCGGCACGTCCGGCGCCGACTTCTCGCTCCCGGCCGCTGGGCCCAGCTTCACGGCCCTCGACGCCGACCTGAGGCGATGGGCGCTCGTGGCCTGCTGGCATCGTCGCGACGACGCGCTCGCCGGGAACCGCGTCGCCCGTGGCTGGGACCGCATCGCGGAGGAGCGCTGGCGGGTGGAGCTGCGCCCGCTCGCCGCACGCGGACGGTGGTCGCGGCGAGCTCCGTTCGGCGATCCGGCACCGGCGCGATGGGACGGTCCGGTCGCCGCGCTGACACGCGCGCGGCTCGCGCCACGACGGGCGGCCACGTTCTGGCGCGCGATCCCGGCAGTCGCCGGTGACCTGAGCGGGCGGGACGGGTTGCTGGCAACGTTCGGGATCGGCGAGGCCCCGCTCGGCTGGCAGGGCACGTTCAGCGCCTGGCGGGACGCCGCATCGCTACGCGCCTTCGCGTACCACGGTGACGCCCACCGCCGCGCCATCGCCCGCACCGCCGCGACGGGCTGGTACGCGGAGGAGCTGTTCGCGCGGTTCGCCGTGCTGGCGTCGTCCGGCTCCCTGGACGGAAGAGATCCGCTCGCGTGATAACCGTCTACTGGGACGCCCGGACCCTCCTCGAACACCTCGACGAGGTGCTCGCCATCTACGCGAGCGCCATGGCGTATCCGCCGGAGATCGCCGAACTTCGGCGCGGGTTCGTCGCGGCACACACCCAGCGCGCCGAGTTCCGCAGCGTGGTCACGCTCGACGGCGAGCGCGTGGTCGGCTTCGCGTACGGGTACCGCAGCCGCCCCGGGCAGTGGTGGCACGAGCAGGTGCGGGCCGGGCTGGACGCCGAGGCGTACGCCGTCTGGATGTCGGACTGCTTCGAGCTGGTGGAGCTGCACGTCCTGCCCGACGAGCAGGGCCACGGCATCGGTCAGGCGCAGCTGGTGACGCTGCTGCACCGCGTACGACCGCGCACGGTGGCGCTCTCGACGCCGGAGGGCGAGTCACGGGCGTGGCGGCTCTACCGCAGGATGGGCTTCGTGGACCTGCTCCGCCACTACGACTTCCCGGGCGACGACCGTCCGTTCGCAGTGCTCGGCCGGAATCTGCCGCTGGACTCGTCAGGTGGGTAAGGCGCTCCCGCTCGTGGTGTGCGGGATCCTGGCCCAGATCGCGTACCCGCTGGTCGGCGGTGGTGCCCGTGACGTGCTGACGGTCGTCACGGTGGTGTTGTGCTGCGCCGCCGCGCTGGTGCACGCCGTTCTTACGCGGGGCGTGCGGTGCGCCTCCGCGATGTTGCTGGTCACAGCTGGGGGCGGGCTGCTCGTCGAGGCGGTCGGGGTGGCCAGCGGGTTCCCGTTCGGCGCGTACTCCTACGGCGACTCGCTCGGTCCGCACGTGCTCGGAGTCCCGGTCGTGATCCCGTTCGCGTGGACCATGATGGCCTGGCCGGCGTGGCTCGTCGCGGGCCGCCTCACCGGGCGCCGGCCGCTGCGGGTGCTCGTGGCAGGGTGGGCGCTGGCGAGCTGGGACTCCTTCCTGGATCCGCAGATGGTTGCCGCGGGCCACTGGACCTGGTCCGACCCGGTGCCCGCGCTCCCCGGCGTACCGGGAGTGCCGCTGACGAACTACGCCGGGTGGGTCGTCGTCGCGGTGCTCATGATGGCTGTGATGCCGAATGATTCGCCGGGAGACGACGCGCCGATGCTCGCCTTCTACCTCTGGACGTACTTCTCCTCGGTGCTGGCGCACGCCGCCTTCTTCGACCTGCCCGGGTCGGCGCTGTGGGGTGGGCTGGCGATGGGCGTGGTGGCTTTGCCGCTGGCCGCGCGGCTGGCCCGTGATCAGCGCTCGACCTTCGCCGAGGTGCCAGGGTGAAGCGAGCGCTGCTGTGGGGCTGTGTGGCCGGTGCCGTTGCCGGGGCTGTGCATGCGGGGGTCAACGCGCGGCTGCTGCGCCGGCCGTACGCCAGCGAGTCCACTATAGACAGCTCCGTTTCCGTGCTGCTGCCCGTCCGCGACGAGGCGCACCGGCTGGAGCCATGCCTGCGGGCGTTGCTGGCTCAGGACGGCGTTGCCGAGATCCTGATCTTGGACGACCGGAGCACCGACGGCACCCCCGATCTGGTGCGGCGCCTGGTTGACGACGATCCGCGGGTGCGGCTGGTGACTGGCAACGAGCCGCCGCCTGGCTGGCTGGGCAAGCCGCACGCGTGCCAGCAGCTTGCCGGGGAGTCTCGCGCGGACGTGCTGGTGTTCGTCGACGCCGACGTGGTGCTCGCGCCGCACGCGGTCGCCGCTGCCGTGTCGCTTCTGACCGACTCGGGCCTCGACCTGATCTCGCCGTACCCGCGGCAGATCGCCGGCAGCATCGCGGAACGGCTGGTGCAGCCCCTGTTGCAGTGGTCCTGGCTGACGTTCCTGCCGCTGCGCCTCGCCGAGCGCTCGGCGCGTCCGTCGCTGTCGGCCGCGAACGGGCAGTTCCTGGTCGTGCGGCGGGACGCGTATCTCCGGGCCGGCGGGCACAAGGCGGTGCGAGGCGAGGTCATCGAGGACGTCGCCCTGCTACGCGCGGTGAAACGGGCGGGCGGGCGCGGCGGCGTCGTCGACGGAACCGGCCTCGCGACCTGCCGCATGTACGACGGGTGGCACGAGCTGCGCGACGGTTACGGCAAGTCGTTGTGGGCAGCGTTTGGCTCACCCGCGGGGGCTTTTATGGCCACAGGCCTGCTCGGTGCGTTGTACGTGGTGCCCGCTGTGGCGGCGCTGCGCGGGTCGCGGCTGGGGCTGGCGGGGTACGCGGCCGGCGTCGTGGGTCGGGTGATCGCCGCTCGTGCCACCGGCGGGCGGGCCTGGCCTGATGCGCTCGCGCACCCGGTGTCGGTGGCGGCGCTCGGCTGGCTGACGGCACGCTCGTGGTGGCTTCGGCGGCGGGGGGCGCTCTCGTGGAAGGGCCGCCCCCTCCCGAACCCCGCCCCGAACCAGACTTTCCGGGAAGCCGTGCCTACACGGGGCGCCGGTGACCCAGTATGTCCCGCAAGTTCGGTTCGCAATCCGTGACGCGGGTCGTCGTCGTCGGCGCGGGCGTGGGCGGATTGGCCGCCGCGGCCCGGCTCGCCGCACTCGGGCATCGGGTGACAGTGTGCGAACGCGCCGAAACGGTCGGCGGGAAGCTCGGCGTGTTCGCCCGCGACGGGTTCCGGTTCGACACGGGGCCGAGCCTGCTCACGTTGCCGCACGTGTTCGAGGACCTCTTCCGGGACACCGGCGACCCGCTCGACTCCGTGCTGGAACTGCGCCGGCTTGATCCGATCGCGCGCTACGTCTACCCCGACGGCACCACGTTCGACAGCTGTGCCGATCCCGACGAACTGCGCTCCCGCATCGAGGCCGCGTTCGGCGAGGGCGCGGAGTGGAGCCGTTTCTTCGAGCGCGCGGGCCGTATCTGGGACGCCACCCGTGGCCCGTTCCTGGAGTCCACTCTCGACGGCCCAAGGTCGCTCGCCCGGCTGGCGCTGAACCTCCGCGACCTGGCCACGGTGGCGCCGTGGCGGTCGCTGCGTGGGCTGACGAACGCGTACCTGCGCGATCCCCGGCTGCGGATGTTCGTCGAGCGGTATGCCACGTACACCGGTTCGGATCCGCGCCACGCACCGGCCGCGCTGGCCGCCGTGCCGTACGCGGAGCTGGCGTTCGGCGGCTGGTACGTCACCGGTGGCCTGTACCGCATCGCGCAGGCGCTGCTCGACCGCTGCCTCGCGCTCGGCGTCACCGTCCACACCGGAGCCGAGGTGCGGAAGATCGTCGCGGACGGCCGGGCGCGGGGGGCCCTCCTCACCGACGGCAGCCGGCTCGATGCCGACGTCGTGGTGGCGAACGTGGACGCCGCCCACCTGTACGGCGAGCTGATCCGGGTACCGCGGGCGATGCCCCGGGCGATGCCGTCGCTGTCCGGGTTCGTGCTGCTGCTCGCGCTGCGCGGCCGCACAACGGGGCTGGCGCACCACACGGTCCTGTTCCCGGACGACTACGACGCCGAGTTCGACGCGGTCTTCGGCGGTCGCACCGTCGACGACCCGACCCTCTACCTGAGCGCGCCGCCCGGCGACGACGAGGCGCTGTTCGTCCTGGTCAACGCCGCCCGCCACTGCACCGGCCCCGGTGCGCTCGACTGGCGCGCGCCCGGCCTCGCCGACTCCTACGCCGACCACCTTCTCGACCGGCTCGCCGCCCGCGGTCTCGACGTCCGGAGCCGGATCCTCTTTCGCGAGGTCCGCACACCGGCCGATCTGGAGGCGCGCACGGGCGCGGTCGGCGGCGCGATCTACGGGACGTCAAGCAACGGCGCGCGCGCGGCGTTCCTCCGTCCGGCGAACCGCTCGCCCGTGCCCGGGCTCTACCTGGTCGGCGGCTCGTCCCATCCCGGCGGCGGCCTACCGCTGGTGGCACTGTCCGCCCAGATCGTCGCCAACCTGATCGGCCCTGCCTGAGCCACGGGCCACGCGCACCGGTGCGCCAATGTCGGCATGCCGACGTTGAGGACCTCTGAGCGCACTCAATGTCGGCATGCCGACATTGGACCAACCTGTCAGGCCAGCTTGCGGCGCGCCACCACCAGGAACTGCGCCAGCCCGACGCAGCCCAGCACCACCCAGGCCACCGCACCCGCGAGCGCGACCAGCTCCGCCGCGACGAACGCCGCGATCCCGAGCGTCACCGCCGTGACGATGATCCGTGTGGGCCGCTCCCACACGGTGACCACGCCGATGTCGTCCATGCCGGCGCGCGCCCGCGCGTACTCCTGGAGCCAGGCGAGCGCGACGGCCGCGACGCACAGCCAGGCGGGAGCGCCGAGCAGCCACAGCGCGAGCACGTAGAACAGTTCGCCGGCACGGTCGGCGGCACCGTCGAGCACGGCGCCGAACCGCGACGCCCTGCCACTGATCAGCGCCACCGCGCCATCAACACCGTCGAGCAGGCCGGACAGCGCGATCACCGGCACCGCCAGCAGCGGCCACACGCCACCCGGCCACGCAAGCAGCGGCACCAGGAAACACGCGAGCAGGCCGGCGAACGTCACGGACGACGGCGACACGCGCCACCGCGCGACCGGCACCGCGCACCGGTACGTGAGTTTCAGCCACGCGTGCGCGAGAGCGTTGCCGCGCGGGTCGTACCCGCCGTGCGCGGCGGACCACATCGCGAGGAATCCGAGGAAGTCACGCGGTAGCAGCAAGGCGCGTCAGCCCACGAAGTCCCACTGGACGGTGACCGTGACGACGACCTCCAGGCTGCCCGGCTCGACCGGCATCGACTCGACGGCGTACCTGGCCAAGCCGCCGAACTCGCGACCCGCGCCCCCGCCGCCACCAGAAACTCCCTCGATCACCGCCCGCACTGCGCCCAGTTCACGCCCGGACAGCTCAGCGAACTGCACGGCCTTGGCGCGGGCGTCGGCGAAGGCCAGGCGCCGGGCCTCGGCACGCGGCACGGTGTCGTCCGCGACCTCGAACGACAGGCTGTGTAGCCGCCCGGCGTCGCCTGCGGCGGCGATCGCCTTGGAGACGATGTCACCGGCGGTGCCGACGTCGCGGAGCTTCGCGGTGAGCTGCTGCGTCGCCGTCCAGCCGCGCGGGTTGCCGTGCTGGTCATGGGCGGCGTAGACGGATGCGCCTGCCGTGCCGAGGTCGGCGCCTGCGACGCCCCACTCGCGCAGGGTGGCCGCGATCCTGGCCAGCGCTCCGGAGCAGCGGTCGAGCGCGTCCTGCACGGAACCGGCCACCACCTCGGCGCCCAGCCGGGCCACCAGCACGTCGGGCTGCACCGAGACGCGGCCGACCCCGCCGACGGCGACGCCCTGCGGTTGCTCAGACACCGGCCACGACCCCTGCGAGGTTGGACCACACCTCACGTGTCGCCGTGGAGCGGTTCAACGTGATGAAGTGGATGCCTGGCGCGCCCTCGGCCAGCAGCTTCGCGGACAGCGCGGTGGCCACCTCGACGCCGATCGCGCGCACCGCCGCCGGATCGTCGGCGACGGCCCGCAGGCGGTCGGCGAGATCCGCGGGGAAGGCGGCACCGGACAGGATCGCCATGCGCTCGATCTGGCTGACGTTCGTCACCGGCATCACACCGGGAACGATCGGCACGTCGCACCCGTGCGCGACGACGGCGTCCCGCAAGCGGGTGTAGTCCTCCCAGTTGAAGAAGAACTGCGTGATCGCGTACTCGGCGCCGGCCCGGCACTTCTGTACGAAGTACCGCACGTCGCTTTCGAGGTCGGGCGAGCGCGGGTGCTTCTCGGGGAACGCGGCCACACCGACGCTGAAGTCGCCGGACTCGCGCACGAGGCGGACCAGGTCCTCGGCGTAGGAGAAGCCATCGGGGTGCTTGTGCCAGTGGGCCTGCGGGTCGCCCGGCGGGTCACCGCGCAGCGCGAGGATGTTCCGGATGCCGACGTTGGCGTAGTGGCCGATCACGTTGCGCAGCTCGGCGACCGAGTGGTTCACAGCAGTGAGGTGCGCCATCGGCACCAGCGTGGTCTCGGCGGCGATCCGCTCGGTCACCGCCACCGTGCGGTCGCGGGTGCCGCCGCCGGCACCGTAGGTGATCGAGACGAACGAGGGGCGCAGCGGCTCCAGCTCGCGGATCGCCTGCCACAGCAACCGTTCGCCTTCGTCTGTCTTCGGTGGGAAGAACTCGAAGGAGAACGTCGGCGACGGCTCGGAGATGAGCGCACTCACCGACGGCCGGTCTCCGGGCATGATCGAAGCTTCACCGAGCGCCATGGGGTCACTGTATCCATCGGCCGCCTTTCCGCTCCGGAGTGGTGCGGGCGGTCCCGACGAGTGGGCTAGCGTTTCCCCCGGCGTGCCGCCCGAGGCGCGCCGGCCTCGCTCTCGCCAAGATCAGGAGGTTCAGTGGCGAATTCGCCGCTCGACCACGCAGACCTGCGCAGGCGCGTCTCGGTCGCGCTGGAGGTCCACCTCGCGCACCAGGGTGCACGGCTGGCCGCGATCAGCGCCGACCTCGATCCGCTGATCGAGGGGCTACGCGCGTTCCTGCTCGACGGCGGGAAGCGGCTGCGCCCGGCGTTCGCATACTGGGGCTGGCGCGGCGCCGGCGCCGCCGACTGCGACGAGATCGTGGCCGCAGTCGCCGCGCTGGAGTGGGTGCAGGCGTGCGCGCTGATCCACGACGACGTTATGGACGGGTCCGACACCCGGCGGGGTCAGCCGGCGGTTCACCGGCGGTTTGCGGCGCTGCACCGCGCGTCGGGCTGGCGGGGCGACGCCGACTCGTTCGGCACCGCCGCCGCCATCCTGCTCGGCGACACCAGCCTGATCTGGGCGGACGAGATGCTCAACAGCTCCGGCCTCCCCGCCGAGACGCTGCTGCGCGGCCAGCCTGTGTACGACGAGATGCGCACCGAGATCATGGCCGGTCAGTACCTCGACGTCCTCGGCCAGGCGACGGCCGACGCCACGGTCGAGCGGGCGATGACGGTGGTCCGCTACAAGTCGGCGAAGTACACCGTGGAGCGGCCGCTGCACTTCGGTGCGGCCCTCGCCGGCGGTCCCCCGGAGCTGACCGCCGCCTACACGGCGTACGGGCTACCGCTGGGCGAGGCGTTCCAGCTCCGCGACGACGTGCTCGGCGTGTTCGGCGATCCGGCCGAGACCGGCAAGCCGGCCGGCGACGACCTGCGGGAGGGAAAGCGCACCGTGCTCGTCGCGAAGACCCTGGAACGGGTCACGCCGGAACAGGCCGCCCGGATCGAGCGCCACCTGGGCAATCCGGACCTCGACGACGCCGGGATCGCGGTGGTGCGCGAGCTGATCACGTCGTCCGGAGCGCTCACCGAGACGGAGAAGCTGATCGGCGAGCTGACCGAACGCGCCCTTGCCGCACTGCACACCGACGTGCTGGACGCCGAGTCGGCGGACGTCCTGCGCGAACTGGCCATCGCCGCTACCACCCGCAAGGTCTAGCCCTGTTCGGGGAAATCGCCGGGGCGGACCCGGCGCGCCGGCGACATTTCCCCGAACAGTGGGTCCTCAGCCAGCGGTCGCGAGAAGGCTGGCGCCGCCGGTGGCCTCCCAGCGCACCGGCGGCGCCTGCCAGCGCCATGCCATGCCGTCCAGCGAGAAGTCGTCCCCCAACGCCGCTCCTTCCCGGCCGCATGCGATAGCGCTTACACCCTAGCGTCCGGCGTCACGTCGTGGGGAGTCTCGGGCGTACCGTCCATCCAACGGGGCTGCAGCGAAGGAGGGCGCGGCATGTCCACGAGCACGGCGGGGCGGAAGACAGCCGGGTCGGTCGAGGAGTTGCTCGCCGGCATGGGCGCGCGAACGGCCATGAAGACCGGCGACTCGAAGTCGGGAGCGGCATTCGAACGGATCGAAATCGACGGCGTACCGCACGTGGTGAAGTACCTGCATCCCGACGACGACTGGATCATGCGAGTCACCGGCGACGTGCGGTGCCGGCCCGCGCTGGTGTGGACGTCGGGGCTGCTCGACGCGGTGCCTGCGTGCATCGATCCAGCCATGGCCGGCTGCGCGGTGGGGCTCGGGCGCAATGGCTGGGGTGCGGCGCTACTCATGCCGGACGTGACGCCGCTGCTCGTGCCGGAAGGCGACGCACCGCTCGCGCTCGACCAGCACCTGCGCTTCCTCGACCATATGGCGGCGCTCCACGCGGCACTGTGGGGTTGGGAGGACACCGTCGGGCTGCTGCCGCCGCCGGCACGGTACAGCGCTTTCGCACCGTCCACGCACGCGACGGAGCTGGAGCGCCTCGTACCGGACAAGGTGCCGCTGATCGCACACGACGGCTGGCAGCGGTTCCGCGACCGTGTACCGGACCTGGCCGGGCCGGTGATCACGCTCGCAGACGACCCGGCACCGCTCCTGGACGCCCTGGCCGTCACGCCGCACTGCTTCCTCCACGGCGACTGGAAGCTGGGCAACCTCGGCAGCCATCCGGACGGGCGCACGGTCCTTCTCGACTGGGCGGTGCCCGGCCGCGGCGTCCCCTGCTCGGACCTCGCCTGGTACCTGGCGATCAACCGCCTCCGGATACCACAGTCCAAAGAGGACTCTATCGCCGCCTATCGCGAATCGCTGGAGCGGTACGGCATTGCCACTGGCGACTGGTGGGAGCGGCAGCTGCCGCTAGCGCTGCTCGGCGCGCTGGTCCAGTTCGGCTGGGAGAAGGCGCTCGGCGACGACGACGAGTTGGCGTGGTGGTGCGGGCACGCGGCAGCCGGCCTCGACCTGCTGTGAGTCCTGCCCCGCGTAGGGTGCTGGGGTGCGTACCGTCACCGGCCCCACGGGGCACGTCGTCGTCGTCGGAGCCGGCCTGGCCGGGCTCTCCTGCGCGCTGCGGCTACTCGCGGCGGGTCGCCGGGTCACCGTGCTGGAGCGCGAACCCGTGCCGGGTGGGCGGGCCGGACGGCTGGACGTCGACGGGTACCAGTTCGACACCGGCCCCACCGTCCTGACGATGCCGCACCTGATCGCCGACGCGTTGGGCGCCGTCGGTGAGGACCTCGCCGACTGGCTCGACCTGCGTCCGGTCTCGCCGCTCTACCGCGCCCACTACCCGGACGGCTCCACGCTCGACGTGCACGCCGACACCGGCCACATGGCCGCCGAGGTACGCCGTGTGTGCGGGCCGCGCGAGGCCGCCGGCTACGAGCGGTTCGTCGACTTCGTCACCCGGCTCTACCGCCTGGAGATGGGCGGCTTCATCGACCGCAACCTCGACAGCCCGCTCGACCTGGTCACTCCCGACCTCGCCCGGCTCGTAGCGCTCGGCGGGTTCCGGCGGCTACAACCCAAGATCAACAGCTTCTTCCGGGATCCTCGTCTACGGCGAATTTTCAGCTTTCAGGCCATGTACGCGGGACTGTCGCCGTATGACGCGCTGGCGATCTACGCGGTCATCTCCTACATGGACTCGGTGGCCGGCGTGTACTTTCCGGCCGGCGGCGTGCACGCGGTGCCGGTGGCACTGGCGGGGGCGGCGGAGAAGCACGGCGCCGTCTTTCGCTACGGCACCACCGTGTCGCGAGTCGACGTCAGCGGCGGGCGCGCGCGGGCGGTCGTCACGGCGGACGGCGAGCGGATCCCGGCCGACGTCGTCGTGCTCAACCCCGACCTGCCGGTGGCATACCAGGACCTGCTCGGACACGTGCCCCGGAGCGTGCGGCGCCTGCGGTACTCGCCGTCGTGCTTCCTGCTGCACGCCGGATCCACGGCCGCGTACTCCGGTGCGGCGCACCACAACATCCACTTCGGACGGTCGTGGCGCCGCACGTTCGACGAGCTGATCGACCGGCGCCGGCTGATGAGCGACCCGTCGATCCTCGTCACCAACCCGTCCCGCGCCGACCCGTCGCTGGCGCCGCCTGGGCGCCACACGTACTACGTGCTGGCGCCGACGCCGCACCTCGGCGCGCGCATCGACTGGGCCACCGAGCGCGATCGCTACCGGGACGAGCTGGTCGAGGTGCTGGAATCGCGCGGTTATGTCGGGTTCGGCGACGCGATCGAGGTCGAGCGCACGGTGACGCCGTCCGACTGGGCCGCGAGCGGGCTGGCGATGGGCGCCCCGTTCGCAGCCGCGCACACATTCGGGCAGACCGGCCCGTTCCGCCCTGCGAACCTCGCGCCGGGGCTGGAGAACGTGGTGTTCGCCGGGTCGGGCACGCAGCCCGGCGTGGGCGTGCCGATGGTACTGATCTCCGGCCGTCTCGCCGCAGAACGGATCACCGGCCACCCCTGAACCCACCTGCGGTTCACATGCGACCCTCGCGGGCGCGTTGAACCGCAATCCCCAAGTTCAGAGCACCGGTAAGTCGGTGGGGCCGTCGCCGCGCACCAACGTGTAGAGCGGCGGCACCCCGGCGGCGGCACGCTCCTTCGCCGCGCTCTCGAAGACCTCACGGGCGATCGCCCATGCCTCGGGGTCGGTGGTGGCCAGCACACCGAACCGGTCCCACAGGATGACCCGGCCCCGATCCGGGAGCCAACTCAGGTCACCGAGGCAGTCCTGAAGTGCGTCCCAGTTGTTACCGAAATACGCCGGGAACTGGAGCGCGTCGGAGCACGCATCTAACAGCCCGGCGGTGTCGCGGATGCGCGTGCCGTCGAGGCAGTGCAGAACCCAGCCGATCCGGGCCAGCTCGCGGCGGACCGCGGCCGGGTGCGCACGCGAGAGCCAGCGGTACAGGCCGGGCGTGCGGGTGCCGCTGACGATCGGTGCCAGCCGGCTCGCGGCCAGGTCGTCGCTCGGGTTCACCGGGCCACCTCACGGAAGCTGCGGTAATGGTCGGTTGTGTAGTACCGATCCCCGATGGCGCCGGCGACGATCCGCCGGGCTCCACGGTCGTCCCTACCCGGAGTCGGCACCGTGTACTCGCGGAAGTAGCCCTGATTCCGACGCGGCAGCAGCCGCTCGACGCCGAGGATCAGGCGGGTCCGGACACTTCCGGCCGCCACACAGTTACGCACGCCCCTTCACGCCCCTCCCCCGCCGGTGTCCCCCCGCACCAGCCGCGCGCGGAGGGCCAGTCTCGTCCTCCTGGGACGAGCGGGCAAGTCCTGGACGGCGGCCTACGCCTCGATTGTTGTGATGCGCCGCGCCCATTCAGTCGGCGCGCCGCATCACACGCGGGCGGCCAAGGCCGTGCCCCGCCGTCGGGGCCGGGCCTGCAGCCGGTGGGCGGCGTGCGAGCATGGTTGGCGTGCCCCTGCTCGACCGGTCCTCGCCGGCTGCTCTGATCCGCTGGCGCTGGCTCGGCTTCGCCGGCGCGCTGCTGCTTGCGGTGGGGGCGGCCGGTGCCGGGGTACTTCCGCGGCCGGACGGTCTCGGCGCGTTACCGGTGATCCGCACCCTGCGCACACCCACCGGCGAGACGATCTGCATCGCCGTCGCGGCGGTGGGCATGGCCGTTCTGGTCGGCGCCTGGTGGGCGTTGTACCGAGCCGAACTCGCCCCGCGCTGGGTCACGGTCACCGCGGCGCTGTGGGCGGCACCACTGATCGTGGCGCCACCGCTGTTCAGCCGCGACGCCTACTCCTACGCGGCCCAGGGGGATCTCCTCGCGCACGGCCTCGACCCGTACGCGGACGGCCCTGCGGCTCTGCCGTCGGAGTGGCTCGGTTCGATCTCGCCGACCTGGTACGACACACCCGCCCCGTACGGTCCGCTGTTCCTGCAACTGGCGCGGCTCGCGGTGGAGCTGTGCGGCGGGCATCTCCCGGTTGCGATCCTGCTTCTGCGCGTCATCGCACTCGGCGGCGTCGTGCTCGTCGCGGTGTACCTGCCACGGCTCGCGCAGGCATGCGGTGTGGATCCCGGCAAGGCGCTCTGGCTCGGTCTCGCGAGCCCGCTGGTGCTGGCGCACTTCGTCTCAGGCGCGCACAACGACGCGCTGATGGTGGGGCTGCTCGTCGCCGGTCTGGCCTTCGCCGCCAAGCGCCACGGCATCGTCGCCGCCGTGCTGCTCACGCTGGCCATGGCGGTAAAGGCGCCGGCGGCGGTCGCGCTGCCGTTCGCAGCACTGCTGTGGTCCGGCCGGATCGGCGTCGTCCGGGCGGCGGTCGGTACCGCGTTGGTCGCCGTGGCCACGTTCGCAGCGGTCACCGTCGTCACCGGGCTGGGTTTCGGCTGGATCGGCGCGGCGCTCAACACTCCGGGCGCGAGCGTCCAGTGGACCTCACTGCCCACCGGGCTCGGTACCGCCGCCGGTTGGGTCTTTCCCGGCGCCGCCGACACCTGCCTCGCCGTCGCGCGTACCGCCGGCACGGTGCTGTCACTAGCGATCGTCGTCACGCTGGGGATCCTCGCGTTCCGGCGCGCGTCCGACACCCGATACGTCGTGGCGTGCTGCGGTTGGGCACTGCTCGCGCTGGTGGTGCTTGCCCCGGCGTTCCACCCCTGGTACCTGCTGTGGGCGGTGGTACCGCTCGCCGCCTCCACAGTGGACGTCAAGCCGCTGGCGATCGCCTCGACCGCGCTGTGCTTCCTGGTCCTCCCGGACGGGTACAACCTGGCGCGTGCGACGGTCGTCCCAGGAACCGTTCTGGACGTGGTGGCCACGGCCGCCCTGGTGGTGCTGGCAGTACGCCGGCTCCGAAAAGCTCCAGCCGAGGCCCGCACATGAGTCGGCGCGAGCTGGACGCGGCGGGCATCACGGATCCAAGGCTGCGGGCGTCGTACGAGACCTGCCGCCGCCTCAACGCCCGGCACGGCCGCACCTACTACCTCGCCACGCTGCTGTTGCCACCGGCGAAGCGCCCGTACGTGCACGCCCTCTACGGCTTCGCCCGGTACGCGGACGAGATCGTGGACGACCTCGACTCCGGCCTGAGCCCCGAGCAGCGCGCCGCCGAGCTGGCCGCGTGGAGCGAGCGCGCGCTGGCCGACCTCGACGCCGGAACCTCCACCGACTCGATCCTGCGCGCGCTGATCGACACCGTGCGCCGGTGGGACATCCCCGTCGAGCACATCGAGTCGTTCCTCGCGTCGATGCGGATGGACCTGACCGTCACCCGCTACGGCAGCTACGCCGACCTGCTGGAGTACATGCACGGGTCGGCCGCCGTGATCGGGCTCCAGATGACGACGATCCTGGAGCACCCCGGCGTACCGTCCACTGTGGTCGCACCGTACGCCGCCGATCTGGGGGTAGCGTTCCAGCTCGCCAACTTCGTCCGTGACGTCGGCGAGGACCTGCTGCGCGGCCGCGTCTACCTGCCGACCGACGAACTCCACGCGTTCGGCGTGACCCCTGAGCACCTGGCCCGGGGCGTGGTGGACGCGCCGATCCACCGGTTGCTGGAGTTCCAGGTGGCCCGCGCGCGCGACGTGTTCCGCGCGGCCGAACCAGGCATCGACCTGCTCCACCCCACCAGCCGCGACTGCATCCGCACGGCGTTCGTCCTCTACGGCGGCATCCTCGACGCCGTCGAACGCATCGGCTACCAGGTGCTGACCCGTCGGGCGCGCGTCGGCCTGGCGCGGCGTGCGGCGGTCGCACTGCCCGCACTCGTCAGGGCACGAAAGGCTAGGGCCGGCGCCCCGCCCGCGGCTCGTACTGCACCCCGCGACGGCCGAGCCACACCCACGTCGAGAGCGTGAACAGGACCATCGCGAAGCCGAACAGCAGGTCCTCGACGGGCGCGTGGACGATGCGCAGGCCGAGAATCTGGGCCGGGTCGTAGCGCACGATCCGCCGCCCGGTGAGCACGCCGTTGGTGATCAGCTGGAAGAACACCACGATCGCGTACGACACCCACCAGACGCGACGCAGCACGAGCCTCGTCCGCAGCACGGCGAGATCCACGGCCAGCGCGGCGGCCACGCCCAGGCACGCGGCGACCGTGTAGCTCACGGACCCACCTCGCTTCGCTCGGCGGCCGCCCGACTCACGGCTCGTCACCCGCCGGCCAGCCGCGAACCGCCCGTACGGCCTCGAAGCCGAGGATCGCGCAGGCCGGGATCACGAGGAAGAAAAGCAGCTCCTCCAGCGGCAGCCGGCCCGGCAACGTGACGCCGACGACCTGCTCCGGGTCGTACGTCCAGTGCCCGGCGCGGATCGCGGCCACGTCCCACGCGGCGAACACCAGCACCGTCGGCGTGAGCGCGAGCAGCAGCCGGCGCCACCGCCGGTACACGTTCACCCGCAGGAACAGCTCTAGCCAGAGCGTGCCGAGGAAGCAGCACGCCAGGATCGCGAGGTAGCTGAGGGCCCTCAAAAACCGGCGGCCTGGGCGCGGCGCTTCACCTCGGTGCCGCGGTTCTCGGCGAGTGCCTGCGCCGGCGTGCCGGGGAGAGTCTCGTCGGGCGTGTAGAGCCAGCGCAGGATCTCCTCGTCGTCGGAGTACCCCGCGTCGCGCAGCAGCGTGATCACGCCGGACAGGTGCTTCACGACGGTCGGACGACCCTCGGAGTCGGTGCCGATCAGCTCGGACGGCACCCGCAGCACACCGTCACGGCGGACGGCGACCAGGTTGCCGTCGCGCAGCAACTGGTGGGCACGGGTGACCAGCAGCCCCAGCCGCTCGGCCACCTCCGGCATCGTGAGCCACTCCTTGGGCTCGGCACCGGTGTTCTCAAACGCGTTCTCGGTCACCTCTACAGCCTGTCACGACCAGTGACAGCGCGCACAACCGGCTGGCATCAGTAATCGGAAGACGACGATCCGCCCGAGTCGCCGCCGGAGGACGACCAGCCGCCGGAGTCACCGCCCGAGGACGACCAGCCGCTGGAGTAGTCGGTCGAGTAGTCGTCGTGGTCGGTGTCGTAGCTGCCGCCACGGGACCGCTTACGGCCCTTCGCACGCCCGTCAGCAGAGCGCTGACGGGCCCTCGGATCGCCGCGGCGTCGCTCACGCCGCGAACGACGTCGTGGTGGCTTCTTGTCCCCCGCACTACGGACCGGCTTCACCATCACGTACACGAGGAAGGCGAATACGGCTACCACGGACACTATGCAGACGAGTGGGCCGACCAGGTCCTCATACTCGCTGGTATCCACGGCGACGATTGTGAGGCATGCTCACAAGTGGTGGCCGAGCAGCCACAACGCGTGGGATCAGGGGAAGGTTCCCTGTCGCGCACCAGTGGGGACGGAACCCCACGTAGACTAGCCGCCGTGGATAGGACCCTGGTCGACCCTCTGATAGGCACCGTGCTCGACGGCCGGTACCGGATCCGTGGTCGCATTGCCCGGGGTGGGATGGCCACGGTCTACGACGCCGTCGACGAGCGCCTCGAGCGCACCGTGGCCGTCAAGGTCATGCACCCCTCGTACGCGGCCGACCCGCTCTTCATCGACCGGTTCATCCGGGAGGCGAAGTCGACGGCGCGGCTCAACCACCCGAACGTGGTCGCGGTCTTCGACCAGGGCAGCCACGACGGCCTCGCGTTCCTCGTGATGGAGCAGGTCGCAGGCGACACGCTGCGCGACGTACTGAGCGAGCGCGGCCGGCTCTCGATCGCCGAGTCCGTCAGCGTGCTGGAGTCCGTGCTCGACGCGCTCGCCGCCGCGCACCGCAGCGGGCTGGTCCACCGTGACGTGAAGCCCGAGAACGTGCTCATCGGCACCGACGGCGTCGTCAAGGTGGCCGACTTCGGCCTTGCCCGCGCGGTCGAGTCGTCGAAGCACACCGCCACCGGCGGCGTCGTCATGGGCACCGTCGCGTACGTGTCGCCCGAGCAGATCATCAGCGGCCACGCGGACGCCCGCAGCGACGTCTACTCGGCCGGCATCATGTTCTTCGAGATGCTCACCGGCGACGTGCCGTTCGGCGGCGACTCCGCGGTGAACATCGCGTTCCAGCACGTCAACCACCATGTCCCGGCCACGTCCGAGCGTGTGGTCGGCGTGCCGCCCGCGCTCGACCACCTCGTGCACCGCGCCACCCGCCGCGAGCCGGCCGCGCGCCCCGCCGACGCCGCTGCGTTCCTCGGCGAGCTGCGCCGCATCGCGGCCGAGCTGGGTCTCCCGCGAGTGTCCGTGGCCGCGCCGCCTCCTCGTCCGGCCCGGGATCCTCACGCCACGCGAGTGGTGTCTCGCAGCGCCGACTTCGCCTCACCGACGGCGGTCCACGAGCCGGTCGACGTCCCGGACTACCGCAATCCGCGGAAGAACCGCACCGGCATGATCGCGCTCGGCGTGCTGCTGGTGCTCGGCCTGCTCGCCGCCAGCCTCGGCTGGTGGCTCGGCGCCGGCCGATACGCCGAGGCCCCGTCGTTGATGACGCTCACCCAGCAGCAGGCCGAGGCGAAGGCCAAGGCGGGCGGCTTCGCCGTGCGCTACGGCGTCCAGGAGTTCGACCCCAAGGTGAAGGCCGGCACCGTGCTCGGCCAGCGGCCGGCGCCGGGCGACCGCATTCTCGATGGCGGCACCATCACGGTGATCCTGTCCAAGGGCCCCGAGATCTACGAGGTCCCGAGCGTCAACCGCCTCACCCAAGCCGAGGCCGAGGCGAAACTCGCCGAATTCAAGTTCAAGGTCACCGTCCAACCGGCCTTCGACGACACGATCGACGAGGGCGCCGCGGTCGGCACGCAGCCGCCGGCCGGCACCAGGATCGCGCCGGGCTCGCCGGTCACGCTGCTGATCAGCAACGGCACGGCCCCCACCGACCTCCCCGACCTGCGCGGCCAGACCCGCAAGGACGCCGAGGAGGCGGTCCGCAAGCTCAGGCTCACTGTCAATATCCAGGAGCAAGAGGTCGACAACGAGGACTTCAAGGGCCGGGTCGTCCAGCAGTCCCCCGGGCCCGGGCGGGTGCCGGAGGGTTCCACCGTCACGCTCGTCATCGGCGCCGGTGAGGCCAAGGGCGAAAAGGTCGAGGTGCCCAATCTGGAAGGAAAGCGGTTCGCCGACGCCCGCGACGAACTGGAGAAGCTCGATCTGGAGATCCGCCGAGGGTTCGGGCGGGGCAACGGGGAGGTCTTCTTCCAGTTCCCGGCGCCTGGCACGGAGGTCGACGCGGGCACGACCGTCACCGTGGGCGTTCGAGGCGATTGACCAGCATCTCCCATCCGATCGGCGCGCACGTCCCGGCATCCGGCGGGTTGGCGAAGCGAGCGCTGCCCTACGCTGCGCGCGCCGGCGCCACCACCGTGCAGGTGTTCGTGTCGAACCCGCGCGGCTGGGCGCTCGCGGCCGGCGTCCCGGCCCAGGACGAGGCGTTTCGCGCTCACTGCGACGCCGCCGGCTGGCCGGTGTTCGTCCACGCGACGTTCCTGGTGAACCTCGGATCGCCTACCGAGGCCACCGTCGAACGCTCGATCGCCTCGCTCACGCACGCGGCCGAGCGGGCCCGCGCGATCGGCGCCTCGGGGGTGGTGTTCCACGCTGGGTCCGCGGTGGCAGGAACCCGCCGTGACATCGCGATGTCCCAGCTGCGCGAGCACCTGCTGCCGATCCTCGACGCGCTGCCCGACGACGGTCCCGACCTGCTGGTCGAACCCACCGCCGGCGGCGGGTTCGCCCTCGCGGCGCGCCTGGAGGACCTCGGCCCGTACTTCGACGCCGTCGACCAGCACCCGCGGCTCGGCGTCTGCCTCGACACCTGCCACGCCTGGGCCGCCGGCCACGACCTCGCCGCACCGGGCGGGATGAAGTCCACTCTCGACACGCTCGTCGCCACCGTCGGCGAGGGCCGGCTGAAACTGGTCCACGCCAACGACTCCAAGGACGCCGTCGGCTCCCTCCGCGACCGCCACGAGACGCTCGGCGCCGGCCAGATCGGCATCGACGCCTTCGCTGATCTGTTCACGCACCCCGAGTCGTGCGGTGTACCGATCGTCGTCGAGACCCCGTCCGGGGACGACGGCGCAGGCCACGCGGCGGACATAGCCGCCCTGGCCCGTTTGCGCGACAACCACTAAAGACCCGCCGCTCCCGCACGTAGCGGTCGCGCCGATTTGCGAAACGGACTTGCGGTGCAAACTGGGGCACGCGTGCCCGGTATAGGCACGGCTTCCCCGCAAGTCCGTTTTGGAGTGACGCGGGCCCTGCGCGCCACGCCGGCCAGGCTCCGTGGTTGACCGGCCAGCCGGGCGTAGCTGGAAAGGTTTCGGGTTTAGGTCTGCGCTACACTCCGCGTGTGCAGAAGCGCTGGTATGCCTTTTACCTCGTCACGCCCGGCCGGGCGGCGAGGCGCTTCGCGCGCTAGCCGCACATCAACTTTCGAGCCCCGGGCCCCGCTGGTCCGGGGCTCTTTCGTGTGAGGACACGCCACCCATGGTCATCGTCATGAGCCCCGATGCGAGCGAAGGGCAACTAAACGAGGTCGTCGCCACTGTCGAGGCAGCCGGCGCCGCCGCGTTCGTCTCGCGGGGCGTGACCCGCACGATCGTCGGCGTGGTCGCCGGGGAGGAAGTCCTGGCGACCCTCGACGCGGACCGCATTCCGGGCGTCGCCGAGGTGGTCCGGATCACGGCACCGTACAAGCTGGTCAGTCACGAGAACCACGCGCACACATCGACGGTGCACGTCGGCGGCGTGCCGATCGGCCCCGACACCGTCACGCTGATCGCGGGCCCGTGCGCGGTCGAGACGCCCGAGCAGACCCTCGAATCGGCGCGGATGGCGCAGCGAGCCGGAGCGGCACTGCTGCGCGGCGGTGCGTTCAAGCCGCGGACCTCGCCGTACGCGTTCCAGGGCCTCGGCGTCGAGGGGCTCAAGATCCTCGCCGACGTGCGCCAGGAGACCGGCCTGCCGGTCGTCACCGAGGTCGTCGAGGCCGCCGACGTGGACGTGGTGGCCGAGCACGCCGACATGCTCCAGATCGGCACCCGCAACATGCAGAACTTCGCGCTGCTCCAGGCGTGCGGGCAGGCCGGCAAGCCGGTGATGCTCAAGCGCGGCCTCACCGCCACGTACGAGGAGTGGCTGATGGCCGCCGAGTACATCGCGCAGCGCGGCAACCTCGACATCGTGCTGTGCGAACGCGGCGTGCGGTCGTTCGAACCGGCGATCCGCAACATGCTCGACGTGTCTGCGGTGCCGATGATGCACTCGCTGTCGCACCTGCCGATCATCGTTGACCCGTCGCACGCGGCCGGCCGCCGTGACCTGGTGGTGCCGCTGGCCCGGGCAGCGATCGCGGCGGGCGCCGACGGCGTGATGGTCGACCTGCACCCGCACCCAGAGACCGCGCGCTGCGACGGCCCGCAGGCACTGACCGGCGAGTCGCTGGCCGCGCTGGCCGAGGCCGTCGCGACGCTGCCGCCGCTGCTGGGCCGGAAGCGCACGCCCGCCCCGTGACCGCTTGAGCCCCTTGAGTTGTGGAGTTTCGAGGTCGGCGCGCTCGACGCCCTCGAAACTCCACAACTCGGAGGCGGCGGGGCGCGGGGCACGGCGGGCAAATCCGGCATGTTACCAGCGGGTTTCGGTGAACAGATTCACACCGACTTGCCTCACAGGTAAGGTTAGGTAATCCTTCCTTAGGACGTGCTAACCGACCCCTGGAGGCGTCACGTGTACACCTGCATCTGCGCGCGGGTGCGCGAGTGCGAGGTGCGCGAGGTGATCGCCGCCGGCGCGGTCGACGTGGAGGCGGTCGGTGAGGCGTGCGGCGCCGGCACCGGCTGCGGGTCCTGTGTCGAGCGCATCTGCGGGTTGATCCGGGAAGTCGCGCCAGCGGCCGAACTGTCGCGGCTGGCCGCCGCGTCCTGACACCGACCGCCCCAGGAGGCACAGGAACTGCTCTAGTCACCCTACGAGTCGTATGCTGACCCCCTTGTCTTCCGACTAGGGGGCTTTGACCATGCAAGGTGATCAGAGGACGATCGAGTTCCTCAACGAGCAGCTCACCGCGGAGCTGACCGCGATCAACCAGTACTTCCTGCACGCCAAGATGCAGGAGAACTGGGGGTACACCAAGCTCGCCGCCTACACCCGGCACGAGTCGATCGACGAGATGAAGCACGCGGAGATCCTCACCGACCGCATCCTGTTCCTCGAAGGCCTCCCGAACTACCAGCGCCTCTTCACGCTGAACATCGGCGAGACGGTGCCGGAGCAGTTCCGCTGCGACATGATCATCGAGCAGGAGGCCGTGCAGCGCCTCCGCGCCGGCATCGAGCACATGCGCTCGGTAGGCGACGTGACCTCGGCCAACATCTTCGAGGACATCCTCGCGGACGAGGAGCACCACATCGACTACCTGGAGACGCAGCTCGAACTGATCGACAAGCTCGGCGAGCAGCTCTACCTCGCCCAGCTGGTGGAGCAGCCCAGCAGCTGACCCTCGGTGGGCCGATGTCGGCACACCTGAGCCGGCGCCGCGGTGGGTCCGGCGCCGGCCACGCACGACGCCCCCGCGACGCTGAGATGCCAGCGCCGCGGGGGCGTCTGTGTTCCCGAACTCCCCCGATACTCCAGCCGCCTGACCGACGGTGCGTACCCGCCGCCAGGGCTAACCTGCAGCTATGCGTGCGGTTCGGAGACCCGACCCGGGCCATGGTGACGCCGTGACCGCCGCGGTCGACCCGGGCCGGTTGCAGGCGCGGGTGCTCGCCACGCTCGTGCTCGCGCAGGTGGTCGGCGGGGTCGGCGTCGCAGCGGGCATCGTCGTCGGCGCGCTGGCCGCCGCGGAGCTGAGCGGCTCGGCCGGATTCGCCGGCCTGCCCCAGACCGCTTCGGTGCTCGGCGCCGCGCTGGCGGCCGTGCCGCTGTCCCGCCTGGCCGCACGCAAGGGGCGGCGGCCGGCGCTCGCGGCCGGGTCCGCCATCGGCGCGGTCGGGGCAGGGCTCGGCACCGTGGCCATCATCGTCGGCTGGTTCTGGCTGTTCGTGCCCGCGATGGTGCTGTTCGGCGCCGGCATCACCGCCGGACTCCAGGCCCGCTTCGCCGCCACCGATCTGGCCGAACCCGGGCGGCGCGGCCGTGCGATCGCACTGGTGGTGTGGGCGACGACGATCGGCGCCGTCGCCGGCCCGAACCTGGTGGAACCCGCCGGCCAGGTAGCGGCCGCCGCCGGACTGCCCAGGCTGGCCGGGGCCCTGCTGCTGTCGCTCGCCGGGTACGCGATCGCGGCGGCGACGATCCAGGCCGGGCTCCGACCCGATCCTCTGCTCGTCGCACGCGGCGCCTCCGGGGACGCCGAGGAGTCGGTGCCGACCTCGTCGGGCGACGCATGGCGGCTGGTGCGGCGTACTCCCCCGGCGCTCCTCGCGTTCGTCGGGATCGCCACCGCGCACGCCGTGATGCTCAGCGTCATGGTGATGACGCCGCTGCACATGGCCCACGGCCACGCCAGCCTGCGGATCATCGGACTCGTCTTCAGCGTCCACATCCTCGGCATGTACGCGTTCTCGCCGCTGGTCGGCTGGGCCGCCGACCGCTTTGGCCCGGTCAACACGCTGCGTGTGGGCGGCGTGGTGACGCTGGCCGCGCTCGTCTGCACCGGGCTCTCCCCCGCCGGCGCGCCGCCGACGCTCTGGGCAGGGCTGTTCCTGCTCGGGCTGGGATGGTCGTTCGGGCTGGTCGCCGGGTCGACGCTGCTCACCGCGTCGGTACCGATGGCCGAGCGCCCGACCGTCCAGGGCCTCGCAGACCTCGGCATGGGACTCGCGGGCGGCGCCACCGCGCTCGCGGCGGGGCTGATCCTCGCTGTGGGCGGGTACGACCTGCTCAGCGCGGTCGCGGTGGCGGTGCTGGCGCCGTTCGCCGTGCTGGCGCTGCGGCCGGCTCGCCTCGCTGCGCCCTGACCGATCCCCGGACTGACGCTGGACTGCCCCGCCGAAACGGACGCGGGACTGCCCCCGCCGAAACGGACTGTTCCGGTAGTGGTCCCTTAACCGGACACCCGAAGCAACCATTTCCCCGACAGTTGATCGGTTCAAGCGGGCGCGCCGTCCGACCTAGGACAGCAGGCGGCTGAGCACCGCGGCGGCGTGCTCGATGCCGTCGTCGTCCACGTCGAGGTGCGTGACAGCGCGGGCGTACCACTCCCCCATCACGCCGACCTGCACGCCACGCTCGGCCGCGGCCGCGACGAACTCGGGCGCGGTGCGCACCGTCTTGGTGAGGTCGATCGGGACCAGGTTGGTCACCACGCGAGCCGGGTCGACCACGCCGTACGGCGCCAGCGCTTCGGCCAGGCGCCGCGCGCGGGCGTGGTCGTCGGCGAGCCGGTCGAGGTTGTGCTCCAGCGCGTACCGACCGCCCGCGGCGAGGATCCCGGACTGCCGCATCCCGCCGCCGAGCCGTTTCCGCAGCATGCGGGCCCTGGCGATCCGCTCGGCGGACGACACGACGAGCGAGCCCGCCGGCGCGCCGAGACCCTTCGAGAGGCACACCGCGAGGGTGTCGAAGAGGGCGCCGTAGCTGGCGAGCGGCGTGCCGGTGGCGACATGCGCGTTCCAGATCCGGGCACCGTCGCAGTGCAGCGCGACGCCGTTGGCGGCGGTGGCTCCCCGCAGCTCGGTGAGCGCGTCCAGAGGCAGGATCGCGCCACCACCGCGGTTGTGCGTGTTCTCGACGGCGACAGCCCGGGTGGGCACCGCGTGGGTCACGGGCGTGCGGATCTGCGCGGTGATCGCCTCGACGTCGAGCGTGCCGACCGGCGACGAGATCCACGTGCGGGTGCTGATGCCACTGAGCGCCGCCGCCGCGCCGATCTCGTAGTTGACGATGTGCGCGTCGGCGTCGCACAGGAGCTCGTCGCCTGGCGGCACCAGGAGCTGCAGCGCGACCTGGTTGGCCATCGACCCGGTCGGCGTGAACAGCGCGGCCTCGTGCCCGAACAAGGCGGCGACCTTCGCCTCCAGCGCGTTGACCGTCGGATCCTCGCCGTAGACGTCGTCGCCGACCTCGGCCGCCGCGATGGCCGCCCGCATCCCGGCGGACGGCCGCGTGACGGTGTCCGAGCGGAGGTCGACGGGTGTCATCCCCGAAGCATCTCCGCGACGAGGAAGGCCAGTTCGAGGGATTGCTGCGTGTTCAGCCGCGGGTCGCACGCCGTCTCGTAGCGGCCGGCGAGGTCGTCGTCGCTGATGGCCTGGGCGCCGCCGAGGCACTCGGTGACGTCCTCACCGGTCAGCTCGACGTGGATACCGCCCGGGTGCGTGCCGAGGCCGCGGTGGACCTCGAAGAATCCGAGCACCTCGTCGACGATCCGGTCGAAGTGGCGGGTCTTGTACCCGTTGGTCGACTCGTGCGTGTTGCCGTGCATCGGGTCGCACTCCCACACGACCAGGTGGCCGGTGGCGGTGACCTTCTCGACGATCGCCGGGAGCACGTCACGCACCTTGCCGTTACCCATGCGGCTGATCAGCGTGAGCCGGCCCGGCACCCGGTTCGGGTCGAGCCGCTCGACCAGCTCCACGGCGACGTCCGGCGTGGTGGTGGGGCCGAGCTTGACGCCGATCGGGTTGGCGATCCGGGCGACGAACTCCAGGTGCGCGCCGTCGAGCTGGCGGGTGCGCTCGCCCACCCAGACCATGTGCGCGGACAGGTCGTAGGCGGCTTGCTGGGGGTGGTCCAGGTCGCGGCGGGTCAGGGCCCGCTCGTACTCCAGGATCAGCGCCTCGTGGCTGCAGTACAGGTCGGTGCTGCGCAGGGCGTCGTCGTCGACCCCGCAGGCCTGCATGAACGCCAGCGCACGGTCGATCTCGCGGGCGATCGACTCGTACCGCTCGCCGGCCGGCGACTGCCGCACGAAGTCGTTGTTCCAGTCGTGGACGGCGTGCAGGTCGGCCAGGCCGGCCCGCCCGTACGCCCGGAGCATGTTCATCGCCGCCGCCGCGTTGGCGTAGGCGCGCACCATGCGCTGCGGGTCGTGGACGCGCGCCTCGGGCGTGGCCTCCAGCGAGTTCACCATGTCGCCGCGGTACGACGGCAGCCCGAGCGAGTCCATATCGGACGAACGCGGCTTCGCGTACTGTCCGGCCAGCCGCCCCAGCTTCACCACCGGCATGCTGGCGCCGTAGGTGAGGACGACCGCCATCTGCAGCAGCGTGCGGGTGGTCGCGCGCAGGTGCGGCTCGGTGTTGTCGTCGAACGTCTCCGCGCAGTCACCACCCTGCAGCAGGAACGCCCGACCCTGGGCGACCTCGCCGAGACGCTGACGCAACGCGTCCACCTCGTACGGCGCCACGATGGGCGGCACGGTCGACAGGGTTCGGGTCACCTCGGCGACTGCCGCCGGGTCGGGCCAGGAGGGCTGCTGGGCGGCCGGTAGCGCACGCCACGCGTCCAGGACGTCATCCACGGTCACCAGCCTAGTTGTGCCCGCTTCGGCTCCCGCGCGGAGGTGACGCGGATCCCACAGTCAGGGACGCAGCGTGACATCCACGACGCACAGGTAGGCGAACCCAGACTGTCCGGGAAGCGGTGCCCAAACCGGGCACTCGATGCAGCCAAAAGCCCGACAGTTCGGGCCGCACCCCGGTTACAAGCGTTACTCCGAGATGGGGCGGCGCGCGGCGAAGCCGCAGTCCTCACGGTGGTACCAGGTGAGGTCGGACTCGCCCTCCAGCCAGCACCACGCCACCGGCCGGCCGTCGTGCTGGCCGGGCACGTCCACGAGCAGCGGCGCCCAGCTGCGCAGGTGCACGCCGTGCTCGCCGAACCAGTCGAGCGCCGAGTGCAGGCGCGCCTGAAGGCCCTTGAGCTCGGGCAGCCCACCGAGGTGGGACGGGGTGCCGTTGGCGAGATCGTGGCCGAGTTCCACCGCGTCGGCGCGCACGGCGAGCACCTGCCGCGCCGCCGCGAGCAACTCGGGCAGAAACGCGCGGGCCTCGTTGAGTGTCAGGCGGCGGTCCACGGCGGGTGAGTATGCCTCGTCGGCCGGGGTCACTGTAATCCGCCTCCCTGCTCGCGCCGAGCATCCTGACTCGCGCCGAGCATCCGCGTGCGGCGCCGCTCACCGACCGATCGGAAGTATGGCAACAGAAGCCGCACGGACGTCCCCGGCGCGAGGCCCGCCGCGCGCAGCATCGCGGCGCGGCCGCGCGGCATGGTGCGCACGACGGATCTGGTCCCGATCATGCGAACGACGGCGTCGGCCACCACGGGCGGCGGGATCAGCCTGGGCGCGGCGTGCAGCAGGGCGCTCGTCGGGTCGTCGGCGACCTCGCGCACCATCGCCGTGTCGGACGCGCCGGGGCAGAACGCGTGTACGCGGATCCGGTCGTGCAGGCCAGCCCACCGCAGGTCACCTGCCAGCGAGGTGGTGAAGCTGGTGACGGCGGCCTTCGTCGCGGCGTACACCCCGACGCCCGGCACCGGACCGAACGCGGCAAGCGAAGCGATGTTGACGATGTCGCCGGCGCCGTCGCCCTCCGACATCGTGGCCACGGCGGCGCGGCACCCGTGGATCACGCCGAGCAGGTTGACGTCGACGATCCGGCTCACGGTCTCGTCGTCCAGCAGCCAGGGTGCGCCGGTCGCGAGAGCACCGGCGTTGTTCACCCAGACGGTGAGGGGGCCGATGCCGGCCGCCCGCTCGGCGACCGACCAGTGCGCCGCCGGATCGCGCACGTCGTGGACCAGCGCGGTCGCCGACGGCAGCGCGGCAGCGGTCTCCTTCGCGCCGGCGAGGTCGACGTCGGTGACGACCACGTGATGCCCGAGCGCCGCCAGCCGGTTCGCCACGGCACGTCCGAGTCCGCGGCCACCGCCGGTTACCACTGCCACGCGAGAGGTCGAGTCGTTCATGCCGTTCCTTCGGGGGTCGTCGTTCTGCCTGGTCCCCCCAGCGAGTCGGCAACCGGCGCGTAGGCCGCCTGCACGACTCCGATCAGTTTCCGCACGGACGGCCGCAGATCGTCCGGGTCCTGCCCGTACATGCCGAACACCGGGTCGAGACCCGGCAGGTACGGCGAGAGCGCGAGGTGCGGCACCACCAGCACCATCAACGCCACGAGCGCCTCGGGATCGGCCCGGTCCGCCGACACCTCGCCGCGCCGGACGCCCTCGGCCACCAGCGGCCGGAAGACGTCCAGGTAGTGCTGCTGCGCCACACCGCGCACCGTCTTGCGCACGACCGGGTCGAGTTCGAGGTTGGTCGCGGCCGTGACCCCCCGCTCGAGCGGATGGTCGGCGAAGTAGCCGATCCACTCGTCCGCCAGGGTGGCCAGGAACTCGAAGAACGGCAGCTCCGGATCGTCCTGGAGCACGGCCACCATCCGCGCCTCCATGTGAGCGCGGATGCGCCGCGTCGTCTCAGCGCAGACCGTGGCGAAGAGGTCGAGCTTGTCGTCGAAGTACTGGAACAGGGAGCCCTTGGCGACGTCGGCCTCGCGGGCGACGACGTTGAGGCTGCCGGCGGAGAACCCGCGCTCACCGAACTCGGCCATGGCGGCGACGAGCACCCGATCGCGGCGCTCAGGACGCAGGTTGCGCCAGACCTCGGTAGGCATCAGGCGGCTCCAAAACAGTGTGACCACCTGGTCATATGACCAGGTGGTCACACACTGTGGCCCTGGTACCGGCCCACGTCAACTCTGCGTTGCGCCAATGCCCGGGTTTGTCCCTTGACTGTGCGCGAAAATCGCCGCGACACGCCGCCGGCGCGTGGGCGATTTCCGCGAACACCCAGCTCAGCCGAAGAAGACCTCTGCCTCGGAGTACCGCTCCAGCGGCACGGTCTTCAGCTCGCGGGTCGCCTCCTCCAGCGGCACGCGGATGATGTCGGTGCCACGGAGAGCGACCATCTTGCCCCAGTCCTTCTCGTGCGCGGCGTCGATGGCGTGCAGTCCGAAGCGGGTGGCGAGCACGCGGTCGTACGCGGTGGGGGTGCCGCCGCGCTGGACGTGACCGAGCACGACCGCGCGCGACTCCTTGCCCGTACGCTGCTCGATCTCCTCCGCGAGCCACTGGCCCACGCCGCCGAGCCGGACATGGCCGAACGCGTCGACCGCACCGGACGACAGCACCTCGGCACCGCCGAGCGGCACCGCGCCCTCCGCGACGACGATGATCGGCGAGTACTGGGTGGCGAAGCGGCTCTCGACGTGCCGCACGACCTCGTCGATGTCGAACGGGCGCTCCGGCACGAGGATCACGTTGGCGCCACCGGCGAGGCCCGCGTGCAACGCGATCCAGCCGGCGTGACGGCCCATGACCTCGACCACCAGCGCGCGGTGGTGGCTCTCCGCGGTGGTGTGCAGGCGGTCGATCGCCTCCATCGCCACGGTGACCGCGGTGTCGAAGCCGAACGTGTAGTCGGTGGCGCCGAGGTCGTTGTCGATCGTCTTCGGCACGCCGATCACCGGGATGCCGTCGTCGGTGAGCCTCTTCGCGACGCCGAGGGTGTCCTCGCCACCGATCGCGATGAGTGCGTCGACCTCAAGCGCGGTGAGGTTCTTGCGGATCGCGTCGACACCGCCCTCGACCTTGTACGGGTTGGTACGCGAGGAGCCGAGGATGGTGCCGCCGCGGGGCAGGATGCCGCGGACCTGATCGACGCCGAGCGGCTTGGAGACGGCCTGGACGGGCCCCTTCCAACCGTCGCGGAATCCGACGAACTCGTGCCCGTATACGCCGACACCCTTGCGGACCACAGCGCGGATGACCGCGTTGAGCCCGGGGCAGTCGCCGCCGCCGGTGAGCACACCGATACGCATGCGAATTTCCCTTCACGGAGTTGCAGTCTGGGAGAAGGCGACCAGCCGTGCCTGGTCAGGGCGCCGTTGCCGACCGACCCGCAGGGCCGCTTCAGCGCACACGCTAGCGGTTACCCGCGAGTTTCCATTAACCGATCCAGAGACGTTGGTCACGGAGCGGCTCCATGACCTTCCACCTGGCCAGGTTGTGGCGGGCGTCGGCGAGCGCGTCGTGCTGGTCCTTGCCTGCTCCGGGCAGCGTCGGACGGTCGAGATCGTCCCAGAGCTGGCGCAGGTCCTTGGTGAAGCGCGGGATCGGCCGCGGCAACGCCGGCATCGCGCCCCACAGCTGGCACAGCGCCACGTGGTCGTACGCGGCGTACCAGGCCCACAGCTCGATCTCCTCGCGCGGCTCGGTGAGGAACGTCAACAGCTCGGTACGGATGCGCTCGCGCGACTTCCAGGCCTGGTCGGCCGGGCCGGGCAGCTTGTCGAGGACGTTGCGCCGCACCCACGGAATCGCCTGGGTCGGGTCGAACTCGGTGGAGATGGCGTAGAACTCACGCCCGTTCTCGTCGACCACGCCGATCGAGACGAGGTCCACCACCCGTCCGTCCTCGATGAATTCGCAGTCATAAAAGTAGCGGCGCACCATCGTGCAAGGTTACCGGTCTGCGACAGGCCGCCCGTTTCGCCCACTTCGCGGAACGGTGCCCGTACCAGGCGTCGAGGGCCTAGGGTCGGAGGGCGTGACTGTTCTCGCCATCGACGCCGGCACCACCGGTGTGACAGCCCTGGTCGTCACGGAAGACGGCGACGTCGCCGCCCGTGGATACCAGGAGTTCGCGCAGCACTTCCCGCGTCCTGGATGGGTCGAGCACGAGCCTGAGGAGATCTGGGTCGCGGTGCAGTCCGCGTGCCGCAAGGCCCTCGCCGCCGCCGACGAGGCCGGCGTGGCCACCCCGACGGCGATCGGCATCACGAACCAGCGCGAGACCGTCGTCCTGTGGGACCGCGAGACCCTGCGCGCGCCGCGCCCCGCGATCGTCTGGCAGGACCGCCGCACCAGCGAGCTGTGCACCAGGCTCACCGAGGAGGGGCACGGCGACAGGGTCACCGAACTCACCGGGCTGCGCCTCGACCCGTACTTCTCCGGCACCAAGCTGCGCTGGCTGGCCGAGAACGAGCCGCGGACCTGGGCCGGCATCACCGGCGGCAACCTGGTCGTGGGCACCGTCGACGCGTACCTGATCGCGCGGCTCACCGGCGGCGTGGTCCACGTCACCGATGCGTCCAACGCGAGCCGCACCCTGCTCTACGACACGTTCGCGGGGCGCTGGTCCGAGGAGCTGTGCGAGCTGTTGCGCGTGCCACTGAGCGCGTTGCCCGAGGTGGGCCCGTCGTCCGGCGTGCTCGGCCGCACCGATCCGGCGCTGTTCCTCGGCCTCGACCTGCCGATCGCGGGTATCGCCGGCGACCAGCAGTCGGCGCTGTTCGGTCAGGCCTGCTTCGACGAGGGCACCAGCAAGTGCACCTACGGCACCGGATCGTTCGTGCTGGTCAACACCGGCAAGTCGCCGCTGCGGTCGGACGCCGGCCTGCTCACGACGGTCGCCTGGGACCTCGGCGACGGGCTCGTCTACGCGCTCGAAGGAGCGGTCTTCGTCACCGGCGCCGCCGTCCAGTGGCTCCGTGACGGCCTCGGCATCATCGGCTCGGCGCCGGAGATCGAGGGCCTGGCGGGGCTGGTCCCGGACACCGGCGGCGTGGTGTTCGTCCCGGCGCTGACCGGTCTCGGTGCGCCCGACTGGGATCCGGACGCGCGCGGCACGATCGTCGGCATCACACGCGGCACCACCCGCGCCCACCTGGCACGAGCCACGCTCGAAGCGATCGCGTTCGAGGTCCGCGACGTCGTCGACGCCATCGGCGGCCAGACGATCGCCGAGTTGAGTGTGGACGGTGGTGCGAGCCGCAACGACCTGCTCTGCCAGCTCCAGGCCGACCAGCTCGCCGTTCCGGTACGCCGCCCGCAGGTGACCGAGACGACGGGTCTCGGCGCGGCGTTCCTGGCCGGGCTGGGCACGGGCGTGTGGTCGTCCACATCAGAACTCGCCGCCACCTGGCGGCTGGACCGGCGGTTCGAGCCGGTCGGCGGCGCCCGCGACGACGGCCGCCACGCCCGCTGGCGCGACGCCGTGGCGCGCTCCGCCGGCTGGGCCCGTGCCACCGGCGACCCAGCGGCGGGGTGACCCGATGATCGTGCGAAGAAGCGGGCGGAGCCGCCGTGGCCGGTGGCGGTGCCGCCCGCTTCCCCTGGCCACCAGGTCCGGTGGTGGCCTGGCCGACCGCATCCCCCTGCGCTGTCGGCCAGCACCAGCTTCAAGGTGCGGCGCGTCGGCAGTTGTCCGCCGGATGACAGTGCGACTGTCCGGGGCCCGACAGATACCGGCATGATGTCGAGAGTGCGGATGGCGAACACAGGAGGCCAGCGGTGAGCGAGCGGAGCGAGCGAACCCGGCAAGCGCAGTGCGCCGCGAACGCGGCCACCGAGCGCAGCGAGGTGTGCTCGTGAGCGGTACCACGGAGGCCAGCGACCTCCTTGCCGGTGTGGAGATGTTCGCGGGACTCGCCTCGGACGTGCGCACCCGGGTGGCCGCCGCGGCTGTGCCCCGCACCTACCGTCGCGGTCAGCTGCTGTTCCTCGAACGCGACCCGGGCGACTCGCTGCTGCTGGTGCGGCGTGGCGCGGTGTCGGTGTTCCGCACCGCTCCTTCGGGTGAGCGGGCGCTGCTGTCGGTGGTGCGCCCACCGGGAGTGCTCGGCGAGGTGTCGCTCCTCGACGGTGCGCCGCGGTCGGCGTCGGCGGAGGCCCTGGAGGAGACCGCGGTGCTCGCGCTGTCGCGGTCGGCGTTCCTCGAACTCGTGCGCAGCCAGCCGCTGATCCTCGACGCTGTGATGCGCTCGTTCGGCGCGCTGATCCGCCGTCTCACCGACCAGACCGCCGACCACGTCTTCCTGGACCTGCCCGGCCGCGTCGCGAAGACGCTGGTGCGGCTGGCGGGCGACACCAAGGCCCCGCTGGTGACGATCGAGCTGAACCAGAGCCAGCTTGCCGAGATGGCCGGCGGTTCGCGACAGAGCGTGAACCAGGCGCTCGGTACGTTCGCCAGCCGGGGCTGGCTACACACCGAAGGGCGGCGCATCGTCGTCACCGACGTGGCCGCCCTCCGGCGTCGTGCAGGGATGAGCGATAGGTAGCGCTGGTCAGCTCCACCGCATGCCGTCGTTGCTGCTGTCGCCACCCGCGATCGCGACGTAGCCCTGGCCGACCAGGTCGTCCAGCAGCGACTCCGGGATGTCGACCTCGGCGCCCTTCGGGTGCGCGACGCCCTGCGCGTCCGTCCACGCCTTCGCGAGGATGATGGTGACCATGGGCGTGAACCGTCCTTTGTTGTCGATTTCGTCGGTGGGTTGATGTCGTTGGTACCCGAACGAGAGACTAATGACCGAGGGCGACCATAGCCGCACTGAGTCGAGAAAATGACACAACGACGACGACTCCCAGTGGCCCGCGACACTCTGGAAGCTCTCGCAACGCACCCCGGAATCCTGAGACGATGACGTGACGTGGGCGCAGCGCCGGTGGGCCGGCGCGTCGCTCGCGACCGAACGAGGAGCTTTCACGATCGACACCGTGTGCACGCGCTGCCACACTGCCGGGGGTCCCACCGACCGCTTCTGCGGACAGTGTGGATCCGCGCTGCACTTCCGCTGCCCGGCGTGCAGCTCGCTCATCGCCGTCGGCGTCAACTTCTGCACGGCCTGCGGGGCCTCCGTCGGCGACCCACCTCGCCAGCAGGCCGCAGCCGCCGAGCGGATGGAGGAGCGGCGGGTCGTCAGCATCCTGTTCGTCGACCTCACCGGCTTCACCGAACTCGGCGAGATGCTCGACCCGGAGGACGTCCGCGCGCTGCAGTCCACGTACTTCACCACGGTCAGCCGGGTGATCCAGCGCCGCGGTGGCGTCGTCGAGAAGTACATCGGCGACGCGGTCATGGCGGTCTTCGGCGCGCCGATCACCCAGGAGGACGACGCCGCCCGTGCCGTCCGCGCCGGCCTTGAACTGCAGGAACAGCTCGACCGGCAGCTCACCGGGGTACGCGGGCCGCTACGGGTACGGGTCGGCGTCTCCACCGGCGAGGCGCTGGTCGACCTGGCCGCCCTGCACGACGGCGGGCAGGCCCTGGTCGCCGGCGACGTGGTGAACACGGCGTCGCGGCTCCAGTCGCACGCGCCGCCCGGCGGGGTGCTCGTCTCGGCCGCCACCTGGCGCGCCTCCGCCGACCAGGTCGATTACGCCGAGCAGCCGCCGCTGAGCGTCCGCGGCAAGGCGGCGAAGCTCCGCACCTGGCTCGCGCTCGAACTGGTCCAGCGCCGGTGGGACGACCATCCCGACGGCGGCCGGTTCGTCAACCGCGGCCGCGAGCTGAGCGCCCTGCGCGACCACGTCCAGCTGATGACCGCCGAGCGCAACGCGCGGCTGGTCTGCCTGGTCGGGCGCGGCGGGCATCGGCAAGAGCCGGCTGGTGCGCGAGCTGGCGCGCACGAGCGAACCCGCCGTCGAGCGCTCCCTCGACTGGTACGGCGGCCGCTGCCTGCCGCCGGGCGAGGGCAGCCCGTACGCGGCGCTGGCCGACATCGTCCGCAGCGTCACCGGCGTCGCCGACTCCGACGATCCGGCCACCGCGCGCCAGGAGGTGCGGCGCTCGCTCGCCGAACTGTTCGACGCGGCCGAGCTGCCCCGCGTGGTCGAGGCGCTGGCGCCGCTCATCGGGTACGCCGCGCCGGAGGTCGGCGCCGAGGAGACCGAGGCCGCCTGGCAGCTCCTCTTCGACCGGCTCGCGCGGCGGCGGCCCACCGTCCTCGTCTTCGAGGACCTGTACTGGGGCGACCCGGTGCTGCTGAGGTTCGTCGCCCGGCTCGTCGCCGACCGGTCCAGCGTTCCGCTGATGGTCATCGCGACGTTCCGCCCGGACGCCGTGGAGACGCTGCCCACCTGGGCGGGCAACGTGCCGCACCTGGCCACGGTCCGCATCGACCCACTCAGCGACGAGCACACCGACACGCTCTTCCGCGACCTTCTCGGCGGCACTTCGCTCCCGGCGCCGACGATGGAGCGGCTGACCGAGCTGTCCGGCGGCACCCCGCTCTACGCGCACGAGTACGTGCGGATGCTCGCCGACCGCTCCAGCACCGAGTTCGCCGACGGCGACCTGCCGCTGCCCGACACGGTCCACGCGGTGATCGCCAGCCGGATCGACCTGCTCGAAATGCGCGCCCGGCGCGCGTTGCAGGCGGCGGCGGTCGTCGGGCCGACGTTCTGGCCGGGCGCGGTCGCCGCGGTCGCCGATCTGTCCCGCGCCGAGGTCAACCGGATCCTGGCCGAGCTGACCCGGCGCGAGTTCATCCGTCCGGCGATCGAGTCGTCGCTCACCGAGGAGCCGGCGTTCGCGTTCACCCACGCGCTCGTGCGCAACCTCGCGTACCGGCGGCAGCCCCGCGCGGCGCGGCTGGTGCGCCACCAGCACGCGGCCCGCTGGCTCGACCGGCACGCCGCGTCGCGCACCAGCGACACGGTCGAGGCGCTCGCCCACCACCGGGTCACCGCGCTGGAGCTGGCCGGGAAGCTCAACCTCGACCAGTCGACGTTCATCGGCCCGGCGCGTGCGGCGCTGGTCGCCGCGGCCGAGCAGGCCGCCGGTCTGCACGCCGTCGACGTCGCGCTGCGCCACCTCGACCGCGCAGTCGACCTGTGGCCGGCCGACGGCGGCGCCCTGCCGCCGTCCGACGAGGTCTCCAGGCTGCGCGCGCTCGTCCTGCGGCACCAGCTGTCGTTCCTCACGGACTCGCGCGCGTTCTACGCCGCGGGCGGCCACGACGAGCTGGCCACGTACGCGGAGCGGCTGCTCGCGCTCGGCGCCGACGAGGCGGCCGCCCGCACGCTCACGCTGCTCGGCAACGTCGAGTGGGCGCTCGCCGACCGCGACCACGCCGTCGAGCACCTGCACCGCGCGCTGGCCATCTTCGACAAGCTGCCCGACAGCGCCGAGAAGGCCAACGCGTACGCCGAACTCGCACGGCTGCTGATGACCGACTACGACTGCGAGCCGGCGATCGAGGCCGCACGGACGGCCGGCGCGATGGCCCGCCGGCTGCGGCTGCTGGAGACCGAGGCGAACGCGCTGGTCACCGAGGGTTCCGCCCGCTACATCAACGGCGACCCGGACGGTCTGGCGCTGCTGGAGGAGGCCGTCGAGCTGTGCCGCAAGGAGCAGCTCCGGGCGCTGCGCCGCGCCGCGCTCAACCTCGGCGTCGCGCTCCAGGAGGAAGGCGAGATCGCCCGCAGCTACGCGCTCGGCGACGAGAGCGCGGCCCAGGTCATCGGCGACACCTCGGCCGCCACTCTGGACTACTCGGCCGACGCGATGCGCGCCTACTTCGCCGGCGACTGGCCACTCACGCTGTCGGCCGCCGACGAGTACATCGCAACCTCCGACGCGGACAGCTCTCAGTGGGAGGTGCTGCTGCTGCCCGTGCTCTGCGCCGGGCTGCGCACGTTGATCGGCAACGACCCGCAGGTCGACTTCGAGCAGTACCTGGCCGTCGCCCGGCGCGGCGGGTTCCGGCTGCCGGTGTCGGTGGTGCTCGCGAACGGCGCCCTGTGCCACGCGCTCACCGGCGACCCCGACGGCGCCCACGCGTACCTGCGTCAGCTCGAGGAGCACGACTCCCGCGACTCGGTCGTCTCGCGCGAGTGGCTGCCGGCGGCGTCGCACGCGGCCAGCCTGGTCAGCGAGGAGCGGTCGCTGTGGCTGCGCGGCGTGCTGGCGGCGGTGACCCGGCCCACGCTGTGGGTGCGCGCTGCGCTGGCCACAGTGGACGGCGGCGTCGCGAAGCACCGTGGTGAGCACGGCACGGCCGCCCGGCACTTCGCCGATGCCGCGTCCGTGTACGACCGGATGGGCAACGTCAGCGACGCCACGCTCGCCGCCGCATGGGCCGCGCGGGAGTGGCATGCGGCCGGCGAGGACGAGCGCGCCGCCGAGTACAGCCGGCGGATCACCGAGTTCGCCGAACGCAACAACGCACCGGGACTGCTGGCCCTCATCCGCTGACGGCTTGTGGTCGCACTTTTCGGCCTATAGCCCGGAAAAGTGCGACCGCAGGGGGTCAATCCTCGTCGTCGAGGCCCGCTTCGATCGCGTACCGCACCAGGCCGGCGCGGTTGTGCACATGGAGCTTGCTCATCGCGTTCTGCACGTGGTTCTGCACCGTGCGGTGGGACAGCACGAGGCGGGCGGCCACCTGCTTGGCGGTGAGCCCCTTCGCCACCAGCCGCAGCACCTCGGTCTCGCGTTCGGTCAGCTGCGGCTTCTCGGGCTCGGGGCCGCCGGTGGCGAGCCGCCGGTACTCCCCCAGCAGCAGCCCGGCGAGGCCCGGCGTGAACGTGGCGTCCCCGGCGGCGGTGCGGCGTACCGCCTCGACCAGCTCGGTGACGCTCGCCGACTTCACCAGGTATCCGGTGGCACCCGCCTTCACAGCCTCCAGCACGTCGAGCTGCTCGCCGCTGGCAGAGAGCACCAGCACGCGCGTGTCGGGCCAGGAACCGACGATCTGCGAGGTGGCGCCGACCCCGGACAGTTCGGGCAGATGCAGGTCCATGACGACGACGTCCGGGCGGACGGCGGCGGCGATACGCACAGCGGCGGCGCCGTCGGCGGCGGTGCCGACCACCTCGAACCCGTTCGCGGCGAGATCACGGGCGACCGCGTCCCTCCACATCGGATGATCGTCGACGACCATCACACGCACCGCGCCCTCATCGGGGGACATGCAGCTCGACCTCCGTTCCTTCACCAGGTGCACTGTGGATCACGGCTTTGCCGCCGAGGTCGCGCAGCCTGCCGACGATCGACTGCGCGACGCCGAGCCGGCCCTGCGACGCCGCCTCGGCGAGCCGCCCGGGCGGCATGCCAGGACCATCATCGCGCACCGTGACCACCACTTCGTCGGGCGTCGACTCGACCAGGATCCACGCGTCCGCCTCGGGCCCGACATGATGCTTGACGTTGTGCAGCGCCTCCCCCACGGCCGCCGCCAGCTGCTGCGCTGGGCCGGCCGGCAACAGCACGGGGCTGGCCGGCGACGCGAGGTGGACCCGCGGCGAGCGGGCCGGGTCGGCGAGAAGTTCGCGCAGGTCGACGAGGCCGTCCGAGCGCTCCAGGGCAGGACCGGCGCTGATGAGGGCGCGCAGCGCCGCCTCCTGGTCGGTGGCGAGCCGCCCCAGCTCGGCGACCTCGCCACCCAGCTCCGTGCCGCGCCGGCGGACGAGCGCCAGCACCTGGAGCACGCCGTCGTGGATCTCCCGCGACAGCCGCTCGCGCTCGGCCGTGGCGCCCTGGAGCCGGATCGCCTCGGCCAGCACCAGCTCGGCGCGCTCGGCCAACCCGATCACGTACCCGATGACGGCGCAGGCCAGGTACACGAGGATCAGGCTGTGCACGGTGGCGGCGGTCGGCTGGCCACGGTCGACGACGAAGTTCGTGGCGGCGATCACCGTCGCGCCCAACATGCCCCCGGCGAGCCGCCACCGGATCGCCCAGGCCAGTGGCGCCGCCGCGCCCCACACCGTGGGCACGGTCAACTCGCCGGTGGCGATCTGCGCCTCGGACTCCACCATCAACGTGGCCAGGATCGTCACCACCGTGACGGCCATGTCCGCCACGGGGAGCTGCCACGACGAGCGCCACGCCGGCTTGGTGTAGGCGTAGCTGGCGAAGCCGGTCCAGGCGGTCATCACGCCCAGCGTGACGAGGCTCCACCGCGGATGGGCGACGGTGGACAGGTCGGCCAGATTGACGATCACCGCGTAGAGCAGGGTCAACGCGCGGAACACGGCGAGCGCGCGCCACGCCGAGACGTCCACGCCGATACCAGGGTCGCCGGCGGTGGGACGGCCCGTGACCGCCGCGACCAGGCGCGACACCGCCCGGGCGGTGCGTCTCACGCCGCAGCGGAGCTGCTGCCGGCCGGTTGCGGGTCGGGCGCCGGCTTCGCGGCCTCGGCCTTCACCTTGGCGGCGTACTGGTCGACGTACTGCTGGCCGGACAGCTCCATCAGCTCGTACATGATCTCGTCGGTCATCGAGCGCTCGACGAACCGGTCGCCGGAGAGCCCCTCGTACCGGGAGAAATCGAGCGGCGGGCCGATCTTGATCCTGACCCGCATGATCTTCGGCATCTTCTTGCCGATCGGCTGGATCTCGTTGGTGTTGATCATCGCGCACGGGATGACCGGGACGCGCGCTTCGAGCGCCATCCGCGCGACGCCGGTCTTGCCGCGGAAGAGGCGGCCGTCGGGCGAGCGCGTGCCCTCGGGGTAGATGCCGAGCAGGTTGCCGCCGCCGAGGATCCGCTTGCCGGTCTCCAGCGCGGCCTTCGCCGCCGACCCGGACGCGCGGTCGATCGGCACCTGCCCCACACCGGAGAAGAACAGCTTGGAGAGGAAGCCCTTGATACCCGGACTGTTGAAGTACTCCGCCTTCGCCAGGAAGGTGATTTTCCGCTTGACCACCAGCGGCAGGAAGATCGAGTCTGAGAACGACAGGTGGTTGCTGGCCAGGATCGCGGCACCGCTCGCCGGGACGTGCTCCAGCCCCTCCACGATCGGCCGGAACAGAAGGCGCACCCAAGGTCCGATCAGGATGTGCTTGCACACCCAGTAGAACACGTTCGCCCTCCCTCGCCCCGGCCCGCCTGAGCCTACGGTTACCGGTGCGGTCCCACAACGCAGTGTCGCTCAACCCACTCCCGGAGTGTTGCGGGCATGTCACCATGGGCGGGTGCCAGCGGGGGTGCACCCGAGTCGCCCGATTCGCCCAAGGAGGTGTCCCGCGTGTCCGTCCTGCCCGGCGCGGAGCCGTTCCAGTACCTGCCCGACACGCCGGCCCGTCCGGTCGGCGTGGTTCTCTGCCACGGCTTCACCGGATGCCCGCAGAGCATGCGGCCGTGGGGCGAGCACCTCCGCGACGCTGGGTTCGCCGTCGACTGCCCGCTGCTCCCCGGCCACGGCACACGATGGCAGGACATGAACACCACCCGCTGGGAGGACTGGTACGGCGAGCTGGAACGCGCCTTCGACGCCATGCGCGAGCGGCTCGGCCCAACCAGCACGGTCTTCGCGATGGGCCTGTCGATGGGCGGCACGCTCGTCACGAAGCTCGCGCAGGAGCGCGGCGACGACCTGGCCGGCATCGTCCTGGTCAACCCGTCGTACCTGACTCTTCGCAAGGACGCCAGGCTCCTGCCGCTGATGAGCAAGCTGCTGCCGTCGTTCCCCGGCATCGGCAGCGACATCAAGAAGCCCGACATGACGGAGCTGGCGTACTCCAGGATCCCGCTGAAGGCGGCGTACTCACTGAACCAGTTGTGGGGAGTTGTCCGGGCCGACCTGCACCGGGTGAGCGTCCCGATCCGCGTGTTCCACAGCTCCGTCGACCACGTCGTCGAGCCGGTCAACTCCCAGGTGCTGCTCGACGGCGTCTCCTCCGCCGACGTGCAGGAGGTCGTCCTGGAGAACAGCTACCACGTCGCCACCCTCGACAACGACGCCGAGGTGATTTTCACAGGTAGCGTCGAGTTCGTGAACGCGCTCGCCCCCACCCAGCCCGAACCGGACCGGCCGCAATGACGGGCCCCGCCGGACGCCCCGCGCGCGGCCGCCGCGACAACGGCCTGGACGCGCGCGACTTCGTGCCGCTCATCGACGTCGACCCGCGCGTCGGCGAACACCTGCTGGACGTGCTCGCCCTGGCCGGCATCGCCGCCTACCTGCAGCCCAGCGCCGACGTGAACCCGATCGTGCAGTCCACGACGCTGCCCAGCCGCCCCACCGACCGGCTCTGGGCCGACCGCCGCTACGCGAACGAGGCCCGTAACCTCCTCGCCCAGCACGAGCACGAGGTCGCGGGCGCCGCCGACGAGCACGACGATCCCGAGCCGGACCTCGACATCGACGCCGCGTGGGAGCAGATCGTCGCCAGCTACGACGCCACCCCGGAGACCGCGCCGAGCTGGCCGGCCACCGAGGACACGGACGACGGACGCTCGTCGAGCACCGACACCAGCCCGGCGAAGCTGATCCGCGCCGACCACCTGCGCCCGATCGGCCCGCCCGCACCCGGCCCCCGTGACCACGCTTTGGCGGAGCCGCAGGACGACGACGACCTCGTCGACAGCGACGAGCCCGACGAGGGTTATACGCCGCCTCCCCCGCCGCCGTTGCCGAAGCCGTCCGGTCACGTCGTGCTCGGCGTCGTCGCGGTCCTGCTCGGCTTCGTGTTCTTCTTCCGGCCCGACCTGCTCGGCATCGGCGAGGACCTCACCACCGTGCTCGGCATCATCGGCGTCCTCGGCGGCGCCGGCACGCTCGTCTACCAGCTCAGGGAAGGCTGGAGCCGCGACGACGACCCGGACGACGGCGCGGTGGTCTAGCGCGGTTCTCCGGCGGAAGCGCGCTACACCTTCGGCTGGTACGTGCCGAACGCCCAGATGTTGCCCTCGGGGTCGGCCGCCGCGAACTCGCGCGAGCCGTAGTCCTGGTCGGTCAGCTCCATCACGATGTCGGCGCCCGCGTCGACCGCCTTCTTGTGCAGCCCATCCGGGTCGTCGGTGACCAGGTACAGGACGGACTTGCCGGTGTCCCACGTCGCCGAGCCATCGCTGGTACGTGTGCCGAGCATCACCATGCTGTCGCCCCACGCCAGTTCGGCGTGCGACACCGTGCCGTCGGGCCCGTCCATTACCGAGTGCTCGGTGAGGCCGAGCGTGCCGGTGAGCCAGGCGATCGCGGCCTTGGCGTCGCGGTAGCGCAGGGTCGGGTAGATCGTCGTCATCGTCGTGCCCTCCTCGTGGGTCGGTCTCGACGGTAGGACTCAGACGGCGGTCGAGGATTGGACGAATGCGACCTCCGCGAGCCACGCGGTCGGGGTGCAGCCGGCGAGCCGGCGAAACTCGCGGTTGAGGTGCGCCTGGTCGAAGTATCCGCACGTCACGGCCGTCTCGGCCAGTGGAGGACCGCAGGGTGAGGACAGCAGCCGCACGGCCCGCTCGAACCGGAGCACCTGCGCGGCCGGCTTCGGTGCCAACCCCACCTGCTGCCGGAACCGCGCGGCGAGGTGCCGCCGGCTCCAGCCCACGTCCGCGGCGGTGGCCGCGACGGACGCCCCTGCTCGTAGCAGCGCCCACGCCCGCGAGACCTCCGGTGACGGTACCGGGCCGGCCGCGCGCCTCCCGAGGAGCACCTCGTCCAGCAGTGCGAACCGTTCGGGCCACGCCGGCGCGGACGCCAGCATGTCGACAAGTCGCTGCGCATCGGCGCCGAGCAGGTCGTCCAGGTGGACGACGCGGTTGGTCAGCTCGGACATCGGCACGCCGAACAGCGAGTACGCGCCGAGCGGCGTCAGGTCGACCTGGATACCGCGCTGGCCGCCGCCGTTCTCGATGAGGGTGGGCGCGTCGCCGAAGCCCGCGACGAACGACACGAACGGATCGCCGAGGATCCGCAGCGGCGCGCCGAAACCGATGATCAGGACGACCTGGCCGGCGGGCAGCTCGCGCCGGACGTTCGGCCGCGTCGACTCCTCCCGGTATCCCGAGTAGTCGCGGACATGCGCGCGCAGCGCAGGGTGCGGCGGGCGCGTGACCAGGCTCCAGCCCGCATCCCGCGTGGTGACGAGGCCCGCGTCCATGACGCTCAGTCTGCCACCGGCCCGGTGTTGTTCGCCGACACGTCACCGTCGTGTGGCGGGGACTTCGCCCGCCGCAGCGACCGTGGACGCAGGAGGTGATGACGCATGGTTGCCACGGCCATCCCGACCCGTCCGACCATCCGTACCCGCCCGGACGAGGTGTTCCTGCTCTGGTGCGCACTCACCGGCTACAACGCGGCCGACTTCGACGAGCTCGAACTGGAGGCGTTCCTGTCCCGACCCGAACTGCCGGCGCTGGCCGCCGCCCCCGACGCGGTGCTCCGGGATGCCGGCGAGGCGGTCCGGCGGGCCCGCTCGCTGCCGCTGGAGCGCTGGCTCGCCGCGGTACGCGTGGTGCGTCCTGACCGCTGGTCAGCGCGTCAGCCGGGCAGTTCCAGCTCCGCGTAGACCGGGAAGTGGTCGCTCGCTCTGCGTACGTCCGGCGAGTCCAGCACCCGGTAGCCGGCGACCTTGACCGCGCGCTCGACGAAGAACCCGTCGATCCGGCGACGTGGCGACGCGCAGCTGAACGTGGGCGTCCCTGGATCCCCGGCGATCGCAGCAACGTCGTCCAGGCGCGGCGCGAACGCCTCCCAGACCGGACCGCCCGGCTGCTCGTTGAAGTCGGCGGCGAGCACCAGCGGCGGTAGTTCCTCGGGTACCTCCGCCAGCAGCAGCGGAACCTGCCGCGCTCGTTCGGCCGGGTCAAGGCTCAGGTGCGTGCCGACGGCCGTGAACTCCGCCCCGCGCAGCGAGCAGTGCGCCACCGCCGCGCCGCGCAACTGCTGGCCGGGCGTGAGCGGAAGCAGTACGGAACGGGCGGCATGGACCCGGATTGCGAGCGACGACATCAGCAGGTTCCCCGCCGCGCCACCCCCGCCGGCCACGACGGCCATCCCGCACCGGTGCGCCAGTGCCGCGCAGCGCGCCCGCCAGCGGAACACCTTCGGCGCCTCCTGGACGTACACCAGGTGCGCGCTGGAACCGGTGATCACCCGGGTCAGCGCAGCGACGTCGTCGCGCAGCCCCCGGACGTTGTAGCTCAACACGCGCAGCGTCGTCGTCACCCCGCCCATTCTGGACGTCGTGCTCCGGCGACAAACCGGACTTGCGGGGAAGCCGTGCCTAAACCGGGCGCCAGCACCCCAGTTTGTCCCGCAAGTCCGTTTTCGGAAGGAGGTGTTAGCGGATCCGGGCCAGGTCGGCGGCGCCCACCAGGCCGGCAGCGTTGCCCATCGCGGCCGGACGCACCTCGGCCGCCGCCTTGCGGCCCCGCGCGGACAGCGCCGCGGCGTACGCCACGTGCGCCGGGGCGAGCAGCAGATCACCCGCCTCGGCGACACCACCGCCGACGACGATGCAGCTCGGGTCCCACGAGGAGACCATGTCCGCGAGGCCGCGCCCCAGCCACTCGCCGATCACCGCGAACGCGGCCACCGACGCCGGGTCGCCTTCGAGCGCCGCCTGGGTGACCTGCGGACCCTGGATCGCCTCGATCCGCCCGCCGGCGAGTTCGAGCAGGTGCGCCGCCGACGCGGGGTCACACTGGGCCGCCGCACGCGCCTCGCGCACCAGCGCCTTCCCGCTGCAGTACTGCTCGAAGCAGCCGCGGTCACCGCAGCCGCACGGCAGGCCGTCCGGGACGACGCGGATGTGCCCGAACTCGGCCGCGACGCCGAACGCGCCCCGGTACACGGCGCCGTCGAGGACGACCCCGCCGCCGATGCCGGTGCCGACCGTCAGCAGCAGCAGGTGCGACTCGCCGCGCCCCGCACCGAACCGGTACTCCGCCCAGGCCGCGGCGTTGGCGTCGTTCTCGACCACGACGGGCAGGTTGACCAGCGACTCGATCCGCTCACGCAGCGGCTCGTCGCGCCAGACCAGGTTCGGCGCGTGGAGCACGACGGAACGCGACGCGTCGATGAATCCGGCGGCGCCGATCCCGACCGCCTCGATCTCGTACTTGCCCGCCAGCTCGCGGACGACGTCGGCGATCGCGGTCGCGGTCGCGTGCGCATCGTCGCTCGGGGTGGGACGGCGGCTGGTGTCCAGCACCTCACCCTTGGGCGTGACGACGCCCCCGAGCACCTTCGTCCCACCGACGTCGACTCCCACCGTCAGCGTCACGCCGCCCTCACGCATCACTCGGCCCCGCCAGAGCGGGGGGTTGCCACCGGTCGCCGTCGCCGGCCACCGTTCCTGTCCGTAATCCTGATCCGTGCGGCGCCGCGCGGATCAGGCGATGTCGATGTGCTCCACGCCGGAGCCGCGCCGCCGCGGCCGCGCACCAGACCTCGGAACGTCCTGGGAATCATCCCCGACGGGGCCGTGCGAGTGCGCCAGGTGGCCGTCCAGCGTGCGCAGGCCGGTGGCGACGAGCGTGGCCAGGTCGGTGACGGTGGCGGTGATCCGCTCCGTGACCTCCGGACTCGGGTCCCGCAGCGCCGCGACCGCGCGGCAGACCGGGCAGGCGCCGCACTCGGGGGCACCGGTGGCGAGCCGCTCGCCGGTCGGGTCGACGGCCGCGACGAGCCGCTGCGCCCACTCCAGCCCGGCCTCGACCAGCCGCTGTGCTTCGTCCGCAAGCGGTCCCGGCTCAGTCATGCTCCCGCCTCCTGCCGCAGTGGCTCCGCGAAGTGGACCACCAGCCGCCCGTCGGCGAGCGACGCGCCGGCCACCGTGCAGCGGCGCAGCGACTCGGGCAGCGCCACCAGCCGGCGGTGCGGGCCGACGGTGACGACGAGGTCATCCGCAGACCGGGCCAGGTCGACCTCGCCGCGCTCGACGAGGGGCAGCGTCAGGCTGAGTTCGAGACCGTCAGGCACGCGCTCGACCTGCAGCAGCGGCTGGCTCGGCGGCAACCCGAACGGATCGGCGTCGGCGTACATCAGGTCGGCGAGCCGTTCCAGCGCGGCCACGCCGACCGGCTCGGCGGGGAGGTACGGGACGGTGTGCAGCGGGAGCCCGGCGAAGCTGCGGCGCGCCTCGGCGAGCTGCTCCGCCTGCGCCACCGCCCAGGCGGCACGCCACGGGTCGTCACCGCCGCCGGGGATCAGCCGGTTGGCGACCACCCCGTCCACGGCGAACCCGTAGAGCGCCAGGCTCGTGAACGTGCGCCGCGCCTCGGCCAGCACGACCGACTCGGGGGTGAGCACCAGCCGGACGGACGTCGTGGCGGGGTCGGCCAGCAGCTCCTGCACCGCCGCGAGCTGCGCGTACAGCCGCTCGACCGCCGCGATGACCCCGTCGTCGGGGAGGCCCGGCAACAGCGGGCGCACCGAACGGGCCAATCGCCGGTGGGTGGGGTACAGCCGGTCGAAGTACCAGCGCAGGGCCTCCGGCAGCGCCAGCAGCCGCAGCGTCTCGGCGGTGGGTGCACAGTCCAGGACGATCACGTCGTACTCGCCGCTGACCGCGTGCTCGCGCACCTCCAGCAGCGCCAGCACCTCCTGCGCACCGGGCAGGACGACCAGCTCGTCGGCGGTGACGTCGTCCAGGCCGCCCTTGACCAGCAGCGTCGACAGGTACGCCCGGATCGCCTCCCACGACTCCTCGAACCGCAGCTGCGCGTCGACCTGGAGCCCGTCGAGGCGAGGCGCGACGCGGGTAGGCGACGGGCCGAGCGGTGTGCCGAGCGCGTCGCCGAGGGAGTGCGCGGGATCGGTGGAGAGGACGAGCGTGCGATGCCCGTCGGCGGCGGCGCGCACGGCGGTGGCCGCGGCAGACGTCGTCTTGCCGACGCCCCCCTTGCCGGTGAACAGCACTACCCGCACGCGCCCAGGATCCTCTCAACCGATGCAGACATCCGAGAGAGCGTAACGGTCGGGTGTTTCACGCGCCCGATCAGGACTCGACGCGCTTCTTCAACTCCTTGAGCGCGGTGTCCATGATCACCTTCTCCGCCTTGCGCTTGAACATGCCGAGCATCGGGATGTTCAGCTCGACAGCGAGCGTGTAGGTGACGGTGGTGGTGCCGTCGCCGTTGTCCTCCAGGTCGTACGAGCCTCGCTGGCTCTTCTGCGTCTGGCCCTGCACGAGGTTCCACTCGATCCGCGACAGGTCCTCGGCGTAGCCGTACTCGAGGACGTAGTCGTCCTTGACGATGCCCGCGTCGAGCACGAACCGCACCTGGCTGGCGTACCCGTCGTCGAACTCCTCAAGGACCTCCACGGCCTTCACCGCGCCGACCCACTCCGGGTACGCGGCGAAGTCGGTGATGACAGCGGCCACCTGGGCCAGCGGCGCGTCGATCTTGATGGACTGCTGGGAGGAGTCGGCGTCGGCCATAGCGCGGAGGCTACCGGGTCAGGGCACCACGCTCACCAGCGCAGTACGTGCGGCGCGCCGGTGCCTGCGAAGTGGCCGACGTTGACGCACTCGGTCCGCCCGATCCGCACGCGGTGCTGCAGCGGCTGATGCACGTGGCCGAACAGCGCATACCTCGGCTGGGTGTCGCGGATGGCGTCCAGGGTCGCCTCGCTGCCGATCTCGAACCGCCGCGCCACGGTGTCGTAGCACAGCTCCGGCACCGCCGGCGGCAGGTGGCAGCACAGCACGTCGACGGGGCCGAGCGCGGCGACCCGTTCGGCGTACACCTCGGGGGTCAGCTCGTACGGCGTGCGCATCGGCGAGGTGAGGCCGCCGCCGACGAAGCCGAACTTCCAGCCGCCGATCTCCGCCGTCTGGCCGTCGAGGACGGTGAGCCCGTCACGGAGGAACTCCGGCCAGAGCGCCGGCACGTCGACGTTGCCGTACGTGAGGTAGGTGGGGGTCGGCATCGCCGCGAACAGCTCGGCGTACTGGCGCCGCGCCGCGGCCGTGATCACCGCGCGCGGGTCCTCCCCCAGGCTCGACCACAGCCCGCGGGTGTACGTGGACGCATCGGCGAACCGGCCATCCGTGCGCAGCTCCACGAACCGCGCGACCGCCTCCGGGCCGAAGAGATCGCCCATGATGCCGCGCCCGTGGTCGGCGTAGTCGACGAAGAGCAGCAGGTCACCGAGGACGATCAGGGCGTCTGCTCCCTCGCCTGCGCGGCGCAGCGCGTCGACGCTGCCGTGAACGTCCGAGACGACGTGAACCCGCATCCCGAAATTCGGATTCTTGGGGGTTGCGGAGCCCTCCGCACCCCCAAGAATCCGAGACTCGGCGGGGTTGCCCCTCACGGCGCTGCCGGATCGCCGGGGCCACGGCCCGCTTCGAGCCGCTCCTTGAGCGCCCACCACACCTGCTTCGCGTGCAGCGCCCGCCTGCGCAGCTCCTTGAGCGCCGCACGGGGCGTCACGGTGGCCGCTTCGGTGGTGCTACCGGGCGCGGTCAAATCCGTTCGGAGGTAGGTATGGGCGATCACGCCGTCGCCGTACGGTTCCAGCCAGATCTCGCAGCTGCCGACGAGGGCGCCGACGGCACTCCAGCGCACCCCGGCGTCGCCCCGGTCCATGAAGACAGAAAGGGTCAGATCCGGCCAGAGCGCCCCGGTGAACGCGCTCTCCCGGATCGCGGCGGCGACCCGGGCCGGTGACACGGCGAGATAGGTCTCCTCGATGAGGTCGATCTGCGGCACACGTGGCAGCATGCCACTGAGGTAACGACCTGTTCACTTCCACTCCCGCTTCGGTGCACTCCCGGGTACCTTGCGCGTACCCGCAGGTAACCTCGCGGGCACGAAGGAATGCGGAGAGAGGCTGCCGTGCGAGAGTTCACCGTTCCTGCTGCGTACACCGTTCCCGACGGGGCCAACCTCACCGATGTGGTGTGGGACAACGCGGATGCGCACCCCAACAGCGTCGTGTTCAGCCGGCGCGTCGAAGGCGAGTGGCGCGACGTCACCGCGTCGACGTTCCGAGACGACGTCACCGCCATGGCGAAGGGCCTGGTCGCGGCCGGGGTCCAGGCGGGCGACCGGGTCGGGCTGATGTCCAAGACTCGTTACGAGTGGACACTCGCCGACTACGCGATCTGGGCGGCCGGCGCGATCACCGTCCCGATCTACGAGACCTCCTCGGCCGAGCAGGTGCAGTGGATCCTGGGCGACTCGGGCGCGGTCGCGGTCGTCCTGGAGACGCCGGCCCACGCGGCCACCGTCGAGCAGGTCCACGCCGAACTGCCCGACCTGGCGAACGTCTGGCAGATCGACGGCGGCGCGATCGACACGCTGAAGTCGACCGGCTCCGAGATCGCCGACTCCGAGATCGACGCGCGCCGCGCGGCCACCGGCCCGGACGACGCCGCCACGATCATCTACACCTCGGGCACGACCGGCCGCCCGAAGGGCTGCGAGCTGACCCACCGCAACCTGCTGTTCGAGGTCCACAACGCGATGCCGGGCCTGAGCGGGCTGTTCAACGCCGAAGCGTCGACCCTGCTGTTCCTGCCACTGGCGCACGTGTTCGCCCGCCTGATCCAGTGCGGCGCGGTCGCCACGCGCACCCGCATGGGCCACACCGCCGACGTGAAGAACCTCCTGGACGACCTGGCGATCTTCCAGCCGACGTTCGTCCTGTCGGTGCCGCGCGTCTTCGAGAAGGTCTACAACGGAGCGCGGCAGAAGGCGCACGCAGCGGGCAAGGGTGGCATCTTCGACAAGGCCGAGAAGGTGGCGATCGCCTACAGCGAAGCGCTCGACTCGGGCGGCGCGGGCGTCGGCCTCAAGCTGCAGCACGCGGTCTTCGACAAGCTGGTCTTCAGCAAGCTGCGCACCGTCCTGGGTGGCCAGTGCCACGCCGCCGTGTCCGGCGGCGCGCCGCTCGGCTCGCGACTCGGCCACTTCTTCCGCGGCATCGGCCTCACCGTGTACGAGGGCTACGGCCTCACCGAGACGTCCGCGGCGTCCACGGTGAACCTGCAGGACGCGCTCAAGATCGGCACCGTCGGCCGGCCGCTGCCCGGCGTGAGCATCCGGATCGCCGACGACGGCGAGGTGATGATCCACGGCGAGCACGTGTTCCGGCAGTACTGGCACAACGAGGCCGCCACCAAGGAGTCCATCGACGCCGACGGCTGGTTCCACAGTGGCGACATCGGCCAGCTCGACGACGAGGGCTACCTGACCATCACGGGTCGCAAGAAGGAGCTGATCGTCACCGCGGGCGGCAAGAACGTGGCGCCCGCCGTCCTGGAGGACCGTCTCCGCGCGCACCCGCTCGTCAGCCAGTGCATGGTCGTCGGTGACGCCCAGCCGTTCATCGGCTGCCTCGTCACGATCGACCCCGAGGCGTTCCCGGCGTGGAAGGAGCGCGCCGGCAAGGCTGTCGAGACCACCGTCGCCGACCTCCACACCGACGACGACCTGCGCGCCGAGATCCAGCTCGCCGTCGACGAGGCCAACAAGGCGGTGTCGAAGGCCGAGGCGATCCGTGTCTTCCGTATCCTTCCTCGGGACTTCACCGAGGAGGGTGGCGAACTCACGCCCAGCCTGAAGCTCAAGCGGAACGTGGTTCTGAAGGAGTATGCCGACGAGATCGCCGCGATCTACGCCTGATCCCGCGCCGAGCATGGCGCCGGGCGACAACCCGGCGCTGCGCCCGGCCCTGCTCACCAACTGGGTACGGGGCTCGCTGCTCGTGCTCGTGGGGCTGCTGGCCGTCCTCACCACGGGGGACGCCAGCGTGCTGCCGTGGTGGCTGCTGCTCGCGGTCGCCGCGGCGCCCGGCCTGTTCGCGCCCGACCACCGGCTGATCGCCCGGTTCGGGCGCATCGCCGAGGTCGTGATCGCCTCGGTCGCGGCCGCACGGCTCGAAGGCGCGGTCGGAGTCACGCTGCCCTACATCGCCGCGCCGATCTTCGCCGCCGCGCTGTTCAGCGGGGTCGGCGAGTCGATGGCGCTGGTGGTGCTCGCCGCGGCGACGCTGGCCGGCGCCGGCGCGTACGCGGGCGTGCTCGACAACGAGATGTTCGTCCTGTCGTCCCTGCAGTGGGTGATCGGGAGTGCGATCGCCGCCCTGGTCGGCGCCCGGGTTCGGCGGATCATCCTGGCGCGCACCGTGCAGCCGGAGCCCGAGTACGCGCAGGCCACCCGCCTGCTCACCCAGCTGCGGACGATCGCGCGCCAGCTCCCCGGCACCCTGGATCCGCGTGGCATCGCGGAACACCTCCTCGACGAGCTGCGGTTCGCGGCGCCCGCCGAGCGCGGCGCCGTCTTCACGGGCAGCGGCGGCGGCCGACTGGTGGTGATCGCGGAGGCCGGCCCCGACCGCGTCGACTGGGAGACCTCGCTGTCCGCTGACACCCCGATCGCCGAGGCGTGGGCCAGCCAGCGCCCGCAGACCGCCGCCCGGTCGCTGACGCGCACGGAACGCGCCGACGAAGTGTCCACTCTTGTACTGCCGCTGGTCACGGGGGTGCGCACGGTCGGTTTGGTGGTGCTTGAGGCGGATCGCGCCGGTGCGTACCCCCAAGCCGCGGTGACCGCCGCCACCGATCTCACCGACCCGGCGGCGCTCCGGCTGGAGACCGCGCTCCTCTTCGACGACGTCCGCAGCCTCGCCACCTCGGAGGAGCGGCAGCGGTTGGCGCGCGAGATCCATGACGGCGTGGCGCAGGAGCTGGTCATGGTCGGGTACGGCATCGACAACGCGATCGCCGAGCTGCCGGCGGGCAGCGACGTCGCCGCCGCCGGCCTGCACGCGCTGCGCGCCGAGGTGACCCGTGTCATCACCGAGCTGCGGCTCAGCCTCTTCGAGCTGCGCACCGACGTCGACCGGCACGGCGGCCTGACGAGCGCGATCGCCGAGTACGCGCGCACCGTGGGCGCCTCCGCCGGGCTACGTGTCCACCTGAGCCTGGACGAGTCCACCGCGCGCCTCCCGGCATCGGTCGAGTCCGAACTGCTGCGCATCGCCCAGGAGGCGATCACCAACGCGCGCAAACACGCCAACGCCGCGAATCTCTGGGTGAGTTGCGAGATCGACCCCCCGCACGCGCTGATCGAGGTGAGCGACGACGGTCGCGGGATCGGCGATTCCGCAGGTGGCGGCAGCTACGGCATGTCCATCATGAACGAACGCGCCGAGCGGGTCCGTGCCGACCTTTCGATCAGCCCGCGACATCCAGAGGGAACGACCGTTCGTGTTGTCCTGCCGAACACGCTCGGTCGCGGTACGGTGTCGCTGCGACAGGAGGTGCCCCCCGACCGTGTCCAGTAACGCATCAAGTCCCCAGCGCTCCGCCAGCACGACGGTGCTGCTCGTCGACGACCACGACCTGATCCGCCAGGGTCTGCGCCACGCTTTCGAGCGCGATCCGGATTTCGACGTGGTGGCCGAAGCGGGCACCGTTGCCGACGCGTTGAGCAAGGCGTCCGAGCTCCGTCCCGACGTCGTCATCATGGACCTGCGCCTGCCCGACGGCAGCGGCCTCGACGCCACCAAGAAGCTGCGCGCCGCCCGAGCCGACGTCGGCATCGTCGTCCTCACCATGTACGCCGGTGACGACCAGCTGTTCGGCGCGCTGGAGGCCGGGGCGAGCGCGTTCGTCCCGAAGAACGCCCCAGCCGACGAGGTCGTCGCGGCGGCGCGGCACGCCAAGTCGTCGCCGAACGCGTTCACCGCGTCCGACCTCGCCGAGGCGATGAAGCGGCGGCTCACCCCGAGCGGCCCGCACCTGTCGCCGCGCGAGGGTCAGGTGCTGCGGCTGCTCGCCGACGGCATGAGCGTCGCCGGTATCGCCAAGCAGCTGTACGTCTCGGAGTCGACGGCCAAGACGCACATCTCGAAGCTGTACGAGAAGCTCGGCGCCGGCAACCGCGCTCAGGCGCTGATGACGGCGCTGCGCCTCGGCCTGCTGGAGTCCCCCAACTCGGGTGGCCTGTAGCCAGGCCCGGTCATCCGCCGCCGAGTTTCGGACTTTTGGGGGTCCGGCGTCGCCGTGAACCCTCAAAAATCCGAAGGTCGGGCGTGGGTCAGCCCGTGAGGAGCTTCGTCATGCTGGCGGCGAGGTCGTCCCAGCGCCACTCCGCCTCGACCCACGCCCGTCCGGCGGCGCCCATCCGCGCGGCCAGCTCGCGGTCGGCCAGCAGCCGCGCAATGCGGTCGGCGATCTCGACCACGTCACGACTGTCGACGACGTACCCGGTCTCGCCCTCGCGTACCGCATCGGGCGCTCCCCCGGAGTTCCCGGCCACCACGGGAAGCCCGGTGGCGGACGCCTCCAGGTAGACGATGCCGAGGCCCTCGACGTCGAGACCGGCGCGCCGGGTGCGGCACGGCATCGCGAACACGTCACCGGCGGCGAAGTAGCGCGGCAACTCCTTCCACGGCACGGATCCGGTGAACACGACGTCGTCGGCGACGCCCGTGGTGACGGCGAGCCGGTGCAGGCGCGGCGCGTCGGGCCCGCCGCTGACGATGAGTAACGCGGCGTCCGGTACCCGCCGGCGGATCAGCGGCAGCGCCCGGATCAGCATGTCCTGGCCCTTGCGCGGCACCAGCCGGGACACGCAGACGACCACCGGGCGGTCGGCAAGCCCCAGCCCCGCGCGGATCGCGGCACCGTCCACGCCGGGGTGGAACGCCTCGGTGTCCACACCGGGAGGGAGCCGCACCAGCTCGGTGCGGTCTCCGATCGCGCGTGCCAGCCGGCGACGCGTGTACTCGCCGAGGTAGGTGATGACGTCGACGCCGTCCGCGATGCGCCGCAGCAGCGCCCGCGCGCCGGGCAGCGCCGCCCAGCCGACCTCGTGGCCGTGGGTCTGCGCGACGAACCGCTGCACCCCGGCGTCGCGCAGCCCGGGCGCCAGCAGTCCTAGCGGTGCCGCCGCGCCGAACCAGACTGTGTCGCACCGCTCGCCGCGGGCCAGGTCGGCGGCGCGGCGCGCAACGTCCGGCACCGGCAGCATCAGCGACGTCGGGTGGCGCACGACGTCGAACGGCTGCGCGGCGTCGAACACGTCCGCGCCCTTCCACGCCGGCGCGTAGACGACGAGCGACTCCGCCGGCTGGCGCACCGCGAGCTGGTGCACGAACGCCTGGATCCCGCCCGCACGTGGCGGGAAGTCGTTGGTGACGATCAGCGTCCGCGTCACCTGGCGGCCTTGGTCTTCGCGAAGTCACGGGCCAGCGCGATCCGCTCCGGGCCGGTGGGGTGGGAGGAGAAGACGGCGTAGACGAACGGGTTCGGATCCAGATCGGAGATGTTCTTCACCGACAGCCGCTTCTGCATCTGGACGAACGTCTGCGGGTCGCCGGTCAGCTCCAGGGAGTGCACATCGGCGCGTGCCTCGATGCGTCGCGAGATCAGGTTCTGGATCGGCAGGCCGACCAGGCCGAGCACCGACACGACTGCCAGCAGCAGCGCCATCGACCGCGGATCGCCGATGCTCTCGACCCCGGCCCGGCGCAGCAGCGGCGCCCAGCCGACGACCAGGTACACCAGGCAGACCGCCGCCGCCGTGCCCAGGGCCCCTATCGCGGTGCCGTAGAGGACGTCGTTGCGCTTGGCGTGGCCGAGTTCGTGCGCGACGACCAGCTCCACCTCGGCGTCGGGGGCGTCCCGCAAGAGCGTGTCGTAGACGACGATGCGCCGGCTGGCGCCATAGCCGGAGACGTACGCGTTGAGCGCCGTCGTGCGCCGGGACGCGTCCGCGACCAGCACGTCCTTCACGGGCACGCCGTCCCGTTCGGCCATCTCCATCAGCTCGGCGCGCAGCGATGACGCCGGCATCGGGGTGAACTTGTTGAAGATCGGCTCGAACAGCACCGGGTACACGAACGAGAGCACGAACACCAGTGCCGCGGCCCCGCCTGCGACCCAGGCCCACCACCAGTTCGGCGCCGCCCGTACGACCGCGAAGAAGATCAGCGCGACGAGCGAGCCCAGTACCGCGGCGACCGCCCAGCCCTTGAGCGTGTCGACCCACCAACTGCCCCAGTCCTGGGTCGAGAGGCCGTACCGGCGCAGGACCAGCTCGCCGCGCATCGCCAGCGGCAGCGTCACCGCCTGCCCGATCAGACCCAGCGCGAGCGCACCGAGCACCGCTTGCCACGCCCAGCCGCCGCCCAGTGGGCGCGCGACCAGCTCCACGACCCGAGCGCCCAGCGGGGTGAGGCCGAGCGCGAGCGTGACGAGGAGTCCCACCACGATGCTCCCGTACGACCACGGCCGGAGCTCGCGGTGGAAGCGGTTCTCCCGGGCGTGCTGCTCCTCGGTGAAGTCGGGGCTGACCGAGACGGGGGTGCGGCCGCCGGGCGGCGCGGGCGCGGGTGACCACGGCGTCGTGAGGGCAAGCACGGCAGCGAGCGCAGCGCCGAGGACGACCAGGGCGACCAGGGCAGCGGTACGACTCGTCACGTCCCGATCATTGCAGGCACGGGATTTGGGCGCCGTCGCGGGCGCTCGAAGTGTGCGGGATTTCGTGGGCTATAGCAGGGGAAATCCTGCACGCTTCAGTCGAGCTGGGCCTTCACGTACTGCCGCCAGAGCGCGACGAACTGCTCGGTGGTGAGGCCGAGCACCGCGCGGAGTCCGGAGTCGAGGGCGGCGTCGGCGTCACCCGGTCCCGCGCTCACGGCCTTGTAGAACCGCACCAGGCCCTGCTCTCCGATGCGTTCGGCGATGAGCTTGCACGCGAGCCAGGACGCCTCGTACGCCTGAGCAAGGCGCGGACTCTCCGGGGAGAAGCTCGCCTCGCCGGGCAACCGCTCGGGTGCCCGGCCAGCGCGTACCTCTACCGCCAGCTCGCGTGCGATCGTCTCGGGTCGGTCGGGCAGGGCCGCGTAGGCGACGTAGTCGGCGAACCCCTCCGACAGCCAGAACGGGGTGGATTCGCTGGTCACGGCCCTGGTTGCCACGTGGGTGATCTCGTGGCGCAGCACGATCCGCTGGCCGTCTGCGCCGAGCTTGCCGAAGGGACCGGGGATCACGACGATGCGCTCCCCGAGCGGTGGGCCGCCCTCCGCGTCCAGTTCGGCCGACGTCACGGCCGCGAGCTGGCTGAGATCGCCGGCGTTCGGCAGGAGCGCCGCCGCCTCCGTGGTATCGGCCGGGACGAGCACCACGACCCTCCGGCGCCACTGACCCCACACCTCCGTGACCTGCGGCGTCGCGGCGTCGACGATCGCCTTGAGGCGTTCCAGCCGGGCCCGCGACGCCGGGTGCCCGAGCACCAGCGCCGTCGGCGACGACACGGCGACGACCGGGCCGAAGTCCCAGAGGCCCCGCGCGGTCGAGCGGCCCGGCACCTCGTCGTCGGCGACGTACCAGCGGTCGTCCCGCTCGACGAACGTCAGCTGCTGGCGCTGCACCGTCGGCTGCCCGTCGTAGCCGGCCAGCGCGTAGTGCAGCTCCACCTCGCCCGACCACGCCCGCGCGCCGTACTGCCTGACTACCTCGTTGGGGCGCTCGGGCCGCGCGTCGTAGGACCACTCGCCGAGCGGCACGGCGGCCAGGTTGTCGAACAGCGCGGCCTGCCTGCGCCGGAACGTCTCGGCATCCGGGTCGATACCGGCGAGGAACACGTCCTTGTCACGCCGCAGCACCGCCGACGCGCGGCTGACGAGCAGCGCGTTGATCGCGGCGTACTCGTCGTCGGCGAGAGCTGCGGCGGGGACGCTGCTGGCGCTGGGCCTCGGAGCCGGATCCGGGCGCGTCAGGGCACCCGCCGCCAGCGCGATCTCGATCGTGATGACCACTAACGCGACCGGGAAGACCCAACCTGGTACGGGACGACGACCAGACGCCGATGGCCCCGCAGCGGTGCGCGCGGGGCCATCGGATCGGGCAGCTCTCAGGACGGCCGCACCGCCCCGGCGATCCTTCCGCCGCCACGCGCGATCGGCACGATCCGGATCGGCTCGCCCGCCTGCGACGCGTGGATCACCTTGCCGCCGCCGACCGCCATCGCCACGTGGTGGATCGGCGAGCCGTAGAACACCAGGTCACCGGGGGCCAGCGCGGACAGCGACACCTTCGGGAACATCGCGTACTGCTTCCTCGCCGAGTGCGGCATGGACACACCCGCCTCCGCCCAGGATCGCATTGTGAAGCCGGAGCAATCGTACGTCGACAGGCTGGCGGCGCCCCACTCGTACATCTTGCCCTGCTGCGCGTAGGCGAACTGGAGTGCGATCGCTGCCTTGCCGCTGGCCGGGCCGTTGTACATGCTGATCTCGACGTTGCTGCCGGACACGCCGCCGAGGCGCGCCTGCAGCTGCCGCCACTTGGCCAGGTCCTTGACGATCGCCCCGCGCTTCTCGCGCAGTGTCTTCTCGTGCGCGACCTGCTTCGCCAACTCCGCGTCGACCTTCGACTTCGTGGCGTCGAACTTCCGCTTCGTGGTCAGCAGTACCTCGAGGTCTGCCCGCTGCGCGTTGCTCAGGTACTGCAGGAACGCGACCTGATCGAGGAACGTCTGCGGCGAACCGCTCTCCAGCAGGGCGGAGAACGCGCCGACCCGGCCGCCGTAGTAGGCGCTGCCCGCGAACTCCGCGAGCTTGTTCTCGTAGCCGCCGAGCTGGGCCTGAAGCTGCTTGGCGCGCGGCTCCAGCGCAACGACCTTGGCCTTGCTCGCCTTCATGTCCTCCCGCGCGTCGTTGTACTGCTCGGTGGTGACCTCCATCGAGTGGTTCAACGATGCGACGGCCTTCTCGGCGTCGGCGAGGCTCGGGTCGGCCTTCGCCTCGGACGCGGTGATCACCCCCACCGCGAGCACAGCGGCGACCGTGAGCAGCACGGTGCCGGGACGGCTGGCGCGGAAGGGTGCGGTGATTACTCGTGCAGGGTTCACGAGTCGTCGTGCTCCTTCTCGGTCCGGCCGCCACCGGGTGAAGCTGAGGGTTCACGGCGCTCTGTCAGCGCCTTGCCGCAACGAGAGCGGTCAACCCCGGATCCCTGGCTACCCGGCTCGTCGCGCGGTGGGCCTCACCGGCGCCGAAACGGCGGCGGCCCCCGAGGTCGACCACGCGGACGACATCAACTCTGGGGCCGCGCTCAGGCTAGGGGTGACGCCGTTCGCAGATCAAGGACAGTAACCCAAAAGTTTCCCAACAACCTGTGAAGGTCACCTCCGTCCCAAGAGCCTCAAAGCAGTACTTCTGGGGTATGCAGTGTGTTCGTGTGACGCACGCCTCTCGTCGCGCGGCGGTTCACGCCGTGCGCCGGAGGGGTTCGAGCAGGGGTTCGTGCCACCCGCGCTGTCCGCCCGCGCCAGCGCCGCCGGTGCGTTCCCACCACCTGCCGCAGCCCGCGCCGCCGGTGCTTTCGCCTGCCTCAGCCCGCGCGGCGCCGGCGGTTGGCCCGGCGCGCACCCGTGCCCGCCTGAGCCGCAGGGACGAGCCTCAGCTGCGGCACCATGCCCGCGTCGGCAAGGGCCGTCAGCGCCTGCTGGTCAGCCTCGTCGAGCTCCACCCCGGACGGTGGCGCGCCGAGCAGAACGCTGACGACGCAGTCGCCGCAGGCGATCGCCCGGACCGTGCACGTATCGCAGTCGATGAGCATCTTCACCCTCCGCAGCTGACGGACTTGCCGGTTCACGCCGCACGTTAGGCAGGGGGTCCGACACAAATCCGGGTCTTGACCGTACCGCAGGTTCGAACATATGTTCGAACCCATGGAAGCTGACCGCTGGATCGACGTACACAAGAACGCGATGGCGCTGTTGCGGGCGATCGTCGCGTGGAACCCCGACTGGGCGTCGCCCCGGTGGCAGGCGATGTGCCCGCACGTCGCCCGGCTCACCAGGGTCCTGCAGACCGTCTACGCGCTGGACGGGCCCGGTGCCCGCCCGGCCGACCCCGACCGGCTGGTGGAGCTGCTCGCCGCGGCGGTCCTCGCCGCATCAGCCTGCGCGCAGCACGCCGGCGCCGATCAGCCGGGCCTGGCGGTAAACCGCGCTGCCGCCGGGCTCGGCGCCGCTCTCGGAAGGCTGAGCAGCGAGTCCGTCCCGATCACCCGTCGCCAGCTGGCGAGCGCGCTGTGACCGCCCTCGGGCCGCGCCGGGCCACCGTCGTCAGCCTGGCCAGCCACGCGGCTGTGCGCCGGGCGGGCAGGCCGCAGCGGCGGGACGGTCGTGGCGCGGTCTGGGTGGCGCTCACCGCTCCTGCGCCGTCAGCCCCGGTCGAGACGCTGGAGCAGCACCGCCGAAGCCACCGGGTACGCGCCCGCGCGCCGCACGCCGTCCGCCACCTCCTTGTCCGAGGAGATGACGATGACCGGCCGCCCCCGCGGCTCCGCCCGCACCAGCCGCCTGATCAGCTCGTCGGCCGTCTCCCCCCGGCGGCTGAACAGCACCCGCACCCCGCGTGGAGCCGCAGGTGCGGCCGGAAGCCGCTCCGCGCCGTCGAAGACCACGGTGATCTCGGCGCCGGTCCGGGCGACGACACCGCCGAGCCCGCTCACCAGCCTGGTCCGCTGCTGTTCCAGGGCCAGATCGGCGAAGCCCGTCTTGGTGACGTTGTACCCGTCGATCACCAGGTGCGCCTTCGGCAGCGCGAGCAGATGGTCGAGCGCGGTCGGGTCGGCGGCGGCCCAGCTCTGCCGCACCCCCGCGCCCTCGCCGCCGGTCTCCGCGGAGCTCGCCGCCACGAGGTCCGCCGGCAGCTGGCTCGCCGGGTTGAGGGCCAGCTCGCGCCGCAGACCCTGGGCTGCCTGACCGATCGTCTCCAGCAGCAACCAGAGGCGGGCCTCGTCCACCGCACGCCCCTCACGGGTCGCCTGCCGGCCCGTGTCCAGCTCGGCTTCGACGTCCGCCAGCCGCGACCGCAGCCGCCTCAGCTCCGCGTCCTGCGAGGAGGCGGCAGCGGCGGCCCGGCCCCGCTCGGTCGACAGCGTGTCCTGCGCCCGCTTCGTATCCTGCTCCGACGCTCGCAACGCCTTGGTCAGCTCCCGCACCCTCACGCGAAGCTCGTCCGCCTCCGTGCGGGCAGCCGCCACCTCGGCGCGCAGCTTCTCCGTATCGGCACGGGCGGCCGCGCGGGCGCGCTCCAGCTGCTCGGCAAGGCGCTCGGCCTCGCGGATCCTGGCTCGCAGCTCGGCCTGCTCCACCTCGTCACCGAGCGCGGTCGACGTCGCCGCGAGAAGTTCGGTCCAGCCGGTCGGGCGCGCGAGGTAGGCGAGGGCGGCGACGTCGACCGGGTCGGCAGCCGCGGGCGGCGTGCCGCTGGCCACCGCGGTGCCGAGCGTGCCCTTCGCCTCCACGACCTTCGCCGACACCCGCTGCCGGAAGAGCAGGTCGGCGGCGAGCTGTGCGGCGATCGCCGAGCCGCCCAGCTTCGCGCGCCGGGCAGGGGTGAACCGGGCGAACGGCCGCAGCGCCGTCGGCACCTCGTCGGGTCCGAGAAGCGGCAACGCCTCTGCGACGAGCGCGATCACCCGCTGCCGCACCGGCTCCGGCAGGCTCACGTCAGCGGCGTCGCCCACGGGCTCGGCCTCCGGCCGCGGGGATTGGGTCACGGTGCGCCTGGCCGCCGTTCCAGTGAGACCGTGTCGGTGCCGCGGCACCACCGGCAGCTCACCGTCTCCACGTGCTCGGCCAGCACCTCGCGCTCCTCGACCTCGGCGTCGCCGGCCAAGTCAACGTGGACGAACTCCTTCGTACGCACGGTGCGGACCACATCGAACCTGGTCAGGTTGCCGCACTGCGTACAGCGCCAGCGGGTGAGCGCGGAAGGCGATGGCGTCGGCATGCAGGACAGTCTCCCATCTCAGCGGATGAAGCGTCCGGCTATAGTGCCGCGCCCGGCGGCGCCATGGAGGCGATCCGGATGATCAGCGGCAACCACAGCTCATCGGTCCGGCTATGCGAGACGTCACCACGACACGGCGGACAGTGCGCGGGTTTTGTCGGTGCCGCGCCCTACCGTGCGTCACATGGCAGCACCCACCGCAGCGGAAGAACCCGTCGCCTCTCCGAACGGGCCGGCGCACCGCGCTGCGAGCCCCGGGGCGGCGCCACGGGAGCGCTACGTGCAGGCCACCTTCGACTCGCTCGGCGAGCCGCTGCACGACGTCACGTTCGTCGTCCTCGACCTGGAGACCACGGGCGGCTCGGCGGAGGTCGACTCGATCACCGAGATCGGCGCGGTGAAGGTGCGCGGTGGCGAGGTGCTGGGCGAGTTCCAGACGCTGATCAACCCCGGCACGGGCATCCCGCCGTTCATCGTCGTGCTCACCGGCATCACCGATGCGATGGTGGCGCCTGCCCCGATGATCCAGGAGGTCCTGCCCGGTTTCCTGGAGTTCGCCCGCGGCGCGGTGCTGGTCGCCCACAACGCCCCGTTCGACCTCGGGTTCCTCAAGGCCGCCTGCGCGCGGCACGAGATGGAGTGGCCGACGCACCGCAAACTCGACACCGCCGTGCTGGCCCGCCGGGTGCTCACCAGGGACGAAGCACCCAACTGCAAGCTCGCCACGCTCGCGCGGCTCTTCCGCACCGACACGGAGCCGTGCCACCGCGCACTCGCCGATGCCCGCGCCACTGTGGACGTGCTGCACGGGCTGATCGGCCGGGTCGGCAACCTCGGCGTCCAGACCCTCGACGAACTCGAGACGTTCACCCACCAGGTGTCCGAGGCGCAGCGCCGCAAGCGTTACCTCGCCGAAGGGCTCCCGTCCGGGCCCGGGGTCTACATCTTCCGCGACGGCAACGACCGGGCGCTGTACGTCGGCACCAGCAAGGACGTGCGCACGCGGGTCCGCAACTACTTCGTCTCGTCGGAGAACCGCACGCGGATGGCCGAGATGGTCTCCATCGCCGAGCGGGTCGACGCCATCGCCTGTGCGCACAGCCTCGAAGCCGAGGTGCGCGAGCTGCGTCTCATCGCCGCGCACAAGCCGCCGTACAACCGCCGGTCCAAGTATCCAGAACGGACGGTCTGGCTCAAGCTGACGGTCGAGGCGTACCCGCGGCTGTCCGTGGTCCGCGCGGTTCGCGACGACGGCGCCGTCTACCTCGGACCGTTCGGTTCGCGCCGCTCCGCCGAGGCCGCGATCAACGCCGTCCACGACGCGGTACCGCTGCGCCAGTGCACGACCACCCTCTCCACGCGCACCACCAGCCCGGCCTGCGCCCTCGCGGAGATCGGCCGCTGCGGCGCGCCGTGCCAGCACGCCGAGAGTCCCGAGGAGTACGGCCGGCACGTCGAGACCTTCACGCGCGCGGTCAACAGCGACCCGACCGCGATGATCGAGCCCTTGCTGGCCCGCATCGACGTCCTCGCTCTCGCCCAGCGGTACGAGGAGGCCGGGCTCGCCCGCGACCGGCTCGCCGCACTGCTCCGCGTGGTCCTTCGCATGCAGCGACTGCGGGCGTTCACCAACGTGTCCGAACTGGTCGCCGCGCACCCCGACGGCGACGGCGGCTGGCAGCTGACCGTCGTCCGCCACGGCCGGCTGGTCGCGGCCGGTGTCGCGCCTCGCGGGGTGCCGCCGATGCCGCAGGTCGACATGCTGGTCACCACCGCCGAGACGGTCCTCCCCGGTCTTGGTCCCACCCCGTGCGCAAGTGCGGAGGAGACCGAGCGGGTGCTCACCTGGCTGGAGCGGCCGGCGACGCGAATGGTCCGCGTCGCCGGCGAGTGGGTCAGTCCGGCCAGCGGCGCCGGCAAGTGGCGCGGCATGCTCGACCGCATCGAGGCGGGCCGCGCGGCCGCCGATCCCTTCGCCGACCGCCGCCACCTCAGGCCCGTCCACCAACCGCCGAGAGTCACCGCATAACCTGTGCGGTCATGAGCGAGCGAATTGTTGGGCGCAGCGTGCCACCCGAGCGGAGCCAGGTGTGCTCATGAGCCCGCGCCGCAGCTGCCCGCACGCCGCATGACCTCCAGCCCGTCCGTGCTGCGCCGCGCCGCCTACCGTGTCTTCCGCGCGCTCCCTCCCGGCATCCGCAATCGGCTGGTGCGCACGCTCACCCCGAACTACACGGTCGGCGCGGTCACGCTGGTCCGCGCCCATGACGGCGCGCTCCTGCTCCTCCGGCAGCCGCCGGGCTGGGGCTGGTCACTGCCCGGTGGCCTGCTCGGCCGCCGCGAAGACCCCGCCCGCGGCGCCGCGCGCGAACTCGCCGAGGAGACCGGCATCACCGTCGACCCCGGCGACCTCATACCGGCCATCCCGAACGCACGCATCAACCCGGCGGCCCAGCAGGTCGACGTCGTCTTCACCGTCACTGTCGACAGGCACGCGGCCACGCTCACGATCGACCCCGTCGAAGTGCTGGAGGCCAGCTGGTACTCCGTCGACGACCTCCCGCCGCTCACCGTCGCCACCGCACGCACGCTCGCCCTCTACGGCCTCGGCCCGTACGCCGGATACGCGCCGGACGGAAGGCCGCTCGGCCCGTCCACCGCCGGCAGCACGAAACCGACCGATCCCGCATGATCCGCCCTGACGAGCTGTGCGCGGTCGTGCTCGCCGCTGGCGCGGGCACCCGCCTCGCGCCGCTGACCGACACGCGTCCCAAGGCGCTGTGCCCGATCGGCGACCGCACCCTGCTCGACCGCACCCTCGACCGGCTCGCCGATATGGGCATCACCGGCACCGACCGAGTCGCCGTGAACGCCCACCACCACGCCGACCAGATCGTCACGGCCGTCGCCGACCGTGCACACGTCTCCGTCGAGCAGCCCATGGCGCTCGGCACGGCGGGCGCCGTCGCCGCACTCCGCGACTGGGTGGCAGGCCGGCACGTCCTGGTCTGCAACGCCGATGCGTACCTCGCCGCACGGCCTGTCGACGCACTGCTCAGCGACTGGACTGGTGAGCGTCCGCGGCTGCTCGTCGTCGATGATCCGGCCCGCAGCGACTTCGGCGACTGGCGCTTCGCGGGGATGTCGCTGCTGCCGGCCGGCGATGCCGCACGCCTCGAACCGGTCCCTACCGGCCTGTACGAGGTGGTCTGGCGGGACGCCGCCAAGCGGGCCGCGCTCGAACTCACCCCGTTCGACGGGTTCTTCGTCGACTGCGGCCTGCCGCGCGACTACCTCGCTGCCAACCTGCACGCGTCCGGCGGCGCCAGCGTGATCGGCGCGGGCGCGGTGGTCGAGGGAAAGCTGACCCGCAGCGTGGTCTGGCCGGGCGGCTGGGTCGGGCCGGACGAGCACCTGATCGAGGAGATCCGCGCCGGCCGCGACCTCACCGTCGCGGCCACGCTCCCCCACTAGCGCGGCGGGACAGCCCGTCAGCGGAAGGTGAAGAACCTCTCCTGGAGGCGCAGCGCCACCGGCGTGCCCACGTACCGCGCGACCCCGACCGCAGCGGCGGACTCCGGCGGCGCGTCGAACGACACCTCCTCGAACCCCGCCTCGCCGAACCAGCGCCGCACCGACGGCGTGAGGTCCGGGGCGCGCCGGTGCCGCGTCCAGATCACCGTGGCGCCGGGGGCACAGAGCTGTGGCGCGAATCGCACAGTCCGCTCGACGTCGCCGTCGCTGACGTTGCCGAACACGCCGCAGAGCAGCACCAGGTCGGCCGGTACCGCCCCGAGGTACGCGTCACTCACCGCGGCGTCGCCCTCTACGACCTCGACACGAGGTGGTGAGGCCGCCCGCGCCGCCGCGACGTTGAGCGGATCCAGCTCGACCAGGCGCGCCCGCACGTCAGGAGCGCGCTGGTGGTCGGCGAGGACCCCGAGTAGGTCGCGCCCCTGCCCCGCGCACACGCTCACGACGCGCACCGGCCCGGGCGGGCACCGGTCCAGCGCCGCCCGGATCCCGTCCTGGACGATCGCCAGCCGCCGCGCGAGCGAACTCGACGGATCGTCGTACGCCTCGTGCCACCCGTGCCAGTCCCGCACCGCCACCTCCGTCGTGACCCTCGACACAGATAGCATTGTCGTAGCCGCCAGCCACTCGATGAGGAGTCCCGCCGCCGTGATCACCTCGATCGTCATGGTCACCTGCTCGACGGACGCGATTCCCGAGGTCGCGCAGGCCCTCGCCGAACTGCCCGGGGTCAGCGAGGTGTACTCCGTCGCGGGCCACGTCGACCTGATCGCAGTTGTCCGGGTTCGCGAGTTCCACGAGGTCGCCGAGGTCATCGCCGGCAGCATCAGCAAGGTGCCTGGCGTGCTCGACACCGAGACCCATATCGCGTTCCGCGCGTACTCCAAGCACGACCTGGACGCGGCGTTCGCCATCGGTCTCGAGGACGCCGATTGACCGCTCCTTCGCAGCCCCACCCGATCTGGCTGGCCAGGCACCTGCCGTCCGCACACGCCTCCACCACCCGGATCACCGGCGCGGAGTTCTCCACCTGGTCGCTCGCCTACGACGCGGTCGGCCTCGACTCGGGCGCGCAGGCCAATCCCGAGCTGATCGAGCTGGCACAGCGGTGCACGGTGCTGTGCAGCCCACTCGCGCGCGCCGTCGAGACGGCCAGGCTGGCCGGCTGCACCGTCCCGGTCACCGCGCCGATCCTGGCCCGCGCCACCCGCCCCGACCTGCCCGTCCCGTACCTCCGGCTACGCCCGAAGACGTGGCGCGCGCTCACCCGCGTGGCGTGGCAGTGCGGCTGGGCGCCCGCGATCGCCAGCCACACCGAGACCCTCGCGCGCGCCGACCAGGCCGCTGCCCACCTCACCGCGCTGGCCGCCCACTCCGAGCTGCTCGTGATCGGCCACAACTACTTCAACACCCTCATCGGGGACTCTCTTCAGCGGCGCGGCTGGACCGGACCGCCCAAGCCGACCACCCGGCACGGACGCGCCAACGCGTACCACCCGCCGCCGCTGCACACCGCGCCCTGGCTGGAGCCGAGCACCTAGGCACGCCAACTGTCGGGGAAATGGCGGTATCCCCCGCCCGATTAAAGGACCCGTGTCCGGACAGTCCGTTCCGTCCGGGCGCGCCGGGCTCAGGTCGGCGCGCCCGTGCCGGTCGGCACGCCCGGTGCCGGTCGGCGCGCCCGTGCCGGTCGGAGCGCTGGTCCAGCCGGCGCGCTGGTTCAGGCGACGCCGGTTCAGGCGGCGCCCGACGTCGCCGTCGCCACCCACCGTTCCAGTACCGACGCGGCCGCGCCGGAGTCGATCGCGAGCGGCCGCACGCTCCAGACCGTCACGCAGCGCACCGGTCACGTCGTCACCCGGGCCCGCGTACGCGACCAGAGCGGCCGCGGCGTTGACCAGCACCGCGTCACGCACCGGCCCGCGCTCGCCCGCCAGCAGCGACCGCGCCACCTTCGCGTTGTAGGGGGCGTCGCCTCCGCGCAGGTCACCGGCCGACGCACGCGCCAGACCGAGGTCCACAGCGTCGACGGTCTCTTCACGCACCGAGCCGTCGTGCACCACCCACAGCCGCGTCGGCGCGGTCGTCGTGAACTCGTCGAGCCCGTCCTCACCGCGCATGACCAGGGCGGACGTACCTCGTGCGGCGAGCACCCCCGCCACGACCCCTGCCATGCGGGTGTCGAACACTCCGACCGCCGTGGCGCGAGTGCGGGCCGGGTTCGTCAGCGGACCGAGGAAGTTGAAGACCGTGGGCACGCCCATCTCGCGGCGCGGCACGGCGGCGTGGCGCATGCCGGGGTGGAACTTCCCCGCGAAGCAGAAGCCGATGCCGGCGTCGCGGACACACCGCGCCACGACGTCGGGCTCCAGCGCGACCGGGATCCCGAGTTCTTCGAGCAGGTCGGCGGAGCCGCAGGTGGACGACGCGGCCCGGTTGCCGTGCTTCACCACCGGCACGCCCGCCCCGGCCACGACGATCGCCGCCATCGTGGAGATGTTCACAGTGTGCGCACCATCACCGCCGGTGCCCACCACGTCGACGGCGTCGTCGGTGACGTCGATCGGGGTGGCGTTGGCCAGCATCGTGCGGACCAGGCCGGACACCTCCTCCGGCGTCTCACCCTTGGCGCGCAGCGCGATGACGAAGCCGGCGATCTGCGCCGGGGTGGCGTCACCGGCCATGATCTCGCCCATCGCCCACGCCGTCTCGTCGGCGGTGAGCGTGCGTCCACGGAGCAGCGCGTTGATCAGCGCTGACCAGCTGAGCGCGGCCACGGCCGTCAGTTCGCGGCCGGCAGCCGGCCCGCACGGGTGCGCAGCACCTCGGCGACGACGGCGGCGGCCTCGAACGGGTCGAGCGGGTGCGACAGGTAGGCGTCGGCCAGCGACCAGGTGGCAAGCCAGCGGTCGACCTTGCGCGCCAGCACCACCGCGGTGGGCGGGCAGTCGTTGATGATCTCGTTCTTGACCTGGCGGGAGAGCCCGAGCCCGCCGGTGGGCCACGCCTCGGCGTCGAGGATGAGCAGGTCGAGACCGCCCGCGTCCGCCAGCGCGATGACGTCCTCGCCGGTGGCCGCCTCGACGTACTCCACCTGGCCGAGGTCGGGGGCGGGCCGGCGCCCGATCGCCATCCGGATCCGCTCCCGTACCGCGGCGTCGTCGCTGTAGACGAGGACGGTGAACTCGGCGGTGGCGCTGCTCATGCGGACTGCTCCCTACACCGGAGAGGATGTGACGCGCGAAACAGTCGCGATCCTATCGGGCGGTGCCATCCTCGACCCGCGCGGCACTCTCGACGGCAGCGGCACTCTCGACCGCAGCAGCGCTCTCGGCGGCAGCGGCCTCCGCCCGCGCGGCCTCGGCTTCCAGCCGGTCGAGGCGGCGGTCCTCCCGCGCCGCTTCCCGTTCGGACGCGCGGATCCACTGGACGATGAGCGCGCCGAGCATCAGCAGGCTCACGAGGTCGCCGGAGCCCCACAGCAGGCCGCCGCCGACCTCCTGGTCGAGGCGCGGGTCGATCCACGGCAGGTTCAGCGACTCGTAGTGGTCGGCGGCGAGCAGCGTGGCGCTCTGCATGATCGTCAGCCCGAGCACGGCGTGGAACGGCATCGACAGGAACATCATCAGCGCGCGCAGCGGGTAGGGCGCCTTGCCGGGTACCGGGTCGAGGCCGATCAGCGGCCAGAAGAAGAGGCACCCCACCAGGAGGAAGTGGGCGTGCAGCATCTCGTGCAGGAACCGGTTGGTGAGCGTGGCCTCGTACCAGGAGGAGAAGTACAGCGCGTACGGGCTGCCGACGAACAGCGCGAAGGTCAGGATCGGGAACGTCGCGACCTTCGCGAACCGGCTGTGCAGCAGCGCGAGCAGCGTCTTGCGGGGCCGTACCGGCAGCGTGCGCAGGGCGAGGGTGACCGGCGCGCCGAGCGCGAGGAAGATCGGCGCGATCATGCTCAGCAGCATGTGCTGGACCATGTGCGCGCTGAACAGCGTGTCGTCGTACGCGCCGAGCCCGGAAAGTGTGGCGACCGCCACGGTGCCCAGGCCGCCGGCCACGAAGAGTACGGTCCGCAGCACCGGCCAGGCGTCGCCGCGGGCTCGCAGCCGATGCACGCCGTAGAGGTACAGCCCCCCGGCGACCAGCAGCAGGACGGTCAACCAGGAGTCCAGGGATGCCTCGGTTACCAGCGCTGCCGGGGTGAACCGGGGCGGCCCTCCGGGTGCGGACGCAAGTGGCACGAAGCCAGCGTATGCCCTGCGTCGCGACCCGCCGCAGCACACCCCGTGCGCCCGTCACGGCCACGCAGGGCCATAATGCTCGCGTGACGACGGCGACCACCATTGAGAAGAGTCAGATCCATTCCCTGACGCGACCGAACATGGTCAGCGTCGGGACGATCGTCTGGCTCTCCAGCGAGCTCATGTTCTTCGCCGCCCTGTTCGCGATGTACTTCTCGATCAGGGCGACGACTGTCGGCGAAGGCCTCTGGGCGACGGAGACGGAGAAGCTCAATCTCCCCTACGCGCTCACCTTCACGATCATCCTCGTGCTGTCCTCGGTGACATGCCAGTTCGGCGTGTTCGCCGCCGAGAAGGGTGACGTGTTCGGGCTACGCCGCTGGTTCGCGATCACCTTCATCATGGGGCTGGTCTTCGTCCTAGGGCAGGCGAACGAGTACAACCAACTCGTCAGCCACGAAGACCTCGCGATCAACACCAACGGCTACGGGTCCGTGTTCTACCTCACCACCGGTTTCCACGGCCTCCACGTCATCGGCGGACTTGTCGCGTTCATCTTCATGATGGCCCGCTCGGCGATGGGCCGGTTCACGCCGGCGCAGGCCACGAGCGCGATCGTCGTGTCGTACTACTGGCACTTCGTCGACGTGGTGTGGATCGGTCTCTTCGCCACGATCTACCTGATCCAGTAGAGCCCGACATGCCACTGGAATTCCCAACGAACCGCAAGGTGAAGCCATGATCGCCTCTGCCGGCGCCCGCGTGCGCGACCGGTTCCGACGCTCCTCCGGGTTCGTCGCGCTCGTGTTGGCCCTCGGGCTGCTCGGTGGCGCCTACACGGCGTTCGCTCCGTCCAGCCAGGCCGACGAGACGCCGACCTCCATCGCCGTGCGCGAGGGGGAGAAGCTGTACAACACCGGGTGCATCAGCTGCCACGGCCGCAACGCCCAGGGCGTCCCCGGCCGCGGCCCGAGCCTCATCGGCGCCGGCGAGGCAGCGGTGCAGTTCCAGGTCAGCACCGGCCGGATGCCCATGGCGCGCCAGGAGGCGCAGGCGGAGCGGAAGACCCCGGTCTACAACGAAGAGCAGACCGACCAGCTCGCCGCCTACATCGACTCGCTCGGCGGCGGCCCGAAGGTCCCCGAGGGCGACCTCCGCGACGGCGACCTGGCCCAGGGCGGGCGCCTGTTCCGCGTCAACTGCGCGGCGTGCCACGGCTACACGGCCAACGGCGGGGCGCTCTCGTCCGGCAAGTTCGCGCCGGCGCTCGACGACCTCACGGACGAGCAGATGTACGCCGCGATGCTCACCGGCCCGCAGAACATGCCTGTCTTCGGCGACAACCAGCTCACGCCGGACGAGAAGAAGGCGATCATCAACTACGTCCAGTCGATGAAGGCCGAGAAGGACCCGGGTGGCCTGGGTATCGGCCGTACCGGCCCGGTGCCCGAGGGCCTCGTCATCTTCGTCGTCGGAATCGTCGTCCTGCTGTTCGCGACCATCTGGATTGCAGGTAAGTCATGAGTGACCAGCACCACCCCGCCCCGTTCGACGTAGACGACCCGTCGCTGACCCGGTTCGACCTGGTCCGCGAGGGCGCCCGGCGGGACGGCGTCGAGATCGTGCACTACGAGCCGCGGTTCCCGGTGCCGGGCACCAAGGCCGAGAAGCGGGTCGAGCGCCAGATCGCGCTGTGGCTGGTCATCGCCGGCCTGTCAGCCGTGGCGTTCGTCGTCATCTACTGCGCCTGGAACTGGGAGTACGTCCAGGGCGGCAGCGACTACGCGTGGTTCACGCCGCTGCTTGGCACCACGCTCGGCCTGGCGCTCCTGGGCATCGGCTTCGCCGTGGTCATCTGGGCGAAGCGCCTGCTGCCCGAGGAGGTCTCGATCCAGGACCGGCACGACGGCGCCTCTGCCGCCGACGAGCGCAAGCTCACCGGCGCCACAGCGCTGAACATGGTCGACGAGGTCGGCATCAAGCGGCGTCCGCTGCTCAAGGGTGCACTGCTGTTCGGCCTGGGCCCGCTGGCCGTTGCGCCGCTGGTGCCTGTGGTCGGCGCGATGATCAACGACCCGCACAGCGAGGACGAGCCGCTGTTCCACACGGGCTTCAAGGAGGGCGTCCGGCTGGTCCGCGAGGACGGCACGCCGATCCGGCCGTCGGACGTCTCCGCAGGCGGCATCGAGACGGTGTTCCCGGGCGTCCCGCACGGCACCACGAACCAGTACGCCGACTCGCCGACCCTGCTGATCCACCTCCGCCCGGAGGACGCCGAGGAGGCCAGGGCGAACGAGCAGGATCGCGACCTGTTCCCCGCCGACGCGACGGAAGAGGAGAAGGAGGCGCTGCGCGAGGGCCACTACGGCAACTTCTACGCGTACTCCAAGATCTGCACCCACGCGGGCTGCCCGGCGAGCCTCTACGAGCAGCAGACACACCGGCTGCTCTGCCCGTGCCACCAGTCGCAGTTCGACGTGCTCGACAGCTGCCGGCCGGTGTTCGGCCCCGCGACCCGGCCGCTGCCGCAGCTCCCGATCGAAGTCGACGAGGAAGGTTTCTTCGTCGCGAAATCCGACTACCTTGAGGCTGTAGGCCCGGCGTTCTGGGAGCGTCCATGAAGCTACCGAAGATCAAGCCCGCCGAGCTTCCCGCCAAGGGAGCCGACTGGGCAGACAACCGCTACGGGCTGGCCACCCCTACCCGTCGCGTCCTGAACAAGGTCTTCCCCGACCACTGGTCGTTCATGCTCGGTGAGATCGCGCTCTACTCGTTCATCATGCTGCTGCTCACCGGCACGTTCCTGACCCTCTTCTTCGACCCGTCGATGAAGGAGGTCATCTACGACGGCAGCTACACGCCGTTGCGCGGCATCCAGATGTCGCAGGCGTACGCGACGAGCCTGGAGATCTCGTTCGACATCCGCGGCGGCCTGATCATGCGGCAGATCCACCACTGGGCGGCGCTGCTGTTCGTCGCCGCGATGATGGTGCACATGTTCCGGGTGTTCTTCACCGGAGCGTTCCGCCGCCCCCGCGAGGTCAACTGGCTCATCGGCATCACGCTGATCGTGCTGGGCATCCTGGAGGGCTTCGCCGGCTACTCCCTGCCGGACGACGCGCTCTCCGGCACGGGCCTGCGGATCATGAGCGCGATCGTGCTCTCGATCCCGCTGGTCGGCACCTGGGTCTCGTTCGCGGTGTTCGGCGGGGAGTTCCCCGGCGAGGTGATCATCCCGCGGCTCTACATCGCGCACGTGCTGCTCGTCCCGGGCATCCTGCTCGCGCTGATCGCCGTGCACATCGGTCTGGTGGCCAAGCAGAAGCACACGCAGTTCCCCGGGCCGCTCGAGACCGAGAAGAACGTCGTCGGCCACCGCATGTTCCCGGGCTTCTCCGCCAAGGGTGGCGGCCTGTCGATGATCGTGTTCGGCGTGCTGGCCATGCTCGGCGGCCTGGTCCAGATCAACCCGATCTGGCTGTTCGGCCCGTACAAGGGCGAGGTCGTCTCCTCGGCGTCGCAGCCCGACTTCTACGTCGGCTGGCTGGACGGCTCCACGCGGCTCTGGCCGGCGTGGGAGACACGGATCGGCGGGTACACGTTGCCCGCAGTGTTCTGGCCGACGGTGGTGCTGCCTGGCATCATGTTCACCGCTCGCCGCGCTGTACCCGTTCCTCGAAGCGAAGTTCACCAAGGACAGAGCACATCACAACCTTCTCCAGCGCCCGCGTGACGTGCCCACACGCACGGCGCTCGGCGCGATGGCGATCTCGTTCTACACGGTGCTGTGGATCTCCGGCGGCAACGACGTCATCGCCGAGAAGTTCCACATCAGCCTCAACGCGATGACCTGGATGGGCCGGGTCGGGTTGCTGGTGGTGCCACCGCTGGCGTTCTACATCGCCTACCGCATCTGCCTGGGCCTGCAGCAACACGACCGCGAGGTCCTGGCGCACGGTATCGAGACCGGCATCATCAAGCGCCTGCCGTCCGGGCAGTTCATCGAGGTGCACCAGCCCCTCGCCGAGCCCGACGAGCACGGCCACGTCCACCTGGAGTACGCGGGAGCCCCCGTCCCGAAGCGCATGAACAAGCTGGGGGCCGGTGGGCGGGCCGTGAAGGGCTTCTTCTTCCCGATCGAGCGGCCGGTGAAGGGCACGCCCGCGGCGGCACCGCTGGCCGAGGCCGAGAAGAAGCCCGAGCTCGCCGAGGACGGCAGGAAGCGGGAGCTGACCGAGGCCGAGAAGAAGTAGGCACGGCCGAAAAGGCCCCGCCGGGATCCCGGCGGGGCCTTTTCATGTCGCCCAAATCGCCTGCCAGGTCCCGGGCCGGTCCAACGTCGGCATGCCGACGTTGGGTATCTCAGCGCGCACTCAACGTCGACATGCCGACGTTGGACCACCAGGCGAAGCGCCACGCGGCAGCCGTGATACGGCTGTGGGTAGCCGTATGGCGTACGGACCGTGAACAGGATTCACTGAACGTCCCCGGACCGCCCCGGACAGTGCGAGACTTCGGACGTGTCCCCAGCACTCCCCCAGCGGGTCGCCACGGCGGTTGCCGCGACCGTCGCTGACCTGGTCGATCAGGGTACGTCCGGCGTGCTGCTGCTGGGCAGTCAGGTGCGGGGCGACGCCCACGAGCACAGCGACGTGAACCTCGTCGCGCTCGGCACGGGCCCCGACTACCTGCTGCGGCAGGTCCACGAACTGCTCATGTCGGTCTCGTGGCGCACGCAGGAGAAGGTGCGTGCGGCGTTCGCGAACCCGCGGGAGGCCGGCGGGGCGGTGCCCGGCTGGCGCAGCGCGGTGATCCTGCACGACGCCGACGGTGAACTGGCGACGCTGGTCGACGCGGCGCGCCGGTGGCGCTGGGCGGACATCGAGGAGCCGCGGCGTGCCTGGGTGGCCGAGGAGGTCACGAGCCACGCCGAGGAGGTGCACCGGCTGGTCGGTTCGCTGGCGCTGGGGCGGCGCACGTCGGCGGCTGTCAATCGGAACGTGCTCGCCACGCAGTTGCCGATGATCGCGGCTGTGCACCGGCAGATCCTCTACGACAGCGAGCACCGCCTCTTCGACCTGGTGGCGGACGCGATGGGCGAGCGCTGGCTGCAGAGCCAGCAGGCCGCGCTGGCGCTGCACGCGGAGGAGCTGGACGAGTCATGCCGGGCCGCGCTGGATCTGTACGCGATGTTGACGCCGTCCGTCGAGGACTACCTCAACCCGGAACAGCGCAAGGTGGCACTGTCCGCGGCCGACCTGGCCTGGCGCTCCCAACGCCCCCGCGCCCAAGCCTGAACGCTTTACACCCATGCGCGCCCGAATTTGTACCTGCTACGGCGCTGGAGCCCGCTGAGCCGCCGTCCGGCAAGGCGGAAGGGCCCCCGGAATACGCTTTGGTATCCGGGGGCCCTGACAACGCAGCCGGTCGGTGGCTCAGTGGGCCGCGCCCGGGCCCGACGTAGTACTCGAAGAGGAGCCCACCGACAGTGATCAGGACGGCGACGGCGCCCATGATCATGAGCCACGGCGCCCAGAACACGATGCCCAGGCCGGCGAGTGAGGCGGAGACTGCGAGCCCGAACGGCCAGTAGCTGCCTGGGCTGAAGAAGCCGAGTTCGCCGGCGCCCTCGTCGATCTCGGCGTCGTCGCGGTCTTCGGGGCGGGGTTCGATGCGGCGGGCGACGAAGGCGAAGTAGCCGCCGCAGAGCCCCACGAGTCCGCCGGTGAGCACGAGCGCGGTGGTGCCGACCCAGTCGGCGCCCTCGGCGGTGTTGTTGGTCCAGATGTAGTACACGGCGGCCATGACGAACAGGAACACCGCGAGCCCGTTGAAGATCCGGGATTCACTCTTCATGGAAGGTAACTCCAGCCTTGCGGGCGGTCAGCTGCCGCTGCGGGACAGGTCGCGGCGGGTGTCGAACGGCTTGGTGGTCGTGGCCCTGGGCTCCTGGCCGATGGCGGTGAGCGCCTCGGCGACCGTGTCGCCCTGCTTCCTTGCCTCGATGTACTTGTCGTAGTCGGCGGGGCTGACGGCGCGGACCTCGAAGTTCATGTTGGAGTGGTAGGTGCCACAGAGTTCGGCGCAGCGGCCGACGTAGGCGCCGGCCTTCTCGATCGAGGTGATCTCGAACGAGTTGGTGCGGCCGGGGATGACGTCGCGCTTGAACAGCATCTCGGGCACCCAGAACGAGTGGATGACGTCGTTCGAGGTCTCCTGGAAGCGGATGCGCTTGCCGGTGGGCAGGACCAGCACCGGGATCTCGTCGGAGGAGCCGACGGTCTGCACTGCGCGGCCGTCCGGACCGGTGGCGTCGGGGTAGGCGAAGACCCAGTTCCACTTGAAACCGATCACGCTGACGGTGACGTCGGGGTTCTCGGCCTTCTTGTCGACGTACACCTGGGTGACCGCGGTGTAGTAGAAGAGCACCGAGACGATCAGGACCGGGGCGACGGTGTAGAGGACCTCGAGCGGCAGGTTGAACCGGGTCTGGACGGGCAGCTCGTCGCCCTTCTTGCGGTACCGGATGATGACCCAGAACATCAGGCCCCATACCAGCACGCCGACGACCAGCGCCGCGATGACCGACCACGTCCACAGCTCGCGCATCGACTCGGCCTGCGGCGTGACGCCCTCGGGCCAACCGAAGCGCAGCACCTCTTCAGTCGAGCATCCAGCCAGCGTGACGGTGAGCAGGCCGGCCGTGAGGACGAGCCGAGTGGCGCGCCCCAGAAGTCCGGTCTTCGCCGACGGGTTCGGGACCACCTGCTGTGCCCTCCTCCTACGCACCCGCCGCGTGGCGGACGGGTGGTTTCCAGAACAGCGCGAAGATTACTCGACCGCACCTCACTCGACCTGCCAGGGGTGCCGCCCGGCGTGCCGGTAGCGTGCGATAGGTGCGGACGTATCTGGACGCCGCGTCGTCGGCGCCGCTGCATCCGGCGGCGCGAGAGGCGCTGCTGGCGAGTCTCGACGACGGCTGGGCCGACCCGGCGCGGCTCTACAGCGAGGCACGACGGGCGCGACAGCTGCTCGACGCGGCGCGCGAGGCTGTGGCCTCGGTGATCGCGGCGCGGGCGGACGAGGTGGTGTTCTGCGCGAGCGGCACCCAGGCTGTCCACCTGGCGGTGCTCGGTGGCCTGGCGGGGCGGCGTCGCGCGGGGAACGCGCTGGTCCACTCGGCGGTCGAGCACTCCTCGGTGCTGCACGCGGCGGAGCGGCACGTGGCGGCGGGCGGGACTGCTGTACCCGTGGGCGTCGACAGGGACGGTGTGGTCGATCTCACCGCGTTCGCCGCTGCCGCCCAGGCACCAGGTACAGCCCTCGCGGCGCTGATGTCGGCGAACCACGAGGTCGGGACCGTGCAGCCGGTGGAGGCGGCGGCCGACGCCTGCGGCGAGGTCCCCCTGCTCGTGGACGCCGCCCAGTCGGTCGGCCGCGTTCCGCTGCCCACCGGCTGGTCGCTGCTGACGGCGAGCGCCCACAAGTGGGGCGGTCCGCCCGGGGTCGGCGTGCTGGCGGTCCGCAAGGGCACGCGGTGGGCGTCGCCGCTGCCGGCGGACGAGCGCGAGCAGGGCAAGGTCCCTGGCTTCGGCAACCTGCCTGCGGTGGTGGCCGCCGCCGCGTCGCTGCGTGCGGTGGCCGCGGAGGCCGAACAGGAGGCGGCGCGGCTGGGTGCGCTGGTGGACCGGATCCGCGCAGCACGTCGCGGCCACCGTCCCCGACGTGGAGGTCGTCGGGGCACCCCGTCGTGAGGCTCCCCCACCTGGTGACGTTCTCCTGCCTCTACGTCGACGGGGAGGCGCTGCTGCACGCTCTGGACGCGCGGGGGTTCGCGGTGTCGAGCGGGTCATCGTGCACGTCGTCCACGTTGACGCCGTCGCACGTGCTGGAGGCGATGGGCGTGTTGAGCCACGGCAACGTCCGGGTGTCGCTGCATCGCGGCACGACCGAGGCTGAGGTCGACCGGTTCCTCGCCGAGCTGCCGGGCGTGGTTGACGAGCTGCGCCGGACAGCGGGGGTGCATGGGCTGTGATCGTCGTCGACTGCGTGGGACAGCGGTGCCCGCTGCCGGTGATCGCGCTGGCCCGCCGGATCAGCGAGGTACAGGTCGGCGATGTCGTCCGGGTGCTCGCCGACGACCCGGCTGCGCGGGTGGACATCCCTGCCTGGTGCCGGATGCGGGGCCACGAGTTCGTGGGCAGCCCCGAGGCCGACGTGTTCGACGTGCGCAGAACCTCGTAGCGGTTCAAATGCGACCGTGGCGGTCGCATTTGAACCGCACGGAGGCTACGACAGGTGCTGCTGGACGTCGGCGGCCGCGTCGTCGCCGTACGCCTCGCCGAGACGCTTGGCGAACTCGTCGGGCTTGATCACGTACTCCTGGGTGCCGATCGTCTCGATGACGTACGTGGCGACCAGGCAGCCGACCTGCGCCGACCGCTCCAGCCGACAGACCCCACGACAGCGCCGCGAAGAAGCCGGCGCGGAAGCCGTCGCCGACGCCGGTGGGGTCGTGCTTGGCCAGCTCGCGGGCGCACGGCACGTTCAGCGTCTCGATGTCGCGGCCGCTGATCCGTACGCCCTTGGAGCCGAGCGTGGTGACCAGGATCTTGACGCGGTCGAGAACGTCCTCGTCCGAGTACCCGGTCTTGGACTCGAGGAGGTTCTTCTCGTAGTCGTTGGTGAGCAGGTACTCGGCGCCGTCGATGAGCTGCCGGGTCTGCTCGCCGGACATGCGCGCGAGCTGCTGGGAGGGGTCGGCGGCGAACGCGAAACCGCGCGTCGCGGCACTCCTCCGTGTGGCGGATCATCGCCTCGGGGTCGTTCGCGCCGACCAGCACGAGGTCGAGGCCGCCGAACCGCTCGGCCACCGGCGCCAGCTCGATGTTGCGCGCCTCGCTCATCGCGCCGGCGTAGAAGGACGCGATCTGGCACATGTCGTCGTCGGTGGTGCAGACGAACCGCGCCGTGTGGGCGAGCTCGGACACGTACACCGACTCGCAGTCGACGTTGTGCCGTTCCAGCCAGGACCGGTAGTCGGCGAAGTCGGCACCGACCGCGCCGACCAGGACCGGCGCCAGGCCGAGCTGGCCCATGCCGAACGCGATGTTCGCCGCGACGCCCCCGCGCCGGACCACCAGCTCGTCGACGAGGAACGACAGCGACACCTTGTCGAGCTGGTCGGGCAGGAGTTGGGTGGCGAACCGACCCGGGAAGTGCATGAGATGGTCGGTGGCGATGGAGCCGGTCACGGCGATCTTCATACTTACGCCTCGGGTCGGGGCCGGTTGACACAGCAGCCTAACCCGATCGGTACCCGGTGTTCACACGGGAGTTCGCTGTCCGACTCGTTCGAGTAGTCCCCGGGAACGCGAAACCGCGCCGGACCAGGTCCGACGCGGCTTTTGTCGCGCTATGTCAGTGGAACGAGTCGCCGCAGGCGCAGGACCCGCCCGCGTTGGGGTTGTCGATGGTGAAGCCCTGCTTCTCGATGGTGTCGACGAAGTCGATCTTCGCGCCGGAGAGGTACGGGACGCTCATCCGGTCGACGGCCACCTCGACGCCATCGAAGTCGGTGACGGTGTCGCCGTCGAGCGACCGCTCGTCGAAGAAGAGCTGGTAGCGCAGGCCGGAACAGCCACCGGGCTGGACCGCGATGCGCAGCCGCAGGTCGTCTCGGCCTTCCTGCTCGAGCAGGGCCTTGACCTTTGCGGCGGCCACGTCGGTCAGCACGACGCTGGTCGGGGTCTGCTCGGTCGTCTCCTGGACGGTCACTTCGGCTCCCACTGCTCTCGGGTGTACTTCCTGGGCCAACGGCACCGGTCCAGGAACCATTCCCATCGTCGCACATGATCCTGGTCGCGCTACCTGCTCCACTCGCGCGCGACCCGTTCGGCGAGGGCTTCGAGTCCGGTGCGGGCCTCGGCGAGGGCTCGCTCGGTCGAGCCGAGGTGCTCGCTGAGCGAGTAGGCGGCGTCGACGCCGGCCGCGGCGAGTTCGCGGCGCCCCACCTCGACCCGCCCGGCCAGAACGAGGCACGGGATGCCCCGCTCGCGAGCCGCCTCCGCAATGCCGGTCGCGACCTTGCCGCGCAGCGACTGCCAGTCGAAGGAGCCTTCACCGGTGACGACGAGATCGGCGTCGTCGAGGGCCGCGTCCAGCCCGATCAGGCGGCGGACGAGCCCGATGCCGGACTCGCGGCGTGCCCCGAGAGCGAGCAGCGCGACGCCGAGCCCACCGGCGGCTCCCCCACCGGCGACGGCGCCGAGGCCGGGCGGCGCACCTGGCAGCTCCGACTGGAGGACATCCGCCCACCGAGCCAGCGCGGCGTCGAGTATCTGCACGTCGTTGGGGGTGGCGCCCTTCTGCGGGCCGAACACGGCGGACGCGCCGTGCAGCCCGAGTAGCGGGTTGTCGACGTCTGAGGCGGCCACCAGCTCGACGTCGCGGAGCCGTGGCTTTCCGGCGAGGCCGGTGCAGTCGACCAGCGCGGCGCCGCCGTAGAGAAGTGCGGCGCCGCTCGCGCCGACCGGTGCGGCGCCGAGTGCCGCCAGTGCGCCGGCCCCGCCGTCGTTGGTGCCGGATCCGCCGAGCCCGACGACCACCGTGGCCGCGCCCGCCTCGACAGCCGCCGTGATCAGGACGCCGACGCCGTAGCTGGTGGCGCCCTTCGGATCCCGCTCGTCCGGCGCGATCAGGTGCAGGCCGCACGCCTGTGCGGACTCGACGTAGGCGGTGTCGCCGACGAGGAGAACCGTGGCCGGGACGGTTCGGCCGAGTGGATCCGGCACCGTGACCGCGAGCAGCGTGCCGCCGAGTGTGGCGTGCAACACATCGACGAAACCGGGGCCTCCGTCCGAGAGCGGCCGTGGGGTGACGGTGTCGTGGGCGGCGCCGGTGGTCCAGCCGGACGCGATGGCGCCGGCCGCCTCGGCAGCAGTGAGGGTGCCGCCGAACGAGTCAGGGGCGATGAGGACGCGCATGCGCCCAATCCTGCCGTGGCCAACTCAACGGCGAGGTTCGGATTCTTGGGGGTGCGCGGAGCGCCGGGACCCCAAGAATCCGAACCTCGACGCGCGCGGCGGGTCCAGCGCGGACCCAGGCCGCCCGCGGCCGCGTGACGGTGGCCACAGTGGGCGAGCCAGCCGCTGTGGGACCATTGTTGGCGGCCAATCCGCCACCCATGGAGCGTCCACGTGACCACCGTCGATCTCGATAACCCTGTCGGCCGTTGGGAAGACCCCGCCCTGACCCCCGCCGCCCTGCTCCTGCTCGGCCGCACCAGCGACCCGGAGTCCGAGCGTGGCGTCGACTGCCCCGGCGCGCTGCCGGCGGCGTCCGACCCCGACCTGGTCGAGCGGGCTCGCAAGGCCCGTGCGGCCCTCGGCGACCGCGCGTTCGTGCTGGGCCACCACTACCAGCGCGACGAGGTCATCCAGTTCGCCGACGTCACGGGCGACTCGTTCAAGCTCGCGCAGCAGGCGGCGGCACGCCCCGAGGCGGAGTTCATCGTGTTCTGCGGCGTGCACTTCATGGCGGAGTCGGCGGACATCCTCACCGGCGACCACCAGAAGGTGGTCCTCCCCGACCTCGCCGCCGGCTGCTCGATGGCCGACATGGCCACGTTCGACCAGGTCGAGGAGTGCTGGGACGTCCTGACCGACGCGGGCGTGGCCGATGTCACGATCCCGGTCAGCTACATGAACTCCTCGGCCGACATCAAGGCGTTCACGGGCAAGCACGGCGGCACGATCTGCACGTCGTCCAACGCGAAGCGCGCCCTCGACTGGGCGTTCGGCAAGGGCGAGAAGGTGCTGTTCCTGCCCGACCAGCACCTCGGCCGCAACACCGCCGTCCGCGAGATGGGCCTCTCCCTCGACGACTGCGTCCTGTTCGACCCGCACAAGCCGGGCGGCGGGCTCACGCCCGAGCAGCTCCGCGACGCGAAGATGATCCTGTGGCGCGGGCACTGCTCGGTGCACGGCCGGTTCACGCTCCAGTCCGTGGAGGACGTGCGCGAGCGGATCGAGGGAGTGACCGTGCTGGTGCACCCCGAGTGCCGGCACGAGGTCGTGAGCAACGCCGACCTGGTTGGCTCCACCGAGTTCATCATCAAGGCGATCGAGGCCGCGCCGGCCGGGTCGAAGTGGGCCATCGGCACCGAGCTGAACCTGGTGAAGCGGCTCGCACTCAAGCACCCGGACAAGCAGATCGTGTTCCTCGACAAGGCGGTCTGCTTCTGCTCCACGATGAACCGCATCGACCTGCCGCACCTCGTCTGGGCGCTCGAGTCGCTGGCCGCCGGTGAGCTGGTGAACCAGATCACCGTCGACGAGCGGACCGCGCGGTACGCGAAGGCCGCCCTCGACCAGATGCTCGCCCTGCCGTGACCTGGTTGCGGTTGGATCGCGCTCCCGGAGGCCGCGGTCCAACCGCAGCGGCGGCGGGTCTACCCTGACTCATCGTGAGCCCGCTCTTCCGCCGCAGTGACAAGACCGACGCCGCCCCCGTGGAGGCGCCGGAGACGACGTCTGACGCCGCCCAGAACGCGGGCAAGGCGTACACGCCCAGCAAGGGCCGCCCCACGCCGAAGCGCGTGCAACGCCGCAAGCTGACCGAACCGCCGCCGAAGGACAACAAGGAAGCCCGCAAGCGGATGCGCGAGAAGATGCGCGCCGAGCGGCAGGAGCGGTTCGAGGGCGCCCGCAGCGGAGACGAGCGGTACCTGATGCCCCGCGATCAAGGTCCGGTGCGCAAGCTCGTCCGCGACCTCGTCGACGCGCGGCGCAACATCGGCCCGTTCTTCTTCGCCGGCCTGATTGTGGTGCTCATCACGTCCCTGCAGATGATGCCGCCGGCCGTGCAGTTCGGCGGCAGCGTGCTCTGGTTCGGCCTGATCGTCCTCATGTTCCTGGACGGGTTCCTGATCGCGCGGCTGGTCAAGAGGTCCGTCCGCGACCGCTACCCGGACAGCCAGGAGAAGATGCCGGCGCTGTACTTCTACGCCATCATGCGTTCGCTGTCGTTCCGCCGCATCCGCAACCCGAAGCCGCAGGTCAAGATAGGCGACACCATTTAGGGTCCGATCTGGACACGTGTTCGTGTCAACGGTTGTGACCGCTTGCTACGTTCTCGAATTGTGACACCCACAGCAGCCGCGGACGCCCGGCCGATCCACTCGCCGGACGCGGCTCCCGCCCCTCGCCTCCGGCAGCTCGCCGCGTTCCTGCGGCGGCATGCCGGCATCCTCGCCGTGCTGGCCACCGGCGCGGCGCTGCGGGCCGTCGCGATGCTCACGTACTGGCCCGCGTTCTGGCTCCCGGACAGCACCGGCTACTTCTTCTCGGCCAAGATCAACCGCCCCGGCAACCTCCGCCCGTACGGGTACTCGCTCTTCGTCGACCTGTTCGAGTGGACCGGCCGGGTGTCGGTCGTCGTGGGCCTCCAGCATCTGCTCGGGCTGCTCACGGCGCTCGGCGTCTACGCGCTGGTGGTCCGCCGGGGTGGCGCGCGGTGGCTCGCGGCTGTGGCGGCGGCGCCCGTGGCGCTCGACAGTTTCCAGATCGTGGTGGAGCACTACCTGCTCGCCGACGCCCTGTTCGGGGCGCTGCTGGTGGGCGGCGTCACAGCGCTGCTCTGGCGCGACCGTCTGACCTGGCCGTTCGCGGCGCTCGGCGGCTTGTGCTTCGTGGCCGCCGCACTCACCAGAACGGTCGGCGTGCCGATCCTCGTGCTGTGCGTGCTGTACCTGCTGATGCGGTGGGCCGGGTGGAAGCAGGTGCTCATCCTGGTCGCGGTGCTCGCCGCGCCGATCGCCTATTACCTGCACGTCTACCACGACACCTACGGCAAGTACGCGTTCGGCCAGTTCCAGGGCCGCTTCCTGTACGCCCGCGTGATGGCGATCGCCGACTGCGACAAGCTCGACAACCTCACCGCCGCCGAGCGGCAGCTCTGCGACCCGCGCCCGCCAGAGCGCCGGCCGAGCTCGAACTACTACATCTGGAACAAGGAGAGCCCGGCGTCGAAGTACGCGCCCGGCCCTCCGAACGACCCGCTCCTGCAGTCGTTCGCCAACAAGGTGATCGCGGGCCAGCCCGTCGACTACGCGGCGCTGGTCCTGCGCGAGACCTCCGGCTACTTCACCCCCGGCCTCGCCACACCGCGCGGCACCACGTGCCACACGCTCTGGGTCTTCCCGTACGACCAGTTCAAGCCTGGCTGCGAGCCGCAGCCGGTCGTCAACGGCACGTACGACGTCCGCGGCGGCCAGCGGCCCGAGGTATGGGGCGGCGCCGCGAGAGGGCTGGAGGCGTACCAGCTGCACGGCGGGTACACCCCCGGGCCGGCGCTCGCCCTGTTCCTGCTGCTCGCGCTGGCGGCGATCGTGTACCGCCCGCGACGCGGCGCAGTGGCGGGCGCGCCTCGACATCGCCCTGCTCGCCTCGGCCGGGCTCGGGCTGCTCGTCGTGGCCGTGGCCACTTCTCAGTTCGACTATCGTTATGGCCTTCCCGCCATCCCCCTGATCAGCGCCGCTGGCGCCCTGGCGGTGACCCAGCTCCGCCGTGCGTACGCACCCCTACCCGATACCCCCGACGACAGCGCCACCGCGGAGAAGAAGAACAGTGACTGACGACACGCTAGAGGTAACCGTCCTGCTTCCGTGCCTCAACGAAGCCGAGACGCTGGCGACCTGCGTCCAGAAAGCGGTTCGCTCGTTGGAGGAACTCGGAGTCCGGGGCGAAGTCCTGGTGTCCGACAACGGCAGCACCGACGGTTCGCAGCAGATCGCCGAGGAGAACGGCGCCCGCGTCGTCGCCGCCCCCATCCGCGGATACGGCGGCGCCCTGCTCGCCGGCATCGACGCCGCCCGCGGCCGGTACGTGATCATGGCCGACGCCGACGACAGCTACGACCTGTCGAACCTCGGCCCGTTCATCGCCAAGCTCCGCGAAGGCCACGACGTCGTCATGGGCAACCGGTTCAAGGGCGGCATCGAGCCGGGCGCGATGCCGGTGCTCCACAAGTACCTGGGCAACCCGGTGCTGAGCTGGCTCGGCCGCCGGCTGTTCGGGCTCAAGACCGGCGACTTCCACTGTGGCATCCGCGGCTTCCGGCGCGACCGCATCCGGGAGCTGGGGCTGTGCATGCCCGGCATGGAGTTCGCGTCGGAGCTGGTGGTGCGCTCGGCGCTCGCCGGGTACGACATCGTCGAGGTGCCGACCACCCTCTCGCCCGACGGTCGCAGCCGGCCGCCGCACCTGCGCACCTGGCGTGACGGCTGGCGCCACCTGCGGTTCCTGCTGGTGTTCGCGCCTCGCAAGGTGCTGGTCTGGCCGGGCGTGGTGCTGAGCATGCTCGGGCTCGTGTCGACGGCTGCGCTCACCGCAGGTCCGGTGTCGCTCGGCACGGTGACGTTCGACATCGGCGCGCTGGTCTATGCGTGCCTGGCGCTGCTGGTCGGCGTCCAGCTGATCCTGTCCGGCGGCTGCGCGAAGATCTACGGGGCGTTCGAGGGGCTGGTCGGCGACAGGCAGCTCGCCGCGTGGATGAAGCTGCTCCGGTTCGAGGTGTGCGTCGCGGTCGGGCTGCTTCTGATCGTGGGCGGCGGCGTCGGCACCGCCGTCGGCGTCGGCGAGTGGGGCCAGGCGGGCTTCGGCGACCTCAACCCGAGCCACACGCTCCGCATCGTGGTGCCCTCGGCCACCGCGATCGCCCTCGGCGCGATCATCATCTTCGCCGGGCTGCTCGTCAGCCTGCTCACTCTGCGCGGTGCGCCCAGCCGGAGCACCGAGCGCGAGAAGGTGTCAGTCTGATCCCGTGTAGAGGCGGCGGACGACCTCCTCGATCTCCGGTTCGAGTACCTGCAGGTCACGCAGGGGCGCCACGGCGGCGACCCGCGCGATGACCTCCGCCAGCGCGGGCTGGCCGTCGGCGAGCGCGAGGCACTGCCGGCGGCCGTCCGCCTCGCGGCGTTCCAGCACTGTGCCGGGGATCTCCAGCGCGGGCCACGGCTCGGCCAGCTCGACTACGAGCCGACGCCGTGACCCGTACCGCTCGTGCAGGTCGGCGAGGGATCCGTCGTGCACGACGTGGCCGTGATCGATCACCACCAGGCGCGGGCACAGCCGCTCGATGTCGGCAAGGTCGTGGGTGGTGAGGACGAGCGTCGTCCCGTGCCGGGCGTTGAGCTGAGCGAGGAACCCCCGCACGGCCTCCTTGCTCACGATGTCGAGGCCGATGGTCGGCTCGTCGAGGAACAGAAGCTCGGGGCCGTGCAGCAGGGCGGCCGTGATCTCGGCCCGCATCCGCTGGCCGAGCGAGAGCTGCCGTACCGGCGTGTCCAGGAACGGATCCATCGCGAGCAGTTCGACGCACTCCGACAGGCGGGCTGCGTGGGCCGCCGTCGTCGACCCGGTAGACGTGCCGCAGGAGGGTGAACGACTCGCGCAGCGGCAGGTCCCACCAGAGCTGGCTGCGCTGGCCGAACACCACGCCGATGCGCCGGGCCAGCTCGGTGCGGCGCGGCACCGGATCCAGCCCGCACACCCGCACGTGGCCGGACGACGGCGTCAGCACGCCGGTGAGCATCTTCAGCGTCGTCGACTTGCCGGCGCCGTTCGGTCCTATGTAGCCGACCATCTCGCCGGCGGCGACCGTCAGGTCCACGCCCGCGACCGCCGCCACCTCGCGCCGCTCGCGCCGGAACCGGCCGACCTTGACGCGGATCGTGAACGCCTTCCGGAGATCCCGTACCTCGATCATGATCCTGTACTCCCGTAGTGACGGACACCGGTACGCCAGATGGCGCGCGCCGCCAGCAGCCACACGAACGCCGCGAGCGGTGCGCACCAGAGCAGCCAGTCCGGGAGCCCCAGCGGGTCCGACCGGCCGAGCAGCGCCAGCGCCGGAAGGTAGCCGACGAACCCGAGACACAGCGCGTACGCGAAGATCGCGCGGAACCAACCGGCGTACACTGTGGACGGATAGCTGGCGAACAGCAACCCGCCGAACGTGAACGCGGCTCCCACCTCGGCGGCGTCCACGAGCCAGAACGTGAGCGTGGCGGCGATCACGAAGAAGCTGCCGAAGATCACCGCGCCCGCCAGCGGCGTCACCACGAGCAGCAGCACGCGGGCCGGGGTCCACGCGATGTCGACGAGCGCCAGGGCGACCGCCAGCGTCACGGCGGCCTGCGCGACCCGCCCGACCCGGCGTAGTGCGATGTCACCGACGACGAGCTGCGGCAACGCACCGAGCGGTCGCAGCAGGACGGCGTCGAACAGGCCGGTGCGGATGTACGTCGGCAGCCTGAGCACGTTGCCGACGGCCAGGTCGGCGAGCCCGAACCCGAGCGCGGCGAGGCCGGCGACGAGCAATGCTTCGGGAAGCGTGAAACCGCCCAGCCCCGGGTTCACGCTGAAGAACACGACGATCCCGAACACGTCGATGCTGGTGATGACGCCGGTGAGAATCAGTTCGAGCGTGAACGAGACGCGGTACTCCGTCTGCGACCGGAGCTGGGCGCGGAACAGGTGCCGGTAGACGCTAGCCACCCTGCACCACCAGCTTGCGGACCGCGCGACGCTGCACCGCACGGCAGACCACCAGCAGCACGGCGACCCACACGACCTGCCCCGCGAGCGGAGGCCACGGCTGGCCACGCTCGACCAGCACGTCGAGCGGGGCCTGGAACATCGCCGGGAACGGCGTGGCCCACAGCAGCACCTGCGCCCAGCCGGGGAAGAACGGGATCGGCACGGCGAGGCCCGATGAGCATGTTGCCGGCGACCGACCACGCGATCATCACGCCGCGCACGTCGAGCAGCCAGAACGCCGTGAGGTTGGCCAGGTAGCGGACGCTGAAGCTCGCGATGACCGCGAGCACGACACTCACCAGCGAAGAGCGGGTAGGACGCGAGACGCGCCGGCGCGTACAGGTCGAAGAACACGGCGCCGACCGCCACCGGCACCAGGAGGCGGGCGAGCGCGGCGTGGCCGGCGCGGCCGAGGTCACCGGCCAGGAACGCCCAGAGCGGATCCACCGGGCGGAGCAGGTCGGCGGTGACGTCGCCGGTGCGGATGCGGTCGGCGAGGTCGGTCCAGCCCCACAGCATCACCACGCCGAGTAGCCCCTGCCCGACCCAGACGAACGTCGCGAGGCGCTCGGCGTCGTACCCGGCGACGGCCGCGGACGCGCCGAGCACCGCGAGCAGCAGGTAGCACTTGAGGAAGCCGAAGACGGAGTTGGTGAACGCCGCTGCGGCGGTGGCCTGGCGGTAGGTGGAGTGGCGGCGGAACCCGGCGCGGACGAGCGCGACGAAGGCGGCCGGCATTGCTTTCTCCAGGGCGGGTGCGAGGCGGGCAGCGCCTGGCGCCGTCCGACGGCGAGGGGCCACCTCGCTACGCAGCGTGATTCGCGCACCGCCGGCCGGCAAGGCGGAGCGAACATAGACATCGCGGCAGCACCCTCAGCCACGTTATTTCCGGCCGGTGACAGATTTCGTAGCGGGACGCTCGTCCGGGTTAGGGTCGCGGCATGGAGTTCCGTCACCTGGGCCGGTCCGGCCTCGTCATCAGTGAAATCGCTTACGGGAACTGGCTCACCCACGGGTCGCAGGTCGAGGAGGACGCCGCGCTGGCGTGCGTCCGCGCGGCCCTGGACGCCGGTATCACCACCTACGACACCGCCGACGTCTACGCGGGCACCAAGGCCGAGACCGTCCTCGGCAAGGCACTCGCCGGCGAGCGCCGCGAGGGCTACGAGCTGTTCACCAAGGTCTACTGGCCGGTCGGCCCGGGCAAGAACGACCGTGGCCTGTCCCGCAAGCACATCATGGAGGGGATCAACGCCTCGCTGCGCCGCCTCCGCACCGACTACGTCGACCTCTACCAGGCCCACCGCTACGACTACGAGACCCCGCTCGAAGAGACCATGCTGGCCTTCGCCGACGTCGTGCGCTCCGGGAAGGCGCTCTACATCGGCGTGTCCGAGTGGCGCGCCGAGGAGATCAGCGCCGCCGCCGAACTCGCTCGCGAGCTGCGTGTTCCGCTGGTGTCCAACCAGCCGCAGTACAACATGCTGTGGCGCGTGATCGAGGCCGAGGTCGTGCCCACCTGCGAGGAGCTCGGCATCGGCCAGATCGTCTGGTCGCCGATCGCGCAGGGCGCGCTCACCGGCAAGTACAAGCCGGGCCAGCCGCCGCCCGCCGGGTCGCGCGCTACGGACGAGAAGGGCGGCGCCGACATGGTCGCCCACTTCCTCCGCGACGACGTGCTCACGCTCGTGCAGCAACTGGAGCCGCTCGCCGCCGCGGCCGGGCTGTCCCTCGCCCAGCTGGCGATCGCCTGGACGCTGCAGAACCCGAACGTCTCGTCGGCCATCATCGGCGCGTCGCGGCCCGGAGCAGGTCACCGAGAACGTCAAGGCCGCCGGCGTGAAGCTCGACGCCGATCTGCTGAAGAAGATCGACGAGATCCTCGACCCCGTGATCGAGCGCGACCCGGCGAAGACGGCAAGCCCGAGCCGCCGCTCGTGACATCCGGTGGCGGGCGGTGTGACCTCGGTCGCGCCGCCCGCCAGCTCGCCGTCCGCCGGCCGCCCGGGACAAACCGGACTGTCCGGGAAGCGGCGCCTTAACCGGACGCGCGTTACCGCCATTTCCCCGACAGTTCGGAGCAGCCGAGCGGGCGGCGCGGGTGCTCAGTCGGCGGCGGTGAGCGGCATGGCGTACTCGGTGCGCTCGTCCTCGATCAGGGACACTTCGGTGATGCCGGCGTCGAGCAGCTCGCGCCAGTGCTCGCCCAACCACGTCTCGGCGTCGGACTGGCTCTGGTGGGCCTCGTCGGTGCCGTCGATGGCGGACACGTCCACCGGCTGCTCGCTCTGGTAACGCCACGTCCACGCCATGCGCACGCCTCCCGGAATCGTCGTCCTACCCCTGGAACCTACCGGCACGGAGGGACAGCACCATGACGAGGACGCTCGTGCTGGGCGGGGTCCGGTCGGGCAAGTCGGCGTGGGCGGAGTCGCTGCTCGACGGCGCCGGGGCCGTGACGTACGTGGCCACGGCGCGGGCTCGCGACGGCGATCCCGACTGGGCCGCTCGCGTCGAGGCGCACCGCCGGCGGCGGCCGGACGGCTGGGCCACGGTCGAGGCCGGGGGCGACCCTGACCTGCTGCTGGCCACACTCCGGACGTCGACAGGCGCCGTGCTCGTCGACGACCTCGGCAACTGGCTCACGTCGGCGCTGGACCGCGCCGGCGCCTGGGACCATCCGGACGGCGCCCGCGCGGTGGACCCCCTCGGAGACTCCCTGGTCGACGTCCTGACGGCGCGCTCCGGGGTGGTCGTCCTGGTCAGCCCCGAGGTCGGCTGGGGCGTCCTGCCCGCCACCCGGGCCGGGCGCGTCTTCGCGGACGCCCAGGGCCGGCTCAACCAGCGCGTCGCCACCGTGTGCGACCGGGCGACGTTGGTGGTCGCCGGCCTGCCGATCGCCCTCAAGTAACCTGCCGGCATGATCACCGCGACCGACCCGGCCCCGGTAGAACCACCCGATTCCGGCGCCGCGGACGCGGCCCGCGCGCGGCTGTCCACGTTGGAGCACGGGCCGACCGCGCTCGGTGAGCTGGCCGACCTCGCCGCCTGGGCGGCGTCGGTCCGCGGTGAGGCTCCGGCGCCGCCGTTCACACGTCCCCGGTGCCTGCTGCTCGTGGCCGATCACGGCGTCGCGCGCGAGCCGTCGCTCCCCCGCGCCCGGGCCGTCCTCGACGGCACCGCACCGCAGGCGCTGCTCGCCCGCACGGCCGGGGTCGAGGTGCGGGTGATCGACGTCGGACTCAGCGAGGAGCTGCCCGGTGTCGAGTCCCGGCCAGTACGGCGCGGCAGCGGGCCGATCGACAGCGCCGACGCACTCACCGCCGACGAGGTGCTGGACGCGGTCGGGCTGGGACGGGCGCTCGTCGACGAGGAGGTCGACTCGGGCACCGACCTGCTGATCCCCGCCGCGATCAGCGTCGACGCCGGCCTGCCCGCCACGGCGACTATCGCCGCCCTGAGCCGTACCGAGCCGATCTGGGCCCTCGGGTTCGGCGCGATCACCGACGACGCCGAGTGGTCGCGCTGGTGCGGCGTCGTCCGCGACGCGCGGCGCCGCGCCGGTGGCCGGGGCGACGAGGCGTTCGCCGTGCTCGCCGCGATCGGCGGTGCCGACCTCGCGGTGCTGACCGGGATCCTGGTCCAGGCAGCCGTCCGCCGGACCCCCGTGCTGCTCGACGGCACGGTCGGCGCCGCCGCCGGCCTGCTCGCCCGCGAGTTCGCGGCCGAGGCGCCGCGCTGGTGGCGGGCGCCGCAGCGCAACGGAAGCGCCGTCCGAGCGGACCGCGCTGGAGATGCTGCAGCTCGAGCCGTCGGTCGCGCTCGGGCTCCGGCTCGGCGAGGGGTGCGGCGCGCTGGCCACCGTGCCTCTGCTCCAGACCGCCGTCACGGCGCTGGCCGCGCTGAGCACGGAACCGCCCGCCAAGCCGGAACCCGAGCCTGCCGACGACCCCGACCGCTGACGACCCCGACCGTGACGATCCCTTCGTCGCCGAGGAGTGGCCCGACCCCGCCGATGCCGCGCCGACAGCGACACGCCGCCGGACGAGCCAGCCGCCCGGCCGGAGCGGCCGACCCGGCGCGCCCGCCGACGCAGGCCCCCGGCCCAGCCGGCCCGAGCGCAGAGCGCCGGCCCGTGCGCGAGCCCGGGCCGGCGAGAGCCCGCCGGGCCAGGCGGCGAGCCGCGCGGGATGGGTGACGGGCTTCGGCTCGCGCTGTCGCTGCTGACCGTGGCGCCGGTGCGCGCCGACCGCGTCGACCGCCGCACCGCCGGCACCGCGATGCTGCTCGCCCCGCTGGTCGGCACGCTGCTCGGAGCAGTGGTCGGGCTCTTGGCAGTCGGCGTGCGGGCGGCCGGTGCGCCGACCCTGGTGGCGGCGGTGGCCGTCGTCGCCTTGCTCGCCGGGCTGACCCGCGGGCTGCACCTCGACGGCCTCGCCGACACAGCCGACGGCCTCGGCACCTACGGCGACGCCGAACGCGCCCTCGCGGTGATGAAGCAGCCCGACATCGGGCCGTTCGGCGTCGTCACGATCGTGCTGGCGCTGCTCGCGCAGGTCGCAGCGTTCGCCGCGGTGCTGGGCCGGCCGGCACCGGCGGCGGTGGCAGGTGTCGTCGTGGCCGTCGCCACCGGACGTCTCGCGGTGACATGGGCGTGCGGGCGTGGCGTCCCGCCGGCCCGGCCCGAGGGGCTCGGCGCCCTCGTCGCGGGCACCGTGCCGGTAACGGCCGCGCTCGCGTGGACGGTGGTGCTGGCGGCGCTGGCCGTCACCGCCGCGCCGTGGACCGGGCCACTGGCGGTCGTCGCCGGAGTCGCCGCGGCGATCGGGCTGACACGCCACGCGGTTCGGCGGTTCGGCGGCGTCACCGGCGACGTGTTCGGCGCCTGCGTCGAGGTGGCCACCACCGTGTGCGCGGTGGGCCTGTCGTTCTGACCGGCTGCGGTTGGATCGTGGCCGCAGGGGGCGCGATCCAACCGCGGCTCAGAGTTCGGTCGGCGAGTTGCGCTCGGTCCAGCTGCGCACCAGTTCGCGCTGCTCGTCGGCGGCCGTGTCGCTCACCCCGATGTCGGTGACCTCGATGCGGTCCTCGCCGATCGCCAGTGACACGACGCGGCCCGGGTTGGTGGACAGCCACGCCCGCACGGTGTGCACCACGTCGTGCAGCGCGGGCAACACGGGAGCGAGCTGGACCACCAGCGCGTCGCCGTCGTCGTCACCAGGCCGGCTCACGTCCTCGACGTCCAACTCACGCAACCGGCGCCGGAGCTGCTCGGTGCCACGGTCATGGCCACCGTCGAGCTCGTCGCCGCCCCCCGGCCCGAGCTCGATCAACACCTCCGCACGCAAGGCTCGATCCCCCATCCGATCCCCCCGGTGATCTGCGACAACAGTCACGTACCGAGTGGGGATGCTAGTGGCGGACGACCGCCGTGGCTGGCCATTGCCCGAAAGTGTGACCCTCGTGACCTGCGTGTCACGCCGTGTCCATGCAGGACCGTGGGCCGTCGCATCCCGGCGCCGCCCACCTCGCGCCCGCACCGCCTCGCTCCGTGTGGTGAAGCGACACGCCGAATTCAATGAGCGTGGCGCTTCACGACGTGCCGGGCGACACCGGCGGCGGCGTCACCGGAGCGGTCGGCAGTGGGCTCGACGGCGGCGCCGTCGTCGCGGGAGGCGTCGCAGGCGGTGCGCTCGGCGGCGGGGTCGGCGTTACGGGCGGCTGCGGCGCCGGCGCGGTGGGGCCGGGTGTGCCGGTGCTGCTCGGCGTCGGCTCCGGCGTCGCCGGGTCCGGGCGCGACTCCCGGCGCTCAGGGCTCACCAGCTCGCCAAGGGTCGAACCGCGCTTGTCGTCGCCACGCACTGTCGAGGAGATCGGGCCGCCCGTCACCTGCTCGACGACGGCGATCGTGCCGAGCGCGACGCCGAACACGAGCACCGCGCCGGCGGCGAGCTTCGTCCACGGAGGGCGGCGAGCCGGCATAGGGACGGCCTTGCGGATCCGCTCGTTCGTGCGGGTGAGCGAGTGCTGGTAGAGCGCCGTGCTGACGGTGGCGATCACGCTGCCCACGCCGGCGCCTATGACGGTGCCGCCCACCCCCAGGTAGGAGGCGGCGACCGCCGAGGACACGGCGGCGAGCGCGCTGGCCGCCACCTGGCTGCCGCTCAGGCCGAGGCGCCGGACCAGGTCGTCTCTCGCGTCGTCCGCGGGTGCGTTGTCGGGCTTGCTCGGGGTCAGGTCAGTGTCGGGAGGTAGATCAGTCATCGCCCTTGTTCATCGCGGGCGGACTCTGAATCGTTTCCGAGTGTGAGCGAACCCACGCCCTGACTAGCGCACCGACGACGGCACGAACGGCGGCTTCACGACCTTCATCCGGGACCGCCGGCCGCGGACGTCGACCTCGACCTCGCTGCCCTCGGCCAGTCCGGCGTCGGCGGCGAGCAGCGCCAGGCCGATGCCGACGCGGCGGGTCGGCGAGAAGGTGCCGCTGGTGACCTCGCCGACGGTGGCGCCGTCCGCGTCGAGCACGGCCATGTGCGGGCGCGGGATGCCGCGGTCGAGCGACTCGATCCCCCACAGCAGACGCTTCGGGCCGGACTCCTTCTCCGCGAGCAGCGCCTCGCGTCCCCAGAAGGCGGGTTTCTTCCAGCCGACCGCCCAACCCGACCGCGCCTGCACCGGGGTGATGTCGAGCGACAGGTCCTGGCCGTGCAGCGGGTAGCCCATCTCGGTGCGCAATGTGTCGCGAGCACCGAGCCCGGCCGCGCGCCCGCTCATCGGCTCGGCGGCGAGCAGCGCGTCCCAGAGGGCGGGCGCGTCGTCCCAAGAGGGCAGCAGCTCGTAACCACGCTCACCTGTGTAGCCGGTGCGGCAGACCCGTACCGGCACGCCGTTCCACTCCGCGTCCACGAACGTCATGTAGTCGTGGCCGCTCGGCAGCCCGAGCGCGCCGAGCAGCTCGTCGGACATGGGGCCCTGCACCGCGATCACGCCGTACCCGGTGTGCTCGTCGGTGACTGTCAAGCCGTCGGGCGCCGCCGCGGCGAGCCTGCGGACGACCTCGGCCGTGTTGGCGGCGTTCGGCACGAGGAAGAGGTTGTCGTCGTCCACGTAGTACGCGATGAGGTCGTCGACCACACCGCCGGACGCGTCGTCGCAGCAGAGCGTGTACTGCGCCTGCCCGGGGCGGATCCGGCCGAGGTCGTTGCTCAACGTGGCGTTGACGAACGCGGCGGCACCGCTCCCCGCACGCTCGCCTTGCCAAGGTGCGAGACGTCGAAGATCCCGACCGCCTCACGCACCGCGGCGTGTTCCTTCAGGACGCCGCCGCCCGTTGCGGTGTACTCGATCGGCATCTCCCAGCCGCCGAAGTCGGCGAGCTTGGCCCCGAGAGCGACGTGGCGGTCGTGCAGCGGCGAGTGGCGAAGGTCGGTCATGGCCGCAATTTACCCCCGCTCGGACCGGTAGTAGCACACCACCACGTAGCATCCCGGACACAACCCGACGGTTTCATCGACGATTCACCGACGACCCAGGAGCCACGAGTGACCACCCTGACCCTCTCGGCCGCCCAGACCGCCGAGCTCACTGTCGACGCCGTCATCGTCGGCGTCCACAGCGGCGAGAACGGCCTCGAGCTGGGCGCGGGAGCGTCGGGTGTCGACTCCGCGCTCGGGGGGAAGCTCGCGGAGGTGCTGGCTCAGCTGGGTGCCACCGGCACGGCCGGCGAGGTGACGAAGCTCGCGACGCTCGGCGCTATCAGCGCGCCTGTGGTCGCCGCGGTCGGGCTGGGCAAGCCTGAGAAGGCGGACGACGCGGAGACGGTCCGCCGCGCGGTGGGTGCCGCCGTACGTTCGCTCGCCGGAACGGCGAAAGTCGGGGTGGTGCTGACCGCCGATGGCGCCCCGCTGCGCGGTGCGGCCGAGGGCGCCCTGCTCGGTGCCTACGACTACGTCGCGTTCAAGTCGTCGAAGGCGCCCACCTACAAGGAGCCGGTGAAGACCATCACCCTCGTGGTGCCGGACGCCGCCGACAAGGCCGCCAAGGCCGAGGTCAAGCGCGCCACCGCCGTCGCCGGTGCGGTGCTGCGCGCCCGCGACTGGATCAACACTCCGCCGAACCACCTCCGCCCGCCGCACTTCGCCGAGCAGGCCGAGGTCGCGGCCACCAAGGTCGGGCTCGACGTCGAGGTGCTGGACGACAAGGCGCTGCGCAAGGGCGGGTACGGCGGCATCCTCGCGGTCGGCGGCGGTTCCGAGGCCGGGCCGCGACTCGTGCGGATCAGCTGGGCGCCGGCCGGTGCGATGAAGCACGTCGCGCTCGTCGGCAAGGGCATCACGTTCGACACCGGCGGCATCTCGATCAAGCCGGCGCAGGGCATGCAGGAGATGAAGAGCGACATGTCCGGCGCAGCGAGCATCGTCGCGGTGATGACCGCCGTCGCGGCGCTCAAGCCGAAGGTCCGGGTCACGGCGTACGTGCCGATGGCGGAGAACATGCCGAGCGGCGCCGCGTACCGGCCGGGCGACGTCGTCACGATGTACGGCGGCAAGAAGGTCGAGGTGCTCAACACCGACGCCGAGGGCCGCATGATCCTCGGCGACGCCATCGCCCGTGCCTGCGAGGACTCCCCCGACTACCTGTTCGAGACGTCGACCCTCACTGGCGGCCAGGTCGTCGCGCTGGGCCACCGCGTCTCCGGTGTCATGGGCACCGACGGGATCACCGCGCGAGTGAAGGCGGCCGGCGATCGCACCGGCGAGGCGATGTGGCCGATGCCCCTGCCGGAGGAGGTCCGGTCCGGTATGGACTCCGCGATCGCCGACCTGTCGCAGATCAACTCCGGCTTCGACCGCGCCGGGCACATGCTCCAGGGCGGCACGTTCCTGTCCGAGTTCGTGTCCGAGGGCGTCGAGTGGGCGCACATCGACATCGCCGGACCCTCGTACAACTCGGGCACGCCGCACGGCCACACGCCGAAGGGCGGCACCGGCGTTCCGGTGCGCACCCTGATCGAGCTGATCGAGGACGTCGCCGCCAACGGCTGACGCCGGGCCTCGCCACGACCCCGACACCCGAAACGGACTTGCGGGGAACCCGTGCCTATACCCGGGCCCGGTTGCCCCGATTTACACCGCAAGTCCGTTTCGGATCGGGGCTGGCTCGCCCGGTTGCGCCTGCTGCCTAGGGTCGGCGGTATGGGTACCAGCGAGATCACGTCGGCGGCGGAACTCCGGGAGTTGCTAGGCCCGCCGAAACCGCGCGCGGCATCGAAGGAACGCCAGCGGCTGCACGAGTACGACAGGGCGTGGCTGGCGGCGTCACCGCTCTGCCTGATCTCCACGTCGGACGCCGAGGGTCGCTGCGACGTGTCGCCGAAGGGCGATCCGCAGGGGTTCACGCTCGTGCTCGACGACACGACCATCGCGATCCCGGAGCGGCCGGGCAACCGCCGCGCCGACGGCTTCCACAACATCCTCGCCAACCCGCACGTCGGGCTGATCTACCTCGTACCGGGGCGCGGCGACACGCTGCGCATCAACGGGCGTGCGCGGCTCCTGAAGGACGCCCCGTTCTTCGACCAGATGCTGGTCAAGCGCCACCGGCCGCAGCTCGCGGTCGTCGTCGAGATCGAGGAGATCTTCTACCACTGCTCGAAAGCGTTCCTGCGGTCGGAACTGTGGCGGGCCGAGTCGTGGACGCCCGACGCCGTGCCGTCGCGCGCACACATCGCCAAGGCGGTGGAGCGGCCCGACGACTCGCTAGAGGAACTGCGGAAGTACTACGGCCCCGAATACGGGAAGAACCTCTACACGCCGTCGTGACGCGCGGGGCCGGTGACGACCACGCCGGTCCGCCGCCGCAAGGACAGCTCGCGCCGGGTCGTAATTAGGAGAGTTTCTGCTTTCTGGTCCATTCGCGCATGCGGGCGGGGTAGCCGGTGGCGGCGACGTCGTAGACCGGGATGGCCAGTTTCTGGCCGAGCTTGCGCGCCTGGTCGGGGCCGTCGATGCGGCGGCGGGTCCATTCGCCGTCGTGGGCGACGAGGACGACCGTCATCGCGGTGACCGATGTCTGCGGCTCGACGTACGCCTCGACGCCGCGGCGCGACTGGGCGAACTGCTCAAGATGGGCGAAGTCGGCCGGGTCGGCGCCACGGAGCGTGCCGGGGCGGGCAGACTTGTTGCGGCGGAACAAGCGCACGGTCGTACCTCCTGGCTGTCAAGTCTAGCCAAGTGTCGCTATGGGTTCCCGCGGCACGACCCGAGTCGGCGTCGGCAGCGCGCAGACGCGCGACCGGATCGGCCTCGCCGCGCATGGACCCGCCCCGGCACGGGTAGTCAGAGGCGGGTCACCCGGGGTGGTCCTCTGCCATGCGGCAGACCCCGAAGCCGGTGCTCCAGGACGCGGCTCGGCCCCTCGCCGCCGCATCGCTGGTGACTCGCGAGTAACCAGGTAGACGTGTCAGAGCACACCCCACCCACGTCGCCGCCCGGCGTAGCGGAGTGGAAAGATGAGAACACTGCCAGACAGAGACGTCAGGAGAACCCGTGACTGACCAGAATGCCGCCTACGACCTCGTCATCCTCGGGGGTGGCAGCGGCGGCTACGCATGCGCGCTCCGGGCGGCGGAGCTTGGGCTCTCCGTCGCGCTCATCGAGAAGGCCAAGCTCGGCGGCACCTGTCTGCACCAGGGCTGCATCCCGACCAAGGCGCTGCTGCACGCCGGTGAGGTCGCGGACTCCGCACGTGAGAGCGAGCAGTTCGGCGTCAAGGCCGAGTTCGTCGGTATCGACATGGCAGCTGTCAACACCTACAAGGACGGTGTCACCGCCCGGCTCTACAAGGGCCTGCAGGGTCTGGTGAAGAGCCGCAAGATCACCTACGTCGAGGGCTCCGGCAAGCTGGTGTCCCCCACCGCGGTCGAGGTGGACGGCCAGCGGTACGAGGGCCGGCACGTCGTGCTCGCCACCGGCTCGGTGCCGAAGTCGCTGCCCGGCCTGGAGCTCGACGGCAAGCGCGTCATCACCAGCGACGAGGCCCTGAAGCTGGAGCACGTGCCCAGCTCAGTCGTGGTGCTCGGCGGCGGCGTGATCGGCGTCGAGTTCGCGAGCGTCTGGAAGTCGTTCGGCGCGGACGTGACGATCGTCGAGGCCCTGCCGCACCTCGTCCCGATGGAGGAGGAGTCCTCCTCGAAGCTGCTGGAGCGCGCGTTTCGGCGCCGCAAGATCAACTTCCACATCGGTGCGCGGTTCGCGGGAGTCGAGCACACCGAGAACGGTGTCAAGGTCAAGCTTGAGGACGGCAAGGAGATCGAGGCCGAGCTGCTGCTCGTGGCGGTAGGCCGCGGGCCAGTGTCCGAGGGCCTCGGGTACGAGGCGCAGGGCGTCCAGCTCGACCGCGGCTTTGTCGTCGTGGACGAGTACTGCCGCACCAATGTGCCCACCATCTCCGCCGTCGGCGACCTGATCCCCACCCCGCAGCTCGCGCACGTGGGCTTCGGCGAGGGGATCCTCGTCGCCGAGCGCCTGGCCGGTCTCGAAGTCGTGCCGATCGACTACCCCGGCGTGCCGCGCATCACCTACTGCGACCCCGAGGTCGCGTCTGTGGGCTACACGAGCGAGCAGGCCAAGGAGAAGGGCCACGAGATCGAGGAACTCACCTACGACCTCGCGGGCAACGGCAAGAGCCAGATCCTCAAGACGGCCGGCGCGGTGAAGCTGATCCGGGCCAAGAACGGGCCGGTGCTCGGGGTTCACATGGTCGGCAGCCGCGTCGGGGAACTCCTCGCCGAAGCCCAACTGATCTACAACTGGGAGGCCTTCCCTGAAGAGGTCGCCCAGCTGATCCACCCGCACCCGACACAGACCGAGGCCCTTGGCGAGGCGCACCTCGCGCTTGCCGGCAAGCCGCTGCACGCACACAGCTGATCCAACCCGATTCAGCAACGAGTAATTGACCCAAGGAGTCGCACAGACAATGCCGGTCTCCGTCACCATGCCGCGCCTCGGCGAAAGCGTCTCCGAGGGAACCGTCACCCGCTGGCTGAAGAACGAAGGCGACACGGTGGAGGTCGACGAGCCGCTGCTCGAGGTCTCTACCGACAAGGTCGACACCGAGATCCCGTCGCCGGCCGCCGGCGTCCTCACGAAGATCGTCGTGAGCGAGGACGAGACGGTCGAGGTCGGCGCCGAACTCGCGGTGATCGACGGCGAGGGCGGCGGCCAGCCCGCCGCCGAGCCTGCTCCTGCAGCTGAACCCGAGGCGGCCGCTGAACCCGAGCCGGCCGCTGAGCCCGAGCCGGCCGCTTCGGCTGCGGGTCCGTCCTCGACCGAGGCTCCGACGACTGCGCCTGCTTCCGCGCCCGCCTCCGCCTCCGCCTCCGCCTCCGCCGAGGCTGGTGCTGGTGCTGAGGCGCCGCCGGCCGGTGGATCCGGCGAGGGCACGCCGGTGGTCATGCCGGCCCTCGGCGAGTCGGTCACCGAGGGCACCGTCACGCGCTGGCTCAAGCAGGTCGGCGATTCGGTCGCGGTGGACGAGCCGTTGCTGGAGGTCTCCACCGACAAGGTCGACACCGAGATCCCGTCGCCGGTGGCGGGCACGCTCCTCGCGATCTCCGTCCAGGAGGACGAGACCGTCGAGGTCGGCGGCCAGCTGGCCGTGATCGGATCCGGGGACGGGGCTGCAGCCGGCGGATCCGCTCCGGCGGCCGAGGAGGCTCCCGCTGCTGAGCCCGCTCCTCAGGCGGAGGCCCCGGCTCCGGCCGCCGCGCCGCCGGCCCAGGCCCCGCCTGCCCAGGCTCCGGCGCCCGCTGCTGCTCCTCCGGCGCAGGCTCCCGCTCCGGCCGCGCAGGCTCCGGCCGCGCAGGCTCCGGCCGCCCAGGCTCCGGCCGCGCAGGCTCCGGCCGCCGCCGCCCCGGCTGCGCAGGCCACGGCGCAGGACGGGCAGGGCGCCTACGTCACCCCGCTCGTGCGCAAGCTCGCGGCGGAGAACGGCATCGACCTCGCCTCGATTCGGGGCACGGGCGTCGGGGGGCGGGTGCGCAAGCAGGACATCCTCGCCGCGGCGGCCGCCGCGAAGGAAGCCGCTGCCGCGCGCCACGAAGGACGCCGCCGCGCAGAGCAAGGCTGCCCACGCGGCCCCGGTCGAGCCGTCGCCGCTTCGTGGCCGCACCGAGAAGCTGTCGCGGATGCGGCGGGTCATCGCCAGGCGGATGGTCGAGTCGCTGCAGACCGCCGCGCAGCTCACCACCGTGGTCGAGGTGGACATCACCAAGATCGCGCGGCTGCGTGAGCGGGCCAAGGAGGACTTCTTCGCGCGCCACGGCGTGAAGCTGTCGTACCTGCCGTTCCTGGCCGTGGCCGCCGTCGAGGCGCTGCGCGAGCACCCGAAGATCAACTCCTCGATCGACATGGAGGCGGGCACGGTCACCTACCACGACACCGAGAACCTCGGTATCGCGGTGGACACCGAGCGCGGACTCATGGTGCCGGTGATCCACAACGCCGGTGACCTCAACCTGGGCGGTATCGCACGCAAGATCGCCGACCTCGCGGCGCGCACCCGGGACAACAAGCTCAGTCCGGACGAGATCGCCGGGGGCACGTTCACGCTGACCAACACGGGCAGCCGTGGCGCGCTGTTCGACACCCCGATCATCAACCTGCCGCAGTCGGCGATCCTCGGCACCGGGACCGTCGTCAAGCGGGCGGTCGTCGTCGACGACCCGGACCTCGGCGAGCTGATCCTGCCGCGGTCGATGATCTACCTGGCGCTCTCCTACGACCACCGCATCGTGGACGGCGCCGACGCGGCGCGCTTCCTCACCACGATGAAGGAGCGGCTGGAGAGCAGCGCGTTCGAGTCGGACCTCGGCCTGGTCTGAGCACGAGGCACACCGCGGGGGGCGGGCACCGTTACGGTGCCCGCCCCCCGCGTTTGCGTCTTCCCGCAAGGACGGCGATTCGGGGTGTACCGGCGGAGGTTCTGGGGCAAAAGTGGGGGCACCACCCGGATGGGAACAGGCAGCGGGCGCGCCATGCTGGACCGTGACGCGTACCGCCCTGATCGAGAGGTGACGAAGTGCTGTGGATCGTCGGCGGGCTGCTGCTCGCCGTGACCGCCGGCGTTCCGGTGTGGACGCTGCGCGCACGTCGCCAGGCGATCGATGCGGCACGGGTAGCGGCGGCGGCGAGCCACCGGCGCCTGACGTTCTGCGTGGACACGGCGGGGCGTCCTGACGATCCGTACGCGCGGCAGCTCCTCGCCGGTGCGCGCGAACGACGCCGTACCGCCGATGCCCTGCTGGACGAGGCCGCCACCAGCGAGCACTTCCGCGCCGTGGAGCGCACCGCCCGCGAAGGGCTGCAGCTCGTCGCCGAGGCGCGGCGCCGGATCGAAGCCCTCGAGTGGCAGTAGCCGGCGCCCCTACGGGAGGATCGGCGGCATGAAGATCGTCGTCTCCGCGGCATCCGGGTTCCTCGGAACCGCGCTGGTGCCCGCCCTGCGCGCCGACGGCCATGAGGTGGTCCGGCTCGTGCGGCGTGACGTGCGCGCCCCGGACGAGATCTCCTGGGATCCGGCCCGGCACGAACTCGACCCGGCGCGGCTGTCTGATGTGGACGCGGTGGTACACCTGTCCGGCGCGGGCGTCGGCGACCGGCGCTGGACCGCGTCCTACAAGCGCACCATCATGGACAGCCGCGTGGACACCACCAGGACGATCGCCGGCGCCCTCGCTGCCGCCGATCCGCGTCCGCGCGTGCTGCTGTCTTCGTCCGGGATCAACTTCTACGGCGACACCGGCGACCGCACGGTGGACGAGGCCTCGCCGCCCGGCACAGGCTTCTTCCCCGAGGTGTGCGCCGCGTGGGAGGCGGCGACCCGAGCCGCCGAGGACGCCGGTGTGCGGGTCGTGCACCTGCGCACCAGCCCGGTGCTGGCCGAGCGCGGCGGTCTGATCGGCCGCGCCTCGATGCTGTTCAAGTTCGGGCTGGGTGGGCGGCTGGGATCCGGCCGGCAGTACATGCCGTGGATCTCGCTGCGTGACTACCTCGACGCCGTACGCTTCCTGCTCGCCACGGACGCCGTTCGCGGGCCGGTCAACGTCACCGCCCCCGAACCCGCGACCAACGCCCAGTTCACCCGGGAGCTGGCCGCCGTGCTGCACCGTCCCGCGGTGCTGCCGGTGCCGGCAGTCGCGCTGCGGATGGCGCTCGGAGACTTCGCCGACGAAGCCGTCCTGTCCGGCGTACGGGCGCTGCCGACGGTGCTGCTCGAGCACGGTTTCCAGTTCCATGACAGGGACCTCCGATCCGGTCTGCACTGGGCGTTAGCTGCGCGCCGGTAGCTCGTGGAGCGCGGTGATCCGCCAGCCTGCGGGCGTACGGACGAGTTCGAGCCGGTAGGTGCGGTCTCCCCTGGCCGGCACGGTGCGCACGGTCGTGCCCGCCGGACCAACCATCCGGTAGGCGCCCAACCGGTCGGTCACCTCCAAGGTGGCGCGCACTCCGCTGGACTCGACGACGGTCACGCGGCGGATGACGTGCCGCACCCCGGGTGCCGTCGCGTCGGCCGCCCGTAACACGCGCACCGCCTGCGCGTCCGCGACGAGCGGCGCGCTGCCCGTCACGTACACGCCGTCCAGCGCGCGTACGTCGGCGCGGGCGAACGCCGCCTCGCGTCGGGCGTCGAGGTCGGCGAGGATGCCGGACCACTCCTGTTCGGTCCGCGGCCCCTGCGGGCTCGACTGCGGAGCGCCTTCGAGCACGGGATCGGTCGCGACCCAGACCGCGGCCGCGACGGCGACCAACCCGACCACCGCGGCGACCAGCGCGAGCCGCCGCACCGCGTCCCTGCCCGGCCGACGCGCGGACGGCGGCACACCCGCGAGCCTCGCAGTTCGCCAGGGCGCCGCCCACCAGCGCCGGGGCAGTACTGGCGGCACAGATCGTGGCGGACGCGGCACCTGGCGCGTATCCGCGTCGAAGGCGGGACCGGCGAACACGCCGTCAGCAGCGAACACGCCACCGGTCGCCGAGCCGGACACTGGCTCGGCCTCTGCGGCGTCGCCGAGCCGCGACGCCACCGGCTCGGCCCGTGCGGCGTCGCCGAACAGCGCCGCCACCGGCTCCTCCTCTACAGCGTCACCGAGCCAGGCCCTCACCGGCTCGGCCCGTGCAACGTCGCCGAACAGCGCCGCCACCGGCTCGGTGGGGCCGGCCGCGCGCAGTCGCGTCGCGAACTCGGCTGCCGACGGTCGGCGCGCCGGGTCACGCTGGAGCCCTTCGCTCAGGGCCATCACCAGCTCGGACGGCACCCCGAGCGTCTGTGCGCGGTCCGTCCAGGGCCCGTCTGTGATCGCCCGGCCGATCAGCGCCCGGACAGCGACAGCGGCGAGTGAGTACACGTCGGAGGCGGAGGTCGGCGCGGCACCGGCTCGGACGGCCGGATCGACGTACCCGGAAGTGCCGTGCGCGGGCGCGGCGTCGTCACCGGCCAGCCGCGCCGTGCCGAGGTCGGCGAGCAGCGGACGGCCGTTCTCGTGGAGCAGCACGTTGCCTGGCGACACGTCGCCATGCAGCAGACCGGCGCCGTGCGCGGCGGCCAGCGCGTCGGCGAGCGGCGCGAAGACGCCGATGACCTGTCCGGACCGGAGCCGGTGACGCCGGGACAGCAGCTGCGCGAGGCTGCCGCCGGTGGCCAGGTCGAGGACGAGCACGAGCCCGTCGGCCCCACCGAGAACACCGCGTAGCGCGATGACGTTCGGATGCCGGAACGCCGCCAGCAGCGCCGCCTCCGACCGCAGCCTCTCGCGATCACGCGCGGCACCGCCGGGACGCAGGCGCTTGAGCGCCACCGGCTCCCCGGTGGCATCGTCGCGCGCGGCCCACACCTCGCCGCAGGCACCACGACCAAGTAGACGTTCCGCGCGGTATCCCGGCACAGTCCATGTCATCCGCAAGACGTTAGGGCTTTTCGCGCGAACCTCGCTGACGTTGTCCACAGGCGAGGTTTTGTCCACAGGCGACGGATCCGCCGTCCGTGGACTCGCAGGCGTGCGGCAGGATTCGAGACATGACTACGCCGACGATCCTCGCCACCTCGGGCGGCTGGCGGTACGGCCGCCGCATCGACCTCGAGTTCGCTCCCCTGGTGGACTACGCCCTCGAACTGTCGGGCGCGCACGGCCGGAAGCCGAAGTTGTGCCACCTCGGCACCGCGGGCGGCGACCAGCGCTGGTTCAACGCGAGGGTCGACGAGGCGGGCGTGCACGCCGGTGTCGAGGTCACCAACCTCAACCTCTTCCCCATGCCCAGCGTCGACGACATGCTCGGCCACCTGCTCGACCAGGACGTCGTCTGGGTCAACGGCGGCAGCGTCGCGAACCTGCTCGCGGTGTGGAGGGTGCACGGCCTCGACGAGATCTTCCGCCAGGTCTGGGAGGCCGGCGTCGTCCTGGGCGGTGTCTCGGCCGGCTCGATCTGCTGGCACGTCGGCGGCACCACCGACTCGTTCGGCCCCGATCTGCGCGCCGGTCACGAACGGACTGGCGCTCCTGCCGTACTCCAACGGTGTCCACTACGACTCCGAGGAGCAGCGCCGCCCGCTGTACCAGAAGCTGATCGCCGACGGTGTGCTCCCTGCCGGATACGCCACCGACGACGGGGTGGGCGTCCTCTACCGCGGCACCGAGATGGTCGAGGCCGTCACCGAGATCCCCGGCAAGGGTGCGTACTTCGTGGAGCGCGGAGCGGAAGGGCAGGCGGTGGAGACCAGGATCGAGCCGCGGACGCTCAGCGGCGCACACTGACCAGGCGCCGGGCAGCCAGATCGCCGCCGACGTGGCCCTGCTGGACGGCGACGCAGCGGCGCGTGCATTCCTCCGCGAGGAGACCGGGCTCGGACGGCTCGCCCGCAAGCACGGCTGGGGCGTCAGACGAGGACGCGCGCCGCGACCCCGAGCACGGTCGCCGCGCCCACCAGGATGATCAGCGTCCACCCGACCCGCCGGAACGCGGCCTGCCAGCCCGGGACCTCCGCCGGCAGGGCGAAGACCCGTCGTGGCCACATCCGCCACGACACGTACCAGAACACCGCGCTCGCGGCGATCAGCAGCCCCACCTTCGTGCCAACGAGGATCCACCACCACGCCGAGCGGTCGTCGTCGAGCAGCACCAACCCCGCGCCGGTGACCGCGAGCGCCGCGATCACGGCGACGACCTTCCAGCGTGCCCCCGCTGCCACGAACGTCGCCGGCTCCTCTGCACGCTGCGGCGATCCGTAGAAGGCAAGCAGCTTCGGCTGCACCACCGCGATGCTGTATGCCATTGCCCCTAGCCAGACCGCGGCGAGCAACAGATGGCCGGTCACCAGCACGAACGTCGCCCACGTCATGCCGGCCATCCTGCCGCGCCCGGCCGCGGGGTGTCGCGGCGGCGTACGCTCGTTGCCGTGACCGAGACCGCCACCAGCACAGTGACCGTCCTCCGTCGTGGCCTTGTCGACTACGTCGAGGCGTGGGAAGAGCAGAAGCGGTTGCACGCGGCGCGAGTCGCCGACGCCGGCCCGGACACGGTCATGCTGCTGGAGCACCCTAGCGTCTACACCGCCGGGCGCCGCACCGAGCTGTGGGAACGCCCGTACGACGGCACGCCGGTCGTCGACGTCGACCGCGGCGGCAAGATCACCTGGCACGGTCCCGGCCAGCTCGTCGGGTACCCGGTGCTTCGGCTGCCGCAGCCCATCGACGTGGTCGCGCACGTCCGCCGCATCGAGGACCTGCTCATCGACGTCTGCTCCGAACTCGGCGTGGCCACCGAGCGGGTCGACGGGCGCAGCGGCGTCTGGGTCCGCGCCGACGACCGCGGCCCCGACCGCAAGATCGCGGCAATCGGCATCCGCGTCAGTTACCGCGTCACCATGCACGGCTTCGCGCTCAACTGCGACCCGGACATGACCGCATTCGACCGCATCGTGCCGTGCGGCATCACCGACGCCGGCGTCACATCGCTCACCCGCGAACTGGGTCGTCCGGTGGGGGTCGCCGAGGTGATCGACCTGGTCGAGGCGCGCCTGCCGCGACTGCTCGCGTCCTGACCGCTATGCTGCACCGCTCCGGGGCGGCGAACCGCCGTACGTGTCCGACAGAATCTCCCGGGTACGGTTCACGGACAGTCGTTCCAGAAGGGAAGAACCGGTGCCGGAGTCGCTGAGCGATAGTCCGTCGAACGCAGTGGAAAAAGTCGGGGACACCTCGACCCCCGAAGCGTCGAGCAACAACGAGGCAGTACCCACCGCATCCGCATCCGCCGCCGAGCCGGCGAAGAAGGCGCCCGCGCGCAAGGCCGCCGCCAAGAAGGCCCCTGCGAAGAAGGCCGCTCCGGCGACGAAGACCGCGGCCGCGAAGGCAGCGCCCGCCAAGCGGACCACCGCTCGCAAGACCACCAAGGCAACCGCCACGGCTGCTGAGGTTCCGGTGGCCGAGGGCACGGCAGCCGCTGCTGCCGCATCCGAGCCGGCCATGCCAGCGAGTGAGGCTTCGGCAGCCGCCGTAGCCGATGCACCCGCCGCTGAGGCCGTGACCGCAACCGCCGCAGCGGATGCACCCGCCGCTGAGGCCGTGACCGCAACCGCCGTAGCCGATGTACCCGCCGCTGAGGCCGTGACCGCAACCGCCGTAGCCGATGTACCCGCCGCTGAGGCCGTGACCGCAACCGCCGCCCCGGCCAAGAAGGCTCCGGCCCGCAAGACCGCCGCTCGCAAGGCGCCGGCGAAGAAGGCAGCACCCACCGCTGAAGCCGCCGCCCCTGAGACAGCCGTAACCGCCGAAGCCACCCCGGCAGCAGCCGTCACTGCACCCGCCGCGTCGGCCGAGGGGACCTTGGCGTCCGCGTCCGCCGAGGCCGAAGCCGCCCCGGTGAAGAAGGCGACGGCCGCCAAGAAGGCTCCGGCCCGCAAGACGGCTGCACGGAAAACCGCCGCCGCGACCGCCAGGCCCGCCGCCGAGCCGGTCCAGGCCGAGGCCGAGGCCGACACTCCCCCGGCCAGGAAGCTTGCGGCAGCCGCGACGAACGAGAAGCCCACGGTCCGAGCGCTCGTCGACGAGCCCGAGGCGACCGCCGACGCTGAGGCGACCGCCGACGCGCCGGCGCACACCGTCGAGTCGCCCGCCACTGCCACCGGCGACACGTTCGCGTCGCTGGCGAAGGCGAGCTACCTCAGCCTCACGACGTTCCGCAGGTCCGGCACGGCCGTGCCGACCCCTCTGTGGGCGGCGCCGGAGGGCAAGACACTGCTGCTCTGGACCGGCGCCAACTCCGGCAAGATAAAGCGGCTCCGCCACAGCCAGCGGGTGACGGTGGCGCCATGCGACCGTCAGGGTCGGCTGCTCGGCGAGCCGGTGCCCGCCACCGCGCGGATCCTGGAGCCGAGCGCGATGCCGCGGGTCAAGTCCGCGATGACCCGCAAGTACGGCATCACGTTCACCGTGTCGGCGATCGGCGCCACCATCGGCCGCTTCCTGCGGATCCGCCCGCACGGCCAGGTCGGCGTCGAGATCACCCTCGACTGACACGCGCGGGGCGGGCGGGGCGCATATGCCCCCGCCCGCCCCGTGCGCCCGCCCCCAACGCGTCCGCCGCCCAACTGTGTCCGCCGCCCAACTGTCGGGGTTTTGGTCGTATCCGGCGCCCGGTTAATGGACGCGTGTCCGGACAGTCCGGTTTGCGCCGGGCGCAGAGGGCGGTCGGGCGCGCCAGCGGCGGGCGGTCGCGGCCAGCGGCGGGCGGCGGGCGGCCGGGCGGTCGAGCGCGCCAGCGGAGGGCCGGCGGCCAGCGCGGCGGGCGGCTACACGTCTGCCGCCTACAACTGCGGTGCCACCTCGGCCGCCACCAGCTCCAGGTGGTCGAGGTCGCCGAGATCCAGCATCTGCAGGTAGATGCGCTCGCTGCCGATGGCGGCGTACGTGCCGATCTTCTCGACGATCTCCGCCGGCGAACCGGCGAGACCGTTCGTCTTCAGCTCGTCGACGTCACGCCCGATGGCGTCGGCGCGGCGGCGCACTTCGGCGTCGTCGCGGCCGCAGCACAGCACCAGCGCGTTGGAGAACGTCAAGTCCCGGCCGACGTCGCTCGCGGCCTTGCGGACTCGGTCGAACTGTCCCGCGGAGGTCTCGACGCTCTGGAACGGGACGTTGAACTCGTCGGCGTACCGGGCGGCGAGTGCCGGTGTGCGCTTGGCGCCGAGACCGCCGAGCAGTACGGGCGGTCGCGGCGAGTGCACCGGCTTCGGCAGCGCCGGCGAGTCGCTGATCGGGTAGTACCTGCCGTCGTAGTTGAAGGTCTCGCCGAGCGGCGTCTCCCACAGCCCGGTGACGATGGCGAGCTGCTCTTCGAGCCGGTCGAAGCGCTCGCCCAGCGATGGGAACGGGATCCCGTACGCTGCGTGCTCCTCGGCGAACCACCCCGCGCCGAGGCCGAGCTCGACGCGTCCGCCGCTCATGGCGTCGACCTGCGCCACGCTGATCGCCAGCGGACCGGGGAACCGGAACGTCGCCGCGGTCATGAGCGTGCCGAGCCGGATCGTGGAGGTGTCGCGCGCGAGGCCAGCCAGGGTGATCCACGCGTCGGTGGGTCCGGGAAGGCCGTCGCCGGATCCCATCTTGAGGTAGTGATCGGATCGGAAGAACGCGCCGTACCCGGCAGCCTCGGCGCACCGCGCCACTGCGAGTAACTGGTCGTAGGTCGCGCCCTGCTGGGGTTCGGTGAAGATTCGCAGCTCCATGCGGCCAACCCTATTGATGACCGCACAGCGCCGAAACGGACTTGCGGGGCAAATCATGACACCAGTGCCGGGTTTAGGCACGGCTTCCCCGCAAGTCCGGTTTGCCCAAAGGACCGGCCACCCGCCAGAAGCCCGCCCGCAAGCCCGCCCGCAAGCCCGGTTTGCCCAAAGAGCGGGCCACCCACCGGGAGCCCAGCCCGCAAGCCCGCAAGAGGATCCGGGCGCCGGCAACGGGGAGGCCGGCGCCCGGACGACCAGCGCTACTTCAGCGGTACCTCCACCCAGGACGGGTTCGCCGCGGGTGAGCCAATCGCGATGTTGCCGCCGAACCGGTTGGTGTCGAGGTACAGCGGATCCTCGGTGTCGACGATCATCGCCAGCCGGTGTCCGGCCGGGACGTCGTACGCGGTGGCGGGGAATGCGAAATCGATCGTGCCGGCGACCCCGGCGGTGCCGCCGCTCCACGGCGCGTGGCTGATGAGGCGCCCGTTGCCGAGCCCGTCGACGTCGTAGAGGTAGCAGACGATCATGGCCCCGTCGCTGCTCGGCGTGTACGTCATCCGGGCGCGCGGGATGCCGCGAACCTGGCTGGCGGGCACGGGGTCGGACACCCAGACACCGGCGTTGAGGCGGTTCACCGCGGGCAGCCAAGCCGTCGGCGGGATGCCGGTGAGCGCCTCCCAGCCGTTGGTGAGGATCGCGACACCACCGCCGGCCACGGTGTCGAAGCCGGTGTGGATCGTGCGGTTCCAGCCAGAACCTGAATCGGCGGCCATCGGGCCGGTGCCGTCGTACCAGCGCATCGCACCCAGTTCGTACCGCTGGCGGCGCGGACCGACGCTCGACCACGCCGGGTAGCCCTCCGCCCGTGCCGCGCCGCGCGGGTCCAGCGCGATCGGCTGCTCGCGGGTGATGCCGGTGTCGGTGCCGGAGAGGTACTGGTCGAACCACCGGTGGACGTTGGTCCAGACCGGGTTGTCCAGCCCGAGCAGCCCGGTGGCCTCGACGACGGCGTGATCGCCCGGCGCCAGCTCAAGCCGTTTCGGGCCGGTGAGCCGCCCGTAGAAGTCGACCAGCTGGTTGGGGCCGAACAGGCTGTCGCCGTAGGCGTTGGCGATCATGATCGCGGGCGCGTTGCGGTTGATGGCGTCGATGTGGTTGATCGCGCCGCGCGGTCGCGCAAAGGCCATCACCTCGGCGACGTCCCGGTTCGCGAAGTACCGGTCGAGCGCGAGTGTCAGCTCGGGGCTCGGGTCGCCGAGCAGCTCGCCGGAGAACTTGAGCAGCCCCACGGCCTGGCCTCGACGGGTGGAGTTGCCGTAGAGCGACTCCTGCAGGTTGGTCCAGGTGCTCATCGCGGCGACGGCCTTGATGCGCGGGTCGTGCCCGCTCGCGATGAGGGCGATCCCCGAGCCGTACGAGACTCCGGCGAAGCCGATCCGCGCCGGGTCGGCGGCGGTGTTGGCGGTCAGCCAGTCGATGACGCTGGTCGTGTCGGCGATGTCCTTCGGGCCGGCGACATCGATCGTGCCGCCCGATCCCCAGAAGCCGCGCGTCGTGTAGGAGAGGACGACGTACCCCTTGCCGGCGAGCCGGTGCGCTTGCGCCAGGTACTCGGCGTCGTTCAGCCCCCAGCTGTTGATGAAGACGATCGCGGGCCGCTTGCCGGCTGCGCTCGGCGTGACGACGTTGGCTTTGAGCACCACCCCGTCGGAGGCGGTGATGTCCATGAACCGGATCGAGGTGGCGGCTGTCGACGGCTCCGGGAATGAGCCGATCGCCAATACCACGGATAGTACGAGCATGAACAGAAGGACACGCTGGGTCTTCATGTGACCTACCCCTCGTCGGCCAAGTTACCGAAGAGTAGGTCTTGGTCTGGACCATGACAAGAAACAAATCCGAAACTGACTCACTAAATCGGTGCGGGGATCGATTCAGTACAACTCGGACAGAAGGTCTGGACCATCCACCAGGCCGAGTACGTACGAACCGGACTTCGCGGGCCCAAGGCGGGCACCTAAACCCCGTAAACCCCGAAAATCCCTTTCATCCGTTACGCCCGGCTGGCTAGCGAAAAGCAGAGGCCGGCCGGCGCGCTCGTCAGCAGCCCAGCCAGGCCGCATGGCCCTCCACAGGCGCGGCGTAGGCTGGGCCGTGTGACAGCCATCCAGCCTGACGGTCGCAAGCTGCTACGTCTCGAGGTGCGCAACGCCGAGACGCCGATCGAACGCAAGCCGCCGTGGATCAAGATCAAGGCGAAGATGGGCCCCGAGTACACCGAGCTGAAGGGCCTGGTGAAGCGCGAGGGCCTGCACACGGTGTGCGAGGAGGCCGGCTGTCCCAACATCTACGAGTGCTGGGAGGACCGCGAGGCGACGTTCCTCATCGGCGGCGACCAGTGCACGCGGCGGTGCGACTTCTGCCAGATCGACACCGGCAAGCCCGCCGCCCTCGACCGTGACGAGCCGCGCCGGGTCGCCGAGAGCGTGCAGGCGATGGGCCTGCGCTACGCCACGGTCACCGGCGTGGCCCGCGACGACCTGCCGGACGGCGGCGCCTGGCTGTACGCGGAGACGGTCCGCCAGATCCACGCTCTCAATCCGGGGACGGGCGTCGAACTGCTCATCCCCGACTTCAATGCCAAGCCGGAACAGCTCGCGGAGGTGTTCGGATCGCGCCCCGAGGTGCTGGCGCACAACGTCGAGACCGTGCCGCGGATCTTCAAGCGCATCCGGCCAGCGTTCCGATACGAGCGCTCCCTCGACGTGATCACCCAGGCGCGGGCGGCCGGGCTGGTCACCAAGTCGAACCTGATCCTCGGTATGGGCGAGGAGATCGACGAGGTCGTCCAGGCCCTGCGTGACCTGCACGAGGCCGGCTGCGAGCTGGTGACGATCACGCAGTACCTGCGCCCGTCGCCGCGACACCACCCGGTGAATCGCTGGGTCAAGCCGGAGGAGTTCGTCGAACTGAACGCCGAGGCCGAAAAGATAGGTTTTGCGGGGGTTCTGTCGGGTCCGTTGGTCCGCTCCTCGTACCGCGCCGGCCGGCTCTACCAGCAGGCGATCGAGCGCCGCGGCGCCACCGTCGCATAAGGACTGTCCGGAGTAGACATCACAGTTCAGCACATTAGTGACGGGTCTCACGATCTAGAGAGCGCTCTCCCCTTGGGGAGAGACTCCGAAGCGTCATAGGCTCGTCACGTGGAGGACACAGCAGCGGCGAAAGCTAATACCGGACAGCGCACCGAGACACAGGAGGTCACCGTGCCCCATCCGGAACCTCTGCACCAGCTGGTGCTGACGGCCCTTTCCCGCCTGTTCCCCGAAGGGGGGCAGGGCACCGCCCGGCGCAACGCGTGGGCGGCGATGAGCAACAACGCGAGCCACGCTCGCGATCGCCGCGAGGCCGACCTCGCCATCGCAGCCGCCCTCAACCGCTCGAACCTCAGGGTTTCCGCCCCAGCCGCGCCGAGACAGATCTTCACGGTCTAGCCTCAGCGCATGGCTGAGCTCGTCTACCCGCCGGTACTCACGGTCGCCCGGGGCGTCTTCCGCTACCTGGGCCTGCAGTTCACCCTCACCGGCACCGAGCACGTGCCCCGCACCGGCGGTGCGGTGATGGTGATCAACCATGTCGGCTACATGGACTTCACATTCGCCGGGCTCGCGGCCCGCCCCGCCAAGCGGCTGGTGCGGTTCATGGCCAAGGACGACGTGTTCCGGCACAAGATCTCCGGCCCGCTGATGCGCGGCATGAAGCACATCCCCGTCGACCGCGAGGCCGGCACTGCCTCGTTCCGTTCGGCGCTGACGGCGCTGAAGGACGGCGAGATCGTCGGCGTCTTCCCCGAGGCGACGATCTCGCAGTCCTTCGAGCTGAAGGAGTTCAAGTCCGGCGCGGTGCGGATGGCGCGCGCCGCCGGTGTGCCGCTGCTGCCCACCGTGATCTGGGGGTCCCAGCGCGTCTGGACCAAGGGCCGGCCGCGCAACTTCAGCCGCGCCCACATCCCGATCTCGATCGCGGTCGGTGAGCAGATGCCTGTGCCGCCGAAGGTCTCCCCCGACGACGTGGCCAACGAGCTGCGCGAACGCATGGACAAGCTGCTCCACGGCGTGCAGGACGTGTACCCCGACAAGCCCCGGGGCGACGATGACCGCTGGTGGCTGCCCGCACGGCTCGGCGGCACCGCGCCCACCCCGGAGGAGGCCGCCGCGATGGACGCCGCGTACTCCGAGGAGCGTCGCGCCCGCCGCGCCGAGCGCCTGCAGCGAAAGGGCGGCTCCGCCGACGGCGAGACGCCCGCCGCCAACTAGACTTCCGTCATGGCCACCTCCGAGGAGAAGCTGTCCTTCCGGGACCGCTTGAAGCAGATCGGGCCCGCATTCAGCTTCGTGCGGCGTCACGACAAGCTGATCATCCCGCTGCTGCTCCTGACGTTCCTCGTTCCGATCGCCATCGGCATCGGGGTCGCGCTCGTCACCGGCGACTGGCTGGTGACGATGCCGCTCGCGGTCGCGTTCAGCCTCCTGCTCACGATGCTCGTCTTCACGCGGCGGGTCGCGCGGGCCACGTACGCCGAGGTCGAGGGCAAGCCGGGTGCCGCCGCAGCAGTGCTGCAGAACATGCGCGGCAACTGGCGCATCACGCCCGGCGTCGCGGCCACCGTCCAGCAGGATGTCGTGCACCGCGTCGTCGGCCGCCCCGGCGTGATCCTGCTGATCGAAGGCTCGCCGGCCCGCCTCAAGAACCTCATCGTCCAGGAGAAGAAGCGGGTCAGCCGGGTCGCGCCGGACGTCCCGATCTACGACATCACGGTCGGCGACGGCGAAGGCGAGGTGCCGCTGCGCAAGCTGCAGACGCACTTCATCAAGATGCCGCGCAACATCACGCCGAAGCAGATCAACGCACTGGAGAACCGGCTACAGGCGCTCACCGCCACGCGGCCGCCGCTGCCGAAGGGTCCGCTGCCCAAGGGCGCCCGCATGCCGAAGGGCGCGAAGCTCAACCGCCGCGGCTGACGGCCCGCCGGGCTGTTCGCGGAAATCGCCCAGGATCGCCGGCTAGACGTCGGCGATTTCCGCGAACACGTCCTCTGGTGCTCAGGAGTGGAACAGCGTGCTCACGGACTCACCGTTGTGGATCCGCCGCATCGCCTCGGCCAGCGCGGGCGCGATCGACAGCACCTTGAGTTTCGGCACATGCTTCTCGGTCGCGATCGGCACCGTGTTCGTGCACACGATCTCGGTCACGTCGGTCTGAGCGCCGAGCCGGTCCAGCGCGTCGCTGGAGAACAGGCCGTGCGTGCAGGCGATCCGGATCGACTGCACCTTCTGCTCGCGTAGCCGCTCCAGCAGTTCGAGGACGGTGCTGCCCTTGGCGATCTCGTCGTCGAGGACGATCACATCGCGGCCGGTCACCTCGCCGATCACCGCGCTGATGCTCACCTTGTCGTCGCTGAACCGCTGCTTGGCGCCGGCCGCCACCGGCGTGCCGAGCAGCCGCGCGAACGCCGCCGCCTCCTTCGCGTTGCCGAGGTCCGGCGAGACGACGACCGAGTTCGACAGATCGTACTGCCTGAAGTGCGCGGCCAGCTCCCGCAGAGCGTGCAGGTGGTCGACGGGGATGCTGAAGAAGCCGTGGACCTGGGGCGAGTGCATCGTCAGCGCGAGCACCCTCGACGCACCGGCCGCCACCAGCAGGTCGGCGACGAGCTTGGCGCCGATCGAGATCCGCGGCGCGTCCTTCTTGTCCGAACGCGCGTACGCGAAGTGCGGCATGACCACGGTGGTGCGCGCCGCCGAGGCGCCACGGGCGGCGTCCAGCATGAGCAGCAGCTCGACCAGGTTCTCCTGGACGGGCGGCACCAGCGGCTGGATCAGGTACACGTCACGTTCGCGGCAGTTCGCCTGGAGCTGGACCTCCAGGCAGTCGTTGGCGAACCGCTGGACGCGCGTGGGCGACAGCGGAGCGCCGAGATGGGCGCAGATCTCCTGGGCGAGTTCTGGGTGGGCGCTACCGCTGAAGACAGCGATGTCTCGCAAGAAACGAACCTCTCATCAGCCTCGGACCATGACCGAGCCGGCGGCCCGGTCGTGCCAGCCACGCCCGTTGCGGTCCATGACGACCGCCGGCAGGACGAGCTGGAGCAGGAGGGCGCGCAGCGCAGCGCGAGGGATCCCGACGGAGCCACCGTCGGCGAACCGGACGCAGCCGATACCCAGCAGACGCATACCCGGGGTCTGGCCGAACAGGCCGACGAAGAACGCCTGCGCGAGGAAGAAGACGGCGGCGCTGGCCACCCGTGGCGGATCGGGCCGCGTGAAGAGGGCGGCGACGAGAGCGGCGAGAACGCAGTCGACCGCCAGCGCGGCGAGGCGGCGGCCGAAGCCTGCCGGGGAGCCCGCGCCGGATTCGGGCAAGATCGGCTCGGACACGCTCCTGAGCCTAGTGGGCGCGCTGTTCGCGGAAATCGCGGGCACCGAGGCGGCGTTCCCCCGCGATTTCCGCGAACAGGGTGTTACTTCGCCAGCGCCGAGCAGCACGTCTCGATGATCAGGCGGGTGGTGACGTACGGGTCGCAGTTGGCGTTCGGGCGGCGGTCCTCGATGTAGCCCTTGCCGTCCTGCTCCACCTGCCACGGGATGCGGACCGAGGCGCCACGGTCGGAGACGCCGTAGCTGTACTCGCTCCACGGCGCGGTCTCGTGCAGGCCGGTGAGCCGGTGCTCGATCTCGGCGCCGTACCCGGCGACGTGCTCGTCCTTGCGCTTACCCAGCGCGTCGCACGCGGTGATGATCGCGTCGTAGTTCTCGCGCATCGCCTTGGTGGAGAAGTTGGTGTGCGCGCCGGCACCGTTCCAGTCGCCCTTGACCGGCTTCGGGTCGAGCGTCGCGGCGACGTCGAACTCCTCGGCGATGCGGTACAGGAGCCACCGGGCGATCCACAGCTCGTCGGCAACCTGCGGCGCGGCGACCGGGCCGATCTGGAACTCCCACTGGCCGGGCATGACCTCCGCGTTGATGCCGGAGAGGTGCAGGCCAGCTTCGAGGCAGGCGTCCATGTGCGCCTCGACGATCTCGCGGCCGAACACCTCGTCGGCGCCGACGCCGCAGTAGTAGCCGCCCTGCGGGGCCGGGAAGCCGCCGGTCGGGAAGCCGAGCGGGCGGCCGTCCTTGAAGAAGGTGTACTCCTGCTCGATCCCGAAGATCGGCTCCTGGTCGCCGAACTCCTCGGCGATCGCGGCGCAGGCGGCCCGCGAGTTGGACGGGTGCGGCTGCATGTCGATGGTGAGCACCTCGGCCATCACCAGGACGTTGTCGCCACCGCGGATCGGGTCCGGGCAGGAGAAGACGGGCCGCAGCACACAGTCCGACTTGTCGCCGGGGGCCTGGTTGGTGCTCGAACCGTCGAAGCCCCAGATGGGCAGCTCCGCGCCGTCCTCGAGGATCTTGGTCTTCGAGCGAAGCTTGGCGGTCGGCTGTGTGCCGTCGATCCAGATGTATTCGGCCTTGTACGCCATCGTCGGTAAAGCCTTCCGTCTCGATCTTGTAGTCCGTGGCGACTCTGACAGCGCGGCGTTTCAAGGATGTTGCACAGCTGTACCGGCGACGTGAACGGGCTGGCGGCGCGCCCGGCATGGCACTAGCGTCCAGACATCATCTGACGTGCGTGGATGCGGGTACGTCGCGCCAGATGACCGGCTGCGTAACAGCGTCGAAACAAAGGGGACACGGCCGGGCAACCGTGAATCCTTACCGTTCAAGCCAGCGACCTACCCACACGGAGGACGGATGTTTTCCAACGCCGAGGAGCTGCTCAGCTACATCAAGAACGAAGGTGTCAGCTTCATCGACATCCGGTTCTGCGACCTGCCGGGCATCATGCAGCACTTCAACGTGCCGGTCGAATCGTTCACCGAGGACACCCTCACGGAGGGCCTCGCCTTCGACGGTTCGTCGATCCGCGGGTTCCAGCAGATCCACGAGTCGGACATGCTGCTGCTCCCCGACGTGACCACCGCGTACCTCGACGCCTTCCGGGCCGAGAAGACGATCGCGCTCAACTTCTTCATCCACGACCCGTTCACGCGCGAGGCCTACAGCCGTGACCCGCGCAACATCGCTCGCAAGGCCGAGCAGTACCTGAAGAACAGCGGCGTCGCCGACACCGCGTACTTCGGCGCCGAGGCCGAGTTCTACGTCTTCGACTCGATCCGCCACGACACCGCCGCGCACGAGGCCTACTACCACATCGACTCGATCGAGGGTCAGTGGAACACCGGCCGCCAGGAAGAAGGCGGCAACCGCGGCTACAAGACGAAGTACAAGGGCGGGTACTTCCCCGTCCCGCCGGTCGACCACTACGCCGATCTGCGCGATCAGATCACCAGGAACCTGATCACCGCCGGCATCGAGGTCGAACGCGCGCACCACGAGGTCGGCACCGCGGGCCAGGCGGAGATCAACTTCAAGTTCTCCACCCTGCTGCACTCGGCCGACAACATGATGCTCTTCAAGTACATCGTGAAGAACACCGCGTGGGCCGCCGGCAAGACCGCCACCTTCATGCCCAAGCCCCTCTTCGGTGACAACGGCTCCGGCATGCACACCCACCAGTCGCTCTGGAAGGACGGCGATCCGCTCTTCTACGACGAGGTCGGCTACGCCGGGCTCTCGGACACCGCTCGCTGGTACATCGGCGGCCTGCTCAGGCACGCGCCGTCGCTGCTCGCGTTCACCAACCCGACCGTCAACTCGTACCGGCGACTCGTGCCCGGCTATGAGGCCCCGGTCAACCTGGTGTACTCGCAGCGGAACCGGTCGGCGTGCACGCGTATCCCGGTCACCGGCGCCAACCCGAAGGCCAAGCGCATCGAGTTCCGCGTTCCCGACCCGTCGGCGAACCCGTACCTCGCGTACTCGGCGATGGTGATGGCCGGCCTCGACGGCATCAAGAACAAGTTCGAGCCGCCCGCCCCGGTCGACAAGGACCTGTACGAGCTGGCCCCGGACGAGATCGCCGAGGTCGAGCAGGTCCCCGGTTCGCTCGACGAGGTTCTCGACGCGCTCGAAGCCGACCACGAGTACCTGCTCGACGGTGGCGTATTCACGCCGGACCTCATCGAGACGTGGATCGCGTTCAAGCGCGAGCACGAGATCGACCCCATCCGGCTTCGCCCGACCCCGCACGAGTTCGCGCTGTATTACGACATCTGAGCGTCCTGGGCCCTGACCTGCTTCGGCAGGTCAGGGCCCTCGCATGCCGTCGGCAGGCCGTCAGCCGCGCCCCTGCCGTTGCGGAGCATCCGATCGATGGCCTTGCTCGTACGCGCTTCGCTCGACGGCATCAGGGGCGTGTACGTCCGGAGCGTGAAGCCCGAGTGTTGCACTGCCGAATTCCTCTGTCCTTGGAGTCAAGGCGCCGCTGGCGCGACGCACCGTGCCCGCTCGCGCTCGGCCTGCTGGCGGCGCTAGGGCGCCGGTATCGGCCGGCGCGGCCGGCCGCACCATGTGCGTCGAAGATCAAGAGCATGCCTCCGGCGTGCTCGACGGGATGGCGGCAGCACAGCGATTCCACGGACTCAACGTGACTTCAGGCGGATGGTGAGGTGATGATTTCCTCGCCTTCGCCGTTGGGTTCCTCGAAGCCGGAGAGATAAGAAGTCAGGATGTCCTCGGTGATCGGGAACGCAGCGTTCGCGTCGAACCGTTGGCTCCGCTCGTCCAGGCGTTGACGCAACACCGCCGGATCGACCTTGAGGTAAACCAGCCTCCACCGGCCTCCGGCGTCCTCAATGAGCCTCTTGTACTGCTCTCTCCTTGCGCGCTGCCAGAAGCTGAAATCCACGACCACTGGGCGCCCCTGCCGGATCAGCGACAGGAGGCGGTCGCGCAGTGCGCTCTCAGCGGTTATGGAGTGCTCCGCGTACTGGGCGGGGTGGTAGTCGACTCCGTAACGTCCGAAGCGGGTCCAGATCTCCTCATCGATGGACAGCCTGACGTGGCCCTCCGCTTCCAGTCGCTGCGCGTACGTCGTCTTGCCAGATCCCGCCACTCCACACAGCATCACTACGTTCGTTACGTCAGGCCCGATCACCGACGGCTCCCCATCTCAGCGCGTGCCATTAGCGTGCCATTACGGCCGGGCGAAACGGGTCACGAGCGGTCACCAGCGGACAGTCGGCTGACGGCCGTTGTACTGGTCGCGCCAGGTCACCCTCCGAACGCGAGTGATCTTCCAAACTGAGGCTGTCCACTACGCCCGGGGCCGTGGGGGTGCGAGATGGCATCCTGGGCCGATGACCGACCCGCCGCCCGGTGGACCGTTGATCGACGAAGAGGTCCGCCTGCTGGAGATGCTGCTCGCGCGGTACGTCACGTACGACCTCGACCAGTTCGAGAACCTCCATGTCGGCGGTCCGCATGGTGACGTCTTCATCCACATCACTACGGCAGATCAGCCAGGGTTTCCCGGCCCGATCTGGAACACGATCTGGCCTCGTCCATCCGGCGTGGAGGCTGATGCTGTAGAGCAGCGAAGTACAGCAGCCGAGGACTCACGATCGAGCGGCGACGATCCGGACGGCACCACCTGACCTCGCAGCAGGTTCGTCCGAGCCCCACCCCGGATAGTTCGGGACGAGGGGCGCCACGATGCCAGGCCGTCGGAGGTGGACCAGCGGTGGCCAACGACCACCGACGTCCACTCGTGTAGCAGCAGGTCACCAGCCGTTCGGCTTGCTCCGCTGCGAGTCGTTTACAACGCCCGTCAGTTCTACGACATCTGAGCGTCCTGGGCCCTGACCTGCTTCGGCAGGTCAGGGCCCTCGCATGCCATCGGCAGGCCGTCAGACGCGCCCGGGCCGTTGCGGCGCATCCGATCGATGGCCTTGCTCGTACGCGCCTCGCTCGACGGCATCAGGGGCGTGTACGTCCGGAGCGTGAAGCCCGAGTGTTGCACTGCCGAATTCCTCTGTCCCTGGAGTCAAGGCGCCGCTGGCGCGACGCACCGTGCCCGCTCCCGCTCGGCCTGCTGGCGGCGCTAGGGCGCCGGTATCGGCCGGCGCGGCGGGCAGTACCGTTCCGGGGCGCCTGATGACAGGTGCCTTCGACGGGAACGCTTTCTGGCCCGGCAGAAGGTCGACCCTCCGGATGAGCCGCGCTTGCTTTAGCGTGCCAGGATCTTGTTGGTCGCCAGACCGGGCGGATCAGAGCGGGGGAATCGATGAACAACTGGGCAGGGGCGTCCGCCGCACGCTGCTGGTGTTACCGATCCTTGGGGTGCTGCTCGCGGCTACGTCGCCGAACGCGGTAGCCGATGACGCTGCTAGCCGAAGTCTGGGCTTTGCTGCCGAAGTGGGTGCACATCCTGTTAACGGACGCAGCGGCCAGTGGGAGACGCCTGCCGACGAGGTTGACATTTGGGAGCACCAGAACATCGTGAAGGTGGACGCTTCAACCGACGGCGGACGGGACTGGATCCGAGTGGAGCTGAGCGGGCCCGATGGCGCACCGCTGCGGCCCGGCGTGTACCGCGACGTGCGTCACCAGGGCGAGCACACCGCGACCCCCGGAATCTTGGTGATCTCCAACGGGCTTGGCTGCGGCGAAGACTACGCCGAGTTCACTATTGAACGGATCGAGCGGGACGCCACGAACAAGCTGACCACGCTCGATGCCACCTTCGAACATCGTTGCGGCAGCGCAACCGCACCGGTGCTGCGCGGGCAGTTCCACCACCGCTCATAACAGCCGGGAACCCTGGGGCTCCGCCCAGACCCCGGCCCTCCCTCAGAGATCGACAAGGGTGGCGCTCCGGGGCGGGATCTCCTCTGCCGGTCACCACAAGGACCGCCCGAGAACCTCCGGCCGCGCCAGGGCCAAGCCGCTGCGCGGTCGCCTCCGGCGAGCCTTGTCCCAACCGGAGAACCCCGGGCAGGAACGAGCCTGCCCGACCGAGGAGATCCCGCCAGCCACAGGCATGGGGATGGAACCCCCGAGCCGACACCGGGCGATTAGCGGACGTCCGGACCCGGCGGGCAGTATACGTCGATGACCAGTTGGTACTTCCGGAGGTGGGACGAGCCTCGCGGCGACGAGCACGACGCCTGGGGCCATTCCGGTTGGTACTTCGAAGTGGGCGAGGACGGCTACGCCCTCCGCCAGGTCGAGCGGTATGACTCCGGTCCCACACTCCGCTACGGGCCTCAGCACGGTCGAGACGAATATGGTTTTCTCACTGATCAGCCGTTCGATGCCCCGGAGTGGGAACCGTGTCGCATCTCCGGCGATGAGTTCGAAGAAGCCTGGACGACAGCGCAAGGCAGCCGAGAAGACGGGTAAGTGTGCGGCGGTCACCGCCCGCGAATAGACGGGCCATCCACGGGCCAGTAACCCGATCCGCTGACGGTCACCAACGGGCACGATCGGGCAGCGTCACACCATCCCCGAACAGCCGTTCCAGGCATCCCACCGGTGAATTCACGACCTTCCAAACTGGGGCTGAGCCGCCCGCTGCCAGGCCGTCGCCAGGCAGTCCGAGGTCGCACGCCAGCGACCGTTGATGGCCAACGTTCATAGGCGAACTGGTTCGGCACCGCTGTGCCGTCAGCAACGCTGCTGGGAACCATCACTGCATGGATAGCGATCGTCGCCGCAGTCGTAGTTGCCTGGTAGCTATGGCTAGGCGTCAGTTGAGGACTTGGACCGGGTGGGCCATTGGCCGGGCCATCCCCGGGCAAGTAGCTGGTCCGCCACCGGTCGTGGGCGGGCATGAGCGGTGGCCGGGCGGGCAATGCTGACCTGCGGCACCAGCGCCTCCGTGGCCTGGGTTGACGATCTTCCAACTGGGGCTGGCACTGTACGTCCGGAGCGTGAAGCCCGGATCGGTATGGCGTGTTGCACCGCCGAATTCCTCTGTCCTTGGAGTCAAGGCGCCGCGAACGCGGCGCACCGGCGCCGACTCGCGCTGCGGCCTGCTGGCGACCTCCGGCCGGCATCGCCCGCGCGCGGCCGCCGCACCATGAGCGGCAAAGATCAAGAGCATGCCTCCGGCGGGGGCGCTCAGGCTCCGGGGTTCTCCATCCCATCACCGTCATCCCGAGCACACCAGTGCCAGGGCGCCGCGCTCCCCGAAGGGCGGGACGACGGCGACGGGATGGCCGGGCTACGCACGAGGAGTTCTTCACGCAGCAATACACGGGCCTGTCCCGTCCTCGTGGCGGTAGGCGTAATACCGGGGGGTGGCCGCAGTAGCAGACGCTCCGGAGCATGTTGGCCGGGTCGGTCGACTGCTCCGGGCCAGCGCCACAGGCCGGGCACGGCTTGGGTGCACCTGGGTTCCTGCTGCCGAGCTCCGTCCGGGCTCCCGACAACGGACCATGGCTCGGCGGATCTCCACGCCCCATGTCAAGTGTCCTTGACAGGCACGGGTGTAAAGCGTACTTTACATCCGTGCGCAACGACGTACGGGAGCTCCGCGAGGCGAAGCAGCTGTCCCAGGGCGACCTCGCTCTCGCGCTTGGCGTGTCCCGGCAGTCGGTCAATGCCATCGAGACGGGTCGGTACAACCCGACCCTTCCCCTCGCCATCGCCATCGCACGGTATTTCGGACGCACCGTCGAGGAGGTCTTCCATGTGGACGGCTAGACAAGCCAACCGGGTCGCCGACCGGTGGCTGGTGCTCGGCTCGGTGTTCCTTGTGGCGTGGGGTGTGGGCCACGCGGTGCGCGGCAACTGGATCAGCGCGGGCTTCTTAATAGTGATGGCTGTGCTGTCCTTTGCCCTTGACCGCCGGCAGCGGAGTCGTTGGGACACAGAAGCCAAGCTGCACGGCGAGACCAGCGACATGGCCCTGTTGGACGGCCGTGCGGGCGACGAGCGCGAGGCCTACATCCAACTCCGCGCCTGGGCCAACGTCGGCCAGGCCGCCTGGCTGATTGCCACGCTCGCCGTCGCGGTGGTCGTGGCGAAGCTTGAGCTTAACCCGATGTTGTTCGCGGCGATCGGCACGTGGGCGGTTCTTCTTGCGGTGAAGCTGATCTCCGTACTCTGGCTGCAAGGGCGCGTGTGAACCGACGCTCAAGGGCACGCCGGCTGCGGGATGGCCACGGATGTTCCTAGCGCGGCGCATCACGAGCGGTCGCCAACCGCCCAGGATGACGCCGACGCTTCGACTATCGGACGCTCCACCTGACGATCTTCCAAACTGGGGCTGAGCCCGCCCGCTGCCAGGCCGTCGCCAGGCCGTCCGAGGTCGCACCCAATGGGCCAGTTGATTGTCCAGCTCAGGCGCGGTGCTGATCGGTTCGTGCACTGCGAACCAGCGGGTGAGGAATAGTCAAGACCTGTGGATTGGCGTGCCACGATGAGGTGGCACGATCAGGTGCAAGAAGGGGACGAAGTTGTCGGAGCGATCTGGAACCCTCGCTGACGATCCGTTCAGTGGTCGGCACCCAACCAGTCACGAACGGCTGACGGGGCTGCCCTGGGACGCGTCGTACCACGACGGCCCTGCGCCTTGGGATATTGGCCAACCGCAGACAGCAATAGTGCGTTTGGCATCCGAAGGCGGATTCGCCGGAGCGGTGCTCGATGCGGGCTGCGGGACGGGCGAGAACGCTCTTCACATCGCCTCGCTGGGATTATCGGTTCTGGGCATTGACGTGGCCGAGACGGCACTGGCGGTCGCCCGAGAGAAGGCCGATGACCGTGGGATCGAGGTTGAGTTCGCTGCCGCTGACGCGTTCCAGTTGGAGCGTTTGGGGCGCCGGTTTGAGACGGTGCTGGACTGCGGACTGTTCCACACCTTCGACGGCGACGAGCGACCAGGATACGTGGCGAGTCTAGCGTCGGTGACCGAGCACGATGGAACCCTGTATGTGTTGTGCTTCGGTGACGATGGTCCCGATACTGGCCCGCACCCCGTCAGTCAGGAAGAGCTGAGAGCGGCGTTCAACCCCAGCAATGGATGGAATGTCGCCGCCATCGAACCGGACCGGATTCAGACGAGATTCCACGACGACGGCGCACCGGCGTGGTTCGCGACAATCAAACGGATCTAGTGCCGCCGTGAGACTCCGGGCCGGTACTGGTCGCAGACTTGTGGTGGGATCGTGGAGCCTGACTCAATGCCGGTGACTTGAGCCATCGGTGTCGATGAACGGTCGGGGTTTGGCTGTACCAGCCGTTGGCGTCGACGAGACCGTCCATTGTCGACTAGTGGGGGAAGGTAACCCTACGTCGGGGATCGTAGGGTTACCTTCCCTGACTAATCCAATATGGACACCCGATGGTGCCTGGCTTCGAGCCGTCAGCGGGCGCCGCGACCCTGTCAACTGTCGGGGAAATGGCGGCATCCTGCGCCCGGTTTGAGGACCACTGTCCCGACAGTCCGTTTCCCCCGGCGGCGGGGGCGTGCACCAGCGGAGCGGCTATTCGGACAAACTCCTACGCCGACCGGCCCACGACCGTTAAGTCACCGGCCACGCGACTTGAGCTGCACGTCCTGACTCGTCGGGTCGTTCGACGAGTTTGCCGTTCTCGAATCTTGCGCCGGCTCGGACCAGCACGACGAGGTGGGGTGCGTTCACACCGCGCCACCGGGCCTGTGCGGACTCGATGAGCCTGAAGGCCATCGCGACTCCGGGCGGCGCGGGGAGCCGGGTCCCTTCGTGACCCGCTGTCGGAGCCGGACGGTGGCGAAGGTGGATTCACACACCAGGCGGATGCCGACGGCACGCATGCCCCGACGAGGACGAGCACGGCTCGCAGTGAATCGGCGTTCCGGCGATAGCGCCACAGGCGTCGGATTGACTGGAATGCGCTGGCGGATCTCTCCAATGAGTTTGCCTGCGCTCTATGATTCGATGGAGCGTGGTTCTACCTAAATATCTCTACCAAGGGAGAGCCGCATGAACACCGCCGAGAAGCTAGCGCGTGAGGTCCTTGACATGCTGTCCAGCGGCGACATCGAGCGGGTCGGTCCGCTCGTCGCCGAGGACTTCCTCGACCACGGCGCGCCGCCGTGGGCGCCGCAGGGCCGTGCCGGTTACCTGCAGATCCTGGGTTTTCTCACCACGGTGCTGCAGCTGCGCTACGAGCTGCACGAGGTTGTCGCCGCTGGTGACATGGTGGCGATCCGGGCGACTGTGCACGGCGTCCACAACAGCGACCATCTTGGGTTCCCAGCGACCGGGAAGCCGTACGTGATGCCCACCATGCACATGTACCGGCAGAACAACGGGGTCTTGGTCGAGCACTGGGGCGTGCGGGACGAGCTTGCCGCGCTGTGGCAGGTCGGTGCGCTGCCGGCGCCCGAACCGGTTTCGCTCGCCTGAACCGAGTAGACCACTGCAAGGAGGCACGGTGACGGCGCGGCGCTACTCCAGTGAGGTGCGGGCTGAGCAGCGCCGCGCTACCCGGCAACGGGTTCTCGACGCCGCCCGGGCTCTGCTGCTGCGCCGCGGCTACAGCGGCGCAACGATCGAGGCAATCGCCGGCCGAGCCGGGGTGAGCGTGCAGACCGTCTACAACACAGTCGGCGGCAAGGCGGCGGTCCTCAAAGCGGTCTACGACACCATGCTCGCCGGCGACGCCGAGCCGATCCCGATCATGCAACGGCCGACCGTGCAGGAGATGCGGGCCGCCACCGACCCCCGCCGGTTCCTTGCTCTCTATGCCCGCATGGGCCGCGAAATGTACGTGCGCGTCGGCCCGCTCCTGCCGATCATGCTCGCCGAGGGCGCCGCGGGAGACCCGCAGGTGCGCGCGCTCGTCGACACGATCGAGAACGAACGCGCTATCGGCACAGCCAGGATCGCTGCCCTGCTGCACGAACGATTCGGCCTGCGGGCCGGGCTCACCGTCGCGGACGCAGCCGACATCCTGTGGACACTCACCGCCCCAGACCTTCCGATTCGGCTGGTTCACCGGCGAGGGTGGAGCCTCGACAAGTACGAGGCATGGTCAGCCGACACGATGGCCCACGCGTTGCTCTCCAGCCTAGATCGGTAGTAGGGCGTTAGACACCTCGCTGAGCACGGTGGGGATAGGTGTCGCACGGCATGCCCATCCGTCCAGGCCACCGCGGTCCCATCCCGGCATGCCCGCCCACCGCATACATATCCTCAGATAGCTGACGAAGGTCGTTTGATGGCGCTCCCACAGGAGCAGACCTTCCACTCCAGGGTTGGGCAGGGCCATCCCGTACGGCGGTCCACCACTGACGCCGGCCTTGTGCAGGTAGTCCGGCGCCAAGTCCATTGTGAATGCGCCGCGGTCCCACTCCGTGCCCCGGTCGGCCTGCCAATCCGAAACACCGCCAGACAAGTCAGCCACGCCGACCCGCGCACCAGAACGCAGCGCGCGAGGGTGCCCGCGCCGCTGGCGGGAACGGCTGGGTTCGCGCCTCGTGCGCCGGGCGCTACGAGACAGCGATCGCCTCATCCTGCTGGGTGAGGACGGCGGCCTCAGCCTCCGGTGGATTCGACCCGAAGAACGGGAGCCCAGCCAGTGACGGCGACCATCGCGATCTCCGAGAATGTAGCGATGTCAGAAGGTCCCGGGGACGCGCCGCGCACCCATGTAGCAATCTCTGCCGTGCTCATGGTCGTTGGCGTGCTTGTCCTCTTCATCCCCAGCGCCGGCGAGGGCCGAGTCCTCCTGCTGATCAGCAAAGGTCACGGACTATCCGCAGTAGACGCTGTTGGCGCAACACTGCTGGCAGTGGGTGGCACCTGGCTGGAAGTGCTCGTGGTACGGCGCCTGCCGTACCTCGCCCTACCCCCGCGAGCCCTGTTCGGACTCGGCGTGCTTGCCGGCCTCGGCGCGGGCCTCCTGATCGCCTCCGCCTTCTCGGGCTTCTTCTGGTGGTGGGCAGTGGGCGCCACCGCACTTGGCGTTGCCCTCCTCATCCTCGTATTCCTCACCGCGCGCCGCTGAGTCGCTGCGGATCAGGGCCGGAATGCGCTGCCGCAGGCCGTGATCCCAGGCGCCGGGCGGTCGAGTGGCTCGTCGACGACGACGCGGCCCCAGCTATAGCGGCGAAGGGTCGTCCCGCAGCCGGCTGTAGAGATACCCGTCGCGCCACTGGCCAGCCCGAAACTCGCACGCGCGCACCACGCCTTCCAGCTGAAAACCAGCCTTCTCCAGCGCCTTTTGCTCCGCGATATTCTCCGGATGAGTGCCGGCCTGAATGCGCTGAGCCGGCGTGTGGTTGAAAAGGTAGTCGCAGAGCATCGCCTGTGCACACCAACCGATGCCACGCCTGCGCCACTCCGGAAGCAATGCGATCCCGATCTCCCAGTGCTTCGCCACGCCGCCGTACAAACCCGCCCGCCAGCTCACGAATCCAGCGGCGATGTGATCGTGCTCGACCTCCACCATGAGCCGGCCCTCATCCGACCCGAGGTAGCCGTCGGTTGCGAATCGCCGCGCTGGCGCTTCTGCGTCGCGAAAGCCGGCCCAGTCAAGACCGATCAGACCCGGCTCCGTAGCGAACCGCCGAAACATGGCCAGGTCGTCCTCGACCAGCGGCCTCAACCGGATGGAAAGCTGATCCACCTCATCGCCCCGCTCGATCAATTCGATCGGAATGCCTCAGCAGCGCCCCACTGCCTCGGACTGTATCTACTCACGCCTGGCCTCCGTGCCCGGCCAGGACCGCCGAGCACCAAGCGGACAGTGCAGTGCGGACGCCCACACCCTGAATGTTCCCGCCAGCGTGTGCGCACGCTCTGGCGGGAACATTCAGGGGGTTGAGCCGGCGGTGCGCGCCGCGCCGGGCCGCCGAGCCGTCCCGGCGGCCGGGCGGCCGGGCGGCCCGCCGGGTCGCCGAGCCTGCGGCGTCAAGCTCCATAGCGCCCTACCAGTTCGGCGCCCATTCGGGCTAGTTCGGCCTGGACCGACTCTGGTTCCTCGACCTCCACCGTCGCGCCCCACCCCGCCAGCTGCTGAGCGATCATCGTCGCCGTCGGCGCTGCCACGCGCACCCGCACGCGGCCGTCGTCCAGAGAATCGACCACCTCGCAGTGGCGGCCGAAGTGCGAGTGCAGCACCCGCACGAACTTCGCGCTGATCAGCACCGTCGCCGACAGCAGCGAGCGCAGCTGCTCCATCTCGTCAACCACGCGTCCCCACGCGTCGGACAGTTCGAAGTCAGCGGGCCGTTCGAACAGGAGCTCGGTCACCGAGGCTTCGACGATGCGGTCGACGCGGAACGTGCGCTGCCCTGCCTCGGTGCCCGCCACGAGATACCAGACGTCGTCCTTGTCGACCAGGCCCCACGGGTCGACCATGCGCTCGGACGGTTCGCGACCCGGCCGCGCGTACACGAGCCGGACCTTGCGACGTCGTACGACAGCGGCTTGAAGGATCTTGACCAGCGCCGGACGCTCCTTCTCGCGCTCGCCCCACGCTGTCGGGTCCACGACGACGGCGCTCGCCGCTGTCTCCGCCTCGGCGCGGAACGTGTCGGGCAGGGCGCGCACGAGCTTGCGCAGCGCCGATTTCGCCTCCGGCACGATCGACGCCGCCGGCCCGAGCAGCAGGAACAGCGCCTGCGCCTCGGTGGCGTTGAGTCCACTGAGGTCGGTGCGGGCGCCGCCGAGCAGCGCCCACCCTCCCCCGCGCCCGGGCTGCGGGTACACGGGGATGCCGGCCGCGGACAGCGCTTCGAGGTCGCGGCGGGCGGTGGCCACCGAGACCTCGAGTTCCTCGGCCAGCTCGGCCGCGGTGATACGACCCCGGGCCTGCATCAGCAGGAGGGCGGCGACGAGTCGATCAGCACGCATAGGTCAGAGTTTCTCAAACAAAGTGCTCACTGGATGAGCACTTTACCTCGGCATGATGAAGGTCACACCAGGACAGAACAGAGGGAGCACAACATGTTGCGAGGACTCGCCACCGTCACGTTCTACGCCGACGACCTGCAGGCCGCGAAGAACTGGTACGCCGAGCTACTCGGCATCGAGGCGTACTACGCCTTCCCGCCCGAGGGGCCGCCGGCGTACGTCGAGTTCCGCATCGGCGACTACGAGGACGAGCTCGGCTTCATCGACCGCAAGTTCGCGCCGCACCCGGCACAGCCGCCCGGCGGCGCCGTCGTCTTCTGGCACGTCGACGACCTGCCCGCCGCTGTCGAGCGGCTGCAGGAGCTGGGCGCAAAGATCCACGAGCCCATCACCGAACGCGGAACGGGCGGCTTCGTCACCGCCTCGGTCGTCGACCCGTTCGGCAACATCCTCGGCGTCATGTACAACCCGCACTACGTGGAGATCCTGGCGAAGCGGTGAGGCACGCATCCAGCGCGGGTCACGCGGCGGATAGGTTCTGACGGTGAACACCGAACGGATCGACCCGCCGCTGATCGCCGGCGAGCGCGAGATGCTGCGCGCCTACCTCGACTTCCACCGGGCGACTCTCGCCATGAAGTGCGACGGCCTGACTGACGAAGAACTGCGCCGCCGGTCGATGCCACCGTCCACACTGTCGCTGCTCGGGCTCGTGCGGCACATGGCCGAAGTGGAGCGCACCTGGTTCCGCAAGGTGATCAACCGCGAGGACATCCCGCTGGTGTGGTCGGACGAAGGCGACTACCAGGTGGCGTACGACGCGAGCACGTCCACCCGGTCGGAGGCGTTCGGTGCGTGGCAGGCCGAGGTCGAGCACTCGCGGCGGATCGAGCGCGAGGCCGAGTCACTCGATGTCGTCGCGCACCAGCCGCGGTGGGGCGAGGACGTCTCGCTGCGTCTGGTCATGCTGCACCTGATCCACGAGTACGCCCGCCACAACGGTCACGCCGACTTCCTTCGCGAGGGAATCGACGGGACCGTCGGCGCCTAGCCTCAAGCCGTGATCGGGCCAGGTCCGGAAGGAGCCAGGGCGTCCTCGGACGGCATCACGATCCACAGGATCGGGTAGAGCAGGATCTGGCTGCCCGGCACCAGGAGCAGGATCAACGAGAAGAGCAGCCGGGACGTCCACGGGTCGAGGCCGAACCGCCGCCCGATGCCCGCGAACACGCCGCCGAGCACGCGCCCTTCGCGCGGTCGCACCAGCCCCTGGCTGCGGAAAGTGCTCTGTATGTCGCTCATGATGTGGTCGTCCATCCTCTCGGAAACTCGATGACTCAAGTCTCCGGCGACCCGTGGGCAAGGGCATCGGGGAACGACCCTGAACGAACCCTGATCCGTCGACGTCGAGCCCGACGTCTGGATGCGCCACGAGCTGCAAGGCCGGGCGACACCAGCGGGTGCCGCCCGGCCCAACGAGCTACGGCGCGTTGACCAGCTGGTACGGCGGCACCGAGACGGTGCGGGCGCCGGGCGTACCACCCAGGATCACCTTGCGCAGCGAGGTGTTGTTCTTCAGGTCCGACTCGGCGAGCCGCTTCTCGGGGTTGGCCTTGACCTCGATGTAGTACGTGCCGTTGGGCAGGCCGGTGACGTCGAACGACTGGCCGGGCAGGTACTGCGAGTAGGTGTCGCCCCAGCCGATGTCGAGCGCCTGGCGGACGGCGATCGCGGTCTGGCCGCCGCACGCGGTGCTGAGGTCGGTGGACATCGGCTTCCAGGTGGCGCGCTTCAGGGTGAGGTCCACCGGGTCGGTCGGCAGCAGGCAGAACGACTCCTTGCCGCTGCGCATCGCGATGTTCTTGCTCGCGTCGAGCAGGCGGTAGGTGGCGAAGTCGGTGAAGTGCCAGTGCGTGTGGCCCTCACGCGGGTCCCACTCCATCGTGCCGCTCGGCGCCCAACCGGTCTGCTTGCCGTTGGCGTCGTAGAAGTACTGGTAGGCGTCCATCAGGTCGCCGCCGGGGCGCCGGAAGCCGTCCACGACCAGCGGGGACGTGCCGGCGTTCCACACGTTGGCGCTGAACGACAGGTACTCGCGGCCGTCGGGCTCGGAGCCGGGCACGGGCTCGCCGCCGTCCGGGGCAGGGCCGACGACGATGTTCCACGCGGGCAGCGAGCGCAGGTCGGGGCGCGGACCGGCGGGCGGGGCGGCTGCCGCACCGACCGGGCGCGACTTCGCCGGGGTACCCCGAACGCCCTTCGGGCGGGTGTCACGGGCGCCGACCTTGCCGGGCGCACCGTGCGCGTGGGCCGCGAGAGCCCCGCCCGGCCGGTCCGGCACCTCGACGTCCTTGACGATCACCTTCAGCGTCACGCGCGCCTTGTCGACCGGGATGCCGAAGGCGTCGCGGTGCGGCTTCTTGATGCCGACGGTGGCGGTGTAGGTGCCCGCGGGGATGTTGATCGAGGGGCTGTCATAGTCGAACTGGTTCGCGCTGACGCCCCAGCCTGCCTGCAGACCCCAAACCGACGCGATCGAGAACGGCATGCGGCCGCAGACCGGCGGGTACGGCGAGGTGGGCGGCGCGTCCGGGCGGGTGCGGTTCGCCTGGCCGTTGGGGCAGAAGTCCTGGTCCTCGTCGACGACCTTCTTGCCGCTGGCGTCGGTGAGCGTGACGTGCAGGAAATCGTTCAGCCCGCCGAGCGTGGTGACCAGGCCGGACGGGACGGTCTTGGTGGTGGTGACACCGTTCTTGCGGATCACCTGCGTGGCGACGACGGGGTCCTTGTAGGACTTGCGCGCCGCCTTGATCTCGAACGGCGTCGAGCCGGCGATGACGTGCGTGCCAAGGTCGAGGTAGACGCCCTCGTCCCCGTAGCGGTTGACGGTGACCGTCGAGGTCGCGGAGGCAAGGCGGAGCGACGGCTCGGGTTCGCCGGCACTGGCCGTGTTCGCCAGGGCGATCGGCACGGCGATGAGCGAGACACCCGCCAACCCTGCGATTAAGTGGGATTTCCTGGGCATGAGCCACCTTCTGGGATCGCGTACAACGGCAACGGTCCGGCGGCGCCTGGGGAGCCGGTCCGTTGTGCGACCGATAGTGGTGGTCGATGTCAAGTAGTCCCGTATGGACACGGCTGTGGCCCCAGGGTCGCACCCCGGGGCCACAGCGAGTGGGCTAGAACTTGTCGGCGCTGCGGATCCGCTCCCGCACCCAGACACCGGCCGGCTTGAGCCTGCTCGTCCCGGTGAACGAGCTGCCCGCGCAGGTGCCGCCCTTGAACACGGCGCCCGAACGCTCGTCGTCGGAGAAGTTCCAGTTGGTCCAGCTGATCTTCTTCTGGGCCATCAGGTCGATGTACTGCTGCGACCGGCCGAAGTTGTTGCCTCCGTCACCCGAGGCCTGCTGGGTGCCGAACTCGCTGACCCACATGGGGATCTTGTCCGCGGCCCGCGACAGCGTGTTCAGGTACTCCGAGCCGTGCGACGCCGCGTAGAAGTGGAACGTGTAGAGGATGTTCGACGCGTTCACCTTGTTGTTGATCACGTCGTTCTCGTTGCGACCGTCGGAGACGCCGAGCGAGCCCCAGCCGTGCGTGCCGACCAGCACGACGCCGTCCGAGTCCTCGGCGCGGATCACCGGGATGATCTGCTCGGCGTAGCTCTTGATCTTGCTCCACGAAACGCCGTTCGGCTCGTTGGCGATCTCGTAGATGATGTTGTTCTTGCCCTTGTGCCGGTTGGCGATCTCCTTGAAGAACGTCTTGGCGCGGCTCAGGTTGTAGTTGGGGTCGCCGGGCGAGAGCTGGTGCCAGTCGACGACGACGTACATACCGCGCGCGGTCACCATGTCGATGAAGTTGTGCATCATGTCGGTGAACTTGCGCGGGTTGGTCTGGTAGCCGCCCTCCTGGATGTACATCGACACCCGGAGCACGTCGGCATTCCAGTCGGTGGCGAGCGCGTCCAGCGAGGCGTTCTTGACGCACTGGCTGTACCACTGGATGCCGTGCGTGCTCATCCCCCGTAGCTGGATCTGCTTGCCGTCCTTGTTGCAGACCTTCGTGCCGCACACCTTGAGCTGGCCGTTGATGGCGACCGGGCTTCCCGCCGGGGGTGCCAGCGTCGTCACCGGGGCCGCCGGCGTGGCTTCGCCGCCGAACTCGGCCGCTGACGCGACCGCCACACCCGGAACCAGCAGTGCCGCGACGAGTCCGCCGACGATCTGCAGGCGTAACTTCTGGCGTTTCACTCGAACTCCTCTGGTCGGAAGTGGGCGCAGGCCTCCGCACAGATCCCGCAAACAAATCCAATTAGTAAACTTTGCTTACTAATTGGTTGCATGATGGTAATGATTCCGCCCAATGGGCGTCAAGGGCGGCAAACCACCCGCGGTTATCCCGACCACTATGGGCGATCAGCCGATGAGGCCGGACTCCCAGGCCCACGCCGCGATCTCGACCCGGTTCCGGGCGGACAGCTTGCCCTGCACGCTGCCGAGGTGCGTCTTGACCGTGCCGACCGAGATGAACAGCTCGTCGGCGATCTCGGCGTTCGTGCGCCCGCGCGCCACGAGCTTGACGACGTCCAGCTCGCGGGCGGAGAGCTGGCCGGTGTCGGGCGCCGACACGGGCTTGTTCAGGTGTTGCAGCAGCCGGACGGTGATCGACGGGCTGATCAGCGCGTCGCCGGACATCGCGGCGCGCACCGCCTCGACCAGCAGCGTCGGGCCGGAGTCCTTCAGCAGGAAGCCGCAGGCGCCGTTGCGCAGGGCCGTGTGCACGTACTCGTCGAGGTCGAACGTGGTGACGACGACGATCTTGACCGGATCCACGACGCCGGGGCCGGCGAGGATCCGCAGCGCCTCCAGGCCGTCCATCTTCGGCATCCGGATGTCGAACAGCGCCACATCCGGCCTCAGCCGCCGGGCCAGCTCGACCGCCTCGACACCGTCGGCGGCCTCGCCGACCACCTCCATGTCGGGCTGCGCGCCGAGGATCATGCCGAAGCCGGTTCGGACCATCGCCTGGTCGTCCGCGACCAGCACTCGGATCGTCACGCGGTCATCTTTGCAGTTGCTTCGCGAGCGGCAGCGCGGCGTCCACGACCCAGCCGCCGGCGAGCGCCCGGCCCAGCCTGGATGCGCCCGCCGAGCGCTCCGACCCGCTCGTGGAGCCCGATCAGCCCGAAGCCGTGGCTGTGGCCGCGGGGGCCGCCGCCGTGCCCGTCGTCGGCGACGCGGACGAACAGCCACTCGGCGGTGCGGTGCAGCACGACGTCGACCCGGGTGGCCTTGTGCGCGTGGCGGCGGACGTTGGTGAGCGCCTCCATCACCACCCGGTACGCCGACGAGCCGATCTCCACCGGCAGGTCGTGGACGGGACCCTCGACGTGCAGTCCCGCGGTGATCGTCCCGGCGGAGTTGAAGCCGTCGATCAGCTCGTGCAGGTCGCCGACGCCGGCGAGCGGCGCGACCGGCGCATCGGGGTCGCCGTCGGCGTTGCGCAGGACTCGCACCATCCGCCGCATCGACGCCATCGTCTCGGCGCCGGCCTTCTCGATCTGTTCCAGGGCAGCGGCGACCCGCGCGGGGTCGGCGTCGGCGATCACCCGCGCGCCCTGCGCCTGCACCACGATCCCGGTGACGTGGTGGGCGACGAAGTCGTGCAGGTCACGGGCGAGCTCGGCGCGCTGCTCCGCCCGCACGAGCTGCACCTGCCGGTCGCGACCGCTGTCCATCACCCGCAGGTACACCCCGGCCGCGCCGACCGCGACCGCGACCAGGACGCAGAGCAGGCCGACGATGATGTACTGGTCGCTCGTGCCGGACCGCATCGGCTGCGCCGCGAGCGCGAGCACTTGCGCGCCGACGGCGGGCACCAGCAGCCAGGGGTTCGAGCGGCGGACGACCACCAGCAGGAGGCCGAGGATCGCCGCCATTTCTGCGAACCCCCACACGCCACCGGTCTGCACCTTGAACGCGAGTTCCCCGAGGCTGAGGACCAGGGAGGGAACGGCGGCGAGGATCGCGGTGATCGGCAGCCCTATCGGTCCGAGCCGCGGCCCGATCAGCCAGGCCAGCGCCACCACCGTGAAGGTGAACAGCTCGGCGTAGTCGACGGTCGGTCGGTCGCCGCCGAACGCGCCGAAGTAGAGGTCGAGAAAGAGCAGGAAGAGCAGGGCCAGGGAGCTGCCCAAGACAGTCAGCCCTAGCCAGATCCTGCGGCGGGAGTCACTCACGGTGTCGGTCATGGTGCCGCAAGTTTAGGCAGGCGGTGGCGCCGCGAAGATCCGCCGAAAGGCAGAGTCGCGGCCGTTCGAACCCCGCGCTCGGCCGATGTCGCGCGCCCGCTGCGTCACGAGAGTAGACGGCGTCAACAACCGCGCAGCAAAGGAAGTCCTCCCGTGTCGCAGCCGATAACCGGCCGGGCCGCCGTCGCCGTGGCCCCGCAGCCCACCACCCCGTCCGTCGCGGTCGCCGCGGTGGATCTCGTCAAGGTCTACGGGACCGGCGAGACCGCCGTCCGCGCGCTCGACGGCGTGACGGTCGGATTCGAGCGCGCCGCGTTCACCGCGATCATGGGCCCGTCCGGCTCGGGCAAGTCGACCCTGATGCACTGCCTCGCCGGCCTCGACACCGCGACGTCCGGCCAGGCTCTGCTCGGCGGCACCGACCTCACCCGCCTGTCGGACCAGCGGCTGACGAAGGTGCGGCGTGAGCGGATCGGGTTCGTCTTCCAGTCGTTCAACCTGCTGCACCAGCTCACCGCGGCCGAGAACATCACGCTTCCGCTGAGCCTCGCCGGCCGCAAGGCCGACCAGCGCCTCTTCGACCACCTCGTCGACGTGCTCGGCCTCGGCCAGCGGCTCACGCACCGGCCGAGCGAGCTGTCCGGCGGCCAGCAGCAGCGGGTGGCACTGGCCCGCGCGCTGGCGTCCCGTCCCGAGGTGGTCTTCGCCGACGAGCCCACCGGCAACCTCGACTCCCGCTCCGGCGCCGAGGTGCTGCAGTTCCTGAAGAACTCGGTCCGCGAGCTGGGTCAGACCGTCGTCATGGTCACCCACGACCCGACCGCCGCCGCGTACGCGGACCGCGTGGTCCTGCTCGCCGACGGCCGCATCGCCGGCGACCTGATCAGGCCGAGCCGCGAGGCCATCACCGACGCGCTGCACGGTCTGGGTGCCGCCCGATGACCGTCCTCCGCACCCAGCTGCGCGGCATCCGCCGCCGTCCCAGCAAGCTGTTCCTCACCGGCCTCGGGATCCTCGTCGCGTCGTTCTTCGCGTACGCGATCGTGCTGGCGCAACAGGTCACCGAAGACACCATCACCCAGCAGGTCAGCGGGACGCCGAACGGCGCCGACGCCGTGGTGACGAGCGAGCAGGAACCGCTGAAGGCGAACCTGCTGGGCGCCGTGGCGAAGACGCCCGGCGTCGCCGAGGTGGCCGGACGCGTCGACGGCGGCGGCGTACTGCTCGGCTCCGTCAAGTCGAGCCGGTACTTCACCGTCTTCGCCGACCCGGGAACCGGGCCACTCGCGCGCACCAAGCTGGCATCCGGCACCTACCCGGACAGCCCTGGCGAGATCGGCGTCTCCGCGAAGACCGCCGAACGCGACGGCATGCGGGTCGGCCAGCAGGTCCAGATCCGGGCCGAGAACGGAACGCCACAGGGCGGAGCACCGGTCACCATGACCGTCACCGGTGTGGTCAACACGCCCGATGACTTCGGTTCGACGTTCGTCCTCCGCGATCGTGCCGCCGCACCGCTCGTCGGGGGCAGGTTCAACCGGATGGACGTGCGGTTCGACACCGGCGCCGCGCCGACGGCCGTTACGCAAGAGCTGTCGACGCTGGTCGCCGGTACCGCCACGGTGCGTGACGCGGAGTCGGTCCGCACCGAGGAGATCCAGAAGAAGGTCGAGGACATCGAGCCGATCTTCGCGCTGCTCTCGACGTTCGTCGTCATCTCGGTTATCGCGGCGGCACTGGTCGTCACGTCGACGTTCCGGATCATGTTCGCGCAGCGAATGCGCCAGCTCGCGCTGCTCCGCGCGGTGGGCGCCGCCCGGTCCCGGATCACCGGTGCGCTCATCGTCGAGGGCGCGATCACCGGTCTGGCGTGCGGCGCCGCGGGCGTGGTTCTCGCGCTGGGGCTCGGCCAGGCCACCCCGCTTGTGGGCGGCGCGTTCGGCATGGACCTGCCGGCAGCCGGTGCCTCGGTCGGGTGGGCGATCGGGATCGTCGTCGGCGCGGTGTTCGATCACGGTGCTCGCGGTCATGGCACCCGCGTTCACGGCGTCCCGCGTGTCGCCGCTCCAGGCGCTGCGCACATCGGCCACCACCACGTCGCAGAAGGGCATCGGCGTGCTCCGCGCGCTGTTCGGCCTCGGGCTGGTCGTCGTCGCGGCCGCGCTCGGCCTGATCGCCCACCTCCGGGTGTCGCCGCTCGACGAGGAGGATCTCCTCGCCCTGCTGACGATCGTCGCCAGCGGAACCGCCGCGTTCGGCGCGCTCCTCGCGCTCGGCCCGGTGATCGTCCGGCCGCTGCTGAAGGTCGTGGCCTGGCCCATCAGCAAGTTCGGGCCGGTCGGGCGGCTGGCCGTCGGAGGGGTCGGCGGCGCACCGCGCCGTGCGGCAGCCGTCTCCGCGGTGGTGGCGCTCGGCGTGACGCTGATCTCCGGCGTGCTGATCGGCTCCGCCACACTCCGCGCGATGGCCGACAGCGAACTCGCCATGGAGTACCCGTCGGACATCCAGGTGCTCAACGTCGAGGAGGGCAGCTCGCTGCCGGCAGACCTCCCCGACCGGATCGCCAAGCATCCCGAGCTGTCCCAGGTGCTGCCCTACCACCGGACGGTCGCCATGATCGGCGAGCAGGAGCTGCCGCTGGCCGACCTCGACGTGCGCGCGCTGCCGAACGCGAAGAAGTTCGACGTGCCGAGCGGCAAGCTCGCCGACCTGGGCCCCGGCCGGATCGCACTGCCGGAGGTCTACGTCGACATCCTGCACGTCGGGGTCGGCCAGGAGCTGACCATGAAGGTGGGCCCGAAGACGCGCACCGTAACGGTCGGCGCCCTACTGAGCAGTGCCGGGCCGCTGGGTGGACCGGCGATCGTCGACCCGGCCGACCTCAAGGCGCTCGACCCGGCAGCCGGGATCGCCGGTGTCCTCGCCAACGCGAAGAGCCAGGAGACGGACGACGTCACGAAGGCGCGGGCAGCGGTCATGGCCGAGATCGGCACCACCGGCGGGATCACGGTCGACACCCTCGCCGACGCCCGCGACGAGCTGAACAGCGTGCTCAACACGCTCACCGGGATCGCGCTCGGCATGCTGGCGCTGACGATCGTCATCGCAGTATCCGGCGTGGGCACCACGACCGCGCTGTCCGTGGTGGAGCGCACCAAGGAGTCCGGGATGCTGCGCGCGGTCGGCCTATCCAAGCGCGGGCTCAAGGTGAGCATCACCACCGAGGCGGGCCTGTACGGCCTGGTCGGCTCGGTGATCGGGCTGGTCATGAGCGTGCCCTACTCGGCGCTCATGCTCGGCACCGCCGGAATCGAGACGGCGCCGGAGCTGCCGATCGGCCAGGTCGCGGTGATGTTCGTGGTGCTCGCCGGCCTGACCGCGCTTGCCGGCCTCCTGCCAGCCCGGCGAGCGGCGAAGGTCAGCCCGGTGGCGGCGCTGGCCCACGAGTAACCCCTGTTTGGGCGGCATGTTCGCGGCTATGGCCGCGAACATGCCGCCCAAAACGCGCTTGCCGCACCCTTGACCACAGTCCGCCGTGGGCAGAGGCTCGTGCACACCCGTGCAACCGACTCCGTAGGAGTGCGCGATGGCCCTCAGCTTTCTGGGGATCTTGCCCAGCACGCCGGATGACGGCTCACCAACCATCTGGTCGGATGACGCGACCGGGGACCTGATCATCCAGTCGTGGAAGGCAGACCCGGCAACGATCCGAGAGGCGCAGGAAGTCGGCTCGATCCCTGGGCACTCGACCGACGTGCCTGACCACGAGACCGTGATCAGGCTGCCCGCCGACATGCTTCAGTTCATCCCGCGCCCAAACGGTGAGGCCAACGGTGGCAACAGCGGTACGTGAGGCGCTGGCTCGGGCTCAGCGCTCAGCGATGCACCTTGAGATGCGCGACAGCTACATGCGCGACGATCCCGCATTCATCCGCTGGCAGGCGGGGCACCGTGAGGACCCAGAGAACCGGGTGTCCTGGTGGCGTCCGTGGCTGGACGTGGTGGCTGAGACGACCGGTCGGGGCGTGCTCATGCGTCGTCTGCGAGTCGTGTCGGAGCCGCTGAACGACTACATCCGATACGAGTACGACATCACGTTCACCAACGTCGCAGCAGGAGAGTTGGTCCGCTGGCTGCCTCGTTCGCGTGCGCGCGATCTGTTGCTACCCGCGCTGGACGGCTGGGTCGTGGATGAACAGATCCTGATCCTGCACCACTTCAGCGGGGACGGTCAGTGGACCGACCCGGGCATGGAGGTCTGCACCGATCCGGCGTTGGTCAAGCAGTATGCGGCAGCGTACGAGGCCGCTTGGGAACGAGGCATCCCGCACGGCGAGTACCAACCCAGCTAACGCTATCTGTCATGGCCGTCTCAAGGTCTTCAAGTGCCCAGCAAGCCCGGCAGGCTCTGGCGGACCGCCTCGCTGACCTCTGCCGGGATGCTGGGCTGACCGGGCGCAATGTCGCGGAGCGATGCGGCTGGCATCCGTCCAAGTCGTCACGGATCATGAACGCCCGTACGCCCCCATCAGCGGACGACATCCAGAAATGGTGCAGCGCGTGCGGGGTGGAGGATCAGACAGCCGATCTGATCGCCTCGCTGCGGACCGCTGAAGGCATGTGGATCGGTTGGCGACGCATGGAGCGCGCCGGGCTGAAGCTGGCGCAGGAAGCACGCTTGCCGCTGTACGAGCGCACGCACCGTTTCCGCTCGTATTCGTCGTGGTTCGTGCCGGGACTGATCCAGACGCACGGCTACACCGAAGCCGTGTTGCGCGCCGTTCAGCGCCGCAGGGTCGAGGTCGACGACGTGGCCGAAGCGGTGGCCGCCCGCATGGAGCGCCAGCGCGTGCTGTACGAGGGTGATCGGCGGTTTGCGTTCCTCGTTGAGGAGTCGGTCTTGCGGAACGGCATCGGTGGACCGGACGTGCTAATCGGGCAGCTTGGCCATCTGTTGACGGTCGGGTCGCTGCCCAACGCCAGCTTGGGCGTGGTGCCCATGCGGGCGGATCGTTCGCGGATGCCGGTGGAGGGGTTCTGGATCTTCGGCACGGCACAAGTCAACGTCGAGTTGGTCTCCGGCTATCTCACGATCACACAGCCAAGCGAGGTCGCCATGTACGCCGACACGTTCGCGGAGCTGGCCGACCTGGCGGTCTACGGGTCCGAGGCTTGCGCGCTGATTACTGCCGCCATGGACGCCACCGAGTGACGAAGAGGCCCGACATCGACCGCTAGGAGCGCCTGGCACCTGACCATTGCCACGCCATCATGCGTCCACTTTGGACTAGTCGGGAAAGGTAACCGAATCTTTCGACTGGAAGCGTTTCCTTCCCCGACTAGTCCAATTTAGACCTCCTAGCGCGGGGTGAGAACGCAGAACTCGTTGCCCTGCGGGTCGGCCATGACTTTCCAGCGCACGTTCTTCTGCCCGACGTCGACCCTCACGGCGCTCAGCGCCTCCAGCCGGGCCACCTCGTCGGCGTGCGACTGGTCGTGAGCGTGCCCTACTCAGCGCTCATGCTCGGCGCCGCCGGCTTGTTGAAGATGCCGGCCAAGTCATCCCACCTTCGCCACGCGCGCGGGCTGACCGGGCCGAGGACGGCCGCCGGCCGGCCGGACACCGTAATCGTCACCCGTTCGCCAGCCTGGGCACGGCGTACCAGATCGCTGGCGTTCCGCCGCATCTCGCGTAGCCCTACTTCGCTCATGCTTCTGACTGAGGACCTGTGCTCACCGACCTGGTGCCAGCCTCGCCCTGTCAGCTACGTCCACCCTTGACCGGAGTCCGCCGTGGGTGACCAGCCGGTCGGCTCGGCCCGTTCAGCGCGGGGTGAGCACGCAGAACTCGTTGCCCTGCGGGTCGGCCATGACCTTCCAGCGCACGTTCTTCTGCCCAACGTCGACCCTCACGGCACCGAGCGCCTCCAGCCGCTCCACCTCCGCCGACAGCGAGTCGTCCACGTCCGGCGCGACGTCGAGGTGGACCCGGTTCTTCACGGTCTTCGGATCGGTGGTCCGCAGGAGCTCCAGGTACGGCCCGCCCTCCTCGCTCCGCAGCGACGCGTAGACGTCCTTGGTCTCGACCACCGGCCAGCCGGACGCCGCCGACCAGAACGGCGCCAGCGCCGCCGGCTCCGGGGTGTCGAGCACGATGGCCGCCAGGACACCGGTGTCGCGGTAGGTGTCGCGCGGTTCGAGGACGCAGAACTCGTTGCCCTCCGGATCGGCCAGCACCACGAACGGCACATCACGCTGTCCGATGTCGACACGGCGCGCGCCGAGCGACACGAACCGCGCCACGATCTCGGCCTGCTCCTGCAGACTGCTGCTGGCGAGGTCGAGGTGCGCGCGGTTCTTGCCGGTCTTCGGTTCGGGTACGGGAACGAAGACCAGCTCGACGCCGGGTTCGTAGTCCGGCGGCTGGATGCAGACCTCGTTGGCGTCCTCGTAGGTGACCGACCAGCCGAGCGCCGTCGACCAGAAGCCGGACAGCGCGGCCATGTCGTTCGCGTCGCAGACGACGTTCGTCAGACGAGTCGTCACGTCAGCACGCCGATCGTTGCGGTGATCCAGAGTTCGCTGGTGAGCGTGTACTCGCCGGCTCGCTGGAGCCGCAACTCGACCCAGTCGTCCTCGCCGGGCTCGATGCAGCCGTCCGGACCCTTGAGCACCAGCCAGCGCGACCAGCGCACGCGCACGGTGAGGTCGGTGGCGACCGGCACGTCGAAGCGGACCTTCGTCGGGCCGGACTCGATCAGCTCGCCCGGGCGGTCGACCAGCGGACGGCTGCCGACGACCTTGTAGAGCTGCCAGTCACCGGACTCCCAGACGCGCTGCAGGTACGGCAGGTTCGCCTCGATCAGCGACGCCTCCTCGCGTCCGCCGAAGTCGAGCTTGGTGCCGGAACCGGGACGCGGCGTCGCCACGTAGTCGACGGCGTTGTGATAGAGCCAGTTCAGGTAGGTACGCGGGGTGAGCGATCCGTTGTAGAAGATCGCGTTGCGCTCCACGTCGACCTGGCGCAGCCACCCGCGGGCGATGGGCACGGCGTCGGCGATGAACGTCGCCTCCCAGTGGTCGCGCAGCGGCACCACCTCGACGCGGCCGATCGGTCGGCGCCGGTTCAGCTCGTCGATGAGCGGCTGGTGGAACCACCGCTGCGCGGCCCGCTCCCCCGCGTACGCGAGGTCGTCGGCGACCAGTGGCGGCTGCCACCAGCAGATCGCGGCGATCACGCCGGCCAGCCAGCGCTTGTCGAGCGAGGAGACGGCCACCGCGATCGGCGCGGCGAACAGGATCGGCAGCCGGATGATGTTGCTGCCGACCGGGCTCTCGAAGTAGAACGAGCCCGCCGTGCTCAGGGCGGTGATCACCGCGGCGATGCGCAGCGCCTTCTGCTCCTTCGGGAACAGGAAGAACGCGGCGACGCAGACCGCGACGGTGACCTTCATCGACCCCTCGTCGAAGGGCTGCTCGCCGCCGTCGCGGAACAGCAGGGCCGGCGGCACCAGCGCGAGGCCGGCGCCGATGCAGAGCGCCGCGCCCTCCTTGCGCCTGCCGGCCAGGAACAGGGCGGTGCCGCAGATGCCGGTGAACACGCCGGCCACCGGACTGCCCGCACTGCTCAGCGCGGCGAGCAGGCCCGCCAGACCGAGCCGCCACCGCTCCGGCACCCGCGGCAGCACGAGCGCGCACAGCGCAAGCATGCCGAACGCGATGCCGAGCGCGAACGTCGTACGGCCGCTGACCAGGTTGAACACGCCGACGATGGCGCCGAGCACGCCGCCGAGCGTCGGCCGGCGCGCACCGACCCGCGCCAGCAGCCACGCGAAGGCGACCGCCGAGATGACGCATGACGTGGCTCCGACGCCGCGCGACCCGAGCAACGCGTTGAGCGGCCCCGTGAACGCGCTGTACCCGAAGGGGTAGACGCCGCCGTACCAGCGCAGGTCGACCGGCACGAACCCGTGTTCGCGGAAGAAGTGACCCCGCGCCACCTGTGCCGAGAGGTCGGTGCCGGCGAGCGGGAGGAACAGGAAGCCGACCGAGAGCACCAGCGAGACGGCGAGCGTCACGAGCACCGGCTGCCGGTACGGGGGCGGCAGCAGCCGGTCGAACAGCGGGACGGGCTCGCCCTTCACCGGCGGAGGTGGGTCGACGTCCGTCACCGGCGGTGACGGGGATACGGGCATCTCGGCGACCGGCGTGGCCAGGGCCCTCGTCAGCAGCGCGCTCGCCGCCGCCTCGGCGGGGACCTTGGCCGGCGGCTTGGCGGCGGCCTCGGCAGCTTGGCGGGGGCCTCGGCAGGCTTGGCGGCGGCCTTGGCGGGCTGGCGGCGGCCCTGGCGGGGGACTCGGCTGGCTTGGCGGCGGCCTTGGCCAGCGGCGGGTCGGCAGCCAGTGCCTCCTCCAGTTCGGCCAGGTCCATCTCGCCGGTGGCCGGCAGATCCGGCTGATCAGGCATGGAACACCCTCTCCACCGCCCGGCGCCCCCTTCTCATCGTCCTCAGGTAATCGTCCACGAACTCGCCCGGATCGGCGCCCGGAGCCGCGCCGACCGCCCGCGCCACCCCGACCAGCTCCGGACCGTGGCGCGGCAGCTGGTCCGACGGGCGCCCCCGGACCAGCATGATCGCGTTGCGCACGCGGCTCGCCAGCAGCCACGCCGAGACGAGCGCGTCGTGGTCTGCGGCGCTCACCAGACCGGCGTCACTGGCGGCGGCGAGCGCTTCGAGAGTACGCGGCGTCCGCAGCGCGCTGATCTCGGCCGCGTGCTGAAGCTGCAACAACTGGACCGTCCACTCGACGTCGGCGAGCCCGCCGCGCCCGAGCTTGGCGTGGGTGGCCGGGTCGGCGCCGCGGGGCAGCCGTTCGGCGTCCACCCGGGCCTTGATGCGGCGTACCTCGATGACCTGGGCATTCGCGATCCCACCCGCCGGGTACCGGATCGGGTCGACGAGCTTGAGGAACCGCTCGCCCAGGCCCGCGTCGCCGGCCACCGGCCTGGCCCGCAGCAACGCCTGGGCCTCCCAGATGTGCGACCACCGCCGGTAGTACTCGGCGTACGACGCGAGGCTGCGGCTCGGCGGGCCCTGCCGGCCTTCCGGGCGCAGCGTGGTGTCGAGGCCGACCGGCGGGTCCGGCGCGGGAGCCGCCAGGAGCCGCCGCATCTCCTCGGCGACGGCGGCAGCGGCTCCGGCGGCCTCCGCGTCGCGAACCCCGGGCGCCGGCTCGTGGACGAATATCACGTCGGCGTCCGACGCGTACGACATCTCGCCGCCGCCAAGGCGTCCCATGCCGATGATCGCGATCGTCGCGGGCAGCGCGTTCCAACCGCGTGCGCGCACGACCGAGCGGGTCGCGACCTTCAGCGCGGCGGCGAGGACGGCGTCGGTGACGTCGGTGAGCGCCTGACCGACCTGCACCGTGTCGACCTTGTCCAGCAGATCGGCGCACGCGATGCGCAGCAGCTCGCGGCGGCGCAGCGCGCGGGCGGCGACCACGCCCGGCTCCGGCGCGTCGGTGTACCGCTCGACGGCGGAGTTCAGCAGACCGCGCAGCGACTCGGGCGTGCGCGGGACGAGCTCGGAGTCGTCGGCGAGCAGCCGCAGGCCCTCCGGATCACGTCCGAGCAGGTCGGCGACGTACCGGCTGGTGCCGAGCACGCGGGCGAACCGCACCGCGACCAGTCCCTCGTCGCGCAGCAGCCGCAGGTACCAGGGCGTCTGGCCGAGCCGGTCGGACACCTTACGGTAAGCGAGCAGGCCGGCGTCCGGGTCGGGCGCGTCGGCGAACGCCTGCAGGATCGTGGGCAGCAGCGCCCGTTGCAGCGCCGCCCGCCGGCTCACGCCCGCCGTGAGCGACTCGATGTGGCGCAGCGCCCCGCCCGGATCGGCGAAGCCGAGCACCTCCAGCAGCGCGCGGGCGGCGTCGGGGGTGAGCCGGACGCGCGTCGGTCGTGACGCTCGCGGCCGCCTCCAGCAACGGCCGATAGAACAGCTTCTCGTGCAGCCGCCGCACCTCGCGGGCGTGCCGGGACCACTCGGCGTGGAACCGCTCCACGGCCAGTGCGCGGGCGTCGCCGCGGAACCCGAGAGCCTGGGCGAGCCAGCGCAGCCCGTTCTCGTCGTCCGGCAGCCGGTGGGTACGCCGCAGCCGTTGGAGCTGCAGCCGGTGCTCGATCTGGCGGAGGAACCGGTACGAGTGGTCGAGCGCCTCGCCGTCGGCGCGCCCGATGTAGCCGCCGTCGGTGAGGGCACGGATCGCGTCGAGGGTGCTGCCGGTGCGCAGCGACTCGTCGCTGCGTCCGTGCACGAGCTGGAGCAGCTGGACGGCGAACTCGATGTCGCGAAGGCCACCCGGTCCGAGTTTGATCTCGCGTTCGGCGCCGCGCGCGGGGAGGCTGTCCACGACCCGCCGCCGCATCGCACGCACGTCGGCGACCACGCCGGGCCGGTCGGCGGCGTGCCACACCAGCGGCGTGACGAGATCCATCCACTCCTGGGCCAGCGCGAGGTCACCGGCCACTGGGCGAGCCTTGAGTAGCGCCTGGAACTCCCACGTACGTGCCCACTGCTTGTAGTACGCGGCGTGGCTGGCGAGCGTTCGCACCAGCGGCCCGTCCTTGCCCTCGGGCCGGAGGGCCGCGTCGACGGGCCACGCGACCCGCTGGCAGATCCGCATCATCGTGCTCGCGAGCGTGGTGGCGGTGCGCAGGGCGGCAGTCACGTCGACGTCGTCGCCGGCCGGTTCGGCGACGAAGATGACGTCCACGTCGCTGACGTAGTTCAGCTCGTGCCCGCCGCACTTGCCCATGCCGATCACGGCGAGACGCGCCGGTGGCGCGTCCGCAGGCAGTTCCCGGGCCGCGATCGCCAACCCGGCTTCGAGCGTGGCCGCCGCCAGATCAGAGAGTTCCGCGGTGATCTCTGCGACGTCGGCACCGTCGTGGCTGGGCGCCGTGACGTCCCGAGCGGCGATCTGGAGCAGGCACCGCCGGTAGGCGTGGCGCAGGTCGTCGGCGGTGTCGAAGTCGGTACCCAGGACGGTGCGGTCGTCCGAGATGAGCTGCCGCCACTCCGTCGGGTTCGCGATCAGATGGTCGCCGAGCGCGGCGGAGGCGCCAAGGATGCCGATCAGCCGGCCGCGTAGCCCCTCGTCCGTGGCGACCACGGAGCGCAACTCCTCCCGGTCGTCCTGCGCGGCGGCGAGCCGGTGCAGCGCCCGCACGGCGAGGTCGGGATCGTCGGCGCGGGCCAGCGTGGCCACCACCTCGGCGGCCGCGTCGTCCACGGCGCCGCGTTGCGGATCCCACCAGCGCAGGCCGCTGCCGGGGCCGAGCAGGTGGGCGACGACCCGGGGGTCGGCGAACCCGAACCGGGCCAAGCTGGCCGATCCGCCGCCGACCGGCCGCATCAGAGAACCGGAAGGTAGGTGGTGCCCACGCGCCCGGAGGCGACGGCGACGAACCGCTCCGCGAACGGGCGCCACGCCTCCTCGACGTCCTGCATCACGGCGTCGCACCGGGCCACGACGGTCGCCCCGTCGAGCCCCAGCTCGTCGAGCCGCGCGGCGCCGCTCTCCGCCCAGCCGGCGATCATCGCCGTGTCGCACTCGATGTGGAACTGGAGACCCCATGCTTTCGTGCCGACGCGGAACGCCTGGTGCGGGAAGCGCGGCGACGCGGCGAGCAGCAGCGCGCCGGGCGGCAGGACGCTGATCTCGTCCTCGTGCCACTGCAGCACGTCCGGGGTGAACGCGACGGGGCCGAACAGCGCGTCCTTCTCGGCGGCGTCGCGCTTGGCGACGAGTCCGGGGCCGATCTCGGGACCGTTCGCACTGCGACCGACGCGCCCGCCGCACGCCTCCGCGAGGAGCTGCCCGCCGAGGCAGACGCCGAGCGTCGGAGTGGCCTGGCGCACGGCGGCCCGCAGCAGCTCCTTCAGCGCGGGGAACCACGGCGCGGCGGGTGTGCCGTCGGCCGCGTCGAAGGCGTCCTGCTCCCCGCCGAGCACGACCAGCGCGTCGTACCCGGTCAAGTCGGCGGGAAGTCCGTCACCGTCGTACGGCCGCACGGTGACGAGCTCCGCGCCGGCACCCGCCAGCCAGTCGCCGAGCCGGCGGGCGTCGTCGGTGGGATCGTTCTGGACGACGAGGATGCGTGCGGTGGTCACACCGCCAGGCTATCGACTCACGGCGCCGCTGGAAGTTTCACGGCGCCGCTGGAAGTTCCTGGATCGCCGCGTCCACCAGCCGGGCGATCTCCCAGGTCTGATGTGAGTCGTATGCCATGCTCCGGCCGTTCTCGTTGAACGGCGCCCAGCTCGAGCAGTACAACCCGTTGCGCCAGCGGGTGACGTCGCCGTCCGCGTAGATGGCCCGAAGGTCCGGTTCCAGCCGCGGATCGGCGGTCAGGAGCCGCTCCGCGACGAACACGTTGCTCAGGTCGCCGCCCATCAGCTGTGAAGGGGTCGGCAGGGTGCTCTCAATCGTCAGCTCCGCGTAGAGCGGATCGACGTACTCGCAGGCCGCGCGGGACAGCCCACGGAACCAGGCCGCCAACTCCCCCGCACGCTCCGCCTCTCCGGGCTCCCAGATCTCCTCGGGGATGCCGAGTGTGTCGGCGTATACGGTCGCCTCGACCGGGTGCCGGTCATCGCCGACGCGCCGGAGGTAGGACACGACGAGCAGCCCCGCCTCAGCCGTCATGAACTCAGCTTGGACAACCGCCCGGGCTGGGTCGCCGCCTGCAACGAGCCGATCGAACTCGGCGGGGTCAACCTCCGCTTCGACACGTTCCTCAGGTGACAGGTCGTAGAGGCTGTCGAAGTCCACACCAGCCCGCACAACCTCGACAGCACCGTTGGAGACGGCACCGTAGCGCCGCACCGCGTCAGCGAGCAGCGCGAACGCCTCACGTTCCGTGACCCGCTCGCAGTAGAGGCCGACCGAAAGATGCGGGGCGTCAGGATGGAATCGGACCACGACTGCTCACTTGGCCAACAGGCGGAGCATCGCCGGCAGCTGGCGAGCGTTGGGACCGAACGCCGTCACCAAGTCGCCGGTGCCGCGATGGAATTGTGCGACGAAGTAGCGCCCACCGACACGGATGAGATGCGCGGTCGTGGGCGTACCGTAGGCCGACCAGGGGAACCGCTTGGTGCTGCGCTGCGCAGTCAGGATCATCTGTCGCCACGCATCACGGTCAGCTCCGGTTGGAGTGCGACCCCACCACTCCTTGGCATGCTTCCAGGAATGGTCGAAGCCTTCGTCCGTGATCGTCGGCTCCGGACACGCCGCCATCGGCTTCGCCTTGCGCGTCACGCTCGTCTCGACACTGCATGTCGCCGAAGCGGGTGGCTTCGCTGTGGCGACCGCGACGGCCCGGACCAGGTACGGCGTGGTCTTCGGCGCACTGCTCGGGCGTGTCGCCCGCTGGTAGAACGTCTGCCACCTCGCGCCGCCGGCCTGGCACGCAAGCGGCGCGGTCCGTCCCGCCGCGATCGGCTTCGCCACGGAGGCGCAGCTGGCGAGCAGCCCGTTGCCGCTGGTCACCTTGCTCGTCAGCACCACGTCGACCGCCGCCGACGCCGAGTCGTTGCGGACCACCGCCGAGACCTTGCAACCGTTCGCGCCGCACGGCGCGCTGAGCGCGCCCACGAACGAGATCCGCACGCGGGCGTCGTACGCACCGCTCGCCGCCAGCGCGATCGCACCCGCTCCGACGCCGCTGAGCACGTCCGCCAGCGAGTCCTCAGTCTCTGGGGTGACGTCGAGCCTCACGCGTTCGCCTTCGAGCGGCGCGTCGACCCGCAGGACGCGGTGCGGCTCCGCCACGCTGACGTACAGGTCGCCGCCCGCGACGGAGAGCCGCCAGGCGCGCATATCGCCGATCGTGGACTCCGCCGGTGGACCGGACACGGGCGCGGGCGCGTGGCCGGTGACGAACTGCTCGGTGAGGCCGGCGGCGAGCTTCTCCGGTGTCAGGACGGGCGGGCCGACATCGTCGTTGGACGCGACCCACCGTCCGGCGAACGCGTCTGCGCGATCGTCGCCGCCCCAGATCTCCTTGCCGCCGCGCACGTAGGTGCCGCCATCGACGACGAGCAGCTCGGCGCGCCGACCACCGTGCGAGATCGTGCCGACCGCCTCCCCCGCGCCGGTGACCCGCACGTCGACGGAGTCGCCCCGGTACCGCAGGCCGGGCGCCTTGCCCAGCTCCACGATCGCCGTGCGGGCAGCGGCGAACACGGGATCGACCTCGAGCCACCTGCCCGTGGCCGGCAGGCAGCCGGCGAGCACGGGGACGAGCACAAGGGACAGCCACGTTCGGCGCATGCCCGGACGCTAACTCATCCGGGCGACGTTTCTGGCGCTATAGCGTCAGAAAGATCGCCCAAAGCGCAGAGGGTCAGAGCACCGGCAGGTACTTGATCCGCTCGAACTCGGTGACCTGGCGGCGGTGCTCGTCCCACTCGGCGCGCTTGTTCTTCAGGAAGAAGTCGAACACGTGCTCGCCGAGCGTCTCGGCCATGAACTCGCTGGACTCCATGACCCGCAGCGCCTCGGAGAGGTTGTGCGGCAGGTCCGCGTAGCCCGCGGCGCGGCGCTCGTCGTCGGTGAGCGACCAGACGTCGTCCTCGGCGCCGGGCGGGAGTTCGTACCCCTCCTCGATGCCCTTCATCCCGGCCTCCAGCAACGCGGCGAACGCGAGGTACGGGTTGCAGGCGGAGTCGGGCGAGCGGATCTCGACCCGGGCCGAGTTCGCCTTGCCGTACAGCGGCACCCGGACCAGCGCCGAGCGGTTGAGGTGGCCCCAGCAGATCGAGGTCGGCGCCTCGCCGCCGGAGATCAGGCGCTTGTACGAGTTCACCCACTGGTTCGTCACGGCGGTGAACTCACGCGCGTGGTACAGCAGACCGGCGACGAACGACTTGCCGATCTTCGACAGCTTCATCGGGTCGCCTGGGTCGTGGAACGCGTTGTGCTCGCCCTCGAACAGCGACAGGTGCGTGTGCATCCCGGAGCCGGCCTGGTCGGTGAACGGCTTCGGCATGAACGTCGCGAACACGCCGTGTGAGAGCGCCACCTCCTTGATGACGTGCCGAAACGTCATGATGTTGTCGGCGGTCGTGAGCGCGTCGGCGTAGCGCAGGTCGATCTCCTGCTGGCCCGGCGCCACCTCGTGGTGGCTGAACTCCACCGAGATGCCGATGCGCTCCAGCGCCAGCACCGCCTGGCGGCGGAAGTCACGCGCGATCGAGTGCGTGGAGTGGTCGAAGTAGCCGCCCGAGTCGACCGGCACCGGCGGCTCGCCGTGTTCGGAACGCCCCAGGAGCAGGTAGAACTCGATCTCCGGATGCGTGTAGAAGGTGAAGCCCTTCTCCGCGGCCCGGCTCAGCGCGCGGCGCAGCACGTGCCGCGGGTCGGCCCAGGACGGCGACCCGTCCGGCATGACGATGTCGCAGAACATGCGGGCCGACTCACCGTGACCGCCGGCCTCGAACGGGAAGACCTGGAACGTCGACGGGTCCGGGATCGCGATCATGTCCGACTCGTAGACCCGGGCGAAGCCCTCGATCGCCGAACCGTCGAAGCCGATGCCCTCCTCGAACGCCGCCTCCAGCTCGGCCGGGGCGACCGACACCGACTTGAGCGTGCCGAGGACATCCGTGAACCACAGCCGGACGAACCGGATGTCCCGTTCCTCCAGCGTGCGCAGCACGAACTCCTGCTGTCGGTCCACTGCCGTCGCTCCTCGCGTCGAAGTCCTGCGCGGAGTCTCCCCCGCCTCTGTTACGACGACGTTACGTCACGACTGAGCCTCTCCGCCGTGCCGACGTGCGGCTTCTGTTCGCTGAGTCGGATACGCTCCGCGATCAAAGAGTCGATTCCTAGGAGAAGCATGTCCCGCGTCCTCACCGGTACCGTCCTTCTGGCCGCTCTCGCGCTGGCCGGCACCGGCTGCGACACGATCAACGAAGCCAAGGACACCGTCGACACGGCCAGCAACACCGTCGAGGTGTGCAAGGAGACGATCGAGGCCACGAACGAGCGGATCACGAAGGTCAACGACGTCGCCTCCGAGGTCGTCAAGAACCCGAACGACCCGGCCGCGGCCCAGAAGCTCAAGATGGCCGTGACCAGCGAGTTCAGCGCGCTTCACACCAGCCTGGAGGAGCAGGCGAGCAAGGCGAAGGACGCCGACGTCAAGGCGGGCATCGAGGCGCTCGACGCCGCGGTCGCCGGCTGGGCCGCCAACCCCGACTCGTTCAGCGGGCAGTCCGTGAAGTACTCCGAGCTCGCCGGCGCGATCAACCAGGCCTGCGGAGCCAAGTAGCCCCCGGCGGGTGCGGTTGGATTCCGCAGCTGGCTGCGGAATCCAACCGCATACGGCCGCCGACAGGCGGTCCCCGGCCGGTGCGTGGGCCGCGTGGCGGCGTGGCGCTCGGCACACCCGGGTCACGCCGCGCGCGGGCTGCGCGAAGATAGCGGTATGCCGCAGCTCCGACTCGCTCTCGCCCAGGTCAACCCCACCGTCGGCGACATCACCGGCAACGCGTCGCTGGTCCTGGAGTGGGCCCGCCGCGCCCGCGAGGCCGGCGCCACCCTTCTCGCGTTCCCCGAGATGGTGCTCACCGGGTACCCCGTCGAGGACCTGGTGTTCCGCGAGACGTTCTCCGCCGCCAGCCGCGCCGCGCTGGAGAAGCTGGCCGGTGACCTGGCTGACGCGGGCCTCGGCGACCTGCCGACGATCGTCGGCTACCTCGATGCGGACGGCCCTGTGCAACCCGGCGTCGGATCCGAGTCGGACGGCGGCCCCCGCAACGCCGCCGCGCTGCTGGCCGGCGGCGAGGTCGTCGCCACGTCGTTCAAGCACCACCTGCCGAACTACGGCGTGTTCGACGAGGACCGCTACTTCATCGCCGGGTCGCACCTGAACGTGATCCGCATCGGCGGTGTCGACGTCGCCACCGTGATCTGCGAGGACATCTGGCAGGACGGCGGCCCGATCGCCGCGGCGGGCCTGGCGCAGGCCGGGCTGGTCGTCGTCATCAACGGGTCGCCGTACGAGCTGAACAAGGACGACGTGCGGCTCGAACTCGTGCGGCGCCGCGCGGCCGAGGCCGGCGCCACCCTCGCGTACGTGAACATGGTCGGCGGCCAGGACGAGCTGGTCTTCGACGGCGACTCGGTGGTGGTGAGCGCCGACGGCACGGTGCTGGCGCGGGCGCCGCAGTTCGCCGAGCACCTGCTCGTCCTCGACCTGGACCTGCCGGCCGCCACGAGCGACCTGATCGGGCCCCGCCGGTGACGTCCGCGTCGAGCGGCCGGTGCTCACCGTGCAGCCTGGAGATCCGGTCGGCCCCGCGCGGCCCGGCGAGATCACCGAGCGGATCGCCGACGCCGCCGAGGTGTGGGCGGCGCTGGTCACCGGCCTGGGTGACTACGTCCGCAAGAACGGGTTCTCGTCGGTCGTGCTCGGGCTCTCCGGCGGCATCGACTCGGCGGTCTGCGCCGCGCTGGCCGTCGACGCGCTCGGCGCCGAGAACGTGTACGGCGTCTCGATGCCCAGCGGGTACTCCTCCGAGCACTCCAGGGACGACGCCGCCGACCTGGCCGCGCGCACCGGCCTGCACTACCGCACGGTGCCGATCGCCCCGATGGTCGACGCGTACCTGGCGAACCTCAAGCTCACCGGCCTGGCCGAGGAGAACCTGCAGGCGCGTGTCCGTGGCGTGATCCTGATGGGCCTCTCCAACGAGGAGGGGCACCTCGTGCTCACCACCGGCAACAAGAGCGAGTACGCGGTCGGCTACTCCACGCTCTACGGCGACTCGGTCGGCGGGTTCGCTCCCATCAAGGACGTGCGCAAGACGCTCGTGTGGGAGCTGGCCCGCTGGCGCAACGAGTCCGCCGCCGAACGGGGCGAAACGCCGCCGATCCCGGAGAACTCGATCACCAAGCCGCCCTCCGCCGAGCTGCGCCCCGGGCAGGTCGACACCGACTCGCTGCCGGACTACGAGGTGCTCGACGCGATCCTCGCGCTCTACATCGACGCCGACGCGGGCCGCGCCACGGTGCTCGCAGCCGGATACGACGAGAACACCGTCGACCGCGTGCTGCGGCTGGTGGACATCGCCGAGTACAAGCGCCGGCAGTCCGCCCCGGGTACCAAGATCAGCCTGAAGGCGTTCGGCCGCGACCGCCGTCTGCCGATCACGAACCGGTGGCGCGAGACCCACTGACCCGCCTGCCGGTTTGGGCGATCTTTCTGGCGTCATAGCGCCGGAAAGATCGCCCAAACCGAGGGGGCGATGTGGCGGAGTTAACAGTCCGGCAACGCCGTGGACGTTCTGTGCGACCATTCGTCCTGATGCACCCGGGGACCCGCTACGGGCCTCGAGGGAGAGGAGACGATGATGTCTGAGCCCAGCCTGTACGGCGGCGCGGTAGGGCGGCGGATCCGCACCCGCGACCTGTTCGCGGCCAAGGAACGCGGCGAGCGCTGGCCGATGCTCACCTCATACGACCAGTACACGGCCCGGCTCTGGGACGACGCCGGCATCCCGGTGCTGCTGGTGGGCGACTCGGCGTCCAACAACGTGTTCGGCAACGAGACCACGCTGCCTGTCACCGTCGACGAGCTGCTGCCGCTGGTCCGTGCCGTGGTCCGCAGCACCACGCGGCCGATGGTCATCGCCGACATGCCGTTCGGCTCGTTCGAGGCCTCGCCCACGCACGCACTCGCCACCGCCGTCCGGTTCATGAAGGAGGGCGGCGCGCACGCGGTGAAGCTGGAGGGCGGCCAGCGGGTGGCGCCACAGGTCGAGGCGCTCACCGGCGCCGGCATCCCCGTCATGGGGCACATCGGGTTCACGCCGCAGCACGAGCACGTCTTCGGCGGCTACCGGGTCCAGGGACGCGGCGACGACGGCGACCGCCTCGTGGCCGACGCGCTGGCCCTCGCCAACGCCGGCGCGTTCGCGGTCGTGCTGGAGATGGTGCCGGCCGAGGTCGCCAAGAAGATCACCGGCGAGCTGCGCATCCCCACCGTCGGCATCGGCGCCGGCCCCGACTGCGACGCGCAGGTGCTGGTCTGGCAGGACATGGCCGGGCTGCGCGGCGGCAAGCTCCCACGGTTCGTGAAGCAGTACGCCGACATGCGCGGCATCCTCACCGGCGCGGTCGAGGAGTTCGCGAACGAGGTGCGCGGCGGCGCGTTCCCGGCGGACGAGCACACCTTCCACTGAGCCCGCCCGCCCGCCGAGTTTCGGACTTTTGAGGGTCGGCGGCCTGCCTCAACCCTCAAAAGTCCGAAAGTCGAGGGCCCGCTCCAGCACGTCGCGTGCCTCCACGAGCGACGGTCCGTACCAGGTGAGGTGCCGCCCGCTGACCAGCGCCGTCGGCACCGCGCCGAACGCATCCGGACCGTCGGTGGCGCTGAACGCGTACGGCTCGTCCGGCAGCACGATCAGGTCGGGCTCGCGGGCGAGGATCCCGCTGATCGACGTCTTCGGGTAGCGCTCGTCCGCATCGGCGAAGACGTTGCCGACACCCAGGTGCGCGAGTACGTCACCGGCGAACGTGTCGCGCCCGAGCACCATCCAGGGACGCCGCCAGATCGGCACCGCGGCCCGGCGGGTCACCGCGTGGCCGTCGAACGTCGGCGCCCACTCCTTCCGCGCCTCGTCCCACCATTGTGGACGATCGAGACCGCAGGCGGCGAACAGCCTGGCCAGGCTCGTGAACGCCGCTGCGAGAGTGCGCGGGTTCGTCACCCAGACCGCGAAACCGGCGTCGCGCAGGGCTTGCACGTCCTCACGCCGGTTCTCCTCGGCGTTGGCGACGACGAGATCCGGCCGGCACGCCTGGATCCGGTCCAGGTCCGGCCACTTCGACCCGCCGACCCGCCGCACCGCGAGCCCAGCGGGCCGGGTGCAGTAGTCGGTGGCGCCGACGAGCAGGCCCGGAGCCGTGACGGCGAGGGCTTCGGTGAGCGACGGCACCAGCGAGACCACCCGCTGCGGCGATCGGGCGAGCCGCAGCGGCTCACCCAGATCGTCGAGGAGTTCAGACATCCGTGACGCGCACACCCGCGTGCGCCTTGTACCGCCGGTTGACCGAGATCAGGTTCGCCGTGAGCGCCTCCACCTGGTGCGCGTTGCGGAGCCGTCCGGCGTAGACGCCCCGCATGCCGGGGATCCGGCCGGCGAGCGCCGCGACCAGGTCGGTGGCCGCGCGGTCCTCACCCAGCACGAGGACATCGGTGTCGATCTGCGGCACCTCCGGATCGAGGAGCAGCACCGCGCTGATGTGGTGGAAGGCGGCCGTCACCCGGCTGTCCGGCAGCAGCGCGGCGGCCTGCTGCGCGGCGCTGCCCTCGGCGACGGGGAGCGCGTAGGCACCCTGCTTGTCGAAGCCGAGCGGGTTGACGCAGTCCACGACGACCTTGCCTGCGAGCTGGTCGCGCAGCGACTCCAGCAGCGCGCCGTGACCGTCCCACGGCACCGCAACGATGACGATGTCCGCCTTCGCCGCGACCGTCGCGTTGTCGGAGCCGCTGATCTCGGTTCCGACGCCCAGCGCGTTCAGCTCGGCCGCAGCGGACTCGGCGCGTGCCGCGTCCCGGGAGCCGACCAGCACCTGCTGACCGGCGACGGCCAGCCGGTACGCCAGGCCCTTGCCCTGCGGGCCGGTGCCGCCGAGGACGCCGACCACCAGCGTCGTCACGTCCAGGGTCTGGTCGGCGGTCGGCGTGCTGGTCATCGAGTCCTCCTGGGTACGGCCGTCCTGATCAGCCCCATCCTGTCACCGCGGGTCGCACGCTCCGGAGGCACGCGACGAAGATCACTAGTGCTGTGTCCACTGACGTTTGCGGGCCCGAGGCCGAGTCCAGCGTGGGGCTGCCAAGGCGGAGGAGGAGCGCATGCCGTTGTTGCATGCGCGCGGCGTGTACGACAACGCCGGCAGCGCCGGGCTGGGCCGGCCGAAGCCCTAGGGCACGCGGCGGCCGACGAGTTCGAACCGGACCTTGCGCGTCGACGCGACGACCTGCGCCAGCCGCACCTTGACCCGGCTGCCGAGGTGGAAGCCGGTGCCGGTGCACTTCGCCCGCACCGCCGGATCGTCGAGCACGACCGTCGCACCGTCACCGTTCAGCTCGACCACGGCCGCGTCGAACAGCTCCCCGGTACGCCCGGCGAGCACCATCGCTTCGGCCAGGTCGATGACGGCGCGCTCCACCTCGTGCGAGCGCTTGTCAGAGCGCGCCATCGCCTCGGGCAGACCCGGCAGGGCGGCGCGCGCCCACTCCGGCACGTCGACGCCGGCGTTCAGCGCGAGGCAGATCTCGGTGGCGTACCGGTCGGCGAGACGGCGCAGCGGTGCGGTGACGTGCGCGTACGCCGAGGCGACGGCCGAGTGCAACGGCTGCTCGGGCGGGGCGCCGTCGAACGGGGTGTACGCCGCGCCGCGCAGCAACGACGCCGCCAGGTCGAGGAAAGCCGCGCCGCGCGGATCGGACGGGTCCACCGAGGCGATCACCGCACTCGGGGTAGCGCCGTCCGGCCAGTCGACGCCGAGTGCGGGAGCCGCCCCGCGGAGCCGCTCCACGTCGCGGGGATCCGCCGGTGGCAACGTGCGCAGCAGGCCGATCCCACCGTCGAGCATGATCCTCGCCGCGCACTCGCCGGTGAGCAGCGAGATGTGCGCGTTGTACTCCTCGACGGCCGGCGGCGCGCGGAACGTCAGCTTCCAGCCGCCGCCTGCGACCTCCTGCACCTCCTGATCGGGAAGGTTGAGGTCGATCGCGCCACGGCGAGCCGCACGGTCGAGGCGGAGCCTGCCGATCTCGGCAAGGGGCGCGATCGGTTCGGGGAGGCGTCCGGCGTCGAGATCCGCCTGGACGCCCACGTAGTCGAGCTGCGCCGTGCTGCGGACCAGCGCGCGGCGCACGTCCACGGCGACCGCCTCGCCGGTGTCGTCCAGGTCGATCGTCCACACGACGGCCGGCCGCGTCTCGCCGGGAAGCAGACTCGCGGCGCCCTCGCTCAACACCGTCGGGTGCAGCGGCACGCGCGCGTCCGGGAAGTACTGCGTCTGGCCGCGACGCTGCGCCTCGGCGTCGATCGCGCCGCCGGGCTTGACGAAGCCGGCCACGTCCGCGATCGCGTAATGGATCCGGTATCCCGAACCGCTGGCGCTGAGGTGCATCGCCTGATCGAGATCGCGCGCGCCGATCGGGTCGATCGTCACGAACGGGACGTCGGTCAGATCCGTCCCGGGCCGTGGCGGTGCAGCCGCCACCTGCTCCGCTTCGGCGAGCACCTCCGTGGGGAAGTGCTCGGGAAGGTCGAGTTCACGGCGCAGTGCGGTGAAGTCGATGTCGGGGGCGCTGACTCGATGGGCTGGCACCGTCCGTTCCTATCAGACTGTGCCAGCCCCGCGGATCAACGCGCCGGTTTCTTGGCGGCCGCGCGCGTGGCCGGCGCCGCCTTCTTCGTGGCCGTGCTGCGCTTGGCCGGCGGCGCCTTCTTCGCCAGCCGCCTTGGCCGTGGTGCGCTTCGTGGCCGGCGCCTTCTTCGCCGGTGCGGTCTTGGCGGCGGGCGCCTTCTTGGCAGGTGCCTTCTTGGCCAGCGCGGTCTTGGCCGTGGTGCGCTTCGTGGCCGGCGCCTTCTTCGCCGGTGCGGTCTTGGCGGCGGGGGCCCTCTTGGCGGGTGCCTTCTTGGCCAGCGCGGTCTTCTTCGCCGGTGCGGTCTTCGCGGCGGGGGCCTTCTTGGCCAGCGCGATCTTCCTTGCCGGTGGCGGTCTTCGCGGCAGTCTTCTTGACGACCGCCTTCCTGGTGACGGTCGCCTTGGCGGCGGTCTTCTTGGCCGGCGCCGTCTTGGCCGCCGTCGCCACCGTCTTCCGCACCGCCGTCGCCTTGGCGGTGGTCTTTCTGGCTGCCGTCTTCGTCGCCGTCTTGGTCACAGTGGACTTGGCGGCCGGCGCCGTCTTGACCGCGGCCCGCGTGGCCGGCGCCTTCTTCGCGGCCGTCTTCGTCGCGGCTTGCGTCTTCTTCGCCACCGTGGATCTCGCCGTGGCGGTCTTCGCTGTGGTCGTCTTCTTCGTCGCTGCCTTCTTCACCGCGGAGGTCGACGTCGCACCCTTCCTCGCCGTCGATTTCGCGACGACCTTCTTCACCGCTGTCTTCGCGGGCGCCGCCTTCTTCGTGGCGACCTTCCCAGCGGCTTTCTTCGCCACCGTCTTACGAGCGGCGGACTTCGTCGCTGCGGCCATCTCCAGCCTCCTTGAGGGGCGTTATCGTTTCCATAACAGATCCGACTGATGACCATGTCAATATGCCACGCCGAATTTCCTGGCGGCGCAATAGCCCTACTCAGCCGCCATTTTCCCAGCGTTCGTCCTCTGCGTCCCACTCCTGATTCCGCTGCTGGACACGCTGCAATGCTTGCTGTGCCTCGGATTCCGTGCGATACGGGCCGAGCCGTTCACGTCCGGGACACACGTCGTCGCCGGTCTCCACACGAGAATGTTTCACGCACCAGTAGAACGCCGTCGATCCGATGTCAGCCATGGGTCCACTCTGCACCCGCGGCGGGCTCCACGCCACCGCAGCAGCAGCGAGCGTTCTCTTCCGCTGCGCTGCTGGTCCCGCGACATCTCCACGGCGCCCTCGTGGTGCTTGATCATCAGCGTCAGGAAGAGGCGGTCGGCCTCGTTCGCCGGTGGCTTTTCCAACGACGCCAGTTCCTCCGCCGACGCCATTCCGGGCATCGCGTGGTGACTTCCGGCGTCCTCCGCGGGCACGTCTTCGCCCCATTTGCGGAGCCAGCCGGACATCGTCGCCATCTCCGGATCCTGCGCGGCCTTGAGGCGTTCGGCGAGCGGCCGCGCGTGCGGCGTCCCCGCCGACAATGCCTTGTCCGCCTCACGACGGTGGACGATCATGTCGCCGGCGGATTCCGCGTGGGCGGCTTGCCCACCGGAACATCTTGTGGCCAGAACTCCGATGAGCATGGCAATGGGGATGGCGGAATGTGGCGGACGAACACGTTGTGCTCAGGTCCGCGGCACCGACAGTTCAGCGAGTGGTGGCGGGTCGAGTGAGCGACGGTGGTGGCCAGCACGACGGCCGCCGGCCACGCTACCCGTAACGCGCATCCGGTGCCGGCGAAGCCTATGCGCCGCCGCTCAGTGGTACTTGTGCGTGACGGCGTGGCCCTTGCCCCGCGCGATCAGCCACCTGTTCACCGGAACCGTGACCACGAACGCCACCGCCAACGCGAACGCAAGGCTGCCCCAGAACAGCGGGCTGGCGAGACCGGCCTCCATGGCACCCGGGACGGCCACGATCACCAGGTTGTCGACGATCTCCATCACCGTGATCGAGAGCGTGTCGGCGGCGAGCGCCACCCCGAGCGCCGGCAGCAGCGAAAGCCCTGCCCGCAGCACCGGGACCACCGTGAACGAGTAGCCGAAGACGAACGCCAGCGCCACTGCGAGCGCAATAGACGGCGCGACGCTCCATCCGAGCGCGCTGGCGATCACCAGGCCGAGCACCTCACCGATCGCACATCCGGTGAGGCAGTGCAGGGTGGCGCTCACCGCTTGCCTCGTCAGCGACTGGTGATTCGTTGCCGTGTGGCCGTGATGATCCATCTGATCCACCTCCATGGCCGCCCACTATACCCCCTAGGGGTATCGCGGGCACCCCCTGAATGTTCCCGACAGCGCGTGCGCACACCCTGTCGGGAACATTCAGGGGGTAAGGCCCCACGGCCCGGCGCGGGGTCAGGCCCACGGTCCGCGCGGGGTAAGGCCCCACGGCCGCGCGCACCACCGCCCGGCGCACCACGCCCCGCGCGAAGCCCCGGGCGCCACAGTCCCGCGCGCCGGGATCAGAGGTCGGCGACGTCCGACCAGTCCAGGCCCATCGGGTTCGGCATCGGCAGCGCTCCACTGCTGACGATGAGGTTCGACATCGGACGGACCAGCTCGGCGAGACGATCGGTGTCGGTAGGCCCGGCCGCGCGCCACACCGCGGCCGCCAGTTCGTCCGTCACCCTCTCCACTTCGGCGCGCAGCTCGACACCAGCGGGTGTCGCCACACCGGAGGAGTCGACGAGACCGCGCGCGCGGAGCCCGTCCTCGGCATCGGCCCACTCCTGCTCCGACCACTTGCGGGCGAACAGCAGCATGTCCTTCGGCGGGCCGCCGGCCTGTGAGAACGTGACGTGCGCCTGCAACGGGTCCAGGCCGGCGCAGACGAGCGCCGCCACGTGCCCGTCGCCCCGATGCTCGCGCAGGATCGTGAGCGCCTGCCACAACACGAGGTGCGGCTCGCTCGGCCACGGCAGTGCCGCGTTGGCGGCGGCGAGCGGGCGGCCGGCGGTGGAGGCGAGCCCGGCGGCGCGGCGCGCCAGTTCGGCGGCCTCGGCAAGTTCCTTGCTGTCGACGATCGCGCCGAGGATCCGTCGCAGCGCGGCATCCATCGCGCGCAGCCGGGCGTCCAGGATCGCTTCCGGCGACGCCAACGACCATGCGTCCGGGATAGCCCGCGCCACCATCGCCGGGTGGAAGTTGTAGAACGTCGCGGTGACCAGCTCCGCACTGGCGGCGCCCAGCGGCGCTGACCGCGACGCGAAGTAGCTCATCCAGCCGCCGCGCAGGCCGAGCGCGTCGGTGGCCTGGCGGGCCTCGGGCGCGAAGTAGGTGACGGCGTGGACAGGTTCGAGGAGCCGCCACATGCGGCGGGCGAGCGACGTCATCTGGAGAGCCTCCCGGTCGGGTGCTCCCCACTCCATCACAACGCCCGCCCCACGGCCCGCCCGGCCAACGGGGAGCCCCGCCGCAACGGAGCAGTCAGGCGCCGTCCTCCAGGCGGAATCCCACCTTGAGCCCGACCTGGAAGTGGCCGACCTGTCCGTCGGCGATGTGACCGCGGATCTGTGTCACCTCGAACCAGTCCAGGTTCCGGATGGTCGTGTTGGCGCGGGTGATCGCGTTGCGGATCGCCTGGTCGATCGACTCGGATGAGGACCCGACGATCTCGCTGACGCTGTAGGTGTGGTTCACGGTGATCACCTTCCGAAACGGCGGCAGGTACAGGTCTCACCTCATCAGGTCTCGCGCCGCCTGGCGACCCCAACACTCCGCACGGCGCACCGGCCACTCAGCTCAGGAGAGGGTCAGCCGATCGGTCACAATCGCCACCGGCGCACGAGGCGGGGTCACGACTGTCGCAGGCCCGGCGTACGATCCGAGCTTCACCGCATCCCGCATGGGGGTATTGATGTCGTTCCTGCGCAGCCGGCGCACGCTGTCGTTAGCCGTATTGCTCACCGCCGGAGTCCTCGTAGGAACCGCGTTGCCGCAAGCCAACGCCTCCATCCAGCACCCCAGGGTGGTCTCCGACAACCCGGCCGACTTCACGCCGCACGTCATCGACGACCCCGCCACCGTGGCCGACGCGGCCGTGCACGCGTTTCACCAGGTCGGCACCACGATGTACGCGGGCGGCGCGTTCGGCAAGGTCCGCAACGTCAACCAGGCCGCCACCCACCGGCGCTACAACCTGATGTCGTTCAACGCCACGACCGGCCTGCTCACCGGCTTCGCGCCGAACATCAACGGTCCTGTCTGGGCGATCACCTCCAGCGGCACCGCCGTCTACGTCGCGGGCCAGTTCACCGTCGTCAACGGGGTGGCGCGGCGCGGCATCGTCAAGCTCGACGGCGCCACCGGCGCGGTCGACCCCAACTTCAACGCAGCGCTGCCGTCCGGCAAGGTCACCGACGCGCGCATCGTCGGCGGGCGGCTCTACCTCGCGGGCACGTTCCCCAAGGGGCTCATCGCGGTCTTCCCCACCACCGGTAAGGACGGTTTCTACGTGAACCTGCCGGCCGCCGGCGTGCTCGCCTCCAACGCCGGCCCTACTCGGGGTCGACCGCATCGCGATCAGCCCCAACGGCGCCTACCTCGTCGGCATCGGCAACTTCACGAGCATCGGCGGCCAGCGCCGCTACCGCGCGTTCATGCTCACGCTCTGGGCCACGAAGGCCACCGTCAACGCCTGGCGCTACGTGCCGCTGGAGCGCATGTGCGCCAACTCCGCCGCGCCCGGATACCTCACCGACGTCGACTTCACCTGGGACGGGAGCTGGTTCGTCCTCACCGCCACCGGCGGCTCGGTGATGACCGCTGCGCACCGGGGCACGTCCATCTGCGACGCCGCCGCCCGCTTCAACACCAACGTGCCCGCCCCCACCAAGCCCGTCTGGATCAACTACACCGGCGGCGACACCCTCACCTCGGTCGCCGTCACCGGACCCGCCGTGTACGTGCAGGGCCACCAGCGCTGGCTCAACAACTTCTACGGTAACAACTCCGCGGGCCCAGGCGCAGTCGCGCGGCCGGGCATCGGCGCCATCCACCCGGTCACTGGCCTGGCCCTGCCCTGGAACCCGGGCAAGGAGGGCGGCATCGGCGGCAAGGATCTCTACGCCACCACCGCTGGCCTGTGGGTCGGCAGCGACACCAACTTCATCAGGGGCGAGTTCCACCCCTCCCTAGCCCACATGCCTTTCTGAGGGGTGGCCCGCTCCGCGTCAGATCAAGAGCTTTCACAAGCTTGATCTAGCTACGACCGTCACGAACCGGCCTTGCGGCGGCCTGGTTGGTGTGGTCGTCGGCGGGTCCAGCGTCTAGCCGAGCGTCGCGCGCCGACGGACTGCGCGACTGACGCCGCGTCACTGGCCGCGCCGTGGCGCTCGCGCGCCGTGCGTCCGGTGCAGCCGCTCGGCCAGCGCTTGTGCGGCCGCTCGGCGCGGGCACTTCGTGCCGGCGCTCGGCTCGGCGCTCGGCCAGCTCGGGCGGGCGCCTCGGCACGCGGCTCGACCGCCGCTCGTGCGGCCGCTCGACCGGCGACTTCGGCGGGCGCTCCGCCGACGCGTGGGCCAGCACCCGTGCTGGTCGCCGCATCGGTGGAAGCCGAGCCGCAGGTCGCACCGCTGCGGCGAGCCGGCGATCCCGGTCGGCAAGCTCCCGCCGCTGCCGCTCGGACGGCTCCCGATCGGAACGGCAACCCTGCCACTGCTCAACGGCCGCTGATACGGTCGCGGGAGCGCTCCTCCATCGAGACCGGCGCGGCGGTCCTTGCAGCACGAGGCCGAGCGCTACTCTGCCGACCGGGCTCGCAGGTGTCGACGTGCGGGTCGGGGCCGAGTCCGCGCCCGGCTGGGCGGTGCGGCTCGGTCGCGACGCCCGGCTCGGCAGCGGTCCTGTGGGCCCCGCGGCACCACCATCCACAGTCGAATACTCGGGGAAGGAGAACCCTACGCAGTCGCCGGGTAGCGTTTCCTTCCCCGACGTAGTCCCCAAATGGACGGTTCCAGCCGGGCGCGACCCAGCGGTCTCAGCCCTCGATCACAGTTCGGTGAACAGCCCGAGTGCGGTTGCTTGGCCATCCCGTCGCCGTCATCCCGGGCAGGCCGAGGCCACCATGACCAGCACGCCGCGCTGGTCAGCGGCGGGACGACGGGGACGGGATCGGCGCGAGCCGACTATGAGTCAGGTGTCACCCACTGGACCAGAGTCCAGGTGCCGATGACCACCGCGGCGATTCCATACAGGACCAGCACCACACGCACGCCCAATTGCAGCCGCTCCTTCGGGGTCCTGTCTGGCACGGAGAATGGCTTGGGCTCAGGAGGAGCGGCTTCTGCAGCCAATCCGCGGCGTGTTGCTGGGAGCAGAATTCCTTGTCGATGGGCATGCCTACGTCCCTGTCGATCTCGACGTAGAGCCACCCCGGGGCGTCGCCATTGGAGTCAAGCGACTGCCGCCGTCCGCACTCGCCGCAGAGGACACTGTCGTCGGAGTACGCATTCTCAGAGTAATCGCTGGTCACATCACCAGTTTCGCAGGCCGGCGCTACACACGATACGCTGGTGGTATCGCCGACCACGACCGGACAGCGGGCGTCACGAGCGGGGCAGGAGCTGACTACTCCTGATGACGCGCTGCGCAGGTCGCGGCGGGTGGTGCGCGAAAATCCGACTGGTTCTGGGGAGTTCGGACGCGTCGCAGCAGGGCGCGTCCAGGGCGCCACAGCGTCGAACCGAACCGACGCGGACCAGCGTCGACCGTCAGCGATGGCGCATCACGGCAGGCCAGAGGCGCGCCTAGCCCAACGAGCGGGCGGTGGCGGACGAGTCGGCCTGTACGCCGGGTCCTGTAGCCGGGGCGCCTTGCGGCACTGCCCCGACCGGCGGCCATCCATCTCGGCCTGCCGTCGCCGGCAGGCTCTAGCGGTCTACCCGCAGGCTCGGGCGGGCCGCCCTCAAACGCCTGCGCAGGGGCCCCGAAGGACCCCATCCTGACCTTGCTCCAGGTGGGGTTTACCAAGCCACCCCGGTCACCCGGGGTGCTGGTGGTCTCTTACACCACCGTTTCACCCTTACCCGGCCGCCGAAGCGACCTGGCGGTTTGTTCTCTGTGGCACTTTCCCGCGGGTCACCCCGGGTTGCCGTTAACAACCACCCTGCCCTGTGGAGCCCGGACGTTCCTCGGCGGCGCCCGAAGGCGCCGACGCGACCGCCCGGCCGACTCGTCCGCCGTACGTCAACTCTACGACAAGGCCCTCACCACCCTGCGCCCTGCGCCGCCACGAGGCGACCGGCTGTCACCGAGCCACACCGAACCCGCCCACCCGAAACGGACTTGCTGCGCAAATCGGGGCAGTCATGCCCGACGTAGGCACGGCTTCCCGGAAAGTCCGATTCGGCCTACGGAGCGGCGCCGGTTTCGCCCGCAGGGCGGCACGGGTTTCGCCTGTGGAGCGGCACCGGTCTCGCCCGCAGGGTGGCCCGGCTTCCCGCGCCGGTGGCGACACGGGTTTCCCGCGCGAGGGCGACACGGCGCACCGCCGTAATCTGGCCACTCCATGCAGATCGGCGATGTGGGGTTGCTGCTCGGCGCGGGCCTGGTGGCCGGCGCCGTCAACGCTGTGGCCGGCGGCGGTTCGCTGATCACGTTCCCGTCACTGCTGGCCACGGGACTGGCCCCGGTCACGGCGAACGTTACCAACGCGATGGCGATCTGCCCCGGGTACGTCGCGAGCGTCGCGGGCAGCCGCAAGGACCTGAGCGGGCAAGGCCGGCGCGCGATCCAGCTGCTGCCTGCCGCCGTCATCGGCTCGGTCGTCGGCGCGGTGCTGCTGCTGGTGACGCCGGCTCGTGCGTTCGACCTCATCGTGCCGTTCCTCGTACTCGGCGCCGCCACGATCCTCGCCTTCCAGACGCGGCTCCAGTCGCTCATCGGCCACCCCCGCGACCTCTCCCCCGGCCGTCGCACGCTGGTCCTGCAGACCCTGACCGGCCTCGGCGCGGTGTACGGCGGCTACTTCGGCGGGGCGCTCGGCGTCGTGCTGCTCGCCGTCCTCGCCCTGGTCCTGGACGAGCAGCTGCGCCGCGTGTCCGCGCTGAAGAACGTCCTCTCTGCGACGGTCGGCATCGCCAACGTCGTCGTCTTCGCCCTGTTCGGGCCGGTGTCGTGGCCGTCGGTGGCCGTGCTGGCGCCGGCCACGATCGCCGGCGGCTACTTCGGCGCGCAGGTCGCGCGGCGCCTGCCTTCGGCGGTGCTGCGCTGGACGGTCGTTGCGTTCGGCGTCACGGTCGGCGTGGTGCTGCTGTTCCGCGCGCTGGGTTAGCGGTCAGGCCCGCGACGTACCGGCGCGTCATGGGCCTAACAGCTAACCGAGATGATGCACGTCGTTCAGCAGCCGCACCGTCGCGGGCCCGTCGGGGTACCAGTCGACCTCGGACACGCTGGCGACATCGATCTGCATGCGGAACATCGTCTGCGGCGGCGCGTCGAGTGCGGAGCGCAGCAGCGTCTTGATCGGCCCCACGTGCGACACGACCACGATCGCCGCCGCCGGGTACGCACCGAGCAGCCGGTCCCGCGCGCGCATTACCCGTTCGGCCGTCGCGGCGAAGCTCTCCCCGCCGGGCGGCGCCACGTCCGGCGATGCGAGCCACTCGGTGAGCAACTCGGGCCAGCGCTCGCGCACCTCGGCGAACGTGTGGCCCTCCCACTCGCCGAAGTTCGTCTCGATGAGGTCGTCATCCACGACGATGTCCAGCCCGAGACCGCCGGCGATAGCCTCCGCCGTACGGCGGGCACGCCGCAGCGGCGAGCTGATCACCGCCTTCAGGCCGTCGCGAGTGGCCAACCGAGTCGCCACCCTTCGGGCCTGTTCGGCACCGTCAGGGCTGAGCGGCACGTCGCCCCGTCCGGAGAACCGCCGCTCGGGCGAGAGCACCGACGCACCGTGCCTGACCAGCACCATCGAGGTCGGCACCGACGTTGCGGCACCCCACCCCGGGCCGCCAGCAGGCGTCGCGTCGCCCCGACCCGGCCGGCCAACCGCTCCATGCAGCGCAGGCCCGGCCAGCGCAGTTTCATCCACACCTGGTTCGGGCTCCAGGGGATCGTCGGACCCGTCAGCGAGATCCCGGTTGACCGGCGCGCCATCCATCGCGAGGTTGGCGAGCCGGTCCGCGGCGGTGTTCTTGGCGCGCGGGATCCAGCTGAACCGCACCGCGTCGAACTGACGCACGAGCGCCGCGGCCCGCGCCGCGAGCGGCTTCATCGCCGGGTGCTTCACCTGCCAGCGGCCGCACATCTGCTCGACGACGAGCTTCGAGTCCATCCGGACGTCGACGCGCCGGGCACCGAGGTCGAGCGCGGCCTGGAGGCCGGCAATCAGGCCCGAATACTCGGCGACGTTGTTGGTGGCGATCCCCAGCGCGCCCGACCGCTCGGCGAGCAACCTTCCGGTCGCGGCGTCGAACACCACCGCGCCATACCCGGCCGTACCGGGGTTGCCCCGCGAACCGCCGTCCGCCTCGACGACGACGTCGGGCCAGCTCACAGACCGGACTCCTTGGTGCGGACCAGGATCCGGCGGCACTCCTCGCAGCGCAGCACCTCGTCCTCGGCGGCCGACCGCGCCGCGCTGAGGTCGCTACCGGCCAGATCCAACCGGCAGCCCTCGCAACGACGCGCGCGGAGCATCGCCGCGCCGATGCCGTTGTGCGTGGCGCGGATCTTCTCGTACAGCGTGATCAGGTCGACGGGCAACGACGCGGCAAGCGGACCCCGCTCGGCGGTGCGGTCGGCGGCGGACTGATCCATCTCGGCGAACGCCGCGTCCCTCCGCTTCTCGGCGTCGGTGAGCCCCGCGGTGGCCTCGTCGAGCCGGGCCTGCGCCTCGTTCAGCCGCGCCTCGGCCTCCTCGCGGGACTCCATCAGCTCCAGCTCGGAGTCCTCCAGCTCACCCTGGCGGCGGGCGAGCGACGCGACCTCGTGCTGGAGGCTCTCCAGCTCCTTGGACGACGTGATCGCGCCGGACTCCATGCGTTGCTTGTCCCGCGCGGCCCGCTGGCGGACCTGGTCTACGTCGTTCTCCAAACGGCGGATCCCCCGATCGAGATCCTCGACCTCGGTGCGGGCACGCACCACGTCGTCGCGCAGACCCCGGAGCTTCGCGTTGATCTGTTCGATCTCGGCGAGCTCCGGCAGGTTGCGCCGCCGGTGGGCAAGCTGGTCCAGGGTGAGGTCGATCGTCTGCAGGTCAAGCAGGCGCAGCTGGTCGGCGGGGGCAGCTTTCACGGGGCGCTCGACGTCTCCTCGTCCAGGGTGGACGGCGCCGGCTGGGCGCCGTGCAAGGTCCAGGGATCGGTGACCAGGTCGGACACCATCGTCTCCACCGTAGTCTCCCCCAGCACGTCACGGAGCATCGCGGCGGCGTCGTCCAGCCAGGGCCGCTCCGACGCCCAGTGCGCCACGTCGATCAGCGCGGGACCGCCCGCCTCCGCGTGCTCGGAGGCGGGGTGATGCCGCAGGTCAGCGGTGAGGTACGCGTCGGCACCAGCACGGGTGGCGGCAGTGAGGAGGCTGTCGCCGGCGCCGCCGCAGACCGCGACGGAAGTAACAAGCCGGTCCGGGTCGCCGCTGGCCCGCACGCCGGTCGCCGTCTTGGGCAGCACCGACGCGGCGTGCGCGACGAAGTCGGCCAGGCGCTGCGGCGTGGCGAGCCGCCCGACCCGCCCGATGCCGAGCGCGGGATCGTCCGGTCGGGGATCCAGTGGCACCGTCTCCCCGAGCCCGAGCCGGGCGGCGAGGGCGTCGGAGACCCCGGGGTTCGCGGAGTCGGCGTTCGTGTGGGCGACGTGCAGCGCCACGCCGCCGCGGATCAGCCGGTGCACGATGCGCCCCTTGTAGTCGATGGCGGCGACGCCGTGCACCCCGCGCAGGAGCAGCGGGTGATGCGCGACGACCAGGTTCGCACCGACCGCGAGCGCCTCCTCGACCGTGGCCTCCACGACGTCGACGACGAACAGCACCCGGTCGGCGGGCTCGTCGGGATCGCCGCAGACCAGCCCGACAGCATCCCAACTCTCGGCCAGCGCGGGCGGGTAGAGAGCATCGAGTGCGGCGACGACTTCAGCGACCGTAGGCACGGGTGCAGGCTACCGGCCGTTAGCGGAAGTCGGCCGATCCGTACTCGTGCCGACCTGTCCCGTTGACGACCACCACGGAGTCGACCGCGGCCTTCAGACCCGCCTTGCGCAAAGCGTCCCGCAGCTCAGCCTTGCCCAGCCCGTGCAGCGGGTTCCCGGAGTGGGATATGCGCAGGTCGAGAACGCGCCGGAACGTGGCCGGAGCGACCACCGCCCCGACTGCCGTGCGTGCTGCGACGACCGCGGCGTCGACCTCGTGGCCGACCACGGTGCGTACCTGGACCGCCTCCTTGCGCCCCACGTCGACGATGTCCGCCTTCACGGTGACGCCGCCACCCGCCCAGCTCTGCAGGGCGACCGGACCCGTGCCGTCCTTCGACCTTGCAGCGGCGGCCTGCAACTGGTTCACGTACGGGAGCGCATTCGCGATGGTGTGCCGCGCGGCGGCGGCCGACTCGATCCACGTCCGCAGGCCGCGCAAGTTGCCGATCCGCCCGGTCGCGGCGTAGGCCAGGAGGCTGTCGAGATGGTTCATCTCCGCCGCACTCTTGACCAGGGCGGTCGCGTCGGCGTGGTTCGCACCCGGGTACTGGATCAGCCGCGCGAACGTGCGCAGGCCAAGACCGCCGGAGTTTGCCACCTCGTCGATCAGTTCCATGTCGACGCGGCGTTCGATCAGCTGCCCGATGATCGCCGGGTCGCTGCCCTCCCAGCCCGGGTTGAACGTGGTGAGGTTCCAGGAGTACCAGCCGCCGCCCGTCCAACGCTCCCAGCGCGGATCGCTCATCACGCACGACACCTGGCCGGTCGCGTCCTTGGCGAGCGGCTTGAGCACGGTCTCGCACCGGCCCAACACCTTCCCGCCGGCGTCCTTGCCCTCCCACACGGCGCCTACCAGCAGGTGCTTGGCACCCGGCCGCGCCGGACCGTTGAGGTTCTTCACCTTCGCCTGGAACTGGCAGCTGACCAGGCCGCAGTCGTCTTTGTCGAGCACATCCTCGACCACGTAGAACGCCGGCATCCGCCCCGGCTCGTCGGCATCGAGCGCGGTCGGGAACTGCTTCGGCAGATCACGCAACGCAGTGTCGAACTCGTCCGTCTCGGGCCCGGACAGCTCGTCGACGTCGAAGACGTACCCCGACAGTGGCGACCCGATCGACCCACCGACGACAGGTCCCTCCAGGCGCACGATGGCGTACGGCGCCTGGCGAGCCACGTACACCGCGCCGTGACCGGGTGACGTGATGCGCATCGTGTCGACGCCACGCACCTGCTGCTTCTCGCCCTCCCCCGGCGTGGCGAACTTCTCGCGGAGGGCCCGGGCCAGCACGTCCGGTTCGGCGAAGGGGTCGATCTGGAGGCGGAGCGCCAACTCGTCGCCACGGACCCACGTGTCCGCGAACACACCGGCAAAGGTGGGATCGACGATGTTCCAGAAGCCCGCGGAGCCCTTGACATACGTGACGTTCTGCGCGGTGCGGAACTCCGCCACCTGGCCGTCGATGCGTTGCGTAGCCATGAAGCGGTCGTTGGCGACGCGCGCGTCCAGCTCGACCCGTCGACCGGCGATGTCGAGGAACGAGCCGCGGACATGCACCACGGCCGCGGCGTCCAGCCGGCGCGCGGCATTGTTGACCAGCCACTCCGGCGACGAGGCCCGCCACATGGGCACGACGACGAAGATCGCGAGCAGCGACACGGCGGTGATGAAGGCGATCGCGCCACCTAAGATGCCGCCGATCAGCAGGGCGATGCGCCGCCCCGTCCATCGCGAGGGTGCCACCACCGGCGTCCCAAGAGCCGGGGGCGCCCCGAGAAACGGGGGCGCTCCAAGAAGCGGCCCCCCGTCGAACGGCGCCGCAGGAACCGGCCCCTCAGGAACCAGGGCCGCCCCAGGGGCCGGCGCGCCAGCCACCTGCGCGCCAGCCTCTCGCGGGCCAGCCGCCTGCGCGCCAGGCTCCCGCGCGCCAGCCGCCTGCGCGCCCGGCGCCAACGCCCCGTTGTGCTGCTCGTCCACGCGTGCCCCCGCTACTCGCATCGTTTCTGCTCGCAGAGCATGGCACACGGGTCCGACTGAATACATCGGCACGGCAACTCAGGTTGATAAAGTCAGCAGTCAGCAGCCGACGACGCTTCCCGTCCACACGAAGTCGCGTGCGCGGGTGAGCCCGACCAGCGCCTCGCGCACCCCCACCTCGTCCAGGGCCAGGCCGGAACGCCCATGTCCTGGCAGGAACACCGCCCGGAACTCCAGGCCCTTGGCGCGCCGGATCAGGCCGACCTTGACCGCGTCGATCCGGCGCCCGGTGTAGTCGGCGAGGCTCACCGCGGGGATCTGGGCGGCGTGCAGGACGCGCCGGTAGTGGCTCGCGTCCTCGGCGCTGCTCACGAGCAGCGCGATGTCGCCGGGCGCGACGGGGCACGTGCGCAGCGCCGTCACGAGCTCGACATCGTGGTCCTCGGGTGTCGTCGCGGTGTAGTGCTGCACGGCTCCACCAGTCAGCGTGCCCTCCACGTCACGAAGGCGCAGCGTGGCGGTGTCGTCGAACCGGTTCACGGGATCGAGCCCGCGGGCGAGGGCCAGCACCTCGGCGGTGTTGCGGTAGTTGACGCGAAGCAGGTCGCAGCGGCTGCGCAGCGGGATGCCGGCCTCGCTGAGGTTGCTTCCGATCGGGTACACCGCCTGCTCCCCGTCGCCTACCAGCAGCAACGAGTCGCCGGCGAGACCGTGCAGGAGCTGGAGTCCGGTGCGGGTCATGTCCTGCGCCTCGTCGGCGACGACCAGTGCGTACGGCGCGTCGAGCGGAGCCCGCGACAGCTCGTCGGCGGTCGCGCGGAGCAGGTCGTTGCGGTCGGCGCCGCCGCTGGCCCGCAGCACCGACTCGTACGCGTCGCGCACCGCCCACATCGCCGCGCGGGCGTGGTCGTCGAGCCGGATCCGCCGCCCGGTGCGAGGCGCGCGCAGGTACTCCGCCAGCGAGGTGAGCCCGCAGCCCTTGACGACGAGGTCGAGCTCGTCCCGCCAGTAGCGGGGATCCGGACACAGCACCGCGAGCCGTCCCCGCACGCCGACCCGACCCCAGGCCTCCGCGAACGCGGCGTCCGCCTGGCCGCGCTCCTCGGGCCACCGCACGCCGCGCCGGAATAGCAGGTCACGTGCCCACCCGTGGATCGTCGTGAACTCGGCACGGTGCGCGCTCTCCGGTGCCAGTCGCCGGTACGCGGCGGCGGCGACCAGCGGCAGGTTGCTGACGAACGTCAAATACAACAGCCTGCCCGGGTCGCGGCGCGCCAGACGAGCCATCCGGTGCAGCGCGACCACCGTCTTGCCGGTTCCGGCCGGGCCGCTGATCCAGGCAGGGCCTAGGTAGTCACGCCGCACGAGCTCCAGCTGGCTCGGGTCGAGGAAGGTCAGCCACGAGGGCGCGGCGGGCTCGGAGGAGTCGGAACCCGACGACAGCCGCCGGTACCCCGCACCTGCCAGCGCGTCACCGATCACGGCGAGCTGCGCCGGCGAGAGCACCGCCGGACGTGTCACGAGATCGCCGACCGCCGACACCGGCGTCAGCAGCACGTCGGGACGCTGCTCGGGACGATCGAGCCCGTCGACCACCGCGACCTGCCGCACCGCCACGGGCGACAACCCGCAGCCCGCCAGCTCCCGCTCAACAGCCGACGCCGCCGACATGGCCGAGGTCGTCGAATCGGCCGACTCAGCCGCCGACTGCACCCCGACCAGCACGAACACCCCGGGCGGACCGACTGCCACCAGCTCCCCGTCGCGCATTCCCGCGTGCACCTGCCAGGGCAGGGAACGCAGGACACGCTCGGCCAGCGACCGACCATCCATCGGCGTCCTCCCCTGACCTAGGCCTCGGCTCGCTACGGGCGAGCCGGTGAATACAGACCCAGGCATGACCGTACGTGTTCAACCTATGGCGGAACGCAGCCAAATGGGGAGGTTATCCCGCAACAGGTATCGGTTCAGATCCATTGACGACCAATGGTCTAGACCTTTACGGTCGCCCTCACACTGAGAAACGTCCGACACCGGAGGTGCGACGTTGTTCACCAAAGCGCTGCCGCCCATCAGGCCGACCAGAACGCTCTCGTTGGTCGCGACCGGAGCACTGCTCGTCGCGGGGGCGTTCGTCGTCACCGCCCCCACCGCCAACGCAGCCCCTGAGGATTGCCGCCCCGACGGCCTGTACCGCAGCACCGGCGTCGACTACTGCCTCGCGTACGACACCAACGGGCGCGAGAAGATGGGCGCCGACCATCCGCGCCGGGTGATCGGCTACTTCACCGGCTGGCGGCACGGCAAGAACGGCCAGCCCGCATACCTGGCGAACCAGATCCCGTGGACCAAGGTCACGCACCTCAACTACGCGTTCGCCCACGTGGACGGCGGAAATCGCATCTCCGTCGGCGGCAACACGGCCACGAACCCGGCGATCGGCATGACGTGGCCCGGCGTGGCCGGCGCCGAGATGGACCCGGCCTTCAGCTACAAGGGCCACTTCAACCTGCTCAGCAAGTACAAGAAGCAGCACCCGAACGTGAAGACGCTGATCTCGGTCGGCGGCTGGGCCGAGACCGGCGGCTACTTCAACGACAGCGGCGCCCGCGTCGACTCCGGCGGCTTCTACCGGATGACCACCAACGCCGACAACAGCGTGAACACCGCCGGCATCAACACGTTCGCCGACTCGGTGGTCACGTTCCTGCGCACGTACGGCTTCAACGGCGTCGACATCGACTACGAGTACCCGACGTCCAACAACGACGCCGGCAACCCGCTCGACTTCGCGCAGGCCAACGCCCGCCGCGCCGGGCTGAACCGCAGCTACAACGTCCTGATGAAGACGCTGCGCGAGAAGCTCGACGCCGCGGCGGCCGCCGACCGCAAGTACTACATGCTCACGGTCGCGGCACCGGCCTCGGGCTGGTTGCTGCGCGGCATGGAGGCGTACCAGTCCACGCAGTACCTCGACTACGTCAACATCATGTCGTACGACCTGCACGGCGCCTGGAACAAGTACGTCGGCCCGAACGCCGCGCTCTACGACAACGGCGACGACGCGGAGCTCGCCGCTGCCGGCGTCTACACCGCAGCCCAGTACGGCGGCATCGGCTACCTCAACACCGACTGGGCGTACCACTACTTCCGCGGGTCGATGCCGGCCGGCCGCATCAACATCGGCGTCCCGTACTACACGCGCGGGTTCAAGAACGTCGTCGGCGGCACGAACGGCCTCTGGGGCACCTCGACGGGCAGCAACTGCCCGCCGGGCACCACCGCCTGCGGCGACGGGGCACGCGGCATCGACAACCTCTGGCACGACGAGGAGAACGGCCAGGAGGTCGGCGCCGGCTCCAACCCGATGTGGCACGCGAAGAACCTGCAGGACGGCCGGGCCGGCAGCTACATCGGGCTCTACGGTCTGAACCCGACGACCGACCCGGAGGACCGGCTCACCGGCACGTACGCCCGCAGCTACAGCAGCGCGCTGGTCGCGCCGTGGCTGTGGAACTCCTCGAAGCGGGTGTTCCTGTCCACTGAGGACGACCAGTCGATCGGCGTCAAGGCGCAGTACGCCGTCGACCGCGGCCTCGGCGGCGTGATGATCTGGGAACTCGCCGGCGACTACGCCTACGACAGCGCCAAGGGCGAGTACTTCATGGGCAACACGCTCACCACGCTGCTCTACGACAAGTTCAAAACCGCTTCTCCAGTACGGCGCTCGAAAGGCGAACACATCGTCGCCGGCCCAACGCCTGAACATCACGGCCGAGCTGATCCAGTACCCGCTCGGTGACAGCAACTACCCGATCAGCCCGAAGCTCCGCATCACGAACAACTCCACGACGACCGTGCCCGGCGGCTCCGCGATCCAGTTCGACTATCCGGTGGCGGCGCCGAACAACATGGCGCAGCAGTCCGGCTGGAGCCTGTCGGTCATCCGCAGCGACCACACCGGCAACAACCGGGGCGGGTTCCGCGGCGACTTCCACCGGGTCTCGCTGACGCTGCCGAGCTGGCAGAGCCTGGCGCCGGGCGCGTCCGCCGACGTGGCGATCACCTACCAGCTGCCGATCTCCGGACCGTCGAACTGGACGATCGGCATCGGCGGCACCACGTATGGCTTCAACCAGGACTACGCGCGCGGCGGCACGACTACGTCGCCGTCTCCCACCGTGAGTCCGACGACGAGCCCGAGCCCAAGCACCAGCCCGACGGCGAGCCCGAGTCCGACCGCCGGGCCCTGCACGCAGCCCGCCTGGAACCGCACCAGCATCTACACGGGCGGCATGCGGGTCTCGCACCGGGGACGGAACTGGGAGGCGAAGTGGTGGACGCAGGGCGAGGAGCCCGGCACCACCGGTGAGTGGGGCGTCTGGAAGGACCTCGGCACCTGCTGAGCCCCTGCGGTGACTCCGGGCTTCGTGCCGCGACACGCAGCCGCGACACGCCGGACAACCCGGAGTCACCGCAGGTCACGCCCCTCTGTGTTGCTGCTCACGGCGCCGGGCCGGAACATCGGCCCGGCGCCGCACGCTTGTGCCCCACGCGTAACCAATGCGATGAATGGAGCACATGCCGTGAGCATCAGCCGTGAGGTCCGACTCGCGTCCCGCCCGCAGGGTTGGCCGACTGCCGAGAACTTCGAGATCGTCGAGGTCGACGTCGCACCGCCGGGTCCGGGCCAGATCGTCGTGCGCAACCTGTTCATGTCGGTCGACCCGTACATGCGCGGCCGGATGAACGACGTCAAGTCCTACGTGCCGCCGTTCCAGGTTGGCGCGGCGCTCGACGGTGGTGCGGTCGGCGAGGTCGTGGAGTCCACGAGCGACGCCGTGAAGGTCGGCGACGTCGTGCTGCACGGTCTCGGCTGGCGCGAGTACGCAGTGCTGGACGCCGCCCACGCGAAGGTGCTCGACCCGAACGCCGCGCCCCTCTCGGCGTACCTCGGCGTGCTGGGCATGCCGGGCCTCACCGCGTACGCGGGCCTGCTGGAGGTCGCCGAGTACAAGGACGGCGAGACCGTGTTCGTCTCCGGCGCGGCCGGTGCGGTGGGCAGCCTGGTCGGCCAGTTCGCGAAGCTGCGCGGCGCCGAGCGGGTCATCGGCAGCGCCGGATCCGCGCAGAAGGTCAAGCACCTCGTCGAGGACCTCGGCTTCGACGCCGCCTTCAACTACAAGGACGCGCCGGTGGCCGAGCAGCTCGCCGCGGCCGCGCCCGACGGTATCGACGTCTACTTCGACAACGTCGGCGGCGACCACCTCGAAGCCGCGATCGGCGCCCTCAAGGTGCACGGCCGCGCCGCGTTGTGCGGGGCTATCGCCCAGTACAACGACGTGGACGCCGCTCCCGGCCCGCGCAACCTGATCCAAGCCATCGGCAAGCGGCTGACCCTGCGCGGCCTGCTGGTCCGCGACCACGAGGCGATGGTGCCGCAGTTCGTCGCCGAGGTCGGCGGCTGGCTGCGCGAGGGCAAGCTCGTCGTCGAGGAGACCGTCGTCGAGGGCGTCGAGAACGCCCCGGCCGCCTTCCTCGGCATGCTGCGCGGCGAGAACACCGGCAAGATGCTCGTGAAGCTCTAGCGCTCTGGGCGACATCTTCGCGGCTATGACTGCGAAGGTGTCGCCCACTTTCACAGCGCTTTGGTAAGTGCTAACTTACGGTTCGTGGAAACTTACGAAACGGTGTTGGAGGCGTTGGGCGACGCCACCCGGCGCCAGATCCTGCACCAGCTGCGCACGGGTCCGGCCGCCGTCAACCAGCTCGCCGCGCAGTTGCCGGTGAGCCGGCCCGCCGTCTCCCAGCACTTGCGCGTCCTGCACCGCAGCGGCCTGGTCGCCTACGAGCAGGTCGGCACCAGCAACGTGTACCGGCTGGATCCGGCCGGGGTCGAGCCGCTCCGCACCTGGCTCGACGACTTCTGGCAGACCGCACTCGACGCCTTCGCCGAGTACGTGCACGAGACCGAGGGGGAAGACCGATGACCACCGTCACGCCGCTGATCAAGACCGTCACCGTGCCCACCGATCCGGGGCGCGCGTTCGAGCTGTTCACCATCCACATGGCCGCCTGGTGGCCGCTCGCCACGCACTCGGTCGGCGAGGACGAGGCCATCGACATCACCCTGGACGGCCGGCACGGTGGCCAGATCGTCGAGACCATCGCTGACGGCCGCACGAGCGTCTGGGGCACGGTCACCGACTGGGACCCGCCGCACCGGCTCGCGTTCACCTGGCACCCCGGCCACGAGGAACGGCACGCCACGCACGTCGAGGTCCGGTTCCTCGCTGACGGAAGAAGCACCCGGGTCGAACTGATCCACACGGGCTGGGAGCGCCACCCCCGCGCCGGCGAAGCACGCACGGGCTACGACACGGGCTGGGATCTCGTCCTCGGCAGGTACGTCCGGCACACCCAGAGGTGACCTGACGGGGCGAACTCGCTGCCCCAAAGGGCCGGATCGCCGCCTGCGCATGGACCTTGTGCGGCAAATACCCCCACTGTGTGCATTGGTCGCTCGACGCCCGCCTCGAGCGCCATCCACAGTGGAGGGAAGAATGACAGCCTCAGTCCGTCTGTTACGCCCCCGCGCCATGCTCCTGCTGGCCACGCTGCTGGCGATCATCGCCACGCTGCTGGCCGCGCCGGCCACACCGGCCCGCGCCGCCCTCGCGGACCGGTGGGGGTTCGCGTACAACGACCTCGCCAACCCACCCGCCGGCTACGTGATGCCGCCCAGCAGGCAGTGGGGTAGCTGGAAGACCGCGTTCCCGGCGTCCTGGGCGACGGTCACCCAGGTCGGCGTCGGCATCTACCAGGTGACGTTCCCGCACATCGGGGGCAAGGGCGTCGCCCACGTCACCGCCGTCAACGGCCGCCCCATCTCGTGCCAGCTCGCCAAGTGGGGCGCGTCGGGCAGCAACGAGATCGTCTACGTGCGCTGCCACGCACCCGGCGGCGCGCCCGCCGACTCGCCGTTCACCGTCATGTACTCGGAGAGCAGCGGGATCAGCGGCGCGCCGTACGGCTGGGTCTGGGGCGCTGGTGCCGGCGGTGTCGTCAACGGCTACAACGCCACCGGGGTACCGAACCTCTCGGTTCCGGTGGGCATCGGCACGTACGACGTGCGGCTGCCCAACTTGGGCGGCGGCTTCGACGGAAACATCCAGGTCACAGCCGTCCACTCGGCGGTGGGTGCCCGCTGCAAGGTGGCGAGGTGGCTGCCCGCTGGCACCGACCAGCGCGTGATCGTCCGCTGCCACAACGCCGCCGGTGGGCTGTTCAACACCGACTTCACGCTGACGTACCACCACAAGGTGGCGATGTTCGGCGGCTCACCGACGCGGTTCGGCTACATCTGGGACACCATCTTCAGCCCCATCCCGCCCGGCGCGAACATCAACACGTCCGGCGTGCTGAACACGGTGATCTCGGCCGGGCCGGGGCTGCGGCTGGTGACGTTCCCGCGGATCGGGCTGGACCAGAGCCACGTCCAAGTCACCGCGAACGGTGGCGGCCCCGAGTTCTGCAACCTGCTCGCACCGTGGGCAGTCTTCGGCGGTAACGCGGTGGTACGCGACGTCGCCTGCTACAACCCGGCCGGCACACCGGTCAACCAGCCGTCGTTCGTCACGTACACCTCGAGGTTCTAGGTGCGGTTGGATTGTGGAGTCAGACTCCACAATCCAACCGCGGGCCGTCCCGCCGGGTCCCACAACGCCCGGCGGGACGGCGCTCCTCGTCACGTGCTCAGCAGATCCCCCCATGCCGGCACGTACGGCGCCCGCGACCAGCGCATACCGGCCTCGGCCGGAGTGCGGTCGGCCTTGCGCTGGTTGCACGGGCCGCAGCTCGCCACGGTGTTCAGCCACTCGTCGCGCCCCCCGCGCGACACCGGCAGCACGTGGTCGATCGTGCGACCCGGACGCCCGCAGTACACGCAGCGACCCCCGTCGCGCCGGAGTACCGCGTTCCGGCTCCACGGCGGCGGGCGGCCGAACCGCCACCGCGTCACCACGTACCGGACGAGCCGGACGACGCGTGGCACCGGCCACGGACCGATCAGGCGCTCCCCTATCGCCTCGTGGACGACGGCCACCTCGCGGACCAGCATGCGGACCGCGTGCGACACCGACACCCGGTGCAGCGGCTCCAGGCTGGCGTTCAGAACAAGGACACCGGACATCGTTCTGCCTCCCTTCGGGCGTCGGAAGCGCCCTCCGACAGGGCGCTTCAGGAGGCCGGAACGGCGAAGAGCCGCCCAGCCGGGGTTTCTCCCCGGGGGCGGCTCCGTCGCAAGCAGGTCAGCTCACGTCGAATGCTCCCCCGGGCAGCGCTCACCGCGCCGGCTGTACACGCCGGCACGTGGCCGCGAGGACACGGTCAGGTGACCGCGAAGTTCACGCATGCTGCGTCCTCTCGTTTGCCGCTGGTAGTGGTGGGGTTGCTGTGACAGGAGAACCATGCCGTAGTCCGCGCGCGGGTGGCAACGGAGTTTTCACGCGGCGGCAGTGACCTGCTGGTGCGCCTCGCGTGTGACCCGCCGCTCGACCGCGAACGACACGAACGGCAGCGTGCCGGCGATCAGCACCCACAAGGTCTTGCCCTTGGACCAGCGCGACTTCACCGCCAGGTCGAGCGACGCGAGCAGGTAGACCATGTAGAGGAAGCCGTGCATGGGGCCGATGATCGAGATCGGGCCCTCGTTGTGCGCCAGGTACTTGAGCGGCATCGCCACGAGTACGAGGAGCAGCAGGAACACGCCCACCACGTACGCCATGACCCGGTAGCGGTTGAGCGCGTTCACCGATCAGTCCTCATTTCTGCTGGTCCTGCTCGTGCAGGGCGGCCAGTCGGCGGTTGTACGCCGCCAGCTCGTCGTCGGAGGCGTCCTCGACCGCCGGGGGAACGTACCGCGGCACCGCAGGCCCGCGCCGAGCCGGCCGCTCCACGCGAGTCACCTTCGGCTGCGCGGGCGCTGTCTTGGCAAGCTCCAGCTTCAGCACGCGCCACCAGCCGAAGACGGCGAACGCTGCGAAGAGCGGCCACTGGAGGGCGTACCCGATGTTCTGGCCACCGCCGTCGGCGGCGTGCGCACGATCCCACTGCCACCAGCCGAGCGCGAGGAAACCGACAAAACATGCGGCTACGGCGACGTGACCCGCCAACCAGCGGGGAGAGAGCAGGAGCCGTCGCACGAGATCGAGCCTACCCAAGTTGACTTCCTCCTCGCCCTGACGGGCGGGATCCTCGCCTGCTGACCGCTGTGCGGGAAGCTTCGAGTGGGTTCCTGCTTCGATGCGCTGCGCCGGCGAAGGCCGGTCTTACCTACGCTCCACAGGCGTTTTCCTTGTCCCTGCGCCCCAGGGCCAAGATGTTCAATGCAGCATTCACGTCCCGGTCATGCACTGCGTTGCAGCCAATGCAGGTCCATACACGGACACTTAGCGGTTTCCGTCCGTCTCTACGGCCACAGGCTGAACACACCTGGGACGTGGCCGCCCATCGATCCACTTTTGCGAACGTTCGCCCATACCGTTGCGCCTTATACGCCAACATGCCGACAAATGTTGACCAGCCAGCATCATGCACCGACTTTGCCAAATTTGTACGCGCCAGGCCAGCCACAGCCAGGTCCTCCACGAACACCGCTTGGTTCTCGCGGATTATCCGAGTCGACACCTTGTGTAACCAGTCCCGGCGCGTGTCCCTCACACGTGCGTGCAGCCGTGCTATACGAATCCGAGCCTTTGCCCGGTTCCGCGAGCCCTTTTCTTTCCCGCACAATGTGCGCTGCGCCCGCTTCAGTCTGCGTTCCGCTTTGCGGAAGAATCGCGGATTGTCGATCACCTCACCATCGGACCGGACCGCGAACGCAGCCAGTCCCAGATCGATGCCAACCTCGGAGGAAGCCGGAATCGGTGCCGCCTCGCCTACCTCCACAACGAACGAGGCGAAGTAGCGTCCCGAAGCGTCCACGATCACCGTCACCGAGGAAGGCTCGGATGGAAGCGCACGAGACCAGCGAACCGGAATGTCGCCAACTTTCGGAAGGCGCAGCCGGCCGCCAGCCGTCACTCGGAATCGTGAATTCCTCGTGAACCGGATCGACTGTCTGCTGTCCTTTCGCGACCGGAATCTTGGCGCGAGGATCTTGCGCCCTTTGCGCCTCCCAGAGAGGGAATCGAAGAAGTTCCGATACGCGGTGTTCAGGTCGGCCACCGCCTGCTGCAGCACCACCGATGACACCTCGGCAAGCCAAGCGCGTCCCTCAGTCTTCTTGGCGTCCGTGGTCACCCGCTTCGCAAGCTCGCCATCGCGCACGTAGCCCAGCCCGGCCGCATGGGCCTCCCGCCTAATCCGCAGGCCGTCGTTGAAAACGACCCTGGCACAACCAAACGCGCGCGACAGAGCAATCCGCTGAACCGGTGTCGGGTTCAGACGGAAGTTGTACCTAAGCTGCATTTTGACATCTTACCATCGTTTTCAAGGTGCGGCGCACAACTTCGATCGCATGAAGCAACTAGCGTGCATAGTCGCCTGCTTGGGCTCAGTACAGGAACAACGATGCGCCATCCAGCGATGGCACCCGAGCATCCACTACCCCTTGGCACCGCCAAGCGGACCGCCGTTCGGTAGTTTTCCCGTGGACCCGCCGCAACCCCTGGAGCCTCGCACTTGACCGACCAGCCGTCTGACCTCGGCCTCGAACTCGCCGCCGAGCAGCGTCACGTTGACCGGGTGTACGCCCGGTTGGAGGCCGTGAAGGCCGACACGAAGGCGGCGCAGGACGACGGTCACCAGCGCGCCCAGCTCGGCAACAGCGGCGGGCTGTACGAGCGCGACGTGATGGTCTACGAGGCCGCGCGCCGGCTGCACACGCTGGACAGCGAGTACGACGGGCTGGTCTTCGGGCGGCTCGACCTCGACGGCGGCGCCACGCGGTACGTCGGCCGGCTCGGTCTGCGCGACGAGCGGTTCGAACCGCTCGTGATGGACTGGCGCGCGCCCGCGTCGGCGCCGTTCTACCAGGCCACGCCCGCCGAGCGGATGGCCGTCGTACGGCGGCGGGTGCTGCGGTGTCTCGGCAAGAGTGTCGTCGGGATCGAGGACGACCTGCTGGCGCCCGGCGCGGTGCCCGACGGTATGCGGGTCGTCGGCGACGGCGCGCTACTGGCCACGCTCGCCCGCGGCACGGGATCGGCGATGCGCGACATCGTTGCCACGATCCAGCACGAGCAGGACCTCGCGGTACGCGCACCCGCCGCCGGCGCGACGACGGTCAGCGGCGGTCCGGGCACGGGCAAGACGGCGGTGGCGCTGCACCGGATCGCGTACCTGCTCTACAACGACCGGCAGCGGTTCGAGGGCGGCGGGGTGCTGCTCGTCGGCCCGTCGCCCGTGTTCGTCAGCTACATCGGCCAGGTCCTGCCGTCGCTCGGCGAGGAGTCGGTGAGCCTGCGGTCGCTCGGCGAGCTGCTCGACGGCGTCACCGCGGTGCGCCGCGACGACCCGGATGCGGCGGCGCTCAAGGGGTCGCTGCGGATCCGGGACCTGCTGATCCGCGCCGTGCACGAGCCCGCCCCGGCCGCACCCGCCAGCCTGCGAATCGTCTACGGCGGCGAGGTCATCACGCTCGACGCGATCGAACTCGGCGGGGTCCGCCGCCGGGTCAACGCCCGCCGCACGCCGCCGAACAACGCGCGCACGCTGGCTGTCGAGGAGCTGATCGCCGCCCTGTGGAACAAGGCGATGAACTGGGCCGAGCCGCCGAAGTGGGACCGCGCCGAGTTCAAGGCCGAGATCTGGGACCGGCCGGAGTTCGTCGACTTCGCCTACGACTGGTGGCCGACGCTCACCCCGCGCGAGGTACTGCGCTGGCTGGCCGACCGCGGCCGGCTCGCCCGGCTGGGGCGGCGGCTGTACTCGAACGCGGAGATCGGCGCACTCGCCCGGTCGTGGGCCCTCGACGGTGTCTCCGTCGCGGACGTGCCGCTGCTGGACGAGCTGCGGCTGCTGCTCGGCGAGCCGCGCCGCCGCCACCGCAAGCGCAAGCCGCCGCGCGAGGAGGGCGAGTACCGCGAGCTGAGCACGGTGACGCGACCGGCAGCTCACGCGGCAGGCCGTCGAGCGGGCGCCGCACTACGACGAGTACGCGCACATCGTGGTCGACGAGGCGCAGGACCTCTCCCCCATGCAGTGGCGAATGCTGGGCCGCCGCGGCAGGTACGCCAGCTGGACGATCGTCGGCGACGCGGCGCAGAGTTCGTGGGGCGATCCCCGCGAGGCGGCGCAGGCCCGCGACCGGGCGCTCGGGCGGGGTCCGCGCCGGACGTTCACGCTCAGCACGAACTACCGGAACCCGGCCGAGATCTTCGACTTCGCCGCCCGTCTCGTGCGCGCCGCCGTGCCCGACGCCGACCTGCCCACCGCCGTGCGGTCGACGGGCCACGAACCCGAGCACCGGTTGGTCACCGACGTGCCGGCCACCGTGCGCGCCGAGGTGGCGGCGCTGCTGGACCAGGTCGAGGGCACGATCGGCGTGATCTCCACGACCAACCGGCGCGACGAGGTCGCGAGCTGGCTCGACGGCGCCGACCCCCGCGTACACGCCGTGGGCAGCCTGGACGCGAAGGGCATGGAGTACGACGGCGTCGTGGTGGTCGAGCCGGCCGAGATCCGCGCCGAGTCGGCCGCGGGTGACCGCACGCTCTACGTGGCTCTCACCCGCGCGACGCAGCGGCTCGTTACCGTGGCTACATCGGGAGACTGGCTCAGCTGATCTTGGTCGCACTTTTCCGGGCCATGGCACGGAAAAGTGCGACCGCACACGGGGAGGCGTAATGGCCGACGTACGACCGTTCACAGTGGAGCAGACCGACGACCCGCACCCCGGGTACGCGGCGTTGCGCGAGCAGGATCCGGTGCGGCTGGTCACCCTGCCGAGCGGCTTCAAGGCGTGGCTCGTCACCCGGTACGCCGACGTGCGGCAGGCGCTCACCGACCCGCGCCTGTCCAAGGACGAGGCGCTGCGCGCGCAGCTCGCAGTGCTGAGCTTCCCGCGTGACGTCGAGGCGAACATGAACAACCACATGCTCAACGCCGACCCGCCGGACCACACGCGGCTGCGGAAGCTCGTGTCGGCCGCGTTCACCGCGCGCCGGGTCGAGGCGATGCGGCCGCGGATCCAGGAGATCGCCGACTCGCTGCTGGACGACCTCGCCCGGCGCGACGAGGCCGACCTGCTCGACGCGTTCGCGTTCCCGCTGCCGATCCAGGTCATCTGCGAGCTGCTCGGGGTGCCCGGGGAGGACCGGGGCGACTTCCGCGAGTGGTCCAACGCGATCGTCTCCGGCACCGTCGCCGGCGACCGGCTGCTGCCCGCGGCGGAGTCGATGGTCGCCTACCTCCGCGGGCTGATCGAACAGAAGCGGGCCGAGCCCACCGACGACCTGCTCTCAGCGCTCATCGCGGCGCGCGACGGCAGCGACCGGCTCACCGGCGGCGAGCTGTCGTCGATGGTGTTCCTGCTGCTCGTCGCGGGCCACGAGACCACGGTGAACCTCATCGGCAACGCGGTCCACTCGCTGCTCACGCACCCTGACCAGTTCGCCGCGCTGCGCGCCGACCCGTCGCTGCTGCCCGGCGCGATCGAGGAGTTCCTGCGGTACGAGAGTCCCGTGGAGACCGCCACCTTCCGGATCACCACCGAGCCGGTCGAGATCGGCGGGGTCACAGTGCCGGCGAACCAGGTCGTGCTGCTCTCGCTGCTGTCGGCCAACCGCGACGCGGACCACTTCGACGAGGCCGGCGCGCTCGACATCCGCCGCGAGGACGGGCACCACCTGGCGTTCGGCCACGGGATCCACTACTGCCTCGGTGCGCCGCTGGCCCGGATCGAGGCCCAGATCGCGCTCGGCTCGCTGCTGGACCGGTTCCCCGGCCTGGAGCTGGCAGAGTCGCCTGACGAGTTGCGCTGGCGGCAGGGCGTCCTGATGCGGGGGCTGCGGCAGCTGCCGGTCCGGGGCTTGCAGGTGGCCCGATAACCGCCGATTTGACCGCACGATCGCCGGTGCTACTCGCCCGCGGCGCGGTAGTCCACGGTGCAGGTGACCGCAGGCCGCACCGACCAGCGTGGCGCCCCGACCCGCACCTCCACCAGCACCGACTGCAGCAGCTCGTCACCATGGCAGAGGCTGCACCGCAGGCGGTAGGTGCCGGACTCGGGCGGGGTGCGCACCGGGAAGTACAGCCGGTGCTGGTCCGCGACGCCGGTGGGCTGGTGAGTGACGGCCACGGCACCGTCCGAGCGCAGCTCCAGACGGCCCTCCTCGGCCGCGCGGTCGACGACCAACTCGCCGTCGAACCGTGCCAGCACCACGGAGATCGGTACTGGGTCGCGCTCCTGGGCGACCCCCGGACGCAGCTCGAACCAGAACAGGTAGTCGGTGTCGGGCTCCAGGCCACGCCGGCGCGGTAACGGCCGGTGCGGTGAATCGGGCGGGGCGAAACCGGTGCTCACGGCGTAGCCACGGGTGACGCCGACCGCGGCGGTGCGGGCAGCCTTCGCGGGCACGGTGGCGACCTGGGGCTCCTCGGGCGCGACTGCCGCCGGCTCCTCGGTCTCAACGGCCGGAGGGTCCGCCACCTCGGCGGGCGGGTGAGGCCGCACCGGCGGTTCGCCGGCCGGATACAGATCGTGCGGTAGGACCGGGCGCCGCGCGGCGGGCCCCATCTGGGTGACCGGCGGCGCGGCGGCCAGCACCGAGCGGACGGCGTCCGAGCCCGACTCGCCCGCCGCCCGCACCCTCGCCGCGACTATGCCGGCCACCAGCGCGGCGGAGAACGACGTGCCGCTCCAGCGGGCGTATCCGTCGGCGACGTGCGCGTCCCCGATGCGACCGCGCGGCAGGTCAGGGAAGGCGCTCTCCACGTCGACGCCGATGACTGCCGCGTCGACCCACGGCCCGCGGTTGCTGAACGGAGCGAGCTTGCCCCAGCGTGTCAGCGCGCCGACGCCGGTGACGCGTTCGCTCGCGGCCGGCCAGAACGGGCGTCCGCACTCCCCCGCGTTGCCGGCCGCGGCCACGACCGCAGTGCCTGACGGCAACACCGCCAGCGCGCTCTCGACGATCGCGCTCGGTCGATCGTTCCAGGTGAAGCCGCCGGCCGGCACGAGGACGACGTCCGTCTCCGAGGTGACCTGCCGGAGCGCGGCGGCGAGCTGGATCTCGTCGCAGACGCCCGCGCCGTCGAGCACCCGGCGGAACACGACACGCGTCTCGGGGCAGGCGCGCAGCACCAGCCCGGCGGTGAACAGCCCGTGACCGGTGATCCCGCCGTCGGCGAGGCTGGCCACGTCCAGCTCCACCTCGGCGTGCGCGGGGTCGAGGTTGAGGTTGGCCGGGATACGCCACAGCCATCGGTGTAGCACCCAACCGGTGTCGAGCACGGCGACCTGCGGGACCCGGCTGCGACCGCGCACCGGCACGGGCGGCGCCACGTACGGCACCGCGACCGGCGGTGCCGGCACGCCGAGCGCTCCCCGGAACACGTGGTTGGGCGTGGCGAGCGGCTCGCCGTACCGGTCGGCGATCTCGTCGGCGAGCGCCAGCGCGTCGGCACCGTCGACAAGGAGGATCCGGGCGAAGGCACCGCCGGCGAGTTTCTCCAGCGTGGCGATCCGCTTCCGGATCACCGAACGGATCCGCGGCACGTCGGTGAGCTTCGCGACGAGCTGCCCGCGCCGGTACAGGAACCCGGCTTCGGCCACCGCGACATCCGGGCACCGGTCGACGACCCAGGCGGAAGCTGCGTCCATCGCGCCCCTTTCACGCCCGCGAACTCGCACCACCCTAGAGCCAACCGCCCGGCGACCGGTGGCGACACGCGCCGTCATCCCATGCGCTGGTACCCCTTGAAGTTGGTGAGCAGCAGATGCGTGTCCTGGATCGCGGCGCTGTCCCCCAGCGAGCGGTAGATCCCCCACTTGGGACGGACGCGGTCGCCCATCCACGTGTCGACGCCAGTCTTCGTGAGGTCGAGGACGGTGGTGCCGCCCTTGCGGAGCACCCAGCGGATCCGGCCGCGCGGGGCGTCGTCACTGGTGAACTCGACCTCGACGTCGACCCAGGCGTTCTGCAGCGGCGCCAGGTTGGTGGAGCCGACCATGCCGTTGCCCGCGGTGGCCTTCAGCTCGATCTTCGGCGTGGAGCCATGCTTGCGCAGCGACATCACCATGATCGGCGAGGTGCCGTTGCCGGGCATCTTCGTCTGCATGATGTGTGTGAAGCTCTTCGTCGCCTGGAGCGAGGGCGGGATGAACATCGAGTACGTGATGCGCCACGTCTGGCCCTTGCCGATGGTCAGGTTGGTGCCGCCGGCCTTCATCCCCTTGACCTCGTTGCGCTGACGGTCGGAGCCGTCCCGGTCGCGCTTGTGCATGTCGAACCGGAAGTTGTTGCCCTGCACGGTGATGTGCGTCGCACGGCCGTGCGAGCCCTTGCGGTCGTCCTCGATGCCCTCGAACGCCTTGAGGCCGTCCTTGCTCGCCTGCGGGCTCCACCGCAGGGTCCAGGTGGGCGCGGCGTCGGCGGTGCCGACCGACGCGAGGTGGAGGTAGGCCGGCACGGCGAGCGCAGCAACCAGTGCGAGCGCGAGCACGGTGCGTAGTTTCACGACGGGGAGGTCCCTTCGGTCGCGGGGCGTCCGCGAGGACGCGCGCACCGCACCGCGCCGGCCCATGCCAGCTCACCCCGAGAGTCCTGACGGATGCCGATCGCAACAGTCCCGTCGCTGGCGGTCAAGATGCCCTAAAGGTCTTTTAAGGTAGGTTCACACTGAGCAACCCGAGCAGTACGAAGTGAGACGGAACCATGTCGAACTGTCGGGATTTTGGCGGTATCGAGCGTCCGGTTTGGGCACCACTACCGGAACAGTCCGGTCCAAATCAGGCCAGGCCGGCGGCGCGGGATTCGAGGTAGCGCTGCTCGGGGACGCTCAGCGTGCGGCGCGCGGCCAGCAGGTAGTGCGTGCGCGCCGCGTCGTGGTCGCCGGCGAGGTCGAGCAGGTGTGCGCGGACGGCGTCGACCCGGTGGTGCCCCGCCAGCTCGGCTTCGGCGACGGCCAGCTGCTCCAGCCCGGCCTGCGGCCCCTGCACCATTGCAACGGCGACGATGCGGTTGAGCGTGACCATCGGTCCGGGTGCGCTCTTGTCCAGCAGGTCGTAGAGGGCGACGATCTGCCGCCAGTCGGTGTCCTCGGCGCGCGCTGCCTCGCCGTGCACCGCCGCGATCGCCGCTTGGAGCTGGTACGGACCGATCGGCGCGCTGGCCAGCGTCGTCGTGATCAGGCTCGTGCCCTCCGCGATCGCCGCGGCGTCCCACAGGCCGCGGTCCTGCTCGGCGAGCGGCACCAGCGCCCCGTCGGCGCGGGTTCGTGCCGGCCGGCGCGCGTCGGTGAGCAGCATCAACGCGAGCAGCCCGGCGACCTCGCCGTCCTCGGGAAGCCGTTCGCGCAGTTGCCGGGTGAGCCGGATCGCTTCACTGGTGAGCTCGACCCGGTGCAGCGACGAGCCGGAGCTGGCTGTGTACCCCTCGTTGAAGATCAGGTACAGCACGTGCAGCACCGCCGCGAGCCGCTCGGACCGCTCGCCCTCGGGCGGCATCCGGAACTGGGCGCCGGTGGCCTTGATCCGCTGCTTCGCCCGGCTGATCCGCTGCCCGATGGTTGCCTCGGGAACCAGGAACGCGCGGGCGATCTCGGCTGTGGTCAGCCCGCCCACCGCGCGCAGCGTCAACGCGACCTGGGAGGCGGGCGTGAGCGACGGGTGGCAGCAGAGCAGCAGCAACGTGAGCGTGTCGTCCACGGACGGCGCGAACGACGGCACCGGCATCGCCAGCATCGCGGCCGTCTCCTCGCGCCGCTGGCGTGCCGACTCGCTGCGCCACAGCTCGATCCGCCGCCGGGACGCGACCGTGATCAGCCACCCCTTCGGGTTGCTCGGCACACCCTCGGCAGGCCACTGGAGGGCGGCAGCCAGCAGCGCCTCCTGAACGGCGTCCTCGCAGGTGTCGAAGCCGCCGTAGTGCCGCACCAGCGCACCGAGCACCTGCGGCGCAAGCTCGCGCAGCAGCTCCTCGACGTCGACGGCGGTGCTCACATCTCGAAACCACTCAGGTCCATGCACGGCCGCACCTCGACCAGCCCGAACTCCGCCTCCGGCACCCGCGCGGCGACCTCGACCGCCCGTTCGAGGCTCTCGCACTCGATCAGGTAGAAGCCCGCGAGGAGCTCCTTCGACTCGGCGAACGGGCCGTCGCTGGTGAGCGCCTGACCCTCGCGTGCGGTGACGCGCTTGGTCATCGACGGGTCGGAGAGCGCCTCGGTCACGATCAGCTCACCCGACGCGGCGAGGCTCTCGGTCAGCGCGGTGTAGGCGCTCAGGCCCTCGGCCCGCTCGTCGGCCGAGAAGCCCTCCCACAGTCGCCGGGACTCCGGGTTGCTCCAGATCAGGATCAGGTACTTCATGGATTCTCCCGGCTTCCTCGGTCAACGTGTAGAGAACGGTCGCGTGGCTACTACGTCCTGAGTGAGAGGCGCCCGCACGGGGCGTCGCCACACGGGAGTCCACCATGACCAGCACGGTAACGAACCAGGACGAAGCCCGGATCCGCGAGCTGATGGACGAGCACGTCGCGCTGATGCGCGCCGGGGACGCCGATCGCCTCGTGGCGCGGTACACGCCGGACGTCGTCGCGTTCACGCTCGCGCCGCCTTTGCGTCACACGGGTGCGGAGGCGCGGGACCCCGACGCGCTGCGCGCGTGGTTCGCCACCTTCGACGGACCAGTCGACTTCGAGATCCGCGATCTGGACGTGACCACCGGCGAGGACCTCGCGTACTGCCACAGCCTCAACCGTCTCAGCGCGACCCCGGCGGGCGGCACCGAGCCGTTCAACCTCTGGTACCGCGCGACCGTCTGCCTGCGCAAGGTCGACGGCGAGTGGCTCGTCAGCCACGAGCACACCTCGACGCCGTTCTACATGGACGGATCGTTCGCGGCCGCGCTCGACCTCCAGCCTTAGGCGTTCGGCGCCGTCGATTCCGCCACCGGCCGTTCGTGTAGCTGGTGAGAGCCGGCGCCCTGGCCGGCGGGGTCCAGGAGGAGACATGAGCGTCGACGTCGCAGCTCAGCGACAGCACGCAGACCAGCACGCGAACCAGCAAGGTGAAGCGGCGATTGATGTGGGCGGCCGTGGTCGCGCTCGCCATGTTGCTCGTTCTCGTCGGCGGCGGGCTCTGGTTCGCCAGCAACCAGCTGCTGTCTCCGGCATGGCGCGGTGTGACCAAGGACCTGTCCGTCTGCGAGCCGGAGACCGAAAAGCACTGGGGAGAGGACTGCGGAAACCTGCGGGACACCCGGGAGTTCTCGTTCCGAGAGGTGAAGGTGCCCGCCGTCGGCGGCTACGACCTGCCGGGCTGGATGATCGGTACGGCGGCGAACGAGTTGGGGCGCGCGAAGGGCGCGATCATGCTTGTCCACTCCGGCGGCAGTGATCGGCGCGAAGAGACCAGATACGTCAGGTACTTCCTGGAGCAGGGCCTGGACGTCCTGACGTTCGACCTCGGATGTCACGGCGAAGCGCCCTGTCCGGTGCCTGGCATGACGTACGGGCACCGCGAATCCCGCGACGTGCTCTCCGCGTACCTGTATCTCACCGAGACGTACGGCACCGTGTACGCCATGGGCACGTCGGTCGGCGCGGCGGCCATCCTGATCGCGCTGCCCGAGATGCCGAAGCTCGCCGGAGTGGTCGCCGACAGCGCGATGGTCAGTTTCCAGCGGCTGATCAAGGACGCGCCGGAGTCGGAGTCGATGCCCGGCTGGGGCACCGATCTCCTGATCAAGGTCAGCATGCTCCGCGGCCGGTTCGACGGGCGGCTCAGCGCGCTGACTTCGCTGCGGCTCTCGAAGACCACGCCGATCCTGTTCGTACACAGCAGGCACGACGAAGTCGTCTCGTACCGGCAGACCGAGGAGCTCGCTGCCGCTTACGCCGGGCCGAAGACCGTCTGGCTCGCGGAGAAGGGCAGCCACGCCGCCGTCTGGGACGCCGACACGACCGGGTACCAGAAGCGGCTCTCCGACTTCCTGCGCCCGGCGCCGTGACGGCTGCTCAGTCAGAACCCGGTCGGCAGGTGCGGCGTGTAGGGCTCTTCGAGCGTACGAACCTCGTCTTCGCTGAGCTTGATGTCGAGGGCCGCGACAGCATCCGGAAGGTGATGCGGCTTCGTGGGGCCCACGATCGGCGCAGCGACGACGGGGTTCCTCAACACCCAGGCAAGGGCGACCTGTGCCATCGGGACGCCGCGAGCCCCGGCGACTTGTTGCACGGCCTCGACGATGGGCTGCTCGACCTCGCCGTCGTACCTCCGCCCGATAGGGTCGGTGTCGAAGCGCTGGGTCCGTTCGCCCCACGGCCGGGCGAGCCGCCCCTTGGCCAGCGGGCTCCACGGGATGCTGCCCACGCCTTGGTCGGCGAGCAGCCCGAACATCTCCCGTTCCTCTTCCCGCTGCATGAGGTTGTACTGGTTCTGCATGGACACGAATCGGGTCCAGCCGTTGCGCTCGGCGGCATATTGCATCTTGGCGAACTGCCACGCCCACATCGAGGAGGCGCCGATATAGCGGGCCTTGCCGGCTTTCACGACGTCGTGTAGCGCTTCCATGGTTTCCTCGACCGGCGTGTCCGGGTCGAAACGGTGGATCTGGTAGAGGTCGACGTAGTCGGTGCCGAGCCGGCTCAGCGAAGCGTCGATCTGCTCCATGATCGCCTTGCGGGAGAGTCCGGATCCGCCCGGGCCGTCGTGCATCTCGAAGAACACCTTGGTAGCCAGGACGATGTCCTCGCGTTGGGTGTACTTCTTCAGCGCCCGCCCGACGATCTCCTCGGAGGTGCCGAAGCCGTAGATGTTTGCCGTGTCCCAGAAGGTGATGCCGAGGTCGACGGCCTGCCGGAAGATCGGCTCAGCCGCCTCGTCGTCGAGGGCCCACTCGCTGAACCCTCGCGAGGTATCGCCGAAACTCATGCAGCCGAGTGCGATTCGACTGACCTTCAGGCCCGATGCGCCCAGGCGTGTGTACTGCATCGCTTGCTCCTTCTCCGTCACGCTGTTGCTCAACGGTCTCGAGTGGATGAGCTGATGTTGTCTGAGGTGGGGGCATGACCAGTCAGGGACGGACCAGGACCTTGATGGCCTCGCGACGGTCCATCGCGCGATATCCGTCGGGTACCTCGTCGAGGCTGACGGTGCGGTCGAAGACCTTGCCGGGCTCGACCTTGCCGTCGAGCACGTCGGGCAGCAGCTCCTCGATGTAGGCGCGGACCGGGGCAGGGCCGCCGGTGAGGGTGAGGTTGCGGCCGAACAGGCTGCCGAAGCCGATCGGTCCCTCGTCGTACTGCGGCACTCCGACCCGGCTTATCACGCCGCCAGGGCGGACCACGCCGAGCGCCTGCTCGTAGGCCTCCTTGTACCCGACGGCCTCAAGCACAGTGTGGGTACCGTCGCCGCCGGTCAGCTCGCGCACCTTGGCGACGCCCTCCTCGCCGCGCTCGGCGACGACGTCGGTGGCGCCGTACTCGACGCCGAGGTCGGTACGGACCTTGTGGCGACCCATCAGGATGATCCGCTCGGCGCCGAGCTGCTTGGCGGACAGCACCGCGAGCAGGCCGACCGCGCCGTCACCGATCACGGTGACCGCGGTTCGCGGGTTGACGTTGGCGCGCTTGGCGGCGTGGTAGCCGGTGCCGTACACGTCGGCCAGGGTGAGCAGCGACGGCAGGAGCGCGGAGTCCTCACCGACCGGCAGCTTGACCAGGGTGCCGGCCGCCTGCGGGACGCGGATCACGTCAGCCTGGGCCTCGCTGAAGAACCCGCCGTGGCGGCAGGAGGTCTGCACGCCCTCGCGGCAGAACTCGCACGTGTTGTCCTGGTAGGCGAAGGACGCCACGACCAGGTCGCCGTTCCTGATCCCCGTCACCTCTGAGCCGAGGTCCTCGACGACGCCGAGGAACTCGTGGCCCATCGGCTTCCCGTGCCCCGCGGCCGGCATGCTGTGGTACGGGTGCAGGTCGCTACCGCAGATGCACGTGCGCACGACACGTACGATCGCGTCGGTGGGCCGGCGCAGCACCGGGTCGGGCACGTTCTCGACCCGCACGTCCCCGGCGCCGTACATCAAAGTTGCTCGCATGAGATTCCTTCCGTCTGCCGCAATCAAACCGGGGCCGGCGCCGGTGTGGGAGTGCCTGCCGGGCCAAGATACTCCGGACAGAACCTGCCCGAGCTCGCGACCCGGGTCGGGCACGGCGAACATCGCCCGGTTCATGTTCCTCGACAAGCCGCGACCGAGACTTCTCCGTCGACTGGGAATGCCTTGCCGGCGACACGGTCGCGGCGCTGCGGGCCAAGCTCGCGACCCCGCGACCGGGCAGGTCTGACCTCGCCGGGGAGCTGTCCACACGCAGCGAGATTTCCGGGCCCGGCGGGCGCGCAAACGGCGGCTGCATCGCAGCGGGGTCAAGCATCACTCCAACACCCGGTCGTCGGGACCTCACGCTGCGTACGAGCATGGACTGCGGCCACGCCCCATGATCAGCCCTCCACGCGCTCGGCGGACTGAACGTCAGCAGCGCGAACCTGGGCATTGGCGCTGGTCCCTGACATGTCCTCGGCCACGGGGTTGAATGGACGCTGGGAGGCGTCGTGGACGTGGTCGCGCAGCTCGAGCGGGCTCGGGAGTACCACCGCCGGCAGGCCTGGGCGGACGCGTGCGACGCATTCCAGGCCATCGACGGCAGCTCTCCCTTGGGGATCGACGATCTGGAGCGACTGGCCGAGTCCACGCACATCTTGGGTCGAGGCGACGAAGCCGTAAGCCTGCTGCAGCGCGTGTACCAGGTTCACGCCGATGCCGGTGACATCGGCGATGCGGTGCGGTGCGCGTTCTACCTGTGGCACGCCCTTCTCGCCAAGGGGGAGTTCGCGCACGCGGGTGGATGGATCGCGCGGGCCTGGCGGCTGGCCGAAGCGCACCCGGAGTGCGCCGAAGTGGGGTACCTGTTGATCCCGGAGGCGGAGCGCCAGCTCGGCGACGGCGACTTCGCTGGCGCGCTCGCCACTGCCGAGCGGGCCGTCGAGATGGGTGGCCGGTCTGGGAACCGGGATCTGGTCATCGTCGCAACGCACATCCAAGGCCGCGTCCTGATACGGGAGGGGCGGGTCGCGGACGGTTTGGCGCTGCTCGACGAGGCCATGGTCGGGATCACGGCCGGGGAGGCGTCGTTCGGGGTCACGAGCTGGATCTACTGCAGCGTCATCGCCGCCTGCCATGAGCTGCACGAGTTGCGTCGCGCTCGCGAGTGGACGGTGGCGCTCAACGCTTGGTGCGATGCCCGGCCGCAGTACACCGGGGCCTTCTCCGCGGTCTGTCGCATCCACCGCGCCGAACTGCTGCAACTGGGCGGCGCCTGGGCAGACGCGGTCCGACGAGGCACAGCTCGCCTGCGAGCAACTGACCCGGGGCTACGGCGAGATGATGGCAGGGCAGGCGTTCTACCAGCTGGGTGACATCCACCGGCTGCGCGGCGAGTCCGCGTCCGCCGAGGAGGCCTTCCAACTCGCCGGCGAGTACGGCTGGGAGACCCAGCCGGGTCTGGCGCTGCTGCGGCTCGCGCAAGGCAAGGGGGACGCGTCCGTGGCCGCTGTCCGGCGCGCACTCGCCGAGACGACCGACCGCCTGGCGCGTTCGCGGCTGCTGCCGCCGTATGTCGAGATCATGCTGGCCACCGGCGACGTCGACGCGGCCCGAGAGGGCGCACGGGAACTGGCCGAGATCGCCGAGGTGTACGACACGGACGCCCTGCAAGCCCGGTCTGCGCATGCGCGCGGGGCCGTCCACCTGGCCGACGCCAGTCCCGAGGCGGCCTTACCGGCTCTGCGTCATGCGTGGCGGCTGTGGCGAGATCTGGACGCGCCGTACGAGGCCGCCTGCGCGCGGGTGCTCGTCGGACTGGCCTGCCGCGACCTGCACGACGAGGACACCGCGGCGATGGAGCTGGACGCGGCTCGCCAGGCTTTCGCCCGGCTCGGCGCCATCCCGGATCTGACCCGCACCGACGCTCTGATGCGCAAGCCCTCAGTCCGCGATGTCGCCGGGCTCAGCCCACGTGAGGTCGAGGTGCTCCGGCTGGTCGCGGCCGGCAAGACCAACCAGGCCATCGCCGCCGAGCTGTTCATCAGCGACCGGACCGTAGCCCGGCACGTCAGCAACATCTTCACCAAGCTCGCCGTAGGCACGCGCACCGCCGCCGCGGCTTACGCCTTCGAGCACGGGATCCGCCGACCCGCTACGTAGAAATGCCCACCGCGACCGCGCGGCATTGGGCGGTTGTACGGAAGCCGCCGCACGCCTGTCCCTCCTAGCGTCAGGCAGATCAGGACGGCCGATGCAGGAGGCGCGAGATGCGGCAGATCGGTGACCACGCGTTGGTCCTCGGCGCTGGAATGGCCGGGCTACTCGCCACCCGGGTGCTGGCCGACGCGTACCAGCGGGTCACGGTCATCGAACGCGACCCGCTCCCCGAGAAAGCCGAAACTCGGCGGGGCGTCCCCCAGGGCCGCCACGCCCATCTGCTGGTGCCCGGAGGGACGCAGATCCTCCACGGGCTCTTCCCAGGGTTGCTCGACGACCTGGAGACGGGGGGAGCACCAGTGGTCCGGGACTTCGCGGAACTCCGCTTCTCCCCCGTCGGTCATCGTCTCTGCCTCACGGGCCGTCCCCCGTACCCCTTACTCCGCCAGGCCAGCCGGCCCTACCTGGAGGATCGCGTTCGCGCTCAGGTCCGGGCCCTGCCCAACGTCGAGATCGTCGACCGGTGCCAGTTCGTCGGTCTTGTCACCAACGCAGCCCGAGACCGCGTCACCGGGGTCCGGATTCTGCGCCGCCGCACCGCGGACACCGCCGACACCGCCGAGGAGATCGTCAGCGCCGACCTGGTACTCGACGCGACCGGGCGCAACGGCCGGACACCGGCCTGGCTGGCAACGGTCGGCTACGACCAACCGCCGCGCGACCAGCTCACGATCCACCTGAAGTACGCCACTCGACATCTTCGCCTGCGCCCCGGCGCGCTGGGCGGCGAGAAGATGGTCGCCATCGGCGCCGAACCGGGCAGGCCAACCGGTTTCGTGCTGCTCGCGCAGGAGGACGACCGGTGGATCCTGACGGTGTTCGGGTACGAGGGACACCACCCGCCGACCGACGCCGAAGGTTTCCTCGCCTTCGTCGAGACCATCGCCCCGCCCGATGTGTTCGCCGCGATCCGCGACGCCGAACCGCTCGACGACATCATCGGCTACCAATTTCCGGCCAACCTTCGCCGACGCTACGAACGGCTACGCCGCTTCCCGGCCGGGCTGCTCGTCTTCGGCGACGCGATCTGCAGCACGAACCCGGCGTACGCGTTGGGCATGACGGTGGCCGCCCTGCAGGCAGCGGCCCTACAGGACACGTTGGCCGGCGGCGACCGTGACCTGGCCCGGCGGTTCTTCCGGTCCGCGGCGAAGCCGATCGACATGGCGTGGCAGCTGACAACAGGCGCCGATCTGGCCCTGCCCCAGGTGAAGGGTGCGCGGCCGCTGCCGGTCCGAGTCATCAACGCCTACGTCAGCCGGGCGCAGAGGGCAGCCGGGCACGACCCCGCGCTGGCTGAGCAGCTCCTCCGGGTCGCCTCCCTCCAGGACCCGCCCGCGCGGATGTTCCGGCCCTCCACCGCACTACGCGTCCTGCTCGGTGGCGTGCGCCGCCGCCCCGCGCCAACGATCGACGCCACGACACGGCGGATGCCCGTCGCATAGAGAACGCTCGATGACGGCAACCAGTACCGCATCGTGAAGGTGTTCCACGATGTCCGGACACTCACGGACGACCTCACAGCGCTGGGGTGGTCGGTCCGCATCCGGCCCGTGGCCGGGAACTTCATCGGCATTGCGGAACCGCCGACCACCTCTGGCGTCGCGCATGGCGGTGTCGTCCGCGGGATGTCCGTCGGCTAACGGCGGCTCCGACGTCTCCGGTGCAGACCCTGCGAACCCGGGGAGACACCGATGACGACCAACACCATGGTGACCGCTCCGCCGGTCTCCGCCGCGGCGGCCACGCTGTCGGGCGCAGCCATCATCGGGTACCAGATACTGCTGCTGACGGTGATCTTCATCAGGCCGGACCTGGACCCGGCCCGCAAACCCATCAGCGAATACGCGATCGGGCGCCACGGCTGGGTCATGGTGCTGGCGTTCCTCACCGCGGCCGTCAGCTACAGCTGCCTGTTCGTGGCCGTCAGGCCGGCGGTACGCGGCGTCACCGGCCGGGTTGGGCTCGGCCTTCTCGGCGTGTGCGTGGTGGGCACGGTCGGTGTGGGCGTATTCGTCGCCGATCCCGTGGTGACGCCGCTGACGGAGCTGACGGCCATCGGCACGCTGCACGTCATCTGCGGGTTCAGTGCCCTGGTGCTCCTGCCGTTCGCAGCGCTGCTCATCAACCTGGACATAACTCGCGGCAACGCTGCCGCGGCACCGGCGCTGCGGTGGACGGCCGGGCTTCCGCTTCTCGGCCTGGTACTGCACGGAGCCATGTCAATCGTGATACCGCCGGAGGGCTGGCCGCCCCGCTTCCTCTTCCTGACCTACGCGGCGTGGCTGATCGTTCTCGCGGCACACATCCGCCGAGTCCGCGGGGCGCGCGTCGGCGCATAGCCCTGGTCTATACGCCTTGCTCGGCGCAGATGATCGAGACGCCAGCGGTCCATCAGTTCACCCACACATACCCAGGGCTCCGAGTTCAGGTGCGGTCGGCGCCCCGGAGCAGCAAGCAAATTGGAACTGGTAGACCCATTTGAGCTGTTCTGCAATGATCGCTCCGCACTCCCGATATATCGAAGCCGGGCATCACGAGGGGACAGCCTTGCGGTTACGCACTGCGCCGCTTATCACTGCGGCCGTCATCAGCATCATCCTGCCCACGATCGCGCTGGTCGGCACAGAGCCGGCGGCGGCTGCGACCAGGATTTCGACAGCGGCTGGTGGCTCGACAGCCACGGCTGAGACCGCCCTCGCGAAGCAGCCAAAGGGACCTGAGATCGCGCCGCGGCCCGCCACCGGCAAGCGCGGGTCGTCGCTGCCGATTGCACCCAAGCCCGCCGCCAGGCCTGACGCCAAACCGGCGGCTCGCCCCAAGCGCGCTGAGGGCCCCATGGCCAAGAAGGCCATGCCAGTCAAGCCCATCCGGCCCCGGCACGCCGTCGACGAGTGCGGCGGCGCCATCCCGTTCGGGACGATCCGCCAGTGCGCGATCGGCGCCGCGGGCAAGCACACGTACACCGTCACCACGACGGTGGACGCCGATGAGCTGATGACCCAGTTCCGCAGCCCCGACGCGGACGCCACGGTCACCGATCCCGAAGGCAGCACCGTTTGCTATCCCGGCCCCTACCCGCCCGGCGACTGTCGCACGGGCACGGCGGGGATCTACACCGTCACGGTGACGAGCCGATCCGACACGACCTACACCTTCGGAATCGACTCCTACCGCACTCCGTCAGCGTGCACGACGCTCCCCGCTGAGTTCTTCTCCTGGGCTTCGCCCGGGCGAGCGGGCGCATTGCCCGCCGGGTCGCCGGGCCACTGCTTCACCTTCACCCAGGCCGGGGGATCGGTGCTGCACGCGGACGATCCCACGCCCGATGATGGCGGCGACGTCCAGGGCGTTATCCGTAACGCGGCGGGTGATGAGCTGTGCACCGTGCGGTACACCACGAGGTGTGCGCTTACCGGTGCCGGCCCGTACCGCCTGTTCCTGTACGAGAACTACGCGGCCGAAGCGTCCTACCTCCTTCGCCTGCGCCGCGTCACCAACCCGGACGGTTGCCGTACCCTCCCCGTCGCCCCCTTCGGCGACCCCGGCGACGCCGTCGGCACCGGCACTCTCAAGCGCGACCAGGTTGACTGTCTCACCGTGCCAGCCCAAGCAGGTCAGCACGTCATCCAAGCCCGGTACGAGCCGGACAACGGCTTCCTCAGCTGGTCGCTCCACGCACCCGACGGCCAGGTCATGAATGACTGCCACGCCTACGCACTGCATTGTGCGTTCCCGACCGACGGCACCTACACGCTGCTCGTCACCAACACTTACTGGGACGCGGCCCCCGTCACCTACCGCATCGGTCTGGTCAACGTTTCGCGCAACGACGGCTGCGGCGCGCAGACAAGCACTGACTGGAACCGGCCCGTCGCGGCGCTTACCCAGACAAGCCCCGTCCAGGTGAACTGCACGCCATTCGACGCGGCGCCAGGCGACCAGATCATCGCCGAAGGTCCCGGCAGGGCCTGGATCGTCGACGCCCACGGCGCGCATCTCTGTCCGAGTCCTCAAGAGACCCGCGGCTGCGTGCTCACCGGCGACGCGCCCTACCGGGCCCTGTCCTACGCCGACGCGCCAGGCGAGTACCGCCTGATCGTGCGTCGCCTGAACAACGCGGTCGGCTGCGCGCCCGTTGCGCTCGGCCGCTATGGCACGCCGCCCGCGCCTGTCGTGGACGACATCCTGTGCCGTGCGCTGACCGTTCCCGCGCCTGGCAAGTACATCGCCCGCGCGCTGAACGACGACAACTCGATGGCGTACGCGCCGGTCTACGACGCCGACGGTAAGGAGCTCTGCGAGGGATACTGCACCTTCGAACGGGCTGGCACGTACACGCTCGTGCCCCATCAGCTAATCAGCAACTACGTCACTGCGTTCCTGAGGGCCGCCGGTGACGAAGGCTGCGTCAAGGTCACGGACAACGCCTTCACCAGCAAGGCCTACAAGGGTTCCTTCACGGCCGCCGGCGAGTACGACTGCCTCGAAGTACCCACCCCGGCAGGGGCGCGGCTGGCCATGATTCCCCCCATCGGAGCGACCGGCACCGGCCGGCCCGCGGCGTACCTCATCGACTCCACCGGCACATTTCTGTGCGACATGTACCCGTCGCCGCTCAGCCCCTGCAGCCTCGACGGCACCGCGCCGTTCCGCATCGTCCTGCACCCCTGGGACGGCGACGTGGTCGGTAACTACACCGAGCAGATCGTGCGCACCGACGCCATCAGCGGCTGCAACGCGTTACCCGCTGGACGATTCGGCGCCGATGCAGGAGCCATCGCCCAGCTAACTCCCGAGGCATACAGCGCCTGCTTGCACGTGGCGCCCGGCACGCACACGGCGTCCGAACTGCTGTCCTTCGCCCGCACCGCAGGAAGCGGCACCGCCACCTTCGCCGCGTACAGCAACGACACCGGCGCTCTGCTCTGCGACAACGACAACGAGGGCACCGAGCGGTTCGTCGGCTGTCACCCCGGTGCATCGAAGGGCTACACCGTCGTTCTGAGCGGAGCCACGACGGCGGCCTCCTACAAGGTCAGCCGCCGCGACCTGACGGCGACGGCGGTCGGCTGCCCCGTCGTTACGTCCACGACGTTCGCAACCACCTCGGCGACCGGCACCATGAGCGCGAACCAGGACTTCAAGTGCCACCGCGTCACTGGGGCCATCGCCGACCGGTACTGGATCGACACCCGCGACAAGGACAGCCGCAGCCGGATCTTCATCTTCGACGCCGAGGGCAACTGGCGCAGCTGCATCGCCAGTATGTGGGCCTGTCACGTGACCGGCTCCAGGTCCTTCCAGATCATGGTGTGGCCCACCGCGGCGCAGCCGCCCGTCCCGTATCGGATCGACGCCTGGAAGGTCAGCGCGGGCGCCAGCACCCCGAGGGAGTGTCCGGCGGTGCCGTCCGCCGCGTACGGCTTCGGCCCCTTGACCGGCGCGCTCACCGACGCCAAACCGGCCGCGTGCGTCAGTGTCCCCGTCGCGAAGTGGGACCTCTACGGCCTGACTGTCGAGAACCCTGAAGGCGGTACTGCGCAGCCCCGCCCGCACCTGATCACCACGAGCGGCATCAGCAACTGCCAGTTTCGCTGCGACCCCGAGATGGATAGGGGGTCGTTCGTATTCGTCGTCAGCTCCGGCGACCACGTCGGGCGGGTGCCGTACAGGATCGAGGCGACCTGCGACCGACTCCTGTGCGGCGGCGCCACGTACGGGGCCAGCGCCGTCGCGCCCGCCACCGGCGCCAGGGGCCGCACGGTCACCGTCACAGTGACGGGCACGGCCCTGCACCGTCAGGACACCGTCCACCTCACGAGGAGCGGCGCCGCGCCCATCGTCGGCACCGTCACGGCGGTCACCCCCGACAGGACGAAGATGACCGTGAGCCTCAACCTCACCAACGCGATCGCCGGGGCCTGGACCGTCACGCTCACCTCGCACTCTGGCGCCAGCGCACAGGTGCCCAGGGTGTTCACCGTGACGTAGCGCCGTGCGCAACGCCGGCGGCCGGAGTGCCGCCGGCGTTGCCTTGTAGCTCGGCAGCGTGAGTCCCCGTGTGCTCGCGCAAGAAGCCTTCGAGCCCTACGAGGAACATTCAGGCTTGTGAAGCGGATCAGGATCAGCTCGGAGGGCTGGCCCTCAAGGACAGCCCCGACGGTCGAAGGCGTTGTGCTGCACTTTCCAACCGGGCTAGACAGGTCGCATGACAGAGACCCCAGGAGCTGAACACCCCCTTCCACAGATCGCCGATCGGCAGACATGGCAGGCGAAGATCGACGAACTCCGAGTCAAGGAGAAGGCCCACACAAGGGCCGGAGACGCACTGGCCGCCGAACGCCGTCGGCTGCCGATGGTCGAAGTCGATCCGCAGACTCCGCTGATCGGAGCCGACGGTCCGATGCCGTTGATCGACATCTTTGACGGCCGGTCCCAATTGATCGCCTACTTCCAGATGTGGCACACCGGTATGCCCGCGGCGGAGCAGTGCGAGGGCTGCACCTTCTCCACGACACACATCAACGAGTTGTCCTACCTGCACTCGCGGGACGTCAGCTACGCAACCTTCTGTCAGGGACCGTACGAGGAGAGCTCGCGCTATCGCGACTTCATGGGCTGGACGATTCCCTGGTACTCGGTGCCGCAGGACGCCGTGGACCGGTTGGTCGCAAACCGGCACTTCGGCATCCTGGTCACCTATCTCCGGGACGGAGACAAGGTCTACGAGACCTACTGGACCACCGGCCGCGGCAACGAACTGATGGCACCGTCGTACGGACTGCTGGATCTGACCGTCTACGGCCGGCAGGAGTTCTGGGAGGACTCGCCGGAGGGCTGGCCGCAGCGTTGGGGTTCCACAGGCGGCCAGTTCCGGCTGGACGGCCGCCCGACCGCCCAGTGGTCACGGATCAAGGCCGGACGCAACGACGACCTCGGCACCTCGTCCGATGATCATCACCAACCGCACCGCCACTGAGTGAGCGTCCACGAACCCATGCGGGTCGAACGGCGGGTCAGTTGCCGCGGCCCGTTGTGGTTGCCGGGCAACGCGTCCACGTCGGGATGGTCCGTGCCGGCCGGACTGTCACCGTTGAAACCGCCGCCGCACCTTCCGCGTCCACGACGGCGACGAACTGCTCACCGAGGTCGCCCACACCACCACCAAACCGATCGCCCGGTTCAAGGTTCGTACCCGAACCGTCCCGCGCCAGCGCCGCCGCCGACCCAGGTCAGCGTTCAGTACGCTGACGACGAATCGAACGGGGTGACTCACAGATGTGGGACGCGAAGGACATCCACGCCCGACTGGCTGCTGCGCGCGCCGCCGACCGGGATCTGACACGGTTCGGAGCCAACCGCCATCGCCACCAGCTCGGCCCCGTCCTCACCGAAGCCGAGGTGACCAGGTTCGAGGCCGAACACGGTGTCACGCTGCCCACCGCCTATCGCAGTTTCCTGCTTGAAGTCGGCGACGGCGGCGCCGGCCCTTACTACGGGCTCTTCCCGCTCAACGGCGACGGTATGAGCGACCTCGAACGTGCCGAGCGTTTCCGTCCCGGCTACCTGGCCACGCCGTTCCCGCATACCAAGCCGTGGAATCCGGATAACTACGTGCCAGACGCGGACCGACCGGGGCCGCCCGGCGTGATGACCGAGGACGAATACTTCGACGAGCGGTGGACGACTGGATCGCTGGTCATAGCAGAGATCGGCTGCGGCGCGTTCCACCGACTCGTGATCACCGGCGAGGCCCGTGGCCAGGTCTGGTTCGACGACCGCGCCGCCGACAGCGGGCTCGCACCCGAAGCTGACTTTCACGACTGGTACCAGGACTGGATCAACAACGGTAAGTAAATGGGCGCGGTCAACCGATCTGGCCGCCCAGCAACACCGACGCCCCAACGAAGAATGTCTATCCGGAGCTGTTACGGATCATCTGACCCCCGACTGACCCCGAGCCATGCGGCCCCGACGTCGGACAGCAGCCACACTGCGATCCCAACCGACGACGACCGACGCGATCGTGACGAGTACGACCATCAGCACGTCGGCGCGATCCGCGAGGTGGAGCGGTGGTGGCGCGGGAAGTCCGACGGCATGTTCACGTTCGCGGCCACTCAGTCGAGACAGAACTCGTTGCCCTCGATGTCCTGCATCACGAGGCACGACTCGTTGTAGCCATCGGCAAGCAGTAGTCGCACGCGCACCGCGCCGAGCGCGACCAGCCGTGCGCATTCGGCCTCAAGTGCCGCCAGGCGCTGTTCACCCACGAGCCCGGTGCCGACCCGCACGTCAAGATGCAGCCGATTCTTGACGACCTTGCCTTCGGGAACGCGCTGGAAGAACAGTCGCGGGCCCACACCTGAGGGATCAATGCATGCGAACGCTGAACCCTGACGCTCAGGCGGCAGAGCGCGATCGAAATCGTCCCAAGTAGCAAACCCCTCCGGTGGCGGCGGCACGACGTACCCCAACACCTCGCACCAGAAACGAGCGACGCGCTCAGGTTCTGCGCAGTCGAAGGTGACTTGGATCTGCTTGACCGACGCCATCGGTCCACTATAGAGGCCCGACCCAGCCATCGCCGCGGGTCACGGTCTCGCGTGATATGGGCTGGTGACCCGCTCGGGGCCGGGTTCACCGAGGGCTGAGGAAGGACCACGAAACCTGCCTGGAACGCGCCCGCCGCAGCCCCATTGCTCCCCCTTGACGGGGTCCCAGAGACAAGCTTGTCACTCATGGCAGCCGCTCTACCCACCGGCAACCGCGACCATGCGGAGAGCAAGGAGAAAGAGAGGTGGCACTTTGCAGCGTAAGCATCACGAAGCCGCGCGGAGCGCGATCCCATCCGGCCACCGCCGGCAGGCGATCCTGAGTGGACGCGTCGATAAGTGTCGAACGCGCCTGATCCGGTAGGTGGCCGCCAAGGCGGTACGCCAGGGCGGCCGGACGCTACGGACGGGCCTTCCGGTGTGATCAATCAAGGCAGAATCTCGACGTACCCGTCGGTGCCGTGCACGCGGATCCGCTGCTTATCGGGGATCAGCCGGGTGGCATCTACCACACCGACGACGGCCGGCAATCCGTACTCCCGTGCGATCACCGCCCCGTGAGTCATCAATCCTCCGACCTCCGTCACCAAGCCTGAGACGGCGACAAAGAGGGGCGTCCAGCTGGGGTCCGTGTGTGCCGTGACGAGGATGTCGCCCGGTTCGAGATCAGCCTGTGCCATGTCCAGGATGACGCGGGCCCGCCCTTCGATGGTCCCGGCGGAGACCGGTAGGCCGACCAGCGCGCCGGTCGGCACGTCGTCGCGTCGGTACGCGCCGGCGATGACCTCGCCGTCCGATGTGAGCACTCGGGGCGGCGTGAGTGCGTGATACGACCTGAACGCGGCCTTGCGCCGGCGGATGAGCTGGTCATCCACGTGGTGCGTGCGCACGACGTCGTGAAGTTCCTGGAACGTGAGGTGGAAGATGTCCTCCTTCTCACGAAGCACGTGGGCCTGCACTAGGCGCTCGGCCTCTTTCAGCAGGGCCTGCTTGTACACGAAGTAGCGGCTGATCATGCCGTACTTCGGGTACTCCCGGTACCCGATGAAGGTCCGGACCAGGTCGATCATCCGCTTGGTCTCTTCGGCCTTCTGCTGTCCGTCCGGCAAGGCCTGCAAGCGCTCCAGCAGCTCCTGCTCCTTCTTCCACGCCTCTTGCTGGCCTTGCTCGAACCGCCGCTCGCTCGCGCCCGGCTCGAAGTTCTTGATGTTGCCGAGGATCAGGGGCACGAGCGTGGAGGGGCGTTCACTCCAACGTGGCCGCGTGATGTCGATCTCGCCGACGCAGCGCATGCCGTATTTTTCGAGCCACGCCTCGATGGCGTCCCGTGCTTCTCGCCCGCCCGCGAGCTTGGGCAGCTCGTCCAGGAAGCCCTCGTTCTCGACGTGTCGCAGGAATGCCACCACGTCCGGATGCGGGCGGATCACGTCAGCGACGTCCAGGAGCGCCAGTCCCATCTCCGACGTGACGTTGTCGGGCACGGACTGCGTGAGCTTGTCCGCCGCGTTCTTCTCGCCCAGCCACGCCTGCAACTGCTCGTTGAGCCACCACGCGGCGTCCATCGCCGACATGAACACCTGATGGCTCTGCCGATCGAACAGGATCCGCCTCAGCTCCTGGATGTCCGCCTGGATGAAGTCGAGCAGCGCCTCCCCGGACTTCGTCCGGATGTCGCGTTCCGAGGCGGCGATTGATGCCTCGCTGCGCCCGATCAGCTCGGTGACGATAGCCGGATCGGTCTCGATCGGAGCTGGCGCGCCGCCAAACAGTGGCCTGGGGGGACCCTCGTCAGGGAGCGGCCGGATGAAGCCGTCGCGCTCGAGGATGGTCTGCAGCGCGTCCCCGAGCAGCGGGTCGGATCTCCCCACGGCCTCCAGGAGGCCGGCACGGCTCGCCAGCGAGGCCAGCCTTTGGGTGACGTCGACGAACAGGCGGCCGCCGGCCTCGGCCATGGGCGCGGGGGTCGTCATCTGCCAGAAGGAGAGCCCGAGGGGTTTCATGGGGTCGGTCATCATCTGCTGATGGCCGACGGAGATATAGACGTGGTTCTCCCGGTCGCCGGTCTCGGGGATGGGGAACAGCGTGGTGATCGGCCGGCTCTGGACGATCTGGAAGCCGTCGTCGACGAGGCACCATTCGATGTCCTGGGGGCGGCCGAAGTGCGCTTCGATCCGCCGGCCGAGCTGCGCGAGCCGTACGACCTGCGCATCCGTCAGCGCCGGCTGGTCCTGCAGCTCCGGGTCGATCGCCTGTTCCTGCGTCCCGCCCGCCGGCGAGGCGTGGATGGCGAGCTGCTTGGCGCCGACCGTCTTGGCGACGACCTCGCCGTCGCGCACCTTGAACACGTCCGCGTTCACCAGACCGGAGACCAGGGCCTCCCCGAGGCCGAAGCTGGCCTCCACGGAGAGCGACTTTCCGGTTGCGAGTGACGGGGTCGGCCGTGAACAGGATGCCGGCCGCCTGCGGGAAGACCATCTGCTGCACGACCACGGCCATGTGGACCGTACGGTGGTCGATGCCGTTTCGCCGGCGGTAGGTCACGGCCCGCTCGGTGAAGAGCGAGGCCCAGCACCGGCTGACGTGCTGGAGGATCGCGGCTGGGCCCACGACGTTCAGGTAGGTGTCCTGCTGGCCGGCGAAGGAGGCTGTCGGCAGGTCCTCCGCCGTCGCGCTGGATCGGACGGCGTAGGCCGCTTGCTCGCCGAGCTGGGCGAGAGCGCGGGTGATCGCCGCCGCGAGATCGCCAGGAATGGCGATCCCTTCGATGGTCCGGCGGATCTCCGCGCTGAGCGTGCGGATCGCCTCCCGGTCGTCCGGGTTCAGGCGCGACAGCTGATCGAGCCGATCGTCGATCGACGGCGCTTCCGCCATGATCTGCCGGAAGGCATCCGTCGTCACGCAGAAGCCAGCCGGCACGCTGATGCCGTCGATCCGCCATAGCCCGCCCAGGTGCGCGCCCTTGCCGCCAACGACCGCGACCTGCGTCTCGTCAACCTCTTGAAGACCCAACACGTACTGCTCGGTCATCGCGATACCTCCGAGGCAGCCGTGCTCATCTCTCGTTGCCTTCCCTCCGACGAGTCGGCCGGCCGCTCCGCCGAGTCGGGTGCGCGCACACCCGCACCTCCGCGCCGAGCGCCCGCAACCGCACCCCCAGTCCCACCAGCGGTCCGACGTCACCGCGTCCCCCGTAGGTCGACAACAACACACGCACGTCGTGCCCCCATGTCTTCGGCCGTTCTGGGTCCGGCCGACGATCCTGCAGCACGACCCGGGTCTAGCGGCAAGCCCCCCAGTCCGCTATACGTTAGAAGTGGCAAGGAGTGAGATCTCCTTGCCTTGCGTTTTCGCGCGTCCGCTGCGGACCGACATCCTCCTCGTGAAACCCTGGGGGCCGCCAGCGGTCGGTTGAGTTTCGGCCGGCTTCTGTGCGCGGCCCTTCGCGAGCTCGCGCCCAGCCCGGGCCGGCCGCCCGGGAGCGGAGCGGCACGGGCGAGCCGGCCGAACCTTCTGGCGGCGGGCGCGGCGGCCCGGCAGGGCCGCCCTTGAAGACGTAGAGAACCTTGTCAGACGGCGCGCCGTGGATGGTTGTCCGGTCTCAGGACCTCAGTGACATATCAGCTTCAGGTCCTGCGTGACGGTCACGGGTCGCCCGAATGACAGCTCGTGACCGTCCGATTCGTTCGACCGCGAATCCTGACCATGACCCCGATCCTCAAGCGGGAGCGCGACATCGTCCGCTCGTGCCGAGATCAGTACGGCTGATTTGATGCGCCAGACTGTCGCTAGCATCGCCGGCATGGCAACGCGGCTTGTTCAAATCAACATGAAGGCTCAGGACGACGCCGCGCTGGGCGGTTTCTGGGCGGAGGCGCTCGGCTGGAGAGTCTCCAGCGAAGGACCCGGCGTGACCAACCTCGAACCCGATGGCTTCGCCTACCCTGACCCCGTCGCCGTCTGCCTAGACCTCATTGCCTCCCCGGAACCCAAGACGGTGAAGAACCGCGTGCACGTCGACCTCGCCACCACCTCGGCGGCCCATCAGGCGGAGCTGGTCGCGCGCCTGAAGGATCTCGGCGCAACACCCGCCGACGTAGGCCAGGGCGACGTCCCGTGGACGGTTATGGCCGACCCAGAGGGCAACGAGTTCTGCGTGCTGGACTCGCTCTACCGAGATACCGGACCGATCGCGACGGTAGTGGTCGACTGCGCGGATCCGCGTGCCATGGCCCGCTTCTGGGGCAAGGCCATGGACTGGACCCTGCACAAGGTGACCGATCACAACGCGGTACTGCGCTCCGCCAAGGGCGTCGGCCCATATCTGCAGTTCCTCCGTACACCCGACGTGAAGACCGTGTGGAACCGCGTCCACCTCGACGTCCGCCCATACCCAGGTGACGATCTAGAGGCCGAGGCGGCCAGACTGCGGACTCTCGGCGCTACCGCCATCGACCTAGGCCAGAGCGATGTCCCGTGGACGGTCCTCGCCGACCCGGAAGGCAACGAGTTCTGCCTCCTCGCCCCAGGTTGACCCAAACCCTCTTCATCCGCTGACCACGGCCACGAGTCCGGATTTTGCCACGCGCCCCTGGCCGGCATTGCCTACGAGCAACTCGGCACGTCCGGATCTGCCGCTGGTGGCGCTCCCTACCAACGTCGCTGCGAGCAGGCCCCGACGGCGTCCGGACCTACGTGTACAGGATGTGTGAGGGGATCGTAGGGCCACGGCGCACAACGCCGGAACGCTCGCGTGCTGCCGCGCCGGAAGGCGAGGGCGAGGCCGAAGGACGCTTCGAGTGCCGATGGCAGCGTCGCCGACTCCCGGACGCGATTCGCGAGCTCGTGCCCGACGACCAGCGGTTGCGAAACGACATCTGCTGGTCGGTGTTTGACTGCTGAGCGGACGAGGGCTGCGAGCCCACCCAGCACGCATCCGCTGCAGCCGCCGTCCGCGCGTCACGACGTGCGACGCTCGCGGGCCAGTGCCGCCTGCGGTCGTGCCGATGAGCGAGCATGGACGCTTGCCGACTCAGCTCACGCTTGGGTTGCGATTGCCGCGATGGCGGCGTGCGGCCGATGAGTGCCTTCGCTGGGCCGCTTCAGGCGCTCGACTTCCGTGAAACCGGCTCGCGTCAGTCGCTCCGAGAGCTCGTCGACGGGCCAGCGATAGGCGGTCACGACTTTGTGGTCGAAGGCGGCGACCTCGTCACCGTCGAAGAGACCGAGCACTACCATGCCGGCCGGGGCCACAGCTCGCCGGAACTCAGCGAGCACGCCGTCGAGATCTTGCGGCGGTAGATGGATCAACGAGTACCAGGCCAGGATGCCGGCGATGGAGTGGTTGGCAACGTCGAGGTTCTCTATCGCCCCGAGTTGGTACCTACCGCTCGGGTGGGCCGCCTGCGCATGGGCGATGAACTCGGGGACCATGTCGATTCCCGTTGCGTCGACGCCCAGCGAGCGAAGATACCCGGTGATATGGCCAGGCCCGCAGCCCAGATCGAGCACCGTGCCAGGTCGGCCCGCTAGATGTCGGCCGATGAAGGCGAGGTCGTCGGCGTGTACCTGCTGGCTTGTGCCGAAGAGCCCGATGTAGAGCTCTGCGACGGACGCATAAGCCTGCCGGACCTGCTCCATGTCCATCGCGTGACTATATGAGCTGTCGGATTTGGCAGAGCATGCCCGGGACCAGCGCGGGAAGCACGTCGATTCTTGCGGTGCCCGCATCGGCGATCCGAGCGCCACGTCCGGCTCCGCCGACGAGAGGGTAGCTCGGAGCTGCACATACAGCACGGACACTGTCTGGCGTGGCCTCGATCAAAGTGTGGCGAGCTTGGCGATCATGCGTCCCATGTGGGGGTCAAGCGTCTTCGGATCAGCGTCGCTGACTTCCTTGGGGGTCCACCATCGGATCCCGCGGAACTCGCGCAGGTCGGGAGTGAATACCTGATCGCGACTACTGGCCAGAACGAACCACAGGCTCACATCGGAGTGGCGCTGCTCCAACATGCCGACAGTGTCCGTGACGGTGAGGAAGAGCGGGCGTTCACGAAGTTGGGGGAGGAACACGGCCGGGACACCAAGTTCCTCCGTTACCTCGCGTCGCGCGGTCTGCCCCGCAACGCTCGACCATCTCAGCGAGGTGGTCGAGAGCCTGGACAGTCCGCCGATCATCATGGGCCACTCCTTCGGCGGGACCTTCACCCAACTCCTGGTCAACCGCGGGTTGGGCGCCGCCGCGGTGACGATCGACTCGGCGCCGCCCGAGGGCGTGCGGGTGAACGCGCCGTCCCAGATCAAGTCCCTGTTCCCGATCCTCAAGAACCCGGCCAACCGGCACCGCGCGGTGGGCTTCACCAAGGAGCAGTTCCACTATGCGTTCACCAACACGGTCAGCCGGGAGGAATCCGACGCGGCCTACGACCTCCTCCACATCCCGGCGCCCGGCAACTGGGTGTGGGCCTACGGCCTGATAGCCAACTGGAAGCCGGGCCACCAGGAGACCTGGGTCGACTACGACCTGGACGACCGTGCTCCGCTGCTGTTCATCATCGGCGGCAAAGACCACCTGATGCCGCCCTCGGTGATCCGCTCGAACGCGAAGAAATACCGCAACTCCGAGGCGACGACTGAGACCTACGAGTTTCCGGACCGCTCACACTTCACCGGTGTCGAGCCTGGCTGGGAGCAGGTGGCCGACTACGCGCTCGAGTGGGCGACGAGCCACGCGCGAGAGCGGCAGGGCTGACCCAAGCGCATACAGCAGCAGGGTGGCGCGTCCGGCAAGCGCCGTGCCCGCACCTGCACAGGCGGGGATGCCAAGCATTGCGGGTGCCGCTCGCTCAGGCTTGGCGCGTCGACTCCTTCGTGGCATCAGGTGCGTGCGGGCTCTCGGAGACGCGTTCGGCGGTCCGGGCGCCCCGGTGTCGGGTGTACGTAGGGGGTTCCCTTCCGTACGCAGCATCCGCTTGGCGTGGTGGTCAACCGGCCCTCGGTGTGGCCTGACCGATGATTTTTCCGCGCCGTGCTGGTCTGTACGCCGAATACCGACTCACGGGAGGCTGACGCCATGCGGAAACTGACCTTTGCCATGAACCTGACCCTGGACGGCTACATCGCCGCGCCCGGCGACGACATCGGCTGGAGCGTGCCGAGCGACGAGCTGTTCCAGTGGTGGTCCGACCGGGTGGGGGCGACCGGCCTGGCGCTGTATGGGCGCAAACTGTGGGAGACGATGAGTTCCCACTGGCCGACCGCCGACCAGCAGCCCGGCGCCACACCGGCGGAGATCGAGTTCGCCCGCCGCTGGCGGGATATGCCGAAGGTGGTGTTCTCCTCCACGATCAGCACGGTCGACTGGAACACCCGCCTGGTCACCGGCGACGCGGTCACCGAGATCACCCGGCTCAAGGCCGAGGATGGCGGCCCCATGGACATCGGCGGCGCCACACTCGCCGCAGCGGCGATGCGGGCCGGGCTGATCGACGAGTACGTGCTGGCCACCGCACCGGTCTTGGTGGGCAGCGGCACGCCGTTCTTTACGGCCCTGGACAACTGGGTGAACCTGACCCTGGTGGAGACCCGGACGTTTCCCGACGGCGTGCTCCTGACCAGGTACGAGACCAGGCGCTGAGTGCCCGACGTCGGATCGGCGCGGGCTTCGGGCCGCCCAAGGATCTCGTGGCGCTGTGTTCCGAGGCGATTGTGATACCCCCGCCGGATCACATGGGGAAGCTCGATGACCACCTTCGCTGAGGCCGTTGCTACACCCGTTGCTACATCGGCGGCTGGAGCGGCCTCGTCCGCGAGAGTTTGGCTGGTGGGCGCAGCTGGGTTCGAACCAGCGACCCCTCGCTTGTAAGGCGAGTGCTCTTCCGCTGAGCTATGCGCCCTCGACGGACTCAGGGTACCGGTCGGCATCCCTGGGTCCGCCAAGCATTATCAGGCAGCCGTCAGCTTGGCGACCGCATCGGCGTACTCGATCGGGTTCCGTGCGTCCGGGATGCCGTTGACGACCTTGTACCGGACGACGCCCTCGGTGTCGATGAGGAAGGTGCCGCGCAGCGCGATGCCCTTGTTCTCGTCGAACACGCCGTAGGACTGCGCCACGCCGCCGTGCGGCCAGAAGTCGGACAGCAGCGGGAAGTCGAATGCCTCCTGCTGTGCCCAGACCTTGTGCGCGAAGACGGAGTCGACGCTGACCGTGAGGAGCTGCACGTCGTCGTTGGAGAATCGGGGCAGGTCGTCGCGGAGCGAGCACAGCTCGCCGGAGCAGACCCCGCTGAAGGCCAGCGGATAGAAGACGAGCAGGACGTTCTTCTCACCCTTGAACTGGGCGAGCGAGATCTCCTGGTTGTTCTGGTCCTTCAGCGTGAAGTCCGGAGCCAGGTCACCGATCTCGACAGACATATGGGCTTCTCCTCGACGTAGGAAACTCCTACCTCAGAGCATGCCATCAGCCCCGCCAGGCCCGGACCGCACCCCCGGACACTGCCAGCGGAAAACGAACTATCCGGACTTCCGGGCTTAGGACGGGCGTGCGTAGCCCCGTCAACCCTGGAAGTCCGTTGTGCGACGGCGGCCGCCGGAGGGTCAGCGCTTCGAACGTGCCGCCTTAGGGGCCACCAGTCGCACGCCCGCCCAGTCCTTGCTGGCACTGATGCTAGACGTCTGCTGCAGACCGGCGGTGGGTGCCGACTCGCTGATCTCACTCGGCTCGACGTGGCCGTCGCGGCCGGTCTTGGGAGTCAACAGCCACACCACGCCGTTGTCGGTCAGCGGGCCGAGGGCGCCGATCAGAGCGTCCACCAGGTCACCGTCGTCTTCCCGCCACCAGAGCAGGACGACGTCGACGACCTCGTCGGAGTCTCCGTCCACCAGCTCCGAGCCAGAGACTTCGGCCACCGAATCACGGAGCTCTGCGTCGGCGTCGTCGTCGTAGCCCATCTCCATGACGACCATGCCCGACTTGATGCCCAGACGCTCCGCGGGGCTCTTTACCCCGTCCGCGTGACCAGCGGTCGCGCTCACTACAGCCCGCCTCCTTCATATGGGCGCCGTGGTGGCGCCGTCAGCGCGTAGTTCACACACTCCCGCTGCTGTGCGCAAGTGTCACGCCGTACGAAACCACTATCTCAGTCTGAGCGCCTTCCGGTACCCCAACTCACCGCGGCTCGCCGAGGAACGAGAAGCGGACCTGCCGCAACGGGTTGTCGACGTTCAGGTCGACGAGGCAAATGCTCTGCCAGGTGCCGAGCGCGAGGCGGCCGCCGAGCACCGGCACCGACGCGTACGGGGACACCAGCGCCGGCATGACATGGTCGCGCCCGTGGCCGGGCGTGCCGTGCCGGTGGAGCCACCGCCCGTCCGGTGGAAGAACGTCCTCCAGGGCGGCGAGCAGGTCCTCGTCGCTGCCTGCCCCGGTCTCGATCACCGCGAGGCCGGCCGTGGCGTGCGGCACGAACACATGCAGCAGACCGTCGCCGCGATCGCGGACGAACGCCGCCGCCTGTTCGGTGAGGTCGTGCACGGCCCGGCGCGAGCCGGTGCGGACGGTGATGAGCTCACTGTGCATGCGTCTCAGTGTCCCGTCTGGACGCCACGCTGCGCAGCTACCGACGAGTAGAGATGACGCGAAGTGCGCCCCAGGGGCAGGATGGATCCAGAAAGTACGAGACCAGCGACCCTGGCACTTCTTCTCATATAAGGATCAGCGACGTGGCACCTGGACGCGAGCGCCCACCGGTCATCAGCGACGGCCTACCCAGCCAGCTCCCGGACATCGACCCGGCGGAGACCAGCGAATGGCTGGAGTCGCTGGACGCGATCATCGACCATGCCGGGCGACAGCGGGCGCGCTACATCATGCTGAAACTGCTGGAACGTGCGCGCGAGAAGCAGGTCGGCGTCCCGGGTCTGCGCAGCACGGACTACATCAACACGATCCCGCCGGAGCGCGAGCCGTGGTTCCCCGGTGACGAGCACGTCGAGCGGCGGATCCGCGCGTTCATCCGCTGGAACGCGGCGATCATGGTGCACCGTGCGCAGCGTCCCGGCATCGAGGTCGGCGGGCACATCTCCACGTACGCGTCGAGCGCCAGCCTGTACGAGGTGGGCTTCAACCACTTCTTCCGCGGCAAGGACCACCCCGGCGGCGGCGACCAGGTCTTCTACCAGGGCCACGCGTCCCCCGGCATGTACGCCCGCGCGTTCCTGGAGGGTCGCCTCACCGAGCACCAGCTGGACGGGTTCCGCCAGGAGCTGTCGCACCCCGACGGCGGCCTCCCCAGCTACCCGCACCCGCGGTTGATGCCCGACTTCTGGGAGTTCCCGACGGTGTCGATGGGCCTCGGCCCGATCAACGCGATCTACCAGGCCCGGTTCAACCGGTACCTGCACGCGCGCGGCATCAAAGACACCTCTGACCAGCACGTATGGGCGTTCCTGGGCGACGGCGAGATGGACGAGCCGGAGTCGCTCGGCGCGATCGGCCTGGCCGCTCGCGAGGAGCTGGACAACCTCACCTTCGTCATCAACTGCAACCTGCAGCGCCTGGACGGGCCGGTGCGCGGCAACGGCAAGATCATCCAGGAGCTGGAGTCGTTCTTCCGAGGCGCCGGCTGGAACGTGATCAAGGTCGTCTGGGGCCGCAGCTGGGACCCGCTTCTTGCCGCCGACACCGCAGGGCGCGCTGGTCAACCTGATGAACGTCACGCCCGACGGTGACTACCAGACGTACAAGGCCGAGAACGGCGCATTCATCCGCGAGAACTTCTTCGGCCGCGACCCCCGCACCCGCAAGATGGTCGAGCACATGAGCGACGACGAGATCTGGTCGTTGCAGCGTGGCGGCCACGACTACCGCAAGATGTACGCGGCGTACAAGGCGGCCACCGAGCACGCCGGACAGCCCACCGTGATCCTCGCGAAGACCATCAAGGGCTGGACACTGGGCAGCCACTTCGAGGCCCGCAACGCCACCCACCAGATGAAGAAGCTCACCGCCGACGACCTGAAGGTGTTCCGCGACCGCCTCTACCTCGACATCCCCGACGAGGCGCTCGACAAGACCCTGCCGCCGTACTACCACCCCGGCAAGGAGTCCGACGAGTACGCGTACCTGATGGAGCGGCGCAAGCAACTCGGTGGCTGCCATGCCGCGCCGGGTCGTGCGGTCGAAGCCCCTCACGTTGCCGTCGTCGGACGCCTACGCCGACCTCAAGCGCGGCTCGGGCAAGCAGAAGGTCGCCACCACGATGGCGTTCGTCCGGCTGCTCAAGGACCTCATGAAGGACAAGGAGTTCGGCAAGCGGTTCGTGCCGATCATCCCGGACGAGGCCCGCACGTTCGGCATGGACTCGCTCTTCCCGACCGCCAAGATCTACTCCCCGCACGGCCAGGGGTACCTCTCGGTCGACCGCGAGCTGATGCTCACGTACAAGGAGGCCGAGACCGGCCAGATCCTCCATGAGGGCATCAACGAGGCCGGTTCGGTGGCGTCGTTCACGGCCGCCGGCAGCGCGTACGCCACGCACGGCGAGCACATGATCCCGATCTACATCTTCTACTCGATGTTCGGGTTCCAGCGCACCGGCGACGCGTTCTGGGCCGCCGGCGACCAGATGACTCGCGGTTTCGTGCTCGGAGCCACCGCAGGCCGCACCACGCTCAACGGCGAGGGTCTGCAGCACCAGGACGGTCACTCGCACCTGCTCGCCTCGACCAACCCTGCCGTGGTGGCGTACGACCCCGCCTGGGCGTACGAGCTGTCGGTGATCACCGAGGACGCGCTGCGCCGCATGTACGGCGACGACCCGGAGGACATCTACTACTACCTCACCGTCTACAACGAGCCGCTGCAGCAGCCCGCGGCGCCTGACGACCTCGACACGGCCGGGCTGCTCAAGGGCATGTACCGGTACGCGGTCAACCAGGCTGAGGGCCCGAAGGCGCAGCTGCTCGCGTCGGGTGTGGCCATGCCGTGGGCGCTCAAGGCCCAGACCCTTCTCGCGGACGAGTGGGGAGTCTCGGCGGACGTCTGGTCGGTCACATCGTGGAACGAGCTGCGCCGTGACGCCGTCGCCAGCGAGAGTGACGCGCTGCTGCGTCCGGACGAGCCGCAGCGGGTGCCGTACGTCACCGAAGCACTGAGCGGCACGTCCGGCCCGGTCGTCGCGGTGAGCGACTGGATGCGCGCCGTCCCGGACCAGATCTCGCGCTGGGTCCCGGGTGACTACACGTCGCTCGGCACCGACGGTTTCGGCTGCTCGGACACCCGGCACGCGCTCCGCCGGTACTTCCACGTCGACGCCGAGTCGATCACGGTCGCCGCGCTGCGCGAGCTGGCACGCCGGGGCGAGATCCCGGCCGAGAAGGTGAGCGAGGCAGTCAAGAAGTACCAGCTCGACGACGTCACGGCGGCACCGGTCGGCGAGACGGGCGGCGCGACCTAACCCATGGTTGAAGCGGTCGTACTTTTCCGTGCCATAGGCCCGAAAAGTGCGACCGCTTTACAGCAGGGCGGCGTGCATCTCCCACGCGAGGATCTCGGCGCCGTCGGGGCCTGCGGTGACACGCTGACCCGCGGCGTCGGTGATCCGGGCGGCGTCACCGGCCACCAGCTCGCCGGTGCCTTCCAGCACCACGGCGCCGCGCGGCACGAACAGGTGCACGAATGGGGCGTCCGGCAGGGTCACGGTCTCGCCGGCGCCGAGTCGCGCGGCGTACAGGGCGGCGTCACGCTGCTGGATCCGGATGGCGCTCTCGTGCCGCCCGAGGCCGGACGCCACCGGCACCAGCCCGCCGCGCTCCAGCTCGGCGTTGATGTCGAGCTGCTCGTACCCGGGGTCGAGTCGCGGAGTGTCCGGCGTGACCCACATCTGGACGAAGTGGACCGGGTCGTCGTAGTCGTTCTTCTCGGAGTGCAGGATCCCCGTACCAGCGCTCATGCGCTGAGCCAGGCCGGGGTGGACCACGCCGCTGTTGCCCTCGGAGTCCTGGTGGACGAGTGACCCCGACAGCACCCAGGTGACGATCTCCATGTCGCGGTGCGGGTGGGTCTCGAATCCGGTGCCGGGCGCCACGACGTCGTCGTTGCTGACGAGCAGCAGCCCGAAGTGCGTGTTGTCGGGACGGTAGTGGCCGCCGAACGAGAAGCAGTGCTTCGAGTCGAGCCAGCCGATGCGGGTGGCGAAGCGATCAGCGGCGCGGCGTACGTCGACAGCACTCATCGTCCGAGTATCCCCCGCCGACCTTCGCCCCGAGTTCGGATTTTGAGGGTCCGGCAGCGCCGCTGGACCCTCAAAATCCGAAAGTGGGCGAGGGACGTCGCGTGGGAGGCTCGTAACGTGACCCGTCCCGCACTCACCGCGACGCTGCGCAGGCTGGAACGAGCCTCCGGCGCGCTCGCCACGCAGAGCGTCGCGCGGATGGACGAGACCCTGCCGTGGTTCCGGTCCATGCCGGCCGACCAGCGGTCCTGGATCATGCTGATCGCGCAGGCGGGCATCGGAGCGCTGGTCGAGTGGATCCGTGACCCTGACCACGGCGCCCGGGTCAGCGGAGAGGTGTTCGGCGCGGCCCCTCGCGAGCTCGCCCGCTCGGTCACGCTCCGGCAGGCGGTGGCGATGGTGAAGGTCACGGTCGAGGTGATCGAGGGTCAGGTAGAGCATCTGGCCGCACCGGGCGAGGAGCAGGCGCTGCGGGAGGCGGTCCTGCGGTACTCGCGCGAGGTCGCGTTCGCCGCCGCCGACGTGTACGCCCGGTTCGCCGAGACCCGAGGCGCCTGGGACGCCCGCCTGCAGGCCCTCCTCGTCGACGCGATCCTGCGCGGCGACCCGCCTGACGCCCTCGCGAGCCGCGTCGCCGCCCTCGGCTGGACCGACCTCGCACCGGTGGCGGTCGCCATCGGCGTGGCACCGACCGGCGACACCGACCTGGTCCTGGACGAGGTCGACCGGGCCGGGCGGCACGCGGGCATCGACGTGCTTGCCGGTGTCCAGGGCAACCGGCTCGTCGTCGTCATCGGCGGCAGCAGCGACCCGGTCAAGGCGACGATGCCGCTGCTCGCCGAGTTCGGCGACGGGCCGGTCGTCGTGGGGCACGCCGTGCCGACCCTGGCCGAGGCCACCGAGTCAGCGCGGGCGGCGGAGGCCGGCGTCCGCGCGGTGGCGGCGTGGCCCGCCGCACCCCGCCCGGTCGCCGCAGCGGACCTCCTCCCCGAACGGCTCCTCGACGGCGATCCGACCGCCCGTGAGGAACTGCTGGACGATGTCTACGCGCCACTCACGGCGGCCGGAGGCAGCCTGCTGGAGACGCTGTCCACCTACCTGGAAACCGGCGGCACCCTGGAGGGAACCGCCCGTCTGCTCTTCGTTCACCCGAACACCGTCCGATACCGGCTCCGCCGTGTTACGGAGGTGTGTGCTTTGTCACCGAGTTCACCGAGAGACGCCTTGATCCTGCGTCTTTCCCTCGCAGTCGGCCGCCTGAAGAGCGACCACTTGTAGGTCTCCTACAAAGTCATCGTTCAGGATTGGTGGGTAGCCTGCATCTTCTTGATCGGTTCTGAACAGGGACAGTTAGGGGGTGCTCGCCCTTCTCGCTCCCGGCCAAGGCTCACAGAAGCCTGGCTTCCTCACTCCCTGGCTCGACCACCCCGACACCGGCCCGGCGGCCGCCGCGCGGCTCCGCTGGCTCTCCACACTTACCGGCCTGGACCTCGTCCACCTCGGCACCGAAGCCGGCGCGGAGGAGATCAAGGACACGGCCGTGACCCAGCCGCTGCTCGTCGCAGCCGGCCTGGTCGCCGCCGGCTCGCTCAACCTCGACGACGTCAGCGTCGTGGCCGGTCACAGCGTGGGCGAGCTGACCGCCGCCGCGCTCGGGGGCGTCCTCACCGCCGAGAGCGCCGTCGCGCTCGCCGGTGTGCGGGGCCGCGAGATGGCCGCCGCGTGCGCGCTGGAGCCCACGGGCATGAGCGCCGTCCTCGGCGGCGACCCGGACGAGGTTCTCAGCAAGCTCGCCGACTACGACCTCACCCCCGCCAACCGCAACGGCGCCGGCCAGGTCGTCGCTGCCGGCCCGCTCGAAGGGCTCGCGAAGCTCGCGGCCGACCCGCCGGCCAAGGCCCGCGTGATCGCGCTGCAGGTCGCGGGCGCCTTCCATACCGCGTACATGGCGCCGGCCGAGACCGCGCTCGCCACCGTCGCGGGCGGTGTCGCCACGCACGAGCCGGCCCGACTGCTGCTCTCCAACGCCGACGGCACCGCGGTCGCCACCGGAGCGGAGGCGCTCAACCGTCTCGTGCGCCAGGTCACCTCGCCGGTCCGCTGGGACCTGTGCCAGAACGCCCTGCTCGACCTCGGCGTCACCGGCGCGATCGAGCTGGCCCCCGCCGGCGCGCTCGCCGGGCTCGCCAAGCGCGCGCTCAAGGGCGTCGAGGTGGTCACCCTCAACACGCCGGACGACCTGGACGCCGCGCTCGACCTCGCGTCGCGCCACGGCGGCCCCACCGGCCACGAACCGAGCGTCCACTTCCACGTCACCGTGGCGCCGGCCGCCGGCAACTTCACCCCCGCCGACCTGCGCGAGGGTGACCTGGTCAAGGCCGGCACGCCGGTGGGTCAGGTGGAGAACCGGCAGGGCTTGAGCCCGGTGAACGCCGCCCACACCGGGATCCTCGCCGAGTGGCTGGCCCACGCCGGCGACCCGGTCGCGCCCGGCCAACCCCTCGCCCGCCTCCACCCCTCGGGAGCCGACCTATGACCTCGCCCGGCGCGCGCGTCGTCGCGTTCGGCCACTACCAGCCCGCCCGCGTCGTCACCAACGACGAGCTCTCGCAGCGGGTCGAGACCAGTGACGAGTGGATCCGCGACCGGGTCGGCATCGTCACCCGGCGCATCGCCGCCCCGGAGGAGTCGGTCGCCGACATGGCGATCGCGGCCGGCGGCAAGGCACTCGCGAACAGCGGGCTCGCCGCCACCGACATCGACCTCGTCATCGTGGCCACCTGCTCGCCCGAGGCGCCGCTGCCGAACACCGCCAGCGTCGTCGCCACCAAGCTCGGCATCGGCGCGCCCGGCGCGTTCGACCTCAACACGGCCTGCTCCGGCTTCTCGTACGCGCTCGCCACGGCCCAGCACGCGATCATGGCCGGCTCGTCGCGCAACGCGCTGGTCATCGGCGTCGAGAAGCTGTCGGACTGGGTCGACTGGGACGACCGCACCACCTGCATCATCTTCGGCGACGGCGCCGGCGCGGCGGTCGTGAGCACCAGCGAGACCAGCGGCATCGGCCCGGTCGTCTGGGGCAGCGACGGTGCCAAGTCGGACGCGATCCGCGTCGAGCACCGCAACGGCTCGATCATCCAAGAGGGCCAGGTCGTGTTCCGGTGGGCCACCACGGCCATCGCGCCGATCGCCCTTGAGGCGTGCCAGCGTGCCGGGGTCGACCCCGCCGACCTGGCCGCGTTCGTCCCGCACCAGGCCAACCTGCGCATCATCGACTCGATCGCGAAGAAGATCGGCGCCACCAACGCCGTCGTCGCCCGCGACATCGTGGAGTCCGGCAACACCTCCGCCGCCTCCATCCCCCTGGCCCTGTCGAAGATGATCGAGCGCGGCGAGGTGCCCTCCGGGGCGCCCGTGCTGCTGCTCGGCTTCGGCGGCGGCCTCACCTATGCCGGTCAGGTCATCACCTGCCCGTGACCACCCAAGAAGAGAACCCGAAGGGAACCCCTGTGACGACTGAAGAGATCACCGCCGGCCTCGCCGAGATCCTCGAGGAGATCGCCGACGTCAGCCCCGACGACGTCACCGCCGAGAAGTCGTTCACCGACGACCTGGACGTCGACTCGCTGTCGATGGTCGAGGTGGTCGTCGCCGCCGAGGAGAAGTTCGGCGTGAAGATCCCGGACGACGACGTGCAGAACCTGCGCACGGTGGGCGACGCCGTGGCGTACATCGAAAAGGCGCAGTCGTGACCGAGCATCGCGAGGTCACCAATATGCGCAGCACCGCCCGGTCACGGGCGGCCGAGCGCAGCGAGGTTCGTCAGTGACCGAAGTTCTCGTTACCGGGCTCGGCGCGACGACTCCGCTGGGCGGGGACGTCGCGTCGACCTGGGCGGGTCTCCTCGAAGGGCGCTCCGGCGTCCGTCTCAACGAGGAGGAGTGGGCTGCGGATCTGCCCGTCCGGATCATCGCCCGGTTGGCCGAAGAGCCCACCGAGAAGCTCGAACGCGTCAAGGCTCGCCGGCTCGACCGGGTCGAGCAGCTGGCGATTGTCGCCGCGCGCGAGGCCTGGGCCGACGCCGGCTTCGGCACCGGCCCGTCCGACGACGTCGACCCCGAGCGGCTCGCCGTCGTGGTCGGCTCCGGCATCGGCGGCGCGCTGACCCTGCTCGGCCAGTGGGACATCCTGCGGGAGAAGGGGCCCCGCCGGGTCTCCCCGCTCACCGTCCCGATGCTGATGCCGAACGGCCCGGCCGCGTACGTCGGCCTGGAGGTCGGCGCCAAGGCGGCCGTGCACGCGCCCGTCAGCGCCTGCGCCACCGGCGCCGAGGCGATCGCGCGCGGGCTGGAGCTGATCCGCTCCGGCACCGTCGACGTGGTTGTCGCGGGCGGCGCCGAGGCGTGCATCCACCCGCTGCCGCTCGCCGGGTTCTCGGCGATGCGGGCGATGTCCACCCGCAACGACGAGCCCGAGCGCGCGTCCCGACCGTTCGACAAGGGCCGCGACGGCTTCGTGCTCGGCGAGGGCGCCGGCATCGTCGTCCTGGAGCGTGCCGAGCACGCCCGGGCGCGCGGTGCGAAGGTTCACGGCGTGCTGGCGGGGGCCGGCGTCACCGCCGACGGGTACGACATCGTCCAGCCGGACCCGTCCGGCGCCGGCCAGGCGCGCGCCATCAAGCTCGCCCTGGCCAGCGGTGGACTGTCCACCTCGGACATCCAACACGTGAACACGCACGCCACGTCCACCCCGGTCGGCGACACCGCCGAGGTGGCCGCGATCCGCGACGCGGTCGGCGCGCACCCCGTCCTCACCGCCACCAAGTCGATGACCGGGCACCTGCTCGGCGCGGCCGGTGCGGTCGAGGCGATCGCGACGATCCTCGCCCTGCGCGAGGGCATGATCCCCCCGACGATCAACCTCGAAGACCTCGACGACGACGTCACGCTCGACGTCGTCGCCGGTGGAGCCCGCAAGATCGACCTCACCGCCGCCGTGAACGACTCATTCGGTTTCGGCGGGCACAACGTCGCACTGGCCTTCCGCCGTGCCTGACGTCTCGTTAGGCGTAGACAAGGAGACCGCCGTGACCCTCACGTCCACACCGAACACCGCCGGACCGGCGTCCGACGAGCGTGATTTCCGTGACCCCGAGTTGCGGCTGCAAGCGCTCTTCGACCAGGGCACCCTGCGCACGATCTCCGGCCGTGACAGCTCGGGCGTGATGACCGCCCGCGGCTACATCGACGGCAACCCCGCCGTTGCCTTCGCCACCGACGCCACCAAGATGGGCGGCGCGATGGGGTCCGAGGGCTGCCGGCACATCGTCGACGCGATCGACACCGCGGTGCGCGAGCGGGTCCCGGTGCTCGGGCTCTGGCACTCCGGCGGGGCGCGTCTCGCCGAGGGTGTCGAGGCGCTGGACGCCGTCGGTCAGGTCTTCGCCGCCATGGTGCGCGCCTCCGGGCGGGTGCCGCAGATCTCGGTCGTGCTCGGCCCGGCCGCCGGTGGCGCGGCATACGGCCCGGCGCTGACCGACCTCGTGATCATGGGTCCGGGCGGGCGCGTGTTCGTGACCGGCCCGGAGGTCGTGCGGTCGGTCACGGGCGAGCAGGTCGACATGGAACGCCTCGGCGGCCCGGAGCCGCACGGCCGGCGTTCCGGCGTCGTCCACATCACCAGCAAGACCGACGCCGACGCGCTGGCCAAGGCCCGCGACCTCGCCGCCCTGCTCGGTGGCCAGGGGCGGCTCTCCCCCGCCGACATCCGCGACGGCGACGACCTCGCCGAGAAGCTGCCCGAGCAGGCGAACCGCGCCTACGACGTGCACCCGCTGATCAACGCCGTGCTCGACGGGCCGGGCGTGGAGCTTCACGCCAAGTGGGCGCCGAACGTGGTCACGTCGCTGGGCCGCCTCTCCGGCCGCACCGTCGGCGTCATCGCGAACAACCCGATGCGGCTCGGCGGCTGCCTCGACTCCATCTCCGCCGAGAAGGCCGCGCGATTCGTGCGGATGTGCGACTCGCTCGGCGTGCCGCTCGTCGTGCTCGTGGACGTGCCCGGGTACCTGCCCGGAGTCGGCCAGGAGTGGGACGGCGTCGTCCGGCGCGGCGCGAAGCTCCTGCACGCGTTCGCCGAGGCCGTCGTGCCCCGGGTGACCCTGGTCACGCGCAAGGCGTACGGCGGCGCGTACATCGCCATGAACTCCCGCTCGCTCGGCGCCACCGCCGTGTACGCGTGGCCGGGCGCCGAGGTCGCCGTCATGGGCGCCTCCGCCGCCGTGAACATCCTGCACCGCAAGAAGCTGGCCGCCGCCCCGGCGGAGGAGCGCGAGGCGCTGCGCGACAAGCTGGTCGGCGAGCACGAGCGCATCGCCGGTGGAGTCAACCGCGCGCTGGAGCTGGGCGTGGTCGACGAGGTGATCCAGCCCACCGAGACCCGCCGCCGCATCGCGGAGGCCCTCGCCGCCGCGCCGGCTGCGCGGGGCGCGCACGGCAACATCCCGCTCTAGCCGCGAGTCTTGTGGTCGCACTTTTCCGGCCTATGGCCCGGAAAAGTGCGACCGACTTCGTTCAGCAGGACGTGCGGGGCAGGCCGGCGACCGGTACCGGTGAGCGGCCCGTGGCGCGCGCCTTGCCGGCGATCACCGCCGCCACCGCGTCCAGCGACGCGGGCACGCCGCTGTAGGTGGCCAGCAGCACGGGGGACGTCGCCGACGACAGCAGATAGGGCGTGTCCAACGCCACGGTGACGCCGGCGGGCTTGAGATCCGCCCGGCCGTCGCCGTACCCGACCAGGTGGATGGTCTCCCCCTCGCCGACGCGGACTCCGTTGCGCTTCAGCGCCTTGGTCAGCGCGGCGCGATGCCGGGCGGCTCCGCCGGTGACGGTGACCGGCTGGCGGATCAGCGGCGCGCCGCAGCTCCCCCGGAACTGGGTCACCGCCGCCGCTGCCGCGGCCGCCACCGCGTTCTGGTTCGTGGGCGTCGCGAGCGTCTCGATCGCCGGCTGGCGGGCGATGGCGAGGCGCTTCTTGAGCGTGAGGATCCGCGTCACTGACGCGACCAGCTGAGCACGCGGCACCCTGCCACTGGACACCGCGTCGAGCAGGCCGCGCTGCGCCGCACGCAGGTCGGGCGGCATCAGCAGGACGTCGTTGCCGGCGAGCATCGCCCGCACCGCCGCTTCACCGGCCGGGTATCGCTTCGTGACCGCGCCCATGTTCAAGGCGTCGCTGATCACCACGCCCTTGAAGCCGAGCTGGCCGCGCAGCAGGTCGACGAGAACCTTGCGGCTGAACGTGGCCGGCGTGCCGGGGTCGAGCGCGCGCACGTCGAGGTGGCCGGTCATCACCAGGGACGCACCGGCTGCGATGCCGCTACGGAATGGCGCCACGTCGCCGGCGAGCAGCGTGGAACGGTCCTGCTTGAGGACGGGCAGCTCCTCGTGGCTGTCGGCGCTGGTGTGGCCATGCCCCGGGAAGTGCTTGAGCGCAGTGCCGACGCCGGCCGACTCGTACCCGCGTACCGCCGCCGCGACCCGTTGTCCGACGAGTGCCGGGTCGGCGCCGAACGAGCGGGATCCGATGACGGCGTTGCCTGGACCGCCGGTAACGTCGGCCACTGGCGCGAAGTCGACGTTGATCCCCAGCGCGGCGAGTTCCGCGCCCGAGACCCGGGACGCCGCCTCGGTGACGCGCGGGTCGGTGGCAGCGCCGAACGCCATCGCGGACGGCAACAGCGTCACGCCGTCGCGGATCCGGGTGACCGTGCCATGTTCCTGATCGGTGCCGATCAGCAGCGGCGCGGCGGCGGGCAGCGTGGCCGACGCCGACTGCAGACCGGCGGTGAGCTTGCGTACCTGCGGCGGCGAGTCGATGTTCGACGTCGGGTTGGTGCCCGCAGTGGCGTCGCCCGAGGCGCGGCGCACCAGGATCAGGCCGCCGAGCCGGTACTTCTCGACCAGCTGCGCGGGGGTGTCGACGCCGCCGAGCTTCTGGTTGCCCTCGCGCGACCCGCCGCTGATCTTCACCGCGTCGGTGCCGTACGCGTGCGGCATGAGTACCTGGCCGACCAGGTCCTCGTCGCCCAGCCGCGCAGCCATGCAGCCGGATCGGCGGGGACTTCCGGCGCAATCGCTGGTGCGGGTCTCTCCTGACGCGCCCCGCTCGCACCGTCGCCGTCACCGGAGCTTGCCGGACGAACACCCGGCAACGGTGACGGCGACGGCGGCGGACACCACGACGGCGCGCAAGAACCTCACGCGCCCTAGCACACCACTACCGCGCCACCCCCGTCGAATCGGGCGCGGCCCGCCCAGACCGGAGCTGCGGGCCCACCGACGGCCGTGCCGAGGTGGTGCAATCCGTGGCTGGGTTGGTGGCGGTCGGGCGCGGTGCGTCAGCCCACCTGGTGAAGCCACGTCACCGGAGCGCCATCGCCTGCGTGGCGGTAGGCCTCCAGCTCCATGTCCCACGCGGCTCCGAGCAGCTTCTCCAGGCCGTGTGCGAGCGCCTCAGGGCCGCTGGCGGTGGCGAGGAGGCTGCGGATGCGGTCCTCGGAGATGAGCACGTCACCGTTCGCGCTCATCGTGCTGCGGTGGATGCCGCGGCTGGGCACGTACGCGATGCGCTCACCGTCGACGCCGGGGCTGGCCTCCTCGGTGACCTCGAAGCGGATCATCGACCAGGAGCGCAGGGCGGACGCCAACTCACCACCGGTGCCGACGCGCCCGGACCACTGACACTCTGAACGTAGAGCTGTCTGATCCGCAGGCTGGGCGGTCCACTCCATGCGAACGGGCACGCCAAGTACCCGCGCCACCGCCCACTCGACATGGGCGCAGACGGCCGGCGGGCAGGAGTGGACGTAAAGAACGCCACGAGCAGCCACGTGGACCTCCCGGTGAGACGAGGTACGCCTTCCCCAACGACCTCTCACACCGTGAAGCTGCCACCAATGATGCACGTGAGGCTGGTGTTTCGCCAGCTATCTGGGCCGTTTCCCCTCCTCGTGGGTCGCCGCAACGGCCGATTCGAGCGTAGCCAACCTGGCGGAGATGTCACGCATCATCGCGAGCAACTCGCCGCGCTCGTCGGCGACATCCTCGATCTGCTCGTCGACGGATTCGGCCATCTCCTCCACCGACTCGGCGACGCGCTCGACCGCGGTCTCGACGTGCTGGAACTGGCCGACGAACCACGCGGCGATGCTGGCCGTGAGGACACCGAGGACGGCGATCCCGGACAGCATGAGCGCGGCGGCCATGAACCGGCCCTCGGCGGTCACCGGGAACCGGTCGCCGTAGCCGACCGTGGTCATCGTGGTGAGCGCCCACCAGAGCGCGTCACTGTAGGAGACGATGTTGGCGTCCGGATCCTCGCGCTCCACCTCCAGCACTGTCAGGGCCCCGGCGAACAGGACCCCGAGCGCGAGCAGCGCGGTGTAGGTACCGGTGCGCACCTGGAGGCTTTGTCGCGACAACCGGCTGGCGACGCTGACCACGCCGAGGAGTCGCAGCAGCCGCAGCGCGACGAGAACGCGGAGGCCCCGCAGCGGCGGCACCAGCACGACGATGAGGTCCGGTATGTGGGTACGGACGAACCGCCACCGCTCCTGCACGAGCGTCAGCCGGATCATGTACTCGACGACGAACACGAGCCAGATCACGATGTCCGCCCCGTGGAGCGCGTTCTGCCAGCGCAGGCGACATGTCCCGGTCTATCAGGGGCCATATCAGGACGACGAGGAACGCGACGGCGAAGGCCAGCATCCAGCTTTCGGTCCGGTCCACGAACCGTTCGTAGGCGCCGTTCGCGCGGGCGCGGTCGAGCCGGGCGACGGCCGCTGGGATCAACGACATGCTGCGACTATGCCGCAGCGAGCGGCGCGGGAGGTGCGGCAGGCCGCAGCTCTGCCCGTTCGTGCCGCGCGGGACAGCGTCCGCCCGTCCGGGCAGGTCGGCAGCCCCCTAAATGCTCCCGACAGCGCGTGCGAGCACGCTGGCGGGAGCATTCAGGGGGTGGTGGCGGGAGCCCGGACCCTAGTGGTCGAGCCGGTTCATCGGCGTCGCGGCCCGCAGTGGGCCGCGCAGCTGGGCCATCGCACCGCCGAGCGGGCTGCCCAGCGGCGCGCTGAGCGGTCCCGGGCTGAGCAGCTGGCCGGGCGCCGGGTACGTCTCGACCGGGAGCGGGCCCCTGCTCGGGCTCGGGGGTCGCTGCCACCGGCACCGGTTCGAACTCGGCTCGGCTCGAGGAGCGCCTCCTGCTCGGCCGTCGCCTGGGCGGCACGCTCGTACATCATCCCGGCCTGGTGCGCGATCGCGCCGACGATGGCCGGCACGACGGGCAGCAGCCAGCTGGCGACGAAGCCGACGCCGTTGGCCGAGTGGACGACGAGCACGGCCGCGGCGGCGGCGCCGAATCCCTTAACCACCGCGCGCCACACGGCGCGGCCGGTGTCGAGGGCGGCGAAGCCCGCGAAGGTCTGGAGGGCGCGGACGTCCTTGCGTCCGAACGTCACCCCGGCAACGCCGGCGGTGATCGAGGTGCCGAGGACGGACGCCCAGAGGTGGCTACCGGTGGTGGCCGCCACGAGAACGATCGTCAGGAGTCCGCAGCCGCCGGCGATGGCGGCCCTGATCCAGTCGGTACGTTCTCCCGGGTACCAGTAGTACTTCGTGATGCCGCCGCTCGCAGGTCGCTCAAACCTTCCCATCTGGCCCACCTCGGTCTCGGTACCGATGTCACGGAAAGTGTTCACACCATTCTGATGTGTAACCGGCGAGCGTGTAAATAGCGAATCGGAAGTAACTTAGGCGAGGGTAACCTGGCCCGTTTTCAACCAGTTGGGGAGGGCTCGCCGCGTGCTGCCCGGCGCGCGACCGCGGCAGCCCACCAGACCAGCGGAATCTGCAGCGGGAGGCGGGCCCAGCTGGCCGCCTGGTAGGCGATGGAGCCGCGTCCGGAGTCGAGAGCCATCTGCACGTTCGCCGGGAACACCGCCACGAAGAGGGCGGCTGCCGCCCACCCACCGAACCGCCGCGTGCGCGGGTGCGCGACGAGCGCCGCGCACGCCAGCTCTGCGGCGCCACTCGCCGCCACCAGCAGTTCCGGCTCGGGCAGCGCCTTCGGGATGATCTTCACGTACGGCCGGGGTGCGGCGAAGTGCAGCACCCCCGCCGCGGCGAGCACGCCGGCGAGCAACCACGGCGAGGACCGCTTCCATCGAGAGGACATGCGGTCAGTCGTTAGAACGCGACCCAGTCCACTTCGGAGAGATCGCGTGAGGCGGGAGGCGCGCAGTCCAGCTGCTGAGACCGTCCACAGTGTCTCGCCGATGACGATCGAGCGCCGGATCGAGGTGTCGCCCATGGTCGGCGCCGGGTGCCGGACAGTGCCACGCTCCGTGAGCTTTCCGTCCCGCCAGGAGAGGACGAGGGCGTGGCCGGACGGGACCGGGTACGGCGTGTCGAAGGCGACGTTCCTGTGCCCGTTGACCGGGACGACGATCGTCCCGTCATCCGGCCAGTACAGGAACGCGTGCGGGTCGAACTCGACCTCGGAGCTGCTCTGCGCCATGTGGTGCTGGGCGATCCGCCGCGGCTGCGCCGGGTCGGAGACGTCGAACACTGAGACCTGCGTGCCGAGCTGCCGGCCTTCGCTCGTCGCCTCCTGGCCGACGCCGATGAGCGTCTTGTCGTCCACGGGGTGCAGGTAGGCGGAGTAGCCGTTGATCTTGAGCTCGCCCGTGACGCGCGGCCGCTGGGGATCGCGCAGGTCGAGCGAGTACACCGGGTCGGTCTGGCGGAACGTCACCACGTAGCCGCGGTCGCCGGCGAACCGGACGGCGTAGATGCGCTCGCCCTTGCCGAGCCCGTCGACGCTGGCCGACGTGTCCAGCGACTTCCCGCGTGCGGCCAGTACGTAGACCGTGCTCTCGGTGGTCTGGTCTCGCGTGCTCGTGGTGGCGACGCGCAGGTGACCGTCGTGCTCGGACATCGCGTACTGGTTGAGCAGCGTGCCCTGCACCGCTCCCGACGCCACGTGCCGCGGGCGGCCGGGCTTGGAGATGTCGAACTGGTGCAGCTCGGTGCCTCGGCGGTGCCCCGGCCGCGCGTCACATGCAGGAGGGCCTGGTGCGCCACGTACAGGCTCTTCTCCGACGCGTAGACGGTGTCGCCGTCGGCCACGACCGTCAGCGGGTCGCCGTCGGTGAGCGACGTCTCCAGGTCGAGCGAGTAGATCGTGAGCATCGACGTACCGGAGAACTCAGTCGGACGTACCACGTGGTCGCAGGGAACCCGGCCCTTCTCGGTGCGGCCGCCGCTGTCGAGCTCGTACCGCGGCAGCCACTGCTCCTCGGTCGACTCCTCGATCCGCCGCCGGTTCTCCTGGTCGACCTTCGCCGGGTCGGCGATGCCGTCCTGGTACGCGTACGGCACCCGCGGACCGGACCGCACGACCACCCTGGCGACCGAGCCGACGTGGCGGGCGTCCACGTAGGCGCCGTCCACGGTCAGCGAGCTGAGCACACGCGGGCCGCCGTCCAGCTCGACCTGCAGCAGCGTCGAGCCCGGCTGCTCCGGGTACGGGAGGACCGGCTTCGAGAGGGCGCCGTCCGGCAGCAGCGACCTCTCGTAGCCGTAGCCACCGGCGCTCGCGATCACCAGCGCGCGGCTTCCGTGCAGCAGCAGCTGCGACGGGTAGGCGCCGCGGTCCTTCAGCGCCGCCGTGAGGCTCAGCGTGCTGGTGAGGCGGCGCGACGCCGCGTCGACCACCCGGAGCGTGCCGTCGACGATCGTGACGATCCGCTTCCCGTCGGTCTTGACCAGGTCAGCCTCGTCCACGCCGGACTCGTGGTTGTTGGTCCCGGAGTGCTTCTCGGCGCCCGTCAGTGACCCGCCCGGCGCCGAACTGTCCGGGGCTGCCGCGACCGGGGCCTCAGGCACCGCGCCCCTGGCGGCGTCGTCTTGGGCGGGCTTCGAGTAGTTCCGTTCCCGTCCGCGTTCCCGCGCGGCGGCATTGCGCAGCGCGGCGAGCGTGTCGGCGCACGTGTCGAACGCGACGAGCGTCAGCTCGACGTCCGTGCCGTCGGTGCGCGTGATCGCGGTCGGGCCGGACGTGCAACCCGCCAGTAACAGTGCCAATGCGGCGATCGCTGCGCCGCCTGCCCGTGTCCCCATGCCCATCGGACGCGCCCGACCGCGCGCCGGTTCCGGCGAAGGTCGATACCGTACGAGGGTGGCCACCGCCGAACCCCGAGATCCCGTCGAGGACCTGCGCCGGATCGCCTTCCTGCTGGAACGCGCACGCGAGAAGACCTACCGGGTACGCGCGTTCCGTGGAGCCGCCGCGACGATCGCGAAACTCGACCCTGCCGAACTGGCCGCCCGCGCCGCCGCCGACACGTTGTCCAAGCTCAAGGGCGTCGGCGACGTCACCGCGCGCTGTGTGGCCGAGTCGCTCGCCGGCGAGGTGCCGGTGTACCTGCGCCGCCTGGAGGCGACCGCGGGCCAGTCCGTCGACGAGGCCGGCACGGCGCTGAGGATGCTGCTCCGCGGTGACTGCCACACGCATTCGGACTGGTCGGACGGCGGCTCCCCCATCCACGAGATGGCCGAGGCGGCGCGCGACCTGGGCCACGAGTACATGACGCTCACCGACCACTCGCCACGCCTCACGGTGGCCAACGGCCTCTCCGCCGAGCGCCTCCGCAAGCAGCTCGACATCGTGGCCGAACTCAACGAGAAGCTGGCGCCGTTCCGCATCCTCACCGGCATCGAGGTCGACATCCTCGCCGACGGCACCCTCGACCAGACCGACGAGCTGCTCGACCGGCTCGACGTCGTCGTCGCGAGCGTGCACAGCCTCCTGCGCAGCCCGAGCAACGAGATGACGCCGCGGATGCTGACGGCGATCGCCAACCCGCGCGTGAACATCCTCGGCCACTGCACCGGCCGGCTCGTCACGGGCGGGCGGGGCACGCGCCCGGAGAGCGAGTTCGAGGCGGACGCCGTGTTCGCCGCGTGCGCTGAGCACGACGTCGCCGTGGAGATCAACTCGCGACCCGAACGGCTGGACCCGCCGAAACGGCTGCTGCGGCTCGCGGTCGAGGCGGGGTGCAAGTTCAGCATCGACACCGACGCGCACGCGCCCGGCCAGCTCGACTGGCAGCCGTACGGGTGCGCTCGCGCGGCTGCGTGCGGGGTGGATCCGGCGACCGTCGTCAACACCTGGTCGGCCGACGAACTCGTAGCGTGGGCGCGGGGCTAGGGTCGGGAGCCGTGACGGAGTCCCAGGTTCCGATCCTGCTCATGGTCGTGCTCGGCGGAGCGCTGGTCGCCTGGCTACTCCGGCGGTTCTCGCCAGGGATGCCGTTCACCAGGCGGATGGCCTACATCGTCGGCGGCGGGATCCTGATCGGTGGCGTGTTCTACGCCGCCGTCATGAATCGCTAGCGGCTCCGCGCGTGCTCCCCGCCCAGAGTGCAGCGCCGCCGAGCAGCAGCAGCCCGATGACGCCGAAGGTGAGCACGCGCGCCCAGCGCCAGCGGTAGGCGATGCCGTCGTTGACGCGGACGTTGACGGTGCGGCCGGCGTCCGACGGCGGCGCGCCGCGAATCTCGCCCGTGACCTGCTCGCCGTCGACGATCCAGCTGCCCAGGCAGGTCGTCTCCGAGCCGCGCCGCCCGGCACGCTCGGTGCCGCACGCCTCGACTACCGCCACGCTCTCCTCGCCGGACAGGTACGTGACGGCCTCCTTGCCGGTGAAGCCCAGGAATCCGAGCCCGAACACCGCCAGCAGCGTCGCGTACACAATGGCCTTCACCCGACCAACCTAGCGAGGCGACGCACCTCGACCCCTCCGGCGCACCGGCACCCCGCAGGTCACGACACCGCCGTCCGCCACGACACGTAAGAGCGTCCGCCAATAGGGACGGTCGAGCGAGCCGGAGTCCAGGTGTCGTCCGGCAAGGCGGAGGAGGAGGTCATGCCGTTGTTGCATGGCCGCGATGTCGTGACACAGCGACAACGCCGCCGGGCGGCGGCTGGGCCCGGCGCAGCCGGCCAGTGCCCTATTGGTGGATGCTCTAAAGATTGAGGAGCGCGTCCCGATGGCGCAGCGTGGAACTTGCCCAGGGAGAACAGATGGCCGCCCCGTACGTGCTGCTGAGCTGCGCGATGTCCGTCGACGGATACATCGACGACACCAGCGGCGACCGTCTGCTGCTCTCGAACACCGCGGACTTCGACCGCGTCGACGCCGTGCGCGCCGCGAGCGACGCCATCCTTGTCGGCGCCTCCACCCTGCGCCGCGACAACCCGCGGCTGCTGGTCAACTCGGCGGAACGCCGCGCCGCCCGGGTGGCCCGCGGCCTGCCCGCGTATCCGCTCAAGGTCACCGTCACCGGGTCCGGCGACCTCGATCCAGGGCTCAAGTTCTGGCACCACGGCGGCGAGAAGGCCGTCTACTGTCCCGACGGCGTCGTCGAGAAGGTTCGCGAGGCTCTCGGCGACCTGGCCACCGTCGTCGGCACCGGACGGACGCTCGACCTGCCCGAACTGCTGGCCGACCTCGCCGAACGCGGCGTCCACAGGCTCCTGGTCGAAGGGGGCGGCACCGTCCACACGCAGTTCCTCACCGCCGGACTCGCCGACGAGATCCATCTCGCCATCGCGCCGTTCTTCGTCGGCCAGCCCGACGCGCCCCGATTCCTCCGTCCCGGCACCTTCACCAACGACCTGAACAACCGCATGACGCTCGCCGAGGTAAGGGCAGTCGGTGACGTCGCCCTCCTGCGGTACCTGCCCAAGGCACCCGCGTGACCGGCCGCCCCACCCCGGAGGACGTCCGCTGGCTCCGCCACGCCATCGACCTGTCCCGGAAGTGCCCGCCGTCGCCGACGGCGTACAACGTCGGGGCGATCATCGTGGACGCCGCCGGGCGCGAGATCGCCAGCGGCTACTCCCGCGACACCGGCCCGCACGTCCACGCCGAGGAGTCGGCGCTCAGCCGGCTCGCACCCGACGATGCGCGCCTCGCGACCGCCACGCTCTACAGCACCCTCGAACCGTGCACCGAACGCCGCTCCGGGCCGCAGACCTGCGCCAACCTCGTCCTCGCCGCGGGCATCCCGCACGTCGTCATCGCCTGGCGGGAACCGTCCCTGTTCGTCGCCGACTGCCAGGGTGTCGAACGCCTCCGCGCGGCGGGCGTCACCGTCGTCGAGGTCGCCGAACTCGAACAGGCGGCAAGGACGGTCAACGCGCACCTGCGCGGCATCGGCGCCTAGGCAGCGCTTGGACTTAACGCGCGAAGGCGGTCAGGAAGCGGTCGCGGAAGCTGTCCATCTTCCAGACCGGCGCCTGCTCGCCGGGTTTGAGGCCGTCCTGCCAGCTCCACCCGGAGATGCGGTCCAGCACGGCCCGGTCGCGGGTGACGATCGTGATCGGCACGTCCCGGCTGGCCTTGTCACCGGTGACGATCGGAGCGGGCTGGTGGTCGCCGAGGAACACGAGCACGAGATCGTCGTCGCCGTACTTCTCCACGTACGAGACGATGCTTTCCAGCGAGTACTCGATGGACTGCCGGTACTGGCCGCGGACCTCGGTCGGGTTCCGCTTCAGCACGGACTCCGGCCGGTAGCCGGGCCCCGACGCCATGGACCGGTAGACGGAGCCGTCGCCGACGTCCTTCCAGTCGAGGAGCTTGGGCAGGGGCGTCCACGGCGCGTGGCTGGAGACGAGCGGGATCTCCGCCATCAGCGGGCCCCGGTCCGCCTTCGCGCGCTCCAGGCGTTCGAACGCGGACAGGGTGTACTGGTCGGGCATCGTGGCGAAGCTGAACCTCGGGCCGCGATACCCGAGTTCCCTGGAGTCGTAGACCTGGTCGTAGCCGAAGAACTCCCCCTCCGGCCAGGACTCCGGTGATGCCCGGCATGACGCCGACCGTCCGCCAGTCCGCGCGCCGGAAGGCGCTGTTGAGGGTCATGCGGTCGCTGGCGAGGAGGGCGCGGTGGCGCTGCTCGTTGTCGATCCACAGTCCGGAGAGGAGCGTGGCGTGGGCCAGCCAGCTGCCGCCGCCCGCCGTCGGCGAGGTGAGGAAGGCGCTCCGGGACGAGTACCCGGCCTCGCCCAGCCGACGGGTCCCGGCGTCGAGCACCGCACCGACCTCGGCGAACTCGGGCTCCTCGACCGCGTCGCGCCCGTAGCTCTCGACGAAGGCGAACGACGACGTCCTTGCCGCGCAGTGCGGTCAGCAGCTCCTCGTCCGGGGTGTCGCGGAAAGCGTCGACGCGCAGCTCCTTGGCGAACGCCTGCTGGTCTCGGACGCTCAAGCCCACCTGGAGCGCGTGGCCGTACGCGAGGGCTGTCGCGCTCCCGGAGGCGATCGGCGCGCCGGGGGCGGCCTGCACGCCGGGCACGGCCAGGGTGAACCAGACCGCCGTGAGCGCGGCGACCACGCGGGTCGCGGCGATGCGGTGCCCGATCACGAGGCGGCTCAGGCGCACGACCGACAACGTCATGAGCACGATCACGGCCACGGCGAGAAGCGCGGCGGCGACCGCGGCGCCGATCGCACCAGGGCGCCCGATCGCCGTGATCAGGAACGCGTAGGCGTCGTCGAACAGGACCCAGTCGATTATCGGGTCGAACGGCCGGTCCCAGATCGCGAAGAAGCCCATGTCGAGTGCCTTCACGACGGTCAGCAGGCCGAGGGCCACTCCCGCGAGGACGGCCACCACCCGCTTCGCCCTCCCCGGCACGACGAGTAGGAGGGCCACCCCGACGAGCGCCTCGGCCGGGATGCGGACGAACGCACCGGGCGTCAGACGGCCGATCTCGTTCGGGGCGACGAGGGCGAACAGCACGAGCGCGACGGCCAGCGCCGTGGTCACCCATCTGAGGACACGACGCTTCCGGCTCGCCGGTTGATCCTCGGTCGGCGGGCGCCGGAAGCGGGAGAAGAAGGACATGGGTCAGCTGACAAACGGGAGGTCGGACGGGCGGGCGGCGCGGTTGGCCTTCGCCGCCAGGTAGCCGGCGTTGGCCGGCGACAGGTACACGCCGGTCGGCACGCATTCGACCACCTTCACCCCGAGCTGGTCGAGCTGTTCGGCCTTGTCCGGGTTGTTGCTCAGCAGCGCGATGCGCTCCACGCCCAGGGCGCCCAGCATCTGGGCGGCGGCGGTGTAGTCGCGCTCGTCCTCAGCGTGGCCGAGGGCGACGTTCGCCTCGTAGGTGTCCATGCCGGCGTCCTGCAGCGCGTACGCGTCGAGCTTGGTGTACAGGCCGATGCCGCGGCCCTCCTGCCGCAGGTACAGCAGGACGCCGCCCACATCAGCGATGCGCTCGACGGCCTCGCGCAGCTGCGGGCCGCAGTCGCACCGCTGGCTGCCGAACACGTCGCCGGTCAGGCACTCGCTGTGCGGGCGGACGAGCGGCGCGGGACCGCCCGCTGAGCCGGTCCAGTCGCCGAGGCCGAACGCGACGTGTTCGCGGTCGTCCACCAACCCGTCGAAGGTGAACACGCGCGCGGTCGTGGCGAATCCGTCGGGGAACCGGAGCGGCACGGTCACCTGCCGCCGGACAGTTGCTTCGGGCAGCTCAACCACTGACAGCACCTTCCTGCGAAGCGGGTACGCGGGTCCGCCGGGCCACCAGCACGGCTGCGCCGGGGAGGCTCGCGACGAGCACCAGCGCCCCGTACACCACCGCGGTGGCGACTCCTTGAGTGGCGGTCAGTCCGGCGGCGCCGAACGCCCACGCGGCCACGCCCTCACGCGGCCCGAACCCGCCGACGTTCAACGGCAACGCCATGGCGAGGAAAGCCAGCAACGTGAGCGGCACCAGCTGGGACAGCGGCGCAACCGAGCCCGCAGTGTAAGCCGCGATCACGAACGTCGCCAGGTGACCCGACACGACCACGGCGGACGCGAGCACGATGCGCGGCCACGTCCGGCGCGCGAGCAGCCCGTCGCGGATGTCGGCTCTTCGCCGTGCGCAGCGCCCGGATCCGACCGCGAGAGCGCCGCCCCGCGGCAGCGCCCAGGCCAGAAGCACGGCGCCGAGCGCGACCGCCGCCGTGATCGCGATCACAGCCGGCATGTACGACCGCACCGGCGACGGGAACGCGAACAGCACGACCATCGCCATGACGACCATGCACGAGCTGGCCGGCGGTGCGCTCCCAGACCACCGCGCGGATGCCCCGGCCGACGTCGCCGGAGTCCCGCCCGTGGCTCACGGCGCGGTGCACGTCGCCGAGCACCCCGCCGGGGAGCGTCGCGTTCAGGAACACCGCCCGGTAGCAGTTCGCCACCGCGGTACCCAGCGGCAGCCGGACACCGAGGCCGCCGGCGACCAGGCTCCAACGCCAGGCGGAGCACACCGTGGTCAGCACGCCGATGCCGAGCGCCGCCGCGAGGGCCCAGCCGTCGATCATGCTCAGCCCGTCGAGGAACGGACCGGTGCCGAGCCGCCACAGCAGGAAGCCGAGGATGCCCAGGCCGGCGAGCGGCCGTGCCCACGCCCAGAACGGCCGGGTCGCGGGCGCGGCCGAGCGGGTCAGGCGGGCGCGGCCGGGCTGGGTCGCGGGCGCGGCCGGGCGGGTCGCGGCGGGCGCCGGCCGGGCGGGTGATGGCAGGCACGACCGGCGCCAGTCGTTCCAGAGCAGGCAGTGCGGGTGCCAGCGTCAGTCGAGGTGCTGCGGGTGCCGGTGTCGCGGGTGTCAGCACAGGTGCCGCGAGTGCCAGTGCCGGTGTCGGTGCCGGTGCGCTGAGCAACGTGTCTCCCTCTTAAAGAACATCCTCTTGGCAGACACGAGCCACAGGGGCCGGGGGGTTCATTCGCACGCTGCGAGAAGGTCAAGATGGTCGACCAGGACGCCGAGCCGGCCCGCGGCGGCGTCCTCCAACCGGCGAGCCGCGTACGGCGCCGCCCGGCCGGCCAGCTCCGGACGCTGCTCGCACGCCGCGCGCACCCAGCCCCGGAACCACTCGACGGCGAGGTCGGTCTGGTCCGCGCCGAGCCGCCAGGGACTTGGCCGGACGTCGACGCTGACGCCGCGGCGGCCGAACGCCGCGACGGCGGCGTCGACCGCGTCCGGTCCGAGCAGGGTCCGGCCGCCGACCGTGCGGCGCTGGTGGGCGTTGAACGCCTCGGCGATCTCCTCGTCCAGCGGATCCGGCGGTGTGAGCTCCACCCGGCCGGCCACCGACATCATCATCAGCGTCGGGCAGCCGGCACCGGCGCACGCCGCCACGACGCGCTCGACCTCGTCAGCGGTGAACATGTCCAGGAGCGCGGATGCGGTGATCAGCGAGGCGCCGTCGAGATCCTCCGGGGTCAGCCGGGTGATGTCGCGCTGCCGGGTCTCGACCGCGACGACGGCGCCCTGCTGAGCTGCGCGGCCAGCCATCCCGGCCGCTGCGTCTTTCAGCAGGTCAGGCGTCCCGGTCGTACATGATCCAGTGCTGCGGACCGGGCAACTGCGGAGCCAGCCAGCGACCCATCGAGCCGGTACCGCTGCCCAGGTCGTGGATCACCAGTCGGGGCTGGTCCGCGAGGCGCCGGCGCACCTTCTCGACGAGTTCGGGCGAGCGGGCCGCGCCGTCGGCGGCCTCCCGCAGCGCGAGCCAGTCCGCGAAGGTGCGGGTCATGCGGCGACCTCACTCAGAACGTTCGACACGATGTCCGCGGTGACCGTCCAGCCGGTCAGCGTCGCGCGGCGGTCGCGGGCGGACCGCCGGAGCCGATGCCGCAGGTCGGGCTCGCCGAGCCAGCGGCGGAGCGCGCCGGCCAGCGCGGCCGGGTCGTCGGGCTCCACGAGCATGCCCGGCAGGCTGCCGTCCGGTGCGCGGCCCAGCGGCCTCGGGGAGCCCGTCCGCCGCCGTCGCCAGCACCGGGATCCCGCGGGCGAGCGCCTCGGTGACCACCATGCCGTACGTCTCGCCGCGCGATGCCAGTACCAGCAGGTCAGCGGCGGCGTAGGCGGCGTCGAGTTCGTCGCCCGTGCGCGGGCCGACGAGGCGGATGCCGGTCGGCGAGGCCGCCGGCGCGGATCCGGTCGTCGAGCCGACCGACGAAATCCGGGTCCCGGCTCAGCGCACCGACGCACACGCAGCTCCAGGGCAGGTCCGCGATCGTCGCCAGCGCCTCCACCAGCACGTCGTGGCCCTTGTTGGGCGTGACGGCGGCGACGCAGAGCAGGTGCGAGCCGGCGTTCGAGCCGGGTACCACCGGAGCGGGATCCACTCCGGGCGTGGCGACGTGCACCTTCTCGGCGGGCAGCGCGTACCGCTCGGTCAGCCGCCGGCGGGTCCAGGCGCTCGTCGTGACGACGGCGCTGGCGGCGGTCAGCGCTTCACGCTCGGCGTCGTCACCCAGCGGCATGTGCACCAGGACAGCCAGGCGCAACCGGCGCGCCTCCGGCACCAGCACGTCCGGGACGGGCGAGGCGACCAGGCCGTCGAGCAGGACGACCGCGCCGTCGGGCACCGTCGCGAGCACGCGGGCGAGGTCGGCGCGCTCGGTCGGCGCCGGGCTCCGGCCAGGCGCCGTGGACCGCGTGCTCCCGTACCGACCACCCCAGCGCGGCGAGGCCACGGCAGACCCGGCGGTCGTACGTGTTGCCGCCGCTCGGCGCCGCCGGATCGTCGATGTCGTTCGGCAGGACCACATGAACTTCGCTCACTCCGCTCGCCCCACGTTCGCGACTGCGGGGCTCGCAAGCTCAGTCGCTCGTCCTCACAGTGCCCGCTCGTAGCTCGCCCAGGCGATGTGCGACTCGTGGAGCGTGACCGCGATCCCGGCCAGCCCGCGGGCGCCCTCGCCCAGGCCGCCCGCGTGCACTCGCTCGGCCAGCCGGTCGGCGATCGTGCGGGCGAGCACCTCGGTGGTCGTGTTCACGCCGGTGAACGCCGGATCGTCGTCCAGGTTGCGATAGTTCAGCTCACCGATGACGGTGCTCAGCTCCTGGGACGCCCGCCCGATGTCGACCACGATGTCGTCGGCGTCGAGTTCGGCCCGGCGGAATGTCGCGTCGACGACGAACGTCGCGCCGTGGAGACGCTGCGCGGGTCCGAAGACATCGCCCCGGAAGCTGTGGGCGACCATCATGTGGTCGCGGACGGTCACGCTGAACACAGATTCACTCTCCGTTGTAGGTGATGAGGTGGCACAGTCCGGGGACCGTGGCCGGCGAACACGGCGGGCAGCTCTTCGAAGCGGGACTCGCCGGTGATCAGCGCGTCGAACGCCGGATCGCGAAGCAGGTCCAGGGCGAGCGCGAGACGGTCGGCGAAGGTGCGGCGCGCGCGCTCTGGCCGGCGACACCGTACCCACCTGGCTGCCACGGATGCTCAGCCGGCCGGAGTGGAACGACCCGCCCAGCGACAGGCTGACCTCGCGGTCGCCGTACCAGCTGAGTTCGACGACGGTGCCCTCCGGCGCGAGCAGGTCGAGCGACCGCTGGAGCCCTGCGGACGTCGCGCTCGCGTGTATCACCAGGTCACGCCCCTCGGCGGCGTCCGCCGGCAGCGCGAACTCGACGCCCAGCGCACCGGCGACGGCGGCCCGTCCGGGATCGGCGTCGACCAGTTGGACCCGGACGCCGGGGAACCGGGCGAGCAGGGCCGCCACGCAGCAGCCGACCATGCCGGCGCCGACCACGGTGATCCGGTCTCCGACGAGCGGTGCGGCGTCCCACAGCGCGTTCACCGCGGTCTCCACCGTGCCGGCGAGCACCGCCCGAGCGGGCGGCACACCCTCGGGTACCTCGACCACGGCGCCGACCGGGACGACGTACGCGGTCTGGTGCGGGTAGAGGCAGAAGACGGTACGGCCGAGCAGCCCCGCCGGCCCCTCCTCGACCACGCCTACGTTGAGGTAGCCGTACTTCACCGGCGCCGGGAAGTCGCCCTCCTGGAACGGCGCGCGCATGGCGGCATACTGGCTCGCGGGCACGCCGCCCTGGAAGACCAGGGTCTCGGTGCCGCGGCTGATGCCGGAGTACAGAGTGCGGACAAAGACCTCGTCGGGGCCAGGATCGGGCACGGTGACCGGCCGGATCTCGCCCTCGCCGGGCTCGCGCAGCCAGAAGGCGCGGGCGTCCCGCGTCACAGGTTCCTCCCTCACCGAACCGAACGGTCACGCAAAACGTGTCTCTACTATTAGTAACGCATAGTCACGGAGGCACAGTGCCCACGGTTCGAACTGGTCCGCTGATCGGACTGACAGGCCAGATCGCCCTGCTGGCGACCCTCGCCGGCACCGTCGGTCTCGGCAGCGCGGGATGGCTGGTCGGGCTCGCGTACGGGGTCGTCATGTGTGCCCTCGCTCACCCGGGGCCTGCACGATTCCGGATCGGCCGCGCTCGGCCCTGCCGACCGGGTGACGCTGGCCCGGGCGACGCTCGTCGGAGGCGTGGCGGCGCTCACGGCGGACTCGTTCGCACGCCACACCCCGGTGACGACGCTGGTCGGGCTCGCCATCGTGGCGCTGGCGCTCGACGGCGTCGACGGCTGGGTCGCCCGGCGCACCGGTACCGCCTCCGCGCTCGGCGCCCGCTTCGACATGGAGGTCGACTCGTTCCTCCTCCTGGTGCTCAGCGTGTACATCGCGCGGTCCGATCGGTGGCTGGGTGCTCGCGATCGGCGGGATGCGCTACGCGTTCGTCGTGGCGATCTGGGTACTGCCGTGGATGCGAGGGACGTTGCCGCCGCGCTACTGGCGGAAGGTCGTCGCGGCGACACAGGGCGTCGTCCTGATGGTCGGCTCGGCCAGCGTGCTCCCCAGGCCGCTGCTGATCGTCGCGCTGGCGGCGTCGCTGGCCATGCTCGTCGAGTCGTTCGGGCGTGACGTGCTGTGGCTGTGGTACCACCGTTCGACGACACCGGTGCCACGACCCGCTGACCCCGCGCTGCCTCAGGCGAGCCGTCCGCGGGCGGCCGCCGCCTGACCTGGATGCTGTGCGTGGCATCCGGGCCGAGACGTGAGGAGACGCGGACGTGAGTCAGTTCGACGCTGTCCTGTTCGACGCGGGCGACACGCTGATCAGACTCTCCGGCAGCGGCGAGATGCTGCTGCACCGAGCGGCCGCCACCCTCGGCGTCGACCACCTGGATCCGGACGAGGTCGGGCAGGTGTGGCGGCGGGTCCTCGACCGCAGCAGCACGGCCGAGGAGCTGGCCAAGGGCCGTGACCTCTCGAACGCGCGGCACCGCGAGGTCTGGATGGCGCTGTACGACGCGGCCGGCTGCGAGCGGCTGGCGCCCGGGCTCAGCGAGGAGCTGTACGCGCTCACCGTCAGCGCCGAGTCGTGGGAGGCGTTCCCCGACACGCTCCCGACGCTGAAGGCCGTACGCGAGAAGGGCCTGCGGGTCGGGATCGTGAGCGACACCGGCTTCGACCTGCGTCCCGCGATGGATCAGCTGGGGCTGTCCCCTTTCCTGGACACCGTCGTGATGTCGTTCGAGCAGGGTGTCTGCAAGCCCGCCACCTCGGTGTTCCTCGCGGCATGCGAGCAGCTGCAGGTCGATCCGGCGCGCACCCTCATGGTCGGCGACAACCCGCTCACCGACTCCGGTGCGGTCGCCGTGGGGATGTACGTGTTCCTGCTGCCGCCGCCGACCAAGACCGGGCCGCGCGGACTCGGGCACGTCCTGTCGCTGATCTGAACGCGTCAGGGCCGGCGGGCGTAGACGTCGCCGGAGCGGCCCAGCGGGCGGTAACGGTCGAGCAGCTTCACGAGGTCGGGGCCGTCGAGCCAGTGATCGCTGGCCCACCGCATCGTCTCGATGGGCGAGTAGTTGTAGACATAGCCGCCCGCCGTCGCGCCCAGCTTCTCCACGAGGTTCAGCACGGCGAGTGCGGCGTCGTGCGCCGGCGGCAGGTACTCGAAGGACAGCCCGCGTAGGGGCCGGGTAAGCCCCGCCAGCACGTCGGCCTCGAAGCCCTCGACGTCGATCTTGCAGAACGCGGGTTCGCCGTACTCCGCGATGAGGTCGTCCAGGGTCGCCACCTCCACCTCGACGGAGCGGTCCCACCGCACGCGGGCGAAGCTGCGGTCCGCCGCCACCGACTCGACCCAGTCACGCGACATCGACGAGACGGTCGGGGTGGCGGTGGAGACTGCCAGCCGCGCCCGCCCGGCCTGGGCTCCGACGGCGCGTGGCTCGATGACGACGTCCTTGTCGCGGCCGAAGAACAGGCGCAGGACGCGGACGAAGTCGGGCTGAGGCTCGACCGCGATCACCCGCGCTCCCAGGCGCCGCCACGCGCGCACGCGGCTGCCCACGTGTGCGCCGATGTCGAAGGCGATGTCGCCCGGGCCGAGGAACTCGCCGTAGAACCGCACCATGTGCCGGTGCCTGCCCGGAATGCCGTGATACATGACGAGGGATCGTGCGATCCCGTAGGCGCGGCCGAGCATGCCGAGACCCTACCGCGTGACCGGTTCGCCCCCCTGCGCTTCCCGCATCACCCGTACGAACGCCGACAGGCCGACGATCAGCGCGTCACGTTCGGCGGGCGTCATCGCCGCGACCCACTGCTCGTAGTGCGCGTGGAAGGCGGTCGCCATGCTGGCGTGCATCGCACGGCCACGGTCGGTGAGGCGGAGCCGGTAGAGCCGCCTGTTGGCCGGATCGCGCTCGCGTATCAGCAGGCCGTTGCGCTCCATCTCCGCGGCCAACCGGCTGACCGAGCTCTTCTCCAGATGGAGCCGCTCGGCCAGGTCACGCTGGGACAGCGGGGTGCCGGTGTCGAGTTCGTGCAGTGCGAAGGCCTGGGACACCGATATCGGCTGCCCGGGGATCGCCGCGTCGGGCTGGAGCATGCCGCCCACCCGCACGAGGTCCATGAAGAGCTCGTGGACGCGTTCAGCCGGCGCCCTCCGGTCCACATCCACTCCCCTCAACAGTTGCGTTGCACAACTGTCGGCAGTACTGTCGATTGATAGTTGTAGCCTACAACTTTAGAGGTGAGCAGCCATGCGCATATCCGTACATCACCTTCACGGCAACGCACCGAGGGCGTTCCAGGGGCGGTCCAGCCGGTTCTACAACTTCATCGCCCGTACGGTACTGCGTCGCGTGTACCGGAGGCTGGCCCAGGACATCGCCGCCGCCGCACCCCGCGACGCGGCCGTGCTCGACGTCGGCACGGGCCCCGGCGTGCTCCTCGCCGAACTCGCCCGGCTGCGCCCCGATCTGCGACTGACGGGAATAGACCTGTCCCCCGACATGGTCGCCGCGGCGCGAAAGAACGTGGCCGACCGGGCGATCGTCCAGGTCGCCGACGTCACCGACCTGCCGTTCGCGGACGCATCCTTCGACCTGATCGTGTCGTCGCTCAGCCTGCATCATTGGGACGATCCCGAAGCCGCCGTCCCGCAACTCGCGCGTGTTCTGCGGGAGGGTGGCAGCGTGCGCATCTACGACTTCCGGTTCGCGCCGTTCGAGAAGCTCAACGCGGGTGCCTTCGGTGCGCACCGACCGCAGCGGGACGACGATCCGCTCCGGCGTGCCGCTGTTCCCGCGGTTCGTCAGGTTCGTGCTGTCGCCCTGACCGTCCAGCGGGACGCGACGTGGCTAACGTGGGCCCCGTGACCACTCCGGAGGAACGGTTCGCGGCACTGGTCGACCTCCCTCGCGACCGGGTACAGGCGCTCATCGACGCCGGTGAGGGTGGACCGTTCGACGCGGGCAAGGGCACACCGATGAAGGAGTGACGGCTAGGCGCGCGAACGCATCAGCGACTCGATGCCGTCCAGTACCCGGTCGAGATTGAACGAGAAATCGGAGTCCGGGTCGTCCGCGAGGTCGAACACGCCCGCCTCGACCACGGTGCGCAGCGCCGGGAATCCGTCCGGCCCGATGAGCCGCCGCAGCGTGCGGCCGTAGTCGAGCATGACGTCGTCGGGCGTGGTCTGGTTGGCCTCGAAGGCGGCGGCCAGGTCAGCGCCGAGAGTCGCGTCGTTGCGGACCAGCCCCGACAGCAGCAACAGGACGGACATCTTCTCGCCCTCGTCCAGCTTGGTGCCGGCCATGCAGCCGAGCGCCTGCTCCATCCACGCGACAGCATGCGGCGCGACCGGCGGACCGGTGATCGGCACCCGCAGCGTCCACGAGTGCTGGCGGTACGCGGCCAGCAGTGACCAGGCCCAGTGCTCAAGGCCGCCTCGCCAGCCGCGTACGTCCGGCGGCACCGGCGGCGGATCGCCGATCGCACGGTCGGCCATGAGCGTGAGCAGTTCGTCCTTGGACGCGACGTACCGGTAGAGCGTCATCGCCGACGTGCCGAGCTGCGCGGCGACGCGGCTCATCGACACCGCCGCGAGCCCGTCGAACGCGGCGACGGCGATGCCGGCTTCGACGATCCGGTCGACGCTGAGCCCACGTTTGGGGCCCTTGGTGGGCGGCGGGATCAGGCCCCAGACCGCCTCGATGCTCGCCGGCAAGCCGGTTCCGGTCACGTCGCTCATAGCCCTCTTCTCTCCGGCGGGTTGACTTCCATCCTAGAACTGCGTATGACATACGCAGAACCTTTGCGTATCAGCTACGCAGTACTGAGGAGTCTGCAATGACGACCGACCTGGCGATCGACGCCACAGCTCTGGAGAAGTCGTACGGCGGCACGCGCGTGCTCGCCGGCATCGACGTCCACGTCCCGCGCGGCACCGTCTTCTCCCTGCTCGGCCCGAACGGCGCCGGCAAGACCACCACCGTCCGCATCCTTTCCACGCTCACGGGGCTGGACGGCGGCAGCGCCCGGGTGGCCGGCTTCGACGTGGTCCGCGAGCAGCATCAGGTGCGCCGCAGCATCAGCCTCACCGGCCAGTACGCCGCCGTCGACGAACTGCAGACCGGCGAGGAGAACCTGCGGATGATGGGCCGGCTGTTCCGGCTCAGCGGCGCCCAGTCCCGGCAGCGCGCCGCCGAACTGCTGGAGCGGTTCGACCTGGCCGACGCCGGGAAGCGCCGGGTGGTCACCTACTCAGGCGGCATGCGGCGGCGGCTCGACCTCGCGGCCGGACTGGTGGGGCGCCCATCGGTGGTCTTCCTCGACGAGCCGACCACCGGCCTCGACCCCCGCAGCCGCCAGGCCATGTGGGACGTCATCACCGAGCTGACCGACTCGGGCGTCACCGTTCTGCTCACCACCCAGTACCTGGACGAGGCGGATCGGCTGGCCGACCGAATCGCGCTCATCGACGGCGGGCGTGTGGTCGCGGAGGGCACGCCCGCCGACCTCAAGCGCCGGGTCGCCGAGCAGCGTCTCGACCTGACCCTCGCGGGCGCCGCCGCGTACGCCACGGTGGCGGGCATCCTCGGCGACCGCGCTCTCGTCACCGATCCGACCCTCCACACCGTGGGCGTGGCCACCGATGGCAGCGCGGCGCACGTCCGTGCCCTGCTCGACGAGTTGGATCCCGGCCGTACCGCGATCGCCCGGTTCGCCGTGCACACGGCCACCCTCGACGACGTGTTCCTCGCCCTCACCGGCCAGTCGGCCGACCGTACCGCCCTCACCGAACGGGAGTCCGTCCATGTCTGACACCGCGATCACGTCGATGCGGCCGGCCTCCGTGCTGCGCGACGCAGGCACCATGTCGGCGCGCGGAGTGCGGCTGTCGCTGCGCCAGCCCGACGCGCTGATCACGTCGCTGGCCCTGCCGATCATGCTGATGCTGACGTTCGTGTACCTGTTCGGCGGTGCGATCGAGACCGGTACCAAGTACGTCACCTACGTCGTGCCCGGCGTGCTGATGCTGTGCGCGGGCTTCGGCTCCTCGCTCACGGCGGTCGCCGTCAGCCAGGACCTGAAGGAGGGGTTCGTGGACCGGCTCCGCTCCATGGACGTCGGCGGCACCTCGTTCCTGGCCGGACACGTCGTGGCCAGCGTGACGCGCAACGCCGCGTCGACGGTGCTCGTGTTCGGGGTCGCGTTCCTCATCGGCTTCCGCCCGGCCGCCGACGGCGCGCGGTGGCTTGCGGCGGTCGGCGTGCTGGCCGCGTTCGTGCTGGCGGTGTCGTGGCTGTCTGCGGCGATCGGGCTGCTGACCAAGTCTCCGGAGGCAGCAAGCGCCTTCACGTTCTTCGTCATGTTCCTGCCGTACCCGAGCAGCGCGTTCGTGCCGATCGAGACGATGCCCACCTGGATCCACTCGTTCGCCGAGAACCAGCCGGTGACGCCGGTCATCGAGGCCCTGCGCGCGCTGCTGCTCGACCTGCCCGTCGGCGACAGCGTGTGGCTGGCGCTGGTGTGGTCCGCCGCGCTGCTCGCCGTGGCGGTCGGGGTGTCCGGGCCGCTGTTCCGCCGCCGCACCCGCTGAACCTGCGTGTTCGGGGAAATCGCAGCGGCGCGCCGAGGGGCGCCCCGCGATTTCCCCGAACACCCGAACACGGGCCCGACGCAGCCGTGCGCGCGATGAGGTCGACCTGGCCGCGATGAAGTCTAGACCAAAGCCTGGATTGGTCTAGGCCAATGGGCTTACTATGGCGGCGTTCGTGACCTTGGTGACCAATGTGTGGAGTTGCCATGAGAGTTCGAGGTCGGGCAGTCGCCCTGGTAGCCGGCGCGGCGATGATGATCACGACGGGGGTGGTTCTTCTACCGAGCGCTCAAGCCGCCCAGGGCCCTGTGGTCCAGGTGGTGTGCACATGCTCCCGCGTGGGCCGAGGGCAACACCTACGCGGTGGGCGCCCGGGTCACCTACAACGGCCGGCTGTACGAGGCGATGGTGGCCCACACCGCGTGGCCGGGCGCCGGCTGGAACCCGGCGGCGACGCCCGACGCTCTGGCGTGACCTCGGAGCCTGCGACGGCGGCAGCAGCCCGTCGCCGACGCCCACCGGATCGGCCTCGCCGTCGCCATCGCCGTCCCCCTCGACCTCGCCGACTCCGTCCCCCACCGGTCGGACCCACCCCCACCTGCGCGGTGAAGTCGCGGCCGGCGCGGCAAGGTGCTCCAGGGCTACTGGGAGAACTGGGACGGCGCGTCGAACGGTGTGCACCCGCCGTTCGGCTGGACCCGATCACCGACTCCCGCATCCGCGCCCACGGCTACAACGTGATCAACGCGGCGTTCCCGGTCATCCGCTCGGACGGCACGGTGCTGTGGGAGGACGGCATGGACGTCGACCGTGAAGGTCGCCACGCCGGCCGAGATGTGCGCGGCCAAGGCTGCCGGCGCCACGATCCTGCATGTCGATCGGCGGCGCCACGGCCGGCATCGACCTCAGCTCCAGCACCGTCGCCGACCGGTTCGTCGCCACCGTGGTGCCGATCCTGAAGAAGTACAACTTCGACGGCATCGACATCGACATCGAGACCGGCCTCATCGGCAGCGGCAACATCAACCAGCTGTCCACGTCGCAGGCCAACCTCATCCGCATCATCGACGGCGTGCTGGCCCAGATGCCGTCGAACTTCGGCCTGACGATGGCGCCCGAGACGGCGTACGTCACCGGCGGCAGCGTCGTGTACGGCTCGATCTGGGGCGCCTACCTGCCGATCGTCAAGAAGTACGCCGACAACGGCCGGCTCTGGTGGCTGAACATGCAGTACTACAACGGCAGCATGTACGGCTGCTCGGGCGACTCGTACTCGGCCGGCACCGTCCAGGGATTCGTGGCGCAGACCGACTGCCTGAACCACGGGCCTGGTCATCCAGGGCACCACGATCCGGGTTCCGTACGACAAGCAGGTCCCGGGACTGCCCGCGCAGCCCGGCGCCGGCGGCGGCTACATGTCGCCGTCGCTGGTGTCGCAGGCCTGGAACAACTACAACGGCGCCCTCAAGGGCCTGATGACCTGGTCCATCAACTGGGACGGGTCGAAGAGCTGGACCTTCGGCGACAACGTCAAGTCCCTGCAAGGCCGCTAGCGCCGGGGGGTGGCGCCCCCCGCCCGTTCGGGGGGCGCCCGCCGGAACGGCGCCCCCGGGGCGCGCCCGCCCGGAACCGGAGGCGCGCCCCGCCCGGAACCGGAGGCGCGCGCCGACCCGGAACCGAACTGTCCGGGCAGTGGTCCTCAAACCGGGCGCCCGATACAGCCATTTCCCCGACAATTGCGCGGGGCGCGTGCGGGGTCAGGCCGCGCGCACGTGCTTGAGCACGTACAGGCCCGGGACGCGGATCCGCCCGAGTTCGTCACCCGTGGCCAGGTCGTAGTGCGCGAGGCCGTCCGGGTGCCCGACCCACACGTCGTTGCCGCCGCCGAACGCGAGCCCCCGTGTCTCGCCCGGCGTGGCGATCTCGCGCCGCGGGCTGGTCACGATCACCTTCTTGTCGAGGGAGACGACGAGGCCGCCCGACGGCGTGATCAGCACGCCGGGCTTGCCGTCCTCGTCGGGCCCGGCGAACGCGCCGACGCGCGTGACGATCAGCCGATCGGGGTCGATGTCGACGACGCTGGCGGACAGCGAGTGGACGACGCTGAGACGGTCGGCCCCGAGCGCGATGCCGTGCACGCCCGGCCTCGCCTGGCCGTACGGCGTGGGGAGATCGATGCGCCGCGCCTGCCGCTTGCCGACCTGGAGGCAGTGCACGAAGGCGACGCGCTCCTCCTCGCGAGAGCAGACGGTGAACAGGATCGCGCGGCGCGGGTCGTAGACGCGGGCGATTCGATGTACCCGCATCACGTCGCCTATGGGCACCATCCGGCGCGTGCGCAGATCCACCGCTTGAACCCGGTACCGCTCAGGCTTGGCGGCCGGCGTGTAGTCCAGTAGGTACAGCACTTTGCCGTCCGGCGAGAACGCCTCCGGTTCGAGGTTGCCGGGCAGGTCCAGGCGGACGAGCTCACCTCTCGCCTCAGAAACGACCACTGTGGTGCGCTCGCGGCCTCCAGGGTCGTGCAGCCCGTAGATGCCAGCGCCGCCCGGCGTCACCGACACGATCAGGATGCCTTGCGGGAACATGATCCTCGGCTCCAGCCGGCCGCGGAGCGTATGCGCGGCCAGCACGCGCCGGGACGCCAGGTCCCGCACCTCGATCCGGGTGTCGGCAGCGTCCGGCGACGCGGTCACCGCGTGGCGCCAGTCGGGCGTCGACGCCAACACCTTCGTCGGTGCGGTGACCACTCGACCGTCCTGGTCGAGCACGGTGACGCCGTTCTCGGTCGTCACGAAGATCCGGACCGCACGGCCCGACGCGCGCGGCGGCTCCGAACACGCACCGAGGACCGCCGCCCCGGCCGCGATCTTCAGCAGTGCGCGCCTCGTCACGGTCATGTCAACGAGACACCCCACGGCCGCCCGAGGTTCCGCGCTAGCCGGTCTTGAGTTGGGGAACGCGGTTCACCGCACAGGTGACGCCGCGCTCGGGCAGGCCGCGTTCGTCGATGCCGCAATTGCCCGACGACGTAGACCTCGGCGGCCGTTCGTCGGCGAGCCGTGCGGTGACGCCGGTCCACGGATGTTCGGGATCGGGCGCGAACGTCACGGTGAACTTGTAGGTCATGTTGCCGTCCGCTCCGGGACCGGCGAACGTCCGCAGGAGCTGCGGCGGGTCGGTGGGGTTGCTCAGGTCGTCGAGCAGGTGGACGACGATCTCGTACCGCTCGTCGTTGGACAGGCCCGTCGCCGTGACGGTGCCGGTCAGCGTGACGTACCCGGCGGGCGCCTCGGTGGGCGCGATCTCGGTGGCGATCGCCGGTCGCGCGGTGGTCCGGAGGGACGCTGCGGCCAGGACCACCACCGCGACCATGGCCGAGCCGAAGAGGAACAACCCTGCCAGCGCCAACCCGTTACGCAGCAACAGGGGTCTGAGCCTGGTCAGCCACCATGCCAGCAGAGCCGACGCGACGACGATGCCGCCGAGGAACAGCCACCAGCCGACGATGTTCGCCTGCGTCGTCGCGCCGTTGGCCGCATACGCCGCGCCGACCAGGCCCCACATCGCGGCGAGGAGCGCCGTGGCGGCCAGTGCCCCGACGCGGACCGCGCCATGATGCTGGCCGATCGTCGCCCTCGTGCGGACCATCGCCGAGACGATCCCGGTCAGGACCCCGACGGCACCCACGCAGGTGGTTGTGAGCATGGCCTCGGCGTTGTTGCGGAGGAGGGCGGTCGCGATGCCGGTGCCGATGCCGAACACGCCGAGCACGCTCGCGGCAACCGTGGTCGTGCCCGCGGCGACGTTGAGCAGCCGGTCGTAACCAGCGGTGTCCTGCTCGGCGGGCATCGTCAGATCCTACGGTGTCGGGCTTCAGCCCAGCAGCATCCACACACCGAGCGTCGCCATGACGGCGGCGATCACGCTGTCGAGCACCTGCCACGCGCGGGGGCGCGCGAACACCGGCCCGAGCCACCGCGCGAGGAAGCCCAGCGCGAAGAACCAGCCGAAGCTGGCGGCGACGGCGCCGAGGCCGTAGATCCACCGATCCTCGTCGCCACGCTGGTTCGCCAGCGCGCCCAACAGGATCACGGTGTCGAGATAGACGTGCGGGTTGAGGTACGTGAAGGCCAGGCAGGTGACGACGACACGACGCAGAGCCGCTGGCGCATGATCCGCCGGCGCCATCGCCGCGGGCCTCCACGCTCGCCGTGCGGCGACGACGGCGTACGTGAGCAGGAAAGCCGCCCCGCCGTACTTGAAGATGGCCAGCGCCAGCGGCGAGAGCAGCGCCCCCAGACCGGCGATGCCGCCCGAGATCAGTGCCGCATCAGACAGCGCGCACGTCAGGACCACCGGCAGCACGTGCTCGCGCCGCAGCCCCTGGCGCAGCACGAACGCGTTCTGGGCGCCGATCGCGATGATCAGCGACAACGAGGTGGCGAAGCCGGCGAGCAGGGGCATGCGTCGACGGTAGGAGCAGCTCGACTCAACATCCCAGCTAAAGATTCTGAAGATGCATTAGCCTGGCTTCATCATGCAGATCGACTCCGCGCAGCTCGCCACGCTCGCCGCCGTCGTCGACGAGGGCAGTTTCGACGCGGCCGCGAAGAGCCTCCAGGTGACGCCGTCAGCGGTCAGCCAGCGAATCAAGGCGCTGGAGAACCACACGGGGCAGGTCCTCGTCCTCCGCACGAGACCGTCGCGCCCGACCGCGGCCGGCGAGGCGCTCCTCAGACTGGCGAGGCAGGTTTCGCTGCTGGAGACGGAGACACTCGCCGCCGTCCAGGGCGTCGCCGAGGGCCTGCGGCTCCCCATCGCCGTGAACGCCGACTCGCTGAACAGCTGGTTCCTGCCCGCACTGCTCGCCATGGGCCGGGAGACCTACTTCGATCTGCGCCAGGAGGATCAGGATCACTCGGCCGAACTGCTCCGGGCCGGCACGGTCCTTGCCGCCGTCACCGCCGATCCTGTCGCCGTCCAGGGTTGCCGCGTGCAACCGCTCGGCCGCATGCGTTACCTCTCGGTCGCGACGCCGGAGTTCGCCGAGCGGTGGCTCGCGGACCGACCGCTGCCCGAGGCGTTGTCCGTCGCGCCGATGATGGTCTTCAACCGCAAGGACGCCCTCCAGCACCGCCTGCTGCGCAAGGTCACCCGCCGCCGGCTCGATCCGCCGACGCACTCGATCCCGTCACCAGGGCCGTTCGCGCGGGCGATCCGGCTCGGCCTCGGCTGGGGCATGGTCGAGGAGGATGCGGTCGAGGACGAACTGGCCGCCGGCCGGCTGGTCGAGGTCGCCCCGGGCAGGTACGTCGACGTGCCGCTGTACTGGCAGCACTGGAAGCTGAGCTCCACCGTGCTCGACGCGCTCACTGAAGCGGTCCGGAGTGCCGCGGCGACCGGGCTCAGGGGTTGACAGAACCGCGCCAATACGACGTACTACACCAACCTGCTGGCGGACCCCCTCCTGTTTCAACTCAGGCACCACCCGCCCACCACCGGATGACAACGATGTCACAGCCCTGAAAGAGAGCACCGTGACCCGAAGCAAGAGCGCGATTGGCGCCGTCCTGACGCTGGCGGTGACCGCCACCGTCACGTTCGCGTTACCCACCCGGCCCGCGTTCGCGGACGAGGTGACCGACCCGGTGTCCTACGTCGACACGACCATCGGCTCGGCGAACGCGGGCAACACGTTCCCCGGCGCGGTGCGGCCGTTCGGCATGCTGGCGTGGAGCCCGGAGGGGTCGAACGGCAACGCCACCCGCACCGCGGCGCCCGGTGGCTACCAGTACGCCATGAAGAAGATCCGCGGCTTCAGCCTGACGCACCTGTCCGGCACCGGCTGCTACGGCGCGTCGGGCGACATCCCGTTCTATCCCCACGCGGGCACGGTGGACACCTCCCCGTCGTCCGACGCCACGGACGCCGTCTACGCGAGCGCCTTCTCGCACGCCGACGAGACCGCCGTACCCGGCTACTACCAGGCCAAGCTGGCCTCGGGCGTCAACACCGAGCTGACCTCGACGGTGCGCACCGGCTCCGGGCGGTTCACGTACCCGGAAGACTCTCCGGCGACGATGCTGATCCGCACCTCGGACAGCGAGATCGGCTCGACCGCGGCCGGCGTCAACGTCGACCCCGCGACCCGCACGATCACCGGCTCGGTGACCAGCGGCAACTTCTGCGGCGCGATCGGCGGCCCGACCAACGGCGGAGTCAACAGCCGGCCGTACTACACCGTGTACTTCACCGCGACGTTCGACAAGCCGTTCGCGAAGACCGGCTCGTGGGTCGACGGCACGCTCACCCAGGGCGGCACGTCGGCCAGCGGCGGCACGACGTTCGGCGCGAGCGGGCAGCGCCCGGCCGGCAAGGGCTCGGGCGCCTACGTCACGTTCGACACCAGCGCGGGCAACACGGTGAACGCGCGCGTCGGCATCTCCTACGTCAGCCTCGCCAACGCGCAGGAGAACCTGCGAGGCGGAGAACTCGGCAGGTACGACGTTCGAGCAGGTCCGCAGCGGTGCCCGCCAGGCGTGGGCCGAGTCGCTGGGCCGCATCACCGTCGGCGGTGGCACGAACGACCAGCGCAAGACCTTCTACAGCGCGCTCTACCACGCGCTGCTCCACCCGAACGTCTACAGCGACGTCAACGGGGAGTACCGCGGCTTCGGCAACACCGTCGCCGACCAGAAGGTGCAGCGGGTACGTCCGGGACAGGCCGCGCAGTACGCCAACTACTCCGGCTGGGACGTCTACCGCGCGCAGGTGCAGCTGCTGTCGTGGCTGGAGCCGAAGATCGGCAGCGACATCGCGACCTCGCTGCTCAACCAGGCCAACCAGAACGGCGGACTCTGGGACCGCTGGACCCACAACTCCGGCGGCACCCACATCATGGTCGGCGACCCCGCGACGGCATCCCTGGCCGGCATGTATGCCTTCGGTGCCAGCGGATTCCCGGCACGGGAGGCGCTCGACTCGCTCGTCCAGGCCGCCCGCGTGCCGACCGCGCTCGACAAGTCGCGGCTCGGCTGGAACCTCGCGCTGGTCGGTCAGCGGCCCAGCCTGGACCAGTTCCTCAAGCACGGCTACTACCCGGAGGGCTGCAACGCCTGGGGCTGCGCCAACGAGACCCTGGAGATGTCGGCGGCCGACTTCGGCATCGCGTCGCTGGCCGACCGGCTCGGCGACCGCGCGGTCCGGCAGGAGTTCATGAAGCGCGCGCAGAGCTGGCAGAACCAGTTCAACCCGGGCGCCACGACGCACGGCGGCTACTTCCAGAACCGCACCAGGGACGGCGCCTGGACGACCGGTTTCAACCCGGGGTCCGACACCGGCTTCGTCGAGGGAACGGCCGCGCACTACGTCTGGATGGTGCAGCACAACCCGGCCGGGCTGTTCGACGCGATGGGCGGCCGGGCTGCCGCGATCGACCGGCTGGACAAGCACTTCAAGGATCCGGACGGCAACTGGCGGCTCGTCGGCGAGTGGGACAACAACACCTACGCGAACATGGACAACGAGCCGTCCATCGCCGTCCCGTACCTCTACAACTACGCCGGCGCGCCGTGGAAGGCGCAGGAGACGCTGCGCGAAACGATGAACCAGCTCTGGAAGCCGACAGCGGGCGGCATCCCGGGCAACGACGACCTCGGCACGATGTCGGCCTGGTACGTCTTCTCCGCGATCGGTGCGTTCCCGCAGAACCCGAGCCGCGCCGAGCTGGTGCTCGGCAGCCCGCTGTTCTCATCCGTCACGGTGACGCCGCGCGGCGGCAAGACCGTGCGGTTCACGGCCGTGGGCACCCCCGGCAAGTACATCGCAGGCGTCACGGTCAACGGCGTGCCGAGCACGAAGACGTACCTGCCCGAGTCGCTGATCCGCGACGGCGGCACGGTCGCGTTCACGATGTCGGAGACGCCCGACACCCGGTGGGGCACCGCACCGGCCGACGCTCCCCCGTCATGGCGGGACGGCGAGCGGCAGTACCAGACGTCGTTCTCCCCCGGCGTCTTCGCGGTCACCCCGGGCAAGCCGGGCGGCACGCTGACGCTGCGGGCGGACCGGCTCGGCGCCGGCGGCCACCCGGTGCAGTTCAGGGTCACGCCGCCGGCCGGCCTCACCGCGACCCCGGCGACCGGCGCGATCACGGTCGATCCGGGGACGGGTACCGGCACGGCGAAGATCACCGTCTCGGCGCCGAGAACCACGGCGTTCGGGTACTACCAGTTGCCTGTCGAGTTCAGCAGCAACGGCGTCGAGCTGACCGGCGGCGAGGTCACGGTGGTCGTCGCGTCCGGACGGAGCCTGGTCGGGCACTTCACCAACGTCGCCATCGGGGACGACGGCAAGGACAACGCCGACTTCGACACCGGCGGCTGGTACTACTCGCGGCAGAACCTCGCGGCGAAGGGGATCACCGCGGGTAAGAAGACGGCAGTGCCCGGCACCGATCTGTCGTTCACGCTCGACGAGGTGCCCGCCGGTCGGCCGGACAACCTGATCGCGAACGGGCAGAAGCTCGACGCGACCGGACTCGCCCGGGACACGACGAAGATCTCGTTCGTCGGTGCGGCGAGCTACGGCGACTCCAGCGGCGGCAAGGCCACGATCACCTATGCGGACGGCAGCACGCAGGAGACGCCGCTGGAGTTCGGCGACTGGTGCCTCGGCGGCGACCCGTCGGCGCCGCCGAAGTTCGGCAACATCGGGATCGTCCAGTCCGACTACCGCAACTGGGACCTCTCCCGCGACACGGCCAAGCCCTGGCTGTTCGCCACCGCGCCCGTCGAGCTGGCCGCGGGCAAGCAGATCGTCGGAATCACGCTGCCGGAGAAGGGGAACCTGCACGTCTTCGCGATCGCGGAGAACGGCGTGCAGCCGCCGCCGGACCTGACGGCGCCGACGACGACCGCCTTGGTCACGCCGGCTTCGCCGTCCGGCTCCAACGGCTGGTGGAAGGGGCCCGTTCAGGTCACGCTGGCCGCGGCGGATGACGAGGACGGCGACGGGCTTGCCCGGTCCGAGTACCGGCTCGGCGGCGACTGGTCGCCGTACGCCCGGCCGTTCACGATCAGCGCCGACGGCGAGCACGAGGTCGCTTACCGGTCGGTGGACAAGGCCGGCAACGTCGAGGCGGCTCGGAGCGTCACGGTGCGGATCGACCGCACGGCACCGGCCACGGAGGCGGTGGTGAGCGACGGGCCGCAGTCGGGCGTCAGGCACGTGACGTTGAGCGCTGCCGACCCGACGTCCGGTGTGGACGGTGCGGAGTACTCGCTCGACGGCACGGTCTGGAAGCCGTACGGCGGCAAGCCGGTGGCGGTGCCGATGACCGCGCTGCGCCGCACCGTCAAGGTGCGCTCCACCGACAAGGCCGGGAATGTCGAACCGGCCCGGAGCATCACAGTGGAGCTGGCCTGCGGCAGGACGGTGACGGGTGCCGTCTCCGGCCCGCTGACCGTGACATCCGGCGTGACGTGCGTGCACGGCGCTGCGATCAGCGGCCCGGTCACGGTGCGCGCCGGCGCCACGCTGGTCGTGACCGACAGCCGGATCGCCGGCCCGGTCAGGGCGACGAAGGCGAGCGTCGTGTCGCTCACGCGGACGACCGTCGCCGGCGAGGTGGTCGTCGTCGACTCCACCGGCGGCGTCAGCCTCACCGCCGTGACCGTCTCCGGGCCGGTGCGGTTGACAGGCAACGCGGGCGTGGAGCCCGCGACGGTGGGCGGTAACACAGTCATGGGGCCGCTCACCTGCACGGGCAACACTCCCCCGCCGGTGAACGCCGGCCGGCGGAACACCGTGCTCGGCCCGGTCTCCGGACAGTGCCGCTCGCTCTAGGTAACCCGCCCTGCGGTTGGATCGTGCCCTCTGCGGGCACGCTCCAACCGCAGGGCAGACCTCAGCCGTTCTTGGCCCGTGAATTGCCGGCGAACGTCAGAGCGAGCGCGGCACGGGCGTGTTCCTCCGCGTAGCGGCACGCCGCGACCAGCCCTTCGAACGGCACCGGCCGGGCCAGCGCGAACCCTTGCGCGTAGTCGCAGCCGAGGTCGCGCAGGATCGCCAGCGCTGCCGGGTCGTCGACACCCTCGGCCGTGACGAACAGGTCGAGGTTGTGCGCGAGGTCGATCGAGCTGCGCACCAGCACGGCGTCGCCCGGGTTGGTGGCCAGGTCCTGGACGAACGTGCGGTCGATCTTCAGCTCGTCGGCGGTGAGCCGCTTGAGCTGGTTCAGCGAGCTGAAGCCGGTGCCGAAGTCGTCGATGGAGACCTGGACGCCGTCCTTCTGGACGCGGTGGAGCACGGCCAGCGCGCGATCGGGCTCCTTCATCATCGTGCTCTCGGTGAGCTCCAGGCGCAGCAGCGTGCGGCGGCAGCGAGAACTCCTCCAGCACCGCCCGCACCTGCGAAACGAACGCGTCGTCGAGCAGGCAGTTCGGCGAGACGTTCACGGCCACGACCAGCGGTCGCCCGGCGCGTGTCCCAGCGCGCGGCGTCGGCCACGGCGAGCCGCAGCACGTGGTAGCGTCAGCGGGACCTCCAGCCCGCCGGTCTCCGCGATCGCGAGGAAGGAGTCGGGCAGCAGCAGCCCCAGCTGCGGGTGGCGCCACCGCACCAGCGCTTCGGCCGCCGTGACCGCGCCGTCCGCGATCCTGACCTGCGGCTGGTAGTACAGCGTGAGCTGCGCGTCGGGGTCGCCGGAGTCGAGCAGGGTACGCAGGTCGCCGAAGAGCGCCATCCGGTCCGGCGTGCCGATGTCGACCTCGGCGTCGTAACAGGCGACGCCCTTGCCGCTGGTCTTCGCCCGGTACATCGCGGCGTCGGCGTGCCGCAGCAGCTCCGCGGCGCCGGTGCCGTTCACACCGATCGCGACCCCGACGCTGCCGCTCACCGCCGCCGATCCGGCCTTGAGCTGGAAGTCGCGGCGCAGCTCGCCGGCCGCGCGCTCGGCGATCTCCCTGGCGGTGTCGATGCCGGCGACGGTGGGCAGCAGCACCGCGAACTCGTCGCCGCCGATCCGCGCGACGATGTCGCCCTCGCGCACGACGTCGCGCAGCCGGCGACCTGCGGCGATCAGCAACTCGTCGCCGGCCTGGTGACCGAGCGTGTCGTTGACGCCCTTGAAGCCGTTCAGGTCGATGATCATCGTCGCCATCCGGTGGTCCGGCCTGGTGTCTGCCGGCGCTCAGGGCGGCACCGAGCCGCTCCTGGAACAGCGAACGGTTGGGCAGGCCGGTGAGCGGATCGTGCAGCGCCCGGTGCTGGCTGGCGTCGGCGTGCTCTACGAGGCGCCGCTGGTAGCCCAGCATGAGCCGCCAGATCATCGCGACCAGGGCGATCCCGAGCGCGAAGCCGAGCGCGGTCGTGGCGAGGATGCGGCTCTGGACCCGCCGCAGGTCGGCGACCAGCAGCTCGCGCCTCGGCGTGGTACGCGCGGGAGACCCTGTTGATGTCGTCCTGCAGCGTGTAGTAGGCGGGGGCGACCTCTAGCCGGTCCTGCTCGGACGCACGCGGGTCGCGGTCGGTGACCAGCTCGATCAGCTTGTCCGCCGCCTGCGCGGAACTCGGCCTGCTCCACGTTCAGCCGCTGCGCGTCCTCGCGGGCCTTGCCGGTGGCGGTCTCGAGCGGCGCGGCGCAGCACCTCGTCGGCGGCGTCGGCGTGCAACTCGTACCTGGCGCGGCTGGCCAGCGACGGCTCCAGCTGGTACTGCCGGGTGTGCATCTCCTCGACCGCGACGGCGCTCCGGGCCTCGCTGAACATCGCGTCCAGCACGAGCGCGTGGCTCTGCTTGGTGGTGACGTGCGTGGTCTGCAGGGTGCCCCAGAACGTGAAGACCGCGATGCCCGTCAGGACGGCGGCGAGTGCGGCGGTCATGGCGAAGCTGCGGCCACGGCGGCGGCCCGGTTCGGTGTCATTGTCGGGCACGCTGGCGAGGCCGACTGTGCTCCACCAAGTTGCGCCAGTGCATGGTCCTGGTGTCCCCTCGGGGGGTGGCCTTGTCGGTCAGCGTGGCCTACCCATGTCAGCGGATCGAATTACTGAATAGCAACTCTTGAGCGGCACGGCCAATTCGTGAAAGCGATTCACGAATTCAGCGGGTCAGGGAGTGGGAGCAATGCCTAGACGGATCCGGGTCCTGAGCGCGGTGTTCGTGGTCACGATGGTAGCTAGTGGACTGCGCAGCCTGCGACCGGACGGACCGCTCAACGGAACAGCCGAAGGTGCTACGACTCGGGGCCTTGGTGCCGCTTACAGGTGCATATCCGGCGGGGAAGCGGATGGTTCCCGCGTACGAGATGGCGATCTCGGAGGCAAACGAAGCCGGCGGAGTGCTGGGCCACCGCGTCGAACTCGTCACGGGCGACGACGGCTGCGATCCCGGCACTGCGGTCGTCGCGGCCAACGAAATGGTGACGAAGAACCTCACGGTGTCGGTCGGCGGCTCGTGCAGCGCGGCGACCGTGCCGGTCCTCAAGGTCTTCCGGCGAGCCGGCGTTCCGATGATCATTCCGGCATCGAACTCGACGGATCTGCTTGCTCCGCGCTACGACAGCGTCTTCCTCCTCTCGGGCACGACGGACCTCGAAGCGAAGCGGGCGGTGGCCTTGATGCGACCGCTGGGCGGCACCCGGCTGGCGCTCGTCGACGACGGAACCAGCTTCCCTGAAACGCTCACAGCAAGCGCCGCGAAGTACGCCGCCGACCCTGGCCGCGGGGTCACGCGTGGTGGCCCAGCTCAAGCTCAGCCAGGGCGCGCGCGAAGCACCCCCGAGTGGTGCAGCAAATCCTCAGCAAGCGTGCTGACCTGGTCTTCTTCACCGGGTACCACGCCGAGGCGGCCGTGTTGATCCGCGACCTGCGCGCGGCGGGATACACCGGGAAGGTGCTGCTCTCCGACGGCGGCACCGACCCCGCGCTGCTCCAGCGACTCGGCCCGACACAGGCCGCCGGCGTCTACGGGCTCGCCCTGCCGCTGGCGCAGTTCGATCCAGCGGCCAAGGCGTGGGGCGAGAAGTACGAGTCGATCACCGGTGAGGCGCCCGGGCCGTTCACGATGCAGGCGTACGACGCGGTCCGGCTCGCCCTGAGCGCCGTCGAACGGGCCGGCACCACCGACCGGAAGCAGTCCGCAAGGCGATCGCCGCGACCACGCAGAAGGACGTCACACTGCTGTCCGGGCCGTCCGTCTTCGGCCCGGAGGGCACTCAGGTCGACCCGACGTACATCCTGCTGCGGATCAAGAACGGCGCCTTCGAGCTGGCGCCGGAGTCACCGGAGTGACTGGGGGAAGCCGGCGGTGAGTCACCGTGGCGGCGAAGCTAGTCCGGCTGGAGCCATGCGAGGACGGCGAGGACACGGCGGTGATCGTCCGGCTCGGGTACCAGGCCGAGCTTGGTGAGGATGTTGCCGATGTGGGTCTCAACCGTCTTGGGGGTAAGGACGAGGTCGCGCCCGATCGCGGCGTTCGACCGGCCCTGCGCGATCAGGGCGAGCACGTCCCGCTCGCGCTCGGTGAGCCTTTCGAGCTGGTCGCGCCTCGTGCGCCGGCCGAGCAGAAAGCTGACGACGTCGGGGTCCAGGACGGTCTGGCCGGCGGCGACCCGGTTCACCGCGTCGACCAGGATCGCCACGTCGACGACCCGATCCTTGAGCAGGTAGCCGAACCCGGTCGGGTGGCGGCGGGCGAGTTCCGCCGCGTACCGGTGCTCCAGCGACTGCGACAGCAACAGGAGGCCGATCCGGTCGTCCCGCTCGCGAAGCCGGCTCGCCGCCCGGGCGCCTTCGTGGGTGTACGTCGGCGGCATGCGGATGTCGATGATCGCGACGTCCGGTCGGTGCTCGGCGACGGCCGCCTCCAGTTCGTCGGCGTCGCCGGCCATCGCGACCGTCTCGATGCCTGCCTCGGCGAGCAACCGGCCGAGACCCTCGCGCAGCAGGACGGAGTCGTCCGCGATCACGACCCGCATGGCAGCTCCCCCGTCACCGTCGTTCCCCCGGCCTTGCCGTCGCACACGGTGATGCTCCCGCCCGCGGCCTCGGCCCGGTCGGCGATGCCGCGAAGCCCGCTGCCGGTCGGGTCGGCACCACCGACTCCGTCGTCGGCCACGCGCACCACGAGCCGTCCGTTGTCGGCGCTGACGTCGACCTCGATCCGCGTCGCCGAGGCGTGCTTCACCGCGTTCGTCACCGCCTCGCAGGCGATGAACCAGGCGGTGGCCTCAATCTCCGGCGAGAACCGGCGGTCGACGGCGTGCAGGGTGACCGGCACCGGGAAGCGGGCGACCAGATCCTCGATGGCAGCCCCGAGGCCCGCTTCCCGGAGCACGGTCGGATGCAGCCCGTTGGCCAGCTCGCGCAGCTCGACGACCGCCGTCTGCAACTCGTCGATACCGGCGGCGACGGCGTCGTGGAGGCGGCCGGTCTCGCCGTTCATCTGCGCCGCCCGGAGTTGGAGAGCCAGGGCGAGCAGCCGCTGCTGGGCGCCGTCGTGCAGGTTGCGTTCGATACGTCGCCGCTCGGTCAGGTGGGCGGTGGCGATCCGGGATCGCGAGTCACGTACCTCGGCGAGCTGCAGGACGAGCTTGGCGCGCAGGCCGGCGTTCTCCAGCTCGCCGGTCGCTTCGGCGACGGCGGCCTCGGCCAGTTCGCGGTCCACGGCCTGGGCGTCATACCGCAGCCGCGCCACCGCCCGGCCCTGCCTGGTCACCGCGATGTCGTGCGGCTCCGGCTCGACCGGCCGCCCGTCGCTGGACACCCACTGATCCCGCTCCGCCACCCAGTAGGCGGCCCGGAGCGTGGGATCGGCGAGCGCCTCCCGCAGCACCGCCTCGACCGTCGTATGTGGACCCGGGTCGCGCACGAACTCACGCACCCGCCGCAACGCGTCGAACCGGCGACGGTTGAAGCGCCGGTCGAGCGCCTCCTGGAACCCGCGGTACGCCGGGGCCGCCACCGCCACGGCGACCAACGTCCCGAGCACCGCGGGGATCGACGATTCGCCCAGGCGGCCCCCGATGGCCTGCCCGGCCGCGACGACCACCGCCCCGAACGTCAGCGCGAGCACGCCCGACACCAGCAGGTAGGTGAGCGCGCGGCTCAAGATCCGTTCGACGTCGTACAGGTGGTAGCGCGCGACCGACAGGCCGGCTGCGACGGGGATCAGCCCGACGAAGCCACCGGTGGCGACCGCGAGGAGTAGTGGGTGGTCCGGGGATGCGTAGAACGAGAGGGCCACGAAGAGCGGGAGCGGCACGACAGCCATGGCCAGCCAGAGGAGTTGTCGCCGTTCGGTCCCCCGGGATCGCCGGAACCGCACGAGGAGCGACACGCCGCCCAGCACCAGCCCCGCCGCCGTGGCCACCCCGAGCCCCAGCCGGATCACCCTGATCGCGGTCAAGGCACTCTCCGGCAGGGCCAGCGGGCTGCGTACCTCGTCGAAGGGTGGTTCGATCGTGTCCGGCCAGAAGATCGCGGTGAGCATCCACAGCGCCCCGACGCAGGTCGTCGCCACGGCCAGCAGCCGCCACCGCTCCGACAGGGACGATCCGGTCGGGGTGAGGTAGAGGATCCACGCGATGAGCACGAACCACGGGACGAAGCTGCTGCCGCCGACGACAGCCGCCATCTCGGCGCCCGGGAGGCTCCCCGGTCGGGCGAGGACGCCGTACCCCGCGTAGGCGTCGAGCACTCCGCTGAACGCGATGGTGCCGCCGAGCGCGAGGAACAGCCAGCCGACGGGATGGCCGGGCCGGCGGAGCGCGAGCACCAGACCCACGGTCGACGCGCTGATAACAGCCACGATGTACGGGATCGACTCCATGTCGAACGGGCTGAGGTCGCTCCGGCCGGCCTCGGTGAACAGGCGGTCGAACACCCACAGCACGATGATCAACGCCGCCGTCGAGGTGGCGATCAAGCCGGCGGCGGCGCCGCGCACCCGCTTCATGCCCTGATGGTGGCACCTCCCAGCGCTCCTGACCTCGGGGTCTGCCCCGAGACGAAGTCCCGGGTCTGCTCCGACGCGCCGGAACGGCACAGCGCGAACAGTCGGTGTCACGAGGCAACACTCTGAAAGGACGCCGTCATGACAATGACCCAGACCAGGCCGCGGACCGCCCGGATCACGGTCACGCAGGTGGGTTTCCTGCTCGCCGCGCCGCTGGTCGCCATCGCAGCCCGATTTCTGCTGACTCCCTGGTACCAGACCGAGACCGACCAACCCGACAACGCGCGGATGCTCGACGAGATCGTCACCGCTACGGGGCGCAACGATGTCGGCGCCGTGCTGACCTTGCTGAGCGCGATCCTGTTCGCCGGCGCCGCGCTGGTGATCGGTGGCATGGTCCGCGCGCAATCGCCGAAGCTCGGCACGGTCGGCCAGACGCTGGCCTTCATCGGGGCGTTCGGCCTGGCCACCCTCTCCGAGGGGCAGACGATCATCGCGCAGACCGCGCGCGCCGACGACCGCGCTGCGATGATCGACCTGCTGGAGCAGATCAACGGGGCTCCTCAGACCGGCGTGATCTTCGGACTCCTGCTCATCGGGGCACTCGGCTGGGTACTGCTCGGAATCGGCCTCTACCGGGGTCGCTCGGTGCCGCGGGCGGCCGCGGTGCTCGTCGGCATCGGCGGTGCGGCAGTGATGGTCACCGCGCCCGGCCCGCTGACCTCGTTCATCGTCGGCGGGGCGGTCGTGGCCCTCGTCGGACTCGGCTGGGTCGCGCTGGCAGCCGGCCGCCCGGACGACGCATAGAGCACGATCCGGGATCCCGCGCCACCGCACGGTGGCGCGGGATCCCGACGCTGCAGGTCAAGACGCCGCTTTGAAGTCGCCCACCCGGAGCCGGAACACCTGGAGGCGCAGGTCGTAGTACTTGTCGGTCTCGCCGACCCACTCCATTCCGATCCGGCGGGCGACCGCGCCACCGCGGGTGTTCTTCGGTCTGGCCACAGCGAAGACCTCGTCGTGACCGGCGTCGAACGCCCACTGCGCCAGCGCGCTCGCGGCTTCGGTGGCGTATCCGCGTCCCCACACATCCGGGCGGAGCGCCCAGCCCATCTCCAGGTCCGCGTTGCCGGGCGGGAGCGGCAGCAGGACCGCGCCGCCGATAACCTGCCCGTCATCGCTGCGCTCGATCGCCCAGCGTCCGGCCGGCACGTCGAGCCGGTCCGACTCGCCGATCCACTGCTCCAGCACCAGCCGCATCGCCGAGATGTCCTGCACGCTGTCCATCGCGGGGCTGAGCCACTTCGCCACATCACTCTGGCCATAGACCTCAAGGGCCTGTTCGGCGTCGTCGAGGCGCCACGGGCGTAGGACGAGCCTGTCGGTGACCAGTTGTTCACCCATCATTTCTCCCCTGGGAGAGGAAGCCAATGACAGATGAACACAGCGCCGCCCGCGAGCCTTCCCCAGCTCGCCCCCGGCCAGGAGCGGCCCGGCGACATCAGGAGTGAGCGCGCCTGGCTAGCTCCTCGCGGATTGCCGCACGTACGCCTGGTCGAAGACGGTCCGGTAAGGCCGGACGCAGGTCTCGTGAGCGGTGTTCGCCGCCCGGGCGAACGCCTCGGCCCCCGAATTTCCGAGGCGTTCGACCTCGCGTCCAACCACCGCGTGGATGTCCTCAGTGGTGGTCACCCGGTACCCGCGGCCGGACATGCACCGCACGTACTCCTGCTCAGCGCTCCGCACGGCCGGGTCGGCCTTGACCCGGGCCTGGTGCTTCTCGGCGTCGGCGGCCGCGTCGCCCAGGTCCACACCCCAGGCCGCGCGGTAGGTGCCGTAGTAGCAGCCGTTCGAGGTCTCCGTGCCGAACAGCGCGTCCCCCCACGCCTGTTGACGGGCCGGTGACAGCGTGCCGACGATCGCGTCATTGGGATTGGTCGGTACGTCAGCGATCGGCCTGCCCTTACGCCTCGCCTCCTCGATGACGACGTCGGGCGGCACCGACACGGTGTACTCGAACCCGTGCCGGTGCATGCACTGCGCGATCAATTTCTCGTGCCTGAGCACGCCCGGACGCAACGAGTCCGGGTCCTTCCCACCCTCTCGGGTGACGAAGTACGTGACCGCCGCTGCGACGACGAGCACGGCCACGGTGTACCGCACAAGGCGCGCGGAGACGGTCACGACGATCGCCCCCCCGTTAGAAGACGCTGAGCTCGGCGCGGTTGGTCTGGTACGCCGACCGGTACATGCTGCTCACGTGGGCGCGGTCGACCTGGTTGATCTTCACGCAGCCCGCGGACGCGTAGTTCGAGTTGTTCCAGCCGCTGCGGCCCTGCGAGTGGACGAACAGCTCGGTCCGCGCCGTCCCGTTGGTGCACTTCTTCTGGCCCAGCTCCCACACCCAACCCTGGACGACCGGCTCGCCCCAGGTCTTGTTGTAGTGCTTGACGTAGCTGGTGCTGTCACTGTCGATGTTGGAGTAAACGCCGTTGGGCAGCCAGCCGGCGTTCCTGGTGCACTCGTTGGTGCTGCCGTTTCCGCTGCCGGCGCGCATGACGATCCGGTACGCGGTGCCGTTGACGCTCAGGTACGCGGCGAACGTGCTGTTCAGCGGGGACGAGGAGTTCTTCAGGAACATCAGGTACGCGGCGCTGTTCCAGTTGCCGAGCACCTCCTGGGTGTACGCCTGCGCGGGAACCGCCGCACCGGTGACCGCGGCGAGGGCCACGGCCCCGACGACCGCGGTCCGGCGCATCCATTTACGTGCTGTGTTGCCTGTGAACATGGGGCTCCTTCGATGGCCCGTCCGATACGTGCCACGGAGCTTGCTGCGCTCGTGTTGGATGGAACCCTGCGGAATTCTTAACTCGGAGGTCAGCGGCGCCCTGCGGGGAATACCCGACCTGGACAGGTGGCTGGTGGAATTTCGGCTGTTGGGGCCCGTCGAGATCCGGGCGGCCGGCGCGCCGCTCGACGTTGGACAGCCGCGGCAGCGGTGCGTGCTTGCGGCGCTCGCGGCCGACGCCGGCCGGCCCGTGCCCGCGGACACGCTGGTGGACCGCGTGTGGGGCGACGATCCGCCCGAGCGTGCGCGCCACGCGCTGTACGTCTACATCGCCCGTATCCGCAAGCTTCCGGTTCCCGTCGTGCGGCGCTCGGGCGGGTACGTGCTGGACGTCGATCCCGACCAGGTGGACGTGCACCGGTTCCGCCGGCTCGTCGAGCGCGCGAAGGACCCGAACGCCGACTCGGCGACGCTGCTGCGCCAGGCCATGGCGTTGTGGACCGGCTCTCCGCTGGCCGACCTCCCCGGCCCGTGGGCCGCCCGGGTTCGCGAGGTGTGGCGCAACGCCTACCTCGACGCGGCCGGCGCCTGGGCACAGGCCGAACTGGCCGTGGGCAACGCCGCCGGCGCGGCGGGTCCGCTCGGCGAACTGGTCGACCAGTACCCGCTCAACGAGTCGCTGGCCGCCGCGCTGATGCGGGTGCTGCACGCGGCCGGGCGTACCGCGGAGTCTCTCGACGTTTACACCCGCACGCGCGCCCGGCTCACCGACGAGCTCGGCATCGACCCGAGCGGCGAGCTGCGCGAGGTGCACCAGGCGATCCTGCGCGGCGAGCTGGATACGCGCGCTGCGACCGGTGAGATCGTGAAGTCAGGCTTCACGATCTCACCGGTTGCAGAAAGCGTGCCGGCGCAGTTGCCCGCCGACGTCCGCGGCTTCACCGGACGCGAGAGCGCGCTCGCCCAACTCGACACCGTCGGTCAGGCCGGGGCCGTGGTCATCTCCGCGCTGTCCGGTACGGCCGGCGTCGGCAAGACGGCGCTCGCCGTGCACTGGGCTCACCGCGTGCGGTCCCGCTTCCCGGACGGCCAGCTGTACGTGAACCTGCGCGGCTTCGATCCGAGCGGGTCGGTGGTGTCGCCGACCGAGGCCATCCACGGCTTCCTCGACGCCCTCGAAGTCCCGCCGCAGCGCATCCCCGACGGGCTCGCGGACAAGGCCAGCCTCTACCGCACCGTGCTCGCCGGCCGGCGCGTGCTCGTCGTGCTGGACAACGCCCGCGACGAGGAGCAGATCCGCCCGCTGCTGCCAGGGTCGCCGGGCTGCCTCGTGCTGGTGACCAGCCGTAACCAGCTGCCCGGTCTGGTCGCGGCCCAGGGCGCGCACCCGCTCACGCTGGATCTGCTGACGACCGCCGAGGCGCGGCGGCTGCTCGTCGGCCGTATCGGCGCCGCCCGGGTCGACGCCGAACCCCGCGCCGTCACCGAGATCATCACGCTGTGCGCGCGGCTGCCGCTGGCCCTCACCGTGGTCGCCGCCCGTGCCGCGCTGAACCCGCGGTTCGCCCTCGCCGCGTTGGCCGCCGAGCTGCGCGAGGCCCGGGGCAGCCTGGACGCGTTCACAGCGGGTGATCCCGCGACCGACGCCCGCACGGTGTTCTCCCTGTCGTACCGGGCGCTGTCGGACGGCGCCGCGCGACTCTTCCGGCTCCTCGGGCTCCACCCCGGACCGGACTTCGCCGTGCCCGCCGCCGCCAGCCTGGCCGGAGTGCCGGCGCGAAAGGCACGGGTGCTCCTCGCCGAGCTGACCCGGGCGCACCTCCTCGCCGAGCCCTCCCCCGGCCGGTTCACGTTCCACGACCTGCTCCGCGCGTACGCCGCCGAACTGGCGGGCGACCAGGAACCCGATGCCGTGCACCGGCTGCTCGATCACTACCTGCACACCGCCGACGCCGCCAACCGCCTCGTGGAACCGCACGGACCACGGCTGGAACTGACCGAACCGCAACCTGGCGTGGCGCCGCCGGACCTCGCCGACCACGCCAAGGCGCTCGCCTGGTACGCCGCCGAGCTGCCGGTGCTGCGCGCGGCCGTCGACCACGCCGCCACCACAGGCTTCGACACCCACGCCTGGCACCTCGCCGGCGCACTCGCCGACTACCTCGACAGGCAAGGCCACTGGCACGAGTGGGCGTCCGTCCAGAACGCCGCCCTGGACGCCGCGCGTCGCCTCGCCGACCGGCCCGGGCAGGCGTACACGCACCGCAACCTCGCCCGCGCCTACGCCCGGGTCGGCCGGTACACCGACGCGCGCACCCACCTGCGGCACGCCCTCGACCTGCACTCCGAACTCGGCGATCTCCCTGGTCAGGCGCGTACGCATCTCAGCTTCGCCGGCGTGTACGAGCGGCAGGGGCGCAACCGCGACGCGCTGGAGCACTCGGAGCGCGGCCTGGAACTGTTCCGCGTCGCCGGCCACCGCGCCGGGCAGGCCAAGGCGCTCAACGCGGTCGGCTACCGGTACGCGCAGGTCGGCGAGTACCGGCAGGCGATGGCGTACTGCGAGCAGGCGCTCGTGCTCCTGGAGGAACTCGGCGACCGCGATGGCCAGGCCGACACCTGGGACAGCCTCGGCTACGCCCACCACCACCTCGGCGACCATGGGCGCGCCGCCGACAGCTACCAGCGCGCACTCGACCTGTACCGGCACTCCGGCGACCGGCACGGCGAGGCAGAGGCGCTGATCCACCTCGGCGAGACCCACCACGCTGCCGGCGACCTCGACGAAACGCTGATCACCTGGCAACACGCGCTGACCATTCTCGACGGCATGGACCATCCCGACGCCGAGTCGGTGCGCACACGCCTGGAGGATCTCGCCGCGGCCGCCCGCGCGCGCTGATCAGGCCGAACGCAATGAGCGGTCCGTCAGCCGAACAGCGGCTTGACCCTGGCACCACGCGGTGGATGGATGGGTCTGTTCCGAGATTGTGCGCGCAGACATCGCTAGGGGAGGCACACTCATGCGCAATCGGACGCTCCTACTGTTAGCCGTCACCGTCGTCACTGGACTCGCGTTCACCGCCAGCTCCGCGACCGCGAACGACGGCACCCACTCCAGCCATGCGTCGGCGACGACCACCGCCGCGCACGCCCACCACACCGGACCGGCTCCGAGCACCGGCGTCGCCTACCTGGCCGCCAGCCTCCGGGGCAGCAACGAGGTACCGCCTGCGGACGCGGACGGACGCGGCGACGCGGTCGTCCGGATGCAGGGCACGCAGGTCTGCTTCACCACCGGCTGGTCGAGGATCGCCGCGCCGACAGCCGGACACATCCACGTCGGGGCCGCGGGCGTGAACGGCCCGGTCGTAGTCGGATTCTTCATGGGCGCGATGCCCGCCACGGTGCACACCGCCACCGGCTGCGTCAGCACGACGCCCGAGAACGCCGCGGCGATCCGCGCGAATCCAGCCGGCTACTACGTCAACCTGCACAACGCCGACTTCCCGGGCGGCGCGATCCGCGGGCAGCTCCGCGCCCTCGACCGTGGCGTCGACCTGCTTGCGCCATTCCGGCGCGGGTCGCTCATCGCGCTCTGTGACGGTGGCCAGGAGATCCCGGCCGCCGACCCCGACGGCCACGCCGTGGCGTTCGTGCGCGTGCGCAACCGCGAGGTCTCCTTCGGTGTGCTGTTCGGCGCTATCGCGCCGCCGACGGCGGGTCACATCCACACCGGCCAGCTCGGGGTCAACGGCCCGGTCGCGGTCGGATTCTTCACGACGGCAGTGCCGCCGACGATCTTCGGCATCGCCGGGACCGTCCCGGTCGACAAGGACCTGGGCCGGCAGATCTCGTCGCGCCCGTCCAACTACTACGTCAACCTCCACAACGCCGACTTCCCGGGCGGCGCCGTCCGCGGGCAGCTGTTCCGGGCGGGCTAAACCACGATCCGTGCAGGATCCTGAGGGCGATGGCTCACAGGATCCTGCACGCACAGCAGGCGGCGGAGCAGCTTGCCCGACGGCGTCCTGGGAAGGGTGTCCACGAGCCGGACCGCGTGGATCCGCTTGTAGGGGGCCACGCGCGCGGCCACCCAGTCCATGAGTTCGTCTTGGTCGAGATCCCCGTGCGGCACGACGACGGCGACCGGCACCTCACCGCGCGCTTCGTCGGGCCTGCCAATGACGGCGGCGTCTGCCACGCCCGGATGTCCGATGAGGAGCGCTTCGAGCTCGCTCGGCGCCACCTGGTACGCGTTGACCTTGATGAGTTCCTTGAGACGGTCGACGACGAAGACGTTCCCGTCGGCGTCGACGTAGCCGAGATCGCCGGTGTGCAGCCAGCCCGCTGCGTCGATCGTGTCGGCCGTAGCCTCCGGGCGGTTGTGGTATCCGGTCATCAGCTGCGGTCCTCGTACCCAGAGCTCGCCCTGCTGGGCAACGTCGAGATCCCGGCCGGTCACCGGGTCGACCACCCGTAACTCGGTGTTCGCGACGAGGCGCCCTACCGAGCCTGGCATGACATCGGCCTGGCGGTCGGGCGAGGTGACCCCGACGGTCGTCTCTGTCATGCCCCACCCCTGGCCCACGGTGGCGTCGGGGAAGCGGCCGGCGACGGCGCGCTGCAGCTCTGCGCTCAGCGGTGCGCCGCCACAGCCGATGAGGTTCACCGAGGACAGATCGAAGGCGTCGACCAGCGGGTGCCGGGCGAGTGCGGCCATGATCGGCGGCGCCACCACCAGGAACGTCACCCGATGGCGCTGGATCAGCGTCAGGAACCGCTCCAGGTCGAAGCGCGGCATCGTCACCACCGTCGCGCCGGCGGCCAGCGGCACCGCGAGTGTGAGGACGAATCCCATCGAGTGGAAGTACGGCGCTACCGCGAGCACCGTGTCCTCGGACGTGATGCGAAGAAGCGGCTTGAACTGGTGCACCGCCGACACGAGGTTCGCGTGGGTGAGCAGCACGCCCTTCGGCCCGCCTGTGGTGCCGCTCGAGTACGGCATGAGCGCCACGGCGGTGTCCGGGTCGAGCGGCACAGCCGGGCGGCCGGCGGCCAGAACCTCCGCGATCGGCGTCACACCCGTCGCGCCGGTCGCCTCGCCCAGCACGATGATCTCGCGTACGCGGGTCGCGCGGGCCTTCGGCACCAGCTGCGGCACGGTCACGAGGATCGACGCGCCCGAGTCGTCGAGCTGGGCGGTGAGTTCGCGCTCGGTGTAGGCCGGGTTGGCGCCGGTGACAGTGCCACCCGCGGCCATGGCTCCCAGCGCGACGCCTGCCCACTGCGGCATGTTCGGCGCGTAGAGCGCCAGCACGTCGGACGGCCCGAAACCGCGGGCGGCGAGCCCTGCGGCCACGCCTTCGATCCGCGACGCGAGCAGACCGTAGGGCACGGTCAGCCCTGTCTCCCCGTCGATCAGCGCCGGCCGGTCGGGGAACCGGCGCGCCGCCGCTAGCACCAGCTCGTGCAGAGTCGTGCCGGGCACCTCGACCGGGCCGTGGCTACTGGTCCACATGGCGAGACCTCTCTGCTGGTCCGGCGCGCTTGACACGCGTAAAGCTACGGCGGCACTTTACGCGTGTCAAGTACACTTCCGTTCATGGCCGTCACCCAGCCGGACACCCGGTCGCGCATCCTCGACGCCGCGTGGCAACTGTTCCGCGAACGGGGTCCAGGCTCCGTGACCCTCGCCGAGGTCGGCCGAGCCGGGAAGGTGTCACGCCAGGCGGTCTACCTGCACTTCGACAGCCGGGCCGGCCTCCTGCTGGCGATGGCCAAGCATCACGACCACCGCGCCGGGTTCATCGGTCGGGTCGTGGCCACGCGGTCACTACCGCCGGCGGAAGGACTGGCCGAACTGATCCGGACGTGGTGTCACTACATCCCCGACATCCTGCCGGTGGCCCGCGCCCTGGAGGCCGCATCGATCACCGGCGACACCGGCGGCGACGCCTGGGACGACCGCATGAACGAACTGCGCGAGGCCTACCGGATCGCGGTCGCCAGGTGCGCCGACCACGGCCTCCTTACCGGCGGGTGGACTGTGCAGACGGCTACCGACTGGGTGTGGGCACGCAGCCACCTCAGCACGCTGCAGCACCTCGTCCACGACTGCGGCTGGTCGATCGACGACTATGTGGAACGCCAGGTGCGCTCGATCCTCGCCGAAATCCTGCAGGATTCCTGATCCGCGCCTGCCGGCCGCGCAACTGTCTCCTCGGCGGCGGTCTCCACGATCCGACGGTCCATCGGGCTGAACTGGATCGTCGCGGTCGTCGTGGGATCCGTCCTCAGCGGTCAGCGCAACCAACCGCGGCGGACTCATGGCTGGCGGGCTTCGCTGGGCTGAGGAGAGGCCAGCCGGACTGTCGAGTCCATCCTGGTCCGCAACGCGTCACGGCAGACCGAAGGGCCGGCGATGCTTTCCAACAACGAACCGGCCAAGTGGTAGGCCGCGTGAAGCTTGCCGGTGTAGCCGGACGCGATGTCGGGCTCGTGCAGCTGGTGTCGGAGCGCGGCGCGGGATTCGAGATCATGCATCGCGGCCGCGCGGAGTCCGAGCAACTCTGCCTTGCGCGCCGGCGTGGCGGTCTCCAGCGCGTGAGCCATTAGCAGGGTGGGTGTTCCGTTCGCCAGGTCCTCATCATCGTCGGGGGTGACGGGAGCATTGTCGTTGTGCATCTGACGGAGTACGCCGAACAGTTGGCCGAAGGCCCGCCATGCACCGATGCTCGTGGTGTCGCGGGTGGCCAGTCGCGCGGCCATCACCGCGTCACGCGCGTAGGCAGCCCCGGTCTTGCCCACGTACATCGCCATGACCTGCGCCCAGCTAAGGGCGGCGTCGGTGTCTCGTGCCGCGTCGGCCAGCCTGCCGTTGGCGGCGGCGACCGAAGCCGCGATCAACTCCTCGCTCCACGTGCCGCGTACGTCTGCGGGAGCGGGGCAACATTCGATGAGGCGTCGGGGAATCAGCTCTAGGCAGGCGACAGCGCCCATCAGGCTCTCGGCCAGCGTTAGCCCGGGCGAGGCCCTGCGCGTTCCCGCTCGCGTGTCGGAGAGGTTGTCCAGGGCTCCGGCGCCGGCCCACCACACGGTCGAGACAACGGCCACCGGTATGGCAGGCTCGGGATCACCGGTTAGCGCGCCCAGTACAGCGAGCGGAAACATCCGGTCGGAATCGCGGGCCTGCTGCACGATTCGCGCGACAGGCCGGTACAGCCGGGATCCGCGAGGGCAGGTCGCCTCGACAGCGTCAACAGCCGCTAGCGCGACCGGCGCCTCAAATGGGGTCAGGGAATGCCATGGGAGCTTGGCGTTCGGTATCACAGGACAGCCCTTGTAGTGCCGGTGAACGGCGATCGGTGTGGGACCAGCGACTTGCCACGATGAATCCTCGAAACCGGGATGTCGATGGAGCACCACCGGCTAACGGGAAAGGAGCCGTTCCGCACAGGGGCCTCTGCAGGCGCTGACCGCACGTGGTCGTCATCGCGGGTCGTTGGCGGCCAGCGGGAAGTGGCAGGCCACCTGCGGCTGGAAACGCCGACATCATCACCTTCCATCTCGCCTGATTGGCCGTTCCTTCGAGCGGCACGGGCCGGGGTGCGGCCATGACGTGCGCACCTAACCTTTCGCGGAGTCGCCCCACCGATGTTCTGTGTCACTGCGAAAGGACGATCCGACATGACCGAGAAGCCTTCTGCTCGCTGGTCCCACGCCCTGGTCATTGGGGGTGGCTTCGCCGGCCTGCTCGCGGCCAGGGTGCTGTCCGACCACTTCGAGCGCGTGACGATCGTGGAGCGCGACGAGATCGGTCCGGCCGCCGAGTATCGCAGCGGAGTGCCGCAGGCGCACCACCCGCACGCCGTGCTCGCCCGCTGCACCCAGGTCGTCGACGAGCTGTTCCCCGGCTTCCTCTCCGAACTCGCGGCCGAGGGCGCGGTCAGCGCGGACTCGGGAATCGCCATGCGGGTGCTCCTGCCGAGCGGCTGGGCGCCGCGCCAACCGGTCGGTGTCGCGCCTCAGCACGTCACCCGGATCACCCTGGAAGCTGTGCTGCGCCGGCGGGTGCTGGCGCTTCCCCAGATCACCGTGCTCGGCGGGGTGCAGGTCGAGGGCCTCACCGCCGACCCGGCGAACGCACGGATCACCGGTGTCCGCGGCCGGATGCGCGGCGACCAAACGGAGCTCGAACTCTCCGCCGACCTGGTCGTCGATGCGAGCGGTCGCACCAGCCGCCTGCCGGACTGGTTGGCGACACTCGGGTTCCACCGACCGACCGAGTCGCTGGTGGAGAGCGGTCTCGGCTACACGTCCCGGCTGTACGAGGTTCCGGAGGACTGGCCAGCCGACGTACTCACCTCCTACGAGATCACCCATGCGCCGCACACCCGTCGCGGTGGGGCGGTCGTAGTGGTCGACAAGGGCCGCTGCTACGTGCTGCTGATCGGCGCGGCCGGTGACCACGCCCCGACCGACGACAAGGGCTTCGCCGCCTTCGCGCAGTCGTTGCGCAACCCGGACCTCGCCGAGGTCGTCGCCAAAGGCACACCGCTGTCGCGGACGTACCGCTTCACGAACACCCTGAACCGCTGGACGAAGTTCCACACCCTATCTCGGTGGCCCGACCGGCTGGTCGCAATCGGGGACTCGGTGTGCACTTTCAACCCTGTCTACGGCCAGGGTCTCACCGTGGCCGCGCTGGAGGCCGTCGAGCTCGGCCGCTTGCTCCGCAAGCGTGGCGCGGCGGCGGAGCCGAACGGCGTCGCCCGGACGTTCCAGCGCCGGATCGCCCGCCTACTGCGCAACCCCTGGAACATGACGACGAGCACCGACCTCGGCTGGCGCGCGGAGAAGGCGCCGCTCAGCGCACGGATCGCCAAGTGGTTCATGACCGCGATGCTCGACTCGATCCCCACGAACTTCGACCTGTACCGGCGTTTCGTCCGGGTCCAGCACATGGTCGACCCGCCCAGCGTGATCATGCGCCCCGATGTGGTGTTCGGGGTCGTCGCCCACGCAGTACGGCGGCGGTTCGGGCGCATGCCGGTCCGTCTCGACGCGCAGCCGGCACTGCCGGAGGCCCCGACGCGAGTGGACGAGCCGTTTCGTGCCGCATAGCGACAACGCGGTGCCCCACGCAGCGGTGGTCGTCCAGGATCGGGAGGCACCGATGTGCTCGTCGGCCACGGCTGGCACCAGCAACGGTCCAACCGAAGCGATCAACGGCCGCCTGGAGCACCTGCGCGGCTCCGCCCTCGGCTCCCGCAACCTCACCAACTACATCGCCCGATCCCTACTCGAGACAGGCGGATCCTGGGGGTCGGCCAAAGATACGACGGAAACCGGCAACCAGTGATCCTAAATTGAACTTGCCGCCGGTGAGGTGCTGGGGCGGATCGGCGTCGGCTGCAGACCAGGGACAGCGATGCGCAAACGCAGCCGGAGGCCCGATCTTGTGTCACCGTTCGCAGTGGACTTCTTCGCGTACCCGCTCAGATCGGTCAACGGCGCACCCGATAGCGCAGGTGAAGCACCCGGTTGCCCTGAATCACCACGTCAGGATCCTCCAACAGGTGCTGCGCGTCGACCGACCCGAAGTAGCGCTTGCCGGACCCGAACACGACGGGTACGACGTCCATGCGCACCTCGTCGACCAGGCCCGCGGCAAGCACCTGGCCACCGACGTCGCCAGCGGCGACCTCGACCATGCGGTCACCCGCAAGCTCCTGCGCCTTGGCCACGGCTGCCTCGACGCCGTCGACGAAGTGAAACGGCGCCTCGGGGTCCCAGCCCTCGGGCTGCGGCCGGTGCGTCACGACGACCACGTGGTCGATCCCGCTCGGAGGCTTCCCGTCCCAGCCGTCCGTCATGTCGAAGACGTGGCGGCCGGCGATTGTCGCCCCGATCTGGTCCCAGTACGCCCGGGTGTAGTCGTAGGACGTCTGCGACACCTTCAACGCGCCGCTCTCGTCCAACGGCACGTCACCGCTGGACAACCAGTCGAACAGCGGTCCGGGCTGGTCGTTCTCGTCCGCGATGAAGCCATCTACCGACACCGAGCTGTACATGACCACCTTGCCCATGGGCTCTCCTCTGCTTTGGGGTGCCCCCAAATTAGCGGGTCGTGAGCTGTCGCTCTTGTAAGAAATCAATCGGCCGGCAGCGGCCAACCGTCCAGCGCGTGGCCGGGATGTTCGCGCAGGAACCGCCGCCGGACTTCGACGTACCGGGTCGGCGTGAGCCCGGTGAACGCCCGGAACTCGTGGCCGAAGTGGGCCTGGTCGAAGTAGCCTGCGCTACCGGCGAGGTCGGCCCAGTCGATCGGTTCGGCGGGGTTGATCGAGAGCACGGTGGCGGCGAAGCGGTAGCTGCGGGCCAGCCGCTTCGGCGTGACGCCGATGAGCTCCTTGAACCGCTGTGCCAGGTGAGTGCTGCTGACACCGGCTGCCACGCTCAGGTCGCCGATCGCGACCGCCCCGCTGGTCGCCGCGATGACGCTGCTCGTATGGCGGACCAGCCCCAGGCCGGCGGTCTCGCACAGCCGTCGCATCAGCTCTTCCTCGAGCAGCGTCAGCATCTCGTGCGGTCCGTCCGCTGTGGCCAGCCGGTCTCGCAGCTCAGCAATGGCGGACCGGCCCCAAACCTGCTCTATCGTCACCGGCCGGTCGCACAGCTCGCTCGCGGGCATCGGCAGGAACGGTGCCAGCCCCCACGGCTTGAAGTGCACGCCGACGGACCGGGTCCGGAGTGGGTAGCCGAACTCCAACGCGCGGGTGGGCGTGGTGACCACGCAGCCGTCGCCGTACTCGGCCGTCTCGATGTCGGTGCCGGCGCGGATGCGGAACGGCGCCCCGAGGTTGACGATGAGGAACGCCGCCGGCGACGGCGGCAGCGTCAGCCGGGCGTACGGCGGCGCACCCTCCAGGTAGTAGAGGTCGTCGATCAGCCCGTCCAGCGGCGGTCCCGGCACTCTGGACACGTACTCCACGCCCACAGCATCGCCGACGCCCCGCCGGCATCGCGCGCCGGGATGGTCCAGCCGCGCTGCGGAGTTCGTCGGTTACATAGGCGCCGAACCGGAGGATTGGGAGGTAGCCGCCCGACGCGATCAGGTGGTCGGCGACGTCGCCGAGATGGCCCGGAGCGATGACCGCGTCGAAGAGCTGTTCGAGACGTCGGAGTGCGTCTTCTTGAGGCATTGATTACGTCGTCGAGCCGAACTGGGCTTCGTCATGCGTCAACCAGCGGTCGTCAACCGACGTTGGCGTTGGGCGGTGCCACGGTGAAGTCACGCGGCCCACCCAAGCGTGAGGGCCTTTCAGGCGGCGAGGCGCCCAACTATGGCGAGGGCCGGACGGTCCTCTAGGTGGCGGCGCAGCGCGCGGAGTGCGTAGTGCGCGCGGGACTTCACGGTGCCGACCGGGATCCCGAGCGAGTCGGCGACCTCGGCCAAGCTGCGCTCCCGGTAATACACCTCGACCAGGATGTGGCGCCGCATAGGCGTTAGCTTGGACAGCGCGTCGCGGACGGTCATCGACGTCACCACCCGCTCGATCGCGCACGTCGGCTGCGCTACCAGCGACAACGCCTCGTCGCCGGACTCCTGTGGGCGGCGGCGGCGCTGGCGGAGTCGGTCGATGACGATGTTCCGCGCGACCGTGATGAGCCAGCCGCGCGCAGACTGGCTGCGGCCGTCCATCAGCTGGGGCGTGCGCCAGGCGCGGAGGAATGTCTCCTGCACGACGTCCTCGGCGAGGTGCGGGTCGTTGAACGTCATCGTGTGCACGTACCGGGACACCGACCGGCGGTGGCGCGTGTACAGCTCCTCCATCTGCGCGTCGGTGAGGGTATGGGACGGGACCAGCGTGAGGTGGGTCGTCATGAGATTCAGGCCGCCTTGGCGTCGGTGTCGGTCGCGGCGAGCGCGAGGGAGGCGGTGCGCGCGGCGCGCCGCAGGGGAAGCACGATCGGACCGGGGTCGAATCGGCGGGCCGGGCCGCTGACGGAGATCGCGCCGATGGCGCATCCGTCCTGGTCGAGAACCGGCGCGGCGACGCAGGTCACCTCGAGGTGGGTCTCCCGGCGGTCGTAGGCGACGCCGTTGCGCAGCGCTGTACGCAGCTCGCCCTGGAGGCGGAACGAGTCGGTGATCGTCGAGGGCGTGTAGGCGGGCAGCTCGCCTGCGAGCGCGCGCTGCTGCTCGTCGTGCGGCGAGTAGGCGAGGAGCACCTTGCCAAGCGCGGTGGAGTGGGCGGGCAGAAAGCCGCCGACCCGGCTCCGCAGCGGGCTGCGGCGGTGACCGTGGATCTTCTCGACGCAGTGCACGCCCGTGCCGTCGAGTCGGGCGAAGTGCACCGTCTCGTGCGTGAGCACGTACAGGTCCTGCAGGAACGGGAGCACGACCTCCCGCGTGTGCGACTGGTACCACGGAGCCAGCAGCTCGGTGAAGCCGTGGATCCGCTCGCCGATCCGGTAGCCGCCGTCGACGCGCACTATCACGTCCGACGCCTCCAGCGTGCCGAGCACGCGCTGCGCCGTGCTCTTGGCGAGGCCGGTGCGCCGCGCCAGCTCTGAGACGCCGAGCACCTCGGACCGGTGTGTCCAGGCCTCCAGCACGGTGAACGCCTTCTCCACCACGGCGCGGGTGGACTGCATGGTCTCGACGCCGGCCATCGGATCAGGCCGCCTTGGGGAGGGCGGTGACGCCCGGACGGTGCGGGGCGACGAGCGTGCCGTCGGGCAGGATCTCGCCGGTGTCGTCGAACCTCACGACGCCGTTGCACAGCAGCGACCAGCCCTGCTCGGGGTAGCTCGCCACCACGTGGGCGGCGTCGTGGCCCGGGGCGTCGAAGGCCGGGCAATGCGGGACGTGGGGGCATTTCGAAGAGCTGGTGCGAGTGGAACGGCGGTGCGCGCTGAGCTGTGTCGTGGTCATTGCTCTCGCCTCCCTTGGTGGCGGCTGTGATGTACCTCTCACCCTCCAGTCGCCGGGGGCGGGAAGTATCCGCCACGGCACGTAGGTTTAACGACGATCTGCCGGCCCCGGGCGTACGCGACATACGCCAGGACTGCCGGCAGCCGCCGCAAATTAGGCACAAATCGGCATGAACAGGCGGGTGACCTACGTCATCCGACCTAGGTCACCCGGGTGTGCGCCAGCACCTAAGGTCGGCGCCAGTAGTGGTGCCGAGGATCTGCGCCGTGCACTCGATGCTGGTGGATCGGGCAGTCGAGCCCGAGGTTCCGGTGAACCTGGTCGACCTGCTCGGGCGAGCACTCGCGGCCGCATTGCAAGGTCGCTGACGTGCGGACACGGCTGTCAGTGAGGGTACCGTCACTGGTCTCCGGCGAGCCGACGTACTCTCGCGGGTGGAGATCGCCCGGCTGGTCGCCGAGAGCACCAGCCGGCAGGCTCAATTGCGGGGGCTCAATTGCGGGGGTTCGGGACACCGATCACCCAGGGGGCGACAGTGCACAGGTTATCGATTCGTACGACGGCGGCGGGAGCTGCGCTGCTCCTGGTGGCGAGCGGAGGATGCTCGTCCAACCCAGGCCGCCAGGCGGAGCAGAACAGCGAGAACCAGAAGCCGTTCTCGATCACGATCGCGGAGAACTCCGATGCTCCGGCGCCGGACGTGCCGGGGGCCGAGGACGGCGGCGTGATCACCAATCTAAGCCCGGCCGACTTCCCGTCCATCGACCCGGCCGAGGTTAGCCCGGACAACGAGTACGTCGCCGCCGACATTCTCTTCCGCACCCTGACCGCCACCCGCGAGACCGGCCAGAACGGCCTGGAGGTCGTCGGCGACCTCGCCACGAACGCGGGGGAGTCGACGGACGGCGGCAAGACGTGGAAGTTCACGCTGCGGGAGGGTCTGGAGTACGAGGATGGCCGGCCCATTACCACCCGGGACATCGCCTACGGGCTGGCCCGGACCTACTCGCCACAGCTCGCCCTCGGCCCCCGCATGCTGCAGCAGTGGCTCGCCGGCTCCGACGACTACAACAAGGACTACAAGGGGCCGTACGCCGGCGGATCGGACGTGCCACCGAACGTCGAGGTCCCCGATGACCGGACGATCGTCTTCACCTTCGACCGTCCGCGCCCGCAGCTCCCGTTCCTGGCGTCCTCGAGCTATACGGCGCCGGTGCCGAAGGACAGGGACACCAGGGAACGGTACGGCGCCCGGCCGATCGCCTCGGGTCCCTACCGCGTAGAGAGTTACGTTCGGGAGCAGCGGCTGGTGCTGCGGCGCAACACCTCGTGGGACACCGCCACCGATCCGGTTCGGCACCAGTACGTCGACGGGTTCGACTTCGTGTTCGGGATCAGCCCGCTACAGATCTCCGAGCGCCTCATCGCCGACCGCGGCGCGGATCAGACGGCCACCACGAGCTGGCCGACCGCGTCGGAGGTGCTGCCGCGGATCATCGATAACCCGGCGGTCAGGCGACGGGTCACCGAGGGCCCCTCAGCGACCGTCCAGTACCTCTACATCAACACGCGGCGGGTTACCGACCTGAAGGTCCGGCAGGCCCTCAACTACGCCATCGATCGGCAGGCGTTCGTCAAAGCGACGGGCGGGCCGGCGACCTCCGAGCCCGCGACCACGATCCTCGCGCCGCTGGTCCCTGGATTCGACCGCTACAACGCCTACGACGGGGGACCGAACGGCGACCCGGAGAAGGCCAGGCAGCTTCTGGGTGGCCGCACGGTCGAGCTGACCTTCGCAAGCGGCGGCGCCGCAGTCTCGCGCCGGGCGCTGGCCGCGAAGACCGCGCTGGAGCGCGCCGGCTTCCGCATCAAGCTTCAGTCCCTCGATCTGCAGACGTACTACGAGCAAGTATCGAGGCCGGGCAACCCGTACGACCTCGTCACCGGTGGATTCTCCGGTGTTTGGCCTGACGGCACGCTCTTCGTCCGCGAGCAGTTCGACGGCCGGCAGATCCGTGAAGGCGGCTTCAACCTGTCGTTCCTCGACGAGCCCGCCGTCAACGACCGCATCGACCAGCTCCTCGCGGAGACCGATCAAGGCAAGGCCGTCGACGGCTGGGCGAAGCTCGACCGGGAGATCATGGAGAAGCACGCGCCCGTCGTCCCGCTGAGATACCTCCGGTCCTTCACCCTCTCGGGCTCACGCGTCGGCGGGATCTATCTCAGCCTCGCGATCGGACTGCCGTTGCTGCGCAACGCCTATGTGAACTGAGACAGCGGGCAGTGGCACGCCGCGACGTGAGCCGCCGCGAGTTCCCGCAGCGGCCACGTGCCGGAGCATGCCGAGCCTACTTCCGTTCCTTATGGTCGTTGCTGCCCGGAAAAGGGCTTGCTGCGGTTCTGCCCACTCCGTGCGTCGTACGCTGGTACGTGTTGTTTGGGGGCTGAGGATGCTGGTCGGCCGGGACGCGCGAGCTTGCACAGCTGCGTCGACTCGTCAAGGACGTCGCCGTTGGGCGTGGTGGCGTCGTGTTCGTCGAGGGCGAGCCGGGTGTCGGGAAGTCGGCGCTGCTGGCGGAGGGCCTGGCCTCAGCGCCCGAGCTGGGATGCCTCGTTCTGACCGGCCGCGGCGATGAGTTGGCGACCCGGTTTCCGCTACGTCCGCTCCTGGATTGCATTGATTCCGCGGTCGCGAGGAGCAATCCGCGGCGGGTTGCAATCGATGAGTTGTTGCAGGGGCCGGCGTCGGGTGTGGGCGCGTTCGATCGCGGAAACGCCGTCCCGGCGGCGTGTGAGCAGCTTCTGGCACTGATCGATGAGCTGTGCGCGGCCAACCCGGTGGTGCTGGTTGTCGACGACCTGCACTGGGCCGACGAGGCGACGGTGCAGGTGTGGCACCGGCTGGCGCGTTCGGTGGAGGAGCTGCCGCTGCTGTTGGTCGGCGCCACCTGGCCGGTTCCGCAGGGGGGCGCTCTGGACGCGCTGCGTCGCCGGATCGGTGAACCGCTCGGCGCCGTGCTGCCGGTGGAACCGCTGCCGGAGGCAGGCGGTGGCCGCACTGGTCGCGCGTGAAACGGGGGCGTCGCCGGGGCCGGGTCTGTTGCGGCTGGCCGCTGGCGCGGCCGGTAACCCGCTGTACCTGACGGAGCTGGTCCACGCCCTTGACCGTGACGGTGCGTTGCGAGTCGAGGGTGGTGTCGCGGACGCGTCCGCAGAGGAGCCGCCGGCGTCGCTGACCGGGGTGATCTCGCGGCGGCTGGGTTTCCTCTCACCGGCGACTCTGGAGGTGCTGCGGTTGGCGTCGCTGTTGGGTGCCAGCTTCACGGTCACCGAGCTGTCGGCGGTGGCACGACGGGAGGTGACGCAGCTGATTCCGGCGCTGTCGGAGGCGATGGTGGCGAAGGTTCTGGTGGAGGCCGGTCCGTTCCTGATGTTCCGGCACGGGCTGATCCGGGAGGTCGTCTACCGCGATCTGCCGGAAACCGTACGCTCGGCGCTGCACCGCGAGGCGGCCCACATGCTGAGCGACGCCGATGCCCCGGTGGACCGGGTGGCGGTGCAGTTGTTGCAGGCCAGGCAGCTCGGGGCCGGGTCGGTCGAGCCCTGGATGCTGGATTGGCTGGTGGGCGCGGCCCGGGTACTGACCAACCGTTCCGGCCGCATCGCAGCGGAGTTGCTGGGCCCGGCCGTGGACGCCGCGGCCCCGGAGGATCCGCGGAAGGACACCCTGGCGCTGGAACTCGCGTTGGCTCTCTACGGCACGGGGCAGCTGAGGGCGGCCGAGCAGGTGACGCGCGCCGCGCTCGCTCGCGCCGACAACCCTGATCTGATCGGCGACCTGTGCTGGGTCCTCGGCGAGGTTCTCTGGACGGCGGGCCGGCGCGACGAGGCGCTGCGCGAACTCGAGGCGGCGCTGGCCACGATCCCGCTCAGCACGGTGCACCGCGCCCGTCTGCAGTTGCTCATCGGGAACTGTCACTACAGCAAAGGTGACTATGACGCCGCCGTGCAAGCGGCCACCGACGGCCTGGCCGTGGCCGCCACAGCCTTCGACCCGCGTGCGATCGGCTACGCCCGCAACCTCCTCGGGAAGGCGAAGACGCTGCAGGGACAGCCTGGATCGGCCATCGCGCACTACGAGCAGGGGCTGGCCGTCACGGCGGACGCCCCGGCGTTGTCCGGGCTCAGGCTTCGCCTCGGGCTCAACCGTGCCTGGGCGATGGCCGATCTCGGCCGCTACGAACAGGCGCATGAGGGGCTCGCCGAGATGCGGCGGCTGGCCGAGCAGATCGGCAACCAGCCTTGCCTGGAGCATGCCCGGTGGATCGCCGCCTACCTCGCGTTCGACTCCGGGCAGTGGGACGACGTGCTGGCCGAGGCCGACGCCGCCATCGATTCCGAAAACCGCAGCGTGAGCTACACGGAAGGTACGGCCGCGCTGGTAGCGCTGCACCGCGACGACGAGCCCACCGCGCGGCGTCACCTGGAGGCGGGCAACTCCGCCAACATCGACTGGGCCAAGATGGTGGACAATGCCATCGTCCTCGCCCGTGCGGTCGATCGTGAGCGCGCCGGCGAGCCGGCTGACGCACTCGCCGCCCTCGCCGAGCTGCCCGGCCTGTCGATGACCCTGTGGGCGAGCGCGCTGGCGGCCATGACCGGGGTGCGGCTGGCGGTGGCCACCGGCGACGCAGGCCGCCGCCGATCAGTTCGCCGCTCGACTCACCGACAACGTGCCCAACGCGGCCGGCGCGGCGCTCTACTGCCGCGGCCTCCTCGAGGCCGACCCGGAACCGCTGGAACAGGCCGCGGCGGTGTTCCGCGATGCCCGCCGGCCGCTCTACACCGCCCAGGCGCTGGAGGCCGCAGCCGACCTGCGCGCCCGCGGCGGCGACCTCGCCGCGGCCCGCCGCCTGCTCGCCGACGCCCTCAAGCTCTACACCGACCTCGGCGCGACCTGGGACATCAACCGCGCCAACGCCCAGTTCCGCCCCTACGGCATCCGGCACCGCCAACCGTCGCTCCGCCGGCCGCGCAGCGGCCCGGGCAGCCTCAGCCCGGCCGAGATCACCGTCGCCGAACTCGTCGCGCAGGGCCTGTCCAACCCCGAGATCGCCGACCGGCTATTCCTCTCCCGTCGCACCGTGCAGACCCACGTCTCCCACATCCTGGCCAAACTCGGCATCCAGTCCCGCGTGGAAATCAGTCGCGAGTTCGCGCACGTGCAGGACACAGCGCCCTAACTCCGTTCGTTATGGTCGTTGCTGCCCGGAAAGGGCTTGCTGCTGCTCTCCCCACGCCGTGCGTCGTAGGGTGGTACGTGTTGTTTGGGGGCTGAGGATGCTGGTCGGCCGGGACCGCGAGCTTGCACAGCTGCGCACACTCGTCAAGGACGTCGCCGCTGGGCGTGGTGGCGTCGTGCTCGTCGAGGGCGAGCCGGGGGTCGGGAAGTCGGCGCTGCTGGCGGAGGGCCTGGCCTCAGCACCCAAGCTGGGATGCCTCATTCTGTCCGGCCGCGGCGATGAGTTGGCGACCCGGTTTCCGCTACGTCCGCTCCTGGATTGCATTGATTCCGCGGTCGCGAGGAGCAATCCGCGGCGGGTTGCGATCGATGAGTTGTTGCAGGGGCCGGCGTCGGGTGTGGGCGCGTTCGATCGCGGAAACGCCGTCCCGGCGGCGTGTGAGCAGCTTCTGGCCCTGATCGATGAGCTGTGCGCGGCCAGCCCGGTGGTGCTGGTGGTCGACGATCTGCACTGGGCCGACGAGGCGACGGTGCAGGTGTGGCACCGGTTGGCCCGGTCGGTGGAGGAGCTGCCGCTGCTGTTGGTCGGCGCCACCTGGCCGGTCCCGCAGGGGGGCGCTCTGGACGCGCTGCGTCGCCGGATCGGTGAACCGCTCGGCGCCGTGCTGCCGGTGGAGCCGTTGCCCGAGGCCGCGGTGGTTGAGCTGGTGGCGCACGCGACGGGGGCGTCGCCGGGGCCGGGTCTGTTGCGGCTGGCCGCGGGGGCGGCCGGTAATCCGCTGTACCTGACGGAGCTGGTCGGTGCCCTTGACGGTGACGGTGCGTTGCGGGTCGAGGGCGGTGTCGCGGACGCGGACGCGGACGGGCCGCCGGCGTCGTTGACCGGGGTGATCTCCCGGCGACTGGGTTTCCTCTCACCGGCGACGATCGAGGTACTGCGGTTGGCGTCGCTGTTGGGTGCCAGCTTCACGGTCACCGAGCTTTCGGTGGTCTCGCGGCGGGAGGTGACGCAGCTGATTCCAGCGCTGTCGGAGGCGATGGTGGCGAAGGTTCTGGTGGAGGCCGGTTCCTTTCTGACGTTCCGGCACGGGCTGATCCGCGAGGTCGTCTACCGCGAGCTGCCGGAAACCGTACGCTCGGCGCTGCACCGCGAGGCGGCCCACATGCTGAGCGACGCCGATGCCCCGGTGGACCGGGTGGCGGTGCAGTTGCTGCAGGCCAGACAGCTCGGGGCAGGGTCGGTCGAGCCCTGGATGCTGGATTGGCTGATGGGCGCGGCCCGGGTGCTGACCAACCGTTCCGGCCACATCGCAGCGGAGTTGCTGGGCTCGGCAGTCGACGACATGGCTGCCGACGACCCGCGCAAGGACACTCTCACGCTGGAACTCGCGCAGGCTCTGAACAGCACGGGGCAGCTGGGGCGGGCCGCGCGGGTCGCCCGCGCCGCGCTCGCCCGCGCCGACGACCCTGATCTGATCGGCGACCTGTACTGGGTTCTCGGCGAGGTCCTGTGGATGGCTGGCCGGCACGATGAGGCGCTGCGCGAACTCGAGACGGCGCTGGCCACGACCGCGCTCAGCCCGGTGCGCCGCGCCCGTCTGCAGTTGCTCGTCGGGAACTGTCACTGCAGCAAAGGTGACTATGACGCCGCCGTGCAAGCCGCCACCGAGGGCCTGGCCGTGGCCGTCACAGCCTTTGACCCGTCTGCGATCGGCTACGCCCGCAACCTCCTCGGGAAGGCGAAGACGATGCAGGGACAGCCTGAATCGGCCATCGCGCACTACGAGCAGGGGCTGGCCGTCACGGCGGACGCGCCGGCGTTGTCCGGGCTGAGGCTCCGCCTCGGGCTCAACTGTGCCTGGGCGATGACGGACCTCGGCCACTACGAAGAGGCACGCTTGCGGCTCACCGAGATGCGGCGGCTGGCCGAACAGATCGGCAACCAGCCTCGCCTGGAGCATGCCCGGTGGATCGCCGGCTACATCGCCTTCGACTCCGGTCAGTGGGACGACGTGCTGGCCGAGGCCGACGCCGCCATCGATTCCGAAAACAGCAGCGTGAGCTACACGGAAGGTACGGCCGCGCTGGTGGCGCTGCACCGCGACGACGAGCCCACCGCGCGGCGTCACCTCGAGGCGGGCCGCCTCACCGGCGAGCTCGAGCGGGTCCAGATTGTGGACGACGCCTTCGTCATCGCCCGCGCGGTCGAGCTCGAGCGCGCCGGTCGGCCGGCTGACGCGCTCGCCGTCTTCGCCGAGCTGCCCGGCGTGTCGAACACCCTGTGGGCGAGCGCGCTCGCGGCCATGACCGGGGTGCGGCTGGCGGTGGCCACCGGCGACGCTGCCGCCGCCGATCAGTACGCCGCTCGACTCACCGACAACGTCCCCAACGCGGCCGGCGCGGCGCTCTACTGCCGCGGTCTCCTCACCGCGGATCCCGAACCGTTGGAACAGGCCGCGGTCGTGTTCCGCGACACCCGCCGACCGCTATACACCGCCCAGGCGCTGGAGGCCGCAGCCGACCTGCGCGCCCGCGGCGGCGACCTCGCCGCGGCTCGCAGCCTGCTCGCCGACGCCCTCACCCTCTACACCGACCTCGGCGCGACCTGGGACATCAACCGCGCCAACGCCCACTTCCGCCCCTACGGCATCCGGCACCGCCAAGCGTCGCCCCGCCGCCCGCGCAGCGGCCCGGGCAGCCTCAGCCCCGCGGAGACCACCATCGCCGAGCTCGTCGCGCAGGGCCTGTCCAACCCCGAGATCGCCGACCGGCTATTCCTGTCGCGCCGCACCGTGCAGACCCACGTCTCCCACATCCTGGCCAAACTCGGCATGCAGTCCCGCGTGCAAATCGCTCGCGCGCAGGAAACGGCGCCTAGCTCAACAACGGACAGAGGTCGTTGACATCTCGGCGCGAACCGCAGGCGAGACTCCGTGGCGCAAACCGGTCTTGGTGACCGGCACGGCCGGGCAGCTACCTCGCTGCTTATCGGTACGCCAGTTGGCGGATGCATCCCACCGGCCGACGCGGCAAGGTCTGAACTACGCCACACGTCCAGACTCGATCCACGTCCCGCCGCGGCCTGATCACAGGAGCGAGAAGTCATGGTCACTACCCCCGACAGCAGCCAGATCCCCGCCAGGCAGGCCGAAGAGGCTGCTCAGGCGAGCCGCGACGTGATCGAGAAGGCGTTCAGGCTGCTGGAGGCATGGTGTCATCGCTCCGAGATACTGGGAGGCTCGGAGGTAGCTCGTCGCTCGGGTCTCGCCAATACGACCGCCTACCGACTGCTCGGCATCCTGGACTCCGCAGCGGTGATCGAGCGCGTCGCCGGCGGTTACCGCATCGGCGACCGTCTTCGCGGGTTCACCGGGCTGCTCGCCCCGAGTCACCGGCCCGAGTTGCGCGAGGCCACCCTTCCATTCCTCCAGGACCTGTACGTGCTCACCCACGAGACCGTCCACCTCGCGGTGCTCGACGGCGCCGACGTCCGCTGTGTGGAGAAGCTCCACGGGCACCGGCGCAGCCCGTTGGTGTCCAGCGTCGGAGGCGCACTGCCTGCCGATTCCACGGCGCTCGGCAAGATCCTGCTCGCCTACTCGCCCGCCGCGACGCAGCGGCGCGTGCTGACCAAAGCTCTGGACGGCAACCCGGCCGCGACGGTCACCCAGCCGCTGCGACTCAACGCCGAGCTGCGCACGATCCTGCGCAACGGCGTCGCTTTCGATCGCCAGGGCACTCACCCGGACGTCAGCTGTGTCGCGGCTCCGGTTCTGAGCTCGGACAACGCGGTCGTCGCGGCCATTTCGATCAGCGGACCGAGCGAACGATTTGAGCCCGCCGCCGTGGTGGACCGGCTCCGCCGCGCGGCCAGGGGTGCCTCGCTCGCATTGACCGCCGTTGGTCTCCAAGCAGGTGCGGCGTAGCGGTCACGCCCTCCTGCCCTTCAGTCCCAGGTTTTCCATCGCCTGGCGGGCGATCTCGACCCGCGAATGGACGTCGAGCTTGGTCAGGATGTTCTGCACGTGGGTCTGGATGGTGCGGCGTGACACGAACAGCTCGGCCGCGATATCGGGATTGGATCGGCCGTCGGCGACCAGCCTGGCCACGGCGAGTTCAGTCGGGGTCAGCGCCGCCCAACCGCTCGCGACGCCCCCCTGGGATCGCCGCGGCCCAGAACTGCCTCGCCGGATTCCGTAGGGGCGGACCCGGACGTCCGCCCGGCGGAGGTCCCAGTTGGCGCCGAGGCGCGTGTAGATCTCATGCGCCTCGGCCAGTGCGGCGCGCGCTTCGATGACCTCCTCACGCTGCGCCAGTACGACCGCCATATCCTCAAGGGTTTGCGCACGCTCGACGATCCGGCCGACCGAGCGATAGTGCTCGGCCACGGAGAGGAGAGCCGCGGCGTCGCCGTCGAGCAGACCACGGCAGCGGGTGGCGGCCGCGATGGCTCGGGCCGGCCTAGCCTCCCTCGCCGCAGCGGCGTTGCACATCTCGACCGCGGCGCGGGCGGTTGCAGTGTCGTCGAGGTCGAGCGCGAGTCGCACGACATCGGGAAGCCATTGGTGCCGCAGGAGCGTCCGCCCGAACGTGGGGTCGAGGATCGGAGACAGCACGGCGAGGGCACGTGCAGGGGCGCCGTCCCGCTCGGCTGCGAGTGACTCCGCCGCGAGCAGGAAGTCGCAGTTGTCCCGGTCACTGGCAGTGTGCAGGCCGAGGTCCAGGCCGGCTTGTAGCCGCGCTTGCGCGGTCTCGCGGTCGTCGCGGTGACCGGCGATCAGGGCGCTCGCGCCGTGCAACAGCAGCAGCAGCGAGTGCGCCCGCAGGCCGACGTTGGTTGGCTCGGAGAGGTCCTCGGACGCGACGCCGAGGTCGACTAGCGCGTCGTCCCACCGCCCGACCCAGTAGTGGTATACACCCGCGGCGATGTGCAATTGCGACTGGTGCGCACCGCCCGCCCGGTCGGCGAGCTCGCGCACCGCTCGCAAGGTGGCGTCGGCGTCGTCCATGCGGTCCAGGTTCTGCAGGACGAAAACACGGTGATCCAGCAGAACAGTCCGCAGGTCGGACAAGTTCGCGTCCTCCCCGACGGCGGCAAGCCCCCTGTCCACCACAGCGAGCGCCTCAGGGTAGTCCCTGCTGGCGGCGTGGACGAAGTACAGACTGCTCAGCGCGTGACCTACAGCGAACCGGTCTCCGACGTCCTCCCCCATCGCGACGGCCAGAGTGGCGGCCTCCTGCGCGGCGTCCACATCTCCACGGCCCTCGGCCAGGATCAGCGACCGCAGTGCCTGCAGCCGCGCCGCCCACGGGCTCGGTACGGACGGCGCCGCGAGCGCGTCGTCGACCGCGGCCAACGCCTCCTCGGTGCGGCCACCGCGGTGCAATGCGTAGCCGAGGATCCAGTGCATCTGGCCGGCACGCCACGGGTCCCGCGTGTAGGCGAGCACCAGGCGGGCCCTCGCCTCGGTCTGGCCGATCCGGCCCAGCCGGAACTGGACGGTAGCGAGGTGGGCGGTGAGCACCTGCCGCTGGTCGTCGTCGACGCGGGAGTCGGCAACGGCCCGCTCCATCAGGTCGGCGGCGATGAGCGGAGCCCGTGTCGCCAGGATTTCGCCGTTCTCAATGAGCCACCCCACTCCCCAGCGGTCGACCGGGGCCGCCAGCAGATGCTCGGCCACCCGCTCGGTAGCCGCGCCCGACTCGGCCAGCGCCTGCGCTGCCTTGCGATGCAGCGCCACGCGCATGGCCTGCGGGATCGCCTCGTACAGCGTCCGCCGGATCAATGGGGACCGGAATCTGAGCCTGGGCCCGGCCTCGGCCACCACGCCTGCGGCGGTCGCCTCGGCTATTACCGTTACGAGCTCGGTCGCCGACCTGCCCGCCACCACGGCCAGGTCGGTGACGGTGAACTCCTGGCCAAGCAACGCGGCCCAGCGCAGCGAGTCCGCTGCCTCCGGTGAGAGGGATCTGAGCCTTTGCTGCACCGCTGATGCAAGCGAGATCGGAGCGTGGAACCCGTCCACTTGCAGCTCTGCCGTGCCCTTCACGACCACGGCGCCCCCAGCCAACATGGCGTGGATCATCTCGCACAGGTAGAGCGGATTCCCGGCCGCCTGTCCGGACAACCTGCGCAACTCGGCGCCGGGCGAAGCTCCAACAAGCTGGGCTACGAGCTCGTGCGCGGCGTCGTCAGCCAACGGTCCCAGTTCGATCAGCATGCCGTGGCGATCCTTCACGGTCCGCCGCAGCAGTTCGACCTCGGTGCGCGGCGGCACCGGTCGATGGGCGCCGACCAGAAGTAGCGGCAACTGCGCTACCACACTCGCGAGCCGAGTCCACGTCAGCAGGCTTGCCTCGTCGGCCCACTGGAGATCGTCAACAACGATGACCACGGGTGAGACGGCGCACTGTTGGTCGACCAGCCGTAGCAGTCGCTCAACCGCGGCCGCCACCGGGTCTCCCGCCCCTGGCGGTCCGACCAGGCGCTCCCCGCGCAGCAGCGCGGCAATCTCTGCCCGCGGCGGGTCGGTGCTACGTGCGTCGACTCCGAGACAGTCCAGCATCACCCGCAACGGGAAACGTTGACCCATCTGCTCGTCGGCTGCGGCCCACTGGAGTTGGCAGCCGAGCAGCCCCGCGTCGGCCAACGCCGCCGACATCAACGCCGACTTGCCGATCCCTGGTTCACCCTCCACCAGGGCCAGACCGCCCCGACCGCGGGCCACCGCGGCGAGCGCATCGCGCAACTGCCCCACCTCGGCGTCGCGGCCGACAATTCGACCCTGGCCGGGTCTTGACGCCACGTTTCCAGCATAGGCTGACGCCCGAGTCCACGGGATCGCGCAAGCACGTCGGCGGGCACGCGCTGCCTCGCGAACAACGTAGGCTCGATCTCGTTCACGAGTCATGCCCTGCTGTGTGTCGGCACGAGAGGACATCCAAGGGGGTAGTTGGTGACTGTGCAACATCGGTCTCCTCGTCGCCTCGCCTGGGACAGACTCACCCGCGACACGACGGCGTTGGCCGGTGGATTCGTCTTGGCGATGTTCGCGTGCGTGGCGATCTACGCCGATCTGATCTCGGCGCTGTACGGCGTCGGCAAGGACGACGCTTTCCCCGAACTGCTCGACGACTACGGGTTTCCGTATGGTGCCTTGGGCGGAGTGAGTGCGGAGCACTGGTTTGGCATAGAGCCAGGCGTCGGCCGCGACGTCTTCATTCAGCTCGTCTACGGCGCCCGCACATCGCTGGGCATCGCAGGCGTCAGCGCCCTACTGGCCGTGGTCATCGGGACGGTCGTCGGCATGGTCGCGGGCCATCTGGGCGGCTGGGTCGACTCCTTTCTAACCTGGCTCATCGACTTGTTCCTCGCTTTTCCCTTCGTCATCCTGGCGCTGGCGGTAGTGCCCATCATTAACGGGACCATCACCGGCAACGCGCAGTTGTCACCCGATCCGTCGGTACGCATAGTCTCGGTGGTGATCGTCCTGGTCGCATTCGGCTGGATGGGCACTGCTCGCCTCGTGCGCGGGCAGGTCCTGTCCCTCCGCGAGCGGGAGTTCGTCGACGCGGCGCGCGTGGCGGGCGCCGGTGTCGGGAGCATCCTGTTCCGCGAGCTCCTCCCTAACCTGTGGAGTCCCATCCTGGTGACCCTCTCGATGTCGCTGCCTGCGTTCATCCAGGTGGAGGCGGCGCTGTCCTTCCTCAGCATCGGGGTCACCGAGCCCGTGCCCGACTGGGGCCGGATGATCTTCTACAGCATCCCGTACGCGCGCAGCGACTGGGCCTTCACGTTCTTCGCCGGTTCGGCGCTCTTTGCGCTCGTCCTGGCGGCCAACCTCGTCGGCGATGCGGTTCGCGACGCACTCGATCCGAGGATCGCGCGATGAGGGCGGGCTGGGAGGGCGCGCTCCGCTACCTGGTGCGTCGGCTGTCAATCTCCGTCGTCACCCTCGCCGCCGTGAGCGTGGGGACGTTCGGTCTGTTCTTCGCGATCCCGGCCGATCCGGCCGCGCTGCAGTGCGGCCAGCAGTGCACGCCCGCGCAGCACGAGCAGGTCAGGCACACCCTCGGACTCGATCGCCCTCTGCCCGAGCAGTACGTAGAGTTCATGGCCGGCATCGTCGCGGGCCGCACGATCACCACCGAAGACACCGTCACTGAGTGCTCAGCACCATGCCTCGGCTACTCGTTCCGGACGTTCGAGCCGGTCACCGACATGATTGCCCGTTCGCTCCCGATCACCATGAGCCTGGTGGTCGGGGCTGCCGTGCTGTGGCTCACGCTCGGGATCGCCATCGGAATCCTCGCGGCCTCACGGCAGGGTACGTGGATCGACCGGGCGGCCATCGGCACCGCCGTCGCCGCCGCGTCGACCCAGACGTTCTTCGTCGGACTAATGCTGCAGGTCGTGTTCGTCTACTGGCTCGGCTGGCTCCCGCTGCCCTCCTACACCAGCCCGTTCGACGATCCCCAGGCGTGGTTCACGGGGCTGCTGCTCCCATGGATCACGCTCGCGTCGCTCTTCGCCGCCGCGTACGCGCGGTTCACGCGCGCCGAGCTGCTCAACACCTTCTCCGAGGACTTCGTGCTGGTCGCCCGCGCGAAAGGTCTCCCCAAGCGTTCGGTCGTCCGGCACTCGTTGCGCGCATCCATGATGCCGATCGTCACCATCGCCGGGCTCGACGTCGGCGCACTGCTGGGTGGTGCGGCGATCACCGAGACCGTCTTCGGGCTGCCCGGTATCGGCAACATCTCCGTGCAGGCCACCCAGGAGCTGAACCTTCCGGTGGTGATGGGCACTGTGCTCCTCGCCGCGTTCTTCGTGGTGATGGCGAACCTGGTCACGGACCTGCTCTACGTCATCGTCGACCCCCGGGTCCGGCTGCGATGAGCTACCTCGCCGTCAACGACCTGACGATCGAGTTCCGCACGCCGACGGGAGCGCTCCGCGCCGTCGACAGGCTCTCCTTCGCCGTCGAGAGGGAGCGCACGCTCGGCATCGTCGGCGAGTCCGGCTGCGGGAAGACTGCCGCCGCGTATGCCGTCACAGGTTTGCACGATCCGCGGCGCACGTCCGTAACCGGCGAGGTGCTGCTGGATGGACAGCAGGTCACGGGCCTCGACGATCGCCGGATGCGGGCCGTGCGCGGTCGCCAGGTTGGCATGGTCTTCCAGGATCCGACCATGTCGCTACACCCGTTCTACCCGGTCGGCCGGCAGGTCGCGGAGGCTTACCGCGCACACACGACGGCGTCCAGGTCCGCCGCTCGGCAGCGTGCCATCGACTACCTCGACCTGGTCGGCATACCGGAGGCTGCGCGGCGGTTCCACGCCTACCCGCACGAGCTCTCCGGCGGGATGCGACAGCGGGTCATGATCGCAATGGCCGTCATCTGCGAGCCCGCGCTGCTGATCGCCGACGAGCCAACGACTGCGCTCGACGTCACCGTGCAGGCGCAGATACTCGCGTTGCTGCAACAGCTCCAGGACGAACTCGGCATGGCCATCGTCTACATCTCCCACGACCTGGCCGTCGTGCGCCAGATCGCCGACCAGGTCCTAGTCATGTACGCGGGCCGGTGCGTCGAGCTCGGCCCCACCAGCGCCGTGCTGCACGACCCGAGGCATCCGTACACGCGGGGCCTGCTGAACTCCACCCCGCGGCTGACCGACGATCGCGACTCGCCGCTGGCACCGATTCCTGGTAGCCCGCCCTCACCGGCGGAGCGGCCCGCCGGTTGCGCCTTCCGGCCACGCTGCCCTTACGCCGACATCGTCGGCAGCCGCGCCGCGGAGGAGCAGCCTGAGCTGCGGCTGGTGCCAGGCACCACCGACCATCGCGTCGCCTGCCACCTGGAGCATGTGGCGTGGTAGGCCGGCCGCTCCTCGAAACCCGCGGGCTGGTGAAGGACTTCCCCGCGCGGGCGGGCCTGCTCGGCCTGCGGCGGACGGCCGTCCGGGCCGTGGACGACGTGGACCTCGCGGTCGAGGCCGGTCAGACGCTGGCCCTGGTGGGCGAGTCCGGATCCGGCAAGACGACCACGGCACGGATGGTCGCCGGCCTCCTCCCACCGACGGCCGGGCAGATCACGTTCGACGGCGAGGAGGTCTGGCGGGGCGGGCGCCGCGTCCCCGGCCGGCCGCGGAACGAGATCCAGATGATCTTCCAGAGCCCGTACTCTTCGCTGAACCCTCGGCGGACGGCGGGCGCCAGCATCGCCATGCCCCTACGCGCGGCGGGCTGGCACGACCGCACCCAGCTCCGCCGGCGGGTCCGGGAGATGCTGGACGTGGTCGGTCTCGCCGCCGACTGCGCAATCCGGTATCCGCACGAGCTGTCGGGTGGCCAGCGTCAGCGGGTGGGCATCGCCCGAGCGCTGATCGTCAATCCTCGGCTGGTCGTCGCGGACGAGCCAGTCGCCGCGCTAGATGTGTCCGTGCAGGCGCAGATCATCAACCTCCTCGGCGAGCTTCAACGCGAACTCGGCATTGCCTACCTCCTCATCGCTCACGATCTGGCGGTCGTGCGCCAGCTCGCGGACCGGGTGGCGATCATGTACCGGGGGCGGATCGTCGAGATCGGTGATCCGTACGCGGTCTACCGCCACCCCGCCCACCCGTACACCTCGGCCCTTCTCTCCGCGGTTCCGGACCTCGAAGGCGCCACCCCGCGGATCCGCCTGCGAGATCCCCCGACGAGCACCCACCTGCGAGACCCTCTCACGAGCCCCCAAGGCGGCTGTCCGTTCCGTAGCAGGTGCTGGAAGGCCCAGCACATCTGCGGCACGGAGGCTCCTCTCCTCACACCCCAGCCCACCGGACAACTCGCGGCGTGCCACTTTCCACCGGACACCGCAGCGACCTCTCCCCACAAGCGGTAACGCACGAGCGGCGGACTCGCGGTGCATGATGAACGAGGTCGACATCGAGCCGGGACCCGGCCTCGCGACGCGCTCTGAAACCGCTCCGGGACAGCAGCTCTAGACGCCGCGCCAGGCCTGCATCCGGCGCAGCCGCAGGTGCGTGTCGATGATGTCGGACGACGCGCTCTCGATCGATCGGTAGATGCCCCACTTCGGACGGACGTAGTTGCCGGAACCGCTGCCCTCGTCGGGAATCCGCACGCCGGACCGGCTGGAGTCGACGACCACAGGTGCGCCGTCCCCGGAGCCGTTGCGCACCACGAAGCGCCCGGTGCCGCTCGGTCCCATGCGGAACGTCAGGTCGATCGTGATCCACTTCTCCCGCAGTGGCGCCAGGTCCGTGGCCCCGATGTCCGGCGATCCGGAGGTGCTGAACGCCCGCAGCCTCATCCGTTCGGCTCCGCCGACGCGGCTCAGCGACAGCGTGACCCACGGTCCCCCGTTGGTGGCCGGCGTCTTGAGCTGGAAGATATGCGAGAACCTGCTGGTGGCGTGCAGGGTCGACGGCATGAACATCTCGTAGCGGAACCGCCAGGTCTCGCCGTCCACCGGCTTGAGCAGGGTGCTGCCCTCCCGCATGCCCTTGGACTCCTGGCGCTGACGGTCACCGCCGCCCGTCGTGTCCCGGTCGCGGCGGTGCATGTAGAACCAGATCTCGCTGTCTCGGCTGACGATGTGGTCGAAGCCCGGGTGGGAGTTGCCACGATCCTCCTCCAGGCCCTCGAAGATCCCTACGCCCTGGGCGCCGATGTCCGGGTTCCAGACCAGCGTCGGCGCCGCCACGGCGGCCCGGCCCAGCGCGAGCGGACCGGCGACCGTGGCGAGCCCGAGGGTGCCGAGCACCGCCCGGCGGCTGTAACCGTTCGGAGTGGGCACGTCGGCCATGCTCCTCGCCTCCTTGCCATTCGATGCGCCCTGCAATGAGCGCTTTGTTACGAAAAGATTTCGAGATGGCAACACGATTGGTGCCCATATGTCAATGAATTCGGCTCACGCTTGCCGTGTGACGGAATTAGGGTCTTTGTCGCAATTGGACCATCGGGCGAGCGTGCAGGATCCTGCGGCCTATAGCCAACCTGATGGATTTGGGCGATCTTTCTGGCGCTATAGCGCCAGAAAGATCGCCCAAATCGCGGGCGGGCCGGACTCGAGTTGGTAGGCGATGTTCGTGCGCATGAGCACCGCGCGCAGCTCGGGCCGGCGAGTGGCCTCCAGCCGGAGTTCGAGCAGCGCGAGGTAGCCCGAGCGGAAGCGTCGTCGCTGCTCACCGAGATCGACGAGCTGACCGTCAAGAACTACCCGGTTGTCGCGGGCGACGGGATCCCCGTCTTCGGCGGCCGGTTCCAGCCACGCCAGTTCGCGCTCGTGGACAGCAAGACGTTCGGCAAAGGCGCGATCGTCACGACGTTCAGGCCGCGGTGACCACGCAGGCGGCGGCCGCGCGTGGCGGCGGAAGAAAGTTTCGGCGGCCGTGTCGATCCGATGTCCGCCTGTTCGACGCATAGGTAACAACTCACCTGATGCGAAGGACACGGACATGACTCAGCCGACCCTCACCCGCGCCGCCGCCCCGACCACCACCCGTCGCCGTCGCCGCAGCCTGAGCGTCACACTGTGGACGCTGCAGGTCCTCACCGCCGTGACGTTCGCCTTCGCGGGTGCCAACAAGCTCACCGGCGAGGCGCAGACCGTCGCCGGCTTCGAGCAGATCGGCCTCGGCGACTGGTTCCGGCTCCTTATCGGAGCGCTGGAGGTGGCGGGCGCGGTCGGTGTTCTCATCCCCCGGCTGTCCGGCCTGGCCGCCGCCTGCTTCAGCGCGCTGATGGTCGGCGCGGTGATCGTGCAGACCACGGTGTTCGGTGGCGAGATGGTGGCATTCCCCGCGATCACGTTCGTGGTCGTCGCGATCGTCGCCTGGGGGCGCCGCGACACCACTGCCCGCCTGTTCGCCGCACTGCGCCGCCGCTGAGCCAGGCTCACGACACTGACCGGGAAGGGCCTAGCCCTTCCCGGTCACAGGCTGAGCACCACCCGCCGCAGCACGACCACCACGACGAAGACGATGACGAACGCCAGGTCCAGCGCGAACCCACCCAGCCGCAGTGGCGGCACGACCCGCCGGATCGGGGCCAGCACCGGCTCGGTCACCGCATGCAGCGCCGCCGTAGCCCGCCAGCGCGCGGAGCCGTGGACGGCGGGACCGGCGAACACCTCGCTCCAGTCCAGCACGACCCTCGCCAGCAGCACGATCTGGACCACCAGCAGCAGCGTGGCCACGACGGAGAGCAGCACGCTCATGGTTCCCCTCCCGAAACACCGGTACGGCTTCTACTGTGACCGCCGAACCTAAGGTTTTGGTGAGGGCGCGTCATCCCTGCGCGAGTCTGCTCTGCGCGCCGAGCCTGTCGACCATCCCCTCCGCGACGTCGAGGTCGGACGGGACGAAGTCGCTCGCCTCCGCGGCCCGGAGCATGGCCACCACGATGCAGTTCGACGCCACGGCGCCGCCCATCCACGCCGGCTCGTGCGGCGAGAGGCGTTCCAGGTCGCGGCGGGTGAGGACGGCCAGCCGGCGAGCCAGCGACTCGAAGTCCTGCCGCGAGCAGCGCCCGTCCGGCAGGGGCACCCCCAGGTGGCGCAGGTAGGTCGCCTCGCCGCCGGTGTACGCGAACGGCCCGAAGCCGGTGGGCAGCTGGCTGAGCACGAACGCCGAGCACTCGTCCACGCGGCGCATCGCCGGCTCGCGCGTCAGCTCGAACCGGATGTTCAGGTCGACCATGCCGAACCGCAGCGAGACGACCGGGCCGGCCGGCGGCACTATCTGGATCCCGCGCCCGGTGGCGGTCACCACGTGGACGTCCGGCGGGAAGCCCGCGCGGGCGGCGGCTGCGCGGATCAGCTCGCCCTCCCGATCGGGGCTGAGCACCTCGAACCGGGCCGCGTACCGCGCGCAGATCTCCGACACCACCTGGGCCAGCGCCGGGTGGCTCCGCATCAGCGCGGTCCCGATCGCCACGCAGCCTGCGTCGGGGAAGCCGAACCGGATGCGCTCCAGCACACCGGGGAGCGCGTCGAGGAGCCGGGCCGCCGAGAACGCTTCGCCGACGGGGTGCCACGTGATCGTGTCGACCAACGCCAGCTGACGGGCGTACCGGTAGATGCGGACACATCGGTTTCCGATGTGGATGATGATCACGGCGACGCCGCGTTCTCGCCTGAACACAGGGCACGCAGGCGGTCCGCGTCGACCTTGGAGGTGCGCGGGTCGAGCGGCACCTCGGGGCCCACGACCCACACGGACGGGACCGCGATGCGTGGCAGCCGATCCGCCGCGTGCGCCCGGAGCCCGTCGACCATCCCTGGCGGATCCATGGCCAGGACGCCCGCGACCAGGCGTTCTCCGACCACGATCACCGCGACATCGTGGACCCCCGGATACTCACGCAGCGTACGCGCCACCTCGTCGATGTCGACCAGGCCGTTCATACGGGTGAATCCCCCAATTTCGTCGTCAGCACGGATGCACATCACAGCCAAACTGCCGCACGTTGCCGTACAGCGGTATAAGCAGTAGTGCGTATTGACTCCCGGAAGGACCGCCTCCATGGCCCGCCTGTTGTCCCGTGATTACGAGCGAATGCTCGATCTTGCGGTGGCCATACTGGACGATTCGGGCACGGAGTCGCCGTGGTCAACCGTGATCGAGGAGCTCACCGACGCGCTGGGCTGCTGTATGGGGATCCTGGCCGACAGGTCCTGGGACTCCGGCGCCGGCCGCATCACCGCCTGGGCGCCACGCCCGATCGGCGAGCTGCCGCTCGACGACCTGCTGGCGGAGTACGCACCGCAGCACGTGCTCGCACACCACTACGTCACCACCGCCGACCTCGCGCCGCGCGCCGTCACCGACTTCATGAGTCAGCGGACCTGGCGTCAGACCGGCGCGTACGACAGCGTCCAGAGCCTGACCGGTGCCACCCACCAGATCGCCCTGCCGCTCACTGCGCCGACGGGGGTGCTCCATGCCTTCCTCCTCGGGCGCGAGGGCCGCGACTTCAACGACCGGGAACGGGCCTACCTGCAGCGCATCCAGCCGCTGCTGATCCGCACCGACGCGCACCACCGCCAGGTGCGGCGCTGGCGGCGGTCGTCCGGCGGCGGTGACCCCGCCGAGTGCGGCCTCACCCCGCGTGAGGTCACTGTGCTGTCGCTGCTCGCCGACGGACTCACGACGGCGGCGATCGCACGCCGGCTCAAGATCGCGGCCGGCACCGCGAACAAGCACCGCGAGAACCTCTACCGCAAACTCGGCACCACCGACCGGATCTCCACTGTGCTCCGCGCGCAGTCACTCGGTCTGCTGGCCGCTCCCGCAACCTGAGGTCCAGCGTCGGCATGCCCTGGCGCACTCAATGTCGGCATGCCGACGTTGGCGGGGCGCGCTACTCCGGTGCGTGGCAGACGGCCTCGACGTTGTTGCCGTCCGGGTCGCGCACGAACGCGCCGAAGTACGTCTCGTGGTACTCGGGCCAGACCTTCGGCGCGTGCAGCACCTCGGCGCCGAGGCCCACAGCGGTGTCGTGGAACGCGACGACCTGCGCCCGGGTGGCGGCCTTGAACGCGATGTGTGCCTCGCGGGCCTCGCCGCCGGTGGTCACCGGGCCGATCCAGAAGCTCGGGAACTCGACGCCGTACCCGATGACCTCGCCGAAGTCGACGATGCGCCGGCCGCCGAGCGGGGCGAGCACGGCGTCGTAGAAGGCGGCGCTCGTCGGGACGTCCGCGGCCTGGATCGACAGGTGATCGAGCATCCGCCCAGCCTGCCAAAGTGCCGCCCCCCGCACCAGGTCCGGCGGACCCTCTACGGTGACCGGATGAAGGTGATCGTGTTCGGCGCGACCGGGATGGTCGGCCAGGGTGTGCTCCGCGAGTGCCTGCTCGCCCCGGACGTCGAACGCGTGCTGGTGGTAGGCCGCACGCCGACCGGGCGCCAGGATCCGAAGCTGCGGGAGGTGGAGCACCGCGACTTCACCGACTTCGCGCCGATCGAGAACGAGCTCGCCGGCTACGACGCGTGCTTCTTCTGCCTCGGCGTCTCCTCGGTGGGCATGCCGCCGGAGCAGTACGAGCGCATCACCTACGGGTACACGCTCGCCGCTGCCGAACCGCTGGCCCGGCTCAACCCGGACTCGACGTTCATCTACGTGTCCGGCGCCGGCACCGACAGCACGGAGCAGGGCCGTACCCGGTGGGCGCGCGTCAAGGGCCGCACCGAGAACACGATCATCTCGCTGCCGTTCCACGGGTACGCGTTCCGGCCCGGCTACATCCAGCCGCTGCACGGCGTCGCGTCCAAGGTGCGGTTCTCCGCCGCGGTGTACCGGGTGGTCGCGCCGCTCTACCCGCTGCTCAAGCGCGTGATGCCGGGCTTCGTCACCACGACGGAGCAAATCGGCCGCGCGATGCTTGCGGTGGCCCGTGACGGCGCCGCGAAGCGGGTGCTGGGAAGCCGCGAGATCAACGCCCTCTGATGCTGATCTGGGCGACATCTTCGCGGCTATGACCGTGAAGATGTCGCACAGATCGCTGAGGGAGCCTCCGGGCTGCCGATCTCGGTGAAGAGGGCCAGCGCGCTGTCGTGGTAGGCGTGCGCAGCGGCGCCGTCGGTGGCGCGGGCCAGCACGGCAAGGGTGCGCGCCTCGTCGAGCCGGCTGCCGGTGTCGCGGTGGACGGCAAGGGCTTTCGTCGCCAACGCGACGGTCGCTTCGGGACTGTCGCTGAGGCCGGCGAGAACGGTGAGCGCACGACCTTCGAGGATCCGGTATCCGATGGCGTCGGCGATCGAGGCCGCTAGTTCGGCGTTCGCGGCGTCCGAGCGCGCCTCGGCCAGGCCAATCAGCGCCTCGACCTCCAGGTAGCGGGTGCCCGTGCGGCGGGCGAGTGCCAGCGCCTGCTCGTGCCGCGCCACCGCGTCGTCCACCTGGCCCTGCCGCAGATGGATCGTGCCGATCGCGTTCAACGCGGCCGTCGCGGCGCGCAGCTCTCCTGTCTCGGTGGCGAGCGCGTGGGCTTCGAGCCCGAACGTCATCGCCTCGCCGAAGCGTCCGGCGTCGCGGTTGACGCGGGCCAGGTTGTTCAAGGTATACGCGGCACCCTCGCGGTCGCCGACCTCGCGGAACAGCACGAGCGCGCGGGTGTGGTGTTCCACGGCGCGGTCGAGGTGACCCTGCGCCTGGTACGCCTTGCCGAGGTTGTCCAGGCCGATCGCCTCGCCGTCGCGGCTGCCCAGTGCGCAGTGCAGTTCGAGGGCCTGCGCGCACTGCTCGATCGCCTGCTCCAGGCGGCCCCATTCGAGATACACGCAGCCGAGGCTCGTGAGTGTGTTCGCGGTGCCGACGTGGCGGTCGACCGACCGGTGGATCGCCGCCGCGCGGTGGTAGTGGTCGGACGCCTGTTCGAGCCGTCCCTGGTACCAGTGGACGGTGCCGATGTTGCCGAGCACGGTCGCCTCGGACTCGCGCCAGCCGGTCTCCACCGCAGCCTCCAGCGCGGCGCCGTAGTGCTCCAGCGCCTGCTGGTACTGGCCGATCGTGCGGTACGCGTCGGCGAGGCTCAGCCGCGCGGCGGCCAGGGCGCGCGGTTCGCTGTCCTTCTCGGCGGCGGCCAGGCCGGCGTCGCCGACGGCGAGCCAGTCGACGACGTGGCAGGTCATGCGGAAGTAGCCCCGGAGAGCGTCCGCGAGCCGCCATGCCACATCGACGGGGCCGTGCTCGGCGGCGTGGACCGCGGCGACGACCAGGCTCGTGCGCTCGGCGTCGAGCCAGGCACGGGCGTCGACGTGATCCTTGAAACGGACGTGATCATCGACGCTCACGGGCGGCAACCTCAGCACCCGGCCGTAGAGCAGCTGCGCCGCCGCGTACGTGCTGCCCAGGTACCAGTCGAGGAGCCGCCCGATCGCCCCGTCGTTCTCCGCCGCGCCGCCCTCGGCCTGGGCACGCTCGCGAGCGAAGTGGCGTAGCAGGTCGTGGAAGGCGAACCGGCCGTCGCTGGTCTCCTCGACGAGGTGCGCGCCGGCGAGCCGGTCCAGCGCGCGCTGCGCGTCGTCGACGGCGATGCCGGCCAGCGCGGCGGCCGCGTCGGCGGTGAAGTCGACCAGCGGCGCCAGGCCGAGCAGCCGGAACAGCAGTGCTGCCGCCTCGGGAAGGCGCTGGTAGGACAGGTCGAACGCGGCCCGTACCGCGACCTGCTCGTCACCGTCGACTGAGAGCGCCGCCAACCGGTCGTCGGCGCGCAGGTCGGCAACGTGTCCGGCGATGCTGCGCTGCCGGCGGCCGGAGAGGTTGGCGGCGCTGATCCGCAGAGCGAGCGGCAGGTACGAACAGAGTTCGGCGAGCTCCGCGGCCGCGTCCGGTTCGGCGTCCACCCGGTCGGCGCCGAGCACGCGCCGGAGCAGACCACGGGCCTCGTCGGGGGTGAGCACGTCGAGCGTCAGCCGGCGCGCACCGTCCTGCGCGACCAGTCCGGCGAGGGCGTCGCGGCTGGTCACGACGACGAAGCAGCCGGGACTGGCCGGGATCAGCGGGCGCACCTGGTCGGCGGAGGACGCATTGTCCAGCACGACGAGCATCCGCTTGCGGGCGAGCATGCTGCGGTACAGCGCGGCTGCGGCGTCCACCTCGGTCGGCACCCGCTCCGCCGCCATGCCGAGCGCGTGCAGGAACCGCGCCAGCGCCTCGATCGGGCGCAGCGGCGGCGTGCGTGCGTACCCCTGGAGGTTGACGTAGAGCTGGCCGTCGGGGAACCGGTCGCGGACCTGGTTTCCCCAGTGGACGGCCAGCGCGGTCTTGCCGACCCCCGCGGTGCCGGCGATCGCGGAGATCACCACTGCGGACGGGTCGTCGTCAAGCAGCGCGTCGAGGCGTCGCAGGTACCGGTCGCGTCCGGTGAACCCGGCGACGTCGGCCAGCAGCTGCGCGGGGTTCGGGTCCGCCGGAGCGGCGGCGGCGACGGCTGGCAGCTCCCCCCGTACGACGCGCAGGTGCGCGGCCTGCAGGTCGGCGCCTGGCTCGACGCCGAGCTCGTCGTCGAGGCGGACCCGGAGCTCGGTGTAGAGCTGGAGCGCGGCCGCCTGCTCGCCGCTGCCCGCCAACGCGAGCATGAGCCGCGCGGCCACCCGCTCGTGCAGGGGCTCGTCGGCCAGGACCGCCCGCAGTGGCGTCACCGCCTGCGCGGACCGGCCCAGCGCCAGGGACGCGTCGGCGTAGGTGCAGACGGCGGCCGAGCGGCGCTGGCCGATCGCGAGCACCGACGGGTGCGACCGCGCCCGCTCACCGGCGTCGGCCAGCACCGGCCCGCGCCACGACCGCAGCGCGCGCCCGAGCTGGTCGCTCGCCGCCTCCAGGTCTCCGGCCGACAGTGCCTCCGACCCGGTGGTGGCGAGCCCGTCGAAGCTCACGACGTCGAGCTGGTCGTCCTCCAGCTCCAGGCGGTACCCGTTGCGCACGAGCCGCACGGTCTGGGTCTCCGCGCGGGGACGGCGGCGAGGCTCAAGCAGCGTCCGCAGCTGCGCCACGTAGCCGTGAACCAGGCTCAGGCACGTGCGCGGCGGGTCGTCGCCCCACAGCACGTCGACGATCTCGTCCCTGGACACCACCTGGTTCGGCTGCACCGCGAGCAGGCCGAGCAGATCGCGCAGCATCGTCGAGGAGATGGCCACGGGGGTGTCGCCCCTGCTCACGGCCATCGGACCGAGTACGCCGACGCGAAGCCGGTCGGGCCCGGACGATTCGGACGCCGCCGCGGCGAGCAGCTCGGCGCGGTCGCCGCCGGCGAGGTCGAGCGCCGTGGCGACGGCATGGATCGACCGTGCCCGTGGCCGCTCGACCCGTCCCTGCTCGATGTCGCGCAGCGCCCGCACGCTCATACCCGCGCGCGCCGCCAGTTCTTGCTGCGAGACACCTGCTCGCAACCGGTACAGCCGAAGTAGTTCCCCTGGAGAAGACGCCTGCTCCATGGCCACGACGTAAAACCGCCCCCGGTGGTCGTCACGCACTGACCTGCCGCGCCATACTGCCGGTTTCTTCCGCCTCTCCGCCACGGAATGTCTGCAATCGGACGAGACCGCAGGTCACAGGGCATGTGCGGGGAAGAAACCCGGTGCGTCCCGGCACCGGAGCCGATCCAGCCGGCGGCCGAGCGGTCCTCCCTAGCTTCTGGAGGTGACAGCTTCACCCCCAACGGGAGGCGAAATGACCAGCTTGTCCCTGCGGCGATCAGTACCGCTGCTTTTGATCGTCGCGCTCGCCGTCGGCCTGCTCGGCGTGCTGGCTCCGGCGAAGCCCGCCGAGGCCGCCACTCCGGCGCAGATCCGGAACAAGATCGCCAGCCTGGCGATCGGCCAGATCGGCCGGCGGGAGACGGGCAACAACTACTACCCGATCGCGTACAAGACGCACTCGTACATCATCCGGCCCGCAGCGTGGTGCGGGATCTTCTCGCACTGGGCCTGGTACAAGGGCGGCGCAACCCGGCGTCCCAACATGACCGGCAGCGGCACCGCTCAGGGCCACTGGGCGACGTACTGGCAGAAGTGGGGCCAGAACAACCGCCGCTGGAAGCCGATCGCCCAGAAGAAGGTCGCCAAGGGTGACGTCGTGGTCTACGGCACCTACCCCGCCAGCAGGCACGTCGGCGTCGTCGTGGGCGTGCGGTACAACTCGGCCGGCCTGGCGACCCAGGTCCGCACCGTCGAGGGCAACCTCAGCAACATGGTCAAGGACACCGGCTGGCGCAACATCGGTTCGATGACCGGCGGTGGGGCCCGAGCGACGGGCTTCGTCTCCCCGGTCTGACCGCCCTGCCTTTGGGCGATCTTTCTGGCGCTATGGCGCCAGAAAGATCGCCCAAAGCTCTGCGGGCGGCCGGCGCAAGTCGGCCAGTCGTCGTCCCGGGTTCAGCGCGTTTACGCCGTTTCGCCACTTTTGCTCGAATAAATTGGGACGCGTCCAGTTTCTGGTCGACCTCAGAAAGGTCACGCTCCCATGCAACGAGGAACGTTACGCCTGCTCGCTCTCGCCCTCGGCGCCGTCGCGGTGCTGCCCGCCGCGCCCGCGCTTGCCGCTCCCGGTGGCGACGGGCGGGTCCAGTCGCTAGCCGCCGCCGGTTCGGACACGACCCAGGACGTCGTGGGCGCGATACTGGACGCCTACCGCACCGACGCGACGGCGAACCCGGACGGCGACGTCACGATCAACGTCCCGATCCGGCCCGCGAGCGGCGTCACCGTGCCGGCCGACGACACTTGCGAGCAGCGCACCTACGTCCCCGCAGGGCAGGAGAACCCGCCGGCCAGCTACCCGGCTCCGGCGAGCTCGGGCGGCGGCAAGAACGCACTCAAGAACCCCGCGAACCTGACAAGCGCCTGCATCGACATCGCCCGCTCGTCGTCCGGCCGCGCCGCGAGCGACCCGGCCGAGTTCGAGTTCTACGGGTACGCCAAGGACGCCGTCAGCTTCGCCCGTTTCCCCGGCGCGGCGCCCGGCGACCTGACCCTCGCCCAGCTGCGCGACATCTACGCCTGCACCGTCACCAACTGGAGCCAGGTCGGCGGTGGCGACGCGACGATCGTGCGGTACCTGCCGCCCGCCAGCTCGGGCACCCGATCGTTCTTCGTCGGTACCGTGCTCGGCGCCGAGCCGTCCACGAGCTGCGGCGAGGTGAGGATCGCGGCCGAGAACGACGGCACGGCGGTGCCGGAGGCCGACCGGTCCGCGGCGATCCTGCCGTACTCCGTAGCGCAGTGGGTCGCCCAGGCCAACGGGGCCAGCTCGGACATCCGCGCGGGCGCGCTCATCGGCGCGATCGGCGGCGAGCAGCCGGTGAAGGGTCCGGACGCCGGGGGCCGGTACGAGCCGGACGCGGCGGTCGTCAACGGCTCCACGTTCCCGGGCGTGCGCACGGTCTACAACGTCCTCGACACCCGCCTCCCGAGCTATGGCCAGGCACTGCGCGTGGTCGGGTTCGACGCTGCCGGCCCCGGTTACCTGTGCTCCGGTGTCGCCGGCGTCGCGGCGACGCTGAAGCGGTACGGCTTCACGCCACTGCCGGCCGACGCCTCGGGCAACACCTGCACGCGCGCCTGATTCCTCCCGGGGTCCAATGTCGGCATGCCGACGTTGAGTGCGCTGGGCGGTAGCCGATGTCGGCGTGCCGACATTGGACGATCCGGCGAGCTGTGGCTGGTGGGGCGGCAAGGCCGCCCCACCAGTCGCCGCAACCTGGTGCGATCATGGCGCGGTGACTGATCGGGTGGCTGGTGCCCTGCTGGGCGTGCACGCCGGGGACGCGCTCGGCGCGACGGTGGAGTTCTCATCGTGGGCGACGATCCGGGAGCGCTACCCCGACGGGCTGCGCGACATCGTCGGCGGCGGGCCGTTCGACTGGCCACCCGGGCACGCCACCGACGACACCGACCTGACCAGGGCGGTCCTGCTCGCGTACCTGTCGCCGTCGGACGATGTCGTGCGCGAGGCGGCCGACTACATGCTCGCGTGGATGCGGGGCGACTGGCCTGGCCGGGTCGCCGGCACGGCGCCGCGGGACATCGGGCGGGCGACCTCGACGGGTCTCGCGAGGTACGCGGAGACCGGCGATCCGCGTCGGGCAGGATCCGGGGTCGGGCAGGCGGGCAACGGGTCGCTGATGCGGTGCATCCCCACGGCGCTGTTCGTTCGCGACCGGGACCGCCGGATCCGCGAATCCGTCGAGATCTCCGCGATCACGCACGACGATCCACGCTGCACCGCGTCGTGCGCGGCATACAACGAGATCACGTTCGCGCTGGTTGCGGGACTCTCTCCGGACGATGCGGTCGCGGCGGGGCTCGCGGTCGGCGGTGTCGCCGGCGCGATCCTGCACGGGCAGGAGCTGAAGCTCGCGGAGATGGCCGCCACCGGCGAGACCGGCCTCGCGGACAACGGCGCCGGGTTCGTGCTGGACTCGCTCAGCCTCGCGGTGGCCGCCGTGCTGGATCCGCGCCCGCTGGTGGACGTGCTCGTCGACATCGTGCGGCTCGGCAACGACACCGACACGAACGGCGCGATCGCGGGCGGGCTGCTCGGGGCACGCGACGGCGCCTCGGCGATCCCTCCCGCGTGGATCGAACGGCTCCAGTTCGCGGACGAGTTCACGCGCCGCCGCGCGCGCGGAATAGCCGGGTGACCCAGACCGTTCCGGGGGCGTGACTACCCTGGCTCTCCAGTACGAACTGGCCCGAATGACCTTCGACAACGGTGACTACGCGAGCGCCGCCCAGCAGCTGGCCGGCGTCGTCGCGGAGGCCCCGAACGAGTTGTCCGCCCGGGTGCTGCTCGCCCGCGCCTACTACCACTCCGCGCAGCTCACCCGTGCCGAGGCGACGTTGCGCGAGGTGATCGAGCGCGCGCCGACCGACGCGTACGCGCATCTCATGCTCGGTCGCACGCTGCAGCGTCAGAGCCGCCCCGCCGAGGCCGCGCCACACCTGCGCCTGGCCGAGGCGATGGGCCTCACAGCCTGATGAGCGACCCCCTGAATGTTCCCGACAGCGCGTGCGCACACCATGCAGGGAACATTCAGGGGGCACGAGAAGCGCGAGGAGGCAGCACGTGACCGACTACGGGCGCGACGTCCAGTTCGGACTGTTCCCCACCCCTGAGGCCGCCAAGCTCGACGAGGTACTCACACTGGCGAAGCTCGCCGACGACGAGGGGCTCGACCTGCTCGGCATCCAGGACCACCCGTACCAGCGCCGGTTCCTCGACACGTGGACGCTGATGGCGCACCTGCTCGCACGCACCGAACGGGTGCGCGTCTTCCCCGACGTCGCCAGCCTGCCGTTGCGCCCGCCGGCCGTGCTCGCGAAGGCTGCGGCCAGCCTGGACATCGTCTCCGGCGGGCGGTTCGAGCTAGGACTCGGCGCCGGCGCCTTCTGGGACGCGATCCAGGCGATGGGCGGGCCGCGGCGCTCCCCCGGCGAGGCGGCGTCGGCGCTGATCGAGGCGATCGACGTGATCCGGCTGATGTGGTCGGACGAGCGTTCGGTCCGCTACGACGGCAAGCACTACCAACTCGCCGGGGTTCGTCCAGGGCCACAGCCGGCGCACCCGATCGGGATCTGGCTCGGCGTCGGTGGGCCACGGCTGCTCGACGCGCTCGGCCGGTCCGCCGACGGCTGGGTGCCCTCGTCCGGCTACTTCCCGCCCGAGAAGCTGCCCGCGATGCATGCCCGCATCGACGACGGCGCGGCGGCGGCCGGTCGCGATCCCGCGGCGATCCAGCGTGTTTACAACGTGTTCGGCTCGATCACGGACGGCGCGGCGCGCGGCTTCCTCGACGGCCCCGCCGAGCAGTGGATCGACGAGCTGACCCGGCTCGTCGTCGACGGCGGCATGGACACGTTCGTGTTCGGCGCGGCGAGCGACCCGGTGCGGCAGTCGCGGGTGTTCGCCGCCGAGATCGCACCGGCTGTCCGCGAGGCGGTCGCCCGCGACAGGGGGTAGCGGCGCCACCTCAACGGACGGCGGGGCGCTGTGGCACGTGCTCCGTAGGGTGGAAGGTGACCCCCAGTTCGAGCCGAGGAGTTCGCCGTGCCCGCAACCCACCAGCAGATCTACGAGCGTTATGTCTGGGCCGGGATGACCCGCGACTCGGACGCGCAGGCCGAACTGTTCACCGAGGACGCGACGTTCGAGGCTCCGTTCGCGCCGGCCGGCGGCGTCTTTCCTCGGCGCGTCGAGGGCCGCGACGGCCTCCGCACGTTCTTCAAGGAGCTTCACGAGCGGATGGCGAAGCTCGACCAGAAGGTCGACCCGAACGCCTCCCGGTACGTCCTGCACACCACCGCCGATCCCGAGGTGTTCATCGCCGAGATCGACGCCGCGGTGGAGATCGACGGGCTCGCGACGACCATGTCACTCGTGCAGATCTTCCGCCTGCGCGACGGGAAGATCGCCATGATGCGTGACTACTTCGCGCCGGAGCACGCGTACTGAGCCCCGCCGGCGGCTGCGACCGGTGGGATCGTGCAGCCAGGCTGCACGATCCCACCGGTGACGTCCGCGGTGCCTAGTCGACTACGACGACGAAACCGGTGCGGCTCGCTATCCCGGGTAGTTCTCGGACGATGCGGTCGCGCTCGGAGTCGGTGATCTGAAAGCCGTTGTCCCAGGTCATGATCGACGTCCGATCGGCACAGAAGTGGACCGCGCCGCCGGTGGGCATCCCCTCGCCGGTCACTGTGGTGGTCTTGCCGCCGACCCGGACCCGGATACTGCTCCGGGTCGAACCGATGATCTCCACGGACATCTCCTTCCGTTCGCTGAAGTTCCAGCTAGGAGGAACAGCGCAATCGACGGGAACGGCGTTACTCATGACAAGGCGTCGCTGGTTGCCCGAAAGTGTCGCGTTTCCGCGCACCGCCGTAGGTCTCGCGCACCGGCGATAGGCTCCCGGCGGAGTTCCAGTACGGGGGAGATCGTGTTGCGTGAGACCAGGGCTGTCCTCTTCGACGCCGCCGGAACCCTGTTCGACCTCGAACCCGACCTCGCCACGCGGCTCGTCGCGGCTCTCGACGGGCTGGTGACCGACCCCGACGCAGCCGTGCGCGGTGCCCTTTCCCGTGTCAACAGCCGGGGCGGGTGGCCGGAGGACCAACCCGACACGCCGAGCCGCCTCGCGGTCTGGACAGAGTTCGTCCAGTCGATCCTCGACGACACCGGCGCGAAGGTCCTGAACGGCGAGGCGAGGTCGATCGCGGCCGACATCGTGGACCCCCGCTCGTACCACCTCTTCCCCGAGACGCTGGCCGTCCTGGAACACCTCGCGGCCCTGAAGATCCCGTGCGCGATCGTCTCCAACTTCGACGGCCTACTGCTGGAGATACTCGATCACCTGGCCATCCGCGACCACTTCGTCACGGTGGCCTACTCCGGCGACGTCGGCGTCTACAAGCCCGATCCGCGCATCTTCGCCCGCGCCCTGGCGCCGCTCGAAACAACGGCCGAGCACGTGGTGATGGTCGGCGACTCGCCATACTCCGACATCGGCGGCGCCACCGCGTTCGGTCTGCGCGCCATCCTCGTCGACCGCGATAACCGCTGCCCCGACCACGACGGTGAGGTCGTCACGAGCCTCGCCGGACTCCCGTCGCTCCTGCTGGGAGCGCCCGCATGATCCTGCTCACCGGGTTGAGCCTCGATCTCCTCGGCCGGCTGGGTCGGCTCGCGCCGAGCTGCGGTATCGCGGTCCTGGAGGATCCGGCGGTGCTGCGGCGGCGCGGCATCGACCCGGCCACGGTCTCCTTCCCGGGTCTGGAACAGCTGGTCCTCGCGCCGTACCACCACTCCACCGCGTACCGAGAAGCGCTCGAAGGCCTGCCGCTCACGGCAGTAGTTCCAGTCACGGAGTACACGGTCCGGGCCGCCGCCGACATCGCCGCGAGCCGGCGACTTCCCGGCGCCGGGCATGAGGCCGCCCAGGCGCTGACCGACAAGGTGATCCTGCGCGAGGTGACCGACAAGGCCGGCATCGCACAGCCGCGATGGTCCATCGTGGAGGGTCCCGGCGACGTCGGGCCGGGCGTGCTCAAGCCCGCCGACCGCGCCGGAAGCCTCGGCGTCCAGATCCTCGACGAGAACACCGATCCCGACGAGGCGTGGCGGCTGCTGCTCGCACAGGACGCCGACGACCCGATGCTCGCCCCGACCGGCACCCGTGGCCGCGTCCTGCTGGAGGAGCGGCTGGTCGGCCCGGAGTTCAGCGTCGAGGCGTTCGTCCGCGACGGGCAGCTGATCTGGTCGAACCCGACGGCCAAGCACGTCTGGCCCGGCCGATACCCGGTCGAGGCGGGACACGACGTACCCGCGCCCGCCGGACGCCTGGTGGACGCCACCGAGGACCTCGTCGCCGCGCTCGGATTCGGCACCGGCATCCTGCACGCCGAGTGGATCGTGCGCGACGGCGTCCCGCACCTGGTCGAGTGCGCCGGCCGGCCGCCGGGCGACGGGATCCTCGACCTCGTGGACTCCGCGTACAGGTGCGACACCGTCGATCTCTACGTCCGGCTCATGTCCGGCGCACCGATCACGCTGCCCGTGGCCACAAGCGGCGCAGCTGCGCGGTTCCTCAAGGCACCACCGGGCCGGGTCGAGTCGGTGACCGGCATCGAGGCCGCGCGCGCCACCGAGGGCGTCACGTACGTCGAGGTCTACCCCGAACCCGGCGGCCAGGTCGCCGAGGTCCGCTCGTCGTGGGGCCGGCTCGGCGAGGTGATCGCCACCGGCGGCACCGTCGAGCACGCGGCGGCAGCGGCCGACCGAGCCGTCGCGGCCATCACGATCCGGACTGAACCGGACTGTCCGGGAAGTGGTCCCCAAACCGAGACGTCGCCTGATGCGGCGGATTGACCCGACCCACGGCCTCACCGCAGCTGTACTGGCCGAGACCGTCGGCGGCGGCCTGTTCCTCGCCGCGTCCGCCATCTACTTCACGACCGTCGTCGGGCTGAAGGCGAGCGAACTCGGCACCGCACTGTCGATCGGCGCGGCGGTCGCCCTGGTGAGCAGCTATCCGGTGGCCCGGCTCGCCGACCGGGCCGGGGTCCAGCGCGGCCTCGCCCTGCTGCACGGCTGGCGCGGCCTGTGCCTGCTCGCGTTGCCGCTGGTCGACGGGCCGGTACAGCTCGTCGCCGTCTGCGCGCTGCTCGGGCTGGCGCAGGGCGCGGACGGGCCGGTGCTTCAAGCCCTGGCCGGCGGCATCGGAGAGGCCCGGGTCGCGTTGATGGCGCGCCTCGGGATGCTGCGCAACGTCGGTTTCTCGGTGGGCGTGCTCGCCGCTGCGCCGGTCATCGCCGCTGGCAGCCACTCGTGGTTCCAGATGCTGTTCGTCGTCAACGGGCTGGCGTCGCTGGTGGCGGCAGTCATGGTCGCGCTGTGCCGGCCCGCCGCGAAGCCGCAGCACGTCGACACGGCGAGCCTCGATCCGCACCGGCTCGGCGCGCTGCGCAAGCCCGCGCTGTGGCGGATCGCGCTGGTCAACGGCCTGCTCGCGCTGCACGCCACCGCGCTGACCGTCGGCATCCCGATCTGGATCGTCTCCTCCACCAAGGCGCCCGCCGTGGCCGTGCCGGCACTGCTCGTGTTCAACACCGTCCTGGTGGTGCTACTCCAGGTCCGGCTCGGCAAAGGCAACGAGTCCCTCGACGCCGGGATCGCGACGGCGCGGCGGGCCGGTGCCGTGCTCGCGTTGGGCAGCATCGCGATCGCCACCGCGGCGCTGGCGCCGAACGCCACGGCAGCGGTCGCGGTGCTCGCCGTCGCCATCGCGCTGCACACGGTCGGCGAGATCTGGCAGTCGGTGGGATCCTGGTCGCTGTCGTACGCGATGGCGCCGGCCGGGGCCGAGAGCGAGTACATCGCCGTGTTCGAGTTCGGGTTCCTGGCGCAGTCGGTGGCCGGGCCGGCGTTGATCACCGGCGTGGTACTGGCGCTGGGCGTACCGGGCTGGCTCGGGCTGGCGGCGGTCTTCGCCGTGGCCGCCGCGCTGGTGCGCCCCGTCGCGACCCGGGCCGCCATCGCCGTCCACGCTTAGCGGTTCAACACCTTTCGGCACCACGCCAGGCCGTCGACGCCACGGTTCACCAGTTCCTGGTCGGCGAACTCGTCGGTGCCGAGCAGCCCGAGCAGAGCGAACGTGTCGGTGGCGTACGCCGCGATCACGGCGGCGTCCGGAACCTCGTGTCCGCCGGTCACGTATGCGTCGATCAGCGGATCGTCCAGCAACCCGTAGGCGTGCATCCGTCCCAGCTCGGCGCCGACGTCGCCGGTGGTGCAGTTGGACAGGTCGAGCACGGCGACGAGCGTGCCGTCGCGGAAGCAGAGGTTGTCGGGGCGCAGATCCATGTGGAGCAGCCGGTTGCTGCCGTCGCGCGACTTGAGCACCGCGCGGGCCGCCTCGATCACTTCGTCGTGGCCGGGCACGTTCACCCGGTCGGCCAGCGCGTTGACCCGCACCGCGAGTCGGTCGGCCATGGAGCCGGCGGAGCACTCGGCGCCGAGAACGTCGGCCGAGACCGTCACGTGGTGGATCCGCGCCAGCGCGGCCCCCAGCTCGGCGAGTTCGGGTGCGCCCAGTTCGTCGAGGCCGTCGTGGGTGACCTCCTCGGCGAGCATCCACGAGTGCTGGTCGGCGCCCTGGGCACGGTGCCAGTCGAGGAGCCGGGCCATCGGAACCCCGGCATCGGCGAGCACGCGGTGGGCCGTGACCTCACGCTCCAGCACTGCACCGAAGTCCACCGTGCCGTCGTACGCGGACGGTGCCAGCTCGCGCAGCGGCACCCGGAGCACCAACCGCTGGTCGGCAGACCGCACGCGCAGCGCCGCGTAGTCGGCCCCGCGCTTCCACGGGGTGACGACGCTCCCGGACGGCAGCCGGTCGCCGAGCTGGGCGGTCAATCGCCGCGCCAGCTGCTCCTCGTCCGGCACCTCGATGCTCTGCAGCACAACGCTCCTCGCGTGTCAGTCGACGGGCAGGACGGCCCCGCCCAAAGTTCGCACGGTACAACCGCGGCGCACCTTGGCATCGACCGCGGCGCCGCCGTAGTCGATGAGCCCGCAGCCGACGCTGCCCAGCGCCCAGTCGATCACGGCGTAGTAGCCGGCCTCGAAGTAGGCGAAGCTGTCGCGGCCACGGAACGCCGCGAGCTTGGGGATCACCCAGCCGTCCTCGTGCACCGCGACGACGTGCCCCACCACGTCCTCGTCGCGGACGACCTCCAGGAGCAGTAGGTGATCGTGGTAGTGCTCGGCGAGGGCACGGAACTGACCGGCGATGCGGTCAGGGTCGGCGGCCAGCCCGTAGCGCTCGTAGTGCGCGACCTGACGCCGCACGAGCTCGCCGGGGCCCGTGAGCGTTGCAGAGGTCCGAACGCACAGGCCGGCGGCGGTGAACGCGCGACGTTCCCGCTGCGTCTCCCTGCGGCGGCGGCCCGGCAGCAGCGCGAGGTAGTCGTCGAAGGCGCGCGCGCCGCGCAGGTCGAGGTACGCCGACGGTCCCATCGGGTACTGGATCGCGTCGTCGAACCACCCGACCGCGCCATCGCCGAGGTGCGGGAACTGCACCGTGCGGGCGCCCACGCGACCGGCCAGATCGACCAGCGTCCGCTTCAGCGCCTCGACCGCCACGCGAGCGTCTGCGCCGTCCCGCACGTACAGCCCCGAGACATACGAACTGGGTGCCACCACGACGAGCGACGGCGCTGCCGCGCGATGACCGAGCTGATCCGGCACGCGGTACTTGGTGTGGTGATCGCCTGGCCGCCGGACGTGGAACACCGCTACGGCGTCCGCCTGCCCATCGGGTCCGGTCGCGACGGCGTACGCGGGAGGCCTGTCGAAGCTGTTCTCGTGGCAGGTGAGCCACCGCACGGACAGTTGCGGCGGCCCCCCGCTAACCACGCTGGACCAGCGCACGGCCACCTCGCCGTCGAGGCGGTCGTGCACGGTGCAGGCGTCGACCGAGGTGCGCATCAGCGGGTGGTCACCGCCGTGACGTTGGCCGTCGTGGTGCGCGTGAGTGGGTAGCTGGACGGCGGGCGGACGCTGGCGAGCAGGGCCACGACCTCTGGTTCGTCGAGCCCCAGCCGCACCGTGCCGGCGGACCCTTCCCGCCGTCGCAGCAACCGCTCGGCCAGGTCGGCGACCACGCCGGTCGTCTGCGCCTCCGCGAGCGCGGCAGCGACCAGGCGGAACACATCGAGGACTTCGGCCTCGATCGAGTCCTGGCTGGGGTCGTGCCGCTGGAGCGCGAGCCACTCCTGGGCGAGCTGGAAGTCGATGGTGCCGGTGGCGGCGAGCACGTCGCGCAGGGTCAGCTCGTCGGACCTGGCGCCCTGGAGGATCACCAGCTCGGCCGCGCCGCCCGCCACGGCGACCGCCACCTGAGCGGCGATGCTGCGTACCTTCTCCTCCGGCTTGGTCCAGTCGGCCTCGGTGCGGACCTCGGTGAACAGGAAGCCCTGGTCCGACCAGATGCTCTCCCGCACCGTCACCGCCTCCTGCGCGTGCGCGATGACCAGATGCCCGGCCTCGTGGATCGCCAACGCCGCTGGACCGTCGTGTTCCCGCTTCATCGTGCGCCTCCCGCCCGGGCGAAGCCCTGGGTCCACTGCTGTTCGAGCCATGTCTCGTACGCCGGACCGACCGGGGTGTCGACCACGATGCACACCGGGCAGATCTGCCGGTCGCGCGAGGAGAAGGCGGCGTGCTTCTGGGTGAGGTTGTTGCCGATGAGAAGGTCGCCGCGCTCGCCGGTGACCGCACTCTCGTACCGGGCGCGTGCCTGCGGCCAGCTCAGCCCGAGCGTCGCCATGATGCCGTGGCACATCAGCCGGGCGCCCGGCCCCGCGCAGTCGCCGCACGGGCACGCCTCGACCTGGCGCCACACGTCCGGGATCGACGCGTACTGCTCCGGCCACAGCTCGCTCTCCGCGCGCGGCCCGCTCGGCAGCACGTGGTGCGCCGGATCCTCGGAGCCGAGCAGCGACCCGACCGTCAGGTACCGCGACCGGTGCACGTCGGCCAGGGCCAGTGACCGTGCGATGTTGTCGCCGAGGAAGGTCTCCAGCTCGGTGACGTCAACCGGCAGGCGCCCGGTGCGGCGCAGATACGCGTCGTGCAGCATCGCGATCAGGTCGTAGTAGTAGGTCTCACCGGGGAACGCGCCGGGCCGGGTGATGAGGAAGCCCTGGTACATCTTGTGGGACGGTCGCTTGAAGAAGACCGTGTTGGAGAAGATCCGGTCCTTGGTGATGCCGTGCCGGTCGTTGACGGCGCGCGGCGTGAGGAAGCTGGAGTGGGCGCCGTCCTGGTGCGGCAGCAGGAACCGCGAGCTGCCTTCGGGCGCTGTGGGAGTGCCGTAGCTCTCCTCATCGACCTCGACATACGCCTCGGGCGGCAGCGCGTGCCGCTCCGTCAGCACCGCCGTGACCGCGCGCAGCGTGGCGTCGGCCCGGGCGATCAGCTCGGCCGACGACGGCTCCTCGCTGGCCCCACGCAGCCGCAAGGTGACCGACCCACCTGCGGCGAGGTGCGCGGCGGCCTCCTCCAGCCCCTCGCCCAACGGCACCGTCAGGACCTCGACGCGCGTCATCCGGTCGGCTCCTTCTCGTCGCGGAACACTGCGTCGAACGCGAGCCGCGCGGCGATCTGCGCTGTCCGGCCGGTGGGGTCGTAGCGGGGCGCGACCTCGGCGATGTCGAACGCCCCGACCGGCAGGGTGTGCAGGGCGTTCCACGTGTCCAGCAGCGCGGCGCCGCTGAGGCCGCCGAGCGTGACGTTGCCGGTGCCGGGCGCCACCGAGCAGTCGAGGACGTCGATGTCGGTGGAGATGTACACGGTGTCGCAGCGCTCCCCCATCCGCTCCACCAGTTCGGCGACCGGAGCAAGGTCGGGCGCGGCAACCACGGGGAAGCCACGTTCCCGCAGGCCGGCGAGCTGCCCGCGCCTGGTCACGTCGCCCACGCCGACGAACGCCACGTTCTCCGGACGGATACCCGGCAACTCGGAGATCCGGCGCGAGTTGGACCCGTGGTAGATCGGTCCGTGCAGGTGGCTGGACTCGCCGAAGTCGAAGTGGTGGTCGACGTTGACGAAGCCGATGCGGCCCGGGTCGACCCGCTCGCGCGCGGCCAGGTAGAAGCCGGTGAACGTACCGACCGTGCACGAGTGGTCGCCGACGAGGAAGACGCCGCGGCTCCCGCCGGCCAGAATCGTGCGCACCCCTGAGGCGACCGAGGCCATCGTGCGCAGCGGGTTGCTCGGGAACACCGACAGGTCGCCGGCGTCGACGACGGTCGGCGTGCGGTACTCGAAGTCACGCCCGGTGCGCATGTCCGTCATCGGCTCAGGGTCGCGAGTGGACAGTGAGCTGGAGTACACGACGCTGGCGGCGCGCACCGCCCGGGGCCCTTCGGCGGCGCCCGGCCGCGAGCTGGTGGTGCCGTCGAACGGGACTCCGGCGGCGACCCACTCGGCGTTGGCCGCGTTCAGCTGGTCCCAGTCGCGGCGCAGGTCGGCCCCGAACAGCGTGGCCACGCCGGCCCAGCCGGGCGACGCCGACACTCGCGGCGGTGCCTCGCCGGCGGCGTCGAGCAGGATCGCGGGGTCGAATCGGCCGTCAGCCACGGACGGCTCCGGCGGTGCGTCCGCGCAGGATGTCGGTCATGACGCTCACCTTCTCCAGGAACAGTTCCCAGCTACGTTCGGCTGTCAAGTGGTAGGGCTGGAACACCACCGGGGCGTCCTCGCGCCAGTGCGAGTAGTCCCAGTCGTGGATCCGCGGCCGAAGGGCGGCGAAGTCCGGGATCAGCGGGTACGGCACGAAGTTGTAGAGGTTGGCGAGCCACACCACGTCGGCGCAGTCGCGCAGCCAGCCGGTCGTCGTGGCATGGCTGGCCTCCGTCTCGGCGGCGAGCCCACCCATCACGTTGAGGACCACACGAATGCCGCGCTCGTCGATCGCGCGCAGCTTGGCGTGATAGTCGTCGAGCCCACGCGAGAGCTTGCCGCCGGCCCGCAGCATCTCGGTGTCGGCCGACTCGAACCCCATCTCGACCGCGACGACGCCCAGCTCGGACATCGCGTCCAGCACCCACGGGTTCAGCGCGAGCACGTGCGTCTGCACGATGAACCGGAATCCCGGCCGACTGGCGAACACGTCGAGCAGGTTGGCGACCGACTCGCGCGACTGCCCGAACGTCTTGTCGCCGACGTAGATGAGCTTGGTGTCGGGATACCGCTCGGTGAACTGGTCGACCTCGCGGGCCACGGCGTCACGCTCGACCAGCGTGAGCTGCTGGCTCCAGGCGTCGCCACAGAACCCGCACTTGTAGAGGCATCCGTGGCTGGCGTTGAGGCGCAACAACGGGACGCTACCCGAGTACCCGCTCAGGTGCCGGTACTCCGGTACCCAGTCGATCCGCTCCGGGTTGATGCCGCCGGTGTTCGGCCGCAGGAGCAGCCCGTCGCCGGGCACCAGCAGCGCGCGTAGCTGCTCCGGCCCCAGCTGGCCGGCGAACACGCGGCTCGCGTCGGCGGCGGTGGCCAGCGGCGCCATGTTGCCGCCGAGCACGGTGCGGCGGCCCGCGGCCATGAGCGCCCGGCTCACCTCGATCGCCAGGTCGAAGTTCTGCGCGAGCGGGCTCATCAGGATCGTGTCGCCCGGCGCGCTGGCGTCCTCCAGGATGCGCAGGCACTCCCCCGCCGAGCCCACCCGACTCAGGTCGGAGAAGGACGACTCCGTGGACAGCTCGTCCAGCAGGGCCGTGAGGTGCGCGACCCAGAGTGGCATCTCCCACAGGCCGTCGCCCGGGATGAAGAACTCCGGAAAGTCGCGGGCAAACTCCCGCTCGTAGAACTCGTAATACTGGCCCAGATCCGGCTGCGGTTCCTTGGTGGAGGGAAACGGAAGCTGCACAATATGGACCCTCGGCACAGCAGGCTCCAATCTATCCCCCGTTGCTAACCCTTCGATGGTGCGTGCAGTCGCCGCCGAATGGGGCCGGCTGTCCCGAAGTTGCCTCAAGGCGTGCCCAATGGGGCAATCGCTTGATTCCAGCTGGCACGCTGATCTGGTGGGTACCGAGGTGGGAGGGCTGCGCGTCGGCACGCACGGCTCTGACCTCGACGTGCTGCGCCACCGCGATCCGAGCGAGGCGGAGATTCCCGGCCTTCTCGCCGCCGGGTACCTGATCCGACCGTACGAGGTGACGTGGATCGCGCCGACCGGAGCCACCGCCGAGGAGTTCCTGAGCCGGCTCAGCGGCAAGGACCGGCAGAACATCCGGGCGGCCCGACGGTCCCTGGCGGCAGACCTGGCGATCGAGGCGCTGGACGAGCCGTTGCTCGACGACTTCCTCGTCCTTTACACGCGTGCGCTGGCGAGCATGCCGAACGGGATCCCCGTGGCGGTGAAGCAGCGCGCCTCCATCCTGGCTGACGACTACTTCGCGGTGACGGCGCGGTCGGCCGGTCGGCTGGTGGCCGCCTGTCTGGTCATGCAGGACCCAGGGTTGGCGCGGATCCGGTTCTCGGCCGCGGACGAGCACCTACGGGGCGCCAGCGTCACGCGGGTGCTCTACCTGGCGGCCGTCGACGAGGCACGGCGGCGGCGAATCGAGCGGGTGAGCCTCGGCAGCGATCTGAACCTGTACGGGCACATCGTCCAACCTGGACTGTTCAGCTTCAAGGTGCGGCTCGGGTTCTCGGCGTGCCCCGCTCAGGCGGTGCTCGGCGACGGCCACGACCTGGCCGAACGCGTGCTGAGCCTGGACCGGCTCAGCGATCCGACGCTCACCCTTGCATACGGTGCCGACCGCTCGGGGCCACTGCACCTGCACGTCTTCACGCGCGACGCGGCGCTGGATGTGCGGCCGTACCGGGCGCCGTTCGTGGGCGGCATCCAGATCCATTCCGACTTCGGGACCGACAAAGCCTGACGAGACCTTGGTGGGATCGCGGAGCCTATCAGGCGCTGGCGTCGACGAGATCGTCCATTGTCGACTAGTCGGGGACGGTAACCCTCGTCCCGGATCGTAGCGTTACCTTCCCCGCCTAATCCAATATGGACACCTGGTGCTGCCCGGTGAAAGCCGCCAGCGAGCGCCGCGACCCCGGCAACTGTCGGGGAAATGGCGGCATCCTGCGCCCGGTTTCAGGACCACTGCCCCGACAGTCCGTTTACCCCGGCGGGCGTGCGCCAGCGGAGCGCTAGCAACTCCTCCGGTCCGCCAGCGCGTCAGGCTTGACATAGATAGCAGAACTATCCACTATTGGATAGCCATACTATCTACTCACGGGAGGGAACCCTGATGGAACCGTTCATCGTCCTGGTCACCGTCACACTGGCGCTGCTCGCCGCCGGAGCCCTGGGAGTGCGCCGGCTCCGCCCCTGGCCGGTCGCCCTCCGGGGCGGGCTGGCGGCAATGTTCGTCCTGACCGGCGTGGCCCACTTCGTCGGATTGCGCGAAGACCTCATAGCCATGGTGCCGCCGGCACTGCCGCAGCCCGGCCTGCTCGTCACGATCACGGGGGTGCTGGAGCTGGCCGGCGCAGTGGGGCTGCTGCTGCGTCCGACCGTGGCGTGGGCGGCCGGCGGTCTGAGTCTCCTGCTCATCGCGATGTTCCCGGCGAACGTCTACGCGGCCGTCGAGGGCATCACGACCCGGGCGGATGACGCCCTCCTCCCCCGCACCCTGCTGCAGGTCGTGTTCCTGGCCGCGACCGTCGCGGTTCTGGTGCGTAGCCGGCGGTCCGCCGCGCGGCCGACCGTGGCGCCGGAAACCGCACGCGTCTGAATCAAACCGCTGCCGGCCGCGTGTGGAGGGGGGACCACGGCAGATCGTCGAAGGAGTGCAGACACACCATGGGCACCGACACACGTCGCAGCAGCAGGACGAAGCTCATCGTCGGAGGACTAACGATGGCCTTCCTCGCGGCCATGGGAGTCTCAGCGGCGCGGGGTCGTCACGCGTGACCGCCACCGCCGGCCGGGCGACGATCGACGGTCCCGGCGGTGAGACCCGGGTCGTCGTCGACGTCCGGCAGAGCCCCACCACGGACTTCGCGCTGGTGAAGCTCGACAGCCCGATCGAGAACGTCGAGCCGATCAGGCTGAGCACGCGGGCGCCGGTCATCGGCGACGTCGTGAGGATCGCCGGCTGGGGATCGAGCACGGCCGAGGCCGACCTGAACCAGCGGCCGGACCGGCTGCAGACCGGCGAGTTCACGGTGCTCCGCGTCACCGACGACAACGTCTTCCTCACCAGCGCGGACCCCGCCAAGCAGACCAGCGCCTGCTCGTTCGACTCCGGCGCACCGTACTTCGCCGAGAGCCTCGACGGCACCGCGACCCTCGTCGCCACCGAGATCACCGGGCACGACTGCCCGCACACCGGCGCGGAGACGACCGCTCGGGTCGACTCCATGCTGGAGTGGATCGGCGAGCAGGACCCCTCCCTGCTGTCCTGACCACTCCGTTCCGGTCGCCGCCGTCCGCCACCCGGTGCGTGCGGCGGCGGCCGGCTACCCGGCCGGCCCCGTCGTGCTGGCGTCGCGTACCTCCCGCCCCACCCGAGCAAGGGTCGCCGGGTGACCGAAGAGGCCAGGCATCCCGCCGGTGTGCACGAAGATCGTCCGCTGCCCGGCGCGTAGTTGACCGTCGTCGGCGGCCGCGATCAGTCCCGCCATGGCGCGCCCGGTGTAGATCGGATCCAGGACGACGCCCTCATGCCGGGCCGCGGTGAGCATCGCGTCGAAGACGGTGTCGCCGGGCGTGGCGTAGCCGGTGCCCACCTGGTCGTGACGGATTCGGAGCGGCGGGGCGTCGTGCGACGCGGACAGGCTGCCCACCAGCTGGGCGACGGTGTGCTCCGGGCTGACCACCGCTCCGCAGTCCACCCCGAGGACCCGTTCCGGCCCGAGCGCGTGAACGAGGCCGGCCATCGTTCCCCCGGATCCGACCGCGACGACGACCGACGACACGTCCGGGCACTGTTCGAGCAGTTCGTGCCCGGCGTCGACATAGCCGCGGGCGCCCAACGGGCTGGATCCGCCGAAGGGGACAACCGCCACGACAGCTCCCTGCTTGTCAAGCGACTCGGCGACCTCGTCGACCACCGGTCGAGTTCGGCCCTGGCGCGATCGCCGGCCCAGACGATGCGAGCGCCCAGCAGGCCGTCGAGTGCGACGTTGCCGGACTCGGCGCTGCTCGGACTTCCCGCGAGCACCAGGACGACGTCCATTCCCAACTTCGCCCCCGCGGCGGCGGTGAGCCGGGCGTGATTGCTCTGCGCCGCCCCGCTGGTGACCAGCGTCGTCGCGCCGCCGGCCTGCGCGGTACCAGCGATCCACTCCAGCTTCCGGACCTTGTTGCCGCCGCCGCCGAGCCCGATCAGGTCGTCCCGCTTGATCCACAGGTCGTCCGGATCGAGTCCGATGGCGCGGGCCAGCCGAGGCGCGGGCTCCAGCGGTGTGGGCCAGGTGGCCAGGTGGGCGCGGTGCGGCGGTTGCTCGACGACCATCGGTAGCACCTCGGTTCAGTCCGTCAGAGAGTCGATCACGCAGCCTGGACTGTGCCCTCGTCCTCGCGGAAGTATGCGTTCGAACAGCTAGGGCTCTGTCGATGCCGGCCTGAGGCGCAACGATCAGCCGTCAGGCCGGCGCGGCCGCAAGGCCAGGGGCATCAAGCAGCGCCGAGAGCCGGCCGAGGTTCTCCGGCCGCGGCCAGTAGTACACCCAGGTGCCGCGACGCTCGCAGTCGACCAGGCCCGCCTCGCGCAGCACCTTGAGGTGGTGCGAGATCGTCGGCCCGGTCACGTCGAACGCCGCGGTCAGGTCGCAGACGCAGGTCTCGCCCTCGGCGGAGGTGATCAGGGACAGCAGTCGCAGGCGGACCGGATCGCCGAGGGCCTTGAACGCCTTCGCCAGGTCGACGGCCTGCTCCGGCGCCAACGGCGCGGCGACCAGAGGCGCACAGCAGCCTCCGCCCGCCGTGAGCAGTGTCTCCGACCCCACACCCTGACCAGACATCTCTCTATCTTGACGTTTGTCAAATCAGAGTGCAAGGCCGAAGGGACAAACCGGACTGTCCGGGAAGTGGTCCCCAACCCGGGCGGCCGAGACAGCCATGTCCCCGACAATTGGCGGCAACTTCCACCCCGGCGCGACGTCGGGCGGGGGCTAGCCAGGTGTCGAGTAGGCGCTGGACGGCGGTAGCACCGGCCGCTGGACGAGCTGCATCCGGAACTGCTTGTATCGACGCGTGTTGATATCAGCTGAACCTGATGTGATCCGGCTGCTGGCCGATCCGCTGCGTGCCCGGATCATCGAGTTGCTCGCCGACGGCCCTGCCTGCACCTGCCACCTCGTCGAGGACACCGGCGCCAAGCAGCCGACCGTCTCGCACCACCTACGGGCGTTGCGGGAAGCGGGGGCTGTGGTCGCCGAGCCGCGCGGGCGGTTCACTTACTACCGGCTGGTTCCCGAGAAGTTCGAGGAGGCCGCCGGCCGGCTGAGCGAGCTGGCCGCACGCGCTCGGGCCAACGCTGCCGCATCGCGGGAGTGCCCGTGACCGCCGTTCCGCTGGCGCGCCGAGCCGCGGCGGAGTTCACCGGCACCGCGCTGCTCGTGACCGTGGTGGTCGGCTCCGGGATCGCCGCCGCGAAGCTGTCCCCGGACGACGTCGGCGTGCAGTTGCTGGAGAACTCGATCGCCACCGCGCTCGGCCTCGCGACGCTGATCCTGATGTTCGGGCCCGTGTCCGGCGCGCACTTCAACCCGGTCGTCACGATCGCCGACTGGTGGCTGGGCCGCCGCACCGACACCGGGCTCGGGATCCGCGACCTCTGCGCCTACGTGCCCGCGCAGGTGTCCGGCGGGATCGTCGGGGCCGTCCTCGCGAACCTGATGTACGGGCTGCCCGCCGTCACCTGGTCGAGCACCAGCCGGTCCGAGAGCAAGCTGTGGCTGGCCGAGGTCGTGGCGACGTTCGGGCTGCTGTTGCTGATCTTCGCGCTGGCGCGATCCGGCCGAGCCGCCGTGGCTCCGGCGGCCGTCGGGGCCTACATCGGCGCGGCGTACTGGTTCACGTCCTCCACCAGCTTCGCCAACCCCGCCGTTACCGTCGGACGCGCGTTCAGCGACACGTTCGCCGGTATCGCACCCGGATCCGTGCCCGGCTTCGTCCTCGCACAGCTCGCCGGGCTGCTCGTCGCCGTCGCCGCGATCACCTTCTTCTACCCCGACAACGGACGCGCGGCCGGTGACGTCGTCGTCCCGCACGACGCCGAAACCGCGACCCGGTAACCCCCTGGACGACATCGCCTGGCGTGTGACACTGGTGTCGTGGGCTTACTCAGGTGGTCCCGGAATGCGGCCGGCAAGTCGGCCGGAGCGCTGTCGGCCGGCCTCGGCGAGGTCGACGCGTGCTACCTACCTGAGCGACGCCATCAGCTCGACACCCTCAAGCTCATGAAGAGCATGTCGACGATGCGCGACGACACGGAGGCCGGCGCTCCGCCGCGCCCCGTCGACCTGGGCTCCGGTACCGCGGTGATCAAGGTGCGCCGGACCGTAGGAACCTAGGAGAACGCGAAGAACCGCAGGTAGAGGTACGGCACTGACAGCGCCACCGTGACCAGCGCGACCACGAGGCCGTACTTGGTGAACTCCCAGAACGTGATCTTGTGACGGTTGCGCTCGGCGATGCCGAGGACCACGACGTTGGCCGACGCACCAACCGCCGTGGCGTTGCCGCCCAGGTCGGCGCCGAGCGCGAGTGACCACCACAGCACGTCCGGATCGGTGGTGCCGCCGTGGGCCGCCTCGACGAGATCGGCGACGATCGGGCTCATCGTGGCCACGTACGGGATGTTGTCGATGACGGCCGAGAGCACGGCCGACGCCCAGAGCAGCACCATGGACGTGAGCAGCAGCCGGCCTTCGGTGGCGTCGGCGGCGGCCCGCGACAGGGTCTCGATCACGCCCGTGTGGACCAGCCCGCCGACCATCACGAACAGGCCCATGAAGAAGGCCAGCGTCGGCCACTCGACCTCGGCGAGCGCGTCGCTTGCGGGCAGCCGGGAGACCGCCAGCAGGACGCCCGCGCCGAGCAGCGCCACGACGGCCGGCTCCAGGTGCAGCACCGTGTGCAGCACGAACGCGCCGGTGACGGCCGCCAGCACGACGAGCGACTTGGTCAGCAGGATCCTGTCGGTGATCGCCTCGCGCTCGGACAGTCGCAGGACGGCCTGCGCGCGTTCCGGGTCGTAGGTGAAGGCGCGGCGGAACAGCAGCCGGCACAGCCCGACGAACACCACGAGCAGCAGCACCACCAGCGGCGCCAGTACGGAGAGGAAGTCGTTGAACGACAGGCCGCCGCGGCTGGCGATGATGATGTTCGGCGGGTCGCCCACCAGCGTCGCCGTGCCGCCGATGTTCGAAGCCAGCGCCTCCGCGATCAGGAACGGCACGACCGGTACCCGCAGCCGCTCGCAGACCAGCAACGTCACCGGCGCGACCAGCAGCACGGTCGTCACGTTGTCGAGCATCGCCGACGCGGAGGCGGTGATCACGACCAGGATCACCATGACCCGGAACGGCCTGCCCCGGGCACGCTTGACCGCCCAGATCGCCAGGTACTCGAAGATGCCTGTCTGGCGCAGCACCCCGACGATCACCATCATTCCGAGCAGCAGGAACACGACGTTCCAGTCCACTCCGGACTCTTCGGAGAAGAATGCGGCGTCGGCGTCGGTGATGCCGAGCGCCAGCATCACCCCGGCACCGCCGAGCGCGGCGGCGACCCGGTGGATCCGTTCCGTGGCGATCAGGACGTAGGCGACCGTGAACACGGCGATGGCCGCCCACGGCAGCCAGCCGTTCACGAAGGGAGCATCCTGTCGAGCAGCGCGTCGAGCGTGACCGCGCCGAGCAGCCGACCGTCCTCGACCACCGCCACCACCGGCGTGCGGGTTCGGGCCATCAACGCCGCGATCTCCAGCACGGTGTCGTTGCCGTCCACCACCGGCAGTTCGTGCGCCTTCCTGGGCAGCAGCTCACGCACCGGCGTGCCGGCCAGCGTCTGGCAGAACGCGTCGGCGCTGACCTCGTCGACCACGGCGGCCAGCTTCGGATCGTCCTGCACATAGCGGGGGATCGCGAACCGCAGCACCTGGGTGCCGGGCAGGATCGTGTCGGGGAGGCCACGCTCGTCCAGGACGATCAGCCCGGGCAGGTCGCGGTCGGCGAGCAGCCGCGCAGCCTCCAGCGCATCGGTGTCCAAGGTGACCGTCGGGTACTCCGACGCCAGCTGACGTGCCCGCATACCGGCCTCACCCCGGTCCAACCTAGCGGTGCGAAGCGACGCGCCGCTTCATGACACCAACTACCGGAGGTGGCGTTCCAGGTCCCGTAGATCCTTGCCGATGTTGCGGCGCACCATCCGGGCCATCAACGGTCCGGCGATCCGGTAGTAGACGCTGGCGTCACCACGGACGCGGATGCTCGCGAGCGTTCCCTCGGGGTGCGGAGCGAACGCGTACGTGACGTGCATCGGCATCGGCCCGGCCACCGACTTCATGTCCAGCAGGCGTGGCGGCGCGTACCCGACCACCTTGAGGACGTAGTCGATGCGCTTGCCGAGGAAGTAAGCCGTGCGGGTGACCTCGGCGCCGAGGCCGAACCCGCCGGCGGCGGTCTCCGTGGTCATCGCGGCCCGCTTGATGCCCTGCGTCCACTCGTGGTCGTGCCGCCAGTCCATCGCGTACTCCGCGACCTGCTCGGGCGGCAGCGGGATCACCCGCTCTGCGGTGACGTCCATCTCGTCAGTCTGCGGTCGTGAGGTCGAAGTACGGCGCCGGCTCGCCGCTGCCGAGGTAATGCTGGAGCCGCTCCAGCATCTGCGCCCACCCGACGGTGACGATCCGGAACATCGGGCTGACCTCGGCGAAGCCGGTGTGGTCGAACACGACGAACGTGCCGGCCTCGCTCGGGGAGAGCGACCAGCGCACCTCGGTGCCGACCCACTCCGGCGGGCCACCTACGCAGCGCCATTCCACACGCTCCCCCGGCACCGAATCAACCACTTCCATATCCCATGACATCGGAGCGTCCGGGAACCAGAACCGGTCGATACCGCCGACCGCGCCGTGCGTCTCGTTCCGGGTCGTCCACCAGCCGGCGATCCCGTCAGTGCTGGTCAGCGCCTTGTGTACGGCGTCGGGTGGCGCGGCGACGTCTACCTGCATCGCGATGTCGGCCATCAATCTCTCCCCTGCCTCATCAAGCAATTTCAGTAAAGCCTAAAATAGCTGAGCGTCATCGCGCAAGTTTTAGGATCCGCTAAAGTAGGACGCATGGACGCCGTCCGGGTCATCGCCGAGCCCCGCCGCAGGGAGATCCTGCGGCTGGTCTGGGACGCCGAACGCCCCGCCACCGAGATCGCCCAACATTTCGACATCACGTTCGGCGCGGTCTCACAGCACCTATCGGTGCTGCGCAAAGCCGGTCTCGTCGTCGTCCGCCGGGACGGCACACGCCGCTTCTACCGCGCCGACCGCGACGCGCTTCGCCCGTACACGCCGCTGCTGCGCCAGATGTGGGCCGACCGCCTCGACCAGCTCGCCGACCTCGCGGAGGCTGCGGAAGCCGAAGCCGGGACCGGAGCCGGGTTCGCAGCCGCCGAACCCCAAGCCGCAGTCACCGAACCCCGAGCCCGAGCCGCAGCCGCCGAGCAGGAGACGCCGTGACCGTGCTCCCCGAACCTGGCCCACCGGTCGTGGTGGAACGCCACATCAAGGCGTCGCCGGCAACGGTCTTCACGTTCTTCACCGACCCGCGGCGGTGGCTCCAGTGGCAGGGCGTCGACGCCGAACTCGACCCACGGCCAGGCGGCACGTTCCGCGTGAACGTCCGCGGCGACGGCTACGCGTCCGGCGCGTTCACGGAATTCGACCCGCCGCGCCGCGCGGTCTTCACATGGGGCTGGGAGATGCCGGGCAACCCCGTACCGCCGGGGTCGAGCACCGTCGAGATCGAACTCGTCCCCGCGGACGGCGGCACCCTGCTGCGGCTCACCCACCGCGACCTGCCGCCCGAGACCGGCGACGTGCACAGGCAGGGCTGGGAACACTACGTCGACCGGCTCGCCGTCCGGGCCGGCGGCGGCGACCCCGGCCCCGACCCCTGGCTGGCCGCGCTCCCCTGACAGGCACGTTCAGCCGCCGCCGCTCCCGCACCGCGGTTGACCCTGACGCCGTGTCAGCTCGTAGGAAGGAACCGCCAGACGACGCAGAGAGGAGCGCAGGCCATGGATGATCCGCTGTTCGAGACCGCAGCCGGAGCAGCCGCATCGGTGCGGCGCCGAGAGATTTCCTCGCGCGAACTGACCCGAGCGCTGCTCGAGCGCATCGAGGCTGTCAACCCGGCGCTCAACGCGGTGGTCGAGCTTCGCGGCGAGGCCGCGCTGCGGGAGGCGGAGGCGGCCGACGGCGCGCTCGCCGCGGGCCGCGACACAGGCCCACTGCACGGCGTACCGATGACGATCAAGGAGAGCTTCAACGTCGCCGGCGCGCACACCACCTGGGGCAACCCTGCATTCAAGGACTACGTCGCCGAGCGGGACGCCACCGTGGTCCAGCGGCTCAGGCGTGCCGGGGCGATCATCGTCGGGAAGACGAACGTGCCGTTCATGCTCGGCGACTACGGGCAGACCGCCAACGATCTCTACGGCGTCACGAACAACCCCTGGGACGCGGCACGCACTCCAGGTGGCTCCACCGGCGGCGGCGCCGCCGCCCTGGCCGCAGGGCTGACGTTCCTTGAGTACGGATCCGACCTCGTCGGCTCGATCCGGATCCCCGCGCACTTCTGCGGTGTCTACGGGCTCAGGCCGACGGCGAACATCGTGCCGCCGACCGGATTCCAGCCACCCGGGCCGCCTGCTGGATCCAGCGAGATGCTGCACATGTCGGCGCTGGGACCGCTCGGCCGATCAGCGGGAGACCTGCGGACGGCCCTCCGCGTCACCGCCGGACCTGACCAGCACGCCGCCAAGGCCTTCTCCTGGACGCTGCCGCCCAGCCGTCGCATCCGGCTGCGGGACTTCCGCGTCGGCGTCGTGCTCGACCACCCGCACGCGCCGGTGTCCAGTGAGGTTGCACTCCTGCTCGCGGCCACCGTCGACGCTGTGGCTCGCGCTGGAGCGAGCATCGTCGAGGGCTGGCCCGACGGCATGGATCCCGTGCAGCAGTACGAGACGTTCGGCTTCCAGGTGCGGTCGTTCCTCGCCTTACAGGAACCGGTCGGTGTGGACTTCGCGCCCCTGTCGCAGTTCATCGACCAGGAGCACCGGCGCATGTCAGCTCGGGCCACCTGGGCCGCCTACTTCGACGACGTCGACGTCTTCCTCTGCCCGCCGAACTTCACTCCCGCGTTCCCGCACGACACCAGGCCGTTCGAGCAACGGACGATCGCCACGCCCGACGGCGAGCGACGCTACGACAGCCAACCGTTCTGGATCTCGCACGGGACGCTGGCCGGACAACCCGCTGCAGTGGCACCGATCGGCAGTACCCCGGCCGGTCTCCCCGTCGGCGTGCAGATCGTCGGTCCACGCTTCGAGGACGACACCGTCATCACCTTCGCCGAACTGCTCGCGGACGTCGTGGGCGGTTACGCGCAGCCTTGACGCGCCGGCGTCCAGTCCGTCCTGCTCAGAAGTACCGCTGCGCCGCGACCTGGTACTCCAGCTCGTCGAACGCGTCCACACACGAGCCGGCGTCGCGGAAGACCGGCGGCGATTCGGCCAGGACCGCTCCGGCCGGATCGGCGACCTGCCAGCACCAGTGACCGTCGCGATGCCGGACGACCTTCAGCGCTTCCTGCGCCACTTCACCCAACAAAGCGACGGCGCCACGGCACGACGCTTCGTCCTCGTATGCCTTATTGCCCTTCGCCAACATGTCAGCGCCGGACGACGTGAGACGGATGAGACACCATCCGTAGCCGCCGCCATCATCCGACACCATCACCTGCAACATGTCGCACCTCTCGTCCAGCAAAGGTCTTCCTTGCTGGTTCCCACCGACGTGGCGGATCAACCACGGACTTCGGCGCGGTCGGAGCGATTCAGCTTCGCGTGACGGTGGCGCGGTCGAGGATGCCGAACAGCTTGGCGGTGCGCTCGACGGTGGGACGCGGGTTGTGCAGCGTGAAACTCCGGCCGTGCCGATCGGCCACGAGCTGGCTGCTGGCGGCGAGAAACCCGAGCCCGTGGGAGGACAGGAACGTCACCCTGGTCACGTCGACCACCACGTCGTCCGGCATCGCGCAGGCGATCGCACCGGCGGCCCCGTCCAGCAGTTCGCAGCACGACAGGTCGATCTCGCCGGCGAGGACCACTCGAAGCCCGCGCACGGTGTGACTCCACTTCACCGTGCCCGACGGCATCTTCGCATTCGGCGGGATCATTCCGTGACCGTACCCAACCTCGTTAGGCGATACGCTGTGCTGCCCTTCCCTAGCGCATGGGTGTACGTCCGTCGACCGGCGGGTACCAGCGGCCAAATGAGACGTCGACGATTATCCGAGCTACCAGAACGACAAACTGGGGATCACGGCGGGGAAGGATAGGACCGGCGATGCGGGTCGCAGTGCTGGACGTCGGGTCCAACAGCGCGAATCTGCTCATCGCGGATGTCGGCGGCGGGGTGCCGCTGCCGGTTCACGCCGTACGCCAGCGTCTCTGCCTGGCCGAGCGCGTCGCCCGTGAGGGCCGGCTGGACGCGAACGCCGTCACGGCGGTTGTCGACGCAGTGTCCAGAGCCACGGAGCACGCACAACGCTGGCGTGTCGAGGAGACGTTCGCCTACGGCACGGCAGTCATACGCGACGCGCCGAACCGGGACGAGATCCTGGCGGCGGTGGCAGGCGGCTCGGGGCTGCGGCTCGGTCTCCTGCCCGGCGAGGTGGAGGCGGAGCTGACGTTTCTCGCGGCCCGCCGGTGGTTCGGCTGGCGGGCCGGGCCGGTGCTGCTGCTGGACATCGGCGGCGGGTCTGCGGAGATCGCCTGCGGTCGTGGCGCGGTTCCCGACTATGCCGTGTCGTTGCCGCTGGGCGCCGGGCGTCTCACACGCGAGATGCTGCCAGGGGATCCGCCGGACCAGCGGTCGGTGCGACGGCTGCGCCGCCACGTTCGCCAGCAGCTCCGGGAGGTGGCCGAGCGGGTGAGCTGGGAGGGGCCGCGGACCGCGGTGGCCACCTCGAGGACGTTCACTCAGTTGGCGCGGCTGTGTGGCGCCGCGCCGGGCACAGCCGGGCCGTTCGTCGTCCGGACGTTGCGACGCGATCACCTGGCCAAGCAGATCGATCGACTCTCCGTACTGCCGGCAGCACGACGAGCCGAGCTGCCCGGCATCTCGCGGCATCGGGCGCGCCAGTCCCTCGCGGGTGCGGTCGTCGCTCTGTCCAGCATGGAGCTGCTCGGCCTCGACGAGGTGCAGATCTGCCCGTGGGCTCTCCGCGAGGGCATCCTCATCCGCCATACCGAGAACGGGACGCGTTGGTGGCCGGCGACCGCCGGGCTCACCACGACTTCGCTCTCTGCGGAGCGATCAGTAGTGCGCGCCGTGCCCGGGTAGTCGCGCGCCCTTAGGTTGCCCTCTGCGCATAGCCGGGCAATTACTACAGAGTCCCAACAAACTTCCAATGTCCCACCGCTTGGCTTGATGCGACCCACAACGACGACGTGGAGGACGCATGAAGCTAAGGACAGTTCTCACCGCACTCGCGGCCGCATCGGTGCTGCTGCTGCCCACCGCCGGCTGGGCGGCACCCACCTCGGGCGATACGTCCCCCGCGTGGTCCGCCGCCGATGGCGCACTGGCGGCCGACCCGGTGCTGTACCGGAAGGTCCGCAACCTCGCCGCCGAGAACATCTGCCTGGACGCGGACAACGGCACGCACGGCCAGAACGGCACGAAGGTGCAACTGTGGCAGTGCAACGGCTGGGACAACCAGGCGTGGTTCCTGGTACCGATCCCGGGCAAGCCGAGCGGTTGGTACACGATCACGAACCTCGGCCACAACCGGAAGTGTCTCGACGCGGACAACGGCACCATCGGCGGCAACGGCACCCGCGTGCAGATGTGGGACTGCAACGGCTGGGTCAACCAGCAGTGGCTGCTGTTCGGCAACCACACCATCCAGAACGCCTCCAGCCGGCGTTGCCTGGACGGCGACACCCGGACGCTCCCCGCGAACGGTACCAAGGTGCAGCTGTGGGACTGCAACAACGGAGCGCACCAAGCCTGGTTCTTCTTCCAGAGCTAGTGCCCCGTCTCAGAAGGTTGCCGGGGTAGCGAGCCGGATCGCCATGCCCAGTTGTGGTGAGATCGTCGAGTCTGCTCGCTGATCTCACCACAACCCCGAAAGCCTTCTATTCGTTACGACCGGCAGGCTGACGAGAAGCAGGGGCTGGCCGGCACGCTCGTCAGCCCCTCGCGCCTCCTCGCCCTCCCCGAACCGGACTGTTCCGGAAGTGGCGCCCAAACTGGACGGGCGATGCCGCCATTTCCCCGACAGTTCACGCCGCTCCTATCAGGCCGGGCGGTCGAGCGCCGGGATCCCGGCCTCTCGTTCCGCCGGGATCAGCGCCCACAGCGCCGTGGCCAGCCACACCAGCGTGGCTCCGACGACGACGTGCAGCGCGCTCGTCAGCACGGAGTCCGGGAGCGGACCCGCCAGCGCGAACAGCGGGAACGCGATCGTGTAGCTCCACGCGGCGGGCTGCGGGTAGACCCGGGCGCGCACCATCGCGAGCCCGAACAGCACCGTGCCGACGGTGAACACCAGGGCGCTCCCGAGAAGTGCGAGCCGCGTCTGCGGGGCCAGGTTCTCGACGACCGCGTCGTCGAGGTAGAACAGCGCCATGTTCAGGGTGAACGCGGCTCCGCCGAACAGGCCGAGCCCGATCACGTTGACGGCGTAGCCGACCGTGCCGAGGCGGCCCGTGGCCCGTAGCTGGCCGAGGTGCAGAGCGGTGAGCAGCGGCATCGCCAGTGCCGGTGAGATGCCGAGGACGAGACTCGTAGCGGCGGTCTCCCCGGTGAACGCCTCGACCGCGCCGGGTACCGCGAGGAACAGCCCACACAGTGCGCCGCAGGCGGCGCCGAACCGAAGAAGAAAGGTCATGCCGGGGACGCTAGGAGCACAGGCGGCGGCCGCAGAAGTGCCGAACGGTGGAGCCCGCGACCGCCGGACGGCACGTGCCGTCCGGCCTCTCGATCCGGGCCTGCACGGAACGTAACCTTGCAGACGTGTCCTCTCGAAGGCCGGTGCCGTGGGTGTCGCCCGTGCTCTACGGCGCGGTGCTGGTGGCCGGTGGGTACGCGGGCGTGACCGGCCTCGGCAGCACCCGGCCTGCGATGTTCGTCGGCGGCCTCGCGGCGCTGCTGGCACTCGACCTGCTCGAACGCCGCCGCTACCCCACCCGGACGCCCCCGGCTGTTGCCGCCGCTCTCCTCGCCGCCCGCCTGGCACTGTTCCTGGTGGTGGCCAGCGCGGACGGGTCCGGCCTGTCCCGGGTGCTGTTCCTGCTGCTGCCGTTCACCGCGTACTTCGCGTTCGGCCGCGCGGTCGGCGTTGCGGTCGGGGTCGCATGTGTCGGCCTCGTCGTCGCCGGCTTCCAGCTGACGATCCCGCACTGGTACCGCGAGGTGGAACAGGTCTCCGACCTGCTCATGTTCTGCATCGGTCTCGTCTTGACCATCGCGATGGCCTCCGTCGCCGTCGAGGAGCAGCGGGGCCGGGCACGGCTGGAGGAGTACGCCGCCCGGGTCGCCGACCTGTCCGCGACGGCCGAACGCAACAGGCTGGCCCGCGACATCCACGACGGCCTCGGCCACCACCTGACCGCCGTCACGATCCTGCTGGAGAAGGCCGCCGCGTTCGGTGGGCGTGATCCAGCGGTGGCACGGCGCGCGCTCGACGACGCCCACCTGTCGGCGCGGCGTGCACTGGAGGACGTCCGGCGCTCGGTCCACGCGCTGCGGGTCGAGACCGCCCCGTTCCGGCTCTCGTCGGCGCTGGACGACCTGGTCCGCGACGTGGACGACGACCGGCTACCCGTCCAACTCGACTGCGCCGGGGATGAGAGCGGGTACGACCCCGAAGCGCTCATGGCCCTCTACCGTGCCGCGCAGGAAGGCGTCACCAACGCGCGCCGCCACGCCAACGCCACGCGCGTATCCGTGACCCTGCAGTGTGGCGAGTCGCGGGCGCAGTTGGTGGTCGCCGACGACGGGCGCGGGTTCGCACCCGACCGGGACGGGTTCGGCCTGACCGGCATGCGCGAACGGGTACAACTCGCGGGCGGGTCCGTCGAGGTCCACAGCGGACCCGGCGCAGGCACGCGGGTCACGGCCACGGTTCCCCGCCGGGCGACATCGTGATGGACGGGCCCGTGCGCGTCCTCGTCGTGGACGACCAGCGGCTCATCCGCGAGAGCATCGCGTCCCTGCTCGACATCCAACCCGGCATCGCGGTCGTCGGAACGGCCGCCGATGGTCGCGACGCCGTAGAGCAGGCGCTCGCGCACCGGCCGGACGTGATTCTCATGGACGTGCGCATGCCCACCATGGACGGCATCGAGGCGGTCACCGTCCTGCGCCAGCGTGCCCCCGACTGCCGCGTCGTCATGCTCACCACCTTCGACGACGAGGACTACGTCGTGCGGGCGCTGCGCGCCGGTGCCAGCGGGTACCTGCTCAAGGACCGGCCGGCGCGGGAACTCGCGGACGCCGTCCGGATGGCGCACGCGGGCGTCGTCCAGTTCGACCCGGCCGCGGCCACGCGTCTCGCCGCCGCACTGGGCCGCCCGACCGACGCACAGCCGCTCGACCCGGCACTTACCACCCGCGAGGTCGACGTGTTGCGGCTCGTGGCCACCGGCTCGACCAACCGGGAGATCGCCGCCCGGCTGTACCTCAGCGAAGGCACCGTGAAGAACCACCTGTCTCGCATCCTCAGCCGGCTGGGACTCCGCGACCGCACCCAGGCGGCGATCTACGCCCGCGACCACGGCCTTCTCTAGCAGGACGTGGGCGCCGGTCGGCCGAACGGCGGAGGCGACATCCCGGAACCCGCCGTTCGGCAGAGGGCGAGGGCCAGGGCGCGAAGGCAGTCTTGTGCTCACACCAGGGCGGCGATACGCCCCGACCCAAGGAGAGCACCGTGTTCCGTGTCCTGACCGCCACCGCCCTGCTCGGCTCGCTCGTCTTCACCGCCGGGTGCAACGACGAGCCCGGCGAGTACGAGGTGATCACCGAGGTGGTCGGCACGAACGGCGCCGTGGTCGAGTCGATCACAGTCTCCGCTCCTGGCTCGAAGCCCTCAGCGGCCGAGGGCGAGCACAAGGCCGTGCCGTTCAAGCGCGGTTACGTCCTCACCAGCGAGGAGGCGAAGAAGGGCGACTTCTCGATCACCGCGAAGCCGACCAAGGGCGCCCTGACCTGCGTGATCGTCGTGGACAAGAAGGAAGTCAAGAAGGTCGAGGGTACGGAGGGCGAGGCCGTCACCTGCACGGCCAAGGTCGCCTAGCCGGTCAGGAGACCAGCGACGGATCCTGCGACGCGATCCACGCCAGCATCGTGTCGATCCGGGCGGTGGTCTCCTGGCCGGCATGCGGGCAGGCCGGACCGGCGATCTCCGTGGCCACCAGCAGCGGACCACCAGGACCCTCGGTGAAGTAGGGCGCACCGGAGTCGAACGGGCACGCGCTCGTCGTAGTCGCGGGCGCGCGGCCGCGCATGAGCACGGTGCCGGCGGTCAGGCCGTCCACGACCCAGATTCCGGTCTGCAGCCGGTCCGGCCGCTGGTTGAGGTCGGTGGAGCTGTTCGAGGAGCCCCACCCCGTCATGCGGACGGTGTCGCCGACGACCGGCGGTTGCGTGTTCAGCTTGATCGGCGCGACGTTCGTCACCGGCGTTGCGAGCCGCAGCAGCGCGAAGTCCATGGTCGGGTGCTGCCGCACGTCGACGATCTCCGCCGCCGCCCCGCCCTGGCCGCTGATCGTGGCCCGGCCGATCGTGGCGATCGCCGCGTAGCGCGGAGGACCGCTCACCCGGGTCTTCGCGGCGGTGGCGTCGTGGAAGCAGTGGCCTGCGGACGCTACCCACTCCGCTGCGATCAGCACGCCGGAGCAGGCGCTGGCCCGGGTGGTTCCGTCCGGCTCTGGGATCTGCGGCATCGACAGCAGCACCGCGAACGGGAACGCGCCGTCCTGCGCGTCCTCACCACCCGAAATCGCCCACGAGGTCGGGATGCCGACCGCCGCGAACAACGCGAGCGACACCCCGGCGACCACCCACTTCAGCTTCATGCTGGGTGGTACGGCGAGGGGTCGCGACGCGTTCATCACCCGCCCGTTACCGAGCTGTGACATGGCTAGGACGGGACGCGGAAGTGCCCCCGGTGCCATGGATGCATGGCGACGATCACCAAGCACAGCCGTCGGACGTTCCTCGCTCTGGCTGGCATTTCCTTGCTCAGCGCGTGCTCCACGAAGCCGGCGGGCGGCGGACAGGGCGGTAGCGCACCTCTCGCCACGCCGGTAGCGGACCCCACGACACCGGCCGCCCCGCCGACCCCACCGCCGCCGACGGGCCCACCACCGAACCCGCTGCACCAGATCAACGCGGGTGAGAAGGCGATCGCGCTCACGATCGACGATGGTCCGGACGGCCGTTGGACGCCGGAGGTGCTGGACATTCTCGACCAGTACGACGCGCCCGCGACCTTCTTCATGATCGGCAGGAGCGCGGCGGACAACCCCGATCTCGTACGCGCTATCGCGGACCGCGGCCACGAATTGGCGACCCACACCTGGTCGCACAAGAACCTGAAGAAGTTGCCGCCCGCGCAGGTGCGCAGTGAGATCGAACGAGCCGTCGACGCGGTCACCGAAGCCGGTGGAGTGCGCCCCACCGCATTCCGCGCCCCGTACGGAAACTGGTCACCCGCCGCCCTTTCCGTATGCCAGGAACTGGGACAACGGCCCTGGGGCTGGTCGGTCGACCCGGAGGACTGGGCCGAACCCGGTACCCAATCCATTGTCGACGGTGTGCTGTCGAACACCGGTTCCGGCTCGATCATTCTGAATCACGACGGCGGCGGCGACCGTTCTCAAACCGTGGCCGCGATCCGCACTTTCGTGCCGCGCCTGATCGATCAGGGCTACCGATTCGTCACCGTCCAGCAGGGATAGGGAAATGGCCAACTATCGTGGAAATCGCCGGCGCCGGTCGATGAAGTGGCCGGCGCTGGCCACCGCACTCGTCATGGTGATCGCGCTCGGCGCGTTCGCGAGCGTCAAGCTTCTCGGCAACCGCTACGAGGACTCGGTCAAGCGGCAGGATCTGCTCGGCACGGCCGGCCAGGGAGGGTTCGCCGAACCGCCGAAGGTGTCCGGGCCGCTGACCTTCCTGCTCATCGGCTCGGACAGCCGCGAGGGCGCCAACGCCAACCCGGACACGCCGGACGGCAACTCGGCCGCGATCTCCGGGCAGCGCAGCGACACGATCATGCTCGTGCACGTCCCGAAGTCGACCGACCGGGCCTACGTCGTGTCGGTGCCCCGGGACACCTACGTGCCGATCGTGGACAAGGACGGCACGCTCGATCGCGAGGCCAAGATCAACTCGGCGTTCTCCCGGGGCGGCGCGCCGCGGCTGGTGAAGACCCTCAACAACTTCACCGGCGGCAAGATCGACTACCCGATCATCGTCGACTTCGCCGCGATCCGGACGCTGACCGACCTCGTCGGCGGGGTCGACGTCGTGGTGGGCAAGACCGCGGTGGACGGCTACCGGTTCATGCCCGAGAACACGTCGCACCCGACCACGCCGTGCGAGGACGACCAGGGCGGAGAGCGCCGGTGCCTCACGTTCAACGCGGGCCTGCTGCACCTGGACGGCGAACTTGCCGAGTACTACGTGCGCCAGCGACTTGGGCTGCCCAGCGGCGACTTCGACCGGGTCAAGCGCCAGCAGCAGTACCTGCGTGCGCTGATGACCAAGATCACCGACGGCGGCATGCTGACCAACCCGCTCAAGTTCGACAAGTTCGTACGCGCCGCCGCCGGCGCGCTCACAGTGGACAACACCATGCCGGTGCAGAGCCTGGCGTTCTCGCTGCGCGATCTCAGCCCGTCGAAGCTGGCGTTCATGACGCTGCCGATCGCCGACCTCACCAAAGTGCCCGAGATCGGCTCGGTGATGATCCCCGACGAGGCGCAGTGCCAGGAGCTGTTCGCCGCCCTGAAAGCGGACACGATGGACCAGTACGTGCTCAAGTACCCGCCCAACGACGTGACGCGCGGCAGGTAGATGCTCCAGGAAGCACCTTCCTGGCAGGTTGACGCGTCGCCTGCACAAAGGCACCGGGGTCGGAGGAGATCCGCATCGGCGTCTCGCTGGAGCTGACCGGCAAGGGAGCCGCACTCGGCGTGCCGGAGGCGAAGGCCCTGGAGCTCATCACCGACCGGATCAACGAGCAGGGTGTGCTCGGCAGGAAGGTCCGGCTCGTCGTCAAGGACAACCGCAGCGATCCGGCGCAGGCGCTGAACGACGTCGAAACGCTCGTCCGCGACGACGACGTCGTGGGCATACTCGGCGCCAGCACCGAGGCGACCTCGCTGTCGTTCCTCGACTTCGTCGAGCAGGAGCGGGTGCCCACGATCTCGATGTCGTCGTCGATGCGATTGGTGGGCTGAGGGTGAGCTGTTCGCCCCCAGCGTCGTGAACGGCAGCGAGGGGATGCTGATGATCAGCTCCTCGATCGTGGTGGCGGAACGGACCAACGGCGACGACGCCGCACCTCTACGCGCAGAAGGAGTTCTTCTCCGAGTACACCCGCCGGTACCAGGAGTTCTCCAACTACGCCGCCTACGCGGCGGACGCGCTGACGCTGCTCGTCGAGGCGATCCGGGCCGCGGGCACCACCGAGAACGGCAAGGTCCGCGATGCGCTGGAGAACATCGACCTCGGCGGGCTCAGCGGCACGTACGACTTCAGCGCCAGGAACCACGACGGCGCCTCCGCGGACGGCATGGCTGTGCTCGTCGTGCGCAGCGGCGTGTGGGATCTCGACCAGCAATAGCGCTCGTCCGCCGACGCACAGATTCCGTGAATGCCTGGTTACACACGGTGTGTCGGCGCGCGCATCGCCCGCTCGATCTGTATCTCTGGGACCACCCGAAAGAGGGAGGAGATGTGCTCAAGCGAACCGCACTGCGTAACGGGAAGACGACGGTGACCTTCGCACTGCCGATCGACGAGCCGGCGGGCGTGGTCAGCGTGGTCGGCACGTTCAACGGTTGGGAGCCCGGCCGGCACGAACTCGTGCCGCGCAAGACGGGTTACCGCAGCGTCTCGGTGATCGTCCCCGCCGGGGTGCACCGCTTCCGCTACCTGGCGAGCGGCGGCATCTGGCTGGACGACGAGCACGCCGACCAGGTCGACGAGCACGGCAGCGTCGTCACCGTGTGACGGCTCCACCGGCCGGCCGCCCTGTCGCCGGCCGGCCGGTGGAGCCACGCCGGCTCGTCAGGCGTGGGGCCAACGTCGGCATGCCGACGTTGAGCGCGTTCTGGGGTGTCCAATGTCGGCATGCCGACATTGGCCCACGCGGCACGACACGAGCCTCAGGAGATCGTGAGCATGGGTCGCCGGGCCGCGCGCCGCCGGCGGTGGCGATGCCGCAGCGCGTCGACCGGCTGTCCTGCCGCCCTCTTGGCAGCGTCCGGATCGAGGTAGAAGTTGGGGTTGACCTCGGTCGTGTCGTAGTAGCGGTGGAAGGTGGGAACCTGCGCCGGCACGGGCACCGGGTTGATCCACGACCAGTCGGCGTGCGGGCACCGGCCGGCACGCTCCTCGCGCTCGACGAAGCGCATGAAGTTCGCCGCCTCGGCGTGATGGTCGGCGATCGCGACGCCGGCCTCGTCGAACGAGTGCAGCACCGCGCGGTTCAGCTCGATCACCGCTCGGTCGCGCCAGAGCGTGCGGTTCGTGCTCGTGTCGAGCCCCATGCCGGCGGCCACGACAGGCACCTGGTCGTAACGATCGGCGTCGGAGAGGTTGCGACTGGCGATCTCGTCCTGCAGGTAGAAGCCGTTGAACGCGACGGGGAAGTCCATGCCGCCGAGCCGCATCCGCATGCACGTGATCAGGGGCAACGCGTGCCACCGCAACCCCAGGCCGGCGAACCAGTCGTACTCGGGGTGCCGCAGCGGAACCTCCAGGATGGACTCCCGCGGCACGGTGAACAGTTGCGGATCCTCGGTGGCGGTCTCGATCACGAGCGGCAGCGGCTCGAAGCGACCCCGCGCGGGCGGCCGCCAGCCCATGCTCTCGGCGAGCCGCGTGAAGCCCAGGTAGCGCGGATCCCCCACGACACCGTCCGGACCCGACCAGCCCGCGTACCGGATGGCCTGCTCGTTCCAGATCCGGACGAGCGGGCCGGCAGTGGAGTCGGGCGGGAAGACGGTGATCATCGAACGGATCCGGCCGCCGTTGGTGGCGACGTCAATGTGGTCGATCAGATTCTCGTACACCTCGGCCGCCGTGCCGACGTGGCGCGCATCGCGGACGGCGAGCCCCTGCCAGCGCAGCCGCCCGACGCACCGCACCGAGTGGCGCCACGCCGCCCGGCACCCGTACTCGAGTTCGGCGTCGGTGAGCGTGTAACTGCCGGTTGCCCGGATCTCCGCCTGCGCCTTCTCCCACCGCTCGCCGAAGCTCCCCGCTCTTGGATGCTCGTTGTAGTACATCTCCAGGAACTCGCGAGCCTCCGCCGGATCACACTGCGGCCCGCCGAGCGGGGTGGGCATGCGGGGACGGCGAACAGCCATGAAGGCTCCTTCGAGGCAGGACTTTCACACGGCTAGGGCATGGGTCGACGCCGTGTGTCATGGGTGGTGCGGGCGGATCAGAACCGTGGCGACAGGGCACGCTCGCGCAGCGACTCCGGAGGCAGTCCGTCGCCGTACGCGCCGCCGTAGCCGCCGCGGAATCCCTCGATGTACTCGACGGGCGGTTGCGCGGCGGGTGTGTGCACCGGCGACTGCGGAAGCGCGTGTGGCAGCGCGGGCGGCTGGGTGGGCGGCTGGGCCTGCGGGTGGTGGTACCCCGTCACAGTCCGGTGCTGCGCGGTGTGCGCCGCACTGTTCTCGGCGCCGAGGATCATGTGCGCCGCCATCCACTCGTACACCTGGACCCACGCCGAGGCCACCACCGGCGACCAGCGCGGCGACAGTTCACGCACCGCACGGACCAGCGCCCGACCGACATGGGGGTAGTGCTCGGGAATCACCGCGTGGTTGCGAGCGTGCGCGCCGCCCATCCGCTGCAGCAAGCGCTCGACCGCGGCCGGGTCGTCGGCGCCCCTGACAGCGTCGACCAACGTGCGGCTCATGCGCTCGTGCTGCATCGACATGTCCGCGGGGAACATCGCGCGTACCTCGGGGACCATATCGAACAGGTGCACGTAGAACGCCTCGGCGAGAGCGGCCGGCCGGTCGGCGACCGCGGCGCACGATTCCCTCGCGATTCGGATCACTTCATCGTCGGGCCGACCGACTTCGATAGCGGAGCGTGGCCTCACTTCTGGTCACCGACTAAGTCCGTACTGTGAAGTAGGCCGGTAGAGTCGGCCGTACGAGACACCGCAAAACACCCCTTCGCTTGGCGGCTGGTTACTGTGCGTTTGGTTAACGGCACTAACCGCACCGAGAGGTTAGCGTGCATCGCATGGGAGTTGTCAGGTATCCCTAGATTACTTCGAGTGGATCCAGCCACACCTGCCCCACTTTGGGCGCGCGGCCCCGGGCGCTGGGCGATCTTTCTGGCGCTATGACGCCAGAAAGACCGCCCAGACGACGGGTTCAGAGCAGGGCCGTCACCGTGCCGGCGCCGACGGTGCGCCCGCCCTCACGGATCGCGAACCCGAGTCCGGCGGTCATCGCCACCGGCTTGCCAAGCTCGACCGTCATCTCGACCGTGTCGCCCGGGTGCACGCTGCCGTCAAGCTCTACCGCGCCGACCACGTCCGCGGTGCGGAAGTGGAACTGCGGGCGGTAGTTGGCGTGGAACGACGTGCGCCGGCCACCCTCCTGAGCGGACAGTACGTACACCTGCGCGCGGAACCGCCGGTGCGGCCGGACGCTGCCGGGCAGGCAGACGACCTGGCCGCGCTCCACCTGGTCACGCTTGACTCCGCGGAGCAGCATCGCCGCGTTGTCGCCCGCCTGCGCCTGGGCCATCGACTTGCCGAACGTCTCCAGCCCAGTGCACACCGTGGCCAGCGGCTCGCCGAAGCCCACGACCTCGACGGCGTCGCCGACAGCGATCACGCCCTGCTCGACCGCGCCGGTCACGACTGTGCCGCGACCCGTGATCGTCAGCACGTTCTCGATCGGCATCAGGAACGGCTGCTCCAGGTGGCGACGCGGCACCGGCACGTACTCGTCCACCGCCGCAAGCAGGTCCACGATGGACCGGCTCCACGCCGGGTCACCCTCCAGCGCACGCAGCCCGGAGACCCGGACCACGGGCACCTGGTCGCCGGCGAACCCGTACCGCGAGAGCAGCTCGCGGATCTCCAGCTCCACGAGGTCGAGCAGCTCCGGGTCGTCGACCGCGTCGGCCTTGTTCAACGCGACGACGACATACGGCACGCCGACCCGGCGGGCGAGCACCACATGCTCCCGCGTCTGCGGCGCGGCACCGTCCAGTGCGGACACCACGAGGATCGCGCCGTCGAGCTGCGCGGCACCCGTGATCATGTTCTTCACATAGTCCGCGTGGCCGGGCATGTCGACGTGGGCGTAGTGCCGGGTCGGCGTCTCGTACTCGACGTGCGCGATGTTGATCGTGATCCCGCGCGCGATCTCCTCCGGCGCCCTGTCGATCCCGTCGAACGCGACGAACCGGTTGACCGCACCGTCCTGCTCGGCGAGCACCTTCGTGATCGCGGCGGTCAACGTGGTCTTGCCGTGGTCGACGTGGCCCATCGTGCCGATGTTGACGTGCGGCTTCGTCCGCACGTACTGCTGCTTGCCCATGAGAATCCCTGTTGCCGTAGCTGCTGGCGGGAGGGGATGCGGGCGGCGCCACCCGGGACCGCACCCAGAACCGGAGACGAGCCGGCCACCCTCCTCCGTCGGTTCTGAGGGCGGGAGGAGGGTCAGCTTCGGGCGTCTGCCAGCAGGACGAGGGCAGCCGCGACCGCGCACTTGAGGGAGGCGGTCGCGAACATGGGTTCAGGTTGCCATAGCGGGCCAACCGGTTTTGGTCGCACTTTTCCGGGCCATGCCACGGAAAAGTGCGACCACGTGTTCAGGCGAGGGGGTTGGAGCGGTGAGCGGCCAGCAGGTACCAGGCCGTGGCGCCCGCGTGCTTGTACGGGTAGTAGCCGAAGCCGAAGCCGGTGTCGAGCGGGCTGGACGCGGACACCACGCCGGCGCGCTCAGGCAGCGCCGTGCCGCCGAGCGTCTGGCCGGTGCCGAGCAGGTCCTGGGCCTTCTCCGTGGACGCGATGAGCCGCCGCGCCGCCGTCTCGTCGCCCCGCCTGCCCCGCTCGCGCAGCGCCAGCGCGAGGTGAGCGTTGCCCTCGAACCAGACGCCGTTGCGGTCCGGCTTGGGCTGGAACGGCGCGATCGGCGCGTCCTCGTTCGCGACCATGCTCGCGGAGCTGAACGTGACGCCCTCGTACTCCTGACCCGCGGGCACGGTGCTGTTGCGGCGTGACGCGTTGTCCAGGACGCGCAGGTGCGTCGCCTCCCAGTCGAGCGAGGACGCGTACCGGCGCCGGTCGAGCGCGAGGAAGCTCCAGGTCTGGGTGTCCTCGGGGATCGGGTTCTTGTTGATGGTGGTGCCGTCGTTGGTGCCGGTCCAGAAGAAGCCGCCGTCGGGCTCCCACATCTTCCGCACGAACGACTCGGCGTGGGCGCGCCGCTCACGCCACCGCCGGTCACCGGTGGCCCTGGCGAGCTGCCCGAAGAAGCCGATCAGGTCGATGTTGTGCTCGCAGGCGCTGAACGGCAGCGGCTCGTTGGCGCCGTTGACGCCGAACTTGTAGCCGCCGAGCGGCTGGTCGGAGCGCGCGTTCGTCTCGATCCACTGCCCGATGCGGAGGGCGGCGTCCCGGAACCGGCGCGCCCCGGTGCACCGGTACAGCGCCAGGAGAGCGATTCCCGGCCAGGCCATGTCACCGACCGCGGTGCCCGTGAAGCCGAACTGGGTGCCGACGTTCGCGGTGCCGTCCGGGCGGACGAAACCGTGCGGCTGCGGCACGCCGTCGTAGAACGTGTAAGGACCCACGTTGTACGCCTGGCGCAAGCCGCCCGTCGGCGTACTGGTTGTCGTGCTGCTGCGCGTAGATGAGGGCGTCGCCGAGCTGGACAGCCCGTGCCTTCGACGCGGACCGCCCGTCGGCCAGGTACGCCAGGATCACCAGCGCGTTGTCGTACACGAACGCCGTACTGAAGAGTCCTGCCTGGTCGGCGTAGCTCTGTGCGAGCCGTACGGCGCCGAACGTGGGGTAGCCGTCCATCGCGGCGTCGAGGAACCGGACGCCGCGACGCTCCGCGTTCTCGACCCTGCCGCTCGACGCGTGGGCAGGCCGCGGGTTGCCGGAGGCGTGGGTCGGAAGCGCCCTGCCGGACGCGTGGGCGGGAAGCGCATTGCCGGCCACGACGTTGCCCGCGACCGCCAGGAACGCCGCGCCAGCTCCCGAACCGAGTAACCTGCGCCGGCTCAACCCCATACCGCCCATGTCGCCGATCCCCTTCCCAGGCTGATTGTGAGAGCGCTCTCACAGCTGGAGGGGATTTTGCAGCGCTGTTACGGCCGCGTCAATGATCCGTTCGGAGGGTTGCGCCGGATTCTTGGGGGTTCGCGCGGCGCGCGGCACCCCCAAGAATCCGAATCGGCTGGCGGGTCAGCGGACCCCGACGAGATCGACCACGAAGATCAGCGTCTCGCCCGGCTTGATCTTGCCGCCGGCGCCGCGGTCGCCGTAGCCCAGGTGCGGCGGGATGACCAGCTTGCGGCGGCCACCGACCTTCATCCCGGCGACGCCACGGTCCCAGCCGGCGATGACGCGTCCGCCGCCGAGCGGGAAGCTGAACGCCTCGCCCCGGTTCCAGGACGCGTCGAACTCCTCGCCCGTCGAGTGCGACACCCCGACGTAGTGGACGGTGGCCAGCTGGCCCGGCCGAGCCTCCTCACCATCGCCCACCGTGATGTCCTGGACCACGAGGTCGGCCGGCGGCGCCCCCTCGAACGGATCGACCTCGGGCTTCTCCAGAGCCATGTGGACCCCTCCTGTGCTCGTAACGGAAACGGCCCAAACCTACGTCACGCGCTGTCCGAGCCCGATGCGGACGCCGCCCTCGCCGCGTCGGCGCCCGCACCGTCGAGCCAGTAGCGCACGGCGCCGGCCACCTCGTCGGGCCACTCCAGTTGCGGAACGTGACCGGCGTCGTTGAGGACGACCAGCCGCCAGCCCGGGTTGGCCCGCGCCGTCGCGCGTGCGGCAGCGAGCGGCACGAGGCGATCCTGGTCGCCCTGGAGCATCAGTACGGGGGCTTTGATGCTCCGGATCGCGTTGCGGTAGCTCGTCGCCCGCACGCCTGCGCCGGTCCTCACCACGGATCGCGCAGCGGCGAGGAAGTCACGGTTGGCGGCGCCGTAGCGGGTGCGTGCGCGGGCTACGGCGTAGTGCTCCTCGACCACGTCGGTCGGGATGCGCGACGGATCGACCGTGCAGAGCCTCAACGTCATGTCGACGATGCGCTCCGGAGGCATGAACCTGCGCCGCGCCGCCAACATCGAGCGGCCCACGAACGGCGTGCCGTAGGCAGCGAACATGGCGGTGACCAGCGGATCCGGCCGGGTCACCACGAACGGCACAGCCGCGCAGACGAGCACCAGGCCGGTCACGTCCGCGGGCTCGGCCGCCGCCTGGAGCAGTGAGATCATGCCGCCCATCGAGTTGCCCATCAGGATCGCAGGGCGCCCGACCACCTCGCGGACGAACCGGTGCAGCACCTCACGGTTCGCCGCGACCTCGGTGCGCCGGCCGTCGGCGAACGTCAGGCCGTGCCCGGGGAGGTCGATCGCGACTACCCGGCACCGCTCGGCGAGCAGCGGCGCCACTGCCGACCAGTTCACCGCGGACCCGCCCAGCCCGTGGACGCAGACGATGGCGGGCCCGTCGGCCGGCCCGCCGTAGTCCAGGTAGTGCACCGGTCCGCCGAGATCCGTCCACCGCGATCGTTCCTGCGTCATGCCTGCTTCCTATCATTCGTCACCGCAAACCGTTCACAACGGCGATGATGGGACTGTGGAGCAGCTGAGCGGACTCGATGCCGGATTCCTCGCGATGGAGACCCGCAGCGTGTACGGGCATGTCGGCAGCGTGTGCATCATCGACCCGGTCACCTCACCCGAGCCGTTCACGTTCGAGCGGTTCACCAGGGTGATCGAGAGCCGGCTCGGGCTGGTGCCGCTGTTCCGGCGAAGGCTCGTGGACGTGCCGCTTGGGCTGGACCAGCCGTACTGGGTCGCGGACGAGGACTTCGACGTCGAGTTCCACGTCCGGGAGCTGGCCCTTCCCTCCCCCGGCGACGACCGCCAGCTCGCCGAGCAGGTCGCCCGGCTGCACGCACGCCCGCTCGACCGGTCCCGTCCGCTCTGGGAGATGTACCTGATCTCCGGGCTCAAGGACGGCCGCCTGGCGATCTACAACAAGGTCCACCACGCGGCGATCGACGGTGTGTCCGGCAACGACATCCTCGCGGCGGTGCTCGACCTCTCGCCAGAGGGACGCGAGTTCCGGGTGGCGCCGCCGGCGGGCGAGGAGCCGCCGGGGCCGCTGTACCTGCTGGCGCGCAGTGCCGTGTCGCTCGCCGGGCAACCGGTGCGGGCCATCAAGCTGGCAGCCGGCCTCCTCAAGCTCGCGCCCGGGCTCGTGTCGACCCTCCTGCCGTTCGGCGGTGGTGACGACTCCGACGCGGTCCTCGCCCCGACCCTGCTCCGCGCGCCGAGCACGCCGTTCAACGCGAGCATCACGCCGCACCGGCGGTGGTCCTTCTGTGACCTGCCGCTCAGCGAGGTCAAGCGGATCAAGAACGCCGCGGGTCTCACCGTCAACGACGTCGTGATGGCGCTGTGCGCGGGTGCGCTGCGTCGCTGGCTCGCCGACCACCACGCGCTGCCCGACGTGCCGCTGGTCGCGGCGGTTCCCGTGTCCGTGCGTACCGAGGATCAGGAGGGGACGCACGGCAACCGCGTCTCGATGATGTTCGGCGCGCTCGCAACCCACCTCGCCGACCCGGTCGAGCGGCTGCGCGCCACGCACGAGGCGATGCGGGCCGCGAAGGAGCAGCACAACGCGATCCCCGCCAGCCTGCTCGCCGACGTCAGCCAGTTCGCCGCGCCCGTGCTCGCCAACCAGGCATGGCGACTGTCTGCCCGGCTGCGGCTGCTGGAACGGGTCAGCCCGTTCAACCTGATCATCTCCAACGTGCCCGGCCCGAACATCCCGCTGTACTGCGCGGGCGCCGAGCTGCAGGCGTACTACCCGGTGTCGGCGATCACCGACGGCCAGGGCATGAACATCACCGTGATGAGCTACCGCGACCGGCTGTACTTCGGGCTGATCGGGTGTCGCGAGCTCGTGCCGGACATCGACGTCCTCGCCGGGTATCTCGCCGACGAACTGCACACGCTGACCGGAGCCGTGGAGCGTCTGGTCGCGGCTCGGCCGGCGGATGGCGCGGCTCTCGCGCAGCCGGCCGCCGCTCCGGAACCAGCCTCGGCCGAGGCTCGGCCGACCGCCGAAGGCACGAAGGTGGCGGGTGACAAGGCTGCCGACCTAGTGGCGCTGTCGCCGGAAGCCACGGCGGCCGAGGCACGCCGCCGGCGAAGAGCGCGACGCCCCCGGCGGCCGAGAGCAGGCCGCCCGCCAAGAGCGCGACGCCCCCAGCGGCCGAGAGCAAGCCGCCCGCCAAGAGCGCGACGCCCCCGGCGGCCGAGGGCAAGCCGCCGGCGAAGAAGGCTCCTCGCCGGCGGCGGACCACCCCTAGTGCGTCAGAAACAGATGGCGCTGGGTGATCGGGTAGCCGGCGCGGGCGAACCCGGCGGCCATCGGTGCATTGCCGACGTCGGTCGCTGCGGCGATGCGCTCCGCGCCCTGCTCGATGAGCACGTGAGTGGCCTCGACCAGCAAGTCGTAGCCGTACCCGTGGCCACGTTGCTCGGGCACGACGCCGATCACGCCGATCACCGGTCCGAAGTAGTTCCGGCTGGGCACGGTGAGCCCGACGACCTCGCCGTCCGGCGTGTACGCCATCCGCCACCAGTCGCGCGGGCCCGGTAGCCAGAGCAGGAACTCCAACTCGTCCTTCGCCGACGAGTCGGGATCACCGTGTCGTAGCGAGTGCCCGTCGAGCGTTGCGGTGTGGATCCGCCGCAGCACGTCGAGGACCACGTCGTCGTCGGGTTCGGGCCGGTACTCCAGCCGTCCGGTGCGGGCGGGCACGCCGGCGGCTGGGGTCCAGGTGTAGCGGAGTCGCTCGATCCAGCGCGTCATGCCGGCGCGTTCGGCGGCGTCGACGCGGGCGTCGGCCTGCGCCTTCACGGCGGGGTCGTCACGCCAGTCGGGCGGCAGGACCAGGCAGTAGTCGACGCGGAACGGTGCGGCCCGCAGCAGCGCCACCCCTACCTCGGGATCATCGAAGTCGAACCAGTTGAGCATGCCGGGCTCGGCGTCCTCGGGACCGCCGTACCAGGCGGCACGCGCGACCACCGTGCCGCCACGCAGCGCCACCCAGAGCCACTCCGGACGGTACTTCTCGGCCGCGAACACATCGCGGATCGGGCCGGTGGACGCCGGACCCACCAGATGTGGATCGGGGAACGACAGGAACAGCTCTTCCTCGCCCGCGACGAGCGGGCGGATGACCAGATCGGTCATGGACACAGGTCCTTCCAGGGATACGCGCTCCCGGTCAGACCCGCGAAGTCGCCCGAGCGGGGCGGGAGCACATGAACACGACGGTGTACATCGCTCTCACCTCCTACCGACTCAGGGCGTTCGCGGCGACGCTAACCGCTCGCTGACGCCGGACCAACCCATTTTCTGAACCCCCTGAATGTTCCCGGCAGCGCGTGCGCACACCCTGCCGGGAACATTCAGGGGGTAGGGGGTTATCCACAGGCAGGGCGCTTCGCGCCCGCCTGGGACCACCGAGAGCGGAAGACTGCTCGGATGCCCGAGTTAGACACGCTGCTCGACCGTCAGCGGCACCTCATCCGCCGCGACCAACTCCGCACGGTCGGCGTCAGCCTCGACACCGTGCGCTGGCGGATCCGCAGCCGGCGCTGGCAACGCGTCCTGCCCGGCCTGTACGCGGCCTTTCCCGGCGCGCTCGACGCGAACCAGCGCCTCACCGCGGCACTCCTGCACGCAGGCGCCGAGTCGCAGGTCACTGGTGCCGCCGCACTGCGGTGGCACGGCTTCCGGTACGTGCCGCACACCGAGTTGGTGCACGTCCTCGTGCCGCACACCGTCCGGCGTCGCTCGGCCGGATTCGTCGTCGTCCAGCGCACCACGCGTCTCGACCCGATGTCCCGGATCCGTGGCGGCCTTCGCGTCTGCTCAGTGGTGCGCGCAGTCGGGAGGGCGCGTACGTCCGCAGACCTCACCGAGGTCCGAGCCTGCGTCGCCGAAGCCGTGCAGGCTCGCAGGACCACGCCCGCTGAACTCTTCGCGGAACTCGACGGCGGGCCGACTCCGCGCAGCGCGTTGCTCCGATCCGCGCTGGCCGAGATCGCGGCGGGCGCACGGTCCGCGCCGGAGGCAGAGCTGCGCACCGAACTGGCCAAGTCGGACGTGCTGCCGGTGATCCATTGGAACCCGCGACTCGTCGCGGCGGACGGTACGCGGATGCCCACGCCGGACGGCTGGATCGTCGAGGTCGGCATCGCGCTGGAGATGGACTCGCGCGAATACCACCTGACGCCGGCGGGCTGGCAGCAGACGATGCGCCGGCACAACCTGTTCGCCCGTCACGGCGCGCTCGTGCTGCACTTCACACCCGCCGAACTGCGCCGGGATCCGTCAGCCGTGCGCGCCGCGGTCGAAGCGGCGTACGTCGAGCGGCTTCGCACGATCAGCTCGTTCACCGCGATCCGTGTGCGAGGAGCCGGCGGAACCCCCTGAATGTTCCCGACAGCGCGTGCGCACACCCTGGCGGGAGCATTCAGGGGGTACACGAAGTCGCCGACGAGCGTAGATAGGGTCACGGCATGCCGACCAGCGCTGACCTCGTCGTACTCGGAGCCGGCCCGGCCGGACTCGCCGCCGCCTGGCGGGCTGCCCGCAGCGGGTTGAGCGTCACGGTCCTCGACCGGGCCGGCGCGGTCGGCGGGATGGCCGGCAGCTTCGACGTGGCCGGCGTCCGGGTCGACCACGGCAGCCACCGCCTCCACCCGGCCACGCCGCCCGCGGTCCTCGCCGATCTCCAGCGGCTCCTCGGCGACGACCTGCAGCTCCGTCCCCGGCATGGGCGGCTGCGCATCGGCGGCTCGTGGGTCGGCTTCCCGCTGCGCGTACCGGAGTTGGCCCGCGCGCTGCCGCCGCGCATGGTGGCCGGCGTCGCGCGTGACACCCTCACCGGGCCGCTCCGGCGCGGGAGCAGGACAGACAGCTACGCGAGCGCGCTACGCGGCAGCCTCGGCCCCACGCTGTACGACGCGCTCTACGCCCCGTACGCCCGCAAGCTCTGGGGCCTCGACGGCGAGGAGATCGACTCCGAGCAGGCACGGAAGCGCGTCTCGGCCGACACGCCGCTCAAGATCGCCCGCCGCGTCCTGTTCCGTCGCGGTGACGGACAGGGCCGCGTCTTCTACTACCCGCGCCGCGGCTTCGGGCAGATCACCGACGCCCTGGCCGACGCGGCGACCGGGGCCGGCGCCAGCATCCGGCTGACCACGGACGTCCGCCAGGTGCGCGGCGAGACCGTC
>CAVUDJ010000020.1:0-8366 GCA_963740215.1 uncultured Actinomycetota bacterium
GGCCAACCCGGGCGACTCGCACCGCATTGAGTCGATCCCGGACGCCGAGCTTGCGGAAGCATCGTTCCAGGTGCTTCCGCTGGACCAACCAGCCCTCACCGAACCCATCAGCGACAGCGCCCCGGACCGATACGACCGGGGAATTGGGCAGCGTGATGATCCGGATCTCGTGAGCGCGGTCGAGGTTTATGACGCACCATTCCCTGGCCCCCCTGGGCCGCCCGGTGATACTGAAGCCGATCACATTCGCGAGGGTAGCGATCCACCGGTTTCTTGCCAGCCCGCGATCAGCTCGTCAATGGCACCGTGGATCAGTTCGTCGGCCGAGGCGGGGACTGAGGCTGGGAGTTGCCCGAATGCGGAGAGGCGGGAGATGCCGTACACCGTCGCCCAGGTAACGGCGGCTCGGCGAAGGACCTCGGCTTCGGGTGTTCCGGCCGGTTGGCAGGCCGCGATCGTGTCGTGGAGCAGATCCCAGTATCCGATCGCGGCCTGCTGGAGCAGGGGATGGTCGCTCTTGGCGACGGTTGGTCCGTTCGCGAGGTCGTGGACGTGGGGCTGCTCGCGGCTGAAGGCCAGGTACGCATCGGCGAGAGCGTGCAGTCGGGCGGGCGGGTGATCGTCGGCCGCCGCCACGACCGCGCGGGCCCGTAACGTCGCCTCTGCCATTCCCGTGCCGGCGACGGCCGCCAAGAAACGTCGCCGGCTGCCGAAATGTACGTACGGCGCCTGGTGGCTGACCCCCAGCTCCTGAGCGATCTGGCGCAGGCTGATCCGCTCCGCCGGCACGTCGGCGAGGCGCTGGAGGGCCGCTCGAAGGAGCTTCGGTCCCAGCCGCTGTTCTTCGCCGGATGCCGGTCCTGTCATATCTCTCCCGACTTCATTGACAGTGTCAACCTAGCGAGGATACTAGAGGTTGACACTGTCAACTGGAGGGGACCATGGAGGAACGACACACGGTTGAGACGAAGGTGGGGAGGCTTGCGGTTCGGGTGGTCGGTGACGGCCCCACAGCCGTGCTGTGGCCGAGCCTGTTCATGGATGAACGGTCCTGGGAGCGGCTCATCCCTACCCTGATGGAGGATCGCCGGCTGGTGATCATCAACGGCCCCGGCCATGGCGCCAGCGGAGATCCCGGCCGACGGTACAGCCACGAGGACTGTGTGACCGCGGCCGGCCAGATTTTGGACCGGCTGGCGGTTGACGGCCCGGTTGACTGGGTGGGCAATGCGTGGGGCGGCCATGTAGGCCTGCGGTTCGCCGCCGATCGGTCGGCGCGGTGTCGGAGCCTGATCACGCTCGGCACACCGGTCGCCGCCCTCTCCCGTAGTGAACGACGGCGGACGTCTCTCCTGCTGGTCGTGTACGGAGTGGTCGGCCCCATTGAACTGATCCTCTCCGGGGTGACCGATGTGCTGCTCTCCGCGCACACCCGCGCGCATGACCCCGAGGCCGTCGAACTCGTCCGCGACAGCGTGCGGCACGCCGACCGGCGGATGCTCCGCACTGCGGTCGTGTCGATCTCGCTACACCGGGAGGACCTGACCGATCTGCTGTCCGAGATAGCAACGCCGACGCTGATGATTACCGGCAGCGACCACGCCGGATTCACCCCGGCCCAGGCCGAGGCCGCCGTCCGCCTCCTTCGAGATGGCCGAACCGCTGTAGTACCCGACGCCGCCTACCTGGTGCCGTTGGAGGCGCCGGCGACCACATCGACCCTCATCCGCGAATTCTGGGCACGATGTGCGGCTGACCGACCGCAACCCCACCGGACGCGAAGTCAAGCCCATGGTCATATCGCGCAGTGAATGACCTTCCGGCTGACCATATCGGCCGTTACGATGCAGCCGACACATGCCGGGTGACGATTCGTTGGCGGGTGTCTCGATGCCGGAGCCACTCATTAGGTCCAGATCCTCATCTTGCCTCCCGCGGATGACCGTAGTCGTTGCGGCTTGGTGCCCGAGCGATCGAGGCCAGTCTTCACGCCAGCACAGGAAGTCTGATCAACGCCTCGGCCACGGCAGCCTGGAGCGCCTCGTCCTCCCAGCCCGTGTCCGAAACTGAGCCGGAGAGGTAGGCGTCGTAAGCGGGCAGGTCGAGGTGACCGTGGCCGCACAACTGGCGCACAGATCCCGGCTGGAGCGGGCTGGTGCAGTCGATCCAGCTGCGGAACTTCGACCGGGAGGAGAGCAGGACCCTCCTCGACCGCCGCGGGGTCTCCGGCGTGCACCACGCCGAGGCGCTCGCCTTCACCCGCGGCCACCCCCTCGCCCTCGCGCTGGTTGCCGACGTCGCCGCCCAGGGCGGCGAGGCAGGGCCGACGGCGGAGCTGCGTGGAGTGGTCGACACTCTCCTCGGCACCCTCGTCGAGACCGTCCCGAGCCCACAGCACCGACGAGCCCTGGAAGCCTGCGCCCAAGTGCTGACGACGACCGAACCGCTGCTGGCCGAGCTGCTGGACGTCCCCGATGCCCATGAGATGTTCGCCTGGCTGTGGAGCCTGTCGATCGTCGAGACCGGCCCGCGGGGTCTCTACCCTCACGACATCGCCCGCGACACCCTCGACGCCGAGTTGCGCTGGCGGCATCCGGATCAGTGCGCCGAGATCCACCGCCGTGCCGGTGCCGCCTACCGGCGCCAGTTCTACGCCGTGCCGCCGGCTCTGCAGCGCCGGTGCTGGTCGAGTACGTCTCCTCCACCGCGACAACCCCGTACTCGGTCCATTCGTCACCGACAGCGCGGAGTCCGGGGTGGACCTTAGATCGATGGTGGCCACGCCCGCCACCGCCGAGGAGCGCCCGTCACCGATCGACAATGGGGAATCGCTGGCGCTTGCTGGCGACAACCCGACCATGCCAAACAACCAATAGGAAAGTGCAGCGGAGTGTTCTAAGAATTGATGCATGACCGTGCCGGGTGCCTCCCCTTCGCTGCTAGGCCGCGCCGCTGAGCTCGGCCGGCTCAATGGAGCGCTCGACGAGGCCGTCGCTTCGGGTCCTCGAGTCGTGCTCTGCTCCGGTGAGGCTGGTGTCGGAAAGAGCGCGCTGTTCCGGTTTTTCACTGATCGGGCCGCGGAGCGCGGCGCGACCGTCCTCTGGCCACCGATGTTCGGCCGTCCAGGTGCGCCGCCGTATTGGATGTGGCGACAACTCGCCGGGCCGCACCCGCTTGTTGGCTCTCCGCTGGCGGCGGATGGTGCCCTCGCCTCGCGGCTTGCGGACAGGATGCGGTCGGTCTGCGGCGATGGTTCCGCTGTGCTGGTGCTGGACGACTTGGACCAGGCGGACATCTCGTCGCTGACCATCTTGCCGCGAGTGCTGCGCGCGCTGGGTCGGAGTCGCTTGCTCGTTTGCTGCGCGTACGCGTCGGACGGGCCGCACGCCAGGGAGTGGTTCGCGGTGCGCGGCGCCCTCGACGCCGCGGCGGCCACCGAGGAGCTGCCGCTGTCCGGGCTGTTCAGCAAAGACGTCCGCCGGCTGCTGGTCGCGGGCGGCCTGCGTGCTCCAGCCGACGACCTCGTCGACCGGGTGCTGGCGGTCACCGCTGGCAACCCGCTGTTCGTCGTCGAGCTGGCTCGACATCTGGCCAGCAGTGAATCGGATCGTGCTGAACAACCTCTGCCGCGGACGCTGGGGGAGCTTGTCCAATATCGCGTGGACGCGCTGCTCGATCCGGTACGGCGGGTGTTGGGCGCAGCGGCGATCCTCGGCGAGCGCTTTCAGGTAGCAGAGGTGGCTCGCATGCTCGGGCTCGATTTCGCCACCTGCCTCGACGCTGCGGAAGAGGCCGTCCAGGTGAGGATCCTCGCACCGCTTTCGGCCCCCGAGGTCGAGTTCCAGCACCCGGTGTTCCGGACGATCGTCGAGTCACGGCTGCGCGCGTCCGATCGCACCGATCTGCACCGGCGTGCCGCCCAAGCGCTGGAGGCCGCCGCCGGACACCCCTCGGGAAACGACCTGGGCGTGCTCGCCCACCACTGGGCCGCCGCCGCGGCGGGGGGTGCGTCAGCCGAGGCGAGTTCGTGGGCTCGGCGGGCGGCCGATGAAGCGATGCGAGCACAGGCCTATGACGAAGCCGAACGGCTCTACCAGGCCGCGCTGGATCACGCCCGCGGTCTACCCGAACTCGACCGCGCGCGGCTCGTTCTGGACCGCGGAGCCGCCGCGCTGCGCAGCGGGCATCTCGTCGCAGCCCACGATGCCTGTGCCACGGCCGTCGACGCCGCCCGACGCAATGAATCCCCGGAGCTGCTGGCGAGGGCCGCGCTCACTCTGGAGCCGACGGGGGACGCGGCCTGGGACGGCGACATTCACGCATGGTGCACGGCGGCACTCGCCGACGACGGGCACGACGCGAATACCCGGGTCCGTTTGCTGGCCCGGCTGAGCCAGTCCGCCTCGTATCTCACGTTGGACGAGGAGGCCGACCGAACGAGCGCCGACGCGCTTCGCCGAGCTGCCGACCTCAGCGATACGGACGCGCGGGTCGATGCGCTGATCGCTCGCCAGCTGGTCCGAAGTGGTCCGGACGACGTCGAAGAGTTAGGCCACCTGGCTGATCAGATGCTCGACCTCGGCGCAACGACGGGACGAGCCGACCTGGAGATGTGGGGACGGTTGTGGCGTATTGACACCTATTGGTATGACGGGCGGCTGTCGGCGATCGCGGGCGAGACCGCCGGGTTGCAGCGGTGCGCGGAGCGCGCTGGTGGCCCGTACGCCCGTTGGCATCTCTTGAGCAGCCGCGGGATGCTCGCCCTGGCGCGGGCGGAGTTCGATGAGGGCCAACGTCTCCTCAGCGAGGCTGTCGAGCTGATGGTCCGGATCGACCATCCGGCGGTCCACGGTGCCTCCATGTCCATCGGTCTCCTGCTCGGCCATCACCGGGGATACTCCGCTGAACTGTTGGATGCGCCGGCGTGGGATTTCGGGACGGACGTTCGCTGGGACAGGTTCGCGCGATTGGCCAGAGCCTTTGTCCTCGTCGACATCGGTCGGCTGGACGAGGCGGCCGCGCTGTACACCAGATGTGGCGACCCAGTCACCTGGGGCCTACCCCGAGGCGCACAACTCGTCGTTTTCGCGATCGCGGCCCGAGTAGCGGCCAGCCTCGGTGCTCTTGAGGATGTCGCGAGACTGCGTGGATGGCTCGAACCCTACCGAGGGCGGTTCGTGGCGGCGGGCGGCGGCGGCAGCAACTTTCTTGGACCGGTCGACCTCGTCCTGGGTCGCTGCGCCGCATCGCTCGGGCAGTATGACGCTGCGTGCGACGAACTGGAGGCCGCAGTCGCCATGTGCCGCACGGTGGGCGCTCCAGGCTTCGGGGTCGAGGCCGACACCGAGCTTGCGGAACTCCACGGGCGCGCCGGTGCCACAGCGGCAGCGACAGTCGTCGCTCGTCGCGCGCTACCGATGGCCCGCACCCTTGGCATGACGCCTTGGGCCGATCGGCTCGCCTCCTTGCTCGGACCGGAGAAGCGCATTGATCCGCTGACCGCTCGTGAGCGGGAGGTCGCGTCGTTGGTAACGGCCGGATTCAGCAACCGGTCGATCGCCGATCGGCTGGTGATCTCCGAGCGCACCGCGCAGAACCACGTTCAGCACATCCTGGTCAAGCTCGGATTCGCCAACCGCGCCCAGATCGCCGCCTGGGCGAGCCGCAATCTCCGGGATGAGTAGCGGGATGAGTAATTCGCACGATGTCGCCAACGCGGCAACGCGGCACTGTGGTCTGCAGTGAACCGACCGGCGGGAGATCGAGATGCAGACCAAGGAACAGCGACCGGTACGTGGCCCTGATCGTCAACTCTGGGAAAGGCGGACGACCGCGTACCGGCTAGCGACCGGCGTCGTGACGAACCCGGCTCCCGGGACCAACGCGCGTACCGAAGCGGCCCGCCGGGCGACCGAGGCGCGGGCCTTGTCCGCCGAGCACACGGCCTTCCCGGTCGACCTCTATGTCGATCCGATCTGTCCCTACACCTGGCTGGCGGCGTGCTGGCTCCGTGAGGTCGAACGGCACCGCGACCTCGACCTCCGCTACCACCCGATGAGTCTGCAGATGCTCAACGAGCACCGGGCGATGGACGAGAGCTATCAAGCCAACCTCGAACGCTCGGCCGGGCCGTCGCGGATCGCCACCGCGGTCTGGCTCGGCCATGGGCCGGATGCCTTTCGGGCGTGGCACACCTCGTTCGGCTCGATGATCTTCGACTGCTGGCGCTATCCGACCTCCGAGGAGTACCGGACCGCAGCAGCGGAAGCGCTCAGCGCGCACGGACTGCCGGCGCACCTGGTGCGTGCTGCGGACACCGACGAGTACGACGAGTCGCTGCGGCGAAGTCACCTGGAGGGCACACTGCCGGTGGGCGTCGACGGCGGGACACCGATCATCCACTTCGCCGGTGTCGCCTACTTCGGACCGGTGCTGAATGCGGTCCCGAGCACAGCGGAGGCGCTGGACCTCTTCGACGGAGTGGCATTCCTCGCCGGTTGCCGCGACTTCTTCGAGCTGAAGCGCACCCGCACCTCGCCACCCGTCTTCACGGGCTCAGTCCTGGACGCCTGACAAGACTCCCAAGAAAGGAGAACAAGCATGAACGACGACGAGCTTTGGGCGGCCATCGACGCACAACGAATGCGCACCGTGAAGCTGCTCCAGGACCTGACACCGGCGGAGTGGGACCACGCCTCACTCTGCGACGGGTGGCGCGTACGCGATGTCGCCGCCCACCTCACCATGCAGCAGATGAGCTTCGGCGATGGCGCTGAAAGGTCTGCTGAGGCACCCGGGCGGCATGAACCACGTCATCCACGCCGCCGCGGTCAGCGACGCCAACCGCCGCCCGCCTGTGCAGCTCATCGCCGAGATCAGCGGCACAATCGGCTCACGCCGCAGCAACGTCGGCATGACCCCGCGAGAGACGCTGCTCGACATCATCGTGCACGGTCAAGACATGGCCATCCCGCTCCGGCGGCAACTGGAGGTTCCGAGCAAGACCGCCGCCATCACGGCGACCCAGCTGTGGTCCTATCAGGCCACCAAGAAGGGGCGCTGGATGGCCCGCGTGTTCCGCCCAGTGCCCTACCAGTCCTACCGGCTGATCGCCACCGATACTGAGTGGTCGGTGGGGGAAGGCCCGGAGATTCGCGGACCAATTCTTTCCATCGTGCTGCTACTCACCGGTCGAACGGCCAGCTACGCCGACCTCGGCGGGCCCGGCGCCGCTGCACTCGGGGCCACACTCGGCTTGACCCATTCAGCGTAGGAACGTTCGACGGGCTGATGACATCTTGTCGACCCTACGGAGTATCCGAAAAGGAATCGATCACCCCGGACAACTGCACGCAACGTGCTCCACGCGGCCGCGGGTTGTCTGAGGGGATCCACCAAGAACAGGAGGAGAAATGGTGTACGGCGTAGTCACCCATGTGGCGGCACCGATCGAGGCGTATGACGCAGTCCACGCCGGGTTCCTGGCGCAGCAAACCGCCGCTCCGGTGGACAGCGTGCTCCTGCACATCGGTTGCCCGGACGGAGACGGTTTCCAGGTGATCGAGGTCTGGGAGTCGAAGGAGGCCTTCGACCAGTTCAATCGTGAAGTCGTCGCGCCGATGGTCGCGGATGCCGCCGACGGGACATCGTGGGATGTGGCGCCGCGGATCGAGGAGTTTGCGGTTCGCGGACTGGTGATTCCCCGAGGCCCGATCGCCTGGTAGGAGGCCAGTCGACAGCGTTGAGGGGCCTTCCACACACATGGATCGGCGATCTGTCGGAGCGCCGTGAGCGCTCGCGGGCTGCGCGGCGGCTCTCAGCATCGCGACGGTCGCCGGGCTGCCGCGTCGGGGCGAGCGCAGCAGGTGGGCGGCCACCTGTTCGGCTGGTGCGCCCTGCCGCTGCAGGAGGCCGGCGGCCCGTTCGTGGTACAGCGCCCGCTCGCCCGCCGGCAGGTCGTCGTAGACGGCTTCGCGGATCAACCGGTGGACGAAGCAGAGATGGTCCTCGTCGGTGAGGATCTCTCTGCGGCTCAGGGCGTCGAGCGCGGCGGCCACCTCGGACTCGGGCCGCTGCGCGAGGGCCGCGACCGTCGGCAGCTCGGCCGTGTCGCCCAGCACCGCGACCGCCCGCGCGGCTGCCGCGACCTCGGCGGGCAGCCGGCGCAACCGCAGCGTGATCAGCGCCGACACTGCCCGCGACCCCACCGCGCGCACGGTGTCGATATGTGACACGTCGGGCGTGATCCCCTCGTCCTCCAGCGCCCGCAGCAGCTGGCGCAGCAGCAGAGGGTTGCCCGAGGTCATTCGGTGGCAGGCGCCGATGAAGGAGTCCGCGCCCTCGCCGAGCCGCTCGCGGAGCGATGC
>CAVUDJ010000021.1:0-292843 GCA_963740215.1 uncultured Actinomycetota bacterium
AGGCCTTGATGATCGGGACGATCGTGAGCGTCTCTGCCTTGTTGCCCTCGAAGCAGCCGATCTCGAGTGGAAACCCGTGGCGGTCGACCAGCAGCCCAACAACCACTTGCGGGTCGACTCGGCGTTCTTTGGAGTAGCCGACCTTGCGGAGGTCGTCTTCGGTGTCTGCCTCGAAGTAGAGCGTGGTGACGTCGTAGAGCACCAACGACACATCGCCGCCTGCCAGGGCGTGGTTGAAGCAAGCGGTCGCGATCTGGTCGCGGTAGGCGCCCGCGCGGCAGCGCCGCAGGGTCCGTTTGCGGGTCGACAGGCTCGCCGATACCCGGCCCATCTCGGCCAGGACACGGTCGATGTCGAGCAGACTGGTCGGCTCCACGATCCGCGCGATCACCAGATCGCGGAAGACCTCATCAGCCACGATGTCGAAGCCAAGGCTGGCATACACCCCAGCCAGAGCGTCGTACAACAGCCCGCAGGAGGTCTTGAGCACACGCGAACGCGGCACCACCTGCCGCGATGCCGGCCCACTCGCAGCGCTCGCGAACAGTCCCGCCGCCGCTGGCTGCGGGACCATCACAGCCTTCAAGCGCGCCCGCGCGATCCCGAGATCCAGCATCCCCTGACGATCATCAGCCAGCAGGCGGTGAGCCTCTTCCAGGAGCAGGCCCAACTCGACCTCATCACGGGCCGAGCCGACGTGCCGCACGATCCGACGCCGACCACCGACCGACTCCGCGATCTGAACCGCCGTGGCCCCCGAGGCCGTACGAACCCGCCGAACCCAGGCCATCCGGCGATCCTACCGACCCGAATTAGTGCCTTGACGACACACTAACCAAGCCCATCGCCGCAGGTCAGCGCGATCCGGTCCCCGAAAACCTGTCCAGGTGACCCAAGTCAGGTCAGAGCGTGTTTGAGAAGGTCCGATGTGGACGGCGTAGCGGCGTGACGACCGGTGCTGGTGTGGCCAGGGTGGTCGGGTGGCTGTCTCTCGTCGTGGCTACCGGTCGGATCTGACCGACGCTCAGTGGGCACTGATCGAGCCGCTGTTGCCGGAGCCGAGCACGGCCGGCAGGCCGGCCGGCCGGAGAAGCACCCACGCCGGGAGATCGTGAACGCGATCCTGTAGTGGTGCGCTCGGGCTGCCCGTGGCGGTATCTACCTGCGGATTTGCCGCCGTGGCAGACGGTGTACTGGTACTTCATTGCTTGAGAAGAAGCGGGGGTGACGGACAGTTTGCTCGCCGAGTTACGGATCAAGGCGCGGGTGGCCGATGGTCGGAACCCGGAGCCGTCGGCAGGAATCATCGACTCTCAGACCTGACTTGGGTCACCTGGGCAGGTTTTTGGGGACCGGATCGCGCTGAACTGCGGCGATGGGCTTGGTTAGTGTTTCGTCAAGGCACTAATTCGGGTCGGTAGGATCGCCGGATGGCCTGGGTTCGGCGGGTTCGTACGGCCTCGGGGGCCACGGCGGTTCAGATCGCGGAGTCGGTCGGTGGTCGGCGTCGGATCGTGCGGCACGTCGGCTCGGCCCGTGACGAGGTCGAGTTGGGCCTGCTCCTGGAAGAGGCTTACCGCCTGCTGGCTGATGATCGTCAGGGGATGCTGGATCTCGGGATCGCGCGGGCGCGCTTGAAGGCTGTGATGGTCCCGCAGCCAGCGGCGGCGGGACTGTTCGCGAGCGCTGCGAGTGGGCCGGCATCGCGGCAGGTGGTGCCGCGTTCGCGTGTGCTAAGACCTCCTGACCTTGAGATTGTCCAGATCTTCTACCTGCCCGACCTGGATCAGGATCAGGACGGCAACTACTTCTTCGCCCCCGGTGCGACAGCACGAACGGTCCCTGTGTTCGTTCGCCGGGATGGCGAACAGTGGTGGATCGCGGGTGTAGGTCCAGGGATTCTGCAGCCGGGGTGGCCGCCCACGTATCAGATAATGTTCGACGAGGGAGATCAACAGCAAAGCCCCTGAACCGGCTGGTCAAGGGCTCGGTGAGCGCATTGGTCTGCCGACAGCAGCATGGACGCGTCCGCAAACCGGATGCAAGGCATCCGATCGGCGGAGCGGACACCATGACCGCATGAGCGAGTTACCGATCACCATCACGCTCGGCGACCGGCCGATGCCGGAAGCGGGCGATGTTGTTCGGGCTAGTTCCAGGATCTCACTTAGATGTTGGGCTGAAGCGGAACTCCACCACGTCGCCGTCCGCCATCATGTAGTCCTTGCCTTCCATGCGCACCTTGCCGGCGGCCTTGGCGTCGTTCATCGAGCCCGCCGCGATCAGGTCGTCGTACGACACGATCTCGGCCTTGATGAAGCCGCGCTGGAAGTCGGAGTGGATCACGCCGGCCGCCTCGGGCGCGGTGGCGCCAACCGGGATCGTCCAGGCGCGAGCCTCCTTCGGCCCGGCGGTGAGGTAGGTCTGGAGGCCGAGCGTCCGGAAGCCCACCCGGATGAGCTGGTTCAGGCCGGGTTCGTTCTGCCCGATCGCCGCCAGCAGCTCGCGCGCGTCCTCCTCGGGCAGCTCGATCAGCTCGGCCTCGACCTTGGCGTCGAGGAAGATCGCCTCGGCGGGCGCCACCAGGTCACGCAGCGACTGGAGGAAGTCCTCGTCGTCCAGCTCCTCCTCGTCGACGTTGAAGACGTAGAGGAACGGCTTGGTGGTGAGCAGGTTCAGCTCGCGCAGCAGCCCGACCTCGATGCCGGCCTTGTCCGCGCCCGCGTACAGCGTGGTGCCGCCGTCCAGCAGCTCCTTAGCGGCCTTCGCGGCAGCAGCGACCGGTGCGACGTCCTTCTTGAGCCGCGACTCCTTCTCCAGCCGCGGCAGCGCCTTCTCCAGCGTCTGGAGGTCGGCGAGGATCAGCTCGGTGTTGATCGTCTCGATGTCGTCGGCGGGCGAGATCTTGCCGTCGACGTGCACGACGTCCGGGTCGTTGAACGCGCGGATCACCTGGCAGATCGCGGCGGCCTCGCGGATGTTCGCGAGGAACTTGTTGCCCAGGCCCTGGCCCTCGCTCGCGCCCTTGACGATGCCGGCGATGTCCACGAACGAGACGGCGGCCGGAATGATCTTCTGGGATCCGAAGATCTCGGCGAGCTTCTCCAGCCGCGAGTCGGGGACGCCGACGACGCCGACGTTGGGCTCGATCGTCGCGAACGGGTAGTTCGCCGCGAGGACGTCGTTCTTGGTCAATGCGTTGAACAGCGTGGACTTGCCGACGTTGGGCAGGCCGACGATGCCGAGAGTGAGTGCCACGACGGGCGAGTCTAGGCGAGCGCGTGCTGCGACCGGTGCGCTGCGAGCTCCGGTCATCGGCGCGGCCGGTCAGCGGACGCGAGCAGGTGGGCGCTCATCCCGATCATCGAGCGGATCCCGCTCGCACACCTCGGCCGCCGCGAACATCCACGGAGCCGGTCGGGCCTCGCGCTTGATCAACTCCGGCAACCAGCACGCGGGTCCCTCGACTCCGAGCAGGTCGACCTCGACCGAAGCCGGCGGCGACAACCTCGTCGCGTAGTTCCTCGGGACGGTGGAAGTACGCACGGGTGAACCCATCGACGATCCGTCGGCTCATGGTGGCCGGTGGCGACGGCCCGGTTGACCACGCGCAGGCATTCAGGGTCTTCGAGACGCCCGAGGGCGACGCTTTCGAGCAGGGACGCGTGCCGGGTGATCGCCACCGCCGCGAGCAGCCCACCCGGCCTCAGCACTCGCCGCGCCTCGGCCAGCGCCAGCAGGCGGTCGTGCGTGCTCGATGAGGTGGTAGAGCGGCCCGAGCATCAGCACGACGTCGACCGATCCGTCCCGGCAGGCAATGAGCGGGCGTCGCCCTCCAGCACGGTGAACGCGACGCCGCGCTCGGCCTCGGCCGCGGCCTGCTCGACATGCAGCGGGTACGGGTCGATGAGCGTCACGTCATAGCCGAGGTCGGCCAGCCAGCGCGCGTAGACACCCGGTCCACCGCCGACGTCGTAGACCGTGGCCGGCGGCGGTGGCAGGACGCGCGACACCAGTGACTTCGTGCGATCACGCTCCAGGATGCCGCGACCGTCGGCCAGCCGGGCATGTTCGCGTCCGTGGGCGTAGTGGTCGAGGTGCTCCCGCAGTTTGTCCGCCATCACCTAGTTGTAGCGCTGCGGATACGCGGGGAGCATCCGGTTTTCCCACCCACGGCCACGTCCGATTCCCGCTAGCACCGGGCGTGCGGCGGTGTAAGTATCGAGGTCATGACGCCCCTTCCCGACGCTGAACTCTGCTACCGCGCGGTGCAGAGCCGGGACTCCCGTTTCGACGGCTGGTTCTTCACCGCGGTCACCTCGACCCGCATCTACTGCCGCCCGAGCTGCCCGGCGGTCACTCCGAAGCGCACGAACGTCCGCTTCTACCCCACCGCCGCCGCGGCGCAGCAGGCCGGTTTCCGCGCCTGCCTGCGCTGCCTCCCCGACGCCGCGCCCGGATCGCCCGAGTGGAACCTCCGGGCCGACCTGGTCGGCCGCGCGATGCGGATGATCGCGGACGGGATCGTCGAGCGGGAGGGCGTCGGCGGGCTGTCCCGCCGGCTCGGCTACTCCGAGCGGCACGTGCACCGCCAGCTCGCCGCCGAACTGGGCGCCGGCCCGCTGGCACTCGCCCGGGCGCAGCGCGCGCAGACGGCGCGGATCCTGATCGAGACCACCTCGCTGTCGTTCGCCGACGTCGCGTTCGCCGCGGGTTTCGCGAGCGTGCGACAGTTCAACGACACGATCCGCGAGGTCTTCGCCACCACGCCGACCGCGCTGCGAACCAAGCGGCTGAAGGGCGCGGACCCGGCGCCCGGCACGCTCACGCTGCGGCTCCCGTACCGCGCGCCGTTCGACGCCGCCGGGCTATGGACGTTCCTCGCCAGCCGCGCGGTCACGGGCATCGAGGAGGCGGGCGGCCCCGTGTACCGCCGCTCGCTGCGGCTGTCGCACGGCACGGGCGTGGTCACGCTCTCGCCCGGCGACGGCCACGTGCTCTGCACGCTGCGACTGGAAGACCTGCGCGACCTCGGCAGCGCGGTACAGCGCTGCCGCCGCCTCCTCGACCTGGACGCCGATCCCGAGGCGATCGAGACGACACTGAGCCGGGACGACGTGCTGGCCAGGATCGCGAGGCCGGGCCGGCGCCTCCCGGGTGCGGTCGACGGCACCGAGATCGCGCTGCGGGCTGTCGTCGGCCAGCAGATCTCGGTCCCGGCGGCGCGCACCGTCCTCGGCCGCATCGTGGCGGACCACGGCGCCGAGCTGAAAACACCGGACGACGCCGTCACGCATACCTTCCCGACCGCGGAAGCGCTGGCCGAGGCCGACCCGGCGACGCTGCCGATGCCCGAGTCACGCAAGCGCACGATCCACGCCGTCTGCACCGCGCTGGCCAGCGGCGACCTGGTGCTCGATCCAGGCGCCGACCCGGCCGAGGCGGAGAAGACGCTGCTCGCACTGCCCGGCGTCGGCCCGTGGACGGCGGGCTACATCGCGATGCGCGCGTTCAGCCTCCCCGACCGGTTCCTCCCCACCGACCTGGGCGTACGGCACGGCGCCGCCGCGCTCGGCCTCCCCCACGACCCGGAGGCCCTGGCCGCCCGCGCCACCTGGTGGGCGCCGTGGCGGTCGTACGCCGTCCTCGATCTGTGGAATGCTGCCTACTTCTCCCGGAGTGCCTCATGACGTACATCTCGACACTGACCACGCCAGCCGGCCCGTTCACGATCGTCGCCACCGACGACGCCGTGCTCGCGAGCGGCTGGACCGCCGACCCGGACGACCTGCTCGCCGTGATCCACCCGTCCTTGCGGCCGACGTCACTCACCGAACGCGCCGACCTGGGCGAGTTCACGAAGGCCGCGGCCGACTACCACGCGGGCGAGCTGCACGCGATCGACGCGATCCCGGTGCGGCAGGTCTCGGGCGAGTTCCTGAGCCACGCCTGGGACGTGCTGCGCAAGGTTCCCGCTGGCGAGCCGGTCAGCTACACCGAGTTCGCGGCGCTCTCCGGACGTCCGGCAGCGGTGCGGGCTGCGGCCAGCGCCTGCGCGCGCAACGCCACCGCGTTGTTCGTGCCGTGCCACCGCGTGCTGCGCAACGACGGCGGCCTCGGCGGGTTCCGCTGGGGCGTCGAACTGAAGCGCTGGCTGCTCGCCCACGAATCCGCGGCTGACGGCGCGCGCGTTCACCTGGGGTGACGGCACGCGTCACAGTGGACGGATGGCACAGTGTGCATCCGATCTGGCTGACGGGGGTGGCGAGCGATGGTGATGGGGCCGACGCATGCGGTGTCGGGCGCGACGGCGTGGCTGGCGGGGGCCGGCCTCACCGCGTCGGTCCTGGGGTACCACCAGACGCCGCTGGAGCTGGCCGTCTACACCGCCGTCTGCGCCGGCTCCGCACTCCTGCCCGACCTCGACTGCTCCGGCGCGGTCATGAAGAACCGCGGCGGCGCCACCGTCGCACGCACGTTCGGCGTCGTGTCGCTGTTCATCGCCGAGGTGCGTGGAGAAGTTCGCTCTCGCGGTCTACCGCCTCACGAAGACGCGCCACGACGACAAGCGCACCAACGGGCACCGCACGCTCACGCACACGTGGCTCTTCAACATCCTGCTCGGCGCCGGGGTCGCGTGGCTGTGCGAGGCGGTCGGCAAGCCGGCGGTGATCGGCGTGCTGTTCTTCACGTTCGGGCTCGCGGTGCGCGGGCTGATGGCCGAGGCGGCGCGCAAGAGCGGCTGGATCCTCGTCACGGCGCTGTCCGCGTGCGCGGCGGCGCTGGCGATCATGACGCTGCCGTCCGACCGGGGGTACCCGCTGCTGGGGCTCGCTGTCGGTGCGGGCGGCGTGATCCACACGTTCGGCGACATGCTCACCCGGCACGGCTGCCCGGTGCTGTGGCCGATCATCTGGCACCGGAAGCGCTGGTGGGAGTTCGGCGTGCCCGACGTCTTCGCGGTCAAGGTCGACGGCTGGTTCGAGCGCGCGGTGCTGCTGCCGGCGCTGGCCATCGGCGCGTTCGCCGCGGCGGCGTGGACAGTGCCGCAGGTACGCGCCCTCGTGAACTCGGCGATACACGGCGGCTTCTCAGACAATGGGATAACGATCCCAAAATCTAAGATCGAACCCTAGCCTGGGGATCATGATCTGGGACGCCGATCTCTACGACAGCCGGCATCACTTCGTCACCGCGCACGGCAGCGAGCTGCTGGCCCTGCTCGACGCCAAGCCCGGCGAGCGGATCCTCGACCTGGGCTGCGGCACCGGCGACCACGTCGCGGCGCTGCGCGCTGCCGGCGTCGACGCGATCGGCGTGGACTCCAGCCCGGCGATGATCGAGCAGGCCCTCGCCCGGCATCCCGGCCTGCCCGTGTCCGTGGCCGACGCGCGCGATCTCGACGGCGGCCCGTTCGACGGGATCCTCTCCAACGCGGTCCTGCACTGGATCCCGGAAGCCAGGCAGGTCGCCGCCGCTCTGGTACGCGCACTGCGGCCGGGCGGGCGGTTCGTGGCCGAGTTCGGCGGCGCCGGCAACGTCGCAGCGATCCGCGAGGGCGTGGCCGCGCTGCGCACCGAGCCGGCGGCCGAGACCTGGTACTTCCCCACCGCCGACGAGTACAGCGCGGTGCTGCGCGACGCCGGCTTCGACGTCGAACGCGCCGAGATCTTCGACCGCCCGACCCGGCTCGACGGCGACCACGGCCTCGCGAACTGGGTCCGGATGTTCGGCGCCCACCTGCTGGACGGCGTGCCCGACCCGGACGCCTTCCTGGCCGAGCTGGAGGACCGGCTCCGGCCCCAGCTGTGGCGGGACGGCGCATGGTGGGCGGACTACCGCCGCCTCCGCGTGATCGCGCAGCGCCTCTGACCCCCGCACCCAGCCCCGAGTCTCGGACTTTTGAGGGTCGCGGAGCCCGCGGCACCCTCAAAAATCCGAAACTCGGCGGGGCGGGGTCGGCGTCAGCCGGCTTCCAGTTCCAGGCGGGCGGCAGCGCCGACCTTGCGCACCCGCAACCGCATCGGGATCCGCTGGCGCATCTCCTCGACGTGGCTCACCAGCCCGATCACCCGCCCGCCGGCACGCAGGTCGTCGAGCGTGTCCATGACGAGGTCGAGCGTGTCGGCGTCGAGGCTGCCGAAGCCCTCGTCGATGAAGAGGGTTTCGAGCTGCGCGCCACCCGCCTCGGCGGCGACCACGTCAGCCAGGCCGAGCGCGAGCGACAGCGACGCCATGAAGCTCTCACCGCCGGACAGGGTCCGGGTCGAACGGGTGTGGCCCGAGTAGTCGTCGAGGATCTGCAGCCCAAGCCCGGCGCGTACGCGGCGGCTGTCGCTGTCACCGGTGGCCACGAACGAGTACCGCCCGCCCGACATCCGCCGCAGCCGCTCGGACGCGCTGCGCGCCACCTCGTCCAGGCGCGCGGCCAGCACATAGGCGCGCAGCGTCATCCGGCGGACGTTCTGGCCCTGGCCCGCGACGAGATCCGCCAGCGCCACGATCCGGCCGGCCCGCTCGCGCACCGGAGCAGCGGCTTGCCACGTCTGAGCAAGCATCGCGGAGAGCCGCGTGACCTCGGCCCGCACCGCCTCGGCCTGGTGCGCCGCCGCGACCTGCTCCGCGTGATCGGACCGGGCCGCGGCCAGCATCTCGTCCACGTGGGACGCGTCGAGACCGGCCAGCGCCTCTCGATCGGCCTCGGACAGCGCGGCATCCACGAGCGCGCCGGCCGTCGCGGCGTCCAGACGGTCGTACTCCTGGCACGACTCCTCCAGGCGCGCCAGATCGTCCACGCCCACCAGGGCGGCCTCGGCAGCAGCCAGGTCGACGAACCCGGCGGCCACAACCTCTGCCTCCACAGCGGCGGATGCCTCGGCGGCGGCGGAACGCCGGTCAGCGGCGACACGCAGAGCCTCACGCAGCGCGTCGATCCGGTCGGCCAGCGCGGAGAGCCGCTCCAGGCGGGCCTCGACGGTGGCGTCCTCGCCCCGGGCGGCGTCCAGCTTGGCGCGCAGCGCTGCGGCGGTGTCCGCCAAGGTCACCGCGTCTGCGTCGAGAGCGGCAGCGCGCGCGGCCGCGTCCTGGGCCGCCTCCGTGAGCTTCCGTTGCTCGGATTCGAGCCGCGCCAGGGCCGAACGAGCCGGTTCAAGCGCGGCGGCGACGGCGACGGCGTCGTCGAGCGCGGCGGTACAGGTGGCGAGTTCGGTGCCGAGATCCACCTCGGTGCGGCCGTGCGCCAGCCCGGCGAGGCGTGCCTGGTCACGTTCGATCCGTGCGACCTCGCCCTCGGCGGCCTCGCGGTCCGCGCGCCGCCGCTCCTCGACCGAAGCAGCCTCCATCTCCATCTCCTCGGTGACCCGCTGACCGCCGAACGGCCGCGCCGGTGCCGGGTGGTCGAGCCCGCCGCAGACCGGGCACGGATCGCCGGCGCCCAGCCGCTCCGCCAGCTCGGCGGCGATACCGGCGAGACGCCGTTCGCGCAGGTCCTGCACGATGTCGCGAGCAGCCTGGTGGGCTTCCACGACGATCAGCACGCGCTGCCGTGCCGCGGCGAGCGCCACCTCGCCCTCGGTGAACTCGCGTGCGGCGCCCAGCTCCAGCGCGGACCCTCGTCACCTGCTCGGTCAGCGGGCCCAGCCGTTCCGTGGCCCGCTCGGCGCCCGCCAGCTCCTTTCGCGCTGCCTCGATCTCGCCGGGCAGCGCGTCGAGGCGTGCGGTGCGCCGCTCGTCCTCCCCTGCCAGCGCCGTGCGGTTGCGCCTCGATCTCGCGCAGGCCGGCTAACGGCGCGGGGCAGCGCGGCTGCGTCGTCCCGCAGCGCCGCGAGCCGGGACGCCTCGTCGCGTAACTCCCGGCTTTGGGCGACATCTTCGCGGCCATAGCCGTCAACATGTCGCCCAAACCGCGAGGCTTCCTGCTCCGCAGCGGCGGCTGCGCGTTGGCGGCGGTGCGCCATGCCCTGAGCAGCGGCCGTACCGGTGCTGCCCGCCGTGCCGCCGCTATCCGCGCGAGCCGGGCGACCTGCTCGTCGCGGCCTTCGACCACCCGCTCCCGCTGGGCCTGGGCGTCGACCCAGCGCTCGTGCCTGCGGCGCAGCGCCGTGACCCGCTCCGACTCCGCCTCGGCGGCCCGCAGCGCGGCAGTCGCGGTTTCGGCCGTGAGACCCAAGGCGGTCGCACCTGCCGAAGCCGCCTCGACCAGCCCGTCGCGCCAGGATCGCTGCGTCCGGCAAGCGCGGGCTCGTCCACGAACACCCGCCGCCTGGCAGAGCCGCGCGACGATCGCCCGCAGCTGCTCCTCGACGGCGGCCACCTCGTTCTTCGCGTCCCGCCGCCGCTGCGCGAGCCAGCTCTCGACCTCGCTGAACCGGCGGGTGCCGAACAGCCGCTCAAGCAGCTCCTCACGCTCGCCCGACTCGGCGCGCAGGAAGCGGGCGAACTCGCCCTGCGGCAGGAGCGCGACCTGGAAGAACTGCTCGGCGCTCATCCCGAGCCACTCCTGGAGCTGGTGCGACACCTCGTCGATGCGCGTGGAGACGCCATGCCATGCGCCGTCGCGTGACTCCTCCAGGACTGCCTTGGCCTGCTCTCTCGTGGTGCCTTCGCCGCGCAGCTTGGGCCGTTGCCACTCCGGCGACCTGGTGACCCGGAACCGCCGCCCGGCCAGGGTCAGCTCCAGCCGCACGCGCGGCGGCGTGGCCGGATCGGCGTGGTCGCAGCGGAGCCGCCCAGCCTGCTGCCGGGCTCCGGGCACCCGCCCGAACAGCGCGTACGCGACGGCGTCCAGCACGGTGGTCTTGCCCGCGCCCGTCTCGCCGTAGAGGAGGAACAGGCCGTCGGCACCGAGCGCGTCGAAGTCGATCGTGGTGGCGTCCGGGTACGGGCCGAACGCGGCCAGCTCCAGCGTGTGCAGCCTCACCGGTCGGCCTTCCCCGCCGCGAACGCCGCCTCCAGCAGGAGCTGCTCGTCCTCGTCCGCCGGCGTGTTCCGTACGTACTCCACAAAGGACGCCGCAACCGCCACGTCGTCGCGCTCACCGGTGCCCACCCGCGGTGGCGCGTCGCCGGTGGGACGACCGCCCTCGGGCTCCCACTCCAGCGTGGCGGCGTGCGGGAACCGTTCCTGCAGCCGGCGCATCGGCTCCAGCGGCCGGGCGCGGTCGGTCAGCGTGACGGCGAGGAAGTGCTCCTCGACCTCGGCAAGAGCGGGATCCGCGAGCAGGTCGTCGATGCGCCCGCGCAGGGTCGACAGCGGGCGCGGCACCGGCAGCATGACGCGCCGCACGTCACCCAGGCCGGACGCGTCGAGATCCAGCAGCCACACCGACTTGCGCTGCAGCGCCTCCGAGAACGAGTACGCGAGCGGGCTGCCGGAGTAGCGCAGCCACGGCCGGGACGGATCCGGCTGCTGCGCGCCGTGCAGGTGCCCGAGCGCGACGTAGTCGACGCCGTCGAACACGCCGGCCGGCACCGTCTCCACTCCGCCGACCGCGATCGAGCGCTCGCTGTCGCTGCCGTCGCCGCCGGTGACGAACGCGTGGGCAAGCACCACGGCGCGCGTGTCCTTCCGGCTCGCGAGGTCGGCCCGGATCGCCTCCATCGCAGCGCTCAGTACCGCCTCGTGGCTGCGGGCGGCGGTCACGTTGAGCGCGTGCCGCGCGGTTTCGGGCTCCAGGTAGGGAATTCCGTAGACGGCGACGTCCCCGAAGAGGATTGGCTTGTCGATCGCCGCCGGGTCGGTGCGGATGTACAACCCGCCGGCCGCGAGGAACCCCGCGCCGAACCCGAGCCTGGACGCCGAATCGTGGTTGCCCGAGATCAGGACGATCTCGGCACCGGCGTCGATCGGATGCGGCCCAGCGCCTCGCCGCAGACGCGCACGGCCTCGGCGGAGGGCAGCGCGCGGTCGTAGAGGTCACCGGCGATCAAGACCAGGTCAACACCCTCGCTGGCGACGATGTCCGCAATGCCGCCGAGCACGCCCGCCTGTGTGGTGAGCAGATCCCGCCCGTGGAACGAGCGCCCGACGTGCCAGTCGGACGTGTGCAGGATCCGCATGCGCGCCGACGGTTAAGGGATTTCGGGGCCACACCGGGGGACGCGCGCCGGGGCCTTGATTCCTACGGCACCGTAGGTTACGGTTACGCAAGCGTAAGTTACTCGACCGTAGGAACCTCGGAGTCGCCAATGACGCAGACCAGCACCGCCCCGGCTCCCCGCGCCGTGGCGCCGGGCATCAAACGCCGCCCCGGCTGGGAACTTCCCGTGGTCGGCCTCGTCGTCGGCCTACCGCCGCTGGCCGTCGTCGCCGCCATCCCGATCGCCTGGGGGCGCGGCGTCACCGCGCTCGACCTGGCGTTACTGGTCGCGTTCTACGTCTTCACCGCGTTCGGCATCACCGTCGGCTTCCACCGCCTCTTCACCCACGGCTCGTTCGTCGCCAACCGGCCGCTGCGGATCACGCTCGCGATCGCCGGCTCGATGGCGCTCCAGGGTCCCGTGATCCGCTGGGTCGCCGACCACCGCAAGCACCACGCATACGCCGACGCCGAGGGCGACCCGCACTCGCCGTGGCGCTACGGCGAGAGCGTCACCGGCCTGCTGCGCGGCTTCGTCCACGCGCACGTCGGCTGGCTGTTCGAGCGCGAGCAGGCGTCCACCCGTCGCTGGGCACCCGACCTGGTGGCCGACCGCGACCTCGTATTCCTGCACCGCGCGTTCCCCGTGCTCGCCCTCGGATCGCTGGCGCTGCCCGCGCTGCTCGGCGGGCTGCTCACGATGAGCTGGTCCGGTGCGCTCACCGCCCTGCTGTGGGGCGGCTTCGTCCGGATCTTCCTCGTGCACCACGTCACGTGGTCGGTGAACTCGATCTGCCACATCATCGGCGACCGGCCCTACAGCACCCGCGACAAGGCCACCAACTTCTGGCCGCTCGCGATCTTCTCGATGGGCGAGTCCTGGCACAACCTGCACCACGCCGACCCGAAGTGCGCGCGGCACGGCGTCGAGCGTGGACAGATCGACTCCTCAGCGCGCCTGATCCGCTGGTTCGAGCTGGCCGGTTGGGCAACGCAGGTGCGCTGGCCGGACGCCAAGCGCCTCGACCGCCTGCCGACCGCCGCGCCTCGCGCCTGAGCGACTCTTTCCGCGCTATGGCGCCGAAGACCGCCGTACGCCGCGCGGTCGGAAAATGCTTTGGCCGCGCGCCGTACCGTCGGAATATGCCCCCTGATACGAAGCCACCTCGGCACCCCCTGGCCAATTTGTGGCGGATCCGGACCTACCTCCGGCCGTACGCGCTCCAGATGGTGCTGATGGTGGCTACCGCCGGTCTCGGCGTCGGGGCGAGCATCGTGGTTCCGCTGGTCACCCAGCGGGTGGTGGACGGGCCGGTGCGCGCGGGGGACGCACACGGCCTGCCACTGCTCGCCGCGCTGGCCATCGCGCTGGGCATCGCCGAGGCGGGCATGGCGTTCCTCCGCCGCTGGATGCACGCGAGCGCCGCGTCGGGGCTGGAGAACGCGATCCGGAACGACCTCTACGCCCACCTGCAGCGGCTGCCGGTGTCGTTCCACGACCGCTGGCAGAGCGGCCAGCTGGTGTCACGTGCGTTCAGCGACCTGAACGTGATCCGGCGGTTCCTGTCGTTCGGCCTGGTCTTCCTGATCATCAACACCGCCACGTACATCGTGGTCTCCATGCTGCTGATCAACCTCTACTGGCCGCTCGGCCTGCTCGTCACGTTCGGTGCCGTGCCGCTCGCGGTGATCTCGCGCGAGTTCGAGCGGCGGTATCTGGTGATGAGCCGGCAGATGCAGGACCAGCAGGACGACGTGGCCACGTTCGTCGAGGAGTCGGCGGTCGGCATCCGGGCGATCAAGTCGTTCGGTCGGCGGCCGTTCGTGCAGGCGAAGTTCGACACGGGCGCCGTCTCGCTGCACGACATCGGGGTCGGCAAGGCACGGCTGGTGGCGCGGTACTGGGCCGCGTTCGACGTCGTGCCGAACGTGCTGCTGGCCACGATCCTGCTGGTCGGATCGCTCGCGGTGGCGCGGGGCGAGCTGACGATCGGCACGCTGGTGGCGTTCGTCGCGCTGCTGCTGATGCTGGTGTGGCCGGTCGACTCGCTCGGCTGGCTGCTCACCGTCGGGCAGGAGGCGGCCACCGCCGCCGACCGGCTCTACGAGGTGCTCGACACGAAACCGTCCATCGTGGACCAGCCTGGCGCCGGAGGCACCCACGACGGCCCCGGACGGCTGCGGTTCGAGAACGTGTCGTTCCAGTACCCGGGCGCGAAGCGGCCGGTGCTGCACGGCATCGACCTGGACATCGCGCCGGGCGAGACCCTGGCCCTGGTCGGCGTCACGGGCTCCGGCAAGACCACGCTCACTGCGCTCGCGCCGCGGCTCTACGACGTCACCAGCGGCCGGATCACGCTCGACGGCCGGGACATCCGCGACCTGACGCTGCCGGCGCTGCGGACGATCGCGTCCACCGCGTTCGAGGATCCCACCCTGTTCTCGGCGAGCGTCCGCGAGAACCTCACCCTCGGCCGCCCCGACGCCACCGACGACGAGATCGGCGAGGCGCTGCGGATCGCCCAGGCGGAGTTCGTCCACGAGCTGCCGTGGGGTCTCGACACCCGGATCGGCGAGCAGGGCCTCTCACTGTCCGGCGGCCAGCGGCAGCGGCTCGCGCTGGCCCGTGCCGTGCTCGGCCGCCCGCGAGTGCTGGTCCTCGACGACCCGCTGTCCGCTCTCGACGTGCACACCGAGGCGCTCGTCGAGGAGGCCCTCGCCAGGGTGCTCGTCGGCACCACCGCGCTGCTCGTCGTGCACCGGCCGTCCACGGTGGCGCTGGCCGACCGGGTGGCGCTGCTGGAGGGCGGCACGATCACGGCGGTCGGCACCCACTCCGAACTCATGGCCACCGTGCCGTCGTACCGCGACGTGCTGTCCGCGACCGCAGAGGAGGTGACGCTGTCGTGACCGTGCCGCCGACCACCTCCGCTCCGCTCCTCGCTCCTCCGTCGCTGCGATGCTCACTCCGGAGGCCGTCTCGTGACCACGCAGGACTGGCGAGGGATCGCCGCCGAAGAGGCCGGCGACCTGACCGCCGAGACCACGATCCGCCTGCGCACGCGTAGCCGGCGGCTGCTGCGCGTGCTCCTCCGCCCGCACAAGAGGCTGCTGGGCTGGGCGACCGCGCTGATCCTTGTGCAGAACATCGCCGGGCTGGCCGGTCCGTACCTGGTCATGATCGGCATCGACGAGGGCATCCCGCCGGTCGTCAGCGACGGCGACGTCACGACGCTCGTCGGCGTCACGGTGGCCTTCGCGGTCGCGTCGGTCGTCGAGTACGCCACGAAGCGCGGCTTCCTCGTCGCCTCGGGTCGGATCGGGCAGGCTGTCCTGCTCGACCTGCGCCGCCGCGTGTACGACCAGTTCCAGCGGCTGTCGCTGGCGTTCCACGAGAAGTACACGTCCGGACGCGTGATCTCGCGGCTCACCTCCGACGTCGACGCCATCGGCGAACTCGTCGACGGCGGCCTCGACGACCTGGTGTTCGCCGCGCTCAACGTCGTGTCGATCGCGGTCGTGCTGCTCCTGCTCGACTGGCGACTGGCGCTGGTCGCGCTGGCCAGCTTCCCGCTGCTGCTGTGGCTGTCGGCCTGGTTCCGCCGGAACTCGGCGGTCGCATACCGGCGCACTCGGGACGCGGTGGCGCTGGTCATCGTCCACTTCGTCGAGTCGCTCGGCGGCATCCGCGCGGTGCAGGCGTTCCGCCGCGAGCCGCGCAACGACGAGCTGTTCACGGACCTCACCGACGAGAACCGGCTGGCGCACCAGCAGGCCGCGCGGCTCATCGCGGTCTTCGGCCCGGGGATCCAGTTCATCGGCAACGTCACGATCGGGCTGGTCCTCGCGTACGGCGGTTACCGGGCGGTGCAGGGCGACATCGAGGTCGGCGTGCTCGCCGCGTTCCTCCTGTACCTGCGGCGGTTCTTCGAACCGATGCAGGAGTTGTCGATGTTCTACAACGCGTTGCAGTCGGCGACAGCCGCCCTGGAGAAGCTGTCCGGCGTGCTGGAGGAGGAGCCGAGCGTGCCGGAGCCTTCCGCGCCGGTCGCGTTGCCGCGTGCCGCCGGACGCATCGACCTGACCAGCGTCCACTTCGGATACCTCGACGAGCGGCCCGTGATCCCCCAGCTTGACCTGCACATTCCGGCTGGTCAGACGGTGGCGCTCGTGGGCTCCACCGGTGCTGGCAAGACCACGCTCGCCCGGCTCATCGCGCGGTTCTACGACCCGGTGCGCGGCACGGTCTCGCTCGACGGCGTACCGCTGCGCGAGCTGTCCGAGATCGACCTGCGGCGGGCTGTCGTCATGGTCACCCAGGAGAACTTCCTGTTCTCCGGGACTATCGCCGAGAACATCGCGTTCGGCCGCCCCGACGCCACCCGAGCGGAGATCGAGGCCGCAGCGGCGGCGATCGGTGCTGACGCGTTCATCCGTGCGCTGCCCGACGGGTACGACACCGACATCCGCAAGCGCGGCGGCCGGCTCTCAGCGGGCCAGCGCCAGCTGGTGGCGTTCGCTCGGGCGTTCCTCGCCGACCCGGCCGTACTGATACTCGACGAGGCCACATCGTCGCTGGACATCCCCAGCGAGCGGCTGGTGCAGCGAGCGCTGCGCACGATCCTCGCCGATCGCACCGCGATCATCATCGCCCACCGGCTCTCCACTGTGGAGATCGCCGACCGGGTGCTGGTGCTCGACGGCGGCCGTGTCGTGGAGGACGGCAGTCCCGCCGAGTTGGTCGAAGGCGGCGGTCGCTACGCGGGCCTCCACCGGCAGTGGGCCGACAGCCTGATCTGACGCCCAGGCAACTGCCGGGCTCCGGCCTCGCTGCTGCAAGCCGCCGCGCGTGGCGCCGCCCGCGCCCCGCGCCCCGGCGCGCGGTGCGGCGCCGTCGTGCCGCGGGCGGCGCCGTCGTGCCGCGGGCGGTGCTTGAACCACTCAAGTGTCGGGGAAATGGTTGCTTCGGGTGTCCGGTTAGGGGACCGGTACCGGAACAGTTCGGTTTGTCCCCGGCGCGGTCCCGGCGCGGCACGGTGTCCCGGGCGCGCAGAGGCGGCGCCGGCGTCAGCCGGCGCCGCCCCCACAAGCGGCTAGCAGGACTCCTTGTACAGGTACTTGCTGATCTCCGGGGTGGAGACGTTCTCCTTGGTGGCGACGACGAAGTCGGTGTCGACCTTCTTCTCGACGGTCTCACCCTTCAGCGCCTTCACCGCGAACTCGACGCCCTGGTAGCCCATGTCGTACGGCTTCTGGACGACGAGCGCCTGCACGATGCCGTCTTCGAGCTGCTTGACCTGCTGCGGGCCGGCGTCGAAGCCGACGATCTTGACCGTGCCCTGCTTGCCGGTGCTCTTCAGACCGGCGGCGGCACCGTCAGCCGTGGTGAGGTTGGCCGCGAAGATGCCGGCCAGGTCCTTGTTGGCGGTCAGGGTGTCGGTGACGACCTGGTTCGCCTTGGCCAGCTCGTTGTTGGAGAACTGGGCGGGCAGGAGCTTGATGCCCGGGTGGTTCTTGATCTCCTTCTCGAAGCCGCGCTGGCGGGCGTCGACCGAGGACACGCCCGGCTTGGTGCCGATGAACAGCACCGACCCCTTGTCGCCGATCTGCTTGGCCAGCTCCTGCGCGGCCGCGACGCCGCCCGCCTCATTGTCGGAGGCGATCCGCGAGATGCCGATCGACTCGTCGCTGACGATGGTGTCGACGAGGATTACCTTGATCCCCTTGTCCTGCGCGGCCTTGAGCGGGTTGACCGACGCCTTGTCGTCGTTCGGGGCGATCAGGATCGCGCCGGGCTTCTTCGCTACCACCGAGTCGATGATCGGGTTCTGCAGGGTCGCGTCGAACGCCGTGGGGCCCTGGACGTCGAGATCGACGTCCAGATCCTTGGCGGCCTGCTTGGCGCCGCAGTCCATCGAGACGTAGAACGGCTCACCGGCCTGGCCGAGGATCAAGCTGACCTGCTGCTTGCCGTCCTCGGCGCTCGACTCCTCGCCAGCACCGCACGCCGTGGCGGCGAGCAGCAGAGCAGGTACTGCGATGGCGACTGCCAGCCTGCGCTTCACGGGCTTCCTCCTTGGGATGTTGCTACAGGGGTGGGGTTATTACCGGTTCCGCGACCGGCGCTTGTACTGGTCGAACCACACGGCGGCGATAAGGACGACGCCCACCGCGACCTGCTGCCAGTACGTCTGGATGCCGAGCAGAACGAACCCGTTCTGCAGGATGGCCGGGATGAAGACACCGATGAGGGTGCCGATGATGGTGCCGATGCCGCCGAAGAGGCTGGTGCCGCCGAGGACGACTGCGGCGATCGCGCTGAGGCTGTCCGACTCGTGGCCGGACAGGCCGCTGGTGCCGTACTGCGCGAGCGAGAGGAATCCCGCGAAGCCGGCGAGCGCCCCGGACAGCGCGTACACCTTGACGAGGTGGCGCTGGACGTTGACACCGGAGCGGCGTGCCGCCTCGGCGTTCGACCCGATCGCATAGGTGTAGCGACCAAACCGGGTGAGGTGAAGCAGGATCCCGCCGACGATCAACACGCCGAGCGCGATCCACACGATGAGCCGGACGCCAAAGACCTCGCCGTCCGGAGTGTTGATGTTCTCCATCGCAGACGTACGGACGTCGATGCCCTTCGTGAGGATGCGGGCCGTACCGAGCGCAATACCGAGCATGCCGAGCGTCACGATCAGCGCGGGTACCCTCGCATACGCCACGAGCACGCCGTTGACCGCGCCGACGAACAAGCCGGTGGCGAGGGCAACGACCAGCGCGGTCGCGATGACCTTCGGCCCCGACTCGCCGACCTTCGCCATCTGCTGACCGGCCATGACCGCGGAGAGCACCAGCACGGCGCCCACCGACAGGTCGATACCCGCAGTGATGATCACGAAGGTCATGCCGACCGCGAGCACCAGGATGATCGCGGCGTTGGACAGCACGGTCGTCGCGTTGTCCGTGGACGCGAACGAGTTCGGCATGAGGATCGAGAAGACCGTGATGAACAGCGCCAACACGCCCGCGGTCCAGATCGACGACGATCGGAGGAACCGCTGCATCGCCGACGGAACAGGCTCGATGGCCTCGTCGGCGGCCTGCTCGACTTCGGCGATCGTCGGGTCGGGCGTGATGACAGCGTTGTCGCTCTCCGTGGCCTTCTCGGTGCCTGGAGCCGTGTCCGGTCCGGTCTCGCTGGCCACCGGAGTGGCGCCGGGTGGGGTCTGCGCGGTCATCGGACTTCCTCCGCGATGGGCTCGTTGCTGTACGCGCCGGTCAGCGCGGCGACCAGCTGCTCGACGTTCGTCTCGGTGGACTTGAACCGCGCCGTGCGGCGGCCGAGCCGCAGCACCTCGACACGGTCGGACACCTCCAGGACCTGCGGCATGTTGTGGCTGATCAGCACCACGGCGATGCCCTTGCTGGCAACCGTCCGGATCAGCTCGAGCACCTTGGCCGTCTGCACGACCCCGAGAGCGGCGGTCGGCTCGTCCATGAACACGACCCGGTTGGCCCAGGTGGCAGCCCGACCGACGGCGACGCTCTGGAGCTGTCCACCGGACAAGGCGCGCACCGGAACGTCCACCGACTGCACGATCGAACCAAGGTTCGAGAACGAGCTACGCGCCTCGGCCCGCATCCGCTTGTTGTCCAGGAAGCCGAAGAACTTGCCGATCGCGCCGCCCCTGGTCAGCTCGCGGCCGAGGTAGAGGTTCGCGGCCGGAGTCAGGTCCAGCGCGAGCGCCAGGTCCTGGTAGACGGTCTCGATGCCGTGCTGCCGCGCCGCGATCGGGGTGGGCAGGTGCACCTGCTTGCCGTCGACCAGGATCTGGCCGGTGTCCGGCTGGATCGCACCGGACAGCATCTTGACCAGCGTGCTCTTGCCCGCGCCGTTGTCGCCGATAAGCGCTACGACCTCGCCCGGATTGACGCTGAAGTCGGCACCGCGCAGCGCCTGCACGTGGCCGTAGCTCTTGGTCAGCCCGCGCGCCTCCAGCACCGGCTGTACGTCAGTCATTCACCCACTCCTGCCTGGTCGGGGGCCGGCGGGCGGCTCCACACCGCACCAAGGACACCGGTCACCGTGATGTCGCCGGCGGCGTGCGGCACTGCCAGCACGTCTCCGGCCTTGACCTGCACGGATCCATCCGCGCCGGTCAGTTCCCCCGTGCCGTCGAGTACCACCACGACTCCGAACCCAGCCGGCACCGTGGCACTGTGCCCGGGCCGCACCAGGTCCGCCCGGAAGTACGGGTCGGCGAGGTCGGCGAGCGTCTTCTGCGGCGCGTCAGCGGTGTCGTCGAGGTTGACGAAGCCGCGCCAGGTGTCGATCTCCACCGCGTCGACGGCGTTGCGGTTGACCGCCTCCAGCGCCAGGTCGAAGCCGATGCCGAGGTGGCCCTTATTGATGCCATCGATGTCAAACGGCGCATGTTCCAGCAGGATCGAGAAGTCGGTCGGTTCCTGCAACTCCACGACGAACACGCCGGCGCCGGTGGCGTGCGGGGTGCCGCTCGGGACCACGATCGTGTCGCCGACGGCCACCGGCAGCTTGTGCATCAGGTCGAGGAAGCCCTGCGAGTCCTGAGTGTCCACGAGCTTCCGCAGCGCGGAGGCTTCGACATCCTCGCGGAACCCCAGATGTACATGCGGATCCTCGCCCTCGACCTTGACGACGACCCACGCCTCGGTCTTGCCGTACGGGCAGTCCAGGTGGCGCCGGGCGAACTCGCGCTTCGGGTGGACGTGCACTGGCAGCCGCTCACCCGCGTCCAGCAGCTTCACCAGCACCGCCGGGTCGGGGCCGTACGCGGCGACATGCTCGGCACCGAGCCACGCCCCCGGGTCGGCCACGATGGCGTCCTTGAGGAGCTGGCCGTCCGGGAGCGCCGAGAGACCGTCGACGGTCTCGCCGAAGCGCGGCGTGGTGGACGCCAACCACTCCTCCGGGTACCAGTCCCGGCCGTCGGTGCCCCGCAGGTCGGCGATGTTCTCGCCGCCCCGGTAGAAGCACCGAAGCTGATGATGCGGCAGGACAACGGGGTTCACGGTGTTATCTCTCCAGAGCCTCGTGTGATCAGGTGGACGGGCAGCATCTTCACCGCCGGTTCGCTCCGGTCACCGTCGAGCCGGGCGAACAGCCGGTCAGCGGCCAGCCGACCCAGGTCAGCGGCGTCGTGGCGAACCACGGTGACGCCGGGGACCACCAGGTCGGCGGCCTCGAAGTCGTCGAACCCGACCACCGCGACATCGGTGCGGCCGAGCGAGCGCAGCGCGTGCAGAGCACCGATCGTCAGCAGGTTGTTGCCGGTGAACACCGCGGTCGGCGGCTTGGATCCGGAGAGCAGCTCGCGGGTGGCCTGCTCGGCCGCCGCCGCGTCGGCGAGACCCACGCGGGCCAGCTTGGGATCGCTGTCGGCCCCGTGCAGCGTGAGCGCGGCCTCGTAGCCGGCGCGCCGCTGGATGCTCGTGTAGAGCTTCGCGTCGTCACCGAGGTAGCTGATGCGGCGGTGGCCCTGGCGGATCAGGTGGGTGACCGCGAGCCGCGCACCGCCCTCGTTGTCCGCGACCACGACATCCGCGGACACGCCCTCGGCCGGACGGTCGACGCATACGATCTGCAGGCCGCGGTCCTGCTCGGCGGACAGGTGCGCGTGGTCATGTCCCGCCGGCACCACGATCAGCCCGCTGACCCGACGCTGTGACAACGACAGCACCAGCCGGCGCTCGATGTCCGGGTCACGCTGGCTACTTCCGATGACAAGCAGCATCTGGCGCTCGTGAGCCCGTTGCTCGATGGCGTGCGCGATGCCCGAGTAGAACGGGTTGCTCAGATCCTCGATGACCAGGCCGATGCTGGAGCTGTCGGCACCCAGGCGGAGCCGCCGCGCGAAGTCGTTCGGGCGAAAGCCCAGCTCAGCCATGGCGTCGCGGACCCGCTGCTCCGTCTCCGGGCGCACCGACTTCTCACCGTTGAGCACACGGGACGTGGTCTTGAGGCTCACCCGGGCACGCTCGGCGACGTCCTTGAGGGTCGGGCGCTTGGTACTCACCGGCTGTCCCTCCTTCGTCGTGGCGGCGTGGCGCATGGGTTACCTCCCGTGTGTGTTGATGACCAATGAGCCATCACACACTGTGGAGCGCTGGCTCGTAGTTCTTCCACCCTAAGACAACGTTGTCAATAACTGTATCGGTCCGGTTACCAGACCGTTGCCAGCCCGGGTTTCCGTTGAGTTGTGGTCCCGGGCGCGCCCGACACTCAACACCGCAACTCGATGCTGCCGGTGTGGCGTGTGACGGAAGTGTCAGGGGTGGTTGCCAGGATTGTGCGCATGGACGCCTCAGTGATCGCCGTCGTGGCGCTGCTCTGCCTCGGTGCGGGCGGGCTGATCGGGTGGTACGCCGCCCGCGCCCGCCTCGCCGCCGAGGTCGCCGGCCTGCGCGCCACACTCGACGCTGCCCGCACCGGCGAGCAGCGTCTCGAGCAGTCGCTGCGCGCGCTGTCTCACGAGTCGATCGCTCAGAACAACGCGGCGTTCTCGCAGCTCGTGGCCCCCATCCGGGAGAGCCTGGCGAAGGTCGAGGCCCAGGTGGACGAGGTGGAGCGCGACCGTGTCGAGGCGTACGCCACGCTGCGTCAGCAGGTCCGCCACATGCACCAGACATCGGAGCAGCTGCGGGTCGAGACCAGCCAGCTCGTCGCCGCGTCTGCGCGCCCCGCAGGTGCGCGGGCGGTGGGGCGAACACCAGCTGCGGCGCATCGTCGAGGTGTCCGGCATGGTCGAGCACTGCGACTTCGTGGAGCAGGCCACGTCGGTCACCGTCGAAGGCACCCTCCGCCCCGACATGGTCATCACGCTCGCCGGCGGCAAGAACGTCGTTGTCGATGCAAAGGTGCCGTTCTCGGCGTACCTCGAAGCGATGGAGTCCCGCGACGAGCGGCACCGCTCCACCCGCCTCGACGCGCATGCCCGCCATCTGCGCTCCCACGTCGACGCTCTCGGCAGCAAGGCGTACTGGGAGCGGTTCGACCCGTCGCCCGAGTTCGTGGTGCTGTTCGTCCCGGCCGATACGTTCCTCGACGCGGCGTTGCAGCGCGAGCCGACCCTGCTTGAGCACGCGTTCCAGCGCAACGTGGTGCTCGCGACGCCGTCGACGCTGATCGCGCTGCTCCGCACCATCGCCTTCACGTGGCGACAGGAGGCGCTCGCCGCCAACGCTGCCCAGGTGCACGCGCTCGGCCGCGAGCTGCACAGCCGCATCGCCACGATGGGTGGGCATCTCGGCAAACTCGGGTCGTCGCTCAACGCGGCGGTGTCCCGCTACAACGAAGCCATCGGATCACTGGAGGGCCGCGTGCTGGTCAGCGCACGCAAGTTCGCCGATCTTCAGGTGACGACGGGCGAGCTGGAGACGCCACGGCAGGTCGAGGTGGTGGCGCGGCAGCTACAGGCCCCGGAACTGATCGCGTCCGAGACCGATGCTCTGATCGCGATCGACGAGCGCCACGCAGCGCCCTAGCCTGCCGCCTCCACGCAGCGCCCTAGCCTGCCGCCTCCACGCAGCGCCCTAGCCTGCCGCCTCCACGCAGCGCCCTAGCCTGCCGCCTCCACGCAGCGCCCTAGCCTGCCGCCTCCACGCAGAGCCGCCGCACGCCAGCGCGGAGCCGCAGGCGCCCGGTGTCGGCGCGGCGCGGCGAACGCGGGCGCGGCGCCGGTGGGCGGTCGCAGTGCGAACCGGACTAATGGGGTTTGCCGGGTCGGTGTCTGGCAGGCTCGGTTCTTGTAGCGGCTGGTGGGTCAGCACTCCACTGGACGGGTCCGTTGAGGCCTAGGAACAGATCGTGCGCTCACCGGTCGTGGGGAGGCGTGACCGCTGATGGGATGTCGTGCCCGCCGGGTGGCGTGAGCACTCGGCCATTAGTTCGCGGGTGTCTCCCTGCGCGCTGCGCCGGTGTTGTCGGGCTGTCGGGTTCGGGAGGCGTGTGTGCTGTTCGTGGGGGATGACTGGGCCGAGGATCACCACGATGTGGAGATTCAGGACGAGGCCGGGCGCCGGGTGGCGCGGTTGCGGCTGCCGGAGGGCATCGAGGGGGTCACGCGGCTGCACGCGTTGATCGCCGAGCATGCGCCGGGCGAGTGGGCCGAGCTGGATCCGGTGCAGGCGGCCGGGCGGGTGAAGGTCGGGATCGAGACCGATCGGGGGCCGTGGGTGGCGGCGCTGGTGGCGGCGGGTTATGAGGTGTTCGCGATCAACCCGATGCAGGTGGCCCGCTATCGGGAGCGGCATGGCGCGTCGGGGGCGAAGAGCGACGCCGCGGATGCGCATGTGCTGGCCGAGATCGTGCGGCTGGACCGGGCCCATCACCGCCCGGTCGCGGGGGACACCGCGCTGGCCGAGGGCATCAAGCTGGTGGCCCGGGCGCATCAGAACGCGGTCTGGGACCGGCAGCGGCAGGTGCTGCGGCTGCGCTCGACGTTGCGGGAGTTCTTCCCGGCGGCGCTGGCCGCCTTCGCCGACCTGGCCGCGCCGGAGACCCTCGAGCTGCTCGAGCGCGCCCCGGACCCGGCCCGGGCGGGCAGGTTGTCGCTGGCCAAGATCACCGCGGCGCTGCGCCGGGCCGGGCGCCGCGGCGACCTGGCGGCCCGGGCCGGGCAGATCCAGACCGTGCTGCGCGCCGAGGCGCTGCGCCACCCGGCGACGCTGGAAGCGGCCTACGCCGCCATCGTGGCCAGCGAGGTGCGCCTGATCGCCGCCCTGTCCACCCAGATCAGCGAGCTGGGCCAGGTGGTGGCCGACCATTTTGGCCGGCACCCGGACGCCGAGATCTACACCAGCCAACCCGGCCTCGGTGACATCCTCGGCGCCCGGGTGATCGGCGAGTTCGGCGACCAGCCGCACCGCTACCGCGACGCCAAAGCCCGCCGCAACTACGCCGGCACCAGCCCGATCACCCGCGCCTCCGGCCGCAGCAAACTCGTCCTCGCCCGCCACGCCCGCAACCGGCGCCTGGCCACCGCCCTGCACCAACAGGCCTTCAGCGCCCTGCGGGCCTCACCCGGAGCCCGCGCCTACTACGACACCCTGCGCGCCCGCGGCACCAGCCACCACGCCGCGCTGCGCCAACTCGCCAACCGCCTCGTCGGCATCCTCCACGGCTGCCTCAAAACCCGCACCCAATACAACGAGACCACCGCCTGGCCCAACACCAACCAAGCCGCCGCTTGACACCCCAACACCATGGGATGTCTGTTCCGGTAATGGTCCTCAAACCGGACGCGCGATACCGCCATTTCCCCGACACTTGCGGGACCGCCGGCGCGCCACGCGGGACCGCGGCGCCGCGCTTGGCGGGCAGCCGGGCGGCGGCGCGGGTTAGCGGGCTGCTTCGGCGGCGCGCATGTCGCGCTTGAGTTCCTGCGGCAGCGAGAAGATGAGCTTCTCCTGCGCGGACACGATCTCCTCGACGTCGTCGTACCCGCGCTCGGCAAGGAACGCGAGCACCTCGGCGATCAGCTCTTCCGGCACGGACGCGCCAGATGTGAGCCCCACCGTCTCCACACCGTCGAGCCACGCCTCGTCGATCTCACGCGCGAAGTCGATCAGGTACGCGGCGCGAGCACCCGCGTCGAGCGCCACCTCGACCAGGCGTACCGAGTTGGACGAGTTCTTCGACCCCACCACCAGCACGAGGTCACACCCGGCGCCGATCTCCTTGACGGCCTGCTGGCGGTTCTGGGTCGCGTAGCAGATGTCGTCGCTCGGAGGCGACTGCAGCAGCGGGAACCGCTGGCCGAGCCGATCGACGGTCTCCATCGTCTCGTCGACCGAGAGCGTGGTCTGGGAGAGCCATACGACCTTCGACTCGTCACGCACGCTGACCTTGTCGACGTCGTCCGGACCATCCACGAGGTGGATGTGGTCGGGTGCCTCACCGGTGGTGCCGATGACCTCTTCGTGACCCTCGTGGCCGATGAGCAGGATGTCGTAGTCCTCGTCGGCGAACCGCTTGGCCTCCATGTGCACCTTGGTGACCAGCGGGCACGTGGCGTCGATGGCCTTGAGGCTGCGCGTCTTCGCCTCCTCGTGCACCACGGGGGCGACGCCGTGCGCGGAGAAGACGACCGTGGCACCCTCTGGCACCTCGTCTGTCTCCTCGACGAAGATCGCGCCGCGATCACGCAGAGTCTGCACGACGTGCTTGTTGTGCACGATTTCCTTGCGGACGTACACGGGAGCGCCGTACAGCTCCAGTGCCTTCTCCACGGTGATCACCGCACGATCGACGCCGGCGCAGTAACCGCGGGGCTTGGCGAGCAGTACGCGCTTAGACATGACCCCCATGGTAGGCGGCACCCGACCCCGGCGCCCAAGCGCGTGACCTGGCCCACACCCCTCGCCGACCTTCGGATTCTTGGGCATCGCGCGGCGGGCGAGCCCCCAAGAATCCGAAAGTCGGCGGAGAGGGCGCGGGGCGTGGCGCTGAGCAGCAGCGGCGGGCCCTAGGCTCTCGTGGCGTGAGCGAGCGCAGCGAGCGAACCGATGGGTACAGCGCCGCCGCGAACGCGGCCACCGAGCGCAGCGAGGTGTGCCCGTGAGCGAGCGCAGCGAGCGAACCGATGGGTACAGCGCCGCCGCGAACGCGGCCACCGAGCGCAGCGAGGTGTGCCCGTGAGCCAGCCCCGATCGACGCCCGAGGAGCCGTGGCCGGTCCGGGTCGTGAGCCAGAAGATCGCCGGCTGGATCGCCCGGCTCGGCGACGTGTGGGTCGAGGGCCAGGTCACGCAGCTTTCGCGTCGACCGGGCACGAACACTGTCTTCCTCACGCTGCGTGATCCAGCGGCCGACATCAGCCTTCCGGTGACGTGCTGGCGCCAGACGTTCGACGAGGCACAGCCGCCGCTCACCGAGGGCGCGCGCGTCATCGTCCACGCAAAGCCTGAGTTCTTCGCCCAGCGCGGCACGCTCTCACTGCGGGCGACTGAGTTCCGGCCGGTCGGTATCGGCGAGCTGCTCGCGCGGCTGGAGCGGCTCAAGGCGGCGCTCGGCGCCGAGGGACTGTTCGCGGCCGAACGCAAGCGGCGGCTGCCGTTCCTGCCGAACAAGATCGGCCTGGTCACCGGCCGGGCGAGCGCCGCCGAGCGCGACGTCCTGGAGAACGCGAAACGCCGCTGGCCGGCCGTGCAGTTCGTGATCCGCAACGTCGCGGTGCAGGGGCCAAGCGCGGTGCCGCAGGTGATCGGCGCGCTCCGCAACCTCGACGAGGATCCCGAGGTCGACGTGATCGTCATCGCGCGCGGCGGCGGCAGCGTCGAAGACCTCCTGCCGTTCAGCGACGAGGGGCTGTGCCGCGCGGTGTTCGCCGCCCGGACGCCGGTGGTCAGTGCAATCGGGCACGAACCGGACGCACCGCTGCTCGACTTCGTCGCCGATGTGCGGTGTTCCACGCCGACCGATGCGGCCAAGCGCGTCGTCCCTGACCTGGCTGAAGAGATGCACCGGATCGGCGTCGCCCGTGACCGCCTACTGCGGTGCGTCGTCGGCCGGATCGACCGCGAGCAGCAGTGGCTGGACGGCGCACGCAGCCGCCCGGTACTGGCCCGTCCCGAGGTGATGATCGACGCGCGTGCGTCCGAGATGACCGGCCTGGTCGAGAGATCCCGGCGCTGCCTCGACCATCGGCTCGACGCCGCGGCAAACGAGCTGTCCCACACGCGCGCCCGGGTCACGGCACTGTCGCCGCAGGCCACACTCGACCGTGGGTACGCCGTGGTGCAGCGCGAGGACGGCGTGGTCGTGCGCCGGCCGTCCGACGTCGAGCCTGGCGACCAGGTACGGCTGCGGCTCGCCGAGGGTGAGGTTCCCGCCGAGATCGGCTTCTGGGAAGACGACTGAACGCGCATGAGAGGCTAGGCAGATGACCAAGGGGGCCCAGCCGGAACTCAGCTATGAACAGGCACGCGCCGAGCTGGGCGAGGTTGTCCAGAAGCTCGAAGCCGGCGGGATCACGCTCGAAGAGTCGCTGGTGCTCTGGGAGCGCGGCGAGCAGCTCGCGGACGTGTGCCAGTCGTGGCTGGACGGCGCACGGGCCCGGCTCGCCGCCGCCCGCGGGGCCGCCACAGAAGACGAGGGCTAGCGCGCCGGCCAACGGGCCGGATCGAAAACCACAGGATTAATGTCGGCGGCGACTCTTACTGTGGATCCTGTGCCCCCTCAACCTGCCCTGAGCCTCAGCGGTGTCGTCAAGCGGTATGGCGCCGTCACGGCCGTCGACGGCATCGACCTCGACATCGCCCCTGGCACGTGCCTGGGGCTGCTCGGTCCGAACGGCGCGGGCAAGTCCACCACGATGCGCATGCTCACGGGCCAGTCGATCGCCGAAGAGGGCGAGATCCAGGTGCTGGGCTACCGCATCCCGTCTGAATCGAAGCAAGCCAGGGCGCTGATGGGCGTGGTCCCACAGCTCGACAACCTCGACCAGGAACTGACGGCCGAGCAGAACCTCGCCGTGTTCGCCCGGCTCTACCGGGTGCCGGCAGGCGAGCGCCGGGCCGCCATCGACCGTGCGTTGGGCATCGCGCAGCTCAGCCACCGTGCCGACACGCGCACCGAAGACCTTTCCGGCGGGATGCGTCGCCGGCTGCTGATCGCGCGCGGGCTGGTCCACAAACCGCGGCTGGTCCTGCTCGACGAGCCGACCGTCGGGCTCGACCCGCAGATCCGCCAGGAACTCTGGTCACTCATCGACGGGCTGCGCAGCGCGGGCACCACCGTCCTCATGTCGACGCACTACATCGAAGAAGCCGAACGGCTCGCCGACGACGTCGCCGTGATGAGCCACGGGAAGATCATCGCCAGAGGCGCGCCGGTCACCCTGCTCACAAAGCACGCCGGCAAGACCGCCGCCGAGTACTACGGACCGCCCGAGCGACTGATCGAGGTCGAACGGCTCGCGCAGGCCGCCGGCTTGCCCACCAGGCGCACCGGCCCGAGCATCTCGGTGCTGCGGGCCGAGGAGATGCCCACGTCGCTCGCCGACGAGCTGGGCGACGGGCACCGCCGGGTCGCGAACCTCGAAGACGTGTTCGTCACGCTGACCGGAGAGGTGGTCGTATGACGACCGAGCTGGAGCCCCGGCCCAAGCTGCGGTTCATCGAGCCGGCGGCGCTGGCCGGTGTCCTCACCCACGACCTGACCGTCTTCAAGCGGTACTGGCCGTCCACCACGTTCTCCGCCGTGGTGGAGCCCACGATCTACCTGCTGGCGTTCGGGGTGGGGTTCGGCGCGCTGGTGCCCGTGATCACGGGGGTGCCGTACATCGAGTTCCTCGGCACGGGCGTAGTGGCCACTGCGGTGCTGTTCAGCTCGGCGTTCGCGGGGATGTTCCAGACCTTCATCCGGCGCACGTTCCAGCGCACCTATGACGCGATGCTCGCCGCGCCCGTCGACACGCACGAACTCGTCACCGGCGAGGCACTGTGGATCGCCGGCAAGTCCGGCGTGTACGGGTGCGCGCCGCTTGTCGTGGCGATGGCGTTCGGGCTGGATCCGAGCCCGGCGATGCTGCTGGTGCCGCTGATCGGGTTCCTCACGGGCCTCGGCTTCGGCCTGTTCGGCATCTGGACCAGCGCCGTCGTGCCGAACATCGACTCCTTCAACTACATCATCTCGGCGGTCCTCACCCCGCTGTTCCTCGTCGCGGGCACGTTCTTCCCGCTCGACTCGCTACCCACCTGGGCGCAGGGCCTGAGCCAGGTCAACCCGCTCTACCACTGCGTCGAACTGGTGCGGCATGCCGCGTTCGGGTTGGAACCGCTCACCGACCTGTGGCACGCCGCGTTCCTCGCACTCTTCGCGTGCCTGATGTGGCTGCTCGCCGTACGCCAGATGCGGAAGCGCCTGATCGACTGACACGAGCCGCAGGGCCGCCGGGCCGCGCCGCGCGGGGCATCCCTGCCCCGGCGCTCCGCACCGCGGCGAATTCGGTGGGATCGGGGAGCTGTGCTCGCCGATCTCACCAAACGTCGCGAGCGACAGGCGCCCGGCGGGTCAGGATCGCAACAGGTTCTGCGCCCGTATCGCGTCGACGGACAGGGTCTTGTAGCCGACGCGGTCGAACAGCACGGTGATCCGGTCTGGCTCGACCCGCATCACCACACCCGGCCCCCACTGCTCGTGCTCGACCCTGGCGTTGACGCGGTATCCGTTCCTGCCGCGGTCGGCCACCGGCGCCCCCACCGAACCGCAGGTGTCACACGTGCCGCAGGGCGCGCGCAGCTCCTCGCCGAAGTATCCGAGCAGGAACTGCCGCCGGCAGCCGGTGGTCTCGGCGTACCCGCGGATCATCTCGATCCTCGACCGGTCCATCTGCTGCCGTGCGGTGGCCAGCTCCAGCGCCGCGTCGATCGCCTTTCCTGGCTTCGGTCCGTCCTTGCGGTATCCGATCCGCCCGTCCTTCTCGGCCGCCACCGCACCTGCCTGCTCCAGCAGGTTGACCAGCCGGGTCAGCTTCGACGCGGACAGCCCTGTGGCCTCGGCGAGCTCCGCGGGCGGCATCGGCCCGGAGTGCTCGTGCAGCACGCGGACGACCGCCAGCAGCGACGCCTCGTCCGGGAGTCCGCCGGCGAAGAACCGGGGCAGCGCCAGGTCCTCCTGGCGGTAGAAGAGCATGACGTCGGCGGGTGCGCCGTCGCGTCCCGCGCGTCCGATCGCCTGGTAGTACGCATCGAGCGACTCGGGGATGGCCGCGTGCACGACGTACCGCACGTCCGGCTTGTCGATCCCCATGCCGAACGCCGATGTCGCCACCACCGTGTCGAGGTCACCGGTGAGGAACTGCTCGTGGACGCGATCACGCTCGGACTTGCGCGCTCCCGCGTGGTACGCCGCCGCCCGCCTGCCACGGTCGGCAAGCTCGGACGCGTACCGCTCGGCGTCCTTCCGGGTCGCCACGTACAGGAGGCCGCATCCCGGTTCGGCGGCGACGTGCTCGACCACGGCTCGCCGCTTCTCGTCGTCCCCGGTGAACTGCCGCGCGGCGAGCCGGAGGTTGGGCCGGTCGAAGCCGCGGACCAGCACGTTCGGGCGCCGCATCCGCAGCCTGGCGACGATGTCCTCGCGCACCGGCGGCGCGGCCGTCGCGGTGAGCGCGAGCACGGTCGGGTGGCCGAGCCGCTCGATCACCTCGCCGAGACGCAGGTAGTCCGGGCGGAAGTCGTGGCCCCAGTCGGACACGCAGTGGGCCTCGTCCACGACGAACAGCGACGGCCGCGCCGCTGCCACCTGAGCCAGCACGTCGGGGTTGGCGAGCTGCTCGGGTGAGAGGAACAGGAACTCGGCGCGGCCCGCGGCGACCGCGTCCAACGCCGCGGCGCTCTTCCGCTGTCCCTGCGAGGAGTTCACAGCGACCGCGCCTGCAGCGCCGGAACGGCTCAGCCCGGCGACCTGGTCACGCTGCAACGCGATGAGCGGCGACACCACCAGCGTCGGGCCTGCGAGCAGCACCGCCGGCACCTGGTAGATCGCCGACTTGCCCGCACCGGTCGGCATGACCACGAGCGTGTCGCGACCGGCGAGCACGCTGTGCATCGCGTCGAGCTGGCCCGGCCTCAGTTCGCGCCAGCCGAAGACGCCTGCCGCGGCACGGCGTAACTGACCGGCGGCACGCCAGCGCCGCCACGGGTTCAACCGCCGGGCGCGGTCCCTCAGACGTGTCTGACCTCCGGCAACCAAGCGAACTCCTCGACAAGCGGGCGGAACGAGCACAAGCGGCGGAACGAGCACAAGCAGCGGGGCGAGCAACAAGCAGCGGGCCAGCGACGAGCGGCGGCCAACCCTAGGGCACCGCGGCAACAGGCCCAGCTGTCGTCGCGGGTTCCTGGGCTATAGCCCAGAAGACCGCGAACGCAAACACTCAGCGCAGGGCGGACGCCAGCGCGGTCAGCTCGTTCACCGTCGCGTCGCCGGTGGCCAGCACCGTCGACTCTGGACCGAGGCGCACCAGCGCCGTCTCCCCGTCGCGCCGCCCGCTGTAGCGCTGCCACTGCTCGCCGCGGATCTCGTTCGTGCCCTGGATCTTGCCGGCGCCCAACTCGTCGACGATCAGGTCCTCGGAGTCGGCGTCGCTCTGCACCAGCTGGACGAACCTGTCGCCCGGAGTGAGATAGCTCACGCGCACGGTGAGGGCGCCGCCGTCGAGCCGATTGAGCGTCGCGTTGGTCGCGCGCCAGCCGACAGGCAGCCCGTTCGGCACGAGCACCGGGAACTTCGCCTCGGCCTTCGCCGCCTGGTATGTCCGGTTCGGATCGACCGTCGGCAGCTCGCTCTCCGTCGGCCTGCAGAAGGCCATGAGCAGCAACAACGGCACCAGCAGGACGCCGAGCGACAGGGCGATGTCCCGCAGCAGGTTGGGCCTCCGGATGGATCGGCTGGGCGGGGTGGCGTCATCGCTGGTCACCCGTCAATGGTCGTACATCGGCCGCCGCGCAGGCGCCCGGGGTAGGTCGTGCCGGTCGGGCCCGGAACCTGTCAGGATGCGAAGGACGACCCGCGCGCCGAGGAGGACCAATGGCCCACCCGACCAGCACCGACGAGCACAGCGCCCACCGTGGAGAGGCACCCGACCGCAACCTCGCGCTGGAGTTGGTCCGGGTCACCGAGGCCGCTGCGATGGCCGCCGGCCGCTGGGTCGGTCGCGGCGACAAGAACGGCGGCGACGGCGCGGCGGTCGACGCGATGCGCAAGCTGATCAACAGCGTCTCGATGCGCGGTGTCGTCGTGATCGGCGAGGGCGAGAAGGACCACGCCCCGATGCTGTTCAACGGTGAGGAGGTCGGCGACGGCACCGGCGCCGAGTGCGACGTCGCGGTCGACCCGATCGACGGCACCACGCTGATGAGCAAGGGCATGCCGAACGCGATCGCGGTGCTGGCCGTCGCCGAGCGCGGCGCCATGTACGACCCGTCCGCGGTCTTCTACATGGAGAAGCTGGCGGTCGGGCCGGACGCGGCGGGCGTCGTCGACATCACCGCGCCGGTCGCGGAGAACGTGCGGCGGGTGGCGAAGGCCAAGCACACAGGCGTCGAGGACGTCACGGTCTGCATCCTCGACCGGGAGCGTCACCAGGGTCTGGTGAAGGAGGTTCGCGAGGCGGGCGCCCGGATCCACTTCATCAGCGACGGCGACGTCGCCGGCGCGATCAGCGCGGCGCGCGAGCGGACCGGCGTCGACATGCTGCTCGGCATCGGCGGCACTCCGGAGGGCATCATCGCCGCCTGCGCGCTGAAGTGCCTCGGCGGCGAGATCCAGGCCAAGCTGTGGCCGCAGACCGACGAGGAGCGGCAGCGCGCGATTGAGGCCGGTCTCGACCTCGACCAGATCCTCACCACGAACGACCTGGTCAAGAGCGACAACGTGTTCTTCTGCGCCACCGGCGTCACCGACGGCGACCTGCTGCGCGGCGTCCACTACCGCTCGGGCGGCGCCACGACGCAGTCGCTGGTGATGCGCTCGAAGAGCGGCACGATCCGCCAGATCGAGAGCTGGCACTCGCTCACCAAGCTCCGCGACTACTCCCTCGTCGACTTCGGCCACCGGGGCTGACCGGGTGCTGACCGTACTCGGCGAGAACATCATCGACCTGGTCCCCACGGCCAGTACGCCAGTTCCTACCTACGGCGCGTACGTCGGCGGCGGCCCGGCGAACGTGGCCGTAGCGGCTCGGCGCCTGGGCGTGGAGACCGCGCTGATCGCCCGGGTGAGCCGCGACGTGTTCGGCGGGCGGATCCGCGGACGGCTGGCGGCCGACGGTGTGGACGACCGCTACCTGGTCACCGCCGATGAACCGTCGTCGCTGGCCGTGGTCACGTTCGACGAGGAGCGCCGGGCCACCTACGACTTCTGGCTCACCGGCACGGCCGACTGGGGGTGGTCGTTGGACGAGCTGCCGAACCCGCTCGGTACCGAGGTCAGCTGCCTGCACATCGGCTCGCTGGCGGCGTTTCTGGAGCCAGGCGCCACGGCGATCGAGGCGCTGGTCCGCCGCGAGCGCGAGCGCGGGCAGGTGACGATCAGCCTGGATCCGAACGTCCGGCCGGCCATCGTCGCCGGCCCGGACGGTGACATCGGGCCGGCCCGCGCGCGGGTCGAGCGCCTGGTCGCGCTGGCGCACGTCGTGAAGGCGAGCGACGAGGACCTGGGCCACCTGTACCCCGGCGTCCCGGTCGAGGAGACGGCACGAGCCTGGTTGGAGCTTGGACCGGCGCTCGTCGTGGTCACGCTGGGCGGCGACGGCGCCCTCGCGCTGACGCGCGGTGCCACGGTGACATTCCCCGCGCCGAAGATCGCGGTCGCCGACACCGTCGGCGCGGGCGACACCTTCACGGGTGGGCTCCTGTACGGGCTCGACCGCGCCGGTCTGCTCGGCGGAGCCGGCCCGGCCAAACTCGCGGCGTTGGACGAGGACGCGCTGGGACCGATCGTCGTCCTGGCCACCATGGCAGCTGCGGTCAACTGCACTCGTGAGGGCGCGGACCCGCCGACCATCGCCGAGCTGGACGAGTTTCTCGCCACCCAGAACGGGATGTAACGCCCGAGCCGGACAGACTACAAACGGACTTGCTGCGCAAATCGGGGCAGCTCCGCCCGGTTTAGGCACGGCTACCCCGAAAGTCCGGTTCGCCGCGCGGCGCGTGCGGCGCGGGCCTCACCCACCGCCCGCGGCGCGCCCGGGTGCGGCCTACTCCTCCACCAGCTGCACGCGCGCCCAGTCGGCGCACTGGTCGCACCAGATCCACTCGCCGGCCCCGGCGACGGCGTCGCGCACCCAGCCGTGTCCGCAGCCGAGCTGCACGCGGCGCAACCGCGAGGTGGCGTGCACCGGCCGGCCGGTACGCCCAGACGGTGCCCGCCCTGACCTGTTCCTCGTTCTCATAGCAAAGCCCCCTTCCTGGGCTCGGAAGCCTGCGGGATCTCGCGGCCCATAACCCGCGAGATCCCGCACACTTCGATGTGTGCAGCAGGTCAACCCTTGACGCAGACGACCTGCTTCAGGTGCGCCACCACCGAGACCAGGTCGGCCTGCTGCTTGATCACCGACTCCAGGTCCTTGTAGGCACCCGGAATCTCGTCGACCACGCCGGCGTCCTTGCGGCACTCGACACCGGCGGTCTGCGCGGCGAGGTCGGCGGTCGTGAACGTCTTCTTCGCCTTCGTGCGGCTCATGCGCCGGCCGGCTCCGTGCGACGCGGAGTTGAACGCGTCGGGGTTGCCGAGCCCGCGGACGATGTACGAGCCGGTGCCCATCGATCCCGGGATGATCCCGAGGTCACCGGACCCGGCCCGGATCGCGCCCTTGCGGGTGACCAGCACGTCCACGCCGTCGTACGTCTCCTCCGCCACGTAGTTGTGGTGGCACGAGATCGCCGGCTCGAAGCGCACGTCCGCCGTGGGCAGCGCGTCCCGCACGACCTGGCAGAGCAGGGCGACCATCGTGGCCCGGTTGCGGGCCGCGTACTCCTGCGCCCAGTACAGGTCGCGCCGGTAGGCGTCCATCTCCGGCGTGCCGGCGAGGAACACGGCGAGGTCGCGGTCGGGCAGGTCGGCGTTGTGCGGGAGCTTCCGCGCGACCGCCATGTGACGCTCGGCCAGTTCCTTGCCGATGTTCCGCGATCCGGAGTGGAGCATCAGCCAGACCTGACCGTCGTCGTCCAGGCAGACCTCGATGAAGTGGTTCCCGCCGCCGAGCGTGCCCATCTGCTTGCCCGCACGGTCGCGGAGCTGCGCGACGGAACGGTCCAGCGAGCCGAAGCCGTCCCAGAATGCCTTCCAGCCGCCGATCTTGTGCACCCGCGCGTGGTTGACCGGCGTGTCGTGCGCACGGAAGCCGACCGGGATGGCCGCCTCGATCCGGCTGCGCAGCCCGCTGAGGTCGTCGGGCAGGTCCGCCGCCACCAGCGATGTGCGCACCGCCGACATGCCGCAGCCGATGTCCACGCCGACCGCGGCCGGCGAGACGGCGTCGCGCATCGCGATCACCGATCCGACCGTCGCGCCCTTGCCGTAGTGCACATCGGGCATGACGGCGACGCCGTGCACCCACGGCAGCTGGCCGATGTTGCGCACCTGCTTCAGCGCCTGCTCCTCCACGAACGTGGGGTCGGTCCACATGCGGACCGGCGCTCGCGTGCCGAGCAGGGTCGTGTACGACATCAGATTCTCCAGGGATGAAAAGGAAAGCCGCCCGGTGGAAGCGATCTCCACCGGGCGGCTCGGGTAAGCGCAAACAGACGAGCTCAGGTGGGCACGGCGGATTCGCGCCGCGGTGCGTTGTATCGCTGCTGCACTGTCCCGCCCCTCACTCGCTCGAAGTCGTCAACCCAGTGTTACACGCCGTGGGAACCGGATATCGCGACGTACAGCAGCTGCGTCTCGATGCCGCTGTCCACGAGGCGTCCAGCAGGGTCGAACGCGCCTGGCCCGTCCGTCATTCCGAAGTCGTTGTCGTTGATCACCGCCAGCAGACCAGGAGCGACAAGCGCAAGACCTTCAACCTTCTTCGGTACGCCCGGCGTGCTGGCGAGGTCTACGACCAGTTTCTTGGCCGGCGTGACGATCAGGTCCGCGTCCGGGTCCGGAAGCTGCTCCAGGCTCGGGCTCGTCGTGGGCGAGTCCCACCGGCTGCCGAGGATGTTCGTGGCGCGCCGCAGGTCGACCGAGTGCACGCGGGCCGCGTTGTCGGTGCGTTCCTCGACGAGGATCCGGTCGTGGCCGAGGCCGATGAGCGCGGAGATCTTGGCCTCGCTCTGGTCGCCGTCGGCGCCCGGGTCGATGACGTCGATCGGATCGAACCGGTACGCGTACTCGGCGGTGACCTTCTGCCGCTTGGTCGAGAAGCGGACGAACCGAACCGTGCGGGTCGACTCCGCCGTGTCCTTGTCCGGCAGCGACAGCGGGCTCTGCACGGCGAGGATCAGGTCGCCGCCGGGCAGCAGCGCGATCCCCTCGAAGCCGCGGTTGTTCTGCCGCGCCAGCAGGATCCCCGGCAGCGCCTCGATCACCGGGTAGCCGGTGCCGGTGAGGTTGAGCCCCTTCGGCACGTACCGCGCCAGCACGCGACCGGTCGGCCGACACGTGCAGCAGCGACGGCCCGTACTCCTCGACCAGCCAGAACGTCCCGTCGTGCGCGCGGACGAGACCCTCGGTGTCGACACCGTTCGGGTTGAAGCCGAGCGGGGTGGACGCGTCGTAGGTGTACGGGGTCTCGTCGCGGCCAGGCTGGTTCGGCAGGCCGGTGACGGGCTTGCCGTGCCGCGTGGTCAGCGGGATCGCCTGCACGACGCGCAGGGTCTTTCCCCACGCCCGCACGCGGACGATCGCCGGGTTGAAGCCGGGCACCGGGAACGTCCGCCGGTTGACCTTGTTGACCTTGATCTGGCCGTTGGGGCCTCGGTCGGTGAGGGTCCAGAACTCGCCGGGCACGCCGGTCGGGTACAGGTCGCTGCCGATCCCGCCGAGATCTACACCCCGGTCGTTGTCGACGGTGCCGGGCAGGAGCCGGTTGCTGAACTGGCCGAGCGGGATGTCCGGCAGCGTCGCCGTGTGCAGCACCCGCGCGGGAGTCTGAGGCGCGGCGTTGGCAGCTGGTGCGAGCGCCAAGGTGGCCGCTGTGAAGGCCGCGAGCAGGGCGGCTGAGCGCATGGTGGTCCCTCCGTCGATGGTCGGCGCTCAGGCTGGCGTCCGCCGGAGAACGATTGGTGAACGGCGGGCAAACCACCCTCAGTGGTCGCACTTTTCGGGGCCATAGGCCCGAAAAGTGCGACCACATTCACCGCTTGAGGCGGTCCGCCGCGCGGTCGCCGCGGCGCGCCACGGGCACGTGCTGACCGGCGTCGGCGAGGCCCATCCGCGGCATGTTCGCGTAGATCGCCTCGTACGCGCCGGGCGCCACGACGTACGTCTCATGCCAGATGCCGACGTCCCCGCTCGTGCCGATCGTGCGGTTGAACCTCCGCCACGGCTCCAGGTGCGGGTTGTCCTTGTCGCGGGCGAACCGCAGCAGGTGCTCGGGGCTGCGCCAGTACTGGATGAGCGTCGGCCCGCGCCAGCCGATCGTCATCCGGTAGCCGAGGAGGCCCAGCTCCTGGTGCTTCAACAGCGCGGCGAGCATGGGACCCATCGCCGTCGCGACAGGGATCCAGCGGTGCAGCTTCCAGAGCTTGTTGACGCGCATCCCGATCAGGAAGACGACGAACTCGCCGTCGAGCGTGGCGGTCATCCGCGCGGGCACGATCTTGGCCACTGCGGCCACCTCCTGAGAGCTACTATGGATAGCGGCACTTCCCGTTATGGATAGTGTCACTACCTACTCGCTATCGCAAGGGATCACGGCATGCGCATCTCCGAATTGAGCCAGGCGAGCGGCGTCCCGATCCCGACCGTGAAGTACTACCTGCGCGAGGGCCTGCTCCCCCCGGGCCAGCTGACCAGCCCGAACCAGGCCCGGTACAGCGCGGAGCACCTGCAACGGCTGCGGCTCGTGCGGGTTCTGATCGAGGTCGGCGGGCTGAGCATCGCCGCGGTGAAGGACGTCCTCGCCGCCATCGCTGACGAGGGCGTCGCGATCCCGAAGCTCCTGGCCAGCGTGCAGTACGCGATGGTCGCCGCCCAGCCGCGCGAGGATCCCGCCTGGATGGAGGCGCGCAAGGACGTCGACGAGTATCTGGCCGGCCTCGGCTGGCATGATCGCCGACGACGCGCCCGCCCGCAACCGGCTCGCGGAGGTGCTGCACGGCCTGCGCACGCTCAGCGGCGAACCGGTCCCAGCCGACTGTTTCGCGCCGTACGCCAAGCTCGCCCAGGAGCTGGCCGCCGGCGAGATCGCCAGCCTGCCCGGTCCGGACGCGCCGCGCGAGGAGATCGTGGTCGAGGTCACGGTGGGGATCGCGGTGTTCGAGTCCGCCCTCACCGCGCTGCGCCTGCTCGCCGAGGAGGACGCGACAGCCCGCCGGTACGGCGGCACTACCCTGGGGGCACCACCCGAGGACGTGTGAGGAATCGATGCCCGACTTCGCCTACTCCGACCTGCTGCCGCTGGGTCCCGACGACACCGAGTACCGCCTGGTCACCAGCGACGGCGTCAGCACCTTCGAGGCTGGCGGGCGCACGTTCCTCCAGGTGGAGCCCGAGGCCCTCACCACCCTCACGGCCGAGGCGATGCACGACATCGCGCACTACCTCCGCCCGGCGCACCTGCGCCAGCTGCGCAGCATCATCGACGACCCCGAGGCGTCGGCGAACGACAAGTTCGTGGCGCTCGACCTGCTCAAGAACGCGAACATCGCGGCGGCCGGCGTGCTGCCGATGTGCCAGGACACCGGCACGGCGATCGTGATGGGCAAGCGCGGGCAGCACGTGCTCACCTCGGGCGACGACTCCCGCGCGATCGCCCGGGGCGTGTTCGACGCGTACACCAAGCTGAACCTGCGGTACTCCCAACTCGCGCCGCTGACCATGTGGGACGAGAAGAACACCGGTACCAACCTGCCGGCGCAGATCGAGCTGTACGCCGCCGACGGCGACGCGTACAAGTTCCTGTTCATGGCCAAGGGCGGCGGCAGCGCCAACAAGTCCTTCCTGTACCAGGAGACGAAGGCCGTCCTGAACCCGACGCGCATGCTCCAGTTCCTGGAGGAGAAGCTGCGCTCGCTCGGCACCGTCGGCCTGCCCGCCGTACCACCTGGCGATCGTCGTCGGCGGCACGAGCGCCGAGTTCGCGCTCAAGACCGCGAAGTACGCGTCCGCGCACTACCTCGACAACCTGCCGATCACCGGCTCGCCGCTGGCCCACGGGTTCCGCGACATCGAACTGGAGCAGCAGGTCCTGGAGTTGACGCGGCAGTTCGGCATCGGCGCGCAGTTCGGCGGCAAGTACTTCTGCCACGACGTCCGGGTGGTGCGGCTGCCCCGGCACGGCGCGTCCTGCCCGGTCGCGATCGCGGTGTCGTGCTCGGCCGACCGGCAGGCGCTGGGCAAGATCACGGCCGAGGGCGTGTTCCTGGAGCAGCTCGAACGCGACCCCGCTCGGTACCTCCCCGACACCACCGACGACGAACTCGAAGCCGGCGACGTCGTCCGGATCGACCTCAACCGGCCCATGGACGAGATCCGCGCCGAGCTGTCCAGGTACCCGGTGAAGACCCGGCTCTCGCTCACCGGGCCGCTGGTCGTCGCCCGGGACATCGCGCACGCGAAGATCAAGGAGCGGCTGGACGCCGGCGAGCCGATGCCGCAGTACCTGCGCGACCACGCCGTGTACTACGCCGGGCCGGCAAAGACGCCCGATGGGTACGCGTCCGGATCGTTCGGCCCCACCACCGCCGGCCGCATGGACTCCTATGTGGAGCAGTTCCAGGCCGCCGGCGGGTCGCAGGTCATGCTGGCCAAGGGCAACCGGTCCAAGCAGGTCACCGACGCGTGCCACACGCACGGCGGCTTCTACCTCGGCTCGATCGGCGGCCCCGCCGCGCGGCTCGCGCAGGACTGCATCAAGCACGTCGAGGTGCTGGAGTACCCCGAACTCGGCATGGAGGCGGTCTGGCGCATCGAGGTCGAGGACTTCCCCGCGTTCATCGTCGTGGACGACAAGGGCAACGACTTCTTCGCCTCGACGACGGTGCCCACCCTGACCATCGGCCGCCGCTGAACCCCATCCCGAGTTTCGGATTCTTGGGGGTGTCGCGGCGCCGCGGACCCCCAAGAATCCGAAACTCGGGCAGGGAGTTGCGGCCCGCGGCGGGGCAGGATGGCGGTATGACCGAGTACCGCGTCGAGCACGACACGATGGGTGAGGTCCGCGTCCCCGAGGACGCCAAGTGGCGGGCGCAGACCCAGCGGGCCGTCGAGAACTTCCCGATCTCGGGCGGCGGCTGGAGCGGGCGCACATCCAGGCGCTCGCCCAGATCAAGGGCGCGGCCGCCACCGTCAACGCCCGGCTCGGGGTGCTCGCCGGAAGACCTCGCCGACGCGATCGTGGCAGCCGCCGACGAGGTGGCCGGCGGCGCCTGGGACGACCACTTCCCGATCGACGTCTTCCAGACCGGCTCCGGCACGTCCAGCAACATGAACATGAACGAGGTGCTCGCCACGCTGGCGTCCGAGCGCCTCGGCCGTGACGTGCACCCGAACGACCACGTCAACGCGTCGCAGTCGTCCAACGACGTGTTCCCGTCGTCGATCCACGTCGCGGCGACGAGCGCCGTCTGCCACGACCTCATGCCGGCGCTGGAACACCTCGCGACCAGCCTGCACGCGCAAGGAGGCGGAGTTCGCCGAGGTGGTGAAGGCCGGCCGCACGCACCTCATGGACGCCACGCCCGGTGACGCTCGGCCAGGAGTTCGGCGGGTACGCCGCGCAGATCGAACTGGGCATCGAGCGGCTCCAGTCGAGCCTGCCGCGCCTCGCCGAACTGCCGCTCGGCGGCACCGCCGTCGGCACCGGCATCAACACGCCCGCCGGTTTCGCCGCCGCAGGTGATCGAGGAGCTGGCGCGCATCACCGGGCTGCCGCTCACCGAGGCGCGGAACCACTTCGAGGCGCAGGGCGCGCGGGACGCGCTGGTCGAGACGTCCGGGCAGCTGCGCACGATCGCCGTCGGGCTTACGAAGATCGCCAACGACCTGCGCTGGATGGGATCCGGCCCGCGCACCGGCCTGGCCGAGATCGCCCTGCCCGACCTCCAGCCGGGATCGTCGATCATGCCGGGCAAGGTGAACCCGGTGATCCCCGAGGCGGTGTGCATGGTGTGCGCGCAGGTCATCGGGAACGACGCGGCGGTGGCGTTCGGCGGCGCGTCCGGCAACTTCGAGCTGAACGTGGTGCTGCCGATGCTCGCGCGGAACCTGCTGGAGTCGATCCGCCTGCTGGCGAACGTGAGCCGGCTGCTCGCCGACCGGTGCGTGGACGGCATCACGGCCAATGTGGAGCGTGCCCGGGAGTACGCGGAGTCGTCGCCGTCGATCGTCACGCCGCTGAACAAGTACCTCGGGTACGAGGAGGCCGCGAAGATCGCGAAGCAGGCGCTCGCCGAGCGGAAGACGATCAGGCAGGTGGTGGTCGAGCGGGGTCACCTGGAGAACGGGAAGCTCACCGAGGAGCAGCTCGACGCCGCGCTCGACGTGCTGGCGATGACGCGGCCGCCGCAGTAACCGCCTTGGGCGACATCTTCCCGGCTACTACCGGGAAGATGTCGCCCAAAGCGAAGGAGCTACGGCAGAGAGTTCAGGCCCGTGTTGATCGCCGTCGCGAACGTGGCCACCTCGCTGTAGACGCCCGGCGAACCGCGGCCGGGCGCAGCCCTCGCCCCAGCTGACGATGCCGACCTGGCGCCACGCGCCGGCCGTGTCACGGCGGAACATCGGGCCGCCGCAGTCGCCCTGGCAGGTGTCGACGCCGCCCTGCGGGAACCCGGCGCAGATCATGTCGGAGTCGACGAAGCCGTAACCGGCTTGCGGTACGTGGTGCCGCAGCTGCTGTCGTTGACGAACGGCACCTGGGCCTTGAGCAGGTACCGGCTCTGGCCGCCGCCCTCGCTGGTGGCGCCCCAGCCCATGACCGTGAACGTGCCGTTGTTGCAGCGACGTGGTCGGTCGGCGATCGGCAGGGTCGGCACGTTGATCGCGCTCGCGAGCTTGATCAGCGCCCAGTCCTTGCCGCGGTCGACGTCGACGTAGCCGGGCGCGCGGTAGACGTAGGTGGAGCTGACCTGGATCCCGCTGCTGTCCTGCAGGTCCATGACGCCGGCGGTAGCGGTGATGCTCGTGTTCCGGCCGGTGCGCCCGACGCAGTGCGCGGCGGTGAGCACGACCTGCGTGGTGATCATCGCGCCGCCGCAGCCCATCGAGAGCCGGACCATCCACGGGAACTCGCCCTTGGCGGCGCGCTCACCCCCGACGACCTGCTGCGACGGCGCGTCCGGCGCGGGGCCGGTACGCGCCTGGGCCGGCAGGGACGCTCCCGCTAAGGCCAGCGCCGCGGCGGCGGCGACTACCCCTAAGCGCTTGGTCCAGGTATGAGTCATGGTGGGCTCCTCCCCATACACCTGACGCCCGGTGCGCCAGTTGTGGCGAAGAGTAGCCATACGGGGGAAATTTGGGCAATAGCCAGCAACGTACTTTTCGTTGGGCACGAGGAGCGGACGGCCAAGCTGCGGTCCATCCTCCCAGTCAGGAGTTCGGGGAGCCGGTCTCACTCCTCCCAGCTCCTGCCCGGGACCAGCCATAACAGACTGGGGATGTCCTACTCTGCGTACCGCGCCGTCGTCACGAAGAAGCAGTGCGTGAGCTTCTTGAGCTGAGTCGAACCGCTGGCTCGACAAAGTCCGACCCCGCTGCAGTGTGTTATTCCAGTTCGGCCCAGTCAGCCTTTGCGGACCCGACTTGAGCCCGGCCGGACCATAGAAACTCCCAGACCGACAAACGTCAGAATGCCAGTCCCTATAGCCGATGTAGCCACGACCATCCGAGCTTTGGTACGGCAATGCTTCTGCCTCGCACTGAATGGCTGCTGAGGGTCCGATGGGGTTGCTCTCGCGACCGACATCGCATGCAATGCATCACACTGGACCAGCCCGCCACGGTGGCCGTCTTGAACTGAGACGGGGCTGAAGAAAATGAACGCCAGGAATAACAAGACGGGAATCGCCATTATTGCGACGGTGGTCCGCAGATATTGACTAGGTCCGGCTTGGCGGTTATGCCGAAACCAACTCACCACCACAGCCATTAAACACATGGCTACAGCCACCAAAACGGCGATTCCGAAGAGTGCATCCCATGCCGAGAATCCCGGTACATTCATCGGCGCTTGATGCATACGAACCTCGCTAAAGCGTGTGTTCTGAGGGCCGGTGCATCGTAGTAGGAGAAGGCAAATCGGTGTCAGCGGAGAGACGTCCTAGCTTGGGGCGCTCCGATCGCGCACGGTGAACAGACGCAAGAATCCGCTGACAGGACGGCGCAGGGCTGTCCATCAGCGGATTCTTGCCGTTCGCTTACCTAGAGGTGCTGCTGTCCCGGCCGAAGGTACTCGTGGTTCTCGCTAGTACCAGCCGACGTTCTGCGAGTGCTCCCAGGCCCCACACGGGGTGCTGTAGCGGCCCTTGATGTAGTTCAGGCCCCACTTGATCTGGGTGACCGGGTTGGTCCGCCAGTCGTCGCCGTAGGTCCCCATCTTGCTGCCCGGCAGCGCCTGCGGGATGCCGTACGCACCCGAGCTGGAGTTCTCGGCCTTGTGGTTCCAGCCGCTCTCCTTCTTCCAGAGCGGATCGAGGCAGCGCATCTGACCGCTGTCGAAGCCGGCCCACTCGACCATCAGCGCACAGCCAGTAGCGCGGTTGCCGCTGAACGCCTGGCAGTCCACCGGGGTCGGCGGCGCCGTGCCGCCTGTGGTGCCGCCCGTGGTGCCTCCCGGGTTGGAGCGGGAAGCGCGCTCCGCAGCGGCCTTGCGAGCAGCCTCAGCCTTGGCCTTGGCTGCCTTGCGAGCTGCCTCGGCCTTGGCCTTGGCGATCGCCCGTGCCTTGGCCTGCGCCGCCAGCTCGGCCTTGACCTTCGCAGTCTGGCCGCCGGCCGGCACGCCCTGCGGCTTGTCGGTGTCAACGGGAGGGGCCTGGAAGTTCGCCTGGACGTCCTGGAACGTGCCGGCCTGAGACCGCACCTCCAGGGAGTCGCTGTCCGAACGGTGCTTGAGAACGCCAGCTGTGATCCCCACCCCGAGGCCCACCACCAGCACACCGACGGCGAATATCCGTACGCCCACGTTCGATCCCCGGATCAATGCCCGGCTCACGCGGTAGTTCCCTTCGTCATGCATGCGCCGTCCAGGTTCAGACCGCACATGCTCCTCGCACCCCTCAGACCACGGAACGGCGTGCACCGCCGGCCGGGGACACTCCCACACAGCCGGCCTCGGCTCGCACGCCGGGGTACGTCTTCCTCTAACCAGTCGTCAGCCATGGTCGAGGGGTCACACTTCCCGAGTTTTACCGGGGTTTCAACTAGGCCGTATCACCATAAAAAGTGACATACCTAGCCATTGGGTGACGGGACGCCGGGAGATTTAAGGTCCGCATAGGACGGATTTGCCGGACCGTAACGGGCCGATGTGGCGCGAGTCACCGCCGCCCAGTACCGCTCTCCCGCTGAGTAGTGCCACCACTCCGTGGGGTAATTGACGAAACCGGCTGCGATCATCGCGCCGAGGAGGGCTTCGCGCAGGTCACGAGCCTGGCCGGTGATCAGCGGGGATCCGGTGTAGCAGCCGCCGTCGCTCTCCTCAGGGCTCGCGTTCACGGCGGTGCCGAGGTCGAGCTCCTCGCCGTCCGATGTGCACAGTGTCAGGTCGACGGCGCCGCCGGTGCAGTGCGGCGCGACCGCGATCGGCGAGATGTACCGGCTGGCAAGCACATCCAAAGTGGAGTCGTCTGCCTCGGGCAGGGAAGCGGCAAGCTCCGCCCGATAGTCGGAGAAGTACTGCTGCTGCAGCGCCGGAGGGCGGTAGCACTCGACGACCAGCAGCCGCAGCCTGTGCGGCAGCGCCGCCTGCGCGGCGAGCAGCTGCTCGGCAATGCCGGCTCGGGCGTGGGCGAAGGCGCCGTCGCCATCGTGTTTGCGGGGATCCACCCGCAGGTCGTCGACGCACCGGAGGTCCACCAGCGGTTCGCCGTTGTCGACGATGGGCACCGCGGCCACGGCGGGATCGGAGAGCAGCAGGATGTCGGCAGTCACTGGCCCGATGCTGCCAGACGCGCGTGGGGCGCGCCGGACAGGCCGGCGCGCCCCACGTTTCGACCCGTCTACAGCGGCATGTCCTCCAGCATCTCGGTGACCAGCGCCGCGATCGGCGACCGCTCGGACCGCGTGAGCGTGACGTGGGCGAACAGCGGGTGCCCCTTGAGCGCCTCGATCACTGCGGCGACACCGTCGTGCCGGCCCACCCGCAGGTTGTCGCGCTGGGCGACGTCATGGGTGAGGACGACGCGGGACCCCTGGCCGATCCGTGAGAGAACGGTCAGGAGCACACCGCGTTCGAGCGACTGCGCCTCGTCGACGATGACGAACGCGTCGTGCAGCGAGCGGCCGCGGATGTGGGTGAGCGGCAGGACCTCGATGAGTCCCCTGTCGAGCACCTCCTCGATGACCTGCTCGTTCACGACCGCGCCAAGGGTGTCGAACACCGCCTGGCCCCACGGCGACATCTTCTCCGCCTCGGTGCCGGGCAGGTAGCCGAGCTCCTGGCCGCCGACCGCGTACAGCGGGCGGAACACCACGACCTTCTTGTGCTTGCGGCGCTCCATCACCGCCTCCAGGCCAGCGCACAGGGCCAGCGCCGACTTGCCGGTGCCCGCGCGGCCGCCGAGCGAGACGATGCCCAACTCGTCGTCCAGCAGGAGGTCCAGGGCGACCCGCTGCTCGGCGGATCGACCGTGGAGGCCGAACGCTTCGCGGTCGCCGCGGACCAGCCGGACGGTCTTGTCGGGTCGAACCCGCCCGAGCGCCGATCCGCGCCCGGACAGCAGCACCAGGCCGGTGTGGCACGGCAGGCCGGCAGCCGCGTCCAGCCCGATGCTCTCTTCGCCGTAGAGCTGGGCCATCTCCTCGTCGGTAACCTCCAGCTCGACCATGCCCGTCCACGGGCGGTCGGCGACGGTGACTATGTCGGGCCGGTACTCGTCGGCGGTCAATCCGACCGCGGACGCCTTGACCCGCATTGGCATGTCTTTGGTGACCAGCACGACCTCGCGACCATCCGCGGCGAGGTTGAGCGCCACCGCGAGGATCCGGCTGTCGTTGTGATCGGCGCGGAACCCGTGCGGAAGGTTGGTGGGGTCGGAGTTGTTCAGCTCCACCCGCAACATGCCGCCGGACTCGTTCACCGGGACCGGCACGTCGAGCCGGCCGTTCTTCACCCGCAGGTCGTCGAGGACGCGCAGGCACTGCCTGGCGAACCAGCCGAGCTCGGGGTGGTGCCTCTTTCCTTCCAGCTCTCCGACGACGACCAGCGGCAGCACGACTTCGTGTTCGCCGAAGCGTGCGAGTGCGCCGGGATCGGAGAGGAGCACAGAGGTGTCCAGGACGTACGTGCGGCCGCTCGGAGTCTCCGTGGAGCGGGTTCGCGCCCGGGCTTGCCGGGCTGGTCGGGCTGGGCCGGAGGTGTCAGATCCACCGCCCCGGGACGAGGAACGTCGTTCGGACATGGCCTGCTCCCGCGGATGGGCACCCTGGCACCCGCTGGCTCGTGGGCTGCCGGTACCCGCCCCGCGGGGCCGGGTGCCGGCCCCCATCACGACGTGAAACGCGAGAAATACACCGCACGTCAGGGCCTCCCGAGTGAGGAGCGGTTGCCCTCACCAGAATCAACGGTAACCGCATACCCCCAGCTAGGCCGAATGAACACCCGAATCTGGCTCGGAATCCGTGTGAACTTCTAGTTACGCCACGGTCACCCGCTGTTCTACTGGCCGGATATTCGCCGCAAAACGGACCTACGGGATCCTCATGGCCACGGGCGCCCGGTTAAGGCACGGCTTCCCGAACAGTCCGGTTAGAGGAAGGGCGCGGCAGCAGGTGCGGCGGAGGGCGGCCGGTGCCGCCGACGGCGGCGCTGACGCGGACGGAACCTGAGACCAACGCCGGCCCGCCAGCCGCAAGGCAGCCCCCGCCGGTCGTAACTAATCAAGCTTTGAAGGCTCTTGATCTAAACCCGGAGCCCGCTGAGGTGCCGCGATCGGCGACGTCGCACAAGGCGCCGCGTGCTTCTGGGTACGCAAGCCGCGGAGACGTCGCCAAGCGTGGTGCCTCAGCGGGCCGCTACCCGCCGTACCGGCGGTGGCGGGCGGCGTAGTCGCGGAGGGCGCGGAGGAAGTCGACGTGGCGGAAGTCGGGCCAGTACGCGTCGCAGAAGTAGAACTCGGAGTGGGCGCTCTGCCAGAGGAGGAACCCCGAGAGGCGTTGCTCGCCGGACGTGCGGATGACGAGGTCGGGGTCGGGTTGGCCCTTGGTGTAGAGGTGCTCGGCGATGTGGTCGACGTCGAGGATCTCGGCGAGTTCCTCGATGGTGGTGCCCTTGCTGGCGTGCTCGTGGAGCAGCGAGCGCACCGCTTCGGCGATCTCGCGGCGCCCGCCGTAGCCGACGGCGATGTTGACGAAGGGCCCGTCGCGGCCGTCGGTGCGTTCGGCGGCTTCCTTGAGGACGTGCGCGGTCTGGGCGGGGAGCAGGTCGAGGGAGCCGACGATGCGGAGGTCCCAGGGCTTGTCGGGGCCGGCGAGGTCGGTGACGAGGTTCTCGATGATGCGGAGCAGCGGCGCGAGCTCGGCGGCGGGCCGGGAGAGGTTGTCGGTGGAGAGCAGCCAGAGCGTGACGACCTCGACGGTGGCGTCCTTGCACCACTGGAGGAGCTGCTCGATCTTCTGCGCGCCGACGTGGTGGCCGGTGTTGGGGTCGGTGAAGCCGGCTTCCTTGGCCCAGCGGCGGTTCCCGTCGACGATGACGCCGACGTGTCGCGGGCGAGCCTTGTCCGCGAGGGCAGCGGCGAGCCGCCGTTCGTAGACGGAGTACACGAGATCCCGCAGCGCCACGCCAGGCAGCGTACGCCGCCTGTGATCTGAGTGACACGCGGTGTCCGGAGCGTGTGGCCATGACTCCGGGGATGGGCGGCCGTCGGGCGGGTGTCGCGCCGGCGTATCGCCGCCCAACCCCGGAGTCACTGGACCTAGGAGACGGTGGTCGAGGCGATCGTGTAGTCCTGGCCGGCGTCGGGGGTGCACGCCACCGGGACGTCATTGGTGCCGCCGGTGGAGTTGGTCGCCACGAGCTGGGCGTTGAACGGGCCGGCCTCGAACGAGACGGTGCCGGCGGCGGTCGTGACGAACGACGGGCCGGCGCCAGACGCCACCACGGTGAGCGCGCCGCTCGCCGGAACCGGTGTCGCCGGAACCGTCATCGCGGTGGCGGGCTGAGGCGCGGGCGTGCCGGCGTTGTCGACGGAGAGGTCGAACTGCGCGGGACCCTCGATGCTGCGTGCGCCGAGGAACCAGTAGAGCGCGCCGGTGGCGTCGGAGTTCACGGTGACGTCAGCGGTGAGGCCTTCGAGCGTGACCGTGTCGCCGACCGCCGCCGTGGCCGGCGCCGTGCCGTGTACGACCACCGTGAACGGCTGGTTGGTGAGGATCGACGCCGTACACGTGTACTTGACAGTGCCCGTGTCGGCTGCGGCGGGCGGCGCGGCAAGGCCCAGCACCGCCAGCCCGACCGCAACGCCGATCGCCCCGAATCTCGATAACCGCATGGCTGTTCTCCTCTGGAACGGGGGCCGCTCGGCCCGAAGGAACGCGCGAACGAGGAACCGGACCATTACGGGAAATACTCGGGTAACTTGCCGGTAACCTACTGCCGAGTAGGTTATCGCCTTGTGGTGTGAGTCACAACAGGCGTTCAGCGGGCGAAGAAGGCGCGGGCGTTCCTGTCGCCGAGCAGGCCGTAGAGGACCAGCGCCGCGGCGATAACCAGCGGGATCGCGTCCCGGATGAGCCCGTCGACGCCGAGCAGGAACCCGCACAGCAGCGGCTGCACGACCAGCACAATTACCGTCAGGGCCACCAGAGTCGCTCGCGCCCAGCGGTGCCCGCGCCGCACGAAGAGCACCACGGGCGGCAGGATCCAGTTGACGGTGAGCGCGAAGACCAGCCAGCCGACGACGACCGGAGCCTTGGCCAGCGGCTGGTCACCGAAAAGGGTGCCGAATGCCACCAGGCACGGCACCAGCAGCAGCGCCGTGAACGACAACGCCAGCACCCGCGCGGTGACCACCCACGACGGGTTGTTCCACTTCGGCGGGCGTCGTGTGAGATGCGCGCGGACGGCCGGTGTGCGGAACAGCACGAGGATCGCCACGCAGAGCACCGCCGTGACGACGAATCCGACGATCAGCGCGGTTGCCGCCGGCGTCCCACCGCTGCTCCACGGTGCCAGCCTGGCCGCGCCGAAGATCGTCGTGACGGTCAGGACGATCGCCAGCGGCCAGGCGCCTACCCGGCCAGCTCGCAGGTGCCAGATCAGGATCAGGAAGCCGAGCGAGCGCAGCAGCGCCCACACCGTGCGCACCGCCACTCCGGCGCTCTCCTCGGGCAGGTCCCCCGAGACGTGCAAGGCCAGCGCGAACATGTCGACCGCGGCGTTGGCAGCCGCCGTGAGAGCCAGCAGGGACGGCAGGACGCGCAACGCCACAGCCCCGGACCGCGCAGTGGCGGCCCGGGGCTGGGCATTGGCGGTGTTGGTCAGATCACTCAACGCCGAGGCGCGTCTTGAGGGCGTCCAGCTCGGACCAGAGCACGCCCGGCAGCTTGTCGCCGAACTGCTCGAACCACTCGGTGACCTGGGGGATCTCGGACTTCCACTCCTCGACGTCGACCTTCAGGGCGGCAGCGACGTCCTCGGCTGGGGTGTCCAGACCGGTCAGGTCGAGCGAGCCCTCTGCCGGCACGCGACCGATCGGGGTGTCGACGGCCTCGGCCGTGCCGGCGATCCGCTCGACGGCCCACTTCAGCACCCGGCTGTTCTCGCCGTAGCCAGGCCAGAGGAAGCGGCCGTCGTCGCCACGGCGGAACCAGTTGACGTAGAAGATGCGCGGCAGCTTGGTGGCATCGCCCGTGCCGCCCTTGCCCATCTCGATCCAGTGCTGGAAGTAGTCACCGCCGTGGTAGCCGATGAACGGCAGCATGGCGAACGGGTCGCGCCGGACCACGCCGACCGCGCCGGTGGCGGCGGCCGTCGTCTCCGACGAGAGCGTCGCTCCCATGTAGACACCGTGGTTCCAGTCGCGGGCCTCGGCGACGAGAGGGATCGTCGTCTTGCGCCGGCCGCCGAAGAACATGGCCGAGATCGGCACGCCGTTCGGGTCGTCCCACTCGCGCGCCACGATCGGGCACTGCTCGATCGGCGTGCAGAACCGGGAGTTCGGGTGGCTCGACAGCTCGCCGGACTCCGGCGTCCAGTCGCGGCCCTTCCAGTCGGTCAGGTGCGCGGGCGGCTCGTCGGTCATCCCCTCCCACCACACGTCGCCGTCGTCGGTGAGCGCGACGTTGGTGAAGAGCGAGTTGCCCTTGGCGATCGTCCGCATCGCGTTCGGGTTGGTGTCCCAGCCGGTACCCGGCGCCACGCCGAACAGGCCGAACTCGGGGTTCACCGCGTAGAGACGGCCGTCCTCACCGAACCGCAGCCAGGCGATGTCGTCGCCGAGGGTCTCGACCTTCCAACCGGGGATCGTCGGCTCCAACATTGCCAGGTTGGTCTTGCCGCACGCCGACGGGAACGCGGCCGTGACGTAGTGGACCTCGTTCTGCGGGCTCGTCAGCTTGAGGATCAGCATGTGCTCGGCGAGCCAACCCTCGTCACGCGCCATCACCGACGCGATGCGCAGCGAGTAGCACTTCTTGCCGAGCAGTGCGTTACCGCCGTACCCGGAGCCGTAACTCCAGATCATGCGCTCGTCCGGGAACTGGGTGATGTACTTCGTGTCGCTGCACGGCCACGGCACGTCTTTTTGGCCGGGTTCAAGCGGTGCGCCGACAGAGTGCAGCGCGGGGACGAAGCCCGCGTCCGGTGCCCATCTTCTCCAGCACCGAGGTGCCCATGCGGGCCATGATGCGCATCGACGCGACCACGTACGCCGAGTCGGTGATCTCGACGCCGAACATCGGGTTGGTGGCGGTGAGCGGACCCATGCAGAACGGGATCACGTACATCGTGCGACCGCGCATACAGCCGCGGTACAGCTCGGTCATGATCCCCTTCATCTCGGCGGGATCCATCCAGTTGTTCGTGGGGCCGGCGCCGTCCGGGTCGATCGAGCAGATGAAGGTGCGGTCCTCGACCCGAGCGACATCGGTCGGGTCGGACGCGCAGTAGAACGAGTTCGGCTTCTTGTCCGGGTTCAGGCGGGTCAGCGTGCCGGACTCGACGAGCTGGTCCGTGAGGCGGGTCCACTCCTCCTCGCTGCCGTCGCACCATTCGACACGATCGGGCGTGGTGAGCGCAGCGACCTCACGCACCCAGTCGAGCAGCTTCTGGTTGTTCGTGGGGGCGTCCTCGATACCTGGGACGGCTGCCGGTGCGGCGGTCATCGGCGGATTCTCCTCGGTCGGCACTGACCAAATACATCGACCCCGCTCGCGGCGGGGTGACATCTGGGTTTTGGCCAGCGTAAACCCGGTTGAGCAGCCCCGCAGATGTCCGCATTGTGAGAACTCACACAAGCATCGATTCAGTTTGCGCTGGTGCCGTGCGCAGGCCCGCGGCGCCTGTTCGTCACCGGACTTTGCGCGTGATGCTCACCGCAGTTCGCATTCGGGTTACGACAGCGAAACCTACGGTGCCGTAACCTTGGCCGGGTGACCCAGACGAGCGCACTCACCGAGCCCCGCCCGACCCCGGGCCACCCCGCGTTGCTCCGTCCGCGCATGCGCGGATGGCTGCACCTCTACGCCTTCGGCGCCGCGATCGTCTGCGGCATCGTGCTGACCAGCATCGCCGCTTCGAGGCCCGGGTGGACCCCGTTCGTCGCCTGCCTCGTGTACGCCGTGACCGTGTGCGGGCTGTTCGGGATCAGCTCGCTCTACCACCGCAAGCTGTGGGGACCCCGCGGCTACAAGGTGATGAAGCGGCTCGACCACGCGATGATCTTCATCTTCATCGCCGGCACGTACACCCCGTTCAGCCTGCTGCTCCTGCCGTCCGGCCCGTCGAGCGTGCTGCTCTCCGCTATCTGGGCCGGTGCACTCGCGGGAGTGGCCCTCAAGCTGGTGTGGCCGCAAGCTCCGCGCTGGCTCGGTGTGCCGCTGTACATCGGGCTCGGCTGGGCCGCCGTCTTCGTGCTGCCCGACATCCTGCACCGCGGCGGAGTGGCGGCGCTGGTGCTGCTCATCGTCGGGGGCGTGACGTACAGCGTGGGGGCGGTCTTCTACGCCCTCAAGTGGCCCAACCCGTGGCCGACGACGTTCGGGCATCACGAGTTCTTCCACGCCTGCACGCTGCTGGCGGCGGTCTGTCACCACGTCGCGGTGTACTTCGCGGTCTTTGCGTGACGACCTGAAGGAACGGACTTGCTGCGCAAATCGGGGCCCGTTGTAGGCGCGGCTTCCCCGAATGTCCGGTTCGGGCGTGGTGTTTACGCGTCGGGTGCTGGTGTGTCGGGGCCGGCGGCGCGCAGGCGCTCCACCTCGGACATCGCCTGACGCAGGTCGGCGAGCCAGTCGTCGGCGTTGCGGCCGACCAGTCGCACGCACCATGCCAGCGCGTCCGAGCGTGAGCGTGCCACCCCGGAGTCGACCAGGGTGTCGAGCACCTGCCGCTCTGGCTGGCGCAGGCGCGTCATCACCGGCGCCGAGAACGTGGTGAACAGCTCCTCGGTGGCGCCGCAGCGGGCACCCCAGGACACCTTCCGCCCGTAGCGGTGCTCGGTCTCCACCGCGATGCGGATGCGCTCCTCGCGCGTGTCCTCGCGGAACCGCGAGATGCGGCCAGACTCCTGTGCGGCTCGCTCGGCGTCGGTGGCGCCTTCGGCGACGTCCGGCGGCGGGATCGTGCCGACGACCAGGATCTCGTCCCGGTCGACCTCGATGTCGGGCTGGCTCGGTGAACCAGCCGTCTGGAAGCCGTCCGGCGATCCACGCCGGCGCATCCGCTCGCCTCGGGCAGGTCGGCCTGCTGCCAACCGCCGCCGCGACCACGTCCGTGACCGCGACCGCCATGGCCGCGACGTGGGCCGAACCCGGTGCCGCGCCTGAACGCCTCTTCGAACTTTCGTCGTCCTCTCATGAGGATCCTCCTTGCTTAGGTGCTTTGATTACAGCATTACATCGCTGCATCCGCAATAGCTGGGCTGCTGGCGCGAGCGCGAGCGCTTGCGCTGGGGCAGCCCGGAGGCCGCGGTCGAACTGTCAGGGAAATGGCGGTATCGGCGGTCGGTTTGGGCACCAATACCGGAACGGTCCGGTTCGGGACCCGGGGCACGTCGGAGACGGCGTCGGGTCACCAACAGCAAGAGCCCGCCCCGTCGTACCAGGGCGGGCTCCAGCTAGGCTGGGCTTACGGTGCTCGGACGGCCACCGCGAGCGGCGTCTGCTCGCTGCCCTGGCCGAGCGGGTTGTCGCGGAACAGTTCCTCGAAGAAGACCTCGGGACGGTCAGCATTGCGGCCGAGGACGTTGCGCCCGATGTCGTTGGCGTCGATGACGACGACGCCGGCCAGCGACGACGCCACATCGGCCAACCCATCTGCCGACAGCACCGCGCGCACCGCGGTGGTCAGTTCGTTGGCGACCTTGTCCGGCTCGGCCGGGGCCAGCTTCGCGGACACGTTCGCCGGGAAGACGGAGTACTCGGTGGGGCCGTCGATCGCGCGTACCGAGTGGCCCGCGACGTGGTAGAACAGCCCGCGCTTACCGACCGCCTTGCCCGCTGCCGAGACGCCGCTGGCGAGCAGGATCCGCGACAGGCCGGCTTCCTTGATCGCGAGCTCCATGGTCCACGGGCTGCCGAGTCCGATGCCGTACGGCGTGCGCACGACGAACTTGCTCAGCGTGCGCGCCCACCAGGACGGCTCGATGTCCCAGATGAAGTACGAGCGGCCCTGCGAGATCGCGACGATCTTCTCGCTGACCAGCAGGTACCAGGGCTTCGCGAACGACTTGGCATACCGCTCGTCGGCGCGGGCCTCGCGAACCAGGTCGCGGACGTAGGCGGAGATGCGCTGCTGGTACGGGTCGCCCTTGGTGAACAGGTCGGTGCGGATCGGGAACCGGATCCAGCGCTCGCCGTCGACGGTGATCTCAAGCTGCTTGTTCGCGTTCGGCTCGAGCGGCGCCCTTGACGCGCACGGGCTCGTCGTCCTCGGCCTGCTTGGGGTCGAAGAACTCGCGCGCCCACATCTCGACCGACCAGATGCGCCAGAACAGCTCGGCGTCGGCGTTGCGGTTCTTGATGAAGTCCTCGAACGCGACCATGACCGCCTGCTGGTCGAACCAGTTGCGGTTGACGAACGCCTCCTCCATGAAGACGCCGTAGATCCGGTTCTTGAGGCGCAGCAGCCAGTCGCGGGCGGGCGCGGCGGGTCGCGGCACGTCGGCGGCGGCGCGCACGGCGGCCGGCAGCAGGGTGCGGAGAGCGTCGGCCGGCTGCCCGGTCGCCGACCTCGACGTAGGGCAGCGCGATCCGCGACGCCGAACCGGGCCGCGTTGCGGTCGGCGGCGCGGCGGACCCCGGCATGGTCGCCGGACCGGCCGGACCGGACTCGGTGAAGGTGATGCCGCCGACGCCCGGCTCGGCCGACGCGGGCGCCGGGATGCGCATCAGCGAGGCCGGGTCGACGTGCTTGCGCGGCTTCTTGCCGGTGTCGGCCGGCGGCAGCACGAACGCGGAGGACGCGCCGGCCGGGTCGACCAGGACGTCGGCGCCGGCCTCGGCGGCGGACCGCGCCAGCGCGAACTGGACGTAGGACTCCAGGTCGGCGACGGGCTCGCCCTGCGCGGTGACGAACTCGGAGAAGTCGGCGACGAGCGTGTCGGAGTTGACCTCGACGCGCTGGTGGCGGGGCCTGCGCCGAGCGCGTTGATGACACCGTCCACATAGGAGTCTTCGGACTGGTCCATCGGGCGGAAGCTCGCCGTGAAGACGGGCAGCTCGGCCCAGGAGGCCAGCGCCGCGCCGGGCAGGCCGTGCCCGAACCGGACGGCGGTCTGGTCGGTGGCCTCGGTGGCGGCGCGTACCGCAGCGTCGACCGGGCTCGGCGCCGGCGCCGGCATCGCCAACGCGACGTTGTTCACGCCGGACGGCGACACGGTGACGCGCGTGGCCGGGCAGCACCTGGCGGATGCCGGCGAAGAAGGTGGCCTCGGTGTCGTCGGTGCGACCGGTGAGCACGAAGCGCCGCACGGTCTGCTCGTCGGGAGCGACCTCGGCGGCACCCACCACGAGCAGCGGGAGCGGCTCGGACGCGAACACGACAGACTGGCCGCGGACGGCGTAGTACAGCGGGGCGGCGCCGCTGGACGTCACGGGCCAGCACGAGAACGTCCTGGTGCGGGTCGTAGAGCGCGAGCGCGAACCGGCCGGTCAACGCCGCGAGCGCCTCCACACCACCCTCGGCGTACCGGTGGACGGCCTCCTCGCCGACGGAGGCGAGCCCGTCGACCACCGCGACCGCGCCGTTCGGGTCGCTCGCGATATCCGCGTCGGCCGAGCGGATCGCGAGACCGACCGACCCCTCGGTGCCGAACGACTCCTTCGCGCCGCGGTGCGCGAGCGTGGCCGCGAGCGCCTGCAACAGCGTCTCGTCGCCCGAACCGTGGAATCCGGCGATGCCGCAGATGGGGGAACTCATGCAGATTCAGTCTTCCGTCGAGCGGTCACGGGTTGGCCGATCCTATCCATTCAGCGGCGCGCCCTGGCCACGCGTCACCGGGCGAGCGCCGAGTTCAGGTCGTCGACCGAGGTCACAGGCCGGTCGCAGACGAAACCGCGGCACACGTACGCGGCCGGGCCACCGTCGACGAGCGGGCGCTGCGCGAGCAGCGGCACGCCGGGCTGGTCGGGCTCCCCCGCGACGACCACAGCCCCCGGCGACGTCGAGGCCCAGGCCGCACGCACGAGGTCGCGGCCAGGACCCACCACCGCGATCTGGAGGGGTCCGGCGAGTGCCGCCTCGGCCACCGCGCAGGACCAGCCGGCGAAGCGCGCGTGCCTGGCTGCGATGGGCGTGACCTTGGCCAACGCGGCCTCGGCGGCCTCCCGATGGCGGGTCGAGCCGGTGAGGGCGGCGTAGCCGAGCAAAGCCCCGGCAGCGGACGACGCCCCGGACGGGGTGGCGTTGTCGGTCGGATCCTGGGGGCGCCGCACCAGCTGCTCGGCATCGTCGGCGGTGTCGTAGAAGCCGCCGGCACCGTCGCCGAACCGTTCGAGCACCACGTCGAGCAGTTCGCCGGCGGCGCTGAGCCAGCGCGCCTCCCCCGTGACCTGGTGCAGGACGCACAGCGCCTCGGCGACGCAGCCGTAGTCCTCCAGCACGCCCGCGTTGGCGCCGGCGCGGCCGTCCCGGGACGTGCGGAGCAGCCGGCCGTTCTCCATGTGCAGCCCGAGCAGCAGTTCGGCCGCACCGACCGCGGCGGCCAGGCTGTCCGGGGCGCCGGTGATCACCGCGTGCTCGGCGAGTGCCGCGATGGCCAGGCCGTTCCACGCCGCGACCACCTTGTCGTCCCGGGCAGGTTGGGGTCTCGCCTGACGCCGGGCGAGCAGATCGGCCCGAGCGGAGGCCCAGCGCGCGGTGTCGTCCGGGTCGCTGCGGAGTTGTAGAACGCTCGTACCGTGCTCGAACGTGCCGGTCTCGGTGACGCCCAGCAGGTCGGCGAGCCAGTCGTCGCCGAGCTGCTCGCGGGTCCAGACGTACGTCAGCCCCTCCTCGCCGTCCGTGTCGGCGTCGAGCGCGGACGCGAATCCGCCCTCCGGCGTCCCGAGATCACGGATCAGGAAAGCAGCGGTCTCGTCGGCGACGCGGCGGGCCAGCGCCGAACCGGTGGCGCGCCACAGGTGCGTGTAGAGCCGCAGCAGCTGCGCGTTGTCGTAGAGCATCTTCTCGAAGTGCGGCACGACCCATTCGGCATCGACGGAGTACCGCGCGAAACCGCCCGCGAGCTGGTCGTACATGCCGCCACGGGCCATCGCCTCGCAGGTCTGCTCGACCATCGCCAGCGCGGACGGGTCGCCGGTGCGGGCGTGGTGTCGCAGCAGGAACTCCCCCACCATCGACGGCGGGAACTTGGGCGCTCCGCCGAAACCACCGTGGCGCGGATCGAACTCGCGGCGCAGGGTGGCAACGGCCGCGTCGAGGATCGGGCCGTCGAGCGGCTGGCCCTGACCGGCCGGAATCTCGCCACTGAGCGCCTCGACCACCGCACGACCCTGCTTCAGGACGTCGTCGCGCTGTTCCCGCCACGCCTCCGACACGGCCTCGACGAGGCGCTGGAAGTGCGGTTTGGGGAAGTATGTGCCGCAGTAGAACGGTTCGCCGTCGGGGGTGCAGAACACGGTCATCGGCCAGCCGCCCTGACCGGTCATCGCCTGGGTGGCGGCCATGTAGACGGCATCGACGTCGGGGCGCTCCTCGCGGTCGACCTTGATCGCGACGGTGTGCTTGTTGACGACCGCAGCAGTCTCCGCGTCCTCGAACGACTCGTGGGCCATCACGTGGCACCAGTGGCACGCCGCGTACCCGACCGACAGCAGCACCGGCACGTCGCGCCGGCGCGCCTCGGCGAACGCATCCGGCGACCACGGCCACCAATCGACGGGATTCTCCGCGTGCTGGAGGAGGTACGGCGAGGTGGCGTCGGCGAGGCGGTTCGACATACCCCCGATCCTTCCACCCTCGTCCTCATCGCGTTCTTAGCCGGATGGGGTACACCTAAGTGCGCTGAGCTGGGAAAGGGGAAATGGCGTGGCACTGGTGCTCGTGGTCGACGACGAGCCGGCGGTGCGCGACTCGCTCGCGCGGACGCTGCGGTTCGAGGGGTACCAGGTTGGCGTCGCCAACGACGGTCTGGCGGCGCTGGAGTCCGTGCGCGCCGACCAGCCCGACCTGGTGATCCTCGACGTGATGATGCCTCGGATGGACGGGCTGGAGGCGTGCCGCCAGCTCCGTGTCGAGCAGCACACCCTGCCCGTCCTGATGCTCACCGCGCGGGACAGCGTCGGTGACCGCGTGGCCGGGCTGGACGCAGGCGCCGACGACTACCTGGTCAAGCCTTTCGCGTTGCAGGAACTGCTGGCGCGGGTGCGGGCCTTGCTGCGGCGGTCGCTGCTCTCAGGCGGCACCGAGCCGGACAGCGACGTGCTGAGGTTCGCCGACCTCTCGCTCGACCCTGGTACCCGCGAGGTCACACGGGGCGATCGTCCCGTGCAGCTCACCCGCACCGAGTTCTCGATGCTGGAGGTGTTCCTGCAGCACCCACGGCACGTGCTGACCCGGTCGATGCTGTTCGAGCTGGTCTGGGGGTACGACTTCGGGCCAGGGTCCAACAGCCTCGACGTGTACGTCGGCTACCTGCGGCGCAAGCTCGAAGCGGGTGGTGAGGCTCGCCTGATCCAGACCGTGCGGGGGGTCGGGTACGTCCTGCGAGAGACCCCGTGAACGCGCTCCTCGAACGATGGCAACGCACGCCGCTGCGCACCCAGCTGACGACGATCGCCGCGGCAGCCGTGGCGCTGGCGGTGATTGCGGTGTCGGTGGCGGCGTTCATGGTGATCCGCGGGCAACTCCATGACCAGTTCGACCGCGAGCTACGCGACCAGGCCGGCGTCGTCAATGGTGCGGTGAAGCGGACACCGTCCGGCGCCATTGTTCGCTTTCCGGATATATCGTCGCCGTGGCAGCGCCCCGAGGACACACCGCTGATGCAGGTGCTCACCTACGACCAACAGGTGGTGTTGCCGAACAATCAGACCGCGCTTCCAATAAGCCGTGGCGATGTCGACGTCGTCCAAGGCGACCCGAAGATCCGCTACTCGGACGTCCGGATCGAGGGCGAGAAGTACCGCATGGTCACCATGCAGGTCGCCGGCGGCGCGATGCAGTTCGCCCGGAAGCCGGTGGCTGTCGAGGAGAGCCTGGCGAAGCTCACGCTGCTGCTGATCGTCATAGGGGCGGCCGGGGTGGTCGGCGCCGCCCTGCTCGGCCGCACCGTTGCGCGCGCCGGTCTGGCCCCCGTCGATCGGCTCACAGCCGCCACCGAGCACGTGGCGGCCACCCAGGATCTCAACGCCGCGATCGTGGTGACAGGTGACGACGAGGTGGCGCGGCTCGGGCGGGCGTTCAACTCGATGCTGGCCGCGCTCGACGCGTCCCGGTCCGATCAGCGTCGCCTGGTCGAGGACGCCAGCCACGAGCTGCGCACCCCGCTGACGAGCCTGCGCACCAACATCGAACTGCTGCTCCGCGCCGAGGAGAGCGGCCGCAGCCTGCCCGCCGCCGACCGCGAACGGTTGCTGCGTGACCTGGAGGGGCAGATGGTCGAGCTGACCCACCTCACGAGCGAACTCGTCGAGCTGGCCCGAAACGACGCGAGCACCGAGCCGATCGAGCGGGTCGACCTCGCTGACGTGGTCGGCGCGGCCGTCGATCGCGCCCGCGTACGCGTGCCGAACGTGCCGGTCGAGACCGCGCTGGCCCCGGCCCCGGTGGTCGGCCGCGCCGGCGCCCTGGAGCGCGCGGTGCTCAACGTCCTGGACAACGCGGCGAAGTGGTCGCCCGACGGGGTTCCCGTCGCGGTGCGGCTCAGCGCACGCCACGTCGACGGCAAGCGGTACGCCGAACTGCAGGTGGAGGATCGTGGCCCCGGCATCGCCGACGAGGATCTGCCCCGCGTGTTCGAGCGGTTCTACCGGTCGACTGCGGCACGCTCGATGCCCGGGTCCGGACTCGGCCTGGCGATCGTGCACCAGGCCGTGGCCTCGCACGGCGGCACGGTGACGATCGGGCGCGGGACAGGCGGTGGCGCGCTGGTGCGGATCCTGATCCCGCACGCCTGACCGCTCATTCCTGGCTGGACGCGCTCTCGTCGATGGTCGGGTCGTCGATCAGCGGGTCGCCCTCGTCGGGGCGGCGGCGGCCCAACCACGGCGCGCGCTTCGGGCCCAGCGGGATGACCGTCGCGGTCGACTTCGTGGCGGCGGACTGTGCGGCGACGCGCATAGCGTCCCGGGCCTTCTCGGGCGCCATCGGCGGGTAGAGGTGGTACCCCTGCGCGCCGGTGCAGCCGAGCTGGGCGAGCGCCTGGTGCTGGTCGGCGTTCTCCACGCCCTCCGCGATGACCCGCAGGCCGAGGCTGCGCGCGAGCTCGATCGTGGCGCGGACGATCGCCGCTGCCTCCACCGACTGGTGCATCATCGCGACGAAGCCCTTGTCGATCTTGACCTCTTCGACCTTGACCCGGGCCAGGAACGACAGCGACGAGTGGCCGGTGCCGAAGTCGTCCAGGGACAGCTGGACGCCGAGCGCGCGCAGCTCGTCGACGATCTCCTCGACGACCTCCAGCTCACTCATCATCGCGGTCTCGGTGATCTCCAGGACGAGCCGGTCGGGCTCGATCCGGTGCTTCTTGATGATCTTCGCGACACGGCGTGGCAGGTCACGGTCGAGCAGGCTGCGCGCCGACAGGTTGACGGCGACCGGCAGCTTCAGCCCGTTCGCCTCCCACGAGACGCAGGCGGCCACGGCCAGGTCGAGGATCTCGCTGGTGAGCGGCCCGATCAGGTCGGTCTGCTCGATCTGGGTGATGAAGTCGCCGGGCTTGAGCAGGCCACGACGCGGGTGCTGCCAACGGACAAGCGCTTCGGCGCCGAGCGGGGCGCCGGTGGCCAGGTCGATGCTCGGCTGCAGGTCGAGGACGAGCTGACCGGTCTCCTCCAGCGCGACCTGCATCTCTGCGACGAGTGCCAGCCGGTCGAGGCTGTTCGGGTCCTTCGCGGGGTCGTAGCTCATCACCGGATGTGGCGAGCGTTTGGCCTGGTACATCGCGACCTCGGCGCGGCGCAGCAGCTCGGCGACGCTCTCGCCGCCGTTCGCGGTGACGGCGACACCCACCCGGGCCTCAGCCGTCCACCAGATCTGCCCGAGATGGATCGGCTCGCCCACTGCCGCCAGCATCGCTGCGGCACGCTTCTCGGCGAATTCGATCGCACGCCTGCCGTCGAGCTTCGACGGCGCCGGCATGAACAGCGCGAACTCGTCGCCACCGAGCCGGGCCAGGATCTCGTCCGGACGCTTGATCGCGTTGAGGCGATCGCCCGCGCTGCGCAGCAACTCGTCGCCGGCGTCGTGCCCGAGGGTGTCGTTGACCTCGTGGAAGTGGTCCAGGTCGAGCAGGAGAAGGGCGCCGTAACCGGTGGTGCGGTCGAGGGTCCGTCCCCCCGCCTCCATCAGGTACGACCGGCTGGCCAGCCCGGTGAGCGCGTCGTGCTCGGCCTCGTACGCCTTGCGTTCGGCCAGTTCCTGCAGCTGCTCGTGCACCTCCGCATTGCGCAGGCCCGCGGCGAACGACTCCACGAAGGTGGACCAACGTGAGGCGTTCGCGCTCGCTGAGCACAACGGCGCTTCGGAAGCAGAGCCGCAGCACGCCCTCACGAGGCCCCGGCAACGGGACCTCCTCCACCATGGGCTCCGGACGCGCGAGCGGCAGCGCTCCCCAGGTGATCTCTCCGGACGCGTTGCCTCGCACTTCGGCCGTAGCGCCAGACTGGTCCTTGTACTCGACCTCGACCACGTCCGCGCCGAACAGCCGTGCCGCGCCGACAACGGCCGCATCCACGACGTTGCGTGCATTGAGCGTGTTGAGGGCGTGGGTAGCCAACGCCAACTCCTGCCACGCCTCACGTTCGGTGCGTGCCCGGACGCGACCGGCATATCCCTGGTGGAGCAGCCACACAGCAGGGGGGACCACTGCGAGGAGGAACGGGTTGACCTCGGCGACCGCGAAAAGTCCGAACGCGGCCATGACGTTGCCGGCGAACGGCACCGCCTTCATGCCTATACCGTCCGCGAACACCTCGAGAACCGGGATCGACCGCGCGAAGCCGACAGCGAAGCTGGTTAGCCCATCGGCGGCGATGCTGTACGTGGCGGCCGCGAGGATGAGCGCCGCAGCACCCGAGACACTGAGCGGATCTGGCTTCGCACCGACCGTCGCCGTGAGTACCAGGCACGCGGCAGAGGTCGCGATGACAGCCGCAGCAACGTTGAACGTGGCCTTGACGCGATTGACGCGAAGCGCGAAGACACACGCGGTACCGACGGCTGTGGCCAACACCACCCACGGTAAGTCAAGCTCGACGAGGCCGTACACGAGAGCAGCCTCGCCCCAGTCGATCGCGGTGGTGTTGCTGCCGATACGGAGCTGCAGGCTCGCGATGCGGCTGAGAATGACCAGGGCGACCATTGACGCCACGATCCACCACGTCGGCGGTGAATCGGTCAAGGCGGCGCCCAGAGCCCATACGACACAGGCGATTCCGGCGACGCTGACGCTGACGATCAGGGTCCTTAGGCGCCGCGGAAGCGAAAGGGTGGCAACGCGCTGAGCAGCATGCATGCCGGCCTCCCTCCGCCCTCGGTTCCCGCCGCATCCGGGCAGCGTCATGTGGTCCAGGGGGTGATCCTCCCTGATAGAGGGCCCCTAAGTCACCTCTAGCCACAGAAGTAGCCGTCTCGACACGCTGCGTAGCGGTATGGCGTGGGGCGTCAGATCGCCTGGTATGTCCGCTGACCAGGAGGGGTCTCTCAAGCCGGTAAACGGCCGCGCATCGCGCGAGCTCGCTCCTCTGGTCAACCAGGAGTGGATTCTCGCGCATCAGTTCCAGTGGGTCCCGCGCATCTCTGTCACCTCCCCGCTCGACTCGTCCCGGTGCTGGCTCCCGCTTCAGTTCCAGTGCGTTCCGCGCATGTCTGCCACCTCCCGCTCGACTCGTTCCGGCCTGTCCGTCCGCTTCACTTCCAGTGCGTCCCGCGCATCTCTGTCACCTCCCGCTCGACTCGTCCCGGCCTGTCCGCCCGCTTCACGCCCAGTGCGTCCCGCGCATCTCTGTCACCTCCCGCTCGACTCGTCCCGGCCTGTCCGTCCGCTTCACGCCCAGTGCGTCCCGCGCATCTCTGTCACCTCCGCTCGACTCGTCCCGGCCCGTCCGCCCGCTTCACGCCCAGTGCGTCCCGCGCATCTCTGTCACCTCCCGCTCGACTCGTCCCGGCCTGGTCTTCTCGCTCACTCCCAGTGCGTCCCGCGCATGTCGGTCACCTCCGCTCGGCTCGTTCCGGCCTGGTCTTCTCGCTCACTTCCAGTGCGTCCCACGCATCTCCGTCACCTCCCGTTCGACTAGTCCCGGCTTGGTTGCTCACGTCACTTCCAGTGCGTCCCGCGCATCTCGGCCACCTCCCGCTCATCTCGTTCCGACCTGGCCGCTCGCTTCACTTCCAGTGGGTTCCGCGCACGACGGCAACCTCCTCCGGCGATGTCGACCTGGACACGACGAACTCGCCGCTGTTGGTGTCAGCGGCTGGGCAGTGCGTAACGCAAAGAAGGGCAGGCTTGCCTAAGAGGGCGCGGGGGGGCGTGCCCGTCTGGCTCCGGCATCGGTGCGAACGCCATGAATCACCCCGCTCCGGTATTTCGCGCAAGCGAATACAGGCCCGGCCCATCGAGGGTAGAACTCCCAGCACCGCGCCGAAACCGTCCTGAGGAGGAACAACAGAATCTCCGGGGCGTTTCTCAAGGCCCGCTGACCTGGACCGATGCACCCGACAAACGGGATCTAAGTGCTGCGATGCGCCGATTGCTGCGCAAGGAGCCCCAGATTGGCCGCGCCGGCCACGAAGCTCGATCGGGCGAATTTCTGCCCGACGGAACGCATAAAGTTCACATTTACCGGCCGTAGCTAAGGAATCGCGGAATGTAATGGTGCGCTCCGCAGTGCATCCCTGAGCCCGTATTTCACGAGTCCCGCTGCTCATCCGTCGACAAGTGAGGCGTCGGCGTCGGCGACCGACTGAAGGAACACCGGAGTGCCGCACCCTTGTGCAGCTGCCCCGAATGTCCGGTCGGCCATAAGTTCAGGGTCCCAGAATGTCCGACTGCGCACAGCCCGAGCCAAGAAGCCGTGACCACTACAGCGAGCGTCACTGTGGTGACGTAACGCATCGTGATCGAATCCGACGAACCACTTTGAACCAACGTTCACCCCGGAGCCATGTCCGGCCGCATTCAGGTCCATCTTGCGGAGCCTCTCGATACCCGCTGCACCAGCGAAAACGTCAACAGATCGCGTGTCATGCGACAGAGTACGGTGCTCGAACCACATTGGTTCCAGTGCATTCCGGATGTTGGACAGCGATTACTTTAAGTTACGGTAAGCGTACGAATGCGCTCCGTGTCTCAAGTCACCTGAGGGGACATCGCCGTGACACCAGAAGTGCCATCCGACCGCCTGAAACGACAAGCGGCGCAGGGCCTAAAGCCCTACGCCGCTTGGTGAATAGTCAATGACTAAGAGTTGTCTTTCTCTTTAGCCTCTTCGTCTTTTCCCTGCTCAGAGGGGTTGGAGGGGAACGAAGACGGAAGCCGCCTGAGGCGCTTGTTCATGTTCCGGATGAGCAGCACCGTGGCGATCGAGAGCAGCACGATGACGAAGAGACCCATCGGACCAGCGAGCGCCCCACCCCGGGTGTCGCCGAAATTGTTCACGTCCTCGACGGCGCCGGCCAGCACTGATCCGGCCGACAGTGTTGCGAGCATCACACAACCTCCCTGCCGTCCGGGCCGTTGATCCGGCCACACCACGACGGCGTTCACCTCACGGTACGCCGCGCCGAACCGCCCGGCGCACCCGGAACCCGCGGCCGTCCAGCCAGCACATCTGCGCCCGCTTGTCCGCGGCACTCCAGCGGCCGGACGCGCCCGTTCAGCCCGGCGCAGGCGCTCAGCTCGTGCGGACGCCCGCGAACAGGTCGTCCTCAGGGGCCGGTGAGTCGACCAGCGACCGCACCAGCTCGTAGTCCTCCGTCGGCCAGAACTTCTGCTGGACGTCCATCGGCACGTGGAACCAGCGCCCATCGGGGTCGACCTGGGTCGCGTGCGCCCGCAGTGCGTCGTCGCGGACGGGGAAGAACTCCTCGCAGCGGACCTTGGTGGTGACGCGTGGGCTGGTGTCGTCGGCGCTGTCCCAGTGCGCCAGCCACTCGGCGTACGGCGACTCCAGGTCCAGCGACTCCATGGCCTCGTGCAGCGCCGTGACCCGCTGCTTGGTGAAGGTCATGTGGTAGTAGAGCTTGAGCGGTTGCCAGGCCTCACCGAACTCGCGGTACCGGTCGGGGTCGCCGGCCGCGTCGAACGCCTCGACGGACACCTCGTGACACTTGATGTGGTCGGGGTGGGGGTAGCCGCCCTTCTCGTCGTACGTGATGACGACGTGGGGACGGAACTCGCGGATCAGCCGTACGAGCGGCGCCGTCGCGACCTCGAGGGGTTCCAACGCGAAGCAATCCTCCGGGAGCGGCGGCAGCGGATCGCCCTCGGGCAGCCCCGAGTCGACGAAGCCCAGCCAGGCCTGCCGCACGCCGAGGATCGCGCGTGCCCGCTCCATCTCGTGGCGGCGGATCTCGGTGATGTTCTCCCACACGTCGGGCCGGTCCATCTTGGGGTTCAGGACGGAGCCGCGCTCACCACCGGTGCAGGTGACGACGAGGACGTCCACGCCCTCCCGGACGTACTTCGCCATCGTCGCCGCACCCTTGCTGGACTCGTCGTCGGGATGGGCGTGCACGGCCATCAGCCGGAGCTGTTCGGACACGGCGCTGAAACTCCTCGTTCCGGCCCTGACGGGCTGTTCGCTGACCCACCGGAGCCGAAGCGGCACCGGTGCTGGGAAGATTCTTGCTGATGTCGGCGACAGAAACGACGACACCAACGGCGACCACTGACAGGACCAACACGGTGACGGCTCCCACATTCCCCGCCGGACGCTACGGGCGGCGGCGCTCGCCACGCAGCGCGCCGCGCTGGGCGGTGCCCGTGCTGGCGGTCGGGGTGGTCGCGATCGGGCTCGGCCTGAGCTGGCAGATGTACAAGAACTACGCCGCCGACCGCATCACCGGCCGGGTCACCACGTTCTCGATCGTGTCGGACTCCGCGGTGAAACTCAGCTTCGAGGTCGTCAAGGCTCCGGGCCAGCGCGCCACCTGCATCGTGCGTGCGCGGTCGCGGGACGGCCGCGAGGTCGGCCGGGCGGAGGTGCCCGTGCCGGCCGGGGAGGCGGGTCAGCCGTCCGTACTGGTCACGTACACATTGGCCACGAGCAAACGGGCGGTCGCGCCCGAGGTGTACGGCTGCGCGCCGGAGTGACCGGCGTCACGATCGCGATCCTGCCGTAGCTCGGCTGTCTGTCGAAGAGTCCAGGTCCGAGGGCGGTTCCGGCTATCCTTGAAAGCTCGCTTTACCGCACTTACTCGCTATACCACTAGGAGCACCCGTGTCTACGACCGATGAGGCGCACGCAACCTGGCTCACTCAGGACGCGTTCGACCGGCTGAAGGCCGAGCTCGAGGAGCTCAAAGCGCACCGCCCGGTCATCGCGGCCGAGATCAACGCGCGCCGTGAGGAAGGCGATCTCAAGGAGAACGGCGGCTACCACGCCGCCAAGGACGAGCAGGGCAAGCAGGAAGGCCGTATCCGCCAGCTGGAGGACCTCCTCCGCAGCGCGAAGGTCGGCGAGGCGCCGACGACCGCCACCGAGGTCGTTCCCGGCACCGTCGTCACGGTGCACTTCGACGGCGACCCCGGCGACAGCGAGACGTTCCTGCTCGGCTCCCGTGAGATCGGCGCGACCACCGACCTGACCGTGTACTCGCCGGAGTCGGCGCTGGGCACGGCCATCCTCGGACACAGGCCCGGTGAGACGGTGAGCTACGAGACTCCGAACGGCGCCAGCATCAGCGTCAGGATCGCCAAGCTGGACGTCTTCTCCGGTTAGCAGAACTTGAACGAGGCGCCGGGCGGACGAACCGCCCGGCGCCTCGTAGTTCAGCGGGCGCCTGGGACCCGGTTGCGGCGCAACGCCGCGCGCTGTGGCGGATGCGCTCAGCGGGTAGCCGGCCGGTCACGCGCCTCGGTGAGGTCGACCTGCACCGGGTGCTTCACGACACTCCCGACGCTGCCCTCGGGTCAGCTGATGCTCAATCCGTACAGCGCGTCGGTGACTATTTCCTCCCTAGTCCCATGCGTCACACCGTAGAACCCTCCCCTGACGGAATCGCAATGTATTCTGGACAGACGAGGTGGCGCGGCCATGACAGAGTGAAGCTGAGCAAAGGAGGCCAACCGTGCGTTTCCGCTACCTAACCGTCGTAGCTGTGCTCGGCGTCACGGTGCTCACGGCGTGCTCGTCCGATGAGGGCGGCAAGGTCGACGCCGCCGCCGAGACGTTCCTCGACGCGTGGGCAGCGGGCAGGTTCGACCAGGCGGCCGCGGCCACGGACGCACCGGGCGGTCCAACCGACTGGCTGCCGTCCGTGCAGAAGCAGCTCGACGGCGCGAAGGTGCGTTTGGACCTCGGCGAAGGCTCCACCGGGGACGACAAGGCGACCCGGGACGTCACCGTCTCCTGGAGCCTGCCCGGGGTGGAGAAGCCGTGGTCGTACGGCACGAAGCTGGAACTCCTCAAGCGGGGCGACGCCTGGAAGGTGCACTGGGACACCACGGTCGTCCACCCCGAGCTGGCGCCCGTCAACAAGCTGGTGAGCGAGCGGACGCTGCCCGAGCGCGCGCCCATCCTCGACCGCGCGGGCCAGCCGATCTTCACGAAGCAGGCGGTCGTCACGGTCGGCATCGAGCCGGGCAAGGCCACCGACCTCACCGGGCTGGCCACCACGCTCGCCGGCGTCCTGACCGCCGAGAAGATCACCGCGGCCGCGATCGTCGCCAACGCACGGAAGGCCAAGCCCACCGACTTCGTGCCGGTGGTCACGCTCCGGCAGGCGCGGTACCTGGAGGTCAAGCCCCAGATCTACAGCCTCCCGGGGACGGTGTTCCGGCGATCTGACCGGCTGCTGCCGGAGACCCCGACCTTCGGGCAGCCGCTGCTCGGCCGGGTCGGCGAGGCCACCGCCGAGGTGATCAAGGAAACCGGCGGCGCGTACGCGGCGGGCGACCAGCTCGGCACGTCCGGCATGCAGCGCGCGTTCAACAGGCAGCTCACCGGCGAGCCCAGTGTCACCGTCAACCTGACGGACCAGGCCGGCAAGCCGGTGAAGGAGCTGTTCTCCGCCGGCGGCAAGGCTGGCGAGGCGCTGCGCACCACGATCGACCGTGGCGCGCAGAAGGCCGCCGAGGCAGCGCTGGCCGGGGTGCCGCAGCAGGCCGCGATCGTCGCGATCAAGCCGTCCACGGGCGAGATCCTGGCCGCCGCGAATAGCGCGAGCGTCGACTTCAACATCGCGCTGGAGGGCAAGTACCCGCCCGGATCCACGTTCAAGATCATCACGACCACGGCCGCGCTGCAGTCCGGCGTGGCGCCGACCAGCACCGTCGCCTGCCCGGGCGAGCTGACAGCGGGCGGTAAGAAGTTCATCAACGCCGACCGGTTCGACCTCGGGGTCGTGCCGCTGCGCACGGCGTTCGCCCGGTCCTGCAACACATCGATGATCACGCTCGGGTCGAAGCTCCCGCCGGACGGGCTGACGAAGGCCGCCACGCAGTACGGGATCGGCGCCGGCTGGAAGCTCGGGGTCGCGTCGTACAGCGGCACGGTGCCGCCGCCAGCCGACGCCACCGAAGCCGCCGCCGACGCGATCGGTCAGGGAAAGGTGCTGGTCAGCCCGTTCTCGATGGCGCTCGCCGCGGCGACGGTGCAGCGCGGTTCGGTGCCGAACCCGGTGCTCGTCGCCAGCAGGCCGGCCACCCCGCAGACCGCCTTGACGCCCATCAGCCCTGCCGTACTCGGGGCGCTGCGCGGCTTCTCTCGGGCGGTGGTCACCGATGGCACGGCGAAGGCGGCGCTGGGCGGCTCGCCGGGCCCGGTCGCGGGAAAGACAGGTACGGCGGAGTACGGCGAGGCCAGGCCGCCGCGCTCGCACTCCTGGTTCGCCGGGTACCGCGGGGATCTCGCGTTCGCCGTGTTCGTGTTCGACGGGGCGAGCAGCGGGAAGGCCGCGGCGCCGGTCGCGGCCCAGTTCCTGGCCCAGGTCCCCCGTTGAGTTTCGGATTCTTGGGGGTTCCGCGCTCGCGCGACCCCCAAGAATCCGAGACTCGGCGTGGGCCCCGGGCGGCGTTCAGAAGCGGGCGGCGTAGCCCGCTCTGCGCAGCGCCGACAGCAGCTTCTCCGAGTGCTCGTTGCCCCTGGTCTCGACGCTCAGCACCACTTCGACCTGGCCGAGGGTGAGCCGCGCTGTGTAGCGGCGGTGCTCCACGTTCAGCACGTTGACGCCCTGCTCGGCGAGCAGCGTGAGCAACCCGGCGAGCGACCCGGGCCGGTCGGCGAAGTCCACCGTGAAGTGCAGGTATCGGCCGGCGGCGGCAAGGCCGTGCTCGATCACCCGGTGCAGCAGCAGCGGGTCGATGTTGCCGCCGGACAGCACCGCCACGACCGGACCCTCGAACCGGTGCGGATCGGCCAGCAGCGCACCAACCCCCACCGCGCCGGCCGGCTCCACCACGAGCTTCGCCCGCTCCAGGCAGAACAGCAGCGCGCGGGAGATGTCCTCCTCGGTGACCGTGACGATCTCGTCGGTCAGCGCGCGGACGTGCTCGAACGTCAGCTCGCCGGGGCAGCCGACCGCGATGCCGTCTGCGATCGTCGACATCGTCTCCAGCGCGACGGGGCTGCCCGCTGCTAGCGACCGGGGGAAGGCGGCGGCGCCCAATGCCTGCACACCGACCACCTTGACGTCCGGCTTGAGTTCACGGACCACTGCGCTGATTCCCGCGACGAGCCCCCCGCCGCCGGTGCCGACCAGGATGGTCTTCACATCCGGGCACTGTTCGAGGATCTCCAGCCCGACCGTGCCCTGACCGGCGACGATGTCGAAGTGGTCGAACGGGTGGATGAAGATCGCGCCCGTATCCTCGCTGAACCGCTTCGCCGCGACGAGGGCATCGTCCACGGTGTTGCCGGTCATCTCGACGTGGGCGCCGTAGGCCTTGGTGGCCGCGATCTTGGGCAGCGGGGCGCCCGTCGGCATGAACACGGTGGACGCCGCGCCGAGTAACCCGGCTGCGAGCGCCACGCCCTGTGCGTGGTTGCCTGCGCTGGCGGCCACCACGCCTCGCGCGCGTTCCTTGTCGGAGAGCCGGGCGATGCGGACGTAGGCACCGCGGATCTTGAACGAACCGGCGCGCTGCAGGTTCTCACACTTGAGCCAGGCCGGAGCGCCGACCTTCGCGGCCAGCGGGCGGCACTCCTCCAGCGGCGTCACCCGCACGACATCGTCGAGCAGTTCACGCGCCGCGAGGACGTCCGCCAGGCTGACCAGCCTCGTTGCCAGTGCCATGCGCCGATCGTGCCATCCCGGTCGCCCGATCCGCCTGCTGGGGCGCACACTGTTCGCGGGGAGGCGCCATGACGACCGTGACTCTGGGACGGGATCGGGTGGTTCGACCGCCGGGTCCGACGTACTCGTCGCTCGGCAGCCTCCGGGCGGTGCGGCGGCTAGGCCCGAACGCGTTCTTCGACTCGGTCCACCGCGACTATCCACGCCTCGCCTACCTGCGGTTCGGCAGCGAGCACGCGTACCTGCTGTTCGAACCGGACCTGGTCCGCACGCTGCTGGTCGAGTACGGCCGGGCGACGGCGAAGGGCCGAGGGCTGGAACGCGCCCGGGAACTCCTCGGGGAGAGCCTGCTCACCAGCGAGGGCGAGTTGCACAAGCGCCAGCGACGGCTGGTCCAGCCCGCGTTCCACGCCGACCGTATCGCCGGCTACGCAGGTGTGATGTGCGAGGAGGCGCGGCTCGTCGCCGACCGGTGGCGGGACGGCGCCTGTATCGACATGTCGGCCGAGATGTCCCGGCTCACGCTGCGGATCGTCGGCCGCGCCCTCTTCGGCACCGAGCTGAGCGAGACGGACCTCGCTGTGGTGGCCCGCGCCATGAGCACGTACTTCTCCCGGTTCTCGCTGCTCATGATGCCGGCCGCCACCCTGCTGGGCCGGATACCGACGCCCGCCAACCTGCGGCTCCGCGCTGCCCGCGCCGACCTGGACCGGCTCGTCTACCGGCTGATCGCCGAGCACCGCGCGGCCGGCGACACCGGCGACCTGCTGTCGATGCTGCTGCTCGCAGGCGCGGAGTCGGGCGAGCAGATGTCTGACCGGCAGATCCGGGACGAGGCACTGACCCTGCTGCTGGCCGGCCACGAGACCACCGCCAACGCGCTGACCTGGTGCTGGCTCCTGCTCGCCGGAGACCGCGCCGCGGCCCGGACACTGCATCGCGAGGTCGACTCGCTCGGCCGCCAGCCCGCGCCTGCCGACGCCGACGCGTTGCCCTTCACTCGTGCCGTCGTCGCCGAGTCGATGCGGCTCTACCCGCCTGCCTGGGCTGTCGGCCGGCGCGCGACCGAACCGCTGACGATCGACGGGTACACCGTCCCGGCCGGATCGCTGATCGCCACCAGCCAGTGGATCGTGCACCGGGACGAGCGGTGGTGGGAGGAGCCGTTGGGGTTTTGCCCCGGGCGGTGGATCGGGGCGGACGGCGAGTTCCACGATCCTGCCCCGCGCGGAGCGTACTTCCCGTTCGGCGCGGGCCGGCGGGTGTGCATCGGCGAGTCGTTCGCGTGGATCGAGGCGGTGCTGGTGCTGGCCACGCTCGCGCAGGGCTGGTCGGCGTCCGCGCTCCCCGAGACGACGATGGACACGCGCGCCGCCGTGACACTCCGGCCCGCGAACGGGGCTCCACTACGGCTGCACTACCGCACGTAATGTCGGTGCGGTTCGGCGAAGCGCGACATAGCGTGGGGCCGTGACGTCACCCGCTCCGACCACGCTCGGCGCACTGCGCGACGCCGGGCACGTCCACCGCAGCGTCAAGGCTGAGCTGCGCGAGAACCTGCTGGACAGGCTCGCGCTCGGCGCCGAGACCTTCCCAGGCATCGTCGGCTTCGACGACACGGTGCTGCCCGAGCTCGAACGGGCCGTCCTCGCCGGCCACGACCTGGTGATGCTCGGCGAACGTGGTCAGGGGAAGACCCGCCTGCTCCGGTCGCTCGTCGAACTGCTCGACGAGTGGACCCCGGTGATCGACGGCAGCGAGGTGAACGACCACCCGTTCGCGCCGGTCAGCGTGTGGGGCAGGCGGATCGTGGCCGAGCGCGGCGACGACACACCCGTGACGTGGCTGCACCGGTCCCTGCGGTACGGCGAGAAGCTGGCGACGCCGGACACGAGCGTCGGCGACCTGATCGGCGACATCGACCCGATCAAGGTGGCCGAGGGCCGCACCCTGGGCGACCCCGAGACCATCCACTTCGGACTCGTTCCGCGCACGAACCGTGGCATCGTCGCGATCAACGAACTTCCCGACCTTGCCGAACGCATCCAGGTGGCGCTGCTGAACGTGCTGGAGGAGCGCGACATCCAGGTCCGCGGCTACCAGCTCCGGCTGCCGCTCGACCTGTTCGTCGTCGCCTCGGCGAACCCCGAGGACTACACCAACCGGGGCCGGATCATCACCCCGCTCAAGGACCGGTTCGGCGCCGAGATCCGCACGCACTACCCACTCGCGCTCGTCGACGAGGTGGAGCTGGTCGTGCAGGAGGCGAAGCTCACCTGGCCCGGCGGGCAGCACGCCGCGCCCGTCGTCCCCGACCATCTGGTCGAAGTCATCGCCCGGTACGCCCGTGCGGTTCGCGACGCGCCGCAGGTAGACCAGCGCTCCGGGGTCAGCGCCCGGTTTGCGATCGCAGGCGTGGAGACGATCGCGGCGGCGGCGGTGCGGCGGGCCGCCCGCACCGGCGAGACTGCCGTGGCCCGCGTGTGCGACCTGCCCAGCGTGGTACCGGCGAGCCGCGGCAAGGTGGAGTTCGAGGACACCGAGGAAGGTCGCGAGCTGGAGGTTCTCGACCACCTCCTCCGCCGCGCGGTGGCGCAGACGTTCCGCGCGCACCTCGCCGGCCTCGACCTCTCCGGTCTCCAGACCAAGTTCGACGACGGCGCAACGGTCGTCGCCGGTGACGAGGTGTCCGCCGCCGATCTGCTGCGCCAGCTCGGCCCGGTGCCCGGACTAGCGACGCTGCTGGAACGGCTCGACGTGCCGGACGGCGCCGAGTCGCCCGGCCTCGCCGCGGCGGCGGTCGAGTTCGCCCTCGAAGGTCTGCACCTCAACCGCCGGCTGGCGAAGGACGACACCGACGGCCGCACGGTCTACGGCGGCTGATCATGGCCCGGCGGCGGTACCGGTACGGGCCATGGCACGGCGGCCCGGATCCGCTCGCGCCGCCGTACGACGTCGCCGAGGCGATGGACCGGATCGGCGACGACGTCCTCGCCGGCTCGACCCCGTCCGAGGCATTGCAGCGGTTCCTGCGCCGTGGCGCCGACGGTTTGCGCGGCCTCGACGACCTGCGGCGGCGCCTGCGGAAGCGGCGTGAGCAGCTGCGGCGGTCCGGACGGCTGGACGGCACGCTCGACCAGGTTCGCCAACTCCTCGACCAGGCGCTGGAGGCCGAACGCCGCGCGCTGTTCGCCGACCCGGACGACCTCGCCCGGCTGGAGGAGGCCGAGCTGGATGCGCTGCCCGACGAGACCGCGAGCGCCGTCCGCGCCCTCGCCGACCGCCAGTGGCGCTCCCCCGAGGCGGCCGAGGCGTATCAGCGGATCCAGGAACTTCTGCGCAGCGAGGTGCTCGACAGCCAGTTCGCCGGTATGAAGCAGGCACTCCAGAACGCGAGCCCCGAGGACATGCAGCGGGTCAGGGACATGCTCGCCGATCTCAACACGCTGCTGGCCAAGCACGCGCGTGGCGAGGACACCACGCAGGCGCTCGACGACTTCCTGGACCGGCACGGCGAGTTCTTCCCCGACCGTCCGTCCACCGTGGACGAGCTGATCGACCAGCTGGCCCGCCGCGCCGCCGCACAGCAGCGGCTGATGGACGGCCTCACTCCCGGCCAGCGCGACGAGCTGTCCGGTCTGATCGAGGCGGCCTTCGGCGACGACGTCGGCCTCGCGGCCGAGCTGGAGCGGCTCCGCCAGCAGCTCCGCGCCGCCCGTCCCGATCTTCCGTGGGGCGGCGATCCCCGCATGGACGGTGAGAACGCGCAGGGTCTCGGCGACGCCACTGCGGCGATCGCCGAGCTGTCCGACATCGAGTCCCTGGATCGCGCGTTCAGCCAGTCGTACGCCGGCGCCAGCCTGGACGACATCGACGAGGAGGCTGTTGCCCGTGCGCTCGGCCGGCAGGCCGTCGACGACCTGGAGGAGCTGCGACGGATCGAGCGGGAGCTGTCCCGGCAGGGCTGGCTCACGCGGCGCGGCGGCACGCTGGAGCTGTCACCCCGTGCGGTGCGCAGGCTGGGCACCACCGCACTACGGCGGGTGTTCGCCCGAATGCACGGTGCCGGACGCGGTCACCACGACGTCACCGATGCGGGCGCGGCGGGTGAGCCCACCGGCTCCAGCCGCGGCTGGGAGTTCGGCGACACCCAGCCGATCGACGTCGTCCGCACGGTGCGCAACGCCGTCCGGCGAAGTGGCCGCGGCGCGATCAAGCTCGCGGTGGACGACTTCGAGGTGGTCGAGACCGAGCGGCGTACCCGGGCTGCGGTCGCGCTCCTGGTCGACCTGTCGTACTCGATGGCGCTCAACGGCACCTGGGGCGCCGCGAAGTCCACGGCTCTCGCGCTGCACACGCTGGTCACGACGAAGTACCCGCAGGACGCGATCGAGATCATCGGCTTCTCGCAGTACGCCCGGGTGCTCCGCCCCGCCGAACTCGCCGGCCTCGACTTCGACCCGGTGCAGGGAACGAACCTGCAACACGCGTTGCTCCTCGCGCGCCGCCACCTGACCCGGCACCGCGACGCGCAGCCCATCGTCCTGGTCGTCACCGACGGCGAGCCCACTGCGCACCTTGAACGCAACGGCGAGGCGCTGTTCTCCTGGCCACCGCTGCCCGAGACCATCACGCTGACGCTCGCCGAGGTCGACCGTGCCACGCGTTCGGGCGTCACGCTCAACATCTTCATGCTCGGCGAGGACCCGCAGCTCGTCGCGTTCATGAACGAGGTGGCGCGGCGCAACCGCGGCCGGTTGTTCACCTCCGACGCGGAGACGCTCGGCGAATATGTCGTTCGCGACTACCTCCGCTCGCGGTCTACGTTCGGCCGATGAGCGAGGTTCCGGGGAGCCAGCCCGGGGCGTAGCGGGTCCACGGGGCCACCTCGCCGAGCTGTCGTGCCACCGCGAGCAGCAGATCCTCGCCGCCCGGCGCCGCGACGAGCTGCACCGACACCGGCAGGCCGTCCGTGCGCATACCCGCCGGCACGGCGATGGCGGGCACGCCCGCGGTGTTCCACGCCGCCGCGTACGGGGCGAAGCGCATCGACGAGACCATGTTCTGCTGCCACGACCGGGACGCCCAGCCGGCCGCCTCGATCGGCGCCGACGCCAGCACCGGCATCAGCAGCACGTCGTGGTCGGCGAAGAACCGCTCGACCCGTGCGCGCCACGCGTCCAGCGCTTCCTGTCGCGCCCACTTCCGGCGGAGCACGCCGTACCCGAGCCGGGCGTGCCGGCGGGTGCGGGGCTGGAGTCCGTCGAGGTCGAGCTTCAGCTCGTCGACCTCGGTGGCAACACCGGCGACCCAGTGCGCCATCGTCGTGGCCGCCGTACTCAGCGGGTAGTACGGGTCGGCCTTGCGTACGTTGTGCCCTGCCGTCACCAGCGCGCGGGCGGCGCGGCTCAATGCGGACCTCGTGTCGGCGTCGGGCCACACGCCGAGCACCGGCGAGCGGCGGGACACCGCGATGCGCAGCCGGCCGGGCGCGGCGAGGCGCTCTCCCTCACGCCGTCCTGCGAGGACACCGAACCCCAACTCCGCGTCCGGGACGGTCGTCGCAAGGACGCCGTTCTCCGCCAGCCCGACCAGCTCCCGCCGCCCAACTGCGACGGCACCACCCCCCGCCCGGGCTTCACCCCGACCAGACCGCAGCACGCGGCCGGGATGCGTACCGAACCGAGCCCGTCGTTGCCGTGGGCGATCGGCACCATTCCGGACGCCACGGCTGCCGCGCTGCCGCCGGACGAACCGCCTGGCGTACGGGCTGTGTCCCACGGGTTGCGCGCGACGCCGTCCGTGTCGTCGCTGGTCGGGAAGATGCAGAGTTCGGGGACGCGGGTGAGCCCCACCACCACCGCGCCGGCCGCGCGCAGCCGCCGCACCACCTCGTGGTCGCGGAAGGCGATCTCCCGCGAGGTGACCGCCGACCCGTCGCCGATGTACTCGCCGTTCACCGGGACGTTGTCCTTGATCGCGATCGGGACGCCGGCGAGCGGCAGCGCGTACCGGTCCGCTCGGCTGTCGACCGCCTCCGCCTCAAGGAGCGCTTGCTCGACGCGGACGGTGCGGAACGCGCCGATCGTGGGATCGACCCGCTGGATATGGGCCAGGTGTTCGGCGACTACCTCGCGCGCGCTGGCCTTCCCAGTGCGGACCGCCCTGGCGATCTCCGCCGCACTCTTTCCGAGGTAATCAGCCATCTCGACACAGTACGGCGGGGATTTAGAGTCGGGGTATGGCGACACTCGAACCAGTGAAGTTCCGGATCGATCGAGTACCGGCCGAGGCCACGTATCCGCTGCGCGCACTCGTGCTACGACCCGGGCAGCCGATCGCCGCGGCCGCGCTGGCCGGTGACGAAGACCCGACCACCGGGTTCTTCGCCGCCCGCGACGCGGCCGGCGCGGTCGTCGGGACGGCGACGGTGCGGCCGGAGCCGTGCCCGTGGCGTCCGGACGAGGCCCGAGCGTGGCGCCTCCGTGGCATGGCGACCGCTCAGGAGGTCCGCGGCCAGGGTGTCGGCGCGCAGGTCCTGAGGGCGACCATCGCCCACGTGGCGATGGAGGGCGGCCACCTGATCTGGTGCAACGCCCGCACACCCGCGCGCAGCTTCTACGAGCGCGAGGGGTTCGTGGTGGAGGGCGACGAGTGGGTCGACCCGGAGATCGGCCCGCACGTCGCCATGTGGCGCCTGGTCCAGGCGCCCGAGGACTAACCCAGGGCCTGGTTGAGGTCCGCGAGCAGGTCGTTGACGTTCTCGATGCCGACCGAGAGCCGCACGAGGTCGGCCGGGACCTCCAGCGGCGAGCCGGCGGCCGACGCGTGCGTCATCCGCCCCGGGTGCTCGATCAGCGACTCGACGCCGCCCAGCGACTCGCCGAGCGTGAACAACTTCGCCCGGTTGCAGACCTCGACTGCCTCGGTCTCGCCGCCGGTCACGCGGAAGCTCACCATGCCGCCGAAGCGCCGCATCTGCTTCGCGGCCACCTCGTGGTTGGGGTGCTCGGCCAGGCCGGGGTAGAGCACCTCGGTGACCTTCGGGTGCCGGGTGAGTGCCTCGACGATCCGCTCGGCGTTGTCGCAGTGGCGATCCATCCGGATCCCGAGCGTCTTGAGGCCGCGCAACGTGAGCCAGGCGTCGAACGGGCCGGCGACCGCTCCCATCGCGTTCTGGTGGTACGCGAGCCGCTCGCCAAGCTCGGCATCGCGGGCGATCAGCGCACCGCCGACGACGTCGGAGTGCCCACCGGCGTACTTCGTCGTCGAGTGCACCACCACGTCGGCGCCGAGCGCCAGCGGCTGTTGCAGGTATGACGAGGCGAACGTGTTGTCGACGACGACCAGCGCCCCCTGCTCGTCGGCGAGGCTGCTCAGCGCGGTGATGTCGGCGATCCCGAGCAGCGGGTTGGTGGGGGTCTCGCACCAGATGAGGACGGTCTCCGGACGCAGCGCAGCCCGCACCGCGGCCAGGTCACCGAGTGGGGTCGGTGTGTAGCTGACGCCCCACCGCTCCAGCACCTTGGCGAACAGCCGGAAGGTGCCGCCATAGGCGTCGTCCGGGATCACGACGTGGCTGCCGGGCTGGCACACCGTCCGCAGCAACGCGTCCTCGGCGGCGAGCCCGGACGCGAACGCGAGGCCGCGCGCACCGCCTTCGAGGGCGGCGAGGCACTCCTCCAGCGCGGTGCGGGTGGGGTTCGCACTGCGGCTGTACTCGTAGCCGCCGCGCAGGCGGCCGACGCCATCCTGCTTGTAGGTCGAGACCTGGTAGATGGGCGGGACGACGGCGCCTGTGGTGAGGTCGGCTTCCTGCCCGGCGTGGATCGCGAGGGTCTCGAAGCCGTGGTGCATATGAGCGTCATTGGTCATGCGGCGAGCGTAACCGCTGCCGTAGCCGGGCGAGTATCCGCTGCATAGCGGGGTCGGCGGCCTCGATGTCGACCAGCGGACGCACAGGGATCCGCCACTCGCCGACAACCACCTCTATCGCTGGCGGCAGCTCGTCAACGGCGCGGACCCGCAACTCGCCGTACATCGTGATCCAGCGCATCGGACCGTCGCGCCGCGGATCGATCGCGTCGAATCCCCAGTCGCGCCAGCGAGGGTTCCAGCGCTGAGCTCGGGCCTTCTCCAGCCGATCGTTGAGCAGGTCCAGATCGGTCATCGCGATCTCCATCGCCTGGACCGGCAGCGGCGCTCCCTGGACGAAGGCGGCGATCGCGCCCTCGGCGACGTAGGGCACGTCGGCCAGGTGCTTCAGCATCAACGGCAGGCGCCACGCGTGCTGCTCCACTCGCTCATCCATCGACATGGCGCGGGCTGCATCGATCGCGGCGTCCAGGTCGGCCGCGATCGGCTCGCTCTCAAGACACAGCTGCTTCCCGAAAGCCCCGAGGATGCGGTCGATGGCAGCGAGCGACGGCGTGGATCGGCCGGACTCGTACGCCGCCACGGTGGACCGCGCAACGCCGGCACGGCGCGCGACCTGCTGCTGGGTCAGGCCGGCCTCCTCGCGCTCCCGGCGGAGGAGTTCGGCCGCCGCGGTGGCCGCGGCGCGGCCGATGTCGGAAGCCATGTGCCCCATCGTCGTGGGCAGCACGGGCCGTCTCGCCGGACCGACGGATTCTGTGGACAGAGAAACGCCGTGTGGATAACCGGTTCTGCCCACGACAATCGTGTTGAGGTGGGTTACGGATTCCGGACACCGGTCCGGAATCCGTAACCCACCTCAACCTCATTTGGCAGGGGCGTACGCCGGAGCCGGCGTCACCGTCAGGCGTGGCAGGAAGAAATGCACCAGCGGGCCGATCGACACCGCGTAGAGCACCGTCCCGATGCCGACCGTGCCGCCGAGCGCCCAGCCGATCAGCAGGACCGCGGCCTCGATACCGGTCCTGACCAGCCGGATCGAGCCGCCGGTGCGCCGCACCAGCCCGGTCATCAGCCCGTCGCGCGGTCCCGGCCCCAGGCCGGCACCGATGTAGCACCCTCCGGCCACCCCGTTGAGGACGATGCCACCGACCAGCAGCAGTGACCGGGCCGCGAGCGACTCCGGACCATCGAGCAGAACCAACGTCAGGTCGACGGCCAGGCCGATCACGACGACGTTGCTGATCGTGCCGATCCCCGGCCACTGCCGCAGCGGGATCCAGAACAGCAGCACCAGCGCGCCGACCACGATCGTCACCGTGCCGAAGGACCAGCCCAGACGCTCGGCCAGCCCCTGGTGGAACACGTCCCACGGGTCGAGGCCGAGGCCCGCGCGGATCTGCATCGCCATGCTGACGCCGTAGAGCACCAGGCCGATGTAGAGCTGGACCAGCCGGCGCACCGGCCGGTCGGTAAGTGGCCGGGTGGCCTCGTCGAGAACGGTCATGGCCCAACATTGGCTCACGATTGGTCTTGGATTCCATAGCCAATTCTGAGAAAGTGGCTCCATGATCGACGCATTGGACGATCGACGAGTCGGCGGCCACCACCTTTCCCGGATCCTCGGTGACTGGCGCGGCACCGACGCGGCCTACGCCGGGCTGGCGGCAAGGATCCGGCTGCTCATCCTCGACGGGCGCCTCCCACTGCACACGAGGCTGCCCGCCGAGCGCGAGCTGGCCGAGACACTGGACGTCAGCCGCACGACGGTCGCCGCCGCGTACGAACGGCTCCGCGCCGACGGCTACCTGCGCAGCCGCCGCGGCTCGGGCACCTGGACAGACATCCCGACCGCCGGTCATCGCGGCCCCGCGCCCTGGGTCACGCTGAACCCCGACGACGTCATCGACCTCGCGCACGCCGCACCCAGCGCGCCCGTCGAGATCCTGCACCAGGCCGCGGACACCGCAGTCGCGCAGCTTGCCCGGTACCTGCCGACGCACGGGTACGACCCGCTCGGGCTGGCGCCGCTTCGGATCGCCGTGGCCGAGCGGTACACCGCACGGGGCGCCCCCACGACACCGGAGCAGATCCTCGTTACGGGCGGGGCGCAGAGCGCGTTCTCGCTGGTCCTAGGGCTACTCGCCAGCCCGGGAGACCGCGTGCTGGTCGAGCATCCGACGTACCCGAACGCCCTCGACTCGATCGCGCGGGCCGGTTGCCGGGCGGTGCCGGTGGGCTTCACAGGGCCCGGCTGGGACCTGGACATGATCGGTGCCACGGTCCGTCAGTCGGCTCCGCGACTTGCGTACCTGATAACCGATTTTCACAACCCGACCGGCCGGTGCATGACAACGGATCAGCGGGAGTCGCTGGTTGAACTCGCGGAACGCACCAGGACTCCGCTGGTCATCGACGAGACCGTCGTCGAGCTGGGGCTCGACCACCCGGCGCCGCCGCCGCTCGCCGCGCACGACACCGCCGGGCTGGTGATCGCCACCGGCTCGACCAGCAAGACGTTCTGGGGCGGGCTGCGGATCGGGTGGGTACGGGCGCCGGCCGCGGTGATCCGGCGGCTCGCGGCGGTGCGCGCGTCGGCCGACCTCGCCAGCCCTGTCTTCGAACAGCTCGCGACCGTCGAGTTGCTGCACCGGATCGAGGAGACGGTCGAGCTGCGGCGACAGACGTTCCGCGAACAGCGGGACCACCTCGCGGCGCTGCTCCGTAGCCGGCTTCCGCACTGGCAGTTCACGCTGCCGCCCGGCGGGCTGAGCCTGTGGGCGGACCTCGGCGCGCCGATCTCCAGCGCGGTCGTGGTCGCCGCCGAACGGTACGGCGTGCAGGTGTCGGCGGGACCGCGGTTCGGGCTGGACGGCGCGTTCGAGCAGTACCTACGGCTGCCGTACACGCTGCCGACGGCCGAGCTCGACCGCGCGGTGGACCGGCTGGTCGCGGCCGCAGCGTCGGTGCCGTTCGGGGCTGACGTCATGCCGCCGATCGCCGACCTGGTGTGAGGGAATCACCACCCATGCCCGGAACGTTCTCGTGGCATGACTGAGATCGCTGTCTTCGGGATGGGCTGTTTCTGGGGCGCCGAGCGCATCTTCTGGCGGACGCCGGGCGTCGAGGCGACGTCGGTCGGGTACGCCGGCGGGCACACCGACAACCCCACCTACCACGAGGTATGCACCGGGCGCACCGGCCACGCCGAAGTGGTGCAGGTCGTCTACGACCCCGCCAAGGTCAGCTACGAGGAGCTGCTCAAGGTCTTCTGGGAGAACCACGACCCGACGCAGGGCATGCGGCAGGGCAACGACGTCGGCACGCAGTACCGCTCCGTGATCTACACGACCACGCCCGAGCAGGCGAAGTCCGCCGAGGCGAGCCGGGACGCGTTCCAGCCGGTCGTCACCGGTACGGGCTACGGGAAGATCACGACCGAGATCGCGCCGCTCGGCCAGTACCACCTGGCCGAGGAGTACCACCAGCGGTACTTGGAGAAGAACCCCGGCGGCTACTGCAACATCGGCCCCACCGGAATGTCGTGCCCGATAGGAATCGTCTGAATCCCTCAGCGACGCGCCCGTTCCCACGCGTCAGCCGTACGCGGTGCGTCGATCGTGCGTAGGTGGCCAGTTACTCGGGCCGCAAAATCGGGGTCCCCTTCCGGGCGCTGGCCGCACAGGCGCACGTACGGTTCCACGACGGCAGCCCCCACACCGGGTCTGAACTCGACTGGACCTCGCCCCGATGCCGCGCCTTTGCCGCACGGTAGGCAACCCGATCCAACGCCCTGTCGATCCTGCCGAGCTCAAGCTCAGCCATGATCGCCTCGATAGGCTGGTCCCAATGGCGTGGGCTCGGGCAGCGGCTTCTGCAGCCAGTCCGCCGCGTGCTCCTGCCGCCGTCCACACTTCACCAGTTTCGCAGCCCAGCGCTACGGGTGCTGACGGTGGTGTCCGGTATCGCCGACCGCCCGCCAACTGGGCTCGAATTGGAACCCCGGATACCCTGATCACCCGCCCGACCGGCGCACACTCGGGCATGCTCGGGTCATGACGACCACCGCGCTGCGCGCCGGCTGGCTCTTCGACGGCGTGGCGGCGGCGTTGGTGCCGAACCCGACCGTCGTCGTGCAGAACGACGTCATCGTGTCGGTGGAGGCGGACGGACCGCCGCCCGAGGGGGCGACAGTCGTCGACCTGCCCGGCGCGACGATCATGCCCGGCCTGATCGACTCACACGTCCACCTCGCGTTCGACGCGTCGGACGACCCGGTCGCCACCCTCGCCCGGCGGGACGACGCCGCGGCACTCGCCGCGATGGCCGTGGCCGCCCGCACGGCGTTGCGCGCCGGCGTGACCACCGTGCGGGACCTCGGCGACCGCGGATATCTGTCCCTGGTGCTGCGTGCGAACGCGGCTGCAGACCGATCACTGCCCACCATCGTCGCGGCGGGGCCGCCGATCACCACGCCGGGTGGCCACTGCCACTACCTCGGCGGCGAGATCGACGGGCGGGGCGTGCGTGGAGCGGTTCGCGAGCACGCCGAGCGCGGAGTCGACGTCATCAAGATCATGGCGAGTGGCGGCAACCTCACGCCGGGCAGCCGGCCGGAGATCGCCCAGTTCAGCGCGGCCGAACTGCGGGCCGCGGTCGAGGAGGCGCACCGGCACGGCCTGCCAGTCGCCGCCCACGCGCACGGTACGCAGGCGATCGTCGACGCGCTCGCCGCTGGCGTAGACAACCTCGAACACGTCACCTTCATGACTGCGGACGGCGTCGACACCATGCCGGACGACCTGCTCGCAAGCATCGGCGCGCGCCCCGTGACGCTCGGAATCACCTTGGGCGTGAAGCCCATCGACGGCGTGGCGCCCAGCCCCATGGCCAGTCGCCTACCGGCACTGGTCGCCAACATGCGCCGTCTGCACGGGGCGGGTGCCTCGATGGTCCCCGGCACCGATGCGGGTGTGGGGCCGCAGAAGCCCCACGACGTCCTCGGCTGGGCCATCCCGCAGTTCGTGCGGATCGGCATGACCCCGGTGGAGGCGCTGCATGCGGCCACCTCGCGGGCAGCGGCCCTGTGTGGTCTCGGCGATCGGAAGGGCAGAGTGGCGGCAGGCTTCGACGCAGACCTGCTTGTGCTCGACGGCAACCCGCTTGAGGACCTGTCCGCCCTCCACCGCATCCGCTCGGTGTACGTCCGCGGCTCGGCCGTGGGCACAGTTTGATGGACGAACGCTGCAGGGCACGGGCACATGTCTGGAGGCTCGTCCCGAACGGCATGAGCTGCCCAATCGGCATCGCGTAGATCAACCCGTAGCGGCCGGGTGCGTGTTGCCGTCGCTCACGTAGCGGCGCGTGGTTGGCCGCCGCAGCAGCACGAGCGCGACGACTGACGCTGTGGTCTGCGCCAGTGCCCACGGCAGTAGAAGCCACTCGTAGGCGTGCACCAGGCTCTCGCCGACGTAGGGGACGACAGGGGCGTTCTCACCGGTGCGCACCGCCTCGAAGGCGTAGGGCGCGACCACCAGCAGCGCGAGTACCGCGACGACCGACTGCACGGCGACGACCACGACCACCGTGCGGTACATGCGCCGAGCCAGCGGCCGCCGCCGCATGAGGAGCCACCCGAGGCCGACATGAGCCACGGTGATGAGGGAGTAGCCGACCACCCAGACCACGGATTTGAGCCACCAGTCCCCGAAGAAAAGCCCCGAGATGCGAAGCGCCAGGCTGTCTGGTTCCACGATCGTGAAGTACAGCCACAGGAAAAAGGCACCGTCCGGAAAGTGGTTCCACCGGCCGCTGGTGGGCAGCCCCTGGACCAGATAGAACAGCGAGAAGCCGAGCACGGGCAGGCGCAACGCCGCGCGCGCCAAGATCCAGCCGCCGGCCTCCGCGAGCTCCCGCGGCGGCCGGTCGACGGGCGCGCTGTGACCACGACCAATCTCGTCCGGGTGGCCGATCTGCCTGTTGGTCCACTCTGCGTCGCGCATGCGGCGAGTGTTGTCGAGCGGGGCAAGCTCCGCTCAGCTGTGCACACGGCCACGTGGACGCCGCCTAGGCGAAGCCGTCGGACTGGCGGCGGAGCACCGGAACGCCCGCCAGCAACGCCAGCGCAAGTCCGCTGGCCAGCACGATGCCCGCGGTATGCGACGTGACCGCGACACCATCCAGGTCCGCGCCGCGCGAGTTAAGGGCTGGGCTCAGCAGCGCCACGGCGGCAACGGCGCCGCCGAGCCCAACCACTCCAGCCGCCGCCGCGCCGACCAGGCCCCACGGCGATGAGCCGCGCGCCTGCCTAGCCAGCCAGATCGCCAGGCCGCCACCGACGCCGAGCGTCAGAAGCAGGACCAGCACGAGGCCGGGCGTCAGTTCGTGCCAGTCCTGCGAGACGAGGCCAGCATGGACCAGTTGGTCCCTCGTCTGCGCCGTCACGCCAGGTCCTGCGACCTCTCGCGCATCGCGCAGCACCGCCGCCGGATCCGCCCCCGAATCAATCGCCACGACCACCTCCGTGACCGGGCCCGGTGCGGCGAGGATGGCGACGTAGCCGGTGTCCGGCCGGCGTAATCCGGTGCTGTCCACGGTGCCGACCACGGTGACGTGCTGCTCACCGGCCGGGCCATCGGCGATCCGCAGAGTCGTGCCGATGGCCCAACCGTGCTCGCGGGCGCTCTCCGCGTCGATGACCGCCTCACCCGGCCGCGCGGGCTCCCTGCCGGCACTGGTTCGAGCCCACGCAGCTCCGGACTGGCCGGCAGGGTGTGCACTGCGACGTGTCGACCCGCAATTATCGCGGCCGCCGCACTGATGCCGTCGGCGGCGCGCACGCCGGGTACAGCACGGAGTCGGTCAACGGCAGCGGGATCGAAGCCCGCTCCGCCGGGCTCGGCGCGCAGGAGGAGGTCGACCGGCGCCCACTGGCGCTCCAGCGCCGCCCGCTGTGTCGCCATCGCCGTGTCGGTGAAGACCAGGGCGGCACCAGCCAGACCCGTGGCCACCGCGATGGTCACGGTGACCGGAAGCAGCCGCCAGGAGCGCCAGAGTCCCATGTGCCTACCTCTCGTTTCTGAGGCCGTACAGGCTATTCAGACTGTCAAGCACGCCGGGTCACTCACACTGTCACGCTCGATGGATGAGGGCTCGCCTCATTTCTCTGCCGTTCATCGTTCTCTGGCTCCGCGGTACGTCGGTGTTAAACGTCACAGATGGCTTCCCAGCTATCAATTGAACAGGTTGGATGTGAAACCTCTGCGGCCCGCAATGAGGCGGGGCGGCGTCTTGACGTGGCCGCATGCCGTAGAGGGCAAGCCTTCTCTGGTGACGGCGGGGGGATGTAATGAGCACATCCGAAGCTCGGCTGATTGAACAGGTGGTCAACACAGCTCGCTATCCCCTGGCGGCGCCAGGAACCGACGGCTGGAACGATGTCGTTTCACGCATTCGACGTGAGCTGCACACCATCGGATGTAGCGTGCTATCCGATTTCATCCGACCTTCCGTGCGTGAATCGTTGCAGCAGGAATGTGCGGCGGTCGCCCCGTTGGCGTATTACGATGTCGAGACGGTCAACGTCTACAACATCTCGACAGACCTGTCCCTGCCAGAAGATCATCCTGGTCGCATAGCCATGCGGCGCGGTAACGCATTTGTGCCACGCGACCGCATCTCGGCGGATCTGATCATCCACCAGCTCTATTCGAGCGAGCTGTTCCAGCGTTTCGTCGCTAGCTGCTTCGAACTGCCTCGCCTCTACGAACTGGCGGACCGCCTGTCCGGGCTCTGCCTCAATGTGGTCAAGCCTGGGATGGAGCATCCGTGGCATTTCGATACGAACGAGTTCACGGTGAGCATGCTCACGCAGGAACCGCAGGCGGGCGGTGTCTTTGAGTACTGCCCGAACATCAGATCGGTGTCCGAGGAGAATCTCGACGACGTACGCGCTGTGCTGGTTGGCGCCGGCGACCAGTTGATCCGCCGCCTGCTACTGCAGCCGGGCGACCTGCAGCTGTTCAAGGGCCGCTACTCGCTACATCGAGTGAGTCGCGTGCAGGGTGGGACAGCGCGCCATTCGGCGATCTTCGCATATAGCGAACTTCCCGGTGTCATCGGCAGCGAAGCTCGGACACGACAGCTTTTCGGCCGTGTACTGCCGCAGCATTTAGCGGCCGAGGAGCGCACGGTACGGGCGGACCAGTTACTGGACTGAACCAAAGAGGAGCATAACCCGTGCAGTTTCACACTACCGGGAAAGTTTCCCTCGATCACATCTACACGCAACCCGATCCTCGCGCCTACTTCAGCACGTTGCGGCAGCTCGACTACTGTATTCCTCAGCTCGCCAAGCCGCACTTCGCACAGCTCATCCAGGAGTACCAGGCATCTCGGCGGATCCGACATCCGAATGTCCTGGACATCGGCTGCTCGTACGGCATCAATGCGGCGCTCCTGAAGTTCGATGCCACTATGGACGAGTTGTACGAGCGCTACTGCGGCCCGGATGCCGAGAGTCAGACCCGCCGCGCGCTGCTCGCTCGCGACCGGGACCTGGCGCATTCCCGCGGTCGCCAGAGCGGCGCCCGCTTTGTGGGCCTCGACGTCTCACGTCCCGCCCTCGGCTACGCGCACCGGGCCGGCTTCCTCGACGTCGCGGTGCACGCCAACCTGGAAGAACGGGGCCTTACGGAGCGCGAACGCGAGCAGCTCAGCGGGGTCGACCTTGTTATCTCAACCGGTTGCCTCGGCTATGTCGGTGGCCGGACCCTCTCGCAGATCGCACAGGCAAACGGCGAGCGTCGACCATGGATGGCGCACTTTGTCCTGCGGATGTATCCGTTTGAACCCGTGGCGGACGTCCTGGCCGGGCTAGGATACGAAACTATTCACCTCGACCGCGTATTCAAGCAACGACGGTTCGCCTCCCGAGAGGAGCAGTCGCTCGTCCTGGACACGCTGTCAGCGATGGGCCTCGATCCACGAGGCATGGAAGCCGACGGCTGGCTCTACGCACAGCTATACCTTTCCCGGCCGCGAGCCAAGGAACCTATCGCGGTCGTAGACCTCGCAACGAGGGCGTCAACCGCGTAATTTGAAACTAGCGATGTCGAGGTTAAATTGACCAGTAACGAAGAGCTGTCCAGCCGTACCTTCGGCAATGAGGACCGCCTGCCGCGAGTGCCAGTACCGGCGTTGGAGGACAGCTGCGACAGGTTCGTCGCGTGGTGCGCGCCGTTGTTGACGGCTGACGAGCTCGCGACGACGGAGGCCGCGGTGGCCTCGTTCGTCCAGCCAGACGGCTCCGGCCGCAGGCTCCACGCGGCACTGGAGCAGTATGACGCCTCTCCCGGAGTGCGCAGCTGGCTCGACACGTTCTGGTCGGAGCGGTATCTGGGCCGCCGCGACCGCATCGCCCTCAACGCGAACTTCTTCTTCCTGTTCCCGGATTCCGGCGACGGACAGGTGGAGCGAGCGACCGCGCTCATCTCCGGGGCCGTCAACTACAAGCTGCGGCTTGACGACGAACTCATTCCTCCGGTCGTTCAGCGGGGGCAGGCTCTCTCGATGGAGCAGAACAAGTTCCTGTTCTCGACGACCCGGATACCCGGACCTGTACGTGACTCCGCCCGCACGCCTTATTCCGGGGAGTGGCCCGGCCCATCCCCGGCGCGCCACATCGTGCTGTTCTTCCGCGGAAACATGTTCCGGATGGACGTGATGGGCTCGGATGGCCGGCCCCACACGCTGGATGATCTCGCGGCCGGGCTGCGCGCAGTCATGAAGATGGGAACGGACTGGGCCGCGACGGACGCATCTGTCGGCCATCTCACCACGAAGGCCCGCGCGGAGTGGGCAGCCAGCCGGCAGGCATTGCTCGCCTGCCATCCCCGCAACGCGGATGCCCTCGACGACGTCGAGACCGCGTTGTTCTGCCTCTGCCTGGAGGACTTCACGCCCCAGGACAGCAAGGAGGCCTCCGACCATTTGCTGTACGGCAATAGTGGCAGCCGGTGGTTCGACAAGGCCCTATCGCTGATCGTCTTCGAGGACGGCACAGCGGGCATCAATGTGGAGCACTGCGGCCTGGACGGGACCACGGTCCTCAGCTTTGTCGAAACGGTGCTGGGCGCTTCGGCCGAGGACCATTCGGCGCAGTCGGGAGCGCTGTCTCAGGGGCTACCAGCGGTGGGCGCCATCGAGTTCGTGCTCGATGAGGCCCTGCGCGCCGACGTGCGAGCCGCTGCGGCCTCGTTCGCGGCGTACGCCTCCGATACCGCCACGTGCACCGTGTCGTTCGGGGATTTCGGTGCGGACAGGGCGAAGCAGCTACGGATGTCGCCGGATGCGTTCGTGCAAATGGCCTATCAACTCGCGCACAAGCGCGCGAAAGGATTCGCGGGCGCCACATACGAGTCGATCGCCACGCGACAGTACAAGAATGGGCGCACCGAAGCGATGCGCGTTGTCACGCCTGAGGTGCAGCGGTTCGTGGCCGCGATGGACGACCCCGATACAAGTGCGATGAGCCGCGTGGCGGCGTTTCGGGCAGCCGCCGAAATGCACGTGCGACGTGCGAAGGAGTGCCAGGCGGGCCAGGCGCCCGAGCAACATCTGTGGGAGCTGCAACTGATTCAGAAGCGGCGCGGCGCAGAGCTTGGAGTGACCGAGATGCCCGCCCTGTACGAGACTCCAGGCTGGCTCAAGATGCGCGACGACTACCTGAGTACCAGCTCCACGCCGTCCGCCAGCGTCAAGTACTTCGGCTTCGGCGCGACCAGCACTCGTTGCATCGGCGTCGGCTATGTGTTGCTTCCCGACCGATTCAACCTCTACCTGAGCACGCCGCTCCAGGTGGCCGACAAGATGTTCCTGTTCGCCGACAAGCTCCGGGAATCGGTGCGTGAACTGGTGGAGCTGCTCGCCACCGAGGATCCGGTGGACGGTGGGCGTTGAGGCGATCACCTCGTGCATCGTGCCGAACGGAACTGAGTCGGTCGCGCCGGGCAAGCGGGCGCGCAGAGACGCGGGATCGAGACTAAGGGCGAACGGTTCAGCGACAACCAGCATTTCGCCGCTCTCTTTACCGAGTGTGAACGCGCCGCTCAGGACTTGCCTTCTTCCTGCGGGCGGTTCTGGGACTGCTGGGTCAACTCGTTTACGGGGTCCGCGTCCTGGTCCTCGTCGTCCACAGGAAACGCGTCACTGATGATGAAGATGGTCCTCGGCTCCTCACCGTGAGGGCCGCTCACCGGAGCTGGCCCGCCCGGGCTATCACGGTGTTCGACCAGCGCACGTCCTCGCAGGGCCAGGGCTTGAGGCAGTAGCGGCAGACTGCTTCCGGTACGCAGACTTTGGCGTGCTGATTCAGCAGCCAGTGGGCTAGCTCAATCCTGTCCGCAGTTGATTCCGTGCTGCCGGTCATCTCGGTGGGTAGGGGTTCGGTCTCTTTGATCATGGTCGCCTCATCTCCCGGGAGGTCACACCGGGGAAGACGGGCCGAAGCTTCGGGGAACGGCGTCGGCCTGCCTACCCCTTCACCCGCCACAGACGACCCACGTCTGCCAGTAGCGGGGAGCACCTGACCAGTCGCTTTCGACTGGCCACAGCTCTAGCGTTCACCTGATACACCTGGTGTGTCAATCGGTCGATACATCAGGTTATGGCCTCATGGGAGCTGGGACGTGGGCAAGAAACGGCGCACGACGGAAGGGGTGAAACGGTTGGTCACGTACGGGAGCGGCCGACCCGCCTACCTCCAGCTCGCCGATGACTTGCGCCGTGAAATCCTCGCGGGCCGACTGGCACCCGGCGACAAGTTGCCTTCCGCGACGGACCTCACCCGGAAGTACCAAGTCAGCCGGCAAGTCGCCGTGATGGCGCTCCGCGAGCTGCATCACAGTGGACTGATCTACGGCCATGCGGGTAAAGGAACGTTCGTGCGTGAGCGTCCGCTGCTTCGTCGTCGCTCTACGGTCTGGTACGCAGGTGGTCGCGGTAGCGGGTCCCCCACCGCACGCAGCATCGAGGCACATGGCGGCGCGGCTACCTGGGAACACGAGTCCGAGCACTCCACCGCAACGGCAGACATCGCGGCGCGGCTCGACATCGAAGAGGGCGACCCCGTGATGTCACGCGGTACACCTACTTCGCCGATGGCGTCCCGATCCAGCTCGCCACATCCTGGGAACCGCTGGCGATCACCGGGGGAACGCCCATCAAATGGCCGGAAGAGGGCTCCCCAGCTGTGGGTGTGGTTGACCGCTTCGACCACATTGGAATCCGGATCACGAGCGCGGACGAAATCGTGTCCGCCCGAACAGCGACACCGGAGGAGCAGGCCGCACTCAACATCCCGACTGGGGTTCCTGTTCTAGCGATTGAGCGCACGTATGCCGCTGGCGTAAGGCCAGTCGAGACAGCCAGCATTATTGCTTCGGGCGACCGGTACGAACTCCACTACGGCATCCCGGTAGGTGACTGAGGTCCGTTGCATCTGCCGGTGCGGCGGTAGGAACCGTCGTCGCCGCAGGTCAGCTCGCCAGCGTGAGGAGCCGTGGCCGCCGCGACCGCAGGTCATCCGGTGAAGGTCCGGCGTAGGTGGCACGGACGGTTGCCAGCGCCCACGACATCCGGGCGACCGCGGTCTCCGGGTGGTCTCCGAACTCGGCCGCGACCTGAGCTACGCAGCCGGAGATGCGCCACCGGCGGAGCGTCGCCGCGACCGCGTGACGAACCTCGTCGGCGGTGGGTAGCTCCGAGGGCTGCACGGTGGAAACGAACAGCGCCTCGGCTCGGGCCGACTCAAGTGTGCTCGGCATCTCGCACCTCCAGGTCGCATTGGTTCGATGCCAGCTGCCCCGTTCGGGAACTCTTGTCAGTCCTGCGAAGGGCAGCGAACGTTACACACGCTGGGCTCCGGCCGCCCCGGCGCGCGACCGCCGCCCAATGGCCGCCATCGCGGCGAGGGTTCGAGCGAAGCGTTCTGCGGCATGCGGGATGTGCCGGAGATAGAGCTGAGGTTCGGTGAGTTCGAGCTCGATCAGCTGAGGTGCGCCGTCGGCGTCGGGCACGAGGTCGACTCGCGCATAGGCCAGCCGCGCCGCGCCGCCGGGGACGGCGGCCATCACGCGGTCGGCGAGTGAGCGTTGCGCGGCGGTCGGCTGCACGGCCTCCAATCGCAACCCGCCGTCCGGCTGGAAGCGCCGGTCTGCGCCGGTGTCTGGCCCATCGAGCACCGCCGCCTTGCACACCGCGTGGCTGAACGCGCCGCCGAAGTAGACCAGCGAGGTCTCCCCCTCGGTGTCCACCGCGTGCGCGTAGGGCTGCACCATCACGGTCCGTCCGGCGGCGTGCAACCGCCGGACGTGAGTGGCGGCGAGCCGGCGATGGGCCCGGTCGGCCAGGTCATAGCTGCCCGTGTCCATCGCAGCGATGCTGACGGCGGGCTTGACCACCCACCGCCCGCCCGGCGCAGGCCGCCACCGGCTACCCGGCTCCAACCACGTCGTCGGTACTACGGGGATCCCCAGGGCGGCCAGGTCACACAGGTAACGCTTGTCCGTGTTCCAGGCCAGCACGTCGGCCGGGTTCGCCAGCCGCGGGATCCGACGCGCCCAGGCGAGGAACTCTGCGCGGCGCTCGTGGTAGTCCCAGCAGCTGCGCACCACTGCCAGGTCGAACGCGGACCACTCGACGCCGGGGTCGTCCCATACCGCCGGCCACGCGCGTATGCCGCGCTCGCCCAGCGGAGTGAGCAACCGGCGCGTGTCGGCGTCGAGCTCGGGGACCTGAGCGCAGGTCACGAGCGCGATGGTCACCATTGGCTTAGTGCGTAGCGGGTGCCGTCGGAGTCTGCGAACAGCGCCCACCAACCGAAGTGCTGCCGGGCCGGCGGAAGCGGGAACTTCACTCCCCGGGCGGACAGCTCGGCGTAGGTCGCCTCGATGTCCTCACAGTTGAAGAACACATCCGAGTGCGGCAGCGACTCGCTGCCCGGCTCGTGCCGCGGCGCTCCCTGGCGCGGGCTGAGTACCAGCACCACCTTCCGGTCCGGCGGGGTGACCTCGATCCAGCGCTCCGCGCCGTAGGTCTGGTCGGTGACCAGCTCGAAGCCCATCGTGGCGGTCCAGAACTGCTTGGCGGTCTCCTGGTCGTCGACCGGGACGATCACCTTGCTCACCCCTGTGATCACGGCCCTCACCCTCTCGTGTCCGTGTGGGTTACACCCATCTTTGTTATATCCACTACGGTACTAACAATGTTGGACTGTATCATCGGTGCGTGACCCCGACAAGGACCACTCCAGCGGTGACTCCGGCCGGCTTCCAGGTGCTGCTGGCCCTGGCATCGGGGCACGCGCACGGCTACGCCGTCATGGGCTTCATCGAGCAGGTCACCGGCGGGCAGGTACGGCTCGGCCCGGGAACGCTTTACCGCACGATCGCCCGGCTGGTCGCCGACGAGCTGGTCACTGAGACCGAGACGAGCGACCCCAGCGCCCCACACGACGCCCGCCGCCGCTACTACCAGCTCACCCCGCTCGGCGAACAAACCGTGCGCGACGAGGCCGACCTGCTCGCCCGGCTGGTCGACGCCGCCCACACGGCCGGACTGCTATCGCAACGGAGAACGGCATGACCCACGAACGCCCGCTCGGCCTGGGCACGCACATCTTCGTCCCCGACGCCGACGCCGCGGTGGCGTTCTACCGCGAGGCGTTCGGCGCCGCCGAGCTGATCCGCCATCACCTACCGGACGGCCGGGTGCTCTTCATCGAACTGGCCTTCGGCCCCGACAAACTGCTGCTCAGCGAGGAGATCCACGAGCTGGGCGCGCTGGCCCCGGGCAGCCTCGGCGGCTCGCCCGTCATGCTGCTGCTCGAACTCGACGACGTCGACGTCGTCGCCGAACGCGCTATCGCAGCCGGGGCAAGTGTCGAGATGCCGGTCGCCGAGATGTTCTGGGGCGAGCGCTATGGCATCGTGCGCGATCCCTTCGGCCATCGATGGTCACTGTGCACCCGACGCGAACAACTCGCCCCGGACGAGGTCGCCCGCCAGGTGCCGGCCGACCCCACCAGAGGCTGGGCCGCCGATCGCGATGCTGCCGGCCCTCCGGGTGCTTAAACGCACCTCACGACCCCTCGTCACGCAGCGTATCGGTTGCGGGAAACCTGAGTGAGGGAGACAATGGCCTTCGGTTGATGCACCAGCCGTTGCTCCGTGAAGGAGATAGCTGGTGTCCGAATTCTCTGCTACTCGAGCGTGCGCCCCGCGCTGGGAGCCTGGTCGTCTTCTGTGGTCGCAACGGACCGTAGGTGACGTTGTCGAGGTCCGTCTGGCTGGCGAGCTGGACCTGTCGACGGCAACCGAGTTTCGCAAGCGATTGTCGAGAGTCGCGCACTCGGACGCCGCCACGACAATCGTCCTCGACATGTCGCAGGTGGCTTTCATCGATGCCCTCAGCACCGGCCTGATCGTCGGTGCCCACACTGCCGCAGAGTCTCGTGGTCGGAGGCTGCAGATCGACGGGCTCCACGGCTCGCCGGCACGGGTCTTCCAGATGCTTGGGTTGGATTGGATGCGGATCCGCCGGCCGCAGGAAGGCGACTTCGGGGAGGATGCCGGTGAAGTATGGGGAGAACCCGCCAGGTCCGTCGGATGAGCGCATGAGTAGCGCTGATGCATGGGAGGCCAGCGCGGACGAGCGCGAGCGGCTGGCGGACGAGCGCGAACTGCTCGCCCACGAACGAGAAGGGCTGGGGGATCAGCGGGAACGGCTGGCTGACCGGCACGATCGCGATCTGGATCGCCGAGAGGCCGACCTGGACAGGCTCACGGCATCCGCCGGCGACGTCAACGAGGCAGCGGAGATCGCGGCGACGCAGGCGGCGCTGCACCGGGCGCAGGCCGGAGTGCGTCGGGCAGAGGCGGAGTTGCTGCGCGCACAGCAGTCCGCCTCCCGGGTCGAGGCACGGGCTGCTCTCCGGAGCGCCGCCAGCGAGCGAACCGCAGCAGCCCGGTACGCCCAAGAGGCCGTCGATATCGAGGACCGCGCATGGCTGGCCGACCGGCGCGATTTCATCGCAGCCGAACGCGAGAAGCTGGCCGACGAACGGGACATCCTCTCCGACCAGCATGACGAGATGGCGGCGCTGCGGGAGCGCGTAGCCGACGACCGTGAGCACGAGTCGTTGAACCGGGAACGAGGTATCGACCATCGGCGGAGAACCGGCCACCGGGGCAGCGAGGCGCGGCCACCGGCCAGTGACGAGCGGCTGCAGGCGGAGCTGCGCGCCATCGGCGAGAACCGACGGCTGAGCGCTGCCGAGAGCCGGCGGACCGCAGCGCAGGATCGTGCCCGTGCCGCAGCCTCGTGGGGTCCACAGGCGTACGGGCCCATGTTGGTCGCCAGCTTCAGCGAGCTCGCCCGCGAGCTATTCGCCTCCGAGGATCTCACCGAAGCGCTGCCGCAGGTGCTGAAGTTCGCGGTCGGCACCATTGCCGGATGCGACTGCGCCAGCATCACGCTGTGGCGCCATGAGCGTGTCATCCACACCGTGACCAGCAACGCGGACGCCGCGGAACTCGACGACATCCAGTTCGGTACCGGACTCGGCCCTGCGCTCGACGCTCTGCGCAGCGACGGCCCGGTGTATGTACCGAATCTGGCCGACTCGCAGCAATGGCCGGTATTCGGCGCCACCGCCGCACAGCTCGGAGTCGCCAGCGCACTGTGTCACGGCATGTTCGTCCGGCAGCCAGCCCAGTGGTCGGTACTGGGGACGTTCAGCCTCTACGGCGCGACGGTCGATGCATTCAGCGACGAAGACCAGGAGTTCTGCTCGATCCTTGCCGCATACGCGGCCGTGGCCGTGGCCGTGGCCCGCCGCCGCGACGAGGTCGACCGTCGCGAGGCCGCACTGCATCGAGGACTCAGCACACGCGACATCATCGGACAAGCCAAGGGAATCCTCATGGAGCGCCAGCGCTTGTCGGCCGGCGAGGCATTCGACCTCCTACGTCGCGCATCCCAACTCCTCAACCGCAAGCTGACCGACGTAGCTCGAGACCTGGCGGAGACCGGCGAACTACCGAACACGATCTCGGGTCACGAAGGGTAGAGCTGGCTCGTGGGGATGATCCGCTGCTTGCGGTACGGGTTGGCCCAGAGCAGCTTCAGGTACGCCTCCCCGGTGCGGTCCGTGTAGTCGACGCGGATCGCGTACTTCTGCCCGGCCTCCAGCGAGATCGTGCCCTTGTTCACGGCCGGTGCGTGCGGCGTCGAGTTGTCGACGACGACCTTGCCGTCGACCCACACCTTCACTGTCTCGTCCGAGACGGTGAGGAATGTGTGCGCACCGGTGAACTGCGGCTGCACGAAGCCGGTCCAACGCGCGGAGAAGTTGTCGACCGGGATCGCCGGCGCGGGTGAGCCCTTCTGCCGCCACGCGAAGTTCAACGCGCGGTCGGTGCGGGTGACTGCCGGCGTGCCGCTGAACGTGGGGTTCGTCCAGTACTTGCCGGTCAGACCAGTGCCCGTTCCGCCGCCGGCCGCGGGCAGCACGGTCGTCAGCTCGATGACCGTCGCAGTGGCGTTGGTCGCGGCGCCGGATGGCACGATGTCGAACCCGTCGCCGGCGGCACGCCAGCCGACCGGGCCCGCACTGCCCAGCACGCGCGCCGACGTGATCTCGAAGGGCGCCTTCGCCGTCAGGTGCAGTGGCGCGCCGGGCGCGGGCCAGTCGTAGACGGACAGGTACAGCTTGTCCGACCTGCGGCTTACCGCGCCCCACGCCGGGTCCGCCGCGAGGCCTGTGTAGGTGGCCTCGTAGACCGACTCCTGGTGGGCCGCGATCCACTCGCCCACACCGCGCAACCGGCCGGCCGCCTCCGCGGGGATGACGCCGGTGTTGTCGGGACCCACATTGAGCAGCATGTTGCCGTCGCGGGCGACGATGTCGAGCAGGAACCGGGTGAGCGTCGTCGACGACTTCCAGTTCGTGTCGTACCGGGCCCATCCCCACCGGTCGCTGGTGGTGATGCACGCCTCCCACGGCGCACCGTCCACCGGTGCGAGCGGGATGTTCTGGTGGCGTTCCGGCGTTTCGTGATCGCCGTCGACGATGCGGCTCTTGCCGACACGGTCATTGATCACCAGGTTGGGATCCAGGCCGCGCAAGTACGCCTGGAGCTCCTCGGCCTCAGCGAGGGTCCACCACTTGGGCGAGTGCCCGTCGAACCACAGCGACGCGGGGTGGTAGGTGGTCACCAGCTCGGTGAGCTGCTGGTACATGTTCCGCTTGTACGCCGGGTAGTCGTCCCGGGCGCCCGGGTGGTGCCAGTCGTTGATGGAGTAGTACAGCCCGAACTTGATGCCCTGCGCGTCGGCGCCGCGCTTCAACTCGGCAAGGACGTCGCGGTTCTTGTCGAAGGACGAGTGGTCGCGCAGGTTCCACGGGTTCGCCTTCGTCGGCCACATCGCGTACCCGTCGTGGTGCTTCGCCGTGATCACGACGTACTTCTGTCCCGCGTCCTTGGCCAGCTTGGCGATCGCGTTGCCGTCGAATTTGGACGGATTGAACCGGCGGGCCGCCGCCTCGTACTCCGGCCAGGGAATGCGGCACCGGTTGACGATCCACTCGGCATCCTGGCAGACGGTGCCGTCCGGCTTCCGATACTCGCCACCCCAGTACGAGTAGGCGCCGAAGTGGATGAATATGCCGAACGTGGCGTCGCGCCACCAGGCCATCCGGGGTGACGTGAACGGGTCGTCGACGGCGTAGTTCGTGCCCGGCCCGGGAGCCGCGGCGGCGTTCACCGGGGCCGGTAACAGGCTGAGCAGGAGCGCGAGGCTGACGGCGGCGGCGCGGAGCTGCGAACGCATGGGGGCTCCTCCGGCTTGGGCGAACCATCGGAGCGCCCAAGATAGAGAGGCCATACATCGGATGTCAACGGGGTCTGGAGCGCACTTTACCCCGAGAGAGCGATTACACGTCGGATGAATCCTACGAACAGGCAAACGGGTTCTGGTGGGATCGCGCAGCTAGGCTGCGCGATCCCACCAGACTCGCGGCGCTCGGGTCTGCCGCGGCTCTTCGCGGCGCTCAGGTCGGCCGCGGCGCCAGGCCCTAGCAGCCCGCCGGGACCCAGGAGCACTCCAGCGTGCTCTCGTCGACGCGCGTGGTCGGATCGTTCCGCAGCGTGCGCGGCTTCGGCATCCGGGCGACATCGCGCTTCGCCGCAGCCTTGGCACCCGCGGCACCGGAGTTGGCCAGGGTCACGGCGATCGAGTCCTCAAGGGACTTCGGCGCCGCGCCGAGGAAGTCCTTGGTCAGGACCGAGAAGACGAGCTTCTCGCCGGCGGCGTTGGTCACGTACCCCGACAGCGCGCTGACCGAGGTGAGCGTGCCCGTCTTGGCGTGGACGTTGTTCGTCGCAGCCGTGTTCTTCATGCGGTTCTCCAGCGTGCCGCCGACGAGCTGGCCCGGCGCACCCGCGATGGGGAGGGCGTTGTACCAGGTCGTGAACCACGGGCGGCTCTGGACGCCGCGGAGCAGAGCCGTGACCTCCGTCGGCGTGACCAGGTCCTGGCGGGACAGGCCGGCGCCTTCCACCATCCGCAGGTTCGACGCGCTGACGCCGACGCTGTTGAGGAACGTCGCCGTGGCGGCCAGGCCCGCGCTCCAGGTGCCCTGGTTGCTGGCCTTACGGCCGATCGACTTGGTGAGGATCTCGGCGTGCCCGTTGTTGCTCACCTTGAGGAAGGCGGGCAGCAGCTGCGACAGCGGCACCGACTGCCGCGATGTGACCGCTGTCGTGCCGGCGGGGGTGGCACCGAGCGTCGAACCGGGCTTCACGACGGTGACGCCCCGGCGGACCAGCGCGGCACGGAACACCGAGGCGGCGTACAGCGCCGGGTTGTCGACCGTGCGCAGGTTCGGCGCGGGCGCCGGCACACCAACCGGCGTCGAACCGGTGACGAGGATGACGTTCTTGCCGTGCTCGCGGTTGACCGAGATCGACCGCGCCGACCCCGCCGCGCCGGTGACCGCCTGGTTGATCACCGTGACGCCCGAGTTCGGCGGGTCGAGCGTCACCACGGCCGGCGATCCCGCCGCCGCGCCCGGGCCGGACGTCACGCGGACCACGCCGGTGTCGTGGATGTCGGTGGCCGACACGGTGAGCGCCGAGATCTGCGCCGCGTAGGCGAACGGCTCGTCGTCCCAGGCCCACTCGGTGCCGAGCGGCACGCGGTCGAACCAGGTGTCGTCGGCGATGAGACCCCCGTTGATCCGGGTGATGCCCGCCGCACGAACCTGCGCCGCCAGCGCGTCGTAGACCGCCGCCGACGTGGTGGGGTCGCCCGTGCCCTTGAGGTAAAGGTTGCCGCTCACCGTGCCGGCCGTGCGGGTGCCGGAGAAGGAGACGCTGGTGGTGAAGCGGTAGTCGAGGCCGAGGATGTCGAGCGCCGCGGCCGAACTCAGCAGCTTCTCGTTCGACCCGGGGTTGAAGCGCTTGTCGCCGTTGCGCGAGTAGACGACCTCGCCCGTGTTCGCGCGCCGGACGACCACCCCCGCGTGGCCGCCGTTCAGACGCGGGTCGGCGAGGAGCGCGTCGAGGTCCTCCGGGAGACCCGCCACGCTCGCCGTGGGACCGGACGGTGCCTGCGGCAAGGCGAGAGCGCCGCCGGACACCGCGCCGGTGACGCTGAGCGCGAGCGCAGCAGCAATAGACGCGGACTGTTTACCCAGCCGATAACGCACAAGATCCTCCATATGGTCAGGGCGCCCACGCGGGCCGGTGGAACGGTATCGGGAACACGCAACCGCTCAATCGGCCCAGCTGAGTTCGAGCGGATCGCCGAAGAACGCGGCCAGGCGCTCGGCCTCCTGTTCGGCCGCCTTCCGCACCTTGGCCTTCAACGGCACGAACGGTTCGATCTGGACGGCCACGCGACCACGGGCACGCTCGTGCCTCCACACGCCGTCCATGCGCCCGTCGACGAGTAGCACCGCGGCGATCCAGCCCTGCGGCCGGTAGACGCGGTCACGGAAGTCTCCGGCCAGCAGTTCGGGGACGGCACGGGAGGCGCCGATGACCCAGGGATCGAACGCGGGCAGCAGCCGGACGGATGCGGCGCCGTCGCCCAGCGCGGCGAGGTCAGTCGCGAGGACGAACCCCGCGACGCCCTCGACCTCGACCTGGGTCACCTCGTCGCCGAGCGCCGCCAGCAACGCCTTCGCTCGTGCGGGCGTGACGCCCCACCAGCGCGCGAAGTCCTCCCGGGTCGCCGGCCCGTACGCGGCGAGGTAGCGGCGGGTGACCTCGGCAAGCCCGACCTCCGGCTCGACCGGCGCGACACCGTCCAGCCAGCGGTCGGGCCGGGTGAAGCGGACGTTCTGGCCGCTGTTCGGTGCGAAGCAGAGCCGCCCGCGGAACGACGCCGGCTTGAGCATCACGCCCCAGCTCTCGCGGATCTTGTCGCCGAGCGCATCCGACCCGGTGCGGCGGGCAACCTCGTCGGCCAGCTCGGTGCGGGTGAGCGGGGGGCCGCCGAGCGCGTCGCCGACGGTGGCGATCAGCAGCTCGAGTTCGTCGCGCGTGACGCCGAAGTTCCGGAGCCAGACCGGCTTGAGGTAGTGGTCGTACGTGCCGAGCCCGGCCTGGATCAGGGGGTACTCGCCGGACGGCAGCAGGTGCAACGTGCCGCGCATCGCCCAGGTCTTGACGAACGCGCGGTCCTCCCAGAGCGACCGCTCCAAGGTGCCGGCGGAGACGCCGTCGACGCGGCTCCACAAGGACAGCTCCGCGGACGAGAACAGCTGCGCGTGCAACCCGCCGAGCGCGGTGACGACAGCGGCCTCCGCGCCGGCCGGCGCGCGGTCATGGAGCTGGTGTCGCCGCGTACGCCACGCCATCACCTGCCGCCACGTCACCGTCCGCCCCATGGCACACATTCAAACATCGGGCTGGGACAAGTCCCGTACGCTGCCGCCGTGACCTCAGGACCGCGCGAACCGGAGATCGACGAGTCCATCTTGGAACCGGCGGGCCTGGAGTTCGACCCCGACCTCGATGTCTACCGGGCACGAGTCACCGGTGAACACATTGCCCTCACCGGTGGCGGCGAGATCGTCGAGTCGCTGCTGGACGGCGCTGAACTGTCCGGATGCCGCTTCGATCCGCTCACGATGACGGACGTCCGGGTCGTGCGGGGCGACCTGTCGAATGCGGTGTTCGAGGGGTTCACCGCGCGCCGGGTCGCGATCGAGGGATGCCGCGCCGTGGGCTGGCGCGTGATCGCGGACTTCGCCGAGGACCTGCTTGTCCAGGGATGCCGCTGGGACCACGGCGGCCTGTTCATCACCCGCACGCGCGGCGCCGTCGTCTTCCGGGACTGCACATTCGCCGGTACGACGATCCGCGGCGACCTCTCCCGCGTCGTCTTCGACTCCTGCAACCTCGCCGGTGCGGAGATCAACGCATCCACCGCCGTCGGCTGCGACCTGCGCTCGTCGCGGCTGGCCGGCGCCGCCGGGCTGCTCACCCTGCGCGGCGCCAAGATCAGCACGGACCAGCTGATCGACATCGCCGGGCTGCTTGCCGCGGAGGCTGGCTTCGAGGTCGGTTGAGCCGTAGTTGGATAATCGTCGGGGGCAGGGAGGGGAAGCGACCGTGGCACGCGAGAGGGTCATCACCGGCGAGGCCGTCGAGGTCGAGCTGCCCATTGCGCGCCTGGCGACGCGGACCGTGGCACTCCTGTTCGACGCCGCGGTCGAGATCCTGCTGGCGTTCGTGCTGCTCATCGGCATCCTCGGGATGACCAGTGCCGGCGCCGACAGCGCGCTGACCGGCGCAGCAGCCGTCGTGGGGCTGCTGCTGATCTTCCTGATCCTGCCGGTGACCGTGGAGACGCTCACCCGCGGCAGCAGCCTCGGCAAGCGCATCATGGGGCTGCGGGTCGTCCGCGACGACGGTGGGCCGATCCGGTTCCGGCACGCCTTCACCCGCGGCCTCGTCGGCCTGGTCATCGAGTGGCCGGGGCTGCTCGCAGCCCCCTTCACCTGGATGTTCGGTGCCGGCGCGCTGCTCTTCAACCGCAAGGGAAAGCGCATCGGCGATCTCGCCGCCGGCACGTTCGTGCTGCAAGAACGGCTGCCGGACCGGGGCCGCTACGTCGCCGCGATGCCGCCGCAGCTGGCGCCCTGGGCCAGGACGCTCGACCTTGTCCGCGTCGACGACGACCTAGCCATGACGGTCCGCCAGTTCCTCTCCCGGGCGCACGAGCTACGCGCCGACGCCCGCACCGCGCTCGGGCAGCGGCTGGTCGAGGAGGTCATGGCGGTGACCAGCCCGCCTCCCCCGGCCGGGGTGTCCGGCTGGTGGTTCCTCGCCGCCGTACTCGCCGAGCGCCGGCGCCGCGAGGAGGAGAAGCTGGCACGGCAGCGGTCGATCGTGGCGATCGGTCCCTCGCCGAAGGTGCAACGACCCGCCGTGCCGCAGGAACCGCCGGTGGCCGTCGGCGCGGCCGGCTACCAGCCACCCTCTTGAGCCGATACCCCACGACTCAACCGAAGAGGGTCTCGCCCCAGTACCCGCCGCGCTCGATCCCCGGCGGGCAGGCGAACACCGCGCTCCCGACATGCTTGATGTACTCGTTCAGGATGTCGGCGCGCGCGAGGCTGCGCTGCACCGGCACGAACTGCTTGCGCGGGTCGCGCTGGAACGCCAGGAAGAACAGCCCAGCGTCGAGCCGGCCGAGGCCGTCGGTCCCGTCGACGAAGTTGTAGCCGCGACGCAGCAGCCGGGCGCCGCCGTTGAAGGACGGGTGTGCCAGCCGCAGGTGCGCGACCGGGCCGATCACCGGCTCCTTGTCGGCGCCGAACGTCTCGAAGTCCGGCTCGTCGAACTCGTTCTTGCCGGTGAGCGGCGCTCCGGTGCCCTTGGTGCGGCCGATGATCGCCTCCTGCTCGGTGAGCGAGGTGCGATCCCACGTCTCGATCATCATGCGGATGCGACGGGCCACGAGGTACGTGCCGCCGGCCATCCACTCGGCGCCGTCGGACGCCGGCGCCCACAGGTGCTTCTCCAGCAGCTCGGTGTCCTCGGCCTTGAGGTTCCTCGTGCCGTCCTTGAAGCCCATGAGGTTCCGCGGCGTGTCCTGGGCGCGGCTGGTCGACGACGTGCGGCCGAAGCCGAGCTGCGACCAGCGCATCGACATGGTGCCGAACGCGATCCTGGCCAGGTTGCGGATGGCGTGCACGGCCACCTGCGGATCGTTCGCGCAGGCCTGGACCGCGATGTCGCCGCCGGACCGAGCCGGGTCGAGCTTGTCGGCGGGGAACAGCGGCAGGTCGGCGAGGGCGGCGGGGCGCTTGGCGGCGATACCGAACCGGTCCTTGCCGGACGCGTCGGTGAACAGTGACGGCCCGAACCCGATCGTCAGGGTCAGCCCGGACGGCGGCAGCCCCAACGCCTCGCCCGTGTCGTCCGGCGGAGCCTCGGGAACACCGCCGACGGCGCCGATCGGGCCGGCGTCCTTGCCCTGGCACATCCGCTCGGCGGCCCTGGTCCACGCCTTGAGGACGGCGACCAGCTCGTCCCGGTCGGAGGTGGTGACGTCGAAGGCGGCGAAGTGCAGCCGGTCCTGCGCGGGGGTGGTGATGCCGGCCTGGTGCGCGCCGTGAAACGGCACCGCGCCGGCGGCGGACGAGGCCGCGGCCCGCGCGTCGCTCAGCATCTCGTGCCCGAGCGCGCCGCCCGCTGCGGCCACCGTGACACCGGCGACACCCGCTGCGCCGACGCCGAGCAGGCGCCGGCGGGAGACGCCCGTCACTTCTTGGCCGCGACGACCGCGGCGACCTTGCTGACCGGCTCGCCCACAGCGTCGATCACGATGGACAGCTCCTTGATCTCGGCCGGCGTCAGCTCGGTGTAGAGCTTGAAGCCGTCGCCCTTGACGTGCTTGTCCAGCGCCGAGTCGACAGCGGCGAACCGCCGGTCGATCTCCTTGACCAGCGCCGGGTCACGCTCCTCCAGCACCGGCCGCAGCGCCGCGATCGCGCCCTGGGACCCTTCCACGTTCGCCTTGAAGTCCCACAGGTCGGTGTGCGAGTAGCGGTCCTCCTCGCCCGTGACCTTGCCGGTCGCCACCTCGTCGAGCAGCTCCTTCGAGCCGTTCGCCAGCTGCAGAGGGGTGAGCGTGGTGCTGTTGGCGAGCTCCACGACCTTCTTCACGTCCGCGAGCAGCTTGTCGGCGACCGGCCCGGACTTGCTCACGTCCTTGCCGACCCACAGGTCCTTCTCGATCTTGTGGTACCCGGTGAACTCCTTGCCGGGCTCCACGCCGTCCTCGCGACCGTCGATCGCCGGGTCGAGGTCGCCGAAGATCTCCGCCACCGGCTCGATCCGCTCCCAGTAGGTGCGGGCGACGGGGAACAGCGCCTTGGCCTTCTCCTGGTCACCGGCCTTGACCGCGGCGACGAACTCGGTGGTCTTCTCGATCAGTGCGGTGGACTGCGACTTCACGTACCGCTGGTAGCTCGCGGTGGCCTCTGCGAGCTTCGCGTCGGTGGAGACGTGCGCGGGCGCCTCGCCGGTGATCGTCAGGGCCTCGCGGATGCCCTTGCCCTTCATCCCCGGCTTGCACGCACCCTCGTACTTCCCGGCCTGCAACTCGACGATCAGCTTGCGGCTCAGGCCCGGCCCGATGTTCTCGACCTCGGCCATGATCCGGTCGCCCGGCGCGTACACGTAGAACTCGGTCACCTGGCTGCCGGTGTTCCTGACGTCGAACGTATGCGTGCCGGCCGCCAGCTCTGTCTCGCCCAGCTCGCAGCCGTCTTCGGAGGCGGTGACGGCGATCGGGCCGCCGTCGGCCTTGTCGTCACCGGACGAACTGCAGCCGGTGAGGGCCACGAGGGTGCCCGCGGCGAGCAGTGCGGCGGTTCGAACGGTCTGCATGGTCACGACTCCGGGTGTCAGCGGGTTGGCAGGGGTTCGGGCTGGGACGAGGGACGGACGGGCCGGCGCGTGGGCCAGAGGAAGAGGGCCATGACCGGCACGGCGTAGGACAGCCAGGCGACGGCTTCCAGGACGGTCGTGGCCGGGCTGAAGTTGAAGATCCCCTTGAGGAGGGTGCCGTACCAGCTGTCCGGCGGTACCTGCTCGGACACGTCGAACGCGAGCGTGTGCAGGCCGGGCAGGAACTCGGCCTCCTGCAGGTCGTGAACGCCGTAGGCGAGGATCCCGGCGGCGACGACGATGAGGCCGGCGCCGGTCCAGGTGAAGAAGCGGGCCAGGTTGAGGTGGATCGCGCTGCGGTAGAGGAGCCAGCCGATCACGACGGCGGCGACGATGCCGGCCAGGAAGCCGACGAACGGTCCGCCCGCCTCGCCGGCCTGCTGTGCCGCGGCCCAGAAGAACAGCGTGGTCTCCAGCCCTTCACGCGCCACCGCGAGGAAGGCGGCGACCGCCACGGCGACCGGGCCGAGCGCGACGGCGGCGGCGAGCTTGCCGTGCAGGTCGGCCTTGAGGTGCCGAGCCGTGCGGCGCATCCAGAAGATCATCCAGGTGACGAAGCCGACCGCGACGATCGACAGCGTGCCGCCGAACAGCTCACGGCTCTCGAACGTGCTGAGCAGCGACGTCGACGTGAACGTGAGGAGCGCCCCGAACACCACGCTGAGCAGTACCGCCGCGCCGACGCCGGACCAGATCAGCGGAAGCCGGTCGCGGCGGTCGGACTTGACCAGGAACGCCACGAGGATGCTGACGACCAGCGTCGCCTCCAGCCCCTCGCGGAGCCCGATGAGGAAGTTGGGAAAGAAGAACTCCCACATCTCGCGCCCCTCCCGTGACTCTGGACCCGCGTTGATCCAGAGACAGGATAGGGAAGCCTTACCTATCTTGCCAGAGCGGGGTCTGGTTTGGTGGGCCGTCGAGCGCGGCGAGCTCGACGCCGGGCGCGGCGAGCACGACGTCACCAGCGAGCTGCACCTCGCCGACCTCGCCGGTGTCGAGGTCGGCCACCTCGTACCGCTCGACCCGGAGTACTCCCAGGTCAGCGTGGTGCTCGGTGATGTCGTGCAGGGTCCACCGCTGCCGGACGCCACGCGTGGCGAGCGCGTCTCCCGCGATCTCGACGAGCGCGACGGTGGTGCTGCCGCCCGGTTCCAGGGCGAGCATCCGCGCCGTGACGATCAGGAACGCCGGCGACCGGCCGGTGAACGCCGCCGCCGGAGCAGCGTGCTCGGCGGCGTCCGTGCCGCCGACCCCACCACGTACCCAGAGCAGCTCGCGGCCGGCCACCCCGCCGCGCAGGGTCCAGGAGCCGGTGCGCAGATCGACCCGGGCTTGCCGCCAGCGCGCGTCGACGGTGACGTCGACCCGGCCGCCGTCCGAGCCGGTGCCGACATATCGCCAACCCACCGGACCGGGCGCGCACGAGAATCGCTCGACCAGCCCGTCCCCGAGCTGGTACTCACCGGCAGGCACGGGTCACTCGACCGGCTTGCGCACCTCGATGACGAACCCGCTGGCGATCACCGACGCCTCCGGGTGGTGCGCCAGCAGCAGGTCGAGGAGCTTGAGCGGCGACAGGATCCAGGTGAGCGGGACGAGCAGCCGGTACAGCGGCTTGATGCCGAACGAGAGAGTGAGCGCCAGCCACTCCTGCAGGACCCAGATCAGCGCGGACGTGGGGCCAGCGCCCACCTTGACGCTCAGCACCTCGAAGCCGGAGAACTGCTCCTGGATGCCGACCTTCGTGTAGCGCTGGAAGTCCCACGGGGAGGCGTGGAACGGCTGCATGAACGGGATGAAGCAGAGGAACCGCCCGCCCGGCGCCAGGACCCGGCGGACCTCGGCGATGTGCTCGGACGGATCGGGCACGTGCTCCAGCACGGCGACGCTCATCGCGCCCGCCAGCGCGCCGTCGGCCAGCGGCAGCTTCCGCAGGTCGGAGACGATGTCCAGGTTGTCGTAGGTGCCGCCGTCGACGCAGATCAGGCGGTTGTCGCGGCGGTGCGTGCCGGCGCCGAGGTCGGCCACGAGGTCGTGGTCGAGGTCGAACGAGCGGAGGAACGGCCTCACGAACCGGGTCGGTAGGACGGGTGCCAGCACGCTGATCGCGATCGGGTAGATCTTGGTGAGCCGCCGCTTCACCGTCTCCTTGATGCGGTTGAGCGGATCCTCGCGCAGCTCCGACTCCTCGAAGCCGCCGAACTTGAGCTGGGTACCGCTGCGCACACCGGTGAAGCCGCAGGACACGCAGGTGAGGTCACCGTCGGGATCGACCGCTGTCCGGCACTCGGGGCAGGCCAGCACCTTGCCCAGCCGGGTCAAGCGGGCATCACCGGCGGTCGCCACGTCATTCACTTGCGTCACATCCCGACTGTGCGGCGGTATCGGCCTCCCGTACGGAAGGCATGAGGATACGTCTGCCCCAAAAACGTCCGGGGCGGACATCTGAGGGAGTGTAGACGGCACGCGTGACGGCCGGCGCCGGCCCTGTGGACAACCGAGCCTGTGGACGACCGGCGATGCCTAATGCGGCGACTCCGTACACTTTCGCAAGTTGCGCGACAGGGAATGAGGAGTTCGTGGTCACAACGGAACAGTCCAGCGAGCCGGCGGGCGCTCCGGCGAATGCCGAGGCCGACGCCACGCCCCCGCCCACTGCCCGCCAGCCCCTCTGGGTCAGGCTGCTCGGGTCCGGTTGGATACCGGCCGCGGCCGTCGCGGTCTTCGCCGTCACCGTCCTCGTCGCGTTCGAGACGCCCGTCTGGGACATCGCCCGCTTCGCGGCCTACGTGATCTTCTGCCTCACGCTCCCGGGCACGCTGCTGTGGCGCTCGCTGCGCGGCACCCCCCGCTCGTTCGTCGAGGACGTCGCCGCGGGCACGGTGCTCGCGTACGCGGTCGAACTGTTCACGTACTTCCTTGCGTCCGCTGCCGGTGTGCCGAGGCTTGTGGCCGCGTGGCCGGCAGTGGTCGTGGTGGTGTTCCTCGCAGTGCCGAAGCTGCGCCGGCACTGGCGCCCCACCGACACTCCACGGATGCCGATCGGCTGGTCCTGGTCGATCGCTGCGATGTCCGCGTTCACCCTGTTCTGGCTGGCGTGGCTCGGCTTCCGCAACCACGCGCTCGACGGCCCCACGTCCGGCAGCCCGTACGTCGACGTGCCGTTCCACCTCGCGCTCGTCGGCGAGCTACGACACCACTTCCCGCCGAAGACCCCGTGGGTAACCGGCGAGCCGGTCAGCTACCACTGGTTCGTCCACGGACACATGGCAGCGGCGAGCTGGGTCACCGGCATCGACGCGCGGCTGATCCTGCTCCGGCTGTTCGCCGTGCCGCTGGCGATCCTCACCGTGGTCCTCACCGCCGTGCTGGCAGGGCGGGTCGCCAAGCGTGTGTGGGCCGGCCCGGTCGCCGTCGCGCTCTACGTCGTCGTCGGGTCGTTCACCCCCTACGCGTGGTCGTGGTTCAGCCCGCCGTACACCGACACCAGCCTGCTGAAGGCCGCGCTCACGGGCAGCCCCACCCAGACATACGGGCTCACGATCTTCCTGGCGGCGATCCTGCTCGCCGTCGACCGGCTACGCCGCGAGCCGGGTGGGCGTGGCCAGTGGGTGATGCTCACACTGCTTATCGCCGCGACGATCGGCGGCAAGGCCACCTTCCTCCCGCTGCTCCTGGGCGGTGTCGGGTTGGCGGGGCTGATCAGCCTGATCGTCCGCCGCAAGATCGAGCTACCACTCGTCGCCATCGGTGCGCTGGGCCTGGCGGGGTTCGCGTATGCGCAGTTCGTCCTCTTCGGCGGGGTGTCGCAGGGGCTGACCATCGAACCGTTCGCGATGCTCCCGATCGTCGCGGGAGCCTCGACGGCGCCCACCTGGTTCCTCACCCTTACGTTCGGCCTGGTCATGCTCTCCTGGAGCGGGCGCGGCGCCGGCATCCTGGGCCTACTCGCCCGGCGGGAGCGGTGGACCGACCCGGTCGCCAGCCTGCTGATGGGCATCATCGTGGCGGCGCTGATTGTCACGTTCACGGTCCACCAGTCGGGCGGCGCAGAGATGTACTTCACCTTGTCGGTGACGCCGTTCATCGCGGTGCTCTCCGCCTGGGGTGCCTCCCAGTTGCTGCCGCCGGAGCGTGCCACTCGCCGCACGGTAGCGGCCCTACTCGGCATGGCCGTCGCGGGCGCTGTCGTCACCGCAGCCGTCGCACTCCTCGGCCGTCAGGTCGCGCCCACCCCGGAGCTGCTCGGCAGCTGGCGGGCGCAGGCGATCGCGCTGGTCACGCCCTACCTCATCGTGCTGACGTTCGTGGCGGCCGTCGCCATCGCGTTGTTGATCCTGCGCCGGCGGTACACAGCCCTCCGGGGTATCAGTGCGGTGCTGGTACTCGCGTTCGTGTTCGGTCTCGGCGCCAGCCGGATGGTGCCGGCGGTCCGCGACCCCGCACGCCACGTGGAGGCTTTCGGCGGCCTGGGGTACATCAAGGCCGATGCGGGTGGCCGCCCCATCGCGCCCGGCGGTCCCGAGGCGGCGCGGTGGCTGCGCGACCACTCCGGCACCGACGACCTCATCGCCACCAACGTGCACTGCCGATGGGAGTACAAGGGCAACTGCGACCACCGGCATTTCTGGATCGCCGCCCTCGCCGAACGGCACGTCCTGGTCGAGAGCTGGGGCTACACGGCCACCGTCAACCAGAAGATCCCCAGCTACGAGGGTCCCTGGTATTACGTGCCGTACTGGCGGCCTGACGTGCTGGCCGACAACGACCGCGTCTTCACCGAGCCCACGCAGGCCAATGCCGACCGGCTGCGGGAGAAGTACGGCGTCCGCTGGCTCTTCGTAGACGAGCGGTTCCACCCGCCCGCGCCCGGCCTGGACAAGGTCGCCGAGGAGCGCTTCCGCCAGGGCGACAGCGTCGTCTACGAACTGGTCGGCTGAGGGGGCACGCGTTCGGAAACCGGACTGTCGGGGCACTGGTCGCCAAACCGGGCGCACGATACGACCATTTCCCCGACAGTTCGGTTTGTCGCCCCGCTCAGGACTTCTTGAGCGGGCGCCACCAGTCCTCGTTGTCGCGGTACCACTGCACCACGTCCGCGAGGCCGGTGCTGAAGTCGACGCGCGGCTCGTAACCGAGGCCACGGATCTTGGTGATGTCCACCGAGTAGCGGCGGTCGTGGCCCTTGCGGTCGGTCACGTACTCGACGCTGTCCCAGGTGGCGCCGCACGCCTCCAGGAGGCGCTCGGTCAGCTCCTTGTTGGTGAGCTCGGTGCCACCGCCGATGTTGTAGACCTCGCCCGGCGCGCCCTTCTCCAGGACGATCTGGATGCCACGGCAGTGGTCGTCGACGTGCAGCCAGTCCCGCACGTTGAGGCCGTCACCGTAGAGCGGTACCTTCGCGCCCTCGAACAGGTTGGTGACGAACAGCGGGATGACCTTCTCCGGGTACTGGTACGGCCCGTAGTTGTTCGAGCAGCGGGTGACCCGGATGTCCATGCCGTGGGTGCGGTGGTACGCGCGGCAGAGCAGGTCGCTGCCGGCCTTCGCGGCCGAGTACGGCGAGTTGGGCAGCAGCGGGTGGTCCTCAGGCCACGACCCGTCGGGGATCGTGCCGTACACCTCGTCGGTGGACACCTGGACGACCGTCTGGGTGCCCGCGTTCAGCGCCGCCTGTAGCAGCTGCTGCGTACCCAGCACGTTGGTGTTGACGAAGTCCGCGCCGCCGTCGATCGACCGGTCGACGTGCGTCTCGGCGGCGAAGTTGACGACTACGTCGTGGCCCGGCACCAGCTCGGCGAGCAGGGCGCCGTCCACGATGTCGCCCTGGACGAACGAGTACCCGGGGAGCTCGGCGACCGGGGCCAGGTTCGCCAGGTTGCCCGCGTAGGTCAACTTGTCGAGCACGGTGACCGTGGCGCCGTCGTACCCGGAGTACTCGCCGCTGAGCAGCGAACGGACGTAGTGCGAACCGATGAAGCCGGCACCGCCGGCGACGAGAATCCTCACGAACCAACCTTCACGAACGGATCTGGACGCGGCTGTGGTCGCCGACCATCAGCTGGTGAGCGTTGGGCGTGTTCGGCGCCCGCGTGACCTCGACATCCTTCCCGATGAGCGAGTGCTCAATCCGGGAGACCCCGTCGATGGAGGAGTTGCCGAGCACGATCGAGTACTCGATCTCGGCGTCGCTGAGCACGCAGTCCTCGGCGATCGACGTGAACGGGCCGATGTAGGACCGGATCACGCGCGTACCGGCGCCCACGACCACCGGACCGCGCAGGATCGAGTCCTCCACGACCGCGCCCTCTTCGATGACGATGCGGCCGGTCAGCTCGCTCATCTCGTCCACGGTGCCCTCGACGCGGCGCTCGATGGCTTCGAGCACGATCCGGTTGCACTCCAGCATGTCCTGCAGGCGGCCGGTGTCCTTCCAGTACCCGGTGACCAGGTGCGAGTGGACCGGGTTGCCCTTCTCGATCAGGTACTGGATGGCGTGGGTGATCTCCAGCTCGCCGCGTGCTGACGGGGTGATCGCCCGGACCGCCTCGTGGATGGCCTTCGTGAACATATAGACACCCACGATGGCCAGATCGCTCTTGGGGTTCTCCGGCTTTTCGTCCAGAGCGAGGATCTCGCCCTCCGGCCCCAGCTCGGCGACGCCGAAGAACTGTGGCTCGGCGACCTTGGTGAGCAGGATCTGGGCGTCGTAATCGCCCGCTTCGAACGCCTCGACCAAGGCGCTGATGCCGCCGACGAGGAAGTTGTCGCCGAGGTACATGACGAAGTCGTCGTCGCCGAGGAAATCTCTGGCGATGAGCACGCAGTGGGCCAGCCCGAGCGGAGCCTCCTGCGGCAGGTACGTCACGTCGATACCGAACTTGGAGCCGTCGCCGACGGCCTCGCGGATCTCGTCGCCGGTGTTACCGACAATGATGCCCACGTCTGTGATGCCCGCCGCCCGGATCGCCTCCAGGCCGTAGAAGAGCACGGGCTTGTTCGCTACCGGAACCAGTTGCTTGGCGGACGTGTGGGTGAGCGGACGCAGCCGCGTGCCCTTGCCGCCGGACAGCACCAGCGCCTTCATGGGGGATGGTTGCCTTCCCGTTGACTACCCCCGCCGGACCGCACAGGCGAGGTCTGGAACACTCTAGCGGCAGAGTGCCAGACGCTTTCCACCAGTGAGAGGCCGACGTGTACGTATCGGTCATAGTGCCCTGTTACCGATCAGCGACGACCCTGCCGACCCTTGTCGAAGGCCTGAGCCGCGTCCTACCCGGCGCGACCAGCGCATACGAGGTCGTGCTGATCGTCGACGGCAGCCCGGACAACACGTGGGAGGTCGCGTCCGGGCTCGCCGACCGCTACCCCGACGTCCGTGCCATCCGGCTGGCCCGGAACTACGGCCAGCACAACGCGCTGATCGCCGGGGTCCGCTCAGCACGTCACGAGATCATCGTGACGATGGACGACGACCTCCAGCACCCGCCGGATCAGATCCCCGTGCTTCTCGCCGCCCTCACCGACGACCTCGACCTGGTGTACGGGCTGCCGGAGAAGGAGGAGCACGGCGTCGTCCGCAGCTTCATGTCTCGCACGGTCAAGGCGATGATGTCCGCCGGCCTGGACATCCACAACGCGAAGCTGATCAGCGCGTTCCGGGTCTTCCGCACGTTCCTCCGCGACGGCCTCGACGGGCTGCACGGTCCGCACGCGTCCGTCGATGTCGCGCTCTCCTGGGGCACCACCCGGGTCGGCGCCACGATCGTGCGGATGGAGGACCGGGCGGACGGCCGCTCGAACTACACGACCCGCACGCTGATCCGGCACGCGATCAACATGCTGACGGGGTACAGCATCGCGCCACTGCGCGCGGTGAGCTGCCTCGGCCTCACGTGCGCGCTCGGCGGCCTGGTACTACTCGGCGTGATCCTCGTGCGATATCTCACGGGCAACACAACTGTCGCGGGCTTCACCTCGATCACGTCCATGGTGGCGCTGTTCTCCGGCGCCCAAATGCTCTGCATCGGCGTGCTCGGCGAGTACGTCGGCCGGCTCCACTTCAGCGGGATGGGGCGGCCCACGTACGTCATCCGGGAACGCACCGACGCGAACGCGCACCCCGAGATCATCAACGATCGCCGCCACTGACACGCATTCTGCGGACCCGGTGTGCCGTGACGAGCGCTCGGCGCGCGCCCGGTGCCGACCGCGAGCCGCCAGTACACGAGCGTGTCGGCGAACACGGCCGTACGGCCGCCCGCGGCGAGCTGTGCGAACCTGTCGACCCGCTCGGCGGGGTACCTCAGGACGACGACATCCGCATCGGAGCCGTCCACCAGCGCGCGAATCTCGCCGAGGCTGGCGTCCGCCGACGCGGCGTCACGCGGTCGACGCTGACCCCGAACCGGCCGGTCTCGTACGGCGACGGGACGCGGCCGACTTCCGTCACTGTCAGCGCATCAGCCCAACTCACGGGCACACTTCGCTCCGCTCGGCGGCCGCGTTCGCGGCACACTGCACCCCGATCGGTTCGCTCGCTCCGCTCACTCACGCGGCTGTCCGGTAGGAGAGCACGGCGGCGATGATGCGGTCGAGCTCGGCCCGGCTCATGCCGGCGAACAGCGGAAGCCGCACGAGCCGGGCACTCACCTCGTCGGTGACCGCGCAACCACCGGGCGCCACCCGTCCGTACTTCTCACCAGCCGGTGCGGAGTGGAGGGGGATGTAGTGGAACGTGGCCTGCACGCCGACCGCCGCCAGGTGGGCGATGAACCGCTGCTGCTGGCCGAAGTCCGGCAGGAGCAGGTAGTACATGTGCGCCGGGTGCTCGCGGTCTGCGGGAACGGCGGGGCGCATGACGCCCTGCTCTGCTGCCCAGGCGCTCAAAGCACGGTCGTACGCGGTCCAGACGGCGTGCCGCTGCGCCTGGATCTCGTCGAAGTTCTCCAGTTGGGCGGTGAGCACGGCCGCGAGCAGGTCGGACGGCAGGTAGCTGGAGCCGATGTCGACCCAGCGATACTTGTCGACCATGCCGCGGAAGAACTGGCTGCGGTTCGTGCCCTTCTCCCGGATGATCTCCGCGCGGTCGAGCAGGGACGCGTCGTTGAGGACGAGAGCGCCGCCCTCGCCGCACTGGATGTTCTTGGTGACGTGGAAGCTCTGGGTAGCCATGGCGCCCAGCGATCCGAGCAGGCGGCCACGGTAGGTGCCGCCGAGCCCGTGGGCGTTGTCCTCGATCACGGCGAGGCCGTGGCGGGCGGCGATCGCGCCGATCTCGTCCATCTCGCAGGCGACGCCCGCGTAGTGGACGACGACGATCGCCTTCGTGCGCTCGGTGATCGCGGCCTCGATCAGCCGCTCGTCCAGGTTGAGCGTGTCTGGGCGGATGTCGACGAACACCGGCACCGCGCCGCGCAGCGCGTACGCGTTGGCGGTGGAGACGAACGTGAACGAGGGCATGATCACCTCGTCGCCAGGCTGCAGGTCGAGCAGCAGCGCGGACATCTCCAGCGCGTGCGTGCAGGACGTGGTGAGCAGCGACCCCAACGCCCCCGTGCGCTCGGTTACCAACGTGTTGGCCCGGCGGGTGAACGGGCCGTCCCCAGAGAGCAGGCCGCTCGCCACCGATTCGGCGACGTACTCGGCCTGACGGGGGGCGACGTAGGCCCGGTTGAAGGGGATCGTGGAGGTGGTGGTCGCGATCACCGGCGAAGTCTAACGGCGGTACCGACCGCATGCTCCGGGCGCTCCGCCCACCTCCTACACTCCCCGCACATCATCTGAAAGAGGAGCAGCGGGTTGGCAGCCAGCAATTCCACCCTCACCGCATCCATTGAGGCCAAGCCGGCCGAGGATGCGGGTGCACGCCAAACTCGTCACCCGTGGTGGCTGCCCGCAGTCGCCGTGTGCACGTTCGCCGTCGCCGTGCTGCTGACCTTCGACACGCCGCTCCCCGACATCGCCCGGTACGCCGGTTACGTCGGCTACGGGCTGGTGCTGCCCGGCACCCTGCTGTGGCGCGCGCTGCGTGGCACACCGCACTCGTTCGTCGAGGACGTCGCGGCCGGCACCGCGCTCGGGTACGCGGTCGAGCTGATCGTGTACCTGCTCTGCGCCGCACTCGGCGTGCCGATGCTGGTTGCCGCGTGGCCGGCGGTCGTGGTCGTCGTCTTCGTCGCGGTGCCCGCGCTGCGGCGGCACTGGCGGCCGGCGTACGCCACGAAGGTGCCTGCCGCCTGGTCGTGGTCGCTCGCCGGAATAGCGGTGATCCTGCTCGGCTGGCTGGCGTGGTCCGGCTTCGTCACCCACGCGCTGACCGGCCCGAAGTCCGCCAACCCGTACATCGACATGCCGTTCCACATCGCGCTGGCCGGTGAGCTGAAGCACCAGTTCCTCCCCAAGATGCCGCACGTCGCCGGGGAGCCGCTCAACTACCACTGGTTCGGGCACGCGCACCTGGCCGCGTCGAGCTGGGTCAGCGGCGTCGAGCTGCACGAGATCGTCTACCGGCTGCACGCCGTGCCGCTCGCGATCCTCACCGTCCTTCTCACGGCCGTTCTCGCGGCACGGGTGTCCGGGCGGATCTGGGCAGGACCGGTCGCCGCCGCGCTCACCATCTTCGTGGGCCTGTTCAGCCCGTACGCGTGGCACTGGGTCGGGCCGCCGACCTGGGAACTGAGCCTGCTCACCGGACACATCTGGGGCAGCCCGACGCAGAACTACGGACTCGTTGTGTTCCTGCCGCTGGTGCTGCTCGTCACCGACCGGATCCGCGGCGCGGCGGGCGCGGCCGGGCAGTGGACCGCGATCGTGGTGCTTGCGTTCGCGACGACCGGCGGCAAGGCGACGTTCCTGCCGCTGCTCCTTGCCGGCGTCGGTCTGGCGGGGTTGACCGCACTGATCTCCCGGCGGCGGATCGAGCGGCCGCTCCTGATCGTCGGCGGCATCGGTCTGGCTGGGCTCGCCTACGCGCAGCAGGTGCTGTTCGGAGGCACCACCGCCGGCATGCAGCTCGATCCGCTGTTCACCGCCGAGATCTTCGCCCGGGGGTACACCACGGATCCGCCGACCTGGTGGGTGCTGGTGTCGCTGGTGCTGATCCTCGCCAGCTGGGCTGCGAAGGGCGCCGGCGTCATCGGACTCGCTCGACTCTGGGCCGACCCGGTCGTCGGGCTGCTCGCAGGCATCGTGATCGGCGGCATCGGTGTGGCGTTCCTGTTCGTCCCAAGCCGGCGGGAGCCAGCTGTACTTCGCGCGGTCGATGGCGCCCTTCCTGGCGGTGCTGTCGGCCTGGGGCGCGGCCCGGCTGGTGCCTGCCGAGCGGGCGACCCGCGCTCTCGCCGCCGGGCTGCTCGGTGCGGCCGTGCTCGGTGGCGCCGTGATGACCGCCGTGATCGTGCTCGGCCCGTCGAAACCGCCGTTCGGAGCTCCTGACGAGGTTGCGATGGATCTGCTCAAGCCGTGCCTCGCGGTGCTGCTGGCCGCCACCGTGTTCGCCGGTGCACTGCTGGCGTTCAGGCGGCGGGGGCTGAGAGGCGTCAGCGCTGCGCTCGTGGTCGCGTTCCTGCTGGGGCTCGGCACCACCCGGTTGATCCCGTACGTCCGCGACCCGCTGCGGCACACCGAGACCCACGACGGTTTCGCGTACACCCCGGTCGACCGGGCGCGGCCGATCCCGGACGGTGCCGTCTCCGCAGCGCGGTGGTTGCGCGACCACTCCGACCCCGCCGACCGCGTCGCCACCAACGCGCACTGCCGCTCGGTGATCAAGGGCGTCTGCGACAACCGCCACTTCTGGGTAGCCGCCTACACCGAGCGCCGGATCCTCGTAGAGAGCTGGGGTTACACGTCGACGAACAACGCCACGAAGACCAGCGGCTCGATCCACGTCCTGCCGTACTCGCGGCCGGACGTGCTCGCCGACAACGACCGCGTGTTCACGACGCCCTCGGAAGCGGCAGCGAAACGGCTGCGCGAGGGGTACGGCGTGCGCTGGCTGTTCGTCGACCGCGTCCACGAGCCGCCCGCGGCGACGCTGGGATCGGTGGCTCGCCTGCGGTTCGAGTCCGGCGACGCCGCCGTCTACGAGCTCACAGGTCCCACGAGGTGAGGTAGGCGGCCTGGGGTTCGGTGAGGTCGTCGATCCGGATCCCGAGCGCGGACAGCTTGAGGCGCGCCACCTCGCGGTCGATCTCGCGCGGCACGTCGAGCACGCCACCGCCGGGGGCGCGTTCCAGGCCGAGCAGCCACTCGACGGTGAGCGCCTGCATCCCGAACGAGATGTCCATGACCGCCCCCGGGTGACCCTCGGCGGCAGCCAGGTTCGCCACGCGGCCCTCGGCCATGACGAGCAGGCGCCGCCCGTCGGCGAGGACGAACTCGTCCATGTTCGGGCGGACGCGCGGGTGGTGGGCGACGGCGTTCGCCGCGAGCCACGCGACGTCGATCTCCACGTCGAAGTGGCCGGAGTTGGCGAGCACCGCGCCGTCCTTCATCGCCGTGAGGTGCTCGGGCGCGATCACGTCGCGGTTGCCGGTGACCGTGACGAACACGTCGCCCAGCTTCGCGGCCTCGGCCATCGGCAGGACGGTGTACCCGTCGAGGACGGCGTCCAGCGCGCGGGCCGGGTCGACCTCGGTGACCACGACCTGCGCACCGAGCCCCGTGAGCCGCTCGGCGACGCCGCGCCCGCAGTGCCCGAACCCGGCGACCACGACCGTGGCACCGGCGAGCAACATGTTGGTCGAGCGCAGCAACGCGTCCACAGTGGACTGGCCGGTGCCGTACCGGTTGTCGAACAGGTGCTTGGTGGGGCTGTCGGTGACCGCCACGACCGGGTACTTCAGCGCACCGGCAGCTGCCATCGCCCGCAGCCGCACGACGCCCGTGGTGGTCTCCTCGCACCCGCCCCGGACGCCCGGCAGCAGGTCGACGTAGTCGGTGTGCAGCGCCGTCATCAGATCGCAGGCGTCGTCGAGGACGATCTCCGGCGGGTTCGCCAGCACCGAGTCCAGGTGCTTGCGGTACGTCGACCGGTCGGTGCGGTACCGCGCGAACACGCTCACGCCGTACTCGGCGACCAGCGCGGCGGCGGTGTCGTCCTGCGTGGAGAGCGGGTTCGAGGCGGCGAGCCGCACGTCCGCGCCGCCGGCGTGCAGCGTGCGGACGAGGTTCGCCGTCTCGGTGGTGATGTGCAGGCACGCCGCGATCCGCACACCGTCGAGGGGGCGCTCGGCCGCGAACCGCTCGCGGATGCTGCGCAGCACCGGCATGGCCCGTTCCGACCACTCGATCCGGTTACGGCCCTGCTCGGCGAGGCCGAGGTCGGTGACGTCGTGCGGAACGGACATGCGCACTCCCCGGAGTGAATCACGCCGAGTTTCGGATTCTTGGGCATGCGGGACCGCTTAGGACCCCCAAGAATCCGAAACTCGGCGAGTGGTTCTCAGTAGCGGTAGTGGTCCGACTTGTACGGGCCCTCGACCGGGACGCCGATGTAGTCGGCCTGCTCCTTGGTCAGCTCGGTGAGCTTCACGCCGAGCGCGTCGAGGTGCAGCCGGGCCACCTTCTCGTCCAGGTGCTTCGGCAGGACGTAGACCTGCTTCTCGTACTCGTGCGGCTTCGTCCACAGCTCGATCTGCGCGATCGTCTGGTTGGCGAACGAGTTGCTCATCACGAAGCTCGGGTGGCCGGTGGCGTTGCCCAGGTTCAGCAGGCGGCCCTCGCTCAGCACGATGATCGAGTGCCCGTCCGGGAACACCCACTCGTGCACCTGCGGCTTGACCTCGTTCTTGACGATGCCCGGGAACTTCGCGAGCCCGGCCATGTCGATCTCGTTGTCGAAGTGGCCGATGTTGCCGACGATCGCCTGGTGCTTCATCTTCGCCATGTCGGCGACGGTGATGATGTCCTTGTTACCGGTGGTGGTGATGAAGATGTCGGCGGTCTCGACGACCTCGTCCAGCGTGGTGACCTGGTAGCCGTCCATCGCCGCCTGGAGCGCGCAGATCGGGTCGATCTCGGTGACGATGACCCGGGCGCCCTGGCCGCGCAGCGACTCGGCGCAGCCCTTGCCCACGTCGCCGTAGCCGAAGACGACCGCGACCTTGCCGCCGATCAGCACGTCGGTGGCGCGGTTGATGCCGTCGATCAGCGAGTGGCGGCAGCCGTACTTGTTGTCGAACTTGCTCTTGGTGACCGAGTCGTTGACGTTGATCGCCGGGAAGAGCAGGTTGCCCTCCTTGGCGAACTCGTACAGGCGGTGCACGCCGGTCGTGGTCTCCTCGGTGACGCCCTTGATGTCGGCGGCGATCCGGGCCCAGCGGCCGTCCTTCGCCTCCAGCGACCGCGTGAGCACGTCGAGGACGACGTGGTACTCCTCGGAGTCGTCGGCGGTGGGCGCGGGCACCGCACCGGCCTTCTCGAACTCGACGCCCTTGTGTACGAGCAGCGTCACGTCACCGCCGTCGTCCAGGATCATGTTCGGGCCCTGGCCGTTGCCCCAGTCGAGGATCTGCTCGGAGCACCACCAGTACTCCTCCAGCGTCTCGCCCTTCCAGGCGAACACCGGGACACCCTGCGGGTTCTCGGGGGTGCCGTTCGGGCCGACCGCGACCGCGGCGGCGGCGTGGTCCTGCGTGGAGAAGATGTTGCAGCTCGCCCAGCGCACCTCGGCGCCGAGCGCGGTCAGCGTCTCGATGAGGACGGCGGTCTGCACGGTCATGTGGAGCGAGCCGGTGATGCGGGCGCCGGCCAGCGGCTGCGACTCGGCGTACTCGTTGCGGATCGACATCAGGCCGGGCATCTCGTGCTCGGCGAGCTGGATCTCCTTGCGGCCGAACGCCGCCAGGGAGAGGTCGGCGACCTTGAACGGAAGTCGGGTCGGCGCGGCGGTCGTCATGCGGTCTCCTCGGGTTCTGCCAGCCTGATGATCGGGTACGCGCCCGTCGGCACGTCCATCACCGGCACGGCGTCCTGCGCGGTGGGAAGGTCGGAGAGAAGGCTCTGGTGCTTCGTCTGCTCCCAACGCAGCCAGTCTGCGGCGGGAACGTCCTCGGGCTTCGTCGGCTCGGCGGTGAACCACTCCTCCAGGGCCTCGTGGAGCGGCTCGTCGCGGCGCAGGCGCAGCGCGAAGCCGACGTCGGTGAGGCCGATGTCGAAGCGTTCCAGCAGCTCGCGCAACGTGCGCAACCGCTGGAGTTCTTCCGGGCCGTAGAGCCGGTAGCCCGCGCTGGAACGCGGAGCGGCGACCAGCCCGACCTGCTCGATGTAGCGGAGCATCCGCGGTGACCACCCCGTGGTCTCCGCCGCCTCCTGAATAGTCAGCCTGTCCATCGGAGCAAGACGTTATCAGCGGGCTGTCAAGGTTCTGCGCGCGGTGCCCCGGACGCACAACCGCCCGGTCGAGCGGAAGCGACTCGACCGGGCGGGCGCACCCCAACAGATGGGTAGAGCGCCGGCGCTGCTCGCCAGAGGCGCCCACCACGAGAGCAACGCCGACGCCGTACCCGAACCATACGACGCGTGAGCAACACCACAGGTTCCCGGGGCCGCAGAAGATTTTGAACGTCCCAAAGAGTGGACACCCGTCTTGGGGTTTACGCGCTGTCTGTCCACGAATTTCCGGATTTTTGCGGGTCTGCCGCGCCGCCGGGTCCTGAAGAATGCGACACCCGACGGAAGGTTGTGCGGGAGCGCGTGCGGCAGGGCGTGCAGGGTCGAGTGCAGGGGCACGTGCGACGGCGGCGAGTAGTCAGGCGGTGGTGGCCTGGAAGACCGTGCCGTCCCCGGTCAGCGCGACGTCGCTGCCCGCCGGCACGAAGACCGCTTCGCCTGCCTTGATCCCGAGCCTGCCCGTGCCGTTCGCGGCGTAGGCAGCGCCGGTGAGGCAGAACAGGATCGCAGGGCCGCCGGTCGGCAGTGCCACCGCCCCGCCCGCCTCCGCCAGCACGACCCGGGTCAGCGCGAACTCGCGGACCGGCGGGCGCCACACCCGCACGCCCCGCGCCGGCTCGTCGTGCTGAACCAGCGGGACGGCGCCCGGCTCGAACCGCAGCAGCCGGAGCAACTCGGTGACGTCGACCCGCTTGGGCGTGAGACCGCCGCGCACGACGTTGTCCGAGCTGGACAGGATCTCCATGCCGACCCCGCGCAGGTACGCGTGCGGCATCCCGGCCGGGATGTACACGGCCTCGCCCGGCGCCAGCGTGACGTGGTTGAGCAGCAGCGCGACCACCACGCCGATGTCGCCGGGACAGCGAGCGGCCAGGTCATGAACGAGCGGGTGATCGACCTGGCTCAGCAGCGCCGTGCGGGCGGCCGCGCCCAGGGTGAGCAGGTCCGTCATGGTGGCGCGCAGGCCCGCAGCGTCCGGCTGGTTACGCAACGGCGACGTGTGCTCGGCTAGCAGCGGAGAACCGATGCGGTCGACGTCGGCCAGCACCTCGGCTGGGTCCCGGAAGCCGCACAGCGCCTCGAAGTCGCTCACCGCGCAGAGCAGCTCCGGCTTGTGACGCGGGTCGACGTAGTTGCGGCGCGGATCGTCGATGGCGATGCCGGCCGCCTGCTCGGCGTCGTACCCGGCGCGGGCCTGGTCGGCGTCGGGGTGCGCCTGGATGCTCAGCGGATGCTCGGCGGCGATCAGCTTGAGCAGGAACGGCAGGTGCGGGCCGTGCTCGGCGACGACGTCCGCGCCGAGCTCGCCCACCGGGTCCGCCTCGACCACCTCGGCCAGGGTCCGTTCGCGGCCGGCGCGGACGAGCCGGGACGGGTCGGCCGGGTGGGCACCCATCCACAGCTCGGCCTCGGGCTGCTCCGACGGCGCCGGGCGTCCCTGCACCGTTGCGATCACGGTGCGGGACCCCCAGGCGTATCCCCGGATCGGGTTGGCGAGGAGATCCATGCTCAGCTCGTGGCCCCGGCCGGACTCTCGGCGATTTCGGACCGGTAGATGTCCGGTTCGAGGTAGATCGCGCGGGCGATCGGCACCGCCTTGCGGATGCGCTGCTCGGCGGCGTCGATGGCGCTGGCGACCTCACCAGCGGTCTCGTCGTGTCGGACCGCGATCTTGGCGGCGACCAGCAGCTCGTCCGGTCCGAGGTGGAGCGTCTTCATGTGGATGATCCGGTCGACGCCGTCGCCGGTGAGCAGCGCCTGCTCGATCTTGCGGACGTCACCCTCGGTGGCGGACTCGCCGAGCAGCAGGCTCTTGGTCTCGATCGCCAGGAACACGGCGATCGTGACCAGCAGAAGGCCGATCGCGACCGTGCCGATGCCGTCCCAGATGCCGTCGCCCGTGATCAGCGTCAGGCCGACGCCGAACAGCGCCAGGATCAGGCCGACAAGCGCCGCGAGGTCCTCCAGCAGCACGACGGGCAGCTCCGGCGCCTTGGCGCGGCGGACGAAGTCCTTCCAGGACGTAGTGCCGCGGGCGTGGTTCGACTCGACGATCGCGGTACGGAACGAGAACGACTCCAGCCCGATCGCGACCACGAGAACCAGGACCGGCACCCAGTGCCAGGACGTGATCGGCTCGGGGTGGCTCAGCTTGTGGTAGCCCTCGTACAGCGCGAAGAGGCCACCGACGCTGAACAGCACGATCGAGACGATGAACGCGTAGATGTAGCGCTCGCGCCCGTACCCGAACGGGTGCTCCGGCGTGGCCTGGCGGCGGGCGCGCTTGCCGCCGACCAGCAGCAGAGCCTGGTTGCCGGAGTCGGCCACCGAGTGGATCGACTCGGCGAGCATCGACGACGACGCCGTCAGCAACCACGCGATGAACTTGGTGACGGCGATGCCGAGATTGGCGAAGAGCGCGGCAACGATCGCCCTGGTTCCCCCAGACGCGCTCACGGCACACCTCGCTGCGCTCGGCGGCCGCGTTCGCGGCACACTGTGCTCGATCGGTTCGCTCGCTCACGGACACACCTCGCTTCGCCCGGCGGCGCGTTCGCGCGCGCTGTGCCGCTCACTCATGGTGCTATCCGCTCCTTCAGCTCGGTGACGGCAGGTACGGCGATCGGGTCGATGCCGTGCAGCAGGGCAAGGTACACGGAGGCGAAGTCCGGCACCGCGACGAGGGAGGCGAGCCGCTCCAGCTCGCAGCCGCCCTCGGCGGTCAGCACACTCACGCCGACGCCACGCGCGGTCGCCAGGTCGGCGACGGCCTCGGCCCGGCGGGCGGCGACCGACGACTCGCTGTCGTCGCGGAGCAGGACCAGGCGCAGCCGGGTCTCCCGGTCGTCGTCGACACGGTCGGCGAAGAAGTCCTCCGTGCGCCCCGGCCATGGATCCGAACGGCCCATCGAGCAGGCCCGACGCGGCCACGCCCGGCCTCGACCAGCGCACCGGCCACGGCCGGGTAGCGGGCGTTCGCGGCGAGCGAGTCGGCGAACCGGCTCGCCGCCACCGACGAGAGCCGGTTGGTGCCCCACACCACGGGGATCGAACCGGCCAGCTCCACCGCGAGGGACTTGCCCTGGTTGGTGAACAGCTCGGCGCCAGGACGGCAGCGGTCGGCGTCCAGGTCGAGGCGGGCGGCGGTCTCGGCGAAGTCGGCCTCGGTGACGTTGGCCAGGCCGAGCGCACGCCCGGCGAGCAGGACGGGAACCGTCAGCGCCCAGAAGCTCACCCGCGCGGGACGGCGAACGCGGTACCGGGACGAAGATCGCCCGCGCCCGCTCGGCCATCGACTGCAGCGGCGAGTCGGGCGCGCCGACCGCGACCAGCCGCGCACCGCGGAACATCGCGGCCTCGGCGGCGGCCAGCGCCTCAGGACCCTTGCCGGACGCCGACACGGCGATCACCACGTCCGCCGCGCCGACCCAGCCGGGAATGATGGCGCTGCGGTGCGACAGGACCGGCACCGGGCAACCGGCGCCCGCCACCGCGGCGAGCACGTCACCGGTGCGGGCGGCGGTGCCGACCCCCGCCACCACCAGCGCGCGCGGACGCCCGTCGTCGGAGAGCCGGTGCAGGTGCGCCTCGGCCGCGAGCGCCGCCGCCTCCCGCACCTGCGCGCCGGCGCCGGCCACCGCACGCAGCATCGCGGCCGGATCGACCTCGCCGAGGACGCCCTGGTCGTCCAGGCGCGCCTCGTCGATCTGGATACTCATGGGCACACCTCGCTTCGCTCGGCGGCCGCATTCGCGGCGACGCTGTGCTCTTCCGCGCTCGCTTCGCTCGCTCATCAGGACCGGCCGGCGCGGTGGCGCGCCTCGTCGAGCAGGAGCACCGGGATGCCGTCGCGGATCGGGAACGCCCGGTCGCAGGACGTGCAGAGCAGCTCGCTGGCGGTCTCGTCCAGCTCCAGCGGCGCGTGGTCGTCGCACGGGCAGGCGAGGATGTCCAGCAGACTCGGGTCGAGCATCAACGCGAACTCCAAGGGTGAGAGTGCCGTGGTCAGCCGCGGACGAGGCCGAGGACCTCGTCGCGCAGGGCCGCCATCCGGTCGTGGTCGTGGGCCTCCACGTTGAGCCGGAGCAGCGGCTCGGTGTTGGAGGCGCGCAGGTTGAACCAGCTGCCGTCAGGGAAGGTCACGGTGAGCCCGTCGAGGTCGTCGGTCTCGGCGTCCGCGAAGTGCGCCTCCACCGCCTTCGTGCGTCCGGCCTGGTCGTCCACTGTGGAGTTGATCTCGCCGGACGCGACGTACCGCTCGTACTGCGCGCCGAGCGTCGACAGCTTCTCGTCGGACTCGCCGAGCGCGGCCAGCACGTGCATCGCCGCGAGCATGCCGGTGTCGGCGTTCCAGAAGTCACGGAAGTAGTAGTGGGCGGAGTGTTCGCCGCCGAAGACCGCACCGGTCGTGGCCATCTCCGCCTTGATGAACGAGTGTCCGACGCGCGTGCGCACCGGGGTGCCGCCGTGCTCGGCGACGATCTCCGGCACCGCGTGGCGAGGTGATGCAGTTGTGGATGATCGCCGAGCCCGGGTGCTTCGCCAGCTCGCGGACCGCTACCAGCGCGGTGATCGCGGACGGGCTCACCGGGTCGCCGTTCTCGTCGACGACGAAGCAGCGGTCGGCGTCGCCGTCGAACGCGATACCGAGATCGGCGCCGTGCTCGCGAACCGCGGCCTGCAGGTCGACCAGGTTCTTCGGGTCGAGCGGGTTGGCCTCGTGGTTCGGGAAGTTGCCGTCGAGTTCGAAGTACAGCGCCTCGATGTCGAGCGGGAGCCCACCGAGGACGGCCGGGACGGTGTGCCCGCCCATGCCGTTGCCGGCGTCAACGACGACCTTGAGCGGGCGGATCGCGCTGAGGTCGACCAGCTCCCGCAGATACTCGCCGTACTGGGTGAGCAGGTCGGCGGTGGTGACGTCGCCGGTGCGGCCCGCGGCAGCCGGCAACTCGCCGCTGGCCAGCAGTTCCTCGGCGATGCGGCGGACGTCGGCGAGGCCCGAGTCCTGGCCGATGGGTGCGGCGCCGGCCCGGCACAGCTTGATGCCGTTGTACTTCGCCGGGTTGTGGCTCGCCGTGAACATCGCGCCGGGGATTCCCAGCTTGCCGGAGGCGAAGTACAGCATGTCCGTGGAGGACAGACCCACCTCGACGACGTCGATGCCCTGGCTGATGACACCCTCGGCGAACGACCGTGACAGCGGCACCGACGACTCGCGCATGTCGTGCGCGGTGACGACCTGGGTGGCGCCCTCGGCCCCGACGATCCGGGCGAACGCGACCCCCATCGCGCGGACGACAGCGGAGTCCAGCTCGTCCGGGACAACACCACGGACGTCGTACGCCTTGACGATGCTCGACAGGTCAGGCACGGCGGGCTCGGCTCCTCGCGAATGGGGACGCTGACGCTGCCGAGCCTACCGGTCTGGGTCCGCAGCTCAGCCGGGTGAGGGCAGCACTCTCAGGTGGCCCCTGCGACCGACCTGGCCACCGTCGTCCTCACGCGGAGCCGGGCGCGCCGCCTCGCGGACCGCGTCCGCCAGGGCCTCCAGGTCATCGGTGCTCGGCGCAGGCTCTGAGTAGTCGCCGTCGTGCCGGACCAGATCCCACCCCTTCGGCGCCGTGAGCCGCAACGCGTGCGCCTCGCAGAGGTCGTAGGTGTGCGGTTCTGGCGAGATCGCGAGGGGCCCGACGACGGCCGTGGAGTCGGAGTAGACATAGGTGAGGGTGGCGACCGCGGGCAGCGGACAGCCGTTCCGGGAGCAGCGCCGATTCGACCTCACGCGCGCACGGTATCCGTCCGCGCACACCCACCGCCAGCGCCCTGGCCCGATCGGCTCTCGTGTCGCGCGATCCGCCCCCGATCGGCCGGGCGGACATTGGTGGGATCAGCTAGCCAGACTCCACAATCCGACCAAACTGTGTGCCCGCGCCCGGCACCGGCCGGAGCACGTCCCGCCCGTCTCTCGATAGGCTCCGTGGGTGACGACCGCACCGCACCGACACCGCCAGGGTGGGCCCCGCCGGGACCGCCGGGGCCGTGGCATGCGCGGTCGGCTAGTCCCGTCCACGGTGCCGCTCTCGCGCACGCGCGCGCAGGTTTTCGACGACATGGTCCTCGACGCGGTCGAGCACCTGGAGGGTCGCTGGGCGGCGCAGCTGCGGGGCGTCGAGTTCGCCGTCGAGGACGTTCCGCCGGAGCTGCCGTCGTACGACTCGGACGTGCTGGAGGACGGCAGTGTGCCGCTCGCCCGGCTGCTGCCCGGCCGCGATACAGGCAAGGGCCGGGGCGCACCGCCGCGCATCGTCGTCTACCGGCGCCCACTGGAGGCGCGAGCCGTCGACCGCGAGGACCTGGCCGACCTCGTGCACGACGTCATCGTGGAGCAGGTGGCGAACCTGCTCGGGGTCGACCCGGATGAGGTCGACCCCGAGGACCACTGACGCCCTGCGCGTCACACAGCGCGGCGCTTGAGCTTGCGACGCTCCCGTTCACTCAGGCCGCCCCAGATGCCGAACCGCTCGTCGTGTGCGAGCGCGTACTCCAGACACTCGGCGCGGACCTCGCACCCTGTGCAGATCCGCTTGGCTTCCCGGGTCGAGCCCCCCTTCTCCGGGAAGAACGCCTCCGGATCTGTCTGTGCACACAGTCCACGCTCTTGCCACTCCGGAGCGTCACCGGAGAGCAGATCGGCTACCAAGTTTGCTGCCACGATGCCCCCTCACCTCAGCGCTGACGTCTGCCGGCGCGTCGTACCCCCCGCCTCGGAAGGCTGGTCGAACAATCCCCACGAGAATTACACGCGTGTAATGCGTGCCAAGTCAAGCTCGGACTGGTATTGGAGGTGAATTCATCGGATCCCCGACAGCCCCCGCTCCCAGTGGCCTAGACCAGCGAGAACGTGCTCTCCCCGGTCGGAGCGGTCATGGCCGAGCCGGCCGTCTGGGGGGCCGGCCGGCTCGTTGCCACGGACGAAGCGCAGCTACCCACCAACCCGTCCCGGCAAACAGCGGGCGGGCGCAAACCTGCCAACGATGTCATCGTTCAGCCGCGACTAATCCGGATCCTTCGGACATAACGGGATAGCAGTCCCGATACTGAACGTGACTGCCGTCAGGCGAGGCGGAGCTGGGGTCGGTCCGGGACGGTGCCGTACGTCGTGGTGCGTTCGCGGGGGCGGCGCCCCGCCGAGGCGGCCAGCTCGTGCAGCTGCGCGACGGTGCGTGCCGACCCGTGCTCCGATCCGGCCATGCGGCTGATCGTCTCCTCCATCAGCGTGCCGCCGAGATCGTTGGCGCCGCCCTGGAGCACCTGTGTGGTGCCGGCGTCACCGAGCTTCACCCAGGAGCACTGGATGTTGTCGATCCGGCCGTGCAGCAGGAGCCGCGCCATCGCGTGCACCACGCGGTTCTCGCGGACGGTCGGCCCCGGGCGGGCGACACCGGCCAGGTAGATCGGCGAGTTGTGGTGGACGAACGGCAGCGGAACGAACTCGGTGAACCCGCCAGTGGCGTCCTGGATGCCGGCCAGCGTGCGCAGGTGCCCCAGCCAGTGACCGGAGTGGTCGACGTGGCCGTACATCATCGTCGAGCTGGAGCGGATGCCGAGCTCGTGCGCGGTGGTGACGACCTCCTCCCACAACGCGGCCGGCAGCTTGCCCTTCGTGAGTACCCAGCGGACCTCGTCGTCGAGGATCTCGGCCGCCGTGCCCGGGATCGTGTCCAGCCCGGCCTCGCGGACCATCAGCAGCCAGTCCTTGATGGACATGCCGGCCTTGGTCGCGGCGGTCACGACCTCCATCGGGCTGAACGCGTGGACGTGCATCCCCGGGACGCGTTCCTTCACCGCGCGCACAATGTCCGCATATGCGGTGCCGGCGAGGTCCGGGTCGATGCCGCCCTGCATGCACACCTCGGTGGCGCCGGCCGCCCACGCCTCGGCCGCCCGGTCGGCGACCTGGTCGAGGGAGAGCGTGAACGCGTCCGCGTCGGTGCGCCGCTGGGCGAATGCGCAGAACCGGCAGCCGACGTAGCAGATGTTGGTGAAGTTGATGTTCCGGTTGACCACGTACGTGACGTCGTCGCCGACCGTCTCGCGGCGCAGGTCGTCGGCGATGCGGGCCAGTTCCTCCAGCGCGTCGCCGTCGGCGGCGAAGAGGGCAAGTGCGGCGTCCTCGTGACGCGGCTCCAGCAGGGACGCCGGGTCGGCCGCCGCCAGTTCGAGCGCCGCCGCCAGCGGGGTGCGGTTGGATCGCGCTGCCTGAGGGCGCGATCCAACCGCAGAGCGGAGCTCGTCCCAGCTGCCGTAGATCGAGTCGAAGTCGCCGCGGCGGTCCTCGGTGCGCCCCGTCGTGTCGATGCTGGCCTGCAGGTCGGTGCGGCCGGACGCGACCAGCCCGCCGTCGGGCTCCTGCCAGCGCAGCGGCTGCGGTACCGCGTCGTCGTCGGCCAGGCCGGTTTCCGGATCGGCGAGCGCGGCGACGTGTGCCGCCATGCGATGGTCGATCCAGGGTTCGCCCGCCAGCACGTACCTCGGGTAGACCGGCAGCCGTTCCCGCAGCGTGAAGCCGTTCTCGGCGGCATGCGCCGCCAGCTTCTCGACGGCCGGCCACGGTCGCTCGGGGTTGACGTGGTCGGGCGTGACCGGCGAGACGCCGCCCCAGTCGTCGATGCCGGCGCGGAGCAGCAGCGTGTACTCGTCGCCGATGAGGTTCGGCGGGGCCTGGATCCGCATCTTCGGGCCGAGCACCAGCCGCGCCACGGCGACGGTGGCGGCAAGGTCGTCCAGTTCGGCGTCCGGTATGCCGCGCATCGCGGTGTCGGGCTTGGCGCGGAAGTTCTGGATGATGACTTCCTGGATGTGCCCGTAGCGGCGGGCGGGCGCGCGGATCGCGAACAGCGACTCGGCGCGCTCGGTCAGCGTCTCGCCGATGCCGAGCAGGATGCCCGTGGTGAACGGGACGCCGACCCGGCCCGCATCCTCCAGCACTCGCAGCCGCACGGCCGGTTCCTTGTCGGGCGAGCCGTAGTGCGGGCCGCCCGGCTCCGACCAGAGCCGCGTGGCCGTGGTCTCCAGCATCATCCCCATGCTCGCCGAGACCGGCTTGAGCCGCTGGAAGTCGGTCCAGCTCAGAACGCCCGGGTTGAGGTGCGGCAGCAGCCCGGTCTCCTCCAGCACCGCGATCGAGCAAGCACGGACGTACTCCAATGTGGAGTCGTATCCGCGGGCGTCAAGCCACTCGCGGGCCTGCGACCAGCGGTCCTCCGGCCTGTCGCCGAGGGTGAACAGGACCTCCTTGCAGCCCTGCGCGGCACCCTTGCGGGCGATGTCCACGACTTCGTCCCGCTCAAGGAACGGGGCGTCGAGGCGGTGCGGGACGGTGGCGAAGGTGCAGTAATGGCAGCGGTCGCGGCAGAGCCTCGTCAGCGGGACGAAGACGCTGCGCGAGTATGTGATGACGCCGGGACGCCCCGCGTCACGCAGGCCTGCGTCGCGCACGCGGGACGCGCTGGCCAGCAGATCGTCGAGGGCATCGCCGCGCGCGGCGAGCAACACCGCGGCCTCGGCGACGTCAAGGCTCGCGCCGTCGCGCGCGCGGCGCAACGCCCGGCGCATCGCGTTGTCATGAGGTGCGGCCGGCATGCGGAAAGCCTACGTCGGGGGTCGGACACGCCGTTCCGGGGACCGCCACCGCGCCGATCTGGCGCCGATGTCAGCGGCGGTGCCGCGGAGCACGCCTACTCGCCGGGCGTCTCCGGCGACGGCGGTCGGGGCGGGTGAGAGGCGCCGTGCGGCTGGAACCCGTACGGCTGGCTGCGCGGTGGCGCCGCGTAGTGCGGAGGGAGCGGCGCGGTGTTCGGCGGCGGCGCGGAGACAGGCTCAGCGGCATCAACGCGGCCGTACGCGGCGAACCGGTCGGGCTTCGGCTCGCCGCGGAACAGAGCCTGCGCGACCCGAAACGCGACGAACGAGGCCATGCCGAGCAGGATCAGCGAACCGAGCCCTGTGAAGCCGTCCTCGACGACGCTCCTGCCGCTGTGGCCCGGGGCGAAGAAGCCTGCGAGAAACGCGATTACGGCGAACGACGCGGACAGCGCGTACTCGCTCAGCGCGGCGACCAGCAGGAGCTTCGCCTCCGCGACGACCGGCGCGATGTGCGTCACGAGCAGCACCACGACGAGCGGGAGCAGTACGGGGGCGAGCCCCGCGAAGTCGCCGAACGACTCACGTGCGCGTTCCCCGAAGCCGGGCGGCACGTCGAGCTTGTCGACCTTCTCCCGGGGGATCAGGAACCGTTCGACCGAGATCAGCAGCCAGAACAGGTTGACCAGCAGCAGCGTCAGCGCGGCCGGCAGCCGCAGGGACCGCGTCTGCTCGATGGCCAGTTTCGCGTCAACGGACGACTCCGTCGTCACAATTCCCCCTCTGTTCACACGCGTACCAGGCAAGCGTGGCACACGGACGCGCCCCCGGGAGGACCGGCCAGGACTCGTGCGCGACGATGAACACATGCGAATCGTGGTACTCGCCGGAGGCGTCGGTGGCGCCCGGTTCCTGCTGGGCGTACGCGAACTTGCGTCCGGCTCGGCACCGCCGTACCAGGTGACCGCGGTGGTGAACACCGCCGACGACGTCACCCTGCACGGCCTGCGCATCTGCCCGGATCTCGATAGCGTGATGTACACGCTCGGCGGCGGCATCGACCCCGAGCGGGGCTGGGGACGCGCCGGCGAGACGTGGACGGTAAAGGACGAGCTGGCCGCGTACGGCGCCGATCCGGACTGGTTCGGGCTCGGCGACCGCGACACTGCGACCCACCTCGTGCGTACGCGGATGCTGGACGCCGGCTACCCCCTGTCGGCCGTCACCGAGGCACTGTGCGCCCGCTGGCAACCGGGCATCGAGATCCTGCCGATGACCGACGATCGTGTCGAGACGCACGTCGTGGTGAGCGACGGCGCCGAAGGGCGCCGCGCGATGCACTTCCAGGAGTGGTGGATACGGCACCGTGCGGCCCTGCCGGCGGAGCAGTTCGTGCCGGTCGGCGCGGCCGACGCGAAGCCGGCGCCAGGCGTGGTCGAGGCGCTGTCCGCCGCCGACCTGGTGCTGATCGCGCCGAGCAATCCCGTGGTGAGCATCGGCACGATCCTCGCCGTGCCCGGTATCCGGGAGGCAGTGCAGGCCGCGGCGGGTCCGGTCGTGGGCGTCTCCCCCATTATCGGCGGCGCGCCGGTGCGCGGGATGGCGGAGAAGTGCCTACCCGCGCTGGAGGTCGAAGTGTCGGCTGCGGGCGTCGGCGCGTTCTACGGCTCGCGGCGTAACGGCGGACTGCTCGACGGCTGGCTGGTCGACACCGCGGACGCGGCTACGGAGGTGCCGGGCGTGGAGGTGCACGCGATGCCGCTCTACATGCACGACGCCGAGGCGACGGCCGCGATGGTGCGCCTGGCCGTGGGGCTGGCCCGTGGCTGAGCACGGTCCGCTGGAGATCCTGCCGGTCGCCGGGCTGGGCGAGGTGCACGCCGGTGACGACCTGGCCGCGCTGCTGGCCGGCGCCGCGCCCTGGCTGGTCGACGGCGACGTGGTGGTCGTCACCAGCAAGGTCGTGAGCAAGGCCGAGGGGCGACTTGTCGAGGTCCCCGCCGATCCGGACGGCCGCGAGCAGGCGCGGGCGGCGGCGATCGAGGCCGAGACCGTGCGCGAGGTGGCCCGGCGCGGCCGCACGCGGATCGTCCAGACGAGGCACGGGCTGGTGCTCGCGTCGGCGGGGGTGGACACGTCGAACGTGCCCGGGGACACGCTCGCGCTGCTGCCCGTCGATCCTGATGCGTCCGCACGGGCGCTGCGCGCGGGGCTGCGCGACAAGCTCGGCGTGGACGTCGCGGTGCTGGTCACCGACACGATGGGCCGCACGTGGCGGATAGGTCTGGTGGACGTGGCTATCGGCGCGGCCGGGCTGGCGCCGCTGCGCGACCACCGCGGCGAGCGCGACGGGTACGGCAACGCCCTGGAGATGACGGTCGTCGCCGACGCCGACCAGGTGGCGGCCGCGGCGGAACTGGTGAAGGGCAAGGTCGGCGGGGTTCCGGTGGCGGTGGTGCGCGGGCTGTCCGGCGTGGGCGGCGAGGACGGGCCCGGCGCGGCGGCCATGGTACGACCGTCCCAAGAGGACATGTTCTCCCTCGGTACCGCCGAGGCACGGCGCAGCGCGGTGTACGCGCGCCGCTCGGTACGGACGTTCGCCGACACGCCGGTGGCGCTTGAGCTGATCGAGGCCGCTGTCGCCGCCGCGCTCACCGCACCGGCGCCCCACCACACCGTGCCGTGGCGGTTCGTGCACGTGTCCTCGCCCACCACACGTGCGCGGCTCCTCGCCGCCATGCGGGACGCGTGGATCGCCGACCTGCGCGACGACGGCTTCGCCGAGGACGCGATCTCGCGCCGGGTACACCGCGGCGACCTGCTGTGGCACGCGCCGGAGCTGGTCGTACCGTGCCTGATTCGGGACGGCTCGCACCCCTACCCGGATCTGCGCCGCGCCGACGCCGAACGCACCATGTTCAACGTCGCGATGGGCGCCGGGGTGCAGAACTTCCTCGTTGCCTTGGCCGCTGAGGGCGTCGGCTCGTGCTGGATCTCGTCCACGATGTTCTGCCCCGACGTCGTGCGCGAGGTGCTGGCGCTGCCGTTCGACTGGGAGCCGATGGGATCGGTCGCGATCGGCTACGCCGACAACGACCCCAAGCCGCGCCCACCGAGGGACGTCGGAACGCACCTGCTCACCCGTTGAGTGCGTCCCACCGCCGAGTTTCGGACTTTTGAGGGTCACGAGGCCCGCGGAACCCTCAAAAGTCCGAAAGTCGAGGACGCGGCGAACGTCAGAACGCGCGGTAGTCCCGCGCGGACATGCGTGGGCCGTGCCGTGGCGGGCGCGCGCCCACCGTCTCGATGAGGCGGATCGCGCGCTGGCGGTGCGGTTTGTACGGGCCGAGCACGGTGAGCATGCCGCCGTCGTCGAGGCCGCGCCCGACGAGCGCCCAACCGACGACCGTGGGCAGGTGGTAGTCACCGACGCTCACCGCGTCCGGGGCGCCCAGCGAACGCTGCACGACCTCGGCGGACGTCCACGGGCCGATGCCCGGCACGGACTGGAGGCGGCGCTGCGCGTCCTCGGGGGACATCGTGGCGGCCTGTTCCAGCCGGTCGGCAACCAGCGCGGCGGCCCGGATCGCGCGCTGCCGCCCGCCGTCGACGCCCGCCTTGTGCCACTCCCATACCGGGATCGTGCGCCACTGTTCGGCGTACGGCGCGACGCGCATCCCGGCCGGCGCCGGCCCGGGTGCGGGCAGCCCGAACCGCCGCAGCAGCTCGCGCCATGATCGCCGTGCCTCCGCCCCGGTGACCTTCTGCTCCAGGATCGCGGGCACGAGCTGGTCGAGGATCAGACCGGTGCGGGTGAGGCGTAGGCCCGGGTTGCGGCGCAACGCCTCAGCGACGCACTCATGGTGGGCGGTGAAGCCGGACCAGTCGTCGAAGGCGCCGAGCAGCCCGGGTACGGCGTCGAGCATCCAGACCGCGCCAGTGCCCCAGGCGCGCGCGTGCACCACCCCGTCGCTACCGCGCCGGATTCGCAGCGTCGCGGGACCGTGCGGGGTGGGCGCGGTACGCCACACGGTGCCGTCCGGGTCGGTGACGTGGCTCGGGTCGCCGGACCCCCGGCGCAGCGGACCGAGCGTGGCCAGCAGGTCGAGCGGGTGCGGCGGCAGGTACGTGCGTGCCTGGCCACCCTCGGCGAAGCTCAGGCTGATCCCGCGGTCGGCCTGGCGCAGGTCGACCGTCGGGTCCGGCTCCTCCACCCCGCCGTCCCGCGGGTCAGCAGAGGTCGGTGGCTCCACGCGACTTCAGCTCGTCGACGATGCCCTTCACCTGCTGGGCGCGGTCACGGGGGCAGACCAGCAGCGCGTCGGCGGTGTCGACCACCACGACGTCGCGCAGTCCGAGAAGGGCCACGGTGCGGCCGGCGCCGGCGACGACCACGGCGCCCTTGGTGTCGCTGGTGAGCAGGTTCTCGCCGGACACCAGCACGTTGCCGTCGGCGTCGGCGGGGAGGATGTCGCCCAGCGTGTCCCAGTCGCCGACGTCGTTCCAGCCGAACTCGCCGGGCACGGTGGCGACCCGGCCGCGCGCCGCCGCGCCCTCCATGACGCCGTGGTCGACGGAGATCTTCGGCAGCGTGGGCCAGACCTCGGCGAGGACGGCGTCACGGTCGGGCTGGTCCCACGCGGCGGCGATGCGGGTGAGGCCGGCGTGCAGCTCGGGAAGCTGCAACTCCAGCTCGGCGAGGAACGCGCTCACGCGCCACACGAACATGCCGGCGTTCCACACGTACTCGCCGGAGTCGACGTAGGCCTGGGCGACGTCGACGGACGGCTTCTCCTTGAACTCGGACACGGCGAGGGCACCGGGCGCCCGCAGCGCAGCGCCGTGACGGATGTAGCCGTAACCCGTGGCAGGCGCGGTGGGCGTGATGCCGACCGTGACGAGGTAGTCGTCGGCGGCAGCGTCGATCGCCGTGCGCACGACGCGCACGAACGAGTCGCTATCGGCGACCAGGTGGTCGGCGGCGAACGAGCCCATCACCGCGTCGGGGTCGTGCCGGGCGATCAGCGCGGCGGCGAGACCGATCGCGGGCGCCGAGTCACGCGGACCCGGCTCCACGATGATGTTCTCCGCAGGCACGTCCGACAGCTGCCGGGCGACGCCGGCCGCGTGCGCCCCGCCCGTGACGATGTGGATGTGCGACGGCGGCGCCAGCGGTGCGAGCCGGTCGACGGTGGCCTGGATCAGCGTGCGGTCGGTGCCGGTGAGCTGGTGCAGGAACTTCGGGTGCGCCGCACGCGACAGGGGCCAGAGCCGGGTGCCGCTCCCACCGGCCGGGATGACCGCGTGGAACGCCGCCATCACCGTGCCCCGGCGGCGCGGGCGTAGCTGGCGAGGTGCGCCTCGGCACTCGCCTCCCAGGTGAACTCGGCCGCACGGGCGTGCGCAGCGGACGACAGCTCCTTGCGGCGACCCTCGTCGTCGATGAGCGCGGCCAGGTCGGTGCCGATCTGGTCGGCGTCCTCGCCCGTGTACGCGACCGCGTCGCCACCGACCTCGGGCAGCGACAGCCGCGGCGTGGTGAGCACGGGCGCACCGCACGCCATCGCTTCGAGCACGGGCAGGCCGAAGCCCTCGCCGTGGCTGGGATACGCCACGACGAGCGCGCCGCCGAGGTATCCGGGCAGGTCGGCGAAGCGCAGGTATCCCGGGCGCAGCAGGCGGAGGTGGCCGGGGATCTCGGAGATCGCCGCGTCGATGTCGTCGTCGTGGCCCGACCCGCCGGCGATGACCAGCGCGGGCGTGATCTCACGGCCGACGCACGCCTTGACCCAGCCGCGGATCAGGTTCGGCACGTTCTTCCGCGGCTCCTGCGACCCGAGGAACGCAATGTAGGTGGCGTCGGCGAGACCCAGCCGCGCGCGGACCCTCGCACGCTCGGCCTCTCCAGGGATGTGGAACACGTCGGCGTCGACACCGTGGTACGCCACGTCCAGGCGGGTGGGATCCGCGTCGAGCAGGCGGATCAGCTCGTCACGGGTGGCCTTCGACGGCACGATCACCCGCGCCGACCGGCGCAGCGACGTGCGGGTAGCCGACCGGAAGAACGTGCCCTTGGCCTTCACGTAGTGCTCAGGCTCGGTGAAGAAAGTGGCGTCGTGCAAGGTGACGACGACAGGGCACGGCGTGCGCAGCGGCACGGTGTAGTGCGGCGAGTGGATCACCTGCGCACCGACCTGCTGGGCCACCAGCGGCAGCCCGGTCTGCTCCCACGCGAGCCGCGCTGGGCGGTGCGCGATAGCGGCCGGACCAGGCACGATCCGGGCCTTCGGGACGAGCCGCGCGGTGCGCTCGGCGTCTGCGCGCTGGCAGACCACCGCGAGGTCCGCGTCGCCGCGACCGAGCGCGGAGAGCAGGCCTTCGACGTAGCGCCCAACGCCACCCCGGTCAGCGGGGACCGCGGTGGCGTCGATAAGAACTCTGGGCGCGTTAACGCCTGTCACAGGGCCACTCCTTGAGGCCGGAGACGGTGCTCTGGCCAGCGTACGCCGACCGCGCCCGCCGCACCGGACTGCCGGCCCGACCGGGCAACCCTATTTACCCGGGGGTGAAGCCGAAGTACTCGGCGGAGATCGTAGGGTCAGGCCCGTGTCCACTGCCGATACCCCTGCCGGACTGCTCGCCCGGGCGCTCGCCGCCGACCCGTCCGGGCCGCTGCTGACGTTCTACGACGACGCGACCGGCGAGCGGATCGAACTCTCCGCCACGACGCTCGAGAACTGGGTCGCGAAGACGGCGAACCTGCTCCAGGACAGCGGCGTCGAGCCGGGCGCGCGAGCAGCGGTCCTGCTGCCGGCGCACTGGCAGACAGCCGCGATCCTGCTCGGCTGCTGGTCGGTGGGGTTGGAGGTCGTCGACGATCCGGACGGTGCCGACGTTGCGTTCGCCGGTCCGGACCGTCTCGACGACGCGCTCGCCGCCACCGAGGCGTACGGGCTGTCCCTCGCCCCGATGGCCGCGCCGCTGCGGAACGCGCCGGCCGGCGTCGCCGACTACGCCACTGAGGTGCGTGGCCACGGCGACCGGTTCGCCCCGTACCAGCCGGTGGACCCCGCGCTCTACGCCGACCTGGTCCAGGCGGCCCGCACCCGCGCGGACGACCTGGAGTTGAGCGCGAAGGACCGCGTCCTCGTGGTCGACACCGGCGACCTCGACTGGCTCCTGGTGCCGCTCGCGGCCGGGGCGAGCATCGTGCTGTGCCGGAACCTGGACCACGCACGCCTGGACGCGCGGGCGGCCAGCGAGCGCGTGACGGCGCGGCTCGCGTAAGGCCGCCAACGCCGACTTTCGGATTCTTGGGCGTCGGCGAGCGCCGGAACGCCCAAGAATCCGAAAGTCGAGGCGGGGTTAGCTCGCGCCATGACAGTTCGCCGCCCGATAGTGTGACGGCTGTCACGGAGGAGGGGCGCCATGGACAAGGTCGTTCAGAGCGCCGCCGAAGCTGTCGCCGACATCGGGTCGGGGTCGACGCTGGCGGTGGGTGGATTCGGGCTCTGCGGTATCCCGCTCGTACTGATCGACGCGCTGCACGAGGCCGGGGTCGACGACCTCAGGATCGCGTCGAACAACTGCGGCGTCGACGACGCGGGACTGGGCGTCCTGCTGGCCGACCGCCGCATCTCGCGCATGACCAGCTCCTATGTCGGCGAGAACAAGGAGTTCGCGCGACAGTTCCTCTCCGGCGAGCTGGAAGTGGAGCTGTGCCCGCAGGGCACGCTGGCCGAGCGGCTGCGCGCCGGCGGGTCCGGCATTCCCGCGTTCTACACGCTGGCCGGCGTCGGTACGCAGGTCGCCGAGGGTGGCCTGCCGTGGCGCTACAACACCGACGGCACGGTGGCGCTGTCCAGCCCGGCGAAGGAGGTCCGGGCATTCGGCGACCGCGACTACGTGCTGGAGGAGGGCATCGTCACCGACTTCGCGCTGGTACGCGCCGCGGTCGGCGACCGGCACGGCAACCTCGCCTTCCACGAGTCCGCGCGGAACTTCAACCCGCTCTGCGCGATGGCCGGGCGCATCACGATCGCCGAGGTCGAGGAGCTGGTCGAGCCCGGCGAGATCCGGCCCGAGCAGGTCCACACACCAGGCGTGTTCGTCCAGCGGGTGGTCGGTCCGGTCGGCACCGAAGGCAAGCGGATCGAACGCCGGACCACGCGCCCGAAGGGGAACTGACATGGCCCTCACCCGCACGCAGCTCGCCGCCCGCGCCGCGCAGGAGCTTGACGACGGCCAGTACGTCAACCTGGGCATCGGCCTGCCGACGCTCGTGCCGAACTACGTTCCGGACGGCGTCCACGTCGTGCTCCAGTCGGAGAACGGCATCCTCGGCGTCGGCCCGTACCCGTTCGAGGGCGAAGAGGACCCCGACCTCATCAACGCAGGCAAGGAGACCGTCACGCTCCTGCCCGGATCCTCGTTCTTCGACTCCGCCACCAGCTTCGGCATGATCCGCGGCGGCCACATCGACGTGGCGATCCTCGGCGCCATGCAGGTGTCGGCCGCCGGCGACCTCGCGAACTGGATGATCCCCGGCAAGATGGTCAAGGGGATGGGCGGCGCGATGGACCTGGTACACGGCGCGAAGCGGGTCATCGTGATCATGGAACACGTCGCGAAGGACGGCACCCACAAGATCGTCGACGAGTGCACCCTGCCTTACACAGGGCGCGGCTGCGTCCAGCGGATCATCACCGACCTGGCCACGATCGACGTCACCCCCGACGGGCTGGCCCTGCGCGAACTGGCGCCCGGCGTGAACCTCGACGAGGTGCGCGCGGCCACCGGGCCGCAGGTCCTGGTCGAGGGCGAACCCGCGGTCATGCGGCTCCCGGTCGGGGTGTGAGCATGCGCCGATAGGGACAGCGCCCTATCGGCGGATGCTCTCAGCGGGCGCCCGTAGACTCGACGGCGCCCGAGCCCCCACCTGCCAGGACGTCCATCGATGAAGCTCTCCATCCTGATGCCCGTCTACGACGAGGAGCGCACCCTCGCCGCGGCCATCAAGCGTGTGCTCGACGTCGACTATCCGTGCGAGATCGAGCTGGTCGTCGTCGACGACGGGAGCCGCGACGGCACGTCGGCGGTGCTCGGCACGGTCCATGACTCGCGGCTGGTGGTCCACCGCCACCCGCGCAACAGAGGCAAGGGCGCCGCGATCCGCACCGCCAGCCAGGTGGCCACCGGCGACTTCATGATCGTGTGCGACGCCGACCTCGAGTACGCGCCCGAGGAGATCCCCAAGCTGCTCGCGCCGGTGCTGGCGGGCGAGGCCGAGGTGGTGTTCGGCAGCCGGACGTTCGGCTCCCACTCGTCGTACTCGTTCTGGTACGTGATGGGGAACAGGGGCGTCACCACCGCGTGCAACGTCCTGTTCAACGTCTACCTCTCCGACCTGGAGACCTGCTTCAAGCTCATGCCGCTCGCGCTCTACCGCGACTTGGACGTCCGCGAGCCGGGCTTCGGCATGGAGGCGGAGGTCGCCGGCAAGCTGCTCCGCCGCGGGATCCGCCCGTACGAGGTGCCGATCAGCTACCGCGCGCGCGGGCGCGAAGAGGGCAAGAAGATCACCTGGAAGGACGGGGTCGAGGCGCTCTGGATCCTCGGCAAGACACGCGCTCAGCGGACGAAGAGATGACGTACTCGGTCATCGCCCGCGACCCGTTCACCGGTGAGTTGGGCGTCGGCGTGGCGTCCTGCGTACTGGCGATCGGTCGGGTCGTGCCGTGGGCGAAGGCCGGGGTCGGCGCCGCCGCCACCCAGTCGCACACACGGCGCGGCTACGGTCCGCACGGCCTGGCCGGTCTGGAGGCCGGACTCGCGCCCGCCGAGGTGCTCGGCACCCTTCTCGCCCGTGACGCCGACTCGCAGACCCGCCAGGTGGCGCTGATCGGCGTCGACGGGCAGGTCGCCGCGCACACCGGCATCGACTGCCTTCCGGCGTGCGGACACCGCACCGGCGAGGGATACAGCGTCCAGGGCAACATGCTTGCGTCCGAGATCGTGGTCGACGCGATGGCGGACGCGTTCGCGTACACACCGGGCGCCCTCGCCGAGCGCCTCCTCGCCAGCCTCGAAGCGGGCGAGGCGGCCGGCGGCGACCTGCGCGGCCGGCAGTCCGCCGCGTTGCTGGTCGTCGGGCCGGAGCGGCTCGCCGAGCCGTGGGACGCCGTCCCGATCGATCTCCGCGTCGACGACCACGAAGACCCGCTCGGCGCGCTCGCCCGGCTGCTGCGGCTCCAGCGCGCGTACGAGAACAACGACACCGAGACCCTGGCCGTGCTCGCGCCGGACGGTCCGCGCGACCTGCATGCCGCCCTCGACGCCGCCCGCCGCGGCGACCTGCTCGCCGCCAGGCAGGCCCTCACCGACCTGCGGCAACGCCCCGGCTGGGACAGCTGGCTGCGCACCAACGCGGACGCCGGCCGGCTGCCGTACCTCGCCGAGCTGCTCGACTGAGCTGCCGCTTCGCCGACGCGCCAATGTCGGCATGCCGGCGTTGAGCACGTCCTGGCGCACTCGATGTCGGCATGCCGACCTTGAGCCAAACGCGGCGGGATCCGGCCGGAGCCTTAAGGCTGTCCGATATTTCGGCACCCGATCTACCGACGGGTAGTCGACGGTGTTAGCGTGCGGGACCGTCCCCCCTCGCCGCCCTCACGTCGGAGCTGCACGATGCGACACCTGTACGGCCTTGGCTTCGGTCTCGTGCTAGCGCCGGTCACCTGGTTCCTCGCATCACTCGGCCATTTCAGGATGCTCGACGGGGCGGCGAAACTCGCCGACGGCGGCGGCTCGGCCCCGTCCCACCTCGCGTTCGGCGCGGTGCTGATCATCGCGGCCGGCACCTGGCTCGGCGTCCTGCTCAGCAGCCGGCTCTCGCCCGTCGCGCCCGCCATCACCGGGCTGCTCTGGCTCGGCCTCGGCTTCGGGTTCGTCGCCAAGGGCGAGGCGTTCCTCGGCAAGCTGCCCGACGGCCCCAGCGGCCAGGAAGGGCTGTTCGGGCTGCCGCTCGAACACGGGTACGCGTTCCTCATCGGCGCCGCGCTGATGTCGCCGCTGTTCAGCCCGGCGCGCTGGCGCTCCGTCGCGGCCGCGTCCCGCGCCGCCGAGCCGCCCGCGGCAGAGGAACCGGCCGAGTACCCCACCAGCGACTACCCGAGCGGCGGCTACGCCACCGGGAGCCACCCGATCGTCGCCGACGCCGAACGGCCGGTGCAGCGGCGCAGCCGGCCGGCCCGGCCGGTCGCCGTCCCGGACGAGCCGCGTTCCCTGCCGGACGAGCGACGCTCCGCCACGGGCACGTATCGCGTGGTCCAGCATCCCGAGCCGGTGCCGCCCATGGCCGATCCGCAGCGGCTGTCGTCGTGGAACGAGGACGGGACGGGTCAGCACGCGGTGTCGCGGCATCGCACGGGGGGTCGCTGACTCTCACACCGGCCACGCTGCTTGACGGCACACGCCGGGCGTAACGGACAAGGCTTTCGGGGTTTCAGTCCAGGCCACGTGAGGCTTGGATGGCACGGCGGCGCGCCAGGCGGTGCTCGCGGCGGATGCCGGCCTCGTGCCAGCGGCGCTTGTCCTCGTCGGTCTCGGGGATGACCGCCGGCACCGGCCGGGGCTGGCCTGCTGCGTCGACCCCGACGAACGCCAGGTACGCCGTGGCGACACGGACCGGGTCGGTGCCTGCCTGATCCCACGGCTCGGCCAGCACCCTGACGCCGACCTCCATCGACGTGCGGCCGGTCCAGTTGACCTGGGCGGCGGCGTGCACGAGGTCGCCGACCCGCACCGGCACGGCCAGCACGATCTCGTCGATCGCCGCCGTGACCGCGTTGCCGCCCGAGTGCCGGGCGGCGGAGGCGCCGGCCGCGTCGTCGATCAGCTTCATGATCACGCCGCCGTGGACGGTCCCGTACAGGTTGACGTCCGTCGTGGACATGATGCGGCTGAGCGTGACGCGGGAGTACGAGGTGGGCTTGCCCGTGCCATCAGTCATGGGCACCACCGTAGGCCTGCGGTTCATTGCGACGCTGACGGGCGCGGACGAACCGCTTGACCCACCGCGCCATGTTGCCAAGTTGCCACCTTCGGGTAATGTGGCCCTAGGGAAGGTGATGGCATGGAAGAGTTGATCGAACTGGATGACCGAAGGCGCGTAGCACTTGGCAAGGTCGGCAAACCGGAGCACCGTCGCTACCTGGCGGAGACCCACCCCGATGGGACGATCGTTCTCAAGCCGGCAGTCGTCGTGACCGAGGCACAGATCCGACTATGGGCCAACCCCGAGGTGAGCGCGCTGCTCGACGCCGAGGTGGGCGCACACAAGGCCGACCCGACGACAAGTGTTCGCGGACGGGGCATCCCCAAGCGCAGGAGTTGAGGAATGGCCCTGGCACCCCTCTACCGCCCCGACGTGGTCAAGCGACTCGACGAGATCGAGGTCGGGGACAACGAGAAGCTGTGGAATGCCATCGTCGACACGCTGACGATGATCTGCGACGACTCAGACGACGGGACCGGGAAGGCATACCGCATCCGCAGCCATCGAGGGGACACGGCTGTCTGGGCGGTTCGAGTTCCGTGCGAAGACCCGGACGACTGGTACGTGTTGTGGGACGAGGACGTCGACCCCGTCGACAGACACACCCGCGGCCATCTTCTTCTACATAGGACCTCTGCCGAACGGCATGCCGCGCCGGTGACCGAGGCTGCGGTTCATCTGCGCCCGTCAGGGTCGCAGATGAGCCGACGAGCCTAGCGGAGGAGCTGGCGGGCCATCACGACGCGCTGGATCTGGTTCGTGCCCTCGTAGATCTGGGTGATCTTGGCGTCGCGCATCATCCGCTCGACCGGGAAGTCGCGCGTGTAGCCGGCGCCGCCGAACAGCTGCACGGCGTCGGTGGTGACGTCCATCGCCACGTCCGAGGCGAAGCACTTCGCCGCCGCCGAGATGAACGTGAGGTTCGGCTCGTTGCGCTCCGCCTTCGCGGCGGCCACGTAGATGAGCTGGCGGGCGGCCTCGATGCGCATGGCCATGTCGGCGAGCATGAACTGCACGCCCTGGAAGTCGGAGACCGACTTGCCGAACTGCTTGCGGTCCTTCGTGTACGCGAGCGCGGCGTCGAACGCGCCCTGGGCGATGCCGAGCGCCTGCGCGCCGATCGTGAGGCGGGTGTGGTCGAGCGTGCGCATCGCGGTGGCGAAGCCGCTGCCCTCGTCGCCGACGATGCGGTCGAGCGGGATCGTGCAGTTCTCCAGGTAGATCTCGCAGGTCGGCGAGCCCTTGATGCCGAGCTTGCGCTCCTTCGTGCCGACCGAGAAGCCCGGGTCGTCCTTGTGCACGACGAACGCCGAGATGCCCCGGGCGCCGGCGTCGGGGTCGGTCTTGGCCATCACGGTGTAGTACGACGAGACGCCCGCGTTCGTGATCCAGCACTTGGTGCCGTTGAGCACCCAGTGGTCACCGTCGCGGACGGCGCGGGTCTTCATCGCGGCGGCGTCGGAGCCGGCCTCGCGCTCGGACAGCGCGTAGGAGAACATCGCATCGCCGCGGGCCACCGGCGGCAGCACCTGGCGCTTCAGCTCCTGGGAGCCGGACAGGATGACCGGCATGGATCCGAGCTTGTTCACCGCGGGAATCAGCGACGAGGACGCGCAAACCCGGGCGATCTCCTCGATGACGATCACAGTCGCGATGGAGTCGGCGCCGGCGCCCTCGTAGGCCTCCGGGATGTGCGTGGCGTGGAAGCCGGCCTGCACGAGCGCGTCGTGGGCCTCCTTCGGGAACCGCGCGTCCTCGTCCACCTCGGTCGCGTGCGGCGCGATGGCGCCCTCCGCGAGCTCCCGGACGGCCTGACGCACGTACTCGTGCTCCTCAGCGAGCTGGTACGTGCCGAACGACGGGTCCACGGGTACCCCTTTACTCCATCGATGCTCTTCACACCTAGGATACTGGCCGGTAACCAGGTGCCCTCAGGCACCCGTCGACGCGAGCCACTATCCTCGGCCTGTTCCGTCCCGACTTCGGCGCAGCGTCGCACCGCCGAGTCGGACGCCAGCAACCGGAGGATCTACGCGTGTCCGTTCCCACCCCTCAGCGCCCCCGCCTCACCATCCTCGGCACCGGCTACCTCGGCGCCACCCACGCCGTCTCCATGGCCGAGCTGGGGTACGAGGTGCTCGGCGTCGACGTCGACGAGGCGAAGATCGCCAAGCTCGCCGGTGGCGAGGTGCCGTTCCACGAGCCCGGACTCGACGAGCTCCTCCGCAAGAACCTGGCCACCGGCCGGCTCCGCTTCACCACGTCGTACGCCGAGGCCGGCGAGTTCGGCGACGTCCACTTCATCTGCGTCGGCACGCCGCAGAAGAACGGCAGCAAGGCCGCCGACCTCACCTACGTCGAGTCTTCCGTCACGTCGCTCGCACCGCACCTGAGCCACAAGTCGCTGGTCGTCGGCAAGTCCACGGTGCCGGTCGGCACCGCCGAGTGGGTCGAGCAGCTGCTCGCCAAGCACACTCCGGACGGCGTCGAGGTCGAGGTCGCGTGGAACCCCGAGTTCCTGCGCGAGGGCTTCGCCGTCGAGGACACGCTCCGCCCCGACCGTCTGGTCTTCGGCGTCAAGAGCGAGTGGGCCAAGGGAGATGCTCGACCACACCTACAAGGGCGTGTTCGAGCTGGGCCAGGCCGAGGACCGCGAGGTGCCGGTCGTCGTCACCGACTTCGCCACGGCCGAGCTGGTGAAGGTGTCCGCCAACTCGTTCCTCGCCACGAAGATCTCGTTCATCAACGCGATGGCCGAGGTGTGCGAGGCGGCCGGCGCCGACGTCACCCAGCTGGCCAAGGCGATCGGCTACGACGTCCGCATCGGCAACAAGTTCCTCCGCGCCGGCGTCGGCTTCGGCGGCGGCTGCCTCCCCAAGGACATCCGCGCGTTCCAGGCCCGCGCCGAGGAGCTGGGCGTCGGTCAGGCGCTGCACTTCCTGTCCGAGGTCGACCTGATCAACACGCGCCGCCGCGAGCACGTGGTGCAGCTCACCACCGACCTCGTCGGCGGGTCGCTCGCCGGCGTGCGGGTCGCCGCGCTGGGCGCCACCTTCAAGCCCAACTCCGACGACGTCCGCGACTCGCCGGCGCTGGCGGTCTCCCGTGCCCTGCACGAGGCCGGCGCCACGGTCAGCGTCTTCGACCCCGAGGGCATGGACAACGCCCGTCGCGAGCTGCCCGACGTCAACTACGCCACCTCGATCAACGAGGCCGTGCGCGACGCCGAGATCCTCCTCGTGCTCACCGAGTGGGAAGAGTTCCGCCACTCCGACCCGGCCGCGCTGGCGACTCTGCTCAAGACGGCGCGGGTCATCGATGGTCGTAACTGCCTCGACCCGGCCACGTGGCGCGCGGCGGGCTGGGAGTACCACGGCCTCGGCCGGCCCTAGTTGTGCGCGTTGTGAAGCGGGTTGAGTACTAGTGCCTAGGCGACGCTAGGCAGCGCTGACCTGCCGCGTCGTCACTGTGGACGGCACCGTGAGGGGTACCTTCATGCCCCCTCACGAGGAGCCGTCCATGACCGCCGCGCTGTGCCCCGACTGCCGCGCCGAACGGCCACCCGGCACCCCGTCCTGCCCGAGCTGCGGACTCCCACTCACCGGGCCTGAAGCCACCGAGCTGGGCCGCCTGGACCGTGAACTGGTCGACCTGGGCGCCCGGCTCGCCGGCCTCGACCGCGAGCGAGCACAGCTACAGGCGCGGCAGGCACAGCTGTTCTCGCGACGCGCGGAGCTGATCAACATCCTCCGGGCGGCGCTGGCGCGGCCACGTGCCGCCTCGATGCCGGCAGGGTCCACGACAGGCGCGCAGGAGCTGGCCGCGCGCGCCGCCCAGAAGGTTGCGTCCGGACCCGCGACGGGCGCGCAGGAACTGGCCGCGCGGGTGGCGCAGAAGGCGGTGTCGACGCCGGTCGGCACCGCGGTGCGCACGGCGGAGGCGTCGAGCCACTCGATCCAGACGATCCTGCTGGTGCTCGGCGGGCTGCTGCTCGCCGTCGCCGCGATCGTGTTCACGGTCGTCGCGTGGAGCCGCTTCGGCATCGCCGGCCGCGCCACGATCCTCAGCGGCCTCACCGCGGTCATGCTCACCACGCCGGCCGCTCTGGTTCGGTTCCGGCTGCCGGCCACGGGCGAGACGATCGCCGCCGTCGGGCTCGTGCTGGTGGCGCTCGACGGGTACGCCGCCTGGTACGTCGGGTTCCTCGGCGTCGACGACGCGGTGCCCCGAGGCGTGTACGCCGGCATCGTGGCCACCGTCGTGACCACAGTCGCAGCGGTCTATCCGATGCTCGTGCCGCTCCGGCTCCCGCGACTGTTCGCGATCGTGACCGGGCAGGCGGCGATCCCCCTGCTCGCCAGCTCGACCGCGCTTCCGTGGGGCACGGCGGCGACGGCGACGGTTGGCGCCAACCTCGCCGTTATCTGGGTGGCTCGCCGCCACCGGGCGACTCCCGAGGTCGTGCTCGCCTCGATCGGCGCTGGCGCGTTCGCGCTGATCGCTGGTGCGCAGGCGCTGTGGAAGCTGGTCAACGGCGACCTGACGGCGACGATCGGTGCGGCGGTCGTCCTCGCCGTCCTGGCTGGCCTCGGGCTGCTGGCGGCGGAGCTGGTCCGCGGTGTCGCCCGCCAGTTCGCGGCCGGGTTCGCGGCGCTCGCGGTGGGCGCCGGCGCGTTCGCGGTGTTCGCGCGCGCTGTCGACGACCACCTCGTCACCGGCGGTGCGGTGCTCGCGGCGCTGCTCGTGGTGGTCTCCTGTGTCGTTGCGCGGCCGTGGCGCGCCGGTGCGCTGAGCGGGGCCGGTGCGGTGCTGGGTGTCGCGGCGGCGGTCCCAGCGTTCTGGTCGATGGCGGCACTGGTGGCTCCGCTGGCATGGATCCCGCGCGCCTGGTCCTTCGACAGTGCGTGGTCGGTGGCGCGGCTCGTCCCTGGCGAGACGTACGCGCCCGCCATGGACGTCGCCGTCGCGCTGATGCCTCTGGCCGTCGCCGTCGTGGCGCTGGCGTGGCGGCTGGGCGGGCAGCGTGCGGCGGGGTACGCCGTGGTCGTGCCTGCGGTTGCGGCGACCTTCGTGGTGCCGGTTGCGCTTGCGGCGCCCCTCGCGGCGGTGCTCATCGCCGAGGTCACCGTGGCTGCGGCGGCTGGTGCGGGGGCGTTCCTGCTACGGCCGTACCGGACGGTCCTGACCACGACCTGCCTGCTTGTCGGCGCGCACGCGGCGCTGTGGTCGGTGTTGAACGAGACGGCGACGCTGGTGACGGTCGGAGCGCTCGTCCTGATGTGGGCGGCGTTGGCGGCGCTGCGCGTGGCCGGCAATGTCACGGCCGCTGGTGCGCTCCTTGCAGTCACGGGAGAGACGGCGGCTGTCGCCGCTGCGTTGGAGGCGTCCCGGTTCCAGGTCGCGCTGGCGATCTTCGCGGCGACGCTGGTGGCGAGCGGGTTCGCTGCGCTGGTCCGGCGGTACTCGTTGGCTGCGATGGTGACGGTGCCCGTCTCCGCCAGCGCGGGTGTGCTGACCGGCGCCGTCGACGCCGGCCGGCCGGACGTCGCCCTGCTCAGCGCTCTGGCGGGCGTGGCCGTGCTGGTCGCTGCCGTCGTCGGGCAGGTCGGGGCGCGTGAGCGGCGGCCGGTCACCGGTGTGCTCGGGGCGTTCGGGCTCATCGGGCTGACCCTCGGCGGCTTGTTGCTGATTCCGGTGCTCGTACAGGTCGTGTTCGGCCCGCTGTCCTGGACCTCCGCGATCTGGGACGGCGCCCCCGCACGCGCTGGAGCCGGGCTCGGCACGCTCGGCTGGGACGGCACCGGCTTCGACGTCGTGTCCGTCATCGTCCTGGGCGTCGGCGCCGCGCTCTTCGCCACGATCTTCCGCCCACAGCCGGTGTGGCGCGACGTGGTGACGGCGGTCGTGCCGTTCTGGGCCGTCGCGCTGGTGACGGTGCCGCTCGCGCTGGACGCACCGTGGGTGGTCGGGCTCGGCACGATGGTGCTGGTGGCGCTCGGCGGCGCGGCGGTCGCCGCACTGACCAGCGGCTTCCGGGCGGTGCTCGGTACGGTGTTCGCCGCAGTGTTCGGGGTCACGTCGCTGTGCTGGTCGCTGGCGTCCGAACCGGCGACGATCACGGTCCTGGGGATCATCGTTCTCGCGGGCACCGCTGCGGCCCCGGCGCTCGACGGCACTGGGCCAGTGTCGGCACGCGAGGCCGGCGCGTCGGCGCCGGACTGGCGGCTGCTGGCCGAGGCCGGCACGGTCGCGGCGGCCCTCGACGTACCGCAGACCGGTTACGCCGTGCTCGGTGCGGCGGCGGCGCTGGCGGGTGGGGCGGCGCTGCTGCGGACCGTGCGCGCGACGCAGTCGGTGGCGCTGGAGGTCGTAGCGGGCATCGGCGGGCTGGCGGCGTTCGCGCTGGCCATCGGCGACACGTGGCACGCGGCGCTGGTGCTGACGCTGGCCGGCCTGGCCGTCGGGCTCACCGCACTACGGCCGGATCGCCGCCCGGCGGCGGTGCTCGCGATCGTGCTGGAACTCGCGGCGTCGTGGCTGTGGCTGTGGGACGCCGGCGTCGAGACACCCGAGGCGTACACGGTGCCGGCGGCGCTGATCGCGCTGGCCACCGGGCTGGTGGCGTTGCGGCGGCAGCCTGGGATGTCGTCGTGGACGGCGCTCGCGCCCGGTCTGGCCGGCGCGTTCCTGCCGAGCCTCGTGCTGGTGTTCGGCGCGGACAGCTCGCCGTGGCGGTCGCTGCTACTCGGCGTCGCCGCGTTGGGCGTCACGATCGCGGGTGCCGTGACGCGGCGTCAGGCACCGTTCCTGCTGGGCAGCGGGACGGTGGCGCTGGTCGCGCTGCGCGAGATCTGGCCGCTGCTGCCCCGGATCGCCGCCGCGGTGCCGGCCTGGGTGCCGCTCGCGCTCGGCGGGATCCTGCTCGTCGCGCTCGGCGCCACGTTCGAGCAGCGCCGCCGGGACCTGAGCCGTGCCCGTCGCGTGGTCGCGCGGATGAACTGACGCTGCGGTTCGAACGCGCCCGCAGCGGGCGCGTTCGAACCGCAGAATAAGGGCATGGCGTACAAGGACGAGACGACGATCAAGCGGGTGCTCACCGCACACACCTGGGCCGTGGTCGGGCTCACGAACCACGAGTGGCGCGCCGCGTACGGCGTGGCGCGGTTCCTCCAGCAGCACGGCAAGCGCATCGTCCCGGTCAACCCCGCGGCCGAGCCGGTGCACGGCGAGCCAGGGTACGCGACGCTTGCCGACATCCCGTTCGAGGTGGACGTCGTCGACATCTTCCGCCGCTCGGAGGCGGCCGGCGCCCATGTCGACGAAGCGATCGCGGCCGGCGCGAAGGCGGTCTGGCTCCAACTCGGCGTGATCGACGACGAGGCCGCCAATCGGGCCACCGGGGCCGGGCTGGACGTCGTGATGGACGCCTGCCCGGTCATCGAGTGGCCCAAGCACGGCGCGTAGGCCCTACTGCTGGGCGCGCAGAGCCTGGTCCTTCTCCGCGACGAGATCGCGAAGGCTGTCCTGGTAGCCGGCCATCCGGTCGAGCAACACCGGGTCGCTCGCCGCGAGGATCCGCACCGCCAGCAGGCCGGCGTTGCGCGCCCCGCCGATGCTCACCGTGGCCACCGGAACCCCGGCCGGCATCTGGACGATCGACAGCAGCGAGTCCATGCCGTCCAGGTACTTCAGCGGCACCGGTACGCCGATCACCGGCAGCGGCGTCATCGAGGCCACCATGCCGGGCAGGTGGGCGGCGCCACCGGCACCGGCGATGATCACCCGCAGGCCACGGTCGGCGGCGCCGGACGCGTAGTCGAGCATCTCGCGCGGCGTGCGGTGCGCGGAGACCACCCGGACCTCGTGCTCGATACCGAACTCGCGCAGCGCTTCGGCGGCGGCGGACATGACCGGCCAGTCGGAGTCGCTGCCCATGATCAGGCCGACCACAGTCACGAGGCGGCCTCCAAAGTGAGCATCGCAGCGACGAAGGAGCGAGGAGCGGAGCGGCAGAGGACGCCGGGAAACACAGTCACGGCGGGGAGCACGGTCACGGCGTTCCCTCCCGGAGCCAGCGGGCCGCCCGCGCCGCCCGCTCGCGAACACTGTCCAGGTCGTCGCCGAGCGCGGTGACGTGCCCGATCTTGCGGCCCGGCCGGACGGCCTTGCCGTACAGGTGGACCTTGACGCCGGGATCCGCGGCGAAGAGGTGGTGCAGCCGCTCGTCGATGCCGAGGCCGCCGGGCTCGCCGCCGAGCACGTTCGCCATGACGACCACCGGCGCGGCCAGCGCCGTCGAACCCAGCGGGTAGTCGAGCACCGCGCGCAGGTGCTGCTCGAACTGGCTGGTGCGGGAGCCCTCGATCGTCCAGTGACCGGAGTTGTGCGGGCGCATCGCCAGCTCGTTGACGAGGATCCCGCCCGCGGTCTCGAACAGCTCGACGGCCAGCACGCCGACGACGTCGAGTTCGGTGGCGATGCGGATCGCGAGCTGCTGTGCCTGCAGTGCGCGCTGATCGGATAGGTCGGGGGCGGGCGCCAGCACCTCGACGCAGATCCCGTCCTGCTGCACCGTCTCGACCACCGGCCACGCCGCGACCTGCCCGTACGGCGATCGCGCCACGACCGCCGCCAGCTCGCGGACCAGCCGCACCCGCTCCTCGACGATCAACGACGTGCCGGAGGCGAGCAGTTCGGCGGCCTCCCCCGGCGCGGAGAACACCCACACGCCCTTGCCGTCGTACCCGCCACGCGTGGCCTTGACGACGACCGGCCAGCCCACCTCGTCGCCGAACCGCTCCAGGTCCTCGGCCGTCTCGACCGGTGCCCATCGCGGCGCGGGCAGATCGAGCGACGTGAGCCGCTCGCGCATCGCGCGCTTGTCCTGCGCGAACAGGAGCGCGTCCGGGCCGGGAAACGCCGTCACACCGTCCTCGATCAGCGCGCGGATGTGCTCGCCGGGGACGTGCTCGTGGTCGAACGTGACCACGTCGCAGCCCTTCACGAAGGCGCGGAGAGCGGCGAGGTCGGTGTGGTGGCCGTGCTGAAGATCGGCTGCGACCAGGGCTGCGCCGTCATCCGGATCGGCCGCGAGTACGCGCAGCGACTGGCCGAGCGCGATAGCGGCCTGGTGGGTCATCCGGGCGAGCTGGCCGCCGCCGACCATGCCCACGACGGGGAGGCCTGTGCGGGGATCCATGCCGCGGAGCGTAACCGGCCGGGACGTCGCCCCGGGTAACCGCCCGCCGGGACTGGCCTCCGTGGGCACTCCGGCCCGGCAGGCCCCCTCGTCCTGCCGGGCCGGGCTCGCGGGATCAGCTGCCGTCGACGCCGCTGACCAGGTCGAGCGCGTCCTGGACGCTGAGCGGTAGCCGCTCCAGCCAGACGCGGACGCCGTCGAGGTCGCGCATCCGGTGCAACCGTCCGCGCAGCGTCTCGACGCGACGGGCGAGTTGCTGGTCACGGGCCACGAGCCCGAGCACCGCGCGCGGACCGACCGAGGCCAGAGTCTCGCCGCCGGAGAACGCCGACCGGAGCACGTCGCCCAGCGTGAGCCGGAAGAGCATGGCCTCCCACGGGGCGTCGCCAGCGCGGTCACCGAGGTCGACGACGAGGATCACGTGCCGGTCGGTGGCGGTCGTGCCGTCGCGCTCCGCCTCCCGGTAGACCTCGCTGAGACGGGTTCGCAGGTACGCCGCCGACGTCAACCCGCTCAGCGGGTCGGCGCAGGTGGCGGCACGGATACCGGCCACGGTGGCCTCGGTCCACGCCTCCACCAGCGCACGCACCGCGGTCAGCGGCGGCCCACCCCCGGGCAGCTGGCGGTAGAGCGCGTACAGATCGGTAAGCGCCTCGCGGGCGCCCACCCCGGCGTCCGCGCGTGCCCGGCCCAGCCGTCCGCACGCACTGATCGGGTCCCGCCCCGCCGCCAGCGCCGACACGAGCGCGTCGACCTCCGGTGTCCACCAGTCGTCGGATCGGCTCCACCCTGTTCGCTGCGACTCGTGCGACCACGCGGCCCGCAGCTCAGTCGCGTCGTGATGATCCGGTACCGCCGGTCGCCGTATCGGATCCATGACAGCCCCCTGCGCGTGTCCCTTGCGCACGTCCGCACCTCCTCGCCCGTCGCCCTCGTCCCGGCGTGCTCCTCGCCGGTGCCGTGCTGGCCGGTCCTGCATGACCCATGGACGCGCGACCGGTGCGGTTATGACGCGGGTTCGTCGCAACTTTCGCCGAATTTTCTAGGCGGCCAACAAATTGTCGGAGCAACTGTCACCATCATGGAGCTGATGCGGTTTAGTAGGGCAGTAACCTCACGACCGGTGGACGGATGACGATCGACCGCACCGAAGAACTGGCTCAAGGCCCGAGCGACGCGGAGCTCATCACCGCGACGCGCTCAGGCGACGCCGCCGCCTACGGCCAGCTCTACGCCCGGCACGTCTTTGCCGCGCGGCGCCTGGCCCGCACGCTTGCCAACAGCAGCGCCGACGCCGACGATCTCGTCGCCGAGGTGTTCGCCAAGATGCTCGACAAGTTGAAGACGGGCGGCGGACCGGACGCGGCGTTCCGCACCTACCTGCTCACGAGCGTCCGCAACACGTTCTACGACCGGATCAGACGCAATCAGAAGGTCACCGTCACCGACGACGTGGCCAAGCACGATCCAGGAGTTCCGTTCGTCGACACGGCCGTCGAGGGGTTGGAACGGTCTCTCGCCGCGCGCGCGTTCGCCAAGCTGCCGGAGCGCTGGCAGGTGGTGCTGTGGCACACCGAGGTCGAGGGCGAGAGCGCGGCGGAGGTAGCGCCGCTGCTCGGGCTCACTCCCAACGGTGTCTCGGCGTTGGCGTACCGGGCTCGCGAGCGTCTCCGCCAGGCATACCTGCAGGAGCACCTCACCGACACGGCCGGCGCCGACTGCGGCTGGACGATCGAGCGGCTCGGCGCGCACGTCCGCGGCGGCCTCGCGAACCGCGAGACGGGCAAGGTGAAGGCGCACTTATCCGACTGTGACCGGTGCCGCGCGCTCTACGGCGAGCTGAGCGAGGTCAACTCGGGGCTGCGCGGCGTGCTGGCGCCGCTCGTGCTCGGCGGGTCGGCTGCCGCGTACCTCACGGCGGGGTCCAAGGGCGGGCTGTCACTGATCAGCTTCTGGGAGATGACGCGGCACGCGGTCAGCACCCGCGCCGGGCAGGTCGCGATGGCCGGCGGCGGGGTGGCCGCGGCGACGGCCGTCACGTTGGCGCTCGCGCCGCACAGCACCCCGGTCGGCGACTCGGCGGACGCGGTCACGCAACCCAGAACGAGCATCACCGAACCTTCGACCGGGTCGACGAGCGGACCCAGCCCTTCGGCGACGACCGGCGCGGGACCGGCCGACCCCGGTGCTTCCGCATCGGCGTCCGCGTCGCCGTCCACGCCGGGAAGCCCTGGTCCGACCCCGACAGGCGACGCCGGCGTGCCGGGGCAGCAGCAGCCCGAACCGGCGCCCACCCCTGGGACGCCCTCCGCCGGGGGGCCACTGCCGGCCGACAAGCCCGGTCGCACGGATGTCTCGGCGAACCTCGATCCGGCGCGCCCGCTGGCCCGCGGCCGTTCCAGCGTCCTCGTCCTGACCATGACGAACAACGGCAGGTCCGACGGCGCGGGAGGGGGCGGGGCCGAGGCGAAACCGAATGGGCCGGCCACCGCCAAGATCACCGCGACGTTCAGCCTGCCGCGCGGCGTCACGCTCGGGTCCGGGTCGCCGGGTGACAAGTGGTCGTGTTCCGCCACGTCCGGTGGCGCGGTGTGCAGCCGACCCTCGCTCCCGGCGGGGCGGAGCACCACCGCGCGTGTGCCGGTGACGGTCGCAGCCGACGCCGCCGCCGGTACGCCAAGCGCCACGCTGACGTCCACCAACATGGGCACCAAGACGGTCAGCGCCAGTAGCGGCGTGGTGGGGAGCGCGAGCGCGACGACGGCGTCCGCCACGGCCACGGAGGCGACCACGCAACGCCACGGCAGCTCCTCCCACCGCAAGAACTGACCGATAGGACGCGCGCGAGCGTCGGGTGGCGTGTCCAACTGTCGGGCTTTTGGCTGCATCGGCCGCCCGATTTGGGCGCCGCTTCCCGGACAGTCCGGTTCAGGGCGCTGGTTCGGGCGCTGGTTCGGCGCAGGGTAAGCGGGCGTCGCCTCCTGCCCCGGCCCGGAGGCCGGGGCAGGAGGGCGCGGCGACGGCGGGCCCCCTCATCCTGCCGCCGCCGCGAGCGCCGGGAGGTGCCCCCCGCACCTCGTCAGGCGCCCCCGCGCGCCTGTTCCCGGCACCCGTCGTCACATCAGGCGGTCCACCGTTTCGAGCAGGTGGAACGCACCGGGCAGAGTGGGCGGCAGCGCCTCGGTCCAGGCGCGCACACCGGTGAGGCCAGCCACCTCCGCCAGGCGCTTGCGGAGGGCCGCCACGCGGTGCGGCAGCCGCCGGTTCCGCCCGACCAGACCGAGTACCGTGGTCGGTCCGGCCGCGGCCAGGGTCTCGCCGCCCGAGAACACCGACCGCAGGCAGTCGCCGAGCGCGAGCCGGAACAGCAGCGACTCCCAGCCCGTGGCGTCCGCCAGCCCAGCGATATCGAGGATCAGCAGCGCCAGGCCCTCGCCGGCCGGCGCCCCGTCCACCTCGGCCTGCCGGTACAGCTCGGCACAGCGCGTGCGGAAGTAGGCCATCGTGACCAGGCCGCTGACCGGGTCTTCGCAGGTGGCGGTGTGGATCGAGGCGACCGACGCCTCCGCCCACGCCTCGACCAGCGCGCGCAGCACGGCCAGCGACGGCGTGCCGGCGGGGAGTTCCCGGTAGAGCGCGCAGAGGTCGTCGAGCGACTCCCGCACGCCGACCCCCGCGTCGGCACGCGCCCGGCCGAGTTCAGCGACCGTGGCAACGGTGTCGCCGCCGCCCACCAGCGACTCGGTGACCGCGTCGACCTCGACGGTCCACCAGTCGCTCGGGCGGGTCCAGCCACCGGCGAGCGCCGCCCGGTTCCAGGCGTCGCGGAGCGCCATCGGGTCGGTGTGGCCGGTCCAGGGCCGGCCGCGATCACTCTGGACCACCGAGATCTGCCATCTGTTCTGGCGCACCGCACCTCCTCGCTGCCGCGTTCGCATGTCCCTGAGACGGCGGCGGGCGGTGCCTATGACGCGGAAACCACGAAAACGCCGACCGCACGGCCATCGCGAATACCCACCGTGACGCGTGGTGGCTTGGCGTAATTCCGCTGGTCACGCCCGGAGGTGAGCCTTCCCACGATTCGCCGTTCGGACGGAGGTGGTGCGGCGGAATTTGCAGGCACTGCCTATCCTTGCGGGGTGAATCTGGTCCGGAGCTTCGTCGACCGCTGGCACATGCTGATCCGAGAGCTGACAAAGTTCGGCATCATCGGGGTCATCAACACGGTGATCGACTTCGCCGTCTGGAACGTGCTGCTCTTCATCGGGCCGATCAAGGCGCAGGTCATAGCCACCGTTATCGCCGCGACGTGCTCGTACTTCATGAACCGCCACTGGACGTTCCGGCACCGCGCCCGGTCCAGCATCCGGCGCGAGTACACGTTGTTCTTCATCTTCAACGCCGTCGGGCTCGCCATCACCGGCGGCATCCTCATCGTGGCTAGCTATGGCTTCAACATCGACGACCGGCTCTGGCTCAACGTCGTCAAGGTGTTCGCCATCGGCGCCGCCACGATCTTCCGCTTCTGGGCGTACCAGAAGTGGGTGTTCCTGCACCCCGAGGACGTGCTCTACGAGCCCGGCGACGAGGAGCTGGAGCACCAGGCCGAGGCTGCCGAGGCAGCGGCTTCGCTCAAGAACTGATCCGCGGCAGGTACACGGCGAACACGGCCGGCCGGGCGCTGCGCAGTTCAAGGCGTCCCGAGTCGGCCTCGACCAGCGCCCGCGCCACGGCGAGGCCGATGCCGGTGCCGTCGCCCCCGGAGACGCCCCGGTCGAACACGAGCGGCACCAGCGGATCCGGCACGCCGACACCCTCGTCGCGCACCTCCACGACGACGTGCTCGCCGTGGGCCCGTGCCGACACGGTGACGGCGCCTGCGCCATGCTGCAGCGCGTTCTCGATCAGCACCCCGAGCGCTTGCGCGACGTGGCCCGGCGTGGCTCTTGCCTGCAGGCCCGGCTCGCCGGCGTCGGGTGCGGGAGCGGCGATCCGGAGCTCCCGCCCGCTCACGCGGAACGCGTCGTCCCAGTCGGTGCGCAGCGCGGTGAGCTGATCGACCACGTCCAGCTCGACCGCGTTGTGCGCCCGTTCGGTGCGGGCCTGGTCGAGCAGCTCGTCGACGATGTGCACCATCCGGTCGACCTGGTCGAGCGCGGCCTCCGCCTCGACCTTGACCTCGTCGTCCGAGAGGGCCGCGACCTCTTCGAGGCGCATCGACAGCGCTGTGAGCCGCGACCGCAGCTGGTGCGACACGTCCGCGGCGAGCTGCCGCTCCCGGCGAACCAGCTCACCGAGGCGGACGGCGGCGGTGTCCAGCGCGCGGGCGACCTCGTCCAGCTCCTCCTCGCCGTACCGGCGGCCGGTAGGGCCGAGGTCCCCGGCGGCCAGGCGGGCGGCGTCGGTGGCGACCTGGGCGAGTGGTGCCACGATCCGGCGGGCAGCCCTCGCCGCGACCGCCATCGCCGCCACGACCGCCCCCATCGCCACCCCGACGACCAGGGCAAACGCGCCGAAGCGGTCCGGCGGGTCGACGTAACGGCCCGCGGCCATGAGCAGCGGCACCGTGAGCACCCCGACGGCGAGCAGCACCACCGCCAGCGTCCAGGCCAGGATCCGGCGCCGCATCAGGGCCTCCGCCGGCGGCCCGCGACCGCCGTGGCGCGCGCGCAGGACCCGCGTTCCGCCGCGGAACCGCGGAGTCTCCCGCCTTGTGCCACGCGCGTCACTTCTCGAACCGGAACCCGACCCCGCGGACCGTAACCAGCCTGCGCGGCGCCTGCGCCGGATCGCCGAGCTTCCGCCGTAGCCAGGAGATGTGCATGTCGAGGGTCTTCGACCCGGCCATGTCCGGATCGCCCCAGACGTGCTCGGCCGCTTCCTGGCGGGTCACCACGTCGCCCGCGTGTTCCAGGAGGAGCCGCAGCAGCGCGTACTCCTTGTTCGTCAGGTGGATCTCGGTGCCGTCGCAGAACGCGCGGTGCGACGCCAGCTCCAGCCGGACCCCGGACGCGGCCAGGTCGGCGGTGTACCGGCGGCGCAGCAGCGCCCGCACGCGGGCCAGCAACTCGGCCAGGCGGAACGGCTTGCCCACGTAGTCGTCGGCGCCGGCGTCGAGCCCGACCACGAAGTCGACCTCGTCACGGCGCGCGGTGAGCATGAGGACGGGCAGCGCCGAGCCTGCCGCACGCAGCCGCCGTGCCACCTCCAGGCCGTCGGCGCGGGGCAGGCCCAGGTCGAGGACGAGCAGGTCGACGGAGCCGGAGAGGGCGGTCTGCAGCGCGCTGACGCCGTCGGCGCGGACCAGCACCTCGTAGCCCTCCCGTTCGAGGGCGCGCGCCAGCGGTTGCGCTATCGCGGTGTCGTCCTCGGCGAGGAGCACGGTGGCCACGTCGCCACCCTAGAGCGTCCCGTCCAGTTGCGGATTCTTGAGGCGTCCGCGAGCGTCGCGACCCCAAGAATCCGAAACTCGGCGCGCGACTCAAGTGCCGTCGGTGGCCAGCCCGCGGCGGTCGTGGTCCTCCTCGACCAGGTGGTACAGCGTGCTCTGGACGGTCTCGACGCGAGGGATGTCGCGCAGCACGACCTGACCGCGCTCGCCCGCCGACTCGACCACGAGCGTGCCGCACCTGAAGCGCTCGCTCGAACAGGCTGTGCTCGAACGAGACGTCGTTGATCCGGGCCAGCGGCACGTCACGTCCCGACCGGGCCAGCACGCCTTCGCGCAGCAGCACCCGGTGCGTCGTGAGGACGAAGTGGGTGCTGGCCCAGACGATCGCCGGCCGCACCGAGAACCACAGCACCAGGACGATCACCACGGCGAGGATCGCCCAGCGCCCGAACTCCACGTCGATGGCCGCCGCCGCGAAGCCGCCCAGCCCAGCGGTGATCAGGACGACGAGAACCGGGCCGACCAGCACCTTCCAATGAGGATGGAGGTGCAGGACGACCTCTTCGTCGTCGGCGAGCAGCCGCTCCGGAAACGCCACGGGTGCCACGGTAAGGCATCTATCGCCGGTCGGCAGGGAGCTACTCCGGACCGTCGACGATGACGATGAGCCGCCGCACCATCTCCACCGCGTCGAGACGGTCGTCGCCGACAGCGGCGAACAGCGCGTCGGGGCCGGCGAGGCCGAGGCTGCGCGCGAGCCGGACCAGCGGCTCACCGTTGGTGAGCATCCGGTCCTCAGCCTTGAGCGCCGTCGCGATGGCTTCCCGCCCGGCCGCCACCAACTCTTCCGGGGCCCGCTCGGCGAAGTGCCGCTGGATGCCGATGCGCGCCCGGGGGCTGCGGACGAACTCCAGCCACTCCTTCGACGGACCGGCCTCCGCCGCCGGCGAGGTGAGCACCTCGACCACGTCGCCGTCGGAGAGCCGGCTGGACAGCGGCGTCAGCCGACCGTTGACCTTGGCGCCGAAGCAACGGTCGCCGAGGGTCGAGTCGACGGCGTACGCGAAGTCGACGGGGGTGGCACGGGCCGGCAGGCTGACCGCCAGCCCCTTCGGCGTGAAGACGAGCACCTCGTGATCGCTGAGGTCGCAATGGAGCGCCTCGATGAACTCGGCCGGCGCAGACGCGTCAGGCTCCCACTGGAGCAGCTTCTGCAACCAGTCCATCTCACCGACGCCGCTCGCGTACGCCACGCCGGACGGCGGCCGCTCGCCCGCCGACCGCCGGTACGCCAGGACGCCGTACTCCGCGATCCTGTGCATCGCGGCGGTGCGGATCATCACGTCCACGAGTAGGCGGTCCGGGCCGACGACCGTCGTGTGCAGCGACTGGTACATGTTGAACTTCGGCACGCCGATGTGGTCCTTGAAGCGCCCCGGCATCGGATGCCAGCGTCCGTGGACCACGCCGAGCGCCTCGTAGCAGTCGGTCGGCTCGCCGTTGACGACGATCTGGATGCGCGGATTGTCGGCGAGCCGCCCCTCGCGCATCCGCTTGTAGATCGAGTGGTAGTGCCGCTCGCGCTCGTCGACGGTGACGCGGATGCGGCTCTTCTGCAGGTCCAGCGCCACGCCCGCGATCACCGCCGCGAGGTAGTTCGACCGCTCGGGGGCCCGCGCGCGCACCTGCTCGTCGAGGCAGGCGAACGCCTCGGGCTCCAGCGTGGCGAGGACCAGGTCCTCCAGCGGGCGTTTGAGGATGTGGAGGCCGAGCCGGCCGGCGAGCGGCACCAGCACGTCGCGGGTGGCGTTGGCGATGCGCTCCTGCGACGGGCGGGACTTGAAGCCCAGCGTGCGCATGTTGTGCAGCCGGTCGGCGAGCTTGATGATCAGCACGCGGACGTCCTGCCCGGCGGCGAGGATCATCTTCCGCATCGTCTCGGTCTCGGCGGTGCCGCCGAACCGCACCTTGTCGAGCTTCGTGACGCCGTCGACGAGGTGCGCGACGTCCTGGCCGAAGTCGACCCGGAGCTGCTCCAGCGTGTACGCAGTGTCCTCGACGGTGTCGTGGAGCAGGGCCGCCGCGCAGGTGGTCGTGTCCATGCCGAGGTCGGCGAGGATCGTGGCCACCGCGAGCGGGTGCGTGATGTAGGGGTCGCCGCTGCGCCGCATCTGGCCACGGTGCGCGTGATCGGCCACCCGGTACGCCCGCTCCAGCACCTTCGGGTCGGCCCGCGGGTGGCGTTCGCGGTGGATGTGCAGCAGCTGGCCGGTCTCGGGCAGGTCGGTGACGTGGCGTGGTGTGCTCCACGCGAAGAAGGAACGCACCAGGCTTCTGTGGGTGGACTCGCCGTCCTCGACGGCCGGGCCGCGCTCAAGGCGAGATAGCGGCAGCGTTGCCGCGCCTTCCTCGCTGCCCGGCTGGCCGGCGTCGGGACTCACCGCACCTCCACAGCGCACACCCGACCGGCGGCCGGGCCCGCTCATGGAAGCCTAACCGCGGCGAGGTGCTTTTTCGTCACTCTGAGCAAGGCAGCTCATTCACCAGTCGAGCGGGAGTCCTTCAGCGAGCCGCTGGTAGTCGGGGAGCGCGTTGTAGCCCTGCGCCGACACCCGCAGCAGCCCGCGACCGTTCCACCCGTTGACGGCCACCTCGACGCCCAGTTCGTCGGAGATGCGGGCCCAGAGCGCGGTCGCGGCCTCCTCGTCGGGTGCGACCCCGGGCGGCAGCTCGACCAGCCGCATCGAGACGCCGTCGTCGCCGATCAACTGGGCCGGGTCGACGCCCAAGGCACCGGCCACCAGTGCCTGGCCACGGGCGGCGAGGTCGGAGTTGTACCGGCGGAGGGCGTCCCAGCCCAGGTCGCCGAGCAGGTCCAGCGCCGTCGGGAGCGCCATCCAGTTGGTCAGGTCGGCGGTGCCGGAGTGGTCGAACGCCTCCGGGTACCCGAACGACTCGAACCACGAGACCACCAGCGGGCGAACCGTGTCACGCCAGCGCGGCGCCACGTAGAGGCCGGCGGTGCCGGTGGCGGCGCACGCCCACTTGTGGAAGTTGCCGGTCCAGAAGTCGGGAGCGAGCGCCGTCAGGTTGAGCGGCACCATCCCGGGGGCATGCGCGGCGTCGACCAGCACCGCGACCCCGCGCTCCTGCAGCGCCGGGACGAGCTGCTCGACGGGGAACCGGCGTGCGGTCGGCGACGTGATGTGGTCGATCACGGCGAGCCTCGTCCGCGGCGTGATGGCGGCGAGCAGCGCGTCGACGATCAGGTCCGCGTCGGCGTCGAGCGGCAGGGCGACCGTCACCGGCTTCGCGCCGGTGCCAGCACACGCCCGATCCACCGTGTACGCGACTGCGCCGTACCCGTGGTCGGTCAGCAGGATCTCGTCGCCATGCTCCAGCGGGAAGCTGGCCAGCACCGTGTTGACGCCGGTCGTCGCGTTCGGCACCAGCGCGAACCCGGCCGGGTCGGCGCCGACGAACGCCGCACCGTACTCCCGGGCCACGGCGACGCCCTGCCTCAGCTCGCTCTTGAAGAACCGCACCGGGTTGGCGTGCATCCGATCCTGGAACGACCGCTGCGCCTCGGCGACCGCCACCGGCACCGCCCCGAACGAACCGTGGTTGAGGTGCGCCACGGACGGGTCCAGCCGCCACAACGCCCGAGCCTCGGGCCAGCCGGTATGCGCGTCGATCACCTCAGAAGTCGTCATGCCCCGAGGCTAACCACCGCTCACGAACAGGCTTGAACCCTCTATACGTTACGACCGGCGGGCCGGCGGGAATCGGCTGGCCGGCGTGGTCGTGAGCGCCTCCGCGCGAACCACCGCCCGGGTTCAGACCAGGCGGCGGTCCACCGCCCAGCGGCTCAGCTCGTACCGGTTGGACATCTGCAGCTTGCGCAGCACGCTCGACACGTGCGTCTCGACCGTCTTCACGGAGATGAACAGCTCGGACGCGATCTCCTTGTACGCGTACCCGCGCGCCAGCAGCCGCAGCACCTCGCGCTCGCGGTTGGTCAGCAGGTCCAGCTCGGGGTCGCGCACGGGGGCGTCGTCCCGTTGCGCGAACGCGTCGAGGACGAAGCCGGCGAGGCGTGGCGAGAACACCGCGTCGCCCTCGGCAACCCGGCGCACCGCGTCGGCCAGTTCTGTCGCCGAGATCGTCTTCGTGACGTAGCCACGGGCGCCGGCGCGGATGAGCCCGATCACGTCCTCGGCGGCGTCCGACACGCTCAGCGCGAGGAACCGCACCTGCGGATGGGTCTGCCGCACGGTCTCCAGCACGGCACGCCCGCCGCCGTCGGGCATGTGCACGTCGAGCAGGACGACATCCGGCACGAGCCGGACGATCGCGGCCACCGCCTCGGCCACCGTGCCCGCCTCGCCGATGACGTCGACGGTCTGACCGAGTTCAGCGCGGACGCCCGCACGGAACATGCCGTGGTCGTCCACCAGGAACACCCTGGGCGTGTTGCTCTGCTCGGTCATGAGACAGCCTCCGTAGTGAGCATCGCAGCGACGAAGGAGCGAGGAGCGGAGCGTAGGTGGCTGGCGGGATACAGGGTCATGAGCGCCGCTCCTCGTTGCATCGTCAGCCGCACCTCGGTGCCCGTGCCCGGGCTGCTGCGGATCTCAGCCTTGCCGCCGTGGCGTTTCATCCGTCCCAGGATCGAGCCACGCACACCGTGCCGGTCGTCCTCCACATTATCGAGGTCGAACCCCGCACCGCGGTCGCGGACGAAGACGCTCACCTGTTCCGGCTCGACCTCCGCGTACATGGAGACCGTCGCGACCTTGGCGTGCTTGCCGGCGTTGACGAGCGCCTCCCGCGCGGCGTGCACGAGCGGCAGCATGCGCTCGTCGACGTCGCAGTCGCCGACGACCACGGCGTCGACGGCGATCGCGTACGTGTCCTCCACCTCCGCGGCGACCGACTCCAGCGCGGCGCCGATCCGCTCGTTCGGCGACGCCGCCGGCTTGTAGAGCCAGTTCCGCAGCTCCCGCTCCTGGCCACGCGCGAGGCGGGCCACCTCGCGCGGATCCTCGGAGCTGCGCTGGATCAGAGCGAGCGTGTGCAGGACCTGGTCGTGCACGATCGCCGCGAGCTCGGCCCGCTCCTGCGACCGGATCCGCTCGAGCTGCTCCTCGCGCAGGTCGCCCACGATCTTCGCCAGCCACGGCGCGACCACGACGCCAGCGCCGGCCAGCAGGGCGATGCCGACCAGCAAGCCGTCCCGGATCGCGCTCAGCTCGCCCGTTGACGCGAGGAACCCGACCAGCCCCACGACGACCAGCAGCCCGCCCCCGACGAGCCGGATCGTCGTCGCCGTGCGGTCCCGCGCCAGGATCATCGCCAGCCACGGATGCCGCGGCGCGACCGCGGTCCAGCGCTGGCGCTGGCCGTCGTCTGCACGTCGCCAGATGAGCACGCCGCCGACGGCCGCCACGCCCAGGAACCACAGCACCAGGTACGGGCCCGAGTACCCGGCGATCGCCAGCGCCACCTGCGCCGCGATCGCCAGCCCGATGAACGCGAACAGCTGCCCGAGACGCCGGCCGCCCTTGCCCTTCGCACGGTCGGCCGGGTCGATGTCCAGGATCGCCCAGAACGCGGCGTACAGGATCGCGCCGAGCCCGGTGGGCAGCATGAGCAGCACGAACGTGGTCCTGACCCAGACCACGGGCACGTTCAGGTGTTCGGCGATGCCGGCCGCGATCCCGGCGACGTAGCGGCGCTCGGCGCGACGGTAGAGCCGGCGGTAGGCCACGGGCGGGCCGATCTGCGGCCCCAACCGTGGCGGCACCGGCGCCGCGCCCGGCGGAGTGGTGATCGGCGTGGAGATGCTGCGCTCCTCGTGGTCGCGGACTTTGACGCTGGTTCGATGGTCACACGCTGCGCATACGCGTGGCCACCAGGAGTCGCCCTGAGGTTTGGGTCCGTACGGGATCAGGGTCTTCTCAGGGTCGTACCCGATGGCAACCGGACCGCCACGAAACCACCATGGACACCATGAACAGCAGAGACCAGGCCGGCACGCCCGACAGTGGCGCCGCGCCGTCGGGCACCGGCGCTCCTGGCGCCGAGTCACCGACCGCCGAGATCCCCGCGGCCGGAGCCGGGACCACCCCGCTGCCGGCCTCCCCGCCGTCAGCCGCCGAGCCGCCCGACAGCCGCCGAGCCGCCAGCGGCCGCACACGCCGCTGGGCGAGACCCCGCCGCCACCCGGCGACTGGGGACACGCCTCCGCCGCCTGGTTCGGCGCCGCCGCCCGCGGGCGCAACACCGGCCCCCGACGCAACACCGCCTCCTGGCCAGCCGTCAGGGCCCGTGCCGCTCTACCGCACCCGCGAACCGCGCATCATCGCCGGTGTCTGCGGCGGACTGGCTCGTGCCACCAACACCGACCCGATCCTCTTCCGGGTGATCCTCGCGGTCCTGGTGTTCTTCGGCGGCATCGGCGCGCTGCTCTACCTGCTCGGCTGGCTGCTGCTGCCGCTGGAGGGCGAGTCGGCGTCGCCGGCCGAGGCTCTGCTCGGGCGTGGCCGCTCCAGCACGTCGCCGCTGGTGACCGTGCTGCTCGGCATCCTCGCCGTGATCGGGCTGACCACCTCGCTGAACACCGGCTTCGAGAACGTCGTCCTGCTGATCGCTGTCCTCGTCGGTGTCGCGCTGTTGCTCCGCAGGAGCGGGCCGGACCGCGTGCCCACCGCGACCCCGGCCGCCGGGTACGACGTCGCCTACGCGGGACCACAGCCGTACACACCGCAGCCCTACACGCCGCAGCAGCCGTTCTCCGCGCCGCCCGTCCCGCCCCACCCGGGCGCGACCGGTGGCCCGGCCACCTTCCCGGCCACCTCGCCGGCGTCCCCGGCGATGGCGACGGCGACCACCGCGACGCTGCCGGTCTCGCCCCCGGCCCCCGCCGGTCCGTACAGCTCGCCGTTCGCACCGCACGGCCCGTACGTTCCGCCGAAGCCCCCCAAGCCGCCGATCCCTCCGATCCCGCCTGCACCGCCGCGACGGCCGAAGGCGCCGCGTGAGCGCTCGGCGCTCGGCCGGATCACGTTCGCCGTGCTCTGCCTCGCGCTGGCCATCGTCACGATCGTGGACCTGTCCGGTCAGAGCGTGCCGTTCACCGCCTACGTCGCGACGGCACTGAGCGTGACCGCGCTCGGGCTGCTGGTCGGTGCGTGGTTCGGGCGTTCGCGGCTGCTCATCGTCCTGGGCATCGTGCTCTCGGTCATGCTCGGCATCGGCGCCGCCAGCGAGCGGATCGGCGACTACACCAGCTTCGACGAGTCGGTGCTCTGGCGCCCGACGAGCTTCGCCGAGCTGCAGAGCGAGTACCGCCATGACTCGGGCAACGTCACGCTCGACCTCACCGCGCTCAACTTCGCCGACCGTCCCCAGACCAATGTCCAGGTAAGGCTCGGCGCCGGTGACCTCGTGATCCTCGTCCCGCCGAACGTCGACGTCGACGCCGATGTGAATGTCGGTGCCGGTGAAGCGCAGATCTTCGACGGCCACTCGGACGGGCTCGGGATCGACCGGACGGTCACGAACAACGGCCTCGACGGCCCTGGTGGCGGCAACCTCGACCTGGACGTCGAGGTCGGCGTCGGATCCCTGGGAGTACACCGATGAAGAAGCACGGCACCGACCTGGTCTCGCTGATCTTCGGCCTCATCTTCGCGGCGTTCGTCGTCTGGTGGGCGGTCGCGTACAGCACGGACTTCGAGGCCGACGCGCGCTGGCTCGTCGTGGGAGCGCTGGCGGCGCTCGCCGCCGTGATCCTGGCCAGCACGCTCACCCGGCGCCCCAAGCCGGTGCCGCCACCGGCTGAGGAGCCCACAGCGGTCACCGAGGAGACGACCAGCGCCGACGAATCCCCCACCGAGATCATCGAGCGCGACGACTGGCCCCGCTACGACGAGCCGGCCGAGGACGACAAGGCCGACGAAGCCGCCAGCGACGACACCCGCGACGAGCCAGCGAAGGGTCCGAGGTCATGACCGTCGAAATGCTCCTCGCGCTCGGCGCGGTGCTGCTCGTCACCCTGGCTGTACTCCTCGACAGCGGACCACCGGCGGAGCCGTCCCGTCACGCGCAGGCACGCACCCGCTCGCACTGACCCGCTCCGTCCACGCCCCGCGCCGCACTGTGCAGCGCGGGGCGTCACCGTCCGCGCACGCTCTATGCTGACTGGGCATCCTCTCCTGGACAGGTAGGCCATGTCAGACGCCGCTCTTCTCTCCGCCGGTCGCGGACGCCCGCTCGCCGCCACCGCCGTCGCTACCCTCGCCAGCGAGGTGACGCGCCACCCCGGCCCCAAGCGGGTGCTCGTGGTCGCCGCCTCCCCCGAGGTCACCGATCACGTCCTCGACGACCTGATGCCGTCCGACCAATTGGTGGTCTGGGCCACCGATCCGGCGTACGCGCACACGGTCCGCACCGACCTGGCAGGCGCCCGCAGCCGGTTCGCCGAGCGGGTCACGGTCGTCACGGACGGTTCCGAGCTGGACGAGGAGTCGATCGACGTCGCGATCGTCGCGTCCCCGATCGTCGGCGACGCAGAGACCGCGCACGAGGCCCTCGACCGCTACCGCAGCCTGCTCCGCGCCGACGGCGTGCTCAGCGTGGCCACCGGCGCCAGCCCGGCCGCGGGCGGTGGCGCCGCACAGGCGCTGCAGGAGGCGGCGAGCGCGTACGGAGTGCGCTCCGACCTGGTGATCCGCAACCGCCCCCCGCTGCGCGTCCACCACCTGCGGTTCTCCCCTGCCAACCCGGCGCTGGCGGAGCGGCTCGACCCGGCGTACAGCCCGAGCCACGTCGCGGTCACCCGTCGCATGGGCATCGACTCCAACGGCGTCGCCGCGGCGGGCATCGTCGGAGGGCTGGCGCTGTTCACCAAGCTGGTTCGGCCGCGTTCCAAGGCGTGGCTGGTGCCGGCGGCCCTCACGCTGCCGGTCGCGGCGTTCTTCCGTGACCCGCGCCGCATCACCCCCACCGACCCGAACGCGGTCGTGGCCGCGTCCGATGGTGTTGTCCTCAGCGTCGAACACGTCAAGGACGACCGGTTCGGGCCTGACGAGTGGCTGCGGATCGCCGTTTTCCTGTCCGTGCTCGACGTGCACGTCAACCGCTCACCGATCGCCGGTCGCGTGGTCGACATCGTCAAGGAGGAGGGCGGCTACGCCAACGCGGCCACCGCTGCGGCCGAGCACAACGTGGCGCAGTACACGGTGCTGGAGACGACGCGCGGCCGCGTCGTGGTCGCGCAGCGCACGGGGCTCATCGCACGCCGGATCGTCAACCGTGCACGGATCGGATCGCTGCTGGCCAAGGGCGAGCGGTACGGGCTCATCCGGTTCGGCTCACGCACCGACGTCTACCTGCCCGCCGACGCCGTCGAGACGATGGTGGCCCCTGGCGACCGCGTCGTGGGCGGCGAGACGGTGATCGCCCGCTACCTCTAACCGACCGCCGAGTTTCGGATTCTTGGGCGTCGGCGGCGCCCGCGACCCCCAAGAATCCGAGACTCAACGAGGCCCGGCGCCCCGAACGGGGAGCCGGGCCTCTGCGTAGAGCGTCAGGCAGGTACCGCGGCGCGGCGCTGCTTGGCCCACAGGAGCGGACCACTGAGCAGGTACGCGCCGACGATGAGGCTGAACGTGGTCGACGAGTCGGCGTACATCGCCAGCAGCGCCACAGCCCAGAGCCACGGAGGCAGCCGCTTGAGCTGCCCGATCTTCATGTACGGGAAGGTGCTGACCATGAGCAGCGCCAGAACCGCCAGTGCACCGGCGACCAGCGCCGGCCCCGAGGCGGGCAGGATCAGCATCGACAGGATGATGATCGCGGCCGCCATCGTGGTGGGCACGCCGCAGAAGTAGCTGCCGTTCTTCGGCGACACGTTGAACCGCGCCAGGCGGATCGCGGCGCACGCGCCGGCGAGAGCCGCCGCCGTACCCGCCAGCCAGACCGGCGCACCGCTCTCGACGAGCCAGGCGTAGGCGACCACCGGGGTGGCGAGGCCGAACGAGCACATGTCGGCGAGGGAGTCCATCTGGCCGCCGAAGGGCGTGGAGACGCCGAACTTCCGGGCCAGCGCGCCGTCGAGGCCGTCGAAGACGACGCAGGCGAGCAGCACTATGGCCGCGATCCGGACATGGCCGTCGAACGTCAGGAAGATCGCGCCCATGCCGAGCACGAGGCTGGAGACCGTGCAGGCCTGGACCGCGACGAACCGGCGGCGACGTGCGGGCGTGACCTCGCCGGTCAGCAGCGGCGGCGAGTCGAGCACCTCGACGGCATCCTGGGCCGCTACGGCCGGGGCTGGTCTTTCGGTGTCCGCGGCGGCGTCTACGCTGAGTGTGTCAGCCGCACCGACGAGCGGCTTGACGGCCGTGGCTTCCAGCGGGGTCACGGCGCGGCGGCGGCCGACCAGGACCCGACGGGCGAACGTGCCGCTCCGTCGAAGTCCGCGGGTGAGCCGACGACCGGCCGGACGGGGGCTGTCAACTGAGCGCCACCGCAATGATCGTGCTCGCAACCGGATCCTCCTGACCGGGGTTCCTGTGCTCGGGCCACTCGGCCCGGCTCCCGGTTCCAAATAACGATCGCACATAGAGTCCACACAGCGCACCTGCCTGCCCTAATATGTCCCCTTATGCGCCGTGAGCTGCAACACAGCGTTACCGAATACGTCGAAAGCGGTCGCACTTTTCCGCGCCATGGCACGGAAAAGTGCGACCGCCCAGATGGCAGTTAGAGCAGGCCGTTGCGACGTGCCAGGTCGCCGTACCAGTAGCCGCTGTCCTTGATCGTCCGCTGCTGCGTCTCGAAGTCGACGTGAACGAGGCCGAACCGCATCGCGTACCCCTCGGCCCACTCGAAGTTGTCGAGCAGCGACCACGCGAGGTACCCGCGCAGATCGACGCCGTCCTGCACCGCCCTGTGCACGGCGCGCACGTGACTGTCCAGATAGGCCTGCCGCTCCGGGTCGTGCACCCGACCGTCCGTCACGGTGTCGGCGAACGCGGCCCCGTTCTCGGTGATCATCAGCGGCACCTGCGGGTAGTCGCGGTGCAACCGGACCAGCAGCTCGTACAGACCGTCCGGATCCTGCTCCCAACCGATGCCGGTGAGCGGACCACGCGGCGGCAGGAGCGTGGCGTGGGTGAGACCGGGGAACGGCCCCGCCGACAGCTCCGGACCGCCCGGCGCGACCCGCGCGCAGCTGTAGTTGTTCACGCCGAGCAGGTCGATCGGCGTGGCCATCGTTGTCAGGTCGCCGTCGGCCACGAAGTCGAAGTCGGTGAGGTGCGCGAGGTCCGCCACGACGTCGGCCGGGTACTCCCCGCGAAGCACAGGGTCCAGGAAGATGCGGTTCTGGAGGCCGTCGACCCGGCGCACGGCGTCGCGGTGCGCCTCGCTGTCGTCGTCGGCGCGCACCGTCGCGAGGTTGAGCACCAACGAGAACCGCTGGCCCGGCCGAGCCTGCGCACGCATCGCGTTGACCGCCATACCGTGCCCGAGCAGCAGGTGGTGCAGCGCGACCAGGCTGTCCTTCGCGTTACGCACGCCCGGCGCGTGCACCCCGGCGTGGTAGCCGAGGAACGCCGAGCAGAACGGCTCGTTGAGCGTGGTGAAGTCGGCGACCCGGTCACCGAGCCGGGCGTGCACCAGCGTGGCGTACTCCGCGAAACGCGCCGCGGTGTCGCGGTTGCGCCAGCCGCCCTCGTCCTCCAGCGCCTGCGGCAGGTCCCAGTGGTACAGCGTCAGCATCGGATCGATGCCGGCGCCGAGCACCTCGTCGACGAGCCGGTCGTAGAACGCGAGCCCCTCGGCGTTGGCAGGGCCGGTACCGTTCGGCTGGATCCGCGGCCACGCCACCGAGAACCGGTACGCGCTGACCCCGAGCTGCGACAGGATCGCCACGTCCTCGGCGTACCGGTTGTAGTGGTCGCAGGCCACGTCGCCGGTGTCACCGTTCACCACCTTGCCCGGCGTGTGCGAGAACGTGTCCCAGATGGACGGTCCGCGGCCAGCGGCGGACGCGGCGCCCTCGATCTGGTACGAGGCCGTCGCCGCGCCCCACCGGAAGCCGGCGGGGAACTGGAGCTCCCCAGCGGACGTCTCTGCGACGACGACCCCGCCCGGTCGCGTCTCGGGTGCTGCAGTCATGAGGCTCCCCTCCGCGCTGTCGCGCGCTCTCCGATTTACTTCGGTACTCATCCCTTGACCGCGCCCTGCATGATCCCGCCGACGATCTGCTTGGCGAGAAGCGCGAAGATCACGAGCACGGGCACAGTCGCCAGGGTCGCGCCGGCCAGCATCAGCGAGTAGTCGGTGAAGTAACCACTAGCCAATGTGGAGAGTGCGACCGGCACGGTGGGGTTCTCCGGACCCAGCACCACGAGCGGCCAGAAGAAGTCGTTCCACGCCCCCATGAACATGAAGACGCCGAGCACCGCGGCGGCCGGCCGGATCGCCGGGACCACCACGTGCCAGTACACGCGCAGCAGGCTGCACCCGTCGGCGCGGGCGGCGTCGATCAGCTCGCTCGGCACGTTCTCCTCGACGGCCTGGCGCATCCAGAACACCGAGAACGCGCTCACCAGCGCGGGCAGGATCACTGCCTGCAGCTTGGCGCCCCAGCCGAGTTCCGCGACGAGCATGTAGAGCGGGATGATGCCGAGCTGGGTCGGCACCATCATGGTCGCGATCACCGTGACGAGCAGCGCGTTACGTCCCCGGAAGCGCAGCTTGGCGAACGCGAAGCCGGCGAGCGAGGCGAACAGGACGTTCCCGAACGCGACCGAGCCGGCCACGATCAGCGAGTTCTGCATCGCGAGGGCGAACTCACTGGAGTCGAAGACCCGCTGGATGTTCTCGAACAGGTGGCCGCCGGGGACCAGCGGCGGCGTCGCCTCGCCGATCACGCTGTTGTCGCTGCTCGCGACGACGAACGACCAGTACATGGGGAAGAACGAGGCGAGCAGCACGGCCGCGAGGATCAGATACGACAGCGGCCCGGGGCGGCGCATGCCGGGCGCCTTGCGTGCGCGCGTGGCGGCGGGCCGGGCGGAAGCCAGCGGAGTCATGGCGCGATCACTTCCCGGAGACCATGCGGCGGGTCAGCATGAGGTTGATCAGCGCCATCACGACGACGATCAGGAACAGCACCCACGCGACGGCGGACGCGTACCCGGAGTCGAAGAGCGTGAAGCCCTTCTCGTAGAGGTACATGGTCAGCGTCTGGAACTGACGGTCGCTGCCGCCGGTGCCGGTGGTGAGGCTGTTGGTGGCGTCGAACAGCAGCGGCTCGGCGAAGAGCTGGAGGCCGCCGATGGTCGAGACGATCGCCGTGAAGATCACGGTGGGCCGGATCATCGGCACCGTCACGCTCCAGAACGTGCGCCACGCCGAAGCGCCGTCCATGCGCGCCGCCTCGTAGATGTCGGCGGGGATCGACTGCATCGCGGCCAGGTAGATCAGCGCGTTGTACCCGGTCCACCGCCAGGTGACGATCACGCTGATCGCGATGTGCGACGCCCACCGGTCGGCCTGCCAGTTGATCGGACCGTCCGGGCCGTCGCCGATGCCGACGAGTCCGAGCATCCAGTTCACGATGCCGAAGTCGCGGCCGAAGATCTGCGCGAACACGAGGCCCACCGCGACGACGGTGACCACGTTCGGGATCAGCACGCCGGCGCGGAAGAAGGTGCGGGCGCGGAGCCGGCTGTTGAGCAGCGCCGCCAGCCCGAGGGCGATCAGCAGCTGCGGGACCGTCGAGAGGATGAACAGGCTGAACGTGTTGAACAGCGCGTTCCAGAAGTCGGCGTCGGTGAACAGGGTCGAGTAGTTGTCCAGCCCGACGAAGCCCTGGTCGCCGTTGATGAGGTGCCAGTCGTGCAGTGAGACCCAGAACGTGTAGACGAGCGGGTAGAGCCCGAACACTCCGAAGAGGACGAAGAACGGCAGCACCATCAGGTACGGCGTGCTCTTCAGGTCCCAGGTGGCGAGCCGGTTCCGCCATGACGACGGCGACCGCGGCTGGCTCTCGGGTCGGCCGGCTGCCGGCTCCGCACCCCGGTGGCGACCGGCTTCCTCCAGCACTTCCAGCTTCATCCCTCTCCTCTCGCTACTCCCGCGGCCTTACAGGCGAACGCTGGACGTCAGCGGTGGGGCCGGTGTGCGGCCACGGCCCCACCGCGACGATCAGGTCAGCCAGTGACGGTTACTGGCCGAGGATCTTCTTGGACTCCTTCACCGCTTCGTCGAACGCGGCCTGGGGATCCTGCTTGCCCTGCTCCACCCGGAGCAACGCGCGGGTGAAGATCGGGCGGACGTCGCCGTCGCGGAGACCGCGGTAGTTCGGCTGCAGGGTGTCCGCCGACTTGGCGAAGATCTCGCCAGTGGGCGCGTTGTTGTAGAAGGGCTGCTTCAGGGCGAGCACGGCCGGGTCCTTCAGCAGCGCGGGCTGCGAGGGCAGGTTGCCGGTCTCCTCGAAGATCTTCTTCTGCGACTCGGGCGAGGTCAGGAACTTCGCCAGTTCGTACGCTTCCTTATGGTGCTTGCCCTGCTTCGGCACCGTGAGGAACGAACCACCCCAGTTGCCGCCGCCGCCCGGGACGGACGCGACGTCCCAGGTGTTCTCACCGCCTGCGCCGACCGCGTCCTTGATCAGGCCGAGCATCCATGCGGGGCAGGTGATCGTGGCGAACGTGCCCTGCTTGAAGCCGACGGTCCAGGGCTGGCTGAACGGCTCCAGCTTCGCGGACAGGCCGTCCTTGCTGGCCTGCGCGGACACGAGGAAGGAGTCCTTCACGGCCGGGTTGGTCTCGGCGACGAACTCGTCGTTCTCGGGCTCGAAGTAGCCGTACGGGTGCTGGTTCATGAGGGCCGTCATGATGTTGTTCGCCCCGTCGAACCACTTGGCCTTCGCGCCGGTGCCCTTGAACTTCTTGCCGGTGGCCAGGTAGTCGTTCCACGTCGGCCAGAGCTTCGAGACCTCGGCGCGGTCGGTGGGCAGGCCGGCCTTCTTGAACAGGTCGGGCCGGTAGCACATCGCGAGGCTGCCGACGTCGGTGCCGAGGCCGAGCACGGTCTCGTCGTCCGGTGCGGCCTGCTCCCATTTCCAGCCCAGCCACTGGTCCTTGAGGTCCGTGGCACCGAAGTCGGCCAGGTTGGCGAACTTGTCCTTGGACTGCCGGAACTGCGGCAGGAAGCCCTCCTCGACCGCCTCGATGTCAGCTGCACCGGAGCCGGTGGCGAGGCGGGTGGCGAGCTGCTTGTGGTGCGGATCGAACTGCGAGATCCGCTCCTTGATCTTGACGTTCGGGTGCGCCTTCTCGTACTCCTTGTAGAGCGTCTTGCTGTAGCCGAAGTCGCTGAACGTCGCCACCGTGAGGGTGATGTTGCCGTCACCCCCACCCGAGTCGTTGCACGCGGCTGTCGCAACGAGGCAAACCGCCGTACCGAGCGCCAGCGCACCACCGCGCTGGAGCGCTCTCCAGTTCCCCATCCGAACCCTCCTCCACCAGCGGCGAGCGAGGATTCTCGCTCGCGTCCCACTCTCGTGAGAGCGCTCTCAGGATTCTGGTGAGACACGTCACTGTCAAGGGGTTGTTACCGGATGGTTGCCGCGGGGTTCTGCCTAGATCCGGCCGAACCTGGTCAGGTCGAGACCGTCAGTGACGCCAGGGCTACAAAACCGGGCGTACGCCCGTTACTCCCACTCGATGGTGCCCGGCGGCTTGCTCGTCACGTCGAGCACAACCCGGTTCACTTCGCGGACCTCGTTGGTGATCCGGGTGGAGATCTTCGCCAGAACGTCGTACGGCAAGCGGGTCCAGTCGGCGGTCATCGCGTCCTCGCTGGAGACCGGGCGCAGCACGATCGGGTGCCCGTAGGTGCGGCCGTCGCCCTGGACGCCCACCGAGCGGACGTCGGCGAGAAGCACGACCGGGCACTGCCAGATGTCGCGGTCGAGCCCGGCCGCGGTGAGTTCCTCGCGGGCGATCGCGTCGGCGGCACGCAGCACGTCGAGCCGCTCGCCGGTGACCTCGCCGACGATCCGGATGCCCAGCCCCGGACCGGGGAACGGCTGCCGGTGCACGATGGCCTCGGGCAGGCCCAGCTCGATGCCGACCCTGCGGACCTCGTCCTTGAAGAGCGTGCGCAACGGCTCTACCAGCGCGAACTGCAGATCCTCGGGGAGCCCGCCGACGTTGTGGTGGCTCTTGATGTTCGCGGTACCGGTGCCGCCGCCCGACTCCACCACGTCCGGGTAGAGCGTGCCCTGGACCAGGAACTCGATCGCCTCGCCGTGCGCGCCCGCCTCCGCGATCAGCTCGCGCTCGGCCGCCTCGAAGACGCGGATGAACTCCCGGCCGATGATCTTGCGCTTCTCCTCGGGATCCGTGACCCCGGCGAGCGCATCGAGGAACCGCTTCCGCGCGTCGACGACCTTGAGCCTGATGCCCGTGGCTGCGACGTAGTCCTCCTCGACCTGCTCGGCCTCGCCGGCCCGCAGGAGCCCGTGGTCGACGAAGACGCAGGTGAGCTGGTCACCCACGGCCTTGTGCACGAGAGCAGCGGCTACCGCTGAGTCGACACCGCCCGAGAGGCCGCAGATGACCTGCTTGTCGCCGATCTGCTCGCGGATCGCGGCGACCTGCTCGTCAATGACGTTGCCCATGGTCCAGTCGGGGGCGATGCCGGCGACGTCGTGCAGGAACCGCTCCAGCACCGTCTGACCGTGTGCGGTGTGCAGCACCTCGGGGTGGAACTGGACGCCGGCGAACCGGCGCGCGGCGTCCTCGAAGCCCGCGACCGGAGCGCCCGCCGAGGTGGCAGTGACCGTGAACCCGGGCGGCGCCGCCGACACCGCGTCGCCGTGGCTCATCCACACCGACTGCTCGCTCGGGAGGTCGCGGAACAGCACGCCGGGCTCGGTGACGCGAAGGTCCGTGCCGCCGAACTCGCTCAGGCCCGTGCGCTCGGCCGTGCCGCCCAGCGCCACCGCCATCGCCTGGAAGCCGTAGCAGATGCCGAACACCGGGACGCCCGTGTCGAACAGCGCCGGATCAACCTGCGGCGCACCGTCCGCGTAGACCGAGGACGGACCGCCGGACAGGATCACCGCGGCAGGCTTGCGTGCCAGCATGTCGGCCACCGACATGCTGTGCGGGACGATCTCGCTGTACACCTTCGCCTCCCGCACGCGGCGAGCGATGAGCTGGGCGTACTGGGCGCCGAAGTCGACCACGAGGACGGGTGCAGGAAGGCTCACCCGCCCAGCGTACTGGCGCGATGTCCCTGGTCGCGCACCGGCTTAGCGCGCCCCACCGCCCCGAGTTTCGGACTTTTGGGGGTCGCGGGCTCCCGCGAACCCTCAAAAGTCCGAAAGTGGGCGTTGGGTCAGGTCGGGAGGCGCAGCGCGGCTGGCGCCGACGCCGGCACCGCGGGGGCCTTCGGTGGCACCGCGGCGACCTGCGCGTACGCCGAGCCCAGCGGCGGGCGCGGATCCGGGTCGTCGACGTTCGGCCAGCGGGACAGGGCACGCTCAGCCTGGGCGGTGATCGTCAGGGACGGGTTGACACCGAGGTTTGCCGAGACGGCGGCGCCGTCGACGACGTGCAGCCCAGGGTGGCCGTAGACGCGGTGATACGGGTCGATGACGCCGGTGGCGGGCGAGTCGCCGATCGCGCAGCCGCCGATGAAGTGCGCGGTCATCGGGATGTTGAAGGCTTCGCTGATTCCGCCGCCCGCCTTACCGCCGATCCGAGCCGCGAGCCTGCGGGTCGCCTCGTTGCCCGCGGGAATCCAGGTGGGGTTGGCGGCGCCGTGTCCCTGCTTCGTCGTCAGCTTGCGGCCGAACAGTCCGCGCTTGGTGTAAACGGTGAGCGAGTTGTCCAGGGACTGCATGACCAGCGCGATCACGGTGCGCTCGGACCACCGCCGCAGCCACAGCATCCGCAGGTACGACGGGTGCCGCACGTACGTGCCGAGCAGCTTCAGCCAGCGCGGCACCCGCCCGCCGCCGTCGGTGAGCGGCGCCTGGAGCAGGCCCATGAAGTTGCTGCCCCGCCCGTACCGGACCGGTTCGATGTGGGTGTGCTCGTCCGGGTGGAACGACGACGTGATCGCCACGCCCTGGGTGTAGTCCGTGTCGACCTTGTCCGCGGAAGCGCCGAGGATCGACTCGGAGTTCGTGCGTGCGAGCACTCCGAGCCGGTCGGACAGGTTCGGCAGGGCGCCGGTGTCGCGCATCCGGTGCATGAGCTTCTGGGTACCGAGGGTGCCGGCGGCGAAGATCACCTGGCCGGCGGTGATCGCGCGGCGGCCCTTGCGGATACAGGATCCGGTGCGCTCGGTCTCCACCGCGTATCCGCTGGGCATCGGCCGCACCGCGGTGACCGTCGTGAGCGGGTAGACCTCCGCGCCGGACTGCTCGGCCAGATACAGGTAGTTCTTGACCAGCGTGTTCTTCGCGTTGTGACGGCAACCTGTCATGCAGCCGCCGCAGCCGATGCACCCCGTGCGGGCGGGGCCGGCACCGCCGAAGAACGGGTCCTTGCCGGACTCGCCGAAGTAGACGCCTACCGGCGTCGGGTGGAACGTGTCCTCGACGCCCATCTCCTTCGCGACGGCCAGCATCACGTCGTCGGCGGGGGTCATCGCCGGGTTGGTGACCACTCCGAGCATCCGTTTCGCCTGGTCGTAGAAGGGGGCGAGCTCGGCGCGCCAGTCGGTGATGTGCCGCCACTGCGGGTCGTCGTAGAACGGCTGGAGCGGCTCGTACAACGTGTTCGCGTACACCAGGGAGCCGCCGCCCACGCCCGCGCCGGAGAGGATCAGCGCGTCGCGCAGTAGCGAGATCCGCTGGATGCCGTAGCAACCGAGCTTCGGCGCCCACAGGAACCGGCGCACGTTCCACGAGGTCTTGGGGAAGTCATCGTCGGCGAACCGCCGCCCGGCTTCGAGCACCGCGACGCGGTACCCCTTCTCCGCCAGCCGCAGCGCACTGACGCTCCCGCCGAACCCGGACCCGATGACGACGACGTCGTAATCCACCGCGCACCCCCTACTCGTGAGTAAGACGGTGCGCTGAGAGGCCGTAGGAGTCAACCGGCTCTCGGCTTCTCGTAACGGCGGTGGAGCCCACCCAGCCGTCGTCCGGCAAGGCGGAGCCGACGCAGCGTGCTTCAGCACGTAAGGAGGCGACAACGCAGTCCGGTCGGCGGCTGGGTGGGCCGCTAACGATCCAGGACGAGTTCTACTTTTTGGAACTCTTTGACGTCACGGTAGCCCGTCTTGGCCAGCGCGCGCCGCACGCCGCCGAACAGGTTGAGATAGCCGTCGGGGTCGTTGGCCGGGCCGTGCAGCACCTGAGCGAGGCTGCCCAGCGGCCAGGACTCGTCCCGGCCGACGTAACCGCCGCGCGGCAGCTTGGGGTGGGACGCCGCCGAGTGCCACCACGCGCCGGCGGCGGGTGCCTCCGCGGCCATCGAGAGGGGCTTGCCGAGCATCACGGCGTCGGCGCCGCAGGCCAGGGCCTTGACGATGTCACCGCTCGTCTCCATGTTGCCGTCGGCGATGACGTGGACGTACCGGCCGCCGGTCTCGTCGAGGTAGTCGCGGCGGGCCGCAGCGGCGTCGCCGATCGCGGTGGCCATCGGGACGCGGATGCCGAGGACCTCGTCGGTGGTGGCCCAGTCGTCGGCGCCCATGCCGACGATGACGCCGGCCGCGCCGGTGCGCATGAGGTGCAGCGCGGTCTGGTAATTGGCGCAGCCGCCGACGACGACCGGTACGTCGAGGTCGGCGATGAACCGCTTGAGGTTGAGCGGCGACGTGCCGCCGACGCTGACGTGCTCGGCGGAGACGATCGTGCCCTGGATGACGAGCAGGTCGACGCCGGCCGAGATCGCGGCGCCCGCGAGCGCGAGCGTGTTCTGCGGCGAGACGCGGACCGCGCTGACCACGCCCTCCTCGCGGATCTGCTTGATCCGCTCGGTGATCAGCTCGGGCTTCACCGGCTCGGCGTAGACCTGCTGGAGGCGCTCGGTGCGGTTGTGGCCCGGTTCCAGGTCGGCCAGTTCCTCAAGGAGCTTGGTCGGGTCCTCGTAGCGGGTCCAGAGGCCCTCGGCGTTGAGCACGCCGAGCCCGCCCAGCTTGCCGACGCGCGCGCACATGGCCGGGCTCATGGTCGCGTCGGACGGGTGCGCCACCAGCGGCAGGTCGAACCGGAAGGCGTCTATCTGCCACGCGATCGAGACGTCGTCGACGTCCCGTGTGCGCCGTGAGGGCACCACCGCGACGTCCTCGAGGTGGTACGCCCGGCGAGCGCTCTTTCCCATGCCAACTTCGACGATGTCCCGCACGGGATGGATCCTCTCACGCCGCCTTTCGGACGGCTTCCGCAGCTATCGGCTGTGGTAGTTCGGCGCCTCGACCGTCATCTGGATGTCGTGTGGGTGGCTCTCCTTGAGCCCGGCGGCAGTGATCTGCACGAGCCGGCCGCGCTCGTACAGCTCGGGGATCGTGCGGGTGCCGGCGTACCCCATGGCGGCCCGCAGGCCGCCGACGAGCTGGTGCGCCACGGCGGCGAGCGGGCCGCGGAACGGAACCTGGCCCTCGATGCCCTCGGGGACGAGCTTGTCGTCGGAGAGGACGTCGTCCTGGAAGTACCGGTCCTTGGAGTACGACTTGGCCTGGCCGCGCGACTGCATCGCGCCGAGCGAACCCATTCCCCGGTACGACTTGAACTGCTTGCCGCTGATGAAGATCAGGTCGCCGGGGCTCTCTTCGACGCCGGCGAGCAGCGAGCCGAGCATCACCGTGTCGGCGCCGGCCACGATCGCCTTCGCGATGTCGCCCGAGTACTGGAGGCCGCCGTCGCCGATCACCGGCACGCCCGCGGGCTTGGCGGCCAGCGACGCCTGGTGGATCGCGGTGACCTGCGGGACGCCGACACCGGCGACGACGCGTGTGGTGCAGATCGAACCCGGGCCGACACCGACCTTGATGCCGTCGGCGCCGGCATCGATCAGAGCCTGCGCGCCCTCGCGGGTGGCGACGTTGCCGCCGACGACGTCGACCTGCACGTCGGCCTTGAGCTGGCGCACTATCTCCAGCACCGAGGTGGAGTGGCCGTGCGCGGTGTCGACCATGATGATGTCGACCCCGGCGTCGACCAGCGTGCGGGCGCGCTTGTAGGCATCCTCGCCGACCCCGACGGCCGCCGCGACGACCAGCCGGCCGGAGGAGTCCTTGGTGGACAGGGGGTACTGGTCGCGCTTGACGAAGTCCTTGACGGTGATCAGGCCCTGGAGCCGGCCGTCGGCGTCGACCAGCGGCAGCTTCTCGATCTTGTGCTGGCGCAGCAGCCGCAGCGATTCGTCGGCGCTCACGCCGACCGGCGCCGTGACCAGCGGCATCGGCGTCATGATCTCGCGCACCGGGCGGTTGTGGTCGGTCTCCCAGCGCATGTCGCGGTTGGTGACGATGCCGACGAGGACGCCGTCGGCGTCGACCACGGGCAGGCCGGAGATGCGGTACCGCCCGCACATCTGGTCGACCTCGCGGAGCGTGTCGTTCGGCGAGCAGGTGACCGGGTTGGTGATCATGCCGGCCTCGGACCGCTTCACCATGTCGACCTGCTGGGCCTGGTCGTCGATGGAGAGGTTCCGGTGGAGCACGCCGACGCCGCCCTGCCGGGCCATCGCGATCGCCATCCGGGCCTCGGTGACCGTGTCCATCGCCGAGGACAGCAACGGCACCTTGACCGTGATGTTCCGGGTGACCTTGCTGGTCGTGTCGGCCTCGCTGGGTACGAAGTCCGACCCGGCCGGTAGCAGTAGCACGTCGTCGTAGGTGAGCCCCATCAGGGCGAACTTGTCCGGGATACCTGTGGGCGACAGGTCCATCAATCCATCCGATCTTCACGCTGACCTGGGAAGAGATCGGCGAGACGAGGGCCGCCGATGGTCCATCCTAACCGCCGGGCGCGCCGGCCTCGCTCCCGCCCGGTCGGGCCTGATGAGGTTACGAGGTGATCGCGTCTGCTGGTAGGGAACGCGGGCAATGGCCATGGGGGTTACCGTGTGAGGGTGCACGATGAGCCGATGGACCCGTTCGCGGGTGATCCGACCGATCCGGCCTTCGCGATAGACGACGAAGACGGCCGGGTGGATCCGCTGAGCCCGGAAGAGCGGCAGGACGTGCTCGACGACCTCGCAGATCTGGAGGTGTACGAGGCCCTGCTGTCCGCCCGGGGTGTCCGCGGGCTCACGGTCGACTGCGAGGACTGTCACGTCCCGCACTACTTCGCCTGGGACCTTCTCCGCGCGAACCTCCGCCACCTGCTCGAGCAGGGGCGCACGCGGGTGCACGAGCCGGCGTTCGACCCGGATCCGGCCGAGTACGTCACCTGGGAGTACGCCCGCGGCTACGCCGACGGCGCTCAGGACGCCGTCGAGGACGACGACTCCGACGACGAGGCCTGAGGCGGCGCTGCCACCGCACCCCGTACGCCAATGTCGGCATGCCGACCTTGGATACCGCTGAGCGCACTCAATGTCGGCATGCCGACGTTGGACCACAGCGGCTGGCAGCTGCTGGGCTCAGGTGGCCGGGGCCTGCGGGTTGTCAGGCGCCATTCCCGTGGTCGGCTCCGACGACGGAGTGGGGCTCGGGTCGGGCGAGGGCGGCGGAGCATCCGGGGACGGCTCGACGGGGCCGGGCGTCGGGCTCGGGGGCGACGTCGGCTCGGTGCTCGGCGGCGTCGAGGGAACCGGGTCGGGCGAGGACGTCGGCACCGGCGGCTGCGGCAGCTGGGCCGGCGGAACCGGCTCGTCGATCGCGTCCTGCACCTGCTCGGCCTCGGCGCGGATCTTGTCCATGTCGGCCTCGTCGCTGACGTCGCCGGCCTCGGCCAGGGCGGTGTCGAGCAGTTCCTGCGCACGCTCTGGGTCGTTGCGTTCGGCGGCCTCGCGCGCCTCGCGCAGCAGGGACAGTGCACCCTCGCGGGCCTCTAACGACTTGGCGCGGTCCTCGTAGACCACCTTCGTGATGGGCCAGAGCGGGCTGCCGGGCTCGGCGACCCCGGCGGCGGCCACGCTGCCGACCGATCCGGCCGCGAACGCGGCGAACGCGGCGGCGATCGCCATGCGGCGGCTCAGGTGGAACCGGCGACGCTCGGCGACGGGCTGCTCCGGCACCCGCGCGGTGCCGATCGAGCGCACTGGCGCGGCCGGGGTCATGTCGGGCAGGCCGGCGGTGTCTGCCACGTCGTCGCGCCAGGCCAGCAGCAGCTTGGCGGTGGCGTCGTCGCCGTACTCAGGCAGCAGTTCGCCGCGGCCGAGCGCGTCCAGAAGCGCGTCGTCCCTGAGGACGGCGTCGGCGTCCAGTGGTTGCTGGCTCATGCGGACACCTCCTCCGTTCCCATCACGCGCTGTCGTAGCCGGGCGAGCGCCCGGTGCTGGGTGACCCGGACGGCGCCGGGTGTCATGCCGAGCACGTTGCCGGTCTCCTCGGCGGAGAGCCCCACGGCTACCCGCAGCACCAGCACGTCGCGGTGCGCCTCTGGCAGCGTCTCCAGCAGCGCGTGCAGCTGGCGGGCTTCGTCGGCGGCGAGCGCCTGCGACTCCGGTCCGCGGCCGTTGTCCTCCAGCTCGGGGACGACCTCGACCGGCTGGCTCAGGTCGCGGGAGGCGCCGCGGTGAGCGTCGTTCACCTTGTGGGACGCGATCCCGAAGACGAACGCGCTGAAGGGGCGGCCGAGATCGCGGTACCGGGGAAGGGCGTTCATCACCGCGAGGCACACCTCCTGAGCCACGTCGTCGGCCGTGGTGTAGAGCCCTCCGCCGGCCCGGCCGAGGCGCGCGCGGCAGTACCGCACGACCATGGGTCGGAGCCGGCCGAGCAACTCGGCCATGGCCTGGTTGTCGTCCTGAGCAGCGCAAGCAGCGAGCGCGTTGAGCTCGCGCTCGTTGTTCTCTGCATTCATCGCTACCCCGAACCTGTCCGTTACGACGTGCCCGGCCGGAACCGGTACCCGACGGTATCCCGTGGAGGCCGGTTGCGCGGAACCGTGGAGGGTCGATGCCGGGGTCAGCAGGCGTGAAATTACGCGGTTACCGCCACGATACCGGCGATATCAACGCGGTCCAGCCAGCGCTTACGGTCGTCATCGGGGAGGCCGGCGGCGATCTCCAGAACGGCCGCCGCGGATCTCGCCAGGTGGAACTCCGCACTCCCACGCTGGGACAACAGGTACTCCGCGACCCAGTACAGCGGCAGCGCGCCGGCAGCGGCGGCCTGCTGGCTGGCCCGGTGCAGCGTCGCGCCGGCATCGGCGTCGCCTGCGACGTGGCGCGAGGCGCCGAGAAACAGCAGGCACTTGGCGACGTGACGAGGAGCGGCGGCATCCTCGGCGATCGTGAGTGCCGTCTCGGCCACCCGGCAGGCTTCCGAAGGGTCGCCCGCGAGCAGCGCGATCTCCGTCTCGACCCAGCCGTGCCGGACGCGGCGGCGCCAGTCCGCCCCGGCGTGTGATGCGGCGCGCGCGGCCATCGGGCGATCTGCATCACACTGCGATGCGGCCGCAGCGGCGAGCCCGGCCCGGGCCGCCGCCAGGTCGCCTGCGCCGACCGCGTCCGCGGCCAGGCCGATGCGGGCGTCGAACAGCGCCTCGGGATCGGCGGCCAGCGACAGGGCCCGCTGGTCCCAGCCGGGCGCCTCGTCGTGCCGGCCCAGCTGGCGGTAGTGGCTGGCCAGAGTCGACGCCGCCAACGACGCGTACGGCCCGTTCAGGCAGCCGCTGAGCGCCCTCCGGGCCTCGCCGTAGCGTCCCAGTGCACCCAGGGCTGCGCCGAGCAACCAGCGCGTTCTGGGGCCTTCACCAGCCGTGAGCTGCGGCAGGGCGCGCGCCGGCGACCCGTGGAACAGCTCGTGTTCGCCGCTCGTCACGATCGGAGGTTTGGTTGCCGGGTCAACGGGCAACCGTGTGGAAGTCGATCCCCACCGGCCGGCTTCTTCGCGGGCTGAGAGGAGTGCGTGATGGCAGACATCCGTCGCCTTCCAGGTCCGAACACCGATCTGTGGGACTGGCAGCTGCACGGTGCCTGCCGTGGCCTCGACAGCTCCCTCTTCTTCCATCCCGAAGGGGAACGCGGGCCGTCACGTTCACGCCGGGAGGCGGAGGCCAAGGCGGTGTGCCGCAGCTGCCCCGTCGTGGCGCAGTGCCGCGCGCACGCGCTCGCCGTCCGCGAACCCTACGGGGTTTGGGGCGGTTTGAGCGAGAGCGAGCGCGAGCAGATGCTCGGCCACCCGCTCGTCGCCGCCGGCTGATCCGAGAGTCGACGAAGGCCCGGCGCCTGCGGAGCAGGTGCCGGGCCTTCGTGTGGCTCAGAAGCCCGGGCCGTGCGAGTGGCCGTGCCCGTGACCGCCGTGCGAGTGGCCGTTCAGGCTCCTCCTCGGCGGGCTTCTCGACCACGAGGCTCTCCGTGGTGAGCAGCATGCCGGCGATGGAGGCGGCGTTCACGACCGCGTTGCGGGTGACCTTCACCGGGTCGACGATGCCCTGCTTGAGCAGGTCGCCGTACTCGCCGGTGGCGGCGTTGAGGCCGTGGCCAGGGCCCAGCTCCTGCACCTTGTGGACCACGACGTAGCCCTCGTGGCCCGCGTTCTCGGCGATCCAGCGCAGCGGCTCGACGAGCGCCTTGCGGACGACCGTCACGCCCGTGGCCTCGTCGCCGACCAGACCGAGGTCCTTGTCGAGGACGTGCGAGGCCTGCACCAGCGCGACGCCGCCGCCGGCCACGATGCCCTCCTCGACCGCGGCCTTGGTGGCCGAGATCGCGTCCTCCAGGCGGTGCTTCTTCTCCTTGAGCTCCACCTCGGTGGCGGCGCCGACGCGGATCACGCCGACCCCACCGGCCAGCTTCGCGAGCCGCTCCTGGAGCTTCTCGCGGTCCCAGTCGGAGTCGCTGGCCTCGATCTCGGCCTTGATCTGCGCGACCCGGGCGGCGATGTCGGCCGCGTCGCCGCCACCGTCCACGATCGTGGTGGTGTCCTTGGTGACGGTGACGCGCCGGGCGGAGCCCAGCACCTCGAGGCCGACCTGGTCGAGCTTGAGGCCGACCTCGGCCGACACGACCTGCGCACCGGTGAGGGCGGCGATGTCGCCGAGCATGGCCTTGCGGCGGTCGCCGAAGCCCGGCGCCTTGACCGCCACGGCGGTGATCGTCTTGCGGATCGAGTTGACGACGAGCGTGGACAGCGCCTCGCCCTCGACGTCCTCGGCGATGATCAGCAGCGGCTTCTTCAGCTCGACGACCTTCTCCAGCAGCGGGAGCAGCTCGGCGATCGAGGAGATCTTGCCGTTGACGATGAGGATGCGGGCGTCATCGAGGATCGCCTCCATCGCCTCCGTGTCCGTGACGAAGTACGGCGAGATGTAGCCCTTGTCGAACTGCAGGCCCTCGGTGACCTCCAGCTCGGTCTGGGTGGTGGTCGACTCCTCGACGGTGATCACACCGTCCTTGCCGACCGTGTCGAGCGCCTGCGCGATCATGTCGCCGATGGTGGCGTCCTGAGCGGAGATCGTGGCGACGTGGGCGATGTCGTCCTTCGTCTGGATCTCGGTGGCCGCGCTGAGCAGCGCGTCGTTGATCGCTGCTGCGGCGGCGTCGATGCCGCGCTTGAGGCCGATCGGGTTGGCGCCGGCCGCCACGTTGCGCAGGCCCTCACGGACCATCGCCTGGGCCAGCACGGTGGCCGTGGTGGTGCCGTCGCCAGCCACGTCGTTCGTCTTGGTGGCGACCTCCTTGGCGAGCTGCGCACCGAGGTTCTCGTACGGGTCGGTCAGCTCGACCTCGCGGGCGATCGTCACACCGTCGTTGGTGATGGTCGGGGCGCCGAACTTCTTGTCCAGCACGACGTTGCGGCCCTTCGGACCGAGCGTCACCTTCACCACGTCGGCAAGCTTGTTGACGCCGCGCTCAAGACCCGAGCGGGCATCGTCGGAGAAGCTGAGGATCTTGGCCATTCACAGGTCCCTTCACGCGAGACGCCCCGGAACCATGCGGCTCCGGGGCGACCCGACGGCGATTACTTCTCGATGACCGCGAGGACGTCGCGGGCGGAGAGCACCAGGTACTCCTCGCCGCCGTACTTGACCTCGGTGCCGCCGTACTTCGAGTAGATGACGGTGTCGCCGACCTTGACGTCGAGCGGAACCCGGTTGCCGTTGTCGTCGAAGCGACCCGGACCGACCGCGATGACGGTGCCCTCCTGGGGCTTCTCCTTGGCGGTGTCCGGAATGACGATCCCCGAGGCGGTCGTGGTCTCGGCCTCGTTGGCCTGAACGACGATGCGGTCCTCGAGCGGCTTGATGTTGACCTTGGTTGCGGTCGTCACGCTTGGATCCTCCCCCTTCTGGGGTGCAGATATGGGGCTTCTAGTTACGCGGTGGCCCGCCGTCGCGGGGATCGGGTCACCGTTGCGAGTTGGCACACTCGGCAGGCGAGTGCTAACCGGAAGGTTATTGCGCGGCTAGCACTCCGTCAAGACGAGTGCCAACGGGCAGCAAAACACGGGTATTCACAACCGGCGCAACCGGGACGAGACTGGCTCACGAACCCAGCGCGCTCGTCTCCCAGCGGAGGTGCGGAACATGCAGGCACAGATCGGCGACAGGGTGCATGTGCACAGCCATACGGTCGGCGTCCACGACCAGATCGGCCAGATCCTCGAAGTACGCGGCCCGGAAGGGCAGCCGCCCTACCTGGTGGAATTCGGCGATGGGCACCGTGGACTGATCTTCCCCGGCCCCGACGCGGTGATCGAGCACCCGGAGTCGTAGAGCGCGCCGACAGGGACGGCCAGGCCCTGTCGGTGTGCGCTCTGACCGGTTTGACCGGAGGTCACCGGGGAAGGGGTTCCCGGTGACCAGGTTCCCGCTCCCGGCCGCTGGGCCCAGGTTCGTCGGCACGTCCGGCTGGCAGTACGCCGACTGGCACGGCCGGCTCTACCCCGTCGGCGTCCCGCAGCGGCGCTGGCTGGAGGTGTACGCGGAGCATTTCCGCACTGTCGAGGTGAACAACGCGTTCTACCGGCTGCCGGAGCGGTCGGTGTTCGAGTCCTGGCGTGACCGCACCCCGCCGGGCTTCGTCGTGGCGGTGAAGGCCAGCCGGTACCTGACGCACATCAAGCGGCTGCGCGACCCGGAGGAACCGGTGCGCCGCCTACTCGACCGCGCCGCCGGCCTCGGCGACCGGCTCGGACCGGTTCTCCTGCAGTTGCCGCCGACGCTACGTGCCGACCCCGGCCTGCTCGCCGCCTGCCTCGACGCCTTCCCGGCGCAGATCCGCGTGGCGGTCGAGCCGCGGCACGACTCGTGGTGGACCGACCGGATCCGCGACGTCCTCACCGACCACGGCGCAGCGCTGTGCTGGGCCGACCGGCTCGGCCGGCCCGTCACCCCGCTGTGGCGCACCGCCGGCTGGGGGTACCTGCGGATGCACGAGGGCAGGGCGCAGCCGCATCCACGGTACGGCCGGCGCGCCCTGCTCTCGTGGGCCGAACGGCTAGACGCATTCGGGTCCGGAGACGTGTACGTCTACTTCAACAACGATCCCGGCGGCGCCGCCGTGGTCGACGCCGACGCGTTCATCGGGCTGACTCACGGCGCGGCGAGGATCTGATCCACCTTCTTCGCCGCTTCGCCGAGCGCGTCCTGAGGCGACTTCTTGCCCTGCAACGCCGTCTCGACGGCGGTGTTGATGACCGCGTCGACCTCGCTCCACTCCTTGACCCGCGGCATCGGGCGGGCCGACGCGAGTGCGTCGAGGTACACGAGGTACGGCTGCTGGTTGCTGAAGTACGGATCAGGATCGGTGAGCTCCAGTTCGAGGATCGCCTCGTTGGTGGTCGGCGCTGCGCCCGCGTGCTCGACCACTCCGTGCTGCTGCTCGATCTTGAGCATGAACTGGACGAACTTCCACGCGGCCTGCTTGTGGCGCGCGTTCTCGGGGATGCCGAGTCCGGTGCCGCCGAGGTACCCGGGGCGCTCGTCGTCGGGCGCACCGAGAGACGGCACCTGCGTGACGCCCCACTTGCCGGACTGGTCGGGCGCGCCGTCCTTGAGGACGCCCATCATGAACGGCCCGTTGATGAACATCGCGATCCGGCCGTCATTGATGCCCTCCATGCCGGACGAGTCCGCCCGCTCGGGCCCCCAGTAGATGCCGCCGTCGTCGAGCAGATCGCGGTACGCCGTGAGCGCCCTGACCCCGCTCGCCCCGGCGAACGTGGCGCGCTCGCCGGCCGGGTCGAGCACCGTGCCGCCGTCCTGGTAGAGGAGCTGGGCGAAGTGGAACGTGTCCGGTCCGATCTGCACCCGTGACTTGCCCGGTTGTCCGTTCCTGTCCGCTGTGCCGGCCAGCGCGCGCGCAGCCTCGCGCAGTTCCTGCCAGGTGCGCGGGACCTTGATGCCCGCCTGCTTGAACAGGTCGGTGCGGTAGTAGAGCGCGTACGTGTCGAAGTCGAGCGGCGCGGCGACGTACCGGTCGTCGTAGCGCATCGCGTCGAGGGCCGTCGACGGGTAGACGTGCTCGAAGTCCTGCCCGTTGATCTTGTTGCCGGACACCTTGCGCAGGTCCGCGAGGTCGCCCCCGTCGGCGAGCGCGGGTAACCAGGTGAGGTCCAGGGTGGACACGTCCGGTCCGGGGCCGTCGGCGAACTCAGCCTTGATGTCGTCGTACTCGCGCGGCACGTGCTTGACCTTGATGTCCGGATGCGCCTTCGCGAACGCCTCCAGCGCCGGCTTGATCGGCGTCGCCGAGCCGTAGTAGTCCCACACGGTGATCGTCGTGGACTCACCGCTCTCCGACATCTGCCCACACGCGGCCAACATCGCGGTGGCCGCCACCACCGCGATCGCGCGCATACCTCGGCCCACCACGAAGCCTCCCCAGCTTCCCCCGCCGGATACACCCGCCCGGTGTCCGGTCGGTGGCAAAGTCTGTCAGGAGTGGTCGTAATTTTCCGGGCTATAAGGCGGAAAAGTGCGACCGCTGTTCACTGAATGAACACGCGAGGATGGGAGCCGTGAACATCGAGCTGCTACGCACCCCCGCCGGCGCCGCCGCGCTGGACGACGCGACCGCTCTCGGCACCGCGGACGCGCTCGGCGCGGCGAGCCGGCTGCGCGCCGCCGGGCACGACCCGGAGCTGGCCGCCGCCGCGTTGACGCAGGTCCGGCTGCGGGAGCGGGCCGTGGCGAAGTTCGGTGCGGACGCCGTTCTGATGTTCTTCACACCGGACGGTGTCGAGCAGGCGACCCGTTCCGTCGTCGCCGAGCGACGCGCGGCCCGGTTCTCCGGCGCCGAGAAAGTGGTGGACCTCTGCTGTGGCATCGGCGCCGACCTGATCGCGCTGGCCCGCGCCGGGCTCGACGTCACCGGGGTGGACGCAGATCCGGCCACCGCCGCCGTCGCCGCCGCCAACGTGGCCGCGCTCGGGCTCGACGCTCGCGTGGTGTGCGCGGACGCCACGACCTTCGACCTCTCCGGGTACGACGCCGCGTTCTGCGATCCGGCGCGGCGGGCCGGCGGGCGGCGGGTGTTCGACCCGAACGCCTACTCGCCGCCCTGGTCGTTCCTGCTGGACCTGGCCGCACGGGTGCCGCGTACCGGCGTGAAAGTGGCGCCCGGGATCGACCACGCGCTCGTACCGGACGGTGCCGAGGCCGAGTGGGTCTCGGTCGGCGGCGACGTCGTCGAGGCGGCGCTCTGGTTCGGCGACCTGGCCACGGCACCGCGGCGGGCCACGCTGCTGCCGGCCGGCTCTGGGCTGACGGGCACCGGGCTGCTGCGCGCGTCCGCCGGTCCCGTGCGGAGCTGGCTGTACGACCCGGACGGTGCCGTCGTACGGGCCCATCTCGTCGCCGAACTCGCCGACCAGCTCGGTGCCAACCTGCTCGACCCGACCATCGCGTACCTGACGACCGACGAGCTGGTCGAGACGCCGTACGCGCGGGCGTACCCGGTGACGGACGTGCTGCCGTTCTCGGTCAAGCGCCTGCGCGCGCTGCTACGGGAACGCGGCGTCGGCACGCTGACGATCAAGAAGCGCGGATCGGCGGTCACCCCGGAGGAACTGCGCCGGCAGCTCAAGCTCAGAGGTGACGCCGAGGCGACGGTCGTGCTCACCCGCGTGGCCGGCGCGCCGACGATGATCCTGTGCGGGGTGGAGGCGCGCTGAGCGTTCGGCCCGGCGGCACCCTGCGTTCGCCCGGTCGCCACCCCGGGCTGGTGACGTGGGCAGGACCCGATCGTCGTCGCTGGAGGACCAGCCATGACCGGAATGACTCGCCGATCCGTCCTCGCCGGCAGCATCGCCGTTGGTGCCGTCGCCGTCCTACCCGGCCCTGTGCGGGCCGCGGCACCTGATCCGTTCACGCTTGGGGTGGCCTCCGGAGATCCGAGCCACCACGGCGTCGTCCTGTGGACCCGGCTCGCCACGACCCCTCTCGCCGAGGATGGCATGGGCGGGATGCCGGCCCGTCCCGTGACGGTCGAGTGGGAACTCGCCGCCGACGAGCGGTTCCGGCGGGTCGTGCGGCGCGGGCGTGTGCAGGCGCGGCCCGAGCAGGCGCACAGCGTCCACGTCGAACTGGCCGGCCTCGCCCCCGGCCGCGACTACTGGTACCGGTTCCGCACCGGCCGGCACGTCTCTCCGGTCGGCCGCACCAGGACCGCCCCGCGCCCGGCACGTTCGGACCGGCCCTGACCATGGCGTTCGCGTCCTGCTCGCAGTTCGAGCACGGGTACTTCACCGCATACCGCCGGCTCGCCGAGGACGCGCCCGACGTGGTGCTGCACCTCGGCGACTACCAGTACGAGTACAAGGCCGGGGTGTACACGATCCCGGGCGGCAACCCGCGCGACCACGCCGGGCCCGGAGACCGAGACGCTCGCGAACTACCGCCAGCGGCACGCCCAGTACAAGGCGGACGCCGACCTGCAGGCCGCCCACGCCGCCGCGCCGTGGCTGGTGGTCTGGGACGACCACGAGGTGGACAACAACTGGGCGGACGAGGTCCCCGAGAACGCCCAGCCGAACTTCCTCGCGCGCCGAGCCGCCGCATTCCAGGCGTACTACGAGAACATGCCGTTGCGCCGGGCGTCCGTGCCGCGCGGGATCGACATGCAGCTCTACCGGCGTGTCCGGTGGGGACGGCTGGCGACGTTCCACCTGCTCGACACCCGGCAGTACCGCGACGACCAGGCCTGCGGGGACGGGTACAAGACGTGCCCGGCGGCGTCCGACCCGGTGCGCTCGATCACCGGCCCCGAGCAGGAGCGCTGGCTGCTGGAGGGGTTCCGCGAGTCCGGCGCGCGCTGGGACGTCGTCGGCCAGCAGGTGTTCTTCGCCCAGCGCGACAACACCGCCGGCCCCGTGAAGGCCACCAGCATGGACGCCTGGGACGGGTACACCGCCTCGCGTGACCGCATCACCCGCGGCTGGGTGGACGCCGGAGTCCGCAACCCGGTGGTGCTCACGGGTGACGTCCACGCCAGCTGGGTCAGCGACCTCAAGCTCGACTACGACGACCCGGCGTCGAAGACGGTGGGCACCGAACTGGTGTGCACGTCGATCACCAGCGGCGGCGACGGTGCCGACTCGATCCCCGCGGACCACCCGTTCCTCAAGATCAACCCGCACCTGAGGTTCTACAACAACCAGCGCGGCTACACCCTGACCCGGATCGAGCGCGGCCAACTGCGCGCCGACTACCGGGTCGTGCCGACCGTGCGAACACCGGGCGCCGCCGTGCGCACGCGGGCGTCGTTCGTCGTGGAGGACAGGGTGCCCGGAGTGCACCCCGTCTGAGCGGGTCAGCGGTTGGATTGTGGACTCTGACTCCACAATCCAACCGCTACAGGTTTTGGAGGAACAGCTCGCGGTACCGCGCCGCGTCGACGCCGAGCGCCACGTCGACGGGAACCGGCTTCGGGTGCGCCGCAACGTACGGATCGTGGTCGAGGTCGCCGGCCCAGTCGCGCCGGTCGACGACGGTCTGCCCGCGGGTGAACGCGCCGCCCAGCTCGATGCGCACGGGGTGCCGCTCGGTGCGCAGCCCCTCCGGGTCGATCACGGACGCGACCGCGCCCGCGTCGCCGAGGCTGCCTCCGCCGCGGTACCGGCCGATCTGGTGCTCCAGCAACCGGCCGGCGAGCTGCGCCGCCGGTTCGGACGACGCGGCGAGCCGCGCGCTCGTGGGCTCGTCGATGGTCGGTTCGTAGAACACGTCCAACCCGTACATCGTGATCGGGACACCCGCCGAGAACACGATCGCCGCGGCCTCCGGATCGTGCCGCACGTTGAACTCGGCGCTCGCCGTGGCGTTGCCGACGACGGCGGTGCCGCCCATGACGACGATCCTCGCCAGGTTCGGGGCGACCTCTGGGTACGTGCGCAGGAGCAGGGCGATGTTGGTGAGCGGTGCGAGCGTGACGAGCGTGATCGGCTCCTGCGCCGTCAGAGTCCGGTGCAGCAGCTCGACCGCGTGCTCGTCCACCGGGCGGCGCTCCGAGGTGGGCAGCCCGAGGTCGGCCATGCCGTCCTCACCGTGGACGTGCCGGGCGTCGCGAGCGGACTCCACGAGCGGCCGGTCGGCGCCGCGAGCCACGGGGATGTCGCCCGCTCCGGCGGCGTCCAGAACCTTGAGGGTGTTCGTGACCACCTTGTCGACCTGCGTGTTCCCCGCGACGCACGTGATCGCGCGGACGTCCAGGGCCGGCGAGCGCGTGGCCAGCAGGATCGCCAGAGCGTCGTCGACGCCGGTGTCCACGTCGAGCACGACGTGCGGTTCACGAACCGCTCAAGCGAGTCGACAAGGCTGAAGTCCCAGGAGTGCGGCGCGCGCTTGGTCAGGTGGCGGGGCGGGTCGGGTAGGTCGACCGTGCGACCGCGCCACCGCGAGATCACGACGATCCGGTGGTCGGTGGACGTGAACACCTCGCTGGAGATGTGCCCGACCTCGGCCTCGATGCGCGGCAGGCCGACGTCGCAGACCCAGCTCAGCACGTCGTCGTGCGCCTCCGGGTACGCCACGACCTCCCACATACGGACGATCACACCCGTACCTCCGTGACAGGCATCGACGAGTCCGCCGGGATGTCCAGCGTGGACGGTGCGATGCCGGCGGCCACCAGATGCGAACCGAGCGCCGCCACCATCGCGCCGTTGTCCGTGCAGAGCTTGGGACGCGGTACGCGCAGGGTGATGCCGGCCTTGGCGCAGCGCTCCTCGGCGAGGGCCCGGAGCCGCGAGTTCGCCGCCACACCGCCGCCGACCAGCAACGTCTCGACGCCGTGCTCACGGCAGGCGTCGACAGCCTTGGCGGTGAGCACGTCCACGACGGCCTCCTGGAACGACGCGGCGACGTCGTTGACCGGTACCGGTTCGCCGTCCCGCTCGCGCGCCTCGACCCAGCGCGCCACGGCCGTCTTGAGCCCCGAGAACGAGAAGTCGAACCGGTGCTCGGCGAGGTCGCGCGGGCCGGTGAGGCCACGCGGGAAGCTCACGAAGGCCCGATCACCGTCGCGCGCCGCCTTGTCGATGTACGGACCCCCGGGGAACGGCAGGCCGAGCAGGCGGGCGACCTTGTCGAACGCCTCGCCCGCGGCGTCGTCGATCGTGGCGCCGAGCGGCTTCACGTCGGCGGTGAGGTCGTCCACGAGCAGCAGCGACGAGTGCCCGCCCGACACGAGCAGCGCCAGCGCCGGCTCGGGCAGCGGGCCGTGTTCGAGGGTGTCCACGGCGACGTGCGCGGCCAGGTGGTTCACGCCGTACAGCGGCTTGTCGAGCGCGAGGGAGTACGCCTTGGCCGCCGCGACGCCCACCAGCAGGGCGCCGGCCAACCCGGGACCCGCCGTGACGGCGATCGCGTCGAGGTCCTGGAGGGTGACGCCGGCGTCGTCGAGCGCGCGCTGCACGGTCGGGACCATCGCCTCCAGGTGCGCGCGGCTCGCCACCTCCGGCACCACGCCGCCGAACCGCGCGTGGCTCTCCACGCTGGACGCCACCGCGTCGGCGAGCAGCGTGTGACCACGGACGATGCCCACGCCGGTCTCGTCGCAGGACGTCTCGATGCCGAGCACCAGCGGTGTCATGTTTCCTCTCGCACCATCACGACAGCGTCGGTGTTGCTCGGCTGGTAGTAGCCCTTGCGCACCGCGACCGCCTCGAACCCGCGGCGAGCGTACAGCCGCTGAGCGGTGGCGTTGTCCGCCCGGACCTCCAGCGCCACCTGCTTGGACTCCCGCCGCGCCGCCTCCGCCAGCAGGTCGTCGAGGAGGGTGGAGCCGATCCCGTGCCCCTGCCGGTCCGCGCGCACCGCGATGTTCTGCACCCAGGACTGGTCGTCGTAGGTGCAGAGCCCGGCGTACCCCACGACCTCGTCGCCGTCGAGCGCCACGCGGTAGTAGCGGGTGTCCGGCTGCGCCAGCTCGGACCAGAACGTGGCCGGCGACCACTCCTCGGCGCCGAACAGGTCCCGCTCGATCGGGGCGAGCGCCGCGATGTGCCACCACCGCATCGGGACGAGCCGCACGCTGCGGTGGGATTGTGGCGCGGAGCTCCCCAATCTCACCGCAGGACCACCTTGCGGGCGGTGGGCTCCACGGCGTCCGGGCGGCGCAGGTACAGCGGTGTCAGCTGCTCGGACGGCGCTCCCTCCCGGATCCGGAGCGCGGCACGCTCGGCGAGGAGCCGCACCGACGGGCGGTCCGGGTCGCGGACGGGCAGGCCGAGGACGTCGCCGTACAGGTGCGCCCCTGCACCGGCGGCCCACAGCGGCGGCGGTCCGGCCAGCGGCGGCCCGTCGAGCTGGGGTTGGTCGAGCGGTTGCTCGTCGAGCCACGCCCGCACGTCGGCCGGCTTGTCGACTGCCGGGCCGGTGAGGCGGCGCCCGTCGGCGTCGTAGGTGGCCCAGTACACCTCGCGGCGCCGCGCGTCGGTGGCGACGAGGTACGGCCCGGCAGGCTCGCCGATCGCGTCGAGCGTGCACACGCCGTAGGTCGGGATCCGCAGCGCGTCGCCCAGCGCCGCCGCCGTGACCAGCCCGACCCGAAGGCCGGTGAACGGACCCGGCCCGACGCCCGCCACGACGGCGCCCAGGTCGGCGACGGCGGAACCCGCTGCCGCCAGGCACTCCTGGATGTTCGGGGCGAGCGCCTCACCGTGCCGGCGCGCGTCCACGGTGACCCGGTCGGCGCGCAGTTCGACGCCGCTCCGACCCACCCAGGCAACACCTGCGGTGACGGCGGCGGTCGCGGTGTCGATGACGAGAACCAGCACGCAGCGAGCTTATCGGCGGGCGGTCCTGCGGGGCCGCGGACGACCACGCCAGCCAGCCGGCCGCAAGGACAGCTCCGGCCGGTCGTAGCTGGAAAGGGTTCAGGGGTTCGTGAAGCGGGCGACCAGTTCGCGCTTGAGCACCTTGCCGCTCGGGCCCGAGGGGGAACGCGTCGACGAACTCGACCTTGCGCGGGTACTTGTGGCCGGCGAGCTGGGTCTTGCTCCACGCGACGATCTCGGCCGGGTCGGGAGTGCTGCCCTCCTGCGGCACGACGACGGCGCAGACCTCCTCGCCGTACGTGTCGTCGGGCACGCCGATGACCGCGACCTGGGCGATGTCGGCGTGGCGCAGCAGCACCTCCTCGACTTCGCGCGGATACACGTTGAAGCCGCCGCGGAGGACCATGTCCTTCTTGCGGTCGACGATCGAGACGTAGCCGTCGGAGTCCTTGGTGCCGAGGTCGCCGGAGCGGAACCAGCCGTCGACCATGACCTCGGCGGTGGCGTCCGGATTGTTGAGGTAGCCGGCCATGACGTTGTGGCCGCGGATCACGACCTCGCCGAGCTCGCCGGACGGCAGCAGCTCGATGCGGCCCTCGACCTCGGCGGCGGCGATCTCGACGTCGACACCCCAGATCGGCCGGCCGACGGTGCCCGGCTTGCACGGCCAACCCTTCTGGTTGAACGTGGCGACGGGCGATGTCTCGGTGAGGCCGTAGCCCTCGAAGACCGTCGTCTGGAAGGTCTCCTGGAAGCTTTCGAGGACCTTGAGCGGCAGGGACGCGCCGCCGGACAAGGCGCTGGTGAGCTTGGGGCGGCGCGGGTCGGTCTTGGCGGCCTCCAGCAGGGCGATGTACATCGTGGGGACGCCCATGAAGTGCGTGCAGTTCTTCGTGACGAGCAGGTCGAGCGCGCCAGGGCCGTCGAAGCGCGGCATCAGCACGAGTGTCGCGCCGATGCGGAAGATCGTGTTCATCGCGCACGTCTGGCCGAACGTGTGGAACAGCGGCAGGCAGCCGAGCAGGGTGTCGTCGTTGGTGAAGTCGAACGACGAGATGATCGACGTGTCGACGTTCATCAGGATGTTGAGGTGCGTGATCATCGCGCCCTTGGGCTTACCGGTGGTGCCCGAGGTGTAGAGGATCACGGCGATGTCGTGCGCCTCGCGCGGCACGTACGTGTCGATCGGGGTGGCGTCCCGCGCCAGGGTTTCGAGGTTGTCGGCGTCGGAGTCGCCGCCCATCACGGTGAGCAGCGGCACGCCGGCCAGCTCGGCACCCTTCGCGCCCTCACCGAGCAGCGGCCCCGCACAGATCAGGGCCTTGGCGCCGGAGTCTTCGAGGACGAACGCGATCTCCTCGGCGCGCAGCAGGGCATGCACCGGCACGGCCACCGCGCCGAGGGCGATCGCGCCGAAGTACGCGAGGGGGAAGTGCGGCGTGTTCGGCAGCAGGAGCGCGACCTTGTCGTCCGGGCCCGATGCCGCGCTCTCTCAGGACCGCCGCGTACTGGCGCGCGCCGGCCCACAGGTGCGCATACGGCACCTTCGTGTCCCCGAGGATCACGGCCGGATGGTCAGGGCGACGGAGCGCGGACTCGGCGAGCAGAGCGGCGATCGACAGTGACATGGCAGCCTCCCGGATGGCGTACCTCACAGTAGGCCAGGGGCCGGAGGCGCGTGCGAGGAATCAGCGCACCCCACAGGGGCCGTGAACTCTCTCACAGTAGGCCTACTACTGGCCGGTACTGGCTAAGAATCGAGTCTTACCGACAGCACTCGATTTGGTACAGGGAGCGAGCTCGATTGTTCTATCGAGGGGCGAGGCGGGCGATGCGCCCGATGTTCAAGCTGGCGTACCGGCCCGAGGTCTCCGGTCTTCAGCACATACCGGGCGACGGTGCGGCGATCATCGCCAGCAACCATCTATCCGAGGTAGACAGCCTGGTCCTGCCGATGGTCGCGCCGCGGCCCATCTCGTTCCTGGCCAAGGCCGAGTACTTCACCGCACCCGGCATCAAGGGCTGGGCCGCCCGGTCCTTCTTCACCGGCATGGGTGCCATACCGGTCGAGCGCGGCAACGGGCGGGCGGCGCTCGTAGCCCTGAACACCGCCGAGCAGATCCTCGGCCGCGGCAACCTCTTCGGCATCTACCCCGAAGGCACCCGCTCGCCGGACGGACGCCTGCACCGGGGGCGGGTCGGGGTGGCGCGGCTGGCGCTGCGCACCGGGGCGCCGGTGGTTCCGGTGGGGCTGGTCGGTACGGACGTCGTGCAGCCCGTAGGGCAGAAGATGCCCAGGCTGGGACACATGACGGTGCGCTTCGGGGAGCCGCTCGACTTCTCCAAGTACCGCGGGCTGGAGCGGAACAAGACCGTGCAGCGTGCGGTGGTCGACGAGATCATGCGCGCGATCCTGGAACTGTCGCGGCAGGAGTACGTCGACGTGTACGGAAGCAGCGTGAAGGCGGCGGCCTAGGCCCCGCCCGGCCGCCGCACCCTTTCCGAAACGCCTCCTCACCGAAACGGACTTTTCGGGAAGCCGTGCCTACATCGGGCACCGTTGCCCTATTTGTCCCGCAAGTACGTTTCGCGCCCGGGACCGGGCGGCGGGTCATGAGCGCCGCGCGAACGCGGGCCCGGCGGCGGGTCATGAGCGGGTGACGAACCGCAGGAGGTCAGGTTGTCTGGCCCGCCCGCAACGGCGCCAGCCGCTCCGACCAGTCGCCGCCGGACGCGACCAGCTCGACGCGGCGCGCTTCGGTGTCGTCGTCGCGGCTGATGCGTACTTCGAGGAACTCGTCGGCGAGGCGCTCCACCAGCCCGCCACCCCACTCGACGAGGGTCACGGAGTCGGCGAGGTCGGCGTCGAGGTCGAGGTCGTCCACTTCGAGCACGCCGCCGAGCCGGTACGCGTCGACATGCACCAACGGCAGCACCCCGCTGGGACCAGGCTTGTGCACCCGGGCGATCACGAACGTCGGGCTGGTGACCTCGCCCCGCACGCCGAGGCCCGCGCCGATGCCCTGGGCCAGTGCGGTCTTGCCCGCGCCCAGCGGACCGGTCAGCACCACCAGGTCGCCCGCCCGCAGCACCCGCGCCAGAGCCTGCCCGAAGGCACGGGTGTCGTCGGGAGTGGCCAGTTCCATGCTTACCTCCGTCGCGGAGCGGCGCTTACCTGCCCGCTGTGTCGATCTGCCCGCACACCCATGCCTGTACCGCGACGACGTTGCCCACCGCTACGGCGGTGTCCGCCGCCACGACGTCGAACTCGCCGCCGAGCGTACGGACCGTGAGGTGCAGGAACGTCTCCTCGAACGCGGCCGACGCGATCCGCCGCGCCGCCGTGACCACGCCGTGGACCAGCGCCGCCGCGGCCGGGCCGCCCTCGCCGAACAGTCCCGCCGGGATCACGCTCTCGGCCGCGAAGCCCGGGATGCCCTCGCTGGAGTCCTGGGCGGCGCCGAACACGGCCTCGTCGGTGTAGACCTCGATCTCCTCCGCGACGAACACGATCGACGCGTCGACGGCCGCCCGGGTCTTGGCCAGATCCTCGAACCGGCGCCGCATCGCCACCACCCGCGCAGGCGCCACCGCCAGCGGGTACGCCATCTCGTCGCCGTCGAGCACGTCGACCATCACGAGTGCGCAGCCCGCGCAGTCGCCGTCGTCGGCGATGCCGGTGACGCGGACGCGCTGCCGGCTGGCACCGTCGAACTGCGGCGTCGCGCACTCCACTGTCGGCTCGCCGCGCCATCGCGAGGTGCGGAGCAGCACGTCGACGCCGTTACCGGCGTCCTCGCGCCACACGGCGACGGTCTGCCGGCCACCGACCGGCTCGACAGCGGCACCGCGGAGTGCGGTCATGATCACGCGGGACATGTCCTCGCGCTCGCGAACCGGCAGGCCCATCGCGGTGAAGTGGTTGCTCATCCGCGCGCCCTGCTCATGCCCCGCTTGCCCACCCCCTGTGCCCCGCTTGCTCATGCCCCGCTTGTTCATGCCCCGCGCCGGCGCAGGATCTTCCAGAGCTTGCGCCGCTCCTCCGGCCCCGCCGCAGCGGCCTTGCGCCGGCGCTCGGCCCGGGCGGCCACCTCGTCACGACGGCGCGACTTCCGCTTCGGCTTCGGCTCGGTGACCGCGCGGGCGGCGCGCCGCAGGAACGCCACGAAGTGGGCGTTGACCAGATCGGCGTGCTCCATCAGCGTCACGTGCCCGCCGTCGGCCACCTCCACGAGTTCGGCGTTCGGCAGCAGCCGCGCGATCTCGCGGGTGTGATCGACCGGGGTCAGCATGGTCCTTGTCGCCGCAGACCACCAGCGTCTCGATGCCGTCGAAGACCTCCAGCGCGGCGTACCGGTCGTGCTCGGACAGCGTGCCGAGATAGCCCGCGATGACCTCGACGGAGGTGGCGGCGTTCATGCGCTCGACGTACTCGACGAGGCTCGGGCTCGGATCCCTGCTGCCGAACCCGTAGCGGCGGGTCATGAGGTACGCGACGTCGCTGCCTGCGCGCCGCCCCACCTCCGCCAGCTCAGGCTGCCACTTCAGCGCGCCGGAGATCGTGGGCATGAGCGGCTTCCGGAGCTTGGCCAGCAGCGGCGGGATGCCGAGGCCCACGTCGTCGAGGTGGCCGGCGGACGTCGAGATCAGCGCCACGCCCACCACCCGCTGCGCGAACAGTTCCGGTGCGCGCTCGGCCAGCGCCATCACGGTCATGCCGCCCATCGAGTGGCCGGCGAGCACCAGCGGACCCTCGGGTGCGACCTCGGCGATGACCGCGGCCAGATCGGCGCCGAGCTGGTCGAGGTTGTAGTCGCCCGCGTCAGCGCGGCCGGAACGGCCGTGCCCTGGCTGGTCGTAGAAGACGAGCCGGCAGCGCGGATCGTCGGGAACGGCCGTCAGCGCGTCCGGCGCGACCGGGGCCTCCTCGGCCTCGGCCTTGCGCAGCGCCGCCAGTTTGCGCTTGCCCTTGCGCGCCTCGGTCAGCTCCGCGCGCTGCCGCTGCAACTCGGTGAGCGCCCGCCGCTGGAAGTGCCAGGTGCCCATGTCCAGGCAGAACCCGTGCACGAAGACGACCGTGAGCGCCGGAGGTTCGCCGGTGGAGTCCGGCTCGACGATCTCCACGTGAAGCGGGACGTCACCGTCGACGATCACCGTGCGCTGCAGGTCGGACGGGAGAAGGCCGAACGGCTCGTCCAGGTACTGGTCGTCGGAGCGCCGGCGGGCGCGGCTCAGCGCGTACCGCTCGGCGACCACACCGGCCGCCGCGCCTGCCGCCGCCACACCGATCAGCGCACCGGCCCAACCCACAGCCTTGAGCCCGCCGACGAGCCGCCGCCCCCGCTCTCACTCACGGGCACACCTCGCTTCGCTCGGCGGCCGCGTTCGCGGCACACTGCGCTCGATCGGTTCGCTCGCTCCGCTCACTCACGTGCTCTCCCCCATGTATGTCCGCGGCACCCGCGCGCCGATCCGGGTCACGATCTCGTAGTTGATCGTGTCGAGGACCGCCGCCCAGTCATCCGCCGTCGGTTCGCCGTCGTCGCCGGGACCGAACAGGATGGCGACGTCGCCCGCCGATACCCGATCGTCGCCGACGTCAACCACGATCTGGTCCATGCAGACGCGGCCGGCGATCGTGCGACGGGCGCCGGCGAGCAGCACCGGGCCTACGTTCGTCGCTGCCCGCGGGATCCCGTCCGCGTATCCCAGCGGGACCAGCGCCAGCGTGGTCTCGGCGCTCGTCGTGTACTGGTGCCCGTACGAGACGCCCGCCCCGGCCGACACCCGCTTGGTGAGGATCACCTGGGCACGCAGCGTCATGGCGGGGCGCAGGTCGCGGGCGGCGGGCCAGCCGGGGATCGGCGACAGCCCGTACACCGCGATGCCTGGCCGGACCAGGTCGAAGTGCGCATCGGGCAGCGTCAACGTGGCTGCCGAGTTCGCCAGGTGCCTGACCTGCGGGCGGACCCCGATGCGCTCGGCGATCTCCAGCGCCTCGCCGAACGCCCGGATCTGGGCCGCGATGGTGGGGTGACCAGGCTCGTCGGCGTACGCGAAGTGGCTCCACGCGCCGACGATCTCGATCGTGCCGTCCGCCGACGCCTTCGCCGCCATGGTGAGCAGCTCGGGCCAGTCACCGGCGGTGGCACCGTTGCGGCTGAGCCCGGTGTCGACCTTGAGATGGACCCTGGCCTGCCGGTTCGCCGTGCGTGCGGCGGCGATGATCTCCTCCAGCAGCGGCACGGACGCCGCCGACAGGTCGACTTCGGCCGCGACCGCACGGTGCAGCGGGAGCCCAGGCGCGAGCAACCAGGCGAGGATCGGCGCGGAGATGCCGTCGGCGCGCAGCGCAAGCGCCTCATCGAGCGTGCAGACGCCCAGCCAGCTCGCGCCGCCGTCCAGAGCGGCGCGCGCGGACGGGAGCAGCCCGTGGCCGTACCCGTCGGCCTTCACGACCGCCATCACGCCCGCCGACGTGCCGGACGCCAAGTGCGCAGTGTTCGCGCGGATCGCGTCCAGATCGACGAGGGCCTCTGCCTGCAGCATCCCTCTAGTGTCTCAGGACCTGCCCACACGCCGCCTCCGCAGCCCACGCCCCCGCCGACCTTCGGCTTTTGAGGGTTCGCGCGGCCGCGTACTCCAAGTCGAAGTCAACCCGTCACCGTACGGACGGCGGCACGCAGCGCATCCACAAGGCGACTCGCCGTCACCGGGCCGTCCTCCGCCGCGTACCGCCCGGCCAGGCCGTGCACGAACGCGGCATACGCCCCGGCCAGGTGCGCCGGCAGGCCGCCGGCGAGCAGCGAACCCGCCAGCCCGGCCAGCACGTCCCCACTGCCCGCCGTGGCCAGCGCCGCGGTGCCGGCGGGGTTGACGTGCACGGACTCCGGCGACGCGACGATCGTGTGGTCGCCCTTGAGCAGGAACGTCGCCTCGAAGTCGTCGGCGGCACGGCGGACGGCGCCGATGCGGTCGGTGCCGACGTCACCGGCGATCCTGGCGAACTCGCGGTCGTGCGGCGTGAGCAGGGTCATGGCGCCACGTCCACGGAGCCAGGAAGGGTTGTCGGCCACGATCGTGATCGCGTCCGCGTCGAGCAGCACGGGCAGGTCGGTGGACAGCACCTCACGCACCACCGCGGCCGGCATCGTCGCCGGTACCGAGCCCGGAGCCGACCACCCAGGCCTGCACCCGTCCGGCGCTCGGCGAGGCTCGACGTGCACACCACCTCCGGGTACCGCGCCCGCACAGCGTCGGCCACGTCTCCGGCGTACCGCACGAGACCCGTCGGCCCGGCCAGCGCGCCACCGGCCGCGAGCACGGCGGCGCCGGGGTACGTCGAAGAGCCGGCGGCGATCCCGACGACGCCCCGGCTGAACTTGTCGTCGGTCGCCGCGGGTCGCGGCCAGCGCTGCCCGACCTCCTCGACCGTCACGACGGTGAGCAGCGGCGGCGGCAGTTCAAGGCCGATGTCCACCAGCTCGACCAGGCCGGCATGGCGCGCGCCCTCGCCTACGAGCAACCCGGGCTTGAGGCAGCCGAACGTGACGGTGACGTCGGCGCTGATCGCGTCGCCGGGGACCTCGCCGGTATCGGCGTCCACGCCGCTGGGCACGTCGACGGCCACCACGATCGCCCCTGCCGTGCGGGCCAGCGCCGTGGCCTGCGCGAGCGCCGCCGCCTCCACCCGCAGCCCGCCCGTGCCGCCGATGCCGACCAGCCCGTCGACGATGAGGTCGGCTGCGGCGATGCGGCGGTTGTCCTCGCCGTACCCGGCCGCGTGGACGTGGCCACCGGCGGCGCGCAGCGCGGCCAGCCCGCCAGGATGCCCGCCCTTGACGGTGATCGCGTCGACGCGAGCGCCCCTGCGCGCCAACAGAGCCCCGGCGTACAGCGCGTCGCCGCCGTTGTTACCGGCACCGACCAGCAGCACCACCTCGGATCCGTAGACCCTGCCCAGCAGCTCCGCGCAGCGCCGCGCCAGCCCCGATGCCGCCCGCGCCATGAGCGCCCCGTCCGGCAGGCGCGCCATCAACGCCTCCTCGGCGGCCCGTACGTCCGCGACCGTCCACGCGCCCGTCATGACTCCGCCACCACCATGGCCGACGCGATCCCGCCGTCGTGCGACAGCGACAGGTGCCACCGAACGATGCCCCGCTCGGCCGCCGCGTTGGCGACCGTGCCGGCGACCGTGAGCCAGGGTCTGCCGTCACCGTCCGGGACGATCTCGCAGTCGTGCCAGGCCAGCCCGCCGGGTGCGCCCAGCGCCTTGGCCACGGCCTCCTTCGCCGCGAACCGCGCCGCCATCGACTCCGGCGACCGCGGATTCCCCGACGCCGTGCGCCGCTCCGCCTCGGTGAACAGCCGCTCGGCCAGCATCGGGGTGCGTTTCAACGCCGCCTCGAACCGCTCGACCAGGACCACGTCGATGCCCACGCTCACGATCACGGCCCCTACCTTGGCACGGGGCCGGCAGGGCGGCGGCTCGTCGAGTGTTCGGGGAAATCGCGCGGCCACGCCCGGCGCGCCGCCGCCATAACCACGAACACGCCCAAAACCCGGTACCGCCGCTGCGCACGCAGGAGCCAGACTGGCGCCGTGACAGAGCTACGCGGCACGAAGGTGGTGCTCACGCAGGTCACGGCGGGCGACGCACCGGCGCTGCGGCGGATCCGCGCGACGCCGGAGGTCCAGCGCTGGTGGCACGAACTGGAGCCGGAGTTCCCGCTCGCGGACGAGCCCGAGTCGGTTCGCTTCGCGGTGCGGCTCGACGGCGAGATCGTCGGGATGATCCAGTACTCCGAAGAGGAGGATCCGATGTACCGGCACGCCGGTATCGACCTCTTCCTCGACCCTTCCGTGCATGGGCGCGGCATCGGCCAGGACACCGTGCGCACGGTCGCGCTCCACCTGGTGCGCGACCGTGGACACCACCGGCTCACGATCGACCCCGCCGCGGACAACGCCGCCGCGATCCACTGCTACACGGCAGTCGGGTTCCGGCCGGTCGGCGTGCTGCGGCAGTACGAACGGAACGGCGCTACCGGCGAGTGGCACGACGGCCTCCTCATGGACGCGCTGGCAGCAGAGATCGAGGAGGCCGCTCGATGAGGACCGCCCTGATCACCGGAGCCAGCCGCCGCGCCGGCATCGGCGCCGCCATTGCTCGCAGGCTCGCCGCCGCCGGCATCGACCTGGTGCTGCACACCTGGACACCGCACGACGTCGAGCAGCCCTGGGGCGCGACGATCCCGAGGCGATCGCCGACGAATTGCGCGCCCTCGGCGGTAGCGTCAGGCTCATCGAGGCGGACTTCGCCGACCCCGCAGCACCGGCCGAGCTCCTCGCGAAGGCCGGGCCGCTCGACATCCTTGTCGCCAACCACGCACGGTCCACCCCGTGGATGCCGCTCGCGGACATCACCGCCGCCGAGATCGATCTCGCGTACGCCGTGAACACGCGGGCCACGTTGCTGCTGGTCCAGGCCTATGCCGCGCAGCACGACGACAGCCGTCCGGCCGGGCGCGTCGTCCTGTTCACCTCGGGCCAGGGCGACGGACCGATGCCGGACGAGCTGCCGTACGCCGCCAGCAAGGGCGCGCTCGCGCAGATCACAGCAAGCCTCGCGCAGCCGCTGGCCAAGCGCGGGATAACCGTCAACACGGTCAACCCCGGGCCTACCGACACGGGCTGGGCCGCCCCACAACAGCACGAGGAGGCTCAGCGCAGGATGCCGTTCGGGCGGTGGGGCGAGCCGGACGACGCCGCCCGGCTGGTGGATTGGCTGGTCAGCGACGACGGCCGCTGGATCACCGGCCAGGTCATCACCTCCGACGGAGGCTTTTCCCTGGGCTGAGACCGCCACCCACTCCCCCAACTGTCGGGGAAATGGTCGTATCGGGCGCCGGGTTTGGGCACCGCTTCCCGGACAGTCCGGTTCCGCGGTGCCGGGTTTGGCACCGCTTGCCGGACAGTCCGGTTCCGGGCGACCCGCTAGTTGTCCCGACGCTCCAGGTCCAGGTTCATGAAGCTCGGGCCGCTCGTACACAGCGCGCGCATGCGCTCGGCGAATCGCTGCGTCTCGGGAAGGTCGTTGTTGCGCATGGCCTCCTCGTAGGAGGGGAACTCGACCATCTCGACGTAGTGCCGCGGGTTCTCCCGGTCGTGCATGAGCATCTCGGACGTCGGTATTCGCTTGCCCTCGGTGGCGGCGATCCACTCGTCGAAGAGGGCGTTCATCTCGCTGCCCCGGTCGGTCTCGAAGTCGATGAGCTGCACGAACGTCGTCATAGCGTCCTCCTTGACGCGAAGCGGTTCGAGCACCACTCCGCAGTGAACGCCCACCGATCGGACTCGCGCAATAGGTCTATTCGACAGTGACCGACTTCGCCAGGTTCCGCGGCTGGTCGACGTCGTGGCCACGTGCGGACGCGATCTCGCACGCCAGCACCTGCAGCGGCACGGTGGTGACCAGCGGCGCGAGCAGCGTCGGCACGTGCGGCACGCGGATCAGGTGGTCGGCGTAGGGCACCACCACGTCATCGCCCTCCTCGGCGATGACGATGGTGCGGGCACCGCGCGCCCGGACCTCCTGGATGTTGGACACGATCTTGTCGTGCAGGATCGCCCGGCCACGCGGCGACGGCACCGTCACCACCACGGGTGTGCCGTCCTCGATCAGCGAGATCGGGCCGTGCTTGAGTTCGCCGGCCGCGAAGCCCTCGGCGTGCATGTAGGCCAGCTCCTTGAGCTTGAGAGCGCCCTCCAGAGCCACCGGGTACCCGACGTGCCGGCCGAGGAACAGCACCTGCTGGGCGGACGCCAGGTCACGCGCCAGCTTGCGTACCGGCTCCATCTGCTCCAGCACCTCGGCCACCTGACCCGGCACCTTGTCGAGCTGGTGGACGATCGCGGCCACCTCGTCGGCGTACTTGATGCCGCGCACCTGCGCGAGGTGCAGGCCGAGCAGGTAGGCGGCGGCGATCTGGGTGAGGAACGCCTTGGTGGACGCGACCGCCACCTCGGGCCCGCCACGGGTGTAGAGCACGGCGTCGGACTCGCGCGGGATCGTCGACCCGTTGGTGTTGCAGATCGCCAGCACGCGCGCCTTCTGCTCCTTTGCGTGGCGCAGCGCCATGATCGTGTCCATCGTCTCGCCGGACTGCGAGATCACCACGACCAGCGTGGCCCGGTCGAGCACCGGGTCGCGGTAGCGGAACTCGCTGGCCAGCTCCACCTCGACCGGGATACGGGTCCAGTGCTCGATGGCGTACTTGGCGATCAGCCCGGCGTTGTACGAGGTGCCGCAGCCGATGACGAACACCTTGTCGATGTCGCGCAGGTCCTGGTCGGAGAGGCGCACCTCGTCGAGGGTGATCTCGCCGTGCTCGGTGAGGCGCCCGCGCAGCGTGTCGGCCACGGCCTGCGGCTGCTCGGCGATCTCCTTGAGCATGAAGTACTCGTAGCCGCCCTTCTCGGCGGCGTTCACGTCCCAGTCGACGTGGTAGTCGGTGGCCTCGGCCGGCTCGCCGAAGAAGTCCGTCACGGTGATCGAATCTGGGGTGACCTCGACCACCTGGTCCTGGCCCAACTCCACGGCGTCACGGGTGTGCGCGATGAACGCCGACACGTCGCTGGCGAGGAAGTTCTCGCCCTTGCCCCGGCCCGCGACCAGCGGCGAGTTGCGGCGTGCGCCCACGACGACATCCGGCACGTCCTGGTGCACCGCGAGCAGCGTGAAGGCGCCGTCGAGCCGCTGCACGACCTGCCGCATGGCCTCCGCGAGCCGGCCCTCGGTCGACGAGGGCAGCGAGTGGTAGGCGTCGGCCAGCAGGTGCGCCACCGTCTCGGTGTCCGTGTCCGACTGGAACTCGATGCCCCGGTCCTCGATCTCGCGGCGCAGCGCGGCGAAGTTCTCGATGATGCCGTTGTGGATCACGGCGATGCTGCCGTCGGCGGACAGGTGCGGGTGCGCGTTCCGGTCGTTCGGCGCACCGTGGGTGGCCCAGCGGGTGTGCCCGATGCCGGTGCTGCCGTCGGAGATGCCGTCAAGGGCGATCGCCTCGGTCAGGTTGGCGAGCTTGCCCGCGCGCTTCTCGGTCGCGAGCTTTCCGTCCGCCACGATCGCGACGCCCGCGGAGTCGTACCCGCGGTACTCCAGCCGCCGAAGCCCGTCGACGACCACGTCAACAGCGCGCTGGGGACCTACATATCCGACGATGCCACACATGGTTCCCGAGAGTAGCCGAGGCGAGCTCCCGGCCCGAACCCGCTGTCCACAGGCCCAAAACCTTCAACCCTTTTGTCCATTACCCCTGGCTGGTCGGCCGAGATGAGCCCCTTGACGTGGTCGTCAGCGCCCCTGCCGCGACCAGGCAACTGTCGGGGAAATGGCGGCATCCTGCGCCCAGTTCAGGACCGCTGCCCCGACAGTCCGTTTCGCCAACCGCAACCAGCCTTACGCGTCCGCGACGACCTTCGCGATCTGGTGGGCGACCGTGTCGGCGAGCTCCTGGGTGGGCGCCTCGACCATGACACGGACCAGCTGCTCGGTGCCCGAGGGCCGCAGCAGCACCCGTCCGGTGTCGCCCAGCTCGGCCTCACCGGCCGCCACCGCCGACGCCACGTCGGCCGAGGCGGCCACCGCCGCCTTGTCGGCGACCTTGACGTTGACGAGGACCTGCGGCAGCCGCGTGACCACGGCGGCCAGCTCCCCGAGCGGACGCCCGGTCTGAGCGACCCGCGCCAGCAGGTGCAGCGCCGTGAGCAGCCCGTCACCGGTGGTGGCGTGGGACGGCATGACGACGTGTCCGCTCTGCTCACCGCCCAGCGACAGCTCGCGCTCGCGTAGTGCCTCCAGGACGTACCGGTCGCCGACGCCGGTGCTGAGCAGCTCGACGCCCGCGCTCGCGCATGGCCAGGTGCAGGCCGAGGTTGCTCATCACGGTGACGACGAGCGTGTTGTCGGTGAGCGTGCCGGCGTCCTTCATGGCCAGTGCCAGTACCGCCATGATCTGGTCACCGTCCACGATGGATCCGTCGGCGGCGACGGCCAGGCAACGGTCGGCGTCACCGTCGTGCGCAACGCCCAGGTCGGCGCCGTGCTTGACGACCGCCTCGCGCAGCGGGCCGAGGTGCGTGGACCCGACGCCGTCGTTGATGTTGAGACCGTCCGGCTCGGCGCCGATCGCGACGACCTTCGCACCCGCACGCCGGTACAGCTCGGGCGCGACCGTGGCCGCGGCGCCGTGTGCACAGTCGACGACCACCGTCATGCCGTCGAGCCGGTTCGGCAGGCTGGTGAGCAGGTGGGCGAGGTACCGCTCGGCGCCGTCGGCGAGGTCGCGGATGCGCCCCACCCCGTCGCCGACCGGGCGGGTCCACTCGCGGGCGGCGTTCTCCGCGATCGCCGCTTCGATCTCGTCCTCGATCTCGTCGGCGAGCTTGTGCCCACCGCGGGCGAAGAGCTTGACGCCGTTGTCCGGCATCGGGTTGTGGCTGGCCGACAGCATGACGCCCAGGTCGGCGTCCAGCTCACCGACCAGGTACGCGACCGCCGGTGTGGGCAGCACGCCCACGCGGACCACGTCGGCACCGGCGCTGGCCAGGCCGGCGCAGACCGCCGCCTCCAGCATCTCGCCGCTGGCACGCGGATCCCGGCCGACGACCGCGAGCGGACGGTGCCCCTCGACGCCGATGAGCACGTGCGCCGCGGCGACCGAGATCGCCATCGCGAGTTCCGGGGTGAGGTCGCCGTTGGCGAGCCCGCGCACCCCGTCCGTACCGAACAGGCGGCCCATCAGGGCCGCCTGTCGGTCGTGCTGTGTTGCTGGCCGAGAAGCGGCATCAGCGCTTGCTGTACTGAGGCGCCTTGCGGGCCTTCTTGAGGCCGTACTTCTTCCGCTCCTTGACCCGCGGGTCACGGGTGAGGAAGCCGGCCTTCTTCAGCGGCGGACGGTCCTCGGGCTCCAGCTCGATGAGCGCGCGGGCGATGCCGAGACGCAGCGCGCCGGCCTGCCCGGTGATGCCGCCGCCCTTGAGGGTGGCCAACACGTCGTACTGGTCGACCTTCTCCAGCGTGACGAACGGCTCACGGATGAGCTGCTGGTGCACCTTGTTCGGGAAGTACTCCTCGATGGTGCGACCGTTCAGCTTGAACTGGCCGGTGCCCGGCACGAGGCGAACACGGACGATCGCCTCCTTGCGGCGACCGACGGTCTGGATGGGCTTTTCTACGGTGGTCACGCTTGCGCTCCTCTAAGACCTAACGTGCGCTACTGCGCGACCTGGGTGATCTCGAACGGGACGGGCTGCTGCGCGGCGTGCGGGTGCTCCGGGCCGGCGTACACCTTGAGCTTCCTGAGCATCTGGCGGCCGAGGCTGTTCTTCGGGAGCATGCCCTTGACGGCCAGCTCGATCGCCCGCTCGGGGCGCGTGGAGAGCAGCTCGTCGTACCGCACACGCTTGAGGCCGCCCGGGTAGCCCGAGTGCCGGTAGGCGATCTTCGTCTCGCGCTTGTTGCCGGTGAGGGCAACCTTGCCGGCGTTGACGATGACGACGAAGTCACCCGTGTCCACGTGCGGCGCGAAGATCGGCTTGTGCTTGCCACGCAGCAGCGTGGCGGTGTGGGTCGCCAGGCGACCGAGCACAACGTCGGTGGCGTCAATGACGTGCCACTGACGCTGGACGTCTCCCTGCTTCGGGCTGAACGTGCGCACAGGACTACCTTTGTCTCGTCAATTCAGCGGGAACCGCTGGGCTGTAACCGGCGGTGAGGCACGTCCTGTCGACGCACCACGCAACAGCAGCCCACGATACCTGGCCAGCTCTGTGGGGGTCAAAACGGCCCCGGTCACCGCGCACAACCACGTCTATGCCGCCATCGGCCCGCCCTCGGCCCGCCCGAGATCGGCCGGTATGGGGCGACCTGCGCCGCAAGAGTGGCGATGACCACCCATAAGAGTGAGATACGAGTCGCGTCGCGCTCGTTACTCTCTCGCGCATGACGAACGATCCGGGCCAGGCCGGTTGGGGGCACCAGCCCCCGCCCGAGGAGCCCGCCTACGGCCAGCCGGACTACGGCGGCCGCCACCAGCAGCCCGACCCGCACCAGGAGTACCCGCAGCAACCCGGGTACCCGCCGCAGCAGCAGTACGGCCAGCAGCAGTGGGATCAGCCACAGCAGTACGACCCGTACGGGCAGCAGCCGGCCTACGGCCAGACCCAGCAGTGGGACCAGACACCGCCGTACGACCAGACACCGCAGTACGACCAGACCCAGCAGTACGACCAGACCCAGCAGTGGGACCCGGCCCCGCAGTACGGCCAGACCCAGCAGTGGGACCAGACACCGCAGTACGACCAGACCCAGCAGTACGGCGCTGGCCCAGCAGTACGGCCAGGCCAGCAGTACGGCGTTGGCCAGCAGTACGGCCAGTACCCGCCGCAGGACTACCACGACCCCGCGTACCAGCAGCCCGGGTTCAGCCAGCCTGAGTACGCCCAACCTGAGTACGCGCCGCCGACGCAGCAGTTCGCGCCGGTCGGCGGGCACCCACCGGGCGACCCGTACGACGGTGGACGGAGTAACTACCCGGCCCAGCACCCACCGCCGAAGAAGAAGGGCAAGGGCGTCCTGATCGGGCTCGGCGTCGGTGCGCTGGTCCTGGTGCTGTGCGGCGGTGGCGGCATCGCCGGCGGCCTCTACCTCACCGGCGGTTCCGACAGCGACGACAACCCGTCCACCGGGTCGAAGCCGGTGAGTGCCGCCTCCGCCGACCCGACGCCGTCCGAGAGTGTCGCGCCCAGCGAGTCCGATGCACCGGACGGTGAGAAGCTCAACTCGCGGACGACCGACCCGGAGCCGGTCACCGTCGCCGAGCTGCGCGCCAGCAGCTACGAGGGCGTCACGGGCACGTTCCTCCGCACCGGCAGCGACAACGAGACCGACTGCGCGGAGGCCGTCGACAAGAACGCCGGCCAGCTCATCAACGGACTCGGCTGCACCCAGTCGGTCACCGTCACCGCCGTCAACAAGGACAAGGGCTGCGTCGTCACGTTCGGCGTGCTGAACATGCCCGACAACTCCGCGGCCGAGAAGGTCATCGACGGGATGCGCGACGGCACGGTCGGCAGCTTCATCCCGCGCCGCCACGGCAGCCCGCACGAGGGCCAGGCGGGCGACCCGACGACGGGCAGCTGGTGGTTCCTGATGAAGTCGCAGGGGCACTACGTGACGTTCGCCAGCGGCGCGTACGTCGACGGCAAGCGCGTGGAGAACCGCGATCCGACGATGGTCGCCTGCGACACGGACATGCTCGACGAGGTGACCAAGCGCATCGGCAAGCGCGGCTGATCCCTTCGTGCGTTGGGCGACATCGTCGCGGTTACAGCCGTGAAGATGTCGCCCAAAGCGGGCAACCCTAGCGGGCGCGCACGACGCGGGCCGCGTCCCAGACAGGACCGTCGGTCTCCTGCACCCTGCCGTCTTCGGCGAACACGAGGAACCGGTCGAACCCGCGGGCGAACCAGCGGTCGTGGGTGACCGTGACCACGGTTCCCTCGAAGCCTTCGAGTCCGTCCTCCAGCGCCTCGGCCGAGTGCAGGTCGAGGTTGTCGGTTGGCTCGTCGAGCAGCAGCAACGTGCAGCCGTCCAGCTCCAGCAGCAGGATCTGGAACCGCGCCTGCTGGCCGCCCGACAGCGTGCCGAACGTCTGGTCGGCCTGCCCGTGCAGCTCGTACCGGCGGAGCGCGGCGATCGCCTTGCCCCGGTCGAGGCCGGAGCGGTTGCCCTCACCGCGCCAGAGGATGTCGACAAGCGTCTTCGGCATCAGCTCCGGGTGGTCGTGCGTCTGGGCGAACAGCCCTGGCACCACGCGCGCGCCGAGCCGGCACACGCCGGTGTGGGCGACGTCACCGCCGCCGAGCAGGCGCAGGAAGTGGCTCTTGCCAGACCCATTCGAGCCCAGCGCCGCCACCCGCTCGCCGTAGAAGACCTCCAGGTCGAACGGCTTCATCAGGCCGGAGAGTTCGAGCCGCTCGCACGTGATCGCACGGACGCCCGTGCGCCCACCGCGCAACCGCATCGTCACCTTCTGGTCGACGGGGCGCTCGGGCGGCGGCCCGGCCTCCTCGAACTTCCGCAACCGCGTCTGCATCGCCTTGTACCGCGCGGCCATGTCCGGCGAGATCGCGGCCTGCTGCTGCAACGTCCGGACCAGGTCCTTGAGCCGCTGGTGCTCCTCCTCCCAGCGGCGATGCAGCTCGTCGAGGCGATCCAGCCGGTGCGCGCGGGCATCGTGGTAGCTGGCGAAACCACCACCGTGGACCCACGCCGAACGGCCCTCGATCGTCACGATGCGCGTCGCCGTGCGGGCCAGCAGCTCGCGGTCGTGGCTGACGAAGAGCACGGTCTTCTGCGACTCGTTGAGCCGCCCCTCCAGCCAGCGCTTCCCCGGCACGTCGAGGTAGTTGTCCGGCTCGTCCAACAGCAGCACCTCGTCGGGGCCACGTAGCAACGACTCCAGCGCGAGCCGCTTCTGCTCGCCGCCCGACAGCGTGCGGACCATGCGGTGCTGCGCGCGCTCGTACGGCACGCCCAGTGCGGCGACGGTGACCGTGTCCCACAGCACCTCGGCGTCGTACCCGCCGGCATCGCCCCAGGCCGCGAGCGCGTTGGCGTACCGCATCTGGGTGGGTTCGTCGTCGTTCTCCATCATCGCCAGCTCGGCCGCTTCGAGGGCTTCGCCAGCCGCGCGGAGATCCGCCGGGGCCAGCCCGACGAGGAAGTCCCGGACCGTCGAGTCGTCGCGTACCGAACCGATGAACTGGCGCATCACCCCGAGCCCGCCCACCCGCGCGACCGCCCCAGCCTGCGGCACGAGGTCACCGGCGACCGTCCGCAGCAGCGTCGTCTTGCCCGTGCCGTTCGCGCCGACCAGCGCCACCTTCGCGCCGTCACCGACCCGGAACGAGACGTCGCGGAAGAGTTCCCGGCCGTCCGGCAGCGTGTACCCCAGCGCGTTCACATCGACATAGCCCACAGTTCGTTGAGTCTGCCTGGTTGCGGACGAGCGGGCACGTGGATATCTGACGTGTGACTCACAGCTACCCTGGACACATGGCTCACGGCGGGGACGGCGCGGCTCGGCGCGACCAGGATGCCGCGCCCGAACGTGCCCCGCAGCAGCCCGTGCAACCTGCCTACCCGCCGCCCGCCTATCCGCCGGCGGCCCAGCCGCACGGTCACCCGTGGCCGACGCACGGGCAGCCGCACTACCCGCCTGTGTATCCCCCGCAGCCTGGCCAACCCGCGCCGCCGTACCCGCCGCAGCCCTATCCCGGCCAGGGACAGCCTTATCCGCACGCAACCGCACACAATTATCCACAGGCGACCACCCAGCAGTTCCCGGTTGCGAGCCCACACCCGGCACAGCCCGGCCAGGCACCACCGCCACCGCCCCGTGACCGGCGCATCCTCATCGCCGTGGCGGCGGGCGTCGTGATCGTGCTGCTGTTCGTCGCGGGCGGCTTCGGGATCGCCGAACTGCTCAGCGGCGGTGAGCCCGCGCCCAGCGACACCTCCACCGCCGCACCGACCCCGAGCGAAGACGCCCCGGACCAGTCCGCGCCGCCGTCTGCGCCACCGAGCGGCGACCAGGTCGACATCAGCGCGCGGAGCACCGATCCGAAGCCGCTCACGCTCGACGAGGTCTACCCGGGCACCACCATCGCGTTCAACGGCGCCGCATACCGCATCCACGGCAAGGACACCGTCGCCGACTGCCGCACCGCTGCCGACGGCGCACTCGGCGCTGCCCTCGCCGCTCGCGGGTGCAGCCAGGTGGTCCGCGCAACGGCCGCCGACGAGAGCGGCCAGTACCTCGTCACCGTCGGCATCGCGAACCTGCCGACGCAGGCCGACGCCGACCAGATCTACCAACTCATGGAGGACGCCGCCGAGAACGGCTACTTCAAGCGCCTCAGCGGCACCGGGCCAGCCAAGGACTTCGCGGCCACGCGCGACAGCGTCATCGGGTCGATGGCCCGCGGCCACTACGTGATCTTCGCCATCGGCGCTCGCGGCGGAACCTCTGGCGCCTCCCTGGCGGACGAGCAGCTGAAGACCGCCCTCAAGGATCTCCGCCTGTACTCGAACGAACGCATCACCCGCCGCTCGTTCGGGTAGCGCCGTCAAATCAAAGCTTTCCTCATTACGACCGGCCGGAACCGTCCTTGCGGCGGCCGGGCGGGCGTGTTCGTCGGCGCCCGCGCGCGAACCATCCCGGGCCAATGTCGGCACGCCGACGTTGGACACCTCTGAGCGCACTCAATGTCGGCGTGCCGACATTGGCCCACCCGTACGGCGCACCGCAGGCTCAGGCGCGGAGGCGGCGCGTTGTGGCGATCCGTGCTGCCAGCTCGGTGTCAGCGGGATAGTCCACACGCACCAGTGTCAGCCCATGAGCAGGCGCGACCGTGACGTCGTTCGCGCGCGACGCCAGCGACAGCAATCCGGCCGGCCACTCCACCGGGCGACGCCCGTCTCCCACCGCTATCAGCGCCCCGACCAGGCTGCGCACCATCGAGTGGCAGAACGCATCGGCGGACACCGTCCCCACCAGCGTCGAGCCGTCCCGCCGCCACGACAGTTCCTCCAGCGCGCGGACCGTCGTGGCACCTTCGCGTCGCCGGCAGAAGGCCGCGAAGTCGTGCTCGCCCAGCAGCCCGGCGGAGGCGGCGACCATCGCGTCGACGTCCAGGGGTCGCGGCCACCACAACGTGTCCCGCCGTCGCAGCGGTTCCACACCCCACGCGTCGTTCCCGATCCGGTACTCGTACCAGCGCCGCAGCGCGCCGAACCGCGCGTCGAAGTCGGGCGGAGCCACTGACACCGCACGCACCCGAACGTCGGCCGCCAGCACCCCTGCCAGCCGCCGCACCAGCGACGACCCCAACTCCGACCATAGAAGGCCGGGAACGTCGACATGCGCGACCTGCCCGGTCGCGTGGACGCCTGCGTCGGTACGCCCGGCCACGGTCAGCTCGACCGGCACCCGCAGGATCCGGGACAGCCCTTCGATCAACGTCCCCTGCACAGTGCGCTGATCACGCTGGGCCGCCCACCCGGCGAAGTCCGTTCCGTCGTAGGAGATGTCGAGCCGCAGACGGACGGGCCCGCCGTCCCCGTCTCCGGGAACGGCGGGCCCAATGCCGCGATGCGTCGTGCTCAGCTCTCGTCCGACTCCGTGTCGCCAGCCTTGGTGAAGCCGGCGGCCTCGGCGGCCTCGGTGCTGTCGAACCACACCTCAGCGACGGTCTGGTCGAACCACTGGCCGTCGGGCTCGTGGTACTTCATCGAGTTGGTGTTGCCCTTGATGGTGTAGCCCTCGGGTGCGGAGCCGTCCTCGTTGGCCTCGACCGAACCGGCGCCGTACGGGCCGGCAGCGGTCGGGTCCTCGCTGACCTCCAGGTCCGCGGCCTCGGCGGCCGGAGCCGCCGCGGCCGGAGCCTCGTCCTTGGCGAATTTGGTGCCGCGAGCACGCTCGGCCTCGCCGACCGCCTGCTGCGCGATCGTCAATGGCCTCGACCAGCTCGATGATCGCCATGGGCGCGTTGTCACCCTTGCGCGGACCGACCTTGACGATGCGGGTGTAGCCACCCGGCCGGTTCGCGTAGCGGGGGCCGATCTCCGCGAACAGCTGGTGCACGACGTCCTTGTCCCGGACGACCGTCAGCACCTGCCGACGGGCGTGCAGGTCGCCACGCTTGGCGAAGGTGATGAGCTTCTCCGCGAACGGGCGGAGCCGCTTGGCCTTCGTCTCAGTGGTGGTGATACGGCCGTGCTCGAACAGCGATGTGGCCAGGTTGGCCAGCAGCAGCCGCTCGTGGGCCGGACTACCGCCGAGGCGGGGACCCTTGGTGGGGGTGGGCATGACTCGTGCTCCTCGTTGCGAATTCGCGGCTCAGGGTTACAGCTGCTCGGTCTCGGCGTAGTCCGTGCCGTCGTAGTCGGCATCGGAGAAGGTGTCGACCACGTGGGACGGATCGAAGCCGGGGGGCGAGTCCTTGAGGGCCAACCCCATGCCGGCCAGCTTCATCTTGACCTCGTCGATCGACTTCGCACCGAAGTTGCGGATGTCGAGCAGGTCGGCCTCGCTGCGCGAGATCAGCTCACCCACGGAGTGGATGCCCTCGCGCTTGAGGCAGTTGTACGAACGGACGGTGAGGTCCAGCTCCTCGATCGGCAGCGCCAGGTCCGCGGCGAGCGCGGCGTCCGTGGGCGACGGGCCGATGTCGATGCCCTCTGCGGTCTCGTCCAGCTCGCGGCACAGGCCGAACAGCTCGACGAGGGTGGACCCGGCGGAGGCGATGGCGGTACGCGGGGTGAGCGAGCGCTTGGTCTCGACGTCGACGATGAGCTTGTCGAAGTCGGTGCGCTGCTCAACACGGGTGGCCTGCACCTGGTAGGTGACCTTGAGCACCGGCGAGTAGATCGAGTCGATCGGGATGCGGCCGATCTCCTGGCCCTGCTGCTTGTTCTGCACCGCGGAGACATAGCCGCGACCGCGCTCGACGGTCAGCTCGACCTCAAGGCGGCCCTTGCCGTTGATCGTGGCGATGTGCAGGTCCGGGTTGTGCACGGTGACACCGGCCGGCGGAGCGATGTCCGCGGCGGTGACGGTGCCCGGGCCCTGCTTACGCAGGTACATGGTCACCGGCTCGTCGCTCTCGGAGCTGATGACCAGCTCCTTGATGTTGAGGATGAGCTCGGTGACGTCCTCCTTGACGCCCGGCACGGTGGTGAACTCGTGCAGCACGCCGTCGATCTTGATGCTGGTGACGGCGGCACCCGGGATCGAGGAGAGCAGGGTGCGCCGGAGCGAGTTGCCGAGCGTGTAGCCGAAGCCGGGCTCGAGCGGCTCGATGACGAACCGGGAGCGGAACTCGCCGGCCGACTCTTCGGTCAGCGCGGGACGCTGGGTGATGAGCAAGGGAACCTCCAGGTTCTCGGGCGACCGCTATATGACGCCGCGAGTGGGGTGTTCCGCACCCGGGACCGCGGGAGTGCCCCGGGGGCGGAACGACGGTGGGCGGGCGTCTGTCTGCCCGCCTACCGGTTACTTCGAGTAGAGCTCGACGATGAGCTGCTCCTGGACCGGCGTGTCGATGACCTGCCGGGCCGGGAGGGAGTGCACCAGGATCTTCATCTGGTTGCTGATGACCTCGATCCAGGCCGGAACGCCGCGCGAACCGGCCTCGGCACGGGCGACCACGAACGGCGTGAGCTCGCGGGACTTCTCCCGGACCTCGACGATGTCGTTCTCGCTCACCCGGAACGAGGGGATGTCGACCTTCTTGCCGTTGACCAGGATGTGGCCGTGCCGCACGATCTGGCGCGCCATGTCACGGGACTTGGCGAAGCCGGCGCGGTACACGACGTTGTCCAGGCGCGACTCGAGGATCTGCAGCAGGACGTCACCGGTCTTGCCCTGCTTGCGGTTGGCCTCCTGGTAGTAGCCGCCGAACTGCTTCTCCAGGACGCCGTAGATGCGCTTGGCCTTCTGCTTCTCGCGCAGCTGGAGCAGGTACTCGCTGTCCTTGCTGCGACCGCGGCCGTGCTGGCCCGGCGGGTAGGGGCGGATCTCGATCGGGCACTTCGGCCCGTCGCACTTCGACCCCTTGAGGAACAACTTCATCTTCTCGCGCCGGCAGCGGCGGCAGTCAGCACCCGTGTAGCGGGCCATGTTTCTCTCTCTCCCTTATCTACGGGTGCTCAGACGCGACGGCGCTTGGGCGGACGGCAGCCGTTGTGCGGCATCGGGGTGACGTCGGAGATCGAGCCGACCTCCAGGCCGGTGGCCTGCAGCGAACGGATCGCGGTCTCCCGGCCCGAGCCCGGGCCCTTGACGAACACGTCGACCTTGCGCATGCCGTGCTCCTGCGCCTTGCGGGCGGCGGCCTCGGCAGCGAGCTGCGCGGCGAACGGGGTCGACTTGCGGGAGCCCTTGAAGCCGACGTGGCCCGCGGACGCCCAGCTGATCACGTTCCCGACCGGGTCGGTGATCGAGACGATGGTGTTGTTGAACGTGCTCTTGATGTGCGCGTGGCCGTGGGCCACGTTCTTCTTCTCCTTGCGCCGCACCTTCTTGGCGGCGCCGGTGCGCGTCTTGGGAGGCATATGCCTTGGATCTCCTGAATCTCGAGAGTCGGTCGGAGCTCGGGGCGGACCGGTGTCGGACCGCCGGCTCTACTACTTCTTGCCGGGCTTCTTCTTGCCGGCCACGGTCTTCTTGGGACCCTTGCGGGTGCGCGCGTTCGTGTGCGTGCGCTGACCCCGCACGGGAAGGCCGCGGCGGTGCCGGATGCCCTGGTAGCAACCGATCTCGATCTTGCGCCGGATGTCGGAGGCGACCTCGCGGCGCAGGTCACCCTCAACGCGGTAGTTGGACTCGATCCAGTCACGCAGCTGGACGACCTCTTCGTCGGTCAGGTCCTTGACCCGCTTGTCGGGGTCGATGCTCGTGCCCTTGAGGGTCTCGATCGACCGGGTCCGGCCGATGCCGAAGATGTAGGTGAGCGCGATCTCCAACCGCTTTTCGCGGGGGAGATCAACGCCGACGAGGCGTGCCATCGGTGGGCGTACTCCTTCTTGGTAGCGGAGGTCTGACACGTCCCAGCCCCCTCACCTGCCCGGGTGAGGCCCCGGCCTCCGACCGGGGGTGGACCGCTCGCGCGGCCCGGGACGTGTTGAAACAGTGCGCCGGATCAGCCCTGGCGCTGCTTGTGGCGCAGGTTCTCGCAGATCACCATGACCCGGCCGTGACGGCGGATCACCTTGCACTTGTCACAGATCTTCTTGACGCTCGGCTTGACCTTCACGGCTGTTGCCTTCTCCTGTTCGGTTCGCAGCAGCCAGCCGTGAGACCAGCGCGCGCTGTTGAGAGACCTACTTGTAGCGGTAGACGATGCGCCCACGGGTGAGGTCGTACGGAGACAGCTCCACCACGACGCGGTCCTCAGGCAAGATACGGATGTAGTGCTGACGCATCTTGCCGCTGATGTGGGCGAGAACGCGGTGGCCGTTCTGCAGCTCAACGCGAAACATCGCGTTGGGCAGCGGCTCGACTACCCGGCCCTCGATCTCGATGGCCCCGTCCTTCTTCGGCATGTCCTCCGCAATCGTGACGCAGTACTGGCGCACCATCGGTGCACCGGGGTGAATGACAACTCGGCTCGCGCATCCTCAGCCGCGTCCCGTAGCCGCCAGTGCAGGCAGCAGAGAACGGACGCCACGCGCCAAACACAGAGTCTACGACGTCAGCGGCCGCAACACCAATTCGGGCCCTACCGCCTGGAGCGCCCGCACAGCGGGCGATGTCGCGCGGGCCAGCCGTGTCCACGCCCTACCCACATCCCACCGGGCCGACGGCAAGGCCTGAAATGACCCGCCCACCGGCGTCCTGAAACTGCGGCCGCGCGTCGAGGCGACCGTCACGGCGATCTAAGCGCTTCCACTGGGCCGCATCGGCGATGCGCAAGCTGAGGCCAACGTAGGCCAGTCGGCCCGAATACCGCCGTCACCAGGCATTATAGTCAATTTTCACCAAAGACATTGAATGTTGACGTTTTGCCCCTGTAGCCTCGCTTTGCTGGGTCAGGACCAAAGCGCAGTAACGTCACCTAAGACTGACCTAGCGCTCGAAGGTTGTCTCCTTAACTAGAAATGGAGCTTAAACTCATGCGTCGACGCCTCGTGACTCTGCTCGCAGCCGTTGGTGTGTCAATGACACTGGCCGGTCCTGCGGCTCACGCCGCGGCTCCTGAAGTACCGAAGACCGAATCGGTGGTCATCACGGCCGCCTGCCGGGAGGCGCTCACACCGACCAATAACGCCACCCACGCCTTTAGCAAGGCAAGGATCACCAGCCCGTGCGGTGGGCAGGCCTTTGTCTACCTCCAACGCCTGCGGGCCTGGGGATGGGAGTCGGAGAACAGCGACTCGTTCAACGGCCCTGGCACTAAGGAGATCTCCTGGCGATGCGATGGTGTCGGCACGTACACCTACCGAACCCTCCTCCAGTGGAGGGATGGTGCCGGCATTCCGCGCAGCGATATCTCCTCGGAGCGCCGGTTCAGCTGCTGACACTGCCCTGGTAATCCGGTGTGAGATTCCGGCCAGAGCGTGGGGCGCGCCAGTGGGCGCGCCCCACGCTCCGCCGAGTCAGTCGTCCGGTCCTAGAACTGCTGTACGAGGACCAGCTGGTTAGCGCTCCCCAGTGATACGTCGGCCCAGCAGTACCGCACCCCAGATACCGATCGGCCACACCGGCCAGAAGTAGTTGGGGCTCTGGTTCACCACCGACTGGATGATCCAGATCGTCAGCAGGATCACAGCGACCCCGGCCCACTTCAGCTCGTCCGGGGTCATGGCGGTGCGCAGGGAGCGCTTCGGAGCGGGGGCCGTCGGGGCAGGCAGGTCGGCGGTGATCGGCACCAATTCGCCGGCGGTCTTGGCGGCGTACACCTGGCGGACACGGTCGTCGTACTCGACGAGTTCCAGGCGCCCCTCGTTCAGCGCGGCGTTGAGCTGCTCGACCACCTGGTCGCGCTCGACGTTGCCGATCCGCACCTGCGGATCACGAGGCTCCGGTAAGGACTGCACCTTCTCAGGCTAACGGCTCAGGCCACTGGCTGACGCGAAGTCACGGCGTCGCCGAGACGGCTGCGTCCCCCGTCGAGCGCGGTGAGCACCCACGGCCCATCGTTGGTGAGGACGAACGTGTGCTCGGTGTGCGCGGCCCAGGAACTGTCGCGGCTCACCACGGTCCACTCGTCGGCGAGTTCCACGGTGTCGGGCGACCCCATCGTGATCATCGGCTCGATGGCCAGCGCCATGCCCTTGACCAGCCGAGCGCCCTTGCCGGGCTTGCCGTAGTTGAGGACGTGCGGGTCCTGGTGCATCTCGGTGCCGATGCCGTGCCCGCCGTAGCCGCGCACGATGCCGTACTTGCCGCGACCGCGCACCGCCTTCTCGATGGCGTGGCTGATGTCCGTCAGGCGGCCACCGATGGAGGCAGCGGCGAAGCCGGCCCACATCGCGTCCTCGCAGACCTTCGCCATCTCCAGGTACTCGGGCTTGACCTCGCCCACCGGGACGGTGATCGCCGCGTCGCCGTGCCAGCCGGCGAGGATCGCGCCGCAGTCGATCGAGATCAGGTCACCCTCGCGCAGCACCTGGGCGTCGCTCGGGATGCCGTGCACGATCTGCTCGTTCACCGAGGCGCAGATCGAGGCCGGGAAGCCCTGGTACCCCTTGAACGACGGGATGGCGCCCTCGCCGCGAATCGACTCCTCGGCGACCTTGTCGAGGTCGAGCGTGCTGACGCCGGGTGCCACCGCGGCGCGGAGCCGCTCCAACGTGCGGCCGACCACGAGGCCGGCGCCGCGCATCAGCTCGATCTGCTCGTCGGTCTTGATCTGGATGTGCTGGCTGCGGAACATGCCGACTCCGTTCAGGACTCGAACGAGCGCAGGGCGTCGATCGCCCGATCGGTGACATCCTCGACGGGACCGGTCGCGTCGATTCCGACCAGCTTGCTCTGCTCGGCGTAGAAGCCGACGAGTGGGGAGGTCTGCTCGTCATACACCGCGAGCCGGTTCTGGATCGTGTCGGGCTTGTCGTCGTCACGCTGGAACAGCTCACCGCCGCAGCGATCGCAGACGTCCCTGACCACGGTGGGGTCGAACTCGATGTGCCAGATCTTGCCGCAGCCACGGCAGGTACGGCGGCCCGAGAGCCGCCGTACCACCTCGTCGTTGTCGACGACGAGCTCCAGCACCACGTCGATCGCGACGCCTAGGTCCTTGAGCATGTCGTCGAGCACCTTGGCCTGCGGCACGTTGCGGGGGAAGCCGTCCAGCAGGAACCCGTCGGTGGCGTCCGACTCGGCGAGGCGGTCCTTGACCATGTTGATGGTCACCTCGTCCGGCACCAGCTGCCCGGAGTCCATGTACTTCTTGGCCTCCACGCCGAGCGGGGTGCCCTGCCCCACGTTGTAGCGGAACAGGTCACCCGTCGAGATCTTCGGCACCGACAGGTGTGCGGCGATGAACTCGGCCTGTGTCCCCTTGCCCGCACCCGGGGGACCTACGAGTACGAGCCGCACTACCGGAGGAATCCCTCGTAATTACGCTGCATCAGCTGGCTCTCGATCTGCTTCACCGTCTCCAGGCCCACACCGACCATGATGAGAACCGCGGTGCCGCCGAACGGGAAGTTCTGCTGGTTGCCACCGGCGACGGTCATGAAGAGGTTCGGCAGGATGGCGATGATGCCCAGGTAGATCGAGCCAGGCAGCGTGATCCGGCTGAGGATGAAGTCGAGGTACTCCGCCGTCGGCCGGCCCGGGCGGATGCCCGGCACGAAGCCGCCGTACTTCTTCATGTTGTCCGCGACCTCGGTCGGGTTGAACGTGATCGAGACGTAGAAGTACGTGAAGAAGATGATCAGCGAGAAGTACAGCAGGATGTGCACCCAGCTGTTCGGCTTGCTGATGTAGTTCTCGATGAAGACCGTGACCTCGCCCTTGTCGGTGTCGAGCTGGCTGAACAGCTGCGGCAGGTACAACAGCGACGACGCGAAGATCACCGGGATGATGCCCGCCTGGTTGACCTTGAGCGGGATGTAGGTCGACGTGCCGCCGTACATGCGGCGACCGATCATGCGCTTGGCGTACTGCACCGGGATACGGCGCTGTGCCTGCTCGATGAAGACGACGGCGGTGATGACCACAAGGGCGATCAGCACGACCACGCCGAACTTCAGTTCGCCGCCATCCTGACCCAGGATTGCCTGGCCCTCGAACGGGAGGCGGGCGGCGATCGAGGTGAAGATCAGGACCGACATGCCGTTGCCGATACCGCGGTCCGTGATCAGCTCACCCAGCCACATCACGACGGCCGTACCGGCGGTCATGGTGACGACCAGGGTGGCGAGCGTGAGCCACTCCGGCTGGGCGTCCGTCACCGGGATCAGCGGAAGGTCACAGCCCGGGAACAGCTGACCGCTGCGGGCGAGGGCGATGAAACCGGTCGACTGCAGGATCGCGAGAGCGATCGTCAGGTACCGGGTGTACTGCGTGATCTTGGCCTGGCCCGCCTGGCCCTCCTTCTTCAGCTGCTCGAGCCGTGGAATGACCACGACGAGCAGCTGCAGGATGATGCTGGCGGTGATGTACGGCATGATGCCGAGCGCGAAGACCGAGAGCTGGAGCAACGCCCCACCGCTGAACAGGTTCAGCAGGGTGAAGACGTCGTTGCTGTCCGGGACCTGATCCAGACATGTCCGGATGTTCGCCACCGACACGCCGGGCGACGGGAGCGAGGCACCCGCGCGGTAGATCATGATGATGAACAGCGTGAAGAAGATCTTCTTGCGCAGGTCGGGCGTCTTGAACGCCCTACCAAAGGCGGCGAGCACGAGTCCTCCTGCGCACGGCACCGCTAAGGGTGTCCGCTTGTCGGCTGCCGTTTAGCCAGGAAAGGCTACCGGCCTGTCGGTCGGGGGAGCGCACGTCGCCATGTGGGACGCGCGTACTTCGAACTGCGACTCTAACAGCCGCAGGAAAGGCAGGGTACGGCGCGTAGCGCTGCACCGGTACATGCACGCCGACGCCGCCAGCCCGAAGGCCGGCGGCGTTGGCGCCCAGCATGTACGGCAACTCAGAGCTCGGTGACCGAGCCCCCGGCCGCGGCGATCTTCTCCTTGGCGGTGCCGGAGAACGCGTGCGCGCTCACCGACAGCTTCACGCCGCCGAGGTCGCCACTGCCGAGCACCTTGACCAGCGAGTTCTTGCGAACCGCGCCCGCCTCGACCAGCATCTCCGGGGTGATCTCCCCGCCCTGCGGGAAGAGCTCCGCGAGCCGGTCCAGGTTGACGACCTGGTACTCGGTACGGAAGCGGTTCTTGAAGCCCTTGAGCTTCGGGAGCCGCATGTGGATGGGCATCTGCCCGCCCTCGAACCGGGCCGGCACCTGGTATCGGGCCTTGGTGCCCTTGGTGCCACGACCGGCCGTCTTACCCTTCGAACCCTCACCGCGACCCACACGGGTCTTCTTGGTGTGGGCGCCCGGGGCCGGGCGGAGGTGGTGAACCTTGAGGCTCATGGTGTTACTCGACCTCCTCGACCTGCACGAGGTGGGTCACGGTGTTGACCATGCCCCGGATCTCGGGCCGGTCCTCCTTGACCACGACGTCGTTGATCCGCTTGAGGCCGAGGCTGCGCAGCGTGTTCCGCTGGTTCTGCTTCGTCCCGATCACGGACCGGATCTGGGTGACCTTCAGACGCGCCATGTCACGCCCCCGTACCCGCGCGTGCCCTGAGCATGGCGGCCGGAGCGACGTCCTCGAGGGGCAGACCACGGCGGGCCGCGATCTCCTCGGGGCGCACGAGATCCTTCAGCGCCTGCACGGTGGCGTGCACGATGTTGATCGGGTTCGACGAGCCGAGGCTCTTGCTCAGCACGTCGTGGATGCCGGCGCACTCCAGCACGGCGCGCACCGGACCACCGGCGATGACACCGGTACCGGGGCTGGCCGGCTTGAGCAGGACCACACCGGCGGCCTTCTCACCCTGCACGGGGTGCGGGATGGTGGCCGCGATCCGCGGAACCTTGAAGAAGTGCTTCTTGGCCTCCTCGACACCCTTGGCGATCGCCGCGGGCACCTCCTTGGCCTTGCCGTAGCCGACACCGACGGTGCCGTCGCCGTCGCCCACCACGACCAGCGCGGTGAAGCTGAAGCGACGGCCGCCCTTGACGACCTTGGCGACTCGGTTGATGGCGACGACTCGCTCGATGTGCGGCGACTTCTCCGGGGCCTGACCGCCCCGGCCGCCATCGCGACGGTCACGGCGGTCACTACCACCGGATCCACCGCGGCGCTGCTGACCAGGCATCAGGCGTTCCCCTCGGTCTCGTTGGTGATCATCATCAGAACTGCAGCCCACCTTCGCGGGCCGCGTCGGCAAGCGACGCGATCCGCCCGTGGTACTTGTTGCCACCGCGGTCGAACACGACGGCCTCGATGCCGGCGTCCTTGGCGCGCTGGGCGACCAGCTCGCCGACCTTGCGGGCCAGGGCGCTCTTGTCGCCCTCGCCGCCGCGGATAGTGGCGTCCAGGGTCGACGCCGAGACCAGCGTGCGGCCGGTGGTGTCGTCGATGACCTGGGCGTAGATGTGCCGGGTCGAGCGGGTGACCACCAGGCGCGGACGGGTCGCCGTGCCGACGACCTTCTTGCGCAGCCGGAAGTGGCGGCGCGCCCGGCCGATCCGACGAGCCGCGGAGGCACCCGCGCTCGCCGAACGGCGCAGCAGAGTCGCAGCCATTACTTACCAGCCTTTCCGGCCTTGCGGCGAACGACCTCACCCTGGTACCGCACACCCTTGCCCTTGTAGGGCTCCGGCTTGCGGATCTTCCGGATGTTGGCCGCGACCTCGCCGACCTTCTGCTTGTCAATACCCTCGACCACGAACTGGGTCGGCTTCTCGACCCGGAACGTGATGCCGTCCGGGGGGTTCACCACGACGGGGTGGCTGAACCCGAGCGCGAACTCCAGCGAGGAGCCCTTCGCCTGGACCCGGTAACCGGTGCCCTGGATCTCCAGGGTCTTGCTGTACCCGGTGGAGACACCGGTGATCATGTTCGCCACGAGCGTGCGGCTCAGCCCGTGCAACGCGCGGCTCTCGCGCTCGTCGTCGGGGCGGACCACGACCAGCTCACCGGCCTCGTTGCGGTCGGCGGTGATCGGCTCGGCCAGCACATGGCTGAGCTCGCCCTTCGGGCCCTTGACCTTGACGGTCCGGCCTTCGATGGCCACATCCACGCCGGTGGGAACCGGAATGGGGAGGCGTCCAATACGCGACATCTCTACTCCTCCCCTTACCAGACGTAGGCGAGGACTTCCCCGCCTACTCCACGCTTGCCGGCCTGCCGATCAGTCAGCAGTCCGGACGAGGTCGACAGGATCGCCACACCAAGGCCGCCGAGGACCTTGGGGAGGTTGTCAGACTTGGCGTACACCCGGAGGCCGGGCTTGGAGACGCGGCGAACGCCGGCGATGCTCCGCTCCCGGTTCGGGCCGTACTTCAGGTCGACGTTGAGCGTCTTACCGACCTCGGCGTCCTCGACGGACCAACCGGCGATGTAGCCCTCCTGCTGGAGGATCTCGGCGATGTGGGCCTTGAGCTTCGAATGCGGCATCGACACGCGATCGTGGTACGCCGAGTTGGCGTTGCGCAGACGCGTGAGCATGTCTGCGATCGGGTCGGTCATGGTCATGGGGTTCGTGCCTTTCTCGCCGCGGTTCCCGCGGGCGGGCCTACGGCGAAGTGGGTGGACCCTCCGGGTCCTCTGAGGAGACCCTTCGGGTCCGGACTGTTAGGCCGGGTTGCTCTAGGAGCTTTACCAGGACGACTTGGTGACGCCGGGCAGCTCGCCCGCGTGCGCCATCTCGCGCACGCAGATGCGGCAGAGCCCGAACACGCGGTAGACCGCACGCGGACGGCCACACCGCTGGCAGCGGGTGTAACCCCGCACCGCGAACTTCGGCTTCTTGGCGGCCTTGGTGACCAGCGCCTTCTTCGCCATGCTCAGTTCTCCTTGAAGGGGAAGCCGAGCTGCTTGAGCAGTGCGCGGCCTTCCTCGTCGGTCTTCGCGGTCGTGACGACCGTGATGTCCATGCCCCGCTGGCGGTCGATCTTGTCCACGTCGATCTCGTGGAACATCGACTGCTCGTTCAGGCCGAAGGTGTAGTTGCCGTTGCCGTCGAACTGCTTGGGCGACAGGCCGCGGAAGTCGCGGATACGGGGCAGCGCGATCGTGAGCAGGCGGTCCAGGAACTCCCACATGCGGTCGCCGCGGAGGGTGACCTTCGCGCCGATCGGCATGCCCTCGCGGAGCTTGAACTGCGCGATGGACTTGCGAGCCTTCTGCACCAGCGGCTTCTGACCGGTGATGGTGGCCAGATCACGCACGGCGCCGTCGATCAGCTTGGCGTCGCGGGCGGCGTCGCCGACGCCCATGTTGACCACGACCTTGACCACGCCGGGCACCTGCATGACGTTCGGGAACTCGAACTGGTCACGCAGGGCGGGCAGGATCTCGGCGCGGTACCGCTGCTTGAGGCGGGGTGCCGCCTTGGTCTCGGTGGCCATCAGATTTCCTCACCGGTCCGCTTCGAGACGCGGACGCGCTTGCGCTCCACCCGACCGTCTTCGCGGGTGGTCTCATCGACACGCGAACCGACCCGGGTCGCCTTGCCGCCGGCGACGACCATCACGTTGCTCACGTGGATCGGGCGCCTCCTGGGTGACGATGCCGCCGGTCTTGGCGCCACGCTGGGTCGTGGAGACCCGCGTGTGCTTCTTGATCCGGTTGACGCCCTCGACCAGGACCCGCTGGGTGTCGGTGTAGACCTGGATGATCTTGCCCTTGGCGCCCTTGTCCTTGCCGGCGATGACCTGGACGGTGTCGCCCTTCTTGACCTTCAGCTTGGCCTTGGTGGTCGCCATGGTCACAGCACCTCCGGAGCCAGCGAAATGATCTTCATGAACTTCTTGTCGCGCAGCTCGCGGCCCACCGGGCCGAAGATGCGGGTGCCACGCGGGTCACCACCGTCCTTGATCAGGACGGCCGCGTTCTCGTCGAAGCGGATGTAGGAACCGTCAGGACGCCGCTTCTCCTTCACGGTGCGGACGACGACCGCCTTGACGACGTCACCGCGCTTCACGCCCGCGCCCGGGATGGCGTCCTTGACGGTGCCCACGATGATGTCGCCGATGCCGGCGTACCGCCGACCCGAGCCGCCGAGGACACGGATGCACAAGATCTCCTTGGCACCGGTGTTGTCGGCGACACGCAGTCGCGACTCCTGCTGGATCACGTCAACTCCTGGTTGTCGCGCCGGTTCTCATTGCTGAGCCTGGCGGAACGGATGGCCTCACGTGGAGACCGGATTACTTGGCCTTCTCAAGGATCTCGACGACGCGCCAACGCTTCGTCGCCGACAGCGGGCGGGTCTCCATGAGGAGCACCCGGTCGCCGATACCGCACTCGTTCTGCTCGTCGTGCGCCTTGAGCTTGTTGGTGCGGCGCAGGACCTTGCCGTACAGGCGGTGCTTGACGCGGTCCTCGACCTCGACAACCACCGTCTTGTTCATCTTGTCGCTGACCACGAGGCCCTCGCGGACCTTACGGTCGTTGCGCACGGTCTGCTCGCTCACGTTCTCTTCCTTGCTCATGCCGTCACCTCGTCGTTGGTGACGGCGGCGCTGATGCCGAGCTCACGCTCGCGCATCACGGTGTAGATGCGGGCGATGTCGCGGCGCACCGTCTGCAGCCGCTTGTTGTTGTCGAGCTGGCCGGTGGCGTTCTGGAAGCGGAGGTTGAACAGCTCCTCCTTGGCTTCCTTCAGCCGTGTGACGAGTTCGTCGTCAGCCACCTCGCGCAGCTCGGTCGCCTGCTTGTTCGGACCGCTGCTCATCAGATGTCACCCACTTCGCGCTTCACGATCCGGCACTTCATCGGGAGCTTGTGGATCGCACGCCGCAACGCCTCACGGGCGATCGGCTCGCTCGGGTACGCGAGCTCGAAGAGCACGCGACCCGGCTTCACGTTGGCGACCCACCACTCCGGCGAACCCTTACCGGAACCCATGCGGGTCTCGGCCGGCTTCTTCGTCAGCGGACGGTCCGGGTAGATGTTGATCCACACCTTGCCGCCACGCTTGATGTGCCGGGTCATCGCGATACGAGCCGCCTCGATCTGGCGGTTCGTCACGTACGCCGGCTCCAGCGCCTGGATGCCGAACTCGCCGAACGCCACCTTGGTACCGCCCTTGGCGGCGCCGTGACGATCCGGGTGGTGCTGCTTACGGTGCTTGACCCTGCGCGGGATCAGCATGGGTCAGCCCTCCTGCTCTGCGGTCTTGCCGTCGGTGGCCGGCGCGGTGACCTCGGGGGTCTCCACAGCCGGAGCCTCGACAGCCGCGGTTTCAACAGCCGGGGCCTCGGTCGCCTCGACCGGCGCCTTCTCGACCGGCGCCTTCTCGACCGGCGCCTTCTCGACGGGGGCCTCCTCGGCGGCGGCGGCCTTACGACCACCCTTGGCGGCGCGGCCGGCGTCGGTGCCGCCCGGCGTGGTGCCGGTCGAGCCCGAACGGCGGGCGCGGGCCGGACGCTCGCGGCGCTGCTGCCGCAGCGCGGCCTCGGCGGCCTCACGCTCGGCGCGGCTCTGCACGACGTCGCCCTTGTAGATCCACACCTTGACGCCGATGCGGCCGAACGTGGTGCGGGCCTCGTAGATGCCGTAGTCGATGTTCGCCCGGAGGGTGTGCAGCGGCACGCGACCCTCGCGGTAGAACTCCGACCGGCTCATCTCGGCACCGCCGAGGCGGCCGGCGCACTGCACCCGGATGCCCTTGACGCCCGGGCTCTTCATCGCGGACTGCATCGCCTTGCGCATGGCACGGCGGAAGCTGACCCGGCTGGAGAGCTGCTCGGCGACGCCCTGGGCGACCAGCTGCGCGTCCGACTCGGGGTTCTTCACCTCGAGGATGTTCAGCTGCACCTGCTTGCTGGTGAGCTTCTCCAGCTCGCCGCGGATGCGGTCGGCCTCGGCGCCGCGGCGGCCGATGACGATGCCCGGACGCGCGGTGTGGATGTCGACGCGGACCCGGTCACGGGTGCGCTCGATCTCCACCTTGGAGATACCCGCGCGCTCCATGCCCTTGGACATCATCCGGCGGATGGCAACGTCTTCCTTGACGTAGTCCTTGTACAGCTTGTCCGCATACCAGCGGGACTTCCACTCGGTGGTGATGCCGAGGCGGAACCCGTGCGGGTTGACCTTCTGACCCATTACTCGGCGCTTCCCTTCACGGATTCCTCAGTCTTCTCGGCCTTCGGCGCGGCCTTCTTGGCGGGTGCCTTCTTCGCCGGCGCCTTCTTCTCCGCCTTGGCCGCCTTCTCCGGCTTCGGAGCAGACGTGGCAGGCGCGGCCTTCTTCGCCGCGGCCTTCTTGGCGGGCCGCTTGGCGGCGACGCTCTCGAGGACCACGGTGATGTGGCTGGTGCGCTTGCGAACCCGGTACGCCCGGCCGAAGCCGCGCGGCCGGAACCGCTTCATGGTCGGACCCTCGTCGACGAATGCCGCAGCGACGCGCAGCGTGTCCGGGTCGAGCCGGTCGTTGTTCTCGGCGTTCGCCACCGCGCTGGCCAGCACCTTGTAGACCGGCTCGCTGGCCGACTGCGGCGCGAACTGCAGCACGGTCAGGGCCTCGGCGGCCGGAAGACCGCGGATGAGGTCGACCACGCGGCGTGCCTTCATCGGGGTGACACGCACGAAGCGCGCCTCGGCGAACCCACCAGGGGCGTCGCCGAGCAGCTGCTCACGGCGCGGGTTCACGCGCTTGCCGTCGATCACTGCCATCTGTCTGCTCTCTTATCCGTCTCCCGAGCCCGACCGGTCCGCGTTAGCGGCGGCGGCTCTTCCGGTCGTCCTTCTCGTGGCCCTTGAACGTGCGGGTCGGGGCGAACTCGCCGAGCTTGTGCCCGACCATCGCCTCCGTCACGAACACCGGCACGTGCTTGCGGCCGTCGTGCACCGCAATGGTGTGCCCGAGCATGTCCGGGATGATCGTCGAACGCCGGGACCAGGTCTTGATGACGTTCTTCGTGCCCTTGTCGTTCTGCACATCCACCTTCTTGAGAAGGTGGTCGTCGACGAACGGGCCCTTCTTCAGGCTGCGCGGCATGACCTGTTACCCCTAGCGCTTCTTGTTGGTCTTGCGACGGCGGACGATCATTGCGTCGCTCGCCTTGCGGCGGCGGGTGCGACCCTCCGGCTTACCCTTCGGGTTCACCGGGTGACGGCCGCCGGAGGTCTTACCCTCACCACCGCCGTGCGGGTGGTCGATCGGGTTCATGGCGACACCACGCACGGTCGGGCGCTTGCCCTTCCAGCGCATGCGGCCGGCCTTACCCCAGTTGATGTTGGACTGCTCGGCGTTGCCGACCTCACCGACCGTGGCACGGCACCGGACGTCGACGTTGCGGATCTCGCCCGACGGCATACGCAGCTGGGCGTACGGGCCTTCCTTCGCGACGAGCTGCACGCTCGCGCCGGCGGACCGGGCGATCTTCGCGCCGCCACCGGGCCGGAGCTCGATCGCGTGGATGACCGTACCGACCGGGATGTTGCGCAGCGGCAGGTTGTTGCCCGGCTTGATGTCGGCCGACGGGCCGGTCTCGATCCGGTCGCCCTGCTGCAGCTTGTTGGGGCAGATGATGTAGCGCTTCTCGCCATCCGCGAAGTGCAGCAGCGCGATCCGCGCCGTGCGGTTCGGGTCGTACTCGATGTGCGCGACCTTGGCCGGCACGCCGTCCTTGTCGGCGCGGCGGAAGTCGATCACCCGGTAGGCGCGCTTGTGCCCGCCACCCTGGTGACGCGTGGTCACGCGACCGTGGACGTTGCGGCCGCCCTTGGAGTGCAGCGGACGCACCAGCGACTTCTCCGGCGTGTCACGGGTGATCTCGGCGAAGTCGGCCACGCTCGAGCCACGACGACCCGGCGTCGTCGGCTTGTACTTGCGGATGCCCATCTCTATCCCTCAGCTCGTGTAGGTCGGTCGGCCGTCAGGCGACCGGCCCCCCGAAGATCTCGATCCGGTCACCGGCGGCGAGGCTGACGACCGCGCGCTTCGTGTCCTTGCGCTTGCCGTAGCCCTGGCGGGTCCGCTTGCGCTTGCCCTGGCGGTTGAGCGTGTTGACACTCTCCACCTTGACGTTGAACACCTTCTCGACCGCGATCTTGATCTCGGTCTTGTTGGCGTCCGGGGCGACGACGAACGTGTACTTGTTCTGGTCCAGCAGGCCGTAGCTCTTCTCCGAGATGACCGGAGCGAGCAGCACGTCGCGGTGGTCCTTGAAGACGTCACTCACTGTCCTCACCCTTCTCGATCTCGCTGGAGCGGGCGGACGCGGTGGCGGTCTTGCCCTTCGGCGCGCCGGCCAGGAAGGCCTCCAGCGCCGCCGAGGTGAACACGACGTCGTCGCTGACCAGCACGTCGTACGTGTTGAGCTGGTCCGGCGCAGATCGACGTGCACCGTCGGGATGTTGCGGATGCTCTTCCACGCCAGCTCGTCGGTGCGGGGCACCACGACCAGCACGTGACGCGAGCTCGCGATGGTCGCGAGCGTCGTGGCGGCGAGCCTCGTCGACGGCGCGTCGCCGGCGACGAGGGACTCGAGCACGTGCACGCGGCCGTTGCGGGCCCGGTCGGAGAGGGCGCCACGCAGGGCGGCGGCCTTCATCTTCTTCGGGGTCCGCTGCGAGTAGTCGCGCGGCACCGGGCCGTGGACGACGCCACCGCCGGTGAACTGCGGCGCACGGGTCGAGCCCTGGCGGGCGCGGCCGGTGCCCTTCTGCTTGTACGGCTTGGCGCCACCGCCGGAGACCTCACCACGGGTCTTCGTCTTGTGGGTGCCCTGGCGGGCGGCGGCCAGCTGGGCCACGACGACCTGGTGCATCAGCGGGATGTTCACCTGAACGTCGAAGATGCTCGTCCGGCAGGTCGACCGAGCCGGACTTCTTGCCCTGCGCGTCGAGGACGTCAACCGTGGTCACTTCGCGACACCACCCTTCGCCAGGTTCGCCTTGGCGGCGGTGCGGACGAGAACCAGGCCGCCCTTGGGGCCGGGGATGGCGCCCTTGATGAGGATCAGGCCCTTGTCGGCGTCCACGCGGTGCACGACGAGGTTCATCGTGGTGGTGCGGACGTTGCCCATGCGGCCGGCCATGCGGAGGCCCTTGAAGACGCGGCCCGGAGTGGCGCAGCCGCCGATGGAACCCGGCGAGCGGTGCTTGCGCTGGGTGCCGTGGCCGGCGCCGAGGCCCTTGAAGCCGTGGCGCTTCATGACACCCGCGGTGCCCTTGCCCTTGCTGGTACCCACGACGTCGACCTTCTGGCCGGCCTCGAACACGTCCGCGGCCAGCTCCTGGCCGGCGGTGTACTCGGCGGCGTCGGTCGTGCGCAGCTCGACGGTGTGGCGGCGCGGCGTCACGCCCGCCTTCTTGTAGTGACCCGCCAGCGGCTTGGTGACCTTGCGGGGGTCGACCGCGCCGAACGCGAGCTGGACGGCGGAGTAGCCGTCCCTGTCCGGAGTACGCACCTGGGTGACGACGTTCGGCCCGGCCTTCACGACGGTCACCGGGACGATCCGGTTGTTCTCGTCGAAGACCTGGGTCATGCCGAGCTTCTCGCCCAGGAGGCCCTTGATCTGCCTGTCCATGTCTGTCGCGGTCCCTACAGCTTGATCTCGATGTCGACGCCCGCGGGGAGGTCGAGCCGCATGAGCGAGTCCACCGTCTTCGGGGTCGGGTCGAGGATGTCGATGAGGCGCTTGTGGGTACGCATCTCGAAGTGCTCGCGCGAGTCCTTGTACTTGTGCGGCGAGCGGATGACGCAGTACACGTTCTTCTCAGTCGGCAGCGGCACCGGACCTGCGACAGACGCGCCGGTACGGGTCACCGTGTCGACGATCTTGCGCGCCGAGCTGTCGATGACCTCGTGGTCGTAGGCCTTGAGCCGGATGCGGATCTTCTGTCCCGCCATGGTGGCTTCGGTGTCCTTCTTCTTCGATGACGCTGCTGACTGGGGTGACCAGCGATGAGTGCTGGCCTCGCGGTGCGGCGGCCGGGTCGATCGCGACCCGGCCGCCGCCCGAGCGGTGTTACTTGTTGATCTTGGTGACGCGGCCGGCACCGACGGTGCGGCCACCCTCACGGATCGCGAACTTCAGGCCCTCTTCCATGGCGATGGGCTGGATGAGCGCGATCGTCATCTCAGTGTTGTCGCCAGGCATGACCATCTCGGTGCCCTCGGGGAGGGTCACGACACCGGTCACGTCCGTGGTGCGGAAGTAGAACTGCGGGCGGTAGTTGTTGAAGAACGGCGTGTGCCGGCCACCCTCGTCCTTGGACAGGATGTAGACGTTCGCCTCGAAGTCGGTGTGCGGGGTGGTCGTGCCGGGCTTGATCACGACCTGGCCGCGCTCGACGTCCTCACGCTTGATGCCACGGAGGAGCAGGCCGACGTTCTCACCGGCACGCGCCTCGTCGAGGAGCTTGCGGAACATCTCGACGCCGGTGACGGTCGTCGTCTGCTTGCCCTCCTTGATGCCCACGATGTCGACGGTCTCGTTGACCTTCAGCACACCGCGCTCGACACGACCGGTGACCACGGTGCCGCGGCCGGTGATCGTGAAGACGTCCTCGATCGGCATGAGGAACGGCTTGTCGACGTCGCGCTCCGGCTCCGGGATCGCCTCGTCGACAGCGTTCATCAGCTCGAGGACCTTCTCGCCCCACGCGGCGTCGCCCTCGAGGGCCTTCAGCGCGGAGAGACGGATGATCGGCACGTCGTCGCCGGGGAACTCGTACACGCTGAGCAGCTCACGGACCTCCAGCTCGACGAGCTCGAGGATCTCCTCGTCGTCGACCATGTCGGCCTTGTTGAGCGCCACGACGATGTACGGGACACCGACCTGGCGGGCCAGGAGCACGTGCTCCTTGGTCTGCGGCATCGGGCCGTCGGTCGCCGAGACCACCAGGATCGCGCCGTCCATCTGCGCCGCACCGGTGATCATGTTCTTGATGTAGTCGGCGTGACCCGGGCAGTCGACGTGCGCGTAGTGGCGCTTCTCAGTCTGGTACTCGACGTGCGCGATCGAGATGGTGATACCGCGCTGCCGCTCCTCCGGCGCCTTGTCGATCTGGTCGAACGGCGTGAAGGGGTTGATGTCCGGGTACTTGTCGTGCAGGACCTTGGTAATAGCCGCGGTCAGCGTGGTCTTGCCGTGGTCGATGTGACCGATGGTGCCGATGTTGACGTGCGGCTTGTTCCGCTCGAACTTCGCCTTCGCCACTGGGGTCCTCCTGTGGACTGATTACGTGGTACGCCGTACGACGCGTCTGGGACAGGGACTGCGGTCCGGGCTACTCGCCCGTGGCCTTCGCGATGATCTCCTTCGCGACGTTCCCGGGAACCTCGGCGTAGGAGTCGAACTGCATGGTGTAGCTCGCGCGGCCCTGGGTCTTCGACCGCAGATCGCCGACGTAGCCGAACATCTCCGAGAGCGGAACGACCGCGCGCACGACGCGGGCACCTCCGCGCTCCTCCATCGCCTGGATCAGGCCCCGGCGGGAGTTGAGGTCGCCGATCACGTCACCCATGTTGTCTTCCGGGGTGACGACCTCGACGGCCATCATCGGCTCGAGCAGCACCGGGTCGGCCTTCCGAGCGGCCTCCTTGAACGCGATCGAACCCGCGATCTTGAAGGCCATTTCGGAGGAGTCGACCTCGTGGTAGGCGCCGTCGAGCAGGGTGAGCTTGATCCCGACGAGCGGGTAGCCAGCCAGCACGCCGTACTGCATGGCGTCCTGGGCACCGGCGTCCACCGAAGGGATGTACTCCTTCGGGATGCGGCCGCCGGTGACCTTGTTCTCGAACTCGTAGCTGGGACCGTCCGCGGTCTGGTCCAGCGGCTCGATCGCGATCTGCACCTTCGCGAACTGGCCGGAACCACCGGTCTGCTTCTTGTGCGTGTAGTCGTACTTCTCGACCTTGCGGCGGATGGTCTCGCGGTAGGCCACCTGCGGCTTGCCGACGTTCGCCTCGACGCTGAACTCGCGCTTCATGCGGTCGACCAGGACCTCGAGGTGGAGCTCGCCCATCCCCTCGATGATGGTCTGGCCCGTCTCCTCGTCGTTGTGGACCTTGAAGGTCGGGTCCTCCTGGGCGAGCTTCTGGATCGCAGTGCCGAGCTTCTCCTGGTCCGACTTGGTCTTCGGCTCGATCGCGACCGAGATGACCGGGTCCGGGAAGGTCATCGACTCGAGGATGATCGGGTTGTTCGGGTCGCACAGCGTGTCACCAGTGGTGGTCTGCTTGAGCCCCTGCACGGCGACGATGTCGCCGGCGCTGACGCTCGGCAGCTCCTCACGCTTGATCGCGTGCATCTGGTAGATCTTGCCGATGCGCTCCTTGCGGTCCTTGGTGGAGTTGATCACCGGGGAACCAGCGTCGAGCTTGCCGGAGTAGACGCGCATGTAGGTCAGCGTGCCGAGGTGCTTGTCGCTCTGGATCTTGAACGCCAGCGCGGAGAACGGCTCGCTCGGGTCGGCCTTGCGGGTCAGGACGGTCTCGCCGTCCATCGCCGTGCCCTCGATCGCCGGCACGTCCAGCGGGCTCGGCAGGTAGTCGACGACCGCGTCGAGCATGGGCTGGACGCCCTTGTTCTTGAACGCGGAACCGGTCAGCACCGGGTTGAGCTTGCCCGCGACCGTGGCGCGGCGGATGCCGGCCTTGAGCTGCTCGACGGTGATGTCCTCGCCGCCGAGGTAGGCCTCCATGATGTCGTCGTCGGCCTCGGAGAGGGTCTCCAGCAGCAGCTCGCGGTACTCCGCGGCCTGCTCGGCCAGGTCGGCCGGGATCTCCTCGACGTTGTACGCCTCGCCCAGCTTCGCCTCGGCCGGGTAGACCAGGGCCTTCATCTGGACCAGGTCGACGACGCCGGTGAAGTCCGCCTCGCTGCCGATCGGCAGCTGGAGGACGAGCGTGGTGGCGTTGAGCCGCTCCTTCATCATCTCGACGCAGCGGAAGAAGTTCGCGCCGGTGCGGTCGAGCTTGTTGACGAAGCACATCCGCGGGACGTTGTACTTGTCCGCCTGACGCCACACCGTCTCGGTCTGCGGCTCCACGCCGGCGACACCGTCGTAGACGGCGACGGCGCCGTCGAGCACGCGCAGCGAACGCTCCACCTCGACCGTGAAGTCGACGTGACCAGGGGTGTCGATGATGTTGATGTCGACACCGTTCCACTGGCACTTGGTGGCAGCGGACGTGATGGTGATACCGCGCTCCTGCTCCTGCTCCATCCAGTCCATGGTGGCTGCGCCGTCGTGGACTTCACCGATCTTGTAGTTGATACCGGTGTAGAACAGGATCCGCTCGGTGGTGGTCGTCTTGCCCGCGTCGATGTGGGCCATGATCCCGATGTTCCGGGTATTGGCCAGGGCGGCGTTAGTAGCCACTGCTCTTCTCTCTCAGATCGTCTCGGGCGCGGGTTACCAGCGGTAGTGCGCGAAGGCCTTGTTGGACTCGGCCATCTTGTGCGTGTCTTCGCGACGCTTCACCGCGGCACCGAGGCCGTTGCTCGCGTCGAGCAGCTCGTTCATCAGCCGCTCGGTCATGGTCTTCTCGCGGCGGGCACGGCTGTAAGTGATCAGCCAGCGCAGCGCGAGCGTGGTGGCGCGACCCGCGCGCACCTCGACCGGCACCTGGTAGGTGGCGCCACCGACACGGCGGCTCTTCACCTCGAGGGCGGGCTTCACGTTGTCGAGCGCACGCTTCAGCGTGATCACCGGGTCGGTGCCGGTCTTCTCGCGGGCACCCTCGAGGGCGCCGTAGACGATGCGCTCCGCGATGGACCGCTTGCCGGAGAGCAGCACCTTGTTAACGAGGCTCGTGACGAGCGGGGAGCCGTAGACCGGGTCGACGACGACCGGGTGCTTCGGGGCTGGGCCCTTGCGGGGCATTAGCTCTTCTCCTTCTTCGCGCCGTAGCGGCTGCGGGCCTGCTTGCGGTTGCGCACGCCCTGGGTGTCGAGCGAGCCACGGATGATCTTGTAACGAACGCCCGGGAGGTCCTTCACACGACCGCCGCGAACCAGCACGATCGAGTGTTCCTGCAGGTTGTGACCCACACCCGGGATGTAGGCCGTCACCTCGATACCGCTGGAGAGCTTGACGCGCGCCACCTTCCGCAGAGCCGAGTTCGGCTTCTTCGGCGTGGTGGTGTAGACGCGCGTGCAGACGCCGCGCCGCTGCGGGCTGCCCTTGAGCGCCGGGGTCTTGGTCTTCTCGACCTTGTCCTGGCGGCCCTTGCGGACCAGCTGCTGGATCGTGGGCACCGGGTCTCCGCTTCCTTCTCGAACATGTCTGGTCTAGCAGGTGTGCCGGAAACCCGGCTCCTCCGACCCCCGCGGTCGGGCGTGTCGCCCGCACGAGGTTCCGGGGCGGTTTTCACCGCTCACAGAAGGGAGGGTCACGCGCGGCCCAAAGCCGGGCGCACGAGGGTGCCCGGGATGCCCCAGGCACAAGAGTGAAGACTACCTATGTGAATGGCGCAGGTCAAAACGACGCCGGTCACGCCGCGTAGATCCAGGGGTGTGCCTGGTCACAAGCGGCGGCGGGTGACCCCGCGCAGGGGCCACCCGCCGGTGTCACTGGTAGTCGTCGAGGTTGAAGCTCGCGACCTGGAACACCACGGTCAGGATGATGGCGATGACCGAGATACCGATGCCGATACTGCCGCCGATCAGCCCGTTCTTCGCCTGCGGCAGGCCCGCCTTGACGCCGCCCGACTGCTCGATGTTCTTCTTCGACACCAGGCTCAGGACCACGCCGACGATGCCCGCGATCAGGCCCAGGAACCCGATCGGCGCGCAGCAGCAACCGATCAGCGCCAGCGGGCCGGAGGCGATACCGACGATCTGCGCGCCCTGCGCCATCGGCTCGACCCGCGCCGGGATCGGCATGCCGTAGGGATCCAGGCCGTACGGCGCCGCAGCACCGGTTGCCGACCCGTAGTTCGGATCCCCGTACCCACCGTAACCAGGCTGCTGCCCGTACTGGCCCTGCTGGCCGGCGTACGGGTCACCGGCCGGCGGGTAGCCACCCGGCTGCGCACCGTAACCGCCAGAGGTCGGGGTTGCCGGCGGAGCCGTAGCCGCCCAGTCGGGCACCGCGGCCACCGAGGTCGGTGCCTGGGGCGGAGTGCCGTACGTGCCCGGCGGTGGGGACTGCGGAGTGCCGTACGTGCCCGGCGGTGGGGCCTGCGGGGTGCCGTAGGTGCTCTGGCTCGGCGGAGTGCCGTACGTGCCCGGGGTGGGCGGCGGCGGTGCCGAGGGGTACCCGCCGCCGGAGGACGGTGCGGGAGGCGTCTCAGAGCCGTACCCGCCGCCGGAGGACGGTGCAGGGGGCGGCGGTGTGCCGTACCCGCTGTCGTAGCCGCTCGGTGAGCTGGGCCGCTCGTACGGCGACTGCCCGTAGCTCGGGGTGCCGTAGGTAGGACCGCCGTAGGTGGGCGTCTGCGGCGGGACCTGGGACGGGTCGATCTGCTTCGTCTCGTCGGACGGCGCGATGTCCTCAGGCCGGTCCGGGTCTGGCCGCGGCTCGTGTCCGGGCTGGTCCGTCATGATTCTCCCTCTGCTATGGCCCGCGCCGACCGCCGGTCGGGTCCCCGTGCCGGTCACCGCTGCGCCAGCCTCGGACACGTTGCCAGATCATCGCCGATCCAGTCCATGCGACCAGCCGAAACGCGACAACCGTGTTCTAGTCAACATTCTCGTCGAACTCGGGGCTCGGGTTGGTGCCGTACGTCAGCAACACGACGATCAGGAACACGACGAGGACGACGACGCTGACGGCGAGCGCGATCCAGCTCATCAGCACGCCGGCGCGCAGGGCGCGGTCACCGCCGAGGAAGCCCTCCGCCTCCTCCATCTCGGCACGGGCACTGCGCGCCATCATGAGCGCGAGCGCAGCCGGCACCGCGCCGCCGACGCAGAACATCAGCAGGACCGCGGTGATGCCGAGGGTGAGGATGCCGTTCGCCTTGGACGAGATCCGCACGTCCGGGTCGAGCGGGTGACGCAGCCGCTCGGCCGGGTACGGCACTCCCCCAGGCGCGGTCATCACGCCATCATGCCGCACGCCGAGTTCCGGATTTTGAGGGTTCGCGGGCCGCCGCGACCCTCAAGAATCCGGAACTCGGCGGAAAGAAGGCACGCGAAGGGGCCCCGGACGACGTCCGGGGCCCCTCGCGAGACTCAGCGGTTGTAGCCGCCGTAGTCGAAGTCGTCCAGCGGAACGGCCTGGCCGGAACCAGTGCCGAAGCCGCCGTACTCGGACTCGTCGTACGAGGTCATCGAGTACACCTGGGCGCGCGCCTCCTCGGTGGGCTCGACCCGGATGTTGCGGTACCGGTTGATGCCGGTGCCCGCCGGGATGAGCTTTCCGATGATCACGTTCTCCTTCAGGCCGAGGAGCGAGTCGCTCTTGGCCTGGATCGCCGCGTCGGTGAGGACGCGGGTCGTCTCCTGGAAGGAGGCCGCCGACAGCCACGAGTCCGTGGCCAGCGACGCCTTGGTGATACCCATCAGCACCGGACGACCCGAGGCCGGCTCGCCGCCCTCGGACACGACCCGCCGGTTCTCGCCCTCGAACTGCGAGCGCTCGGTGAGCGAGCCGGGCAGGAACTCGGTGGCGCCGGAGTCGATGATCGTCACCCGGCGGAGCATCTGCCGGACGATGACCTCGATGTGCTTGTCGTGGATCGACTGACCCTGCGACCGGTACACGTTCTGGACCTCGTTGACCAGGTGCAGCTGCACCGCGCGCGGGCCCTGGATGCGGAGCACCTCGTGCGGGTCGATGACACCGTCGGTGAGCTGCTCGCCCACCTCGACGTGGTCACCGTCGGCGATCCGGAGCCGGAGCCGGCGGGAGACCTTGTCGTAGACGATCTCCTCGCTGCCGTCGTCGGGGGTGACGACGATCTTCCGCGCCTTGTCGGTCTCCTCGATGCGGACCCGACCGGCCACCTCGGAGATCGGCGCCTTGCCCTTCGGCACGCGGGCCTCGAACAGCTCGACCACACGGGGCAGACCGTGGGTGATGTCGTCACCGGCCACACCACCGGTGTGGAAGGTACGCATCGTGAGCTGGGTACCGGGCTCACCGATCGACTGGGCGGCGATGATGCCGACCGCCTCGCCGACGTCCACCAGCTTGCCGGTGGCCAGCGAACGGCCGTAGCAGACCGCACAGACGCCGAGCGCCGACTCGCAGGTGAGGACGCAGCGGACCTTGACCTCGGGCACGCCTGCGGCCACGAGGGTGTCCATGAGGACGTCACCGAGGTCGGTGCCGGCCGGGACGACCACGTTGCCGCTGCCGTCGACCGCGGCCTCGGCCAGCGTGCGTGCGTACACGCTGGTCTCGGCGTGCGGGTCACGGACGAGCTTGCCGTCGGTGAGGGTGCCGATGGTGACCTTGACGCCGCGGTCGGTGGCGCAGTCGTCCTCGCGGATGATGACGTCCTGCGAGACGTCGACCAGACGACGAGTCAGGTAACCGGAGTCGGCGGTACGCAGCGCGGTGTCGGCCAGACCCTTACGGGCACCGTGCGTGGAGATGAAGTACTCCAGCACGGACAGACCCTCGCGGAAGCTCGACTTGATCGGCCGCGGGATGGTCTCGCCCTTCGGGTTGGCCACCAGACCACGCATACCGGCGATCTGCCGCACCTGGATCATGTTTCCTCGGGCGCCCGAGTTGACCATCATCCAGATCGGGTTGGTGCGCGGGAAGTTGAGCTCCATGGCCTTGGCGACCTCTGCGGTGGCCTTGGTCCAGATCCCGATGAGCTCCTGGCGGCGCTCCTCGCCCGTGATCACACCACGCTGGTACTGCTTCTCGATCTTGTCCGCGTCGGACTCGTACTTCTCCAGGATCGCGCCCTTGGTCGGCGGGGAGACGACGTCCTCGATGGAGATCGTCACGCCGGCGCGGGTGGCCCAGTAGAAACCGGCCGCCTTGAGCGCGTCCAGGGTGGCCGCGACCTGCACCTTCGGGTACCGCTCGGCGAGGTCGTTGACGATCGCCGACAGCTGCGGCTTCCGGACGTCGTAGTTGACGAACCGGTAGTCCTCGGGCAGCGCGTCGTTGAAGATCACCCGGCCGAGGGTGGTCTCGACCAGCAGCGGCTGGCCGGTCTCCCAGCCCTCCGGCGCGGTCCAGGCCGGCGCGTCGCCGTTGTCCACGGTGGCGACGTCGACCAGACGGATCTTGACCTGCGCCTGCAGGTGCAGCTCGCGGTTGTCCGCGGCCATGATCGCCTCGGCGTACGAGCCGAACGTGCGGCCCTCGCCGAGCCGGCCCTCGTGCGCCGCGGTCAGGTGGTACAGGCCCAGCACCATGTCCTGCGTCGGCGAGGTGATCGGGCGACCCGACGCCGGCGACAGGATGTTGTTGCTGGACAGCATCAGGATCCGGGCCTCGGCCTGGGCCTCTGCCGACAGCGGCAGGTGGACGGCCATCTGGTCACCGTCGAAGTCCGCGTTGAAGGCGGTGCAGACGAGCGGGTGGATCTGGATGGCCTTGCCCTCGACCAGCTGCGGCTCGAACGCCTGGATACCGAGGCGGTGCAGGGTGGGCGCACGGTTGAGCAGCACCGGGTGCTCGGTGATGACCTCTTCCAGCACGTCCCACACGACCGGGCGCGAACGCTCGACCATGCGCTTGGCCGACTTGATGTTCTGCGCGTGGTTCAGGTCGACCAGGCGCTTCATCACGAACGGCTTGAACAGCTCCAGCGCCATCTGCTTCGGCAGGCCGCACTGGTGCAGCTTGAGCTGCGGGCCGACGACGATGACCGAACGGCCGGAGTAGTCGACGCGCTTGCCGAGCAGGTTCTGCCGGAACCGGCCCTGCTTGCCCTTGAGCATGTCGCTCAGGGACTTCAGCGGGCGGTTACCCGGGCCGGTGACCGGACGGCCACGGCGGCCGTTGTCGAACAGCGCGTCGACGGCCTCCTGCAGCATCCGCTTCTCGTTGTTGACGATGATCTCCGGAGCACCCAGGTCGAGCAGGCGCTTGAGCCGGTTGTTCCGGTTGATCACGCGGCGGTACAGGTCGTTCAGGTCGGACGTGGCGAACCGGCCACCGTCGAGCTGCACCATCGGGCGCAGGTCCGGCGGGATCACCGGGATGCAGTCCAGCACCATGCCGGCCGGGCTGTTGCGGGTGTTGAGGAAGCTGGCGACGACCTTGAGCCGCTTGAGGGCACGGATCTTCTTCTGACCCTTGCCGGAGCGGATCGTCTCGCGCAGGTTCTCCGCCTCCGCGACCAGGTCGAAGCCGAGGACCAGCTTCTGCAGCGCCTCGGCGCCCATGCCGCCCTCGAAGTACTCGCCGAAGCGGTCGCGCAGCTCGCGGTAGAGCAGCTCGTCCGGGATCAGCTGCTTGACGTCCAGCTTGCGGAACGTGTCCAGCACCTCGTCGAGGCGGTCGATCTCCCGCTGGGCACGGTCACGGAGCTGGCGCATCTCGCGCTCGCCACCCTCCTTGACCTTGCGGCGGACGTCGCTCTTGGCGCCCTCTGCCTCAAGCTCGGCGAGGTCGGCCTCCAGCTTCTTCGCGCGGGTGTCGATGTCGGAGTCACGCCGCTCCTCGACCCGCTTGCGCTCGACCGCGATCTCGGCCTCGATCGTCGGCAGGTCGCGGTGGCGAGCCTCGGCGTCGACGTTGGTGATCAGGTACGCAGCGAAGTAGATGATCTTCTCGAGGTCCTTGGGGGCCAGGTCGAGCAGGTAGCCCAACCGGCTCGGGACGCCCTTGAAGTACCAGATGTGGGTGACAGGAGCGGCCAGCTCGATGTGGCCCATCCGCTCGCGGCGCACCTTGGCGCGAGTGACCTCGACGCCGCACCGCTCGCAGATGATGCCCTTGAAGCGGACACGCTTGTACTTCCCGCAGTAGCACTCCCAGTCCCGGGTGGGACCGAAGATCTTCTCGCAGAAAAGGCCGTCCTTTTCCGGCTTCAGCGTGCGGTAGTTGATGGTCTCTGGCTTCTTGACCTCACCGTGCGACCACTGGCGGATGTCGTCGGCGGTGGCGAGTCCGATACGCAGCTCGTCGAAGAAGTTGACGTCGAGCACTGGTTCTTATCCCTCTTCCGGGGTCTGGCTGTCCGATGTCGTCTGTGGGGAGCCGGGACCACTGCTGGCCCCGGCTCGTCCGTTAGACCTCTTCGACGCTGCTCGGCTCCCGCCGGGACAGGTCGATACCCAGCTCTTCCGCGGCGCGGAAGACCTCGTCGTCAGAGTCACGCATCTCGATCTGGACGCCGTCGCTCGAGAGCACCTCCACGTTGAGGCAGAGCGACTGGAGCTCCTTGAGGAGCACCTTGAACGACTCCGGGATGCCGGGCTCGGGGATGTTCTCGCCCTTGACGATGGCCTCGTACACCTTCACGCGGCCGAGCACGTCGTCGGACTTGATCGTCAGCAGCTCCTGCAGCGCGTACGCGGCGCCGTAGGCCTGCATCGCCCAGCACTCCATCTCACCGAAGCGCTGACCACCGAACTGCGCCTTACCACCCAGCGGCTGCTGCGTGATCATCGAGTACGGGCCGGTGGAGCGGGCGTGGATCTTGTCGTCCACCAGGTGCAGCAGCTTCAGGATGTAGATGTAGCCGACCGAGATCGGGTCCGGGAAGGGCTCCCCGGAACGACCGTCGAACAGCAGCGCCTTGCCGGACTCGCCGATCAGCCGCTCGCCGTCGCGGGTCTTCATGGTCGACCCGAGGAGACCGGTGATCTCGTCCTCGCGGGCGCCGTCGAACACGGGAGTGGCGGTGCGGGTGTTCGGCTCGGACTCGTGGGCGCCGATGGCCGTGAGGGCCTGCTTCCACGGCTCGTCGTTGCCGTCGATCTCCCAGCCGGTCTTGGCGACCCAACCGAGGTGGGTCTCCAGCACCTGGCCGACGTTCATCCGGCCCGGCACGCCGAGCGGGTTGAGCACGATGTCGACCGGGGTGCCGTCGGCGAGGAACGGCATGTCCTCCTGCGGGAGGATCTTGGCGATGACGCCCTTGTTGCCGTGCCGGCCGGCGAGCTTGTCGCCGTCCTGGATCTTCCGCTTCTGGGCGACGTAGACCCGGACCAGCTCGTTCACGCCCGGCGAGAGCTCGGCGCCCTCGTCGCGGCTGAACACGCTGACGCCGATGACCTTGCCGCGCTCACCGTGCGGAACCTTGAGCGAGGTGTCGCGGACCTCGCGCGCCTTCTCACCGAAGATCGCGCGGAGCAGCCGCTCCTCCGGGGTCAGCTCGGTCTCGCCCTTGGGCGTGACCTTGCCGACCAGGATGTCGCCCTGCTCGACGTCGGCGCCGATGCGGATGATGCCGCGCTCGTCCAGGTCGGCGAGGATCTCCTCGGAGACGTTCGGGATGTCCCGGGTGATCTCCTCGGCACCGAGCTTGGTGTCGCGCGCGTCGACCTCGTGCTCGTCGATGTGGATCGAGGTGAGGACGTCGTCCTGCACGAGGCGCTGCGACAGGATGATCGCGTCCTCGTAGTTGTGGCCCTCCCACGGCATGAACGCGACCAGCAGGTTCTTGCCGAGCGCCATCTCACCGGATTCGGTGCACGGCCCGTCGGCGATGACCTGGCCAGCCTCGATGCGGCCACCCTCGACCACGATCGGCCGCTGGTTGATGCAGGTGCCCTGGTTGCTGCGGCGGAACTTGTGCAGCAGGTAGGTGCGGCGCGTGCCGTCGTCGTGCATGACGGTGATGTAGTCGGCGCAGAGGTCCTCGACCACACCGGCCTGCTCGGCGACGACGACGTCACCGGCGTCCTTCGCGGCGCGGGCCTCCATGCCGGTGCCCACGAGCGGCGACTCGCTGCGCAGCAGCGGAACCGCCTGACGCTGCATGTTCGCGCCCATGAGGGCACGGTTCGCGTCGTCGTGCTCGAGGAACGGGATCATCGCGGTGGCGACGGAGACCATCTGCCGCGGCGACACGTCCATGTAGTCGACGGCGTCGGGCGTGACGTAGTCGACCTCACCGCCCTTACGGCGAACCAGGACGCGCTCCTCGGCGAACCGGCCCTTGGCGTCGAGCGGCGCGTTGGCCTGCGCCTTGACGAACCGGTCCTCCTCGTCCGCGGTGAGGTAGTCGATCTGGGCCGTGACGACGCCCTTCTCGACCTTGCGGTACGGGGTCTCGATGAAACCGAACGGGTTCACCCGGGCGAACGTCGAGAGGGCACCGATCAGGCCGATGTTCGGGCCTTCCGGGGTCTCGATCGGACACATGCGCCCGTAGTGCGACGGGTGCACGTCACGGACCTCGAAGCCCGCCCGCTCACGGGAGAGACCACCCGGGCCGAGCGCGGAGAGGCGCCGGCGGTGGGTGAGGCCCGCGAGGGGGTTGGTCTGGTCCATGAACTGCGACAGCTGGCTGGTGCCGAAGAACTCCTTGATGGAGGCGACGACCGGCCGGATGTTGATCAGGGTCTGCGGCGTGATCGCCTCGACGTCCTGAGTGGTCATCCGCTCGCGGACGACACGCTCCATGCGGGAGAGGCCGACCCGAACCTGGTTCTGGATCAGCTCGCCCACGGTGCGGAGACGACGGTTACCGAAGTGGTCGATGTCGTCGGCCTCGTAGTTCTCCTCCGAGGTGTGCAGCTTCACGAGGTACTCGATCGTGGCGACGACGTCGTCCTCGGTGAGCGTGCCGGTGGTGATCGGCGCGGCCACTTCGAGCTTCTTGTTGATCTTGTACCGGCCGACCTTGGCCAGGTCGTACCGCTTCGGGTTGAAGAAGAGGTTGTCCAGAAGGGTCTGGGCGTTCTCCTTCGTGGGCGGCTCGCCCGGACGCAGCTTGCGGTAGATGTCGAGCAGGGCCTCGTCCTGCGTGGAGATGTGATCCTTCTCCAGCGTGGCGAGGATGATCTCGCTCCACGAGAAGCGCTCGCGGATGCGCTCGTCGGTCCAGCCGAGGGCCTTGAGCAGCACGGTGACGGCCTGGCGACGCTTGCGGTCGATGCGGACGCCGATCGTGTCGCGCTTGTCGACGTCGAACTCCAGCCAGGCGCCACGGCTCGGGATCACCTTGACACCGGTGACGTCCTTGTCGGAGGTCTTGTCCGGCTCCTTGGTGAAGTAGACACCCGGCGAGCGCACGAGCTGCGAGACGACAACGCGCTCGGTGCCGTTGATGATGAACGTGCCCTTGCTGGTCATGACCGGGAAGTCACCCATGAACACCGTCTGGCTCTTGATCTCGCCAGTGGTGTTGTTGGTGAACTCGGCCGTGACGAACAGCGGCGCGCAGTAGGTGAGGTCCTTCTCCTTGCACTCCTCGATGGAGGCCTTGACCTCTTCGAAGCGCGGGTTGGAGAAGGACAGGGACATCGAGCCCGAGAAATCCTCGATCGGGCTGATCTCCTCGAGAATCTCCTCGAGTCCGGAGGCGGCGACAGGGTCGCCTGCGACCCGAGCCTGCCACGCCTCGTTTCCGATCAACCAGTCGAAGGAGTCCGTCTGCAGAGCGAGCAGGTTGGGCACCTCAAGCTGCTCCGAAATCTTCCCGAAGGAGATCCGGAGCGGGCCGTGCGGGTTACCTGCGCTGTTCCGAGAGGTCGTGTTGCCGGGGCGGGAGACTGCCAAGGTGCGTCCTTCCGAGGACCGTCGCCGTCGTTGTGCGCGCACCCCGATCGACCCGCGTCAAGGCGGGCACGAAAGTCGGAAGGCAGCGCAAACTAGCAGTGTAGCCGCAAGGCACACTGCTGTCCACTCGGGCGCCGGGAGTCCGGAATCACCAGACCAGACCCCTCCAATCGTTAGCCGCCCGTGACGCAGCGCGATCACCAAGAAGCGTGCCCGCGTGCGGGCTCTGGGTCAAGGGGTTGACACGCGTTCGGTCCGCGTTTCGCCCAAGAATCAGGCCGATATCGCTTATTGAGGCACGATTCTGGCGCACCCAGGGTGGCCAGTGACACACAGACTGTGGTCGACGCAGGGCTCAGAGAGCGTCGATCTTGGCCGCCAGCCAGGTGTCGCCGGCGCGTTCCATCGTGATCCGAACCCGAGCTTGGTCGACTTGGGTTCCCCGGACCCTGGTGCTCTGGGTGGACTGGTTGACGAACAGCAGCGTGACCACGCGGTCCGGATCCGCGGACACCACCGATCCCGACTGCACTGTGGCCTTCACCACAGCCTTGTACTCGAGCGCGATTGGCTTCACCGTCTTGCTGGTGTCCGCGTAGTCCTTCTTGAACTGGCCGGCGGCGAGCTTGGACGCCGCCGCGATGTCGGCGTCGATCTTGCGGTGGTCGTAGGACAGGATCGTCTCGGCCGCCCGCGTCGAAGCCGCCAGCGCCTCGCGGCCCGCCTGATCGGACGCCGTTGCGCGGTGGTCCAGCCATAAGAAGGTACCGGCGAGCGCCACGAACACCGCCGCCGCCAGGATCAGCCCGATCAGCTGCGCGTCCACGGAACGGTCTGGCGTCGGCTCGGCGTCGAGAACCGGCCTCGGGCGAGGGCGGGGCGACGGCTTGGGCCGGTCAGCGGCGGGCTCGATCGCGGCAGGCTTGGTCGCGGCAGGCTTCGGTCGGCGCTTGGTCCGGCTCGACGGCGTCGTGCGGCTGCTCGTTGCGGGCGGCGATGCGGAGGGCGCGGGGCACGGGGCGGTTCATGGGGATCCTCAGCTCACGAACGACAGGGTGGATACCAGCCAGCGGTCGCCTTCGGAGACCATGTCGAGCTGGAGCCGGTAGTGGCGGAGCTGGCTGCTGGTGCCGGCCTTGACGTTCTGGTCGACGACCAGCAGCACGCGGACGGAGTCGCGGTCGCTGTTGCGCGCGTCCGTGGCGGCGGCCAGCACCTCGCCGTGCGCCTCGATCTTCTTCTCCTCGTACGTCTTCTTCAGCGTCGCCCGGTCGTCCTCGAACTCGGCCTTGAAGTCGCCGGTGGCGCTGTCGGCGACGCGTTGCATGTCGGTGTCGAGGCTCGCCGGGTTGACCTCCATGAAGTTCTTCATCGCCTGGCGGGCCGCGCTGACGGCCTCGGCTCGGGTCTGGTCGGCCACGCGGTGCTCGTTCCAGCGGTACCCGAACCAGGCGGCGGCCGCGGCGGCCACCACCAGGACGGCGGTGAGCGCCAGTGTCAACGGACGTCGTCCCATCTGCGTAGTCTTCCTCTCTCCGCTGGTCAGCGCGCGAATCGTCGCAGGTCAGCCCGCGAGCGGGCCGAGCAACAGCGCCTTCCAGGATTGGTCGCCGAGCACGGCCTGCTGGCCGCCGGTGCTGCCGAGCTGGACGGGCTTTCCGTCCGGCCCGAGCGCCAGGCCGGTGAACGGGTCCACCGCCTGGCTCTGTGCCGGCGGCTGTGAACCGGCGGCGTCGTTGGGGTCGAGGGGCTGCGAACCGGCGGCGTCGTTGGGGCTGAGCGGCTGTGACCCGGCGGTGTCGTTGGGGCCGAGGGGCCGTGGCCCTGGCTCCTCGGCGGCGCGCGGCGCGTTCCGCTCGCCGCGCACGCTGGTGCCGCGCGACATCTCGGCGTTGCTGCAGGTCAGCGGGCGGGACTTGTCGTACACGCAGGGCGGGGGGTCGTCGACGTTGAGGACGAGCCCGAAGTGCGCGGTGCCGTCTCCTGGTACGACGGTGAACGAGCCGGCGACGACCGCGGGGTACGTCGCGAGGATCTGTTCGAGGCCGTTGATCCGCCGGCCCTGGAGCTGGCCGACGACGATCAGGTTGCCGAGCAGGAAGCCGAACGACGGGCGCAGCTCGCTGAGCAGCGCGACGACCTCCGTAGTAGCCACCGGCCCGTTGGCGAGTAGCCGGCGCAGGTCCGGGTCGCTCTTCCTGAGCTGGTCCGACAGGGACGCGAGCGACCTCGCCCACGACTGGATCGCGGTGCCGGAGGCGACCTGGGTGTCGAGCACCGTCCTGCCGTCCCGGATCAGCGCGACGGTCTCGGGCAGGCTGGCGTCGGCCTCGGCGAGCAGCGCGTCGCCGGAGTCGAGCATCGTCTGGAGCGAGGGGCCGGTGCCGTCGAAGGCGCGCCCCAGCTCGTCGATGACGATCTTGAGGTCCTGCTTGTCGACCGAGTTCACGAGCCTGTCGAGGTTGAGCAGCAGCGTCTCGACGGCGAGCGGCCCGCTGGTGCGGCTGTGCGGGATCACGCTGCCGTCCTCCAGCATCGGGCCGCCGCGCGTGTCGGGACGTAGGTCGACGTACTGCTCGCCGACGGCCGACCGGTTGGTGACGACCGCCCGCGTGCTGGCCGGCACGTCGACCTCACCGTCCAGCTTGAGGTCGACGCGGACGCCGCCCGGCCGGAGGTGCAGGTCGCCGACGCGCCCGACCTGGACCCCGCGGTACGTGACGGCGGCGTTCGTGAAGATCCCGCCGGACTGCTCGAAGTCGGCGTGCACGGTGTAGCCGTCGCCGACGATCGCGTCGCCGATCCCGACGTACCGCACGCCGACGAACGTGACGCCGAGCACCGAGATGATCGCGAACACGAGCACCTGGAGCTTGATCTTGCGGGAGATCATCCGAGCAACCCCCCGAGCAGCAGTTCGGCCAGGTCGGGGTTGCCCGGCGGCTTCTCCCCAGGCACTCCGGGCAACGTGGACGGCGACGGCGAAACGCCGGGCAGGCTGGGCGCCCCCGCGGACGGCGACGGCGTGGGCAGCGGGTCGCCGTTGGCGGGCGGCGGAGGTTCGACCGTCAGGTTCTTCAGCACGTTGCGCAGGTCGAGGTCGGCGGTGGCGTAGAGGTTGGTGAAGTCGCCGCGGACGCCGTCCTGGACCGTGCGCGGGAACGGGAAGGTGAGCATGATCTCCAGCGCCTTCGGCAGGTAGTTCCCGGCCCTCGCGAGCTGCTGCAGGATCGGCTGGAGCGCGCGCAGGTCGGCGAGCGTGTCCTCGCGGCTGGCCTTGATCACGCGCGTGCCGACCACACCGAGCCTCGACAACGCCTGGAGCATCTGCACCAGCTGGACGCGCTGGTCGGCGAGCACCTTGAGGCCGGGGCCGATGTCGTCGAGCGCGGTGGCGATCGTCTGCTTCTGCGCGTTGAGCGTGGCGGTGAGCCGGTCGAGCCCTTCCAGCGCGCGGATGATGTCGGCCTTCTGGTCGTCGAGGCCGCCGACGAACACGTCCAGCTGGGTCAGGAGGCTGCGGAGCTTGTCCTCGCGTCCGGTGAGGGCGGCCGACAGCTCGCGGTTGATCGTCCGGAGCTGCTCGATGCCGCCGCCGCCCAGCAGCAGTGACAGCGCCGCGAACACCTCCTCGACCTCGATGCTCCGGCCGCTGCGGGCGAGCGGGATGACGTCGCCGTCGCTGAGCCGGCCCTGCGCGGGTGTACCGGTCGGCGGCCCCAGCGAGACGAACTTCTCGCCCAGCAGGCTGGACTGGCGGATCGAGGCGACCGCGTTGTCGGGCAACATGACGCCGCGTTCGAGCTGGAGCCGCACCTCGGCGGTGAAGTCGACGAGCCGGATCCGCTCGACGCTGCCCACCGTGACGTCGTCCACCTTGACCGCCGCCTGCGGCACGAGGTCGAGGACGTCGCCGAACTGGACGGTCACGCGGTACCCGTCACGGCCCGCACCCCCTGGCAACGTGACCCCCTGCACACCGCACCCGGTGAGAGCCAGCACCAGCACCAACGCCACCAGCACCGCCGCCGAGTTTCGGATTTTTGAGGGTCGCGGAGGCCGCGGAACCCTCAAAAATCCGAAAGGGGGGCGGGGCGCTGCAGGGTGAACGCGTTCATGACGCCCCCTTGAGGATGCCGCCGAGCGTCAGGTCGAGCGGGTCGGACGGGCTCGGGGCGGCCGGAACTCCGGTGCGCCGGCTGCTGCGCGCGGGGTAGCCGGTGACGGGCTGTACGCGCCCGGCACGGTACGGACCGGCAGCAGCTTGAGCAGCGGCTTGAGCCCCTCCGGCATGGCGATCCCCTGCTGGGCGAGCACCTGCACCAACGTGAAGCACTCCTGCGGGATCTGCTGCACCGGCAGGCGAGCGAGGGCGGTGCAGACGAAGATCGGCAGGTCCTGCGACGCCGCGAAGTTGTTGCGGGTGTCGAGCGTCCCGGCGGACGGGTTGTAGGAGAGGTTGAGGTTGGACAGCGCGGTCGGCGCCACGTCGAGGAAGGTCGCCAGCGCCTCCTTCTGCTTCACCAACACGGCCGTCACCTCGGACAGCGCCGCCACGTTCGACGTCAGCGCGGCGCGGTTCCCCTTGACGAACGCCGCCACCTGGGCGAGCGCGAGCGACAGGTTGCGGATCGCGGCGGCCAGCTCCTCCTTCTCGGCGTCGAGCTGGCGGCTGACCGTGGCGAGGTTCTCGTTGAACCTGCGCACCTGGGCGTCGCTGCTGGCCAGAGCGGTGGTGAACTGCTGCAGGTTGCGGACGGTGCCGAAGAGGTCCTTGCGGCCTTCGCTCAGCGTCTCGGTGGCGGTCGCGAGGTCCTTGATCGTGCTGTTGATCTCGTCGCCCTGGCCTTCGAGGTTGTCCCGCCCGACCTTGAGCAGCCGGGAGAGCGAGCCGTCGCTTGTTGGCGCCGTCCGGGCCGAGCGCCGTGTTGAGGTCGTCGAGGCTCCGGTAGATGTCGTCCAGCTCGACCGGGGTGGCGGTGCGCTCCACCGGCAGCTTCGTGCCGTCGGCGAGCGCCGGCCCGCCCGAGTACACCGGGGCGAGCTGCACGTACCGGTCGCTGACGACGGACGGCGGCACGATCACCGCGACGGCGTCGGCCGGCACCTTGTACTTCTTCTCGTACGCCATCTCCACGAGCACGTCCGGCCCGTCCGGCTCGACCGTGGTGATCTCGCCGATCTTGACGCCGAGCACCCGCACGTCGGAGCCGGCGTAGATGCCGACCGCGGAGCTGAACCGGGCGCTGACCGTGGTCAGGTCGCCGTTCCCGCCGAGGACGAAGACAGCGCCGCAGGCAAGAACGACTGCCGCGACGGCGGCGGCGATGAGCTTGCTCAATTCGCCACCCCCTTCGGCACGATCGGCGGTGGCAACAGACCCTCCACATAGGTGTCGAACCAGCGCCCGTTGCCGAGCGTGTTGGCGAACGCCTGCACGAACGGCGCGAGGAGCCGGATGCTCTGCGCGAGCTGGTTCTGGTTGCGCTGGAGGATCGCGACGACCGCCCGCAGGTTGTCGAGCGCCGGACGCAGCTGCGCCTTGTTCTCCTGCACCAGCTTCGTGAGCTGGTCGGCGAGCGCGGCGGTGCTGACCAGCAGCCGGTGGATCGCGTCCTTGCGGGCGTTCACCTCGACCAGCAGCAGGTTGCCGTCGGCGACCAGCTTCTGGAACTCGGTGTCGCGCTCGGCCAGCACCCTCGTCACGCCGCGCGCCCGCTCCAGCAGCGTGCGCACCTGCTCGTCGCGGCTGGCGATCGTCCGCGAGAGGCGCGAGAGGCCGCGCAGCGAACCCTGCACTTCGTCCGGCGTATCCGCGAACGTGTCCGACAGCGTGTCGAAGGCAGTGGCGAGCTGGCCGGTGTCGATCTTCTCGATGGTGCCGCGAGAGGCCGCTGACCGCGTCGATCACGTCGTACGGGGAGGCGGTGCGCGACAGCGGGATCTGGCCCTGTCAAGCGCCCCGGGCCCGCCGGGGCGAGCGCCAGGTACTTCTGGCCGAGCACGGTCTTGAGCCGGATCGTCGCGCCCGGTCCTGCTGCCCAACTCGGTGCCGTGATCGACGCGGAAGTCGATGCGGACGTGCTGGCCTTCGAGGTCGATGCCGGTGACCTTGCCGACCTTGACGCCGGCGACCCGCACCTCGTTGCCCTCCTGGATGCCGGCGGCCTCGCGGAACGCCGCCGAGTGATGCTCGCCGCCGCCGATGAACGGCAGGTCCTCGGCCTGAAACGCGGCGATGATCAGGGCCGCGATCACGGTCAGCCCGATCGCGCCGATCACACCGAGGGTCGCGCTCACGGAACGGCTTCACGAGCACCTCCTCTCGGTGGTGCCGATCGTGCTCAGCCGCTGCCGCCCGACGACCGGGAGCACGACCGTGCCGTCGATCTGGCACAGGTAGAAGTTGAACCAGCTCCCGTAGGACGCGGTGCGCGTGATCGTCCGCAGCTTCGTCGGCAGCCGCTGGAGCACGCCCTCGACGATGCTCTCGCTGGCGGCGAGCGTGCCGGCCACCTTGGACAGCGCGGCGATGTCGGCCTTGAGCGCGGGCCGTGCGTCGCGCACGCAGCCCCTCGGTGGCCTCGGCGACCTCGGAGATGCTCTGCAGCGAGTCGCCGATCGCCTTGCGGTCGCCGGCCAGGCCGCTGACCAGCCGCTGCAGCTGGACGATCAGCCCGGACAGCTGCGCGTCCCTGGCGTTGATCGTCCCGAGCACGCTGTTGAGGTTGTCGATGACCCTGCCGATGACGGCGTCGCGGTCGGCGAGCGAGTTCGTCAGCGAGGCGGTGCGGGTGAGCAGGCTCTGCACGGTGCCCGACTCGCCCTGCAGGACCTGGATGATCTCGTACGCGAACGCGTTGACGTCCTTCGGGTTCAGCGCCTCGAACAGGGGTCGGAACCCGTTGAACAGGGTGGTCAGGTCGAGCGCCGGCTGGGTCTGGGCCAGCGGGATCAGCCCGTCGGGGCCGAGCGCCTCGGTGCCGCCGGGTCCCTCGGTGAGCGCGACGTACCGCTGCCCCACGAGGTTCCGGTACCGGATCTTCGCGTTGGTGGTGGTCGCCAGCCGGACCGCCCTGTCGACCGAGAACTCCACCTCGGCGGTGTTCCGCTTCGACGATCCGGATGTCGTCGACCTTGCCGACGCGGACGCCTGCGATGCGGACCTCGTCGCCGGGAAGGAGGCCGGTGACGTCGGTGAAGTGGGCGCGGTAGGTGATCCGGTCGCCCCACCCGACCGAGGCGATAGTGCTGGCCAGCGCGGCGGTGAGCACGATCGTGACCACCGCGAAGACGATCAGCTTGATCAGCGGCGCGGCGACGCGCTGCGATGCGGACGACATCAGCCACCCACCTTCACGACCGTGCCGCGCGCCATCGGACCGAACAGCAGCGTGGCGATGTCCGGTACCTCGTCCGCCGGGCGGTGCATCGCCGGAGCCAGCAGCGGGCGGACCACGGCCTGCTCCTGCTCGGTGCCGGCGAAGCCCATGTCGGCGGGGCCGCCGTCGAACAGGTTCGCGGAGAGGCCGCGTCGAGCGAGGGAGCTGCGGCGCTCGCTGTAGTCGTAGCCGTCGTTGAACGTGACGCCCGGGTACGGCGCCGGTGGGTCGGGCAGGCCGGCGCAGCTCGGACCGGCCTTCGACCGGTAGGCGGGCTCGTCGCGGCCGCGCTCGAACTTGCCGTTGTCCCGGACGATTTCCAGGGTGATGTGCAGGCCGGCGAACTTCGTATCGAACGCCTCCTCGATCAGCGACTGGAAGTCGGTGAGTCCGCGCAGCAGGCAGGGGAACTCCGGCGAGTACCGCGCGAGCAGCTCCAGCGTCGGCCGCGACACGTCGGCGAGCTGGATCAGCCGGCCCTCGTGCTCGGTGAGGAAGCCGCGGGTCGAGTCGGCGAGCCGGGTGGTGGACGTCGTGAACTGGTTCAGCTCGGCGCGCTGCTCGGTGATCGTGCTGTTGACGACGCTGACGTTGCGCAGCACGCGCGAGCAGGTCCGGAGCGGCGTCGCCGTAGATCTCGGTGACCTTGGCGAGCTGGGTGATGTCAGCCTGGATGGTCGGCATCTCCTTGTTCAGCTGCACGAGGTAGTCGTTGAACGCGACGAGGTTGGCGCCGAGCTGGTCACCGCGCCCCTCGATCGCGGTGGCCATGCGCGTTGAGCGTGGCGGACAGCTTCGCCGGGTCGATCGCGCGCAGCAGCGGGATCACGTCGTCGAGCACCTTCTCCAGCTCGATCGCCGTGGACGAGCGGTCCTGGCCGATCACGTCGCCCGCTTCTGATGGCCTCCGGCGCCGGGTCGGGCGGGAGCACCAGGTCGACGTACTTCTCGCCGAACAGTGTCTTCGGCAGCAGCCGCGCCCGGACGTTCGCCGGGATCAGGCCGACCTCGTCCTCGTCGAGCGCGAGGCCGATGCTCGCCGTCCGGCCGTCCGTGGTGATGCTGCGGACGTCGCCGACGATGATGCCGCGCAGCTTCACGTCGGCGCCGCGGAGCAGCTGGCTGCCGGCGGTGCCGGCCTTGAGCGTCACGCGGACGACCGGGGTGAACGCCTTCTGGTAGATCAGCACGCTCGTCGCGATCAGCATCGCGACCGTGAGCAGGAAGCCGACACCGAGGAGGCGGCGCTTGAAAGCCGTCATCCCGCGATCCGCACCGTCGTCGTGGCGCCCCAGATCGCGAGGCTGAGGAAGAAGTCGACGATGTTGATCGTCACGATCGCCGCCCGCACCGCGCGGCCCACCGCGACGCCGACCCCGGCCGGGCCGCCGCTCGCGTGGTAGCCGTAGTAGCAGTGGATCAGCACGATGATCACCGCGAAGACGATCACCTTGAAGAACGACCAGAGGACGTCCTCCGGCGGCAGGAACAGGTGGAAGTAGTAGTCGTAGGTGCCGGTCGACTGCGAGTAGTAGCCGGTGGCGATCGTGCGGGTGGCGAGGTAGCTCGACAGCAGACCGATCACGTACAGCGGGATCACCGCGATGAAGCCGGCGATCATGCGGGTGGTCACCAGGAACGGCAGCGACGGGATCCCCATGACTTCGAGCGCGTCGACCTCTTCGCTGATCCGCATCGCGCCGAGCTGCGCGGTGAACCCGCACCCGACGGTGGCGCTCAGCGCGAGACCGGCGACGAGCGGCGCGATCTCGCGGGTGTTGAAGTACGCGGAGACGAAGCCGGTGAACGCGCTCGACCCCAGCTGGTTCAGCGCCGCGTACCCCTGCAACCCCACCTCGGTACCGGTGAAGAACGAAAGGAACGCGATCACGCCGACCGTGCCGCCGATCACCGCCAGCGCACCGGCACCGAACGCCACCTCGCCGAGCAGCCGGAACACCTCGCGCTTGTACCGGCGCAGCGTGCGCGGGGTCCACGCGAGCGCGCGGAGGTAGAAGGACAGCCGCGACCCGAGCGCGTCGAGGAAGTCCAGCGGGCGGCGGTACACCGCAGTCGGGCTCACCATCAGGACCCCTTCTGCGGGACGACCTGGAAGTACACGGCCGTCATCACGAAGTTGAGCGAAGAACAGCAGCAGGAACGTGATGACGACGGACTGGTTCACCGCGTCGCCGACGCCCTTCGGGCCACCGCCCGCCGTGAGGCCCTTGTAGGACGCGACCAGCGCGGCGATCAACCCGAACACCAGCGCCTTCAGCTCGCCCGCCCACAGGTCGGGGAGTGGCGCGAGTGCCGTGAACGACGCCAGGTACGCGCCGGGCGTGCCGTCCTGCATGACGACGTTGAAGAAGTAGCCGCCGGCCACGCCCACGACGCTGACCAGGCCGTTGAGCAGCACCGACACGATCATCGCGGCGATCACCCGCGGCACGACCAGGCGCTGGATCGGGTCGATGCCGAGCACCTGCATCGCGTCGATCTCCTCGCGGATCTTGCGCGCCCCGAGGTCGGCGCAGATCGCGGACCCGCCCGCGCCGGCGATCAGCAGCGCCGTGACGATCGGCGACGCCTCGCGGATCACCGCCAGCACCGACGCCGACGCCCGTGAACGACTGCGCGCCGAGCTGGCGCGTCAGCGTGCCGAGCTGCAACGCGATCACCGCGCCGAACGGGATCGCGACGAGCGCGGTCGGCAGGATCGTCACGCTCGCGATGAACCACGCCTGCTGGATCAGCTCGCGCCACTGGAACGGGCGGCGGAACACGCTGCGCAGCGTGTCCAGCGCGAACGCGAACAGGTTGCCGCTGTGCCGGAGCGCGCCGGTGACGGGGTTCGCCATCACTCCTCCCCCCGCCGCTCGTGCTCATGCTGGGAGTCGGGCTCAGGCTCACCGGCCGAGGCCGGGGCTTGGACTCGGGCTTGGGCCGGGGCCCGCGCCAGGTTGGTGCGTTGAGCACAGGGTCGCCCGCGAACGAGTCAGGCGGCGGCTGGACGCCGTGCGTCAGCAGCCACTCACCCGGCGGCCGCTGCGACGTCCGCCGCATGCCGTTCGTCGGCGGGAGCTGGAGGGGGATCGGCGGCAGCGGCGGCAGTTCGGCGCCGGCCGCGGCCTCGGCCTCCAGCTCGGACGCGTCCTTCTCCTCCGCCATGCCGATCGGGCCCTGACGCTGCGCGTTGAGGAACTGCCGCACCACCGGCTCCTGCGAGCTGAGCAGCATCTCGCGCGGACCGAACATCGCCAGGTGACGGCGGTACAGCAGGCCGATGTTGTCCGGGACGGTGCGCGCGGTGTTGATGTCGTGCGTGACGATGAGGAACGTCGCGCCGATCTGCTGGTTCAGGTCGACGATCAGCTGGTTCAGGTACGCCGTGCGCACCGGGTCGAGGCCGGAGTCCGGCTCGTCGAACAGCACGATCTCGGGGTCGAGCACGAGCGCGCGGGCAAGGCCGGCGCGCTTGCGCATGCCGCCGGAGATCTCGCCGGGCAGCTTCCCCTCGGCGCCGAGCGAGGCCGACCATCTCCATCTTCTCGCCGACGATGGACTTGATCTCGCTCTCGCTCTTCTTCGTGTGCTCACGCAGCGGGAAGGCGATGTTGTCGTACAGGCTCATCGAGCCGAAGAGGGCGCCGTCCTGGAACAGCACGCCGAACAGCTTCCGGACCTTGTACAGCTCACGCTCGGACAGCCTCGTGATGTCGCGGTCGTCGATGACGATCGCGCCCCGCTCCGGCTTGAGCAGACCGACCAGCGTCTTGAGAAAGACGGACTTGCCGGTTCCGGACGGGCCGAGCAGCACCGAGATCTGGCCCGCCGGCAAGGTGAAGCTGACGTCCGCCCAGATGTTCTGCTTGCCGAAGGACTTCGTGAGCCCCTCGATCCTCACCTCGACGCCCACGCACCAGCTCCTCACCCGGATCTGCTCGGCGAACCCAGGTGGTTCGCCGATACCGGACCAACGAGCTGGGCGGGAAGCGGTAACGGCCGGCCGGTAACACGTCGTAACCGACTTGATCGCGCGCGGGCGAACGGACCTTCCGGGGCTAAGCCGTGCCTACACCGGGCCCGACAGTCCGTTCAGTTGGTGCCGCAGGGCCGTTTCGGGCGGGTGCGCCGGGCACGCAGAAGGGGCGCCCACCCTTGCGGGTGGACGCCCCTTCGTGGCGGTGCGGTCTTACTTCAGGGTGACCGTGGCGCCGGCGCCCTCAAGGGCAGCCTTGGCCTTCTCGGCGGCCTCCTTGTTGACCTTCTCCAGGAGCGCCTTCGGCGCGCTGTCGACCAGGTCCTTGGCCTCCTTCAGGCCGAGGCTGGTGAGGGTGCGCACCTCCTTGATGACCTGGATCTTCTTCTCGCCAGCGGCCTCGAGGACGACGTCGAACTCGTCCTTCTCCTCGGGAGCCTCGGCGACGGCGGCCGGGCCGGCCGGGCCAGCGACGGCGACCGGGGCGGCGGCCTTGACGTCGAAGACGTCCTCGAACTGCTTCACGAACTCAGAGAGCTCGATCAGCGTCATCTCCTTGAAAGCGTCGAGCAGCTCGTCGGTGCTGAGCTTCGCCATGTCAGGCGGTTCCTTTCGTGTGGTGCCTCGTGCGGTGGAGCCGAACGCGGCGGGTCGGTGGTTGCGGGCTACTCAGCCCTCGGCCGGGGCGTCGGCGGCGGGCGCCTCGGCCTCGGTGGCGGCGGGAGCGTCCGCAGCCTTCTTCTCCTGCAGCGCCAGCGCGAGGCGGGCCATCTGCGTGAGCGGCGCCTGGAACGTGGCCGCAGCCTTGCTCAGGTTGGCCTTCATGGCGCCGGCGAGCTTCGCCAGCAGCACCTCGCGCGACTCCAGGTCGGCGAGCTTCTTGATCTCGTCAGCGGTGAGTGCCTTGCCGTCCAGCACACCACCCTTGATGACGAGGAGCGGGTGGGTCTTCGCGAAGTCGCGAAGGCCCTTGGCCGCCTCGACCGGGTCGCCCTTGACGAAGGCGATCGCGGTCGGGCCGCTGAGCAGCTCGTCGAGCCCGTCGAGCCCGGCGTCCTGCGCGGCCAGCTTGGTCAGGGTGTTCTTGGAGACCGCGTACGTGGTCTCCCGGCCCAGCGAACGACGCAGCGTCGTCAGCTGAGACATGGTCAGACCGCGGTACTCGGTGAGCACGGCCGCGCTGGACTCACGGAACTGCTCGGTGAGCTCGGCGACGGCGGCGGCCTTGTCGGGGCGCACCTGCGTGTCAGCCATGGTCCTCCTCTCTACGTTCTCAGGGCCGATCGCTGTTGGCAGAAAGACCCGCGGAAACGAGAGACGCCCCGGCGCAGGCGCACGGGGCGTGGACCGGCACGCGTACGCGTGCGGCCGAGCATCCGTCCTCCTGCGCGGGCCGCCCGCTACTGCGGGACCTTCGACCGTGCCTTTCACGGGCACAGCGACCAGCGGTCTTCGGTGGAACTTGTCAAGAGTACGGGTTGAGCCTGGCGCCGACCAAATCGGCGCCAGGCTCGCCCGCGCTACGGCGTCTGGCCCGCCAGCTTCGCCAGCTCCGCGAGCAATGCGGCCAGGTCGGCGGTCTTGTCCGCGGGCGGTGACGACATCGACTCGTGCCGTACTCGGAGAACGGTGGTCGTGGCACGTGTGCTGCGGGGCTGACCGTCACCCGACTTGACCTCCTTGCCAGCTTTAGCTCCGCCGCCGATCGAGAACGCCCCCCTCCCCCCCCCCCCCCCCCCGAGCGCGTCCCCCCCCCCTCCCCCCCAGAGGTGATCAGGCCGGCGCGCTCTGTCGGATCTCGGCCAGGCCGTCGTCTCGGCGGCGGGCGGAGCGGAGACCGTGACCGGCTTGCCGAAGTCGCGGTAGGTGACCTCCGTCCGGATGGTGCCCATCGTGAGGTCGATCTTGCGCGGCTGGTACTGCTCGTCGACCCACAGCTCCGTGACGACGTCCTTGACGCCGAGCTTGTCGAGATCGCCTTCTGCTTCCCGCGCATGCTCGGATTCACCTGCTTGAGGTACTCGTCGACGAGCATCGTGCCCTTGTAGTGGACCGCCCGTACGCCGTCGACGGTCTCCTCGCCGACGACGGTCAGCTTGCCGGTGGCCAGCAGGTTCTTGATCTGCTTCGCCGGATCGCACTTCTCCAGCTGCTCGGTGAACTGGCTCGCGTCCATGCCGTTCACCGGCGACCTTGGCCAGGTCCATCTTGAGCCACGGCTTGCCCGCCGCGTGGCGGCAGAGCCCCTCGGCAGCTTCGTGTACACGACGTTGCCCACGAGCCGTGACTCCACCGTGACCCGCCGGTGTTCATCGTCATGGTCATGGCGGGCGGCGGCCCGTAGCTGAGCGCACCCTTGCCGGTGACCTGGGTGCCCTGCGCGGTCACGTTCATCGTGAACGCCACCGACTTCGACTTCTCCGTCTTCTCGGCTGCGTTCTGGAGCGACGCCTGCACCTCGGTGCGCAGCAGCGTCATCACGTCCGGCTCGGCCTTCTCAGCCGTCGACCGTTCCTGCCCGGCACAGCCCGCAAGCGCGAGAGCACCCACCGTTAAGAGAGCGAATGCGGCATTTCGCAACCGAAACATGCCTAAGCATCCTTACTGACGATGAGTGGTCAACACAGCAAGGGTACGAGGGTGGTGCAAGCGGGCTGGAGCTGTCAGCGGCCCATGAAGGGCATGTCATCACGTCGCCGGCAGGGGTCCCGGGCGCCGCAACGCACTGTCAGCGATTGCCGATAAGCGCAGAGAGGTCGGCCGTGTCCGATGCCGGCGGCACGGCCACATCGACCGGCTGGTCGTAGTCGCTGAACCGCATCGTCAGGTCGGCCGAGCCGAGCACCGTCTTGGCCTGGCGGATCTGATACGACTCGTCGACCCACAGATCGGTCTTCACCTCGGTGACGCCGAGACTCGTCAGCCGCCGCTCCACCGCGTCGCGGGCCTCGGGCGCGACGTTCGGCAGGTACTTCGCGACCGGCGTGGTGCCCGCGTAGTGCACGGTCTTGATGCCGTCGACGGTCTCCTCACCGACCGCCTTCAGGTCACCGCCGGCCAGGAGCGCCTTCGCGTGCCCGGTCGGGTCGACGTTCTGCAGGGTGCTGGTGACCTCGTCGGGATCCAGGCCGATCAGCGGCGCAACGATCACGAGGTCGGCCTTGAGCCAGCTCTTGCCGCCCGTGCGGGCACGGTACTCCTCGGGGACCTGCGCATACGCCGACGTTCCCACGAGCCGGATCGTCACCGGCGCGGCCGCCGGGCCGGGCGTGGTCAACTCGGCGGCGAGCGGGTTGAACGCCACCACTCCGCGGCTCTCGATCGTGCGGCCGTTCACGGTGCCGTTCAGGGCGACCTTGACCGACTTCGCCTTGCCACTCGTCGTCGCGGCCGTCTCGACCGAGTCGTCGGGCTCCGCGCGGAGCAGTGCGAGACCGGTCGGTGCCTGCTCGTCGGCAGCCGGCTTGTCGCCGTAGCAACCGGTGAGGGTGAGCAGGCAAGCGACGAGCGCTGCCGCGGCGATGGTCCGGGATCGTGCCATTGCGATGACCTCCTGGTCGTCTCTACCGGCTCGACGCTACCCGGTCTGCGGCGATATATGCAGAAGTGCCCCGGCCGCCAGCGGCCGGGGCACCTCAGAAACCGCAGGTCAGACGGCGGCCGGAGCCTCGTCCTCGACCAGGAAGTTGCGGGTGCGGTTCGGGTCGACCGGGATGCCGGGGCCCATCGTCGTGGTGAAGGTGACCTTCCTGACGTACCTGCCCTTGGCGGCCGACGGCTTCGCCCGGGTGATCTCCTCCAGCGCGGCCGCGTAGTTCTCGACCAGCTTCTCGGTGTCGAAGCTCGCCTTGCCGATCACCAGGTGCAGGTTGGCCTGCTTGTCGACGCGGAAGTTGATCTTGCCGCCCTTGATCTCGGTGATGGCCTTGGTCACATCCGGGGTGACGGTGCCGGTCTTCGGGTTCGGCATGAGCCCGCGCGGACCGAGGATCCGGGCGATCTTGCCGACCTTGCTCATCTGGTCGGGCGTGGCGATCGCGGCGTCGAAGTCCAGGAAGCCGCCCTGGATGCGCTCGATCAGGTCGTCGGAACCGACGACGTCGGCGCCGGCGGCCTCGGCCGCCGCGGCCTTCTCGCCGGTGGCGAACACGATGACGCGCGCGGTCTTGCCGGTGCCGTGCGGCAGGTTGACCGTGCCGCGGACCATCTGGTCGGCCTTGCGGGGGTCGACGCCGAGCCGCAGCGCCACCTCCACCGTCGCGTCGTACTTGGTGGTGCTGGTCTGCTTCGCCAGCCGCGCCGCCTCAAGCGGGCTGTACAGCTTCGACCGGTCCACCTGCTCCGCTGCCTTGCGGTAGCTCTTGCTGCGCTTCATGGTTCCTCCTGAATTACGGATGGGTGTGGTTGACGAGCCAGCGCGTGGCTCTCCCACAGGAGTGAGCGAGGACAGTCCTTGACCGTGATGCCCATCGAACGGGCGGTGCCGGCGATGATCTTCTCGGCCTGGTCGAGGTCGTTCGCGTTGAGGTCGGCCTTCTTGGTCTCGGCGATGGCGCGAACCTGCTCGCGGGTGACCGTGGCGACCTTGGTCTTGTGCGGCTCGCCGGAGCCCTTCTCGACACCAGCGGCCTTGAGCAGCAGGCGCGCGGCCGGCGGCGTCTTGGTGATGAAGGTGAACGAGCGGTCCTCGTAGACCGAGATCTCGACCGGGACGATGTCCCCGCGCTGCGACTCGGTGGCGGCGTTGTACGCCTTGCAGAACTCCATGATGTTCACGCCGTGCTGACCCAGAGCGGGGCCGACCGGCGGGGCAGGCGTCGCGGCGCCGGCCTTGATCTGGAGCTTGATGATCGCGGACAGTTTCTTCTTCGGAGGCATTCTTCCTGGGCTTTCTGGATGGTGGCGTGCCGCGGCTCGACGCGCCAGAAACTAGATCTTCGAGACCTGGTTGAAGTTCAGCTCCACCGGCGTCTCGCGGCCGAAGATCGACACGAGCACCTTCAGCTTCTGAGCATCCGGGTTGATCTCGCTGATCGTGGCCGGCAGCGTGGCGAAGGCACCCTCAGTGACGGTGACCGAGTCGCCGACCTCGAAGTCGACGACCTTCACCTGCGGCTTGGTCTCCTTCTGGACGGTCGGCGCGAGGATCTTCAGCACCTCGTCCAGGCTGAGCGGGCTCGGCCGGTCGGCCCGCGAGGTGGCGCCGACGAAGCCCGTGACGCCCGGCGTGTTGCGCACCGCGGACCACGACTCGGGCGACAGCTCCATGCGAACCAGCAGGTAACCAGGGAACACCTTGCTCTGGACCTGCTGCCGCTTACCGTTCTTGACCTCGGTGATCTCCTGGGTGGGCACCTCGATCTGGAAGATGTAGTCCTCCATGTCGAGCGAGGTGATCCGGCTCTCCAGGTTGGTCTTCACCTTGTTCTCGTAGCCGGCGTAGGAGTGCACGACGTACCACTCGCCCGGCGCGAGACGCAGCGCCTGGCGCAGGTCCTCGATCGGGTCGGTCTCCTCGTCGTCGGCCGCGGGAACGTCAGCGACCGCAGGAACCTCCGCGACGGCCTGCTCACCGGCGGTACCGGTCACCGAGTCGTCGTCACCCTCCTCAGCGGTGGGGTTGACGGTCTCGTCGAAGTCAGACACGCGGTGGCTCTCTTCCCTGCTACTTCAAAGGTGGTGGAACACGGTTACTGGTCGTCGCCCGAGGGATTCCCGAACGCCCACAGCACAACCTTGGCGAAGCCCCAGTCAAGCGCGAAGACGATCGAAGTCATGATCGCGAGGAACACGATCACGACGATCGTGTAGGTGACCAGCTCGTTGCGGGTCGGGTAGATCACCTTGCGAAGCTCGGCGACGATCTCGCGCATGAAGCGGCCGATGCGGGAGAACGGGTTGCCCCGGCGCTCCTTCGTGGCCTTCGCGGACTTCGACGCGGCACCGCTCGACTTCTCGGGGTCGGCAGAACCCGAGAGCTCTGCGGCGCTCCCCTTGCTGTCGGTCACTGACTGACCTCTTCCGTCGTTGTCCTCACTGGCTTGTTCGGCGCAGGGGTGACAGGACTTGAACCTGCAGCCTGCGGTTTTGGAGACCGCTGCTCTGCCAATTGAGCTACACCCCTTCGTGCCGGCGAGCGACACGCCAGAGCGTCCTCGACCTGACCCGCTGCCGCCCGTTCGACAAGGAGCCGGGCACGCAAGGGCAGGCGTCAGGACGCCCTAGAGCGACCAGTGTACGGGTTGCCGTCCAGTTAACCCAATCCGGTCCCCCGAGACTGGATCGTACCGGTCGTCCCTCTCGGTGGACCGCCGGACAACCCGTCCCCACCGTGTGGGCAGAGTCTGGAAACATGGCGGCATGACCCCCACACCGCCGGCCCGCCGCGTCTCCACGCGGGTGGGCAGTATCGCCGAATCCGCCACTCTCGCCGTCGACGCCAAGGCCAAGGCCATGAAGGCCGCGGGCCGCCCGGTGATTGGTTTCGGCGCGGGTGAGCCGGACTTCCCGACCCCCGACTACATCGTCGACGCGGCAGCCGAGGCATGCCGCCAGCCCAAGTACCACCGGTACACCCCGGCCGCAGGCCTGCCCGAGCTGCGCCAGGCGATCGCCGCGAAGACCCTCCGGGACTCCGGTGTCAAGGTCGAGCCGAGCCAGGTGCTCGTCACCAACGGCGGCAAGCAGGCCGTGTACTTCGCCTTCGAGACGCTCGTCGACGAGGGTGACGAGGTCATCCTGCCCGCGCCGTACTGGACCACGTACCCGGAGGCGATCCGGCTGGCCGGCGGCGTTCCGGTCGAGGTCGTGGCCGACGAGACCCAGGACTACCTGGTCACGGTCGAGCAGCTGGAGGCCGCCCGCACCGAGCGGACGAAGGCGCTGCTGTTCTGCTCCCCGTCCAACCCGACCGGTGCCGTCTACTCCGCCGAGCAGATCGCCGCGATCGGCCGCTGGGCGCTGGAGCACGGCATCTGGGTCGTCACCGACGAGATCTACGAGCACCTCGTGTACGGCGACGCGCAGAACACCTCCATCCTGGCCGCCGTCCCCGAGCTGGCCGACCAGACCGTCATCGTCAACGGCGTCGCCAAGACGTACGCGATGACCGGCTGGCGAGTGGGCTGGCTCATCGGCCCGGCGGACGTGGTCAAGGCCGCGATCAACCTCCAGTCGCACGCCGCGTCGAACGTCTCGAACGTGGCGCAGGTCGCCGCGCTGGCCGCTGTCTCCGGTGACCTCCAGGCCGCCGAGGCCATGCGCACCGCGTTCGACCGTCGCCGCCAGACGATCGTGCGGATGCTCAACGAGATCCCCGGCGTCGTCTGCCCGGAGCCTAAGGGCGCGTTCTACGCGTACCCGTCGGTCAAGGGCGTGCTCGGCAAGGAGATCCGCGGGCGGAAGCCGGAGTCGTCGGCCGCGCTCGCGGAGCTGATCCTGGACGAGGCCGAGGTGGCGGTGGTGCCCGGCGAGGCGTTCGGCACTCCCGGCTACCTGCGGCTGTCGTACGCGCTCGGTGACGACGACCTCATCGAGGGCGTGTCGCGGCTGCAGAAGCTGCTGGGCGAAGCTCGCTGAGTTTCGGATTCTTGGGGGTCGGCGCTCCGCTGGACCCCCAAGAATCCGAGACTCAACGCAGGGCGCCTGCCTTCTGCAGCGCCGCACGAGCTTTCGGCAGGCCCGAGAACGCGTCCGCCACGTCGTCCGGCGTCACGACCCGCCACGCGTAGGCGTTGATGTAGCACCGGACGGCGGCATCGAACGCCGGTGCGCCGGCCTCCCGCCGGGCCGCGAGCAGCGCACCCGCACCCTTCCCGTAGACCACCTGGAAGTACGCGTTCGGTCTGTCTGCGAACGCGCCGGTGCCGGAGTCGACGCGGTCAGGGCGGGCCAGCGCACCCTCGTAGGCGTTGATCCGGCCGCTGGCCACGGCCTCGGCGTAGGTGGCGAAAGCCTCGTCCAGCCACGGGTCACGCGCCTGGTTGTCCCCCACCAAGCCGTAGAACCACTCGTGCGCGGCCTCGTGGGTGATCGTCGACGGGTTGAGGGTGGGGCCGAGGAAGAACCCGCCCGGGTACTCGATACCGCGGCCACCGAACGACGGCAGTGCCACGACGGTCAAGTTCGGGTACGGGAACGGGCCGAGCAGGTCGACGAGCTGGCGTACCGACCGTGCAACGTGCTCCAGCACCACCGACGCGCTGGCGGCCGTGTCCGCCGAGACGGCGACGACGATCGGGACGCCGTCGGCCACCCCGTCACGCTGCACGAACGATCCGACCGCGACGCTGATGTCCCGGGCGGTGAGGTTCATCGCGTGCCAGCGCCTGCGTCCGGGGCCGGCCGGCACCGGGGCGTCCGCGGTGCCGGTGATGTGGACGGTGTCGGTGGCGGGCGCGTCCACGGTGACGTCGTACCGGGCGACCTCCGAGACGGCGTACTCGCCGGGCGCCCGCGTCGCCGGCTGGGTTTGCCACCCGGCGCCGCGTTCCCAGGCGAGCAGCGGGTGACCGGTGCCCCACCAGGCGGTGCGTCCGGTCGTGCCCCACCGCTCGAAGATGGCGCCGCCGAGCGTGAGGGTGAAGTCGAGGGTCGCAGTGACGGACTCGCCCGCCGGGACCTCCCGTCCGAGCGGGATCCGCAGCAGCGTGCCGGCGCTTTCGACGGTGAACGCACGGTCCTTCACGCTCGTGACGGTGAGGCGCGTGCCCTTCGGCGCGGTGGGCTGGTTCGGCCAGAGCCGGAAGACCAGCTCGCGGATCGGACGGTCCGGCGTGAAGACCACTGTCTCGGTGCCGGTGACGACCTTACGGCCCGCGTCGAGGCTGAAGCTGAGCGTGATCCGCGGGCGGTCCGGATCCGGTTCGGCGAACCTCGCCGGGCAGGCATCGGCGCTCGGCGTGGGCCTGGCGCTGCTGACAGGTGGCGCCGGTCTCGGCTCCTCACCGGTACACGCCACGATCGACGTGGCCCCGCACACCGCGGCCAGCAGCGCCACCAGGCGCCGCCGGGGCCGCGGCGAGCTGTTCATCACCCTAAGCGAGCTGGACGATCGCGCGGGCCTGGCTCAGCACCTTCTCGTCAGCGGCGGTCGCGGTGACCTCGACCTCGACCCGCCGGTCGTCGAGCTTCTTCCGTACCCGGCCGGTCACTCCGAGTTTCGCGCCCTCGTCGTCGTCCGGAACCACCACGGGCTTACTGAAGCGGACGCCGTACTCGACCACCGCACCCGGATCGCCGACCCAGTCGGTGATCACCCGCGCGGCCTCGGCCATCGTGAACATGCCGTGCCCGATCACGCCCGGGAGCCCGACCGCCTTGGCGACGCGGTCGTTCCAGTGGATCAGGTTGAAGTCACCGGACGCGCCCGCGTACATGACGAGGTTGACCCGCTGGATCGCGAACGTCTGCGCGGGCAGCTCGGTGCCGACCTCGACGTCGTCGTAGCTCACCGTCGTCGCCATCACTCGCCGTCCTCGGGCCGGTGGAACAGGGTGGAGACCGCGGTGCATACGAGCTCGCCCTCGACCGTGGCGATCTCGGTGCGCGTGGAGACGATGTCCATGCCCTTGGAGTGCTTCAGGCCGTCGATCGTCAGCGTGGAGTTGAGCACGTCGCCGGCGGTGATCGGGCGGGTGTAGGCGAACCGCTGCTCGCCGTGCAGGACGCGGTGCAGCGCGAGGCGCAGCTCCGGGTCAGTGAGCAGAAGCCCGCTCGTGTTGTGCGTGATGACAACAGCGAACGTCGGCGGAGCGATCACGTCACGGTGGCCGAGCTGCTTGGCGGCGTCGGCGTCGCGGTAGGCGAGGTTCTGGTCGCCGATCGCGTCGGCGAAGTCCCGGATCTTCTCCCGGCCCACCTCGTACGGCCTGGTGGCCGAGTACGCGCGGCCGATGATCGAACTGTCGAGCGCCATCAGCCCATCCCTCCGAACTGACCACCGGTGACCGGGATCGTCACACCCGAGACGAAGTCGCTGTCCGGGCCAGCGAGGAACGCGTGCACCGCGGCGACGTCCTCCGGTGTGCCGGCGCGGCCGACCGCGATCATGCCGACCGCCAGCTGGCGCATCGCCTCGGGTACGCCCAACTCGTCGCCTTCACCCTTGGCAGCGGTCAGCCGGGTCTCGATGAAACCGGGCGCGACCGCGTTGACGTTGATGCCGAACGGGCCGAGTTCGCGGGCGAGCGTCTTCGTCGTCGCGACGATCGCGCCCTTGGCCGCCGTGTAGTTGAACTGGCCGGGGTTGCCGGTGAGGGCGGCGACGCTGGAGGTGAGGACGATCTTGCGGTGGTAGAGCGGCTTGCCTTGGTTCCGCGCGAGTTCTTCCTTGGCCTTCGCACGCATGTAACCGACCGCCGCGAGGGTGGCGTGGAACGCCGTGCGCAGGTTGACGTCCATGACCAGGTCGAACGTCTCGTCGTCCAGGTTGTGGAACATCTTGTCGCGGGTGATGCCTGCGTTGTTGATCAGGATGTCGAGGCCGCCGTGGGTCTCGACCGTCTCCTGCACCAGCGCCTTGGCGAAGTCGAGATCGGTGGTACTGCCGACGCTCAACGTGGCGTTGCCGCCGATGGCCGCGACGGTCTCCTTGGCCGGCTCGGCGTCGACGTCGTTCACCACGACGGTGGCGCCCTCGGTGGCGAGTCTGATTGCGGTCGCGCGGCCGATACCGCGCCCGCCGCCGGTCACGATCGCGACCCGTCCGTCCAACCTGCCCACGCGCGCCTCCCGGTGTCGGTCCCTGCCTGGAACCTACCGGCCGCGACAGGCCGTGGCTGTCGCTATCCCACTACACCTACGAGAGTGATCAGCGTCGCCGCGGGTGGGTCGAACCCGGACGGGTGGGCCGCCGTAAGTCGGAACACTGACAGTCCCGGCAGACAGTTCGCCGATACAGTCGGTGACGACTTACGCAAACGGCATCTTACGGGGGTTACCGGTGGGAACCAGTGAAGGTGATCGGCCCCTGGCCGGCCTCGTCAGCGAGGAAGCCGAGCACCTCTATGCCCGCCTGGCCGAGGCTGGCTGGCTGGAGATAGGCCTCGGGCCTGACCAGGTGGATCTCTCTGCCTGTCCCGCGCGGGAGCTCGTTGATGCTCGCGTCGCGTACCAATCAGCGGTCAACGGGAGCCAGCTTCTCCCCGCCGCACAGCCGACTGCCCTACACCTCCTGCTCTCCAGACTTCACAGCGAGATCGCGACTAAGCAGGAGGAGGCCGTACATGGTTGGCAGCTGCTCGATTCGGTCCTGTCCGCTGCCGCGGAATCACACCGGGCGGATGGCGAGCGCGTCGACTCGCTCGCCGAGGTGGTCACCGACAGGGATCGGATCACACGACTTGCGTTCGAGCTGCACCACTCCACACAGCATCAGCTGCTGGGTCTCTCTACCGGTAGATTCGAAAGCGGACCCGAGCCGATCAAGGTCATCACTCCACCCGAGTCGATGCTGAGCAGAGGTGGGCAGTACCGAGTCATTTACGACAGCGACTTCGCGGCGAGCAAGGCCGGTAGCCACGTAATCGAGATGTCCGTCGAGGCTGGCGAGAGCGCACGCATTCGCTCCCGGCTGCCGCTGAAGATGCTGTACGTCGATGACAGGGTGGCCTTGGTCGCCCTGACGGAAACCGGAATGGACGGCTCACTCCTTGTTCATTCATCGGTGCTGCTGGGCGCACTTCGTGACTGGTTTGAGTTGCTCTGGAACGACAGCGCCACGACACCTGTCCACGGCGCAGTCGACACGGGCCTGTCAGCATCCCAACGCCAAATTCTCCGGCTGCTCTCGTCCGGTCTCAGCGACGACGCGATCGCTCGCGCATCCGCGATGAGCGTCCGAACGGTCCGGCGTCACATCTCCGCGATCTTGGAGATCCTCGGCGTGAACAGCCGATTCGCCGCCGGCGCGATGGCCGCCAAGCGAGGTTGGATCTAGCGTGGTCGACGACCCCGACATCCGTCTCGCCGGGCTGGTAAGCGAGGCAGCGGAGCAGCTCTACGAGCGCATCGCCTCGGCGGAGGCGACCAAATTGGGCTCGGCGGTAGGCGAAGTCGATCCGACGACACCGGAGTTTCAACTCTCTGACGCGAAGGTCGTGTTGAACGCACCAGGAGAACCTGGTCCGTGCCGCCGCGAAAAAACGAGGTTGGATTTGATCCGATGACGCAAGAGCACGACGCCACACACCAATCACCGCTGGCGGATTTGCTGAGCCCCGAAGCGACGCGCCTGTACGCTCGAATCGCCGTCAACCAAGGATTGCGGAAGGGCACAGGACCGGACGAACTCGACCCGGATAGCCCGGCGGCACAGGAACTTGCCGATGCTGCGCTGCTGTGGCCCGACCCTGGTCCACACGACATTATGCGCGTGGTGTCACTTGCGACGGCTCTTCGGCTACTGCTGTCCCGCCGGCAACAAGACATCGTCGACTCGCACGAACGGATCATGAGGGGCTGGGCCGCGCTCGACGCTCAGCTCAAGCCGCACGGGCATCTTGATCTTGCCGGCGTACTACCTACTGGGGAGCTTCTGGAGGTAGTCGAGGACCATTCCACGATCGTTGCGTTGTCGGCAGAGTTCTACAGCAGCGCGCGAGAAGAGCTTTGCGCGACCAGTACGGGCTATTTTTCCACGCCGTTGGTCGAGCACCAGGTCCTTACGCCGCCGAAGTCTGCTCTCGCCAGTGGCGCGCGGTACCGCTACATCTATGACGGCGCATTCGCGAGCAGCCCAGCCGGTGCTCGGATCATCGAGCTGTCGCAGGAAGGCGGCGAGGAGTCGCGAATCCGCCCAACCCTGCCGACGAAGATGCTCCTGGTCGACGGGAAAGTGGCGCTCGTCGCACTAACCAGCACAGGCGTGGGAGGCACTGCGATCGTCCGCTCACCGCAGCTCATTGGCCTGCTCCGCGAGTGGTTCAACCTCGTCTGGAACGACCCAGCGACCGCGACCGTCGATCGAGCACCGCATTCCACGCTCAGCCAGTCTCAGCGCCACGTCATACGGGCGCTCGCGTCCGGTATGACCGATGACGCGATCGCTCGTGCCTCAGACATGAGCGTGCGGACCGTCCGCCGACACATCGCGTCGATCATGGAGGTGCTCGGCACCAACACTCGCTTCGCGACGGGGGTAGCCGCGAGCAAGCGCGGCTGGGTCTAACCCTGCAAAGACCAGAGGCGCCGCCCCAACATGGGGCAGCGCCTCTGGTGAAGTTTGGACGCGGACTCAGCGGGTCTCGCGGTGCGCCGTGTGCTTGTTGCACTTCGGGCAGTACTTCTTGAACTCCATGCGGTCAGGGTCGTTCCGCCGGTTCTTCTTGGTGATGTAGTTACGGTTCTTGCACTCCACGCAAGCCATGGTGATCTTCGGACGAACGTCGGTGGCGGCCACGGCGGAGTGCCTCTTTCGTACGGGGACTAGAACAGGTCAGCATGCACTCTACCTCGCGGTAGCGCGCACGAAGAAACCGGACGATCCCGAGGGACCGACCGATCCAGTAGCGGTGGCCGGACTTGAACCGGCGACACAGCGATTATGAGCCGCTTGCTCTACCAGGCTGAGCTACACCGCCGTGACGAACCGAAGTTCGCCCAGCACACCGGCACTGGGACCGGCTTTTGAGCCCCCTTACGGAATCGAACCGTAGACCTTCTCCTTACCATGGAGACGCTCTGCCGACTGAGCTAAGGGGGCCGGAGCGAGGATGAGGTTACACGGTCGCCAGCCGGTAGCGCGAATCGGTACCCCGCCTGTCACGCGTGTCACCCGGTGACCACGCGGAGCCGCTGATCCCCGTCGTCCGAGACCGCCGTCAGCTCGGTGCGCGCGGACATCCAGGCCTCGATCCGCTCGTGCGGCAGCGGCCGCGAGAACAGGAAGCCCTGGGCCACGTCGCAGCCCATGTTCTCCAGCAGGGCGAGCGTCATCTCGCTCTCGACGCCCTCGGCGACGACCGAGAGGCCGAGGTGCCGCCCCAGGTCGACGATCGCCCGCACGATCGCCAGGTCGCCGGAGTCGGTGGCCATCCCGAGTACGAAGGACTTGTCGATCTTGACCTCGTGAACGGGCAGACGTCGCAGGTAGGCGAGCGACGAGGCGCCTGTTCCGAAGTCGTCGACGGCGAGCCGGATGCCCATCGAATGGAGCCTGCGAAGCGTGGGCAGCGGGCGGTCGGCGTCGCCCACCATGCCGCTCTCGGTGATCTCCAGGGTCAGCAGATTGGGCGGCAGTCCGATCTCGGCCAGCAGGTGTTCCACCTCGTCCGGGAACTCCGAGTCGAGGAGGCTACGCGTGGACAGGTTGACCGAGACCCCGATCGGCCGCCCCGCCTCGTTCCACGCCTTGCACTGTTCGAGCGCGGTGCGGAGGACCCGACTCGTCAGGGCCCCGACGAGACCGGTGTGCTCGGCGACCGGAATGAAGTCGTCGGGCGACACGAGGCCGTGCTCTGGGTGCTCCCACCGCACGAGACACTCGACGCCGAGCAGCTCCCGATCGGCCAGCCCCACCTTTGGTTGGTAGTGCACGGTCAGAGCGCCGTCGTCGATGGCTCGACGGAGCTCCGACACCAACCCCAGCCGGTGCACGCTTCGCGAGTCCATCGCTTGCCGATAGAGCTGAATGGACCGCGGGTTGCTCTTCGCCGCATAGGTGGCGGCATCCACGCGCTGGAGCATGGTTTCCGAATCGGACGCGTGGTCGGGATAGAGCGCGATACCGACCGCCGCACCAACGTCGAGGGTGAAGTTGTCCAGCTCGAAGGGCTCGACCAAGGCGTACTGGAGTGCAACAGCCGAGGCCTGGGCTCCCTCCGCGCCCTGGCACCGGATCAGGACCGCGAACTCGTCGCCACCGGTCCTGGCCACTAGTGCGCCCTTGGGCGCCTCGGCAAGCAGGCGACGGCCCACTTCGGTGAGCAACCGGTCACCCGCCACATAGCCCAGCGTTTCGTTGACCTCCCGGAGGGAGTCCACATCGAACTGGAGTAGCGCTACTACTTCGCCGGGAGCCGGCTGCACCGCGATCGCGGCGTCGAGCGCGTTCAGGAGGCGACGCCGGTTGGGGAGGCTCGTCAGACTGTCGTGGTACGCATCGTGTCGGAGCCGGTCCACCAACCGCGAGTTCTCCACGGCGACTGCCGCATGTGCCGCCAGCGTCTCCAGGAGCCGCACGTCCGCGGAGCCGAAGTGTGATGTGTCCCCGAGTCGGTTCGCCACCTCGAGGCAGCCGATCACCGCGCTACCGGAGCGGAGCGGGACGACGATGGCGTCCTTGGCTCCCCGTGCCCTGAGGGCTGCCCGTAGCTCGGCGTCGTCCTCGCCGCCCTTGACGCTGACCAGCAGGGTGCTACCGCTGTTCAGCGCGCGACGACGGATGGAGTCCATTCCGCCCAGTGGATCGTCGACCAGACCCGGCGAGTCCGCCCGCGCGGTCAACATCAGCTCAGGGTGCCGCCCCAGTGCGGGTATCCACAGTGTCGCCGCCTCCGCGTTGAGCAGTTCGCGTGTGCGTGTCAACAGCGGGTCCGCCAGGTTCGAGTCCTGGCGCGCCGTGCCTATCGCCTTGGTGAACTCGTACAGCTCACCAAGACTCTTGTGCTGTCTCAGGAACTCCGTGTAGGCGCGATATCCAGCTGCGAGCACAGCCGCGACGACTATGAGGAGAACAACGGCCTTGCTGTTGACGCCGATGACGATGACGACCATGAGGCCGACGGTCGCGTTGAGCACACCAGCGAGAATGGTGCCGATGGCCAGGCGGACCAACTCATCAGAGGACAGTCGCCCCTGTACAACAGTGATCGCAGTGATCACCACAGTTGTACTGGTGAGGTCGGCCAGCCCCACCGCGACATAGGCGGCAAGCCACGAAGTCACTTCGCTCGGGTCGGTGGCGCCGAACTGCCCGAAGGCATACGTCGCAACAGCGACCTCCGCGACGAGCACCGTCACATTGACGCCGATCTTCTGCGGAAGCATTCGCTGATACGCCCACACCGGAAGCGTGGCGAGGATGCGGGTGGCCAGAATCTCCACGGGCGAGAGCCAGAAAAGACCGAGAACGAGCGCTACTTCGGATACCGAGAACTCGTACTTCTGCCGGCGAATCTCGAATCGGAGGCGAGTTGCCTCGCACACCAGGAAGAGCAGCCCGAACGCGACCAGCATGAGTGGCGAACTGGACCAGGCGGTGTCTGGGTCATAGGAATCGATGAAGGAGAGCGCCGATACGCCCACCAGCATGAAGGCGATGACGAGCAACACGCCCTGGGCTGCGGATGGGGACACGAAACGACGTCCCGCGGCGTCCTTGGCCAACTGTCGAGCTCCCTCCTGCGGGGGAGCCTACGCGTACCAATACGGTCGAAGTGCGCGAACGGTCAAGTTGCGGCGAATACGTGAGGTACATCGGAGCCGACGAGAGAAGGCCGCGGGCTCAGTTCCAGATGGCGCCGTCCTGCACGACCGTGCCTGGCTCGCGCTCTGCCGGCGCTTCGTCAGCCGAGGCGACGGTAGCCGCGTAGACCCCACCAACAGCGAGCGCGCCAATGACCACCGCACGCACTGCCCACCGTGCGAGTCGACGTGCTCTCATGGCTCTCCCTCGGGCTGGTGCTGCCCGCACGGCATGTGCCGGCCGCAGGCTCATCAGATTTGATGGTGGCACGCCCGCTGGCAATCCGACAGCCAGACGGCCAGAACTCGTACAACGAAATCGTTGCAGGTCGTTGACTTGGACGGACGCGAAACGGACAATGCGATCCCAAGTCGCGTATACCTCCCCGCTCTCCACATTGAAGCGAGCAGCGTGACCGACCGTATCGAGCCGCGGTGCGGATCCCGTACCCGGCAACGGTTGAGTATCGGTCCGACCGACACCGCGCTCTGGGTTCGCCCGCACACGGTGCAATGCACCAGGATGTCGGGCGAGGAGGACGGATCCCCATGATCGACAGCCTGGCGTCAGCGACCTGCCGCCTGGAGTGCGCCACCCGTGCCCTGAACACGTATCTTTCGCTGCGTACCGCGGCCACGTCGTCTGACCCCGAGTACCAGCGGCTCTGGCACGACCGCGTGGCAGCGGAGCAGACCTATCGGACCAATCTGGTCACCTTGCTTGCGAATCGTGACGGGCAGGCGGCCCGCACTACGGAATCCGTAGCATCCGCCGGCCGCTGACGGCCACGGTCAGCTACCCAGCCCCGGTCCGCGGAGCGGATCAGGGTTCCGTGTCGCGGGAAATCGCGGAACGGCCTTGACTTGGAGTGCGCTCCAACTGCCAGCCTCGCTCCCAAGCATCAGGCAGCAGCGGGGACGAAGGAGATTCACCAGATGACTCGGCTACTGGGTCGCAGCGGAATCGAAGTCAGCGACATCGGCATCGGCACCTGGGCGATCGGCGGTAGGTATCACGCCGGTGATCAGCCGCTCGGCTGGGGCGACGCCGACGACGATGTGTCGATCGCAGCGATCCGGCGAGCTCTCGACCTTGGCGTGACCCTGATAGACACGTCCAGTGTTTACGGCGCCGGCCATTCCGAAGAGGTGATCCGCCGCGCGGTCGAGGGCCGCCGTGACGACGTGGTGATCGCCACCAAGTGGGGCTACACCGTCGCCCCTGGGACGCGCGAGATGACCGGTGAAGACGGCTCGGTCGACTATCTGCGCTCCTCTTTGCACGGCTCATTGAAGCGACTCGGCACCGACTACATCGACGTGATCCAGTTGCACCTCGGCGCGCTCGAGTTCGACAGGGCGACGGAACTGTTCGCGACCTGCGAGGGATTCATCGACGACGGCCTCATCCGCACCTATGGCTGGAGCACCGACGATCCCGAGCGTGCAGAACTGCTCGCCAAGTCCGGCCGCGGCGCCGTGATCCAGCACGCATTGAACGTGCTGAACGACGCGCCGGAGATGCTGGCCGTCTGCGAGTCGGAGAACCTCGCCAGCCTGAACCGCAGCCCGCTCGCCATGGGCCTGCTCACGGCGAAGGTCACGGCGGCCACCACGTTCGGCGCGGACGACATCCGCGGGCGCGCGCCCGAATGGCTCCAGTGGTTCGCCGACGGGCGCCCCACGCCGGAGTTCCTGCGCAGGCGCGACGCGGTCCGCGACATCCTCACGAGCGACGGCCGCAGCCTCGCGCAGGGCGCGCTGGCGTGGGTCCTCGCGCGTAGCTCGCGCACGGTGCCGATCCCTGGCGTGCGCACGGTGGCGCAGGTCGAGGAGAACGCCGCCGTGCTCGACAGGGCGCCGATCAGTCCGCAGCAGGTCGAGGAAGTCCGGTCGCTGCTGGCCGGTTAGCTCGCGAAGCCGACCACCACGGGGGCGTGGTCCGAGCCGCGGGCCTGACGGCGGGCGGTCGGATCCTCGGTGATCGACGGCAGCTTGTCCTGGTCGATCGTGTGGGCCTCGGCCGCCCGCCGTACCAGCGCGTGGCTCACGAGGATGTGGTCGATGAGCTCGCCGCGTCCACGGAAGATGCGCGAGAAGCGCTCCTTCTCCGGGATCAGGCTCTCCAGGTTCCACAGCCGCCAGCCGTCGCCCTTGTCCGGCTGCTCGAAGCCGCCCGTGCCGAGCTCGGAGCCGGGCGGCCCGAGCAGGATCTGCGTCGTCGCGGCGCGCGGTTCGTCGTTGAGGTCGCCGAGGACGACGAGAGCGCGGTCTTGGCCGTGCCCGCTGAGCAGGTCGTCGGCCAACGCCCGCACGGTCACGGCCTCGGCGGCCCGACGGAACAGCGCGTACGCGCCGTACCGCGCCCGTTCGCCCTCGTCGCGAGGGTTGAACCGCGGCTTGCCTGACTGGCTCGGGAAGCTGAGCAGCTTCGACTTTAGGTGGCACGAGACCACGGTCAGCGGCGCGTTCGGCGTCGGCGACAGGCGCACCGCGAGCGCTCCGCGTCCCATCTGCACGGTCTTCTTCTGCTTGTTGTCGTCGGCCTGCAGCGGACCGAGCTTCTCGGGGAAGTCGGCCATGTCGGCGACGACCTCCAGCGGATGCCGACTCAGGAAGCCGACACGAATCGGGTGCTTCCCGTCGAAGTGCTTCGACAACTCGACGTGCCAGTCGCCGTCGAGTCGTTCGACGAGGTCGGCGAGCGCAAGCGGGTCACCGACCTCCTGCAGGCCGATCACGTCCGGCGCGATGTGGGTGATCGTCGCCGCGAGCGAATTGAGTTTGGCCTGGTAGGTCGCATCGTCCTTCGGCCCGAACTCGCCGCCCGGGCGGAACAGGTTCTCTACGTTCCACGTGCTGACAACAGTCATCGTGGCCCCCCAGCCCGACCTTTGTGTCCCCATCGCAATGATGAGCGCGGAACTGGGCGTTCAGGGGATTGCTGCCCGAACGGGCACAGACTCTGACCGGTCGGCCAGGTGGATCGGTCCGGCCCGACTCCTCACCGAATGTTTCCGCTTCTGCACTCAGTGGTACACGCGAGGCGGTGCTCAACAACGCAGCCGGAGAGGACGAAGGCCATGTCCAAGCTATTCGCGGCAGGGACCGTGCAGGCCGCCGACATCGGTGAATCCGTCACCGACGGGCTCAGTACCTTTGCCCAGTTCGTCCCCAAGTTCCTCGGTTTCCTGGCCGTCCTGATCATCGGCTACATCATCGCCAAGGTCGTGGCCCGGGCGGTCGGCAAGCTCCTAGGACGGGTCGGGTTCGACCGCCTCCTGCAGCGGAGCGGCGTCGGCAGTGCGCTCGAACGCTCGAAGTACACCGGCACCGATCTGGTCGCCAAGCTGGTCTACTACTCGCTCCTCCTGCTGACACTGACGCTCGCGTTCGGCATCTTCGGACCGAACCCGGTCAGTGACCTGCTCAGCGGCGTCATCGCCTGGCTGCCGAAGGCTGTCGTGGCGATCGTCATCATGGTGGTTGCCGTCGCGATCGCGAACGCCGTGCGGGACATCGTCTCCAGTGCGCTCGCCGGGACGAGCTACGGCAGGACGCTCGCGACGATCGCATACGTGTTCATCATCGCGCTGGGCATCATCGCGGCGCTGAACCAGATCGGCGTCGCCACCACCGTCACCATGCCGGTGCTGATCGCGGTGCTCGCGACCGCCGGCGGCATCCTCGTGGTGGGCGTCGGCGGCGGGCTCGTCCGCCCGATGCAGGATCGCTGGGAGCGGTGGCTGAACCGCGCCGAGATCGAGATGCCGTCCGTACGCCAGCAGGCGGCTGCGTACCAGCGCGGGCGGGAAGACGCGTCGGCGTACCCGCCTCCTGCTCCTGCCGAGCAGCCGGTCCCGGAGCGTCCCGTCAGTGAGCAGACAGTTGTCGAGCGGCCTGTTCCCGAGCAGCCGACCGCGCAGCACCCCTACCGCGACACCACGCCGTAGCTCTTAGAGATTTGGGCGATCTTTCTGGCGCTATGGCACCAGAAAGATCGCCCAAAGTCGTCTATGCCGGTGCGGCGGCGGGCGGCTCGGGCTGGCCGAGGTGGGTGCGCGCCAGCGCACAGATCGCGGTGATGCGCAGGCTCACCCAGTCCGCTCCCTGCCACCAGTCGTGAGTGCGGTGCTCGCCGTCCGGTGGGCGCCAGCCGTTCTCGTGAGCCTGGTCGAGGATGCCACGCAGGTATGCGCCGAGGTGGGCGAGCGGCGGCGCCATGACGAGTCCGGCGGCGCCGAGGACGAGAGCCTCCATCGCCGCGACGGGACCGGCCGCGGTGTCGACGAGGAGCGCGTCACGGACCGCGGCGCTGTGCTGGTCGAGTAGCGCGAGCACGGCCGGCGTCGCGGCCGCCGCAGCCAGCCCGGTGCTGGCCATCCGGCCGTCCCACCACTCCAGCAACGAGGCCGCCGACCACTCACGCCATCTGAACATGCGCGACAGGCTACGTCGGGTCGGCGGGCGTGTCACTCAGCTCTTGCAGACCGTCTTAGGCACCACACCGACCGTGACTGGATCGCTGCCATGCTGTGAGGCATGCTCACCGGCGCGATCCAGCTACCTGACGGCGCCTGGATCCGTGGTCGGGGTCTCCGACGGGCGATGCCGGACGGCGCCTCCCCCGAGTTCGGTCTCTACCTCGGGACGCAGCGCCTTCGCAGGCGGCACGAGCACGTGCTGACGTGGCCGCATCACTGGATCGACTGGCCCGACTTTTGGCTGCCCCGCGACCGTGCCGACGCGATCGCCCGCATCCGCGCTCTGCACGGCGAGGCGCTCGCCGGACGGCTGGTCGAGGTGGCATGTGGAGGCGGCGTCGGTCGCACCGGGACTGTCATCTCGTGCCTCGCTGTGCTGGCCGGTGTCCCGGCCGGCGATGCGGTGGCATGGACGCGAGCGAACTACCACCCACAGGCTGTCGAAACGCCTTGGCAGCGCAGGTGGGTCTCGGCGTTCCCCCGCTGAACACTCTTGCGCCATCGAGCCACTCCGGCCTGCGGTGCGTAGAAGGCACGAAGCCTCGGGTGCGGTGACAAGCCGCTAAGGAATACAAGGGGACCCATTTTGAGAACACAGAACAAACGCCGAGCCATCGTGGCGGCCATTGCCGCCTTGTTGGCAGCCTTCGGAATGATCGCCTACCTGAACGTGGGTACCGCGTCGGCGGACGAGTCGACCTGTACCCCGCTCACCGGCTTTGAGCAGCCGCTGTGTGACGCGGACGCGGCGCCTCCCTCTGAGGAAGAGTTGCGTGCAGCGCTCCAGACGAACCGGGACGGTGCCGTCTTCTGGACCGGCCGGGTGAACGAGCAGAGCGTTGAGCAGCGCGCCGCCGACTTCGCGACTGGGACCAACGGTACGACGCTGGAGCTGGCGCTGTTGCGGGCCGAGATCGTGATGCCCGTCTTCGCTGACCGCACACCGGAAGCGGTCGCGACGTGGGAGCTTGCCTCGCGGCTCTTCGCGGAGCAGGCCTCCGGGACCGCGTTCGTGGTGATGGGACCCGAGCTCAGGGACGGCAACGTCTTTGAGACGCAGGAGTTCCCGGCGCTGAAGGACAACCCGGAGATCGAGCGCGTCATCCGGGTCGACGCCGTGACCGAGGAGCGCACCGAGATATTCAACCGCGACGACAATGATCCGGGTGAGGATATTCCGGCCGACGGGGACGGCCCCGAGAAGCGTGATCCGGGCGAGGGCGGCCAGAGGATCACGATCGAGGCCGATGGCAATGTCAACGAAGGCAAGTGCGTCGACGCCGCTGGAGCCGAGACCGGGCAGGGGCTCACGCTCCAAACCTGCAATGGCACGGCCAGGCAGATCTTCAGCCAGGCCGGCGATCTCCTGGTGACGACGTTCTCCGAGGAAGGCAACCTGTGCCTGAGCCGCGAGGGAAACCGGATCATCGCGAAGGACTGCAGCGTGGCCGACCGGTGGACCTTCGAGTTCCCTCAGTGGAAGATCAACGGCACCGATCAGTGCCTTGACATCGAGGGCGAGCGCAGCGACGACGGCGCCCCTCTGATCGCCTTCCGGTGCAAGGAAGATGACGCCACCGGCAGCATCGGGAACCAGGAGTGGTTCAACGCGGATGCCTGACGCGTCGCCCCTCCCGCCGCCCGTTGGGGCGGCGGGAGGGGCCGACTGTCCGGCGCCACGCACGTTCCGAAATGGACTGTCTGGCGCCACGCGCGTTTCGCCGAAACGGACTGTCCGGGAACTGATCCTCTAATCGGGCACCCGATGCCGCCATTTCCTCGACAGTTCGCAGATCGCGATCTCTTCGACCAGGTCAGAGCTCCGGGTCGAACACGGCCTTGGGCAGCGGCACCCGGCAGGTCGCCGCCGGGCGCTTACCGGTGGTGAGGAACGACACTGCCGCTGGCGCGCACTGCTTGAGCATGATCAGGCTGCCGTGCACATCGTCGGTGATCCGCAGGCGCTCGCCGCCGATCACCTGCTGCAGATCCGGTCCCCAGCGGGCAGGGGTGACCCACTCGTGGGCGTGGTCGACGATGAGCAGGGGCGCCGCCGTGTTGGCCAACTGGTACGGACGTACCGGATGCGGCCAGCCGACGCACGGCGGTATCGGAAGATCGCTGAAGCCGTTACCGGCGAACGGGTCGTCGACCGGCTGCGTCGCGAGCGGGTAGCGGTTGCGCCGCTGCTCGAAGCGGCGCCACCAGGTCTCGAAGTCGCGGGTGCCGGCGTCCTCGTTGCAGGTGATCGCGAGCTGGACGCCCACGTTGAACTCCTCCGGCTCCTCCGCCTTCGCGCCGAAGGTGGCCGAGCCGGACATGCGCGCCCCGTCCAGGGCCTTCTTGAGCACGGCAATCGCGGACGCCGCCCTGGGCCAGCTCTCGCTGAGCGTGTACATGACCATGATCAGGCTGGGACCGTCCACGCGCCCGAGCCCGGGGATCTCCTCCGGGTGCCGGGAGAACCGCGCGTAGTACGCCGTCAACCTGTCCTCCACCTGGCGCGCGGTCGTGCCCAGGCCGTACACGGCGTGGTGGCTGGCCACCCAGGCTGCGAAGCGGCGGTGGTTGGCCTGGCGGGCAGCCACCAGGTCGTCGTACATCGTGTCCCAGCGGAAGTCCGGCGTGACGGGGCTGTCGATCACCATCCGGCCCACCCGCGGCGCAAACAGCGTGCGGTAGTGGGCACCGAGCGCCGTGCCCCAGGAGATCCCGAGGTAGTTAAGCTTCCGCTCACCCAGCGCGATCCGGATCCGGTCCATGTCGCGCGCCACGTTCGCCGTGGTGAGTTCCCGGGTGAGCGCCAGATCGGTACGGGCGCAGGCGGTGTTGGCCTTGGCCTGTTCGGTGGCCAAGCGGCGGGCCGCCTTCTTGGTGATGTCCGGCGGCGGCGGGGCTGAGTCGTCGACGGCGCAGCGCAGCCGCGTGCTGGCTCCGATGCCCCGCGGATCGAAACCGATCAGGTCGAACCGTTTCCCCAGATCCTTGGCCTCGAAGCCGAGCACGAAGTCGGGCATCGTGAGTCCGGACCCGCCGGGCCCGCCGGGGTTGAGCAGCAGAATGCCGCTCCGGTTCTTGGGGTCGCTGGCCCGTACCCGGCTGATCGCGATCTGGAGCTTCCGCCCTCGCGGCTTGGCGTAGTCGAGCGGCACCTTCACCGTGCCGCACTCCTTGCGGACCTCGGCCTGCGGGCCGGCCGGGGGCGCAGCCATGGTGAAACCGGCCCGGCTACGGATCCGGACCGCGTCGGTTTTCGGGCACGGCTTCCACTGCACGGTGGTCTGCGCGTCGAAGGCATCTGCCTGGGGTGGTGTGGCCGCTCGCGCGGGGGCCACCCCGACGAGCAAGGCGGCCGACAGGCCGGTAGCCACGGCAGCCGCCGTCAGCGATATACCGACTCTCGACTTTGGCCGGTGGTAGGAAGTGGATCGGAGCGTTGAGTTCGTCATGCGACCAGCGTCCCGGCCCGCCGGGGCGCGGGCATCGGTCGCAGATGCGATTTGGCGCTCTACCGATGGTTAGAGGCGCCTACCGCTTTGAGACGCGGCCGTCCACATCGGACAAGGCCCACAGCGGCGTCGAACTGTCGCGATGTACCCGGGCCTGCGCGTCAGCTAGGAGCTACGCCGGCTCGCCGGTGCCACCGCCGCCAGCAGTCCACCGCGGATCAACCTGCGCGCGGCCGACCGGCCGGGTCAGTCGGGCGATGGCCTCGTGCGCGCGAACGTAGGCCTCGCACGGCCAGGCGGTGCGGCACGCTGGGCAGTAGCCGCCGCGCTTGGCGTGCACTGCGCGGGACTCCTCGGCCATGCTCAGGGTGAGCCGTCGCTGTAATGGGTCCATCAGTGCTCGACACCCAGCTCGAGCTGGGCCCGGCGCAGCACCCGGATCGCCCAGGCGGCGTCACCGCACGGGTACCGCGTCAGGCACCACTGGCATGCCGGCTCGGGAACGCATACCTGGATGTGCATGTCCAGTTGCCGCCGCGCCGCAGCGATCCGCTCAGCTGTCGGCAGCGTGTCACCGAACAGCTCGTTCGGCGGGTCGGCGTCGGTCATCGGCACGTCTCCTTCGTCGATCCGATAGGGACCCGGCGGAGGGCGCGGTCTGTCGAGCGGCCGCCTTGGAACAGTTGAGCCGCGCCGAGATCACGTCCAGCTGCTCGCACACCGGCAGCGACTTCCTGACAGCTGAGCCCCGTACCCGCCATCTCGCCAGACCTCCTCAATCCGATAGCCGCCAGGTTCTGTCACCTGATCGGCGTAGATTCAGCTTGGGGGCGAAGGAACTCGTTAGGCAGGGGTTCACCGTCGCCCAGTACCGTTGGGATACCGGGGATACGGGAGGAAGCCATGACGTTCGGCGCGGCGCTGCGGCGGTTCCGCGAGCAGCGCGGCATGTCGTTGTCGCAGCTGGCCGACGCCGTCCACTACAGCAAGGGCTACCTCTCGAACATCGAGAACGGCCGCAGGAGCCCTACCGAAGACCTCGCCCGTGCCTGCGACAATGCGTTGGATGCGCGGGGCGAGCTGATCGGTACGGCGCACATGGACGTTGCCGCCGCGATCGACACCGACCCGTGGCAGACCGCGGAACTCCTGCAACGCATCCAGGCGTCCGACGTCGCTCCCAGCACGCTCGCCACGCTCGACGCCACGATCTTTGAGCTGTGCTGCCAGTACGCCTGTCGCGACCCGGCAGAGCTTCGCGCCGAGGCGCAGGGCTGGCTCCAACGAGTCGCCGCACTGCTCCGCAAGCCAGTCGGGCTCAAGACGCACCAGGAGCTCCTAGCCTCCGCCGGCTGGCTGGCCCTCCTCATCGGATGCCTGGAGTACGACCTCGGCATGCGTGCCGGCGCCGAGGCAACCCGCGTTGCGGCGCAGCAGCTCGGTCGCGAAGCCGGCCATTCCGAGATCGTCGGCTGGACGCATGAGATGTCCGCGTGGTTCGCCCTCACCCAGGGCCGCTACGCCGACGTCATCGCCGCCGCCCGCGCCGGGCAGGAAGCCGGACGCGATCACTCAGTCGTCGTCCAACTCGTGGCGCAGGAGGCCAAGGCGCTCGGACGAGTCGGCAGCATTCCCGAGTTGCGCCGCGTCCTGGACCACGGTCAGCAGGTGCTTAGCGGCTTTCAACCGCCGAACCGGACCGACAACCACTTCATCGTCGATCCGGCCAAGTGGGACTTCTACGCCATGGACGCCTACCGACTCGTCGGTGACGACGAGCTGGCCAAGCGCCACGCGCAGGAAGTCCTGCATAGCGGCATCAGCCCGGACGGCATCGAACTGTCACCAATGCGCGTCTCCGAAGCGCGGCTGACCCTCGGCGTCACGGCGGCACGATCGGGCGACCTTGAACAAGCCACCGAACTCGGCATCGCCGCGCTTTCCGGCCCGCGCCGATCGCTCCCCTCCCTACTCATGGTCGCTGGCGAGCTGGACGGAGAACTGAACCGCCGCTACCCCGACGAACCCCTGACGGCCGACTTCCGCGAGCGCCTACGGGCGCTCCATCGGCAGCCTGCGTAACCCTCAAGGCCGTACCCTTCAGCGGCCCGCGTCGCGGCCTGCTGGCGTGGTCGTCGCTCTCGTCCCGGGCGTCCGGGTCCACCATCCACCGCGTCGATCGTCGCCAGGTCCCGCTCAATCGGGGCGGATGTTCTTGTTGTGGTGGAAGGCGTTGTCGGGGTCGTACTTGGCCTTGACCTCGGCGAGTCGTCGGTAGTTGTGATCGCCGTAGGCCTCTCGAATGCGGCTGGTGTCGTCGTCGGAATCAAGGAAGTTGACATAGACGCTCCCGGCGCCGTGCGGTTGGAGGGCTTGGAGGAACCGCCGCGCCCAAGCGGTCTCGGCGGCGGCGTACTCGCTGGACTCGCCAGGGAGCCACACGCCTTCGATGACGATGTTGTGGGTCACGTCGCGACCGGCATAGGCAGTGGCTTCGTGGGGAACTCGGACGACTGCGCCACCGAAGTGGAACATCACCACACACGACCGGGGCGAGCCGGCGGCGTAGGCATGGTCGGCGATGACGGCGATGGTTTCGTCGGAGAGGCCGGCGAGGTTCGTCGACTTCCAGCGGTAGTGCCACCCGTGGAGAACGGTCGCGTCGATGCCGCTCTGGAAGGCGACGTACGGCGAGGGTGCGAGCAGGTCGACGAGCGGCCTCCCGAATCCGCGGAGGGCCCGCACCGCACGCTCGCCGTCTTCGACGGCGCCGGCGTAGCAGCAGTTGACGGCGATGGCCGGCCGCCAGTGCAGGTCCTCGGGGATGCCCGGCAGCGGAGGAACGGTACCGAGCCGGACGACGGTGCCGAGCTCGTCCGGTGCGTCGGCGACGAAGTCCCGGTAGAAGCGCAGCACGTCGGCGGTGTCGTCGGCCGCCCAGAAGACGGGCCCCGCCATCACTGTCGGGCCGAGGGGGTGCAGTGCGAACCGGAACGAGGTGACGACGCCGAAGTTGCCGCCGCCGCCTCGCAGCGCCCAGAACAGATCAGGGTGGTCGTCGGCGGACGCCCGGACGATGCTGCCCTCGGCGGTGACCACCTCGGCGGCAAGCAGGTTGTCGACGACGAGCCCGTGCTTGCGCATGAGGAAGCCGATGCCGCCGCCGAGGGTGACCCCGGCGACGCCGGTGTGGCTCACGATGCCGCCGGTGGTGGCCAGACCGTGGGCCTGCGTCTCGTGGTCGACGTCGCTCCACTGCGCACCACCCTGCACCAGGGCCGTGCGGCCGGCGGGGTCGACCAACACGGCCCGCATCGCCGAGAGGTCGATGACGATCCCGTCATCGCACACCGCGGTGCCGGCAACGTTGTGGCCCCCGCCCCGTACGGCGATCTCCAGGTCGTGGTCGCGGGCGAACCGCACGGACGCAGCCACGTCGGCGGTCCCGCTGCATCGGGCGATCAGCCGGGGGCGCCGGTCGATGGCACCGTTCCACACGGCTCGGGCGGTGTCGTAGTCGGTGTGGTCAGCGGTGATCAGCTGGCCCCGGAACCCGTCGATCTCCATGGCGGTTACCTCCTCGCTCAGGTGGCCGACTTGCTCGGTGGTCGATGTCGTCATCGGCCCTTCCGCTGTCGGCGGCCCCATCGCACCGCCATGGACCCCGGTCGTGAAGTCAAGAATCTGGACTTCACACCCGAAGGCGGGGACACGACACTGGCGTCGTGAGGACATACGGCCAGTACTGCCCCATCTCCCGTGGCGCCGAGATCTTCGCCGAGCGCTGGACGCCGCTGATCATCCGCAACCTGTGGCTGGGTTGCGGAAGCTTCAGTGAGATCCTGGAGGGCGCGCCCGGGCTCTCCCGCACCCTGCTCTCGCAGCGGCTCAAGCAGCTCGAACGGCTCGGCATCGTCGAGTCGGCACCCAAGCCCGACGGGCGCGGGCGCCACTACGAGCTCACGCCCGCGGGTCACGACCTGTTCAAAGTCTGCGTGTCGCTCGGCGAGTGGGGTGCCGCCTGGCTCGAGATCGCCCCCGAGCACCTCGATCCCTTTGTGGCCCTGTGGTCAATGTGCAACGCGCTCCGCCGAGACCGGCTCCCGGACCGACGCGTCGTCATCCGCTTCGACTTCACCGGTCGCCAACGCCCCGAGCGGTACTGGCTGCTGATCGAGCACGGCGACACCGAGATCTGCAAGACGTACCCCGGCCTCGACGAAGACCTCTACATCACGGCGGAATCCGAAGCCTTCGTCAAGTGGCACGCCGGCCAGCTCAGCTGGGCCGAAGCCACCCGCAACCTCCGCATCCAACTCCACGGCCCCTCGCAGCTTGTACGAGCCTTCCCCACCTGGAACGCCCGCAGCGCCTTCGCCCACATCAAGCCCGCTACCCGCCCAACCGTGCCCTCCCCGCCTGACGCCTGAGCGCCGTCCTGCCCGTCGATCAAGGAGTAACTCTCGTGATCGGAGATCGACTCACGAGAGTTAGGCTCTCCTGCCCGATGTGTGGGTCAGGTTCGGCCTGGGAGTGGGGTGTAGTAGCCACCGAGGTGTAGGCGGACCAGGGCGATGAGGGCTTGGCGCTTTTGAACCCGAACGCGATCCGGGTCAGCAGCCGCAGCTTGGTGTTGACCGACTCGACCAGGCCGTTGGACAGGCCGTGCAGCAGGGTGGCCTGGATGCCGGCGCGATGGTCGGTGACCGAGCGGGCGAGCTTCGACGAAGGCGGGGATGCGGCAGCGGCGGGCCCACACCAGCCAGGCGTCCAACAGCGCGACCGCGCGGGCGCCTTTGAGCTTGAACACCAGCCGCAGCTCTTCCTTGAGCAGATAGGCCTTGTAGAGGTGCTGGTTGACCTGTGCGACGCGGGCGAGCTTGCCGCGTTGGCGCACGGTCAGGTGTTCGGGGTTCTTCCACAGCGCGAATCGGGCGCCCTTGAGCTCGCGGGCCAGCGCCGGCTGCCCGTCCCGGCGGGCGGCGTTCCAGGTCTGGCGGCGGACCTCGTCCAGCGCATCGGTTGCCCAGCGGACGATGTGGAAGGGGTCCAGGCACAGCACTGCCTGGGGGCAGCGCGCCGCGACCGTGTTGGCGATCCAGGCGGCCGCGTCCGCGCTCACATGGGTGAGCTGGCGGGCGCGATCCTGGCCGAGGGCGTCAAAGAAGCGTTCCAGGGTCTGCTCATCGTGGCCGGGCGCGGCCCACACCAGCCGGCCGGTGTCGTGGTCGACCACCACGGTCAGGTAGCGGTGGCCCTTGCGGTGGGAGATCTCGTCGATGCCGATGCGCCGCAGCCCGTTCAGCCGGTCCCCGGTCAGGGCGCGTGGCGGCGTCGGCGATGACCCGGGCGATGATCTGCCCACGGTGCGAGCCTGTCAGATGGTCTGTGTAAGAGATCGACTTGATGTCGAAGGAGTACACAGGTGTCCATGACTGATGAGCGGCTTGAGGAGACGTTGGGGGTGACCGAGTCGCCGACGCCGGCGCGGGAGGCGATCAACGCGATGCTCGAGGCGGGGTTGCTCGATGAGGTGATGCGCCGGGCCGATGCCGGTGAGCTGGCGCTGACCGGCGAGGGCGGGTTCCTGCCCGAGATGGTCAAGGCGGTGTTGGAGCGGGGGCTGCAGGCCGAGCTGTCCGAGCATCTGGGCTATGAGAAGGGCGACCCGGCCGGGCGGGGATCGCCCAACTCCCGCAACGGCGCCACGGGAAAGACCCTGTTGACCGAGATCGGGCCGGTCCGGCTGGACGTGCCACGGGACCGGGGCGGCAGCTTCGAGCCACGCCTGGTGCCCAAGGGCGTGCGCCGCGCCGGCGGCCTCGACGACATGATCATCTCGCTGTATGCGGGTGGGATGACCGTGCGCGACATCCAGCACCACCTGGCCCGGACGCTGGGCACCGACCTGTCCCACGACACCATCTCCAAGATCACCGACTCGGTGTTGGACGAGGTCAAGGCCTGGCAGAGCCGGCCGTTGGAGGAGCTCTACCCGATCATCTACCTCGACGCGCTGGTGGTGAAGGTCCGCGACGGCCACCAGGTCCGCAACCGGTCGGCCTACATCGCCGTCGGGGTCGATCTGGAGGGCGTCAAGCACGTGCTCGGGATCTGGGTCCAGGCCAGCGAAGGCGCCAAGTTCTGGGCCGGCGTCTGCGCCGAGCTGCGCAACCGCGGCGTCCGCGACGTGCTCATCGTCTGCTGCGACGGGCTGACCGGGTTCAGCGAAGCGGTCGAGGCCACCTGGCCGCAGACCACCGTGCAGACCTGCACCGTGCACCTGATCCGGGCCGCGATGCGGTTCGTGTCCTACCAGGACCGCCGCCAGGTCGCCGCCGCGCTCAAGCCCATCTACACCGCCCCGACCGTGGAGGCCGCCGAGGCCGAACTGCTGGCGTTCACCGAGTCCGACCTCGGCCGCCGCTACCCGGCCGCGGTCGCGACCTGGACCAACGCGTGGCAACGGTTCATCCCGTTCCTGGCCTTCCCGCCCGAGCTGCGCCGCATCGTCTACACCACCAACGCCATCGAGTCGCTCAACTTCCAACTCCGCAAGATCATCAAGAACCGCGGGCACTTCCCGACCGACGACGCCGTCATCAAGCTGCTGTGGCTGGCCATCCGCGACATCGAAGACAAACGAGCCCGCGCCCGAGCCAAGGAGAAAGGCGCACCCCGCAACCAACGCACGCGCCCCACCCCGCCTCGTCGAAGGCGCCACCGTCCAGGGCTGGAGACAAGCCCTCGGCGCCCTCGCCCTGGCCTACCCCGAACGCCTCGCCCCCTACCTCAACTAACCACCCATAGATCGACTTACACAGAAGTCTTGACACCTCCCACGGTGCGCCAGGCGATGCGCAGCAGCAGGCACACCGCCGACTTCGACATCTGGCGCACCAGCCACGCCACCTCGGCATCAAATGCGCGGGTGTGGCCCACGCCATGGCGGGCCCAGGGCACCGCCGCCGTGATCACCCCATGCTCGGGGCAGGACACCCGCGGCTGCTCCGCTTCCACAAACGCCCGCGTGGCGGCCACGTCCGGCATCCGCCAGCGGCGCCGACCACGCCCACGGTCATAGATCGGGCAGCGCCGCTGACACCGACCGCACCGCCGCCGCACACGCGCCTTCGGCCGCACGCTGAGCACGACCGCGTCCTCGTCCTCATCGAAACGCACCGACTCCAGCACCGCGTCCTGGCAACCCAGAACCCGACTCCATACCCTGAACCCACGCACGCCGTTGCCACACCCTTCGCTCCGAGCCGTCAGACAGCACGGAACCTAGGCCAGGCGACGAGCGTCGCCCGTTAGACGACCGCACCCTCGACCCACTCATAGGGTGGGAGAGCCGAGAGTTACTCCTTGATCGCCGAGATCTGGTGTCAACGGGGAGTCAGCGATAAGTCAACGTGCGCGGCTAGGTTGCGACCGTCCGGACGGGTGTCCACTGACGGGAGTACGGCGATGTCCGCGAACATGCATCGGGGAATCACGAGGCGCCTGCTGGCGGTCCTGGCGACCATGACCACCGTCATCGCCGGTGCGGCAGGTGCCACCGCAGCGGCTCCGGATCCCGGGATTGATCCCCCGAGCCTTCCGGGGCTGCTGGACCCCGTGAAGCGGCTGCCGCTCGATGGCATCGACCGGTCGTTCGTCCCGGCCGTGATGGATCCGGACCGCTCGATCTCGGTCATGGTCGAGATGCGAGGGCGCGCCGGTCGCGGTGGCTCGAGGCCGACGCGGCTCGATGCGGGCAGCGAGCTCGCGCCGAGCATGCGGGACCCAGGTCGCCACTTCCCTCGACGCGGCCCAGGACATGATCGTGCCCGACCTCGGGACAAGACTGGGCGGGCTCGGTGCAGTGGACTGCATGCGCGGGTACAACGGGATCCGGGTGCGGATCCCCGCCGGGACGCGCGACCCAGCTCGCAAGCCTGCCCGGGCGTCGTCGGTTGTCCACCAGATCCCCCTGGCCGAGATCGACAACTTCGAGCTCGGTTCCCTTCCTCGAGGTCCCGTCCGTCTGGCAGGACCTCGGTCTCACCGGCGAGGGGATCACCATCGCCGTCATCGACACCGGGATCGACTACTACCACGCCAACTTCGGCGGTTCGGCGATCCGGCCGACTATGCCGCCGACGACCCGACGGTGATCGAGCCGGGCACCTTCCCCACCGTCAAGGTGGCGGGCGGCTATGACTTCGTCGGGAACGATTACGACGCCTCGAGCGACGACCCGGCGCTGAACACGCCCGAGCCCGACCCGGATCCCCTCGACTGCAACGGGCACGGCTCTCACGTCGCCGGGACCGCCGCCGGGCACGGGGTGCTCACCGACGGCAGCACCTTCCCGGCCCGTACGACGAAACAACCCACACCAACTCCTTCCTGATCGGGCCCGGTGTCGCCCCCCAGGCGACCCTCTACGCCCTCAAGGTCTTCGGGTGCGACGGGTCGACCGACGTGACAGTCGACGCCATCGAGTGGGCGGTTGAGCACGACCTCGACGTGATCAACATGAGCCTCGGAGCGCCCTTCGGCCGGGCCAACGACCCAAGCGCCGCGGCGGCCACCAACGCCGCCGCCGCCGGTGTAATCGTGGTCACCTCGGCGGGCAACGCCGGCCCCGGCCGTACATCGCCGGTACGCCAGGGGGCACCGGATCGGGCGCCATCCCGTGGCGGCGATGGACCCATCGACGAGGGGGGACGTGGCCGCGCTCCGTCACGGTCGCGCGAGGCGATCCGCGATGCAACTCGAACACCACCGAGCTGGCGGTGTCGGGCCGGTCGGGGTCCGGGTGCTCGAGGACGACCCGGCCACGATGTCGACGAGTCGCTGGGATGTGCGGCCAGCGACTACTGCTGCGGTGGAGCCGGGTGCATCGTGGTCACCGTATCCAACGTGGTGTGCGCCAGGTTGGACCGGGCGCTCCTCGGCCAGGCCGCCCGGGCCGCCGCCGTAATGATGATCAACAACGCGGGCTTCCCGCCATACGAGGGCAACCAGATCGGCGCGATCCCGTTCCTCGGCGCTGACGAGGACGACGAGGCTGCCATCCTCGCCGCCGACGGCCTGTCCCCCGCGTTGCATCGAATTCCAGGGCTCAGAGGCCAACAGAACGTTCCGGTATCTGGCCAACTTGGCCTCGACCGGCCCCCGCAACGGCGACGCCGTCCAGAAGCTGGACGTGACCGCCCCGGGCGTTGTCATCACCTCGACCGGTTCCGGCAGGCGGGTATGCCACGAACCAGATCAGTCGGGCACGTCGATGGCGGCGCCTCATGTCGCCGGTGTGGCCGCGCTCGTCCGCGGAGGCACGTCCACGCTGGCGTGCCACCGAGATCAAGGCGGCGATCGTCAATACGGCCGATCCCGAACCTGTTGGAGCGGGCCGTCATCGTCAGAACCTCGCCCGAGGCAGTTCCAGCCCATCCGGGCCGGGGTCGGGCCTGGTGGTCCCGGCCGAAGCGGTCAAGACCCAGGTGCTCGCGACCGGTAGCCGCTTGGGCGGCGGCGTGTCGTTCGGTCTCCTCGAGTCGACCGGGGTGGTCACCGTGACCAAGACCGATCACGATCACCAACAAGTCGAACCAGCCGGCCACGTTCTTTGTGGTCGCCGAGTTCGACAACCGGGTGGGGGAGCCAAGCTCGGTGAGCTTCCCCGTCGGATGTCGTGACGGTGCCTGCCCGCGGGGGGAGACGACGGTGGACATGACGCTGGACCGTCGGGACGCGGGTCGCAGGCGCCCGTTTTCAGCAGCGAACGGGCAACCTCGTCTCGGGCACTGTGCTGCTCCTCGGGGGGGGAGGAGCAGCGCCTGCGAGTGCCGTACTCCGCTGTGGTGCGGGGCACGGGCGGACATCACGGTGTCGCCGGATTCGGTCAGGGGTGGCGGACGAGGTCGCCTTCACGTGCCAGGGCGACCGTCGGCGTGCCCACCACCGGCAGCGTGCCCAGGCTTCTTCGTTCCGTTCGCCTGGGGTCTGACCGGACGATCGCCGCGACACCGGGGGCACCGACCTGCTTCAACGTCGGCGTCCTCTGCCGGGGATGGGGGCGCGGCCTTCCTCCTCAACACGGTCAACGCACCGTCGAACCCGTCGGTGAACGAGTGGGATGGGCTTGCTCAACACCGATGAGGACGAGGACTCTCGACTACGCGCTGGCGGGCGGTCGACCTCGGCTTCGTCACCGAACTCCGGGTTCTCCGGAGAGGGACTGGCCACGGTCCTCGTCGACATCGAGAGCGCAGGCCATCGTGGCCGCCTACGATTCGTTCAGTTTCCCCGACAGTGCCTACGTGGTCCTGCCGGTCCTGCTGCCCGACGTCGGCCTGGCCGCCGGTGCCCGGGAGGAATTCACCTACACCGCTCAGATCCTCTCGCTGGAGGGACTCGGTGACGACATGATCGAGCAGACCGCGTCGTACAACCCGTTCACCCAACCGGTGCAGACCAGATTCCCCTTCCTTGTCCCACCGGGTGGGCCGGTGCCTGTGACGCTCACGGTCAACCAGGACCAGCTCGCGCGGACCCCGGTGAAGGGTTGGCTCCTGTGGAGCCCGCACAACGCGCGTGGTCCCGACCAGGCCCTGACC
>CAVUDJ010000022.1:0-7181 GCA_963740215.1 uncultured Actinomycetota bacterium
ACGACCCCTGAACTCGGGCCTTAGGTCCGTACGGCATCGGTCCCGACCCGGCGAAGCTGGAGACAGTTCATCGTTCGGAGGTCCGCGATGCTTCCCTCTCCACGCATCCTTCTCGTGCTCGTCGGCGCCCTGCTCGTCACATCGGTCGGGCTGGTCGACGCGGCGATCGGTGGGCAGGCGGATCTCGTTGTCGTGTTCGCGGTGGCCGCTGCCCTGCAGCTCGTGGCGCTCGTGGGTCTCCGGGCCGGGCCGCGCGCGGTGCACCTGCGCACCGATCTCGCCGTTTGGGCCGACCGGCACGCGGCCGCCACCGGAGAACCCACTGAGCGCCTCGTCGCGCGCTGCGTCGCGGCCTACCGCACTGGCCTGACCGCTGACTCCGGAGAACCCCGGTGACTGCGGTTGAGCTCAGCCAACTCGTCGCGTCGCTCCGGCGCGGCGCGGCGATCGCCGCAGAGGAGGCCGGCGGGAAGGGCGCCGCGCTCGACCGGATGACCCAGGAGGGCTTTCCGATCCCGCCAACGGCGATTGTCACGGCGTCCGCCTACCGGGCTGTCGTGGCCGATCCTGTGCTGGGTGCGCTGCTGGACCACCTTGCAGGCGGCGACACGGTGGCGGCCGAGGTCGTCGATGATGCGTTCCTCGCCGTGCCTATCCCGGACGCGGTCGCTGAGGCCGTCACCACCGTGGCGCGTGAGATCGGTGACGGCACCCCCGTGGCCGTCCGCTCGTCGGCCACGGTGGAAGACCTCGCCGCGGCGTCCTTCGCCGGCCAGTACCGCTCCTCGTTGAACGTTGACGGCGACGACGCGGTGCTGCGTGCCGTACGGCTGACGTGGGCTTCGCTGTGGCATCCGGCACCGTGCGCCTACCGCCGGGCCTGGGGCATCGCCAGCGACGGCATCGCGATGGCTGTGGTCGTCATGCGCATGGTGCCCGCCCGGATGGCAGGCGTGGTGTTCACCGTCGATCCCGCTGGCGCGCCCGACCAGCTCCGCGTCGAGGCGGTGCCCGAGTTGGGTGAGGCGCTGGTGTCGGGTGCCCGCACCCCCGATGCCTGGCTCGTCCCCAGGGACGCACCAGGCGATGTCGACGCGCCGCCCCAGGTCGTCGAGGCGGCCACGATGGCGCTGCGGGTCGAGCGCACCGCCGGTGCACCGCAGGACGTGGAGTGGGCCTGGGACGGCACGCGGCTGTGGCTGGTGCAGGCACGCCCGATCACCAGCGACACCGGGGTACGCGGCGACGGCTGCGACACTCCCGTCGACGACAGCGAACTGACGACCGCCGGCATCGGCGAGATGCTGCCGGGCGTCATACCCCCGCTCCTGTGGGATGTGAACGCGTTCCTCGTGGAGGAGGCGTTGCGGGAGGTGCTCGGCGAGCTCTGGTCACTGCCCGCCCGCCAGCATGGCCCGCACGAGTTCATCCGGCGGGTCAACGGCCAGGCCGCGCTGAACCTCGATCTGATCAAAGCTGCCGCCACCGCGCTGCCCGGCGGTTCTGAAGCCGAACTGGAACGCCAGTACTTCGGCGTCGCCACAGCCGCCGACACCACGCATCCGGGGCCTGGTCGCCTGCGGTCGCTGCGCTACACGCTCCGCGCCGCGGCCGCGCGCCGCCGTGCCGGAGTCGAGGCCGAGGTCGTGCTGGCCGCGACCGCGGAGATCACCGCGGCGCTACCGGTGCTTGCGGGCCGGCCGGTCACCACCCTGCTGGCCTACCGCCGACGCCTGATCGACCTCGGCGCGCGGGCGATGCTCGTGGAACTCGCCGTGGCTGCGGCAGCGGTGGCGGCCTACCGCCAGCTGGAGGCGTTTCTGGTGCCGCACCTCGGAGAGCGGGACGCCGCGTCGGTGGCGCAACGCGTGACCACCGGAGCGGGCGCCCCGCGACAAGCCACCCCGGGCATGTCCCGCGCGATCTTCGGCGGGCCTACCTGGGAAGAGACCAGCGCGGAGCTGCTGCCGGTGCACGCGTCGCGGCGCGCGGAGCGGGACAAGGCACGGCAGGAGCTGGAGAACCGCCTGCGCGCGAACCCTAAGTGGCGGCGTACCCGCATCCTGACCGGCCAAGTGGTAGACGTACGGCTGCACCTCCTCCGTCGGCTGGTGGAGGACGCCTCGGAGGGCCTGGTCCGGCGGGAGCGGGTCAAGGCCGCTGTGCTCGCGATCGGTGGCCTGGTCCGCCATGTCCACCTGGAGCTCGGGCGGCGCCTCACCGCCATCGGCCGCCTGGACGACCTCGGTGACGTGGACCTTCTGCGCGACGCCGAGCTTCAGCACGCATTCCAGACCGGCAGCCCGCCGCCCGCCGAGCTGTCCCGCCGCCGCCGTTGGTTGCGGAGATGCGAGGACGACGGTCCGCTGCCCGTCCGGTTCGTGGGAGTACCCCCTCCGGCGACGGCGATCGTGACCGCAGGCGGCAGGTTCGAGGGATGGGCCGCAAGCTCAGGCCACTACACCGGACGCGCGAGGGTCGTTGTCGACCCGGTGCGAGGCGGGTTCGACGCGGGCGACGTGCTGGTCGCCACGGCGACCGACGCCGGATGGTCGCCGCTGTTCCTTCGCGCCGGGGCGATCGTCGTCGAGCGCGGCGGTCCGCTCTCGCACGCCGCAATCGTGGCACGCGAGCTGGGGGTGCCCGCGGTACTCAACGTTCCCGGCGCTACCGGCGTGATGGACGGCCAACTGGTCACAGTGGACGGCGACAGCGGCGTTGTCACCGTGCAGTCGCCTGCCACGCAGGAGACGTCGCCATGAGCCGCGCGCGTCGCCGTGACGACTGGTTCGCGGACGTCGACGTCGACCGGGCCTAGATCTTCGTGCCGGCCATCATGAGTGTCGGCATCGTGCTCTCGCTGTATACCGTCCTCCGCGACCTGCTGCACGCCAAGCGCTGGCGCGGTCGCGAGCGGCGGGTCGCGCTGGAGGCCCTCTCCACGGCGCACCACGTGCTGACCGGCGAGCCCCCGGACACCGCGCTCGAGGTCGGGCTGCGTCCCCGCGTGAGCTACCTCCTCGCGGGCCTGTCGAGTGGTGGCCTGGCGCTCTACGTCGGCGTAGGCGCCACTCTCAACTACCTTCGTCCGGGCGGCTACGTCGCCGACATCGCGTGGCTGTGGGCGTTGTCGCTCATGACGTCCGTCGTGATGGCCGCCGTGGCCGGCGTCTGTGCCGTGGCCTTTCTCGCCTGGCCCCGCACCGTGGTATGGCAACGACCGTTCCTGGTCAACACTCCACTCGGCCAACCGCCGACGACCGCCAGCGAGGCACAGGCCGGCCCGTCGCCGCTCCTCGGCTGGGCGGTGTCCGCGGCGTTCTCCGTCGCGGCGATCTTCACGCTGGTCGTCGGTGCCGCGCACCATCGGATCGAGGGAATCGACGGCTGGGCTGCCCGCACGGTGCAGGGCTGGCACTTTGCCGCGTCGCTCGGCCCGCTCGACCTCTTCGGGGCAACCTGGGTGTCGGTGGGGCTCGTGGCCGTGATCGGCCTGGCCACGCTGCGGTGCGTGCCGTTCGCGGTCACGTACCTGAGCAGCGTGCTGGCCGGGCTGGTCCTGAGCGGCGTTCTCAGGGTGCTCGTTCCGCAGGGCCGCCCCGACTACGGCGCGCTGGCCGGAGCGAGCGATTCGTTCCCGAGCGGCCACGCTATGCAGGCGACGCTGATCGCCGGTTTCCTTCCGCTCGCCCTGCTCGTACTCACCCGCAGGAGACGCGCCGCGTGGGTGGCGGCCGCGGTGCTGAGCCTCGGTGTCGTCGGTGTCGGGCTGTCCAAGGTGTACCTGGGGCTGCACTGGTGGTCGGACATCGTGGCGGGGTTCCTCTGGGGCGGCGCGTTCGTACTGCTGAGCGTCTGGATCCTGGAGCACCGGCGGTGGCATCGCCGCTGCCACGATTGCCGGTGGTCGGCCCAGCGAACGCAGCGCCACCTCGGGGTGATCCACGTCCCGCGCCGGGTGGAGAAGGCCATCCGCCGGGCGAGCCGGATCTGGGTGCCGGTTGCCGTCGCTGGGTTCGGTGTGCTGGCGCTCGTCGTCGGAGTTCCTGCCAACCCAGAGGGAGACATCCTCGCATCGCAGGTCGAGCGGCCGCTGCAGCTCGGTCTCCTCGGCCTCGTTCTCCTCGCGTGGATCCTCGCCTGGCGGTGGGAGGCGCCGGCCGCCGTGCTGCTCGCGCTCTCGGGGAGCCTCCTCGGTGTGATCGCCGCCGTCGCCTACCACCCGCTGGTTAGCCTGGCCGTCGCGGTGGCCTTCCTTGCCCCCGCGGCCGGGTACTGGCTCGTGTGGCAGCACCGGCGCACGGTGCGCGCCGTCGGCGTCCTCGCGCTGGCCACGGGGCTGCTGCTCGCCGGAACGGCGGTCGGTGCGTCGTCGCTCTATGACCACTTCTACGGGCCGTCGCACCCGCTCTCACCCGAGCAGCCATTGCCTGTCGACCGCGTGGTGTGGTCGTGGTCGGGCGGTGTCACGACGGACCGCGCCACAATCACCGCCGAGGTCGTTCCCAGCGCGCGGCGCGCGCGGCTGGTGCTGGAGACGCCGGGCGGGGCGGCGCGGCGCGGCGCCACGGCCGCGCCGAGCCTGGAACACGTCGTGACGCTGACGGTCGACAGCTTGGCGCCGGACACCGAGTACCACTACCGGATCGAGGTGGATGGCGCCCAGGACCGTTCTCGAGGTGTCGGCTCCTTCCGGACCATGCCTTCGGGAGCCAGCTCGTTCACGATCGCTTTCGGCAGCTGCGCGCGCACCGGGTCGAGCGGCGCGGTGTACGACACCATCCGCGACCTCGACCCGCTGCTCTACGTCGAGGCTGGCGACCTGCACTACGGCAACCCGTCACGCAACGACGTGTCCCTCTTCGGGAACCTCTACGCCCGCACGCTCACGGCGCCGGCGCAGGCCGCCCTGTACCGCCACGTGCCCATCGCGTACGTGTGGGACGACCACGACTACGGGCCCAACAACGCCGACGCCGACGCCCCGACCCGACCCGCCGCACGGGCGGCGTACCGCCAGTACGTGCCGCACCACCCGCTCGCAGCAGGTCCGGGCGGAGCGATCTACCAGGCATTCACCGTAGGCAGGGTGCGGATCATCCTCACCGACACCCGTTCCGAGCGCACCGCGACGTCCATGCTCGGGACCGCGCAGCTGTCCTGGCTGGAGCGGGAGCTCGTCACCGCCAGCCGTAGCCACGCCCTCGTGGTCTGGGTCAATCCCGACCCGTGGATCGCACCAGCGGGGCCTTCGCGCGACGACTGGGGCGCCTATCCGGACGAGCGGCGCCGTCTCGCCGACGTCATCGCCGGCAACGCGATTCGCAACGTGGTGATGGTGAGCGGTGACGCCCACATGGTGGCCCTCGACGACGGCACGAACACCGACTACAGCACGGCTCGTAACGGCGGGTTCCCGCTCCTGCACGCTGGCGCGCTCGACCGCCCCGGCAGCGTGAAGGGCGGCCCGTACAGCGGCGGCGCGTTCCCTGGCGCGGGCCAGTTCGGCACGCTCGCCGTCGCCGACGGCGGCGGGCCGTCGATCGACGTGGAGCTGTCCGGCCGAACCTGGAGCGGCGACGCTCTCGGCACGCTCCGTTTCACCGCAGGAGGCAAGCGATGAAGGCACCGCTCCCGCGGCACCATCGAGGTGTTCGGCACGGACGTCCGCCGGGATCCGGTGGCCGCCCGGCGCCGGATCGGCTACCTCCCCGGCGACCTCGTGCTCTACGAGAAGCTGACCGGCCGCGAAATTCTCGCCTACCTGGGCCGTCTTCGCACCTCGACCGACCCGCAGTATGAGACGAAGCTGGCCGACCGTCTCGATCTCGATCTGGACCGCCCGACGGCGGAACTGTCGAAGGGCAACCGGCAGAAGCTCGGCGTCGTTCAGGCGCTTGCGCACCGACCGGATCTCGTGGTCCTCGACGAGCCTGCCGGCGGGCTCGACCCGGTGGCGCAGCGCGAACTCAACGCCCTGCTGCGCGAGATCGCCGCCGGCGGGCAGACCGTCTTCCTCTCCTCCCACGTTCTGTCCGATGTGGAGCGTGTTGCGGACCGGGTCGCGATCGTCCGCGACGGACAGCTGGCCGTGGTCGAGCACGTCACGACGCTCAAGGCCAGAGCGCCCCGCAGGCTCGAACTCGACTTCGCCGCACCCGTACCTGCTGAAGAGTTCGCGGCACTGCCAGGTGTCCGTGCCGCCACGTCCACCGGCTCCGTCGTGCACTGCGAGGTGGTCGGGCCCGTCGGCGAACTGCTCAGGCACGCCACCCAGCACGAACTGCTCAACGTCACCAGCCACGAACCAGACCTGGAGGAGATCTTCCTCCACTACGTCGAGGAGGAGGTGCCCGCTCATGCTGGTTGAGATCGCGCGCCGGGCGTTCGCCGACCGGTTGCGCAGCACGCTCGCCTGGACGATCGGTCTGGCCGCGATGGTGGCTCTGCAGCTGTCCGTGTACCCGAGTGTCCAGAAGGAGGCCGAACAGTTCCGGGATCTCGTCGAGGCTTACCCGCCGGCTCTCAAGGCGCTCTTCGACGTACAGGGAGACTTCACCTCCGGCCCCGGGTTCCTCGCCGCCGAGGTGTTCGGCTTCGTCGCCCCGCTGTGCCTCTTCGCAGTTGCCATCGGGCACCTCGCCGGAGCGACCGCGGCGGAGGAGGAGCGCGGCACCCTGGACCTGCTGCTGGCCAACCCGGTGCCGCGCTGGCAGGTCGTCGCGGGCAAGGCCCTCGCCGCCGCCGCGTCGCTCACGGTCGTCTCGGGCGCCCTCGCGGCGACGCTCGTCGTCGGCGATCTTGTCTTCGACCTGGGCGTCGGAGTTGGCCGGATCCTCACGGCGGTCGGGCTCGCCGCCCTGCTCGCGTGGACCTTCGGCGCCGTCGCGCTGCTGGTCGGCTGCGGTACCGGTCACCGGGGCGCGGGCATCGGGGCCGGCGTCGGGCTGGCGGTCGGGTCGTACCTGCTGGAATCGCTTGGTTCGCTGAGCACGGCGGTCGATCCGTGGCGGCCGCTGTCCCTGTTCCACCACGCGTCACCCGCAGACGCCCTGTACGCGGCACCCACGCCAGGCGGGATCGCGCTCGTCGCGGCTCTCGCGCTGCTGGTTGGCGCCGTCGCGATCCGGGTGTTCGACCGTCGCGACCTGCGGGCCTGACCGCACCGGGCGTCCGGGCCA